>NZ_CP154443.1:0-4274934 GCF_039519175.1 Bacillus atrophaeus | reverse complement strand
TTAGAAGCCATTGATGCGGGAGGAAGCACCGTTCGTTCTTATATAAATTCCCAAGGTGAAATCGGAATGTTTCAGCTCCGCCATTTTGTTTATGGAAAAAAAGACAAACCATGCAAAACGTGCGGTACCATGATATCTAAAATCGTCGTCGGGGGAAGAGGCACACACTTTTGTGCCAAATGCCAGAAACAATAAAGGTTAACTGTTCAAGCTGGCGGTGTGAATGATCAAAGTCTTTTAGGAAAGAAAACTCTTGTTTGTATAACACGAATGTTTCATCTTTCCCATATATATAAAGAGCCCATGTAATAAATGCTGGGGTTTAAAAAAGACTCTGATTATCGCGCACCAACAGAAAGGGAGAAACGGATATGCAAATGGTTTCTTTGCTGCTAGTGGCATTGGCAGTCAGCTTGGACAGTTTTTCGGTCGGATTTACGTACGGTTTGCGAAAAATGAAGATCCCGTTGAAAGCCATTATCGTGATTGCCTGCTGTTCAGGCGCTGTCATGTTTTTGTCTATGTTGATCGGGGGCTTTCTCACAAAGTTTTTCCCCGTGTATGTGACAGAAAAACTCGGCGGACTGATTTTAGTCGGAATCGGCGCATGGGTCTTATACCAATTTTTCAGGCCGACAAAAGAACAGGATTACTTATTGCACGAAAAAACTTTACTTAATCTAGAGGTTAAGTCATTGGGGATTGTGATCCACATTTTAAGGAAACCGACAAGCGCTGATATCGACAGGTCCGGTACCATTAACGGAATAGAAGCGCTCCTGCTCGGCTTTGCCTTGTCGATTGACGCTTTCGGAGCGGGGATCGGCGCTGCAATTCTTGGATTTTCCCCTATCACCTTGAGCTTTGCTGTTGCAATCATGAGCTCGCTGTTTGTATCAATAGGTATATATGCAGGCCATGTGTTATCAAAATGGAGCTGGATTGATAAAATGGCGTTTTTGCCGGGGCTCTTGCTTATCACGATCGGGCTGTGGAAACTGTAAAAAAGGAGTGGCGTTCTTGACCTTAGTCATTGGTTTAACGGGAGGCATCGCAAGCGGCAAAAGTACGGTTGCCAATATGCTGAAGAATAAAGGAATCACTGTTATAGACGCGGATATCATTGCAAAACAAGCGGTTGAAAAAGGGATGCCGGCCTACCGGCAAATCATTGACGCTTTTGGTGAAGACATCCTGCTGGATAATGGTGACATAGACCGAAGAAAGCTTGGGGCCATTATATTTAATAATGAAGAAAAACGCCTTACATTAAACGGAATTGTGCATCCCGCTGTAAGAGCGGAAATGATTAGCAAACGGGATTTGGGAGTATCAAATAACGAGCCGTTCGTCGTATTAGACATTCCCTTGCTGTTTGAAAGCAAGCTGGAGCATTTGGTAGACAAGGTGCTGGTCGTAAGTGTACCAGAAGCGCTTCAGCTCAAAAGGCTGAAAGAGCGAAATCAGCTAACAGAGGAAGAAGCCTTGAGCCGGATTAACTCACAAATGCCGTTAGCAGATAAAATCAAACGTGCCGACAAGATCATTGATAACAGCGGCAGTTTAGAGCAAACAAAACGCCGGCTCGATGACATCATCTCTGGCTGGTCATAAAGAAACACCGTTCATCTTTTCTGAACGGTGTTTCTTTTTTTATATTAGAAATCAAAATTGTCTGGGTCCGGACCGACTCGTTCATTTTGATTCAGCTCATCAATTCGTTTCATATCCTCATTTGTTAATTCAAAATCAAACACGTTTGCGTTTTCTGAAATCCGGTGTGCTTTTGTTGACTTGGGAATGGTGATGACACCGTTTTGCAGATCCCAGCGCAAAATGATTTGTGCAACAGATTTGTTATATTGATGTGCAATTTCTTTCAGCACGGGGTGATCCAGCAATTGGCCCTGCATTAAAGGAGACCATGCTTCAAGCTGAATTCCGTGAGTCAGGCAAAATGCCTGCAGTTCTTTTTGGGTTAACCGCGGATGGTACTCCACCTGGTTGACCATCGGTTTGATTTCAGCATCTTTCATCAATTCTTCCAGATGATGAATTTGGAAATTGCTTACTCCGATCGCTTTAATCCGTCCTTCTTTATAAAGGGTTTCAAGCGCTCTCCATGCATCTTTATATTTCCCTTCTACGGGCCAGTGAATCAAGTATAAATCTAGATAGTCTAATCCGAGTTTTATTAAGCTTTCTTCAAATGCTGAGATGGCTGATTCATATCCTAAATCCGCGTTCCAGATCTTTGATGTGACGAATAAGTCCTCTCTTGAGATCCCGGCTTCTTTGAGCCCTTCACGTATTCCTTTTCCGACGCCTTCTTCATTTCCGTAAATCGCGGCTGTATCAATGCTGCGGTAGCCATGGGAAATGGCTGTTTTGACGGCATTCACTAACTCTGAACCTTCCTCAACTTTAAAAACTCCGATGCCAAACCAAGGCATTTTCACTCCGTTATGAAGTTTTGCTGTATCCTGTAAATGTGTTGCCATTATTGATTTCCTCCTTAATTTGCTACATGTATTTGATAGTTAAAAATAATCCGGTCTAAAAAGAAGCGTATCACCTACTTTCAAAGATAGTTATTGTACTGTTTTTCTTTGGTCGTGTTTTTCGAGAAGGCGGCTGTATCCTGTCAGCCCCACCGCTCCTAAAACCATCAATGATCCGATCCATGCCGTATGAATAAGTCCAATCGAATCTGTGATCACTCCGCCTAAATATGAACCAATCGCAATGCCTGCGTTAAAAGCAGCAATATTAATGGCAGACGCCACATCGACGGCGCTTGGTACGAAACGCTCGGCCAGCATGACTACATATACTTGGAGCCCAGGCACATTCATAAAAGCCAAAAATCCCATAAAGATAATGGTCAGGAGGCCCGCTATTTTAAAAGGAGCCGTAAATGTTAAAACCAAAAGCACAATAGCTTGCACAATAAACATATAAAATAGAGCAGTAATCGGGTTCCGGTTAGACAGTTTTCCGCCAATCATGTTGCCTATTGCAATGGCAATGCCATAAATAAGCAAAATAAAAGCTACAGTGCCTTCCTTAAAGCCAGTTACCTCCTGAAGCAATGGGGATAAATAAGTAAAGACAACAAAGGTTCCTCCATATCCTAATGCTGTAATGATAAATAAAAGCAGCAAGCGTCCATTGGTCACCAGCTTGATTTGGTCGCGAAACGTTGTACGGGTTCCTTTACGCAAATCCGATGGAATAAGGATGCCGTTTGTGACAAGAGCAATAACGCCGACTGCAATAATGACAATAAATGCAAGTCTCCAGCCGAATTGCTGTCCGATAAATGTCCCGAAAGGAACCCCGGTAACGGTTGCAACGGTAAGTCCTGTGAACATAATCGAAATCGCACTCGCTCTTTTATGTGCAGGTACAAGATCCGCTGCGATCGTGGAGCCGATTGACATAAATACACCGTGTGAAAATGCCGAAATCACCCGAGCGGCCAGTAAAACTCCAATACTCGTTGCGCTGGCCGCCATTGTATTGCCGGCAATAAAAATCAACATGATCCAAATTAATAAAGTTTTCCGCGGCATTCTGGATGTCAAGGATGTCAGAATCGGCGCGCCGAATGTGACCCCTAAAGCATAGAGGGAAACGGTCAAACCGGCTGTCGTGACAGGGATGTGTAAATCATCCGCGATCAGCGGCAAAAGGCCAACGCTGATAAATTCTGTTGTTCCGATGGCAAATGCACTCACGGCTAACGCCAAAAGCGCGAGTGTGCTGCGTTTTTTATTTAAAGTCATTTTCCTCTCCTCCTATTAGGTGCTGTATGATTGAAATTCTGCCGAGCAAGCTATATAAATAATGAGAGTTTGTTCAATATCGAGCGGCAAATGTTATTATGAGAGATATACGCATTAAAGAAAAGTACGTACTTAAAAGTGCTATAGGTACTTTTTTGTTCCTATAGAAGAGGAGGATGAATTGAATATGCAGAAAAAAAAATACAATATTTCAGTAGAAGCGACACTGGAAGTGATAGGAGGGAAATGGAAATGTGTAATCCTTTGCCATCTCACACATGGCAAAAAACGAACAAGTGAATTAAAACGACTTATGCCGGATATTACGCAGAAAATGCTGACTCAGCAGCTGCGCGAGTTAGAATCGGACGGAGTGATCAACCGGATCGTATACAATCAAGTTCCTCCTAAAGTCGAATATGAACTGAGTGATTATGGGAGAAGTCTGGAAAGTATTTTAGATTCTCTTTGTGCGTGGGGAGCAAAACATATCACAAAAGTATATGGCGATACCTTTTCTGTTTTAGAAGAGAGCGTATTGAATGATAAATTAAAACAGGAACTTTAAAAAATACCGGAACATCAAAAAAGGAGCAGAATCTTATGTCTGCTCTTTTTTTGATGCCATGTCCGGTCTGATTTTTAAGCGGATTCACAATAAAAATTAATTTAGGATGCAAAAAAGCCCACTGTACATCATAAATTATCATGACAATCGTTGATTTTTATCAAGATGTACTGGCAAAAAAGCTTTAATGTGTTATACTAATTTCAGATAACAACAAATTAGAATGACATAATTGATGAGGGGTGACCTTATGAAGGTGAAAGTAGCAATTAACGGGTTTGGACGCATCGGAAGAATGGTATTCAGAAAAGCAATGTTAGATGATCAAATTCAAGTGGTGGCAATTAATGCGAGTTACTCCGCAGAAACGCTGGCCCATTTAATAAAGTATGACACGACTCACGGACGGTACGAAAAAGAAGTAATAGCTGCGGAAAACAGTCTTATTGTGAATGGCAAAAAAGTGCTTTTATTAAACAGCAGAGACCCGCACAAGCTTCCTTGGAAAGAATATGATATCGATATCGTGGTAGAGGCAACAGGGAAGTTTAATGCAAAAGAAAAGGCGATGAGCCACATAGAAGCCGGCGCAAAAAAAGTCATTTTAACTGCTCCGGGAAAAAATGAAGACGTTACCATTGTGATGGGCGTTAATGAGGATCAATTCGATGCAGAGGAGCATGTCATCATCTCCAATGCCTCATGTACAACGAATTGCCTGGCTCCTGTTGTCAAAGTGCTTGATGACGAGTTCGGCATCGAGAGCGGTTTAATGACAACCGTCCATGCATATACGAATGACCAAAAAAATATTGATAACCCGCATAAGGATTTGCGCCGTGCCAGAGCTTGCGGAGAATCCATCATTCCGACGACCACGGGCGCTGCCAAGGCGCTGTCATTAGTGATGCCGCACCTGAAAGGAAAGCTGCACGGGCTCGCTTTGCGTGTGCCGGTTCCGAATGTGTCATTAGTTGATCTTGTTGTCGATCTAAAAACAGATGTAACGGCTGAAGAAGTGAATGAAGCTTTCAGGCAGGCAGCAAGAAGTTCAATGTACGGTGTGCTTGATTATTCAGATGAACCGCTTGTTTCCTCTGATTATAATACAAATTCACATTCTGCGGTCATTGACGGACTGACGACGATGGTGATGGAGGACCGTAAAGTAAAGGTTCTCGCGTGGTATGATAATGAATGGGGCTATTCCTGCAGGGTTGTCGATCTCATCCGCCATGTTGCCGCGAGAATGAAACACCCTTCAGCTGTATAAAATAAAGTCATGGGCACTCATTAACAAAAACCCTTACCTGCAATTTTGAAAAAACTCGCCTTGCAAAATAGACTTAAACGAAGTATACTATTTTTCGTGAACTTCTTGCTCGAGACTGTTTCGGGATTACTTAAAGGGTTAGGACCTCTCCGGACTAACTTTCCCCCGTGGTAAATAGCCGACCCAGTTGTTGGAATTTCACTTTTTAATTCTTGTTAAGGGGGGTCCATGACTATGGAAACAATGGGGCGTCACGTTATCTCCGAGCTATGGGGATGCGATTTTGATAAGCTGAATGACATGGATTTTATTGAAAAAACGTTTGTAAATGCTGCTTTAAAATCAGGAGCTGAGGTGCGCGAGGTTGCATTTCACAAATTTGCACCGCAGGGCGTAAGCGGAGTCGTTATTATTTCTGAATCACATTTAACGATTCACAGTTTTCCTGAGCACGGATATGCGAGCATTGATGTTTATACTTGTGGAGACTTAGATCCTAATGTCGCTGCTGACTACATTGCAGAGGCATTGCATGCTGATACAAGAGAAAACATTGAAATACCAAGAGGAATGGGACCTGTTCAAATTAAACAGGCTCAAGCCAAAGTATTATAATTTTAAACACGTACACAAAGGGAGCTGGAGTTAAAAAGCCATTACGCGCTTTTTAGCTTACGCTCCTTTTATATTTGTAAAGCAAATAATGGCAGTCAGCTTTTTCTTTTTCCGTTTTTTTTGTAAAATAAGAAAGGGAATAATCATTGATAGCAAGGCGGGTGTCCGAACCAGCCCGCACAAACGGCTCTCCCGACAGATTGGGCAATCGTCATCATCTATTACGACATTTTAGCCGGAAGCTGCCGAACAGACATCATAGCAACGAAATAGATGGGAGCTGATTATATTGAAATGTCCTTCATGCCAGCATAACGGCACGCGCGTTCTTGACTCGCGGCCTGTGGACGATGGAAAATCAATTCGCAGAAGGCGGGAGTGTGAATCTTGCCATTACCGTTTTACAACTTTTGAAAAGGTAGAAGAGATTCCGCTTATCGTCGTGAAAAAAGAGGGCTTACGCGAAGAATTCAGCCGGGAAAAAATGCTGCGCGGTTTAATTAAAGCCTGTGAAAAAAGACCGGTTCCTTTGAAAATCCTTGAAGATATGTGCTTTGATATTGAAAAAGAACTGAGAAACCAAGGCGTCTCTGAAGTGAAAAGCGAACTTGTCGGGGAAATGGTGATGGACAGGCTGGCTAAGGTTGATGAAGTCGCCTATGTCCGATTCGCGTCTGTATACCGCCAGTTTAAAGACATTAATGTATTTATTGATGAATTAAAAGATTTAATAAAGAAAGAGCGCTAAGAGCTAAAAGGAATCTTCTAGCTCTTTTCTCATGAGCAAATTTGGCATTTGATAGATATGAGAAACGGTGTAAAATGAGAAGTAGAAACAATTCGGAAGGTTTGAGAATGTATGGCTGACTATTGGAAAGATGTATTGCCTGTAGACCCTTATATGGTGAAAAGCCGTTCCATGCTGCAGGACATTGACAGACAAATCATTACACAACTGTATCAGCCCTTAATCGGCCCTTTTGCATATTCTCTATATATGACATTGTGGGGAGAGCTTGAACAAAACCGTCTGTGGGGAACCGAATCCACTCACAGGCAGCTGATGGGGATTACGCAGTCGAATTTAAAGAAAATCCATCAAGAGCAAGGGAAACTTGAAGGGATCGGATTATTAAAGGTATACGTAAAAGAGGCTGATCAAGAGCGGATGTTTATATATGAGCTGCTTCCTCCCCTCAGGCCGGATGAGTTTTTTGAAGATGGAATGCTGAACGTTTTTTTATATAACAGAGTCGGCAAAACGACGTATCAGCAATTGAAACAATTTTTCGCTCATCCGTCTGTCCCAGAGGAGGCGAAGGAGATTACACGCCCGTTCAACCATGCGTTTGAAGCCTTGCAGCCGAGTGAATGGAAGCTTTCGGCCGACATGGCGGAAACGATGGAGCTTCCTCAAGGCGAGGAATATACATCTGTCGGACAAGCGCCCTCTTATACCGTAACAGAGGACGTGTTTGATTTTGACCTGTTTTTAGCAGGGCTTTCAGAAACAATGATCCCTCGGAAATCCATCACAAAGCTGGTGCGTGAATCTATTAAGAAGCTGTCATATCTTTATGGAATTGATCCTTTGCAGATGCAAAATGTTGTCATGAGCGCCATTAATGAACAGGATGTCATTACAACCGAAGCCTTGAGAAAAGCGGCGAGCGATTGGTATCAGATTGAGCGGAACGGACAGCTGCCGGACTTGATCGACAAGACACAGCCGGTGCGCCTGCGTGAAGGCGAAAAACAGGCAGAACAGGACTCATTGGACGGCACGCTCATTGCACAGCTTGAAATGATTTCTCCGAGAAAGCTTCTTCAAGATATCGGGGACGGGACAGAGCCGTCTAAAGCTGATTTGAAAATTATTGAAGATATAATGTTCGAACAGAAACTTGAGCCAGGTGTAACAAATGTTTTAATTTATTATGTTATGCTCAAAACTGATATGAAGCTGTCAAAAAATTATATCCAGAAAATCGCTTCACACTGGGCCCGTAAAAAAGTGAAAACAGTTAGAGAAGCGATGAAACTTGCAATAGAAGAGCATCGCCAGTATTTAGAATGGGCAGACGGAAAAGCAAATCAGCCATCTAACAGAAACAAGAAAGTTATACGCGAAGAAAAGCTCCCTGACTGGCTGAAAGACAAAACAGAGAAGCCGAAATCTGCTGATGGACAACAGCAGTTAAGCCAAAATGATCTGGAAGAACAAAAGAAGAAAATGATGGAAGAAATGAAGAAACTCAAAAAATACTCTGCCTATTAGAGACAGAGAAGCGGGGTGAATTGATACATGGAACCAATCAGCCGTTCCCTGCAAGGAGTAACAGGCAGACCGGATTTCCAGAAGCGCCTGGAACAAATGAAAGAAAAAGTAATGAAGGACCAAGACGTACAAGCTTTTTTAAAAGAGCATGGCGATATCAGTCAAAGCATGATTGAACGCAGCTTAAATAAGCTTTATGAATATGCTCAGCAAAGCAAAAATTGCGCTTATTGTTCAGAGGATGAAAATTGCAACAATCTTTTAGAAGGCTATCATCCGAAGCTTGTTGTAAACGGGCGGTCCATTGATATTGAATATTATGAATGTCCGGTGAAACGCAGGCTTGATCAGCAAAAAAAACAGCGGTCCTTAATGAAGAGTATGTACATTCAGCAGGACCTTCTCGGAGCCACATTCCAGCAAATTGATATAAACGATTCGAGCAGGCTCGGCATTTTTCAGCACGTCACAGATTTTTTGAAACAATACAATGAAACGGGCAAAGGAAAGGGACTTTATCTTCACGGGAAATTCGGTGTAGGAAAGACATTTATTCTGGCCGCAATCGCCAATGAACTTGCAGAGAAAGAATATTCTTCAATGATCGTATATGTCCCTGAATTTGTCAGAGAACTGAAAAACTCGATGCAAGATCAATCGTTGGAAGCAAAGCTCAATATGGTGAAATCAACCCCCGTCCTGATGCTGGATGATCTCGGAGCGGAATCCATGACGAGCTGGGTGCGGGACGAAGTGATCGGAACGGTGCTTCAGCACAGAATGTCTCAGCAGCTGCCGACGTTTTTCTCCTCCAATTTTTCGCCGGATGAATTGAAGCATCATTTCACGTATTCTCA
Organism: Bacillus atrophaeus; assembly: GCF_039519175.1. NCBI lineage: Bacteria > Bacillati > Bacillota > Bacilli > Caryophanales > Bacillaceae > Bacillus > Bacillus atrophaeus. Next base: position 4,265,555 of record NZ_CP154443.1, on the reverse strand, counting down.
AAGAGGTGAAAAGGAAGAAGTAAAAGCGGCCAGACTGATGGAGCGCATTTTATATTTGGCTGCGCCGATCCGTCTTGACGGAGAGAATCGCCGCCATCAGTAGGCTTGCGGCCCAAAGGGGAAGGGATCTGAAGGAATGAAGACAAAAAGAGTTGTCAAATGGCTTGCCGTTATAGCCGGAGCAGGGCTGTTGTTTTATGCTAATCGGAGATATTTCAATGTGTCGCCAAAAGAGATCCGATTATGGGTTTTATCTTTTGGTGTATTTGCTCCGCTTGTTTTTATCGGGATATCTATTATTCGGCCCTTTGTGCTGTTCCCTGTTTCGGTAATTTCAGTAGCCGGCGGACTCGCGTTCGGCCCGATGCTCGGAACGATGTACACGTTAATGGGATCGATGTGCGCCGCGGCTGTTTCATTTCTTGCGGCGGGCCTGTTTGCCGCAAGAAAAAAAAGCCATCATGTAAGACTTGAAAACATTCAGAAACAAATGGAGAAGAACGGATTTTTTTATATCTTTATGCTCCGAATCCTGCCGATTAACTTTGATCTGATCAGCTACGCTGCAGGTATCTCCAATATTAAACCATGGACATACCTTGCAGCCACCGCCGCGGGGATCATCCCCGGCACCATCGCGCTCAATGTGCTTGGCGCAAGCTTTTTTACGGGCAATGTCCTTGTGTTCTCCATCGTGATTGTCATCTATATCATTTTTTTAACACTGCCGTTTGTTTTCAAAAAGAAGATGCCGAGCCTGTTTCACTGACGAAGTTTAAGATTTGGCATTGAGCTTTACGTCTATTTTAAAAGTCTCCCCCATATACTTGTAACAGATGCCGTAAGGGGGGACAAACATGCTTGAAATGATCTTTGAAGATGACCAAGACACAGCCGCTTTTTTACATCTCATTCAGCAATCGGACAATAGGAAAAAAGTGATTGTCCGTAAAGACATAAAAAAAATCGCAATCGCACAAGCTGAAGCTGATTTTTCAATTCAGCGTTTCATCGAGCCGGTCTTGGTCAGGTTTTTTTTAGAATGTAAAGAAGACGAGCATATGCTGTCGCTGATTGAAGGATCGTATTGCTTCTCTGATCCGGATGAGCAGCAGCAAATTCTTCAGCTCGCCCACAGTATCATTGAAGGGGACCTTGATGATTTGCCGTTCAAACAAAAAAAACTTCCTCGGTCACAGTATATTTTAGAGGAACTGCAGACGATTTCTTTAGAGACCGGAGTTTTTTCAGTGCGTTCTTTTCAAACATTTCGTCTTGGGAATTATTACGAACAGCTCAGAGAGTATGTGGAAGCAGCGATAGATGAATACAAAATGGAGCAGGAATACCAAAACTTTATTCAAACGCTGAGAGACTACGTCACCTCTAACACACCGCGAATGGAAAAGGTTCATATCGTCCATGACGGAACATTTACACTGTGGGAGCTGCGCTATGTTTCTGAACGGGAGCAAAAAAAATACATAGACAGGCGCTTTGTAAGGGAACACCCGATGTATATAGATTCGCATTTGCTCGCACCGCTCATATCCATCGCGCCGGAGAAGCTTGTGCTTTACACTGACCAGCCTGAGCATATGATGGTCAGGACCATACAGAACGTCTTTCAAGAACGGATGCAGATGTTTCCGCTGAGCGCGTTTGTCGCCGAGAAGTCGAAAGGATAGCCGTTAACAGCCTTACAGGTAAGTAAGGCTGTTTTGGACAGAAAAAAGAAAAATGCTTGTGTTGATTTTTTTTGGCAAACCTTTTATAATACATAGAAGATTATTGATCAGTTAAACGTACTGATAAGGACACGAAGGAATGATACCGGCTTTGAAGAGAGGGAAGCCCCCGGCTGCAAGCTTCCCAGCTTAGGACCATTCACTTTACCGCCTTTGAACCTCAGCTGTGAACGGCTTTTCTGCCAAGTAATGACTGACGGGAACTCCCGTTACAGAGTCTAGAGCCGCCATGCGCATGAGTTGTTTTTGCGTGTGCGGAAAAAAGGGTGGAACCACGATTCCGTTTGTTAACCTCGTCCCTTTCACAGGGGGCGGGGTTTTTTATATGCAAAAAAAAGGAGTGACGAAGATGTCAGATATGGTAAAAATCACATTTCCTGATGGGGCAGTCAAGGAGTTTGCGAAAGGCACGACAACAGAAGATATCGCGGCATCCATCAGTCCGGGATTGAAGAAAAAATCATTAGCCGGAAAACTGAACGGGCAAGAAATAGATCTTAGAACACCGATTAACGAAGACGGAACAGTGGAGATTATTACAGAAGGCTCAGAAGAAGGCCTTCAGATTATGCGACACAGCACGGCTCACTTATTGGCTCAAGCGATTAAACGCATATATAAAGATGTGAAATTCGGCGTCGGTCCTGTTATTGAAAATGGCTTTTATTATGACGTTGAAATGGAAGAAGCGATTACACCGGAGGATCTGCCGAAGATCGAAAAAGAAATGAAAAAAATCGTCAATGCAAACCTTCCGATCGTCCGCAAAGAAGTCAGCCGTGAAGAAGCGAAAGCCCGCTTTGCGGAAATCGGCGATGACCTGAAACTTGAATTGCTCGATGCGATTCCGGAAGGAGAAACCGTTTCGATTTACGAGCAGGGCGAATTCTTTGACTTGTGCCGCGGCGTTCATGTTCCGTCAACAGGGAAAATTAAAGAATTTAAGTTGTTAAGCCTTGCAGGCGCATACTGGCGCGGAGACAGCAACAACCAAATGCTTCAGCGCGTATACGGAACAGCTTTCTTCAAAAAAGCTGATCTTGAAGAGCATTTGCGATTGCTTGAAGAGGCAAAAGAGCGTGATCACAGAAAGCTCGGCAAAGAATTAAAGCTTTTTGCCAATTCGCAAAAAGTCGGCCAAGGGCTTCCGCTCTGGCTGCCAAAAGGGGCGACAATCCGCCGCGTAATCGAGCGTTATATCGTAGATAAGGAATTAAGCCTTGGCTATGAGCACGTATATACACCGGTGCTTGGCAGTAAAGAGCTTTATGAAACATCAGGACACTGGAACCATTATCAAGATGGCATGTTTCCGCCGATAGAATTGGACAATGAAACGCTGGCGCTGCGTCCGATGAACTGTCCGCATCATATGATGATCTACAAAAATGACATCCACAGCTATCGTGAACTTCCGATTCGGATCGCTGAACTCGGAACGATGCACCGCTATGAAATGTCAGGAGCGCTTTCAGGCCTTCAGCGCGTCCGCGGGATGACATTAAATGATGCTCACATCTTTGTGCGCCCGGATCAGATTAAAGATGAATTTATCCGTACTGTGCGTTTGATTCAAGACGTATATGAGGACTTCGGCTTGAACGACTATACATTCCGTTTATCATACCGTGATCCGGAAGATACAGAAAAATATTTTGATGACGATGAGATGTGGAACAAGGCGCAATCCATGCTGAAAGACGCAATGGACGAGATCGGCAGCGATTATTACGAAGCAGAAGGCGAAGCGGCATTCTACGGCCCTAAGCTTGATGTCCAAGTCAAAACTGCAATCGGAAAAGAAGAAACACTGTCTACTGTACAGCTTGATTTCTTACTGCCTGAGCGCTTTGATCTGACTTATGTCGGTGAAGACGGCAAACAGCACCGTCCTGTCGTAATTCACAGAGGTGTCGTATCAACAATGGAACGCTTTGTGGCTTTCTTAATTGAAGAGCATAAGGGTGCGCTTCCGACGTGGCTTGCACCTGTTCAATTCCAGGTCATCCCTGTATCACCGTCCGTGCATCTTGATTATGCAAAAAAAGTGCAGGAGCGTCTTCAGCGTGAAGGCTTGCGCGTGGAAGTTGATATCCGCGACGAGAAAATCGGCTACAAAATACGCGAAGCTCAAATGCAAAAAATCCCGTACATGCTTGTGGTCGGTGACCAAGAAGCTGAAAACGGCGCAGTAAACGTCCGTAAATACGGAGAGCAGAAGTCTGAGACGATTTCACTTGATGATTTTGTGAAGAAGGCTGTGGCTGAAGCGAAGAAATAACATAAAAAAAGCTGTTGGCTTGTTAGTTCTCACTAATAGGTTCAACAGCTTTTTTTTATATCTTGGCAGGTTCACCGTTGAAAATATAACCGTTTTTATATAAACCCATCCATACTTCTCATAATAGCCTTCTTTCTATTAAAAAGAGGAGATTAGCTATTGCACTAATCTTCCTCTAAAAGATACAATCTTCTTTTATTTATTTTCCAAAATCGCAAACAGCTCATGAAGATCGCTGATCACGTAATCAGGCTTCACTTCTGTTTCGTTTTTCTTCCCAGTCCGGTTCACCCAAACTGTTTTCATCCCAGCCCGTCCGGCACCGAGAATATCTGTATTCACATTATCGCCGACCATGATCGCATCGTCTTTTGAGATATGAAGCAAACCGAGGCAATGTTCAAAAATAGAAGTATCGGGCTTTCCTTTTCCAAAAGCGCCTGAAATCACAATTTCATTAAAGTAAGGAGCAAGCTCAGGCACCCCGGCTAATTTTTCTTTTTGCAGGCTCGGATCGCCGTTTGTTAAAAGCAGCAATTCGTATTTCCCTTTTAATTGGTCCAGCACGTCAAATGTTTCATCATACACAAACGGGCGTTTCCGGCGCTCTGCTGCGAAAAACTCTGCCAAATACTCACCATACGCCGCATCCTCGATACCGAATGCCTTCAATCCGTTCGTCCACGCGTTCCGCCTGTACTGCGGCGCAATTTTGTTCAGCTGCTTAAAGCCATCACTGATCGGCTCTGAGAAATTGGCCCACAGTCCTTCGAACGGGTTAATGCCGATCATCACTGTATATGGATATGTCTCATAAGACATGTACAGTTCTCTTGCCGCTTCCCGGACAGCTGCTTCAAATTCTTTCGGATCAAGCCCGTATTCCTTCTCCGCCTGCAAGCATGTTTCAGCGAATGTTGTGCTTACGCTTTTTTCATCCCAAAGTAGTGTATCGTCTAAATCAAAAAATACGGCTTTCATGATCTTCTCCCCTGCTTCTTATTCGATTTTGCCTTTATGTAAATCATTTTCTTTCTCTGCCAAAAGGCTCACGTTTATTCTACAATAGATAAAAGTCTTGATAAAGAAATGTTTTCAGATGATTTGAAAAAAACAGGCAGATGAATGAGAGAAATGAAAACCAACTATAAAAAATGATAAAATAAAATTTGAAAGATCAGGTGAATAAAATGATTCATTTAATGATCATGATGCTGGAAAGAGTCGGTATCATCGTAATATTGGGGTTTATATTGGCACATACAAAATTATTCAGACAAGCCTTGCAACAGCCGGCAAGCTATAAAGGAAAGGCTGTGCTGATTACGATTTTTTCCCTTTTCAGCATCATCAGCAACTACACGGGGATTGAAATTCAAAAGAACATTATTTTAAACAATGACTGGGTATTTGAAATTGATCCGTCAAGCTCGATTGCAAATACCAGAATCATGGGGGTGGAAATCGGCGGGCTGTTGGGAGGCCCGATTGTGGGCGCGGGAGTCGGTTTGCTGGCCGGACTTCATCGGTTGTCACTGGGCGGCAGCACCGCGTTCAGCTGTGCCGTATCCTCCATATTAGCGGGAATCTTGGCAGGCTGGATAGGCAGCTATTTCAGAAAGCGCTACCGGATTCCGACACCTCGTGCAGCTGCGCTTGTGGGAATCGGCATGGAGGCTTTGCAGATGCTCATTATCCTTCTGATGGCGAAGCCGTTTGCTGATGCATGGGCGCTTGTGAGTATGATCGGGATTCCGATGATTCTGATAAACGGTTCAGGCAGCTTTATTTTTCTCTCGATCATCCAGTCGATTATTCGGAAAGAAGAGCAGGCCAGAGCGCTTGAAACACACAGAGTGCTGATGATTGCGGATCAAACACTGCCCTATTTCCGCCAAGGTTTAAACGAAAATTCATGCAAAAGCGTGGCGTCCATCATACATAAACTGACGGGAACGGACGCTGTTTCCCTCACCGATAATAAAAAAATTCTTGCTCATGTCGGTGCGGGAACCGATCATCACATCCCATCAAAAAGTCTCATTACAGGGCTGTCCAAAAAAGTAATCAAAACAGGGTATATCATGAAAGCCACTTCACAGGAAGAGATCGAATGTACGCATGCCCAATGTCCTTTACATGCGGCAATCGTCCTGCCGCTTACATCAAACGGAAAAACGATCGGAACGCTGAAAATGTATTTCAAAAGCCCGGCCGGTCTCAGCCAGGTGGAGGAAGAGCTTGCTGAGGGACTGGCCATGCTGTTTTCCACACAGCTTGAGCTTGGAGAAGCCGAGCTGCAAAGCAAGCTGCTGAAGGATGCAGAAATTAAGGCGCTTCAGGCACAGGTCAATCCGCATTTTTTGTTTAACGCCATCAACACGATTTCCGCGTTATGCAGGACAGATGTCGAAAAAACCCGTAAGCTTTTGCTTCAGCTCAGTGTTTATTTTCGTTCCAATTTGCAAGGAGCAAGACAGCTGCTCATACCGCTGTCAAAGGAGCTGAACCACCTTCACGCTTACTTATCATTAGAGCAGGCACGTTTTCCCGGGAAATATGAGATTGAGATAGACATAGAAGACAGTCTGGACCAAATCGAAATCCCGCCATTTGTCTTGCAAGTTCTTGTAGAAAATGCGCTTCGACACGCTTTTCCGAAAAAACAAGACAGATATAAAGTGGAAGTGCAAGTTTTATCTGCTGAATCGTCTGTCTATATGAAGGTAAAAGATAATGGACGGGGCATTGCAGAGGAGATCGTAACTCAATTAGGAAACAAGCCTCTGCCGTCAAAAGAAGGGACGGGAACGGCTCTTTATAACTTGAATCAGCGGCTGGTTGGTTTGTTTGGCCAGCAAGCCGCCCTGCAAATAACGAGCGGAATCGATAACGGAACAGAGGTTTCATTTCAGGTGCCTTTGAAACAAATGAAAGAGGGAGAAGAACATGCTGAGGGTGTTAATCGTTGATGATGAAATACTGGCAAGAGATGAATTAGCCTATTTGCTCAAACGTACGAATGAGGTAGACGAAATAGATGAAGCTGAAAACATTGAATCGGCATTTGACCGGATGATGGATCAAAAGCCGGATCTTCTGTTCTTAGATGTTGATTTGTCCGGGGAAAACGGCTTTGATATCGCAAAGCGGTTAAATAAAATGAAGCATCCGCCTGCTGTTGTATTTGCGACCGCCTATGACCAATATGCGCTCAAAGCCTTTGAAGTGGACGCGCTTGATTATTTGACCAAACCTTTTGATGAGGAGCGCGTTCAGCAGACAATTAAGAAATATAAAAAGGTAAAACCGGATACCGGAGAACCGATGGAGCAGACAGGCTTAGTAAATCATCATAAGCTTGCCGTATCTGTCGGTGAATCGATCGTGATTTTAGATGCGTCAGAAATTATATTTGCCGGAATTGCCGATGGGCACACCGAGGTTAAAACGCATGAGACATCTTACAGTGTAAGCGATACACTGGCGGTTATTGAGAAGAAGCTGCCCGACGCAGACTTCATCCGCGTCCACCGCAGTTATATTGTCAATACTGAGTATATTAAAGAGATTCAGCCATGGTTTAATTCGACATATAATATCATTATGAAAGACGGATCAAAAATACCGGTCAGCCGCACATATGCTAAGGAATTAAAGAAACTGCTTCATATTTGATGAAGCGGTTTTTGTATTTCATCCCTCATTTTTTGCATCTCATCCCGATTATTCAGCAAGTTTAGATGTAAGCGCTTAATAAAGGGTTTTCATTTATTATAATGAGGACAACAAAGAGAAAGAGGTGAAGAAAATGAGTGCTGAAAAAGTGTATGGGTTTTTAACACAAGCATTTATTTTTGCCGCAATTATGCTGGTATCAAATATGATTGCCGCGATTGTTCCAATTCCTATCCCTGCGTCAGTCGTAGGATTAGTTCTATTATTTCTCTTATTATGCTTAAACATTATTAAACTTGAACAAGTAGAAACTCTGGGAACGTCTTTAACATCTCTGATCGGCTTTTTATTTGTCCCGTCAGGCATTTCTGTTATGAATTCACTTGGTGTGATGCAACATTACGGCCTGCAAATCGTGCTTGTCATTCTGCTTGCAACCATCATTTTATTAGCGGCGACAGGTTTGTTCTCCCAATTCATCATAAGAGGAAAACAGACAGCCGCTGACAAGCAGCAGAAAGAAAAAACGGTGCAGCATCCGCATAAGGAAAATAAGCTCGCTCATCATTAAGAGGCATAGGGGGTAATCAAATGGAAAGTACAATGAGTCCTTATTTCGGCATTGTGGTATCACTTGCCGCATTCGGCATCGGCACATTTCTATTCAAAAAGTCAAAAGGCTTCTTCCTTTTCACGCCTTTATTTGTCGCAATGGTGCTGGGCATCGCATTCTTGAAAATCGGCGGTTTTTCTTACGCGGATTATAACAATGGGGGAGAAATCATTAAATTTTTCCTTGAACCAGCGACCATCGCCTTTGCTATTCCGTTGTACAAGCAAAGAGACAAGCTGAAAAAATACTGGTGGCAAATCATGTCTTCCATCATTGTCGGGTCAGTTTGCTCCGTTACGATTGTTTATCTCCTTGCAAAAGGAATTCATCTTGATGAAGCAGTCATGAAAAGCATGCTTCCGCAAGCGGCGACAACAGCAATCGCTCTTCCTTTATCAAAAGGTATCGGCGGCATCAGCGACATCACAGCCTTTGCCGTTATTTTTAACGCCGTTATCGTCTACGCGCTCGGCGCTCTGTTCTTAAAGCTGTTTAAAGTGAAAAATCCGATCTCTAAAGGATTGGCTCTCGGCACTTCCGGTCACGCGCTGGGCGTGGCAGTCGGAATTGAAATGGGGGAAGTTGAAGCAGCGATGGCGAGTATCGCGGTCGTTGTGGTAGGGATTGTGACGGTGCTGGTCATACCGGTGTTTGTGCAGTTGATAGGGGGTTAAGCCAAGGACAGGTTCCTTGGCTTTTTTCTTAAGGAGCATCTTCCGGATCAATATAGCCTTGTTTAATGCCCCATTCAACTTGATCGTCATGCCATTTTTTTCGTTCTGCATATCCATATCCATCGTTTTCCGGCAGATCTGCCGCCGGCTCTTGGGCTTGTGCCGCATCTGATCGATTTGCTGAGGAAGCAGAGCCATTAGCAGATTCCGCTGCTTTTGCTTGTTCTTGCTGTCTGGCTGCTTTTGCCTGCTCCTGCTGCCTTGCTTCTTCCGCTTGCCGTTCAGCTAATTCTTCCTGTCTCTGCATTTCTGCTTCTTCTGTAGCCTGTTTTTTGGCTGCTTCAATTTCCTCAAGCTTTTCAGTATGTCTTTTTGTCTCTAGCAATTTTAAGTTTTTGTGCTCTTCCTCAAGCTTGTCTTTATCCGATTTTGGAGAGGGCTTCTCGATGTCTAAAGCTACAGGTTCAGATTTTTCTTCCTTTGGGATGGCAGTTGTTTTGTCATGAGCGCAGCCGGCTGATAAAGCCCCTAGCAATAACAAAGAAATCGTTAATTTTGTTTGTTTTTTCATGCGTGTTTCTCCTTTTGTTTTAATCCCGGCGCAATATAAAGGGAACTGGAATCTATTTACTTTATCGGTCTTTGCGGTTTAAAGTTAATACTTTTATTTTCTTTTATTACTTTTTCATCCATTTTTAATTCGTGATTTCCATTTTGATGCTACGATATTGAGAGAGAATCTGAAAAACAGTCACCCTAAACGCCGGGGGGATGGCAATCATGAGTATTCATGTAAAGGAATACGGTGACAAAAGTGCTTCGCTTATGGTTTTTATCCATGGCGGAGGTGTAAGCGGATGGATGTGGGAAAAGCAAATCAGTCATTTTCAATCAGCGACAGTGCTGAACAGATCATCAAGTTAATAGAAACAAGGGCCAAGGGGGAAAAAGTGATTGTCATTGGTTTTTAAATCGGCGCGCAAATCTTAATTCAGATCTTAAGCGTAAGGCCCCAATTGATTGATTTTGCCATGATCAACAGCGCTCTGGTGAAACCGACACCTTTTCCGGTTTATTTATTAAACCGTGTTCTGCCTTTTCTTCTTTTTTTATAAAAAATAGAACGCTCTCAAAAATGCAGGCCAAAACGCTGTACATCAGCGAATCTCATTTTGAAACCTATTATAAAGAGAGCTGCCGGATGAGCGCCGGCACACTTTACCGGATATTGAAGGAGAATATGTCTTTTAAACTTCCTGCGCGGTTTAGTGAAGCGAGCGCTGATATATTGGTAACTGTCGGCGAAAAAGAGAGAGGAATCTTAAAAACGTCTGCACGTGATTCCGGGTACGGGGCATGGCGCACCATTGGCACAGCCGGAATTATTTAATGAAATGGTTGAATAGTTATTTTTCAGGAGAGACATGCCGAAAGAATGGAGTATCAAGTAAAAAACTGAAGCTGAAATTCTCTGATTTTATCCTTGCGCAACTCATAACCACATGTTACAATGAAAAAGTTGTTCCGGAGAAGTCATTCTTGACTAAATATCCGGCATTGTGTAGAATAGTTATTGAATTGAATATAAATCACAAGAAGAAGCACCCGCTTCTCACCTGATTGACACATTCATGTAGTTGGCAGGTTGACCGTACATTTTTATTTATGCAGATGTTCGTAGTGTGGGTGTGTAATCATACCCACACTTTTTGTTTGCCTGTAGAATGCAAGTCAAAATGAATTGTGAATCAATTCGAAGAAACTATGGAGGTGGCTCATTATTAGCAAAGATCAATTGGTTAATGAGGGTATCCGTGCACGTGAGGTCCGCTTAATCGGACAAAATGGCGACCAGCTTGGAATCAAGTCCCGTCAGGAAGCACTTGAAATCGCCGGCCGCGCAAATCTTGACCTTGTGTTAGTTGCAGCAAATGCAAAACCGCCTGTCTGCCGCATCATGGACTACGGAAAGTTCAGATTCGAGCAGCAGAAAAAGGACAAAGAAGCACGCAAAAATCAAAAAATCATTAACTTAAAAGAAGTTAGATTAAGTCCGACAATCGATGAGCATGACTTTAACACGAAGTTGCGCAATGCGATTAAATTCCTTGAAAAAGGCGATAAAGTGAAAGCTTCTATCCGCTTTAAAGGCCGCGCGATCACGCATAAAGAAATCGGACAGCGCGTATTGGACCGTTTCTCTGAAGCTTGTGCTGAAGTTGCGACAGTTGAAACAAAACCAAAAATGGACGGCCGCAGCATGTTCTTGATGCTTGCGCCGAAAAACGAAAAGCAATAAGGAGGAAATCCCATGCCAAAAATGAAAACTCACCGCGGATCTGCTAAACGTTTTAAAAAGACAGGTTCTGGGAAGTTAAAACGTTCTCATGCATATACAAGTCACTTATTTGCCAACAAATCAACAAAGCAAAAGCGTAAGCTGCGCAAAAGTGCTGTAGTAAGCGCAGGAGACTTCAAACGCATCAAACAAATGCTTGCTAACATCAAGTAATCGGACAAGGAACAATTAGGAGGGAAATCTAATGCCAAGAGTAAAAGGCGGAACTGTTACACGTAAGCGTCGTAAAAAGGTTCTTAAATTAGCAAAAGGTTATTTCGGTTCAAAACATACATTATACAAAGTAGCTAACCAGCAGGTCATGAAATCTGGAAACTATGCTTTCCGTGACCGTCGTCAGAAAAAACGTGATTTCCGTAAGCTTTGGATCACTCGTATCAATGCTGCTGCTCGTATGAACGGTCTTTCTTACAGCCGTTTGATGCACGGTCTTAAGCTTTCTGGTATCGAAGTAAACCGTAAAATGCTTGCTGATCTTGCTGTAAACGATCTTACTGCATTCAACCAGCTTGCTGATGCTGCTAAAGCTCAGTTAGACAAGTAATATGCCGGGCCGCTCTCTCAGAGCGGCCTTTTTATATAAAGGATGAGATAAAGAATGGCTGTTTTAATATATATCATGCTGATCAATGTTTGCGGATTTTGGATCATGGGCGCCGATAAAAAAAGGGCGCAGCAGCACAGGTGGCGGATTTCTGAGGAACGAATCTGGCTTGTGGCGATTGCGTTTGGAGCTTTAGGTGTTTGGCTGGGGATGCAAACCTTCAGACATAAAACAAAGCACCGGTCTTTTATGTACGGCGTGCCGCTGCTTTTAGTGATTGAAGCTGTTTTTGTCGCTATTTATTATAGTCCGTTTGATTTGTAAAAAAGCAGAAAAGCGATTATCGCTCTTCTGCTTTTTTTGATTTAGCCAGCTTTATCGGCTGGTCCCAATCAATCTTACAATCCGGATAACGCTCATTCACCTTTTGTTCTATATCCTTAAAATCTTTCGCTGAAAAGGCAGCCAGCTTTTCTGGAGATTCCGTCCACACAAAGATGGTATGGATAAAGAGCGGATGATCCTTGGAAGGAATATGCTTTTCTCCTTCAAAAAGTACGCCTTTATAAGTCAGCTGAAAATTCTTTCTTGCATTTTTCTGTTCATCGACAATATAAAAATGTTCTTTTGACTGGGCCAGCTTCAGCCTTCTTTTTGGATTTGTGTAAAATCTGACCGCGACGTATATGCAATAGGCAAGAAAGGCGAGCAAAGCAAGCCGGAGAATGATGATAATCATTGGTTGAAGGCACCTCCCTCATAATCATTATCTGATGTAATACGAAGGGTGAAGCAAAAGGTTTCACTTTTTTTAAAAGAAATGTTTCGGCTGTCTAAAATAATTACCCCATTTCATGTGAAATATTCGTATGGTTACCGATAGGTTTTGTATAATAAGAATGTAGGAAAGATGAAGGAGGGTTTGCAACATGGCAAAGCTAGACGAAACGTTAACCATGCTTAAAGAATTAACAGACGCAAAAGGCATTCCGGGGAACGAAAGAGAAGTCAGACAAGTGATGAAATCATACATAGAGCCATTTGCTGATGACGTCACAACAGATCGATTAGGCAGTTTAATCGCAAAGAAAACGGGCTTGGAAAACGGTCCGAAGATCATGGTGGCCGGCCATTTGGACGAAGTCGGTTTTATGGTGACGCAAATCAGCGATAAAGGTTTTCTGCGCTTTCAGACTGTGGGAGGCTGGTGGTCACAGGTTATGCTTGCCCAGCGTGTCACTGTCGTAACGAAAAAAGGGGATATTACAGGGGTTATCGGTTCAAAACCGCCCCACATATTGCCTCCTGAGGCGAGAAAGAAACCTGTGGAAATCAAAGATATGTTTATCGACATCGGAGCTTCCAGCCGTGAAGAAGCCATGGAATGGGGAGTTCTGCCTGGAGATCAAGTTGTTCCTTATTTTGAATTTACGGTGATGAACAACGAAAAGCACTTGCTTGCAAAGGCGTGGGACAACCGGATTGGGTGCGCGATTGCGATTGATGTTCTGAAAGGCCTGCAAAATAGCGACCATCCTAATGTCGTCTATGGTGTAGGAACGGTTCAGGAGGAAGTGGGACTCCGCGGCGCAAAAACCGCGGCGCATGCGATTCAGCCGGATATCGCGTTTGGCGTTGATGTCGGTATCGCCGGTGATACACCGGGCATTTCGGAAAAAGAGGCGCAAAGCAAAATGGGCAAAGGTCCGCAAATTATGCTGTATGATGCTTCAATGATCTCTCATAAAGGTTTGCGTGATTTTGTTGTCAATACAGCTGAAGAAGCAGGAATCCCATATCAGTTTGAATCACTTTCCGGCGGAGGAACTGACTCAGGTTCCATCCATTTAACGGCTAACGGTGTGCCTGCCTTATCTATCACCATTGCAAGCCGCTATATTCATACCCATGCGGCAATGCTGCATCGTGATGACTATGAAAATGCCGTGAAATTGATAACAGAGGTCATTAAAAAATTAGACCGCAAAACCGTCGATCAAATCACTTATCAATAAAGATGCGTAAGAATCCGTCTTGAATGGCGGATTCTATTTTTTTGTCTGTACAAATTTACGGCGAGTGGCTACAATAAGGGGAGACGCAGAATTGTCCGTACATTTTACCTAACAGTATTTATAGAAATCATCTATGAAGAAAGGGGGATCAGCACAATTTTGTAAGCGTTTTCCGAAATGAATACAGGAGGTTTTGCTAAAATGAAAAAGAGAAGATTTAAACGGTTATTTCACTTTTCATGCGCTGCTCTGACAGCAGGTTTGTTATTGACTTCCGCTTCTCCGGCATCTGCTGCATTTTGGGGAGCGTCAAATGAGCTGCTTCATGATCCGACCATGGTGAAAGAAGGAAGCTCATGGTACGCTTTTGGAACTGGTTTGACCGAAGAAAAAGGTCTGCGTGTTTTAAAATCCTCGGACGGGAAAAAATGGAGCGTACAAAAATCAGTTTTCAGCACGCCTTTATCATGGTGGGGCAATTACGTGCCGAATTATGAGAAAAACCAGTGGGCTCCTGATATTCAGTATTACAATGGAAAGTACTGGCTTTATTATTCCGTTTCCGCTTTCGGCAGCAACACATCTGCTATCGGCCTCGCTTCCACAACAAGCGTCAGCTCGGGAAGCTGGAAAGATGAGGGGCTTGTCATCCGTTCGACCAGCGCCAATAATTACAACGCCATTGATCCGGAGCTGACGATTGACAAGGACGGGAATCCATGGCTTGCTTTCGGATCGTTTTGGAGCGGCATTAAACTAACGAAGCTGAACAAAGATACAATGAAACCGACCGGCTCACTTTATTCCATAGCTGCCAGACCGAATAACAGCGACGCCCTCGAAGCTCCGACCATTACGTATCAGAACGGCTACTATCATTTAATGGTATCATTTGATAAATGCTGTGCGGGCGTAAACAGCACCTATAAAATCGCTTATGGAAGATCTGCAAACATCACGGGCCCTTATCTTGATAAAAGCGGTAAAAGTATGCTTGACGGCGGAGGCACGATACTTGATTCAGGAAACGAGCAATGGAAAGGCCCGGGCGGACAAGATATCGTAAACGGCAACATTTTAGTGCGCCATGCGTATGACGCGAATAACAACGGCATTCCGAAGCTTTTAATCAATGATCTCAATTGGAGCTCGGGCTGGCCATCCTATTAAAAATACACGCCGCGAAGCCCTTTCACAATAGGTTTATTCCGTAGTAAGCTCTTTTTTATAAAAGGGCTTTTTCTTATTTTAAGTGTAGAATGTGGATGATCTTCTGTGGTATTTGCCTTAGTCGGCAAAATCATTCATAATGTTGAAATGGACAATTTGTCCGAGTTGTGTTGTGAGGAGAGAATGTTTAATGGAAAAAAAACCTACATCTTTAAAACTTCCAAGAGAGGAGATAAACCGCAGAAGAATTTTGGAGTCGGCAAAAGAGCTTTTCATCGAACATGGTGTTGAGGCAGTTAACATGCACCAGATTGCAAAAATGGCAGGGGTCGGACAGGCGACCTTATACCGGCGCTACACAGAAAAGGGTGACATTTGTATAGAAGTCGTGCGTGAAGAGTGTCAGCCCCTCTTTGAAGAAATAGATTCCTATCTTGATCAGACTTCAGAAGAAACAGCTTTAGAGCGTTTATATCAAGTGATAATGAAATTTATCGCTTTTCTTGAGAAGCGGGTTCCTTGGCTTTGCTCCGTAAGCCGGGCATCATCGGGATATCGTCCATTTCAATCACCGCTCTACCAATGGATGCGTATTACTTGCAGAAGGCTATTGCAGGAGGCTGTTGATACGGGAGAAGCTTCTGCCGTAGATGTTCCCTATACGGTTGAAACACTGCTGGCTACCCTTTTTAATATTGATTTTCATCTGAAAGATCAGGGATTCTCCACTGAACAAATTTTGCAAGGATTGCAGCGGATTTTTATAGATGGATTGAAAAATTGATCGGCAGCCTTGATGGTCCCCTTTTGATGAAAGCAAAGATGCTGTTTAAAGGGATCATGCCGATTTATCACTTTTAAAGTTCCGAACAATTCTTTTGTGAAAATTAATTGATTGACGAACGGACATTGTTTCCATTATAATGAAATCGAAACCGGACAAAATGTCCGTTTTTTTATTCGTTTGAAACGGACATTTTGTCCGAATGAGGAATGTACATAGTAAACAAACATGGGGGCCGATCTAAATGAGAACATTGAATTCTCAACTTTCCTTTGCCGCAATTCATGAAATGGCAGAGAAAATTCAGGAACGTGAAGTGTCACCAGTGGAAATTGCAGATCTGATGCTGAAGCGGATTGAACGCTTCAACCCTAAGCTAAACGCATTTGTCTCTCAAACCGCTGAGCTGGCAGCAGAACAGGCAAAACAGGCTGAAAAAGATATTATGCAGGGAAGGTATAAAGGGCCTTTGCATGGGATTCCGATCGTGCATAAGGACCTTTATTACACAAAGGGGATACGGACGACGGCAAGTTCAAAAATTTTAAAGGATTTTGTTCCCGATTATGATTCAACCGTTGCAGCCAAACTGGCGGATGCAGGGACCGTCTTACTCGGGAAAGTGCAGACGCACGAATTCGCGGCAGGAATGACGACTAACAGCGAATATTTTGGTCCTTGCCTTAACCCTTGGAATCCCGATGTGGTTCCGGGCGGTTCAAGCGGAGGATCAGGTTCTGCTGTAGCGGCAGGAATGGCTTATTTAGGAACAGGATCAGATACGGGCGGTTCAATCCGTATTCCTGCTGCATGCTGCGGAGTTGTCGGCATGAAGCCGACATATGGTCGTGTCAGCCGATACGGAATCATTCCTATGGCCTGGTCGCTGGATCATGCCGGTCCGCTGACCCGCAGTGTGTTAGACGCATCTTTGTGTCTGGATGTGATGTCTGGTTTCGATCCGAAAGATGAATCAACGGTTGATTTGCCTCCGCCCGGTATTCGGATGTATTCCGATGGTCTTAAGGGAGTGAAGATTGGTCTGCCGACGAACTATTATTACGACAATCTGGACCCGGAGGTGGAAACTGCTATGCAGGCGGCAATCAATAAATTCCGGGAAATGGGAGCAGAAATTGTTGAAGTCAGTCTGCAGCTTATGAAGCATGCTAAAGGCGCAACGATGGCCATCATGTTAGGAGAAATGTTTTCAGCTCATGAGCAATGGCTCGATAAACACCCGGAAGATTATGGAACGGACGTAAAAATGATGCTTGAAAATGGCAGGCATGTTCCGGCTTCCGCATACTTACGAGCACAGCGGGCCCGCCATCTGCTTACAGATGATTTTCTAAAAGCTTTGACCGGAATCGATGTTTTATTGACTCCGGCAATGCCGCTGACTGCACCGCGGGCAGACGATGACGAACTTTACGAAAAGTCACTACGTCTAACTCATTTTGCCGCGCCGACTAATCTAACCGGCCTCCCCAGCTTATCAATGCCGTGCGGTTTTTCACCTTCAGGTCTGCCAATTAATCTGCAGCTAATCGGCCGACCTTTTGACGAGGCAACTGTGCTCGGCATCGGTTACGCCTATGAGTTAAACACTGATTGGCATAAGAAGCATCCGGAGTTATCAATAAAATGAGAAGAATGATGAACTGCTTATCATTAGAGGGGGATAAATCAATGGGACAAAAGCAAGGGATTTCATCTTTAACAAACGCCGACTTGAACAATGGCAGAGACAATAAAGAAATGGACACAGCTGAAGAGGCGTTCAAGCACTTTTTATCTTCTCTTCAAAGTTTGAAGGAACTGGACTTAGAAGGTATTGAACCGATTCTGCCTCCGACGTTTAAAGAAGCACGCTATAAAAACAAATGAATAACGAATATGCCGTGGAAAAGAAGAATACTTCACTCGTATTGATACAGTATTATATTTTATTGAATAAAAGGATGATATGAATGACTGTCAAAAAGCTTTATTTTTTGCCTGCCGGCTCCTGTTATCTTGATCAGTCAGCTGTCAACAAAAACCTTGCGCCAGGCCGATTACTCGAAATGCCGGTTTGGTCTTTTTTGTTGGAAACAACTGACGGGCCCATTTTAATTGATACAGGGATGCCCGATGCTTTTGTTAACAATCCTGAATATTTCAAAGGAACAAAAAGAGAAGGCCGGGTTGTTCCGAAAATGACGGCAAACGATAAAATAGTGAATATTTTAAAGTCTGCCGGCTATCGTGCAGGTGATATTCAAGCGGTGATCAGCTCACACTTACACCTCGACCATGCTGGAGGAAACGGACATTTTCCCAAAACGCCTATTTTCATTCAGCAAGCCGAATTTGATGCCGCTATGGGAAATGATGATTATTCACCCGAAGAATGCAGATTGCCAGACTTACAGTACCATATAATTGAAGGTGACCGCGAAGTGGCGCCCGGCGTTCAAATTTTCTTTACGCCAGGACATTCGCCGGGTCACCAATCGGTTCTCGTCACAACAGAACATTCAGGCCCCATATTGCTGACTATTGATGTAGCTTATACAAGAGAGAATTTTGACAATGGCGTTCCATTCTTATCCTATGATTCTGAATCGACTGTCAGATCTATAAAACGAATGAAAGGGCTTATCGAAAAAGTCCAGCCGTCAAAGGTTTTCTTTGGGCATGACCGTGTTCAGGCGCGCGAAGCAAAGGTTTTTCCTGACTTTCTATAAAAGAGAATCATCGTGTTTGGCTTCAAGCACTAGAAAACTGAGTGCTTCCAATCTAAACGCTTAGCTGCCGATTCAATATGTGAAATTGGCAGCTGGGCGTTTTTTTGTGGTGTTTATGGCTGATGTGTGTTACTTCTAACCTGCAACGCTCTGAAACTCTGATGCTTTTATTAAAAAAGAATACAAAAATGATTGACAGTAAATGTACCTTATTACTATAATGAATTTGTTCGTACGAATTATTTTATATATTGATTTATTGATTATTGATCCGTACTTTTTGATAAAAATGAAACCGCTTTATTTTGAAAAGAGAGGGGAAATGAATGTGCTGCCGACGAAGGATTATGAATTTTGGTTTGTAACGGGAAGTCAGCATTTATATGGGGAGGAAACATTACAAATTGTTGATAAACATGCAAAAGCGATTTGTGAAGGGCTTAGTGCCCTGTCTTCAAGATATACGATTAAGCATAAGCCTGTGGTGACCTCGTCTCAGACTGTCAGACAGTTGTTAAGGGAAGCGGAGTTCAATGAGAATTGCGCCGGAATCATCACTTGGATGCACACATTTTCTCCGTCTAAAATGTGGATAGAAGGTCTTACGTCTTACCGAAAACCGCTTATGCATCTGCACACTCAATATCACCGGGATATTCCATGGGAATCGATTGACATGGATTTTATGAATATCAATCAATCCGCCCATGGCGACCGGGAATATGGCTATATGAATTCAAGAATGGGGCAAATCCGAAAAGTCGTCGTCGGCTATTGGGATGACGAAGAAGTGAAACACGATATGTCTCAGTGGATGAATACGGCGGCTGCATTAAACGAAAGCAGGAATATAAAGGTTGCCCGTTTCGGAGATAACATGCGTCATGTAGCTGTAACGGACGGAGATAAGGTCGGCGCGCATATTCAATTCGGCTGGCAGGTTGACGGCTACGGCATAGGCGACCTCGTTGATGTCATGAATGGTATTACGGAGGACGAAATCGAAGCGCTTTTCAATGAATATGACAGGCTTTATGACATCAGTGAGGAAACGAAACAAGACGAATCGAAGGTTGCATCCATTAAGGAACAGGCCAAAATTGAACTGGGCTTAAGCTCTTTCCTTGAAAAAGGCGGGTATACCGCATTTACAACTTCATTTGAAGTGCTCCACGGAATGAAACAGCTTCCGGGCTTGGCCGTTCAGCGTTTGATGGCCAAAGGATACGGATTTGCTGGTGAAGGAGACTGGAAAACGGCGGCGCTCGTGCGGATGATGAAAATCATGGCAGATGGGAAAAAGACATCCTTCATGGAAGATTATACGTATCACTTTGAACCGGGGAAGGAAATGATTCTGGGATCGCATATGCTTGAGGTTTGTCCAACTGTCGCGCTTGATAAGCCGAAAATAGAGGTTCATCCCTTGTCTATAGGAGATAAAGAAGATCCGGCTCGGATGGTGTTTAACGGAATAGGCGGCACAGCAATACAAGCGAGCTTGATTGATATCGGCGGGCGCTTTCGTCTGGTGCTGAATGAAGTAAACGGGCAGGAAGTTGAAAAAGAAATGCCGCATCTTCCGGTCGCACGTGTTTTGTGGAAGCCTGAACCTTCACTAAAAACGGCTGCTGAGGCTTGGATTTTGGCGGGAGGCGCGCACCACACGTGTTTATCATATCAACTGACAGCCGATCAAATGATGGACTGGGCTGAAATGGCAGGTATTGAAAGTATTCTGATTTCTCATGATACTTCAATTCATCAGCTGAAAAATGAACTGAAATGGAATGAGGCGCTTTACCGGCTTCAAAGATAGGGGGGACATGTATGACATATACGATAGGTGTGGACTTTGGTACATTATCGGGAAGAGCGGTGCTGGTAAATGTCAAAACAGGCGAAGAGCTGGCAGCCGCTGTTAAGGAATACAAGCACGGCGTGATTGATACGGCTTTGCCGAAGACCGGGGAAAAGCTCCCGCGTGATTGGGCGCTTCAGCATCCTGGCGATTACCTTGAAGTATTGGAGACAACAATTCCGTCACTTCTTGAACAGACGGGGATTCAGCCTGAGGACGTCATCGGCATCGGCATCGATTTCACGGCTTGCACCATTTTGCCAATAGACCGTTATGGAGAGCCGCTATGTATGCAGCCGGAGTTCGAAGCGGAGCCGCACAGCTATGTAAAGCTGTGGAAGCACCATGCGGCTCAAAAATATGCGGACCGTCTCAATGCCATAGCAGCGGAAAATGGAGAGCCTTTCTTACAAAGATATGGTGGAAAGATTTCTTCTGAGTGGATGATTCCTAAGATCATGCAGATTGCCGAAGAAGCTCCGCATATTTATCATGTGGCAGACCGGATCATCGAAGCGGCCGATTGGATTGTGTATCAGTTGTGCGGTTCATTGAAACGAAGCAATTGTACAGCAGGGTATAAAGCGATATGGAGTGAGAAAACAGGATATCCGTCCGCTGAATTCTTTAATGCTTTACACCCTTTAATGAAAACGATTACAGAAGATAAATTAAGCGGTTCTGTTTATTCAGTAGGAGAAAAAGCGGGCGGGCTCACGGAAAAAATGGCGCAGCTGACCGGTCTTCTTCCGGGCACGGCTGTTGCGGTCGCCAATGTGGACGCCCATGTATCTGTTCCTGCGGTCGGCATCACAGAGCCTAAAAAGATGCTGATGATTATGGGAACATCGACATGCCATGTGCTGCTTGGTGAAAAAGTGAATATTGTTCCGGGCATGTGCGGAGTGGTAGATAACGGAATTCTCCCCGGATACGCAGGATACGAGGCCGGTCAATCTTGTGTAGGCGACCATTTTGAATGGTTTGTGAAGCATCATGTACCGGAAGATTACAAGAAAGAAGCAAAGGAGAAACATACAGGCATTCACGAGCTGCTGAGTCAAAAAGCCGATCTTCAAAAGCCGGGAGAAAGCGGTCTGCTTGCGCTTGACTGGTGGAACGGAAATCGCTCAACCTTAGTTGATGCTGATTTAACGGGGATGCTGCTTGGCATGACACTCTTGACGAAGCCGGAAGACATCTACAGGGCTTTGGTTGAAGCGACGGCGTACGGCACGCGAATGATTATCGAAACCTTCAGAGAAAACGGTGTACCGATTGAAGAGCTTTACGCCGCAGGAGGAATTGCCGAGAAAAATCCATTTATTATGCAAATTTATGCGGATGTCACCAATATGGAAATTAAATTGTCTGGCTCCCCGCAAGCGCCGGCGTTAGGATCTGCGATATTCGGCGCGCTTGCTGCCGGGAAAGAAAACGGGGGCTGCGAAAGCATCAAAGAGGCAGCTGCGCATATGGGCAAATTGAAAGACCATTCCTATAAACCTAACGCTGAGCATGCCGAAATATATGATACCTTGTACGCGGAATATAAAGAATTGGTTCAATATTTCGGAAAAGAAAATCATGTGATGAAGCGACTTAAAACGTTAAAGAACGGCCATTTTGCCTCTCTCGCTAAAAGAAATCAAAAGGGGGATGACCATGCTTGAAACGTTAAAAAAAGAAGTGCTGACCGCTAATCTAAAGCTCCAGGAGCATCGGCTTGTGACCTTTACGTGGGGGAATGTAAGCGGAATAGACCGAGAAAATGAAAGAATTGTGATTAAACCGAGCGGGGTTGAATACAGCGAGTTAACGGCTGATGATTTAGTGGTTCTCAATTTGGACGGGGAAATCATAGAAGGCTCGTTGAAGCCGTCCTCTGACACCCCGACCCACCTTTACTTGTATAAAGCGTTTCCGAATATCGGCGGCATCGTTCACACACATTCACATTGGGCGACCAGCTGGGCTCAATCCGGAAGAGATATCCCTGCTCTCGGAACGACACATGCAGATTACTTCGACAGCGCGATTCCCTGTACGAGGGAAATGTATGACGAAGAAATTGTGAAAGATTATGAGCATAATACAGGCAAAGTCATCGCCGAAACGTTCAAAAACCAAAAGTATGAGCAGGTACCCGGTGTTCTGGTCAATAATCATGGCCCGTTCTGCTGGGGGACAGACGCTCTTAATGCCCTTCACAATGCCGTCGTGCTAGAAACGGTTGCCGAAATGGCTTTTCATTCAATCATGCTGAATCAGAATATCAGCCCGATTAATACAGTGCTGCATGAGAAGCACTTTTATCGGAAACACGGAGCGAATGCGTATTATGGCCAGTCATGAGGCCTTCGTATCACCGTCCGGATTTCTTATTGATATAGACGGAACAATTTTCAGAGGAAATGAGCTGATCGAAGGAGCCAAAGAAGCGATTTGTATGCTCCGGAGAATGAATAAGAAGGTCGTATTCTTAAGTAATCGCGGAAACATTTCCAGAAACATGTGCAGAAAAAAATTGCTCGAAGCCGGGATTGACGCAGTGGAAAGTGAAATCGTGCTGTCCTCAAGCGTCACAGCAGCGTTTTTAAAAAAACATTACAGCGATTCAGCCGTGTGGGTGCTTGGAGAAGAGGGCTTGATTGACGAGCTGAATGCGGCCGGCATTCAAATGGCAAATGAACCTAAGGCAGCGGATTGGCTCATCATCTCTCTTCATGAATCGCTTACCTATCAAGATTTGAATCAAGCTTTTCAAGCGGCCGCCTCTGGTGCGCGGATCATCGCCACCAACAAAGATCGTTATTTTCCCAGAGAAGACGGCAATGCAATTGATGTTGCTGGCATGATTGGCGCAATTGAAGCTTCCGCTCAGGCAAAAACAGAGCTTGTTGTCGGGAAGCCGTCATGGCTGATGGCGGAAGCCGCTTGTAATGCGATGCAGCTTACTGCTGGTGAATGTATGATTATCGGAGACAGCATCGAATCAGATATTGCGATGGGAAAATTGTATGGAATGAAAAGCGCTTTAGTTCTTACAGGCTCAAGCAAACCTGGAGAAGCGCGACTTTATGAGCCTGATTTTGTGCTGGAATCTATAAAGGATCTGAACAAATTGGCTGAGGAGGGGATTCTCTTATGAAGCAGCTCGCGTCAGACATTCAGCAGACTTTCGAAAAAGCGGGCGAGACTGTATCGCCTTTGGCAGTAGAGGAAATTGTACTGGGAAAACAAGCAGCTCAGGACCTGGTTCATTTTCTGAAAAGGAAAGGCTATCAAAACATTGCGATCATATGCGACCAAACCACCTACAGCATTGCTGGCCGCAATTTGGAGCTCGCCATTGATCATGAGGGCATTCAAGTGAAAAGCATTGCCATTCCTGACAATGAAGCGGGTGATGTGACGGCAGACGAACGATCGCTTATTCATACTCTCATTCAAGCCCCGAAAACAATTGATTCCTTTATTGCTGTCGGATCGGGAACCATTCATGATATTGTCCGTTTTGCCGCCTTTCACCGGGATTTGCCTTTTATCTCATTTCCGACTGCTCCCTCTGTTGACGGATTTACATCAGCCGGGGCGCCTGTCATTTTGTACGGAACAAAAACAACGGTTCAGACGAAGGCGCCGATTGCGTTATTCGCCGATGTCGATTTGTTAAAATCAGCACCTCAGCCGATGGTGGCAGCCGGATTCGGTGACATGCTCGGAAAAATCACCTCTTTAGCGGATTGGAAAATATCGCATCAGCTGGCTGATGAGCCTTACTCTCATACGGGCGCGCGTCTTGTAGAGGAATCGCTTAACAACTGTATTGCAAACACCAAGGAAATTGCCTCTAAAACTGAAACCGGCATTCGTATCTTGATGGAAGCCTTGATTGTATCGGGCCTTGTCATGCTCGCCTTGGACCATTCCCGCCCGGCTTCAGGGGGAGAACATCATGTATCACATTGGATTGAAATGGAGTTAATGAAGAAGAACAAGCCCCAAATCCTTCACGGAGCAAAGGTGGGCTGCGCGGCTGTATTGCTGACTGATACGTACAGAAAACTTGCCAAACATGAGAACCTGAGCGAATTCTCTACGGACCGCCGGGACATCATTCAATCAATTTATGAAGGACTCCCGGAAGGAAAGACACTGGCTGGCTGGCTGAAATCAGCCGGAGGCCCCGCGTATTTTGGCGAAATCGGTGTAGACGGAGAGTCTGTAAAAAACGCCTTAAAAAACGCACATACACTAAGAGAGCGTTATACCGGCCTGAGAATCATAAACGAAAACGAAACGCTTTTAAAAAATGGCCTGTACCAATAAGCCCGCACCTCCAGCGGAAGGGGTAACAAGATGAAAAAAATGACTGCCTGTTTTCTTTTGCTTATTATGCTTCTCACATCATTATTAACCGGGTGCGCAGCAGAACGGTCATCCGGGAATTCGGGTGAAACGGAGCTGACCTTTTGGACTTTTAACGGACTTCATGAACAGTTTTATCTGGAAATGGTGAAAGAGTGGAATGCGAAGTATCCAGATCGAAAAATTAAATTAAACACGGTTGTTTATCCATACGGCCAAATGCACGACAATCTCTCCATTTCATTAATAGCGGGAGAGGGCCTGCCGGATATCGCGGATGTTGAATTAGCACGATTTTCGAACTTTTTGAAAGGCTCGGACATTCCGCTTGCCGATTTAACGCCTCTTATCCAAAAGGATCGGGACAAGTTCGTTGAGGCGAGGCTTACTTTATACAGTAAGGACGGAAAGCTTTACGGGCTTGATACACATGTAGGGACGACAGTAATGTTTTATAACATGGACATTATGAAAAAGGCGGGAGTCAATCCCGATGATATCAAAACGTGGGATGATTACCGGAAAGCCGGCCAGAAAGTACGCAAGGCGACCGGCAAGCCGATGGGAACGGTGGAAACGAATGATTCCGGCACGTTCCTCTCCATGATCTCACAGCAAAACTCAGGTTACTTTGATAAAGATGGAAAGCTGATTATCAATAACAAAACAAATGCAAAGACCCTTCAATATTTAAAAGACATGATCAATGATAAAACGACGATCGCTGCACCCGGCGGCGGACATCATAGTGAAGAATACTACGGATTTATGAATCAGGGAGGAGCGGCTTCCGTTCTTATGCCTATCTGGTATATGGGAAGGTTTATAGATTATATGCCGGATTTAAAAGGGAAGATGGCGATACGGCCGCTTCCGGCGTGGGAAGAAGGCGGCGACCGCTCAGCAGGTCTTGGCGGAACGGCCACAGTCGTGCCGAAACAAGCGAAACACGAAGAATTGGCAAAAGAGTTCCTGGTTTTTGCGAAAGGCTCCAAGGAAGGGAATAAAAAGCTTTGGAGTGTGCTGGGGTTTGATCCGCTCCGGTGGGATGTGTGGGATTCGAAAGAATTAAAAGAGAAAAACCAATACACAGATTACTTTCAAAACGGAACTGACATTTTCTCTGTGCTTCTCGATATTAAGGATGAAATTAATCCGATCTATTTAGATGAGGATTTCGCCAAGGCATCTGATCTCGTGATCAGGAATGTGCTGTTCGACGCGCTCAAGACACAGCAAAAAACGCCTGAAGAAGCCTTAGACAGGGCGGCAGGTGAATTAAAAGATAAATAGACTCGTATTCAAAACATGAAAGCGGGGAGGTTCTCTATGAAACCTGTGAAGACGGGGACGGTTCAACCCGTTCCCTCAACGGCGAAGGAATCCGTCTGGCGGAGTGTCTTGTACTCGAAAAAAGCGGCGCCTTATCTGTTTACAGCTCCATTTGTCATCTCATTTCTTATTTTCTTTCTGTACCCCATCATCAGTGTTTTCATCATGAGCTTTCAAAGAATACTGCCGGGGGAGGTTTCGTTTGTCGGATTTTCCAACTACACCGCACTTCTTAATCCGACATTCTATACAGCTCTTTTTAATACGCTGGAATATACGGTTTGGACACTGATTGTGTTGATCCCGGTTCCATTGCTTCTGGCCATCCTTCTGAATTCAAAATTAGTAAAGTTCAGAAACGTATTTAAATCGGCGCTGTTTATCCCGGCTTTGACATCCACCATTGTTGCAGGGATTATTTTTCGCCTGATTTACGGAGAAATGGATACGTCACTGGCCAATTCATTCCTTATTAAAATCGGCGTTTCTCCGCGAAATTGGCTGAACGATGAGCACACCGGCATGTTTCTGATGGTCATGCTTGCTTCATGGAGATGGATGGGTATTAATATACTGTACTTTTTAGCGGGGCTGCAAAATGTGCCGAAAGAGCTGTATGAGGCGGCTGATATCGACGGAGCAAATACAATGAAAAAATTCCGCCATATCACTTTGCCGTTCTTAAAGCCTGTATCGGTATATGTCCTGACGATCAGCATTATCGGCGGATTTAGGATGTTCGAAGAGAGCTATGTTCTTTGGCAAAATAATTCCCCGGGTAATATCGGCCTCACGCTTGTCGGGTATTTGTATCAGCAAGGGCTTGCTTACAATGAAATGGGGTACGGAGCGGCGATCGGGATTGTGCTTTTGCTCGTTATTCTTATTGTCAGCCTGATTTCTTTAAAACTGTCAGGTTCGTTTAAGGGGGAGGGGTAATCTATGCAGAACAGCAACCGGTTTGCCGTTTACAGAATCGCTCTGACTCTGTTTTTTATCATGCTGAGCCTGCTGTATATTTTTCCGATGCTTTGTTTGCTGTTAGGTTCATTAAAGCCGTCGTCAGAGCTTTTGCGGATCGGGCTGAATTTGAAAATAGATCCGGATGTGCTGAGTTTTGATAATTACACGTTTTTATTTCATGGCGGCAGTATTTATTTCAAATGGTTTTTTAACAGCATTGTTTTGGGTTTATTAACAACGGTGTTAACTCTGTTTTTTTCTTCAATGATTGGTTACGGGCTTGCGGTATATGAATTTAAAGGCAGGAACCTGATCTTTGTTCTGGTGCTCATCATTATGATGGTGCCGCTTGAAGTTATGATGCTTCCGTTATTTAAGCTGACAGTGGGGCTGCATCTGATCGATTCCTATACGGGTGTGATTTTGCCTTTCATTGTCTCGCCTGT
The DNA here is from genome assembly GCF_039519175.1 of Bacillus atrophaeus. Classification (NCBI taxonomy): domain Bacteria; kingdom Bacillati; phylum Bacillota; class Bacilli; order Caryophanales; family Bacillaceae; genus Bacillus; species Bacillus atrophaeus. Next base: position 4,237,984 of record NZ_CP154443.1, on the reverse strand, counting down.
CGCGGTTTTCTTTTTCAGGCAATATGCGCTCGGACTGCCGAAAGATCTGCTGGACTCGGCGCGGATGGATGGGTGTACGGAATTTGGCATCTTTTTCAGAATTATGGCGCCGCTCATGAAGCCGGCCTTTGGGGCGATGATTATCCTTCAGTCCCTGAACAGCTGGAATAACTTCCTCTGGCCGCTCATTGTGCTTCGGTCAAAAGAAATGTTTACGCTTCCAATCGGGCTGTCAAGCTTGCTCAGTCCATACGGCAACAACTATGACATGCTGATTTCCGGCTCAGTCTTTGCGATTTTACCGGTAATCATTATCTTCTTGTTTTTCCAAAAGTATTTTATCTCCGGACTGACAGTGGGCGGGGTAAAAGGATAATATAAATTAGGAGGAAACAATATGAAAAAAGCGGGAATGATCATAGATAAAGAGTATAAAATCGGTCAAGTAGATAAGCGTATCTACGGCTCATTTATCGAGCATATGGGCCGGGCGGTATATGAAGGCATCTACGAACCGGATCATCCTCAAGCAGATGAATCAGGTTTTCGAAAGGACGTCCAGTCGCTCATTAAGGAATTGCAGGTGCCTCTGATTCGGTATCCGGGCGGCAACTTTTTATCCGGCTACAACTGGGAGGACGGCGTAGGCCCTATTAAAGACCGCCCAAGGCGGCTTGATCTGGCATGGAAAACGACGGAAACCAATGAAGTGGGTACGAATGAATTTTTATCATGGGCCAAAAAGGTGGACACCGAGGTCAACATGGCTGTCAATCTGGGCACGAGAGGCATGGACGCAGCCCGCAACCTCGTGGAATACTGCAATCATCCGTCAGGTTCTTATTGGAGTGATTTGAGAAGGTCCCACGGTTATGAAGCACCTTACGGAATTAAGACATGGTGCTTAGGAAATGAGATGGACGGCCCGTGGCAGATCGGACATAAAACAGCCGAGGAATACGGAAGGCTTGCTGCTGAGACGGCAAAAGTCATGAAATGGGTGGATCCTTCGATTGAATTGGTTGCCTGCGGCAGTTCAAACAGCAGTATGCCGACATTTATTGATTGGGAAGCGAAGGTGCTTGAGCATACGTATGATCATGTGGATTACATCTCCCTTCATACGTACTACGGAAACCGGGAGAACAACCTGCCAAACTATTTAGCCCGTTCCATGGATCTGGACCACTTTATTAAGTCTGTTGCCGCGACATGCGACTATATGAAGGCGAAAAAACGCAGTAAAAAAACCATTCATCTTTCATTAGATGAGTGGAATGTGTGGTACCACTCTAACGAAGCTGATAAAAAAGTAGAGCCATGGATGGAAGCGCCGCCGATTTTGGAAGATATTTATAATTTCGAAGATGCTTTATTGATCGGCTCGCTTCTCATTACGATTTTGCAGCACGCTGACCGTGTGAAAATTGCATGTCTCGCACAGCTTGTGAATGTGATTGCGCCTATTATGACTGAAAAAGGCGGAGAAGCATGGAGACAGCCGATTTTCTATCCGTACATGCATGCCTCTGTTTACGGAAGAGGGGAATCGCTTAAGCCAATTATCTCTTCTCCAAAGTATGACTGTGCAGACTTTACGGATGTGCCATATGTGGATGCGGCTGCCGTTTATCATGATGAGGATCAGACACTGACGGTTTTTGCTGTGAATAAGAGTGAGGAACCGATGGAGACAGACATTTCGTTAAGAGGGTTTGAATCCTATCGCATCATCGAGCATATTGTGCTTGAACATGAAGATATCAAAGCAACAAACCAAAAAAACAGAAAAAATGTCGTACCGCATGCCAATGGAACTTCTTCTAAGTCAGAAGGAGAACTGAAAGCTCAATTCACACCGCTTTCATGGAATGTGATCCGTCTTCAAAAGTAATAATGCACATTCAAGTAAGCCGGCATCATCAGCCGGCTTTTTCTCATGAGAAATGGAAAAACCACCGCCTTTAGTCCCTGAATTGTGATATATTTGTAAAAAACAGCAAAGGGGATGGGGGAAAATGAATGCGGTTACAATTGTGATAGCGTCAATGTGTATATTGGCGATTGCTTATCGTTTATATGGAACCTTTATGATGGTAAAGGTACTGAAAGTGAATGATGACAAACCGACGCCGGCTCACACACACGAAGATGGAAAAGACTATGTGCCTACGAATAAATGGGTCACATTCGGCCACCATTTTGCCGCCATAGCCGCTGCCGGTCCTCTTGTCGGGCCGATACTTGCAGCGCAATTCGGTTATTTGCCAGGGCTGTTATGGCTGTTAATCGGAGCGGTTATCGGGGGAGCCGTTCACGATATAGTCGTCTTGTTCGCGTCCATGCGGAAAAACGGAAAATCGCTGTCAGAAGTGGCGAAAGACGAGCTTGGGCCTGTCGCGGGTTTTTGTACGGGGCTTTCAATGCTGTTTATTATCACAATCACGATGGCAGGGTTGTCAATGGTTGTGCTGCATGCTTTGGAACGCAATCCCTGGGGGACATTTGCCGTGGGTATTACCATTCCAATAGCGATGGGCGTCGGTATTTATTATAAAAAAACCGGAAATCTAAAGCTCGCTTCCACTGTGGGATTCCTCTTTTTATTGGCAGGAGTATTTATTGGTCCATGGGTGCAGACAACCGCGCTGGGAGATATTCTGACCCTTGAAACGAAAACGCTTGCAATCGCGCTGCCGGTCTATGCTTTCTTTGCGGCGGCGCTTCCTGTATGGCTTCTGCTCGCTCCCAGGGATTATTTAAGCAGCTTTATGAAAATAGGGGTATTTATCGCACTGATTGCGGGAGTGTTTATTGTAAATCCAGCTATTCCGTTTCCGGCGTTTACGGAGTTTGTAAAAGGCGGAGGGCCGGTGCTTGCGGGACCTGTCTGGCCGTTTATTTCGATTACGATCGCTTGTGGGGCGATCTCAGGATTTCACGCGTTTGTCGGTTCGGGAACAACGCCGAAGATGCTTAATAAATGGAGTGATATGAAGCCGGTCGCCTTTGGCGCGATGCTTGTGGAGTGTCTTGTCGGCATCATGGCGCTGATCGCGGCCACCGCCTTGCAGCCTGCTGATTATTTTGCGATCAACAGCACGCCGGAAGTATTTCGTACGCTTGGAATGAATGTTGTACACTTGCCTGAATTGAGCCGTGAAATCGGCCTGGATTTAGAAGGCAGAACAGGAGGCGCCGTTACACTTGCGGTCGGCATGACTTATATTTTTACCGGAATGCCGTTTTTCAGCCATCTGGCCTCATATTTTTTCCAATTCGTCATTATGTTTGAAGCGGTCTTTATTTTAACGGCTATTGATGCAGGGACCCGTGTGGCCCGCTATTTAATTCAAGACTTTTTCGGAGAGGTTTATAAGCCTTTGAAAAAAACAGATTGGCTTCCCGGATCTGTATTTGCCAGCGCACTGGCCTGCTTGATGTGGGGATACCTTCTTTATTCAGGCGATATCGGCTCCATTTGGGCGCTGTTTGGCGTTTCCAATCAGCTCATGGCATCTGTCGGATTAATTATCGGCGCGACGATTGTGCTGAAAATTGCTGATAAGCGGCGTTATATCCTGACATGCCTGATTCCGCTCGCCTATTTATATGTCACCGTCAACTATGCAGGGTATTGGATGGTGCGTTACGTATACTTAAATCCGGAAGCGGCGGGATACAGTGTTCTGAATGGGGCTTTATCCATCATTATGCTCCTGTTAGGTTTGGTAATCATCATTGCGGCTGTGAAAAAATGGACCCAAATGTGGCGTGATCCGAGTTTAAGAATGGAAGCATCCATTCCGGGATAATGAGCGTGAATACCAAGTTGACCAAGAGCCCGTTTTCTAAACAGGCTCTTGGTCATGTGGGGGAGTATCTTTCTGCATCTGATTTTTCAACTAAAAAATAAAAAAGGAGAAGATAGGGGAGGAGCAGAATGATAGAACAATAAAAGGAGGCAAGAAGAATATGAATCTATCCATGAGGTACGTTATTCTCTATGTGTCGGACGGGGAACGCTCGCTGCATTTTTACAAAGATATTTTAGGGCTGACGGTTCGAGCCCAGCATGATACGTATGTAGAGTTTGATACAGGCTCTGCGATATTGGCTTTTAATACGAGAAAGAATGTGAGGGAAATTACCCCGCTGGATATACCGGAGGAAGCGGGATATTCACAAACATTTGAATTGGGGTTTGTGACTGAAGATGTGGGTGCAGTGATTGAGAAATTAAGAGGAGAAGGCGTTTCCATTCTGTCTGAGCCAAAAGTAAAGCCGTGGGGCCAGACGGTCGCCTATGTTGCGGACCCCGACGGCCATTATATTGAAATTTGCAGCCCTGTAGAATAAATCATCCCTAAATACGTGGGACAGCCCCGTTCAAAGGATGACAAAAGCCGACTCGTGTTAAATGTGTTGGCTTTTGTCAGTTATCACTTTTGATTCAGCGGCTTCCAGCAATAAATCCGCAAGGTGGACCGCCCGAACCTGTCCGCCCAAGCCTTCCCGTTCAATGCCGAGCTTCATTTGTAAAAGACAGCCTGGATTGGCCGTGACAATCACAGCGGCTTGCGTTGCTTTTGCGGTGCGCATTTTGCTGTCTAAGATTTTCATAGACATGTCTGATTCAACAATATTGTAAATTCCCGCTGAACCGCAGCAGCTATCCGCTTTTTCCATTTCTCTGAATTCCGCTCCTTCAATGCTTTTTAGGAGCTTGCGCGGTTCTTTGGATGTATGCATGACATTTCGCAGGTGGCAGGAGTCTTGATAGGTGATTACTTGAGGTGTCTCAAGCTTCAACCCTTTTTTATCAAAATCAAGCTCGACCAGCACGGACGAAAAGTCTTTTAGTTTTTGGACAAATACCGCAGCGCGTTCTGACCACTCAGGATCGTCTTTCAGCAAATGGTCATATTCAATGAGAAAGGCGCCGCATCCCCCGGCGTTGGTAATGATATAATCCGCCTCAAGCGCTTCAAAGGCCATGATATTTCGTTTGGCCAGCTCTTTCCCCAATTCTTTTTCACCGCTGTGCCCGTGCAGTGCTCCGCAGCACGCCTGGTCATCAGGTATGACGATATCGCACCCGGCCAGCTGCAGCAGCTTGGCGGTAGCGTCGTTGGTTGGCAAAAACATCGTATCCATTAAGCAGCCGGAGAAAAAGGCGACGCGTTTTTTAGCCGGGCCGATCGCCGGCAGTATACGGGGGCGATTTTTCATTTCTTTGTTTTTAGGCACAGGCGGCAGAACCTTTTCCATCGTGCGCAGATGTTCCGGCAATATGCGGAGCATCCCTGTTTTTCGTACCGCTGCCTGCAATCCCGACCGCTGATATAAACCGATAAGGCCGGCGGCGGTGCGCATTCGGTTTTGATGCGGAAACAGCTCTTTAAAAGCCGTTTTTCTAATAAGCCGCACACCGAGCGAGTGTTTTTTATTTTGATTAATGATATCTCTCGCTTCTTCAAGAAGCTGGCCGTAATTGACGCCTGACGGACAGACAGGTTCACAGGCGCGGCATCCGAGGCAAAGCGCAAGCGATCGTTCGACATCCTCGTCAGGCTCAATCTTGCCGTCAACTACAGCCTTCATTAAAGCAATGCGGCCCCTCGGCGAGTGGGATTCCTGAAATCCTGATTCAATATATGTTGGGCAGGACGGGAGACAGAAACCGCAGCGCATGCAATTCAGCAGCTCTCCTTCATCCATGCGTTCCTTGAATTCTGTTTGTATCTGCTCCATTTCTTTTGCCGTTGTCATCTCTCCACCACCACTCGTTTTCTGGAATCACTTGCAAACATTTTGCCCGGATTTAAGATATTGTGCGGATCAAACGCGGTTTTTACCGCCTTCATCGCCGAAATGCCTTCTTTTTTCAGCTTCATCTCTAAGTAAGGAGCTTTCACAACCCCGACTCCATGTTCTCCGGTAATGGTTCCGCCGAGTTCAATGGCCTTTTCAAAAATCTCTTCAAATGCCTGTTCGACACGTTCCATTTCATCCGTATTTCTTAAATCAGTCGTGCAGGTCGGATGAAGGTTGCCGTCTCCCGCATGCCCGAATGTGCAAATGGATAGGTCGTATTTAGCGGCGATATCGTTAATCGCTTTGACCATATTTGCGATTTCTGACCGCGGAACCGTGGCATCCTCCAAGATGGTTGTCGGTTTCAATCGGGCAAGTGCGGAAAGGGCGGAGCGCCGCGCTTCGGTCAGGGCGAACGCTTCCTCCTCCGTTTGAGCGGCCTGAACGGATACGGCTGCGCCTTTTTTGCAAATCGCCTCAATTTTTTCCATGTCACGTGCGACCGTATCATAAGACCCATCCTGCTCAATCAAAAGGACGGCCTTTGCATTTGTAGGCAACCCGATTTTGGCATAATCCTCGATGACCTGTAATGTCGGCTGATCGAGAAATTCAAGTGTGGCCGGTATCAATTTTTCCGCAATAATGGCGGATACCGTCTGAGCGGCGGCATCGATATTTTCATAGAGTGCGAGTAATGTTTTCTTCGTTTCCGGCTTTGGCACTAATTTCAATATGGCTTCCGTTACGATGCCGAGTGTTCCTTCTGATCCGACAAAAAGGCGCGTCAGATCATATCCCGCTACGTCTTTTGCAAGCTTTCCGCCTGTGCGGATGATATCCCCGTTTGCCAGCACGACTTCCAGGCCCATTACATAGTCACGGGTGACGCCGTATTTTAACCCGCGAAGGCCGCCGGAATTTTCGTTAATATTTCCGCCTATCGTAGATATTTTCATAGAACTCGGATCAGGCGGATAAAACAATTGCTTGCTTTCCGCCTGTAGAATCATATCAAGCGTAATCACGCCCGGCTGGACAGTGATGGTCAAATTTTCTTCATCAATGTCAAGAATTCGGTTCATGTGTTTAAATAAAAGAACAAGACCTCCTTCAGTCGGACAAGTGCCGCCGCACAGATTTGTGCCTGAGCCTCTCGGGACAATCGGTATGCGATGCTTATTGCAAATGGTTAAAATACGCGAGACTTCATATTTGTCACGCGGCGCGATGACAGCATCAGGCATTGACTGGAATTGCGGAGCCGCATCATAGGAATACACGAGGCGGCCCGCTTTTGAATCATCATAGTTTTCCTCTCCTGCCACCTCTATCAACTGTTTCTTTACCTCATTAGATATCACTATGTCCTTCCCCCTCTGATCAGAAAAACGCTTTCAATCTATTGTAAAGAAAAAAAGAAGTGTTTAATATGGAGAAACATCTGAAAAATCGGCCTCTGTATTTATTTGATTTGTATGATCATCTAAAAAATATAGCGCCAAATATAAGGTAACGATATCTTCTGTCCGGTTAAAGCTGCATCCAGTTAAGTTTTCCAATTTTTCGAGACGGTAGCGCAAGGTATTAATGTGGATATGAAGCGTTTCTGCCGTCTGTTTTAAAGACAAGTGCCTGCTAAACAGCGTGCGCATGGTCTTCATGAGCTCTTCGTTGTCCACTGTCTTCTGAAGCACCCTTCTGGAAAATTCAGCCCGGGTTGCCGGCCTGATATCAGCAAGGCACATGTCCAGCTTAAGATCCTCCTCACATACGGCAGTACGGCGTTTGATACTGACAGAGAGCGCTTTTTCGGCTTGTTCGTATGACCGTATCACACGTGAGCTTATAACAGCCTGCCCGACGCCGGCTGAGACATGCTGACCATTTCCCGCGCGCTCAGCAAACGAACAGAGGGAGTTAATGTGCCGTAACAGCTGTTCCTTTTTATCGCTTTCCGAAACTTCGTGATTGATCAGAATCCTTTCATTTCCCCAACGTACAAAAAGATCGGAAGGACAGTCGTTTTTCCATAAATGCGTCATTTGTTCTATGTCATGCCGGGTAAATTCTTCTTCCCCTTGAATTAAGATAATGCGCCGCTGCGATGTCAGATCGACGCCCAACAGCTGTGCTTTTTCTAAAAAACCAGGTGACCATTCCCGCAATTGCAGCCAATCAATCATAAAGGATTCCAGCGTTCTGGCCTGCCATTGGATTTGCTCAAGATGCCGTGATTCCTTAATGAACAGTTCGGTCATTTTCCGCAGCAGCTCCCCGTATGGCTGTATCTCTTCCGGTTCACCGGTCAAGCCGAAAACAGCAGTCACATGATGGCCTGAAAAGACAGGGAGATTCAGCCCGGATTTTACGCCTCTTAATCTCTTTTCATCTTCTTTTGTAATGATGACATTGCGTTTCTCTTTTGCACATATCAGCGCCCCTTCATGGAATCCGCCGATGCGTTCATCATTTGTGCTTGCGATGATGCTGCCGTCCGTATTCACGATAATGACTTCCCGGTCGTACATCTTTTTTACTTCCGCAATGATTTTTTTCGCCAGAGCAGGTTGTAATAACATATAACGATCCCCCTTAGCCACTATTATACAATGAGCGGCAGGGCGAAAATAAAAAAACCGGGCATCTGCACCCGGTTTACACCTTAAGCAGGCTTTAGTCCGCCTTCCAGTGTTTTCAACATATCATTTTTATCCGTTTCAGATGCATGCTGCCAAAGAACTTCAAACAATACGCCAAGCCCCGGAAGCATCTTTTCCTCACCGCTTTGAATCGCGTCGACGATTGTATGCTCAAGCTGTTCTTGATTATTGCCGGTCACGTTGGCGATAACGGCATTTCGTAAATTAAGATCCATATCAAAAACTCCTTTTTCCTAAAATTTGATACGTATATTCTAACCCCGCACCCGGTTTATTATGTGCGTTTCTTGCGATATAATAACATCATGTTAAAAAAAGGAGAGCACAGCAGACAGTGAAACGAATTGATTCGGCCAAAAACCAAAAAGTGAAGGACTGGAAAAAGCTTCACACGAAAAAAGAACGAACAAAAACAAATACATTTCTTATAGAAGGGGAACATCTTGTAGAAGAAGCGCTGAAAATTGAGGGCGCTGTAAAGGAAATTCTCGTCAAGGACGAAGGGGAAATTCCCCCTGATCTGGACATGTCCATTCATTGCTACATCTTAAGTGAAGACGCGTTTTCCGCTGTGACAGAGACTGAAACGCCGCAGCAGATTGCCGCTGTGTGCCGCATGCCTGAGGATAGCCTTACTTCTTATAAGCGGCTTTTGCTGATAGATGCCGTGCAAGATCCGGGCAATCTTGGAACGATGATTCGCACGGCCGATGCCGCCGGGATGGATGCGGTGGTGATCGGAGACGGCACAGTAGACGCCTATAATGGAAAAACACTGCGGTCCGCACAAGGGTCCCATTTTCATCTTCCGATTGTCAAACGGAATTTGCACGTTTTCATTGAGGAATTGAAAGCAAGCGGCGTTAAGGTGTACGGGACGTCGCTTCAAAACGGATCAGCCTTTCAGGAGACCGCGCCGATAGGCTCATTCGCTTTAATTGTCGGCAATGAAGGGGCAGGCGTCGACTCAGCCATTTTAGAAAAAACCGACTTGAACTTGTACGTGCCTTTATACGGACAGGCCGAATCGCTGAACGTGGCGATTGCCGCTGCCGTCCTGCTGTACCACTTACGAGGATAGTGTTGCGCTGATGCGTGAATTTCACTATAATAGGTAGTAATATTTTTAAAAACCGTGACAGAGGACATCCATTTCTTACAAAGCTGCCTTACAGGGAAAAAATGCCGCTGACTGAAAGCATTTTTATTGCAGCCGGGAATGATTTCACCTCTTGAGTTGTCGCCGGGACCGCGCCATACGCGCGTAAAGGTGAACCGGAACTTGAGTTTCCGTTATGTCAATGAAGCTAAGAACAGATCAGTCTGTCCAAAAAAAGGGTGGTACCGCGGCCACAACTCGTCCCTTGTATAAGGGGCGGGTTTTTTTGTTTTCTATAGACATATGACACGAGTACGGTTTTACATAAAAGGAGGATACATGATGGAAGAAAAGCTAAAACAGCTTGAACTTGAAGCTGTAGAAAAAGTAGAAGCAGCAAGCTCATTAAAAGATGTCAACGACATTCGGGTGCAATACCTCGGAAAAAAAGGGCCGATCACAGAAGTGCTTCGCGGAATGGGAAAGCTTTCTGCTGAGGAACGGCCGAAAATGGGCGCCCTCGCCAATGAAGTAAGAGAACGCATCGCGTCCGCGATTTCTGAAAAGAACGCCGCCCTTGAAGAAGAAGAAATGAAAAAGAAACTGGCAGCCCAGACGATTGATGTCACACTGCCGGGAAATCCGGCCAAAAGCGGCGGGCGGCATCCTCTCACAGTGGTCATTGAAGAGCTTGAAGATTTGTTTATCGGCATGGGGTATACCGTTGAAGAAGGTCCTGAAGTGGAAACGGATTATTACAACTTTGAAGCGCTCAACCTTCCGAAAGAACACCCTGCACGCGATATGCAGGACAGCTTTTACATCACAGAAGAGACGCTGATGAGAACGCAGACCTCACCCGTTCAGACACGCACGATGGAAAAGCATAAAGGAAAAGGCCCTGTGAAAATCATTTGTCCGGGTAAAGTGTACCGCCGCGATAATGATGACGCGACACACTCCCACCAATTTATGCAGATTGAAGGGCTTGTCGTTGATCGCAATATCAGAATGAGCGATTTAAAAGGAACCCTTGAATTGGTTGCTAAAAAAATGTTTGGAGAAGATCGTGAAATCAGACTTCGCCCAAGTTTCTTCCCTTTCACTGAGCCTTCGGTAGAAGTGGATGTGACGTGCTTTAAATGCGGAGGAACAGGCTGCTCGGTATGTAAAGGTACGGGCTGGATTGAAATTTTGGGAGCCGGAATGGTTCATCCGAACGTGCTTCAAATGGCCGGTTTTGACCCTAAAGAATACCAAGGCTTTGCTTTTGGAATGGGCGTTGAACGGATCGCTATGCTGAAATACGGCATTGATGATATCCGCCATTTCTATACAAACGATGTCAGATTCATTTCGCAGTTTAAACAGGCGTAAGAGGAGGATGTAAGGATGTTTGTTTCTTATAGATGGTTAGAAGATTATGTTGATCTAAAAGGCATGGACCCGTCTGTTCTTGCTGAAAAAATTACGAGAACAGGTATTGAAGTAGAAGGCATCGAGTACAAGGGAGAAGGCATCAAAGGCGTTGTCATCGGACATGTGCTTGAACGCGAACAGCACCCGAATGCTGACAAGCTGAATAAGTGTCTTGTGGATATCGGCGCAGACGAACCTGTACAAATCATTTGCGGAGCGCCAAATGTCGAGAAAGGGCAGAAAGTTGCCGTCGCGACAGTCGGTGCGGTGCTTCCGGGCAATTTTAAAATTAAAAAAGCGAAACTGCGCGGTGAAGAGTCAAACGGAATGATTTGTTCTCTTCAGGAGCTTGGCGTTGAGGGCAAGCTTGTGCCGAAGGAATATGCGGAAGGCATCTTCGTTTTTCCGAATGAGGCGGAAGCGGGAAGTGACGCATTAGCCGCCCTTCAGCTTGACGATGCGATTTTAGAGCTCGGACTTACACCAAACCGCGCAGACGCAATGAATATGCTTGGTGTCGCATATGAAGTCGCGGCGATTTTAGAAGCTGAGGTCAAACTTCCGCAAACGGATTATGCAGAAGGTGCTGAAAAAGCAGCTGACTATATTTCAGTGAAAATTGAAGACCAGGAAGCGAATCCGTTATATACGGCAAAAATCATTAAAAATGTAAAAATTGCTCCGTCACCGCTTTGGATGCAGACAAAGCTTATGAATGCAGGCATCCGCCCGCACAATAACGTAGTTGACATTACCAACTTTGTTCTATTGGAATACGGTCAGCCGCTCCACGCTTTTGATTATGACCGCTTCGGCTCAAAGGAAGTTGTCATTCGAAAGGCGGCTGAAAATGAAACACTTCTCACGCTGGATGATCAAGAAAGAAAGCTTTCCGCAGATCACCTTGTCATCACAAACGGATCAAAAGCCCAGGCTGTGGCAGGCGTTATGGGCGGAGCGGAATCAGAGGTTCGGGACGATACAACCACGATTTTGCTAGAAGCCGCATACTTCAATGGACAGACGGTCCGTAAAGCGTCTAAAGATCTTGGGCTGAGAAGCGAATCAAGCGTAAGATTTGAAAAAGGAATCGACCCGGCGCGTGTCCGGCTTGCCGCTGAACGTGCAGCGCAGCTTATCCATCTGTATGCAGGCGGAGAAGTTCTGTCAGGCACAGCGGAAGAAAACCATTTGACAATCGAAGCCAATAACATTCATGTTTCTGTTGAAAAAGTCAACAATGTGCTCGGCATGACAATCAGCAAAGAAGAAATGATCAGCATTTACCAAAGGCTCGGCTTTGCAGTCGGAGAAGCACAAGACCTGCTGATTGTAACGGTTCCTTCACGCCGGGGCGATATTAAAATCGAAGAGGATCTTATTGAAGAAGCGGCAAGACTGTACGGTTATGATAATATTCCGTCGACACTTCCTGAAACGGAGGGAACGACAGGCGGATTGACGCCATATCAGGCGAAACGCCGAAAAGTCAGACGTTTCCTTGAAGGAGCGGGCTTATCACAAGCGACGACATACTCATTAACCAATGAAAAAAAAGCAGCCGCATTTGCGATTGAAAAATCACTTCACACCAAGCTGTCTCTTCCGATGAGTGAAGAAAGAAGCATTCTCAGACACAGCTTGATTCCGAATCTGCTTGAATCCGTTTCTTACAACTTGGCGAGACAGACTGATTCAGTAGCGCTGTACGAAGTAGGTTCCGTGTTCTTAACGAAGGAGGAGAACACAAAGCCGGTGGAGAAAGAACGCGTCGCGGGAGCGGTAACCGGATTGTGGCATAAAAATCTATGGCAAGGCGAGAAAAAGCCGGTTGATTTCTATGTGGTGAAAGGGATCGTAGAAGGGCTGTTAGATAAATTAAATATGCTTACGAGCATTGAATTTGTACAGTCAGAGCGTAAAAACATGCATCCCGGCCGGACAGCGAATATTTTGTTGAACGGCTCGCTGGTCGGTTTTATCGGCCAAGTGCATCCGACAATGGAAAAAGAACTTGATTTGAAAGAAACATATGTATTCGAGCTTGACCTTTACGCGCTGTTAACAGCGGAAACAGAGCCTGTTGTGTACACGGCTATTCCAAGATATCCATCCGTTACACGTGACATCGCGCTCGTCACAGACACAGCCATCTCAAGCGGCCAGCTTGAAAGTGTCATTAAAGAAGCGGGAGGAAAGCTTCTGAAAGAAGTATCCGTCTTTGATGTATACGAAGGTGAGCATATGGAAAAAGGCAAAAAATCCGTCGCCTTCTCGCTTCAATACTTAAACCCTGAACAAACATTGACTGAAGAAGAAGTGACAAAAGCGCATGAAAAAGTGCTGAAAGCTTTGGAAGACACGTATCAGGCTGTTTTAAGAGGCTAAATAAAAAGCTTGCAGAGAAATCTGCAAGCTTTTTTATGCGGTCATCGTTTACGCTCAACAAGGCGCTTCGCCTTCTGTGTATTTGCAAAATGAAGCTTTGTAAACGTTCTGAGCGCGCTTTCTCCTTTTTTCAAAATCAGTTTTGCGCAAGCTTCATCAACGTGCGGGCCGGCTCCTTTGGGAATCACCATTCCTGCTTCGCGCGAGAGTTTATCCATCTCCATTAAGAAGGAGTACCTCGCGATAATTGAGGCAGCGGCGACGGACAGGTGAATGCCCTCCGCTTTTGTGCTGAAATAAGTGCGTTCTTTCACGATGTCTTTGCCGGCCAGATGCTTAAAGTAAATGCTAGGCTCTGCGAATTGGTCAATGAGAATCGCTTCCGGCTTTATGCCGTCCATTTTTTTTAATAGATGTCCGATTGCCTGATTGTGCAGGAGTGCTTTCATTTTTCCCTGGCTCATGCCTTTTTCCTGCAGCTTGTTGTACTTTTCATTGTTCAGAATCAGCAGGCTGTAGGGAATGGTTTTGATCAGGCTTTTGGCGATTTCGATAATTTGCGGGTCCTTTAAGTGTTTTGAATCCTTTACACCGAGTTCCTTCATTAAAGCGAGCTTGGATTTATCAACATACGCGCAAGCGACAGTCATAGGGCCGAAATAATCGCCTGTCCCGACTTCATCAGAGCCGATGACTGACATCATTCCGATCGTTTGAGGCGGTACGTAGCGCGGATCTGCCGTTTTTTTTACGGCTGTCTTTTTTTCCTTCTGAACTTCTGCAGTTCCCCATCGTCCGGATTCTGCGGCGGCGTTTTTTCCCTGAAACAAAACCTTGCCGGATTGATAAGCTGTAATGGTACAGCCGGGGGGCTTTGCCTGAAAAACGGCTCCCTGAGGGACAGATGGGCTAAGAGAGCTACCATAAGACGCTCTCATTTGTTCAATAACAGATTTTGATACTTTTATCACTGAATGGGACACGTAGCAATCTCCTTTTTTTACACTTTTCACTGTATATACCAGTGTATCATAACAGTGCGAGGCTCGTCTTTCCATTCAATTGATAAACATGGTATGATAAGAACTAGGATTCTCACGGAATGGAGGAGAAACGTTGTCTGACGGCAGAAAAGCGAAAACGACAGTTGACATTTACGGTCAGCACTTCACCATTATCGGTGAAGAAAGCAAGGCGCACATGCGGCATGTGGCTGGAATTGTCGATGATAAAATGAGAGAAATGAATGAAAAAAATCCATATTTGGATATAAATAAACTCGCTGTGCTGACGGCGGTAAATGTTGTGCATGATTACATTAAATTAAAAGAGGAATACGAAAAACTGGAGCGTCAGCTTAAAGAAAAGGATTGAACAACTATGATAGATATCATCATCTTGATTTTGCTCCTGATGGGCACATTTATGGGACTGAGGAGAGGATTTATTCTTCAATTTATTTATTTAACGAGCTTTATCCTCTCGATTGCGTTCGCGGCGCTTTTTTACAAAAATGTAGCGCCGAATCTGAAATGGATACCCGCGCCTGATTTTACCGGGGGCCAAGAGGCGCTCTCCTTTTTCTCGGGGAATTTGGAAACGGCGTATTATAATGCGATCGCGTTTGTGATTCTATTCATTATCGCCAAAATTTTGCTCAGAATCATCGGGTCGTTCTTAAATATCGTCGCGAGTATACCCGTTATTAAACAAATCAATAAAGCGCTTGGCGCGGTTCTCGGCTTTTTGGAAATCTATCTATTTACGTTTGTGTTGCTTTATGTGGCATCGGTTCTTCCTGTGGATGCCGTTCAGCAAATGATGGGGCAATCGTCTCTGGCAAACGTCATTATACACCATACACCGTATTTGTCAGGGCTTGTACAAGAGCTGTGGGCGCAATACGGCGGATAAAAACTTCTCTTGCCCGGAGAAGTTTTTTTAAAGCGGTTTTGTATTGTAAGTTTGTTGTGCCATATGAAAAAAATTTGTATGATGAGAAGCAGGAAACGTGTGAATGTCTGGGGGTTGTAAAATGCATAAAAAAGATATTATTAATCTGCTTGAAACGATTGCAGTATACATGGAACTAAAAGGGGACAACCCGTTTAAAATAGCCGCCTTTCGAAAAGCGGCGGCCGCTTTAGAACAGGATGACCGCAGTTTGTCGGAAATGGACAATATGATGTCGCTTTCAGGCATAGGGAAAGGAACATACAGCGTCATCAAAGAGTATATAGATGAAGGGACGTCGGGCACTCTTGAGAAGCTGAAAGAAGAAGTTCCGGAAGGATTGGTTCCTTTATTGAAACTTCCGGGGCTGGGCGGGAAAAAGATCGCCAAGCTTTATAAAGAGCTGGGCGTTCATGATGCTGACTCGCTGAAAGAAGCATGCGAGCAGCAGAAGGTCCAAGGCCTTGCCGGATTCGGTAAAAAAACCGAAGAGAAAATATTGCAGGCGCTCGGAGAAGCTGGCACACAGCCTGAACGCTTTCCGATCGGCTACGCGCTCAGTGTGGCTGGTGAAATTGAAGAGCACTTGTCCGGTTTTACGGACATTATCAAATTTTCCCGGGCCGGAAGCCTCCGCAGAGCGAGAGAAACAGTAAAAGACCTTGATTATATTATTGCGACTGACAATCCCGCCGAAGTAAGAGAGCAGCTGCTGAAGCTTCCAACTATTAAGAGTGTCATCGCAAGCGGAGACACCAAGGTTTCTGTCATTCTTTCTTTTGAATATGAAACGAGTGTGGATTTCCGCCTTGTCACGGAGGAACAGTTTCCGACAACGCTTCACCATTTTACCGGTTCAAAGGACCATAACATTAAAATGCGCCAGATTGCCAAGGAACGCGGCGAAAGAATCAGTGAATACGGCGTGGAAACAGTCGAAACCGGAGAGGTTAAAACTTTTCCGAGTGAACAGGCCTTTTACGCGCATTTCGGTTTGCCGCTGATTCCGCCGGAGATTCGTGAGAGCGGACAAGAGGTGGACACCTATCATGATGGGATTGAACTGATAGAGACGCATGATATAAAGGGAGACCTTCACATGCACTCGGCATGGAGCGACGGGGCGTTTTCCATCAGAGAAATGGCGAAAGCCTGTATGGAAAAAGGCTATGAGTATATGGCGATTACCGATCACTCACAATATCTGAAAGTCGCAAACGGGCTGACGGCGGAAAGGCTGCGGCTGCAGGCAAAGGAAATTGACGCACTGAACGCTGAATTTGAAAACTTCCATATTTTCAAAGGTGTCGAGATGGATATCCTTCCTGATGGGACGCTTGACTATGACGATGACATGTTATCAGAAATGGACCTTGTCATCGCATCTATTCATTCAAGCTTTAACCAGCCGGAGCACGTCATTATGAAAAGGCTCGAACAGGCCCTGACGAGTAAGCATGTAGATATTATCGCGCATCCGACCGGGCGTCTGATCGGCAGACGGGCAGGCTACCAGATTGATATCGACCAGCTGATTGAACTTGCGAAAAAAACAAATACGGCTTTGGAATTAAATGCGAATCCCGCGCGGCTCGATTTGCGGACAGAGCATTTAATCAAGGCGAATGACAATGGGGTTACATTGGTGATCAACACCGATGCCCATAATATAGATATGCTGAATGATATGAAAACCGGCGTAACCGCCGCGCGCAAAGGCTGGACTGAAAAGAAACATGTCTTAAATGCCCGGTCACTTAAAGAGGTAAAGGCATTCCTGAAGCGCAACGATTAAGTAAGGAGGCTCACACAACCGTGCAGCAGAAAGTTTTATCATCGCTTGAATTTCATAAAGTTAAAGAACAGGTTATCCAGCATGCGGCTTCTTCGCTTGGAAAAGAGAAGCTCCTTGAATTAAAACCTTCAACGGCGATAGAAGAGATTACAAAACAGCTGGAGGAAGTTGACGAGGCTTCTAGTGTCATCCGTCTGAGAGGACAGGCTCCGTTTGGCGGAGTCACAGATATCAGAGCCGCCTTAAAACGCGCAGAAATCGGCAGCGTGCTGAGCCCTGCGGAATTCCGGGACATTTCAGGGCTGCTGTATGCCGTGAAACAGATGAAGAATTTCCTCGGGTCAATGTATGAGGACGGTGTAGAGATTCCTCTCCTGAATCAATATACGGAACAATTAATCGGATTGTCCGAATTAGAGCGGGAAATTAATTCGTGTATCGATGATTACGGTGAAGTGCTCGACCATGCTTCAGAAACATTAAGAGGCATCCGTACCCAGCTCAGAACGCTGGAGTCAAGAATCAGAGACCGCCTCGATTCTATGCTGCGTTCCTCGTCCGCGTCTAAAATGCTGTCGGATACGATTGTCACCATTCGAAACGACCGATTTGTTATACCGGTGAAACAGGAATACAGATCCAGCTACGGAGGAATCGTCCATGACACCTCCTCCTCAGGCGCGACACTATTCATTGAACCGCAGGCGATTGTCGATATGAATAACTCTCTTCAGCAGGCGAAAGTAAAAGAAAAACAGGAGATCGAACGAATTTTGCGGGAGCTGACAGAGCATACGGCAGAACACACGCATGAGCTCTTTCAAAATCTGCAAGTGCTGCAAACGCTGGATTTCATTTTTGCAAAGGCGAAATACGCCAAAGCATCCAAAGCAACAAAACCGCTTATCAATGACAGGGGCTTTATTCGTTTGAAAAAAGCGCGCCATCCGCTGCTCCCGCCAGAACAAGTCGTTGCCAATGACATTGAACTGGGCGGCGACTTCACGACAATCGTGATTACGGGGCCGAATACCGGAGGGAAGACCGTTACTTTAAAAACACTCGGGTTGTTAACGGTCATGGCGCAGTCCGGCCTTCATATTCCTGCGGAAGAAGGATCGGAAGCGGCGGTCTTTGAACATGTATTTGCGGATATCGGCGATGAGCAGTCGATTGAACAAAGCTTAAGTACCTTTTCATCCCACATGGTGAATATTGTCGGCATTTTAGAGCGTGTCAATGAAAACAGCCTTGTGCTGTTTGACGAGCTTGGAGCGGGGACGGACCCGCAAGAAGGCGCGGCGCTTGCGATGAGTATTCTCGATGAGGTGCACCATACAAACGCCAGAGTTATTGCGACAACCCATTATCCCGAATTAAAAGCATACGGGTATAATCGAAACGGCGTCATGAACGCAAGCGTTGAATTTAACATTGAAACACTGTCGCCGACCTATAAGCTCTTAATCGGTGTTCCCGGGCGAAGCAATGCTTTTGAAATCTCAAGGCGTCTCGGCCTTCCAGAGCATATTATCGGACAAGCGAAATCAGAAATGACGGCCGAGCATAACGAAGTCGATACGATGATTGCCTCTCTTGAGCATAGCAAAAAGCGCGCGGAAGCAGAGCTTTCAGAAACAGAATCAATCAGAAAAGAAGCGGAAAAGCTTCACAAAGAACTACAACAGCAAATTATTGAGCTGAACAGCAAAAAAGATAAATTGCTTGAAGAAGCGGAACAAAAAGCGATTGAAAAAGTAAATGCGGCGACAAAAGAAGCGGAAGACATCATTCAAGAGCTGCGGTTGATCAAATCAGAACATAAATCCTTCAAGGACCATGAGCTGATCAACGCCAAAAAACGCTTGGAAGACGCCGTGCCCGCCTTTGAGAAATCAAAGCAGCCGTCAAAACAGAAAAAAGAAAAACGCGAGCTGAAGCCGGGAGACGAAGTGAAGGTGCTGACTTTCGGACAAAAAGGAACCTTGCTCGAAAAAACAGGCAGCAGCGAATGGAATGTCCAAATCGGCATTCTCAAAATGAAAGTGAAAGAAAAAGATTTAGAGTTTATGAAATCTTCTCCTGAACCTAAAAAGGAAAAAACAATCGCTGCGGTCAAAGGGAAGGATTACCATGTGGCCTTGGAGCTGGATCTGCGCGGAGAACGCTACGAAAATGCCCTCAGCCGGGTCGAAAAATATTTAGATGACGCGGTTCTGGCCGGCTATCCGAGAGTGTCCATTATTCATGGCAAAGGAACCGGCGCCTTAAGAAAAGGGGTACAAGACCTTTTAAAAAACCACCGCAGTGTGAAGAACTCCCGATTCGGTGAAGCGGGAGAAGGCGGATCCGGAATTACCATTGTTGAATTAAAATAAAAGGGAGTATCGTCATGAGTGATTTTTGGGAAAACGAGCTTGTTGAAATCGCCGCTTATTACAGTGTGGCCGTACTGTGCCTCGTTCTCTTTTTGAGTATCTTTGAGCTGGTGACAACCTATAAAAACTGGGAAGAAATCCAAAAAGGGAATCTCGCCGTGGCAATGGCAACCGGAGGAAAAATTTTGGGGATTGCGAATGTGTTTCAGCACTCCATTGCGCAGCACAATTCTCTTTTGCAAATGATCGGTTGGGGCGTATACGGTTTTATTATGCTGCTTGTCAGCTATTTTATTTTTGAATTTCTGACGCCGCGTTTTAAAATTGATAAAGAAATCGAGAACGATAACCGGGCTGTCGGCTTTATCTCATTTGTCATATCCGTCGGGCTCTCATTTGTTGTGGCAGCCGGTATATAAGGGGCGAGGAATGAATGGAAAAGCTTGCAAAAATGCTGCTCGCGGCAGCGGGACTTTTTTTGTTAATCGGTCTTATTTATCTGTTCATTATAGCGTAAGGAAAGAAAGGTGAGGTTTTGCCTTTCTTTTTCCTTTTTTAAGCAATCATCTGATATAATAATAGGGCGCACCCAAAACAGAAAGGAGAGGTTTTATGCAGTCTGAAAAGCCATGGCTTTCTGAATACCCTGATGACATCCCGCATGAACTTCATATTCCCAATCAAACGCTGCAATCCATCCTGACAAACTCCGCCGCACAATTCTCTGAACAAACCGCCATTTATTTTCTCGGAAAAAGACTCACCTATCAAGACGTGTTCAAAGACGCTTTGAAGCTTGCATCCTTTTTGCAAAAAAACGGCCTGGAAAAAGGAGACAGAGTGGCTGTTATGCTGCCGAACTGCCCGCAATCGGTCATTTCTTATTACGGCGTTTTATACGCAGGGGGCATCGTCGTACAAACGAATCCGCTATACACGGAACATGAGCTGGAATATCAGCTCAAAGACAGCGGGGCAAAAATGATCATCACACTTGATTTGCTCTTTCCGAAAGCGATAAAAATGAAAACGTTATCAATTGTGGAGCATATCATTGTGAGCGGCATAAAGGACTATTTGCCGTTTCCGAAAAATATCCTCTATCCGCTCACCCAAAAGCAAAAAGTGTATATTGATTATCACGAAAATGAGAACATTCACACGTTTGCGTCCGTGTTAAAGCCGGAGGAATCAGAGCTCGTGTTTGAACCGGAGATTGATCCGGAGCATGATATCGCCGTTCTTCAATATACCGGGGGAACGACCGGCGCGCCCAAGGGCGTCATGCTCACTCACCGAAACATTCAGGCAAATACCGAGATGTCTGCGGCCTGGATGTATAAAATGGGAAAAGGGACCGAAAAAGTGCTTGGTGTCGTCCCGTTTTTTCACGTATACGGTTTAACCGCCGTTCTCAATTTATCAATGAAAATGGGCTATGAAATGATTCTTCTGCCTAAGTTCGATCCGCAGGCCACACTCAGAACGATTGACAAACAAAAGCCGACGCTGTTTCCGGGGGCGCCGACAATCTATATCGGGCTCTTGCATCATCCCGATCTGCAGCGTTATGATCTGTCTTCCATTAAAAGCTGTCTCAGCGGGTCGGCGGCACTTCCTGTCGAGGTGAAGCAGCAATTCGAAAAAGTAACGGGCGGCAAGCTTGTCGAAGGATACGGTCTGTCCGAGGCTTCCCCTGTCACACATTCCAATTTTCTATGGGGAAAAAATAAATCCGGCAGCATCGGCTGTCCTTGGCCGAATACAGATGCTGGTATATACTCAGAAGAAACCGGCACATTCGTCGGGCCGTATGAACATGGGGAAATCATTGTAAAAGGCCCGCAAATTATGAAGGGCTACTGGAATAATCCCGAAGAAACGGCTGCGGTGCTCAGAGACGGATGGCTGTTCACCGGGGATATGGGCTATATGGATGAAGAGGGGTTTTTCTATATCGCTGATCGGAAAAAGGATGTCATTATTGCAGGCGGCTATAATATTTATCCGCGCGAAGTCGAAGAGGCGCTGTACGAACACGAAGCGATCCAAGAGATTGTCGTAGCGGGCGTGCCCGATTCGTACAGGGGAGAGACAGTCAAAGCATTTGTTGTATTAAAGAAGGGCGCAAAAGCCGATGTTTCTGAGCTGGATGCTTTCGCAAGAGCCCGCCTCGCTCCCTACAAAGTGCCGAAATTGTATGAATTCAGAGCGGAGCTTCCGAAAACCGCAGTCGGTAAAATTTTAAGAAGAAATCTGGTCGCAGACGAAGACACTGCGAATTATAACCGCATCACGTAACAGACAGCGCCGTCCGTTTTCAGTCAGGCGGCGGTACATAAAGAAAGGAATCACTTGACAAAGCAAGAAATCCTTTTTATCATAAGGGTATGAATGAATAGTCATTCATTTAGATAGGAAGGAACGATGACCATTGAAACAAAAACGACCCAAGTATATGCAGATTATTGACGCAGCAGTAGAAGTAATAGCGGAAAACGGCTACCACCAATCACAAGTTTCCAAGATTGCAAAACAAGCGGGAGTCGCAGACGGCACCATCTACCTTTATTTTAAAAACAAAGAAGATATATTGATTTCACTCTTTAAAGAAAAAATGGGACAATTCATTGAGCGTATGGAAGAGGAAATCAAAGGAAAACAGACTGCGAAAGAAAAGCTCGCACTGGTGATCACGAAGCACTTTTCACTGCTCGCAGATGACCGCCATCTCGCCATTGTGACTCAGCTTGAGCTCCGCCAGTCCAATTTAGAGCTCCGGCAGAAAATTAATGATATTTTAAAAGGCTATCTAAATATTTTAGAATCGATTCTGACAGAAGGAATCGAGTCAGGTGAATTTAAGAAAAATCTCGATATTCGCCTCGCCCGGCAGATGGTCTTTGGAACAATTGATGAAACAGTGACGACATGGGTGATGAACGATCAAAAATACGATCTTACCTCCCTGGCGGACAAAGTATTAGACTTATTAGTATTCGGATTTCATAAAGAATAAAAAGGAGGTCTGTCATATGAATACCATATCATTAGCAGTCGATCAATTTGTTGCTGTAGTGACAATTAACAATCCGCCGGCAAATGCGCTTTCCAGCCGCATTTTAGACGAACTGTCAACCTGCCTCGATCAATTTGAGACCGACGCGAATGTGCGAAGTATCATTATACACGGAGAGGGCAAGTTTTTCTCGGCCGGCGCTGATATTAAAGAATTTACTTCACTCAGATCGAGTGAAGACTCCTCGCTTCTGGCGGATCGCGGCCAACAGCTGATGGAGCGGATTGAAAGTTTCTCCAAACCGATTATTGCTGCCATTCACGGGGCCGCTTTAGGAGGAGGACTGGAACTGGCGATGGCCTGCCATATCAGGATTGCGGCCGAAGACGCCAAACTTGGGCTTCCGGAACTGAATCTCGGCATCATTCCGGGATTTGCGGGTACACAGCGGCTGCCGCGGTATGTAGGACCGGCAAAAGCGCTTGAAATGATGGGAACGGCAGAACCGATTACCGGACGGGAGGCACTTGATCTCGGCCTCGTGTCAATCGGCGCCAAAGATGAAACAGAAGTGCTTGAAAAAGCAAAGGCTCTTGCCGGAAAGTTTGCAGAAAAAAGCCCGCAAACGATGGCAGCAATCATCGAGCTGCTGTATTCAAACAAGGTGTACTCCTATGACGGCAGCCTGAAGCTTGAAGCGAAAAGGTTTGGAGAAGCGTTTGAATCAGAGGACGCTAAAGAAGGAATCCAAGCGTTTCTTGAGAAAAGAAAGCCTCAATTCAGAGGCGAATAAAAAAGCAGCGGCAAAGGGGATATGATCATGAATCTATTTGTACTGATGAAACGGACGTTTGACACTGAGGAAAAAATCGCCATTGAAGCAGGAAAGATTCAGGATGAGGGAGCGGAATTTATCATTAATCCGTACGATGAATACGCAATCGAAGAAGCGATGCAGCTAAAAGAACAGCACGGGGGAAGTATCACCGCTGTCACCGTGGGCGGGGAAGAGGCTGAAAAAGAGCTTCGCACAGCGCTTGCGATGGGATGTGATCAAGCGGTTTTGATCAATATTGAGGATGATCTGGAAGAACCGGACCAATATGCAGTGTCCACGATTTTGTATCACTATATGAAAGATCAGGAATTCGATGTGATTCTCGGCGGAAACGTAGCAATTGACGGAGGCTCTGGGCAAGTGGCGCCCCGGCTGGCTGAATTGCTGAATATTCCTTATGTAACAACGATTACGAAGCTTGAGATTAACGGCAAAGACGCAAACGCGGAAAGAGACGTAGAAGGGGATGTCGAAAAAATAAAAACATCGCTTCCATTGCTTGTCACCGCACAGCAAGGCTTAAACGAACCACGCTACCCGTCGCTTCCGGGAATTATGAAAGCGAAGAAAAAACCGCTTGAAGAGCTTGAACTTGACGATCTGGATTTAGACGAGGACGATGTCTCTGCAAAAATTAAAACGATCGAGCGTTTTCTTCCGCCGAAAAAAGAAGCCGGCAAGCTTTTAGAAGGAGAACCGGCTGAGCAGGCAAAAGAGCTTGTATCATTGCTTCGCAGTGAGGCCAAAGTCATTTAGAATGCCAGCAAACCGTATATTCAATGAAACAGGGGGATGTTAGGATGGGAAAAAAAGTGTTCGTATTGGGAGAAATTCGAGACGGTGAATTGCGGAATGTGACCTTTGAAGCCATTTCAGCAGGCAGAACCGTTTCTGATAATGGCGAAGTCATCGGCGTACTCATCGGAGATAACGTCTCCAATCATGCGCCTCAGCTCATTCATTACGGAGCGGATAAGGTTCTGACCGCAGAGGACCCGCAGCTTGCAAACTATACTTCAGACGGCTACAGTCAAGCGTTGCGTACAATCATTGAACAAGAAAAACCAGATGCCGTCATAATGGGGCACACGGCAATGGGGAAGGACTTGTCGCCGAAACTCGCCGCTCGCTTCGAAACCGGTCTGATTTCTGATGCCACCGATGTAAGCGTTACCGGAGGGAATGTGGTGTTTACGAGGCCGATTTATTCAGGAAAAGCATTTGAACGCGTTATTTCTACAGACGCTTTTATGTTCGCGACCATCAGGCCGAATAATATTGAAGCTTTGGAAAAAGACGAAAGCAGGTCAGGCGACATAGAGAGCGTTCAGGTATCCATTGCCGATCTGCGTACGATCATTGAGGATGTGGTCAAAAAAACCGCAGAAGGCGTCGATTTATCAGAAGCTAAAATCATTGTCGCCGGCGGCCGGGGAGTCAAAAGCGAAGAAGGCTTTCAGCCCCTTCAAGAGCTTGCCGATGTTTTAGGAGCCGCTGTAGGCGCATCGCGGGGCGCATGTGATGCTGATTACTGTGACTATTCGCTGCAAATCGGGCAGACTGGCAAAGTCGTTACACCAGATCTCTATATTGCATGCGGTATTTCTGGCGCCATCCAGCATTTGGCGGGAATGTCGAACAGTAAGGTTATTGTTGCGATTAATAAAGACCCGGAAGCTGAAATTTTTAAAATTGCGGATTACGGGATTGTCGGTGATTTGTTTGAAGTCGTTCCTTTATTAACTGAAGAATTTAAAAATATCAATATTCATTCATAAGAAGAAAACCCCCGGGCTGTAGAGTCTGGGGGTTTTTTGTGTTTGAAAATACATACGTACAAATAATATAAAATTCACTTTTTTAATTGACATGTACGAATATATATAATAGGATAGATTTATGAAATCGCTTACAAAAACTTTAAGTAAAACTGTGGTAAACATAAAGCAGATTGACAGATCACTAGGGTGCTTCTGCATTTTATACATGAGAGGAATGGTCAGGGGATGAAAAAAAATACTGCGGTTATTCAAACGGATATTGAAAAAGGAACCATTAACAAAAACATATATGGCCAGTTTGCTGAACATTTAGGAAGAGGGATATACGAGGGAATTTGGGTTGGAAAAGATTCAGAGATTCCTCATGTCAACGGCGTAAGAAAAGATGTGCTGGAAGCTTTAAAACGGCTGCAAATTCCCGTTCTCAGGTGGCCGGGCGGATGCTTTGCGGATGAGTATCATTGGGCTAACGGAGTAGGCGATCGTAAATCTATGCTGAACACTCATTGGGGCGGAACGATTGAGTCAAATGAATTCGGCACCCATGAATTTATGATGCTGTGCGACATGCTTGAGTGTGAACCGTATATATGCGGAAATGTCGGCAGCGGAACCGTTCAAGAAATGTCAGAATGGGTGGAATATATGACGTTTGAAGGCGGCACACCGATGTCAGACTGGAGAAAACAAAACGGAAGAGAGGACCCGTGGAAGCTGACATATTTCGGCGTGGGAAATGAAAACTGGGGCTGCGGCGGCAATATGCATCCTGAGTACTACGCTGACTTATATCGCCGCTTTCAAACCTATGTCCGCAATTACAGCGGAAATGAAATCTATAAAATTGCCGGCGGAGCGAATGTGGATGATTTTAAATGGACAGAAGTACTCATGAGCAAGGCGGCCAATCTCATGGACGGATTAAGCCTTCATTATTACACTATTCCGGGAGACTTTTGGAAGGGAAAGGGCTCTGCGACAGAATTCACTGAAGATGAATGGTTCATTACGATGAAAAAGGCAGATTATATGGACGAGTTGATCCGAAAGCATAGCACGATCATGGACCGATATGATCCCGATGAGCGTGTCGGACTGATCATCGACGAATGGGGTACCTGGTTTGATCCTGAGCCTGGCACCAACCCCGGTTTCTTGTACCAGCAAAATACCATTCGTGATGCTCTGGTTGCTGCTTCACATTTTCATATTTTCCACAAGCATTGCAGCCGTGTTCAAATGGCGAATATCGCACAAGCTGTAAACGTGCTTCAGGCCATGATTCTTACTGATGGAGAAAATATGCTTCTGACTCCGACGTACCATGTATTCGAGATGTTTAAAGTGCATCAGGACGCGTCTCTATTGGCGACAGACGTCACGGCTGCTGAGTATGAATGGAAGGGGGAAAGAATGCCCCAAATCAATATATCAGCCTCGAAAAACAAAAAGGGCGCCATCAATATCACCATTTGCAATATTGATCATCAAAACAAAGCTGATGCGGAGATAAAGCTCAGGGGGCTTGAGAACATAAACGAAAGCTCGGGGGTCATTCTCCATGCGAAGCACATGAACGCCCATAATACATTTGACAAGCCGGACAGCATCAAGCCGGAAGCATTTGACCGCTTTACGATCGAAGACTGCCGGCTGAAAGTGAAGCTTCCTCCGATGTCAATCGTTTTAATCACCGTCGGGGCATAACGCTGCAGCTCCAAAAACCCCTGTCATAGCGCTCAGGGGTTTTTAGGTTTTGAAAATCATGCAACGGGGCATAATAAAGTATCATGCTTATATAGAAGGGATGTTGTCCTATGCTTCGCACCATTTTAATGATTATCGGAGCCATCGTAGTGATTGGAGCTATTATTAGATTCGTTTTTTAAACAAGTTAAATACATGTGATCTTGCAGCTTAAAAAGCTGAGTAAATCAATATTGAACAGGGAAACATAATTTTCAAGCATTTAATTAGCAAGAACGAATGGGAGATGCTATACTAAAAATCATCATTTCACAAATGGAGGAATTAAATAATGGCTATCGTAAAAGCAACTGATCAATCGTTCTCAGCTGAAACAAACGAAGGTGTCGTACTGGCAGATTTCTGGGCGCCTTGGTGCGGACCTTGTAAAATGATTGCACCTGTTCTTGAAGAGCTTGATCAAGAAATGGGCGACAAACTGAAAATCGTCAAAATCGACGTAGATGAAAACCAAGAAACAGCCGGCAAATACGGCGTTATGAGTATTCCGACGCTTCTAGTATTAAAAGACGGCGAGGTTGTTGAAACATCTGTCGGTTTCAAACCGAAAGAAGCGCTTCAAGAGCTTGTAAACAAACATATGTAATTCGGCTGCGGCGATGCAGGGCGATTCCAACTCGGGATCGCTTTTTTTATATTCAGATTATGAAAATGGTGAAAAACAAATGTTCGTGTTACACTTAATATAAATGAAAAATCAGGACTAATATAAGGAAGGGTACCGCATGAACAAACATATAAAAGAGAAACTCGCCCTCCTTCCCGATCAGCCCGGGTGTTATTTAATGAAGGACCGCCAGCAAACGATTATCTATGTGGGGAAAGCGAAAGTGCTCAAAAACAGAGTGCGCTCTTACTTTACCGGTTCTCATGATGCCAAAACCCAACGGCTTGTGACGGAAATAGAGGATTTTGAATATATCGTAACCTCCTCCAATCTGGAAGCGCTGATTTTAGAAATGAATTTAATCAAAAAGCATGATCCGAAATACAATATCATGCTCAAAGATGATAAAACCTATCCGTTTATTAAAATCACTCATGAACGCCATCCGAGACTGATTGTCACCCGCAATGTAAAAAAAGACAAAGGGCGTTATTTCGGCCCTTACCCGAACGTGCAGGCAGCAAGGGAAACGAAAAAGCTTCTCGACCGCCTGTACCCGCTCAGAAAGTGTTCAAAACTTCCGGACCGTGTTTGTCTGTATTATCACCTCGGCCAATGCCTCGCTCCGTGTGTAAAAGATATTTCCGAGGAGACGAACAGACAGCTGGTTGACGAGATCACCCGTTTTTTAAAGGGAGGCTACAATCAAGTCAAAAAAGAACTGGAAGAAAAAATGCACGAAGCGGCTGAAAATCTTGAATTTGAACGGGCGAAGGAGCTCCGCGACCAAATGGCCCATATTGAATCAACGATGGAAAAACAAAAAATGACGATGAACGACCTTGTTGACCGTGATGTGTTCGCCTATGCGTATGACAAAGGCTGGATGTGTGTGCAGGTCTTTTTCATCCGGCAAGGCAAGCTCATTGAACGTGATGTCAGCATGTTTCCGATGTATCAGGAAGCGGATGAAGAATTCCTCACTTTTATCGGCCAATTTTATTCCAAAAACAATCACTTCCTGCCGAAGGAAATTTTAGTGCCTGACAGTGTCGACCAAACCATGATTGAGCAGCTGCTGGAAACAAGCGTACACCAGCCGAAAAAAGGAGCGAAAAAAGAGCTGCTGATGCTCGCGCATAAAAATGCGAAAATCGCGCTGAAGGAAAAATTCTCTCTGATAGAACGTGATGAGGAGCGGTCGATCGGGGCTGTTCAGAGATTGGGAGAAGCGTTAAATATTTATACGCCCCACCGGATTGAAGCATTTGATAACTCAAACATTCAAGGAACAAATCCTGTATCGGCCATGATTGTGTTTATTGACGGAAAACCGAACAAAAAGGAATACCGCAAATACAAAATCAAAACGGTTACAGGTCCGGATGATTACGGCTCAATGAGAGAAGTCGTCAGAAGGCGGTATTCGAGAGTGCTTCGTGAAAACCTGCCGCTGCCTGATTTGATTATCATTGATGGAGGAAAAGGCCAAATTAACGCCGCGAAAGACGTGCTCGAAAATGAACTTGGCTTGGATGTGCCGATTGCCGGTTTGGCCAAGGATGACAAACACAGAACATCGAATTTATTAATAGGCGATCCGCTGGAGGCCATTTACCTTGAACGGAACAGCCAGGAATTTTACCTGCTTCAGCGGATTCAGGACGAAGTTCACCGGTTTGCGATCAGTTTCCACAGGCAAATCAGGGGGAAAAGCGCTTTTCAATCTGTATTGGACGACATCCCGGGCATAGGCGAAAAACGAAAAAAATCGCTATTAAAGCATTTTGGCTCAGTCAAAAAAATGAAGGAAGCAAGCCTTGAAGACATCCAAAAGGCGGGCGTTCCTTCCGCGGCGGCGCAGCTGCTTTATGATAAATTGAAAAAATAACGTTGTCCTTTTTAAAGAAGTCTGATAAAATGTGAACTAATTTCATAAGTTAGATCGTGTAATATGGTGAAGATAGAGGTGCGAACTTCAAGAGTAAGCCTTTGGAGAAAGATGGTTTCTGTGAAAAAGGCTGAAAGGGGAGCGTCGCCGAAGTAAATAAAACCCCATCTGTTTTATTTGCTGGCCGTGCATTGAAAAAATGTAAGGCTGTCAAGAAATCATTTTCTTGGAGGGCTATCTCGTTGTTCATAATCATCGTGATGATTAATTGATAAGCAATGAGAGCGAATTCCTCTCATTGCTTTTTTTATTGTGAACAAAGCGCTCTTTCTCCTCATCCGCACGAACCAAAATGTAAAGGGTGGTATGTATGGGTCTCATCGTACAAAAATTCGGAGGTACTTCTGTCGGTTCAGCCGAAAAAATTCAAAATGCGGCCAATCGCGCCATTGCTGAAAAAAAACAAGGTCATCAAGTCGTTGTCGTGGTGTCTGCTATGGGCAAATCAACAGATTCATTAGTCAGCCTTGCAAAGCAGATTACCGCTCAGCCGAGCAAAAGAGAAATGGATATGCTGCTTGCGACAGGAGAGCAGGTTACAATCTCACTCCTTTCCATGGCGCTTCAAGAACAAGGCTATGACGCGGTTTCTTATACAGGCTGGCAGGCCGGCATCCGCACAGAACATGTCCATGGCAACGCCAGAATTACGGATATCAACACATCTGCCGTTGAAGATCAGCTCAGTGAAGGCAAGATCGTCGTTGTCGCCGGATTTCAGGGCATGACAGAAGAGGGCCAAATCACAACGCTGGGACGGGGCGGTTCAGACACAACCGCTGTCGCTTTGGCAGCCGCATTAAAAGCGGATAAGTGTGATATCTATACGGACGTGCCCGGTGTATTTACAACCGATCCGCGTTACGTGAAATCGGCGAGAAAGCTGTCGGGAATCTCATACGATGAAATGCTGGAGCTTGCCAACTTAGGAGCAGGCGTGCTTCACCCGAGAGCCGTTGAATTTGCGAAGAATTATCAAGTGCCTTTAGAAGTGCGTTCAAGTACAGAAACCGAAGCGGGAACATTAATTGAGGAGGAACCATCCATGGAACAGAATTTAATTGTCAGAGGCATTGCATTTGAGGATCAGATTACAAGGGTTACAGTCTCCGGTCTGGCAAACGGCCTGACGACACTTTCAACTATTTTCACCGCACTTGCGAAACGGAACATTAACGTGGATATCATTATTCAAACAGCGGCAGGCGACAATAAAACCGGCATTTCCTTCTCCGTCAAATCCGAAGACACTGACAATACTGTGGCCGTGCTTGATGAGTATAAAGATGCGTTGAAATTCGACCAAATTGAAACCGAAAGCAAATTGGCCAAAGTGTCAATCGTCGGCTCCGGTATGGTATCTAACCCGGGAGTAGCGGCTGAGATGTTCGCGGTCCTTGCGAAAAAGAATATTCAAGTAAAAATGGTCAGCACTTCTGAAATTAAAGTCTCAACGGTGATAAGCGAAAATGACATGGTGAAAGCGGTAGAAGCGTTACACGATGCGTTTGAACTATCAAAGCAGGCGTCGGTCGTGTAAAGGACAAGCAAAGAGGCGAAGACTGTAAAGTCTTCGCCCTTTTTTGATCAAACAGGATCTTTCATATCCCATTTCACGGTCAGAACCACTTTGTCTGCCCGCTTTTTGATTTGTTCATATGATTCAGCGATCTGGTCATTCATCAATTGAATTTGTTCAGCGATAAAACCTGCTTCAAGCTGAAAGCACGGCTCTTTTTGATATGTAAGGCGATTTGAAACGAGCGGGCCCTCCAGCTCAAACTCAAGCTCCTGTCTCTTGCTGCTGACATTTGTGAGGGTTCCCCAGCCGGCTTCTTCAAAGAAAGCCGGAAACTCTTCCCATGATTCAAGAGGGAACTTGCGGGCTAGATGCTTTCCTGCCCAATACATCATGGATGAATAATCTTGGCCAAGCATGTCTGGGAGGACAATCTCTCGGATCAGTTCGTAGGCGTAGGCGTTGAGTTCAATTTCTTTTAGGTTTTGTATTGATTCTTCATATTTATTCTTCATAACATGTCTCCCCTCTCTCCTTCGTTTATTATAGCTTAAACAGGGGTAAGGTTGACAGAATGATCCTTTATTTCTCGTGAAAAATAAAGGATAAACGTATATTAATAAAATAAAATTTTCAAACCAACTATTTAATTCGGAAAATTGTAATTTATGTACGCGTTTTCTTGACGACCTTTTGAGGGAGGAGTAAAATGAAATTGTCAATAAATCTTAATAAAGTGCTTACAATTGAAAGAAGCGGGGGACAGAGATTTATCACATTTCGCACTTATCAAACTAGGGGGTAAAGTAATGTCTGGGAACAGAGAGTTTTATTTTCGAAGATTGCATTCCTTGCTCGGCGTCATACCGGTCGGCATATTTTTAATTCAGCATTTAGTTGTCAACCAGTTTGCCGCAAGGGGAGCGGAAGCATTCAACAATGCGGCTCATTTTATGGATAGCCTGCCATTCAGGTATGCTTTGGAAATTTTTATTATCTTCTTACCTTTAATTTATCATGCGGTTTACGGCGTGTACATAGCATTTACTGCAAAAAACAATGCAGGCCAGTACAGCTATATGAGAAACTGGCTTTTCGTCATGCAGCGTGTAACCGGTATCATCACTCTTATTTTCGTCAGCTGGCACCTATGGGAAACGCGCATCGCGGCACAGCTTGGCGCTGAAGTCAATTTCGATATGATGGCGAATATCTTAAGCTCTCCTTTTATGCTGGGCTTCTACATTGTAGGTGTGATATCTACCATTTTCCACTTTTCGAACGGGTTATGGTCGTTCGCGGTTACTTGGGGTATTACTGTGACACCGCGTTCTCAAAAAATTTCGACGTACGTAACGCTGATCATTTTTGTTGCATTGTCTTACGTAGGATTAAAAGCGATTTTGGCATTTGTATAAGAGTATTAGATTACTAGAGGGAGAGGGGCTATCATGAGTCAATCAAGCATTATCGTAGTCGGCGGGGGTCTGGCCGGCCTTATGGCGACAATTAAAGCAGCGGAATCCGGAACGGCAGTTAAGCTTTTTTCTATAGTTCCCGTCAAACGCTCACACTCAGTTTGTGCGCAAGGCGGAATAAATGGAGCGGTTAATACAAAAGGGGAAGGCGACTCTCCATGGGAGCATTTCGATGACACAGTGTACGGCGGAGACTTTCTCGCGAATCAGCCGCCGGTAAAAGCAATGTGTGACGCGGCGCCGTCAATCATCCATTTAATGGACCGGATGGGCGTTATGTTTAACCGTACGCCTGAAGGACTTCTTGATTTCCGCCGTTTTGGAGGCACTCAGCATCACAGAACTGCATATGCGGGCGCGACGACTGGACAGCAGCTGCTATATGCGCTGGACGAGCAGGTCCGCAGATATGAAGTCGCAGGCCTTGTTACGAAATACGAAGGCTGGGAATTCCTTGGCGCTGTCTTAGATGATGACAGAACATGCCGCGGGATTGTCGCGCAAAATCTGACAAATATGCAAATTGAGTCGTTCCGTTCAGACGCGGTCATCATGGCAACGGGCGGACCGGGCATTGTATTCGGAAAGTCAACGAACTCTATGATCAACACAGGCTCTGCAGCTTCAATCGTGTATCAGCAGGGTGCATATTACGCGAACGGAGAATTTATCCAAATTCATCCGACAGCAATACCGGGTGATGATAAGCTGAGACTGATGAGTGAATCAGCACGCGGTGAAGGCGGACGTGTGTGGACATATAAAGACGGGAAACCGTGGTATTTCCTTGAAGAAAAATATCCGGCGTACGGAAACCTTGTGCCCCGGGATATTGCGACACGCGAAATATTTGATGTATGCGTCAATCAAAAACTAGGCATTAACGGCGAAAACATGGTGTATCTCGACCTGTCTCATAAAGATCCGAAAGAGCTTGATATCAAGCTTGGCGGCATCATTGAAATCTATGAAAAATTTATGGGCGACGACCCGCGCAAGCTTCCGATGAAAATCTTCCCTGCAGTCCATTACTCAATGGGCGGATTATGGGTGGATTACGATCAAATGACAAATATCCCGGGCCTTTTTGCAGCCGGTGAATGTGATTACTCTATGCACGGAGGAAACCGCTTAGGGGCGAACTCTCTTCTCTCCGCCATTTACGGAGGCATGGTAGCAGGTCCGAATGCGGTTAAATACGTAAACGGCCTGGAATCTTCAGTCGAAGATATGTCTTCAGCTTTATTTGATGCCCACACGAAAAAAGAAGAAGAAAAATGGGCCAATATTATGAGCATGGACGGCGACGAGAATGCTTATGTGCTTCACAGAGAGCTTGGTGAATGGATGACTGCCAACGTAACGGTTGTCCGTCATAATGACAAGCTCTTGAAAACCGATGATAAGATTCAGGAATTAATGGAACGGTACCAAAAAATCAATATCAATGACACCACAAAATGGAGCAACCAGGGTGCGATGTTTACCCGCCAACTCTCGAATATGCTGCAGCTGGCCAGGGTCATTACACTCGGCGCTTATAACCGTAACGAAAGCAGGGGTGCGCATTATAAACCGGATTATCCTGAGCGTAACGACGATGAGTGGCTCAAAACAACAATGGCTAAGCACGTTGGGCAGTTTGAGGCGCCGGAATTTGATTATCAGGATGTCGATGTTTCACTGATCACACCTCGTAAACGGGATTACTCGAAGAAAAAGGTGGCGAAATAATCATGAGTGAAAAAAAGACAATACGGTTTATTATCACCCGTCAAGATACAGCCGACAGCACGCCTTATGATGAAGAATTTGAAATCGGTTATCGTCCGAATCTGAATGTGATTTCAGCTTTAATGGAAATCCGCAGAAATCCGGTCAACGTGAAAGGGGAAAAAACAACTCCTGTCACATGGGACATGAACTGTCTTGAAGAAGTATGCGGCGCATGCTCAATGGTCATTAACGGGAAGCCGCGCCAGTCCTGTACGGCGCTTGTTGACCAGCTTGAACAGCCGATCCGCTTAAAGCCGATGAAAACATTCCCGGTTGTGCGCGATTTGCAAGTAGACCGCAGCAGAATGTTTGATTCATTGAAAAAAGTAAAAGCGTGGGTCCCGATTGACGGAACATACGATTTAGGACCCGGTCCGAGAATGCCGGAAAAACGCCGCCAATGGGCATATGAATTATCTAAATGCATGACATGCGGCGTCTGTCTTGAAGCTTGCCCGAATGTAAACAGCAAATCTGATTTCATGGGGCCGGCTCCTATGTCTCAGGTTCGCCTCTTTAACGCTCATCCGACAGGGGCGATGAATAAATCCGACCGTTTGGAAGCGCTCATGGAAGACGGGGGTCTTGCAGACTGCGGGAACTCACAAAACTGTGTTCAATCCTGTCCGAAAGGCATCCCGCTGACAACTTCTATTGCAGCCTTAAACAGAGATACGAATTTACAAGCATTCCGCAATTTCTTCGGAAGCGACAGAGTATAAGAATTATAAGCCTCTTCCGCATGGAAGAGGCTTATTTTTGATAAAAAGGAGATGAATGTAGTGAAACTGCCGGCTTATATAGATAGACCGTTTGAACAATGGAGAGCGTCCTTTTCCTTTTATGATGAAGTATCGGTTCGGTTTTCAGAAACAGACATGTTTGGCCATATGAATAATGTAACCCCTTTCATTTATTTTGAAGAAGCCAGGATTTCCTATTTCAAGAAGCTGCACATGATGAATGAAAATCGAGAAACAATGACTGTCGTAGCCAACCAGCAATGCGATTATTTGAGGCAGGTCATGCCCTATGAAGCGCTGCGCATTTTTGTGAAAACAAGCGCTGTCGGCAATGCATCTCTTACCTTGCATTACCTCGGAGAAAATCAAGAAGGCGAGCCTTGCTTTACGGGTTCAGTTGTCATGGTGCAGATTTCCAAAAAAAGCGGCAAGGCTGTCAGCTGGACAGAAGGTGAAAAAGCAAATCTCCTTGCATAAACAATGAACTATTTCTCGTGTAAACGTCACCTCCCGCGCGCTCCTTACATAAGATATCTTGACTATATCAAAACCCATTCGTTTCAGATTCGCTCTCACCTTAGCAAGGAGGGTTACAATACTTGAAGGAGAAAGAATTTCAATCAAAGCCGCTGCTAACAAAAAGAGAAAGAGAAGTGTTCGAATTGCTCGTTCAAGATAAGACAACAAAGGAGATTGCAAGCGAGCTATTTATCAGTGAGAAAACCGTTCGTAACCATATTTCAAATGCCATGCAGAAATTGGGTGTGAAAGGGCGTTCGCAAGCCGTTGTTGAGCTTCTTAGAATGGGTGAGCTAGAGCTCTAATTCTTGCCGGTATTCCTTCTTTACAAGAGGGAACCGGTTATTTGTCATTAGTCTGAAAACCCCGTCTTTTTCTTCATCAGTCTTGCATTTTATTTAAAAAAGAAGGAAAATAGACACGGAACGCTTATTTGCGTCAAGAAATCCTTGAGTGAGGGATGGACATATGACATCAAAACAGTTGGAGCATGTTGCGGACATTGAAAAGTCACTCCGCCACATTGCCGCGATCATTAAACAAAAAGGAAGAGAAATCCTTAATCAATATGCGATCACACCGCCTCAATTTGTCGGCCTGCAATGGCTTTATGAACTTGGAGACATGACAATAGGCGAGCTGTCGGGGAAAATGTATCTGGCATGCAGCACGACAACAGACCTTATTGACCGTATGCAAAAAAATGCGCTTGTCGAGCGGGTAAAGGACCCGTCGGACAGACGCGTCGTCAGAATTCACCTGCTTCCTGAAGGAGAACGCATTATTCAAGAAGTGATCAAAAAAAGGCAGGAATATCTGTGCGATATGTTTGAGACGTTTTCAGAAGACGAAGTGGTCGTTTTCGAAACATCATTGTTGAAACTGCAGCAAGAAATGAAAAGAAAATGAGGCGATTTTGTTGGATCAACCAATTGGAGTCATTGATTCCGGGGTTGGCGGGTTAACCGTTGCTAAGGAAATCATAAGACAGCTACCAAAAGAAAATATCATATACGTAGGGGATACGAAACGCTGCCCGTACGGCCCGCGTCCTGAAGAAGAAGTTTTACAATATACGCGGGAATTAACGCAGTACTTATTAAACAGCCATCACATTAAGATGCTTGTGATTGCCTGCAACACCGCAACAGCGATCGCTTTAGACGCGATTAAACGTGAAGTGGATATTCCTGTTGTCGGCGTCATTCAGCCCGGAGCGAGAACGGCGATCAAAGTAACGAAGAATCAAACAATCGGTGTGATCGGCACGGAGAATACGATTAAAAGCGGCGCCTATGAAGAAGCGCTTGTGGCTTTAAATACAGAGCTGAAGGTAGAAAATCTTGCCTGCCCGCTGCTCGTGCCGTTTGTAGAAAGCGGGAAATTTCTTGATAAAACAGCTGATGAAATTGTCGAGACATCACTGCACCCGCTGAAAAACACAACCATTGATACGCTTATTTTAGGATGCACTCATTACCCAATTTTAAAAGATGCGATTCAGAGATACATGGGAGAGCATGTGAAAATCATTTCTTCCGGCGATGAAACCGCACGGGAAGTGAGCACGATCCTTTCGTATAAAGGCTTATTAAATCAGTCTCCGTTTGCGGCGGAACATCAATTCCTCACAACCGGAGAGCGCAGCCGTTTTGCAAAAATTGCTGATGATTGGTTCGGCCATGAAGTGGGTCATGTAGAATGCATCTCTCTTCAAGAACCGGTAAATAGATAGTTTGTATACCCCGCAGCATAAGTGCTGCGGGGTTTTTGCCGCTTCTTTTTATTTCTTATGCCATAAATTCAAAGATTACGGTCTATTTCCCGAAAGGGCTCGTATACATAGTAGTACAAACAGCCTTAGGAGGGAAAAGTATGCTGAAAAAAGGATCTACTGTCATCGCCGCAACATGTCTCACCTCTGCCTTGCTTTTATCTGGATGCGGTTTGTTTCAATCCGATAAAACAGCCGAGGAAATTGATCCGCCGCAAGATGTTTCATATGTAAAGGATGAAGCGGGGGCGGATTTAAATAAAACCGACAGCAAAAAAAGCGATACCTCTAAAGCGGATCAAGAATCATCCACAGTCATGAGGGAGCTTTATCTGATTGATAAAAATGGATATGTCGTAGCACAGACGCTGCCCCTTCCAAAAAGTGAGGGAACCGCTAAACAGGCGCTTGAATACCTCGTTCAAGGCGGACCTGTGACAGAAATGCTGCCGAATGGGTTCAGAGCTGTTCTGCCGGCTGATACAACGGTAAATGTTGATATCAAAAAAGACGGCACTGCGGTAGCTGATTTCTCCAATGAATTTAAAAATTATAAAAAAGAAGATGAACAAAAAATTGTCCAATCGGTGACATGGACGCTCACTCAGTTTAGTTCAGTAGATAAAGTGAAGATGAGAATTAACGGGCATGAGCTGAAAGAAATGCCTGTGGGCGGCACTCCGATTTCAGACGATTTAAGCAGAAAAGACGGCATTAATATCGAGACAGCCGGGGTCAATGACATGACGGCTACACACCCGGTGACAGTCTATTATTTAGCAGAAACAGATGACAGCGAGTACTATGTGCCTGTGACAAAACGAATCGACAATTCAGAGACAAATGACATTACAGCCGCAATCAATGAGCTGGCGGATGGCCCGAGCAAGGCAAGCGGCCTTTTAACGGATTTCCAAGAAAACGTGAAGCTCGTGAGCAAACCAAAGCTCAAAGAGGGCCATGTTACGCTTGATTTTAACAGCTCGATTTACGGAAGTGCCGACGAAAAGACAAAGATGATCTCATCAGAGGTCTTAAACAGCATCGTGTTGACATTAACGGAGCAACCCGATGTGAAGAGCGTGTCTGTAAAAGTGAATGGTAAGGCGGAGTTGGTCAATGAAAAAGGTGAAAAGCTCTCAAAACCGGTATCAAGACCGTCGCAAGTGAATACGGGTAGTTTTTAATTTAGGATTTTTGATATACTAGTAAGAAAGAGGTTAGCGTTCCGGCTGCCTCTTTCTTTATTCAGTTCCGGGACAAAAAAGGTTTATGTACATACAATCGGAGGTAAAACATGAGACACGACGGAAGACAACACGATGAGCTGCGGCCGATCACATTTGATCTGGATTTTATCAGCCATCCGGAAGGTTCTGTTTTAATTACAGCGGGAAACACGAAAGTGATCTGCAATGCATCTGTGGAAGACCGCGTTCCGCCATTTTTGCGCGGTGAAGGCAAAGGGTGGATTACGGCGGAATACAGCATGCTGCCGCGGGCAACCAATCAAAGGACGATCAGAGAATCTTCAAAAGGGAAAGTTACCGGAAGAACGATGGAAATTCAGCGTCTGATCGGACGTGCGCTGCGTGCGGTCGTCGATTTGGAAAAGCTCGGTGAAAGGACGATCTGGATAGACTGTGATGTCATTCAGGCGGACGGCGGGACAAGAACAGCCTCCATCACAGGCGCGTTTCTTGCAATGGGTATCGCAATCGGAAAACTAGTAAAATCAGGTGTGCTCAAAAAGACTCCAGTCACTGACTTTTTAGCAGCGATTTCTGTCGGAATTGATAAGGAGCGGGGACTTCTGTTAGATTTAAATTATACGGAGGATTCCGCCGCGGAAGTAGACATGAACGTCATCATGACGGGAAGCGGCCGCTTTGTTGAGCTTCAGGGAACCGGAGAGGAAGCGACGTTTTCACGCGAGGATTTGGACGGGCTTCTCAGCCTCGCAGAAAAAGGAATCCAAGAGCTGATTGACAAGCAAAAAGCGGTGCTGGGGGATTACCTGCCAGAACTGAAATAAAGACAGAAAGGCTTGATCATCATGAAAGAAGCGATTATTGCAACGCACAATCCGGGAAAAGTGAAAGAGTTCAAAGACATTCTTGCGCCAAAAGGGTACGATGTCAAATCGTTAGCGGACATCGGATTTTTGGAAGAAATCGAAGAAACCGGCCACACATTTGAAGAAAATGCGGTTCTCAAAGCTGAAGCCGTCGCCAAGGCAGTGAACAAAATGGTCATTGCTGATGATTCAGGTTTATCTGTGGACAATCTAGGCGGAAGCCCGGGCGTTTATTCGGCCCGATATGCAGGCGAACAAAAAGATGACATGGCGAATATCAATAAAGTGCTTCAGGAACTGAAAGGCATTGAAAAAGAACAGCGTACGGCCCGATTCCGCTGCGCGCTTGCCGTCAGTATTCCGGGTGAAGAGACAAAAACAGTCGAAGGGCATGTCGAGGGCTACATTGCAGAAGAGCCGAAAGGCGAAAACGGCTTTGGCTATGATCCGATCTTTATCGTAAAGGATAAAGATAAAACAATGGCAGAGCTGACCAGTGATGAAAAAAATAAAATCAGCCACAGAGCCAACGCACTGAAAAAGTTGTCACAGCTGCTTGAGGAATAAGGAGGAGCTTGCAGAATGAAAGTTCTGATCATCAGCGACAGCCACGGGCTGGAAGAAGAGCTTAACATGATCGCAAAACGCCATGAAAAAGAAGTTGATCTCATGATTCATTGCGGCGACTCTGAGCTTGAATCGGAGAATCCGGCATTAGGGCCTTTTTCCGTTGTGAAAGGCAATTGCGACTTTACCGGTAATTTTGAGGAAGAGCTGATCCTGTCAGCCGGGTCAAAGCGCATTCTGGTGGTGCACGGCCATCTGCACGGCATTAAACAGTCTCTCTTAACCGTTTACTATCGTGCCGAGGAGCTGGGAGCAGACATTATCTGCTTCGGACACTCACATATCGCAGGAAGCGAAATGCTGCGCGGAAAACTCATGATCAACCCGGGCAGCATACGTCTGCCGCGGGTGCGGAACGTAAAAAGCTATGCTATACTGACTCTAGCAGAAAACGAAGCGACAGTAACATTTTACGACCAAACAGGGCAAGAAATCACCGGCTTACAAAGCCATTTCACATTTGAAACATAGCATGAGGGAGAAATATTTCTTCCTCATGAAAAAAATTCTAAAAACCTGTTGACTTATTGTTGTAATCCTAATATAATAAATCTTGTCGCTGATACTTAAAGCGAAAAAAACAAAAACATGTCCCAGTAGCTCAGCAGGATAGAGCAACGGCCTTCTAAGCCGTCGGTCGGGAGTTCGAATCTCTCCTGGGACGTACCGAAAGAAAAACCTCAAACTTCTTGGTTAAACAAGGGTTTGAGGTTTTTTGTATAGATATGAATGTTTATCCTAAAAAAAGACTGACCTAAAATATCTTTTAGATCAGTCTTTTTACGGTGATACAGAGTTATTTATGATTTAAAGCATCGTCATCATCATCTAGATTCCGGACATGTCCTTCTTTATTGAGACGAGGCTCTTCTTTCTTCACTGTTTCTGATACATGCTCATTCTCTTCCACAGTTCGTTTTCCGATAACGACTTCATCGGTTACAACCGGTTTTTTTGTTACTTCTACCTGTTCTTCAACGATCGGGACTCTGATTGTTTCTGAGTCATTTACAGGAGAAGCTTCACCAGTATTATCATTCACTGGACGGCGTTCTACGTAAATTTCATCATGCTTCACAGGTATATCCATATCCCTTTGTTCTGTTTTGACGTCTTTACCTATTTCTACTTCACCGGTTTGAACATCTTCCTTATTTACATTTAATTCTTCTTCTCTGATCGGCATTGTTTTTTCTTCTTTAGTCGTATAATCTGTCATCTCATCAGATGTGCGTGCATTTGAAAATCCGCCTGAAAGAACATGTCCATTATCAATAGTTGAGTTGTCTAACTCTGCATCTGTATCAACTGCTAATAAAATTTTCCCGTCATTTAATTCTTCTTGATACCGCTCTGCATCTTCATTTGCAATATCTAAATCGGATAATTTGTTTTGATTTGTTCCAGAGTCGTCCATAGTGAAATAATCTTTTAGTTTATCGAAAAATGATTCTGAGTCGCTATCATTTGTATCAGCTGCTTGCTTTACTTGTGTCCCTGTCTGAGACTCTAAATAATCTGTATCTTTACGATTTGTAACGACAGAAATATTGTCAGAATCATACCCTCTGGTCTTTAATCCTTCAATGGCTGCAACCGTTTCTCTTGGCGTTTCATAGATACCTACTACACTTTTAGTCATATGGATCTCCTCCTTTAAATTTTAAATATTATCGTTCATGTCGTCTTTAATTCCCGTTACTCTTTAAAATAAACAAAATAGAAAACATAACAGCATACTATCTGAATTTTTATAGAACGTTATTAATTCAATTAAAAGGTTAGTATGGTCTTCTGCACCGTATTTAAGAGAACTGGAACGGCATGAAAAGCACATTTGCGCGGCCGATTCATCATAGTCTGGTGAACTAGATACGAAAGCGCTGGCGCGTATACGGTTATAGATAAAAGATAAGGAGAGATAAAGCAATGATTACCTGCTTTATCTCTCCTCTTTTGTACGATTTCCTGCGACAATTTTATGTCTAAGCTATTAAAGTACGTTCCTTTTAGTTAAAAACAAGCTCATAATTCCTTTGTCATAAAGACACTATTCGGGTCATCAGTATAGTCCGAAAACGGCTCGCAATACTGGAACCCAAAACTGGCATAAAGTCTTCTTGCCGGTTCGAAAGAGGCTATTGAGCCCGTTTCCAAACTTAACCGCCGATAGCCGCGTTGCTTGGCCTCTTCAATGATGTGCTGAAGAAGTCGTTTTGCAACACCCTTTCTTAAATGAGACGAAGATGTTCGCATTGATTTTATTTCTCCATGCAGACCATCAAGTTCCTTAAGCGCTCCGCACCCAACTAATTCATCTTCTTCCCATGCGCTCCAGAAGGTCATCTCCGGCCTTTTCAATTCATCAAGATTTAATGCATGTATACTTTCCGGCGGAGAAATTAGCGACATGCTATGTAAATGCTCTCTCACTAATTCAGCCACTTCAGAACTTGTTACATCATCTATTTTAATATTCATAACAAAATCCCTCCGTAATAATCCATTTGGATAAGCAGTGAAGTGGATTACACTGTTTACATGTTAAATTAAGTCTATATATATACAATCTTACTTCCAAGTATGATGACAGGAAAACTCACAAA
Source organism: Bacillus atrophaeus (assembly GCF_039519175.1). Taxonomy (NCBI): domain Bacteria; kingdom Bacillati; phylum Bacillota; class Bacilli; order Caryophanales; family Bacillaceae; genus Bacillus; species Bacillus atrophaeus. Next base: position 4,195,390 of record NZ_CP154443.1, on the reverse strand, counting down.
ACTATCGGTTTACATATGGTACTTATATAAAGAGGGCCTTCTAAGCCAAGTCGGTCGGGAGTTCAGAAACTCTCCTAGGAGGTCATTCATTATCCATTCATCATGTTTGAGAATTATTTTTTAGTTGAAATATATGTAAAAATCCCAAACTATCGAGGACGATTTGGCGCTTTCAGTTTATCTTATGTGCCCATAAAGCAAGTTTTCTGTGGTTCTTCCGAAGCTTTGTTAACCGAAAACCTGCCTAAACCCTCCGTGTCTCCTGGACGCCCTGCTGAATCTGCCGCCATGAGCCCCCGCGAAGCTGTATCCGCTACCGCCGCGGCCCGAAAATCCATAGCTTCCTCTCGCGGCTCCGAAATGCTGTCCATAGTGTCTTGAGCCATAAGGGAATTGAGATTAAAGCTGGCAACCGCTGTATGGACTGTGCGGGAACCGCAAGGATGATATCCCTGCTGATATCCGCCTGGAAAAGAAGGTTGGTACTATTGCGGAAAAGAAGGGAAGCCGGCGGCAATCCGTGGATATCTGCATACGCTTTATTCATAAAATTACCTTTTCTATACAAGATAACAACAGTTTATGCCTATTTTCTGACGAAGAGCTTTTACTTTTGAAAATCTTTTTGCTGATATCTGTCAAAAAAGTTTCTAATGCTATATATTGCGTTATAAAATGTGACATATTGATAGGAATTTGAGAAATGATGAGGTAATGTTAATAGATTAATAAAAAAATTATAAAAACTTTTACTTTTTATAGGTCCTTATACATCAATAATGTAAGCGTATACAAATAAGATTGATTAATCTAAATTGTCTAATAATTTTAAAAATGCTGTTGACACTGCGTTCAAAGCGGCGTAAGATGAGTTCAAACAAAAGATAAATGCATGTTTCACACTTTGAAAGACCTTAATATGATGCTGTAAAACAAACCATACACATTAACTTTTTGAACCTTTGAGAACATGTTGTTAAATTAGTCTGAATAATCAAAACGAAGATGAGGATAAGTAGCTTTGAAAAAGTTTTCCACAGAGAGCCGGGAATTGCTGAGAACCGGCGGAACTTCACAGAGTGAACTCGCCTCAGAGTGCCGGTCTGAAATGAGAGTAGGACTCGGCCGAGTGAACATTGATGTTTACTCGTTACCAAAACGGATAGAAATATCCATGAGACGGCTATTTTACGGCCGTAAACAAGGGTGGTACCGCGGAAAGAAAAGCCTTTTCGCCCCTTTTGGCTAACGCAGGCATTGCGTGACCAATTGTGGGCGGAAAGGCTTTTTTATTTGAATAATCAGCTATATCAATAGATGTTGATCTATGGAGGATTCGCAACTAAAAGGAGGAAATCAAATGGGGACAAATGTACAGGTGGATTCTGCCTCTGCCAAATGTACACAGACGATGAACGGGGCACTGATGCTGATTGAATCATTAAAGAAAGAAAAAGTTGAAATGATTTTTGGGTATCCGGGCGGAGCCGTCCTTCCGATCTATGACAAGCTTTATAACTCGGGAATGGTACATATCCTTCCCCGTCACGAACAGGGGGCCATTCATGCGGCAGAAGGCTATGCGAGAGTATCAGGCAAACCTGGTGTTGTCATCGCGACTTCAGGGCCGGGAGCGACAAATTTAGTTACAGGGCTTGCGGACGCTATGATTGATTCCTTGCCTTTGGTGGTCTTTACCGGCCAGGTCGCGACTTCTGTTATCGGAAGCGATGCTTTCCAAGAAGCTGATATTTTGGGAATTACGATGCCGGTCACAAAACATAGCTACCAAGTGCGTGAGCCGGAAGATCTGCCGAGAATCATCAAAGAGGCTTTTCATATCGCAACAACGGGAAGACCGGGACCGGTATTGATCGACATACCGAAAGATGTCGCTTCAATTGAAGGTGAATTCAGTTACGATCATGAACTTGACCTCCCGGGATACCAGCCGACGAAAGAGCCTAACTATTTACAGATCCGCAAGCTGGTAGAAGCCGTAAGCAGCGCGAAGAAGCCAGTCATTTTAGCGGGCGCGGGCGTTTTGCACGGAAAAGCGTCAGAAGAATTAAAAAATTATGCTGAACAGCAGCAAATCCCGGTTGCTCATACACTTCTGGGGCTTGGCGGATTCCCTGCCGATCATCCGCTTTTCTTAGGAATGGCAGGCATGCATGGCACTTATACAGCCAACATGGCTCTCTATCATTGTGATCTGCTGATCAGCATCGGTGCCCGATTTGACGACCGTGTCACCGGAAATCTGAAACACTTTGCAAAATACGCGAAAGTCGCCCATATCGATATTGACCCGGCTGAAATCGGAAAAAATATTGAAACGCAAATCCCGGTGGTCGGCGACAGCAAAATTGTCTTGAGCGAGCTGATGAAACAAAACGGCAAGCAGAGCAATTCAGACGAATGGAAAAAGCAGCTGGCTGATTGGAAGGAAGAGTATCCTCTGTGGTACGTAGACAATGAGGAAGAGGGCTTTAAACCGCAGAAGCTGATTGAGTACATTCACCAATTTACAAAAGGCGAAGCGATTGTAGCTACTGATGTCGGCCAGCATCAAATGTGGTCAGCTCAATTCTATCCTTTGCAAAAGGCTGACAGATGGGTGACATCCGGCGGTTTGGGAACAATGGGATTTGGCCTTCCGGCAGCGATCGGGGCACAGCTTGCCGACAAAGATGCCACAGTGGTGGCGGTGCTCGGAGACGGCGGATTCCAAATGACCCTTCAAGAATTAGATGTCATCCGCCAATTACATCTTCCGGTTAAAGTCATCATTTTAAATAATGAGTGTCTCGGAATGGTAAGACAATGGCAGGAAATTTTCTATGAAGAACGTTATTCAGAGTCTAAATTCTCTTCTCAGCCGGACTTCGTTAAGCTGTCAGAGGCATACGGAATCAAAGGCATCAGAATTACATCTGAAGCGGAAGCGAAAGAACAACTGGAAGAGGCCTTAACCTCGAATGAACCGGTCGTCATTGATGTCCGGGTTGCAAGAGACGAAAAAGTATTTCCAATGATAGCGCCGGGTAAAGGGCTGCATGAAATGGTGGGGGTGAAACCTTGAAAAGAATTATTACACTGACTGTGGTTAACCGCTCCGGCGTGTTAAATCGAATTACCGGCCTTTTCTCAAAAAGACACTATAACATTGAAAGCATCACAGTCGGGCACACAGAAACAGCCGGAGTCTCAAGAATTACATTCGTTGTCCATGTAGAAGGGGAAAACGACGTTGAACAGCTGACAAAGCAGCTGAACAAACAGATTGATGTATTAAAAGTTACTGATATTACAAATCAATCTATCGTACAGCGCGAGCTGGCCTTAATCAAGGTCGTATCAGCGCCGTCAACAAGGACGGAGATTAACGGGATAATAGAACCGTTCCGCGCCTCTGTTGTCGATGTCAGCAGAGACAGTTTGGTCGTCCAGGTGACTGGCGAATCAAATAAAATTGAAGCGCTGATTGAATTGTTAAAACCTTATGGCATCAAAGAAGTAGCGAGAACAGGCACAACGGCTTTTGCCAGGGGAACCCAGCAAAAACCGTCATCCAATAAAACAATATCTATTGTATAAAACAAACAAGGGAGAGATTGAAATGGTAAAAGTATATTATAACGGTGATATCAAAGAAAACGTATTGAATGGCAAAAAAGTAGCGATTATCGGTTACGGTTCGCAAGGACACGCGCATGCTTTGAACTTAAAAGAAAGCGGAATTGACGTTGTAGTCGGCGTAAGACAAGGTAAGTCCTTTACTCAGGCTCAAGAAGACGGCCATAAGGTATTCTCGGTAAAAGAAGCAGCGGCGCAAGCAGATATCATCATGGTTCTTCTTCCGGATGAGCAGCAGCAAAAAGTATATGAAGCTGAAATCAAAGATGAATTAACAGCAGGGAAATCATTGGTATTCGCCCACGGGTTCAACGTTCATTTCCACCAGATCGTTCCTCCGGAAGATGTAGACGTATTCCTTGTAGCTCCAAAAGGACCGGGGCATCTTGTAAGAAGAACATATGAGCAAGGCGCCGGCGTACCTGCATTGTTCGCTATCTATCAAGACGTTACAGGCGAAGCGAAAGATACTGCGCTAGCTTATGCAAAAGGAATCGGCGGAGCAAGAGCGGGCGTGTTGGAAACAACGTTTAAAGAAGAAACAGAAACAGATCTTTTCGGTGAGCAGGCAGTCCTTTGCGGAGGATTATCAGCACTTGTGAAAGCAGGTTTTGAAACGTTGACAGAAGCTGGTTATCAGCCTGAACTTGCATACTTCGAATGTCTTCATGAGTTGAAATTAATCGTAGACCTTATGTATGAAGAAGGCTTGGCTGGAATGAGATATTCTATCTCTGACACTGCGCAGTGGGGAGACTTCGTATCAGGACCTCGCGTTGTAGACGAAAGTGTAAAAGAATCTATGAAAGAAGTCTTAAAAGATATCCAAAACGGAACATTCGCAAAAGAATGGATCGTAGAAAATCAAGTGAACCGCCCTCGCTTCAACGCAATTAATACAAGTGAAAACGAGCATCAAATTGAAATCGTCGGCAGAAAGCTTCGTGAAATGATGCCGTTTGTCAAACAAGGTAAGAAGAAGGAAGCGGTGGTCTCCGTTGCGCAAAATTAATTTCTTTGACACGACGCTTCGTGACGGTGAACAGTCTCCCGGCGTGAACTTAAACGCTCAAGAGAAGTTAGCCATTGCAAAGCAGCTTGAAAGACTCGGGGCAGATGTAATCGAAGCGGGGTTTCCCGCTTCATCCCGAGGGGATTTCTTAGCTGTTCAGGAAATTGCAAGAACTGTTAAGCAATGTTCAGTCACCGGGCTTGCCCGCGCTGTTAAAGGGGACATCGACGCGGCTTGGGACGCATTAAAAGACGGAGCTTTTCCAAGGATACACGTGTTTATCGCCACATCTGACATCCATTTGAAGCACAAACTGAAAATGACCCGTGATGAGGTCGTTGAAAAAGCGGTTGCGATGGTGAAATATGCGAAGGAACGCTTCCCGGTTGTCCAATGGTCCGCAGAGGACGCGTGCCGGACTGAGCTTCCATTTTTAGCGGAGATTGTTGAAAAAGTGATAGATGCCGGGGCGAGTGTCATTAACCTTCCTGATACTGTCGGTTATTTAGCTCCTGCAGAGTACGGAAAAATCTTTAAATATATGAAAGAAAACGTTCCGAACATTGATAAAGTGAAGCTTTCCGCTCACTGCCACGATGATTTGGGAATGGCGGTTGCGAATTCGCTCGCCGCAATTGAAAACGGTGCTGATCAAATTGAATGTGCCATTAACGGAATCGGTGAAAGAGCCGGAAATGCAGCGCTTGAAGAAGTCGCAGTTGCCCTCCACATCAGAAAAGATTACTACAACGCTGAGTCATCTATTACTTTAAATGAAGTAAAGCGTACAAGTGATTTGGTGAGCAAGTTGACCGGAATGGCGGTTCCGCGCAACAAAGCAGTTGTTGGAGACAATGCATTCGCCCACGAATCAGGCATTCACCAGGACGGCTTCTTGAAAGAAAAATCCACTTATGAAATTATCTCACCTGAGCTGGTCGGTGTCACGGTTGACGCTTTAGTGTTAGGAAAGCATTCCGGACGCCATGCGTTTAAAGACAGACTTGTCACTTTAGGGTTCCAGTTTGATCATGAGGAAATTAATAAATTCTTTACGATGTTTAAAGACCTGACAGAGAAGAAAAAGGAAATCACAGATGAGGATCTTGTCTCTCTTATTTTAGAAGAAAAAGTAACAGACCGCAAGATTGGCTATGACTTTCTTTCTCTTCAAGTTCATTATGGAACATCACAAGTGCCGACTGCGACTGTGTCATTAAAAAATCAAGAAACTGACGAACTGATACAGGAAGCTGCTACGGGAGCCGGAAGCGTAGAAGCCATCTATAACACACTTGAGCGCTGTATGGATAAAGATATAGAACTGCTTGATTATCGGATTCAGTCTAATAGAAAAGGCGAAGACGCATTTGCGCAAGTTTATGTGAGAGTGCTTGTTAATGGTAAAGAATCAGCTGGGCGGGGCATCGCACAGGATGTGCTGGAAGCTTCCGCAAAAGCCTATTTAAACGCAGTTAATCGCCAATTGGTCTTTCAATCTAATATGAGCGGATTAAAGAACTATACAGCTGTCGGATCGTAGCAGAAAGGAGAACGGTTAACTTGAAGAAAAGAATTGCTCTTTTACCCGGAGACGGGATCGGCCCAGAAGTACTTGAATCAGCGGTAGACGTATTGAAAAGTGTTGCCGAAAGGTTCAGCCATGAGTTTGTATTCGAATACGGCCTGATTGGAGGAGCCGCGATCGATGAACATAACAATCCTCTGCCAGAAGAAACGGTCACCGTTTGTAAAAATGCGGACGCGATTTTGCTGGGCGCTGTCGGCGGCCCAAAATGGGATCAAAACCCTTCAGAGCTTAGACCTGAGAAAGGCTTGCTCGGCATCAGAAAACAGCTTGATCTTTTTGCGAACCTGCGTCCTGTGAAAGTGTTTGATAGCCTTGCTGACGCGTCTCCTTTAAAACAGGAATACATTGATAACGTTGATTTCGTTATTGTGCGAGAGCTGACAGGCGGTTTATATTTCGGTCAGCCGAGCAAACGATACGTAAACAGCGAAGGAGAACAAGAGGCTGTAGACACTCTCTTTTATAAGCGGGAAGAGATTGAACGTGTGATCAGAGAAGGCTTTAAAATGGCTCAAGGGAGAAAAGGCAAAGTAACGTCTGTCGATAAAGCGAATGTTCTTGAATCCAGCCGTTTATGGCGTGAAGTGGCTGAAGATGTCGCTAAAGAATTTCCAGATGTGAAGCTTGAGCATATGCTCGTCGATAATGCGGCGATGCAGCTGATCTACGCGCCGAGCCAATTTGATGTGGTCGTGACGGAAAATATGTTCGGAGACATTTTAAGTGACGAAGCTTCCATGCTGACGGGTTCTCTCGGAATGCTCCCATCAGCCAGCTTATCAAGCTCCGGTCTTCATTTATTTGAACCTGTCCATGGCTCTGCTCCTGATATCGCAGGTAAGGGAATGGCAAATCCTTTTGCGGCCATTTTGTCAGCGGCAATGCTTTTGAGAACATCTTTCGGTCTGGAAGACGAAGCAAAAGCGGTAGAAAATGCGGTAAACAAAGTACTCGCCGCTGGTAAAAGAACAAGAGATTTAACGAAAAATCAAGAGTATAGCAACACTCAGACGATTACTGAGGAAGTTAAGGCTGCGTTAGCCGGGGAAAATACAATTTCTATAGTGTGACAGCTTGAAAAATAAGCGGTCTTAGTTCATAGGTAGAGGGAGGAAATAAAGATGATGCCTCGAACGATCATCGAAAAGATTTGGGATCGGCATGTAGTAAAAAATGGTGAGGGAAAACCGGATCTTCTCTATATTGATTTGCACCTTATTCATGAGGTGACATCTCCTCAGGCCTTTGAAGGCTTGAGACAAAAAGGAAGAAAGGTCAGAAGGCCTCAAAATACGTTTGCGACAATGGATCATAATATTCCTACCGTGAATCGCTTTGAGATTAAGGATGAAGTTGCGAAGCGTCAGGTGACTGCGCTGGAACGGAATTGTGAAGATTTTGGCGTCCGCCTTGCCGATCTTCACAGCGTGGATCAAGGAATTGTCCATGTGGTCGGACCTGAGCTCGGATTGACGCTGCCGGGTAAAACCATTGTGTGCGGCGACAGCCATACATCAACTCACGGAGCATTCGGTGCACTTGCTTTTGGTATCGGCACGAGTGAGGTTGAACATGTTCTTTCCACACAGACACTTTGGCAGCAGCGACCGAAAACGCTTGAAGTCCGCGTAGACGGAACGCTTCAAAAAGGGGTAACGGCGAAGGATGTCATTCTTGCCGTCATCGGTAAATACGGCGTGAAATTCGGCACGGGATATGTCATTGAATACACTGGGGAAGTATTCAGAAACATGTCGATGGATGAGCGGATGACTGTTTGCAACATGTCGATCGAAGCAGGCGCCAGAGCAGGCATGATTGCGCCCGATGAGATTACATTTGAGTATTGCAAAAACCGCAAGTACACGCCTAAAGGCGAAGAGTTTGATAAAGCGGTGGATGAATGGAAAGCGTTAAGAACAGACCCTGGTGCTGTGTACGATAAATCAATCGTCCTGAATGGAAACGAGATTTCTCCGATGGTGACATGGGGAATCAATCCTGGAATGGTTCTTCCTGTGGATTCAGAAATTCCGGCGCCTGAAAGCTTTGCGGCGGAAGACGATAAGAAGGAAGCAATCCGCGCATATGAATACATGGGTGTTACGCCTCATCAAAAAATAGAAGACATTATGGTGGAGCATGTGTTTATCGGATCATGCACGAATTCTCGCATGACGGATCTTCGTCAAGCCGCCGAAATGATCAAGGGCCAAAAGGTATCTGATAAAGTCAGAGCAATCGTTGTTCCCGGCTCCCAAAGCGTAAAGCTGGAGGCTGAGAAAGAAGGGCTTCATCATATTTTCCTGGAAGCCGGGTTTGAGTGGAGAGAGTCAGGATGCAGCATGTGTTTAAGCATGAATAATGATGTTGTCCCTGAGGGAGAACGCTGTGCGTCGACATCCAACCGCAACTTCGAAGGAAGACAGGGGAAAGGCGCCAAAACTCATCTCGTCAGCCCGGCAATGGCTGCTATGGCCGCTATTCACGGCCGCTTCGTTGATGTAAGGAAGTATTATCAGGAAAAAACAGTTGTGTAAGGAGTGCGCGAGATGGAACCTTTAAAAACCCATACAGGAAAAACGGCCGTATTAAACCGAATTAACGTGGACACGGACCAGATTATTCCGAAACAGTTTTTGAAAAGAATTGAAAGAACGGGTTACGGCCGATTTGCATTTTTCGACTGGAGATACTCAGCTGACGGAGAGCCGAATCCGGATTTTGAATTAAACCAGCCGGCTTACCAGGGAGCATCCATTTTAATAGCCGGAGAAAACTTCGGCTGCGGATCATCACGCGAACATGCTCCATGGGCGCTTGATGATTACGGCTTTAAGATTATCATCGCACCGTCATTTGCCGACATTTTTCATCAAAACTGCTTTAAAAACGGTATGTTGCCGATTCGTATGCCATATGAAAACTGGAAGGAACTCGCCGGTCAGTATGAAAATCAGTCTTTGACAATGACTGTTGATCTTGAAAATCAGCTGATTCATGACAGCGAGGGGAACCAGATTTCCTTTGATGTTGATCCGCATTGGAAAGAGATGCTTGTAAACGGACATGATGAAATTTCATTAACGCTTTTGCTTGAAGATGAAATCAATCAATTTGAAACGAAAAGAAGTTCTTGGCTTCAAGCCTGAAAAAAAGCTGCCCGACATTTGGTCGGCAGCTTTTTTTTATCAATGACAAGCCTTTCCTTTCTTGTGTTTATGAACGTGTGTTGTTACACTTGAAAAAAATAAGTGCCTGAAAGGAATATAGGTATGACGCATGACAAGAAAAACGCAAAGATTATTCCTTTTCCTAATCTGAAAGACCGGCTTGTGGATAAGGGAATGGCTGCTTTGAAGGAAAAAAAGTATCAGGAAGCCCTTCAGCTGTTTTCAGAAGCCATGCACTATGAAGATACAGAATCCGATCTTCATTTAGGGATGGCTATCTGTTTTTTAGAGCTTGGCGAACTGGAAGATGCAAAAAACGTGTGTGAAAAAATGCTGAAAGAAGGATACGGCCATTATTTTACCGTTTTACAGGTCTACATGACCATTTTGATTCAGCTAAAGCAATATGAAGAAGTGAAAAGCACGATTGAAGCCGTTCTGGAAGAAAATCAGTTTCCGGCGGAAAGCGCAGAACAATTTTATAAGCTGCTTGATTTCAGCCGGAAAATGACTGATCCGGAGCGTCAGGACGAAGCCTGGGCTGAAGAAGACGAGGACGGCCTGGACACAGAGAAACTGTTATCAAGCCCTGAGGAACAAATGAATTTGATCCATTCATTAAAAGACCGCAATCTGGCCAGCCATACAGGACTGTTAAAAACAATCCTTCAGGACCCCGCCGCGCATCCGGTCATCAAAACAATGATTCTCCATTTAATGGCGGAGCATGACTATAACAAACCGGTCCATATCAACAAGTTTGGCGAATCCATGACGACTCTTCCAAGCGAAGCTGTACAGCCTGAAGCCGCGCCTATTTTACACCGTGTGCTCCGCTTGCTTGATGAGACGCTCGGAAATGAGAATCCGACCCTGTACGCTGCCGTTGAGGAGCTGTGGAGAAGGCATCTGTACGTTTTATATCCGTTTCAGCCCAAATTGCTTAGTGCCGACTTGTGGGCGGCTGCTCTGCATAAAGTCGGTTATGAGCTGCACGGAATTGAAATTGACAGAGAAGAACTGCACATGATGTATGAGTTCACCGACAGAGAACTTGAAGAAGCGTGTACGATGATCAAAGATATTGAAGAAATTTCTTATTTGTAAATCGCGCCATATAGTTGAAAGCGTTATGTGTTATGTTATAATATAATGGTTGTATTTGTGTATAACGGGTTAAAGAATAGGAAATATGGTTGGACAGGCTTTCATTGTACATAATGATTCTGATCTTTAGCAGCTTTGTTTTTGTTGGACGAAGCCGTTACATTGCTTTAGAATGGAAAACCGACACAACCTGAATAGATTTTTGGAGGGAAACACATGTCTGTAAAATGGGAAAAACAAGAAGGAAACGAAGGCGTTTTAACGGTTGAAGTTGATGCTGAAACGTTTAAAACAGCTCTTGATGATGCATTTAAAAAAGTAGTGAAGCAAGTATCAATTCCAGGCTTCCGTAAAGGAAAAATTCCTCGCGGATTATTCGAACAGCGCTTTGGCGTTGAAGCTCTTTACCAAGATGCTTTGGATATTTTACTTCCTGTAGAATACCCGAAAGCAATTGAAGAAGCGGGTATCGAGCCTGTAGACCGTCCGGAAATCGACGTTGAAAAAATCGAAAAAGGCGAAAGCTTGATCTTCACTGCTAAAGTGACTGTTAAACCTGAAGTGAAGCTTGGCGATTACAAAGGCCTAAACGTTGAAAAAGACGAAACGGCTGTAACTGACGAAGACGTCCAAAACGAATTGAAAGCACTTCAAGAGCGTCAAGCTGAGCTTGTCGTAAAAGAAGAAGGCACTGTAGAAGAAGGAAACACAGTTGTTCTTGATTTCGAAGGATTCGTAGACGGAGAAGCATTCGAAGGCGGAAAAGCTGAGAACTACTCACTTGAAGTTGGTTCAGGCTCATTCATTCCTGGCTTCGAAGAGCAGCTTACAGGCCTTGAAGCTGGCGCTGAAAAGGATGTTGAAGTGACATTCCCTGAAGAGTACCATGCTGAAGACCTTGCCGGAAAGCCTGCTGTTTTCAAAGTGAAAATCCATGAAATCAAAGCAAAAGAACTTCCTGAGCTTGATGACGAATTCGCAAAAGACGTAGACGAAGAAGTTGAAACTCTTGCTGAATTGACTGAAAAAACAAAGAAACGTTTAGAAGAAGCGAAAGAAAACGAAGCTGACGCTAAATTGCGTGAAGAGCTTGTTCTGAAAGCTTCTGAAAATGCTGAAGCTGACGTGCCTCAGGCTATGATTGACACTGAGCTTGACCGCATGATGAAAGAATTCGAACAGCGTCTGCAAATGCAAGGTATGAACCTTGAGCTTTACACTCAATTCTCAGGACAAGACGAAAACGCGTTAAAAGAGCAAATGAAAGAAGATGCTGCAAAACGCGTAAAATCTAACCTGACTCTTGAAGCAATCGCTCAAGCGGAAAATCTTGAAGTAACAGATGAGGAAGTAGATGCTGAGCTTACTAAAATGGCTGAAGCATACAACATGCCTGTTGAAAACATCAAACAAGCGATCGGTTCAACTGACGCAATGAAAGAAGATTTAAAAGTTCGCAAAGCAATTGATTTTCTTGTAGAAAACCGCTAAGATGGTGCATAATAATAGTTATAACAAAACAGGGCGCGAATAATTCGTGCCTTGTTTTGTACAATTATGATATATCTCTTTTTCTTGGGGCAAGATAGTTAATGCCGGGCTGTTTTTTGTCATACATATAGAATGTGCAAGTAAGAAACACATCGTTACCGTCTTTTTGGAAAGTATGGTAAAATGCAATACATACTCGATCGTTTCAAGAATCATTTTCTTTTGCTCTGCCGGTAAAAGAAAAAAGTGAGACAAGATTAAGGGGTGAAAGAATGTTTAAATTCAACGAGGAAAAAGGACAATTAAAATGCTCGTTCTGCGGAAAAACACAGGACCAGGTTCGTAAGCTGGTTGCCGGACCTGGTGTTTATATATGCGACGAATGTATCGAGCTCTGTACGGAGATTGTAGAAGAGGAACTCGGAACAGAAGAAGAAGTGGAATTTAAGGACGTTCCGAAGCCGCAGGAAATTCGTGAAATTCTCAACGAATATGTTATCGGACAGGAACAAGCGAAAAAATCACTGGCTGTTGCGGTTTATAACCACTACAAGCGTATCAACTCTAACAGCAAAGTGGACGATGTCGAGCTGTCAAAAAGTAACATTTCAATGATCGGACCGACGGGAAGCGGTAAAACCCTTCTTGCCCAAACTCTGGCCCGTATATTAAATGTACCGTTTGCCATTGCTGACGCTACATCATTAACGGAAGCCGGATATGTCGGTGAAGATGTTGAAAACATCCTATTAAAGCTCATCCAAGCAGCCGATTATGATGTCGAAAAAGCGGAAAAAGGCATTATCTATATTGACGAAATTGATAAAGTTGCAAGAAAATCTGAGAATCCGTCTATTACACGCGATGTGTCCGGTGAAGGTGTGCAGCAGGCATTGCTGAAAATCCTTGAAGGCACAGTAGCAAGCGTGCCGCCTCAAGGCGGACGTAAGCACCCGCATCAGGAGTTTATCCAAATCGACACAACAAACATTCTGTTTATTTGCGGCGGTGCCTTTGACGGGATCGAACAGATCATTAAACGCCGTTTAGGCCAAAAAGTGATCGGATTCGGATCGGATAACAAAGTTGCAGATCTGGAAAAAGAAGAGCTTCTCTCAAAAGTACTTCCTGAAGATTTGCTTCGTTTCGGGTTAATTCCTGAATTTATCGGTCGTCTTCCAGTCATTGCAAGCCTTGAACAGCTTGATGAAACAGCGTTGGTTGAAATTTTAACTAAACCGAAAAACGCTCTTGTCAAACAATATAAGAAAATGCTTGAGCTTGATGACGTTGAGCTTGAGTTTGAAGAAGACGCTTTAGCTGAAATTGCCAAAAAAGCGATCGAGCGCAAAACAGGCGCGCGCGGACTTCGTTCTATTATTGAAGGCATCATGCTTGATGTAATGTTTGATCTGCCTTCCCGTGATGATATCGAAAAATGTGTCATTACCGGAGCAACAGTGGCAGACGGTGAAGCGCCGCGTCTTGTGTTAAAAGACGGCACAGTTATTAATGAAGATAAAACATCTGCATAATGCGTCTAAAAAGCCTCCTGAGTGGTGACATTCAGGAGGCTTTTTTCTCGTGTAAACTCTTCTCAAAAACGTTTATTCAGCTCTTGTCTGGGAGATACTAGCAGGCAGAGGAATAAATTGATACATAAATCGTTTTTTCAGGAGGGACCATCATGAGTTGGACAGGGATCGCATTATTTATACAGCTGTTTTTTGGGATTGTCATCGGATTATATTTTTGGAATTTGCTGAAAAACCAAAGGACACAGAAGGTTACAATAGATAAAGAATCGAAAAAGGAGATGGAGCAGCTGCGTAAAATGCGCTCTATCCGCTTATCGGAGCCTTTATCAGAAAAAGTTCGGCCTAAAAGCTTTCAGGATATTGTCGGACAGGAAGATGGGATTAAAGCTTTAAAAGCCGCATTGTGCGGGCCTAATCCGCAGCACGTTATCGTCTACGGGCCTCCGGGTGTCGGCAAAACAGCTGCGGCCCGTCTTGTGCTGGAAGAAGCAAAAAAACATAAACAATCACCCTTTAATGAACAAGCTGTTTTTGTAGAATTGGATGCGACGACAGCCCGTTTTGACGAAAGGGGAATTGCAGATCCGCTCATCGGCTCAGTGCATGATCCGATTTATCAAGGAGCGGGTGCAATGGGGCAGGCCGGAATTCCGCAGCCGAAGCAGGGGGCTGTGACGCATGCCCACGGAGGGGTGCTGTTTATTGATGAAATCGGCGAGCTGCATCCTATTCAAATGAATAAAATGCTCAAGGTGCTTGAGGATCGCAAAGTGTTCTTGGACAGCGCTTATTACAGTGAAGAGAATACGCAAATCCCCAATCACATCCATGATATTTTTCAAAACGGGCTTCCCGCTGATTTTCGCCTTATTGGGGCGACAACGAGAATGCCGAACGAGATTCCGCCGGCGATTCGTTCCCGCTGTTTAGAAGTATTTTTCCGGGAACTTGAGAAAGACGAGCTGAAAGCAGTTGCGAAAACCGCGGCAGATAAGATTCAAAAAGACATTTCTGACAAGGGGCTTGATTTATTAACGAGCTATACACGAAACGGGCGGGAAGTTGTCAATATGATTCAAATCGCTGCCGGTATGGCAGTCACTGAAGAACGGAAAGACATTACCATTGAAGATGTTGAATGGGTCGTCCATTCCAGTCAGCTTACTCCTAAACACGAACAGAAAATCGGTTCCGCTCCGCAAGTCGGGATCGTAAACGGACTTGCTGTTTACGGACCTAACAGCGGCTCATTGCTCGAAATTGAAGTGAATGTAACGGCAGCTCAGGATAAGGGGTCAATTAACATCACCGGGATTGCGGAAGAAGAAAGCATCGGCAGCCAGTCAAAATCAATTCGCCGGAAAAGCATGGCGAAAGGCTCAGTGGAAAACGTGTTAACCGTTCTCCGCACAATGGGAATCAAACCGACGGATTATGATATTCATATCAATTTCCCCGGCGGCATTCCGATTGACGGACCTTCCGCGGGTATAGCGATGGCAGCGGGGATTTTTTCTGCGATCCATAAGATTCCGATTGACAATAAGGTTGCGATGACAGGAGAAATCAGCTTGAACGGGCTTGTAAAGCCAATCGGCGGTGTAATTCCTAAAATTAAAGCGGCGAAACACTCCGGTGCACAGAAGGTCATTATTCCTTATGACAATAAGCAGTCGATTCTCAAACAAATTGATGGCATCACTATTATAACGGTCAAAACGTTCCAAGAGGTGCTGGATGCGGCGTTGATTGATCCGCCTTCTGAGCAAAAACCATTTCCCATCGAAATCAATAAAGAATCCGTTTAACCCTATTATAATAATAGGGTTTTTTTCATGAAGGTCATCTTTTCCTTTTTCAGATTAGAAAGAAAGGGTATACTACGAGGAGACTGCTTTTTAGAAAATCGAACCGGATGGATACATGTTGTCAATTTCGGAACTATGAAATCCTGGAATTGTACAAGGATGAAAAAGTTGTATTATAATGGTTCATACTAAAGTCACGGAGGTGTCAGTCACATGGCAGAAGAATTAAAACGCAGCATCCCGCTCCTCCCTTTAAGAGGCTTATTGGTGTACCCGACGATGGTTTTGCATTTAGATGTGGGCCGTGATAAGTCGGTTCAGGCTCTTGA
The DNA here is from genome assembly GCF_039519175.1 of Bacillus atrophaeus. NCBI lineage: Bacteria > Bacillati > Bacillota > Bacilli > Caryophanales > Bacillaceae > Bacillus > Bacillus atrophaeus. The sequence goes on along the minus strand of NZ_CP154443.1, from coordinate 4,179,702 downwards.
ACAGGCAATGATGCATGATCATATGATATTTTTAGCCACTCAGCAGGATATTTCTATAGACGAACCGGGTGAAAATGAAATTTTTACTGTCGGCACCTATACAAAAATCAAACAGATGCTGAAACTTCCGAACGGAACAATCCGAGTTCTGGTTGAGGGGATACAACGCGCGCAAATCACTGAATACACGGAACTGGAAGAGTATACAACAGTTGATATTCAGCTTATTCACGAAGATGATTCGAAAGACGTAGAAGACGAAGCCTTGATGCGTACCTTGTTGGATCATTTTGACCAGTACATAAAAATTTCTAAAAAAATATCGGCTGAAACCTATGCCGCTGTTACTGATATTGAAGAGCCCGGCAGAATGGCGGACATCGTCGCTTCGCATCTTCCGCTGAAATTAAAGGACAAACAGGATATTTTAGAAACGGCTGCTGTAAAAGACAGGCTGAACAAAGTAATTGATTTGATCAATAATGAAAAAGAAGTGCTTGAAATTGAGAAGAAAATCGGCCAGCGTGTCAAACGGTCGATGGAGCGTACGCAAAAGGAATATTATTTGCGCGAACAGATGAAGGCGATTCAAAAAGAGCTTGGCGATAAAGAAGGGAAAACGGGCGAGGTCCAAAGCTTGACAGAAAAAATTGAACAAGCGGGCATGCCGGACCATGTCAAAGAAACGGCGCTGAAAGAATTAAGCCGTTACGAAAAAGTCCCGTCCAGTTCCGCGGAAAGCTCTGTGATCCGCAATTATATCGACTGGCTTATTGCGCTCCCTTGGACGGATGCGACAGAAGATAAGCTTGACATAAAAGCAGCCGGTGATCTTTTAGATGAAGAGCATCACGGACTTGAGAAAGTAAAAGAACGGATTTTGGAATACTTAGCCGTTCAGCAGCTGACAAAATCATTAAAAGGTCCGATTCTTTGTCTGGCGGGACCTCCGGGAGTCGGGAAAACATCTCTGGCAAAGTCCATTGCAAAAAGCATGGGCCGCAGCTTTGTGAGAATCTCGCTTGGCGGTGTTCGTGATGAATCAGAAATCCGCGGACACAGACGAACCTATGTTGGTGCGATGCCGGGGCGTATTATTCAGGGAATGAAAAAAGCCGGCAAGCTGAATCCGGTTTTCTTGTTAGATGAAATTGATAAGATGTCTTCGGATTTCAGAGGCGACCCTTCGTCTGCTATGCTTGAAGTGCTGGACCCGGAACAAAACAGCACATTCAGTGATCACTACATCGAAGAAAACTTTGATTTATCGAAAGTCCTTTTTATCGCAACGGCTAATAATCTGGCAACGATTCCTGGCCCTCTCAGAGACAGAATGGAAATCATCAATATATCAGGTTACACTGAAATAGAGAAGCTTGAAATTGTAAAAGATCATTTACTGCCGAAACAGCTTAAAGAGCACGGGCTGAAAAAAGGAAACTTGCAAATACGCGATCAGGCGATTCTTGATATCATCCGTTACTATACGAGAGAAGCAGGGGTCAGAAGCCTTGAACGCCAGCTTGCCGCAATTTGCCGTAAAGCTGCCAAATCAATTGTAGCAAAGGAAAGAAAGCGGATTACGGTGACTGAAAAAAATCTTCAGGATTTTATCGGCAAACGGATTTTCAGATACGGCCAAGCGGAAACGGAAGATCAGGTGGGGGTCGTCACGGGATTGGCCTACACGACGGTCGGAGGAGACACGCTGTCCATTGAAGTATCGTTATCACCTGGGAAAGGCAAGCTCATTTTGACCGGAAAGCTTGGGGATGTGATGAGAGAATCGGCACAGGCGGCATTCAGTTATGTCCGTTCAAAAGCTGAAGAGCTCGGAATCAAACCTGATTTTCATGAAAAATATGATATTCACATCCATGTTCCGGAAGGAGCAGTCCCTAAAGACGGGCCGTCAGCGGGAATAACAATGGCCACAGCGCTTGTTTCCGCTTTAACAGGGCGCCCGGTATCCCGGGAAGTCGGAATGACAGGAGAAATTACGCTGAGAGGCCGTGTGCTGCCGATCGGCGGACTGAAAGAAAAAGCGCTCGGCGCACATCGTGCGGGTCTAACCACAATCATTGCGCCGAAGGACAACGAAAAAGATATAGAAGACATACCCGAAAGCGTCAGAGAAGGGTTAACCTTTGTGTTAGCGTCACATCTAGACGAAGTTTTGGAGTATGCTTTAGTGGGAGAGAAAACATGAAAGTAACAAAGTCAGATATCGTGATCAGCGCAGTAAAACCGGAACAGTACCCTGAGGGGGGCCTGCCGGAAATTGCGCTGGCCGGAAGATCAAACGTAGGAAAGTCATCTTTTATCAATTCATTAATCAATCGTAAAAATCTTGCCAGAACATCATCAAAACCGGGAAAAACACAAACTTTGAATTTTTATATCATAAACGATGACCTTCATTTCGTGGATGTACCTGGTTATGGCTTTGCCAAAGTCTCAAAAACAGAGCGTGAAGCGTGGGGCAGGATGATTGAAACCTATATCACCACACGTGAGGAATTGAAAGCCGTGGTGCAGATCGTGGATTTGAGGCACGCCCCGTCAGCAGATGACGTGTCAATGTATGATTTCTTAAAGCATTATGGCATTCCTGTGATTATTATCGCTACGAAAGCGGACAAGATTCCGAAAGGGAAATGGGATAAACACGCAAAAGTGGTCAGACAAACGCTTAATATCGAGCCGGAAGACGAGCTGATTCTGTTTTCCTCTGAAACGAAAAAGGGGAAAGATGAAGCGTGGGGAGCCATTAAAAAAATGATAAACCGGTAGAGACTTTCTCTGCCGGTTTTTTATTTATCGTATAGTTTTTTTTCTTTTTATCAATAATAACAATAAACTGATCGCAATAAACACAAACGGCCAGTACTCTTTAAAAAGCGCCGTCGGGATGTGCGCAGAATCAAGCCAAGCTGTAATCTGTTTAAAAAAGTACAGAAACAGGGAAAAACAAATCATCGAAACGGCTTCATATACATATTCTTTTTTTTGAATGGTTGACGCAAGCAGAGAGAAGCCGATAACGAATATGATCATTTCAAAATCGTCCGGCCACCAGTCTAATGACGGTTTCGCGAAAAAGTGCAAACCGATTCCGAAAAGAACCATGCCAATAAAGAAATGAGAGGCTGCCGCTTCTTTTTTACCTTGATAAATAAACGCGGCGCCTAATAGCATAAGAAGAACGGGCCATTGATCCTGGCCTGAAAATAATTCTAATTGACCGCTTTGAAGCCATGCGTATAATGACGAGGCCAGCAGCAGACAAGGAAATAAAATTGATTTTTTCATTGGATCACCTTCTTGTTTGTTGAGCGGATTTTTGGTAAATCTCTGCTGTTTTTGGTATTTTCAATAGGAACCTGCTTCCTTCGTGAAGCTTTTTATAATATAGCATAACATTTTTGAAATCTGTTCACATTTTCTAAAAGAAACTATGTTATAATCATTATAAATAATGAATTCTATGTTAGAATGATTATAAATAAAAGTTGGGTGTTGGGGGTGCAATAAAAGGCTATGCATATTCTTGTTGTGGGAGTAGATTATAAATCAGCCCCAATTGAAATACGTGAAAAAGTAAGTTTTCAGCCGGATGAGCTGGCAGAAGCGATGCTTCAATTAAAAGAAGAAAAGAGCATTCTAGAAAATATCATTGTGTCGACCTGCAACCGCACTGAAATTTATGCGGTCGTGGACCAGCTTCATACCGGCCGTTATTATATAAAAAGATTTTTAGCCGAGTGGTTTGGGCTAAGCAAAGAAGATCTATCGCCGTTTTTAACCTTTTATGAAAGCGATGCGGCTGTAGAGCATTTATTCCGGGTGGCCTGCGGACTTGATTCTATGATCATCGGCGAAACACAGATTCTCGGTCAAGTTCGTGCGAGTTTTAAGGCGGCCCAAGAAGAGAAAACGATTGGCACCGTTTTCAATGCGCTGTTTAAACAGGCTGTAACGGTGGGCAAACGGACTCATGCTGAAACAGACATCGGCTCAAACGCGGTTTCAGTCAGTTATGCTGCCGTTGAACTTGCAAAGAAAATCTTCGGCTCTCTTTCCGGGAAGCACATTTTAATTCTCGGTGCGGGAAAAATGGGCGAGCTGGCCGCTGAAAATCTTCACGGGCAGGGAATCGGCAAGGTGACTGTCATTAACCGAACATATATGAAAGCAAAAGAACTTGCAGACCGTTTTTCCGGAGAAGCGCAAAGCTTGAACCAGCTTGAAAGCGCGCTATCAAAAGCCGATATTTTAATCAGTTCTACTGGGGCGAATGATTTTGTCGTGTCAAAAGAAATGATGGAGCGGGCGAATAAACTTCGAAAAGGGCGTCCGTTATTTATGGTGGATATCGCTGTGCCGAGAGACCTTGATCCTGCTTTAAGCGATGTCGAGGGCGTTTTCCTTTATGACATTGACGACCTTGAAGGAATCGTCGAAGCCAACTTGAAGGAGCGCCGTGAAACAGCTGAAAAGGTTGAACTGTTTATTGAAGCGGAGATTGTTGAGTTTAAACAATGGCTGAATACACTCGGTGTGGTTCCGGTCATTTCGGCGTTGCGAGAAAAGGCGCTTTCCATTCAATCAGAGACAATGAACAGCATTGAACGAAAGCTGCCCCATTTGAGCACGAGAGAGAAGAAATTGCTGAATAAACATACAAAAAGCATTATTAATCAAATGCTCCGTGATCCGATTTTGAAAGCGAAAGAGCTTGCGGCTGAGGCTGATTCAGAGGAAAAGCTTGCTTTGTTCATGCAAATTTTTGATATTGAAGAAGCATCAGGGCGGCAAACGGAGAAAAGCGCGGATGGCCGTCAACCGGTCCATACGTTTAAACAGGCTGAATCAAAAGCGGGCTTTGCCCCACTTGTAAGTGAGTGAAGGCTCGATGATTGATACAGCAATGGCAAGACTTAATGAGGGCACCATTGTCATTTATGCACTTAGCGTACTCTTTTATTTTATAGACTTTCTTCAACACAACCGGAAGGCTGGGAAAATGGCCTTCTGGTTGCTTTCTATTGTCTGGACTCTTCAAACTGTCTATCTTACTTACTTTATGTGGGTGACAGGAAGGTTCCCCGTCTTAAATGTGACAGAAGCCCTTTATTTTTATGCGTGGGTGCTTGTCACCTTGTCTCTTGTGCTGACAAAGCTTTTGCGTGTGGACTTTATTGTGTTTTTTACTAACGTTATCGGGTTTTCTATGATAGCCATTCATACGTTTTCACCGACGGATCAGCATTCTGCGGCTTTTTCCGGACAGCTTGTCTCGGAGCTTTTGGTTATCCATATTACAATGGCGATCCTCTCATACGGGGCCTTTTCGCTTTCCTTTGTGTTTTCAGTGCTTTACCTATTTCAATACAATTTGTTGAAAAAGAAAAAGTGGGGAAAATGGCTGCTGAGGATTGAGGATTTATCAAAGCTCGATTATATGGCATATGTTCTGAATGTCATCGGGGTTCCGATGCTTTTGCTGAGCTTGATTCTCGGCGTAATTTGGGCGTATGTCTCGATTGAAACGCTGTATTGGTTTGACGCCAAGGTGATGGGCTCGTTTATCGTGCTGCTTTTATACAGCTACTACTTATATATCAGATTGATTAAAGAGCTTCAGGGAAAAGTAGCAGCGCTGTGGAATACTGCTTGTTTTCTCGTGCTGATGATTAATTACTTTCTGCTCGGAAGCCTGTCGCAATTCCATTGGTTCAGCTAAAATAACGGTTCCCAAACAGATTCGGGAGGAAAGATAAATGAGAACGATTAAGGTAGGTTCCAGACGGAGCAAACTCGCGATGACCCAAACAAAATGGGTGATTAAAAAACTGGAGGAAATAGATGCCTCCTATACATTTGAAATTAAAGAAATTGTGACGAAAGGTGATCGTATCCTTGATGTCACATTGTCAAAAGTGGGCGGCAAAGGGCTGTTTGTGAAAGAAATCGAGCAGGCGCTTTTGAACGAAGACATTGATATGGCGGTCCACAGCATGAAGGACATGCCGGCTTCACTGCCGGAAGGTCTTACTATCGGGTGTATCCCGAAACGGGAGGACCCGCGTGATGCGCTGATATCAAAACGTCATCAAAAACTTTCTGACATTAAGGAAGGCGGAGTGATCGGCACAAGCAGTCTGAGAAGAAGCGCTCAGCTGTTAGTCGAGCGTCCGGATCTTACAATTAAGTGGATTAGAGGCAACATAGATACGAGGCTTCATAAGCTGGAAACAGAAGATTACGATGCGATCATTTTAGCTGCCGCCGGTCTGTCCAGAATGGGCTGGAAGGATGATGTCGTCACGGAATTTCTCGAGCCGGAGCGCTGTCTCCCTGCTGTCGGCCAAGGAGCGCTTGCGATTGAGTGCAGAGAATCGGATGAGGGGCTGCTGCGGCTGTTCTCTCAATTTACCGACGAATATACAAAACGCACTGTATTAGCCGAAAGAGCCTTTCTGAATGCAATGGAAGGCGGCTGTCAGGTTCCGATCGCCGGTTATGCGACAATAAATGATCAAGATGAAGTTCAGTTAACAGGGCTTGTGGCTTCACCTGACGGAAAAACGATTTTCAAAGAGAAGGTGGCTGGAAACGATCCTGAAGAAATCGGCAAACGCTGTGCAGCGCTTATGTCGGATAAAGGAGCCAAAGCATTAATCGATCGTGTCAAACAGGAGCTTGATCAGGATGCGGAGTGATGATCTTCCTTTAGAAGGAAAGACCGTGCTTGTCACCCGCAACAAAGCGCAGGCGGCTTCGTTTCAACAGAAAGTGGAAGCGCTCGGCGGATCGGTTGTTTCAGCTTCGCTTATTACATTTCAGAAAGCTTTACCCAATGAAAATGCAAACAAGCTTCAAAAGGATCTTTCTGAACCGGGATGGCTTGTCTTTACCAGTGTAAATGGCGCTCAATTCTTTTTTTCCTACCTGAAGGAAAACGGACTGCCTCATCCGGCGCAGAAAAAGATTGCTGCTGTCGGCGAGAAGACGGCTAGGTACTTGCAAACCCGTCATGTAACGGTGGATGTAATGCCGGATACATATATTGCGGAGTGCTTGGCTGATACATTAAAGCAGCATGCATTAATAAGTGATCGGGTCACGGTCATAAAAGGCAATTTATCACGGGGTGTGATAAAAACAGAGCTGGAGCCTCTTGGCTTTCAGGTCAGAGAATGGGTGTTGTACAATACCATTCCCGATGAACAAGGCATAGCTGAGCTGAGACAAGCTGCTGGCCGTTCTTCATTTGATTATATTACATTTACAAGCTCATCCTCTGTGCATACATTTATGCACGCGCTGGGAAATGAAGAAAGAGTCTGGGAGAATGACAGGACGAATTATATCAGCATAGGCCCTTTAACACAGGAGGCACTGATGCAGTACGGCATTTCGTCTCATATCCCCGAGACATTCACGGTAGAAGGAATGCTGACATTGATGTGCAGCATGTCAAGAAAGGAAGGATTAAGATGAATCAAACGTTTAACAGACACCGCCGTTTGCGCGCAAACGCAAGTATGAGAGAATTAGTAAAGGAAACACGTTTGCACCCGTCGGATTTTATTTATCCGATTTTTGTCGTGGAAGGGCTTGAGGGAAAAAAAGCCGTCCCTTCAATGCCGGACGTTTATCATGTATCATTAGATATACTGAAGGACGAAATGGCTGAGCTTGTCAATCTCGGCATTAAGTCTGTCATCGTATTCGGAATCCCGGAAGAAAAAGACAGCTGCGGCACTCAGGCTTTCCATGATCACGGAATTGTGCAAAAAGCCATTGCCGAAATCAAAAAGCATTTTCCTGAGCTTGTCGTCATCGCTGATACTTGTTTATGTGAGTATACGGACCACGGGCATTGCGGCCTTGTCAAAGAGGGGGAAATTCTGAATGATGAATCGCTTGAGCTGTTAGCGCAAACCGCGGTAAGCCAAGCTAAAGCGGGTGCGGACATTATTGCGCCATCAAACATGATGGACGGCTTTGTCGCAGTTATCAGAGAAGCGCTCGATCAAGAAGGATTCGTCAATATTCCGATCATGTCTTATGCTGTAAAATATTCAAGTGAATTTTACGGCCCGTTCCGTGATGCGGCTGACAGCACACCGCAATTCGGCGACCGTAAAACGTATCAAATGGATCCTGCCAACCGTCTGGAAGCGCTTCGTGAAGCGGAATCAGACGTTGCCGAAGGCGCAGACTTTTTAATCGTCAAGCCGTCTATGTCTTATTTAGACATCATGCGTGACGTGAAAAATCAATATAACCTGCCGCTTGTGGCTTATAATGTAAGCGGGGAGTATTCGATGGTGAAGGCTGCGGCACAAAACGGCTGGATCAAAGAAAAAGAAATGGTGTTAGAAATTTTAACAAGCATGAAGCGTGCAGGCGCGGACCTTATTATGACGTACCATGCAAAAGACGCAGCCAAATGGCTTGCGGAGTAATTATTTCATTTGACGGGAGTTGAGGCAGATGAGAAGCTATGAAAAATCAAAAGCCGCTTTTAAGGAAGCTCTAAAACTAATGCCGGGCGGGGTGAACAGCCCTGTGCGCGCCTTTAAATCTGTGGACATGGACCCTATCTTTATGGAGCGTGGAAAAGGATCAAAAATTTTTGACATTGATGGAAACGAATATATTGATTATGTCCTGTCTTGGGGTCCTTTAATTCTTGGGCACACAAACGATCAGGTTGTGGAAAGCCTTAAAAAAGTGGCTGAATACGGGACGAGCTTCGGCGCTTCGACAGAGGTGGAAAATGAGCTTGCGAAGCTGGTCATAGACCGTGTGCCTTCATTGGAAATTGTTCGGATGGTCAGCTCGGGAACCGAAGCGACTATGAGTGCACTTCGTTTGGCAAGGGGTTATACGGGAAGAAATAAAATTCTCAAATTTGAAGGATGCTACCACGGGCACGGCGATTCTCTGCTTATTAAAGCGGGTTCCGGTGTAGCGACGCTCGGTCTGCCTGACAGCCCGGGGGTTCCGGAAGGCGTGGCAAAAAATACAATTACTGTGCCGTACAATGATATGGAAAGTGTTAAACTTGCTTTTCAAGAGTACGGTGAAGATATCGCCGGTGTCATCGTTGAACCGGTAGCCGGAAATATGGGGGTTGTTCCTCCGCGTGAAGGCTTCCTTCAAGGGTTGCGTGATATCACTGAACAGCACGGCTCGCTGTTGATCTTTGATGAAGTCATGACTGGATTTAGAGTGGACTACCAGTGTGCGCAAGGCTATTTTGGCGTGACGCCTGATTTGACATGTTTAGGCAAGGTCATCGGCGGCGGCCTTCCAGTCGGCGCATATGGCGGAAAAGCGGAAATCATGGAGCGGATTGCACCAAGCGGTCCGATTTATCAGGCCGGCACGTTATCAGGCAACCCGCTCGCTATGACCGCGGGGCTTGAAACGTTAAAGCAGCTCACTCCTGACTCCTATAAAGCATTTATCAAAAAAGGCGACAGACTGGAAGAAGGCATTTCAAAAGCGGCTGAAACTTACGGAATTCCGCATACGTTTAACCGCGCCGGTTCGATGATCGGTTTCTTCTTTACTAACGATCCTGTTGTTAACTATGAGGCAGCCAAATCATCTGATTTGAAGCTGTTCGCCAAGTATTATAAAGGAATGGCAAACGAAGGTGTGTTCCTCCCGCCATCACAGTTTGAGGGACTTTTCCTGTCGACTGCGCATTCCGATGAAGACATTGAAAAAACAATCCAGGCGGCTGAAAAAGTATTTGCTGATATCAGTCGGGCGTAAGCTATCAAAACCGGTATAAGGCCTTCCTTGTACCGGTTTTTTCTGTATTCCCCATTCATATTTCCCCCCCTTCAGACATACACCTTTAGTGACATCTAATTTTAAGGATTAGGTGAAAGGAGGATATGAACTTGCCGCAAAATCATCGTTTGCAATTTTCTGTAGAAGAATCAATCTGTTTCCAAAAAGGACAGGAAGTTTCTGAATTGCTTTCCATTTCATTAGATCCTGATATTAGGGTGCAGGAAGTAAATGATTACGTATCAATCAGAGGATCGCTAGAACTTACAGGTGAGTACAACATAGATCAAAGCAGAGATTTTGAAGAACTGATTACGGAAAAGCGGTTTGTAGAGGAAGTCAGGACCAGAGAGGACGGAACGGCAGAGCTGACCCATTGCTTCCCTGTTGACATCACCATTCCGAAAAATAAAGTAAGCCATTTGAATGATGTGTTTGTGTTTATTGATGCGTTTGATTATCAATTATCGGAGTCACGCCTTTTAACCATCCAAGCTGATTTAGCCATTGAGGGTCTGCTTGATGAAAATGAGATCAGGCAGCCTGAAGCTCCTCTGTATGCTGCGCCGGAATTTTTGCAGGACAAAGATGAGGATAACCATACATCTGAGTCGCTGTCACTAAATAATCGAGAGCCAGAAACTGATGAAAATCAAGCGGAAGACTCCGCCCCGCCGGCTCCCGAAGCTGTACTTCGTCAAGAGTCAGAAGAAGCAGAAGAGAATGCAGCGGAAGATTTGGCATCGCTCGCCCCAGAAGCGGGTCTGCACCTAGAATCGGAAGAAGCCGCTCCGCCGGTGCCGGAAGCAGAGCTGCGCCAAGAGGCCGAAGCAGAAAAGCAAGCAGGAGAAATCACTGCCGCGCCGCCAGAAGCAGCACTGCGTCAAGAGCCGGAAGAAACAGCGGAAATGAGTGCAGCAGAAGAGGTCGCGCCGATGCTAGAAGCAGAGCTGCGCCAAGAGGCCGAAGCAGAAAAGCAAGCAGGAGAAATCACTGCGGTGCCGCCAGAAACAGCACTGCGTAAAGAGCCGGAAGAAACAGCGAAAATGAGTGCAGCAGAAGAAGCCTCGCCGCCGGTGCCGGAAGCAGAGCTGCGCCAAGAGGCCGAAGCAGAAAAGCAGGCAGGAGAAATCACTGCCGCGCCGCCAGAAGCAGCACTGCGTAAAGAGCCGGAAGAAACAGCGAAAATGAGTGCAGCGGAAGAAGCCGCTCCGCCGGTGCCGGAAGCAGAGCTGCGCCAAGAGGCCGAAGCAGAAAAGCAAGCAGGAGAAATCACTGCCGCGCCGCCAGAAGCAGCACTGCGTCAAGAGCCGGAAGAAACAGCGGAAATGAGTGCAGCAGAAGAGGTCGCGCCGCCGTTGCCAGAAGCAGAGCTGCGCCAAGAGGCCGAAGCAGAAAAGCAGGCAGGAGAAATCACTGCCGCGCCGCCAGAAACAGCACTGCGTCAAGAGCCGGAAGAAACAGCGGAAATGAGTGTAGCAGAAGAGGCCTCGCCGTCAGTGCCGGAAGCAAAGCTGCGCCAAGAACCGGAGGAAAAAGCGGAAGAGAAGGCTGCGGAAGTTTACTCATCGCCGCTCCCTGAGACTGTACTGCGTCAAGAGGCGGAAGAAGAAGCAAGTGTAGCGAAAATTTCTGCCCCGCCGCTGCCTGAGGCTGCGCTGCGCCAAGAATCGAAAGAAGAAGCGGAAGCTGCTGCCCCGCCGGCTTCTGAGCCAGTGCTTCATCAAGAGGAAAAGAAGGAGTTTGAACCGCTTCTGCGCGTCGGTACGAAAAAACGTTCGGAGGAAAAGGCGGATTCGGAATGTGAACCTAGTCTGCATGCCGAGCAGGAACCATCTGATGAAGCGGGTGAGAATAGCTTTGCGGAAAATCAGTCATTGACTGAAGAGCCTGAGGCAGACCTGACACCTGCTTATCGCGCATTTTTACCTGAACATGAACCAGAGGAACACTCACTCTACTCAGCGCCTAAGCTATTAGAGGAGAAAGAGGAAGAACGAGAGGAAGCCGGTTTTGAAATCGAAGTGAGAAAAACATCATCAGCTGAAAAGGCCGATGAAGAGTTCCATCCTGAATTTTCCTTTCAGCTGTCCCATACGCCAGAATCGGGAAGTAAAGAACCGGCGGCTCATACAAAAAGAGCGCCAACAGCTGAAACGGAGGAACCGCAAGCTAGAGAAAATAATAATTCTCTCTATTTAACAAAACTTTTCACAAGAGAAGAAGAAGAGTTTTCAAGAATGAAAATATGCATTGTTCAGCAGCAGGATACGATTGACCGTGTGTGTGAACGGTATGATATCAGTTCACAGCAGCTGATCAGAATGAATGCTTTATCATTGGATGCAGAATTAGAAGAAGGGCAGATTCTCTATATACCGGAATACAACAACAGCCATGCATAAATCCGAGTGATTTGAAAATGTGGTGAATGGAATGGAAGATGTCCAAACGGTTCTTGCGGAATATGGGCTGACAGCGGAATTTATAGAACCTGTCAGTCCGCGTGTATGTAAAGTGTATACAAATTACGGCATTTTTGCGCTGAAACAGCTTGATGTGAAACGAAGCAGGCTTTTTACAGATCAAATGCTGACGCTGGAGGAAAAAGGTTTTCGTTCTTTTGTGCCTATATACAGAACGAATTCGGGTGAATTTTTTTCAGGCGGAATGACTCGGAATGCTTATTATTATCTGATGCCTTGGCTTCAATATGACCAAGCGGAAGAACGGGATCAAAAGCATGAATATCTGTTTAGAGAAACTGCGCGTCTTCATGAGAGGACTGTGCAGGAAATCAAAATCAGCAGCGAGGATATTAGACGCCATTATGAGAACACGAAGAAAAAGTGGGAGAAGGAAAAGCTAAGTTATGAGCAGTTTGTAGATCAGGCAGAAAAAGAATGGTACCTTTCACCGTTTGAACTGCAGGCTGTCACATGTTTTTCCGAAACGATCTCTGCTGTGAATTTTGCGATTGACCGGCTTGGAGACTGGTACGAAGCCATGAAGGAAAAGAGTGATTACAGAATTGTCATGAATCATGGGAGCCTCTCAATCCATCATTTTTTATATAACGATGCGGGATCAGGTTTTTTTACAAATTTCGAGAAAGCCTCTGTCGGTCCGCCTCAAAATGATTTGATCGGCTTTTATACGAGAACGTTCAGAAGCTATCCTAAATCTTGTCCGGAGTGTCTTGACTGGTTTTATACGTATCATAAAGCTTTTCCTCTATATGAATCGGAAAACAGCCTTTTTCTCAGTTATATGGCTTACCCCGCTGCTTTATATAAAGTGCTGAACCGCTACCAAACCAATCAAAGGCTTCATGAGAAAGAGGAATGCGCCCATTTGCTGAGGGCTTATTGGCAGATGAAAAATACGGAACCCTTTGTTATGAAGGTTCATCAGATTGAACAAGAGAAAAAATTTCAAACTGAAAACGGGTCTGCGTCTTAATGGCGCGGACCCGTTTTGATTACAGCCATTCCAAATGAAACGCACAGGCGAAAAATATTAATATCCCGAGCAGCAAAACATCAAATGTTGTCGGAAAGATGATAGTCCTGATAGCTTGAAAGACTGTTATCGGAATAATGACTTGCGCGGAGGCGTGACGTATCTGTCTGACCCACGGCGGCAACGAATAAGAGTTGATTCTTTTTCTCACAATGCATCCCCCTCTTCGTATATGCAAGCATCATATGTAACCTTGGGCGATGGGTGCATGCCCATTTTTGTATAGGCAGCCGGGTTTTTGGAAAAGATGATTGACGAATAGAAAACACTTTTACTATAATAAAGAGCATAAATGAAGTATATAACGAGCTGATATATACACCTGCTTGGAACGGGAAGAGTACAAAAAAGACGCATGCAGAGAGAGAAGCCGCTTGCTGAAAGGCTTCTTATGACAGTCTTATTGGAAGGTCGCCCGGGAGCAAAATTTCTTGAACTCGAGTAGAGAAATTCGGGGCGCACCCGTTATCCGTTTAAGTGCATGAACGTATTGTTCATGAAAAAAGGTGGTACCGCGAAAGAGCTTTTCGTCCTTTACAGGGATGAAGGGCTCTTTTTTAGTTGCTCAGCCATTTCTAAACATGCTGGAGGGTTACGATGGAAACGAATGAACAAACAATGCCGACGAAATATGATCCGGCGGCAGTTGAAAAGGACAGATATGACTTTTGGTTAAAGGGAAAATTCTTTGAAGCCAAAAACGATGAAACAAAAGAGCCTTACTCTGTGGTTATCCCGCCGCCAAACGTAACAGGCCGGCTTCACTTGGGCCATGCGTGGGATACGACGCTGCAGGACATTGTGACACGGATGAAACGGATGCAGGGCTATGACGTTCTGTGGCTTCCGGGGATGGATCATGCCGGGATCGCCACTCAGGCGAAGGTTGAGGCAAAACTGCGTGAAGAGGGCACAAGCCGCTATGATTTAGGCCGTGAGAAATTCCTTGAAGAAACGTGGAAGTGGAAAGAAGAGTACGCTGAATTCATCCGCAGCCAGTGGGCGAAAATGGGCCTTGGCCTTGATTATTCACGTGAGCGCTTTACGCTAGATGAAGGCTTAAATAAAGCCGTGCGAGAAGTATTTGTGAAACTTTATGAAAAAGGCTTGATCTACAGAGGGGAATACATCATCAACTGGGACCCTGCGACAAAGACTGCGCTATCTGATATTGAAGTCATTTACAAAGACGTTCAAGGCGCTTTCTATCATATGAGCTATCCGCTGTCTGACGGATCAGGAACAATTGAAATCGCCACAACCCGCCCTGAAACGATGCTTGGCGATACGGCAGTGGCGGTCCACCCTGAAGATGAACGCTACAAGCATCTTATCGGGAAAACGGTCATTCTGCCGATCACAAACCGCGAAATTCCGATCGTCGGAGATGATTATGTCGATATGGACTTTGGTTCAGGCGCCGTTAAAATCACGCCTGCGCATGATCCGAATGATTTCGAACTTGGCAACCGTCACAATTTAGAACGAATCCTTGTTATGAATGAAGACGGCACGATGAACGAAAACGCATTACAATATAACGGCATGGACCGTTTCGATTGCCGCAAAACGCTTGTTAAGGACTTGCAGGAGGCCGGCGTCCTCTTTAAAATCGAGGACCATATGCATTCTGTAGGACATAGTGAACGGAGCGGCGCAGTTGTCGAGCCATACCTATCAACCCAATGGTTTGTTCATATGCAGCCCCTTGCCGATGCAGCCATTAACTTGCAGGAAAAAGAAGAAAAAGTGAACTTTGTTCCTGACCGCTTTGAAAAAACGTATTTGCACTGGATGGAAAATATCCGCGATTGGTGCATATCCCGACAATTATGGTGGGGACACCGCATTCCAGCTTGGTATCATAAAGAAACCGGAGAAGTGTACGTCGGTCTGGAAGCGCCGGAAGACAGCGAAAATTGGGAGCAGGACAATGATGTGCTTGATACGTGGTTCAGCTCAGCGCTTTGGCCGTTCTCGACAATGGGCTGGCCTGATATCACTGCGGAAGACTTCAAACGATATTACCCGACGGACGTTCTTGTGACAGGGTACGATATCATTTTCTTCTGGGTGTCCCGTATGATCTTCCAAGGAATTGAATTTACTGGGGAGCGTCCGTTTAAAGATGTCTTAATTCACGGTTTAATCCGCGATGAACAAGGCAGAAAAATGAGTAAATCGCTTGGCAACGGTGTCGATCCGATGGATGTCATTGATCAATACGGCGCTGATTCACTGCGGTATTTCTTAGCGACCGGAAGTTCACCTGGCCAGGATCTTCGTTTCAGCTATGAAAAAGTGGAATCAACATGGAATTTCGCCAATAAAATTTGGAACGCCTCCCGTTTTGCTTTAATGAACATGGATGGCATGACTTACGATGAGCTTGATCTCTCTGGCGAAAAAACTGTGGCTGATAAATGGATATTAACGCGTTTGAATGAAACGATCGAGAGCGTGACTCAACTCGCTGATAAATATGAATTCGGTGAAGTCGGCCGCCATTTGTACAACTTCATATGGGATGACTTCTGCGATTGGTACATTGAAATGGCGAAGCTTCCGCTGTACGGTGAAGATGAAGCGGCTAAGAAGACAACCCGTTCCATCCTTGCTTATGTGCTGGATCAGACGATGCGTCTGCTTCACCCGTTTATGCCGTTTTTAACGGAGGAAATTTGGCAGCACCTTCCTCACGAAGGGGAATCCATTACAGTCAGCGCATGGCCTGTTTCAGTATCGGAGCATACCGACACAGAAGCGGCAGCGGATATGAAACTTCTCGTAGAGCTTATCCGTTCTGTGCGTAATATCAGAAGCGAAGTCAATACGCCGATGAGCAAGCAGGTCGAACTGTATATTAAAACAAGCACAGAAGAAATCGCAGCACGCCTTGAAGCGAATCGCTCATACGTTGAGCGTTTTACGAATCCGAGCATGCTGAAAATCGGCACTGATATCGAGTCTGCCGATAAAGCAATGACAGCTGTAGTGACCGGTGCAGAGGTCATTCTCCCGTTAGAAGGGCTGATTAACATAGATGAAGAAATCGCCCGTCTGCAAAAGGAATTCGATAAGCTGACAAAAGAAGTCGAACGTGTCCAAAAGAAACTTGGAAATGAAGGCTTTATCAAAAAAGCTCCTGCACACGTCATTGAAGAAGAACGTGAAAAAGAAAAAGATTATGTGACAAAACGCGATGCTGTTCAAGCAAGAATGGCTGAGCTGAAAGGCTGATAAAAGCCGGGGCGGTTTCTTCGGAAGCCGCCTTGTCCTATAAAAGAGGGGATTTAAGTGTTTACTACCTATGAGGAAGCGATCAGCTGGATTCACGGGCGCCTGAAATTCGGCGTGAAGCCCGGAATTGAGCGAATGAAACGGCTGATGAAGGGCCTGGAGCATCCTGAAAAAAAGATCCGCGCTCTGCATGTGGCGGGGACAAATGGAAAAGGGTCCACCGTGGCGTTTATCCGTTCATTTTTACAGGAAGCAGGTTATTCAGTCGGAACTTTTACATCACCGTTTATCATCACATTTAATGAACGGATCAGTGTGAACGGCGCACCGATTTCCGACGGGGAATGGACCATGCTTGTCAATGAAATAAAACCCCTTGTCGATGAGCTTGATCAAACAGAACTTGGGCCTCCGACAGAATTTGAAATCATTACGGCCTGTGCGTTCCTATATTTTGCAAAGCACAGCTCTGTTGATTTTGTTATTTTTGAAACCGGGCTGGGGGGAAGATACGACTCCACGAACATTGTCGAGCCGATTTTAACTGCCATTACGAGTATCGGGCATGACCATATGAATATTTTAGGAAACTCTATAGAAGAAATCGCCGGCGAAAAAGCGGGGATTATTAAAGCAGGAATTCCGATCATTACAGCCGTTGCGCAGCGGGAAGCCTTGCGGGTGATCCAAGACGAAGCCGCTGAAAAATCAGCCCCGTTTCAGTCTTTGCATGAGACTTGCACTCTTTTTGACGAAGAAGCATTGTCTTCAGGCGAACGCTTTTCATTGAAGACCGGCGAAAAGCTGTATGAAGAGATGCAGACATCCTTAATCGGGACACATCAAAGACAAAACGCCTCTTTAGCGATATTGGCTGCTGAGTGGCTTAACAGACAAAAACAGGCAGGCATCAGTGACGCAGCATTGCGGCAAGGATTAAAGAAAGCAGCATGGCCGGGAAGATTTGAGCTCGTGAAGGAAAATCCTCCTGTGTACCTGGACGGCGCACATAACAAAGAGGGAATCGATAAACTGATTGAGACGGTTAAACAGCGGTTTGGCGATAAAAAGGTAAACATCGTATTCAGTGCTTTAAAGGATAAGCCTTATTACGAAATGATCAAAGCTATGGAAGAGATTGCCCATTCTATCCATTTTGCGTCCTTTGATTTTCCGCGGGCATCCCTTGCCAAAGAGCTTTATGATGCAAGTGATATATGTAATAAAACCTGGGATGAGGATCCTGACCATGTGATCAATTGGATAGAAAGCAAAAAAGATCCAAATGAAATTGTCATTGTCACCGGTTCCTTGTATTTTATCTCTGACATTAGGAAAAGAATAATATCATAGCGGTTATTCTTATGAACCGGCAGAACAGACAGGCCATATGTCTATTTTGCCGGTTTTTTCATGGTGAAAATCTCATTTTGTACATGAAGGGTAAAGTGGCTTTCTGTGCTACAATCCACACCAGAACTTAAGACAGAAAAGGTGTGTTGTTTGATGGTTTTTGTCATGTTTATCCTCGGTCTCATCTTCGGGTCCTTTTTCTATGCGGCAGGCTGCCGTATCCCCTTACAAATCTCTATTATAAAACCGCGCTCCTTCTGTTCATTCTGCCGCCATCCGTTGTCTTATGCTGAATTAATCCCGGTTTTCTCTTTCTTTCTGCAAAAAGGCCGATGTAAATGCTGTTCACAAAAACTGTCGCTGATGTATCCGGCCGCAGAGCTTTGGACAGCGGGTTTGTTTACGGCAGCTTATCTGCGTTTCGGTTTATCCGGGGAACTTTTTGTCGCGCTGCTGCTCATATCATTGCTGAGCATTATCGTGGCATCAGATATTCACTATATGCTGATCCCTGACAGCGTGCTGATGTTTTTTCTTCCTTTTTTGATAGCAGGAAGAATGATTGTACCGCTTCCTGCTTGGTATGATAGTTTATCAGGAGCCGCAGCCGGTTTTTTCATGCTGGTCTTGATTGCCGTACTCAGTAAAGGAGGAATCGGGGGCGGCGATATTAAGTTATTTGCCGTTTTGGGTATCGCGCTTGGTGTTAAAATGCTGATCGCAGCCTTTGTCCTTGCTGTCTTTATAGGTATGCTGTACGGCGCATGCGGCACGCTGTCAGGAAAGCTCGATCGAAAACAGCCGATCCCCTTCGCCCCTGCGATAGCTGCCGGAAGCTTGGTAAGTTATTTGTACGGTGAAGAAATATTATCACTCTATGTCAAAATCGCCATATACTGACCCCGCTGAAAAATTTGACGAACGGTTTTTGGACAAGGCGACAAAAGTCTTGTTCTTTTTTTTTTCGCCTATGCTAAAGTGTGAAGCATGAAAAGTCCATAGAACGGTCAAAGAAAGCGAGGGGGAAGTGAAAATGAAAAAACGGAAAAGCAAAAAAAACGGAAAAGCTTCAGAAAAAGCCCTTAAGGTGACGATTAACGGAAAAGAAGAAACCGTGTTTGAAGATGATCATTCAGAAGAAAAGCAGGACAAATCCGTAACTTTTTCTAATTGGGAGGAAAGAAGAAAGGCAGAACAAGAGATCGCGGCTTCCCAAGAAGAGACATCAAAGATTGACGAAGATGAATTCAACTGGGATTCCCAAGAGGATGAAGTGTTTAAAGAAGACCCGAAAGTCGTTCCGCCGTATAAAAAGAAGAAAAAAACAGGGGCTCCCTTGCAATCTAAAAAGAAAACAGGACCGGGCAAGCCTGTGAAAAGACTGGTCACAACCGTCGCGTTTGCAGCGGTGTTAGGAACAGGGCTGGGTCTTTTTGCTTTAAATCTTTCTGGAAATAAAGAAGCGTCGGCACCCGCGTCGGCAAGCCAAGGTTCACAAGGACAAACAGCGAAAGCGGGAGATGCGGCGGCAGATAGTCAAACTGACAGCGGTGCAGGGCAAACGGGACAGGCGGACGGTACATACAAAACATATGCTGTGCAAGCGGGTAAATTCTCTTCTGAAAAAGGGGCCAAAACGTTAGCCAAGCAGCTGACCGAAAAAGGATACTCAGCCGTTTCTTTATCAAAAGATGACGGGTATACCTATGTGATAGCCGGTCTAGCAGCGGAAAAAGATATATCGCAAAAATTAGGACAATCGTTAATTGATAATGATTTTGAAGCATGGGGAGGAAAAGAACTGTCCTTGTCCATAGATCAGGATATGACGGATTCCTTCAAGGAAACATCAGAACTCTCAGCGAAGGCCATTATCGGCAGTGAAGTGCCAAAGTCGAGTGTAGAGAAAATAGAAAAATCGCTCAGCAAAACAGATGCGGGTAAAACAGAACAAAAAGAAGCGATCCTTCAGGCTTTAAAGGAATTAGAAGACCCAAGTGCGGAATCCGGCTGGAAAGCCCAGCAGATTTTGTTGGGATTAATCAAATAAATGAATGCCAGAGCTGCGTCCTTGTGACGGGCTTTTTTCATTTTGTCATGAAAAAGTTATTTTTCTGAAATTGTGGTTAACTCTATCATTTGGTAGTATAAACAAGTATCTTTTTTTCTTAAGCAAACCCTGAAAGGATGACTATCATGACAAAGCGGCTTATTCTGGCATCACAATCTCCGCGAAGAAAAGAACTCCTCAATCTTCTCCAGCTGCCCTACAGCATTATCGTCAGCCAAGTGGAGGAAAAATTAAACCGAAACCTTTCACCGGAAGAAAACGTCCAATGGTTGGCAAAACAAAAAGCTGAAGCTGTAGCTAAGGATTATCCGGATGCTGTCGTTATCGGTGCTGACACGATTGTCTGCCTGGACGGCGAGTGCCTCGGCAAACCTCAAGATAAAGAAGAAGCGGCGGATATGCTGCGGAGGCTTTCGGGCCGAAACCATGTTGTATTGACAGCCGTCAGTATCCAATCCCATGATCACAGCGAAACTTTCTATGAAACAACTGAAGTAACGTTCTGGCCGCTTAGCGAAAAGGACATATGGACTTATATTGAAACGAAAGAACCGATGGATAAAGCAGGTGCGTACGGTATTCAAGGAAAAGGCGCGCTTTTTGTAAAAAAAATAGACGGGGATTATTATTCAGTCGTAGGGCTTCCAATATCGAAAACGATGAGAGTCCTGAAAGATTTTGATATAGAGGCCTGATTATCAAAACGAGAAGGGGAAAACAAAGGGGGGCTTGATCATTCATGATCTGCCGTTAAAACTCAGAGATTTCCCTGAAAAAGAAAAACCAAGAGAACGGCTGCTCCAATACGGGGCTGAAAACTTAGCCAACAATGAATTGCTCGCCATTTTGTTAAGAACAGGTACGAAAAAAGAATCTGTGATGGATCTTTCAAATCGGCTTCTGCACTCATTTGAAGGTTTGCGTCTGCTAAAGGAAGCCTCTGTTGAAGAGCTTTCCGGCATCTCAGGAATCGGCTTAGTGAAGGCTGTTCAAATTTTGGCAGCCATGGAACTGGGCAGCCGCATCCATAAACTCGCCAATGAAGAAAAATATGTCGTCCGTTCCCCGGAAGACGGGGCAAACTTCGTGATGGAGGACATGCGTTTCTTAACCCAAGAGCATTTTGTCTGTTTATATTTAAATACAAAAAATGAAGTCATCCATAAACGCACTATATTTATCGGAAGTCTGAATTCATCTATTGTCCATCCCCGGGAGGTGTTTAAAGAAGCTTTCAAACGCTCAGCCGCTTCCTTCATCTGCATTCATAATCATCCTTCCGGCGATCCTACTCCGAGCAGGGAAGATATTGAAGTCACAAGACGGCTGTTTGAATGCGGAAATTTAATCGGCATTGAACTGCTTGACCATTTAGTCATCGGCGACAAAAAATTTGTGAGTTTAAAGGAAAAAGGATATTTGTAACACTTTTTTTTTCGTTAAATTAAGCTATAATAGAGTTTATGAGTTTTTCCCTTTAGGGTATTTTTGCTTTAAGAAAGGAAGATACATACATATGTTTGGAATTGGTACAAGAGACCTTGGTATAGATCTTGGAACAGCGAATACGCTTGTGTTTGTAAAAGGTAAAGGAATTGTTGTGAGAGAGCCGTCAGTTGTGGCGCTGCAGACGGATACGAAGTCAATCGTCGCCGTCGGGAATGATGCGAAAAACATGATCGGGAGAACGCCGGGAAATGTTGTGGCCCTTCGTCCGATGAAAGACGGCGTTATCGCTGACTATGAAACAACGGCAACAATGATGAAATATTACATCAATCAGGCCATTAAAAATAAAGGCATGTTTGCGAGAAAACCTTATGTCATGGTTTGTGTCCCTTCAGGCATTACAGCGGTCGAGGAACGCGCTGTCATTGATGCAACAAGACAAGCCGGAGCTCGAGACGCTTACCCGATTGAAGAGCCGTTTGCTGCTGCGATCGGTGCGAATCTCCCTGTTTGGGAACCGACAGGAAGCATGGTCGTTGATATCGGAGGCGGCACCACGGAAGTGGCGATTATCTCCCTCGGAGGCATCGTAACCTCACAATCCATCCGCGTCGCAGGGGATGAAATGGATGACGCGATTATCAGCTACATCAGAAAAACATACAACCTGATGATCGGAGACCGCACCGCTGAAGCGATTAAAATGGAAATCGGATCTGCTGAATCTGCCGAAGAATCAGACAAAATGGAAATTCGCGGCCGCGACTTGCTGACTGGCCTGCCGAAAACGATCGAAATTACAGGAAAAGAAATTTCTAATGCATTGCGGGATACCGTATCTACCATTGTTGAAGCGGTGAAAAGCACGCTTGAAAAAACACCGCCGGAGCTTGCTGCCGACATCATGGACAGAGGAATTGTATTAACCGGAGGCGGAGCCCTTCTCCGCAATCTTGACAAAATCATCAGCGAAGAAACAAAAATGCCGGTTCTGATCGCCGAAGACCCGCTTGATTGTGTTGCAATCGGCACAGGAAAAGCACTGGAGCATATCCATCTTTTTAAAGGGAAAACAAGATAATCGGGAGTTAAATAGAAGAGGTGTAACACGATGCCGAATAAACGGTTAATGCTATTACTTCTGTGTATTATCATATTGGTGGCTATGATTGGATTCTCGCTGAAGGACGGCCGAAAGACCACCTGGCCTGAAAAACTTATCGGTGATACGACGGGAGTATTTCAAAATATTTTTCACACGCCTGCCGAATTTTTCGCAGGAATATTTGAAGACATTGATGATCTGAAAAACACATATGAAGAAAATGAACGGCTGAGAAAGAAGCTTGACGGACAGACGCAATATGAAGCCAAACTTCAGGCGCTTAAGGATGAAAATAAATCCTTGCGTGACGAACTCGGCCATGTAAAATCAATTAAAGATTACGATCCGATTTTAGCAACAGTCATCGCGCGAAATCCGGATAAATGGTACACGCAGATTACGATTAATAAGGGCACTCAGCAAAAAGTGGCAAAAGATATGGCTGTCACTAATGAAAAAGGTGCTTTAGTCGGTAAAATTAAAAGCTCGGGGCTGAATAACTTTACGTCTGCGGTGCAGCTTTTAAGCGATACTGACCGAAATAATCGGGTTGCGACAAAAATTTCAGGGAAAAAAGGCAGCAAAGGCTACGGTTTAATCGAAGGCTATGATACGAAGAAAAAAACGCTCACGATGAAAATCCTTGATCCTGACGAAAAACGAGAAGTGAAAAAAGGCGACCTTGTGGAAACATCAGGCACAGGGGGAGTATTCCCTGAAGGGCTGACAGTCGGAGAAGTGACTGAGGTAGAGCCTGATGCCTATGGTTTAACAAAAATTGCCCACGTGAAACCTGCTGCAGATATATATGACCTAAACAATGTCATCGTCGTAAAACGTGATGTGCCGGCTGTTGATTCAGAGGAGGAAGGATCGTGAAACGTTTCCTTCTCCCTTTGATTATGCTGGTGGTTTTTTCTGCAGAAAGCATCTATACCGATCTGGTGAAACTTCCTTTTGTCACGGATGATCAACTGGCCGTTCCGCATTTTCTTATGATCGTGCTGATCTTTATGTCTGCATATATAAACAAAAAGCATGCAGTCGTCTATGGTTTCATTTTCGGCCTCCTATATGATATAAATTATACAGGGCTGCTTGGGGTTTATATGTTTGGATTTGCGGGCCTATGCTACTTAGCTGCGAAAGCCTTTAAAGTGCTGCAAACAAATGCATTTGTTGTGATGCTGGTGGCAGTGGTGGCAGTTTGTGTGCTTGAATTTTATGTGTATGGCATCCAGTCGTTAATAAATAAAGACATTATGTCATTTAATGACTTTGTCATTCAGCGGTTTTTACCGACAGCTATACTGAATATTGCAGGTGCGATCGTTCTTATTGTACCTTTTAGATTATTTTATATGAGTCTAAAGAAAGAATTGCGAGACGAGTAAAAAAGGATTTTAGCTTTTTTTGACGAAATGAGTATGTTGTTGAGGTGAACATTGTGAAGACCAGAAAGCAGCAATATGTAACAATAAAAGGAACAAAGAATGGTTTGACATTGCATCTGGATGATTCGTGTTCTTTTGATGAGCTTCTGGACGGTCTTCAGAATATGCTGTCAATCGAACAATATACCGATGGTAAAGGCCAGAAAATCAGTGTTCATATTAAACTCGGAAATCGTTATTTGCATCAGGAGCAAGAAGAACAGCTGATTGAATTAATAGCGTCAAAGAAAGATTTATTTGTTCATTCTATTGTCAGTGAAGTCATCACTAAAAAAGAAGCACGGCGTATGAAAGAAGAATCGGAGATTATTTCCGTTTCTAGAATTGTCCGTTCTGGCCAAGTGCTTCACGTGACGGGTGATTTGCTGCTGATCGGAGATGTGAATCCGGGCGGAACGGTTCAGGCCGGTGGAAATATCTTTGTTCTTGGATCTTTAAAAGGAATAGCCCACGCCGGATATAACGGGAACAAACAGGCTGTGATCGCCGCTTCTGAAATGCTGCCGACACAATTGAGAATCAGTCACGTATTAAATCGCTCCCCAGACCACATTCAACAAGGGAACGACATGGAATGTGCTTATTTAGATACAGACGGAAATATGGTCATTGAACGCCTTCAACATTTGGCTCATTTAAGACCTGATCTAACAAGGCTTGAGGGAGGAATGTGAAATTGGGTGAGGCTATCGTAATAACTTCGGGAAAAGGCGGAGTAGGTAAAACAACAACATCTGCAAACCTCGGTACCGCCTTAGCCATTTTAGGGAAGCGCGTATGTTTGGTAGATACAGATATAGGGCTGCGCAACCTTGATGTCGTAATGGGTCTTGAAAATAGAATCATATACGACTTAGTAGACGTTGTAGAGGGCAGATGCAAAATGCATCAGGCGCTTGTGAAAGACAAGCGTTTTGATGACCTGCTTTATTTAATGCCGGCAGCGCAAACGAGCGACAAGACAGCTGTTGTTCCTGACCAAATAAAGACGCTGATTCAGCAGCTCAAGCAAGAATTTGACTACGTGATTATCGACTGTCCTGCGGGTATCGAGCAGGGATATAAAAACGCGGTCTCCGGAGCTGACAAAGCAATCGTCGTAACGACACCTGAAATTTCAGCGGTCAGAGATGCTGATCGTATTATAGGTTTGCTGGAGCAAGAGGAAAATATCGAGCCGCCTCGTCTCATTGTGAATAGAATCAGGAATCACCTGATGAAAAACGGAGACACCATGGATGTCGATGAAGTCGTTCATCACTTGTCGATTGATTTGATTGGAATCGTTGCCGATGATGATGAAGTCATTAAAGCCTCGAATATAGGCGAGCCGATTGCGATGGATTCAAAAAATCGCGCTTCTATCGCATACCGCAACATTGCCCGCCGTATTTTAGGAGAATCTGTTCCTTTACAGGTGCTTGAAGAGCAAAACAAAGGAATGATGGCTAAGATTAAATCCTTTTTCGGAGTGCGGTCTTAATTTTATTTTTTCATAGAACGGCAGAAAAAGATCTGACATGAAAGCGATGGCTTTGTCAGATCTTTTTTGTGTTTTGAGTTAACGTTTTTCATCCTTGGGTTTAAACGAATATTTGCTGTGGACAAGACATATTATGTACAAACCCAACGAATGCAAAGGATGATGGCTATGACTCACAGAGCAGATGAGATTAGAAAAAGATTGGCGAAAAAAAGAAAACAGCAGGCTGGATCAAAGCGTTCCTCTATTCAGACGGTTTCCGAAAAAAAGAAGCCTCCGTCTTGGGTAATAATGCCGGAGCATGAAAAACATGGGGCACTACCGGCGTACGAGGATGAAATCCCGCCATTCAACGGAAAACACCCTTTGTTCAAAACTGATTCAATCATATTAAAATGCCTGCTGTCGGCTTGTCTTGTCCTTGTATCTGCTATAGCCTATAAAGCAAACTTTGAACCGTTACACCAGATCAAGCCGGCTATTGCCCAAACCTTTGGGAAAGAATTTCAATTTGCATCAGCAAGCAATTGGTTTGAAGCAAAATTCGGAGACCCTCTGGCTTTTCTCACTCCTGAAACGAAGAAAAAAGATAGCCAGGTAGAAGTGGGCCAAGACCTTGCTGTACCGGCTTCAGGGAAAATTCAGCAAGATTTTCAGGATAATGGCGAGGGGATAACAGTTGAAACAAGCAGTGATACGATAGACAGTATGAAAGAAGGCTACATCATCGAAGTGAATAAAGACAGTGAGACAGGTTTGACCGTTAAGGTGCAGCACGCCGACAATACATACAGCATATACGGACAGCTAAAAGATGTTGATGTAGCTTTGTATGATTTTGTCGATAAAGGCAGCAAGCTCGGCACGATTAAGCTGGATGAGAAAAATAAAGGGCTCTATTATTTTGCCATCAAAGAAGGAGACACATTTGTCGACCCGATTCAGGTGATTACATTTGAATAAATGGCTGGACCTTATCATGAGAATTCATGTTCACCCTTTTCTTTGGATCATCATAGGGATTGGGCTGGTGACGGGACGCATCAAAGAAATATTGTGTCTGCTTGTCATAGTATTAATCCATGAGCTGGGGCACGCTGCTTTGGCGGTTTTTTATTCGTGGCGGATCAAACGTGTTTTTTTGCTGCCGTTTGGAGGAGCCGTGGAGGTTGAAGAGCATGGAAACAGGCCGCTGAAAGAAGAATTTGCGGTGATCATCGCCGGTCCCTTACAGCACATATGGCTCCAGCTCGCCGTTTGGATACTTGCGAGCTTCGAGATCATAGAGCCGCACACGTTTGAGATGTTTACATTCTATAACCTGACGATTCTTTTCGTGAATCTGCTGCCGATTTGGCCGCTTGATGGCGGGAAAATCGTATTTCTTTTGTTGTCTAAGCGATTTGCCTTTCAAAAAGCGCATTGGCTCTGTTTAAGAACTTCGCTGTGCTGCGGTTTGCTTCTTGGCTGCTGGATTTTATTTGCGGTCCCCATGCAAATCAGCGCATGGGTGCTGTTTGTTTTTCTCGCGGCTTCATTATTTGATGAACATCGGCAGCGGCATTATACACACGTAAGGTTTCTGTTAGAAAGATATTACGGAAAAAAGCGTGATGTCGAAAAATTGATTCCGCTTACGGTAAAGGCTGAGGACAAAGTGTATCATGTGATGGCTAAATTTAAACGCGGCTGCAAACATCCGATTATTATTGAAAAAGCCGGCGAGAAGGTCAGTGAGCTGGATGAAAACGAAGTGCTTCACGCTTATTTTGCGGATAAACGGACAAATTCCTCAATGGAAGATCTTTTGCTTCCGTATTAGTGAGGAAATAGATTGACATAAGCCCTCTATTTTGATATATTTTTTAATGTTATGGATGTAGCACCATTGCTACAACCGCTCAGCGCAGGTGATAAGTGCTTATGCCCCCTGCTGTCTGGCGAGTCTTAGTCTAATAGGAGGTGCAGAGAATGTACGCAATCATTAAAACAGGCGGAAAACAAATCAAAGTTGAAGAAGGTCAATCTGTTTATATCGAAAAACTTGCTGCTGAAGCAGGCGATACAGTGACTTTTGAAGACGTTTTGTTTGTTGGCGGAGACAATGTGAAAGTCGGCAACCCTACAGTTGAAGGCGCAACAGTTACAGCTAAAGTTGAAAAACAAGGCCGTGCTAAAAAGATCACTGTTTTCAGATACAAAGCAAAGAAAAATGTGCATAAAAAACAAGGTCATCGTCAGCCTTATTCTAAAGTTACGATCGAAAAAATCAACGCGTAAGGCGTGTGTGATATGATTCAGGCAACAATCAGAAGGTCCGGCTCAGAAAAAGGCATATTGTCCTTTGAAATGACGGGCCACGCGAATTTTGCTGAACATGGACAAGATCTCGTATGTGCAGGAGTCACTGCTGTCGTATTTGGAGCGGTCAACGCGGTTATTGCGCTCACCGGCATAGAGCCGGTTCTTGATATAGGGGACGACGGAGGATATTTCTACTTTGAATTCCCTGAAGCCCCTGATCAGGAGGCCCTTCAAAAAGCTCAGCTGCTGATTGAAGGCATGATTGTTTCACTTGAGACAATTGAACGGGATTATAATGGTTACTTGCGGGTAACCACAAACAAAATATAGGAGGTGAGCTACATGCTTAGATTAGATCTTCAGTTTTTCGCTTCTAAAAAAGGGGTAGGTTCTACAAAGAACGGACGTGACTCTGAGTCTAAACGTTTAGGTGCTAAACGTGCAGACGGTCAATTCGTATCTGGTGGTTCTATCCTTTACCGTCAACGCGGAACAAAGATTTACCCAGGTGAAAACGTGGGCCGCGGAGGAGATGACACTCTTTTCGCTAAAATCGACGGAACTGTTAAATTCGAACGTTTCGGACGTGACCGCAAAAAAGTGAGCGTATATCCTGCAGCTCAATAATGACACAAAAACTCCGGTCGATGGACTGGAGTTTTTTTTGCAATACGCGGAGTAACATCAAGAATGATGAGCAGAGTATGTGCGAAGTGAACCCCGGCTTGAGCGAGAATTTGGTTTCTCATACCCACTGGAATGTTCCCCAAGCAGTAATACACAAAATGTTTCTGCCTGGCTGCAAAAGAAGCATGCTCAGAAAAAAGGAACATGATTTTCTAGGAAAAACAAGTGTTTTTCTAACATTGCCTTCTCTGTTATAATTCATAGTACACACTTATACAGACTCCTAAATAGAAATTCAAATGATTGGGAGTGCGAAAATGAAGGATGTATCAAGAAAACAAGAAGAAAATCTCAGCGAAACAGCTTTAACAAACGAGCTTATCCATCTGCTCAGCCATTCAAGGCATGATTGGATGAATAAGCTGCAGCTCATTAAAGGAAACTTAAGCTTGCAGAAATATGACCGTGTTTTTGAAATCATTGATGAAATGGTCATTGATGCAAAGCATGAATCAAAGCTCTCAAACCTGAAAACACCGCATTTAGCATTTGATTTTCTCACGTTTAATTGGAAAGCCCAATATATGACGCTTGAATATGAAGTGCTCGGAGATATTAAGGATATGTCTGCCTATGATGTGAAATTGGCAAAACTGATGAGGAAGCTTTTTCATATATTTGATCAGGCGGTTAGTAAAGAAAGTGAAAATCATCTGACCGTATCGCTGCAAACAGACCATCCTGACAAACAGCTTATCCTGTACCTTGACTTTCATGGAGCTTTTGACAATGCAAGCGCATTTGACGAGTTTCGGAAGGCCGGGTACGAGGATTTTGACGTCATGCGTTTTGAGATGACCAGTCACGAGTGTCTGGTTGAAATTGGGATGAATTAGCGGTGTTTTTTTACGGTTTAGAACGGAGGACATTATGTTTGTAGATCAGGTGAAAGTGTATGTAAAGGGCGGCGACGGCGGCAACGGTATGGTTGCGTTTCGCCGTGAAAAATATGTTCCGAAAGGCGGACCTGCCGGCGGTGACGGAGGAAAAGGCGGCGACGTCGTTTTTCAGGTGGATGAAGGTCTCCGGACGTTAATGGATTTCAGATATCAAAGGCACTTTAAAGCGATTCGCGGAGAGCATGGCATGTCTAAAAATCAGCATGGCCGCAACGCTGATGATATGGTGATTAAAGTTCCGCCGGGCACTGTCGTTACAGATGATGATACAAAGCAGGTCATTGCTGATTTGACAGAGCACGGACAAATAGCGGTGATCGCAAGAGGCGGAAGAGGCGGAAGAGGAAATACACGTTTCGCGACGCCGGCCAATCCCGCTCCGCAGCTTTCAGAGCAAGGCGAGCCAGGGAAAGAGCGGTATATCGTGCTTGAATTAAAAGTGCTCGCAGATGTCGGGCTTGTTGGCTTCCCGAGTGTTGGAAAATCGACGTTGCTGTCCGTTGTATCTTCAGCAAAGCCGAAAATCGCGGATTATCATTTTACAACGCTAGTGCCGAATCTAGGCATGGTTGAAACTGATGATGGCCGCAGTTTTGTTATGGCAGATTTGCCGGGATTAATCGAAGGAGCCCATGAAGGTGTCGGACTTGGACACCAATTTTTGCGCCATATTGAGCGGACTCGCGTAATTGTGCATGTCATTGATATGTCAGGCTTGGAAGGCCGGGACCCTTACGAGGATTATCTGACCATTAATCAGGAGCTGAGCCAGTATAACCTTCGGCTGACAGAGCGTCCGCAAATTATTGTTGCCAATAAAATGGACGTGCCTGAGGCGGAAGAACATCTGGCGGCTTTTAAAGAAAAGCTGACAGATGACTATCCCGTTTTTCCAATCAGTGCGGTGACAAGAAGCGGTCTTCGTGATCTTCTGTTTGAAATCGCCAACCAATTGGAAACAACTCCTGAATTCCCTCTTTACAATGAGGAAGAGCTGGCGGAAAATCGCGTTATGTACACAATGGAAGATGAGGAATCGCCATTTGAAATTACCCGAGACCCTGACGGTGTATTTGTGCTTTCAGGAGACAGTCTTGAGCGGTTATTCAAAATGACAGACTTCTCCAGAGACGAATCAGTCAAACGTTTCGCCAGACAGATGCGCGGAATGGGTGTAGATGAAGCACTGAGAGAACGCGGGGCAAAAGACGGAGATATTATCAGGCTCCTCGAATTTGAGTTTGAATTTATTGATTAATACACGTAGAGAGCCTGCAAGCCGGGCTCTCTTATGTAAAAAGGAGGGATGCAAGTGAAAGAGGAGACGTTTTATCTTGTCCGTGAAGACGTTTTGCCTGAAGCTATGAGAAAAACCCTCGAAGTCAAGAAACTAATTGACAGAAAAAAGGCAGAATCTGTTGCGGACGCCGTTCAAAAGGTAGATTTAAGCAGAAGCGCGTTCTATAAATACAGAGATGCGGTTTTTCCTTTTTACACAATGGTGAAAGAACAAATTATCACGCTTTTTTTTCATTTAGAGGACAGGTCAGGCGCGTTATCACAGCTGCTTCAAGCTGTAGCTGACTCCGGAAGCAACGTTCTTTCCATTCACCAAACCATCCCGCTTCAGGGAAGAGCAAATGTAACGCTGTCAATCAGTACATCGGCAATGGAAGAGGACATTCATACCTTAATGAATAAACTGAGAAAGTTTGATTTTGTAGAAAAAGTCGAAATCTTAGGTTCAGGTGCGTAAGGGGAGAGAGTTTACATATGAAAGTCGGTTACTTAGGTCCAGAAGCTACATTTACACATTTAGCAGTCAGTTCTTGTTTTCAAAACGACGTCACTCATGTTGCGTACCACACGATCCCGGAATGCATGGATGCGGCAGTGGCGGGAGAAATTGATTTCGCCTTTGTGCCTTTAGAAAATGCATTGGAGGGTTCTGTTAACTTAACGATAGACTACTTAATACATGAGCAGCCATTACCCATTGTGGGTGAAATGACGCTGCCGATTCATCAGCATTTGCTCGTTCATCCCTCCAGAGAGAACAAATGGGAGAGCCTGGAGCAAATATACTCGCATTCTCATGCCATTGCACAATGCCACAAGTTTCTCCACAAGCATTTTAAAACAGTGCCATATGAATATGCCAAATCGACCGGAGCGGCGGCAAAGTATGTCAGTGAAAATCCGCAGCTTAATATCGGTGTCATTGCCAATGAAATGGCGGCTGCTACATACGGATTAAAAATCGTAAAGCATGATATTCAGGATTACAGAGATAATCATACCAGATTTGTTATCTTGTCTCCTGATGAGAACGCGGGGTATGAAGTCAACCCGCATTTAGTCTCCAGACCAAAAACGACGCTTATGGTCACGCTGCCTCAGGATGACCAATCAGGAGCGCTTCACAGAGTGTTATCGGCTTTTTCATGGAGAAATTTAAACCTTTCAAAAATAGAATCCCGTCCGACAAAGACAGGATTAGGCCATTATTTCTTTATTATTGATATCGAAATGGCGCTTGATGCTGTATTGATTCCGGGAGCCATTCAAGAGCTTGAAACGCTGGGATGCAGTGTGAAGCTTCTTGGAAACTATCAGTCATACAAGCTGTAGAAAAAAAGCCCTCAGAAGGGCTTTTTTTAGTCTGTGATTAAAATGCCGGCTGCTTCCAGTGCCTGGCAAGCCTGTTGAATCCGGTGCTCATCAGAAGCCGTTAAAGTGTGAAGGTGAACGCCATTGGTCAGCTGCGATAAGTACGAGGCATTCGTTGAATTGATTTTTTTCATGAAATGCTGTACTTCTTTCCGGGTGCCGACCCGTAAGGAAGCGGTTAAATCTCCGTACACAGGGTGTTCAATGATCACATCTTTCACCGTTACGCCCTCATCTACAATAAGCTGCAGCTCTTCTTCAGTCCGTTCCGGGCCATGCAGGCATGCTACGATTTTTTCCGCCGCCTGCTGCTGTCCGGTTGAATCTATATATACATATCCTTGGCTGGTAGCAATGATCGGTTCATTTTTAGCTTTTAAAAGTGAAATATCCTGCACAATCACCTGTCTTGAAACATTCGCTTGTTTCGCCAGTTGCCCTCCCGTAAGCGGTGATGTGGATTCTTTTAGCCAAAGAAGAAGCTTGTCACGCCTGCTGGCGCCCGTAAGCTTTACTCTTTCTGTCAAAATCATGATCTCCTTTCTTTTGCTTCTGCAGCAATGTAAACGTATGTAATAATAAGTCCAGCTGTTCGGTTGTTGTCGTGTTCCCGAAAGAAATGCGAATAAATTGGAGCGCTTCCTGTTCCGTCTTTTTCAAAGCTTTCATTGTTTGAGAAGGTCCATGGTATCCCGCAGAACAAGCGCTTCCGGTTGAAATGCAAATATTATTACGATTACATTCTAACATAACATATTGTCCTTCAAAGGAGTGAAAAAAACACCCGACAATATGGGGGAGGCAATAGGCTTTTGAGTCTTCCAATGCAAGCGTCACGGGAAGGGAGCGTATCCTGATCTGTTTCAGGAAATAACGCCGTAAGTTTTGATAATGCGTAATGTTTTGAGACAAGTGGTTCACTGTGTGCTCCGCTGCCTCAGCAAAAGCTCCTATCCCAGGCACATTCACTGTCCCGGCCCTGAATCCGTCTTCATGCAGAGTATACGGATACACAGGCTTCCAATTGATACCCGGCCGAATATAAACGGCGCCGACTCCTTTTGGGCCGTAAACTTTATGGCTTGAAACAGAAAGAGCGTCAATCCCTGAATCATCTGCATCAATCGGAATTTTCCCAAAGGTTTGGACAGCATCGCAATGAAGCAGGATATCTTTTTCATGGAGGAGTGCTGAAATGCTCCGAATATCCTGGACAACCCCTGTTTCTGAATTGGCATGCTGAATCGATACCAATCCCGTCTCGGGGCGGAGGTGCGATTCTAATATTTCCCTGGTAATATGTCCATATTCGTCAGGCTCAATGGTTGTAATATCAAAGCCCTGATTAGCGAGAAAGGCGGCTGTGTTATGAATAGATTGATGTTCCATAGCAGTAGTAATAAAGTGTCTTTTTTGTTCAGGCAGCCCGTTTAATAAAGACTGTATGGCCAGCATATTAGCTTCCGTCCCGCCGCTAGTAAAATAAATCCCTTCAGCCGATCCCCCGATCAGCTCCGCTATTTTTCTCCGGCTGTAATCTACTATAAGTTTCGCTTCTCCGCCCGCATCGTGAAGACTGCTCGCATTCCCGTAAATATCGGTGCTCAGCTGGTTGAACACCAGAAGGGCCTCACTGCATATCGGTGTTGACGCTGCAAAATCCAAATAGATCATGATGTCAGTCTCCTATCCGTTCAAAATAAAAAACTCTTGAGTTTATTTTATCTCTGTGTAAATATAGGTGTCAAGACAGGTGTAAATAACAGGAGGGCGGTTTATGTCTGGAAAGAAGGTTATAGTCATTGGTTCTGGGGCAGCGGCACTTTTCTTAGCTTCCGCCTTACTGCCCGCAAACAATGTGACGGTCATAACGAAAAAAAGTAAAAAAAACAGCAATTCTGCATTTGCCCAAGGAGGCATCGCCGCTTCTCATTTGGAAGGAGATTCGGTTGCAGCTCATACCGAAGATACTTTGTATGCCGGATGCGGCCATAATGATGGAAAACTGACGGCAGAGATTATAAGCGAGGGAAAGACGATTATTCATGAATTGCTGAAGAACGGTTTTCCGTTTGATCGGGACGGAGATGGAGAGTATCGTCTCGGCAAGGAAGGCGCACACTCATTCAACCGCATTTTTCACGCGGGCGGGGATGCCACTGGCAGGCTGTTAATTGATTATTTGCTTGAGAACATACAAAAAGGCAATCAAGTAAAGGAGTATGAAACAGCAGTCGATTTATTGATCGAGGACGGCCGCTGTGCGGGTGTCATAACCAAAGATAGCGGCGGCCGCATTAAGGCTAGACGGGCGGATCATGTGGTGCTTGCCGCAGGAGGATGCGGCAGCCTGTTCCGATACCATACGAATGATCAAACAATTACTGGTGACGGGCTTTCACTCGCTTACCGGGCGGGGGCTGAATTAACAGATTTAGAATTTACCCAGTTTCATCCCACGCTGCTTGTGAAAAACGGAGTTTCCTACGGTCTCGTTTCAGAGGCAGTCAGAGGTGAAGGGGGATTTTTAA
The DNA here is from genome assembly GCF_039519175.1 of Bacillus atrophaeus. Lineage (NCBI taxonomy): Bacteria > Bacillati > Bacillota > Bacilli > Caryophanales > Bacillaceae > Bacillus > Bacillus atrophaeus. The sequence goes on along the minus strand of NZ_CP154443.1, from coordinate 4,145,115 downwards.
CCGATGAAAATGGGAGACGCATCATGGCAGGAAGACATCCGTTAGAAGATCTTGCGCCAAGAGACGTGGTTTCAAGAGTCATCCATGAAGAGATGATAAAAGGCAGCCGAATTTATATGGACAGAAGTCGCATCCCTCATTTCGAAACACGTTTTCCTACAATCACAGGCATTTGCCGCAAGGCGGGAATTTCTGTTAACGAGGATAGAATTCCCGTGGCTCCGGGCATGCATTTTTTAATGGGAGGCGTCTCAGTCAACAAATGGGGAGAAACATCAGTCCCTGATCTATATGCAATAGGCGAAACAGCGTGCACCGGCTTTCACGGAGCAAACCGATTAGCTAGCAATTCATTGCTTGAAGCGCTTGTGTTTGGAAAAAGAGCTGCTGAACATATCAACAAAAAACCAGCAGGCCGTTGGAATAAAAAAACAGACCGTCCGATAAACGCCGTCTATCACGTACCAGAAATTCCGCTTCATCAGCTGCAAGAAAGAATGACAGTCGACATGTCGATCACAAGAAAAAAGGATGGGCTGAAGAGTTTGTCAGACTGGCTTAACACCTTGCCTTCGCAGGAAATTAATGTGAAGGATATCACAATTGAACAATTAGAGTGTTCTCATTTATGGCAGGTCGCAAAGCTGATGACCTCATCTGCTTTATTAAGAGAAGAAAGCAGGGGCGCGCATTTTCGCTCCGATTTTCCTGAAACCGACAACCATTGGCGGGGAAAACAAATCATTCAATCAAAGCATGGAACTGTTATAAGACAAAATGAAGGGATTTGGAAACGATGGACCGTTTACAGCTGAAGAAAATGCTGGAATATTTCTTTCAAGAAGATATTGGAACAGGGGATCTCACGTCTCAGGCGATCTTTTCAGGACACTCCTGCGAGGCTTTTATCATTGCCAAATCGAACGGAATCTTCGCGGGAGGCTCAATTATTAAAGAAGGATATGCCCTTATAGATAAGGAAGTGCGAACCGTCCTGAAAAAAGAAGATGGAGATACGGTGCGTAAAGGAGACGCCATCGCTGCATTAAGCGGCCCGGCGGCAGCCTTGCTTACTGGAGAACGAGTGATCTTAAATCTGATTCAAAGGCTTTCCGGGATTGCGACGATGACAAAGCATGCCGTTGATAGGCTTGATGATCCGAACATTAAGCTGTGTGACACGAGAAAAACGACACCGGGGCTAAGAATGTTGGAAAAGTATGCTGTCCGTGTTGGCGGCGGCTATAATCATCGGTTTGGCTTATATGACGGAATGATGATTAAAGATAATCATATTGCCGCCTGCGGTTCCATTCAGAAGGCTTGTGAAAGAGCGCGCCGGGCGGCCGGACACATGGTAAATATTGAAGTAGAAATTGAATCTGAAGAGCAGCTGCGAGAGGCGATTTTGGCTGGTGCAGATGTCATCATGTTTGATAACTGCCCGCCAGACACTGTCAGGCATTTTGCGGAAATCACACCTCATCATATCAAAACGGAAGCTTCAGGCGGGATTTCGTTAGAAACACTGCCATCTTATAAAGGCACCGGTGTACAGTTTATTTCATTAGGGTGTCTGACTCATTCTGTGCAAAGCCTGGATATCAGTATGGATGTACAAATTAAAAACGGAGGGATCCATCATGTCAATTCTTGATGCCATCAAACAAGTTGAAGGGATGATGCCGGATCGCTATAAAGAGCTGTCCAGAGAGGAAATGGAGAAGCGTGTGGCACATATCAAGCGAAAATTTGGCAAAAGGCTGTTTATTCCCGGGCACCATTATCAAAAGGACGAGGTCATCCAATTCGCTGATGAAACAGGCGATTCTCTTCAGCTTGCCCAAATTGCTGAAAAGAATAAGGACGCAGATTATATTGTATTTTGCGGCGTTCATTTTATGGCTGAAACCGCAGATATGCTGACTGAAAAACATCAAACGGTCATTCTGCCTGACATGCGGGCAGGATGTTCCATGGCGGACATGGCTAATATGCAGCAGACGAACAGGGCGTGGGAAAAACTTCAGCATACATACGGCGATACGATCATACCTTTAACTTATGTCAATTCCACAGCCGAAATTAAAGCTTTTGTCGGGAAGCATGGGGGAGCGACCGTAACTTCTTCCAATGCGAAAAAAGTGCTGGAATGGGCATTTGCGCAAAAAGAAAGAATTATGTTTTTGCCTGACCAGCATTTAGGGAGAAATACCGCATTTGACCTCGGCATTCCTCTTGAATACATGGCAGTCTGGGACCCGATTCATGAGGAATTACAAACCGAATACAACCATGAGCAAATGAAAGTGATTCTGTGGAAAGGGCATTGCTCAGTCCATGAAAAATTCACAGTAAAAAACATTGCTGATCTGAGAGAGCGTGATCCTGATATTCAAATTATCGTTCACCCCGAATGCTCACACGAAGTGGTGGCTCTTAGTGATGACAGCGGATCAACCAAATATATTATCGAAGCGATCAATAGGGCAGAGCCGGGAACCAAATGGGCGATCGGCACAGAAATGAACCTAGTGCAGCGCATCATTCAGGAGCACCCTGATAAACAAATTATGTCGCTGAACCCGGACATGTGTCCGTGCCTTACAATGAACAGAATTGATCTGCCGCATTTGCTTTGGTCTTTGGAACAAATTGAAAAAGGAGAGCCTGCCGGCGTTATTAAAGTTTCAGAAACCATTCAAAAAGATGCGCTTTTAGCTTTAAACCGAATGCTGAAAAACACATAAGGACTAAAAAGAAAAAAGTTCCCCTCCTGAAAACAAGTTTTGATCATAACTCTAAACGTTTGAACATACATTGTGAAGAAACATATTGTAATGACAGATGAACTGTTCACGTTTTGCATAGGAGGGGAAAACGTTGAAAATTCATATCGTTCAAAAAGGCGATTCGCTCTGGAAGATAGCTGAAAAATACGGAGTAGATTTTGAAGAAGTGAAAAAATTGAATACACAGCTCAGCAATCCGGACTTAATCATGCCTGGAATGAAAATAAAAGTGCCTTCAGGAGGTGTCCCGGTAAGGAAGGAGCCGACTGGCCAAGGGCCGTCATCAGAGGCTTCACCGAAACATGAGCATCCTTATTCAAAAGAGAAACCGAAATCAGTTGTGGACATAGAAGACACAAAGCCAAAAGAAAAACAGTCCGTGCCATATGTGCCGCCAATGCCTCAGCAGCATGAAGATGTGTATCCGGAAGCTGATACCAATGATTATTATAATGTCAATCAGCTGTTTCAGCCTTGGTCGCCTCCAAAACCGGAGGAACCTGAAAAGTATCATTTTGAGAACACTGAAAATGAGCATTATCTGCAAGACCAATTTCCACATCAGGAGGCAATGAATAATATGGAAAATGCTAATTATCCGAATATGCCTAACATGCCAAAGGCGCCCGATGTTGGCGGTTTAGAAGAAGAAAATATTCATCACGCAGTTCCGAATATGCCGGGGCCGGAGCCGTATTACCATCATCATCATCCGGTTCATTTCGCGCCTTGTCCTGTTCCTATTTCGCCGGTGCTGCCGGGTTCGGGTTTATGTTACCCGTGTTATCCTGCACCGCATGCATATCCGGTACATCAGCCATACGGATATCAGCCGGGCTTTGTCTCGCCAGCCGGGTACGGCCATGGGGGATATGAAAATAAGCACCATGAAAATGATGACCACCATCATTATTCTCAGCACCATTATCCGTCATATGGCGCTCCGTACGCGCCTCAATATGGAGCACATGCCTACGGAGCTCCTTATGGCCAAATGCCGTATGCATCGCATTATGGCGGACATATGGGAGGATACGGCGGTCCTCAAGCCCAAAGCCCTTATCACTATCAGCCGAATGTGGCTCATGGTTATGAGAATGCACCGCAATTTAAGGACCATGATGATTGCGGATGTGACGATGATCAGCACTATCCATATCCCCAAGGACCGGGTTTCCCGGGAGCCGGAGCTTATGGAGCGCCGCAGATGCCTTACGGCGGAGCAAATCCGTATGGCGCAGGGGCGTTTGGGCCAAATCAGCCCGCGCCAAACCAGATGTTCGGCCGGCCGGATGAGGAAGAAGATTGATCCTTTTGGGACGATGTAAATCGTTCCTTTTTTTATTGTTTTCCATTTCACTGGTCATAACTGACAAGCTTAACATGACCCTTTCGCGCACATGATAAAAAAGAGCGCAAACGCTCAGGAGAGAAAATCTTATCATGCGGGGGGGTTTTTCCTTTGGGTAAAAAGGTAAGCATAGCGGGTCTCATGTTGTTAACAGCAGGTCTGACAGCTTGCGGTACCAACGACGCCTTGAATGATTCTGGAAATAATAATAACGGCGCCCGGCCGATAGGCTACTACTCCAATGAAAATGATGCCGACAGACGGGGAGACGGAATGGATCACGACGGCCCTGTTTCGGAGCTGATGGAAGATGCGGACGGCCGAAACAATACAACGAATGTGGCCGACCGCAACGGTAATCAAGAGAATGGCCGTTTGCCTATAGCAACTGACGGGACATACAGCCATGGAGACATGAACTACCATAATCACATGACTTTTAATGGTTATGAAAAAGAAGAGAACAAAAGGCTGGCTGCAAAGATCGCAAACCGTGTTAAACAAGTGAATGATGTCAGTGACAGCCAAGTAATGGTAACAGATGACAGAGTCATTATTGCAGTCAGAAGCGCCAATGCTTTTTCGAACGATGACAAAAACCAAGTAGAAAAAGCGGCGCAGAACTTTGCTGACGGCCGGTCCGTTCAAGTGCTCACAGATAACGGGACGTTTACTAGGCTTCGCAATATGCACAACCGCTAAATAAAAAACTGCCGGAATTATCCGGCAGTCAGCTTGTAGAGAAACCTATGTTTTTCTACAAGCTTTTTTGTTTTAAATGGTTTTAATGTGTTTTTCATCTTTATGAAAGAAACAGAAAAAGGCCTCCCACACCCCTAGTCTAGCTTCGCTAGGTGTGTGGCAATCTTCTTCATATTCTGGCAAGCGGCTGTGAGGAAAACTTGTTCGTTCACATTTCGTTTTCCCCTCAACCGGCAGTAGCGAAGTCCATGCAGCTGTTTTGAATTTGCAAAGCTTCGCTCTATCTTTTCCTTTTTTGTAGAGGATTTTTCCCGAGTCAGGATGTTGTCAACAATCAGAAACGACGATTTCTAACGAAACCGTCGTTTATTTATTAAAAACAACCCGTTTTCAAAAGAAAATGGGTTGTTTTTAGTGTGAAGAGAAGACATTATTGTGTCAGCTCGATCGCTTGGTCCAGAACTTTTGCTCCGTTCATCATTCCATATGCCATTTGGTCAATGATATCGACCGGTATCTGGTATTGTTTCGCTCGTTCTGCAATTTGTGTTTTTAAATAGCGGACTTGAGGTCCGATCAATATGACATCAATATCATTCATATGGCTTTGTAAATCCGCTTCAGCATAAGCGTTGATTTCAGCGACTATTTCACGGTTTTCCGCTTCTTCTCTCATTTTTTTCACCAGCATGCTGGTCGACATGCCGGCAGAACATACAAGTGCTATCTTCATTTTTGTTTTCCACTCCTCAGCTCTTGATATAAATGAATCATTTCTTTCGCTACATCTTTTACAGTCATTGACGTCATCAAATGGTCTTGTGCATGGATTAACAATAGATTGGGTGAAAGGCCTTCGCCTTGTGCTTCTTTTTGCAATAAGCGGGTTTGCGCCTGATGCGCTTGAAGCAGTTCCGCTTCTGCTTCTTGGATCTTTTGATTCCCTGAATCGTACTCGTTATTTTTCACATGCTGTAATGCTTCCATTGCAGATGAACGCGCATTTCCAGCATGCAAGATGATTTCAAAAGAGACCTGTTCTAAATGGAGTGTGTCCGCCATGAAATGACCCCCTTGTTTAGTTATTTTGTTGCCTGATGCAGAGCGGCTCGTTCTGCTGCTTTAATGAATGGCAGGTAGAGCAAGACAGCCAGCACCAAGTTGAAGATTTGCAGAAAGACTCCCCGGATTGATCCTCCGGTTACGAGATAACCGCTGACAATCGGCGGCGTCGTCCACGGGAGAATGGCTACAGTTTTCGGAACGAGTCCACAGGCTAAAGCGATGTACGACGTAACCGTTAAAACTAATGGAATCAATAAAAATGGAATGAACATAATCGGATTTAATACGATAGGAAGTCCGAACAGAATAGGTTCATTAATGTTAAAAAGGCCGGGTGCGAAGGATACCTTTCCGATTGTTTTGTAGTGTTTCGATTTCACGCCGATGAAAATAGTAGCGAGCAAAGCCAATGTCGTCCCCGATCCTCCCATAAACACATAAGAATCAAAGAAGGGCTTGGTCACGATATAAGGCACTTCAAAAGCGCTCATTCCTTGCGAGAATAAATGTTGATTTTCCTGAATGAGCGGAAGATAGATGGATTCCATGATCGGTCCCAGAATATTTGTTCCGTGCAATCCGAAAAACCAAAGCAAATGATTCAAAAAAGTGAAAATCAAAGCGGATCCAATCGTGTTGGAAAGGCCTTGCAGCGGCTCCTGGATCGAGCTGAAGACTAGCTCGTGGATGCTTTGTCCGAAAAAATAAACGATCAGGGTGTTAAGTAATCCTGCTGTCGCCAATATCACAGCAGCCGGCAATAAAGCGTTCAAGGATTTTGTAACGCCATCAGGTACACCATCAGGCATTTTGATTTTAAGTTTCTCATTTTGAGAGAAGAGCCTGAATGCTTCCGTTGATAGCAAAGCCACGATTAATCCAACGAAAAGACCTTGAGCCCCCAGCCAAGTCATTGAAAAACCAAAGTCTTCTGTCGTCGGCGTAAGTACGGCGAATGCCCCGACCCCGATTAATGCGGCAGAAAGACCATCAGTCTTATAAGACTCTGCAAGCTTGAAACTGATAGCTGCAACAGCCAGCAAACTTAAAATAGCAAATGATCCATTCCATATAGCTCCGCCGGCAGCCGTCCATCCTTCTCCAAAAAGACCCGTCATGAAATCTTGAAATGCCGGTATAGGGAAATGATTGATCAGTATGGCAAGAGAGCCGATGATGATTAAAGGCATAATGGCAATGAATCCATCGCGTATGGCAATTAAGTGCCTTTGGGAGCCGATTCTTCCAGCGATCGGCATGATTTTAGATTCGATGAACGCCATGGTTTTATTTTGTTTCATCATGTACAGCCTCCTTAAAGAACTGCGGGAGATAACGTTTATGAGCCTCAAGCATTTCATTCATCACCGATTGGGCTTTATGATCAGAGGGAATCAGTGGATTCATGATCATAGCGGAATACAATATGTTGTCATCACCCGTGATCGCTGCTTCGATGACTAATTGTTCGAATTTTTTTATAGAGATCACCGTCCCGCTGATTGAATCTGGCAGTTTTCCGACTGTCAGCGGTATGGGGCCGCTTTTTGTGATGACACTGTTGACTTCGATCACCGCATCATGTGGAAGATCTGGTATGCTTCCTCTATTCAATGTGTTGACGGTCTGAATATCCATCGAATGATGATAAAGCGAGTTCATTAATGAGCAGGCTGCTTCACTATAATAAGCCCCGCCGCGTTCTTCCAATTCTTTAGGCTTTTCATGGATGTCTGCGTCATTGTATTTTTCAAACAGCTGCTTTTCTACGTCCATGACGGCTTCTGCGCGTGTCCCTTTGTTCTTGTATGCTTCGATATCTTTTGCGAGTACATCTTCATACTGATAATAGTACTGATGATACGGATTCGGAAGCATGCGCAAAGAACGTAAAAATTGGCGATTCCAAGGCAGCATCGCAATATTGGAAGGAGAATAGTCTATGGTGTCATTCAATAGATGACCTATTGCCTCTTCTGTGCGGTCTACCCCATCAATCCATACCTTTTGTCCGAAGACAAAATGGTTAAGCCCTGCGAATTCAATCATGACACGGTTCACATTCACGTCGAAAATTTCTGCAATGCTGTTTTTCATGTTATAAGGAATATTGCAAACCCCGATGACTTTTTGATGGGATCCATGTTTCAATAAAGCTTCAGTTACGATGCCTGCTGGATTTGTAAAATTGATCAGCCACGCTTCTGGACAAATCTCCTTTATATCGCGAGCGATATCCAGCATGACGGGAATGGTCCGCAAAGCTTTAAAAATACCGCCGGCTCCATTTGTTTCTTGGCCGATAAGACCATGGCTGAGCGGGATTCTTTCATCCAGCGATCTGGCATTCAATCCTCCGACTCTTATTTGAACCGTGACGAAATCCGCATGTTTAAGCGCTCTCGCACGATCTTTTGTATAGCTCAATTCAATCGGAACATCAGCATGTTTGATCATTCGCTTCGCGAGTTCTGAAGTGATGCGTACTTTTTCTTCCCCTTCCTCAATGTCGACGAGGACAACCTCTTTCACTGGAAAATGCTGATACCGTTTGATGATACCTTCAATGATTTCTGGTGTGTAGCTTGATCCCCCGCCTATAATGACTAACTTCAGCGCCATAATCCCCCTCCTCAAGTCTCAATTTTTGAAAGCGCTTCACACATTTGGAATTTAACATGTAGTAACAAATTTGTCCATACATATTTGTTATGATAAATTATTTTTTTTGAGAACTTTTTGTGTTATTCTATAGTTAATAATTTCACTCCAAAGGAGAAAATGAATGGCAAAGCAACCACAACTCCACAGTCGAATTAAACAAGATATTGTAGATAAAATAGAGAGCGGCTATTACCCGTCTGGCAGTCTGCTTCCGACGGAATCCGAATTTTGTAAAATGTACGATGTCAGCCGAACAACGCTGCGGACCGCCTTGAACCATTTGCTTATGGAAGGAGCTATTTACCGCAAACAGGGGAAAGGGACATTTGTCGCAAAAGGAAAAGTAAAGCAGATATTAAGTTCCAGCAATCTTCGCTATGCAGATCAATTAAAAGCGCAAGGTATGAAACCGAAAATCAAAGTTGTCGATTTGCAAAAATTAAAACCAGCCAAAAAGATCCAAAATCGCCTTGGAATTGATGATGAACAAATGGTCTATCAGGTGAAGCGGATTCGGTATGCGGATGAGGAAGAAATCCAGTTCGAAATGGCCTTTATCAGGGCCGATCTCGTGCCGGAGATAACGGAAGAAATGGCCAATACTTCACTGTACCAGTGTATTAACAGTCAAGGAAATACGATTAAAAGAACCGAAGAGCAAATCAAAATCTTTATTTCGGATGAAGAAATTGCACAGCATTTGAATATCACACAAGGCACGCCTTGCTTTCAGATTGCAACACAAACATTTTTGGCATCTGAAGAAGTCGTGGAGTTTTCTCTGGCTTATTTCCGCGGAGATCGCGTTGAATTCTTCATAGAACGCGACTATGAAGAAAGAGGGGATGAAGGATGAAATCTTTGATCATAAACGCCGATGATTTTGGATTTTCACGGGGCGTCAACCTCGGCATCATTGATGCGTTTCAGCGCGGGGTGCTCACATCGACTACGCTCATGACCAATATGCTAGAAATGGAACATGCCGTCTTACTTGCAAGGGGAAATCATGAACTTGGGGTCGGCGTTCACTTAACATTGACAGCAGGACGTCCGCTTCTCAGCGGCCTGCAAACGGTTACGGATGAGGATGGGAATTTTCGCAAGCTTTCATACTATCAAGGTTTTTTCGACATCGATCTTGATGAAGTGTATCAGGAATGGAGAGCACAGATAGAAAAAGCCCTCTCCTGCGGCTTGCATCCGACGCATATCGACAGCCACCATCATATCCATACATACGGAAATCTTCCCGAGGTGTTTGTGAAGCTGGCGAAAGAGTATGATCTGCCCTGCAGAAAGGTGAACGATCATCATCCTTCCTTGTGGAAGAATGTGAGATCAAATGATGCCTTTGAGTTGAAAGTAGACAGACTGAAAGACTTATCATCCTTCCTTGATCTTCATCAAGACGCGGAAGTCATTGAAGTCATGTGCCACCCGGCTTATGTTGATAAATTACTGCTCGAAAAATCTTCATTCCATTATCCTCGGGTTTATGAGCTTTCATTGCTGACAGACCCTTTGTTGAAAGCGGCTTTCATACAATGTTCGGATATTCGCCTTATTTCTTATGCCGGTCTTTAAATCTACAATTCTTGTAAAAATATGAAAAGCGCTCATAGTTATCATCAGCTCGCCGTTCTCCAAGTCTTGATGCTGGAAATGTCCAAGGCATTTCCAGCATGTAATGCAAAAATAGCATTGACAATTCTGAATATTCTAATTATCATAAATTTGTCATAACAAATTTATGCGTCATCAAACTTTTGCTTGAAGCTATTCTTACCAAATAAGGTCTAGACATCCATACCTGTTATTCAAAACGTCATTCTAATGTTTGCTCTCCACCCACACATACGGTTTGAAGAGGCGTATGAAAACCAAAAATGTAAGCGTTTTCCCCTTGTTGTCTTCAGTGTCATCAGCTGCTATGTCAGGACAAGGTGAATATAAACCTATTGAAAAGGGGGTGAACAAAATAGAGTTTCATTGATGAACAGCCAAAAAAATTGATGAAAAGGAGATGAAAAAAGTGTTTTCAAACAAAAAGTTTCTCGTTTTTTCTTTCATTTTTGCGATGATTTTAAGTCTGTCTTTTTTTAATGGGGAAAGTGCAAAAGCCAGTTCTGACAAAAGTTATAAAATCATCGGCTACTATCCGTCCTGGGGCGCTTATGGAAGGGATTTTCAAGTATGGGATATGGATGCTTCTAAAGTCAGCCATATTAATTATGCATTTGCTGATATTTGCTGGGAGGGGAGGCATGGAAACCCTGATCCGACAGGCCCGAATCCCCAGACATGGTCTTGCCAGGATGAAAACGGAGTGATTGATGTTCCAAATGGATCAATCGTTATGGGGGACCCATGGATCGATGTGCAAAAGTCAAATGCCGGAGATACTTGGGATGAGCCGATTCGGGGCAACTTTAAACAACTATTGAAGCTGAAAAAGAACCATCCTCATTTGAAAACATTCATATCAGTTGGCGGATGGTCTTGGTCAAATCGCTTTTCAGATGTTGCGGCAGATCCTGCGGCAAGAGAGAATTTTGCTGCTTCAGCAGTAAATTTTTTAAGAAAATATGGGTTTGATGGGGTCGACCTTGACTGGGAATACCCGGTTAGTGGAGGGCTGCCGGGAAACAGCACCCGTCCGGAGGATAAGAGAAACTACACGCTACTCTTGCAGGATGTGCGAGAAAAGCTTGACGCCGCAGAAGCGAAGGATGGCAAGAAATACTTGCTGACGATCGCCTCCGGCGCCAGTCCTGAATATGTAAGCAACACTGAATTAGATAAGATTGCTGAAACCGTTGATTGGATTAACATTATGACCTATGACTTTAATGGCGGATGGCAAAGTATAAGCGCTCATAATGCCCCATTATTCTATGATCCAAAAGCGAAAGAAGCCGGCGTTCCAAACGCTGAGACATTTAACATTGAAAGCACCGTGAAGCGCTACAAGGAAGCCGGTGTCAAAGCGGACAAATTAGTGCTTGGCACACCGTTCTATGGCAGAGGCTGGAGCAATTGTGAGCCTGCAGACAACGGAGAATATCAAAAATGCGGACCGGCTAAAGAAGGGACGTGGGAAAAGGGGGTATTTGATTTTTCAGATCTTGAAAAGAACTACATCAATAAAAACGGATATAAAAGATATTGGAATGATCGAGCAAAAGTGCCGTTTTTGTATAATGCGGAGAATGGAAACTTCATTACCTACGATGATGAAGAATCATATGGATACAAAACCGATTTAATTCAATCAAACGGATTAAGCGGGGCTATGTTTTGGGATTTCAGCGGTGATTCAAATCAGACTTTGCTCAACAAATTAGCAGCCGATTTAGGGTTCGCTCCGGGTGGGGGTAATCCAGAGCCGCCTTCATCTGCACCGGGTAATTTGCGTGTGACCGAAAAAACCGCAACCAGTATCAGTCTGGCGTGGGATGCACCGAGCGACGGAGCAAACATCGCAGAGTATGTGCTGTCATATGAAGGCGGGGCCGTATCGGTCAAGGATACATCGGCGACAATCGGGCAATTAAAGCCGAATACGACATACTCATTTACAGTATCGGCAAAGGATGCGGACGGAAAGCTCCATACCGGGCCAACGATAGAAGCAGCAACAAACTCTGATCAAACATGTGGGTATAACGAATGGAAAGATACAGCCGTCTACACAGGCGGAGACCGAGTCGTCTTTAACGGCAAAGTGTATGAAGCGAAATGGTGGACGAAAGGAGAGCAGCCGGATCAGGCTGGTGAGTCGGGTGTATGGAAATTAATTGGTGATTGCAAATAAATCAGTTTGATAGAAAACGATAAAGAGAGAGTGGGCTCCCCATCTCTCTTTATGAGAAAGGAGTATGAATGAAGTGAAAAGAACCGCTTTATTTACTTTGTCATCGATGCTGCTCCTGTCACTTTTGACCCCGTTCCACAACATTTCCGCAGAGTCTCCAAGCAAAAAACAGACTTGCCGTCCAGAAGGGCTGTGGGACTCTGGTGTTGCCAATATTCCATATTGTGATGTATACGATCTGGAGGGACGCGAAAAGCTGGCCAATGATTTAGACCGCAGAATGATCGGCTATTTTACGGGCTGGCGTACGGGAAAAGGCAATCAAGATCGTTATTTAGTAAACGATATCCCATGGAAGTACTTAAGCCACATTAATTATGCATTTGCTCATATCGGGGAGGATCATCGGGTTTCAATCGGGAGCGAGACGGATGCAAACAACCCATCTCTAGGGATGACCTGGCCGGAGTATCCGGATGTAAAGATGGATCAAACATTGCCGTATAAAGGCCATTTTAACCTTCTTCACCAGTTTAAAAAGAAACACCCTGATGTAAAAGTGTTGGCGGCAGTCGGTGGCTGGGCTGAAACCGGCGGTTATGTTGATAAGGATGGGAACCGAATACCAAGCGGAGGCTTTTACTCTATGACAACGAATGGTGATGGTTCTTTGAACCATAAGGCAATCAACACCTTTGCCGAATCTGTCGTAGCATTTCTCAGAAAATATGAATTGGATGGAATTGATATTGACTACGAATATCCCACAACCATGCAAGATGCCGGCAATCCGCTAGATTGGAGCATATCCAACCCGAGACGCAAGGGATTAAATCAAAGCTTCGATGTATTGATGAAAACATTAAGAGAAAAACTTGATCAAGCATCTGCTGAAGATGAACAATATTACATGCTCACCATTGCGGCGCCATCATCAGCCTATTTGCTGAGGGGCATGGAAACCTTTAAACCGCTCCGATATGTCGATTATGTCAACATTATGTCCTATGATCTCCATGGAGCCTGGAATGAGTTTGTAGGACCTAACGCATCCTTATATGATAACGGCGAGGATGCGGAGTTAAAGCAGTCCAACATATACAGCACGCCGGAATATGAGGGGATCGGATATTTAAATACAGACTGGGCTTACCATTATTTTAGGGGAGCGATGGAGGCAGGCAGAATCAATATCGGTGTTCCTTATTATACGAGGGGCTGGAAAAACGTGAGCGGAGGAGTAAACGGTTTGTGGGGGAGCGCTAAAGGTTCAAATTGTCCTCAAGGCCTTACCAAATGCGGCGACGGGGCAGTCGGGATCGATAATATTTGGCATGATCAAGATGAACAGGGAAATGAACTGGGGGCAGGAGCAAATCCGATGTGGCATGCCAAAAATCTCGAAAAAGGCATTGCCGGTTCTTATTTAGAAAGGTATGGACTAAGCAAAGCCGATTTAAAAGGCGCTTACACTAGATATTATGACTCAGCGCTTGCGGCACCTTGGCTATGGAATGACGAAAAGAAAGTGTTTCTATCTACTGAAGACGAGGAATCAATAGAAACAAAGGCCGATTATGTCATTGAAAAAGGAATCGGCGGTGTCATGTTTTGGGACTTAAGCGGTGACTATGACTGGTATCCCGACAGAAATGGCAACAATGGAGAGTATGGTATCGGCAAGACATTAACGAGAACCTTATATCATAAATTTGCGGACACGACACCATACGATAATTGGCTCAGTACGTCACCTTTACCTGGCGAATCACTAGATATCAATATAGAGTTTACCGATTATCCGTTAGGAGATCAAAATTACCCCATCCATCCCAAAATGAGACTGACGAATAACAGTGATGTCACAATAACAGGAGGATCTGTGATTGAATTTGATGTGCCTACCTCTACTTCACCCCGATTTGGAAGCTGGAGCGGTGACCAGGTTGAAGTCATTTCTAAAGGGCATACAGGGCCGAACATTGGCGGGCTGACAGGAGATTTCCACCGCATCGGTGTGACCCTATCAAATTGGAAGTCAATTAAACCAGGTGAGACAGAGGAGTTTCAGCTTGTCTATTACTTGCCTATCAGCGGACCATCTCATTTCACCATCACCATAGATGGTAAAAAGTACAGTCTGAAAGGCCAGTGAGGGCGGCTCCTATTCCGGCAAGCACTGCTGTAGCAAAAAACGAAGACAAGCCCGTTCCCGAGGGAAGCGGGCTGTCTTCATGTCCTTATCGCGCGCTGTGTTTCTAGTTTATGGAATTATCAAAGACTCTTTTTGTGATACGGGTGCCTCTGTTGTATGAAGAACCTCCGTATACTCCATTCGCATAACCGCAAGAGAGCATGGGCCGCGTGAACTGCTTTGCCAAATACAGGTGAACCGCTTTGCCTTCCGTAAGTGTCCATCGCATATTGCAGTTTGTAGTTTCTGATACGGCGATCGATCCTGAATGCTGCCACTGTGCGCCCGATGGTGTGTCACCTGGATATCTGCTGCCGGTCACGCTTGTCCCAACGAGGGATGAAGTGGTGTATGATGATCCAAAATAACCGGCAGTGTTGCCAATTGGCTCACTGAGTTCGATGGCTCAATTTTCTCGACAGCCTGACTGCCGGAATTATCCGGCAGTTTTTTTGCCTTTACAAGCTTGCAGCAGATCATTTACAGTGTACATAGAAAATTCAGGTTTTAATGGAGGGAGAAGAAATGGCCGGACATTCTAAATGGAAAAACATCCAAAAACGAAAAAACGCACAGGATTCAAAACGCGGAAAGATTTTTATGAAGCTCGCCAAAGAATTATATGTAGCGGCCAAGCAAGGAGGAACAGATCCGGAGTCCAACGCAAACTTGCGGCTGGTTATTGACAAAGCAAAAGGGGCGAATATGCCAAATGACAATATAGACCGGGCTATAAAAAAAGCAGCTGGAAATCATGACGGAAACAACTATGAGGACATCACCTATGAAGGCTACGGTCCCTCAGGAATTGCCGTCATGGTTACATGTTTAACAGATAATAAAAACCGCACAGCGACAAACGTTAGAACCGCCTTTAACAAAAACGGAGGCAGCCTGGGGGAAAGCGGCTGCGTTTCGTACATGTTTGACCGAAAAGGATTTATCGCGATTGACCGTACAGACCTGAAAACGGCTGAAGACGAGATGATGCTGGAAGCGATAGAAGCAGGAGCGGAAGATCTTCAAACAAGCGACAATTTATTCGAGATCTTTACCGAGCCGGAAAAATTTGAAGAAGTGAGAAAAGCCTTAGAAGGAAAATACCCAATCGTTTCAGCCGAAGTCACCATGATTCCCCAAACATTTGCGGAAGTCGATCAAGCTGCGGCGGAAAAATTGGAAAAGCTGATTGACATGCTTGAGGATGATGACGATGTGCAGGAAGTGTACACGAACTTTACATCCGGTGCTGACGAAGATTAAACGCAGAGATCCGTTGGGGTCATGCCAGATGGAACCAATTAGGGAAATAAATGTGAAAAATTTTATAAAAAACGGCCGGCAGAATATGTCCTTCCAAGCCTGCCGTTTTTTTCATTTACATTGTTTACGAAACGCGTTCATCTTCGTTGAACATATTTTTTCTTCCAAAAATCAGCATTTTTAATACCGAGGGCTTTAGGATCAAACACGGGATCCAGCCCTTGTTTTTCTGTCTCTCGTAGTCTTTCAGAGGCAACAGCGCCGGTTTGGCAAGCAATACAATCGCAATCACATTAAGCTAAACCATAATGCCTAGCCCGGCGTGGCCCAGTGCCCATGCCAACGTCGCAGTCTTAACGGCTCCGTAGAATGTTGCTGCTAAGGTCACAAGCTTCAATCCCAGCATGGCCCATTAATTTTTGTCTGCCTCGGGTGAAATCAGCGATATTGGTTTTCGGCTAAGCCATAATCGTCGTAAAAGAATTTCCTGAAGAATAGATCTTTACCGCATAGCAGCCATTTGTACGAGAGTCCCTTTCGGAACGCCGTTTAGTGAAAAAAACTTCCAATTGAACAAGCCAAGTGAACATAAGAAGAGGGACCGAGAAGGATTTTGCTCGTGTGTTCATCGTGTTCGCTCCAAGTTTTAACATTATTTTACCTTACTTTCACAAACACTTTACATTTCTTTAAAACGGCCTCTACATTGCCTTGTTATGATGAAAATATCAACCAAAGGGATGGGGGGAGAAAACGTGCCGATTAAAACAGAATGGCGATCCGATAAAAACAACGAACCATCTGACGTGGAATACCTGACTGTCAGGGGATACTGCATCAAACTGACTCCCGAACAAATGAAACTTATTTCCGCTAATCGCAAATAACAAGTAAAAATCAGCCACCGCGCTGATTTTTTGTTTTTAATGCTTTTTTTCTGTTAAAGATGCCGTAAATAAGGGTATTAGTGTAACAGAATAAAAGGAGGAGAATGATGAAAACCTATCGACTCACATTTCATATGAACAATGGAGAAGAGCTGACATTCGAAATTACCCGTCCTGCCACGTATGATTTCTTTAAAAAAATTGATGAAGCAAACAGCTGGTTTAAAATGAACGATGACATTATCAATTTGCGGAATGTGAACAGTATTAAAACAGAAGAGTTTGCGTGAAAAGCAAAAAAGGCAGCCGTATAACCGGCTGCCTTTTTTTATGAGGAATATTTCTTTTTGCGTTCTGAAAAGGATTTTTGAAACCAGTTTTTCTTATATAAAAAGGCGATGGCTTCCAGCCAGAAGGCCGGGATTTTCTTAGGGAAGACCGGTTTTTTATACAGGGTATTGTAGGCGCCTTTTAAATCATCCCACTGGGTGCACGTTTTTGACTGATTAAATCTGGCGACGTCAATAACTCTTACGGCCCCGCTCTTTGTCAAAATCAGATTACGCAAATGAATATCGGACGGATTCAGACCCGCAGCCCTTGCTTCGCTGAGAGCGTCTTCCACTTGCTGTATCATGCCATCATTTATTGAAATCCCTTTTGTCAGGCAATTATAGAAAGTATAGCCTTTAATATATTCCATTAATATAAATGTATCGCCGGTTTCATAAATGTCAGGATAGTAAGGTGATCCGGACAGTTTTTCATATATCTTCGCTTCTTTTAGTGCAGTCGCTTGAAATTCAGGAAAAAACACTTTGAGAGCCTTTTGTTTATTACCATCTGTGAAAGCAAACACATAAGCGCTTCTTCCTTTTCCGATTAAGGTTAATTCATCGGGTTTTTCTTTGAGTTTATCCATTCTGCTGTTTGAGTGGTATATAACTGAATGAGCCAGTGCCGCTGCTTTTGTAAGCATTTCATTCACCTTCTTTGCTCTATTTTATGCAGTTGTCTATAGGAAAATCCTTAACTGTTAAGGAAAAGAGCTATTTATAGTGTATCTGGTCTTGGAGGCGATGGCTACATATATGCATTGATTGTCATCAAAGCGAAATAGTGAAGCGAATATTTGCCAGCATTGATTCTTGAAAAGCGCTTATGTAAAGCACCTATGACCCTGAAATTAAGCGCTTTCTAAATATGAAATATGACAAACAGTTTGCAGGATTAAAAAGAAAAAGTGAGGGGTATATAAGATGCATTCATACATAAAAGCAAAAGCAGGCGGTGGAGAGAATGAAGAACTCAGTACAAACTAAAGGAGCTTTTTTAAACAAAATAGGAATCCCATCTCACTTGGTTTGGGGGTACATGGGTATCGTGATCTTTATGATAGGGGACGGACTTGAGCAAGGCTGGCTGTCTCCTTTTCTAGTAGAACACGGACTCAGCATGCAGCAATCTGCATCGTTATACACCTTTTATGGTATCGCCGTGACGATTTCTGCCTGGTTTTCCGGCATCTTTGTACAGGCATGGGGGCCAAAAAAGGCGATGACCGCAGGCCTTATTGCATTTATTCTTGGTTCGGCCGTATTTATCGGATGGGCCATTCCTCACATGTATTATCCTGCTCTATTGGGAAGCTACGCGCTCAGAGGATTAGGCTACCCGCTGTTTGCTTATTCTTTTCTCGTATGGGTATCGTACAGCACCTCCCAACAGATTCTTGGTAAAGCAGTCGGCTGGTTTTGGTTTGTGTTTACATGCGGCCTCAACGTGCTCGGCCCTTTTTATTCAAGCTTCGCAGTCCCGCTCATCGGAGAAATCAATACGCTTTGGAGCGCACTTGTTTTCGTTGCTGCAGGCGGCATTCTCGCATTGTTTTTTAATAAAGATAAGTTTACGGCAACGGCAAAACAAAGCGATCATAAATGGAAAGAGCTTTCAAAAGCGTTCACGATTATGTATGAAAATCCGAAAGTCGGCATCGGAGGAATCGTGAAAACAATTAATGCCCTTGGCCAATTTGGATTTGCCATATTTCTGCCGACTTATTTGGCAGGCTATGGCTATTCTGTTTCAGAGTGGCTGCAAATTTGGGGGACGCTGTTTTTTGTCAATATCGTGTTTAATTTAATTTTCGGCATTGTCGGTGATAAATTGGGCTGGCGCAATACCGTCATGTGGTTCGGCGGGGTAGGGAGCGGAATCTTCACGCTGGCTATCTACTATACGCCGCAAATCATCGGACACAACTACTGGGTATTAATGATCATTGCCTGCTGCTACGGGGCGTGTCTTGCCGGTTATATTCCGTTAAGTGCTCTTATGCCGACTCTTGCCCCTGATAATAAAGGGGCGGCGATGTCTGTGTTAAATCTAGGTTCAGGTTTATGTGCTTTTATCGCACCCGGCATCGTCAGTCTTTTTATCGGCCCGTTAGGTGCGGGCGGCGTGATTTGGATTTTTGCAGTCTTATATTTTTTCAGCGCATTTCTTACACAATTTCTGAAGCTGCCTGAGTCCGGTGCTGTCCATACGGAGAAAAGGGCGGTCAGCAGGGTGGTGAAAACAAATTTCAAGAAAATGGTTAAGCCGTAATACCTTTGGTCAAACTAGGCGTAAAGCTGATTTGATCTAGTGTATATAAAGAGGTGTTAATGGTGAAACAAATTTTCAGCGTGCGTCTTATGATGGCGGTTTTCTGTGCAGCCGCGGCTTTGCTGTTGTGTACATCTTCCGTATTTGCTGCTGAAGTTGAGCACTATGAACCGCTGCAGCTTCATGTGCAGCTTGAAAAAGTGTATATGGACGGAGATGTAAGCATTGAGCATAAGCACGAGACGGTTCTTGCCATGGAAGATTTCTGGGCGGCATATGCCGGGTGGACACTCGTTGAACAAAAAAAAGGATTTGTCCTTTTTCGGAAACAAGTGGATGATATTTCTCCCCTCAGCAAGGTAAACGGTTATATCGGGATAACGGACGACGGGGTAATTTCCACCTTTCACGGACGCCCTGATTCCGTAGCTGAACCGATTCAATCTTTTTTTCAAATTGATTTAGAGAGATTGGAGAGCCGGATCCAAAAAAACTTGCAAAACGGCATTCCGTTTCGCACAAAAGCCGAATTTGAGCACGTCATCGAGAATATAAAGACATACAGCGGATGACCCGTGCTGCTTGACGTTTTAAGACATGCCCCCATGTCTTTTTTTTCGTGAAAAGATCGATTCGAAAGCGAACATACGTTAACATTTCTATAAGACTTTGCCTGTTTTTATGGTACAATGAAGAACAGTCAAAGAGGTGAATATGGGTGATTGAATTTGTCAAAGGGACGATTGATTATGTATCTCCCCAATATATTGTGATAGAAAACGGCGGAATCGGCTATCAGATTTTTACGCCGAATCCGTTCATATACAAGGAGAGAAATCAAGAAACAATCTTTACGTACCATCATATCAGAGAGGACGCTTTTTCTTTATACGGCTTTTCCACGCGGGAAGAAAAAGCGCTTTTTACGAAGCTTTTAAATGTGACGGGCATCGGGCCTAAAGGCGCCCTTGCCATTCTTGCGTCCGGTGACCCGGGGGCTGTCATTGAAGCCATTGAACAGGAAGATGAAGCTTTTTTGGTGAAATTCCCAGGCGTCGGCAAGAAGACGGCGCGCCAGATTATTCTCGATCTAAAAGGGAAGCTCGCCGATGTTGTGCCTGAAATGATTGAAAATCTGTTTAACCATGAGGACAGAATCGAAAAGCATACGGCTGAGACTGCTCTTGATGAGGCGCTTGAAGCATTGCGTGTCCTCGGCTATGCGGAGAAAGAAATTAAAAAGGTGCTTCCTCATCTAAAAGAGGACACGACGCTTACCACTGATCAATATGTGAAAAAAGCATTACAAAAACTATTAAAGTAAGGTGATGTTCATGGATGAACGGCTTGTCTCAAGTGAAGCAGACAACCATGAATCAGCGATAGAGCAAAGCCTGCGGCCGCAAAGTCTGGTTCAATATATCGGCCAAAAAAAGGTGAAAGAAAATCTGCGCGTATTCATTGACGCGGCAAAAATGAGAGAAGAGACGCTTGATCATGTCCTTCTTTACGGGCCTCCGGGACTTGGGAAAACGACGCTTGCTTCCATCGTTGCCAATGAAATGGGTGTGGAAATGCGGACCACCTCAGGGCCGGCGATTGAAAGGCCGGGAGATCTGGCAGCCATTTTAACGGCTCTGGAACCCGGAGATGTATTATTTATTGATGAGATTCACAGACTCCACAGGTCGATTGAAGAAGTGCTGTATCCCGCTATGGAGGATTTTTGTCTTGATATTGTGATCGGAAAAGGCCCTTCCGCCCGTTCCGTCCGCCTTGATCTTCCGCCCTTTACGCTCGTCGGCGCAACGACAAGGGTAGGTCTGTTGACGGCGCCTTTAAGGGATCGGTTCGGCGTCTTGTCCCGTCTTGAATATTATACACAGGAAGAGCTGTCCGATATTGTCGTGAGAACGGCTGATTTGTTCGAAGTGGAAATCGACAAACCGTCAGCGCTCGAAATTGCGAGACGTTCAAGGGGAACGCCGCGGGTTGCCAACCGGCTTCTCAGGAGAGTTCGCGATTTTGCCCAAGTGCTAGGCGACAGCCGCATTACGGACGATATTGCCCAGGATGCGCTGGAGCGGCTTCAGGTTGACCGGCTTGGACTGGATCACATTGATCACAAGCTGCTGATGGGTATGATCGAAAAATTCAGCGGCGGTCCGGTCGGCCTTGATACCATTTCCGCGACAATTGGCGAAGAACCTCATACAATTGAAGATGTGTATGAGCCGTATCTTCTGCAGATCGGGTTTCTTCAGAGAACGCCGCGCGGACGTATCGTGACACCGGCTGTATATCATCATTTTAATATGGAGGCTCCCCGGCATGATTGAATTTCCTAAGATATTAATGATTCTTGGCGCTGTTTTGCTCATTGCCGGTGCGGTGCTCCACTTTGTCGGAAAGGTGCCGGGGGATATTTTTGTTAAAAAAGGGAATGTTACTTTTTTCTTTCCGGTTGTGAGTTGTATTATCATTAGTGTGGTATTATCAATTTTAATCAACCTTTTCGGCAGAATGAAATAATTAAAGACTACTGACAGAATAAAGGTGAAATTATGAAAGTCGAGTTATTTGATTTTGAACTTCCAGAGCGTTTAATTGCCCAAGTGCCTCTTGAACAGCGTGATGCTTCAAGGCTTATGGTGCTTGATAAACATACAGGCGGGCTGTCAGACAGCTCGTTTAAGGAAATTGTAAGCTTTTTCAAGGAAGGGGATTGTCTTGTCCTGAACAATACCCGCGTTTTGCCTGCCCGTTTATTCGGAGTAAAAGAGGATACGGGCGCCAAAGTTGAACTGCTTTTATTAAAGCAGGAAACAGGTGACAGATGGGAAACCCTTGTCAAGCCGGCGAAACGCGTGAAAAAAGGAACCGTTCTGACTTTCGGCGACGGCTTGTTACAGGCAGTGTGCACAGAAGAGCTGGAACACGGCGGGAGAAAAGTTGAATTCCGATATGACGGGATCTTTTATGAAGTGCTGGAATCCTTAGGAGAAATGCCGCTTCCTCCGTATATTAAAGAGCAGCTCGATGACAGAGAGCGGTACCAAACGGTGTTTTCTAAAGAAATTGGGTCTGCTGCTGCACCGACAGCGGGACTCCATTTTACGGAAGAGATATTAGGTGAATTAAAGGAAAAAGGCGTTCGGATCGAGTTTATTACTCTGCATGTCGGACTTGGAACGTTTCGTCCTGTCAGTGCCGATGAAGTAGAGGAGCACAATATGCACGCGGAGTTTTATGAAATGTCTGCAGAAACAGCGGCTGCTTTAAATCATGTAAGGGAAACGGGCGGACGGATTGTGTCGGTCGGTACGACATCAACGCGCACGCTTGAAACCATTGCCGGGGAGAATAACGGTACCTTTAAAGCTTCGAGCGGATGGACGTCTATTTTTATTTACCCCGGATATGAATTTAAAGCGATTGACGGAATGATTACGAATTTTCATCTGCCGAAATCATCGCTTATTATGCTTGTCAGCGCACTTGCTGGGAGAGAACATGTACTCCGCGCGTACAACCATGCGGTGGAAAAGGAATATCGCTTTTTCAGCTTCGGCGATGCGATGCTGATTATCTAATTTGAAAGACAGGAGGCCTCATATAAAGTGGCTGAACAACCAATACGCTATGAATTTATAAAAGAATGCAAACAAACGGGAGCACGCTTGGGAAGAGTGCATACTCCGCACGGCTCCTTTGACACACCTGTTTTTATGCCGGTCGGCACACTGGCGACAGTCAAAACGATGTCGCCTGACGAGCTGAAGGCAATGGACGCGGGAATTATTTTGAGCAATACCTACCATCTTTGGCTGAGACCCGGC
The DNA here is from genome assembly GCF_039519175.1 of Bacillus atrophaeus. Lineage (NCBI taxonomy): Bacteria > Bacillati > Bacillota > Bacilli > Caryophanales > Bacillaceae > Bacillus > Bacillus atrophaeus. Next base: position 4,121,934 of record NZ_CP154443.1, on the reverse strand, counting down.
CATGACATCGTCAAAGAAGCGGGCGGCCTTCACAAATTTATGAACTGGGACCGTGCGATTTTAACGGATTCAGGCGGTTTTCAGGTCTTTTCGTTAAGTAAGTTTCGTAATATAGAAGAGGAAGGCGTTCATTTCCGTAATCACTTAAACGGAGATAAGCTGTTCCTTTCACCCGAAAAAGCAATGGAAATCCAAAATGCGCTCGGATCCGATATTATGATGGCGTTTGATGAATGCCCGCCATATCCAGCTGAATATGATTATATGAAACGGTCTGTTGAACGGACGAGCCGTTGGGCGGAGCGCTGCCTTGAAGCCCACAGCCGTTCAGACGAACAGGGTCTGTTTGGCATCGTACAAGGCGGAGAATATGAAGAATTACGGACACAAAGCGCGAAGGACTTGATTTCTCTTGATTTTCCGGGCTATGCTATAGGCGGACTGTCTGTCGGCGAACCGAAAGATGTCATGAACCGGGTGCTTGAGTTCACAACGCCTCTTTTACCGAAAGATAAGCCGAGATACCTGATGGGTGTCGGATCTCCTGATGCTTTGATTGACGGAGCGTTGCGCGGTGTTGACATGTTCGACTGTGTGCTGCCGACCCGTATTGCGAGAAACGGAACCGTGTTTACGGCTGAAGGACGTCTCAATATGAAAAATGCAAAATTCGAAAGAGATTTCCGCCCGATTGATGAAGAGTGCGATTGCCATACTTGTAAAAATTACTCACGCGCTTACATCAGACATTTAATTCGCTGTAATGAAACATTCGGAATCCGATTAACAACTTATCATAATCTTCATTTTCTGTTAAACTTAATGGAGCAAGTAAGACAGGCCATTCGCGAGGATCGCCTGGGTGATTTCAGAGAAGAGTTCTTTGAGCGTTACGGCTATAACAAGCCAAATGCGAAAAGCTTCTAAATAAAAAGCCTCATGGCTATTTTGTTTCGAAAGGGGTGAAACAGATGACAGGTACATTAGGCACTTTGGTTCCTATTATTTTAATGTTCGCGGTTCTTTATTTCCTATTAATTCGTCCGCAGCAAAAGCAGCAAAAAGCTGTGAAAAGAATGCAGGAAGAACTGAAAAAAGGCGACGCGGTTGTGACAATCGGCGGATTGCACGGCACCGTTGATTCGATCGACGAAAGCAAAGTCGTGATTAAGACTGGTGAAAATACCCGCCTTACATTCGACCGGCGCGCGATCAGAGAAGCTTCCGCTGAATAACAGCGAAGCTTATACATAACGAAAAAAAGAGCGGAAATCCGCTCTTTTTTTCGTTATGACGATCTGCTGCCCCGCAAATTCACTCCAAAAATGCCGCCGAGCATACAAACTCCTAAAAAGCCGAGATGAAAGAGGAGCTGTTCGCCGGTAAATGTTTTCCCAAACCCCAAATACTGAAATAACAAAATGATCAATGAAAAACATATAGAGGTCAATGCGCCGATCATCCAGCCTTTTTCCTTTGCTTTTCCTCCTGAAATAAACCCGCCGATAAATAAAGAAAGGAACGAAAGGGCGGTGACGAGCCAGTTGAACGATGACTCTTGCAGCGAAGTAGCTGTAAGTAAAAGTGAAATGGCCAAACTTGTGGCAAGCATTGCCGCAAAAATAACGATCAGGCCGTAAAGAATGCCTTTTCCTACTTGTTTTGTTTCCTCCATGAGTGAGTGTCTCCTCTCTGCCTTCCAGCCCAAAGGCTGTCTGGTTCTTTCTTCAACTCACCGCCATACAAGCAGACGGCTCGTCTTTTTAAAAATGTATTCTCTCATGAGGAGAATTAGACTTGAAAAAGCATAATTATCACATTGCTTTTTCTTACATAAATCAGTGAATTTGATGCAGGCTATGATGAGATGGAGGTGCGCTATGGAAGAAATTTTCATTATTGCGTTTCGGACAATCCTGCTGTATTTTGTGATTCTTATTATTTTCCGTTTAATGGGAAAGCGGGAAATCGGTGAACTCAGTATTTTGGATCTGGTCGTTTTTATCATGATTGCGGAAATTGCGGTTTTGGCGATTGAAGATGTAGAAGATCACCTCTCTCATACGATTGTGCCGATGATCGTTTTAATGATCATACAAGTATCGTTAGCGTATTTGTCTTTAAAAAGCCAGAAAGTGCGCCAGATGCTTGACGGCAAGCCGACCATCATCATTGAGCACGGAAAAATTGATGAACGCGCAATGAGATCACAGCGCTATAATTTTGATGACCTAATGGTTCAGCTCAGAGAAAATAACATTGACAGGATTGCCGATGTGTCATTTGCTATTCTTGAGCCGTCAGGCAAACTGACGGTCGTCCAAAAAGAGCCTAATGAAAAACATAAACAGCTTGAAACCCCGCTTATCGTGGATGGCGTCATTCAAAAAGAACATGTAGACAGAATAGGAAAAGACGAACAATGGCTTATAAAGATGCTTTCAAAAAGAGGTTATCATAACATTTCAGATATATCGTTTTGCAGCTTTACGGACGGTGCATTTTATGTTGACCTGAAAGACGAGCAAGTCCGGCCTTAATGTTTATCGGGCAACAAACCGGCCGATGACGGGAATGCGGCGGAGCTCGTCTTTTTTTATTAAGCGGAACAACAGAAGTAAAATGATATACAGCGCCGCGCTTAATGTGACCCATCCGACGAGATTCACAGCCTCAGACCCGGAGAACCGAATGTAATGTTTCATGATGGAGCTGAGGTAACCGCTGACGAAAATAATGGCGATGCACATTGCGTATTCTTTTATTTTTATGCTGATCGGCAGGACCTTGCTCACAGTAGCCGCATGTAAAAGCGTAACGAGCACCATGCCGGTTACAATAGCCAAGGCCGCTCCCATAATGCCGAGAGACGGTCTGGTTGCAAGGGCAAAGATAAGGCCTGTTTTTACGACCGCTCCTATTAAACTGTTCATCATGGCAGCCCCCGCCAGATTAAGCGCCTGCAGCACAGCCTGTAGAGGGCCTTGAAAATAATAGAGCAGAAAAAAAGGCGCCATAACTTTTATAAATACAGCTGCTCCAGATGAGCCATACATCACGCTCATCAGTTCCTCTGCAAACGTAAATAAAATAACAACAGATATTCCTCCGCTAAGAAGACATAGCCTCATGGCTTGTTCCAGCCGGTATTCCACCACCTGCAGCTTTTTTTGCTCCATCCCTTCGCTAATCGCAGGAACCAGCGCTGTCGATAAAGAATACGTAATAAAGCTGGGAAGTGTTAAAACCGTCATTGCAAGTCCTGTCAGCTCTCCGTACTGGCTTGTTGCCGCGGCTGTTGCGACCCCGGCGATAGCGAGGCTCTGAGCGACAACGATCGGTTCGAAAAACCAAGACAGGTTGCCGATAAACCGGCTTCCTGTCGTAGGAAGCGACACACTCATTAATTGAGAAAACGTATCTTTACCGGTTTTAATCGAGTGGAAAAACTGCTTTCTGATTCTGATTTTCTTTTTAAATTTAAAAGCAATGAATAAATAAACCAGTGATGCAAGCTCGCCGATAACAGAGGATATCATCGCTCCGGCTGCCGCGTATTCAATCCCGTATGGAAGGAAGATCGTCGTGCAGACGGCGACAAGGGAAATGCGCACAATTTGTTCAAGGACCTGCGAAACAGCGAGCGGGTTCATATTTTGTTTTCCTTGAAAATATCCTCTCAGCACGCTGGAAATCGCTATAATCGGCACAACCGGTGTAATCGCCAGCAGAGGATAAACCGTTCTGCCGTCTGTCAGCATCGTTTCCGCCATTACCGGAGCAAATAATAAGAACAGCGGGGTAAAGATAAGACTGAGCACCCCGGTAATCGTAAGCGACATGACTAAAATATTCTTTGTTTTTTGATGGTCTCCCCGCGCGCTGGCTTCAGCGACAAGCTTGCTGATGGCGACGGGAAGCCCGAATTGCGTCAGCGTTGTGGCCAAGAAAAAAGTGGGAGCCGCCATCATATAAAGCCCGACTCCTTCTTCACCGATAAACCGGGCGATAACCACCCGGTTGACAAAGCCGAGCATCCTTGTAATCATCCCCGCAGCGATGAGAATAAGTGTGCCTTTTAAAAACGTCTGTTTCGTCATTTTGACCCCCTGCCTTCTCAAACAACCTGTAATCATATACAATAAAGATATGCGTATATATCGTCCAAGCATGACAAGTCTTCTTGAAAAACAAAAAAAGGAGCGTGCAGTTCGTGGATAAACATCCCGCCGGCATATATAAAGACCACTTGAGGCCTTTTCTTTACAGTAAGCTGGAAGAGTTCAAAATCCTCGGGTACGATGATGTTGAGCTTGACAGTTTATGGTCATACTTATTAAATAAAAAGTGGAAAAAGAAAACAGAAAAACAGATTTATGAATTGGCAAGCGATATTTTATCAGTGAAAATTGGCGAATTTATGAACTATGCAACCGTAGAATCATTTAAAACGTCTAATTGGCTGGGCAGTGAAGAAGGTCAAGAAGTTTTGGACGAGCTGCTGAAATAGCACTGTCTGATTTACCTAGGTTAAGGAGGATATACATAATGAAAAAGGGGCGCTTGATTGCGTTTTTCCTATTCGTATTATTGATCGGCACCGGACTTGGATATTTCACAAAGCCGGCAGCTGAGAATATTACGCTGGGATTAGATTTACAAGGCGGATTTGAGGTTCTGTACGATGTGAAACCCGTCAAAAAAGGTGATAAAATCACAAAAGATGTTCTCGTCAGCACGGTTGAAGCGTTAAACCGCAGGGCCAATGTGCTTGGGGTCAGTGAGCCGAACATCCAGATTGAAGGGAATAACCGGATTCGCGTTCAGCTTGCGGGTGTTACCAACCAGAACAGGGCGCGCGAAATCTTATCTACAGAAGCTCAGCTCTCATTCAGAGATACAAATGATAAAGAGCTTCTAGACGGCTCTGATCTTGTCGAAAATGGCGCGAAACAAACTTATGACGGAACTACAAATGAACCGATTGTCAGTGTGAAACTCAAAGACGCTGATAAATTCGGAGAAGTGACAAAAAAAGTCTTGAAAATGGCGCCGAACAACCAGCTGGTCATTTGGATGGATTACGAAAAAGGCGATTCTTTTAAAAAAGAAGTCCAAAAAGAGAATCCTAAATATGTATCTGCTCCGAATGTCAGCCAAGAATTAAACACAAAAGACGTGACAATTGAGGGCAATTTTAAAGTTCAGGAAGCTAAAGATTTAGCCAGTATTTTAAATGCCGGGGCGCTGCCGGTGAAACTGACTGAAAAATATTCTACTTCAGTAGGTGCGCAATTTGGGCAGCAGGCGCTGAATGAAACAGTTTACGCGGGTATTATCGGTATTGCTCTTATTTTCTTGTTTATGCTGCTTTACTACCGTTTGCCTGGGCTGATTGCCGTTATTACTCTGTCAGTTTATGTGTATATCACCCTGCAGGTCTTTGACTGGATGAATGCAGTCCTGACGCTGCCGGGAATCGCCGCGCTTATATTAGGTGTCGGGATGGCGGTGGATGCGAATATCATCACCTATGAACGAATTAAAGAGGAACTGAAACTCGGTAAATCTGTCCGTTCGGCGTTCCGTTCGGGGAACCGACGGTCATTTGCGACGATACTTGACGCAAATATCACCACTATCATCGCTGCCGTTGTGCTCTTTGTTTTCGGGACAAGTTCTGTCAAGGGATTCGCTACAATGCTGATCCTATCGATTCTGACCAGTTTTATTACAGCTGTTTTCTTATCAAGGTTCCTGCTGTCGCTGCTTGTGGAAAGCAGATGGCTTGACCGGAAAAAAGGCTGGTTCGGCGTTAAGAAGAAACATATTATGGACATTCAGAAGACGGACGAATATACAGAGCCGTACACTCCATTTGAAAAATGGGATTTTACGAGCAAACGAAAATTTTTCTTTATTTTCTCAAGTGCCATAACCATTGCCGGGATTATTTTGCTGCTGGTATTTAAGCTGAACCTCGGTATTGACTTTGCAAGCGGCGCGCGGATTGAAGTACAGAGTGATCATAAGCTGACCACCCAGCAGGTTGAGAAAGATTTCACTTCACTTGGCATGAAGCCTGATACTATTGTATTGTCGGGAGAAAAAAGCAATATCGGGGTTGCAAGGTTTGTAGGTGTCCCTGATAAAGAAACAGTTGCCAAGGTGAAAGATTACTTTAAAGATAAGTACGGATCTGAGCCTAATGTCAGCACAGTCTCGCCGACAGTCGGGAAGGAACTGGCGCGAAACGCTTTATATGCAGTGGCCATCGCTTCTCTCGGCATTATTATTTACGTGTCCATCCGGTTCGAATACAAAATGGCGATAGCAGCTATTGTTTCATTGCTGTATGACGCTTTCTTTATTCTCGCATTTTTCAGCGTGACAAGGCTGGAAGTGGACGTTACTTTCATTGCGGCGGTTCTGACGATTATTGGTTATTCGATAAACGACACCATCGTAACCTTTGACAGGATTCGGGAGCATATGAAAAAGCGCAAGCCTAAAACGTTTGCTGATTTAAACCATATTGTAAACCTGAGTTTGCAGCAGACCTTTACCCGTTCGGTCAACACTGTCCTTACGGTAGTGATTGTTGTTGTCGTTCTCTTGCTGTTAGGATCAACATCGATTACAAACTTCTCAATCGCGTTATTGATCGGTTTGTTGACAGGTGTCTATTCTTCTCTGTACATTGCAGCGCAAATTTGGCTCGTGTGGAAAGGGAAAGAATTTAAAAAGGATAAACAACGTATTGAAGAATAATGAACAAAATCTCAGGCTGTCCGTCTTTCGGGCAGCCTGTTTTTTTATCCTTAACGCTTTTCCATTATTTTTCTTTACGTTTCATTGAACTTGAAATATACATTTGCTATAATGACATACGCTTACAATAAAACATATAAATGGTGTCATGATCATTTTGGTATAAACAGGTTGTAACATGATGTAGGAGGGTTTTTATGAAGGTTCGTGAGTCGGAGCTTCCGGGAATAGGGCAAAAAGTTGAGATTCTGACCAGAAATCAGGATAAAATTTGCATTATTATCCATGATGATGGCAGAAGAGAGCTGTATTATTTTGATGAGAATGATCACGAAGAATGTGTAACATCCGTGCAGTTTAATGACGCAGAAGCGAGACAGCTGTCCGCTATTCTGGGAGGAATGGCGTATAAACCGAAGGCTCTTGAATCGGTTGAGGTAGCGCTTGATGATTTGATCATTGAATGGTTCAAAGTAGAGGCAAAAGCCCCTGCTGTTCAACTGACACTCGGCGACTTGGACGTTCGGCAGCATTATCAGGTTACAGTCATTGCCATCGTGAAAAAAAATCAGCAGAAACAGCTGAATCCGGGGTCTGATACGGTGATTGAAGAAGGAGATACACTGGTCATTTCCGGAGAAAGAAAAGGGCTGAAAAAGCTGATTCAAGAGAAATTAACCGCATCTGAGACTTGATTCTCTTTTGAAAACCTGTTTAAAACGGGAAGCAAAAGGGAAACTTACCTCAAAAAGCCAGTTTGGGGGAACCAGCATGAACAAACAATGGACGATTATTTTTGCTCTTATATTTACTTTGATTGTTGCTATTTTTGCAGTGATTAACGTAAGGTCTGTTGAAGTAGATTACCTTTTCGGAAGATCAGAATGGCCTTTAATTCTCGTGATTCTCGGATCAGTATTAATGGGGGCCTTGATTGTATTTTCCGCAGGTATATTTCAGGTTATGAAATTAAAGCGTGAAATCAAGACTTTAAGAAAAGAAAGAAAAGCCATACAACAAGACCCTATGCCTGAAACAGAAGGCGTACAGCAGTATGACAGCGAAGCAGTGAAGGCGGATTCGGCGCTTCCGTTGGAGAAAAAGGATTAGATTCTCGAATAACATTTGAAACCCCTCAGCTTGCTCTAGTATAATAGGGTGGTTGAGGGGTGAATTTATGTTAGCGTCAAAAATGCGTTGGGAAATACAGCGACCAGATCAGGATAAGGTCAAATCACTCACAGAACAATTGGACATAACACCTCTTGTGGCATCTCTGCTTGTAAAAAGAGGATTTGATACAGCGGAAAGCGCAAGGCTGTTTTTAAATACAAAAGAAGCTGATTTTTATGATCCCTTTGAGATGAAGGGCATGAAAGAAGCAGTTGAGCGGATTAAAGAGGCCATTTCACAGCAAGAGCCCATTATGATATACGGAGATTATGATGCGGACGGCGTCACCAGTACGTCCGTCATGCTGAAAACATTACAAAAGCTCTCGGCTCACGTTGACTTTTACATACCTGACCGGTTTAAAGAGGGCTACGGACCGAATGAGCAAGCCTTCCGCTCGATTAAAGAGCAAGGCTTCTCTCTTATTATCACGGTTGATACGGGGATTGCGGCTGTTCATGAAGCAGAGGCAGCGAAGGAACTAGGACTGGATGTCATCATCACTGACCACCATGAGCCCGGCCCTGTGCTGCCTGATGTGTGTGCCATTGTTCATCCGAAGCAGCCGGGTTGCACCTATCCGTTTAAGGAGCTTGCCGGAGTGGGTGTGGCGTTTAAGCTTGCACATGCTCTTTTAGGCGCTTTGCCTGAGGACCTGCTCGATTTGGCGGCAATCGGAACTATAGCCGATCTTGTGCCGCTGCATGATGAAAACAGATTATTAGCAACGTTAGGCATGCAGAAGCTTCGAATGACAAACCGGCCGGGGCTAAAAGCATTGATTAAACTATCAGGCGGTGACATCGGGCAAGCGAATGAAGAAACAATCGGATTTCAGCTTGCACCGAGGCTTAATGCTGTCGGGAGAATTGAACAGGCTGATCCGGCTGTCCATCTGCTGATGACAGAGGATGAGTTCGAAGCAGATGAGCTTGCAACTGAAATCGACCAGCTCAACAAAGAGCGCCAAAAGATTGTCAGCAAAATGACGGATGAAGCGATTGAAATGATTGAGCAGCAAGGGCTCAATAGATCTGCCATCGTAGTGGCAAAGCCCGGCTGGAACCCCGGGGTTGTCGGCATTGTGGCTTCAAAGCTTGTTGACCGTTTTTACCGTCCGGCCGTTGTTCTTGGAATTGATGAAGAAAAGGGCATCGCGAAAGGATCGGCTCGAAGCATTAAAGGCTTTGATTTATTTAAAAGCCTTTCTTCTTGCAGAGACATCCTTCCCCATTTCGGAGGACATCCGATGGCTGCAGGAATGACACTTTCTGCTGATGATGTATCTGACTTGAGGGACAGGCTCAATCAAATCGCGGATGAGACGCTTACAGAAGAGGATTTTATTCCGGTTCAGGAAATTGATCTCGTATGCAGCGTAGAGGATATTACGGTTGAAAGCATTTCTGAAATCAATCTCCTGTCTCCCTTTGGCATGCAGAATCCGAAACCGCATGTGATGGTGGAAAATGCGCTTTTGGAAGACGTCCGGAGAATCGGAGCCAATAAAAACCATATCAAAATGACGGTCAAAGACCAATCGGCAAAGCTTGATTGTGTCGGCTTTCATAAGGGGGAGCTTGAGACAGGTATTGTGCCAGGTTCAAGAATCTCATTAGTCGGCGAAATGTCGATTAACGAATGGAATAACAGAAAAAAACCTCAGTTAATGATAAAGGATGCAGCCGTTTCTGAGTGGCAGCTGTTTGACTTGCGTGGAAAACGTACGTGGGAAGAGACATTAGTTGCGCTTCCGTCTGAAAAACGGGTCATTGTTTGTTTTAAGGAGGAAACGAAACAGCTGCTTCAAAACGAAGAGCTGCGCCATCAGCTGCATGCGGTGAGCTCGGAGCAGGAAGCGAGAGACCTTGAACTGGACGGCGCATATGTGGTATTCCTTGATGCGCCTCCTTCATTAGATCTGCTTTCAAGCTTGGTAGAAGGAAAGAGACCCGAGCGTGTCTATTTTATCTTTATGAATAACGAGGAGCATTTTCTGTCAGCATTTCCGACCCGGGATTATTTTAAATGGTACTACGGTTTCTTGCTGAAAAGAGGAACTTTCGATCTGAAAACACACGGTTCAGAGCTTGCAAAACATAAAGGCTGGACAAAAGACACAATCAATTTCATGACAAAGGTGTTTTTTGATCTCGGTTTTGTTAGAATAGAGAATGGCGTGCTGTCTGTTATTTATGATGTGAAAAAACGCGATTTGACAGACTCGCAAACCTATCAGGCAAAACAGCAGCTGATGGAATTGGATCAGAAGCTGAATTATTCTGCGGCTGAAGAGCTGAAGGAATGGCTGAATAAGCTGATGAATCAAGATTCAGGGGCTTATGAAAGTACGAGGAGGACATAAAACAGATGGATTTAAAGAAATATGTAACAATTGTGCCGGACTACCCGAAAGAGGGCGTGCAATTTAAAGATATTACAACATTAATGGATAAAGGCGACGTATACCGATATGCGACTGACCAGATTGTTGAATACGCTAATGAAAAACAAATTGACTTAGTTGTCGGGCCGGAAGCAAGAGGCTTCATCATCGGCTGCCCGGTGGCATACGCGCTTGGCGTAGGTTTTGCGCCCGTCCGTAAAGAAGGCAAGCTTCCGCGTGAAGTCGTGAAGGTAGATTACGGCCTCGAATACGGCAAAGATGTGTTAACCATCCACAAAGACGCGATTCTTCCTGGCCAGCGTGTGCTCATCACAGATGACCTTTTGGCAACAGGAGGCACAATAGAAGCGACGATCAAGCTTGTTGAAGAGCTTGGAGGCGTAGTAGCGGGTATCGCTTTCTTAATCGAGCTTACGTATCTTAATGGTAGAGAAAAGCTTGATAAATACGATATTTTAACGTTAATGCAATACTAGGCTAAACCGCATAAAGGAAAAAAGCACTCTCTATCCGGGTGCTTTTTTCCTATTATCTGATTATTTGTTTATGTAATCTTTGGAGATTGAACTTCTTCTCTTTACATCTATCGTTTTTTTCTTGATAATAAACTACAATACAGTTTACATTTAAAAAAAGGTGATTCCATGGCGAACGAACAAGTATTAACTGCCGAGCAAGTGATTGACAAAGCGCGCAGTTATCTAACCGATGAGCATATTGCATTTGTAGAAAAAGCATACCTGTACGCTGAAGACGCTCATCGCGAGCAGTACCGGAAGTCAGGTGAGCCATATATCATCCACCCGATTCAAGTGGCGGGCATTCTCGTTGACCTTGAAATGGACCCTTCAACCATTGCGGGAGGATTTCTCCACGATGTGGTGGAAGATACGGATGTAACGCTTGATGACCTGAAGGAAGCTTTTTCTGAAGAAGTGGCAATGCTTGTGGACGGGGTGACAAAGCTCGGTAAAATTAAGTATAAATCTCAAGAAGAACAGCAGGCGGAAAATCATCGCAAAATGTTTGTCGCTATGGCTCAAGATATCCGGGTCATATTGATCAAGCTGGCGGATCGCCTCCACAACATGCGGACGCTGAAACATCTGCCGCAAGAAAAACAGCGCAGAATTTCTAATGAAACGCTGGAGATATTTGCTCCTTTGGCGCACCGCCTCGGGATCTCAAAAATCAAATGGGAGCTGGAAGACACCGCACTCCGTTATTTGAATCCTCAGCAATATTACAGAATCGTCAACCTCATGAAGAAAAAACGCGCGGAACGTGAACAGTATGTCGAAGAGGTTGTCGATGAAGTGAAAAACCGAGTCGAAGAGGTCAACATCAGCGCAGATTTCTCCGGCCGGCCGAAACATATATACAGCATTTACAGAAAAATGGTTCTGCAAAATAAACAGTTCAATGAAATTTATGACCTGCTGGCGGTCCGTATTCTTGTAGGGAGCATAAAGGACTGCTACGCTGTACTCGGCATTATCCATACTTGCTGGAAGCCGATGCCGGGCAGGTTTAAAGATTATATCGCCATGCCGAAGCCGAATATGTATCAGTCCCTTCATACGACAGTGATAGGACCTAAAGGCGATCCTTTAGAAGTGCAGATCAGGACCTTTGAAATGCATGAAATTGCTGAATATGGAGTCGCGGCGCATTGGGCTTACAAAGAAGGAAAAGCGGCGAATGAAGAAGCAACATTTGAGAAGAAGCTTTCCTGGTTCCGCGAAATCTTAGAATTTCAAAATGAATCAACTGATGCGGAAGAATTTATGGAGTCCTTAAAAATCGACTTGTTTTCGGACATGGTGTTCGTCTTTACGCCAAAAGGCGACGTCATTGAGCTGCCGTCCGGCTCAGTCCCGATTGACTTCTCATACAGAATCCACTCGGAAATCGGCAACAAGACGATCGGCGCGAAGGTCAACGGGAAAATGGTGACGCTGGATCATAAGCTTCGGACAGGCGATATTGTCGAAATTTTGACGTCCAAGCATTCATACGGGCCCAGCCAGGATTGGGTCAAGCTTGCCCAGACCTCACAGGCTAAGCATAAGATCCGCCAGTTTTTTAAGAAACAGCGGCGCGAAGAAAATGTCGAAAAAGGCCGTGAATTGGTAGAAAAAGAAATTAAAAATCTGGATTTTGAAGTGAAAGATGTGCTGACAGCCGAAAATATTCAGAAAGTTGCCGATAAATTTAATTTCTCGAATGAAGAGGATATGTATGCGGCAGTCGGCTACAATGGAATCACCGCCTTGCAGGTTGCAAACCGCCTGACGGAAAAAGAGAGAAAGCTTCGTGACCAGGAAGAACAAGAAAAAACCGTTCAGGAAGTCACCGCGGAGCCAAAATCATATCCCCAAGGCAGAAAACGGGAAGCGGGCGTGCGCGTTAAAGGAATCGACAATCTCCTTGTCCGTTTGTCCAAATGCTGTAATCCAGTGCCGGGCGACCATATTGTCGGGTTTATTACGAAAGGCCGAGGGGTTTCCGTCCATCGTGATGACTGTCCGAATGTCAAGACGAATGAAGCGCAAGAGCGACTGATACCTGTTGAATGGGAGCATGAATCACAAGTTCAGAAGCGTAAAGAATATAATGTCGAAATTGAAATATTAGGCTATGATCGCCGCGGATTGCTAAATGAGGTGCTTCAGGCTGTAAATGAAACAAAAACGAACATTTCATCCGTTTCAGGCAAATCGGACCGCAACAAAGTGGCGACGATTCATATGGCGATTTTTATTCAGAATATCAATCACTTGCATAAAGTTGTCGAACGTATTAAGCAAATAAGAGATATATATTCTGTTCGCCGAGTCATGAATTAAAGGAGATAGACAATGAAATTAGTTGTTCAGCGTGTAACAGAAGCGAATGTGACGGTGGACGGCGCTGTTATCGGTCAAATCGCCAACGGCGTTATGGTGCTTGTCGGCGTGACTCATGAGGACACGGAGGAAGATGCCGTTTATTTAGCGGATAAAACCGCCAATCTCCGTATCTTTGAAGACGGTGATGGCAAGATGAATTTGTCGTTGCTTGATGTAAGAGGAGAGGTATTATCCGTTTCTCAATTTACTCTTTACGGAGAAACAAAAAAAGGACGCCGCCCCAACTTCATGAATGCCGCAAAACCTGATCAGGCCCTCGGTCTTTATGAAAAGTTTAACGAGCTGCTGAGGGAAAAAGGGATAAAGGTAGAGACGGGGAAATTTGGTGCTATGATGGATGTACAGCTCACAAATTCAGGTCCGGTCACATTGATTATTGATTCTAAACTGTAAAAAGCTGCCCGAAGGCAGCTTTTTTGTCGTTCTAATTAAAATATTGTTCCAGCCCGCTTTCAATCCCGTCTGTTACTTTTTCTTGGAATGAGCCGCTATGTACGATAGATTCTTCTTGCGGATGGCTTAAATACCCAAGTTCATACAGCATGGCGGGTTGTTTATTTTCCCGAAGCACATAATAGTCGCCAAACAGCACGCCGCGATCCGGTATAGGGGAGCGCTTGGCTACTTCTGAATGAACATCGGAGGCAAGCTCCCGATCCTTCGCAGGACTGTAATAATAGGCGGTGCTGCCTCTTACAGAAGAGTTTGCGTAGCTGTCATAGTGAATGCTGATAAAGGCATCTGCATTGCGGTAGTGTGATGTGGAAACACGTGACTGTAAGCTGACAAACGTATCATCTTGACGCGTCACATACACATTCGCTCCCGCCGATCGCAGTTTGCTTGCAAGAAGATTTGCCGTCTTAATCGTTAAGTTCTTCTCGAATTTACCGGTATAGCCGATTGTTCCGCTGTCTTTTCCGCCGTGACCCGGATCAACCACAATCGATTTGTTTTGCAGAGAGCCGCTGCCGGAAGAAGATGATTTGGCTACGGGTGCTTCACCAGCTTCTTCGTCTTTTTTCGACGTTTGAACCACCCAGTTGGCTACGTACGCCGTTTGCCCGTTCTCAAGTGTTACTTCATACCAGCTGCCCTTTGTGCCGGTGATCGTGTATGAAGAGCCTTTTTCAGCCCGTTCGACAATAGAGGCGGATGTCGAAGCCGAACTTCTTAAATTGGTTCCTCCATAAACGATATACGCTTTTTTCGCTGAGGAAGAGCTGCTGCTGCCGCTGCTGCCGCTGCTGCTGCCGCTGCCGCCTGATGAGCTGGTCGATTGGTTTGAGCCTGTCACGATATAATGACTGGCAACCCATCCTCTTTGCCCGTTTGCTTCAATTTTCAGCCAGCCGTTCTCCTCGGTTAAAATGGACAGTTTTGTTCCTCGCGTCAACTTAGTAATGATGGCTGAATCATGCGAGGCCGAACTTCTGACATTCAGGGAAGAAACGCCGACTGTGCCGCTTTTGTTTTGCGAAGTGCTTGCTTGTCCGCTCTCCTGTGAGCCTCCTCCGCTTTTGGATGTGTAGACAGAAGCAACCCATCCGGTCACACCTTGATATGAAATTTTAATCCAGCTATTGTCCTTATCAATTATCTTTGCCTGCTCACCTTGCGGGAATTTGCCGATGACCTCATAAGAAGTGCCCGGTCCTTTTCTGATTCTTAAATCAGAATCGGTCGATGTGACAGTTTCGCTGCCGGCTGATGCACGGTTGCTTTCTCCTGTTTTCTTTTTGATCAGCCAAGAAACAACCCAGCCCTTTTCTCCGGAGCTAAGCTGAATTTGCACCCAATCCCCGTCCTCCTTCAGGATAGGGTAGCTTTCTCCTTTTTTAACTTCAGCCGTGATCCCGTAGCTCAGCCCGGGGCCGCTTCTGACGTTCATCTCGTCTGTAGCGATAACAGCTTCTCCCTGTGCGGCTGTAACCGTGCGCGGAGGGGAGAATAACGCTGCGATAATAACAAAGCATAAAATAAGAATAGTGCATTTCTTATTCATGGCTTCCTCCTTTCTGAAAAAACATTGAACAAGTACATTCTTGTTTATTATCGTAAATTCCTTGCTGAATGTTAAATAAAATGAAAATGATTTGTTTATACTACTTATAAATAAGGTAAAAAAGGTGTGCAAATCATGAAATATCATCCAAAACTAGGACGCGCTTTACACGACAAAGAAGCAAATACGCACTTCAGCGACCACGTTGATTCTGAAACAATCGGCTATCTTGAAGAGACTTCTTCAGAGCTCGGCCTTGCGTCTAAAGAAGCAGTGCGGCGGAAAAACACCCGGAATAAAGCTTGACAGAGAACGGCAATCCCATTATTATAATAGAAATTGATGTACATATAAATGATGAATTGTTGAACCTGTAATGGAGAAGAGTAGGTCAGACTGCATGTAAAGAGAGGAACCGCCTAGGCTGAAAGCGGCTCTGCATTGCATCTTTCTCGAAACAACACTCCGGAGGTTTCCTGCTGAACGCTGTGCTTTTTTTGCAAACGTCATTAGGCAGAGAACGTGAACCTGCGTTAAAGGATTGAGCGGGAACATTTCATATGTTCCAACTAGGGTGGCACCACGGGTATAACTCTCGTCCCTACTATACATGTATAGTAGAGGCGGGAGTTTTTTGATTTCATCATTTTAAACATACGGTATCTTTAGTAAAGAAACTTAACAAGGAGGGCTACATATGGCATATAACATTCCAAGAGGAACACAGGATATTCTGCCGGGTGAATCAGACCGGTGGCAGTACGTTGAACAAATAATGAGGGACACATGCCGCACATATCAGTATAAAGAAATCCGCACGCCGATTTTTGAACATACCGAGCTGTTTGCAAGAGGGGTCGGAGAATCCACTGACATTGTACAAAAAGAAATGTATACCTTTCAGGACCGAAAAGGAAGAAGCCTGACGCTTCGTCCGGAGGGAACAGCGGCGGCGGTTCGCGCATTTACCGAAAATAAATTATTTGCAAATCCCGTACAGCCGACAAAGCTGTATTATGTCGGTCCGATGTTTCGCTACGAACGGCCGCAGACGGGGCGTTTTCGTCAGTTTTATCAATTCGGAATCGAAGCGATCGGTTCCAAGGATCCTGCGATTGACGCTGAAGTCATAGCGCTTGCGATGAGTATATACCAAAGAGCGGGCCTAAAGAATGTTAAGCTTGTACTTAACAGCCTTGGTGATAAAGAAAGCCGGACTAGTTACAGAGAAGCGCTGGTCAAACACTTTGAACCGCGCATTGATGAATTCTGTTCCGATTGCCAATCACGGCTGCACACGAATCCGCTCAGAATTTTAGATTGTAAGAAAGACAGAGATCATGAACTGATGAAGACTGCGCCGTCTATTCTTGAATATTTAAACGAAGAATCAAAAG
Source organism: Bacillus atrophaeus (assembly GCF_039519175.1). Lineage (NCBI taxonomy): Bacteria > Bacillati > Bacillota > Bacilli > Caryophanales > Bacillaceae > Bacillus > Bacillus atrophaeus. The sequence continues at coordinate 4,105,269 of NZ_CP154443.1, read as the reverse complement.
CATATTTCCAAAAAGTCCAGCAGTATGTAACCGAATTAGGCATTCCGTTTGAAATCGACCCTAATCTTGTGAGGGGGCTTGATTACTATAACCATACTGCATTTGAAATTATGAGCAATGCGGAAGGATTTGGCGCGATCACAACGCTTGCCGGCGGCGGACGTTATGACGGCTTGGTTGAGCAAATCGGAGGCCCTGAAGCTCCGGGGATCGGTTTTGCCATGAGTATTGAACGCTTGCTTGCCGCCATTGATGCGGAAAAGACAGAACTTCCTGTCAGCCAGGCTATTGATTGCTACATCGTCACGCTTGGAGAAAAAGCGAAGGATTATTCCGTCTCTCTTGTGTACAAACTGAGAGAAGCAGGCATTTCAAGTGAAATTGATTACGAAAATAAGAAAATGAAAGGCCAATTTAAAACGGCGGACCGTCTGAACGCGCGATTCATTGCGATTTTGGGAGAAGATGAGCTTGCTCAAAATCGAATCAATGTAAAGGATGCGAAGACCGGGGAACAGCTGGAAGTGGCTCTTGATGAATTGATACGTTTTATGAAAGCTAACCAACTGGGGTAAAGGAGAGGAACGCTTTGTTTGGAAGAACATTTTACTGTGGTGACATCACTGAAAAAGCAATAGGCGAAACCGTTAAACTTAAAGGATGGGTGCAAAAAAGACGTGATCTCGGCGGCTTGATCTTTATAGATTTGCGTGACCGTTCAGGGATTGTTCAAGTGGTATTTAATCCTGACGCCTCAAAAGAAGCTCTGGAAATAGCCGAAGGAATCCGTAACGAATACGTTCTTGATATACAAGGGACCGTAGTAGCGCGTGAAGAAGGTACTGTTAACAAGAATTTAAAAACAGGAGCCATAGAAATTCATGCTGACGAGGTGGCTGTGCTAAGCGCAGCTAAGACACCGCCTTTTGCCATCTCTGACCAAGCCGATGAGGTTTCTGAAGACGTCCGCTTAAAGCACCGTTATTTGGACCTCCGCCGGCCGGCGATGTTTAATACGCTGCAAATGCGCCATAATGTGACGAAAGCGGTACGCCATTTCTTAGACGAAAATGGTTTTCTCGATATTGAAACACCGATTTTAACAAAAAGTTCACCTGAAGGAGCCCGTGACTATTTAGTGCCGAGCCGCGTGCATGAGGGTGAATTTTACGCGCTTCCTCAGTCGCCTCAGCTTTTCAAACAGCTGCTGATGGTTTCAGGGGTAGACCGCTATTATCAAATCGCCCGCTGCTTCCGGGATGAAGATTTACGTGCGGACCGCCAGCCTGAGTTTACGCAGATTGATATCGAAATGTCCTTCATGAGCCAAGAAGAGATCATGGCTTTGGCAGAGGATATGATGGCGAAGGTCATGCGTGAGACAAAAGGGGTAGAAGTATCTCTTCCGCTGCCTCGAATGACTTATGAAGATGCCATGAATCTATACGGCTCCGACAAACCGGATACCCGTTTTGCCATGCTTTTGACTGACGTGTCTGATATTGTGAAAGATACAGAATTTAAGGTATTCTCCTCCGCGGTTGCAAACGGGGGCGTTGTCAAAGCAATCAATGTGAAGGGTGCTGCGGCAGACTATTCAAGAAAAGATATTGACGCTCTCGGCGCTTTCGCTGCGAACTACGGAGCTAAGGGCCTTGCCTGGGTTAAAGTCGAGCAAGAAGGCGTAAAAGGGCCGATCGCGAAATTCTTTGATGAAGAAAAGCAGGCTAAGCTGATTAAATCGCTCGATGCAAACGATGGAGACCTTCTCCTGTTCGGAGCAGACCAATTTGAAGTTGTCGCTCAATCACTTGGCGCACTTCGATTGAAGCTTGGGAAAGAGCGCGGCCTTATTGATGAAAGTCTCTTTAATTTCTTATGGGTGATTGACTGGCCGCTGCTCGAGCACGACGCGGAAGAAGGCCGTTTTTATGCCGCTCACCATCCATTTACAATGCCGGTGCGTGAGGATCTTAAACTTGTTGATACCGCTCCGGAAAACATGAAGGCGCAAGCCTATGACCTTGTCTTGAATGGTTATGAGCTTGGCGGCGGATCAATCCGTATTTTTGAAAAAGAGATTCAGGAAAAAATGTTTAAGCTTTTAGGCTTCACAAAAGAAGAAGCCCATGAGCAATTTGGATACTTGATGGAAGCTTTTGAATTTGGCGCGCCGCCGCATGGCGGTATCGCACTGGGACTTGACCGTTTGGTGATGCTGCTTGCCGGCCGCACGAATTTAAGAGACACCATCGCGTTCCCGAAAACTGCAAGTGCGAGCTGTCTGATGACAGATGCGCCGGGAGAAGTGAGCGAAGCGCAGCTTGACGAACTGCATCTTGCGGTGAATAGAAAAGTGAAGAATTGAATATGCAAATTGCATCTCTCGATTCTTGAAAATCAAAAACGCCTGTGATATGATTTTTACAAGTTAAATAAAGTCCTGATGTGTTAGTTGTACACCTAGTTTTGACCGAACATTTTTTTGATTTGGGAGCCCGTATTTTTAAATGGCGTACATGCCTCTTTTCATTCGATAAAGAGGACTTACAAGATTTAGAAAAGGGCACCCACCTGCTGAGAGCGGGTTCAAAACAAAGGAAAGCGGCAACGGCACAATTGGGACTTTATTTTTTGTGCGCTAAAAAAACGGCTGTATCAGCCATTAAGATATGAAATCAGAATACGAATGTGGAGTGAGGTTCTTGTTACACCAGTTTTCTCGTAATGAATTAGCTATCGGAAAAGAGGGGCTCGAGACGCTCAAAAACAGCACCGTGGCTGTATTGGGAGTCGGAGGCGTCGGATCTTTCGCAGCGGAGGCTCTTGCGCGTTCAGGAGTGGGCCGCATTCTTCTCGTAGATAAAGACGATGTAGACATTACAAACGTAAACCGCCAGCTTCATGCGCTGCTGTCAACTGTCGGCCAGCCGAAAACGGATTTGATGAAAGCGCGGATTGCCGATATCAATCCCGATTGTGAGGTTATCGCCTTAAAAATGTTCTACACGGAAGAAACCTATGAACAATTTTTTGACTATCATCTTGACTATGTCATTGACGCATCAGACACGATTCATTATAAAATTCACTTAATTAAAGAATGCCTGAAAAGAGACATTCCTTTAATCTCCAGCATGGGCGCGGCGAATAAAACAGACCCGACGCGCTTTCAAATCGCTGATATTTCCAAAACCCATACGGACCCTATCGCAAAAGTTATCCGAACAAGGCTTCGTAAAGAAGGCATTAAAAAAGGTGTCCAAGTGATTTTTTCTGATGAAAGTCCGATTGTCATCCGTGAAGACGTCAGAAAAGAAGTAGGGAATGACAACGCGGACATCCGCAAAGCGAAAATGCCGCCGTCTTCCAATGCATTCGTGCCGTCGGTTGCCGGTTTAATTATGGGCGGGCACGTTGTGATGGATCTCCTGAAAGATATTCAAATTACAAGAGTAAAGGACAAATAAAAAGAATCGGTGAAAAGAGGCTGGATATATTCCGGCCTCTTTTATGCGTTTGGGGTCTTTTTGCGGTTCACTTCTCAATGATCAATTAAATAAATCCGCCATTGACCCGGATGGTTTGGCGGAAAACTTCAAATAAGCTTCGGGTGGCAAACAATGATTGTCAAGCAGGTGCGGTGCCCGTGCGGAAAGGACCAAAAACGGCACAAAAAAACAAGGACACAATGTTGGTCCTTGTCTGCTATTTTTTTTGTTTCATTAGCTTATCGTATACTTGTTTTAAAGCGGATTCGAATTTTCCCGTCTGCTTTGGCTTGTAATATTGCTTGTTCTTTAAAGGATCAGGCAAGTACTGTTGTTCAACCCAGCCGTTATCATAGTCGTGCGGATATTTGTAACCGATTCCCCGGCCCAGCTCTTCTGCTCCTTTGTAATGAGCGTCCTTCAGATGCTTCGGAACATCGCCAATTTTTCCCGCTCTGATGTCTGCGATGGCTGCTTCGACGGCGAGCACAGCGGAATTAGATTTCGGTGACAGACATAACTCGATCACCGCGTTGGCAAGCGGAATGCGTGCTTCAGGGAAGCCGATTCTCTCAGCCGTCTGGACGGCATGAAGCACTCTTGGCCCTGCTTGGGGGCTTGCCAGCCCGATATCTTCATAGGCGATGACGAGCAGCCGTCTTGCGATGCTTTCTAAGTCGCCTGCTTCAATTAATCTTGCCAAGTAGTGCAGGGCAGCATTTGCATCAGAGCCGCGGATTGATTTTTGAAAGGCGGACAGCACATCGTAATGAGCGTCGCCATCTTTATCGTGGGCAAAGCTTTTTTTCTGAAGGCATTCTTCAGCAGTTGCTAACGATATGTGAATTGTTCCGTCCGAGGATTCCTTTGTTGATAATACGGCGAGTTCAAGCGCATTTAAAGCGGAACGGACGTCTCCTCCGCATCCATGGGCGAAATGGTCCATTGCCTGATCATCAACCGACACATTGTAGGAACCAAGTCCGTGATGTTCATCTTGAAGCGCCCTTTCCATTGCTTGTTTAATCAGTTCAGGTGTTAAAGGCTCAAGCTCGAAAATTTGTGTTCGGCTTCTGATCGCCGGGTTAATGGCATGATAGGGGTTGGCCGTTGTTGCTCCGATTAAGATAATCATGCCGTTTTCTAAATAAGGCAGCAGGAAATCCTGCTTGCCTTTATCAAGCCTGTGAACTTCATCGAGAATCAAAATGACCTGTCCTGACATTTTTGCTTCCTGGGCTACAATTTCCATATCTTTTTTATTGTTTATGACAGCATTCAGCTTGCGGAATGCAATACTTGTGGAACCTGCGATCGCCGTTGCAATCGAGGTTTTTCCGATGCCGGGCGGTCCGTATAAAATCATGGATGACAAATGCTTCGCCTGAACCATTCTGCCGATAATTTTATCTTTTCCGACCAGATGCTGCTGACCGATAATATCTTCTATTTTCGTCGGACGCATCCGAAACGCCAAAGGCTTCATTATCATCTCTCCTTACATAATAACAGGGTAACGGAAAACGAAGGAGAAGAAAAGGGGGCGGCTCTGCCTTACGTGCGTTCAATGAAAATTCCTTTTCGTTATGTTATAATAACAGTTGGTCTATAAGATACTAAACGGATAATTCATATAAAAATACCAATATAAATTGTAAAATCCAGAAAAAAAAACAGAGGTGTTAGAGTTGAAAATATCGACTAAAGGAAGATACGGACTCACCATTATGATTGAGCTCGCCAAAAAGCACGGTGACGGCCCGACCTCATTAAAAACCATCGCCCAGACAAATAACCTGTCAGAGCACTACCTTGAGCAGCTTGTATCTCCGCTCAGAAACGCCGGTCTTGTGAAAAGCATCAGAGGCGCGTACGGCGGTTATGTATTAGGCAGCGAGCCTGAGACGATTACAGCCGGTGATATTATCCGCGTGTTAGAAGGGCCTATCAGCCCTGTTGAGGTGCTTGAAGATGAGGAGCCCGCTAAACGCGAACTGTGGATACGCATCAGAGACGCCGTGAAAGAAGTTTTAGACAGTACAACATTAGAGGACCTTGCCAGTTATACAGACGGAGAGCAAGAAGCCTATATGTTCTATATTTAAATCAGAGGTGTACACATTATGGAACGGATTTATTTAGACCATGCCGCGACCTCGCCGATGGATGAGCGTGTGCTGAAAAAAATGGTGCCGCATTTCACCGGAAGTTTCGGCAATCCATCCAGCATTCATTCTTTTGGAAGAGAAACGCGAAAATGGGTGGATGAAGCGAGATCGCAAATTGCGGATCAAATCGGGGCCGCAGAACAGGAAATCATCTTTACGAGCGGCGGCACAGAGGCTGATAATTTGGCGATACTCGGAAGCGCTCTGGCCAGACGGGATCTCGGAAAACATATCATCACCACAAAAGTAGAACATCATGCTGTGCTTCACACATGTGAAAAACTGGAACAAGACGGTTTTGAAGTGACCTATCTTGATGTCGGCTCAAACGGCCGCGTCAGTGCAAATCAGGTGAAAGATGCGCTGCGTGATGATACAATCCTAGTGACAGTGATGTATGGAAATAATGAGGTCGGCACTGTACAGCCGATTGCTGAGATAGGCGAATTGCTGAACGGCCATCAGGCTTATTTTCATACCGATGCTGTACAAGCGTTCGGTTTTCTTCCGATTGATGTGAAAAACAGCCATATTGACCTGCTGTCTGTTTCTGGGCATAAGCTAAACGGACCCAAGGGGACAGGCTTTTTATATGCAAATAAAGATGTGAAGCTCTCTCCGCTGCTGTTTGGAGGCGAGCAGGAAAGAAAACGCCGCGCCGGAACGGAAAATGTTCCGGGAATTGTGGGCTTGAAGGAAGCTGTCGTCCTCTCGGGCGAGGAACGGGAAGAGAAAACAGCCATGTACCGGACATTTAAAGATATCATGATCGATACCCTTACAAAGGCCGGAGTTAAGGCCGAGGTCAATGGAGATCGTGAGCACAGTCTGCCGCACATATTGAACCTTTACTTCCCGCACGTATCGGTTGAAGCGCTGCTGGTGAATCTTGATATGGCGGGCATTGCCGTTTCAAGCGGGTCTGCGTGCACGGCCGGATCGGTTTTGCCGTCTCATGTTCTGACTGCTATGTTTGGGGAGGATAGTGACCGGCTGACCTCTTCTATTCGAATCAGCTTCGGGCTCGGCAATACGGCTGAACAAGTCAAAACCGCTGCCGAACAGACGGCCGCTATAGTTAAACGCCTGGCGCAATAAGGCGGAATCAGTTTCTTAATGGAGTGAATGAAAATGGAAAAACGGCCGGAGGATACAAGAGTCGTTGTCGGCATGTCCGGCGGTGTGGACTCGTCTGTGGCAGCCCTTTTATTAAAAGAACAGGGCTATGATGTAATCGGAATTTTTATGAAAAACTGGGATGATACAGATGAAAACGGTTTTTGCACGGCGACTGAGGACTATGAAGATGTTATCCGCGTCTGCAATCAAATTGGCATTCCGTATTATGCCGTTAATTTTGAAAAACAATATTGGGACAAAGTGTTTCAATATTTTCTAGATGAATATAAAGCCGGAAGAACACCGAATCCGGATGTCATGTGCAACAAAGAAATTAAATTCAAAGCGTTTTTAGAGCATGCGCTGTCGCTCGGCGCTGATTATTTGGCGACCGGACATTATGCGCGTGTTGACAGAAGCGGCGGCAAAGTAAGAATGCTGCGCGGCCTGGATGAAAACAAAGACCAAACTTACTTTTTAAATCAGCTTACAGAAGAACAGCTTAGCAAAGTGATGTTTCCGATCGGTGAGCTGCAAAAAAGCCGTGTGCGCGAGATCGCGAAGGAAGCGGAGCTTGCGACGGCGGCTAAAAAAGACAGCACAGGAATTTGTTTTATCGGCGAACGCAACTTCAAAACCTTTCTCAGTCAATATCTTCCGGCACAGCCCGGCGATATGATGACGATGGACGGAGAAGTAAAGGGGCGCCACGACGGATTAATGTATTACACGATAGGACAGCGTCACGGCCTTGGTATCGGCGGAAGCGGAGAACCTTGGTTTGCTGTCGGGAAAGACCTTGAAAAAAACATTTTATATGTCGATCAAGGGTTTCATAATCCGCTTCTGTACTCGGACAAAATTACGGCGGCCGATGTCAGCTGGACCCGGCCCGGCATACTTGACGGCAAAGAAATTTCTTGCACCGCTAAATTCCGCTACCGTCAAGAAGACTATAAAGTCACGGTGAGAATGACGGGAGAAAGCGAAGCGGAAGTGATTTTTGATGAACAGGTCCGCGCCGTCACACCCGGACAAGCGGTTGTGTTTTACGACGGCGAAGAATGCTTGGGCGGCGGAACAATTGATGATGTGTTTAAAGACGGAACGAAACTATGGTATGTGTAAAAACAATTCTTAAAAACCTCAACATGTGAGTTGAGGTTTTTTAGCGAAAGGAAGATATTGATGGATTATAACCAAACGGGTATAGAGGCGATGCAGGAAGGCGATTTCGAAAAAGCGGCCGAAGCTTTTACAAAAGCGATTGAAGAAAATAAAGAAGATCCGATTCCTTATATCAATTTTGCGAATTTGCTTTCGTCTGTCAACGAGTTAGAACGCGCTATGGCATTTTATGAAAAAGCGCTTGAATTGGACAGTGAAGCGGCAACCGCTTACTATGGAGCAGGAAATGTATATGTCCTGAAAGAATCCTATAAAGAAGCTAAAGATATGTTTGAAAAAGCGCTGCAAGCCGGCATGGAAAACGGAGATTTATTTTATATGCTCGGCACGGTTCTTGTGAAGCTTGAACAGCCGAAGCTTGCTTTGCCGTATTTGCAGAGGGCTGTCGAGTTAAATGAGGACGACGATGAGGCGCGCTTTCAATTTGGAATGTGCCTTGCCAATGAAGAAATGCTCGACGAAGCGCTCAGCCAGTTCACGATTGTCACTGAACATGATCCCGGGCACGCTGATGCTTTTTATAATGCAGGTGTAGCTTATGCTTATAAAGAAAACAGGGAAAAAGCGCTTGAAATGCTTGATCGCGCGCTCGAGGTTCAGCCGGATCATATGCTTGCGCTTCATGCAAAGCAGCTCATCACACAATCATAACATGCAGGGAAAGCACAGGAGGAGGGAAGGCTCGTGCAGCAGCATCCGGATCAGCTGAAAATGGAGGAAGAACCCTTTTTAAAAGGTGCGGTAACCACTGTCATTTATCATAATGATGTCAATTTATATACAGTATTGAAAGTGAAAGTCACAGAGACCTCCGAAGCGATTGAAGATAAAGTCGTATCCGTGACGGGCTACTTCCCTGCGCTGCAAGAAGAAGAGACCTACACGTTTTACGGAAAAACAGCCACCCATCCTAAATTCGGGCTCCAGTTTCAAGCGGAGCACTTTAAAAAAGAGATCCCGACTACGAAGGAAGGGATCATCCAATACTTATCAAGTGATCTGTTTGAAGGAATCGGAAAGAAAACGGCTGAAGAAATCGTCAAAAGACTGGGAGACAGCGCTCTTAATCGAATTCTCGCTGACTCCTCAGTGCTTTACGATGTGCCGAAGCTGTCAAAAAAGAAAGCTGATACGCTGGCAGGAGCTCTTCAGCGGCATCAAGGCCTGGAACAAATTATGATCTCGCTGAACCAGTTCGGATTCGGTCCGCAGCTTTCAATGAAAATTTATCAGGCATATGAATCGGAAACACTTGAGAAGATTCAAGAAAATCCGTATCAGCTTGTGAAAGATGTGGAAGGCATCGGGTTTGTGAAAGCCGATGAACTCGGGGGAAGAATGGGGATTTCCGGCAATCACCCTGAGCGGATTAAAGCAGCGATTTTGTATTCCATTGAAACGACATGTCTTTCAGAAGGACATACGTACATAGAAACAAAGCAGCTTATTATTGATACGCAAAAGCTTTTGAACCAATCATCAGAAGGACAGCTGGTGACAGAGATGGACGCAGCGAATGAAATCATCGCGCTTGGCGAAAATAAAGCTATCATGATTGAGGATGACCGCTGTTACTTTCCATCGTTATATTATGCGGAACAAAACGTAGCCAAGCGTGTCCGGCATATTGCAAGCCAAACTGAGTATGAAGACCAATTTCCTGAATCTGAGTTTTTACTCGCGCTCGGTGATCTCGAAGAGCGTACGAAAGTTCAGTATGCGGCAAGCCAAAAAGAAGCGATTCAAAAAGCGCTCTCGTCCCCGATGCTTCTGTTAACGGGAGGACCCGGCACCGGAAAAACCACCGTTATCAGAGGGATTGTGGAGTTATACAGTGAGCTTCACGGCGCTTCGCTTGATCCGTCCGATTATAAGAAAGATGAAGTTTTTCCGTTTGTTTTGGCTGCGCCGACAGGAAGAGCCGCAAAACGAATGAGTGAATCGACCGGACTTCCGGCCGTCACGATTCACAGGCTGCTTGGCTGGAACGGGGCTGAAGGGTTTACTCATACAGACGAAAATCCGATTGAAGGAAAGCTGTTAATTATAGACGAAGCGAGTATGCTTGATATATGGCTCGCAAACCATTTGTTTAAAGCGATACCCGATCATATTCAAATTATTATAGTGGGGGATGAGGACCAGCTTCCTTCTGTCGGGCCGGGACAGGTGCTGCGGGATCTGTTGGCTTCGCAGGTCATTCCGACAGTCAGGCTGACAGATATTTACCGGCAGGCGGAAGGTTCATCTATTGTGGAGCTTGCTCACGACATGAAAAAAGGCTTGCTTCCGGCTAACCTGACAGCACCCACCAAGGATCGTTCCTTTATTCGCTGCGGCTCATTACAAATCAAAGAAGTTGTCGAAAAGGTCGTCACCAATGCATTGAAAAAGGGCTACACAGCAAGGGATATACAGGTGCTGGCTCCGATGTACAGAGGAAAAGCAGGCATTAATGAGCTTAATGTGCTGCTGCAGGGCATCTTAAATCCGCCGAAAGAAAAACGGCGCGAAATTAAATTCGGCGATGTTGTTTATAGAACCGGCGATAAAATTTTACAGCTTGTGAATCAGCCGGAAAATAATGTGTTTAATGGTGATATTGGTGAGATTACATCCATTTTCTACGCGAAGGAAAATACAGAAAAAGAAGATATGGCGGTTGTTTCCTTTGACGGAAATGAAATGACCTTCACCAAAAAAGACTTCGGCCAGTTTACGCACGCCTATTGCTGCTCCATTCATAAATCTCAAGGCAGTGAATTTCCGATAGTCGTGCTTCCCGTTGTAAAAGGCTATTATCGAATGCTGAGAAGAAATCTCCTCTATACGGCAATTACAAGAGCGAAAAAGTTTCTCATTTTATGCGGTGAAGAGGAAGCGCTGGAGTGGGGCGTGAAAAATAATGATGCGACAGTCAGACAAACCTCTTTACAAAGAAGGCTGACCCTGCAGGCTGAGGAAATGGATGAAGAACTTATAGCTCTTCAAAAAGAGCTGCCGTTTAGCGTATACGACGCAAATATCGGCATGGAAGGCATTACGCCATTTGATTTTATGAAAGAAGAACATAGCTAAAGAGGCTTTTCGCAGCATGCGGAAGCCTCTTTGTTTTTGGTGGAAGTCATTTCTTTGTATGCCGCACAGGCGCGCTGCAAAACCTAAAGGTGTTCGGAAGGTGGTTGATCACACTTTGAGAACATGTCATGAGGTAGAAGGGCGATCTGTTTACGAAAAAAGCACCTCTTTTTTTCTGGGAACCATTTCAGATATCTGTTTTTCCTTTGAAGGAGATTGTCTTGGTTTTATTCTTGAACAGAAACGATTTTTCCATCACCGTCATGCGCTTTTGCAGGCTGCTGATGTGGCGTATATCCTTGACGACAGCGTCATTGCAAATATCGGTTCAGAGCAGCTTAAACCTCTCCCGAAGGATTGTTTAACATATGGGGAGCTTAAATTGCAGCTGGTTAAAACCCAAAAGGGAGACATTTTGGGTTTATTGGAAGATGTATACTTTTGTTTGGATAAGGGCATAATCGTAGCATATGAACTCTCGGACGGCTTCTTTTCTGATTTGACGGGAAGCAAACGCCAAATCCAAAAAGCGGATGCGCTTGTTGAAGCGGGGAAAGACGGCATCGTCCTGAACGGATAAGAGGTGTTGCGCGTGCTTTTATGCCCGAACTGCAAAAGTAAAGATATCGGTAAGATCGGCGTGAACCAATATTATTGCTGGGGCTGTTTCATTGAGTTGACGGTGGCAAAGGGAAAAATATCGACTCATCAAGTAGAAGAAGACGGAACGTTAAGCAGTCTTGATGATCTGTTTACAGATGATGAACGCACCATGAATCTTTAAAACATGATGAAGGGGGAACTTTGCTATGAACAAAACAATGACCTCTCTTTTAACACTGGGAGCCGGCGCGCTGATGTACAGAATGGCATCACAATATGATATGCCAAATAAAAAAACGATGAAACGAATGAGAAAACGCATGAACAAAATGTTTTAATGAGAAAAAGGATACTCTGCAAAAAAGAGTATCCTTTTACATTTGTTTCAATTCGAGCTTTCTGGCGGCGAGGGACAGGCTGTAATTGACTGCAAAATACATGAAAGCCGCTAGTAAAAAGATCGGAAAAAAGTAACTGCTGTCAGCGCTTTGCCCATTGATGATTTGCGCATTATGAATGAGCTCCGGCAGCGCGATAACAACGGCAAGCGAGGTATCCTTTAATAAAGAAATAAATTGGCTTACAATCGGAGGGACCATACGGCGGAGAGCCTGCGGCATAATGATGAGAAACAGAGTTTGCACATAAGACAGACCGGATGAGCGCCCTGCTTCCGATTGCCCTTTTTCCACCGATTTCAGTCCGCTGCGGATGATTTCAGACAGCATAGCTGATTCAAAAATCGTTAAAGCCGTTATGGCTGCGGCGGTAATTTCTAATTTAATCCCGATTTCAGGCAGAGCAAAATAAGTAAAGAAGATAATTAACAACAGGGGAAGATTCCTTATGGTTTCTACGACGACAGCGAGAATGTTGGAGACAATCGGGATGTTTGCATAGCGCAGTGTCCCGATTACGCCTCCGAACATAAAGCTGAGAACAATGGAAATAAATGCAACATATAGGGTAACGAGAAAGCCGTCTAATAAAAATGTTAAATGGTCTGATGAGTAGGCTTCGATGAAATTCATGGGTTACTCCCTCCTTTATTAATAGCTTCTTTCAAGCCGTTTTTCCAAATATGTGACACCAAGGCTCAGAGGTATGGTGAGCACGAGGTAAAACAATGCGACAAAAATATAGACATCAAAGACGACCAGTGTTCTTGAAGAAACTAAATCTGCCTGATACATCAGATCCAGACCGGCTACTACGCCAAGGATGGATGAGTTTTTGACCAGATTTAAAAACTGATTTCCAAGAGGCGGCATAACAATTTTAATCGCTTGCGGCAAAATGATATAAAGCATAGCTTGGCTGTATGTAAAACCCGATGATCTGGCCGCCTCCATCTGCCCTTTTGATACAGATTGAATTCCCGCTCTGATCGCTTCTGCAATGAAGGCCGACGTGTAGATCGTCAGCGCGATGGTGCCCGCTTGAAAACCGTCCAGCTTTACTCCGGCGTTAGGCAGCCCGAAGAAAAATACAAATGTAATTAATAGGAGCGGAATATTGCGGATAAATTCAACATAGGCCGTTCCGATCCATTGCAGCGGTTTAAAGGTTGTAATCCTCATAACCGCAACGAGCACGCCCAGTACAAAACTTCCGGCTAAGGCGATGACACTGGCAAGCAAGGTATGATAAAAGCCGTCGAGATACATGTCGAGGTTATCGATTAGAATAGAGAAGTTCATGCGCTTTTCACTCCTTAATGAATCAGGATGAGCACGCTCTGCTCATCCCGGATGTGGTTAGCTACTGTTCTGGGTCTTCTTTAATCCACTTTTTATAGATTTCATCATATCTTCTGTCAGATTTCATTTTTTTCAAAGAAGCGTTGATTTCTTTCACCAGTTCTGATTGGCCTTTTTTAACGGCTATGCCGTAAGGTTCATCTGTAAATGTTTTTCCCGTCAACTGGTAATCTTTATTTTCATCGGCCATACCGTATAAGATGGCATTATCTGTTGTGAGGGCTTCGCCTTGGCCGGATTTTAAGGCTGTGAAGGCTTCCGCATAATTTTCAAATTCCAGCACAGTGGCATCAGGCGCTTTTTCTCGGATATTTTGTGAGGAAGTAGAGCCTTTAACTGCAAGAACTTTTGTCCCTTTATTAAGGTCTTTTACACTTTTTATGGCGCTTCCTTTTTTCACTAGAAGCGACTGGCCTGCTTCAAAATACACATTGGAGAAGTCGACTTCTTTTTTTCGTTCATCCGTGATCGTCATCGTGGCTACGATCGCGTCAATGTCGCCGTTTTGCAGCATCGGAATTCTTGTTTTAGATGTTACTTCTTTAAACTCCGCCTTGTTTTCATCACCTGCTATATCTTTCGCCAGTTGTTTGGCGATGTCGATATCAAACCCTTCAATGTCTCCAGAGCTTGGATTTTTCAGTCCGAATAATCTTGTATCTGTTTTAACGCCGAAAACGATTTTGTCGTTGTCTTTGATCGCTTCTAATGTGTTTTTGCTGTCTTTTGATGTTCCTGAGCTGGATTCCTTGCCTCCGCAAGCTGCTAAAAGAAGAATCGCCGCCAATGAGATGAAACCGATTGATAATAGTTTTTTGATACGTGACATTTGTTCGTCCCCCGTTTCTTTTTTAGTGATTTAATATCCGGCTTAAAAATAGACGCGCCCGTTCCTCGCGCGGGCTGGCATAAAACTCAGCCGGGGGTGCCTCTTCTAAAATCTTTCCCTCGTCAATAAATACGATTCTATCTGCCACTTCTCTGGCAAATCCCATTTCATGTGTAACCACGACCATTGTCATGCCTTCTTTTGCGAGTTTTTTCATTACATCGAGGACTTCTCCGATCATCTCGGGATCGAGGGCGGATGTCGGTTCATCAAACAGCATGACTTCGGGCTTCATGGCAAGGCCTCTGGCGATTGCGACCCGCTGCTGCTGACCGCCTGACAACTGGGATGGATAGGCGTCTGCTTTATCGGGAATCCCGACTTTTTGCAGATAGTATTGAGCGGTTTCCTTTGCTTCTTCTGCGGATTGTTTAAGGACTTTCATCGGAGCGAGCATGATATTTTGCAAAACCGTTTTGTGGGGATAAAGGTAGAAATGCTGAAACACCATCCCGATATTCCGGCGCACTTTATTGATGTCAGTTTTTCTGTCATTAATAACGGTTCCATTAACGGTGAGAGTTCCGTCATCTATTGATTCGAGCCGGTTAATACATCTGAGCATGGTGCTTTTGCCGGAACCGGAAGGACCGATGACAACCACAACTTCTCCTTTCTTTATTCGAAGATTAATCTGTTTTAATACATGAAAGCTGCCATAATGTTTGTTCACTTCTTCAAATAAAATCATTGCAAACCTCCTGTATTTTGTTTTGGTTAATTATGTAAGTCTTATGACTCTTGCTGTCAAGAAAAATAACATTGTATTGATATTATATAGAGCAAATGTAACATTAGTCAAACTATTTTGTAATTTCAGATAATTATTTATGCGGAAATGGCTAATACTTAAGGCTGGCCGTCTTTAGTCTTGGGAAGGGAATAATTCGGCCCATTCGTCAAAAGATAAGAGGGAGGTGATGGGTGATGATGCAAAAACCGCTGCGGCTTTTAATTTGGGCGGCTGTTTGTTTGCTTGTATTGTTGATAGTATATGTATTCATCAAGCTTGAAATGCTATGGGCGCCATTTTGTCTTGTCGTAAAATCTATTTTGATACCGCTTATAATCGCCATTTTTATTTCTTATCTATTACTCCCTATTATTGAATGGCTTCATAGATCAGGCCTTCCGAGAACACTGAGCCTGCTGATTATTTATCTGCTTTTTTTCGGCGGGATCGGTTATGGGTTGTATAAAGGGGTCCCGGTTTTGATTGAACAGCTTACCGATCTGTCAGAGAGCATTCCCGGGATTGCTGAGACTTATGACGGATTGTTATTGAAACTTCATGACCATACCGACGAATGGCCGGACGGCATACACAGCCGAATGGACCGGTTTATTCAGCGGACGGAGGAATTTGTCGCCAAAACGATAGAAGGGACGATAAGGAGCATCCGATTTGTCTTTGATTATATTCTCATTGCGGCCACGATTCCTTTTCTCGTCTTTTATATGGTAAAGGATATTGATCTCATGAAAAAAACCGTCTGGTATTTAACGCCAAAATCTTGGAGAAAAAGAGGCAGTGCTTTTTTGCGGGATGTGGATGATTCTCTGGGTGATTATATTCGCGGACAGCTGCTGGTCTGTTTTTTAATCGGTTTGGGAGCCGGGGTGTCGTTCTGGTTTTTTGATCTGCCGTATCCGCTAATCCTGGGACTTATTATTGGGCTTACAAATGTCATCCCTTATTTCGGGCCTGTTATCGGAGCGGTCCCTGCGCTGTTGATTGCGATGGCTGTCTCGGCGAAAGCTGTGATTACCGTCGTCATCACCATTTTGATATTGCAGTTTTTAGAAGGCAATATTCTCAGCCCGCTGATTGTCGGCCGAAGCCTTAAGATGCATCCCGTTGTGATCATGCTTGCGCTTCTTGCCGGAGGAGAGCTGGCGGGCATCATCGGTATGATCGTTGCGGTGCCCGCCGCGGCTGTGCTGAAGGTGATGATGATCCATTTTTTGCGGATGAGGACGGAGCATTGACATCGGAAGCCTGCTTGTCTATAATTTCGAGTAGAATACATACGAATCTCGAGTGACGGATCTGAGTACGACGAAGCCCTGTTAAAGAGAGAAGCTCCATTTGCTGAAAGGAGCTTTAACAGAAGATCGGAGGAAGCTAATCCTGAGTGCAGTTAAAAGCTGCCGCAAGTCCTGCGTTACAGGATCAAAGGTGACGGGGAATATTCATTTTTTCTCCGTAATCAGGGTGGTACCGCGAGACAGCTCTCGTCCCTGTGTGAACGTGTTGTTTGCATAGGGAGGGAGCTTTTTTGTTGTCGCTGAAGAGAATTTCGATTTCAATAGAGGAGGACATATAATGAAACACTTAACTTCTGCTGAAGTGCGTCAAATGTTTTTAGATTTCTTTAAGGAAAAAGGCCATGCGGTTGAACCGAGCGCGTCATTAGTGCCGCATGAAGATCCTTCATTGCTATGGATTAACAGCGGGGTAGCAACTTTGAAAAAATATTTTGACGGAAGAGTTGTGCCGGAAAACCCGAGAATTGTTAACGCGCAAAAATCAATCCGCACAAACGATATTGAAAATGTCGGGAAAACAGCCCGCCACCACACATTCTTTGAAATGCTCGGCAATTTTTCCATCGGAGATTATTTTAAAGAAGAAGCCATCACTTGGGCGTGGGAGTTTTTGACAAGTGAGAAGTGGATCGGTTTCGACGAAGAGCTTCTTTCTGTGACAGTTCACCCAGAAGATGATGAAGCGTATGAGCTGTGGGCGAAAAAAATCGGTGTTCCGGAGGAGAGAATCATCCGTCTGGAAGGGAACTTCTGGGATATCGGAGAAGGCCCGAGCGGACCAAATACCGAAATTTTCTACGACCGCGGCGAAGCGTATGGTAACGATCCGGCTGACCCTGAGCTGTACCCGGGCGGAGAAAATGACCGCTATCTTGAGGTGTGGAACCTCGTTTTCTCTGAATTTAACCATAATCCGGACGGCACGTACACACCGCTGCCGAAGAAGAACATTGATACCGGCATGGGGCTTGAACGAATGGTGTCTGTCATCCAGAATGTACCGACAAACTTTGATACTGACTTATTTATGCCGATCATCAAGGCGACTGAAACGATTTCCGGTGAGGCGTATGGCCAAGATGACGTAAAGAACACTGCGTTTAAAGTGATCGCCGACCATATCAGAACAGTTGCCTTTGCGGTAAGTGACGGAGCGCTTCCATCTAATGAAGGACGAGGATATGTGCTGAGAAGACTTCTCCGGCGGGCTGTGCGCTATGCCAAAACGATCAATATCAACCGCCCGTTCATGTATGACCTGGTTCCGGTAGTCGCTGAAATCATGGTGGACTTCTATCCTGAGGTTAAAGAGAAGGAAGAATTCATCGCTAAAGTGATCAAAACTGAGGAAGAACGTTTCCACGAAACTTTAAATGAAGGGCTTGCGATCTTGTCAGAAATGATTAAGAAAGAAAAAGACAAAGGCAGCAGCCTCATCTCTGGCACAGATGTCTTCAAACTTTATGATACGTACGGATTCCCGGTCGAGTTAACTGAAGAATACGCGGAAGACGAGCAAATGAAAGTTGACCATAAAGGCTTTGAAGAAGAAATGGAAAAGCAGCGCGCTCGGGCCCGAAACGCTCGCCAAGATGTCGGAAGCATGCAGGTGCAAGGCGGAGCTTTACGCGATGTGACAGTTGAAAGCACGTTTGTCGGCTATACAAATACAAAGTCTGACTCAAGTGTTGTTGAGCTTCTGCAAGACGGTGAATTAATTGAAGAGGCTCATGAAGGCGAAACCATTCAAATTCTTCTAAACGAAACACCTTTTTATGCAGAAAGCGGCGGTCAAATCGGCGATAAAGGCTATTTGAGAAGCGCTCAGGCTGTTGTAAGAATTACAGACGTGCAAAAAGCGCCGAACGGGCAGAATGTGCATGAAGGCCTTGTTGAAAGCGGAACGCTTCAAAAAGGAATGCACGTGACAGCGGAAGTAGAAGACCATATGAGAAGCGGCGTTATTAAAAACCATACAGCCACTCACCTTTTGCATCAGGCGCTTAAAGATGTATTAGGCACACATGTCAACCAGGCGGGATCACTCGTAACTGAAAACCGCCTCCGCTTTGACTTCTCACACTTCGGACAGGTGACGAAAGAAGAGCTGGAGCGGATTGAAGTGATCGTAAATGAAAAGATCTGGGAGAGCATTCCTGTCAGCATTGATTTAAAACCGATCAACGAAGCGAAAGAAATGGGCGCCATGGCTTTATTCGGCGAAAAATACGGAGATATCGTGCGTGTCGTTCAAGTTGGCGGTTACAGTCTTGAGCTTTGCGGCGGCTGCCATGTCAAAAACACCGCTGAAATCGGCTTGTTTAAAATTGTGTCTGAATCCGGAATCGGTGCGGGAACAAGACGGATTGAAGCTGTCACGGGGCAGGGCGCTTACCTTGAGATGAACAGCCAAATCGGACTATTGAAACAAGTAGCCGGGGAATTGAAGACAAATGTGAAAGATGTGCCAAAACGCGTCGCTGCACTTCAGGCTGACCTGAAAGAGGCACAGAGAGAAAATGAATCCCTTCTTGCGAAATTAGGAAACGCAGAAGCAGGCGCAATTCTTTCTAACGTAAAAGACATCAGCGGCGTAAAGGTTCTTGCTGAAAAGGTGAACGCCAAAGATATGAATCATTTGCGCACAATGGTGGATGAGCTAAAAGCGAAGCTCGGTTCAGCGGTTGTTGTGCTAGGCGCGGTTCAAAATGATAAAGTGAATATTTCAGCAGGCGTCACAAAAGATCTGATTGACAAAGGCCTTCATGCAGGAAAGCTTGTGAAACAAGCGGCAGAAATGTGCGGAGGCGGCGGAGGCGGCCGTCCTGATATGGCTCAGGCGGGCGGAAAGCAGCCTGAAAAACTGCAAGACGCATTAACTTCTGTGGAAGAATGGGTGAAATCCGTTTTATAATTCGTTTATGTAGTGTAGAATGATGGTAAGATAAGGACTCAGGCTGAACTTTGCCTGCGAATTTGGGAAAGAGGTGCAAAACGGTGAGCTCGTTTGATAAAACGATGAAATTTAATTTCTCCGATGATTCTGCCGAAACAAACGTAAATGAGGTGCTGATTACGGTCTATGACGCGCTTCAGGAAAAAGGCTATAATCCCATCAATCAGATTGTCGGATACTTGCTGTCAGGTGATCCCGCTTATATTCCAAGGCATCGTGACGCTCGTAATTTAATTCGCAAGCTTGAAAGAGACGAATTAATCGAGGAATTGGTAAAGTCATACTTAGAACAGCATAAAGAGGCGTAAACTACACATGAGAATATTAGGGCTTGATTTGGGAACGAAAACACTTGGCGTTGCGCTGAGCGATGAAATGGGCTGGACCGCTCAGGGCATTGAAACGATAAAGATTAATGAGGCGGAAGGCGATTATGGATTGCCCCGTTTATCAGAACTGACAAAAGACCATACTATAGATAAAATCGTGCTGGGCTTTCCGAAGAATATGAACGGAACTGTCGGTCCGAGAGGCGAAGCCAGCCAAACATTTGCGAAACTGCTTGAAACAACGTACAATGTTCCTGTTGTGCTGTGGGACGAGCGTCTTACCACAATGGCGGCTGAAAAAATGCTGATTGCTGCTGATGTCAGCAGACAAAAACGAAAAAAAGTCATTGATAAAATGGCGGCTGTGATGATTCTTCAGGGATATCTGGACAGCTTAAACTAAGAGGTGAAAAAAATGGAACATGGCGAAAAACAAATTACAATTGTAGATGATCAAGGTAACGAACAGCTTTGCGAAGTGCTGTTCACATTTGAAAACGACGAATTCGGAAAATCTTACGTTCTTTACTACCCGATCGCTTCTGAAGGTGAGGAAGAAATCGAAATTCACGCTTCAAGCTTCACGCCAAACGCGGACGGAGAAGACGGCGAATTAACACCGATCGAAACCGATGAAGAGTGGGATATGATCGAAGAAACATTAAACACGTTTCTTGCTGAAGAGGACGAAGAGTAAAAAAGCGAAAAGGCCGGGGCTTACACATGAGCTCTGGCCTTTCGTTTTCTTTCGAAAAAGTGAAGCTGCCGATCGGCGGCTTTTTTTTGTAATAAATTGCCGAAAGTACTTGAATCATGTAGTATAAGAGCTGATGGGAGGAGACCTGTATGTATATCAATCAGCCAAAAAAACCATTTCTCAAAAGAATAACAGCCGACAATAAAAAAAGAACGATTGCGCTGGCCTCCATTATTGTGTTTGTTTTAGTCATAGGCGGAGCATTCTTATATGGGAAATCACTGCTGGAGCCAGTCAAAAAAGGCAGTAAAACAACAGTGAATGTCAATATTCCAAGCGGATCATCCGTATCTGCCATTGCCGATATATTAAAAGAAAATAATGTGATTAAAAGCGAGAAGGCTTTTCAATATTATGTGAAATATAAAGGCGCCTCCGGCTTTCAAGCGGGATATTACCATTTAACCAAAGGAATGGATTTGAACACCATTATCAAAAAGCTTACAAACGGAGGAACAAATTACGCGTTTCAAATTACTGTTCCTGAAGGTAAACAGCTCACGCAGATTGCATCGGCAATCGCTAAGGAAACGAAATACTCGGAAAAAGACATTATCGCTAAACTGGATGACCAAACATTTATCAGCAAGCTGAAAAAACAATATCCTGACACGATTACAGATGATGTTTCAAATAATGACATTAAGCATCCTCTGGAAGGGTATCTGTTCCCTGCTACATATCCATTTACAGATCCGGATGCGTCTCTTGAAGACATTATCACGGCGATGATTAAGCAAACAAACTCATATGTGGAGACGTACAAATCTAAGTTGGAGAAGAAGAAGCTCTCCATCCACGACGCACTCACAATGGCTTCTCTTATAGAAGAAGAAGCGACGGCGAAAGTGGACCGCCACAAAATCGCAAGCGTCTTTTATAACCGGCTTGAAAAAGACATGCCGCTTCAAACGGACCCGACCGTTTTATATGCAGCCGGCAAGCATAAAGACCGTGTGTTTTATAAAGATCTAAAAATAGATTCGCCTTATAATACGTATAAAAATAAAGGGCTGCCGCCCGGACCGATTGCCAATGCGGGCGAATCTTCCTGGGATGCGGCGCTCAACCCGGACAAAACCGATTATCTTTACTTTTTGGCCAAATCAAATGGTGAAGTCGTATTCACCAAAACATTAAAAGAACATAACAAAGCGAAAGAAAAGTATATTACAAATAAAGACAGTGAATAAGGGGAGGGCAAAAGCTCTCCTTTTATTCGCATTCCGTAAGGTTTTATGGTAAAATATATCGGGTTGTTTACTTATGTATAAATGTTGAGTTCAGAGAGTGCCCGGTGAAAAGCCAGGGGCACTCCTTTTTAGGACGGGGAGGCAATTTGTCGTGAATGACCGGTATGAACAAATAAATGACTATATAGAAGCGTTGCTGAAGCCTCAGCCGGATAAAGTAAGAAAGCTCGAAACATATGCGGATGAACATCATGTTCCGATTATGGAGCAAGCAGGCATGGAAGTGCTGCTTCAAATCTTGTCTGTGAAACAGGCGAAAAAAATATTGGAAATCGGAACGGCAATCGGGTATTCCGCCATTCGTATGGCACTCGAACTGCCAGAAGCCGAAATATATACAATTGAGCGACATGAAAAAAGACATGGAGAAGCCTTGAACAATGTAAGGGACTTTCAGCTGGAGGATCGGATTCATTTGTTTTACGGAGATGCGCTAGAACTGGCAGATGAAGTTCGTCCGGCGGCGCCGTATGACGTGATATTTATCGACGCGGCAAAAGGCCAGTACAAAAACTTTTTTCATCTATATGAACCGATGCTTGCGCCGGACGGGGTGATTATAACAGACAATGTGCTGTTTAAAGGTCTGGTTGCGGAGGATTACAGCAAAATCGAACCAAAGAGAAGGCGTCAGCTGATCTCAAAAATTGATCATTACAATCAATGGCTGATGGACCACCCTGACTATCAAACAGCAATTATACCCGTCGGGGACGGACTGGCCATTAGTAAAAAGAAGAGGTGAACGTGATGAAAACACCGGAGCTTTTGGTGACACCCACAAATACAGCGGATATTTTGCCGCTCATTCAAGCTGGAGCGACAGCGTTTTTAGTTGGAGAACAGAGATACGGCCTGAGATTGGCGGGCGAATTCACTAGAGAAGATATTCAAACGGCCGTCAATATCGCCCATAAAGAAGGGGCAAAGGTATATGCGGCGGTAAACGGTTTATTTCACAATGACAAAGTGGCAGAACTAGGTGACTACCTCGCTTTCTTATCTGAAGCGGGCGTTGATGCCGCGGTGTTCGGCGATCCGGCCGTCCTCATGGCTGCGAGAGAATCAGCACCGGAGTTGAAGCTTCACTGGAGTACAGAGACTACGGGAACCAATTATTATACATGCAATTATTGGGGACGAAAAGGTGCGGTCCGCGCGGTGCTGGCTAAGGAATTAAATATGGACAGCATTGTGGAAATTAAAGAAAACGCCGAAGTTGAGATTGAAATTCAGGTCCACGGCATGACATGCATGTTCCAATCAAAGCGTTCATTAGTCGGCAATTACTTTGAATACCAAGGCAAGGTTATGGATATTGAAGGAAAGAAAAAAGAAACCGGCCTGTTTTTGCATGATAAGGAACGTCACAACAAATATCCAATTTTTGAAGATGAAAACGGAACACATATCATGAGCCCGAACGATGTATGCATCATTGACGAACTGGAAGAGCTGATCGATGCCGGCGTTGACTCTTTCAAAATCGACGGGGTATTAAAATCCTCTGAATATTTGATTGAAGTGACACGGATGTACAGAGAAGCGATTGATTTATGCATCGAAAAACGTGACGAATATGAAGATAAAAAAGAAGGCTGGATTGAACGGATCGAATGCATACAGCCTGTTAACAGAAGCATAGATACCGGATTTTTCTTCAAAGAAACGGTTTATTAATAAAAGGGGGTTAAGCTATGAATGCCGTAAATGATAAGATTTCCGAAATTGTGAATGGTAAGCGCGTGATTACGAAAAAGCCCGAGCTTCTCGCTCCTGCTGGCAACCTTGAAAAGCTTAAGATCGCTGTCCATTACGGTGCGGACGCGGTATTTATCGGAGGCCGGGAATACGGGCTGCGCTCAAATGCTGACAATTTTTCATTGGAAGAAATCGCTGAAGGCGTAGAGTTTGCAAAAAAATACGGTGCGAAAATCTACGTAACAACCAATATTTTTGCCCATAATGAAAACATAGACGGCCTTGATGAATATTTAAAAGGTTTAGGAGAAGCCGGGGTTGCGGGTATCATCGTAGCGGATCCGCTCATTATCGAAACCTGCCGCAGAGTCGCTCCTCATGTAGAAGTTCATTTAAGTACGCAGCAGTCTCTTTCAAACTGGAAAGCTGTGCAGTTCTGGAAGGAAGAGGGGCTTGACCGTGTTGTGTTGGCACGTGAGACAAGCGCGATTGAAATCAGAGAAATGAAAGAGAAAGTTGATATCGAAATCGAATCTTTCATCCACGGCGCTATGTGTATTGCGTACTCCGGACGCTGTGTATTGAGCAATCACATGACGGCAAGAGATTCAAACCGCGGAGGCTGCTGCCAGTCATGCCGCTGGGATTATGATTTATATCAAACTGACGGCGCGAACGCGGTTGCTTTATATGATGAGGAAGATGCTCCGTTTGCCATGAGCCCTAAGGATTTAAAACTAATCGAGTCCATTCCGCAAATGATCGAAATGGGCATTGACAGCTTAAAAATCGAAGGCCGGATGAAATCCATTCACTATGTGGCGACAGTCGTCAGCGTGTACCGCAAAGTAATTGACGCGTACTGCGCTGATCCGGAGAACTTTGTCATTCAAGACGAATGGCTGACTGAACTTGATAAATGCGCCAACAGGGACACGGCGACAGCCTTTTTTGAAGGAACACCGGGTTATGAGGAGCAAATGTTCGGCGAGCACGGAAAGAAAACGACATATGACTTTGTCGGCTTGGTACTCGACTATGATGAAGAAACAAAAATGGTCACGCTCCAACAGCGCAATTTCTTCAAACAGGGAGATGAAGTGGAATTCTTCGGCCCTGAAATTGAAAACTTTACACACAAAATAGAAAACATTTGGGACGAAGACGGAAATGAGCTTGACGCTGCCCGCCATCCCCTTCAAATTGTCAAATTTAAACTGGACAAAACGATTTATCCGAGCAACATGATGAGAAAGGGGAAGTAATCACTAATGGGTAAGAATCCTGTAGTCATTGGAATCGCAGGAGGTTCTGGTTCAGGAAAAACGAGTGTCACGCGATCTATCTATGAACAGTTCAAAGGCCACTCGATTTTAATGATCCAGCAAGACCTTTATTATAAAGACCAAAGCCATCTTCCGTTTGAAGAAAGGCTGAACACAAACTACGATCATCCGCTTGCGTTTGATAATGACTATTTGATCGAGCATATTCAAGAGCTATTGAATTACCGTCCGATTGAAAAGCCGATTTACGATTACAAGCTTCATACACGGTCAGAAGAAACCGTTTCGGTAGACCCGAAAGATGTCATTATCCTAGAAGGCATTCTCGTACTAGAGGATAAAAGGCTTCGAGATTTAATGGACATCAAGCTTTACGTGGACACGGACGCCGACCTCCGAATTATCAGACGGATGCTGAGGGATATTAAGGAGCGGGGCCGTTCCATTGATTCTGTCATCGAGCAATATATTTCCGTTGTAAGGCCGATGCACAACCAATTCGTAGAACCGACGAAACGCTACGCCGACATTATTATCCCTGAAGGCGGACAAAACCACGTTGCAATTGATCTGATGGTCACGAAAATACAAACTATTCTTGAACAAAACGCAATTTTGTAATACCATAGCATAGACATAAACAACTCTGACCATATTATGTATAGACTGGAAGGGAATGTGTGATTCCCTTCTTTCCCTGTTTATAAACGCGAAATATTTGCAGAAGCTCATGATTCAGTTTAAGATAAACAGTACCAATATGGGAGAGAAGAACGAGGACTGCCTGTGTTCTCATTCTTGTATTTTTCAGTTTATGCTCTCATACATAATCGATAATGTTGAGGGACATCCAGAAGGAGTGAAGGGACATGGCACAAGAAAAAGTTTTTCCAATGACAGAAGAAGGAAAACAAAAACTTGAACAAGAATTAGAGTATTTGAAAACGGTTAAACGCAAAGAAGTAGTCGAGCGTATCAAAATAGCGAGAAGTTTCGGAGACCTTTCTGAGAACTCTGAGTACGACTCAGCGAAAGAAGAGCAGGCATTCGTGGAAGGGCGCGTCACCACTCTTGAAAATATGATCCGCAATGCAAAAATCATCGAGGATGACGGCGGCAATTCAAACATTGTCGGTTTAGGTAAAACCGTTACATTCATCGAACTTCCTGACGGCGATGAAGAATCTTATACCATTGTCGGAAGCGCTGAAGCGGACCCGTTTGAAGGGAAAATTTCAAACGATTCTCCGATTGCAAAAAGTTTGATAGGCAAACAAGTAGGCGATCAAGTGACCGTGCAGACACCAGGCGGCGAAATGCTAGTGAAAATTGTGAAAATTTCATAATATCCGTTTAACAATGAAACACCTCGTCCACAATGTGGGGGAGGTGTTTTTTATGAACGTATCTAAAAGAATGAAGCGGGTTGTGGTTTGTTTTCTTATTGTATTTTTTCTTCTTCTTGTAAGACTCGCGGAAATTCAGTTGTTTTTCACAGAATCTTTTTCAAAGCTGAACATTAACCTGATTCAGGAGAGCGTGAACCAACGAACGGAAGAAGTTCTGATTTCTGACGGCAGGGGTTCTTTTCTGGATCGGAATGGCGAGGCGTTAACCGGCAAGAAACAGCCGGCGATCGTCTTATTTCCTTTCCTTATTACGCAGGATTGGCCGATCAAGAAAGCCGCCGATATTCTCGGCATTTCCCAAGATGAGCTTCAACACGAACTGAAACAGGCAAAAAAACCAGTCATTTTAAGTAAAAGGACAATAAAAGATCTTTCTAAACAATCTGTCAAACAAATCAATTCTTTGAAATATCCCGGCATTTACGGCGTATATATGGAAGAGGACGATAAACCAAGCCTTGCCTCCCATACCATAGGAATGACCAATCAGGACCCGTCGCTGCTCAGGAGTAAATATCCCGATAAAAATGACCTGCCGATTCAAACCAAAATCGGCACTACAGGCTTGGAACGGACCTTTGATGAATTTTTGCTTCCGGAAAAAGACACCAAGCTTTTGTATCATGTGGATGGAAAGGGAAACCCTTTGTTCGGTATGGACGTCAAATATACAGCGGAAGCCAATTCGTTTTATCCGCTGCAAGTCAAAACAACACTAGATCAGGACATCCAACAGGCAATGGAAGATATTGTTGACAAACAAGGTCTGAAAAAAGGGGGAGCGGTCCTGCTCGATATCGAAAAAAGCAGTGTATTGGGGATGGTAAGCAGACCGAATGCTGACGTATCAAAGCAAAGCACACTGCAAAATTACATGCTGAATCCGATCTATCCGGGGTCCGTGTTCAAAACAGTTATCGCCGCAGCAGCGATTGAACGTGATGCAGTCAAACCGAATCAAACTTTTAACTGCAACCTCAATCTGTACGGCGAGCCGGGTGATGACAAAGGCAGCCTCACCTTTGACGAAAGCTTTGCCCAAAGCTGTAATTACACATTTACCAGTCTGGCCGAGGAGCTTATGAAGAAAGACGAAACAGTTATTGAAGACATGTCTGAAAAGCTTGCGCTGACAGATCGTGCCGGCTGGGAAGGGAAACTGTACCACGAATCAGATTTTCGCCAATTTTATAATGAACAAAGCGGCGTAATATGGGGGGATCAAAAGGATAAAGCTGTGAAAAAGGCCATTGCCCAGACTGCAATCGGGCAAAAAAATGTAAAAGTCACTCCGCTCGAAGTCGCCAATATGATGGCAACCATCGCCCGCGGCGGTGAAAAAAAACAAGTGAAAATCGCCGATCACATTGAATATAAAAATGGGACCACCATGGTGAATTTTAAAGACCAAAAGATAGGCGGAAAAACGATTGACCGATATACGGCACAGCAGCTTCAAAAAGTGCTCCGGCAAGTCGTCACGTCTGAGTCAGGCACAGGCAGAAGGTTTCAGGATCTGCCTTATGAAGTAGCGGGGAAATCAGGTACGGCACAGACAGGAAAGATGTCAAAGGATAAAAAAACGCTTTATCAAAAGTGGTTTGCCGGCTATTTTCCAGCGGAGCATCCTAAATACGCTTTGGTTGTTTTGCACATGGACACGCCGGGAGATAAGGCTCTGACAAATGCAGTGTTTTATGATATTGTTAAAAAAGTACATGAAAATGAAATAAACTAGACATAGAAGAACGTCTCAGCCCATGTTAAAATATATGCTGAGCCAAGAGGGATATAAAGGAGTGCAGAATTATTGAGCAATCATAAACAATCTCGATTCGAAAACCGTGATAAGCGCAGAAAAGCAAATTTGGTGCTTAACATTTTAATCGCAGTCGTTTCTATTCTTATTGTAGTAGTGGCGATTAACCTCTTCATTAACAGTCCTTCAACCAATGATGTTGCTAAGGATACTGAAACGAGCCAGACAAAGAAATCTCCTGCATCAGGAAAGACGGAAAAAAAATCAGATGAAGATATAAAAGACAGTAAAAAAGATACATCTGACAGTGACAAAGATTCCGATTCAAAACAAGATGATTCATCGAAAAGTGATGATTCCGATTCGAAAAAAGACTCCGACACGGACTCGGACCAAACAACAGATGACCCATTTAAAGATGCAACAGTAACAGAAGGCGGTTCATCCGGCAACGTGGAAAAAACGATCGTAAACAAAGACTGGAAGGCAGTCGGAACAGAGCAGTCCGGAGAACATACAGCAACATATGACTCTTCTTCACAAGACTGGTCTGAAATGCTCAAAGCCATTTCTTACGCCACAGGGGTTTCAAAGGATCAGATGACGGTGCTGTGGCTTGGCAATAACGGAAGCCCTCAGGATGCAAAAGGAAAAATTCTGGACAAAACGAGCGGCGCTAAATATCAAGTAACGATTACGTGGGAAGATAAAAAAGGCTGGAAGCCGACAAAAGTAGAGAAATTAAAATAAACGAAAAGCAGCTGGATGATGTCTCAGCTGCTTTTTTGTTCTCGAAATCTCACGTCTCAGCTGCAAAGTGTACAACTGCGCTATAATAAATTCTGTCATCCACTACCGCGCTTTGGTGAGAGACAGAGCGCACCCGAAGCAAGATCGCCTGATTGTTTTCGATTTGGGTATTGATTTTCTTTTCAAGCTCCTGTAATGAAGCGGCTTCAAAAAACTCTACTTTATCTTTGATCAGATCCAATTGAAAATTCATCTTAACAGACCCTCCAGCTTTTACAAGATCATATGAAAGTATAAACGGTTCGCTTCATTCAAGCAATATATTTTAATTATCATTACCTGAGATATTTTAGTACCTTCTTCAAAAAAGATATGGTAATATAGGAACTGTTCCATCGATAATTCATACTATGCTTATAGGAATTATAAAATATGGAGAGTGAAGAAAATGGGCCGTGAATTTATTCCTTTATTTGAGGATTGGGCAGCTACCTACGACCAAACCGCAAGCGGATTTGATATTGAATATAAAGAAGCCTTCAGAGGCTACGAGCAGATTCTTAATGGCATTGTCACCCGTTCCGGGTCACACGTTTTAGAATTTGGCCCGGGCACAGGAAACTTAACAGCCAAATTGCTAGAGGCAGGAAAAACAGTATTTGGTGTCGAACCGTCTCCGGCGATGAGGAAATTAGCGGCTGACAAGCTGTCAGGCCAATCTCTCATTGTTGACGGTGATTTTTTAGATTTTCCTGAACCGCCCTTTGCTGTCAATACGATTGTCAGCTCGTATGCTTTTCACCATTTAACAGACGAAGAAAAACGGACGGCTGTAAAGCTTTATGGCAAATACCTTAAAAGGCATGATAAAATAGTGTTTGCCGATACCGTCTTTGAACATACTGATGCTTATAAGCAGGCTATCCAAAACGCCCGCCATCAAGGTTATCATCATTTGGCACAGGATTTGGAGACGGAGTATTATCCAACACTTGATACGTTGAAAGAGATTTTTTCAGCTGAAGGATTTGCCGTGCAATTCATTCAGCAAAACGATTTTGTTTGGATATTGGAGGCGATCAAACGGTAAAGTGAAGGGAATGTTATAGATGAAACTAGCAGTCATCGGAGCAATGGAAGAAGAAGTAACCATTTTAAGAAGCAAGCTTGAAAATTCGAAACAAGAAACAATCGCGCATTGTGAATTTACAACAGGGCAATATGAAGGAATCGACGTTATTCTTTTAAAATCAGGAATCGGAAAAGTAAATGCTGCGATCAGCACAACGCTTCTTCTTGATCGTTATAAGCCCGATTACGTGATTAACACAGGCTCAGCAGGCGGATTTCATCATACACTGAATGTAGGAGACGTGGTCATTTCAACAGACGTGCGCCACCATGATGTCGATGTCACCGCTTTTGATTATGAATACGGCCAGGTTCCAGGGCTTCCGGCCGCCTATCTTGCAGATGAAAAACTGATAAATATCACAGAGGAAGCCGCTTCAGAACTGAACGGCATTCAAGTCGCAAAAGGAACAATAGCTACGGGCGATTCTTTCATGAACGATCCTAAGCGGGTGGAAGCGGTACGCGCCATATTCACTGATTTATATGCGGTTGAAATGGAAGCTGCTGCAGTGGCTCAAGTTTGCCATCAATTCACAACGCCATTTGTTGTCATCAGAGCTTTATCAGATATAGCAGGAAAAGAGTCGGATGTATCATTTGATCAATTTTTAGATCAGGCTGCCCGTCACTCAACAGATCTGGTTTTAAAAGTAATTAAACGAATTCATTAAACGGGGGAGCGTTCTCCTCCGTTTTCCCTAAAAACGAACCTCTTTAAAGGAGGAGGACATACATGAATGTCATAACGGACATAACTGAGCTGATTGGAAAGACTCCGCTGCTCCGGCTGACAAACTTTCATGTCCCGGAGGGTGTTGCGGTTTATGCCAAGCTTGAAATGATGAATCCGGGCGGAAGCATTAAAGACAGACTCGGGGACATGCTGATTCAAGAGGCGCTTGCTTCGGGCAGAGTTCAGCCCGGAGGCGTCATTATCGAAGCCACAGCCGGCAATACGGGCATCGGACTTGCTCTCAATGCCAGAAAACACGGATTGCGCGCTATTTTTTGCGTGCCGGAGCATTTCAGTATCGAAAAACAAAAGATTATGCAGGCGCTCGGAGCAAAAATCGTCCATACACCGAAAAAAGACGGAATGCAGGGCGCGATTGAGAAAGCCATTTTGCTGGAGAAGGAAATTGAAAATTCCTATTGCGTTTTGCAATTTAAAAACCGAGTAAATCCATTGACTTACTATAAAACTCTAGGGCCTGAATTATGGGAAGCCCTTGACGGCAATATTCATACCTTTGTTGCCGGAGCAGGCTCAGGCGGCACTTTTGCAGGAACGGCCGCCTTCTTAAAAGAAAAAAATGCTGACATAAAAACGGTGATCGTCGAACCGGAAGGCTCCATTTTAAATGGCGGAGAGCCTCACGTCCATAAGACGGAAGGCATCGGAATGGAATTTATCCCTGATTATATGGATAAAAGCCATTTTGATGCAATTTACACGGTGACAGACGAAAATGCGTTTTCATTCGTTAAAGAAGCGGCGGAAAAAGAAGGCCTGCTGATCGGAAGCTCATCAGGAGCAGCGCTTTTTGCAGCCTTGGAAGAAGCAAAGCGGGCGCCGGCCGGCACAAACATTGTCACTATATTTCCTGACAGCAGTGATCGTTATATCAGTAAAAACATTTTCGGAGGAGGAATATAATATGAAGAAAAAAACATTGATGATTCATGGCGGGATTACTGGTGATGAAAAAACAGGCGCGGTTTCGGTGCCGATTTATCAGGTGAGCACTTACAAGCAGCCAAAGGCAGGGCAGCATACGGGTTATGAGTATTCCAGAACTGCCAATCCGACAAGGACGGCTCTGGAAACCCTTATTGCCGATCTTGAAGGCGGTGAGGCGGGCTATGCGTTCAGCTCAGGAATGGCAGCCATCAGCGCCGTTATGATGCTGTTTAACAGCGGAGATCATGTCGTCTTGACAGATGATGTCTACGGCGGAACGTACCGGGTGATGACAAAGGTGCTGAACCGTCTTGGCATCGAATCTACATTCGTTGATACAAGCAGCAGAGAAGAAGTGGAAAAAGCCATCAGGCCGAATACAAAAGCCATTTATATCGAGACGCCGACAAACCCGTTATTAAAAGTCACAAACCTCTCACTCATCGCCGATATCGCCAAGCAGGCAGGGGTTTTATTCATTGTGGATAATACATTCTACACTCCGTACTTCCAGCAGCCGCTCCAATTCGGCGCTGATATTGTACTCCACAGTGCGACAAAATATCTCGGCGGCCACAGTGATGTAGTCGGAGGTTTAGTCGTGACGGCATCGAAGGAGCTTGGGGAAGAATTGCATTTTGTGCAAAACTCCACCGGCGGCGTGCTCGGGCCTCAGGATTCATGGCTACTCATGCGGGGCATCAAAACGCTGGGGCTCAGAATGGAAGCAACAGACCAAAATGCACGTAAGATTGCAGACTTTCTTGAGAATCATCCCGCTGTTCACACATTGTATTATCCGGGATCTTCTAACCATCCGGGCCATGAGCTTGCCAAAGCGCAAGGTTCAGGTTTTGGCGGAATGATTTCCTTTGACATCGGAAGTGATGAGCAAGTAGATGCCTTTTTAGGGAAACTGAAGCTGTTTACCATTGCAGAAAGCTTAGGGGCGGTTGAAAGCTTAATTTCTGTTCCGGCCAGAATGACTCATGCCTCTATTCCGCGGGAGCGCCGCCTTGAACTTGGCATCACAGACGGGCTTGTCAGAATTTCAGTCGGTATAGAAGACGCGGAAGATTTATTAGCAGATTTGGAGCAAGCCCTCGCTTCTATATGATAAGGAATGGATAGATTTACATTCTCTGTCGCCTGTCAGGATATATTATAATATTCATATACTATGAATATGGCAGGTGACGCTTTTATGGATAAGAAAAGAATGAAATCTTTGAAAGAGGACTACAAGCATTTTGCGTTTACCTTGCTTGCAGTCAGCACTTTTTTATATATAGGCGCGGTTCTTCCTGATCAAGGCTTGAGCTTAGCCCAAAAATCAATCATGATGATAACGGATTGCTTGTTTCTGACAGGCGCTTTCTTTTGCGTGAACCGTTCACTTATTTACAAAAAACGTATAGAACAAGCGGATGAATAAAAAAAGAGCCATTGTCTGTTTCAAGACAATGGCTCTTTTTGTTAGTCGCGCAATTCTTTTCCCATGCCCTTTAAAAATTGAAGGCCGAAGCCGACCGCACGATTAATATCCGGATCGTTCATCGCTTTTAACAGGTCAAGAACGCCTACCTTTTTATCTTCTTTTAAGAAGCTTTGCGCTTGCTCTGTACCTGCCAAGACACTCTCCAAGAGCTTCCCTGTAAAGGCAGGATCAGCTTTCGTTAAAGCCCCGCCTGCTGCCATCATCGTATTGATCAGATTTGTGACAGGCTCTCGAGAAACTTGACCGAGCGCGATTTTTGCGATTTCTTCCTTCGCTTGCAGCATGCTGTTTGCAGCATCAAACACGCCGAGGCTGTTAAGCTCTCCCATTAATTTCATCGTTTTAGAAACGGAATCTTCGTTTTCCGCAAGCAGTGCTTTTAGTTCTTCAAGTTTTTCAAGCTTTACTTGCTCCTCTGTTTTTGTTTCTTTTTGAATCGTTGAAATAGGTATGGCCATTATCGTTTTCCTCCTTTCTGTCAGTCTGTAAGATGGACATATCCGGGACGGTTCCATTTCCGTTCCGCTTCGACCCCATTTTGCGGATAGCGTTTTTTGTTCCGCGGATTGGTTTTTGGCAGCGGCGGAATCTCACATGAACCAAGCACTTCCATACGGACTTTGGTTTGCTTATAGGCTGGCGTGTGAGTGCGTGTATCGTATGCCGGACCAGTCAAAAAGTTAATGGCCGAATCTTTGTCTGTTGAATTCATCGGAAGATACAATTCATTCGAACGAACACGGTCTGTGATCAGCGCATTTAATTTTACCGCGCCATAAGGCGAAACAAGCCGCACCATTGTACCGTCGCAAACCCCGCGTTCTTTTGCAAGCTCAGGGGAAATTTCAACAAATACATCCGGAACTTTCGATTGGATTCCTTTTGATTTATTAGTCATATTTCCCTCGTGGAAATGCTCAAGCATCCGCCCATTGTTAATGTGAAGGTCGTATTCTGCAGGGAATACTGCCGGTTCCACCCAATCGGCCAGCGCAAAGCGGGCTTTTTTATCAGGGAAGTTAAACCCATCTTCATAAAGAAGCGGTGTGCTTTCGCCTGTGAAGCTGCCCCATAGGAAGCTGTTCCAGCCCTCAAGGACATCATAGCTTGCTTTTCCAAACAACGGAGAAAGGCTTGCCATTTCTGAGAAAATGTCGCTCGGATGACTGTAGTTCCAGTTAGCGCCTAAACGATTTGCAACCTCTTGAATGATCCACCAGTCCGGTTTCGCCTCACCAAGCGTCGGAAGTGCTTGATACAGTCTTTGTACACGGCGTTCAGTATTTGTAAAGGTTCCCTCTTTTTCAAGAGAAGGAGCGGCAGGTAATACAACATCAGCGTATTGTGCCGTTCTTGAAAGAAAAATGTCCTGTACAACAAAGAAATCAAGGCTAGACAGAATGTCATGGACATGATTGGCGTTTGAATCCACAAGCGCCATATCTTCACCTACAAGATACATCGCTTTCATGCCGCCTTCTTCAATGGAATGAAGCATTTCAATATTATCAAGGCCAGGCTTGCCGTCAATGGTTACGCCGTAAGCTTCTTCAAATTTTGCGCGCGCCTCATCGTCTGTAATGTGCTGATAACCCGGCAGCCATCCCGGCAGCGTGCCCATGTCACAGGCTCCTTGTACATTGTTATGGCCGCGAAGAGGATATGCGCCAGCGCCCGGACGTCGGTAATTGCCTGTAGCGAGAAGCATGTTTGAAATGGCTGCGGATGTGTCGGAGCCGCCTGTGTTTTGGGTAACGCCCATTCCCCATAGAACACAAGTGCCGTCTGCATCGCGAATCATTTCAGCAATTTGGATGATCTTCTCTTTCGAAAGGCCTGTAATGCTTTCCGCGTATTCAAGTGTATATTTTTCTAAAGTTTGCTTATAATCTTCAAAGAAGTTTACGTTCTCATCAATAAATGCTTGATCGTGCCAGCCTTGGTCGATTATGTATTTTGTCACAGCCATTAACCACACTTGGTCTGTACCTTGCTGAGGGCTGATAAAGAGATCAGAGCGTTCTGCCATTTCGTTTTTGCGAAGATCGGCAACAATGAGTTTTTGGCCGTGAAGCTTGTGGGCCCGTTTCACGCGAGTGGCAAGCACCGGATGGCCTTCCGCCGGATTGGCGCCGACAATGATGACAAGACCGGCTTTTGCAATGTCTTGAATCGTTCCGGCATCGCCGCCCATGCCGACAGTGCGGAATAAACCGTCAGTCGCCGGAGATTGGCAGTAGCGGGAGCAATTGTCCACGTTATTGGTTTCAAAGACCTGACGCGCTAATTTTTGAATCACATAGTTATCTTCATTTGTAATTTTAGAAGAAGAAATAAATCCGACAGAGCCTTTCCCGTATTGCTCCTTAATGGCGCCGAGCCTGCTGGCGACAACATCAAGCGCTTCTTCCCAAGTTGACTCGACAAATGTTCCGTTCTTCCGGATTAAAGGTTTGGTAATACGCTCTTCTGAGTTGACGAAATCCCAGCCGAATTTTCCTTTGACACAAGTGGAAATGGCGTTGACCGGTGCGTCAGAAACAGGCTGGATTTTTAATATATCCCGTCCTTTTGTCCAAACCTCAAACGAACATCCGACACCGCAGAACGTGCAGACGGTTTTCGTTTTTTTCGTCCGTGTGTCGCGCATGGCGGCCTCCACTTCAGAGATGGCGAAGATGCTGCTGTATCCTGGTTCAACATTTTTGACAAGATCAACCATCGGCTCCATGACATCTTCTTTAATGCCTGTCATAAAACCTGCTTGGCCGAGCATTGATTTCTCCATAAGTGCGTTACAAGGACACACGGTTACACATTGTCCGCAGCTGACGCATGAAGATTCATTAATCGCCACGCCTTGATCCCAAATGACCCGCGGGCGTTCCCGTTCCCAGTCAATAGATAGTGTTTCATTGACCTGGAGATTTTGGCAAACCTCTACGCATTGTCCGCAAGCAATACACTGGTTCGGATCGTAGCGGTAAAACGGATGTGACATATCAACCGCGCATGAAGGATCTTCTTTAGGCGTATAAGGATATTTTTGGTGTTCAATTCCCATCATCTCCGCCGTATTATGCAGCGTACAGTTGCCGTTGTTATTATCGCAAACCGTACAATAGAGCAAATGATTTTCAAGAAGACGGTCCATTGCTTCGGTCTGTGCTTCTTTCACTCGTTCCCCTGAAAGACTGACAGACATCCCGTTTTCAGCAACGGTCGAACAAGACCGCTTCAATTGTCCGTTTACTTCCACGATACAAGTATCACACGTTTGGATTGGATCTACTTCGGGAACATGGCAGATTTGAGGAATCTCAATCCCGTTTTGATTCAAAATGTCTAAAAGCTTAGTCCCCTCTGATGCTTGATATTCTGTGCCGTCTATATTGACGCTGATCGACTTTGCGTCCATCATATTCCCCTCCATCTTTCATAAGAAGTCAAAAAAAGCCATGCATAGATACACCGGTCCTGATCAAAATCAAAAGGCGGTATAAACACACATGGCGGAATAGTTCACTAGCAAGTCTTACTAATAGACCAATCCTGATTTTTATAAAATGATAGATTCATAACACGTTTCCTATTACAAATCCATCAACACTGCTTTTATTATAATGTGATATTTATTATAATACAATATGGCAGGAAAATTTTAACCTAGTGAAATGTAAAAACAGGGGACCGGGAAAATGCCTAATCAAAAGGCTTGAATCGGAAGGGGTAAAGGATGTCTAAAAAAATTCATGAATTTAACGATATCATTCGTAAGCTTAGAAAAGAATTATTCGGAAAAGGGCCTGAGCGAATTCATACTGTATTTGTGGAGCATATGGCAGTATCAACTCTTTATGGCAATTTGAGCGCCAGTGAACAGTTTATTGCCCGCACGCCGGAAGGAAAAGAAATGGTGCATGCGGCGCGCACGAGTCTTATTCAAGATCTTTATTCGAAACACACGCCTGAGGGGATGGAGGAACTGATCGGCGCAAAACTTGTCCATTTATTCTCAGACATTAAGATTGAGGAGAATATAGCAGTCTCTGTTTTTGTATTTGACCGAAAGATTGATGATCAAACAGAAGCGGTAAACAGCTGATTAAAATGTTGTTGACACGAAATTGTCACATTTGATATGATAATCGTACTACAGTCATATAAGGAAAAAGCAATGGAATGTATGCACGTTCTGTATATGTTCTATGTCAGAAACTTAATTCTGCTTGATATTGTTGTATGGGTATGCATACAAGTTAGGCGGCATTCAAAACTCCTGTGTTACACAGGTTATTTGAGTGCCGCCTTTTTTATTGCGATTCTTTTGTGCACTGTCAAAAATGAAGAGATAATGGAGGCGTTTTTAGTATGGCTTTTCGCAGACCGGATGAAATAGCAGATGCTGCGATCGAAGCAGGGGCAAAAAAAGTAAATCTTCCTATGCCGTCACTGCTTGTATTGGGATTTTTAGGAGGCGCGTTTATCGCTCTCGGCTATTTGCTTGATATCAGAGTGATCGGAGATCTTCCAAAAGAATGGGGAAGCCTGTCAAGCTTTCTGGGAGCTGCGGTGTTTCCCGTTGGATTAATACTTGTTGTTCTTGCGGGGGCTGAATTGATTACAGGAAATATGATGTCTGTGGCAATGGCCTTATTTTCAAAGAAAATTTCTGTATCACAGCTCGCGATCAACTGGATAATCGTGACATTGATGAATTTGGTCGGCGCTCTGTTTGTCGCTTATGTTTTCGGACATCTGATCGGTTTAACAGAAACAGGACCTTATGCAGTTAAAACCATTGCGGCCGCACAAGGAAAACTGGATTTAT
The DNA here is from genome assembly GCF_039519175.1 of Bacillus atrophaeus. NCBI lineage: Bacteria > Bacillati > Bacillota > Bacilli > Caryophanales > Bacillaceae > Bacillus > Bacillus atrophaeus. Next base: position 4,067,580 of record NZ_CP154443.1, on the reverse strand, counting down.
CTTTCGGCCAAGTTCTCATTTCCGGAATAGGGTGTAACTGGCTCGTCTGTCTTGCTGTATGGCTTTCTTTCGGCGCTGACGATGCTGTAGGAAAAATAGCAGGAATCTGGTTTCCGATAATGGCCTTTGTTGCAATTGGATTCCAGCACGTAGTCGCCAATATGTTTATCATTCCGGCCGCTATTTTTGCAGGCTCCTTTACGTGGACGCAATTTATTGGCAATCTGATCCCCGCCTTTATCGGCAATGTTATCGGGGGAGCGCTTTTCGTCGGACTTATTTATTTTATTGCTTATCAAAAAAAGGACCGCTCAACAAAAGAAATGAAGAAAGTGTCTTAAGCATATAAGGAGCCACGGCAGTCAAACATCTTGGCATAGGGACAAAGCCAGTGAATGAATGGCACAAATAAAGTCCATTTATTGAAAAAATTGTTTACAAAAAGGAATTTGATGGATATACTTACAAAGTAAGAAAAAAAAGCAAAGGAGGTTGAATCAAATGACAATGCTGAGATGGGAACCTATGCAAGGCGCAAGACATATTTATGCAGTTGATCATGATACATTCAGCCTGTGGAAGAGTACGTGTCCTTCCTTAACCGATGCTTATTGCACGTTTTAAACTCGGATTAATCGGACCATACGCTACTCCCCGCAGGAGAAGAAGCTTTATTGTCTTCTTTCGTCTGCGGTTTTGTTTTGCCCGCAGCAGAAGGATAGATGCCGCGGGTTATTTCGCTTTGTGCGAACACTGAAAGGGGGTGAGCGATATGACCATTAACCTTTTCTTTTTAACATTAACGATTAAAAAGCGACGTAAAAGTCTGGAAGAGTATGAACAGGAACAGCAGATTGAACGATTTTACAACGAAACGAAGGAAACCCAGCTGAAACACCTTTACTTGACCAATTGGCGCTAGGCGGGAAAGAAAAAAAACAAAAGGAGGAGATGGCACATGTTTAGAATTGAATTATTGATTCATTACACGATGGAGAAGGACCAGGTTTAGCTGGTGATATAAAGAGCCGCGGTCAATATCTTGCCATCCCGCATATGATAAAAAAGCAGTATCATTTTATCTAAGCAGGTGATGGCATGAACAACAATCAAAAGAGAATGCCTTCGATTGGGCATGGCTATGCTTCCATGCCGCACTCTTTTAAGCACGGTTATGGCAACCCGTACCGCCGGCAAAGGTTAGCGGCAATGCAGCAGCAGAGAATGTATATATCTCCATATTATTGGTATTAGAAAAGCGCGGAAAACATTGTTTTCTGCGCTTTTTTTTGTATTTGCACTTCTTTTGAAATACGAATGTTCACTTAGATCGAAACATTTCGATAAAAGTGACCGTCTAGTTGTTATCTTCATCAATGCTCAACCAAAAGTGATGAGATAGGAGAAGTTTTTATTATATAAAAATAGTAAATAGACCAATGAAACCAAAAGCGGGTGTTGCAAATGCTGCAAAATAGAATGAGAAAGCCTACTGCTGCTTTAAAGACGATTATGGCAAAATGCTTTGCACGTGAAAATACACGTAAAAAAATCATTCAATATATGATGATTGATTCTATAGATATACAGGAAAATGACCGAATTTTAGAAATTGGCACCGGAAGCGGTGAAGTTTTTAAAAAAATAACTGATAAATTAGACAAAGGAAGCCTGAAAAGCATTGAGCCTTCTAAAAGAAGAGTAAGGCGGGCGACTCTAAGGAATTCAGATGATTGCAAAAACGGACGCGGGGAAATCGTATATGGTAAACCGGAAAGCATTCCATTTGCAGACCGTACCTTTAATAAAGTGTTTTCTTTACATACGGTTCAATCGTGTACAGATGTAAAGCTGGCATTAAAAGAAATTTACCGGGTGCTGCAGGTTGACGGCCGTTTTTATATCAGCATAAGCGCGGCAGACAAACCGGCAGCAGGGTTAGACGAAAAGAAGATCATACAGTTATTGAGTGAACAATACTTTAGAGACATTTCTGTTACACGGCGTGATGATTATCTTTGCATTATCGCAGTTAAATAGAAAAAATTTCTTGGGAAATATTCCGAACTGCATTTCAGCATTCAGCTCTTTCTTCTGGGAGTATTGAGGGAGTGACCAGCAGGCGCCAGTTTGGGTATATTTCCTTAATTTGATAATATCTGTCCGTCATTTATATTAAAATAAGTTTTTTTCATATAGACTATAAGCAGAAGCAGACTTGATAGTGATCCAGATAAAACATTTTGTGAACAAGCGGAATGAATATTCATTCCGTAAATGGCGTATACGGAGGTTTCAATGACAACTGCACTTAATAAGTATGACATGATCTTGAAGGCGTCACTCTCTCTATTTACTGAAAGAGGCTTTGACGCCGCCACGATTCCTATGATAGCCAAAAGGGCTGATGTAGGAGCAGGCACTATTTATCGTTATTTTGACAGTAAAGAAACGCTTGTAAATGTATTGTATCAAGAAAGCGTGCAGCGCTTCACAAAAAAAGTGAGGAAGGATTTTTCAAGCATCCCGGTACGGGAAGGTTTTGAACACATTTTTTATTGCTTAATCGATTTTACAAAAGAAAGCGAGTATGCGTTATTCTTTCTGGAAACAAAGAAGAATTCACATTATTTAAATCAAACAAGCAGGCAGCTTCTTGATCAGCTGCTTCATATGCTGGATGACTTTTTTAAACGTGGAAAAAGTGAAGGCGTGATTCGTTCCTTGCCGTCGAATGTTTTAATAGCAATTGTTCTCGGGGCTTTTCTTAATATATATCAGTTAGTGCAAGCGGGTGATGTAGAGATAAACGCTGAACTGATCACTGAGTTGGAGCAATGCTGCTGGGACGCTATTAAACTTCACTGATTTTCTGCGAAGAGCATAAATGGAAAGGAAGATGGTTATGAAACAAGCAAGCTTAATTCCGCAGCCGAAAACATACGGACCTTTGAAAAATTTGCCGCAGTTAGATAAAGAAAAGGTCTCGCAATCCCTTTGGCGGATAGCTGATGAATACGGACCGATTTTCCGGTTTGAATTTCCGGGAGCCGTCGGCGTTTTCGTTTCCGGCCATGAACTGGTTGCCGAGGTGTGTGATGAATCTCGTTTCGATAAAAACCTGAGCAATAGTTTGCAGAAAGTCCGTGAATTTTCCGGAGACGGTCTATTTACAAGCTGGACTCATGAACACAATTGGCAAAAAGCCCACCGTATCCTTTTGCCGAGCTTCAGCCAAAAAGCGATGAAAGGCTATCATTCGATGATGCTTGATATTGCTGAACAGCTGATACAAAAATGGAGCAGGCTCAACCCGAATGAAGAGATTGATGTTGCCGAAGATATGACTCGGCTGACGCTTGATACAATCGGGTTGTGCGGATTTAACTACCGTTTCAACAGCTTTTATCGGGATACGCAGCACCCATTTATTACAAGTATGCTTCGCGCTTTGAAGGAGGCCATGCGCCAAACGCAAAGGCTCAGTCTGCAGGATAAGCTGATGGTCAAAGCAAAGCAGCAGTTTCAGCATGATATTGAAGTCATGAACGCGCTTGTGGACAGAATTATCGCCGAACGAAAAGAAAATCCGGATGAAAACGTGAATGACCTTCTATCCTTGATGCTTCATGCTGAAGATCCGGTAACAGGGGAAAGGCTTGATGACGAAAATATCCGGCATCAAATTATTACGTTCCTGATTGCGGGACACGAAACAACGAGCGGCTTGCTTTCCTTCGCTATATATTGTCTGCTCAAAAATCGCGATAAACTAGAAAAAGCCTGCCAAGAAGCAGAGCAGGTATTAACTGGAGATGCACCGACTTATAAACAAATTCAACATTTAAAATATATCCGGATGGTTTTAAATGAAGCCCTCCGTCTATATCCGACAGCTCCTGCATTTTCAGTCTATGCAAAGGAAGATACGGTTTTAGGAGGACAGTATCAAATCAGCAAAGGACAGCCCGTTTCTGTGCTGGTCCCGAAATTGCATCGTGACCAAAGCGTCTGGGGAGAAGATGCCGAAGATTTTCGCCCTGAACGGTTTGAGAACCCGTCCGACATACCGAATCACGCCTATAAACCGTTTGGTAACGGGCAGCGCGCCTGTATCGGGATGCAGTTTGCGCTTCAGGAAGCGACAATGGTTCTCGGGCTTGTTCTCAAGCATTTTGAATTGATTGATCACACTGATTATGAGCTGAAAATAAAAGAAGCGTTAACAATTAAGCCGGATCATTTCAAAATCAGGGTAAAACCGAAGAAAAGCGCACCGAAGTCGTTTTCAAAACAAACGGCAGAACAACCAGAACAAACAAATAAACGGGCGGAGACAGCAGGCAAACCATCTCATGGCACCCCTCTCCTCGTGCTTTATGGGTCAAATCTTGGCACGGCGGAAGGACTGGCGGAGGAGCTTGCAGATATCGGACGCTATCAAGGCTTTCAAACTGAGACGGCGCCGCTGGATGATTATATTGGAAATCTGCCCGCTAAAGGTGCTGTGGTAATTGTGACCGCCTCTTACAACGGTGCTCCGCCGGATAATGCGGCAGGCTTTGTGAAATGGATTGAAACCCTTGAAGCAGGTGAATTGAAGGGAGTCAACTACGCCGTGTTTGGCTGCGGAAACCGCAACTGGGCCGGCACATATCAGCGAATTCCCCGGCTCATTGATGAAACGCTGGAAGCAAAAGGAGCAAATCGGCTGATACCGATCGGTGAAGGCGATGCAGCGGATGACTTTGAAAGCAGCCAAGAAGAGTGGGAGCAAAGGTTTTGGGAAGATACGCTGAAGGCCTTTCATCTTCAAGCGTCATCTGCAAAAGAAGAGAGACCGGCTCTGTCGATTGAGTTTATGAGTGAAACGATAGGTACCCCGCTCGCTAAAACATATGACGCTTTTGAAGCAATTGTCGAAGAAAATCGGAAGCTTCAAACGAATACCAGTCCTCGCGACACGCGGCATATCGAATTACAAGTGCCTGTTGCCGAAGACTACAAAGAAGGCGATCATATCGGGATCCTTCCGAAAAACAGCAAGGAGCTTGTCGGCAGAGTTATCAAGCGTTTCGGCCTGGCGCCGCACAGCCTTGTTAAAATCAGCGGCGGCCGGAATGTATCCCACCTTCCTTTAGAACAGCCGATCAATGTAGCTGATCTATTATCGTCAAATGTAGAACTGCAGGAGCCGGCTACACGGGCGCAGCTTCGAGAGCTTGCCGCATATACAGTGTGCCCTCCGCATAAGAAAGAGCTTGAGATGCTTCTTTCTGATCAGACATATAAAGATCAAGTGCTGAAAAAACGTATTACAATGATTGACCTATTAGAGGATTATCCGGCATGTGAAATGCCGTTTGAACGATTTTTGGAGCTGCTGCCATCATTAAAGGCGCGCTACTATTCAATATCAAGCTCGCCCAGAGTTTATCAACATAAAGTCAGTATCACAGTGGGAGTCGTGGCATCCACGGCTTGGAGCGGCCGCGGAGAATATCGGGGTGTCGCCTCAAATTATTTAGCCGGGCTAAAAGCCGGGGACCGTGTGGCCTGCTTTATCAGAACGCCTCAATCAGGCTTTCGTCTGCCTGAGAGCTTTGAGACACCTCTTATCATGGTCGGTCCCGGAACTGGAATTGCGCCATACAGAGGGTTCATCCAAGCGAGAGGTGTATGGAAACAGAAGGGGAATAAACTTGGCGAAGCCCATCTGTACTTCGGCTGCCGCCATCCGGAACAAGATGATCTTTACAGAGAAGAACTTGATCAAGCAGAAGATGCCGGCTTAGTAAATGTGCACCGCGGCTATTCACGAAGAGAAACGGAATCAAAAGTGTATGTCCAGCATCTGTTAAAACAAGATGCTGAACAAGTCATTGCACTGCTTGATCAAGGCGCTTATTTTTACGTGTGCGGAGATGGCAGCCGAATGGCTCCTGAAGTAGAAGAAACGCTCCGTGAAGCTTTTGAAGCTGTAAAAGGAGAAAGCCGTAAAGCCTCAGCAGAATGGATCAGCAAACTGCAAGAAGAGGGGCGATATGTGAAAGATGTCTGGACAGGTGTATAAATAGGTAATTTGTAATATAAAACCCGCCGATCTGATGAAGATGGCGGGATTTTTTATCGTATAAAGTATAAAAAAACCGGCGCGATATTTGAAATCTACTGATTAAAAGGATAGTTATAGGGAGTATCGCGCCGGCCTTAATATTATTATCGTACAAAAGATACAAAAGTTTAATATTTTTTTGTGCTTTTTACTTAACTATTCTGTTTGGATGGTTTTCTAGTCTTTGATTTTGGCTTGATCAGACGGGAAGGTGTATAACCACCCGCATACAGTGTGCCTTTTTTGATGTCCAGATGATTCAAAAGTTCTGTAAAATGAAGGGCTTTATACTGCTCTTGAATATGTAAAAAGATAAGCATGGCAGCCTTCGAGTCTTCCCGGGCATTATGGTGGTTAAATCGGAAGTTGATTCGATCTGCGAGAAAGGAAAGTTTATAGCTTTCAAGTTCCTTCCAGTGTCTTTTGGCCATTTGCAGAGTGCAAGTATATTCAAATTCCGGGTAATCTAAACCATAGTCATCAAGTGTGCTTCGCAAAACACTGATATCAAAGCTCGCATTATGGGCAATGACAAGACCGTTTGTCAAATACGGATTTATTTCAGACCAAAGCTCATCAAAGCGCGGCTCATTCGCCACCATGTTTTCATCAATGCCATGCAGAGCGGTATTAAACGAATGAAATCTATTCTGTTTGGGCTGAATCAGCCATTCATGATTCATAACAATGCTGTTATTTTCAAATATGGTCATTCCTAAGGAACAAGCACTGTTTCTGGAAGAATTGGCCGTTTCAAAATCAATGGATACAACTCTCATTTTGATCCTCCTGAGTAAGCTCTCTATTTCATAATCTATCGTTTGAGCGGTTAAAGCAGAAAAACTGCCTGAGCCATAAGTATACAGGCTGCTGCTGCTTTTAAACAGTAAATTGCACAATATCTGAGTGCAACAAAAGAAAAAATGGATCATAGAAACAGAAAAGCAGCCATATTGTTATGCCTGCTTTTCTTTGTGATGTGCAGATTCAGCGAGTAAAATAACCGGATATGAGAGAAGAAGCAACCCAGTGATAAATGCAATGATTCCAAGCCAATGAAAATGGGTCCAAAAGAATCCGCCGATTGATCCGGCCAAACTGGAGCCGAGATAATATGCCAGCAAATAGAGAGAGGATGCTTGAGCGCGATATTCAGCCGCGGCACGCCCGACCCATGAGCTTGCGATAGAGTGAGAGCCAAAGAATCCGAAAGTAAAGACTGCGATTCCGGCGATCTTCAGAGGAAGCTGGGGGAAAAGCGTCATCAATGCGCCTCCTCCCATTAGGGCGATTGAGACTTTAATCGTTCCAGAGCTGCCAAAACTGTCCGCTTTTTTTCCCATGTAAACAGAACTGAAGGTTCCGGCAAGATAGACAACAAAAATGAATCCTATTATTGTTTGCGACAGATGATAAGGAGCGCCCATTAGTTGGAAGCCGATGTAATTATATAACGTGACGAAGCTGCCCATTAAAATAAACCCAAGCGAGATTAAAAGCAGCAGGCGCTTATGGGCAAAAACAGCGCAGTATTCCTTAAACGCCATTTTCAAACTCATATGCCTTTTAACCGAATGCCGGGGAGCAGGAAGGAAAATCCAGAACAGATAGCTTAAAATAATTGATAATATGCCGATGATCCCCAGCGCTTGCCGCCAGCCGAAAAGGTCTGTCAGCAGCCCCGTTAACAGCCGTCCGCTCATACCGCCTATGCTCGTGCCGCTAATATAAAGACCCATCATTCTTCCGAGCCCTTTAGGATCAAATTCTTCCCCTACATATGTCATGGCGATAGCGGGCACACCTGCGAGAAAGACGCCAAGCAGCCCTCTCATCGCCAACAATGCTGAAAAAGTGGGACTGAAGGCGGTCAGCAGGCCGAGAATCGACGTGGCTGACATCGAAATCACCATCAGTTTTTTTCTGCCCAGCCCGTCTGATAAAGACGCGGCAGCCAATAAAGAGAACGCTAAAACACCGGTTGAAATTGACAACGTGAGACTTGCTGCGGCCGCAGATATATGAAATTCCTTTGCAAACAAGGGCAAAAGCGGCTGCGTCGTATACAGCGTGGCAAATGTGACAAAACCGCTGATAAATAGAGCCCAACTCGCTCTCCGATAATCGTTCGTATGAGGCTGAATGAAACCCATGATGTCCCTCATTTCTTAGATTTGGTTATACCATCCATCCTACGCTTCACATTGTTATGTGTCTAATTTATAATTGCTATCAATACGATGTGTTTTTGTTATGATTGGGGGATTCAAAAATGGAGCTTCATCAGATAGATAACTTTATCGCGGTAGCCAAACATCAGCACTTTACAAACGCCGCACGGGAGCAAAGAATTTCCCAGCCGGCTCTTAGCAGATCCATTCTGAAACTTGAAGAAGAGCTGGGTGTTCCTTTACTCACCAGAACATCGAAAGCAGTCAGGCTCACAAGGCACGGCGAGCAGTTTCTGATAAAAGCAAGACAGGCGCGGCGCGCGCTTAATGAAGGGATTGAACAAATTGAAAAAAGCATGAGCCTTGAATATGGAGAAATATCGGTTTCTTTTTTACATACACTCGGCTCTCGGCTCATGCCGCAGCTCATTGCAGAATTTAAGAAGCATTATCCGCACGTCACTTTCAGGCTTTACCAGGGGGCAAACGAAACGCTTCATCAAATGGTAGAAACGGGAGAGGCGGATATTTGCCTGAGCTCACCGCCCCTTCCAAACGATTTGCTGGAATGGACGATTTTAGATAAAGAACCTTTATATTTGGTTCTTCCTGAGGCTCATCCGCTCGCAAAGCAAAAGAAAATTGAGATTCAAAGCTTACAGTATGAAGACTTTGTAGGCTTTAAACCAGGATATGGACTGAGATATATGTTCGATCTCATGTGCAATGAGCTGCAAATCAGCCCGCAGCTCGCCTTTGAAGGGGAAGAGGTCTCAACTATACTTGGCCTGGCAGCCTCAGGATTAGGCGCGGCTGTATTGCCAAAAACTGCGGAACACCAGCACTTTCCTGTTGTGTTTTGTCATGTCGCTGATTATAAATGCGAGCGCACCATCGCCTTAGCCCAGCTGAAGGACCGGGATTTGCCCCCGGCGGCCCAGCGTTTTAAAAGCTTTGTCATTGATTTTTACCGACAGCACAAAGACCAGAGCTTCATGTAGGCTCTGGTCTTGACTTTCCATACAAACAGCCAATCAATCAAAAGACTGGCTGTGATCAGCTGCTTGTTTATGTGGCTTATACTGTTTTTTAAGATGTTTCCGATAATGAAAATCGTGGATCAGACGGATCGTAGGCCTGATCAAAAGCAGGAAGCTTCCGGTCACAAACAGCCATATTCCCGCAGACTTCATTTTTTCAGAAAAGAAAAAAAAGCTCCCGACAAGAAATAATACGCCAATCATAAAATCATTTACAGTATAGAGGACTTTATATCTTTTTTTGAAAAACATCTCATATCGTTCCATACGAGCCTTCATTTCACGCTCTTCTTTGTGTTTCATTGACCTTCCTCCAATCTCTTTTTTTGTTTCCCAGTTTTAAATTGCTGCTAAACAAACAAGTTTGTAATATATTGATCATTATGAATATTTACTTGAACAATATATTAAAGAGTGTCTGTTACTAATCAAAACAAAGTGACACAGTCTCCTGCGGATAAGCAGCAAGGGGGGACGTAAACGCATTTGTTAGAAATTTGTATTGACGTATAAAGGAAAGTAAGGTAATTTATAATGAATCAAAAATATAAATATTTCCATATATAAAAGCGATGAAGAGAAGAGTAAATACATTAATTCTTTACAGAGAGCTCCGGAAGCTGGAAAGGAGCATGAGGATTGAACCAAGCCTCTCAGCTTCACATCGGAATCCTTACAAGGAAGATGGTGTGACAGGTACTCCTGTTATCGAGAAGGGTAATCTTAGTTACCTGCTAAGGTTTGTATGGTGACATATAAACAAACTGAGGTGGCACCACGGGAAAAATCTCGTCCTCAAGACATGACGTCTTGGGACGGGATTTTTTTTATTTTGTATAAAGGGCGAAAGCTTTCGTAAGGGGGAAGGAAGATGCATATGAAAAGATTAATAGAATCTCGGAAATATCCCGCGTATCTCTTAGGGGCAATTGGAATTTCAACTATTGGTGAATGGATTTATTTTATATCCCTCAATCTCATTGTACTTAAAGAAACCGGTTCGGCTTTGGCGGTGTCAATCCTTTATATCTTAAAACCGCTGGCTGCTCTGTTCACAAATGTCTGGTCCGGAAGTTTAATAGATCGTTTACATCAACGAAACCTCATGATTGCATTAGATTTCATAAGAGCTGTATGTATTGCGGTGATTCCGCTCCTTCTCTCCATATGGCCTGTCTATTCAATTTATTTCATTGTCTTTTTCATCAATATGGCAAATTCTATGTTCAGACCGGCCTCTATGGCTTATATCACAAAATTAATTCCCCCTGATCACAGAAAGCGATTTAACTCTCTTCGCGCCTTGCTTGATTCCGGAGGCTTTCTGCTTGGTCCGTCTATTGCCGGAATGCTCTTTTTAATAGGCACCCCGATATTTGCCATCTATATCAATGCGTTTGCCTTATTGATATCAGGAGTCATAACTTCGTTTATGCCCAAGCTCGAAAAAAGGGCTGAAATAACAGAAAAGCTTTCTGTTAATCTGATAAGAAAAGATTGGAATGTTGTGATCCGATTCAGCCGCAAAAATAGCTATATCATGTGTATCTATTTTTTATACACTTGTGTGTTAACAGTCATGATGACAGCTATAGATTCGCTTGAAGCCGCTTTTTGTAAAGAAATTCTTCAATTATCTGACACAGACTACGGATTTCTTGTCAGTGTTGCAGGAGCTGGAATTATCGTCGGGGCTTTTGTGAATTCTGTTTTTGTAAAAAAACTGTCCACTTCTTTATTAATGGGGCTGGGTTCATTATTTGTCTCAGCCGGCTATATCATCTATGCCTTTTCAAATTTCTTTCTCATGGCGGCATGCGGCTTTTTTGTTCTCGCTTTTTTCTTAGCCTTTGCTAACACAGGCTTTATGACCTTTTATCAAAAAAACATACCGGCGGAAGTGATGGGAAGGGTAGGCAGTATATATGCGCTGAGTGAGGCCGCATTAATAATCATTGCCACACTCTGTTTTGGCATCGGTGCCCAGTTTATATCCATTCAGTATGTTGTCATTCTCGGAGCTGTCATCATGTTTTTATTTTCAATCATATTATGTATATTTCTGTTTCAGCCGAAAAGGGCTGGCACGAATGAGACATACATTTAGAAAGAGCAAAAAGCAGCATATGACGTCAATTAATCTGCTGCAAGTTTTTGAAGGATGACTGACATGAAGCGAAGTCGCTTTTATCATTTCCCCTTGGCAATTTCCCTTATTTCAAAATAGAGATTGGAAAATTACCAGATGCTATATATACACCAAAAGATCCGCCAGTTTTTGGTTCTTTTGTTTTCCATTTAAGAAAAATGAAGGCTGTCGAAATTTTCTCGATAGCCTGAAGTTCTTAAAGGGCTATTAGGGTCATTTTACCTTTGATGTTTGCACAAGATATATGTATAATATAAATCGTAATGTTTTCGATTTATATAAAAGGAGTGGTGTAATGAAGATTTTATTGGCAAAGAGGTTAGGTATATTAACAATTGGTTCGTTACTAGTATTGGCAGGATGTCAGACTTCAGGTTCATCCGAAGGTGAGTCTAATAAAACAACATCATCCTCGTCAGCGACAGAAGACTCTTCTAAAACGCAAGAGCCAACATCTGAAAGCCACACACACGAACATGCTCACGATCATAGTCATGCACATGATGAGAAAACAGAAAAAATTTATGAGGGCTATTTTAAAAACAGTCAAGTAAAGGATCGTTCACTTTCTGATTGGAAAGGAGACTGGCAATCTGTATATCCATACCTGCAAGATGGTACTCTTGACGAAGTATTTTCTTATAAAGCAGAACATGAAGATGATATGACAGCCGAAGAATATAAAGAGTATTACAAAAAAGGGTATAAAACAGATGTTGAACGTATCTTAATTCAACAAGATACTGTAACATTCTTCAAAAATGGAAAAGAATATTCTGGTGAGTATACGTATGACGGGTACGAAATTCTAACATACGATGCGGGCAATAGAGGAGTAAGATACATATTCAAACGAGCTAAAGAGGCTGAAGGACTTCCTCAGTATATTCAGTTTAGTGATCATAGTATCTATCCGACTAAATCCAGTCATTACCATCTGTATTGGGGTGACGACCGTGAAGCTTTACTTGAAGAAGTCAAAAACTGGCCTACATTCTACCCGTCAGAAATGGATGGACACGATATTGCCCACGAGATGATGGCGCATTAAATGGGGAGTGAGGAAAGGGCGCGCCTAGATCTTTATGAAGCTTGAACTCTGTGATTCACTGAATGTATGACATATAGCGATCTTTGTACTTGATCGTCTTCTCATCACCCTTGGCCCTTTCTAAAGATTGGTCAAAGTTTTTTCCCCCTGAACGTTGGAAATACTGAGCGGAATATTGAATACATCATTCGCGAACTACTAATACACACTATTTATATGGATCCCTACAATTAGATGCACCTGTGTTAGCTGCTGACTCCTAGTCAGCAGCTTTTTGCCCTCTTCACATTTCTTCCGTTTCTCCCTCTCCGCCCGGTAGAACTCATGAAACATCTTCATCAGCGCCTGTTTCTCAATCCGAGATACATAGCTGTGCAAAATACTAAGTTCTTTGGCAATCTCACGCTGCGTTTTTTCATTCTTTAAATCAAACCCAACCCGCCCGATAATCACTTCCTTCACACGGTCATCTAAAATGTCAATGTATTGCTTCACTTTTTCAAGCTCCATATTGAACTGGATCGTATTAATCACATCTTCATTTTTTGACTTCAGAACGTCGATCAGAATTATTTCATTCCCTTCTTTATCCTTAGGGAAGATACAACTTTTTTTATAGAAAAAACGTCCAAATGATGGGGGAATATCCTGTTAAATGGATTTTTGCAACAATGGTTCGAGTGGAGGGGTTTAATATCGACAAAAAAACTTTTAAAAGGTTAATGATTATACCCATTATATTGATTTTTTATGTTTTATTCTTAAATCCAGAAATTGTTCTTGAAGAGCAATGTCCTAATAAGCCTTACAGTTTAACAATCGTAAAGCACGGATCGGGTATTTTTGATAAAAAAATTGTTTTCATATATTACAAGATTAACGGAAAAACAGTAGCAATTGCGGATTTGGCGTTTTTTGAGAATTTTGGCAGGGATATAGATGTTACTTGGGATACCAGTACTGATGATGGTACTTGGTGGATAGATAAAAGCGTACATTTAACCATGACATATGCTGAAAATTTTAAGGGGAATTTAGATAAGAAAGAAATTGTTTTTGATTATAGTACTGTACAATAAATAACGAAATTTTTCTATAAGTTTATTTAAAGTATGGATTGCACAAATGAAGCGCCAGTTGCGGCTCTTTTGTGTACTGATTTAAACTGATTTAGCAGCAGTCTTTCCTTTTCTTGCAAAATATATCAAAGTTGATGGAAAGTGGCTGAAAGAATCTGACCCAAGCGGGCAGATATATCCACTATTTACAGGCAGGTCGAGCGGGTGGATGTCGATTTTGCACCAGCGTTAGGGCCTAAAACACCCATTTCTCCTGCATTTGATACGGCTCCTACCATGTTCGCATCCGTGATCCAGTGCATGGCTGCTTGAACGATGGGTTATGATCTCTTAAAACCTTTGCAAAATGAAAAGCAGACAATTAAATTGTCTGCTTCAACAAGGTATTTTGACTGGTTGAATATCAAGAATAAGAATAACTTACTCAAAATCATTTAATTAACTAAGTAACGTATAACGTTGTTTTACAGATGTATACTTCCCTTCACAAACTGTTTATTCTGTAGGGTGGAAATAAATTTAAATAATCGTATGTCTATTCATCATAAGGTTTCTCAAAACCCCTTTGAAGGCGAAGTTGTACTAAGAAAAAAAGCAATTTTTAAATTTCACTGGGGAAATTTAAGCACGAATCAAATCTTTAAAGAACTTAATGTTGACATCAAAATTTGGAACAGTTTGATATTGTTCAGCTGTTTTGACTAATTTAACAACCATATCATTATAAGGAGTTGAAATGCCTTTCCCTTCTGCTAATCTTGGAACAACTCCATTAATGTAATCAATCTCAGTTTTGCGTTTCTTTTCAATATCCTGAAGCATACTCGCTTTTAACAATCTTGATGATTCCATTGCTGCCCTAAACGTTTGGATACGATCAGGAAGGTCATTTTCGCTTGTTAATTCCAATGATTCTATATCAAGGCCCCCCATTTTAGCAAATGTGACACCATTTGCGTGTCCAACCTTGATTGTCTCATCTGCAATATGAACTGCACTAACAATGCCAATTTCATTGTCAAGAATGTCTCCATATTTTCCGTTTAATGCTGCCGATAAACCACTGAACGCATTATTAATAAGTAGTTTTGACCACTTCGTTCCAACTAAATTGTCGGAAATATGCGTTCCGCCCACAAGGTCTAAAATAGATTTAATTCGCTGGATTCTTTCTGTTATTTCACCGTTTAACTCTCCAATTTGAAAAGCGTACTTCTTAAAGTGAGTATATTCGGTTGTAAGACGAGACACGCCTGGTTCAATAAACGTAGCACCAAATTCAACAGAACCTGCAATTGTACGTTCACGACCGACAATGGATGCTACTTTTTCTTCTGGTATACCGTTTTGTAAGGAGCATACAATGCTATCGGCCCCTAAAAATGGAAGCAACTCTTGCAGCACTGAATCGTTATATAATTGTTTCGTTAGAAGTAAGACTAAATCATATTTTTTTGACTTGTTTTCAGGGGTAATGGCTTTCACCTTTGCTTGAAAGTCCGTTGTACCGATCACTTTTGCGCCTTTATGATTTAAAGCATCTACATGTGCCTGATAAGTATCAATTAATTCAACATCCATTCCGCCGGCAGCAAGATACGCTCCAACTATGGTTCCTAAAGAACCTGCTCCTAACACTGCAATTCTCATTAGAAAATCCTCCTTATTTTTCCTCTAAATAATTATAAACAGGTCGTACATTATTTAAGGTCAAATCCGTTAAGATATGTGATGCCGAAACGACTTCTAATACGGGTAAATCAGCTAAAGGTGCTAAAGCATGTTCGAACAATTGAAGTCGTGCGGGACCTGTCCATGCCCCTTTAATTTCAATATCTGTAATTTGTGTTCTTACCAAGTCACAAACCCTTAATTTACCACTATAATCTGTTACGATTTTAACCATGAAATTAGGTCGGCAAATTTCACTTTTAGCTTGGTCTTTATCCATTTCAACGTGTTTATATCCCATCGTAGCCGTTGCCACACGAAGTGAACCGTAATCAAGCGTACCAACAAGGGTATCGGAATCTACATATAGCTTGGGGTTTCCCAATTTTTTTGGATAAGCACTAAGCTCTCTTCCACTGGCGATTGCGGGGAAGTTGTCCACGTACATTGAATGCACATAATCACCTTCCTCACCATTAAATGAAACAGGAATGACTTGTCCAGCCTCAGTATAAGCACCTAGCCCAGAAACATCGGGCATCCACATCACTTCAAATTTAACCAAAGGCTCATTGATTTCAAGAGGTTCTGGCACTGCCGCCCGTAAAGCTTTTTCATCTGTTCGGTAAATGATATTAAGGTACTCACGGTTAACAAATTTATAGGTTGGTACGGGATATGATGGAGCTGTTAATGGTGTATTGAGGTTTTTTGCTATGTTATTTACATCAATTTTCATGTCATGACACCTTCCTTTTTTCTCTCAAAAGCGATTCTTTTTTCACATGTCTTACGTAATTAGATTACATCTATATTTACATTTAATCTAATACATAATAATGTATATATATATTTATTATAATAAATAAGGGGTCTAGATAGATGGAATTACTTCAGCTAAAATACTTTCAGACAGTTGCCTTTACAGAACACATGTCTAAAGCAGCCAAACTATTAAATATCGCTCAGCCTTCTTTAAGCCTGACTATTAGAAGACTTGAGGATGAATTGGGAACTAAATTATTTGAGAGGAAAGGGAGAAATATCCAATTGAGTTCGTCAGGAAAAATTCTGTTGAAGCATGTAAACAGGATTTTTACTGAAATCGAAAATGCACAAATGGAAATTCAATCAGAGGAACATCAAATTGCTAATGCCATTAGAATATCGATTTCCAATGCTAGATTCCTTAGCAAGCTAATCAGTGAATATATTAACCGCTTTCCTGAATCAAAAATTCAGCAGGGAATTGGAGTAAAAAACGGAATAATGACGAGTTTAAAAAAAGGGGATATCGATTTAGGAATAGCAAGTCATCCTATTCAAGATGAAGAGATAGAGAGTTGTGTGCTGATAAATGAAGATATTGTTCTGGTTTTACCCTCGAACCACAGATATGCAGATAAAACTGAAATTTCGTTAAGCCAAGTCGCTGATGAGCCATTTATTTCACTTGCCAATAATGAGGAGTATAGTGGTTTTACAACCTCACTTTGTGAGAAAGCAGGCTTCAGCCCAAATCATGCATTTGAGGTCGACTCTAATTTACTGGTCGAAATTATAAAGCTTGATCAGGGTGTTGCTTTACTACCTATTTCAGTTTGTAGAACATTGGGGTTACATTATATAAAAATTGCTGATAATTCTGCTACATATCCAGTCGGCTTATCTTGGATAAGGCATAAAGTATTATCTTCTTCGGTAAGAAATTTTCGTGATTTTATTATTTCATACTATAAAGATAACTATGGGATGTTCAAGGTTTAATAAAGGCTTCCTTTAGTACTTTTGAAAATTTTTAGTATGCATTCATTTCATCATCGACACGTTCAGGGGCGTCATAATGAAAAAATCTAAAGGCAATTTCAGAAAAGATTACTTAAAAATGAAGGAGAGGGATAGCGAAAAGTTATCCTTTTTTTTGTGGAATTTTTGACCCTCTCTCCTTTACCGGAAGCCTCGAAAGGATTGATATTGCCTTAAAAAAAGAAAATCATGTAACAAAATGTACATTATAAAATTAATAATTTTAGATGGCTTTCCGGTCTGAACAGCTAGACGGGAGGTTAAGAACAGTTGGATTGCATGGTGAGCCAGTCGCACAAGGACGGCCGCGTGGATCAATACGAAATGAAAAGGTGTATATGCGTGATCCAGCGAAATCAAAGTATTTTAAACAGTATGTGGCATTGGTTGCGTCTCAGCATCGTCCAGAAACAATTATTACTGGTCCTGTCTCAATGGATGTCAAAGTGTACAGACCAATGCCAAGATCAGTTTCAAACTCTTCAAAGAAGAAAGAAAAAGCTGAAAAGGGTCTTCTGCGGCCGACTACAAAGCCCGATGTTGATAATTATGTAAAGGGTGTGAAAGATGCTCTAAACCATCTTATTTATAAAGATGATAGTCAGGTGGTGGATTTGAAAGTCAGTAAGTTTTATAGCGAGGAGCCAAGGGTGGAGATCAAGATAAAAGAGGTTTCTGCCTAAAAATAAAAAACACCGAAGCGCTTAGCCTCAGTGTTCTTGATATGAACTGGTACTTATATCATAACACAGGGGGCGCTTTGAGTGTACAATCCAAGAGAAATAAACATCAAAAATGACTTCACTATTCAGCAGAAGATTGACCCGGGGAAAGTTCAAATCATTGTTTTAGATGGGAATCAAGGTACAGCCCATGTCTTAGAAGCTCCTGAGCATGGTAAAACGGTGATCCAGACGGTAAAGGGCAACTTTGCACGGGTTGATCATGAGATAGGGTTTAAGGTGAGGTAATAAATTAAGGAAACATAACTATTAACATAAATAAGCATAAAACTGATTGGGGCTAACAGTTAACCGGTTAGAAGTTGGGATTATTAGAACTCTATATGTTTTTTAATAAGTGAATGTAAATAAAAGCCTCTATAAAGAGGCTTTTAGATCCTATTTTCTAACTGTAACATAAAGTGCGCCTAATAAAGCACCGTTTGATTTATACATCCAAACTTCTGCTTTATTACTACCTGAGTCTTTCAAACCTACAATTTCACGACCAGATACTTCGACATACTGAGACCCCTTAACAACGACAGCCCAAGAAGCATTATCATCGATTGGATAAGATTTGCCCACGTTAATAGTTACGCTTCTAGCCATCGTTTTAAAAGGAGCATCTTCTGATAATGAATTCAAATGCATGGGTTGTTTAGATTGAACTGGTTCTTGAGCAGATGCTATACCACCAATAGAGAAGGATAAAGCAGAGACCGCGAGCAGGGATGCTACAGATTTTCTTAATTTCATTCTGAAACACTCCTTTAATTTTTTTGTGTTGCATTTGAATAGTTCACCATTAGTAAAGTTTTTCCTTGTAAATAAATGTTAACTATTTGTGAAATAAGAGTTGATTTAATAATCAACTCTGTTACCCAATGCGTTTTATTAGATGCATTGAAGAAGAATTTACAGGTTGATAAAATTAAGGAAGATTAAGAAGAAGAAGGTGACTATTGATGAATTTGGGAGAAAGTCTTAACAAATTATTGAGTTCTTTTGGGATACCCACTGTTGTTATTTCAATAGTGTTCTTAGTAATAAACATTTTCAAAGTATTCCAACCAATTACTTTATTATCTTCGAACATATTTGAACAGAAGCTATTCTCCAAAGAAAGATGGTTTTTTGTGAAGTTTTGTAAATATTTACTGTATGCTTTAGCATGGATGTGTATTTTTTATTCAATATCAGAGACTCTAAGAGACAAACTAAAATGGGATTATAACGAAGCGGTGTCTATCTGTTCACAAATAATATTGGGAGGAATATTCTTCTTTCTTGTAATTGTTAATGAAATTCAAAATCCAAATCGTTGGTTTTTTAAACTGAAATCAAAAAAACTATTTAAAATTATAATTGTGACTATATATTTAATTTCTTTATTCACTTTTTATATTCAATTTTATTTGCTGATAGCATTCCCTCAGTTTAAAGATTTTGGAATGTTAATTGCAGTAATAATTATGTTTTTTGTCCTTTGTTCAGCAATTCCTTTCATATCTATTCCTGTACTAAGATTGATTAATTGGACTACTAAAAAAACTGTGTATATAAGAGATGAAAATAATAAAAAATGGTTTATCTTATATCCAATAAACAAGGAAATCATTTTATTGGGGGATGATAGCGATCCTAAAATGTGCAAAAAAACTAAGATGAAAAAACTAGAAGATTTATATAACGAGCCAATTTTACTAAAAGTTAAAGGTAACTAAGTCCAAGACGGAGAGCCTGCGGACACTGAACTACAGCATTTACGCTGTTGGTTTGGTGTTCGTTTTTTATTTAGAAAGGGAGGACACAATCATGAATCCAAAAGACATTGAAAATCTAATCAATAGCTATCACTGGATGGTGAAAGAGGTTCGTCGATTGCAAAGGGTACTCTATGGTTCAGTAATTCCCATGAAGAATTGGGGTGTTGCACAATATGGATTAGAAGCTGCTATGCCATAAGGAAGTCCTGGGAAGAGTCAGGCTGAGTTGCGGCAAATGGATATGAGAGAAGAGCGTCTTTTCAAACGTCTTAAATATTATGAAGAACGAGTATATGCGGTGGAGTTAGGAGCAGAAAAAATCAATGGAGAGCAACATAAAGTCATCTATGATTGCATGATGGAGGGGATGAGCTACCGTGCTATTGGTCTTCACCTTGGCATTTCAAGGGAAACTGTACGCAAATTGAAAGGTGAGTTCATCAGCCAATTATGCCAAGATTGCCACTTTGAGAATTTGTTGAATCTGAAAAAATCTGTAGTGTAAAATGCGAGGCAGGTCGGCGCGGCACAATTTTATTGAGCCACCTAAACCATATAGTACACAAGATAATAAATCATTCGACAAATTCTGCAAAGCGTTCCTTTGTTCTCTTTGTTCACTGATAATAAAGGTGGGGGAGGAGACAAATGAAAAAGATTTGTTTGTTTTATGTTAGTTGGCATTGTGGCGGTAATTGGTGCAAGTTCTTCAGAAGATCCGACTGACGATACATCGGTAAACTCTGTCAATTCATCAACAGTTGATTTAACGGACGATACATCTGATGAATCAGATACAGATAATGGTGAATCTGATAGCTCAATTTATACTGAAGAAGAATTAGAGAGTGATCCAAAAGCACCTTCTTCAAATCCAAATGATTACAATGATGATGGAGAGTATGTACCAGAGAATGGGGTTTCAGATAACCCAGCTGATTATAATGCCAACGGAGAATATAAACCAGTTGAAGACATGACTCAAGAAGAGATTGAAAAAGAATTGGAAAGTATGATTGGAGATAGCATAAATCAATAATTTTTTCAATGGGCACCTTATTAGGTGTCTTTTTTATGTTCAATCGTTCGACAAATTTTGCGAAGGGTTTTTTGTCAAAATCTCCGGCCGATATTAAGGTGGGAGGGAATATAATGGCTAAGATAATTAATTATAGTATTCTTGGGATATTTACTATCCTAACAGTTGGATCATTATCTTATATAGCTTATACTGGGAAAGATCTAATATTTGCAAAGTATCTCACATCTTTAACCGCAATATTTAGTTTGTGGTATTCTGTGTTACAGGCTCAAAGAGCAGCTAGAGAAAAAGAAGTCAAAGTTATAATTTCACTTTATTCAACAAGTTATGGAGTTGGTTTTTCTATAAAAAATAACTCCAATATAGATCTTTTGAATTTAACATTAAACTTATCAAAACCATTATTTTTCGATGAAGAGAACATCGAACTCTTAGTAGAAAATAGGGATATACATAAAGGCGAAGAAGGTTCATGGATATTGAGAGATTCTAACCAAATTTCATCAACGGATAAAGTCTCTTATATACTTTATTTTAATGACGAAAAAGGGATTAGAAAAAAAATAAAAGGAAGAGTTGTAAACCGTTTAAGATAGCATTCCTTAGGGGTGCTTTTTTGATTTAATTTGGATCATACTCAAAAACTGGTTTCGTCCCGATATAAAAAAGAAAGGAGTTGAAGAATAAAATGACAAAAGAAGATTTAGAAATTTTAATCTACACAAGTACTGAAAAAGATTTACTTAATTTTTTCAAGAAAAATTTGGTTTAGGTAATCCTTTAAGTGATTATAAAGACAGTCAATCACTGATTTATGAGTTAGACATTGAATGTCTCGAGTATGCAATAGGTCGTTTAACTACTATAGAAAGTAAGTATGACCATTCGAAGTTTTTACCTGCTTTAATTCCACTGTTTGCTGGATATCTACAGATTTACAACAGTATTCAACGAAGTTACTTTGCTCTGTTTTATGCAGGGATAACGTTAATCAGTATAGTTTGGATAGTAAGCATTGAACGTAAAAAAAAGAGTAAAAGCAGCATCAGTCCTAAAATTATTTGAGCTAATTAAGATGAGAAAAGAAAAGGAGTATATGGTCGAGAATTAAAACTAAGTCATAGAAAGTGACATTTTTTATTTACAATATAAGGATTTAGTGGAGGTGGGGAATATGGAAAAGACCATTAATCAGCAACATTTGCTTGGACAACTAGCAGGCGGATCGGTAAACCGTCAATGCACAATAGAAGCTCTAATTGATATTCTCATCGATAAAAAGGTGTTTACTGAAGAAGAATTCGTTAAATATCAAATGCATCATTTAGAACATTCAGCAGATGAGCATTCTGCGGAGCTTTTAGGTATCAATAAAGAAGATTACATAAAGAGCAGAAAATAAAGCATCCTGTAGGGTGCTTTTTTTGTTCGACAAATTCTGCAAATCTATAGAATTTCACTCCTAATTCCCCGATAATAAGGTGGGAGTGTGAACAATGGAAAATATAGATAAATATTTAATTTCACAAATAATTTCTGGGAGAGTTGTACCTTTTATTGGGGCAGGCTTTAGTAGACCCTTCGGTTATCCAGGCTGGGTTGACCTCCTTAAAAAAGTTATGCAGAAAATTGGAATAGAAGACTTGAACTCTGAAGACATAAATAAGGCCGACCCTCTACAATTGGCACAATCGTTTTTAGATTATTATAAAGAAAAAAATCACGATAGTGTTGAGGATAGTTTAATACAAGAGATTGGAATAGCAGAAGATCAAAGTTCTATAAGAGATAAGTTAAACCAATATCTTTCAAGCAGTATAAAAAAAGAAATTGATCAAAGATTAGAAAGAAAGTTTTCAAAAATTGTGCTTGATCAAATAAAAAAAGATACATCTTCAATTAATCAAACTGAAATTAATAAATTAAAATTATTGGGAGACTTACATTTTAAACAGATATTAACTACAAATTACGATAATGTACTTGAAAAAGAGATATTTAGCAATAAAGGCTTTAAAGTATTGTCTCTTGGAAACGGTGATGAGTTAAACTGGGATGACAGTTCAAATACAATATATAAAATTCATGGTGATGTAACTAATGAAAATGAGATAATATTTACACACGCTCAATACTATAAATTTATGCATCAATTTGGATATTTTAGAAGTAAACTATACACTTTGCTCTCTAGCAATATCATATTGATGATGGGCTACGGGTTTAACGATATTAATATCCATCAAATTTATTTTCAATTCATTCGTGATTATGATAATGATTCTAGCCTTGGCGAGAAGAAATTTTATATGGTGCTTACTCAACGTGAGAAGGAAAAATGGAAGTCTTATTTTCCTTACTATAAAAGATATCTTGCTTCTTATAAAATTAATGTAATAGAAGTTAGCACCTTACCTGATTTTATTGCAGCATTATCAGAAAAAGTCAGAACAGCTGAGGCATCATCAGACTTGAGTTATCTCTTTAAACAAGAAGAGGAAAATGAGTTATTTACCACTACTCTACTTGACGTAATAGAAAATAATAAAGATATAAAGTTAAGTGATGACAGAACTTTAAATGTGAATATTTTAAAAGCTCTACATAAAATTTACAAAGGTCCATATATATTAAATAAAAGACCCTTTAACAAATCTATCGAAGGGAATATTCTGGAATCAAAAATTGCTAGTAATATGTTTGATTATACTAACAAATTAGTGAACTCATATGGATACTTGAGTGATACACAAGAATTCATCGAAATTGTTAATGACTCTTTAGATTTTGTTAACAGTACTGGAGACTTTTATGAAATTAATAATCGGATTATCGACTTTATAACATTATCAAGTAAACTAAAGCAAAAAAATTATTCGCGTGAGGACGATCTTATTGTAGGAGAAAATATGAACAGGATGTTTACTCGTTGTCATCCTACAGAATATTTGCGCTCAAACCCTGGGGGAAGAACTTTAAAATCCAGATTACACGAGATTTCGACATATCACATAAAATGCTTTTTAGATTATTTAGAGTCAGAGCTTGAGGATGAGTACTTGTTATCAAGATTACAGAAGTATTGGCTTGATGAGTTGATTAAAGTAAATCAAGAGGAGATAAAAACTAATATTAATGAATTAATAGAGAAAAACCAAACGCTACTAAGTGAAATGAGAGAGTCTAGGGCCAAAGATAAGTTTTAAAACAAACTCAAACTCAAATATAGATCCGGAGGTGGGTGAGATGTAATGCCAAGACCACGTGATCCCCGAAGAGATGAAGCTTTTCGTTTGTGGGAAGAAAGTGGAGGAAGCAAGAAATTAAAAGACATTGCTGAGAAGATTGGTGTCACAAGCAGCACTGTTCACAAATGGAAGGCCAACGATAAATGGGAAGAAAAAATGAAAAGGAGTGCTCCTAAATCAAAAGGGAGCGCTTCTTTTCGTCCAGGCGCACCTAAAGGGAACAAAAATGCAAAAGGAAACAAGGGAGGAAGAGCACCGCTTGGAAATAAAAATGCATTAGGAAATAAAGGTGGTGTTGCTCCACTGAGAAATCAAAACGCTGTAACTCATGGATTCTTCTCTAAATTCATTCCAGAAGAAACGCTATCCATCATGAAAGGAATTCAAGAAAGTTCACCTGTCGATATGATATGGACAGATACAGATCCAATATGCTGCAATATTAAGGGCACAAAAAATCATGTTCGTTTCTGATAAGGAAGAAATGATTAAGGAACTGAAAAAGAAAAAGTCTGTCCTATCTGAGACGAACGAAGTCGAAGAGGAGGAGTATGAATTCCAGTTTTCTTGGGATCGTCATGCCACGTTCTTGAACGCTCAATCACGGGCAATGGCAGAGCTCAGAAACCTTATAAAGCAGTTTGACGAATTAGCCCATTCAGAAGACGAACGACGCCTTAAATTGGAGCATATGCGTTTAAATATCAACAAGAAAAAATTAGAGATTGAAGAACTTATGGAAGAAGATAATTCTTTTGAGATCACCATTGTGAACAAAGGTGATGACAGTGATTAAACAAGTAAATCCCTATTTCAAAGAATTTCTCTTTGATTGGAATCAAAAGTTTCAGTTTCTCGTTGGTCGTTATGGATCATCCAAAAGTTATCATGTGGCACTCAAGATTGTTCTTAAATTACTCAAAGAAAAGCGTACTGCACTCGTTATCAGAGAGATATGCGACACACATAGGGACTCAACATTTTAAATAAATATTGTGAAGAAATACACTTTTACTATCATGGCAGTAAAAGTGATGAACGAAAAAAAGAACCTTAGCTTTGAAGGTTCTTTTTTCATTCTCCATTATCCCCTGTTATCTTGGCAGCTATTATACCACCATACGAGTGAGCGAAGTAATGCTATAGCCCTTCACTTACCAATAGCATACGATAAACTCAAAGGTGTGTTTATTTAAATATAATATTAAAAAAGAGTTGTATGTTGGTATTGGTTTGTGTATATTGTATATAAAGTGTATATACAATATGATAGTGGGGTTTTATATGCAAATTATCATTTCAAATCATTCAAAAGAACCTATTTATGAGCAGATTTATGCTCAAATTAAAAAACATATTTTGACCAATGAATTACATGCAGGGCAATCCTTACCTTCAATGCGACAATTAGCGAAGGATTTGGATATAAGTGTTATTACAACAAAACGTGCCTATGAGGAACTTGAGAAGAACGGATTCATATATTCGGTTGTTGGGAAAGGTTCTTTTGTATCGGAGCAGGATAGTGAGATGATTAAAGAAAGAAAAATGAAGGTAATTGAAGAGCAATTGTTGACGGCAATTCAAAACAGTAAAGAAATTGGCATCTCACTTACAGAATTAAAGGACATACTTACACTGTTATATAGGGAGGAAGAATAGTGGAAAATGTTATTGAATTAAAACATGTTTATAAATCATTTGGTGATTTTCAACTAAAAGATATTTCAATGACAGTTAAAAAAGGATTTATAACTGGGTTTATTGGTGGTAATGGTGTTGGAAAATCTACAACGATTAAACTTATTATGAACTTATTGCAACCAGATAGCGGATCGATTTCGATATTTGGGTTAGATCATAAAGAACATGAAAAAGAAATAAAGCAACGGATTGGTTTTGTATTTGATGAAAATATTTTCTACGCACATTTAACATTAGCAGAAATGAAGGAGATTATAAGGCCCTGCTATATGAATTGGGATGACAGCCTATTTAATCACTATGTTGAAAAATTTGAACTGCCGTTAAATAAAAAAATCAAATCATTTTCTAAAGGAATGATGATGAAAGCTTCTTTGTCAATAGCCTTGTCACATCATGCAGAGTTAATTATTATGGATGAACCTACATCGGGATTAGACCCAATATTTCGCAGGGAGTTTCTAGATATACTACATAATATAATGCAAGATGGAAAGAAAACGATCTTCTTTTCTACTCATATTACAACAGATTTAGACCGTATTGCAGATTATATTACTTTTATTCATAATGGCGAGCATATTTTCACAAAGAAATCGTATCAAATTCAAGAAGAGTACGCCATTGTAAAAGGAGGCACGGAGCTATTAGATCGAGATACAGAACAGGAGTTCATCTCCATTCGGAAATCTAATGCTTGTTTTGAGGCATTAACAGCCAATAAAGCACGTATAGAAGATGTGTTTGGTGACTTAGTTTTGATCGAAAAACCAACGATTGAAGAGCTGATGTTCTATACAAAGAAAGGGGCTAAGTAAGGTGTTTCACTTAATAAGAAAAGATATCATTTTACAAAAGAAATCTCTTATGATATTACTGCCTGCTTTATTTGTTTATTTAACGTTAAATATATCATATATCTGGTCAGGTTTTTTATTTAGTATTGGCATAATAATGAACGCTTTTTCAATGGATGAAAAAGCCCGAATAAATACTCTGCTGAATTCACTGCCTTATACACGAAGGGAAATTGTTAGTTCAAAGTACATCGGGGTACTTATTTTTACTTTGATTGTAGTTTTTACAATTTTTATAGGGAACTTGATCATTCATAGAGAACTAACAACATGGATAGATCTAATGTTTATCGTATGCCTTGTGATGGTATCTGCTTCATTTATCTTTCCATTTAGTTATCAGTTTAACAGCCAATATTTGTTCAAAGGCTCACTTATCTTACTTGGTATTTATATGGTATTAGTTAATACCTTGTTCCGAAATTTGAATGATATAATGAGAGAATGTGTTCGAATATTATTATCATTGCAAAATCTTAATGTTTATTTGTTAATTCTGTTTTCGGTTATGATTCTATATGTTTGTTCTTGGCTTCTATCGATACGTATTTATAGAAATAAAGTATTTTAAAGGAAGGGTGTAGAATTCTACAGAAAGAGATTTTTACTGATTGGTTTAATCATCCCTATTCTCATATGTTGTAGAAGGAACGGTATCTTAAATCAATGTTTGTGGTGTATTTTGAAGTTAGGTGTTACTCATACATTGGATTACCTGATAGAATTTACGGTCCAAAAAAGCGAAATCCAAAAAATATTGAAGTGAAAAAGAGCCCATCTCCTTCTATGAGAAGGGAGATGGGCTATCCACATATTTAACATGAGTTTCTGAGTGATACATAGCTTTTTCGAATGCAGCTATCATTTTTATCTCCGTAATCAATATCCTGCCCGATCGGATCATGAAGGGACACGTCTTTTTTGTTGTTTTCATTTCGCGTTAATGCATGATGAGGATTTCATTATTAATTACAAAAGGGGGGAGCATAGATTTTCCATCACTGATTGATTAAATAAATGTTGGGTCAGCTTCCTGTAATACATGTTCAAACGGGGTACTGCGCATGTCTTAGAAGCTCCTGAGCATGGCAGAACAGTGATTCGCGCGGATTAATCATCAGATAGATTTTAAGGTTATGTAAATGAATAATTGAAAAAAACCACTAAAATGTGGGTTCTTTATATGCGCTAACGGGGTAATAACTATTCTTCATCTTCAAAGAAACCGAATAGTTTTTCTTCATCATATTCATATTTACGTCCTAGATTATCTGTATCTCTTTCGTGCTGTAAAAGAACTTTATAGTTTTTTCCTTTGAAGATTCGTTTTCAGTAACACTTAGGACGGTTACTTTATCGTTCTCATATGTCTTTGCAAAAAGTCTAATCTCCTCAATTGTATCCTTTAAATCTGTTTCATCACCATTAAAAAAGTCTAAAGAAACTTCAGTTGTGTATTTTTCAATCATGGCTAGCTCCCTGCTAAAAATATATTAGTTCTTATAGGATAACGGAAAATCTAATCAACAGCTATCACTGGATGGTGAAAGAGGTTCAACAGTTGCAGAGAATGCTCTATGGTTCAGCAACTCTAATGTAAAATCGGGGTGTTGCTCAGTATGGATGAGATGGCGATCAATGGCCGATGCCGGATAATTACATAAATAAAGGAGAAGCAAGAAAATTAGGACAGGAAAGCAAAAAGGTAAATTTATCAAAAGTAACACCGGGGAAAAGTATCGGGGGAGATATTTACAAAAACAGAGAAAAACGTCTTACTGAAGCTAAAAATACAGTGTGGCGTGAAGCTGATATAAACTATCACAGGTTACAGAGGGAATGTCAGATTACTCTATTCGAATGATGGATTAATATATAAAACAACAGATCATTCTAAAACGTTAGTTAAAAATAAAATGATGGAGGACATAGTTTTTAATGAAAAAAATAATTGTAGATGGAAAAGATTTTGAAAATAAAGAAGGGTTACATAATGCATTAAAAGATAAATTAGACTTCCCAGACTACTATGGGGAAAATTTAGATGCTTTATGGGATTGTCTTACAGGGTGGATAGAGTTGCCGTTAACTATAATCTGGAGAAATTTTGAGTTTAGTAAAAAGTTTTTAGGTTCATACGCTGATGATACATTAGAAGTTTTACAAGAGGCTCAAGAGGAATTAGAGGATGAGTTTAAAATAATAGTAGAATAGACTTTTTTTGTGAATTTGAAAAGAGTACCTTAGCGGCGTTACTTGAGTTCAAGAATGCTGCTGAGGTATTTTATTTTCAAGAAAGCTTGTCCTCATAAGTATACTTTTTACTTTGAAATAATGTATTGGCGCACTATGGCCTATCACTACAGCCTTTCTTAACGAGCCCTAAGCAAGCAATTTTTACGATCGTTGTCGTTTCCGCTTGGCAGGGAGGGGTTTAGATGCTCATTTTTTTAGCTTTGGTAGTACTGTTATTCTTGCAATAGTTGAATAAAAGGCATCGACAAAATATCTACTATTGCAAAAGCTGATTCAAAAGTTACTGCCTTAAAAACATTAAAAGTATCCAAAGTCAGTGCTAATAAAATTGGTGAATATGTTAAACTCCCAAATGTTTTGAACTGCAATATGCAATTGCTGATGGTGGATCATTTTCTTTTAACACAATCGATGAAGAAAGTTATAAAAATCTGTATTTCACCTATTTAAGCAGTCTTCCGAAACAAATAGCACATGCGTGTGGCTACCCGAGCTAGCTATATAGAATATCGAGAACAGGTTTCGCGATTCGCTTTTTCATTGTCTTTATGCAGCAGTTGAAAGAAACAGGTCATACACGTTCGGTACCACCAGCATATCCACAGGTACTCGAGCATTTCAGCAAACAATTCTTCTTCCCCCAAGGAGACCAAATTCATAAGGTTATATGCATGTGGAATAACACAGGGCTTCTCCGTGAAAAATCTATTGGATTTACAAGAAGTCTCCTTCTTTTCATATTAATCTTCAAATTTTAATAACAATTGATGAATGATATTAGAGATACAAGTAGGTGTTTTTATCATCCCATTGTTAATCCATTCCTCTATAATTCCTACTACACCTGAAACGATAAATGTTGTTTCGAATTTCTCAGTTTCCGTAATTGAATTTGCTGATTGTCGTAACATGCTCAATTCCTCAATTACTTTCGTTTTAAAAAACTCTTTCAGTTTGTTGGTTGAAAGGGCATTCATTTTTGGTTTTGTTAACAATGTAAAAATTTCGACGTTTTGATATATGTATTCTGTAGTTTTTTCTATAAAGGTCAGCATGCTCAGTGGATCCTCACTTGGAAATGATGAATCATAAAAGCTTCCGCTGTTCAAATATCTCGTCTTCGATCTGCTCATACAAGTCAAACACATCTTTGTAGTGAAGATAAAAGGTGCCTCGGCTTATATCGGCTTTTTTAGATAAATCGGAAACAGTTATTTTGTTGATTTCTTTTTCATGAAGCAACTTTAAAAAGGCATGTTTTATAGCACTTTTTGTCTTGATTGATCGTCTGTCCCCCATAGGGTCCTCCGTTAATATACAATTTATCATGTATTGTTCATTATGAACATGTACAGCTAAATTGCAGATTGATACTCAAATTTTCTTACCATTATTTGGTGCACAGCTTGCCCGCTTAGAATCAAAGATTGCTATTTCCACTTTATTACGCCGCTGTCCAAATATACAGATAAAAGGCGAAAAGGAACAAATTAAATGGAAAGGGAATTTTCTGATGAGAGCACTTGAAGAACTGCCGCTCAGTTTTTAATTTTTTGGGGGATATGTAATTTTCAAACATTTCTCATTTTTTGAGAATTTGGGCAGAGATATAGATGTTACTTGGGATACAAATACTGATGATGGACCACTGAAACGTAATATTAAGAAATTAGAAGATAATAACAAGCAACTTAGGGATCCATTAAAAGTTGCTTACGCAGAGGTATATAAAAAATTTATGTCAAGAACGATGTTCACCTTCACTGCTTGTTCAATTAGAGGAAGTGATTCTTCCTTAAGGGAGATCACTTTTTCTTATTCGACTAAAGCAGCAGTTTAGCGGAAGAAGGAGAAAAATCAGTTGACTTACTTCAATACTAAATAGGTGTAAAAAGTGGTTATTAATACGAAGGATTGAAAAAGAAGAACACGCAGCAGATTCATTTGCTCTTGTTGGGGGGCAAGTGTTGACAACTCTATTAGCTGGTTTAATTAAAGAAGGAGTATAAAACCTGTATCAATGGTGTTACTAGATATCTACGACACAGGTTTTATATTAAGGTAACTAATATTCTTATATATTTAACATTACATTTTTTTATTATGCAATAGTTCACTCTATTTCTGCTTTCAATTTTTCGAACCACTCTAAATTAACCAAGTGATGTGAACGGGAATTTTCGTTCATACGGCGAAAGTAATTGATTGTGCCGGGAATTTCTTGAGTGATGGACAGGTATTCATCAAGGAGCTCGATTCGAGTTTTAGTCTGGTCGATTTGTGATTGGATCAGATCCAGTAATTTATTTTTGTCGAAATCATCGGCAAAGAGTAACGCCCCATAAAATTGCAGGTTCACATATTCCGATTTGGTGCCGTATTTGATCATTAATTTTTCGAATTCTGCCCTTCCCGATTCTGTGACTTTAAAGTTACGGATTTCACGCCCACTGGTTGAGGGTTTCTGCTGAATCTGTTCAATAAAACACTTTTCTTCAAGTTGCTGCAG
Source organism: Bacillus atrophaeus (assembly GCF_039519175.1). Classification (NCBI taxonomy): domain Bacteria; kingdom Bacillati; phylum Bacillota; class Bacilli; order Caryophanales; family Bacillaceae; genus Bacillus; species Bacillus atrophaeus. The sequence goes on along the minus strand of NZ_CP154443.1, from coordinate 4,036,391 downwards.
ATTGTAATAAAATGAACCTTTCGTGAAGTTAACAATGTATTTGTAATGACGTTTTTCCATTAAGGCCAGAAGTTCATAGCCGTGAGCTCCGGGGTTTTGGATTAGCAAGCCAAGGATAAGTAAGGGAATTATGGTTTCATCACCTTCGCCATCCGCGCCTCAAATTCCGCATACGTGATTTTACCCGAAGCCAAATCCATACTATGAAGGTAAATCTGTTCTGTTTTAGAATAGTCACCATTCACTTTCAGTGATTGCTCCTCTCCCGAAATGGGTTTCAGGATATGGTACTTTTTCGAAAAAGCCTCGAAATAGCGGTAACCGAATTTGCGTTGTGAAGCTGCGTCTAAATGAATGCCATCAGGATTCGCAGTCAAACCTGATGCAGTAACAAAATAACAATTCCATTGTTCATTAGCAAAACGCAGCAATTGTTCATTAACCTGTCGAAATTCGGTCGCGTGCTGTCCAAAACCGGTCTTCCCAAGAAAGTCACCAAGCCCTCCAATAATTAACGGTATCTCATCAAGTTTCAACTCGTTTCTTAGCGTCTCGATGATAAGAGTTAATTTCTCGTAATAAGTTTCATGTAGCGACTGATAACTGTCACTCTCACCCTGGTGCCAAAGGATTCCACAAATTTGACTGGACCGGAGGGCGAAGCGGGCTTCGGACAAAGCATGCTGAAAAAGGATGCCTTCCGGATGCCAGTCATTCAATGAACTGCCACCTTCCGCACAAGGGATCAAGCCAATTTCTTCATCGGGATGAGCTTTCGACCATGCATCTGCAAAAGATGCCGCCAGGCCAACGCCGGAAACCGGACGGTCGTAATTAATCGGCTCTGTCATCATCTGCCACTGTCCATTGCGCAGCATTTTTATTTTTTCATTATAGATAGGGTCTACTTCATTCAAAAATCCACGGCCCGCCATATTCGACTGCCCCAACATTAAAAAAGACTTTATCATCTAATTTTTCACTTCTTTACATCAATATTTTAGTCTAATTAGACTATAGTCAATTCAGTTTGTCTTGTAAAGTTTTAATAAGGTTTTACTTTTATTATTAGTATGTATGAAAAACAAACTAACATTGAATTTGGTGGATGTATTTGAGAAATAGCAAGTTCTTTTGCTTTTTCTTATCCAACTATCGGGGGCTTTAGTTCAATAACGATCTTCCACAATCGGGCACGATTATTGAACAAGAACTAAAGGAGTGATACATATTAGTCATGTAAATAACAGCGAACAAATGTTACAGAAAACAGATCCTATGAGCGTTATTGTGCCGTCCCCGTTCCAAAGCGGAAAGATCTTTGCCTTCCCCACTCCCATTTTATATAGCATTGATTTGATTTTGCTGTGATTCCTCCTTTTTAACTGAGTTACTATATTATACCATCAGAACGATTAGTTCAGTTTGAGATGTTTGACCAAAAAAATGACCAAAACTCGTCTATAATTGACAGAATGGTTAAAGTGATCAGCATTCTCGATCTTTGACAAAAATATCGACTAACATCAGAAAGTTAGACGATTCCAGTCTATAGTCTAGGTATGGATTTATTCCTTTTTCTACCCATTCAATTGGATCTTGATAGTGCCATTTAATTAATGTACTTAATTTCGTCTTCATTGTTCAAAATAATGAGAAATTAATTAATTAAGTATAGGTTAAATTGAAAGGGGCATACATAGTTTGAAAACATTTTAAGGAGTGAGTTTTTTGGCAGATTTTCGTCTTATTCCATATACTGTTGAATCAGTTATTGAAGATGTGAAAGAAATTCCAGCAGGTGTTAAAATGATTAAAGCTCCAGAGATTTGGGACGTAAGTGATAAGGGATCAGGAGTGGTTGTAGCAATTTTAGATACTGGTTGTGACCCAACTCATACTGATTTAAAGGAAAGGATTATAGATGGTAAAAACTTTACCGATCAAGGTGATCCTGATGATTTTTCTGATATTGATCAGCACGGAACTCATGTTGCGGGAACGGTAGGCGCCACAATCAATGATGAGGGCGTAGTAGGGGTAGCTCCGGAGGTAAGTCTTTTTATTGGAAGAGTTTTTACAAAAGATAGTAATGGAGATGTTGGAGCTTTTAATAAAGACATCATAAAAGCAATTAAACACTGTATTAAATGGAGAGGGCCAAATCAAGAAAGAATTCGAGTCATTAACATGTCATTAGGAGGTCCTCAAGATGATCCGCAATTGCATGATGTTATTAAAGAGGCAGTAAACGAAGATATTCTTATTGTGTGTGCTGCTGGGAACGAAGGCGATATCCGTAGCGGAGGAGATTGTTCTCCTTTAAAAGATGAATTTAGCTTTCCTGGAGCTTATCAAGAGGTTGTTGAAGTAGGTGCTGTAGATTTGGAAGGTAATTGGCCTTGTTTTACAAACACAAATCTCGAGATTGATCTAGTTGCACCAGGTGTGAAAATTATGTCTACAATTCCTGGTGGAAGTCATGCAGAGTTCTCAGGGACTTCAATGGCTGCACCTCATGTTGCTGGTGGTGTATCACTTATAATCAATCAATGTGAAAAGGAATTCGGGCGGAAATTTACAGAACCGGAAATTTATGCACAACTTATAAAGCGAACCAAACCTCTTGGACATGACAAGAAGATTGAGGGGAATGGTCTACTTGAGTTGGATAAACAGTAATTACTGATTTTATAATGTAAACTAAGAGTAAACGTCTTAGTATGGATATGAAGAATAATTAATAAGAAATATCCCTTTTCGCAATGAGAGGGATATTTTTTTGGGTATTATTTTACTGGTTTTCAGCAGTCTATCATCATATAGCTGCGTTAATATAGCCACTTATTGATTGAATAAACCCGTAATCTGCTTTAATTTTTGCTCTAATTTCTCCTGTCACACTAATGTCTAATAAGCCTTTTTCATCTTTATTTATGTCAATGTTTCCTCTGTATGTGTCTGATACAGTATTCATTTCTAAAGAATAAATTTTAAAAAAGTCTACTTGAAGGGCGATTGAGTTGTACCCTAAATCAGCCCATTTCTTCGAGATTTTAGGACACTGTTGTTCATAAGCAGCTTACATATTTGCTTTAACAATAATTGTTCTACCTAACAATGTATAATTAAAAAGAAAGTCTGTTAATTTTTAGTTTTATAAATTGCTTAATTGTGATGAACTTTATGAATCAAAATGATATGTTATGTTATGTTATGTAGGAGTAATATAACGATCAAAATTCTTCTTGATGATATTGCGTATTCAATAAATAGGGAATATTCTGTAATTATTTGTTGTGGTTAATTACAAGAAAAACTTCACCATCACAAAGTAAAGAGCAGATGCAGAGGCTGTGGAAGATGAGCTTTGATATTCTACATAAGTTTGAGCAATCTAGAATCCCGCATGGTATGAAATACGGAGAACCAGAACCCACAATTGTTTCTTAAATGAAAATCAATTAAATATGTTCAAAGTAGGCATTAGGGGATATAACTCTTTCGGGAGATGGTGCTTGGCAGTGTAAGTCATTAAGTAGCTAAACGGGTGAACCTGTGATTACTTTAAAAGAATTGAGTCGATTTAAAATATACGGCTAGTTTTTTATTGTGATTATTTTAGTGGACATGGCACCAGTGCATGTTATTTGCCTAGTTATAAAAGAAAAATCGTTATTGGGGACTTAGGCATTAGTAAATGTCAGATAAAAACCGATGGTTTCAAACTATCGGTTTTTTATAATGTTTTCATACTCATTGAAAATCACCTCATTAGGACAAACAGTTGTTACATAGCATTACCCAAGGGGTGATGCATTTTATGAAGGTGATAATCATCGAGGGACCGCAAGCTGACAAATGCATTAACGATTGCTATCATTACTTAATAAAACTTTATAGGAAGGCGATCCAGGGTAATAGGAACAAGCGATCAAGGGGTCAAGCATCGACAGCCAGATCGAGGCCTGTATATAGAAAGCAGGGACTAAGGATGTCCTGAAGTATGTTGATGAAAGATTTTTTTCTGGCGAGTTTTGGATGCAAGTAAAGGACTTATAAGTAAAGTTTGCTAAGATCCTGACCGTCTTTCTCGGTGATAATTGAGCTTATCAGTGCTGGCGAGTTGAGATAGTGGGATAAGCGGTTTCATATATTCTGTCTCCATTAGTTTCGAAAAGTTTTAGAAGAAGCATGTAAATGAATTAGAGAAAGCCGGAATATTAGATCCAGCTTCTTCTGCATTATTGTCCCTTCGCTTTCTTCCGCTTCTCCTTTCTCCGCCCTGTAGAACTCATGAAACATCTTCATCAGCGCCCGTTTCTCAATCCGTGACACATAACTGCGGGAAATCCCCAGCTCCTTCACGATTTCCCGCTGCGTCTTTTCTTTTTTTAAATCCAGACCGAATCGGCCGACGATGACTTCTTTTTCACGATCATCTAAAATGTCGATGTATTTTTTTACTTTCTCAAGTTCCATATTAAGCTGAATCGTATCAATCACATCTTCGCTCTCTGATTTGAGGACGTCTATCAGGCTTATTTCATTGACTCCTAGAGGTTATCCGTTTTTGTTACATTAAAGTGATAAAGAGTTTGGCTATTTTTGCTCAAATAAAGTTTAAGGTGAATCACCAGTAGACACTAGTGCAACAATAATTGAACGAGGCAGGAATGAAATACCCAAGCCGGCACTCTACTAGTAATGTGAATATTAACAAGTTTTCGTTCGCAGAAAAAGGCAATAGGGCATCGCAATTTAAATTTTCAGTGAGACCGCAATAACTTTTTGATTTGCATGGCAACTCTCTCAATGGGTAATTAAGCAGTATTGGGAGATTAGTTTATTAAAATTCACTTTGTTGATGCAGACAGTGCTTCAAATGGTGGTTTCAAAATTGCCGCAGATCGAGTTGGTGCATAAAGAGGAATGTGATTAGACCTTCCTCTTCTATTTGGATGGATTCCTGAATTGTGCCCATTTTGTTCTTAAAATGAATATAAAACTGTGTAAATGGATGTAATGAATGACTTCAAATTTACTCAGGGCCTAATGGGAGAAGTAATTGTCCGAGAAAACACTGGTGGTTTCAAACTATCGGTGTTTTTTTGTCTCATATTATAGGGGTAATTCCACTTACATAAAGTTCTTTTATGCCCCCTAGAGAATATACATGTAAAAATATATTTTATATGAGGGATTATATGGAGTTGCAAGGGAGGATAAGTTTAAGCGTTGGTTGGATAACTTTGTTTCTAATGGGTACTGATTTATTTGTGGTATCCCCATTATTACCGTTTATTTCAGAGGTATATAAAGTTAGTGCATCGACCACTGGATGGATGGTAACTGTTTTTGCAGTTACATATGGTTTTTCGGCTCCTTTCTTCGGTTGGCTTTCAGATATAAAAAATCGGAGAACATTGATTACATTTGGCTTATTGCTGTTCGCTATTTCTAATACGCTAACTGCATTTTCTCCTTCATTTTTATGGCTGATTGTTAGCCGTATTTTAGCTGGTTTATCCGTTGCTTCAATCACTCCTTTGATATACGCAATCATTGGAGATACTGCCCCACCCAATCGAAGAGGTACATGGCTTTCGATTGTTGTCTCAGGGCACTTGACTGCTCTTTGGGCAGGTGCGCCAATCGGTACGTTATTAGAGCATTTTCTTGGATGGCGCTCAGTATTTGTTGTAATGGCAATCATAGGAGCCATATTGGCGGTAGTGAATTTTAAAACATGGGAATCTATTCCTAAAAATGATTTAACAAGAAACCTATTAGAAGGAAATCTGCTAAGAATACTTGGTTCTGTAAGTGTTACTACCATTTGGGCGATTTCAATGTATACCCTTTATGTTTATCTAGGTGCAGCTCTTTACTCCAAAAATAAATTCTCATCATCAGAAATCGCACTAGCTGTTGCTTTTTATGGTGTCGGTGCTGTTTTGGGGAGCCTTACGAGTGGGCAATTAACAGATAAATTCGGAGAAGTGAAAATTTCGAAGGCTACGCTAATTTTCTTAATTTTAATACTCATTTGTTTAGGGATATTCTTCTCATCTGGTGATTGGGTTTATTTCTTTCTTTTTATGTGGGCTTTAGTTGGGTATGCAGGATTTACATCATACCAAGCACGATTAGCTGTGGAATATCCAAAAGAACGAGGAATTGTTATGGCATGGAATAATACGGCTCTGTATATTGGTATTACCATTGGTTCAATGATTGGAGGTTATGTCATATCTAATTGGGGATATTCTTTACTTCCATATGTTTGTAGCGTTGCAGCAATCGTAAGTTTTGTGCTTAGTAACCAAAAGGTACAAGAAGCCAAAAAAGAATTAGCTTTTTCAACAGATACATGACCACGGAACGAGGTCTATTTGGGGTTCAGCCGAGACGGGTCATAGGATTGTTTTTATTTCCAAATTTCACGATATCAAAAGTGACATTAGGAAACGTGGATTTTTTGCACAAAGCTTAACTTCAAACTAAAAAAGTCAAATTTCCTGTACGTTTTCAAATGTGGGTGACTTTTTTTATTTGACTTCTTCAAGGTGGACCACCTACAAAAATTGCGGATTTCGCACGCTAAGCCACTTTTCATAAAAAAGCCGGATTCCTGCTCAACAAGAGGCTCCGGCTTATGTTCATTACACTCTGATTCTCGTTCGCTTTACTCAGTTATATTTTTCAAGCCGATCTTTGAGATTTGTACGCACCGCAGGCCATTCTTCGGCAATGATTGAAAAATAAGCTGTATCCCTAATGCTACCATCACTTGCAGGGAGGTGTACCCTGCGAATGCCTTCAAAAGTAGCACCAAGCCTTTGTATAGCAGAACATGAACGTATGTTACGAGCGTCAGTTTTCAGTGTGATTCTTATCGTATTCCACGAATCAAATGCATGGGCAAGCATCAAAAGCTTGCACTCTGTATTAACACCAGTGCGTTGATATGAAGCTGCATACCAGGTACCGATTTCTGCCACGGTTGGTGGAGTCAAATCTGTGGGGGAAGTCCCACTTGCAACGCCCGGTGGCCATGAAAAAACTTCGAGAGCAAGAAGCCGCGGATCTGTTTTGAAACATCATAAAAATGGATAAAGTAATTTCTCGTTTCAAAACTGGTTGTCTAGTTTTGAAATTTGATTTCCATATTCATCAAAATTGCTTTCCAAAAGCCACTTTTCGAACCGATTTTTTATATTGGGCCATTCTTTATCAATTATCGAAAACCAAGCTGTATCTCTATTTCTTTGTTTGTATACAAGTGCTTGCCTAAAAGTTCCTTCATATTGAAATCCCAATCTTAGAGCTGCCTTTCTAGAAGGGTCGTTTAAACTATCACACTTCCATTCATAACGTCTATAGTGCAGCTCTTCGAATACGTAACGCGCCAGTAGAAACTGTGCTTCAGTAGCAATTCTAGTTTTTTTTAGTCTTTTAGAGTATATTACATGTCCAACTTCCACCGAACTATTTTCGATATTGATCCGCATTAGTGAAAAACAGCCCAGTGCCTCGTCAGTGTCATTGTCAACTATTGCATAGTAAAAAGGGTCTTCTGATTTTATCAATTTTGATAAGAAAATTTCGAATTCCTTTTCATTTGTAAATTTTTCGGTTGGCAGATAGGTCCACTGTTTATCGTCACTATCGGGCCCATAAACATTTTTGTACAGATCATCAAAATGCTTCATTGATACCTTTTCTAACGTACAGTATTTCCCTCCTATTGTATTTCTTTTTGGAACTAGCGGGTGTTGATACCCCTCAACTGGCTCACCGATTTTTTGTCCAAATTGGTTAATTTGCATACTTAACATATCCTTTCTTAGATCAACCCACGAAGTAGGAAACTTATGCTTGTTAATATTACATTGAATGTTTAATAAGATTGATTTCTATAACTTTTGGGGATTCCATCAGCGTAAGAATTCTCCCAATAAAGTACCTAGTTCAAGAATAATCCAAACAATTTATCCGATCGTATCTTGAGTAAAATCAATCCTCTTATTATCTGTACATATTAAATTTCTTGGCGGATCTTATGCATTTTTTATCCCAACTTTCTTTATAAATGATAAAATCATTTTAGAGAATTTCTGTACCTAATAAAAGTGACAAAATTTAAAAAAACAATAGGGACAGATGGAGGGTTAACAGTGGAAATTACCCCATTTTTACATAGGGAGTCGTCTGAGCCGTTATATAGTCAATTGTATCATTGGATTAAGAATGAAATTGAGGAAGGTAGGCTCTTACCAGGAATGAAGATGCCATCAATTCGTCAGCTAACGGCTCATTTAAAGGTTAGCCGAAACACGATTGAGACAGCATATCAGCAGCTACAATCAGAGGGATACCTAGAAAGTGTCCCTAAAAGTGGAATATGGGTAGCTGAGATTGAGAAACCTTTACTACACCCGATTGTAGTGGAACATCCTATTAGGTTGGAAAGTAAACAATCGAACGAGGTCCTTGTGGATTTTAAATATGGAAACATCGATCTTGACAAGTTTCCCTTGAAGCAGTGGAAAAAATGTCTGTCAGACGCAGTTGATCAAGTATTTCATTATGGGGAAAATCAGGGTGACTTTGCATTGAGGAGAGAGATTTCAAACTATCTACTGCAATCCAGAGGTGTACGCTCTACACCAGAACAGATTCTTGTAACGGCCGGAACACAAGCCTCCATGGCGTTAATCTGCCGTCTTTTAGCACTCCAGGAAAAAACCGTGGCCATGGAAGAACCCGGTTACAGTGGAGTTCGATCAGTCTTAAAAGACCAAGGATGCCAAATTGAACCAGTGCCTCTTGAGAAGGACGGATTGTCAATGGAGCATATTCAAATGAGCAAGGCAAAAGCCGCGTATTTAACGCCTTCTCACCAATTTCCATTTGGTATGATTATGTCCATATCGAAAAGAATGCGTTTACTAAAATGGGCTTATCAAACTGGGGGATACATTATTGAGGATGATTATGACAGCGAGTTTCGATACAGGGGACAGCCGATTCCTTCACTGAAATCCTTGGATGAAGAGGAAAGGGTTATTTATTTAGGTACATTTTCTAAATCATTTCTACCTTCAGCCCGATTAAGTTATATTGTATTTCCATCTTCTCTAATGATTCAATATTCACGAAAGTTCGCAGCTTACAAACAATCTGCCTCTCCTATTATTCAGAGGGCTATGGCCCTGTTTATGCAATCCGGTGAATTCGAGAGGCATATACGAAGAATGCGCAAGATTTATCAAAGAAAACATCAGACTCTGTTAAGGAGCATTGAACAGTATATGGGCACTCAAGTAAAAATTGTTGGAGAAAAGTCAGGCTTACATATCTTATTGAAACTAAAAGGCGTAGCAGCCTACGAGTTGATCGAAGCTGGTTTCCAAAAAGGTGTCAAAGTTTATTCTCCGTCAAGGTTTTGGCTTCATCCAAACCCCGAAGGTGATTCCTATATCATGTTGGGATTTGGTGGATTATCAATTGAAGAAATTGAAAATGGAGTCAGATTACTTGCTAGCTGCCTCCCATGAAGAGGGAGAACAGTAAGTAATAAAACATATTGGCTTAAAGAATGATGGCGATATATGTAGGGTATCGACCGAGGAACAAGCGATCAAGGGGTCAAGCATCGACAGCCAGATCGAGGCCTGATAAAGAAAGCAGGGACTAAGGATGTGCTGAAGTATGCCGATGAAGGATTTTCTGGAGAGCTTTTAGAACGTCCGGCTTTGAATCGCTTGAGGGAGGGTGCAAGTAAAGGACTTATAAGCAAGTCATTTGTTACGATCCTGACCGACTTTCTCGGAGAGTTTATCATCGATGACAAAAAATGTTTTTAATAACACTTTCCTATATTTCTTTTAAAAGAAACTTTAATGAACTAGAGAAAGCCGGAATATTAGATCCGGCCTCTTCTACATCATTTCCCCTTCGCTTTCTTCCGCTTTTCCTTCTCCGCCCTGTAAAACTCATGAAACATTTTCATCAGCGCCCGTTTCTCAATCCGTGACACATAACTGCGGGAAATCCCCAGCTCCTTCGCGATTTCCCGCTGCGTCTTTTCTTTTTTTAAATCCAGACCGAACCGGCCGACGATGACTTCTTTTTCACGATCATCTAAAATGTCGATGTATTTTTTTACTTTCTCAAGTTCCATATTAAGCTGAATCGTATCAATCACATCTTCGCTCTCTGATTTGAGGACGTCTATCAGGCTTATTTCATTCCCTTCTTTATCCTGGCCGATTGGATCATGAAGAGAAACATCTTTTTTCGTTTTTTTCAATGCTCGCAGGTGCATGAGGATTTCATTTTCGATACACCGCGCGGCATACGTTGCAAGCTTTGTGCCTTTTCCGGCGGAATAGCTTTCAATCCCTTTAATGAGCCCGATCGTTCCGATGGAAATGAGATCCTCAGCGTCTTCTCCTGTATTCTCGAACTTTTTCACAATATGGGCAACCAAGCGAAGGTTATGCTCAATCAGCATGTTCCTTGCGTGCTCATCCCCTTTGGCCATCAGTTCTAAGTATTTTTTCTCCTCACTGCTTGAGAGCGGTTGTGGAAAGGCATTGTTTTTCACGTAAGATACTAAAAAGACAAGCTCTTTAACGACAAAACCGAGCGCTGTAAAAACACCTGTCACCATCGACACCTCCACAAAAGTATGTAGGCAAAAGCCTATATGTAAATGTATGTGGGGGGCGGGTTGTTTGTGTCTGTACAGGGAAATTTATAAGCGGACCGCAAAAAACAGTAATCTGGGAGGCGGCAAGTATCATTTTATTTTTTTGACATTTTCAAAAGATGAGGGAACTTTTTATAAATGATGAACATAAGAATCAGAATGTACGCCCCGTAAATGCCGAAAGACATTAATTTGTTGCTGGTGAAATTGGCTCCGGCTATAGTGACAACGAGAATGTTGGGGATTTTTCCTAGTAATGAAGCGGTGAAAAAGACGCCCCATCGCACTTCACTCAGCCCGCAGACAATGTTCATGACAAGAGAAGGGATAACAGGAATGAGCCTTCCTAATAACACGGCGGTAAAGGCATTTTTATTAAAGGAAGCTTCATATCCTTGAATTGCCGGATAGGCATTTACTTTTTTTCTTGCCCAATCTCTAAAGCTGTATCTGGCCAGAAAAAACAACATCACGGTGCCTAGCATCGATCCTGACAGTGTGATCCATACGCCATTTGCGATTCCGAACACAGCGCCATTTAAAGCGGCAATCAATGCAAACGGCACGATAGGGAAAAAAACATCCGCCGCAATAAGCATCACACTAAATAGAATGGAAACCATTCCACCTTCTTTTATGACATCTAACCAAGCTTCTTTATGAAAAAAGCCGATCGCAATTATTCCGATAATCACTAAAATGCTAAAAGTCTTTTTGAGCATATCAATATTCACTCCTACCACTTGTGCTGATGTCAGGAGCAAGCAATCTCCGCCATCTATAGCATCTAGGATAGTATAACTTGACTGCTTTTTGCCGTCCAACGTAAACCAAAGAATAATAGGAAGCGGTGAAACAATGGAAATAAAATTAAACCCTATAGCATATGTCCAAAACAGTATTCATAATATAACCGATGACCATTGGGGTTCCGTTATATCAGTAATAGAGCTAATTCATGGAACTGACACAGCGTGGCAGGGAATAGAAGAGTTTTCACATGTGGATATTATCTTTTATTTCCATGGTGTATCAGATGAAAAAATTACATATAAAGCGAGGCATCCGAGAAACAACAAAGCCTTCCCGGAGATCGGGATATTTGCACAGAGAGGGAAAAACAGACCGAATAAATTAGGAGTTACAACTGTCGAACTGGTGGAGCTTAGCGGAAAGACTATTACAGTAAAGGGGCTGGACGCTATAAAAGGAACGCCGGTTCTTGACGTGAAGCCTGTAATGAAGGAATTTCTCCCCAGAGGTGAAGTAAAGCAGCCGGAGTGGTCTGTCTCTTTAATGAAACATTATTGGGAGTAAGCGCAATACTCCCTCTGACAGATGGAGTCAGTTTCTTAAGTGAATGAGGCTTTTTACTCTGGATATAACCGAATGTTTTTTGAAAAAGGGGACAGGTTAACAATAGAGTTTTTTGGAGGTGGGAATTTGAAACGATTACACCTGTTCGCTCTATTATGTTGCGTGTTTTTCCTTTTGACACCTGATTCAAGTGAAGCAAAAATGCTGAAGAGACTTGACATTGAAAAGAGCGGAAATGCTTTTTGGGATATGAGATCAGAAAAAAAGAAGCTTTCATTAACATTTGACGACGGGCCTCACCCTGTATATACAGAGGCAATTTTAGATGTATTAGAAGAGAACGGAGTAAAGGCGACGTTTTTTTGTATCGGAAGCCGGTTAGACAAATACCCCTCGATCGCTAAACGGATCATACAACAAGGGCATGAAATCGGCAATCATACAATGAATCATGTATTTTTTGACCATTTAGATAAAGAGGAAATAAATAATGAGTTGGACAGTGCATCGGCAGAAATTGATGCGCTGCAGCCGAATCAGCATAAACTGTTTCGCCCGCCGGGAGGATCACTTAATGAAACCGCGTTTCAGACTCTTTTAGAAGAAGGCTATCAAATTGTTATGTGGTCATGGAACCAAGATCCCAAGGATTGGGCTAAACCCGGAAAAACGAAAATTGTAAACCATGTCGTCAGCAACGCCAAGGGGGGCGATATCATCCTTCTCCATGATGGCGGCGGCAACAGGGGCCAGACGGTTAAAGCCATTAAAGAAATCATACCCCAGCTCAAAAATAAGGGATATGAATTTGTGAAAGTGTCCGACTTGTTAGGGAAGAGTTTTAACCCGGTACATATCCAATAACAGTATAAAGAGTTCTTGCGTTGAAAGCAGAATGAGAGAGGTGTACCATATGAAGTGTGGCTTTTGGGGGTGAAGATATGAAGCAAATTTTTTGCATCCTTTTCCTTTTGGTCCTAGTAACAGCGGGATGTGAAGGAAGAGGGTACGAAGATGTTGTGGCATTTGGAGATAGTAATACACGCGGCTCTAATTGGAATTATCGTGATTATCCAAAAGCGCAGCAATGGGTGGACATACTGAAAACAGCTGAACGGGGAAACCTTGACATTCTCAATGCGGGAATAGGCGGACAAACGACCGAAGATGCGCGTTTGCGATTTGAAAGTGACGTGTTAGATCAAAAGCCCGAATATGTATTTATTATGTTCGGCACTAATGATGCTGCGATTTTGGCACAGGGAAAGCCAAGAGTATCAAAAACACGCTTTAAAGAAAACCTGACTTATTTTATAGAGGAAAGCAGAAAACATAAAATAAAACCTATTTTGATGACGTGTATACCGATTATTGAAGGCAACGGAAAACATCATCTCTTTTATTATTCCCGTTATAAATCTTCTGTGTTTCAATCCAAAGGCGGTGCGCGAAAATGGCACAACTCATACAATGATATCACAAGAGAAGTCGCTAAAAATCTGAATGTGCCGCTGGTAGACAACTGGAAAAACTTCATAAAGGCCGAGGGCGGTAATGAGACGGATGAGGCGCTTATTCAATCAGGCTTGATCGATCCTTCCGGGAATCATATGACGCCTAAAGGTGCAAGAATCATATTTGAAGGAATAAAAGATGGGCGGGTATTGCAGCAGTAAGACGGACAGCTGCCTAAACCAATCTGATTCTCTTTCATAGGCTGTTATTGAATCTCTTGAAGGAGGCGGTTCAAATGTGCTGCGGTTTTCCGTATCCTGTTTACGGTCCGCCGCATAACGTAAGTGTGGGATACGGTTACGCTTTTTTCGTTGTTTTGCTTGTCGTACTTTTGGTGCTGGGCAGCCGGTATTGGATAACAATATGACTGTGAGCCCGCTTAAACACCTCTTCATTAGGGGTGTTTTTTGCTGAAAGTAGTAGTAAAGCGCGTAAATGTAGTGATATAATATCAGTCATCTGAGTAAAAAAAGGAAACACGCCCGGATTAAATAGAAGAATTTCTATTAAGAAGATACGGAAATAATATGTCCGAGCGATCTTCTTTTTATTTCGTTTTCAATTAACTCGATAAAGTCACGGTTTAAATTCATTTCATTTGCTTTGAAATAGGATTCTATTAATAATTCATCAGACAGCTTTCTCATGCTTGGCACCCAATTAATGGGATCGGCACCTCCTTAAAAGTTGGAATTATTTATTTGCGAGGAGCATAAAATAGCAGGTTGCGTTCATCTTAGGTTGAGGTTATCTTTAATCTACCATGAAATATAAATAAGAACAATCGTTCTGTTATCCACACCAAAAAGTGGATAACTTGTGAGTATCATGTTTATAATCTGTCTAAAGAGTGATGTTACAAGAGTGGATAGTGTGTGTAATTTTATCCACACCTGGTGAAGAAACCCAATTTTTGTCGAAATTTTTTTGCTCAGCTTGTCTTTACATACAAGTTTCGATCATTTTTGACAACAATGATGGAGATAGAAAGAAAAGGAAGGGTGCGGGTTTTGTTAAAAAAGTTTTTTTTACCTGACGAATTTGTGAAAAATATTTTTCATATTACGCCTGAAAAATTAAAAGAACGCAATGTTAAAGGAATTATCACGGACCTTGATAATACGCTCGTTGAATGGGACAGACCCAATGCGACGCCGCGTTTGATAGAATGGTTTGAGGAAATGAAGGAGCACGGCATTAAAGTGACGATTGTCTCCAATAATAATGAAAGAAGAGTAAAACTTTTCTCGGAACCGCTTGGAATTCCATTTATCTATAAGGCGAGAAAACCCATGGGAAAAGCTTTTAACAGAGCCGTCCGCAACATGGAGCTTAAAAAAGAGGATTGTGTCGTTATCGGCGATCAGCTGCTTACGGATGTGCTCGGCGGGAACAGAAACGGCTATCATACGATTCTGGTTGTTCCTGTCGCCTCTTCTGACGGAATGGTTACGCGCTTTAACCGCCAGGTCGAACGCAGAATACTGAGTGCCTTAAAACGAAAAGGGCACATTCAGTGGGAGGAGTAAGGAATGGAAAAGGTTGTTTGCATCGGCTGCGGAGTAACGATCCAAACCGAGGACAATAATGGTCTGGGCTACGCGCCGCCGGCATCGCTCACTAAAGAAAATGTGATCTGCCAGCGCTGCTTCAGACTGAAAAATTATAACGAAATTCAAGATGTTTCATTAACGGATGATGATTTTTTAAACATTCTGCACGGAATAGGAGAAACCGACTCTCTCATTGTGAAGATTGTCGATATCTTTGATTTTAACGGCAGCTGGATTAACGGATTGAGCCGGCTCGTCGGAGGAAACCCGATTTTATTAGTAGGAAACAAAGCTGATATTCTCCCTAAATCATTAAAAAGAGAACGGCTGATTCAGTGGATGAAACGGGAAGCGAAGGAATACGGCCTGAAACCGCTGGATGTTTTTTTGGTCAGCGCAAGCCGCGGTCAAGGCATCAAAGAAGTCATTGATGCTATTGAGCATTATCGCCAAGGAAGAGACGTTTATGTTGTCGGCTGTACAAATGTGGGGAAATCAACGTTTATCAACCGCATCATTAAAGAAGTTTCTGGAGAAGAGAATATTATCACCACATCTCAATTCCCTGGCACAACGCTTGACGCCATTGAGATTCCGCTTGATGACGGCTCAGCGCTTTATGATACGCCGGGAATTATCAACCGCCATCAAATGGCGCATTACGTGAATAAACGGGACTTAAAAGTGCTTACACCCAAAAAAGAATTGAAGCCGCGGACCTTCCAGCTAAATGATCAGCAAACGCTGTATTTCGGCGGACTTGCCAGATTCGATTATGTGTCAGGCGCTAGGTCTGCATTTGTCTGCTACATGCCGAATGATCTACTGATTCACAGAACAAAGCTGGAGAATGCGGATGCTCTTTATGAAAAGCACGCCGGGGAATTACTTACCCCGCCCGGAAAGGATGATATGGACGAGTTCCCGGAATTAACAGCCCATACATTTACGATCAAGGAACCGAAAACCGATATCGTTTTCTCGGGATTAGGCTGGGTAACGGTGCAGGAAGCAGAGAAAAAAATTACGGCTTACGCGCCAAAAGGCGTACACGTATTTGTTCGCCGCTCGTTAATTTAATAAAAAAGGGGAGAGGGAGAATGAAGCAGCTATACGGAGTAATCGGAAATCCAATCGGACATTCTATGTCGCCTGATATTCATAACGCAGCGTTGAAGGACCTGGGCTTAGACGGACATTATCACGCATTCCAGGTGGAAAACGACAATCTGAAAGACGCGGTCAAAGGAATGAAGGCGCTTGGCATGATCGGAATAAACGTGACAGTCCCTCATAAGGTTGCAATCATGGAGCATCTGGATCATATTGATGAGAGCGCAAAGGTGCTTGGAGCCGTGAACACCGTCAGAACAGAAGGTGACATGCTTGTCGGTTATAATACTGACGGAGAAGGCTTTGTTAAGTCTTTGAGGAAAATATTAGACAAGCCTGTCCGAGATCTCTCTATATTGATGATCGGTGCCGGCGGAGCGGCGAGAGCGATTTTTACCACCATTGTCCGTGAGAATCCGAAACGGTTCGACATCTGCAACCGGACATTGGAGAAAGCGGAACAGCTTATCCAATCCAGTCCCTCTTTTCAAAATAAGCAAGTGCTGACAATAAAGGAAGCAGAAGAGAATCTTGAGCGATATGATGTCATAATCCATACTACATCTATTGGCATGTATCCGGACATAGATGCAGTGCCGATTTCTTTACAGCATGCCGCAAACAGCGCTATTGTATGTGATATCGTCTACAATCCGATCCGGACTGCTCTCTTAAAACAAGCAGAGCAAAAAGGTCTGAGAACGCTGGATGGTGTCGGTATGTTTGTTGAACAGGCTGCCCTCTCATTCCAGTTATGGACGGGACAAGAACCGGATATTGATAAAATGAGAGCAATAGTAGAAGCAAAATTAGGAGGAAAAGAATGTTAACAGGAAAACAAAAACGAGTATTGCGCTCTAAAGCGCACCATTTGACGCCAATCTTTCAAGTAGGAAAAGGCGGAGTTAATGACAACATGATTAAACAAATTTCTGAAGCGCTTGAAGCGAGAGAGCTGATTAAAGTCAGTGTGCTTCAAAATTGCGAGCAAGATAAAGACGAGGTAGCAAAGGCGCTTGTTAAAGGAAGCCGAGCGCATTTGGTTCAAACGATCGGCAATACCATTGTCTTATATAAAGAATCAAAGGAAAATAAACAAATCGAGCTTCCGTAAAGGTGGTTGAGATGAAGAAAATAGGAATCTTCGGAGGAACGTTCGACCCTCCGCATAACGGTCATCTATTGATGGCAAACGAGGTATTGCATCAGGCGGGACTGGACGAAATATGGTTCATGCCGAATCAAATTCCGCCCCACAAACAGGATGCAGACTATACAGCCAGCATCCATCGGGTTGAAATGCTGAAGCTCGCAATCAGGTCAAATCCCTGCTTTAAACTGCAGCTGGCTGAAATGGAAAGGGAAGGCCCTTCTTATACCTTCGATACCGTTCGCTTATTAAAAGACCGTTATCCGAATGAGCAGCTCTACTTCATTATTGGCGCCGACATGATAGAGTTTTTGCCAAAATGGTATAAGCTGGACGAGCTCCTGAAGCTCATTCAATTTATCGGAGTGAAGCGTCCCGGTTTTCATATCGAAACCCCATATCCGCTTCTCTTTGCAGACGTTCCGGAATTTGAGGTATCATCAACTATGATTAGGGAACGGTTTAAAAGCAAGAAGCCCACTGACTACTTAATCCCTGATGAAGTGAAGAAGTATGTAGAGGAGAATGGTTTATATGAATCGTGAGGAGGCGCTTGCCTGCGTCAAGCAGCAGTTGACCGAACACAGATATATACACACGATAGGCGTCATGAATACAGCGATTGAACTTGCTGAGCGCTTCGGGGCGGACAGCAAAAAGGCAGAGACGGCGGCTATCTTTCATGATTATGCGAAATTTCGCCCAAAAGAAGAAATGAAGCAGATCATCATAAGAGAAAATATGCCTGAGCACCTGTTATCATATAATTCTGAGCTATGGCATGCTCCGGTCGGGGCTTATTTGGCGGAGAAAGAAGCCGGTATCACAGACGGGGAAGTTCTTGATGCGATCAGGTTTCATACCTCAGGCCGTCCAGACATGACGCTTCTGGACAAAGTCATCTATGTAGCAGATTATATAGAACCCGGACGGAAATTTCCCGGCGTCGATGACGTCCGGGAGCTTGCCGAAACAGATTTGAATCAGGCGCTGATTCAGTCTCTCAAAAATACAATGATATTTCTTATGAAAAAAAATCAACCGGTTTTCCCAGACACGTTTGCGACGTATAACTCGCTGGTGTCTGCAAATTGATAGGAGGAATGTGTGGATGAATCAAGCTTCCATTTTAAAAATTGCAGCAACTGCCTGTGATGATAAACGAGCAGAAGATATTTTAGCATTAGATATGGAGGGAATCTCGCTTGTAGCGGATTATTTCCTGATCTGCCACGGTAATTCAGATAAACAGGTTCAGGCTATTGCGCGCGAAATCAAAGATCAGGCCGAAGAAAACGGAATAGACGTGAAAAAAATGGAAGGGTTCGACGAGGCAAGATGGATTTTAGTTGACCTTGGAGATGTTATTGTCCATGTCTTCCATAAAGAAGAAAGAGGCTATTACAATTTAGAAAAGCTCTGGGGAGACGCGCCTCTTGCAGACCTTGAATTCGGAATGAACTCATGATTTATCAAGGCTTCGCCAGCGTGTATGACGAATTAATGTCACACGCGCCGTACGATGAGTGGACAGACTGGATTGAAGCTTCTCTCCCTCAAAAAGGGCGGGTCCTTGATCTTGCGTGCGGCACCGGAGAAATCTCAATCCGGCTTGCTGAAAAAGGCTGGGAAGTCACTGGAATTGATATCAGTGAAGAAATGCTGTCATATGCCCAACAAAAAGCGGCAGGCAAACAGCCGATTCTTTTTCTTCAGCAGGACATGAGAGAGCTTGAGGGATATGACGGGCAGTTTGATGCTGTTGTGATCTGCTGTGATTCCCTGAATTATTTAAAAAACAAAAATGATGTCATAAAAACGTTTAAAAGCGTTTTTCGAGTACTGAAGCCTGACGGCATTTTGCTGTTTGATGTTCATTCGCCTTATAAAATGGCTGAAATCTTCCCGGACAGCACATATGCGGATCAAGACGAAGAAATCAGCTGTATCTGGCAAAGCTTTGCCGGCGGCGAAGAACTGTCTGTCGTGCATGACATGTCGTTTTTTGTGTGGAACGGAGAAGCTTATGACCGGTTTGATGAGACTCATGAGCAAAGAACCTTCCACATCAATGAATATGAGCAAATGTTAGAGGATACAGGTTTCAAACTGGAAAAGGTGACGGCTGATTTTTCAAACCTGCCGCCTTCATCGCAGTCTGAACGGTTATTCTTCTCCGCGCAGAAACTAAAAACCATCGTTTAATCAAAACGATGGTTTTTAAAATGCCATTTTCTGAAGTTGCGGACTTCTGCATGCTATGGCATACTCCCATTACACGAATTGATCCTTCACCGCAGAAATATCCTCTTCATACTTAATATGTGTATTTTGAAACACTCGGTTGAACATATCCTGCACACCGCTTTCCAGCGCTTTGATTCCTTCTCCCGTAACGCCGCCTTTTACGCAAACTTTTTCCTGTAATGCAGGAAGAGTATACAATTCGCTTTCCAGCAGTTTTCCGAGTCCCACCAGCATTTCTTTTGACATAAGAATAGCGTCCTGTTTAGAAACGGACGTCTCTGAGACTGCCGCTTCAATAAATTGCTGTATAAGATAACTCATAAATGCAGGCCCGCAGCTTACGATATCAGAAGCCACCCTTGTAATGTCACTTTCAATTTCCAGCGGCTTGGAAATACATCTCATAAGCCCGTTGATTTTTGTTTTCGCATCTTCCTGGCAGCTTTTTCCGAAAGTGACCAGTGAAACGCCCGCTAAAGCCCTGTTTGTAATACTCGGAATAACCCGCGCCACTTGGCATGGTACCACCTGCTCAAGCTGTTCGGTTTGAACCGGACTCGTAATCGAAATCAGAATCTGGTCTTTTCTTATATAAGGAGCAAGCCGGGCAAGTAAAGGGTATATATCCAGCGGTTTTACACAAATGAAAATCATTTCATTTTCCGTCACAATCTTTTCAAGACTTTCAGTTACCTGGATATTGCTGTAGCGGTTTTTTATCTTTAACGCTTTTTCAATCGTTCTGTTTGTAATTGTAATAGTTGAGGGATTGGCAGCTTTTGATTCGATGAACGACTCGATAAGGATTGTGCCCATATTTCCGGTGCCGATAAAGCCAATTTTCAATATTCTCCCCTCCTTCAGCCTTTATCCTCTAAACGATATTCAGTGAGAAATAAAAATATGACGAAAGCGGTGACCTTGAAAAAATGAATTGGTTTTACCAGCACAAAAAAATAATCTTAACGGCAGGTGCTGCTGTCATCTTCATCGTCATCCTGATTAATTTTCCCGGCGCAAAGAAGCAGGAGCCTGTTCAGCAAATCACAGCGTCGCCTGACACGGCGGGCACACAAGTTCAGCAGCAAGAATCAAAAG
Organism: Bacillus atrophaeus; assembly: GCF_039519175.1. Lineage (NCBI taxonomy): Bacteria > Bacillati > Bacillota > Bacilli > Caryophanales > Bacillaceae > Bacillus > Bacillus atrophaeus. The sequence goes on along the minus strand of NZ_CP154443.1, from coordinate 4,015,678 downwards.
GTGATGCTGACGGAGAAAAAATTATCATTGATATTAAAGGCGCTGTCAAACATCCGGGTGTTTACGAATTGAAAACAGGAGACAGAGTTTCACAGGCTATCGAAAAAGCGGGAGGCATTAATTCGGAGGCTGATGAAAAACAAGTAAATTTAGCTGAACTCCTGCAGGACGGCACTGTCGTGTACATTCCGAGTGAGGGGGAAGAGCCAACACAAAGCGCTGCCGCAACTGCTTCTGTGCAAAACGGAGCAGGAAAAGAGGCTTTGATTAATATCAATACAGCGTCATTAGAGGAACTGCAGGCTATTTCCGGGGTCGGTCCGTCAAAAGCAGAAGCTATAATAGCTTATCGTGAAGAAAACGGAAAATTTCAAGCCGTTGAAGACATTACAAATGTCTCGGGAATCGGCGAAAAATCATTTGAGAAAATAAAATCAGCCATCACAGTTAAGTGAATTGACGGCTGGAAGCAATCATATGTAAACTAAAGGACAGGCAACACAACTTTTGGAGGGAACCAACGTGGAACGAATATCATGGAATCAATATTTTATGGCGCAAAGCCACTTGCTCGCGCTTCGCAGCACATGTCCGAGGCTATCTGTAGGGGCTACGATCGTGAGAGATAAAAGAATGATCGCGGGAGGATACAACGGATCAATAGCAGGCGGCGTACATTGCGCGGATGAAGGATGTTTCCTTATAGATGATCATTGTGCAAGAACAATCCATGCAGAGATGAATGCCATACTGCAATGCTCTAAGTTTGGGGTGCCTACCGAAGGGGCCGAGATTTATGTCACTCATTACCCTTGCATCCAGTGCTGCAAATCCATCATACAAGCCGGAATTAAAACGGTTTATTTTGCAGAGGATTATAAAACACATCCTTATGCGAAGGAGTTATTTGAACAGGCCGGCGTAAAAGTTGAGCAGGTTGAGTTAGAAGAGATGATCATTGATCTGAAAAACCGCGAAAAGCTCTCATTTGTAGCGGGGCTTCTCCAGCAGCTGGCTGATTCAGGCCTTGAAGAGGACGAGCTGAAAAAAATACATGAACATGCCAACCAGCTGTTCACAAGCTACGTGTGATAATGAATGAAGAACACACGCCTTCTTTTGCCTCTGGCGGCAGCATCAGCAACGGCTGGCATAGCTGCTGCCTCCTTTTTCTCCGCACTTCTCATATTCGTTATATCACTCTTCTTTGTTTATATCAAAACAAAACAGCTCTCACTCGTTTTTGTTAGTTTATCGGCTTTTACGATCTATTTTTTCTTAACCTCTGTTATCGATTCTCATAATGTATCGTCCTATGACATCGGCACCTATAAGCTTCGGGCGGTGATTCAGGAAATTCCAAAGATTGACGGAGACCGTATGTCCATGGTAGTTCGAACGCCGGATGGGGAAAAGTGGGCTGCATCATATAAAATGGAGTCGCTTGCTGAAAAGGAAACACTTTCACAGATAGAGCCAGGGACGGCTTGTACGTTTACCGGTTCTTTAGAAAAGCCGAAAAACGCAACGGTTCCCGGCACTTTCGATTATAAACAGTATCTGTACAGCCAGCATATTCACTGGAATTACTCGATAACAGCAATCCAAAATTGCAGCACGGCAGATGGAATACAGTATAGGCTTTTAAGCGTGAGAAAGTCTCTTATTTCATTTGTGAATGACCATGTTCCGGAATCCTCAGCAGGCATCGTGCAGGCGCTCATCCTGGGTGACAGATTTTATCTTATGGACGATGTGCTGGAAGCGTATCAAAAGCTCGGAGTTGTCCATCTGCTTGCGATTTCAGGGCTCCATGTAGGTATTGTGACAGCTGGTATATTCTATGTGCTCATTCGAATTGGGATAACGAGAGAGAAGGCTGCCATTCTGCTGCTGTTGTTTTTGCCTGTTTATACAATTTTAACCGGAGCGGCTCCGTCTGTGATGCGCGCAGCTCTTATGTCAGGGCTTTATTTTATCGGCAGTTTGTGGGGAAAGCGTATGAACCCTTCAATAGTGATCTGTCTTTCTTATTTAATTCTCCTTTTGTTTAATCCGTATCATCTTTTTCAAATAGGGTTTCAACTCTCATTTGCCGTAAGTTTCTCTTTAATACTTTCTTCCTCTATTTTTAAGAAACTTCAAAGCGGGGGACTCGTGCAGATCGCCATGGTGTCACTCATCGCTCAGCTTGGATCGCTTCCCATCCTTATCTATTATTTTCAGCAGTTTTCTCTTATCAGTATACCGATGAATATCATTATGGTGCCTTTTTATACGATGTTTGTCATGCCGTTTTCTATGATAGGTTTTCTTTTGTTAAGTTTGTCTGAGCCGGTTGGTGAGTACCTGTTTTATTGGTTTGATTACATCATGCGTTGGAGTGACAAGCTGATAAAGTATGCTGCAGACATTGAGCAATTCACAGTGATTGCAGCCCGTCCTAATGCGTTTGTCTTGTTTGTGCTGATTGGATCTATCGTTGTTTTGCTGACAGCCATGGAGAAATCCGCCCTTTACCAAAGACTTCTGTCTGTGCTGCTCTTTATCGCAATGCTTTTTCTGGTGGTTATTTTTCCTCGCCTGGACCCCGAGGGAGAAGTGGATATGCTTGATATCGGTCAGGGAGACAGCATGTTTATCAGCGCTCCGTATCAGCGCGGCCATGTGATGATAGACACTGGAGGAATCCTTTCATACTTAACAGAGCCATGGAGGGAAAAACGGCATCCTTTTTCGCTTAGCGAAAAGGTGCTCATTCCTTTCTTAACAGCAAAAGGCATTAAACAGCTTGATGCCTTAATTTTGACTCATGCGGACCAAGACCATATAGGGGAAGCAAAGGTTCTGATCAAGCGGCATAAAGTCAAACAGCTCATTGTGCCGAAAGGATTTGTTTCTGAACCGAATGATAAAAAAGTGCTGCGGACCGCACAGCAAGAGGGAATTCGCATTACAGAGGTTAAACGAGGCGACACCTTTCAGATAAAGGATTTACAGTTTCGCGTACTGTCGCCTGAGACTCCCGACCCGAACAGCAAAAATAACTCTTCTCTCGTGCTATGGATGAAAACAGGTCATCTCAGCTGGGTGCTGACAGGCGATCTCGAAAAGGAAGGGGAACAGGAGATCATGAAAGCTTTTCCGGATCTAAAAGCGGATATTTTAAAGGCGGGGCACCATGGCAGTAAAGGATCTACCGGAGAAGAGTTTGTCCGCCACCTGAAACCAAAGGCGGCAATTATTTCTGCCGGTGAGAATAATCGGTATCACCATCCCCATCAGGAAGTCCTTGATATATTGAAAGCTCATTCTGTCCGCATTTTCCGCACTGATCAAAGCGGGACGATCCAATACAGATTTAAAAGCGGGTTTGGAACCTTTTCTGTCTATCCTCCATATGATACAACAGGTATGACGGAGACGAACTAAAAAAGACTGCCGATAATATCAGCAGCCCGGGCAATCGCTGTTAGGAACCGACAAGGTGAATAACTGTTGCCATAACAAACAAGAAGGCGAAAAATCCAAAGGACACAACAAAACCAACACCTGAGTCTACAGCATCATTTCGTTTGCTTTGAACGTTTTTTTCAAAATCATTCAATTTTACCCCTCCTGACTAACTTAAGTATAAGGGAATCATTTTGAAAAATCTAGAAGTGAAGGTAACGTTTTCTGTTCTTGTGATTATCGCCTTTTTACAAGTTGACCCGGGAGCTTGCGATCAGGCGTTTACTATAAATGAGGAAGCTGTTCTTTGGCTTCCTCTTTACTATTTGCTGATCACAATTTAGGATAGAAGGGGATGAAGAAAGAGAGGAAGTCGTACAACAATGGTATTTGATGTGTGGAAAAGCCTGCAAAAAGGAGATGTCCATCCTGTTTATTGTTTATACGGAAAAGAGACATACTTGCTCCAAGAGACCATCGGCCGGATCAGACAGGCTGTGATTGATCAGGAGACAAAGGATTTTAACCTGTCTGTTTTTGATCTTGAAGAGGATCCCCTGGACCTTGCTGTAGCGGACGCTGAAACATTTCCGTTTATGGGAGAGCGCCGTCTTGTGATCGTGAAAAATCCGTACTTTCTGACAGGGGAAAAAAAGAAAGAAAAAGTTGAGCACAATGTCAGTGCGCTGGAGGCGTACATACAAGAACCGGCCCCTTACACAGTTTTTGTGCTGCTGGCGCCTTATGAGAAGCTCGATGAACGGAAAAAGCTGACGAAAGCGCTGAAAAAGAAGGCGTTTATGGTGGAAGCAAAAGAGTTGAATGCGAAGGAAACGACGGATTTTACAATGAATCTGGCGAAAACAGAACATAAAATAATTCGTGAGGAAGCGGCGGAGCATTTGGTGCTGCTTGTTAACGGGCATCTGTCATCCATCTATCAAGAAATTCAAAAGCTCTGCACTTATATCGGCGAGCGTGAAGAAATTATGCTTGATGATGTCAAGGCGCTTGTGGCGAGGAGCTTAGAGCAGAATATTTTTGAGCTGATCAATAAAATCGTAAATCGAAAACGGACGGAAAGCCTGCAGATTTTCTATGATTTGCTTAAGCAAAATGAAGAGCCCATTAAGATTATGGCTCTTATCTCAAATCAATTCCGGCTGATTTTACAGACAAAGTATTTTGCCGAACAAGGCTACGGACAAAAACAGATTGCTGCTAATTTAAAAGTCCATCCTTTCCGGGTGAAACTTGCAATGGACCAAGCGAGGCTTTTTTCAGAAGCGGAGCTGAGGCATATCATTGAAAGCCTCGCCGTAATGGACTATGAAATGAAAACGGGAAAAAAGGACAAGCAGCTGCTGCTTGAATTATTTCTTTTGCAGCTTTTAAAGGTAAACGAAAAAAACGATCCTCAATATTGAGGATCGTTGCTTTTTTATGCAGAAAGTCCGTTCACTTTTTTAGCTAAGCTTGATTTGTATCGAGCTGCGGCATTTTTGTGTACAAGACCTGTTTTCACTGCTTTATCAATACGTTTAGCTGCTTCAGAAAGAGCAGTTTTCGCTTTGTCAGCTTCGTTGTTAGCAACTGAAGCTTCCACTTGTTTGATTGCAGTACGCATAGCAGATTTGATTGTCGCGTTATGAGCGCGGCGTTCGTTATTAGTTTTTGTACGTTTAATCGCTGATTTAATGTTTGGCATGTGTTTCACCTCCTAAGATACAACCTGTAGCACAGTGTCTTAAGGTTAAATCTTCTTCACAATAGAACAAATTGTATTCTATCAAACACATCTTTAGATTGCAATATAAATGTAAAGTATTTTTCGTTGAAGGCCCTCCGGCCGAATGTTTTGTTTTACAAATGGCAACAATACTTGTAATGAAAATTGGAGGAGGTCCTGACAGTGAAAAAGAGTGAGCTGGATGTGAATCAGTTTTTGATACGTACGGATTTGGCAGTGGAAACAAAGGAAGCCATGGCCGGCCAGGCTGCTCCGAAAAAAGAGATTCAAGGTTTCATCGAAAAGGAACACGATAAAGGCGGCATCAAAATCAGAACCGTTGATATTACAGAGGAAGGCGCGAAGCTTTCTGGGAAAAAACAGGGACGGTATTTAACCATTGAAGCCCAAGGAATCAGAGAGCATGATTCGGAAATGCAGGAGAAGGTGGTAGAGGTATTTGCGGAAGAATTCTCCTCATTCCTGAAAAATTTAAAGATCCCGAAGGATGCGAGCTGTTTAATCGTCGGCCTTGGAAACTGGAACGTTACCCCTGATGCTCTCGGTCCGAATGTCGTTGAAAATCTGTTAGTGACAAGGCATCTGTTTAAGCTTCAGCCGGAAAACGTGCAGGAAGGGTACAGGCCTGTCAGCGCGCTTGCACCCGGCGTAATGGGTTTAACGGGCATTGAAACAAGCGATATTATTCAAGGTGTCATCGAGCAGTCCAAGCCTGATTTTGTCATTGCCATTGATGCGCTTGCGGCTCGGGCGGTCGAAAGAGTCAATACGACGATTCAAATATCGGACACAGGGATCCATCCGGGGTCCGGAGTCGGCAATAAACGCAAGGAATTGAGTAATGACACACTCGGGATTCCGGTTATCGCGATCGGCGTTCCGACAGTGGTAGACGCGGTAACGATTGCGAGTGATACGGTAGATTACATATTGAAACATTTTGGCAGAGAAATGAAAGATGACAGTCCGTCAAGATCTCTTGTGCCGGCAGGGATGAGTTTTGGGAAAAAGAAAGTCCTTACTGAAGAGGACCTGCCCGATCCGGAACAGCGAAAATCGTTCCTCGGCATTGTCGGATCACTTGAAGAACAGGAGAAACGCCAGCTGATTCAAGAAGTTCTTTCGCCTCTCGGCCATAACTTAATGGTGACGCCAAAAGAAGTGGATACCTTTATTGATGATATGGCGAATGTTTTGGCAAACGGTTTAAACACCGCGCTCCATGAAAAAATTTCTCAAGATAACAAGGGGTCCTACAATCACTAAATTGTTCTACTTCCTCTAGCTTGTTCATAGAGTAATTACTAGACAAGCGTTGGAGGGATTCGAACAATGAGAAAAAAACGCAGAAACCGTCAAATTGTTGTAGCGGTGAACGGTGCGAATGCGGTTAAAGGCATTTTTTTGTTTATCGCAAGTCTATTAGTGATATTTATTTTATCTGGTGTGCTGACGTCTCTCCGTCCGGAACTCAGGCCCTCATCCAATTCCCTCTACGGATTTGCGGATGAATTGCCGGGAGACGTATTTGCACACTTGCTTCGGATGGAGAACCATTACTTCGCATCTGATCTTTCTGATACAGAGAGCAGCTCATTCCATCTTTCACGGCTTTCTTTAAAGTTGGCCACAAGCATCAATCTCGAAGATCCGCGGAGTTTTCTTGGCCGCGAGCTGCCCGGTTTTTCTCAATTCGATACAGAAATACTCGTTGCAGGACAAGGGACAGACTATACAAACATGCCGTCAGAATCTCCTCCGCCATCCGAAGTCATGCAGGAAGAGAAGGAAGCTAATCTTGCAGAGATTGAAAACCAGCAAACGAAAAAAGAAAATACAGAACAAGAACCGCCGAAACAGACAACGGGTGATCGAAAGGTTGTTTATATTTACCACACTCACAATACGGAATCCTATCTCCCTCTGCTGAAAGGAGAAACAAATCCCGACATGGCGCGTCATTCTAAAGCCAATGTGACGCTTGTCGGAGGGATGTTCGGCAAAGCGCTGGAAGCACAAGGGGTCGGCGCAACTGTTGATAAAACCGATATTCAGGCCAAGCTGAATAAAAAGGGCTTAAATTACGCGAGATCCTATGATGAATCAAGACCGGTCGTCAAAGAAGCGCTGACGAAAAATAAGAACCTGCAGTATATCATTGATATCCATAGAGACTCCAAACGCAAGAAAAATACTACGACAACGATCAAAGGGAAGAGCTATGCCCGGTTGGCGTTTGTCGTCGGCAAAAAAACCGCAAATTTTGAAGAAAACTATAAGCTTGCAAGTGAACTTCATAAACTGATGGAGAAAAAATATCCCGGCCTTAGCACGGGTGTTTTCTCAAAAGGCTCACCTGGCGATAATGGCGTATACAACCAAGACTTGAACGACAGAGCCCTGCTGCTCGAATTTGGCGGTGTTGATAATAATTTAGAAGAGCTGCAGCATACGGCGGATGCAACAGCCGATGTCTTCAGCGAACTATACTGGGATGCGGAGAAAGTAAATGCTGATTCTGGCGACAAGAAAAAACAATAAGAAATCAGGTGGTTCAAATTGATTGGATATGCCGGCAAGTGTCTGCTGATTGTCATCGTTATGTTTTTAGGCGTTTTGTTTGGCATGCAGCAGGCCAATAACGGAATGCTTGATATGAAAGGTTATCATGATCCCTCTTTAAAAGGCGCATTTACGCTTACAGACGGAGAAAACAATGAAAAAGAAGCATCCATTCTCGGCCAAACAGTGACAACGAAAGATTTGGAAGAGAAGCAAAAAGAACTGGAGCAGGTGGAATCGTTTAATGTTTTCTCAAAGACGGGAAAAGCACTTTCAGATACAGTGACAAACACAGCGCAAGCCGTTTATAACTGGATGCTTGAGTTAAGAGAGTAGAGTGAGAAAAAGAGAAAAGCGGCCCGGATAGGCAGGGAGCTTTTCTCTTTCTCGTTTTACATTGAATCTTTACAATCCTATTGATATAATCTAAGCTAGTGTATTTTGCGTTTAATAGTAGGAGTGATAGATTGTGACAGATAAAGAAAAGCGTTTAGAGAGGCAGTCGAGAATTCGGAATTTCTCCATTATCGCCCATATTGACCACGGTAAATCCACCTTAGCGGATCGGATTTTAGAAAAAACGTCGGCAATCACTCAACGAGAAATGAAAGAACAATTGCTTGATTCCATGGATCTTGAACGTGAACGGGGCATTACCATTAAATTAAACTCCGTTCAGCTGAAATACAAAGCAAAAGACGGTGAAGAATATATTTTTCACCTGATTGATACGCCGGGGCACGTCGATTTCACATATGAAGTGTCGCGAAGCCTTGCAGCCTGTGAGGGAGCGATACTTGTCGTTGACGCGGCTCAGGGAATCGAAGCCCAGACGCTGGCTAACGTCTACTTGGCGCTTGATAACGACCTTGAAATCCTTCCGGTCATCAATAAAATCGACCTTCCGAGCGCAGAGCCGGAACGCGTGCGGCAAGAAGTGGAAGAAGTTATCGGCCTTGACGCCTCAGAAGCTGTTCTCGCTTCTGCGAAAGCCGGAATCGGGATAGAGGAGATTTTAGAGCAGATCGTTGAAAAAGTGCCTGCTCCGACAGGCGATCCGGAAGCGCCGCTTAAAGCTCTTATTTTCGACTCTCTTTATGACGCTTACCGCGGTGTCGTGGCTTATATCAGAGTCGTTGAAGGAACGGTAAAGCCAGGGCAAAAAATTAGAATGATGGCAACGGGAAAAGAATTTGAAGTAACAGAAGTCGGCGTGTTCACCCCGAAAGCGACTCCGACCGATGAACTGACAGTCGGTGACGTAGGCTTTTTGACTGCGGCTATTAAAAACGTCGGAGACACCCGCGTCGGTGACACGATAACAAGCGCGGCCAATCAAGCTGCCGAAGCATTGCCTGGATATCGCAAGCTGAACCCGATGGTGTATTGCGGTTTGTATCCGATCGATACGGCCAAATACAACGATTTAAGGGAAGCTCTTGAAAAGCTTGAGCTGAATGACTCATCGCTTCAATATGAAGCAGAGACATCCCAAGCGCTTGGATTCGGTTTCCGCTGCGGATTTTTAGGTATGCTTCACATGGAAATCATTCAGGAGCGGATTGAGCGTGAGTTTAAAATCGACCTGATCACAACAGCACCGAGTGTTATATATGATGTGTATATGACAGACGGCGAAAAAGTGGTGGTTGATAATCCGTCAAATATGCCTGATCCTCAAAAGATTGAACGGATAGAAGAGCCGTATGTAAAAGCGACAATGATGGTGCCGAACGATTATGTCGGTGCAGTGATGGAGCTTTGCCAAGGAAAACGCGGCAATTTTATCGACATGCAATACTTAGACGCAAATCGCGTCAGCATTGTCTATGACATGCCATTAGCGGAAATCGTCTATGAGTTTTTTGACCAGCTTAAATCAAGCACAAAAGGCTACGCGTCCTTTGACTATGAACTGATCGGCTACAAACCGTCTCAACTTGTCAAAATGGACATTATGCTGAACGGCGAAAAAATCGACGCCCTTTCATTTATCGTGCATCGCGATTACGCGTACGAACGCGGAAAAGTAATTGTAGAAAAACTGAAAGAGCTCATTCCGCGCCAGCACTTTGAAGTACCGATTCAAGCGGCGATCGGCCAGAAAATCGTGGCACGCTCCACCATTAAAGCCATGCGTAAGAACGTATTGGCTAAATGTTACGGCGGAGACATCTCTCGAAAACGGAAACTTCTTGAAAAGCAAAAAGAAGGAAAACGCCGAATGAAGCAGGTCGGCTCTGTCGAAGTGCCGCAAGAAGCATTTATGGCGGTCCTCAAAATGGACGACAGTCCGAAAAAATAATAGAAGCCGCCGCAGTCCAGCACTGCGGCTTCTTTCTTTAAAAGAAGGTGGAACCATTGAAATCAGCGTATATTCATATCCCGTTTTGTGAGCATATTTGCCACTACTGTGATTTCAATAAATATTTTATTCAAAGTCAGCCTGTCGACGAGTACTTAAACTCGCTCGAGAAGGAAATGATAAATACAGTTGCGAAAACAGGACAGCCGAAGCTGGATACCATTTTTATAGGAGGCGGCACGCCGACCTCCCTGTCTGAAGCGCAGCTCGAAAAATTGATGGACATCGTTCATCGCGTGCTTAAGCCTTCAAGCCCTCTTCCGGAATTCGCAGTTGAAGCAAACCCGGATGATCTCTCAGCTGAGAAATTAAAGGTGTTGAAAGACGCGGGAGTCAACCGGCTGAGCTTTGGCGTCCAAACCTTTGAAGACGACTTGCTGAAAAAAATCGGAAGGGTGCACAAAAAGAAGGATGTTTTCACATCGTTTGAACGGGCGAGGGCGCTCGGTTTTGAGAACATCAGTCTTGATTTGATGTTCGGCCTGCCGGGGCAAACATTGGAGCATCTTGATCAGTCCCTGCAAACCGCTTTATCTTTGGATGCAGAGCATTATTCCGTATATTCGCTTATTGTAGAACCCAAAACCGTTTTTTATAACCTGATGCAAAAAGGGCGGCTGCATTTGCCGGCTCAAGATCAGGAAGCAGAAATGTATGAACTTGTGATGCGGCAAATGAGCGATGCAAATATCCATCAATATGAGATTAGCAACTTTGCAAAACCGGGGCTGGAATCAAAGCATAATCTGACGTATTGGAGCAATGAAGATTACTTCGGATTCGGAGCGGGTGCACACGGGTATATCAACGGGGTGCGGACAGTAAACGCCGGCCCGGTCAAACACTATATTGACCTTATCAACGAGAAAGGATTTCCTTACAGAGACACACATGAGGTGACGAAAGAGGAACAAATCGAAGAAGAGCTTTTTCTCGGCCTCAGAAAAACAGCCGGTGTCAGCAAAAAAAGATTCTTTGAGAAATACGGGTGTTCACTGGACGAACTGTTCGCCCATGTCCTGCGCGGCCTTTCAGATAAGGGTCTGATTCATAACACAGAAAGTTCCGTATCCCTGACCCATAATGGCAAATTGCTGGGGAACGAAGTTTTTGGCGCATTTTTGGGTGAGTTATAATTGACATTTTTCTAATGGTTTGTTACTTTTGATATACAATTAGCACTCGTTCATTGAGAGTGCTAACAGAGGTGATGATGATGTTAACCAATCGTCAGCTGCTGATTCTGCAGGTTATTATTAATGATTTTATCCAATCTGCACAGCCTGTAGGATCAAGAACTCTTTCGAAAAAAGATGAAATCACATTTAGCTCCGCAACAATCAGAAACGAGATGGCTGACTTGGAGGAACTGGGTTTTATCGAAAAAACTCATTCTTCCTCAGGGCGTGTTCCGTCAGAAAAAGGGTATCGGTACTATGTTGATCATTTACTGTCACCTGTCAAACTGACAAAGACAGACCTAAGCTTAATCCACTCGATTTTTAAAGAGAAAATTTTCGAGCTGGAGAAAACCGTTCAAAAATCGGCGCAAATTCTATCCGAGCTCACGAACTATACATCCATCGTACTCGGGCCAAAGCTGAGCGAGAATTATCTTAAACAGATTCAAATCGTTCCGATCCAGCCTGACAAGGCGGTAGCGATCCTTGTCACAAACACCGGGCATGTGGAAAACAAAACGATTAATTTCCCTGCTAAAATGGATCTGTCTGATATTGAAAAGCTGGTCAATATATTGAACGACCGATTAACCGGCGTTCCGATGGATGAGCTGAACGAGCGTATTTTTAAAGAAGTTGTCATGTATCTCAGACAGCATATCACCAATTATGACAATATACTTGATGCGCTGCGTTCTACATTTCATTCCACAAGCCACGTCGAAAAGTTGTTTTTCGGCGGCAAGATTAACATGCTGAACCAGCCGGAGTTTCATGACATTGCCAGAGTCAGATCGCTGCTTTCTTTAATTGAAAAAGAGCAGGATGTCTTGAGGCTGTTTCAATCGGCTGAAACGGGCATTTCCATTAAAATCGGGAAAGAAAACGATTATGAAGAGATGGAAAATTGCAGCCTGATTACTGCGACCTATACTGTAGATACAAAGCAAATAGGATCAATCGCAATCATCGGCCCGACCCGCATGGACTATTCCCGGGTTGTCAGCCTGCTGCAGCATGTGACTTCGGACTTGTCAAAAGCATTAACAACTTTGTATGATGAATAAGGGAATTTTGGCAAATTTTATCGAAGGGTGTATATAACCCTTCTCCTTTACACTTTGAGGGAGGTGAACACAATGTCAGAAGAAAAACAAACCACAGAACAAAATGAAGCAGAAGAACAAGAAGTGATGGAAGAACAAGCCGCAGCAGAAGAGCAGCAAGAAGAAACAAATGAAGGCGAACTTCTTCAAAATCAAATTAACGAACTGCAAGGTTTGCTGGATGAAAAGGAAAATAAAATTTTGCGTGTTCAAGCAGACTTTGAAAATTATAAACGACGCAGCCGTTTAGAAATGGAAGCGTCCCAGAAGTACCGTTCTCAAAACATCGTGACTGATTTGCTGCCGGCTCTTGACAGCTTTGAAAGAGCACTTCAGGTTGAAGCCGACAATGAACAGACGAAAAGTTTGCTCCAAGGAATGGAAATGGTCCACCGCCAGCTGGTAGAAGCCTTGAATAAAGAAGGCGTAGAAGCAATCGAAGCTGTCGGACAAGAGTTTGACCCGAACCTTCACCAGGCCGTTATGCAGGTTGAAGATGAAAACTACGGCTCAAACATCGTTGTAGAAGAAATGCAAAAAGGCTACAAGCTGAAGGATCGCGTTATCCGTCCTTCCATGGTAAAAGTAAATCAATAATTACATAGCAGGAGGTAATTCAAGTGAGTAAAGTAATCGGAATCGACTTAGGTACAACAAACTCATGTGTTGCAGTGCTTGAAGGCGGCGAGCCAAAAGTAATTGCAAACGCTGAAGGAAACCGCACAACTCCATCAGTTGTCGCGTTTAAAAACGGCGAACGCCAAGTAGGGGAAGTGGCAAAACGCCAATCTATCACAAACCCAAACACAATCATGTCTATCAAACGCCATATCGGGACTGATTATAAAGTAGATGTAGAAGGAAAAGACTACACACCTCAAGAGGTGTCAGCTATAATCCTTCAGCACCTTAAATCATACGCTGAAAGCTACCTTGGCGAAACGGTGTCAAAAGCTGTTATCACAGTACCGGCTTACTTCAATGACGCAGAACGCCAAGCAACAAAAGATGCTGGTAAAATTGCCGGACTTGAAGTAGAACGTATTATCAACGAGCCGACTGCTGCAGCACTTGCTTACGGCCTTGACAAAACAGATGAAGATCAGACAATCCTTGTATACGACCTTGGCGGCGGTACATTCGACGTGTCAATCCTTGAATTGGGCGACGGCGTTTTCGAAGTACGCTCAACTGCAGGTGACAACCGTCTTGGCGGAGACGATTTTGACCAAGTCATCATCGACCACCTTGTAGCTGAATTTAAAAAAGAAAACGGAATCGACCTTTCAAAAGACAAAATGGCGCTTCAGCGTTTAAAAGATGCTGCTGAAAAAGCGAAGAAAGATCTTTCAGGCGTTTCGTCTACTCAAATTTCTTTACCGTTTATCACAGCTGGAGAAGCAGGACCGCTTCACTTGGAGCTTACGCTTTCCCGTGCTAAATTCGAAGAGCTTTCTGCTCATTTAGTGGAACGCACAATGGGACCTGTACGTCAGTCGCTTCAAGATGCAGGCCTGTCTGCAAGCGAAATTGACAAAGTTATTCTTGTCGGCGGATCAACTCGTATCCCGGCTGTACAAGAAGCAATCAAGAAAGAAACAGGCAAAGAAGCTCATAAAGGCGTAAACCCTGATGAAGTGGTTGCTCTTGGCGCTGCCATTCAAGGCGGAGTTATCACTGGCGATGTAAAAGACGTTGTGCTTCTTGACGTTACACCGCTTTCTCTCGGTATTGAAACAATGGGCGGCGTGTTCACGAAACTGATCGACCGCAACACAACAATTCCGACAAGTAAGTCACAAGTGTTCTCAACTGCCGCTGACAACCAAACGGCTGTTGATATCCACGTTCTTCAAGGTGAGCGTCCAATGTCTGCGGACAACAAAACGCTAGGCCGCTTCCAGCTTTCTGACATTCCGCCGGCACCGCGCGGCGTACCGCAAATCGAAGTTTCTTTCGATATTGACAAAAACGGTATCGTAAATGTAAGAGCGAAAGATTTAGGAACAGGAAAAGAGCAAAACATCACAATCAAATCTTCTTCAGGTCTATCTGATGATGAGATCGAACGCATGGTAAAAGAAGCGGAAGAAAATGCTGACGCTGATGCGAAGAAAAAAGAAGAAATCGAAGTCCGCAACGAAGCCGATCAGCTTGTTTTCCAAACAGAGAAAACATTAAAAGATCTTGAAGGCAAAGTGGACGAAGAGCAAGTGAAAAAAGCGAACGATGCTAAAGAAGCATTGCAAGCTGCGATTGAGAAAAACGAATTTGAAGACATCAAAGCGAAAAAAGATGAGCTTCAAGCAATCGTTCAAGAGCTTTCCATGAAGCTTTATGAAGAGGCTGCAAAACAAGCGCAGCAAGCTGAAGGCGCAGGAAATGCAGAAGGAAAAGCGGATGACAATGTTGTAGATGCTGAGTACGAAGAAGTAAACGACGACGACCAAAACAAAAAATAAGTTTTTTCGGAAGCCCGTCCATCCGGCGGGCATCCAAAAGAACTGCTTTTCACAAACTGATTCAATGGTTAGAAAGTCAAAGTCAGGCATCTCTTGGCTTTGACTTTTTTTCTTGCCCGGGATAAAAGGAATTGAAAAAACACAATTCAAAGTGATACAATCTAATTTATGTGAGAAAATCGGGAGAGTGAACGAGATGAGTAAGCGTGATTACTATGAAGTGCTGGGAGTAAGTAAGAGCGCTTCAAAGGATGAAATCAAAAAGGCCTATCGAAAGCTTTCTAAAAAGTATCATCCTGATATTAATAAAGAAGCAGGATCAGATGAAAAGTTCAAAGAGGTTAAAGAAGCGTATGAAGCGCTGTCTGATGACCAGAAACGCGCGCAATACGATCAATTTGGGCATACTGACCCTAACCAAGGCTTTGGCGGCGGCGGTTTTGGCGGCGGCGGAGATTTCGGAGGCTTTGGCTTCGACGATATTTTCTCCAGTATTTTCGGCGGCGGAACAAGACGGAGAGACCCGAATGCACCGCGTCAGGGAGCGGATTTACAGTATACAATGACATTGTCATTTGAAGATGCGGTCTTTGGAAAAGAAACAATCATTGAGATCCCGCGCGAGGAAACTTGTGAAACGTGTAAAGGGTCAGGCGCAAAGCCGGGCACGCAGCCTGACACATGTTCACAGTGCGGCGGCTCCGGCCAATTAAATGTTGAGCAGAATACGCCGTTTGGAAAAGTTGTAAACAGACGAGTCTGCCATCATTGTGAAGGCACGGGAAAAATCATTAAGCATAAATGTGCGGACTGCGGCGGCGCCGGAAAAGTCAAAAAACGCAAGAAAATTAACATTACAATTCCGGCGGGTGTTGACGACGGCCAGCAGCTTCGGGTGCCGGGTCAAGGTGAACCGGGTGTAAACGGCGGACCGGCGGGAGATTTATTTGTCGTATTCCATGTGCGCGCGCATGAATTTTTCGAGCGTGACGGAGACGATATTTACTGCGAAATGCCATTAACTTTCGCGCAAGTCGCTCTTGGAGATGAAGTGGAAGTGCCGACGCTTCACGGGAAAGTGAAGTTGAAAATCCCGGCAGGAACACAAACCGGAACGAAATTCAGATTAAGAGGCAAAGGCGTACAAAATGTCAGAGGCTACGGTCAAGGCGACCAGCATATCGTCGTGCGTGTCGTGACACCGACCAATTTGACAGATAAACAAAAAGAGATTATCCGCGATTTTGCAGAAGTCAGCGGAAATCTGCCTGATGAGCAAGAAATGAGTTTTTTTGATAAAGTAAAGCGCGCATTTAAAGGCGAGTAAGATTGAATAGAGGAGTTGGTAGTTTTGAAATGGTCCGAAATCAGCATTCACACAACACATGAAGCGGTCGAACCTGTCTCAAATATATTGCATGAAGCTGGTGCAAGTGGAGTTGTGATAGAGGACCCGCTTGATTTAATCAAAGAACGTGAGAATGTGTACGGGGAAATCTACCAGCTCGACCCCAATGATTATCCCGACGAGGGTGTCATTGTTAAAGCATATTTGCCGATTAACAGCTTTCTTGGTGAAACCGTAGATGGAATCAAAGAAACGATTAACAACCTGCTGATTTATAATATTGATCTGGGCAGAAACACAATTACCATATCCGAAGTGAATGAAGAGGAATGGGCGACAGCCTGGAAAAAGTATTATCATCCTGTGAAAATATCTGAAAAGTTCACAATTGTACCGACGTGGGAGGAATATACACCGGTCCATACAGATGAGCTGATTATTGAAATGGACCCCGGAATGGCTTTTGGCACGGGGACACATCCGACGACCGTGCTTTGCATTCAGGCGCTCGAACGATTTGTGAAAAAAGGCGACCGTGTTATTGATGTCGGCACAGGGTCGGGGATTTTAAGTATTGGCGCTGCGATGCTTGGCGCTGAATCAGTGCATGCCTATGATCTCGATCCGGTGGCTGTTGAAAGCGCAAGGCTGAATCTTAAGTTGAATAAAGTCAGCGGGACGGCTGAAGTGAAGCAAAATAATTTGTTGGACGGAATTACAGGGGAGCATGATGTCATCGTCGCCAATATTTTGGCGGAGGTAATTCTCCGCTTTACTTCTGAAGCTTACGACCTTCTGAAAAACGGCGGACATTTCATCACATCGGGTATTATCGGCCAAAAAAAACAGGAAGTAAAAGATGCTTTAGAAAAAGCGGGCTTTACAATCGTAGAAATTCTGTCAATGGAAGATTGGGTCAGCATTATTGCGAAAAAATAAGAGTTAGTAGGTGTCACAGCGTATGCAACGATATTTTATCGAGCTCACAAAACAGCAAATGGAAGCAGGCTCGGCGTTCATGATAACCGGTGAAGACGTTCATCATATCACCAATGTGATGAGAATGAGTGCCGGGGACGAGATCATTTGCTGCTCTTTGGACGGCCATGAAGCGAAATGTGAACTGCAATCTGTTTCAAAGGAAAAGGTTGCCTGTCTTGTGTCGGAGTGGACGGGGGCAAACAGGGAGCTTCCAATAAAGGTCCATATCGCCAGCGGCCTCCCGAAAGGGGATAAGCTCGAGTGGATTATACAAAAAGGAACAGAGCTGGGTTCAAGTATGTTTCTTCCTTTTCAAGCTGCCCGCTCCGTTGTGAAACTTGATGACAAAAAGGCAAAAAAGAAGCGGGAAAGATGGACGAAAATCGCAAAGGAAGCGGCAGAGCAATCCTATCGCAATGAAATTCCGGATGTCGCTCCCGTTCATACCTTTCAGCAGCTGCTAAGTAAGGTGCAGGACTTCGATAAATGTGTCGTTGCATACGAGGAGTCATCAAAGCAAGGAGAAACAAGCGCCCTCGTTTCAGTCTTAAGCAGCCTGCCGGATCAATCATCGTTATTGATCATATTCGGACCTGAAGGCGGTTTAACTGAATCAGAGGTGGAACAGCTCAAAGATAAAGGCGCGGTTCCGTGCGGACTCGGCCCGAGGATATTAAGAACAGAGACTGCCCCGCTTTACGCTTTAGGCGCGGTGTCCTATCATACAGAGTTATTAAGAGGTGAACAATAATGGCAACTGTTGCGTTCCATACGCTTGGCTGTAAAGTCAACCATTATGAAACAGAAGCAATCTGGCAGCTCTTTAAAGAAGCCGGATACGAAAGAAAAGAGTTTGAACAAGCTGCTGACGTATATGTCATTAATACATGTACGGTAACAAATACAGGCGACAAAAAAAGCCGTCAGGTGATCAGACGCGCCATTCGTCATAATCCGGACGGCGTGATCTGTGTTACAGGATGCTATGCGCAGACCTCACCGGCAGAAATTATGGCCATTCCCGGAGTCGATATCGTGGTTGGAACGCAGGACCGTGAAAAAATGCTCGGCTATATTGAGCAGTACCGGCAAGAACGCCAGCCGATCAATGGAGTCGGCAACATCATGAAAGCAAGAGT
The DNA here is from genome assembly GCF_039519175.1 of Bacillus atrophaeus. NCBI lineage: Bacteria > Bacillati > Bacillota > Bacilli > Caryophanales > Bacillaceae > Bacillus > Bacillus atrophaeus. Next base: position 3,997,331 of record NZ_CP154443.1, on the reverse strand, counting down.
CTTCGAAGAGCTGGATGTACCAGCTTTCACTGACCGGACAAGAGCTTCATTGAAAATTCAGGAGGGGTGCAATAATTTCTGTACATTCTGTATCATTCCTTGGGCACGCGGCCTTCTGCGCTCTCGTGATCCGGAGGAAGTCATCAAGCAGGCTCAGCAGCTTGTAGACGCGGGATACAAAGAGATTGTCCTTACCGGTATTCATACTGGCGGATACGGAGAGGATATGAAAGATTATAATTTCGCTAAGCTCCTAAGAGAACTGGATGCCCGAGTTGACGGGTTAAAACGAATCAGAATTTCTTCCATTGAAGCAAGCCAAATTACAGATGAAGTCATTGAAGTGCTGGACCGCTCTGATAAGATTGTCCGTCATTTGCACATTCCGATTCAATCAGGATCCAATACTGTTTTAAAACGGATGAGACGGAAATATACGATGGAATTTTTCGCTGACCGTTTAAATAAATTGAAAAAAGCACTTCCTGGCCTGGCTGTCACTTCCGATGTCATCGTCGGTTTCCCGGGTGAAACAGAAGAAGAGTTCATGGAAACGTATGATTTCATTAAAGAAAACCGATTCTCAGAATTGCACGTTTTCCCATACAGCAAACGGACCGGAACTCCTGCTGCGAGAATGGAAGACCAAGTGGATGAAAACGTGAAAAACGAACGTGTTCATCAGCTTATCGCGCTTTCAGACCAGCTTGCAAAGGAATATGCTTCTGATTACGAAGGCGAAGTTCTTGAAATTATTCCTGAGGAAGCATTCAAAGAAACAAACGAAAGCAATTTGTTTGTAGGCTACACAGATAACTATATGAAGGTTGTCTTTAAGGGGACGGAAGACTTGATCGGAAAGCTTGTCAAAGTCAAAATTGAAAAAGCGGGATATCCTTACAACGAAGGGAAGTTTGTCCGCGTCATTGAGGAAGAAACGGCTGATCACATTCGTTTGTCATCTTAATATGGAAAACCGGCGCATTTAGTGTGCCGGTTTTTTTAATTTTGCATAAGGGTTCAATTCTTTGCGGGAATCAGCATGTTGATAAAGCGATAAAATACATTCGCAAACGGTAAAAATAAAAGAGCCGTCACAACATTAAATAAGAGGCTGAAGTGGGCAATCTGCTGAGCCGGTTCAGGAGAAAGCTGTGCAACATAACCGGTGATTCCGGAAAGAATGGGAAAAACAATCATAACGCCAAGAACATTAAACAAAACGTGAGCATAGGCTGTTTGTTTCGCGGCATACCCGGCAGACACTGCGGCCATAACAGCCGTAATGCACGTCCCGATATTTGAGCCCAGCACAACGCTCATGGCCTGTTCGAGCCCGATCACCCCTTCATTCATAAAGCTCATTAAAATCCCGACACAGACAGAGCTGGAATGAATAATCGCCGTTAATATCATGCCGATCAAGAGGGCAGACCAGCTCGAATCGTGAAGATGCTGAAGCACGCCCGCTCCTGCTTTAAGCTGAGTGAGCGGAACGGCAAGCCGGCTGAATCCGCTGATGCAAAAAAAGATGATCCCAAGTCCGAGAAAGCTGGTCCCGATTTGCTTCAAAGGGTATTTCCTAGTGAGGGTGAACAGTAAACCGCAAATCAAAAGGACCCAAATAAAAACATCCATTTTCACAGCGAGAAATTCAGTTGTAAATGTGGAGCCGATGTTTGTTCCGAGAATCATCGGGATCGTCCGTTTAAATGGCAGCACACCGGCACTCACAAAACCGATTACAATGACCATGAAGGCTGAGCTGCTTTGAAGAAACCCCGTAAAAACAATACTGATAAGAAATGCTTTTAAAGGGTGGTCAGTAAACATAAGCAGTCGCTCTTCAATTTTCGAATACGTCAGCGAAATCAGCCCTTTGCGAAGCATGTTCATCCCGGCGAGAAAGAATAATATGAGTGCAGTAAAGCTAATCAGCACCAACATGAGAATGCACCAACTCCTTTACACTATTATATAGACAGGCTGGGCTGCTCATGACGGAAAAGTGAATTCACTTAGTTGACCTGACCGAAGGCTTATATTATAATGTCAAAGTACATGTTTATATGTGTATCTTTTTAAAGGTAGTCGATTGGTGTATTCGGAGGGAGGGAAAGAGAATGTCAAAAACGGTCGTTAGAAAAAACGAATCGCTTGAAGATGCTCTTCGTCGCTTCAAACGCAGTGTATCAAAGACAGGTACTTTGCAAGAAGCAAGAAAGCGCGAATTTTATGAAAAACCTAGCGTAAAGCGCAAGAAAAAGTCTGAAGCTGCTAGAAAACGCAAATTCTAAAAGAGGGTGGATTTATGAGTCTTCTTGAGCGACTTAACCAGGATATGAAGCTGTATATGAAAAGCCGTGAGAAAGACAAACTGGCTGTCGTTCGAATGGTGAAGGCTTCACTTCAAAACGAAGCAATTAAGCTTAAGAAAGACAGTTTGACCGAGGATGAGGAACTTACTGTCCTATCTCGTGAACTTAAGCAACGTAAAGACTCCCTCCATGAATTTTCAAACGCTAATCGTTTAGATTTAGTAGATAAAGTTCAAAAAGAGCTGGACATTTTAGAAGTTTATTTACCTGAGCAGCTTACTGAAGACGAGTTGCGTACAATCGTAAATGAAACCATTGCTGAGGTCGGTGCGAGCTCTAAAGCGGACATGGGCAAGGTAATGGGTGCTATTATGCCTAAAGTAAAAGGTAAAGCTGACGGAAGCTTAATTAACAAGCTTGTTAGCAGTCAACTGTCTTAATTGACGAAGAAAAAGACATCTTTCCAAGAAAGATGTCTTTTTATGTACATAAAAAAATGAAACCTTTGATACATTGTTTACGTATGTAAACAAGATACTAATTTCAAAATAGAAAGGAGGGTGCCGTCGCCTTTGTTCCAAAAAAAGATTGGAATCATGGTTGCTCTTATCAGTCTATTTGTTTTATTCTTAATAGGGGTTCAGCCGACCATAAAATCGAGTAAGCAAAATGTTTGGGTGATCCCTGTTGAGAAAACGGTGGAAAAAGGCCTTGCAACATTTTTAGCACGTGCTTTTCAAGAGGCAGAAGACAATAACGCCAAGCATATTATCCTCAACATCAATACGCCGGGCGGAGCCGTTGAGTCCGCGCTTGAAATAGCTGACACCATTAATCGTGCCGATATTCCTGTTACCGCTTACGTAAATAAGCGAGCATTGTCAGCGGGCGCTTATATTGCTTTACAAGCGGATGATTTGTATATGGCACCCGGCGGAAAAATGGGGGCAGCCGCAATCATAGATATGAATGGCAACCAGGCTGATAAAAAAGCCGAGTCGCTTTGGCTTGCCGAACTGGAAGATGCAGCCGCCAAGAACGGGCGTGATCCGAAGTACGCACGCGCGATGGCTGACGCGGACGTAGATGCGAAAGAGGTGGGTGCACCAAAGGGGGACCTTCTGACATTAAACCCAGAAAAGGCGTCTTTTGCAGGGTATTCAGAAGGGACCGCTGCCAGCCTTGACGAGCTGCTCAAATCTCTTCATCTGAAAGATGCGGATGTGCATTATGCTGAAGCAAGCGCAGCTGAAAAGGCAGCCGGATGGCTTACCAACCCGTTTGTCGTTCCTGTTTTGTTAACAATCGCTTGCCTTGGGCTGGTCGTGGAGCTATTCACCCCCGGCTTTGGAATCCCTGGTGCCGCAGGGCTGACGGCCTTGCTGCTGTTTTTTTACGGACATTTAGTGGCGGGGCTTGCCGGTTATGAAACAATATTGTTGTTTTTAGCCGGATTGGTTTTAATCATCATGGAGATCTTCCTGCCTGGAGGCATTATCGGATTATTGGGAGCGGCGGCGGTGGTAACGAGCTTATTCATGGCTGCCGGGAGTTTTACGGTGATGGCCATTTCTCTTTTAATCGCCATCACGGTATCTATCATAGCTTTCATTCTACTGACAAGGGTGTTGGGGAAACGTATGAAATTCTTTAAAAAGTTTATATTGAATGACTCGACGAGTACTGAGAGCGGTTATATATCAAATGAAAACCGCACTGACCTCATCGGAAAAACTGGGGTAACCTTCACTGCTCTCAGACCGTCAGGAACAGTCATCATAGAGGATGAGCGGCTTGATGTCGTATCTGAAGGCTCATTCACCGCAAAGGACAAAAAAGTAAAAGTGGTTAAAGTGGAAGGCTCACGCATTGTTGTGAGAGAAATATAAAAAAGGAAACCGAGGAGGAATGACATGGAAATGTCAAGTTTAATGGTCTTAGCTCTCATCGCAGTCGGGATCATCGTATTAGCAGTATTTTTCACATTTGTGCCGGTTATGCTCTGGATCTCAGCATTGGCGGCGGGAGTAAAAATCAGTATCTTTACCTTAGTGGGGATGAGGCTTCGCCGGGTTATCCCAAGCCGCGTTGTTAATCCATTAATAAAAGCGCATAAAGCGGGAATTGATGCGTCAACGAATCAGCTGGAAAGCCATTACCTCGCAGGAGGAAATGTTGACAGGGTAATCAATGCTTTAATCGCTGCCCAGCGTGCCAACATTGAGTTGACATTTGCCCGCTGTGCGGCAATTGACCTTGCCGGGCGTGACGTGCTTGAAGCTGTTCAAATGAGTGTAAACCCTAAGGTGATTGAAACACCATTTATTGCGGGTGTGGCCATGAACGGAATTGAAGTGAAAGCAAAAGCAAGAATTACGGTACGTGCGAATATTGACCGTTTAGTAGGGGGCGCGGGAGAAGAAACGATCATCGCCCGGGTCGGAGAAGGAATTGTCTCAACAATCGGTTCTTCCCAGCATCATACAAAAGTGCTTGAAAATCCGGATATGATTTCACAGACAGTTTTAGGAAAAGGATTGGATTCAGGCACAGCGTTTGAAATCCTTTCGATTGATATTGCGGACGTCGATATCGGTAAAAATATCGGTGCTATTTTGCAGACAGACCAAGCAGAGGCTGATAAAAATATCGCTCAGGCGAAAGCGGAAGAGCGTCGTGCCATGGCCGTTGCCCAAGAGCAGGAAATGCGTGCCCGCGTTGAAGAAATGCGTGCAAAAGTGGTTGAGGCCGAAGCTGAAGTGCCGCTTGCGATGGCTGAAGCCTTACGTGAAGGCAATATCGGCGTAATGGACTATATGAACATAAAAAATATTGACGCAGATACAGGCATGCGCGACTCTTTCGGGAAATTAACGAAAGATCCGGCAGATGACGACCACACCTCTTAATCTCTCTAAAAAGGAGGGAGCACAATTATGAAAGATATACTGACTAATCCGCTGGTAATCGCGGCAGTGATTGGAATTATTTCAGCAATTTTCGGTAAAAAAAATAAAGACCAGAAAGAAGAATCACCTGTAAAGAGACCACAACCGCCCCAGCCGGTTAAAGCGCAGACTGTTTCGGAAGAGAAGCAGCCAGTCGAGGCTCAAATTCCGGATCAATCGGCGGAGAACAAATTTCAAACGATGAGGACTCAGGCTGAGCAAAGGCGCCGGGAAACCGAACAGACGCTTAAGGGACTTGAACAGGAACTCCAAGTCAAAAAAAGAAATACCTCATATACGAAGCAAAAAGTGCTTCAAATGAACAAAGATACTTTCGTGCAAGGAATCGTTCTAGGGGAAGTTTTCGGACCGCCGCGCGCGAAAAAACCGCATCATACAATGCGGGCAACCCATAAAAAATAAAGTATTAGAACCTCTTTTCAAATCATACATATGAGATGAAAGGGGGTTCTTTTTTTATGGGGCAAAGAAAGAATCGTGTAAAGGCTTGGCTGACAAGAGCATTGGAAATTCCCCCGGATGTCATGATGGATTTGCCGCGCATTACGATGGTTGGCAGGCTCCATATCTACATAGAAAACCATAGAGGCCTTCTGCTTTTCAGCGAGGATGAAGTCAGGCTGATGCTGAAACAGGGGCAGTGTATCATTTCAGGAAAAAACATGGTGATTAAAGCAATTCTTCCGGAAGAAATTCTGCTGGAAGGCACAATTGATGTCGTTCGATATGTTGATTCATAAAGCCGAGGGGGGAAACAAGTGAAAAACAAATGGCTGTCTTTTTTTTCAGGTAAGGTTCAGCTTGAAGTGAAGGGAACAGGCGTTGAACGCCTTTTAAATGAGTGTATCAGAAGAGGAATACCGATATTTCACGTGAAAAAAAAGAAGGATACCGTATGGTTATCTATCCAGCTCCAGGATGTACATGCCTTTCGCAGAGTCATCCGGCATTTTGACTGTAAAGCCCGGTTTACAAAACGGAAAGGCCTTCCCTTCCTGCTGCTGAAGTCAAAGCTGAACTTAGGCTTTACAGTAGGTTTTATTCTGTTTTTCATTATATTATTTCTTCTTTCTAACATGGTCTGGAGAATAGATATTACAGGCGCCAAACCTGAAACAGAGCACCAAATGATGAAGCACCTGGAAGAAATCGGCGTTGAAAAGGGACGATTGCAATTTTTAATTTTATCTCCGGAAAAAATCCAAAAGTCATTAACAAACGGTATTGAGAACATTACATGGGTCGGCGTCGAACTGAAAGGAACGACATTTCACATGAAAGTCGTTGAAAAAAATGAGCCGAATAAAGACAAGTATGTCAGTCCGCAGCACATTGTAGCCAAAAAGAAAGCAATCATTACGCGAATGTTTGTTCAAAAAGGGCAGCCGCTCGTGATGATTCATGACCATGTGGAAAAAGGGCAAATGCTTGTTTCGGGTTTGATCGGAAATGAAGACAATGAGCAAAAAGTGGCCTCAAAAGCTGAAATCTACGGGGAAACCTGGTACAAATCTAAAGTAACGGTGCCGCTTGAAACATCTTTTACAGTATATACGGGTAAAGTAAGGACAAAGCACAAGCTCTCCTTTGGATCGTGGGCTGTGCCTTTCTGGGGATTTTCTTTTCAAAAAGAAGAAATCAAACACCCAATAACAGAACAAGAAACACACTTACTGCAATTTCTGGGGTTTAAGCTGCCTGTGTCTTATGTTAAAGAGCAGACGAGAGAAAGCGAAGAAGCCTTGCGAAAATACACGAGAAAAGAAGCGGTTCAAGAAGGCATTGAAATGGGTAAACAGGATGTAGAAGATAAATTAGGAGGAGACGGGCAGGTGAAAAGTGAAAAAGTTTTGCACCAATCCGTTGAGAATGGTAAAGTAAAGTTGATTATTCTCTACCAAGTTATAGAAGATATCGTTCAAACCACACCTATTGTTCAGGGAGACTAAAGAATGGCAGAACATTTACTTGCGATTAATCAAAAACTGAAAAGCACGGACGAAGCGCTTTCTTTGTTCGGAAATCAAGATGCTTATTTAAAGCTGATGGAGAAAGATCTGAATGTAAATATCGTCACGCGCGGTGAAACAGTTTATGTGTCAGGCGATGAAGAAACTTTTCAGATTGCCGACAGGCTGCTGGGATCTCTCCTCGCATTAATCCGCAAGGGGATAGAGATCTCGGAACGTGATGTGATTTACGCCATCAAAATGGCAAAAAAAGATGAACTTGACTACTTTGAAAGCATTTATGAAGAAGAGATTACGAAAAACGCAAAAGGAAAACCGATTCGCGTAAAAACCATCGGCCAGCGGGAATATGTCGCCGCCATGAAACACAATGACCTTGTTTTCGGAATCGGGCCTGCAGGAACCGGTAAAACGTACTTGGCGGTTGTGAAAGCGGTCCATGCGCTGAAGAACGGACATATTAAAAAGATTATTTTGACAAGGCCTGCCGTGGAAGCCGGCGAAAGCTTAGGATTTTTACCCGGTGATTTGAAGGAAAAGGTGGACCCTTATTTGCGCCCGCTGTATGATGCTCTCCACGATGTGCTGGGGACTGATCATACGGAGCGCCTTCTTGAAAGAGGGGTTATCGAAATCGCCCCGCTTGCTTATATGAGAGGGCGAACCCTTGACGATGCCTATGTTATACTTGATGAAGCACAGAATACCACGCCTGCTCAAATGAAAATGTTTTTGACGAGACTGGGTTTTGGCTCTAAAATGGTCATTACAGGCGACGTAAGCCAAATCGACCTGCCGAAAGGCGTCAAATCGGGACTTGCGGTCGCAAGGGACATGCTGAATCGTATAAGCGGCATATCCGTGATTGAATTGGATCAGACAGACGTGGTCAGACATCCGCTTGTTGCTAAAATTATTGAAGCATATGATAAGCAAAATTAATGCCAAATGACCCGATCTGCCGTTATCGGGTCATTTTTATGATTGCTTCATTTGCTTGATTTTTCAAGAGGAGGTTCTTTTTTTGAAAAAGAAGGGGAAGGGCAAGAGCAGCCCAAAAAAATTCCGCAGCCTAAAAAACGCCCGATCAATGCATGTACTATTATATCTTCTGCTCGCCGCCATTATGTTTGGATTGCTCTTTGTACATGTTAAGCCGGAGTCGCTTGATTTAGACCTGTTTTCAGTAAGCGACAAAACCATATACGCTCCGGCAACAGTTGAAGATCAAAAAGCGACAAAAGTGAAAAAGCAAGCTGCCGAGGATGCGGTCGAAGACCAATATACATTAAAAAAAGAATATACAGACAATCGTCTTGACCTTGTGTCATCCATATTCGACAGCATAAGTGAAGTGAAAAAATCTGCCGATGAAGACAGTGACACACCATCAGAAAAATCGATGGTTAAGTCCGTGAAAAACAAGCTGACTTCAGATGTGAATGACTCTATTTCAGAGGATACCATTAAGACTTTGCTGAAAGCCGACAGTGAAGATTTTTCATTTGTCAGAGATACTGTAATTACGACAGTCAATTCGGTCATGAGCAATGAAATTCCGTCTGATAAATTATCTGCTGCAAAGGATAAAGTGGCAAAAGAGCTGAAAAGCAATTCCATCCCGTCTAAGTATCTGGGAGCCGCGACCGAAATCGGGCGTTATGCCATTATCCCGAACTACGTGTTTGATCCGAGCGCAACCGAGGAAAAGCGTCAGGAAGCGTCAGATAATGTCCAGCAGGTTCAGATTAAACAAGGCCAGGTGCTTGTAGAAGAGAACGATCTCATTGATCGTGAAGTGTACAGAAAGCTTGAATTGACAGGGCTATTAAATAACTCAAATCTTCTAAAACCGATCAGCGGACTATTGATTATCATCGGCCTTTTCATCGCGACACTTGTATACTATTTTGAAAAACAAAATCAGAATCTGAAGTTTAAAAACAAGTCAATTCTGTTATTTTCCATCATTACAACCCTGTTGCTTGTGATTATGGAGGTTGTCAGTTTATTTCAAAAAATGGAATATAATAATATTGGCTATCTCGTTCCTATAGCGGCGGGCGCCATATTGATCAAACTTCTGATGAACGAACGAATCGCCATTTTGGGAAGTATTATTCTTGCGATTTGCGGAAGTATGATGTTTAATCAGGGCGTGACAGGGACATTTAATTATGTCATCGGGATTTTTTATCTGATCAGCAGTATATCCGGTGTTTTATTTTTAGGGAAACACAATGCGAGATCAAAGATTTTGCAGACCGGACTGTTTGTTTCGTTCATCAATATGATCGTCGTGCTTTCCCTGTTATTGATACAGAATACCGCTCTGTCAAGTCTTGAAATCGGGACTTTAATGCTGATGGGCGTTGTATCGGGTTTGGCTTCATCCGTTTTGATTATCGGTCTTATGCCGTTCTTTGAGACAGGTTTTGGCATTTTGTCCACAATGAGACTGATTGAGCTGTCTAACCCGAATCATCCGCTGCTGCGAAAAATTTTAACGGAAACACCAGGTACATATCACCACAGTGTCATGGTCGCCAACTTGTCGGAAGCCGCCTGTGAAGCAGTCGGGGCACATGGCTTGCTTGCAAGAGTCGGCGCGTACTATCATGATTTAGGAAAAACAAAGCGGCCCCAATATTTTATTGAAAATCAAATGAATATTGATAACCCGCATGATAAGCTTTCTCCGCAGCTTAGCAAAAATATCATTATTGCGCATGCTGCAGACGGAGCGAACATGCTGAGAAGCTATAAGTTTCCGAAAGAGCTTGTCGATATAGCTGAGCAGCATCACGGAACGTCATTATTGAAATTCTTTTATTATAAAGCGAAAGAAAAAGGCGACCAGATTACAGAAGGAGAGTTCCGTTATCCCGGTCCGAAGCCGCAGTCGAAAGAAGCAGCTATTATTTCGGTGGCGGACAGCGTCGAAGCAGCGGTCAGGTCCATGCACAACCCTAATCCTGAACGGATTGAAAAGCTTGTGCGCGGCATTATTTCAGATAAGCTTCAGGACGGGCAATTCAGCGAATGCGACTTGACATTCAGGGAACTGGATACGATTGCAAAAACATTATGCGCAACGCTAAAAGGAATTTTCCACTCCCGGATTGAATATCCGGAGGCTAATAAACAGAAGGTGAAGTAAATGAGTTTACTTATAGACATTATTGATGAGACAGAAAGTGTTGCTGAAGAAATGCTGAAGGAAGTTGAAAAGCTCCTTCAATTTGCCGCTGAACGCGAAGGCGTCCAAGATCAGGCGGAAGTTTCAGTCACCATTGTGACCAATGATGAAATTCAACAGATTAATAAAGAATACCGTGGGAAAGATACGCCTACAGACGTCATTTCCTTTGCTCTTGAAGAAGAGGGGGAAGACGAAGTAGAGATCGTAGGTGCCGAAATGCCGCCCGTTTTAGGTGATATTATCATCAGCGCGGACCGGACGAAAGAACAAGCGGAAGAGTATGGCCACTCCTTCCTTCGGGAGCTCGGCTTCCTTGCCGTACACGGCTTTTTGCACCTGTTAGGATATGATCATATGACGAAAGAGCAAGAAGAGGAGATGTTTACTAAGCAAAAGGATTTGCTGGATAACTATGGACTCACGAGATCATAAAAATGAGTGGCATCGGCTGTTGAAAAGCTTTGTTCATGCAAGCCGGGGAATCTTGAAGACGGCGCGGTCGGAGCGGAATTTTCAAATTCACGCAGCGGCTGCCTGCGCCGTTATCCTCTGCGGCTTTCTTGTAAAGATCAACATAACAGAATGGGCCGTCGTTTTGATTCTGATCGGAGGCATGCTCTCGTTGGAATTGCTGAATACGGCGATAGAGCATACCGTAGATTTGGTGACAGATAAACAGCACCCCCTTGCAAAAGCCGCAAAGGACGCGGCTGCCGGAGCTGTTTGCGTATTTGCCGTCATTTCGTGTATCATTGGTTTACTTATCTTTTTGCCAAAGTTTTTTTGGTAGAAATTTCTTACAATTGTTTTACATTTCTAGAAATGGGCGTGAAAAATCAATCGTAATTATGTAAAATAAAAGTGTTAGCGGTATCATTTTAGGTAAGAGAGGAACATGTACACATGAACAGACAGGAACTCATTTCAGAAGCACTAAGAGCACGCGATCTCGCGTATGTGCCGTATTCAAAGTTTAAAGTCGGAGCCGCTCTTCTTACCACGGATGGGAAAGTGTACAGAGGCTGCAATATTGAGAATGCTGCATACAGCTTGTGCAACTGCGCGGAGCGTACGGCGCTGTTTAAAGCCGTTTCTGAGGGAGATACGGAATTTCAAATGCTCGCAGTTGCCGCTGATACACCGGGACCGGTATCTCCGTGCGGAGCCTGCAGACAAGTGATTTCAGAGCTCTGCAAAAAGGATATGCTGGTGATATTGACGAATTTACAAGGACAAATAAAAGAAATGACTGCAGAAGAATTATTGCCAGGAGCATTTTCATCGGAGGATTTACATGACGAACGAAAGTTTTAAATCAGGATTTGTTTCCATTATTGGAAGACCAAACGTAGGAAAATCTACATTTTTGAACCGGGTCATCGGCCAAAAAATCGCCATTATGAGCGATAAGCCGCAAACGACCAGAAACAAAGTGCAAGGTGTTTTAACGACAGGCACGTCACAAACCATTTTTATTGATACACCGGGCATTCATAAGCCTAAGCATAAGCTTGGCGACTTTATGATGAAAGTGGCGCAAAATACATTAAAAGAAGTCGACCTAATTTTGTTTATGATCAATGCTGAAGAAGGATATGGCAAGGGTGACGAGTTCATTATTGAGAAGCTGCAGCATACGTCTACACCCGTATTTTTAATCGTGAACAAAATTGATCAGATCCATCCCGATAAGCTTCTTCTTTTAATAGACGAATATCGGGTGCGTTATCCTTTTAAGGAGATTGTTCCGATCTCTGCACTTGAAGGCAACAATATTGAGACATTGCTGACGCAAGTTGAAGCCTATCTTCCGGAAGGGCCCCAGTTCTATCCGAGTGATCAGGTAACAGACCATCCTGAACGATTTATTATATCTGAATTAATCAGAGAAAAGGTTTTGCATCTGACACGGGAAGAGATTCCGCACAGCATTGCGGTCAGTATTGAATCCATAAAAGCGCGTGAGAACGGTTCTGTGCATGTAGCCGCAACGATTGTGGTGGAGCGTGACTCACAAAAAGGGATTGTTATCGGCAAACAAGGCAGTCTGCTGAAGGAAGTCGGTAAAAGGGCAAGAACGGACATTGAGGCGCTTCTTGGCTCCCGTGTTTACCTTGAATTATGGGTGAAGGTGCAAAAAGACTGGCGGAACAAGATGTCCCAGCTTCGAGATTTCGGTTTTAAAGAGGATGAATATTAATAATTGCCTGGCGAGCAGTGTGTATGATTACCTCACAGAAACAAGGCTGTATTAGCAAAAATTGTTTAACATGAAAAGGAGGACAGCTGGTCAAGATAAGGGTAAGAATTTGGAGTTTTAGATAAGCTAGTTTAACTACAGAAAGGTGGGTTTCTTGTGTTGAATTTTACCTGGAACGTATTTTCACAAACAGGAAGCGTTGATACGTATCTTCTTTTTAAAGAACTGGAAAAGGAGAACCTGGAAAGACCCGATGAACTAGAAGACGAGCTAGCCCGATTTGATTTTCCAATTTTATAAACCTCTTGGCCGCTCCTGTTTTTGGAAGGTGCGGGTATGCTGACAAAATGTGAAGGAATTGTCCTTCGTACCAATGACTACGGCGAAACAAATAAGATTGTGACCCTGCTGACAAGGGAGCACGGCAAAATCGGCGTAATGGCAAGAGGCGCCAAAAAAACCAACAGCCGTTTATCAGCCGTCAGCCAGCCTTTTCTGTATGGATCGTTTTTAATTCAAAAAACGTCAGGTCTCGGGACGCTTCAGCAGGGTGAAATGATTCTCAGTATGAGAGGCATTAGAGAAGATTTGTTTTTGACAGCTTATGCTGCTTTTATTGCAGAACTTGTTGATAAGGGGACGGAGGAAAAGAAGCCGAACCCGTATTTGTTTGAATTGATTCTTGAGTCTTTGAAGAGGCTTAATGAAGGAACCGACCCCGATGTCATTACCTTCATCATTCAAATGAAAATGCTGGGTGTAATAGGATTGTATCCTGAACTCAACCACTGTGTGCATTGTCAAAGTCAGGATGGAACGTTTCATTTTTCTGTCAGGGATAACGGATTTATCTGTCATCGCTGCTTTGGCAAGGACCCTTACAAAGTGCCGATTACGCCGCAAACGGCCAGGCTTTTGAGACTGTTTTATTACTTTGATCTTTCTAGACTCGGCAATGTATCCATAAAGCAGGAAACAAAAGATGAGCTAAAACGGGTCATTGACTTGTATTACGAAGAATATTCCGGAATTTATCTTAAATCAAAACGTTTTTTAGACCAAATGGAGAGTATGAAAAATCTAATGGGTGAAAACAAAAGTTGACATTCAGCCCATCTTTTTATATGATCATTTATTATAAAATATGTTGCGGTGACAGAAAGAAGTACTTGCGTCTATCTCATATCAAGCGACCTTAGGCCGGTGAAAGCTAAGGATGAGCACGTAAGGAAAGGCATTCTTGAGCAATTTTTAAAAAGAGGCTGGGGGTTAAATCCCGGCAACTAGGGTGGAACCGCGGGAGAACTCTCGTCCCTATGTTTGCGGCTGGCAAGCATAGAGACGGGAGTTTTTTGGTTGCAGCCGCAGTGAACGTTGAATGTACTAAATGGAGGTGCTTGAAATGAATATTCAAGACATGATTCTTACCCTGCAAAAGCATTGGTCCAGTGAGGGCTGTGTACTGATGCAGGCCTATGATGTAGAAAAAGGAGCCGGAACGATGAGCCCGTATACGTTTTTGCGGAGCATCGGACCCGAGCCGTGGAAGGTGGCTTATGTAGAGCCGTCAAGACGGCCGGCAGACGGCCGTTACGGAGAAAATCCGAACAGACTTTATCAGCATCATCAATTCCAGGTGATTATTAAACCGTCGCCAGATAATATTCAAGAGCTTTATCTTGATTCATTGCGCGCGCTGGGAATTGATCCGCTCAAGCATGACATCCGTTTCGTAGAGGATAACTGGGAGAACCCGTCATTAGGCTGTGCGGGCCTTGGCTGGGAAGTGTGGCTTGACGGGATGGAAATTACGCAATTCACGTATTTCCAGCAGGTCGGCGGTTTAGAATGTAAACCTGTTTCAGTTGAAATCACTTATGGAATAGAACGTCTCGCATCCTATATTCAAGACAAAGAGAATGTATTTGACCTTGAATGGACATCAGGCTTTACCGTCAAAGATTTGTTTATGATGGCTGAGTACGAGCATTCTGTCTATACCTTTGAAACCTCTGATGTTGAGATGCTGTTCCAATTGTTCAGCACGTATGAAAAAGAAGCAAATAAACAAATGGATAACGGCCTTGTTCATCCGGCGTATGATTATGTATTGAAATGCTCGCATACTTTTAACCTGCTGGACGCAAAAGGCGCCATCTCTGTTACAGAGCGGACGGGCTATATCGGAAGAGTCCGAAATTTAGCAAGAAAAGTAGCGAGAACATATTATGAGGAACGAGAAAAACTAGGGTTCCCAATGCTTAAAGGGGAGGGTTCTTCTCATGAGTAAACAAGATTTACTTTTAGAGATCGGATTAGAAGAAATGCCGGCGCGCTTTATGCATGAGAGCATGGTGCAGCTTGGAGAAAAACTGGGAAACTGGCTGACTGAAAGAAATATCGCTCATGGTGAAGTGAAGCTTTTCAATACGCCGAGACGTCTTGCGGTTTTAGTGAAAGATGTGGCAGAAAAACAGGCTGATATAAAAGAGGAAGCAAAAGGTCCCGCGAAAAAAATCGCCCTCGATTTAGACGGCAATTGGACAAAAGCAGCCATCGGTTTTTCCAAAGGCCAAGGTGCCGGCGTAGAGGATTTATATATCAAAGATGTAAAAGGCACTGAATATGTTTTTGTGCAAAAATTCCAAGCCGGACAAGACACGAAGACACTTCTTCCAGAAATAGAAGGTCTGATTACAAGCCTTCATTTTCCGAAAAACATGCGCTGGGGAAATGAAGACCTGCGTTATATCCGTCCGATAAAATGGATTGTAGCGTTATTTGGCCAAGACGTTATACCGTTTTCAATCACAAATGTGCAGTCAGGCCATATGACAAAGGGACATCGGTTCCTCGGTCATGAAGTGTCAATTGAAGCGCCTTCTGCATATGAGGAAAAACTGAAAGAGCAGCATGTCATTGCAGATCCGGATATTCGCAAAAGCATGATACAACATCAGCTTAAATCCATTGCTGCTGAAAAGAACTGGAACATTCCGGTCGATGAGGATCTGCTGAATGAGGTCAATCATTTAGTGGAATACCCGACTGCGCTTTATGGCTCTTTTGAACCTGAGTTTCTTTCTATTCCGGAGGAAGTGCTGGTTACCACAATGAAGGAGCATCAGCGTTATTTCCCTGTAAAAGACCAAAATGGCGATTTACTCCCATACTTTGTCACGGTCCGAAACGGAAACAGCCATGCCATTGAAAATGTGGCCAGAGGAAATGAAAAGGTACTCAGAGCCAGATTATCCGACGCTTCTTTCTTCTATAAGGAAGACCAGAAGCTTAATATAAATGAAAATGTGAAAAAACTGGAAAATATTGTTTTCCACGAAGAACTTGGATCTCTCGCTGATAAAGTGAGAAGAGTGACAACTATTGCTGAAAAACTGGCTGATCAGCTAAAAGCTGATGAAGAGACGAAAAAGCTGATTACACGTGCGGCTGAAATCTCTAAATTTGACCTTGTCACACATATGATATATGAATTTCCTGAGCTTCAAGGCATTATGGGTGAGAAGTATGCGAGAATGCTCGGTGAAGAAGAAGCCGTGGCCATCGCTGTGAATGAACACTATATGCCGAGAGCTGCAGGCGGAGAAACACCATCTACTTTCACAGGTGCTGTTGTTGCTTTGGCTGATAAACTTGATACGATTACTTCATTCTTTTCGATCGGCGTGATTCCGACAGGTTCTCAAGACCCTTACGGATTACGGCGCCAAGCAAGCGGAATCGTTTCCATCCTGCTTGACCAAAACTGGGGCATTTCGTTTGAACAGCTGCTGACATTTGTGAAAACAGACAAAAACAGCGAACTTTTGGATTTCTTCACTCAGCGCCTTAAGTATGTTATGAACGCGGAACAGATCCGCCATGATGTGATTGACGCGGTGCTTGACAGCTCGGAACTGGAGCCTTACTCAGCGCTTCACAAAGCCCATGTATTAGAGAAAAAGCTGGGAGCGCCAGGTTTTAAAGAAACAGCTGAAGCGTTAGGACGAGTGATTTCCATCAGCAAAAAAGGCGAGCACGGAAATATTCAGCCTGACCTGTTTGAAAATGAACAAGAAGCAAAGCTGTATGATGCCTATAAAGAAGCAAAGCGCGATTTGCATGCCAGCTTTAATAAAAAGGATTATGAAGCTGCACTGACTGCGCTGGCCGCATTAAAAGAGCCGATCGAAGAATACTTTAACCACACAATGGTTCATTCGGATAATGAAACATTAAAGGCGAACCGCTTAGCCCAAATGATAAATTTGGCAGACGAAATCAAGTCTTTTGCTAATATGAACGCGCTTATTGTAAAATAAAGAAAGGAAAGACGGTTGCTGTGAGATGATCGGCAATCGTCTTTTTACCCGTTTGTAAGAGTTTTTGTTTGATAATGCCCAATTTGCGTTATAATATGAATTATTATTCGATACATAGATATGAAGAATGCTTTATCTTAAAAGGTGGTGAGTACGATCGAACTCAATAAACGGCAAGAACAAATTTTGCAGATTGTAAAAGAAAACGGGCCGATTACCGGGGAACATATAGCAGACCAGCTGAATTTGACCAGAGCGACGCTGCGACCCGATTTAGCCATACTCACCATGTCAGGCTTCCTTGAGGCACGCCCGAGAGTCGGTTATTTTTATACAGGTAAAACGGGCACACAGCTTTTAGCGGATAAATTAAAAAAACTTCAAGTGAAAGACTTTCAATCTATTCCTGTTGTTATCCATGAAAACGTATCTGTCTATGATGCGATATGCACCATGTTTTTAGAGGATGTAGGTACTCTGTTTGTCGTAGACCGTGACGCTGTGTTAGTCGGAGTGCTGTCACGTAAGGACTTGCTCAGAGCCAGCATCGGCCAGCAGGAGCTTGCTTCTATACCTGTGCACATTATTATGACGAGGATGCCGAACATTACGGTTTGCAGGCGTGAAGATTATGTAATGGATATAGGGAGGCACCTGATCGAAAAACAAATTGATGCGCTTCCTGTCATTAAAGAAACGGATAAAGGTTTCGAAGTGATCGGCAGAATTACAAAAACGAATATGACGAAAATACTCGTCAGTTTATCAGAAAATGAAATTATCTAAGGATGAAAACTAACGGGGGGATAATATGAACAATCGCATCATATATGTTGTATCGGATTCAGTCGGAGAAACGGCTGAATTGGTCGTAAAAGCTTCACTCAGCCAATTCAATGGCTCTGCGGACGATACAAATATAAGAAGAATTCCTTATGTTGAAGATATCGGCACCATTAATGAAGTCATTTCTCTCGCACAGGCAGACGGCGGCATTATCTGTTTTACACTCGTTGTTCCTGAAATACGCGAATACTTAATTGCTGAAGCTAAAAAAGCCAATGTCTTATATTATGATATTATCGGCCCGTTAATAGATAAAATGGAAACAGTTTACGGTCTGACGGCTAAATATGAACCTGGCCGTGTCCGCCAGCTTGATGAAGATTATTTCAAGAAGGTGGAAGCGATTGAATTTGCGGTAAAATATGATGACGGACGGGACCCCAGAGGCATTTTAAAAGCCGATATCATCCTAATCGGCGTGTCCCGCACATCTAAGACTCCTTTATCTCAATATCTCGCCCACAAGCGGCTCAAGGTTGCCAATGTTCCGATTGTTCCTGAGGTTGACCCGCCGGAGGAACTGTTTGCTGTTGATCCGAAAAAATGCATCGGCTTGAAAATAAGTCCGGATAAGCTGAACCATATTCGAAAAGAACGGTTAAAATCCCTTGGCTTGAATGACAAAGCCATCTATGCGAATATTAACAGAATTAAAGAAGAGCTTGAATATTTCGAAAAGATAGTGGATCGGATCGGATGCCAGGTTGTAGATGTTTCCAACAAAGCGGTTGAAGAAACGGCGAATATCATCCACCATTTAAAAACGAAGAACAAATAACTCAGGGACGCTCTCTCCTGGGTTTTTGATTGTAAGGAAAAAGGGAATAGTGAAAAAGAATAGCATCTTTACGAAGTTTGTATTATAATAAAAAATTGTGATAAAATGATTAATTTTAGGTTTAAGCTTAGTCTGATACGAATAAACTATTATGGGTAAGATGTCAAGAATTTCTCCCGGAAATTTTTCGACAAATTCGCATAGTCCGCAATTTTGAAGCATGAGCGATTTTGCTTGCTTTTATGCAGGAGATTAATGGAGGGATGGAGAATTACTCTTCTTGATGAAAAAGAAAAGACGATTTTTGTCGATGCTGATGCGTGTCCTGTAAAAGATGAAATTTTGCTCGTAGCATCAGATTTCAATGTTCAAGTCCTTTTTGTAGCTTCATTTGAGCACTATCAGCTTTCCAGAGGGAAGGAAGAGAAGTGGAAGTACGTTGATCCTCATAAAGAAGCAGCTGACTTATATATCGCAAATCATGTAAAGCCGGGAGATATTGTTGTGACGCAGGACATAGGGCTTGCCTCCTTATTGCTGAACAGGAAAGTCAGCGTCATGTCAGAAAGAGGCCGGCTTTATAAGGAAGATACGATTGATTTCGCGCTTCAAGGCCGCCATATTTCCGGCAAACAAAGGAGAAAAGGCATATATTCCAAGGGCCCTAAAAAATTAAATAATGAAGATCGAGAACGATTTGTTACCCTGCTGCAAAAAATCCTGTCGAATCATGAAGGGATTTTAGACTAAGGCATCGAATAATGTACGACGGAGTGTTAATAAGATGGGAAATCGTATACCAGATGAAATTGTGGATCAGGTGCAAAAGTCAGCAGATATCGTAGAAGTCATAGGTGATTACGTTCAATTAAAAAAGCAAGGCCGAAATTACTTTGGACTCTGTCCATTTCATGGAGAAAACACGCCTTCATTTTCCGTATCGCCGGATAAACAGATTTTTCATTGCTTCGGATGCGGAGCGGGCGGCAATGTTTTCTCCTTTTTGAGGCAGATGGAGGGCTATTCGTTTACCGAATCAGTATCCCACCTTGCTGATAAATATCAAATTGATTTTCCCGATGATATAACGATTAATACAGCGTCCCGCCCAGATTCATCCGGCGAACAGAAGATGGCGGAGGCTCATGAGCTTCTGAAGAAATTTTACCATCATTTGCTAATGAATACAAAAGAAGGTCAAGATGCGTTAGATTACCTTCTGTCAAGAGGCTTTACGAAAGAGCTGATAGATGAGTTTGAAATTGGTTACGCTCTTGATTCTTGGGACTTCATGACGAAGTTTTTGGCAAAACGGGGATTTAAAGAAGAGCTGATGGAAAAAGCCGGGCTTTTAATCAGACGGGAAGACGGCAGCGGTTATTTTGACCGTTTCAGAAATCGGATCATTTTTCCGATCCATGATCATCATGGTGCTGTAGCCGCTTTCTCAGGCAGAGCGCTCGGAGACCAGCAGCCTAAATATATGAACAGCCCTGAAACACCGCTGTTTCATAAAAGTAAGCTGTTATACAATTTTCATAAAGCACGCCTCCAAATCAGGAAGCAGGAAAGAGCGGTCTTGTTTGAAGGATTTGCAGATGTCATATCAGCTGTCAGCTCAGGAGTGAAAGAAAGCATAGCTACTATGGGAACCTCTCTCACAGAAGAGCATGCGAAGATCCTGAGAAGAAACGTGGAAGAGATCATCCTCTGCTATGATTCCGATTCAGCCGGTTATGAAGCCACCTTAAAAGCCGCAGATCTGCTGATGAAAAAAGATTGTAAGGTAAGAGTGGCCATCATCCCTGACGGATTGGACCCTGACGATTATGTGAAGAGATACGGCGGGGAAAAATTCAAAAATGACATCATAAACGCGAGTGTTACCGTAATGGCGTTCAAAATGCAATTCTTCCGTAAAGGAAAGAACTTATCTGATGAAGGCGACCGGTTAGCCTACATCAAATCCGTTTTGAAAGAAATCAGCGCGCTGTCAGGGTCGCTCGAACAAGAAGTTTACCTGAAACAGCTTGCTGCCGAATTTTCTCTTTCACAAGAATCGTTAGCGGAGCAGCTCGCCGTATTCTCAAAGCAAAACGGACCGAGCCAGAATAACAGGGAGACTCAGACAAGGCGGGCGCATATCACTACAAAGGCGAGGCAAAAGCGTCTGCGGCCGGCCCATGAAAATGCTGAAAGGCTTCTTCTCGCCCATATGCTACGTGACCGGGGCGTCATAAAAAAAGTGCTGGATCGGATTGGATTTGAATTCAATCTCGACGAGCACCGGGCGCTGGCTGCATATCTGTATGCTTTATATGAAGAAGGAGCTGAGCTGACACCTCAAAATGCGATGTCAAAACTTCAGGATGACACGATCAGCCAGCTGCTTTCCGATATATTGATGCTGCAAATCAATCAAGAATTGAGCGAAGCCGAGTTATCGGATTATGTAAAAAAAGTGTTGAATCATCGAAAATGGTCAATGATAAAGGAAAAAGAGCAAGAGAGAGCAGAGGCAGAAAGACAAAAGGATTTTCTCACAGCGGCATCTTTGGCTCAAGAAATTATTACATTGAACCGATCTTTAAAATAACACATGAATTTGCGGGAAGGCGCTCATTTGGCAATGATTCCTTGCGGAGGAGCAAAATAGATCGCTTTACCTCATCATGAATTGTCATTTCATTATTCGAACATTTCTTATGGCTGATCATATAGAAAACGCCTGAATGACTGAATAAGAAAAATACCGCTTTTAGAATTCGTTGCAAGCTTTGGAAGGAGGGATCCATAATGGCTGATAAACAAACCCACGAAACAGAAACAGAATTAACAATTGACCAAGTAAAAGACCAGCTGACTGAAGCCGGTAAAAAACGTGGCGTTTTGACATATGAAGAAATCGCCGAGCGTATGTCCAGCTTTGAAATTGAATCAGACCAAATGGATGAGTATTATGAATTTTTAGGAGAACAAGGTGTTGAATTAATTAGTGAAAATGAAGAAACAGAAGATCCTAATATTCAGCAGCTTGCCAAAGCCGAAGAAGAATTTGACCTCAATGACCTCAGTGTACCGCCTGGTGTAAAAATTAATGATCCAGTCCGTATGTACCTGAAGGAAATTGGTCGGGTAAATCTTCTTTCTGCTAAAGAAGAAATCACCTACGCTCAAAAAATTGAAGAGGGTGATGAAGAATCCAAGCGCAGATTGGCAGAGGCTAACTTACGATTGGTTGTCAGCATCGCCAAACGATATGTAGGACGCGGAATGCTTTTCCTTGATCTGATCCAAGAAGGCAATATGGGTCTGATGAAAGCCGTTGAAAAGTTCGACTATCGTAAAGGATATAAATTCAGTACGTATGCTACGTGGTGGATCAGGCAGGCAATTACACGCGCTATCGCCGATCAGGCAAGAACGATTCGTATCCCTGTTCATATGGTTGAAACCATCAATAAATTAATCCGTGTGCAGCGCCAGCTCCTGCAAGACTTAGGAAGAGAGCCGACACCGGAAGAAATCGCAGAAGACATGGATCTTACACCTGAAAAAGTGCGTGAAATCTTAAAAATAGCTCAAGAGCCGGTATCTTTAGAGACACCGATCGGTGAAGAAGATGACTCTCATCTTGGCGATTTCATCGAAGATCAGGAGGCGACTTCACCTTCAGATCATGCGGCGTATGAGCTTTTAAAAGAACAGCTGGAAGATGTGCTGGATACGTTAACGGATCGTGAAGAAAATGTATTGCGCCTTCGTTTCGGGCTTGATGACGGACGCACAAGAACGTTGGAAGAAGTAGGCAAGGTATTTGGAGTAACGAGAGAGCGTATTCGTCAGATTGAAGCAAAAGCGCTTCGTAAATTAAGACATCCTAGCAGAAGTAAACGTCTGAAGGATTTTCTAGAATAGAGTGGAACGGGTCTGAATGATCCGTTCTTTTTTTGCCAAAAAGATATATGGATAATATACCTTTATTTTACTGAATAATGACTCCGTTTGCAAATGAACATTTTACTAAAAATTCAAAAAGATGCCCACATTTCTTATTGTAAGCGTATACAATAAATTATACAATAGAATAAAAGGGAAATCGGACAAAACAAAAAGATTGTTGTCTTTTTTGTATAAAGTGTGAATAACGAAATTTTTGCGCCTTGATCCATTTACTTTTTGTAAAATTAAGTTAGAATTAGAATTGTTTACATAGGGGAAGATGATAAAGGGGGATGGAAAATGAAACGGAATCCGCTTATTCCATTTTTGCTGATTGCTGTCTTAGGGATAGGGCTCACTTTCTTTTTATCCGTAAAGGGGCTCGGCGACGCCAAGGAGATTGCAGGCGGAGGGGAAAACAAGTCTGCCGAGAAGGAAACTGCAAACGCTTCACCGGAAGAGATATACAAGGCCAACTGTATCTCATGCCACGGTGAAAACTATGAAGGTGTCTCAGGGCCGAGTTTGAAAGGCGTGGGAGATAAAAAAGATGTTGCTGAAATAAAAACAAAAATTGAAAAAGGCGGCAACGGAATGCCGTCAGGACTCGTACCTGCCGAGAAGCTGGATGAAATGGCAGATTGGGTGTCTAATATTAAATAACTAAAATTTAAAGCTATATCTGTCAGGCCGCCGAGATTCTCTCGACAGCCTTTTATTTTTGCCTTCTAATAGAAAATCAGTACTTCCCTTTTGGTTTGTTGTAAACTATGATCGAAATTATGATCATTCGAAATTTCGCTATAAAGGTGAGAAAGGGAAGTGGGATGTGACGCTCTTACCAATTCACGTGCGAGGTTTGAGGGGTACTTACCAAAAAAACGCTTCTAGATAAAGCAGAAATAGTAAAGAAAGAAAAACATATTCTTTAGTTTAAATTTGGAACTTCCTTTGTTAAGGGTGTTCTTTTGAAAGGCATAGACTATAGAAACACAACCCATAAAAAGCCCCTTTTACAATGAGAAAACACATTAGAGTAAAGAAATAAACGAAAATCATTCGCTCAGCTTGGATTCCCGGCTGTTTTTTTATATGATAGTAAAGGAAAAAATGATTGAGAAAAGTTGTGATAACAATGAATGAAATGAAATTATCAAAAAGATTGCAGACAGTAGCGGAAAACATACCGGACGGAGCAGTGATTGCGGATATCGGTTCTGACCACGCTTACCTTCCTTGTTATGCTGTGCTGAATCATATAGCAAGCCGCGCAATTGCCGGGGAAATTACCGACGGCCCTTTTCTTTCTGCAAAACAGCAGGTTGAGAAATTAAACTTAAGCTCCCATATCTCAGTGAGGCAGGGGGACGGGCTGGAAGTGATTCAAAAAGGTGAGGTTGATGCAATTACGATTGCCGGAATGGGAGGCTCTTTGATCGCTCATATTTTAGAGTCTGGCAAAGATAAGCTGACAGGAAAAGAGCGGCTTATTTTGCAGCCGAATATTCATGCCATCCATATTAGAGAGTGGCTCTATAAGGAAGGCTATGCTCTCGTGAGTGAGATGATTCTTGAGGAGGATGGGAAGTGCTATGAAGTGCTTGCCGCCGAAGCGGGAGACAAAGATGCAGCTTACGAAGGATTTTCTTTTGAAGCCGGAATGCTTGTCGGTCCTTTTTTAGCAAAAGAAAAGAATGCAGTATTTATGAAAAAATGGACTCAAGAGCTTGAACATACTGAAAAAATTCATGAGCAGATCAGCCGTGCTGCGCAGTCCGGGCACAACAAACAAAAATTAGCAGAACTCACAAAACGGATTGAATTGTTAAAGGAGGTCATCGGACATGGATAAAACAGTAAACGGTCAGCAAATCATCCAGTTGTTTGAACAATTTTCTCCGAAGGCGTTTGCGGTTGAGGGAGACAAAATTGGATTGCAGATCGGCACTTTGAATAAACCGGTGAAAAACGTGATGGTCACGCTTGATGTGCTGGAAAGTGTGGTAGACGAAGCGATTGAAAAAAATGTTGATGTGATTATTGCCCATCATCCGCCTATTTTCAGACCGCTTAAGCATATCTCGACAGATCAGCCTGGCGGTAGGCTGATTGAGAAATGTATCAAACATGATATTGCTGTATATGCGGCCCATACGAATCTGGATGTAGCGGACGGCGGAGTGAACGATTTGCTCGCTGAGGCTTTGGAGCTGGAGAATTCCGAAGTGCTGGTGCCGACATATTCAGATCCGCTTAAAAAGCTGGTCGTATATGTGCCGAAGGAGTACGAAGAGAAGGTCAGAACCGCCCTTGGAAACGCCGGGGCAGGACACATCGGCGAATACAGCCATTGTGCGTTTTCATCGGAGGGAATCGGAAGCTTCAAGCCGCTGGACGGTGCAGAGCCGTTTATCGGTGAGGTTGGAGAGCTTGAACTGGTTCATGAGGTCCGGCTTGAGACCGTTTTTCCTGCAAGTTTAGAAAAATCTGTAATAAAAGCCATGATCAAAAGCCATCCATATGAAGAGGTTGCTTATGATATTTATCATGTGGAACAGGCCGCGATAGAAAAAGGGCTTGGCCGGATCGGAAAACTGAAAGATAATATGACGCTTCAGGAATTTGCCTTGTTTGTAAAAGAGAAGCTGCAAGTAAACGGAGTCCGCATGGTAGGGGATTCTGAGAGTGTAGTGAAAAAGGTGGCTGTTCTCGGAGGAGACGGCAATAAATACATTTACGAGGCAAAACGAAAAGGCGCGGATGTTTACGTAACAGGAGATCTGTATTTTCATGTTGCGCATGATGCGATGATGATGGGGCTTAATGTTATTGATCCCGGTCACTATGCTGAAAAAATCATGAAAGAGGGCGTTGTGAAAACGCTGACTGCGATGTGCGCAGAGAAAAATTATAATGTTCATATTTTTGTGTCTGAGACAGATACAAATCCGTTTACATTTTTATAAAAAAACTGAGGCGTAAGGGCCTCAGTTTTTTGCTTTTACTTTTGGTAAGATTTTTTGCAGCGGGACGTTATGCTGAACTGTCCATGTCGATTCATCCTGATGATCAAATTGTTCTAAGAAGCGAATGACTTCTTTCGTAATAGGTGTTGGCGTAGAAGCGCCAGCGGTTACTGCTACAGTATTTACACCTTGAAGCCACTCCAGCTTTAATTCGCTTAAGTCGCCGATGCGGTAGGCTTTCGTTCCGGCAATTTCTTCGGACACTTGTGCGAGCCTGTTTGAGTTGTTGCTCTTTGGATCTCCAACAACGATTGTTAAGTCTGCTTTTTTTGCTTGTTCTGATACGGCTTCTTGGCGGACCTGTGTAGCCAGACAAATTTCCTGGTGATATTCAACATGGGGGTATTTATCCTTTACAAGCTCCATGATGTCATGAACATCCCATTGAGACATTGTCGTTTGGTTTGTTACGATTAATTTTTCTGCTTGAATATCAAGATTTTGGACATCCTCTTCGGTTTCAACGAGGTGAACAATATCTGGCGCGACGCCTACCGCTCCTTCAGGCTCCGGATGGCCTTTTTTGCCGATATAGATGACATGGTAGCCTTCCGCTTTCATTTTTAAAATTAAATCATGGGTTTTCGTGACGTCCGGGCATGTTGCGTCAATTGCGACTAAGCCTTTTTCTTCTGCTATTCTCCGGACTTCCGGAGAAACGCCGTGCGCCGTGAAAATGACGGTGCCTTTGTCTACCTGCTTTAATATTTCTAATCTGTTAGCTCCGTCCAGCGTGTAAATCCCGTCCTCTTCAAACGCATCTGTAACGTGTTTATTATGAACAATCATTCCGAGTATATAGATTGGTCTGGGTAAGTTTTTATCAAGCGCTGCGTTTTTAGCGATGACCATGGCATCTACAACGCCATAGCAATAGCCGCGCGGCGAAATTTTAACTACGTCCATTTTTGGTTGTCCTCCTATTCAGAAGTGAGTGAGAGGCAATATAAAAAGCCGTAATTAAACGGCTTTATTCTTGCATTCTTCTGATCTCTATTATAGCCAATCTTAGTTCAGATATCAAAGAATGTTAAATATATAATCTTGGCTTTGAACTGCCTGACGTTCTTTTGACAGGAGCGGAGACCGGAGAGGGAGACACTTCTTTTTTCTTAGAGGCCGGCGCCGGAGCAGATTTTGCTTTTGGTTTTGCGGGAACTGGGCTCGTTTTTTTCACCGTCTCTGTTTCGTCAGGTATATCTGTTTCATTCGTCTCGGCTTCTTTTCCGTCTGCTTCTTCTGTTTCGTCATCATTGCTGCTCAATTGGCTGTACAGCTTCATCATGGCCGGCAGGTTTCGCACTAATGGGCCATACTGCTGAATCATGGGAGTGACTTGCTGAGCCATGCCGAGCACTTTTTGGACATTGCCGAGCATGCTGGATAGCGACGCCGGATTGGCCAGATTCTGAATGCCTTGAAAACCGGCGCCTCCGCCTGCCGCTGCCCCGGGCGCCCCTGTACCTCCTGCACCCGGCAAAAACCTGGACAACATGCCCTTTAATCCTCCCCCTAAGCCATTTCTGGATTCGATTCCCGGCTGCTGGGGAAATGGCTGGCGAGGGGGCTGGAAACCTTGCTGCTGGCCGGAAAATGAAGGCTGTCGCATTGCGGGCGGTCTTCCGCCCATCATGCGCTGGTTAGGAGCGGACCGGTTTGGCGGTCCCGGCTGACGCATATTTCTCATTGGCTGTTGCTGTGAAAACATACTTGTACCTCCTTTCAAACTCTCCCTGCTACTACAATATGCATGTGAGACTGTATTTGCTTTTTTTCGAGAGAGCGTAAAACAAGCTCCTGACAAACATG
Source organism: Bacillus atrophaeus (assembly GCF_039519175.1). Taxonomy (NCBI): domain Bacteria; kingdom Bacillati; phylum Bacillota; class Bacilli; order Caryophanales; family Bacillaceae; genus Bacillus; species Bacillus atrophaeus. The sequence goes on along the minus strand of NZ_CP154443.1, from coordinate 3,969,949 downwards.
GTGTTTTTAAGCCAAATCGGGTATAATGTGATGATGGACACATAATGTGCCGCTTTAAGGAGCTGGGAAAAATGAAAGAAACAAAATTTGAATTGTATGATCTGAAACCGTTTATTATAGATGCCGTACATCGCCTTGGTTTTTATGAGCCGACTGATATTCAAAAAAGGCTGATACCTGCTGTGTTAAAAAGAGAAAGCGTGATTGGGCAATCTCAGACCGGTACAGGAAAGACTCACGCTTATTTATTGCCTTTGTTAAATGAAATTGATCCGAATAAGGACGTTGTTCAGGTCGTTATTACGGCTCCGACAAGAGAGCTTGCCAACCAGATTCATCAGGAAGCGCTGAAAATTACAGAAAGCATGACAGACGATTCTATCCGTTCGAAATGCTTTATCGGAGGCACGGATAAACAAAAATCAATTGATAAGCTGAAGACACAGCCACATCTGGTTGTCGGAACCCCGGGACGGATTGCTGATTTAATAAAAGAGCAGGCGTTAAACGTTTATAAGGCTAAATCACTTGTTATTGATGAGGCAGATTTAATGCTTGATATGGGTTTTATAGCTGATGTTGATTATATCGGATCACGTATGCCGGAAGATTTGCAAATGCTTGTTTTCTCCGCGACGATTCCTGAAAAACTGAAGCCTTTCTTGAAAAAGTATATGGAAAATCCGAAATACGCACATGTGGAGCCGAAGCAAATCACTGCAGAAAAGATTGAGCATGTTCTCATCCCTTCAAAACACCGCGATAAGGACAAGTTGCTCTTTGACATCATGTCCCATCAAAATCCGTATCTTGGCATTGTATTTGCCAATACAAAAAATACGGCGGACCATATTGCTTCATACTTAACAGGCAAAGGGATGAAAATAGGTCTTCTTCACGGCGGGCTGACGCCTCGTGAGCGTAAAAAAGTAATGAAGCAGATTAACGATCTGGAGTTCACATATGTCATCGCGACAGACCTTGCGGCTAGAGGGATTGATATTAAGGGTGTGAGCCACGTTATCAACTATGAGCTGCCGGATGATCTTGATTTTTATGTTCACCGTGTAGGAAGAACGGCGCGCGCCGGATCTTCAGGCCAAGCGATGACGATTTATGAGCTGTCTGATGAGGATGCGCTTGTCAAACTGGAGAAAATGGGCATCGTATTTGAGTATGTTGAGCTTGAAAAAGGCGAATGGAAAAAAGGCGACGACCGCCAGCGCCGTAAAAACCGTAAAAAGACGCCGAACGAAGCTGACGAAATGGCACAGCGCCTTGTGAAAAAGCCGAAAAAAGTAAAACCGGGCTATAAAAAGAAAATGAGTTATGAGATGGAGAAAATAAGAAAAAAACAAAGAAGACAGCAATCTAAAAGAGGAAAGTAGGGAAACCGGTTGTTGAAAATAGGTTCACATGTCTCAATGAGCGGAAAACACATGCTTCTTGCCGCAAGCCAAGAAGCTGTCTCTTATGGGGCAAACACATTTATGATCTATACAGGCGCACCGCAAAATACGCGCCGTAAAAAAATTGAAGACCTCAATATAGAGGCAGGCCAGGCGCACATGAAAGAAAACGGCATTGACGATATTGTCGTTCATGCGCCTTACATCATCAATATTGCGAATACGACCAACCCGGCAACATTTGAGCTTGGCGTTGACTTTCTGCGTTCGGAAATCGAAAGGACAGCTGCGATCGGAGCAAAACAAATTGTGCTTCACCCAGGCGCTCATGTGGGAGCGGGGGCTGATGTAGGTATTCAAAAGATCATTGAAGGCTTAAACGAAGTGATTGATCCGAATCAAAAGGTGCAGATCGCTTTGGAAACGATGGCCGGCAAAGGTTCTGAGTGCGGCCGGAGTTTTGAAGAGCTTGCCCAAATTATAAACGGTGTCACTCATAATGAGCATCTGTCCGTCTGCTTTGATACATGCCATACGCATGATGCAGGCTATGATGTTGTTCATGATTTTGACGGCGTTCTTAATGAATTTGATAAGATTGTCGGAATCGACAGAATAAAAGTGCTTCACATTAATGACAGCAAAAATGTCAGAGGTGCGAAAAAAGACCGTCATGAAAACATCGGCTTCGGTGAAGTCGGATTCGACGCTTTGCAATATGTGGTGCATCATGATCAGCTTTCAGATATACCGAAAATCCTGGAAACGCCGTATGTAGGGGAAGATAAGAAGAATAAAAAACCTCCATACCGATTCGAGATTCAAATGCTGAAGGAAAAGCAATTTGATGAGGGATTGCTGGAAAAAATAGCAGAGCAATAAATAAAGGGGGAGTGAATCTCCCCCTCTTTAGCTTGTGAATTGTTTGAAAAGTTCATTAACTGTATTTGCAGTTTCTTTTGATGTAATGTTTTCAACCTGTTTCAGCAGCTGCAAGCGTTCCTGATCATCAAAAATGTTTATGTTTTTACCGTTCATAAGGTTTGCGACTTCAGCCGCTTGTGTTCTGGTGAGACTGATTCCGTATTGCTTTGAATACTTGAGTAAATCCTCCGCAGTCACTTGGTTCAGCCGCTGCAGAATAATTTTTTGAAATAAAATCATCGAACATTCCACCTCTCAGGAATAATGTATGGGCAAATCAGTAAAACGTTCCAGCTTTTAATGGTAAAATAGATTCATAATCTATTTTTAATAGTTATTTTCAGGAAGGAGATTTTATGACCTCAACAAAACAACATAAGAAAGAATCATTCATTCATTTCCTTTTCAGAGTCATTATGATTTTGATCGGAGCTGCTTCAGCGGCGGTAAGTATTGAACTGTTTTTGGTCCCTAATAACTTCATTGACGGAGGCATCATCGGAATATCGCTTATTTTAGACCACCTCTTTATGGCCACCCCCATCCTTAATTTCGCTATTTTTGTCGTAGTGCTAAACATTCCGTTTATGATTTTTGGTTATAAATATATCGGAAAGACATTCTTGGTTTCCACCGTTATTGGAATTGTAGGGTTAGCGGTTATCGAATCTTCGCTTCACCATGTAGATGCCGTTACAACACAGCCAATTTTGGCTACAGTTTTTGGAGGGCTTTTGCTTGGCTTCGGTGTCGGTCTGGTGATTCGATTCGGGGGATCAATGGATGGCACAGAGATACTCGGCATCCTCCTGACGAAAAAATTGCCATTTTCAGTCGGCGAATTCGTTATGCTCATTAACGTGTTCATCTTTATTTGGGCCGGTTTTGTGTTTGGCCCGGAACAGGCGATGTATTCCTTCATGACCTATTATATTGCTATGAAAACAATAGATGCCGTTATTCAAGGACTTGATGAAACAAAAGCGGTCATTATTGTGGCAGAACAATATGCTGAAATATCAGACGCCATTTTGCACCGGCTTGGACGGGGGACAACCAAACTGCAGGGCAAGGGCGGTTATACCGATGAAACGAAGGAAGTCATATATGCTGTTGTCACAAGGCTTGAAGTAACCAAGCTGAAATCCATCGTCTTTGAAATTGACAAAAATGCATTTATAACTATTATGAATACTCATGAAACAAGAGGCGGCAAATTCAAAACCGCTATCCATTAGGCTTTCATTTACTTTTATTAATTTTATAGGTATAATTTATATACGACATAAAGAGATGGCTTGCTGATTTGACAGCTGCCATTTTCTTTTTTGGAAAATCGGATTGATTGAGCATAAACATACGTTCTTTCAAAGTGACAAGGGGGACCCTCCATGAACGTACAAGAAGCACTTAACTTGCTGAAAGAAAAAGGATATAAATATACAAGCAAACGGGAAGATATGCTTCAGCTTTTCGCTGATTCGGACAGATATCTTACTGCTAAAAACGTTTTGGCTGCATTAAATGACGATTATCCCGGTCTGAGCTTTGATACAATATACAGAAACCTTTCATTATATGAAGAGCTGGGCATTTTGGAAACGACTGAGCTTTCCGGTGAAAAGCTTTTTAGATTTAAGTGTTCATACACGCATCATCATCATCATTTTATTTGTTTAGAATGCGGAAAGACGAAAGAGATTGAATCATGCCCGATGGACAAACTTAACGACGATTTGGAAGGCTATGAAATCAGCGGCCACAAATTTGAGATATACGGCAAGTGCCCGGGATGCGAACAAAAAAATGCGGAAAACCCTTCAGCGTAAGGGTTTTTATTTTTTAAAAAAAGCAGGAGCCTTATTTTTTCGGCTCCTGCTTTGTCAGCTTTTCACACGTAATAAACTGTGTTTGTTTTCATTTATCCAGTGAACGGCGTCAAGCCAGTTATTCACCCTGATGATATTCGAATCGATGGGGAGCTGATTATAGGGGGAATTGAACAAAATAACCGGAATATTGGCTTCTTTTGCTATCATCGTCGCATTACCGTGATGATCTTCAAAAAATAAGTCAATGTCATGCTTTTTCACAGCTTCTACCTTGTTGTGCCCGCCGACAAGCTCAATATGGTCATAGTGAATATCCCGGCTACCGAACCACTCATAGGTGACATCAGTCAAATGGTTCCGCCGTGCTGTAATATAGATCAAAGAGTGCTCTTCTTTCAGTTTATCAAGCGATTGTTTTGCGTACTGCGCGAGCATGGCTTCTTTATATATCATCGCTTCATTGCGATTCATCCAGTCCCAAAATTCTTCGGTTGTAATATTCAGCAGCTTTGTCAGATCATAGTCCGTCATATCGTCTAATGAAATAGAAAGGTTAAACGAGTGGTTTAAATAAGGGACAAATGTATCTTGAGCCGTGATGGTGCCGTCAATATCTATTCCTAAGCGTAACATGCCCACACTCCTTTATTTTCATACTTTCAAGTGTAACATAAACAATTAACATTACCAGAAAAGTTTAGCAAACATGAAACAGAAGAAATTGCTTAAACTATAAAAGCTCCTTTAATAAAAGACAAGGGGGAATTGAAGGTGGCATACGACTACGAAAAACGTGAAGGTAATAATTATTATGTCGATCATGGCTCAGAGGGCACGAACATTACCCATGATGACGGTTATTTAGAAGAAACTTCTGCTGAAATTGCGGAGCCTTACCGCGCATCAGACCGCGTCGGTGACCGTGATGAGAATAATGCAGGAGCCAATGAAGGGCGAGGCATTGGATTTATTGCCTTAGCTCTATCCATTATTTCCTTGTTTGTCCTTCCTGTGCTGTTAGGGGCGGCTGGAATCATCGTCGGCTATATCGCACGAAGAAGAGGCGCAACCAGCTTAGGCGGCTGGGCAATGGGAATTGGCGTAATATCACTTGTGCTGGGAATATTTATTATTCCGTTTTTCTAAAGCAAAAGCTTGACGGGTTTCCGTCAAGCTTTTTGTGTCTAAGCATTTAATTTCGATTTTTCAGCTTCGAGTTTTGCATAATGTTCCTCGGCAAGTTTGTCAATTTCTTTTTTCAGTTCCTCAACCATTGTTTCTTCGGGAACCTTGCGTACAATTTCGCCTTTGCGGAACAGAAGTCCTTCCCCGCGGGCACCGGCAATACCGATGTCAGCTTCTCTTGCTTCTCCCGGACCGTTTACGGCGCAGCCGAGAACAGCTACTTTAATCGGTGCTTTTACCTTTGAAATGTAGTCTTCCACTTCGTTTGCAATGCTGATTAAATCAATCTCAATCCGTCCGCAAGTCGGACACGAAATAAGGGTGGCCGCATTTGAAGCAAGCCCGAAAGATTTTAACAATTCTCGTGCTACTTTTACCTCTTCCACCGGATCGGCGCTTAATGAGATACGCACAGTGTTACCGATACCCAAACTTAAGATAGCTCCGAGGCCTGCCGCGCTTTTAACTGTGCCGGCAAACAATGTTCCTGACTCTGTAATACCGAGGTGAAGCGGATAATCGAAAGCTCTTGATGCCTTTTCATATGCTTCAATCGCAAGGTTCACATCGGACGCTTTCATGCTGACGATAATATCGTGAAAATCCAGATCTTCAAGGATTTTAATATGGTGAAGCGCGCTTTCGACCATTCCGTCTGCTGTCGGATAGCCGTATTTTTCTAAAATGCGTTTTTCCAGAGAACCTGCGTTAACGCCGATTCGAATAGGAATTCCTTTTTCTTTTGCTGCTTTCACAACAGCTTCGACTTTTTCACGGCGGCCGATGTTCCCAGGGTTGATCCGGATCTTATCTGCTCCGCCTTCTATCGCTTTTAAGGCAAGCTTGTAGTCAAAATGGATATCGACAACAAGCGGAATGGATATCTGTTTTTTGATATCGGCAATCGCATTAGCCGCACGCTCGTCAGGGCATGCGACCCGCACGATTTGGCATCCCGCTTCTGCCAATCGGTTAATCTCCGCTACTGTTGCTTCTACATCATGTGTTTTTGTTGTTGTCATGCTTTGTATGACAACTTCATTATTTCCGCCTATTGTTAAAGGTCCCACTTTGACGGGACGCGTTTTTGTACGATGGGTGATTTCACTCACTTGTCAATCGCTCCTTAATTGTAGTTACCGCTTATTGAATCCAGTCCTGATATGGTCTGTGTGATTTTGATTTACAAATTATATTGTAACAGTGTATTCGCCGAACTGACAAGAAATTAACGTTTTAGTTGCGATATACGGGGAATTTATACGCTGTTCCGGCTTGAATGCTGCTTGCTTTTACGTTTGGATTCAGCGCTTCGAAATCCCTCACAATCTCTTCCGGCGAGCCCGCATTTCCGACAATTGACATGACCGTGTCACCCTTTTTCACTGTAACCGTTTTATACGCCGCTTCTTGTTCAGAAGTTTTTGCTGACACTGCATAAACAGGGAGGTCCTGAAAGGGAATGGTTCCTATTTTTACATCGTAAAATATAATAAAGATGACAAATATACTGCTGAATAGAAAGATGAGACGCTTCATGTTTTTTGCCTCCCGCATACGAATTTTACTTCATTGTATGCTTGTCCCTTTTCCTTCATGACAAAAGAAAAGAGACTGTACGGGACAGTCTCAGACTAAACGGCTGTTTTCTTTGACGGTATCTCTTTTAAGACGAGGAAGAGGATCACAAAGTTTACAAACCAATTAACAAAAAATTCACTTGGCACAGAAGCTTCCAATGCTCTCATAATGGTAAAGAAAATGGTTGAAAGGGTAATCGAATAAGCAGAAAGTTTCCATAGCTGCGGATAGGACAGCTGTTTTCTTTGGGCGTTTTTCATGATGAGCCCGATCAAGCCAAGGAAAGAAACTTCTATAAATTTACCCACGGCAGTCATGAGAAACAATAAGACAGAAAGCACGGTCACAATCATTGTTTTATTTTGATGTAATGCGGACATGACATCCTTTTTCGTCAATTCAGAAGGGAGCAATGAATAATTCATTTCTGTCGCCTGGCCGTCGATTGCCAAGACAAATTTGTCTTTCAAAATGCCGATAGCATTTTGCTTTGCCTCGATTTGTTCTGTGCCGTATGCGTCAGTGGGATCAAATACAATGACAAATCCATTCGCCTGTGATTCCGTGGATTTTTTTTCATCGGTTTGCAGTTTGCCGTTTGAAATCGTAAAATCGGGGAAATCATCTTGTAAAACGGATTTAAACCCGTTCATTGATTTCACAGTTCCGGAGCTTAAATAATAAGCGCTCGGGAGTGTAAAAAGGAGCGAAAGAAGGAAAACATAAAGAATCGCCTTCCCTATCCCTTGGAATCTTGTCTTTGCGATATCCTTGGGAGAGTATGTACTTTTGACAAAAAGCTTAAATAAATTCAAAACCTTCACTTCCTAGCTATACTGATATATGTTGCTTATTGTATCGTTCACACCGCATGAACACAAGGAAGATCTATTATTGTAAGCCGATTTTAAAGTGAAGGTTACCAGCACCAAGATAAGGAATAATACATAATAAGCTTAGAGCGGATAGATAAATCCGCGGAAAGAGGAGATTTTATGGATATTTTATATTGGCTGATCATAGCTGTTGTATTTGTTATCGCATTTATCGGGCTTGTGTACCCTATCATCCCGAGTGTCGTGTTTATTGTTGCAGGATTTGTTCTATATGGATTTTTGTTTACGTTCAGTCCTTATTCCTATATGTTTTGGCTTGTGGAAGCCGTATTTGCCGCTGTTTTATTCGCAGCAGACTATGTATCCAATTTGCTGGGGGTTAAAAGATTCGGGGGCAGCAGGGCGGCGATTTGGGGAAGCACGATTGGCTTATTAATCGGACCATTTGTCATTCCTGTAGCAGGTATCATTTTGGGACCGTTTATCGGCGCGGTCGCAGCTGAGCTTATCGTTCATCAGAAAGATATAAAGGCCGCATTCAAAATCGGCTTGGGATCACTGATCGGGTTTTTAACGAGTGTCCTGGCAAAGGGCGTCATTCAGCTAATCATGATCGGGTATTTTTTATGGACTGTTCTATAGAAAAGCAAAAACAACAGGTTTAGTAACAAGTCTTAACGGTTAAAGTGAAGTATGCCTGCTGAAATGACCTTTTATGAGCTTTTTCATTGATAACGCGCCTTTCTTTTGATAATCTGAATGAAGAAAGGCTCGCTTGATAGCGGCATTTCAGTACATATAATATTAAGGAGGAATTTATCATGGCTTACGAACTTCCAGAATTACCTTATGCTTACGATGCGTTAGAACCGCATATCGACAAGGAAACAATGAATATTCACCATACGAAGCACCATAACACTTATGTTACAAACTTGAACAAAGCGGTTGAAGGAAATACTGCTCTTGCAAACAAATCTGTTGAAGAGCTTGTAGCTGACCTTAACGCTGTGCCGGAAAACATCCGCACTGCTGTACGCAACAATGGCGGCGGACATGCCAACCACAAATTGTTCTGGACACTTTTATCTCCAAATGGCGGCGGCGAGCCGACAGGAGATCTTGCAGAGGCAATCAAAAGTGAATTTGGAAGCTTTGACAAATTCAAAGAGCAGTTCGGAGCTGCGGCAACAGGCCGTTTCGGTTCTGGCTGGGCATGGCTTGTAGTAAACAATGGCAAGCTTGAAATCACTAGCACGCCAAACCAAGATTCTCCGCTTTCTGAAGGGAAAACTCCGGTTTTAGGTCTTGATGTATGGGAGCACGCTTACTACCTTAACTACCAAAACCGCCGTCCTGATTACATCTCCGCTTTCTGGAATGTTGTCAATTGGGATGAGGTTGCCCGTCTTTACAGCGAAGCAAAATAAAGGATTAAATGAAACAAGGCCCTTTACGGGTCTTGTTTTTTTGTGTGGAACTTTCTCTCCTTTTTACATATCTGAGTTTTAGTTTAGACAAACTATGGAGAGTAAAGGGGAGTCAGTGATGAGCAAACTAAAAAAAGTAATTGGCAACGTAGAAGTAAACAAAGGCTTACTGCTGCTGCTTACCATTGGAGGACTTTACTCATTAGGTATTGCGCTTTCTAATACATTTGTGAATGTGTACCTTTGGAAGCAATCAGGAAAATTCGTTGATTTGGCCATCTATAATCTGTCAATTGTGACGATGCAGCCATTCACCTTTTTATTAGCCGGACGGTTGGCTAAGAAAATAGACAGGGTGTTTATCCTTAGATTTGGCGTGATCTTTTTAGCCGGATTTTATTTAACGGTGCTGTTGGCGGGTGAAACGGCCGCTTCCCGGCTGGTGCTGATCGGGGCAGTCCTTGGTGTAGGCTACGGTTTTTATTGGCTTGCATTTAATGTGCTGACTTTTGAAATCACAGAGCCTGATACGAGAGATTTTTTCAATGGTTTTCTGGGAATTTTATCATCGACGGCGGGGATGATTGGGCCGATTGTTGCAGGTTTTGTGATCTCAAGATTTGAAAATAATACAGGATATACGGTCATTTTCAGCCTTTCCCTCAGTTTATTTGCACTCGCTGTAGTCATGAGCTTCTTTCTGAAACGGAGAGAGTCAAAAGGCCGTTTTATGCTGAAAAAAGTATTTGCTGAACGCCATACGAATATGAATTGGCGCAAAATTACAAATGCGCATTTTTTTCAAGGCTTGAGAGAGGGAATTTTTGTTTTTTTAATCAGTGTGTTTGTTTTTATTGCAACAAACAGTGAATTGGCGCTTGGTACCTTTGGGCTTGTTAATTCAGCTGTTTCCTTTTTTGCCTACTATTTTGTGTCAAGGCTGATCAAAAAGAAGGCAAGAAAAAAGGCAATACTTGTAGGAGGACTGGTGCTGTATGGAGCGCTGTTTCTCATCCTTTTCCATATGAGCTTCACGACCTTGCTCACCTACGGCGTTTTTATCGCAATTGGATATCCCTTGCTTCTCGTTCCCTATTTATCCCTTACCTATGATGTCATCGGACGGGCGAGGCATGCACGAAAGGCGAGAATTGAATATATTGTGCTGAGAGAATTGTTTTTAAATGCAGGCAGAATTGTGTCGATTCTATTTTTTCTCATTATCGTCTCATTATTAAAAGACGATGTGGGAATCCCGGTGTCCCTTGCATTGCTCGGAGCGGGGCATACACTGATTTATTACTTCGTCAAAGACATCAGATTCACAGAACCGGACCCGGCTGAAGAAACGATGGCAGAAGACGGTCAAAAACGAGTGGCAGAACCGAACCTTTTAAAAGGAGAAAGATAATAATTCGTGAAAAAAGGGTTATCTGTAGAAAAAAGTCGAAAAAACCTTTAGAATAATCTATGGCACTCTTACTTGAGTGTCATTTCTTTCTGTAATAAAGAAAAGGTGATGTCATGAGAAGAAGTAAACCGAAAAAACAACATAATGAGAAAAAGAAGTCTCTGCCGATTCGGCTGAACATTTTATTTTTGCTTGCATTCATCATTTTCACTTGGATTATTGTAGAGCTTGGCATCAAGCAAATCGTTATGGGTGAAGATTATAAAAATGAAGCAAGCAAGCAGGAAGAAGTGGATGTCAGTTCAGCTGTGCCAAGAGGGAAAATTTACGATCGAAACCTGAATTCAATTGTGACCAACAAAGCGTTAAATGCGATTACATACACAAGATCTACCTCAACGACACAAGCGCAGCGTTTAAAAATTGCGAAAAAACTTGCAGGTATGATTAAAGTGGATACTGAAAAGGTCACAGAACGGGACAAAAAGGATTATTGGATTCTGACGAGACCGAAAGAAGCGAAAAAACTCATTACAGCTAAAGAAAGAAAAAAAGTTGAAGATAAATTGCTTTCTGACGATGATTTATACCAGATTCACCTGAAGCGTATTACCGATAAACAACTGAACGAACTGACAGATGAAGATATGCAGATACTTGCCATAAAAAGGCAGATGGATTCAGGCTATTCATTGACGCCTCAATATATCAAAAACAAAGATGTGACTGCCAAGGAGATGTCTGTCGTAAGTGAACATTTGGAAGAATTGCCAGGGGTAGATGTTACCTCAGACTGGGAACGGGATTATCCGTATAAAAGTTTGCTGCGTACATTGCTTGGCAGTGTATCCAGTTCAAATGAAGGGCTTCCTTCAAGCCTTCTTGAACATTATTTGTCACTCGGCTACAGCCGAAATGACAGGGTCGGCAAAAGTTATTTAGAATATCAATATGAAGATGTTCTTCAAGGACAAAAAGAGAAAGTGCAAAATATGACAGACTCTTCCGGCAACGTCACCGGCAAAAAAACCATTTCAGAAGGCAAAGCCGGCAAGGACTTGGTGCTTACAATTGATATTGATTTGCAAAAATCAGTCGAAAAAATTATTGAGAAAAATTTGAAATCGGCCAAAGCAAGAGCAAGCACTGAATTATTGGATCGCGCATTTGTGGTCATGATGGATCCGAGAAACGGTGAAGTCTTGACAATGGCAGGTAAACAAATTACCAATCAAAATGGTAAATATAAAATCGACGATTATGCTTTAGGCGCTATGACTTCTTCCTATGCAATGGGGTCTTCTGTTAAAGGTGCGACTGTGTTAACAGGGCTGCAAACAGGTGCGATCAATTTAAACACTGTATTCCAAGATGAACCGATTCTAATTAAGGGTTCCAACCCTAAAAAATCTTGGACGAATTTAGGCCCTGTCAGCATTCAAAGAGCACTTGAACAATCGTCAAACGTATTTATGTTTAAAACAGCAATTGCGATCGGTAAGGGTGAATATAAAAGCGGTCAATCATTGCCGTTGGACACAAAAGCCTTCGATACATTCCGTTATAATTTTAGTCAGTTTGGCTTAGGAGTAAAAACCGGAATTGATCTGCCGAATGAAGCAACCGGTTATCAAGGTACTAAGAGACAATCAGGGCTTTTGCTTGACTTTGCTATCGGACAGTATGATACGTATACACCGCTCCAAATGGCGCAATACGTGTCCACCATTGCAAATGGAGGATATCGTTTGAAGCCTCAGCTCGTGAAAGAAGTAAGAGAGCCGGATGCTCAAAAAGGCATCGGAGCTGTAGTGGAATCTGTTCAGCCTCAAGTTTTAAATAAAGTAAATATGAGCAGTGATGAGATCGGAGAAGTTCAAGCCGGCTTTAAACGGGTCATGACAAAGGGAACAGCAGCAAGCCAATTTGCGTCGGCAAAATATAGTCCGGCAGGCAAAACTGGTACAGCGCAATCTTTCTATGATGGTCCAAATAAATCAAAAACAGGCGAAAGTACTTATAATACAACACTCGTTGCCTATGCACCTGCAGACAACCCGGAGATAGCCATTTCGGTAGTCGTTCCTTGGGCCTATGTTAACTATAGTGACAGATATTCCATTACGAATGAAATCGGACGAGAAGTATTAGATAAATATTTCGAACTGAAATCAAAACAAGAAGACGACAACACTCAGCAAAAAAACAAAAATAAAATTGAAGAAGAGGCGCAAAGCTCAACATCTTCAAATCATTAAAACAGAACGCCCACATGTGTGGGCGTTTTTTTGTATACAAAAAAACACACGTATTTACAAAACCTTTACATTCGTTTAAAACGCTTTTCACACTCAACCTTTACGCTATACATGTAGGACAAATTACACATTATACGCAGGGGGAATTCAAGAAATGAAAAAAAACAAGTTGGTGCTCATGCTTCTTATGGCTGCTTTTATGATGATTGCAGCAGCATGCGGAAATGCGGGAGAGAGTGAAAAGTCAAATACCGGGTCTGCAAGCGGAGAAGGAAAGGCATCTGGTTCTTTAACCATTTCTGGTTCATCGGCCATGCAGCCGTTAATACTTGCAGCGGCAGAGAAATTTATGGAAGAAAATCCGGAAGCAGATGTCCAGGTGCAGGCCGGAGGGTCTGGTACAGGACTTTCTCAAGTGTCTGAAGGGGCTGTTCAAATCGGAAATTCTGATGTGTTCGCTGAAGAAAAAGAAGGCATCGACGCAAAAGCGCTTAAAGACCATCAAGTGGCAGTCGTCGGTATGGCAGCGGCTGTAAACCCTGACACAGGCGTGAAAGATATTTCTAAAAAAGAGTTAAAAGACATTTTTACAGGAAAAATCAAAAACTGGAAAGAGCTTGGCGGCAAGGACCAAAAGATTACTCTTGTGAACCGTCCTGATTCTTCAGGAACACGCGCTACATTTGTGAAATATGCGCTTGACGAGGCTGAGCCTGCTGAAGGAATTACAGAGGATTCTTCCAACACGGTCAAAAAAATCATTGCTGATACTCCGGGAGCTATCGGATATCTGGCATTCTCATATTTAACAGATGACAAAGTAACACCTCTTGCGATCGACGGCGTCAAACCAGAAGCGAAAAATGTCATGACAGGCGAGTACACGATCTGGGCTTATCAGCACTCTTACACAAAGGGTGAAGCAGAAGGGCTGGCGAAAAAGTTTCTTGATTACCTAAAAAGTGAAGAGATTCAAAAAAGCATTGTAACAGATCAAGGTTATATTCCGGTCACAGATATGAAAGTGACCCGTGATGCAAGCGGAAAGCAAAGCTGATTAAACACAAAAAAGGGGAGTGCGGATCACCCGCTTCCCCTCTTAACACATTCATAGGAGTGTCATAGATGATAAACAATAGAGAAAAATGGTCTGTGAGCGAAAGATTAATCAGCTCAAGGCAAAACCGGCAACTGGATGAAGTCCGGGGAAGAATGATCGTGACCGCCTGTGCGCTTATCATGATTGCGGCGTCGATAGCGATTACCATTTTCCTTGGCGTAAAGGGGCTGCAATCTTTTCTTGTAAATGGTGTAAGCCCAATTGAATTCTTAACGAGCCTGAATTGGAACCCAACGAATACCGAGCCTCAGTTTGGGGTGCTGCCGTTTATTTTCGGTTCATTTGCGGTGACAGTTCTTTCCGCCCTTATTGCTGCTCCGCTCGGCATAGCCGGTGCTATTTTCATGACGGAAATCGCGCCGAATTGGGGAAAGAAAGTGCTGCAGCCGGTGATTGAACTTCTAGTCGGCATTCCTTCTGTTGTTTATGGATTCATAGGTCTTACAGTATTGGTGCCGTTTATCGCTGCATTTAAAACAAGCGGAACAGGGCATAGCTTGTTGGCCGGTACAATTGTGCTGTCAGTGATGATTCTGCCGACGATCACATCAATTTCGGCTGATGCGATGGCCTCGCTTCCGAAAAGTCTCAGAGAAGGCTCATATGCGCTCGGTGCAACAAGATGGCAGACGATCAGAAAAGTGCTTGTACCTGCAGCCTTTCCCACTTTGATGACTGCGGTGGTGCTGGGCATGGCGCGGGCGTTCGGAGAAGCACTCGCTGTGCAGATGGTTATTGGTAATACGAGAATTTTGCCTGAGAGCCTGCTTGATACAGCAGGAACTTTGACAACGATTATTACCCTGAATATGGGTCATACCACTTATGGAAGCGTGGAAAACAATACGCTGTGGTCAATGGGACTAGTTCTTCTTGTGATGTCGTTTCTATTTATTCTGCTCATACGTTACTTGTCATCTAGGAGGAAATTGTAATGAACAGCAAATTGACGGACAGAATTGCGACAGGTGTATTCGGTTTATGCGCCGCGATCATTGCGGCCATCCTTGTGGGGCTGTTTTCTTATATTCTTATAAACGGCGTTTCTCAGCTCAGCTTTGATTTCATCTCGACAAAATCAAGCGCCATTGCGGCGGGAGGCGGTATACGCGACCAGCTGTTTAACTCTTTCTATATTTTGTTTATTACCATGCTGATTACGATTCCGCTCGGTGTCGGCGGCGGTGTGTACATGGCGGAATATGCGCCTCAAAACAAATTGACGGATTTTATCAGAACGTGTATTGAAGTGCTGTCATCGCTTCCTTCTATTGTGATCGGTATGTTCGGATTATTGATGTTTGTCAATCTGACGGGCTGGGGGTATACAATTATCGGCGGCGCACTTGCTTTAACCGTCTTTAATTTGCCAGTGATGGTTCGTGTCACAGAAGACGCGGTTCGTTCAGTTCCTAAGGATTTGAAAGAAGCGTCGCTCGCTTTAGGCGTATCAAGATGGCATACAGTTAAAACGGTTTTACTGCCAAGTGCCATTCCATCTATCATTACAGGTGCGATTTTAGCGTCCGGCAGGGTGTTTGGCGAAGCGGCGGCATTATTATTCACAGCCGGCCTTACGACGCCTCGCCTCAATTTTACGGAATGGAATCCATTTTCAGAAACATCGCCTTTCAATATTTTCAGACCGGCTGAAACGCTTGCAGTGCATATTTGGAATGTGAACACCCAAGGGATCATCCCAGATGCTGAAGCGATCGCTAACGGAGGGTCAGCAGTGCTGGTTATTTCTGTCCTGTTTTTCAACCTGGCGGCAAGATGGCTCGGATCATTTATTTATAAAAAGCTTACGGCAAACTAGAGGAGAGGGCGATTTGAGATGATCAACCTAATGGAAAAGGAAAAAATGGAGCAGCCCATTTCTGTTCGGCGGCAGCATGTACTCGAGATGAGGGATCTATCTATTTTTTACGGAGAAAAGCAGGCGGTTTATCATGTTAACATGGATATTGAAAAGAACGCTGTGACAGCTCTGATCGGTCCGTCCGGATGCGGCAAGTCAACCTTTCTCAGAAACATTAATCGTATGAACGATTTAATCCCCTCAGCAAGAAATGAAGGAGAAATTTTGTATGAAGGATTAAATATTTTAGACAGCAAGATTAATGTCGTCAATCTTAGAAGAGAGATCGGAATGGTCTTTCAAAAGCCGAACCCTTTTCCGAAATCTATCTATCACAATATGACACATGCCTTAAAATATGCCGGAGAACGGAGAAAAGCAGTGCTTGATGAGATTGTCGAAGAAAGCTTAACGAAAGCGGCGCTTTGGGATGAAGTAAAGGACCGTCTTCACTCCTCGGCCCTGTCTTTATCAGGGGGCCAGCAGCAGCGGCTGTGCATCGCGAGAACGCTCGCAATGAAACCTGCCGTCCTGCTGTTAGATGAACCGGCTTCAGCCCTTGATCCTATTTCAAATGGGAAAATTGAAGAGCTGATCACTGAATTGAAAAAAGAATATTCAATTGTCATCGTGACACACAATATGCAGCAAGCACTGAGGGTTTCCGATCGAACGGCATTCTTTTTAAACGGAGACCTCGTAGAATATGGACAGACAGAACAAATTTTTACAAGTCCGAAGCACCAAAAGACAGAGGATTATATTAACGGGAAATTCGGTTAGGAGGGCACCGATGAGTATTGCTACAGAGGCTGTGAAGAAATCGGAAGTTTTTGAAATCAACGGGATGAACTTATGGTACGGAGAACATCAGGCCTTAAAAGATATTCATATGAAAATGAATAAACATGAGGTCACGGCGATCATCGGCCCATCCGGCTGCGGAAAATCTACGTTTATCAAGACATTGAATTTAATGATCCGTATGACGCCGAACGTAAGAATGACCGGCGTCATGATCTATAATGGCAGTAATCTTTTGCAGCAGAAAGTGGATGTCGTAGAGTTAAGAAAAAATATCGGCATGGTCTTTCAAAAAGGCAATCCGTTTCCGCAATCCATCTTTGATAATGTGGCTTACGGACCGAGAATTCATGGTATGAAAAACAAAAAGAAGCTTCAAGAAACGGTAGAAAAATCGTTAAAAGATGTTGCGTTATGGGATGAAGTGAAAGACCGTCTGCATCATCAGGCGCTTGCATTATCCGGAGGCCAGCAGCAGCGTCTCTGCATCGCCAGAGCGCTTGCCACAAATCCCGATATCTTACTGATGGATGAACCGACGTCAGCGCTTGATCCGATTTCAACAAGAAAAATTGAGGAGCTTATCCTGCAGTTGAAGGGAAAATACACTATCGTTATTGTCACGCATAACATGCAGCAGGCAGCCAGAGTTTCTGATCAAACCGCATTCTTTTACATGGGAGAGCTTGTTGAGTGCGATGATACGGTAAAGATGTTTTCACATCCAAATGATAAAAGAACGAAGGATTATATTACAGGGAAGTTTGGATAACCCTCAAAAAGGGCTGTTTTAGCCTGCGGAGGCTCGGAGAGATCACTCAGAGCCTCTTTTGTATGCAGAAAATGCAGGTAAACCTCAGCGGCTTTAAAATGTCCTAAAATCAAAAAAAGCTTGCCGGCAGTATCCAGAAATGGACGCTGCCGGCAAGCTGAAACAGGCTGTTTATCAGCGTGTCAAAGTTTTAACAATTTTTTTGAAGCTCATGCCCTGCTTTAACTTAAAATCACCGGCTCGGATTTCTTTATGGTAGCCTGCGTCAATGACATAATCATTAAAATCCTGCGCTGAGGAAATGAGGCCCTCTTTTTCAAGAATGTCCGAAACATCCGCAGTGCTCATGCCGTCTTTGATGGTAAGTTTATACGTTTTATTTTTATTTTTTTCTGTATCTGCATTGCTGTCATCACTTAATGATTTCTCTTTGGAATCCAACAGCTTTTGATATTCATCACGGTCGACTGAGACCATTTTTTTAGAGTCAAGATAAGCGCTGACATCCTGTTCGCTCACTGATTTTTCATTTTTAACAGCGGCGGCTTGGTCTTCATCGGTCAAATAGAAAACACCGGCAAGAACGGCAGTCGCCAAAATAATGCCGCCGGCAAATGCTTGAATGCCCCGTTTTGTCATACGAGCACCCTCTCGTTATCCTTAATAATATGATTCACATCTTCTACTGAAACATGCTCCGCTTTTGCAATAGCTTCCACGGACATGCCGTTATTATATTTAGATAGAATTTGCTTAGCGATTTTTTGATTGATGCCGCTGTGCTTAGATTTGCGGATGACAAGATTTGTTTCCAGCAATTCTTCTTCAAGCACAGTCATTTTCTTTTTCAATTTATAAATTTCCTGCATAGCGGAAAGCTGAAGAGTCTCAACCTCTTGTTCTACATCCTTCATTGGATCTCTCTGAGAATATGAGAATGCAATTAGCGCTATACTGACGATAAACAACGCAATAATAGCGATTTCCACGTTTCATCACCTTCTATTCTTATTTTACCCTTCTTTTTTATACCATAAAATAGCTATATACTAAAGGAATTCGTGAAAAAAACGGATATTTTGTCGAGAAATCTTTCTTTGTTTACACCAGATGTAATGGTTTAATAGGATCAGTGAGAAATACCAGGGGAAGGAGACTGTTAAAAGCAAATGGATAAACACCCAGTTTCCCATACTATTCGAAACACTGACCTTTTTTATAGGGACAGCTTCGACATTATGATACAACATTCTCAAACCTTAATTGTAAAATGGAATTTTCCCGCCGGCATATTGCAGCGCACAGAAGCGGTGCTTTTTGAGGATGCACAAGATATGGTGAAAGAAATCAGCCTCTTGATGACCAAAGGCAACGAGAAGTTTGTCTATAAGGCGCATACCAATCTTTATAAAGGAGAACTGAAGTTTCATCCGGCAGCCGGGGATGCAGAGTACAGGGCCGAATTCAGAGTGTATAATTCGCTGAATGTCTGCCTCAAATGGGCGGAGACACCACCTGTATTTATGAAAGAAAACGAAGTAAAACAGGTGAAGGGTTTCAGCCGATTTGAGCCTTGCGGGAATTGGTCAGAACAATTTTCTGCATATACCTCTTATCCGACTGAGGACAAGAGACTGTGAAGATCCTGATCCTTTCATCCGAAAATCCAAGCCATCCCAAAAGCGGACTAGGTGTCCACCTCAGCCGTTTGATACCGCTTATTGAGCCGCACGCAGAACTATATGTTTGCGCAC
This sequence comes from Bacillus atrophaeus, assembly GCF_039519175.1. NCBI lineage: Bacteria > Bacillati > Bacillota > Bacilli > Caryophanales > Bacillaceae > Bacillus > Bacillus atrophaeus. Next base: position 3,950,772 of record NZ_CP154443.1, on the reverse strand, counting down.
CTGACGGATGTCATACTTCTCCGATACATATACATTTGCCCGTTTCAACGAATTTCCTCTCTTATGCTGACTTTGAAAGCGCGATGGCGGATGTAAATGCACAAATGATTAAACATGTGATGGACGGCAAATGGCGATATGATCTTATCCATGCACACGATGACATCACGGCTCCTGCAGCCCGCTATTTAAAAAACAAGCTTAATATCCCGCTGCTGACCACAATACATGGGCTTGAAAGCAGCCGAAAACAAGTTGTCCAACAAACGCCTCATCCATACAGACAATTGACAGAGTGTATTCTGATTGAAGCCTCTGACCGGATCATCCTTCTGAGCACTTTTATGAAATCATTCTTAGAAAGAGCGTACGGAGCAGGCAAAAAAGCAATTGTCATTCCAAGCCCTATTACACAGGAACACATCAGCTCCTCCAGAGTGAAAACGATCAACAAACCGTACTTGTTTTCCTTCGGGAGATTTGTACCGGAAAAGGGGTTTCACCATTTGATACAAGTGTTCAGCCTGCTGAAAAAGCGCCATCCCGGACTCAAGCTGGTGCTGGCAGGCGAAGGACCGTCTCTTGCTTCTTATACTAAGCAGGCTGAGACCTTAGGGCTGAAACAATCCGTTGTATTTTTGCCTTTTTTAAGCCAAGCAGAAAAGCAGGGATGGCTGTCCCGGTGCGAACTTGCTGTTTTTCCGAGCTTGTATGAACCTTTTGGTTTGGCCGCGCAAGAAAGTATGGAGCGCGGCGTGCCGACGGTTGTTTCCAACAAGGGAGGATGGCTTGATTACGCGCACCATAACAAAACTGCTTTTGTTGCAGACTTTACCCAAGAGACAGAAGCTGCTGAGACGATAAACGGCTTGCTGATTGACCGCAAAAGGCTCAGCCGAGTGAAAGAAAAAGGCAGGGATCATATTGTTAGGCTGCATCATCCGGCTTATATCAAGCGTGCATATCTTACACTTTATGAACAAATGCTCAATAAATCAGCATTTCATTAAAAAACATCCTAGCTTTCCGTCCATTATAGTGGTATTATGTATAAGTCTGAATAAGTAAATGATATTGAGTTTGGAGGGAAAATAATGCGCGTTAATATTACTTTGGCTTGCACAGAATGTGGTGAGCGTAACTATATTTCTAAAAAGAACAAACGCAACAATCCAGATCGCGTTGAATTTAAAAAATATTGCCCACGTGATAAAAAATCTACGTTACACCGTGAAACAAAATAACAGCAGGATTTTCCTGCTGTTTTTTCTTTGCCCACAGGGAGGGATTTCATTTGAAAACAAAATTAAGAAAAGCTGTGAAAGAACAACTGTCGGCCGTATCAGACATAGAATGGCTTCAAAAATCAGCGATTATTCATCAACGATTATTTTCTTTACAAGAATGGCAAGAAGCTCAGACGATTGCGGTTACCATCTCCAGAGGCCAGGAAATTCCGACCGGGCCGTTAATTCAGCAGGCTTGGGAGGAAGGAAAACAAGTCTGTATTCCTAAGTGCTTTCCTGACACCCGCGAAATGCAGTTTCGTACATATAAAGACGGTGATCAGCTTGAGACGGTTTACGTTGGCCTGCAGGAGCCTATTACAGAAAAAACCGCCGAAGTTAAGAGCTCTGACATAGATGTAATGATTGTCCCCGGCGTTTGCTTTGACCATGACGGCTACAGGATCGGCTATGGCGGAGGCTATTACGACCGTTATTTGGAAGGTTATAATGGAAGCACGGTTTCACTCCTCCTATCGTGCCAGCTTGTTGCTAGCATTCCTCGCATGCCTCATGATATCCCCGTGAAAAAACTAATAACGGATAACAAAATTGTGGATTGTTTTTCATGAAAAATCATCCCTCCTAAAAGAATAATTACGAAGAAATAACAAACGATACTGGTAGGAGGGATCATATGAAAAAATTGATTATCTTTTCGATATGCACCGTTTCTGCCGTGCTGTTTTACCAAAACCGCTACAGAGTGATGAATACGGTTCTCGGACAGCCAAGAATCAGGCAGTCCTTTATACACTTCTTTTTAAAAATTCCGTTTATCCGCAACAAATTTATCCAGCAAGCCTTTTAAAAAATCCCGTTTCCTGCGGGATTTTTCCTTTCAGTATGAGATCGATTCGCTACCTGTTATAATAAAGAAAAACAATTGGAGCGGTAAAAGATGTATTTGTTAGATTATACATATTGGAAAACAGCGGACACCCTGCTGAGAAGCGGCTATGAATTCATTCCGTCCTCGGATTATTCAGATGAAATCTGGCTGGAAGCGCCGGGCAAGTCTCCTTATGACATGGTTCGCCTGCATAGAAAGAACGTCGATTTTCATCAGGAAATCGTAAGGGACGCGAATATGCAAGCCGAACGGATCGAACAGGTGAGAATTTCTCTTAACAAGCGAAGCATCAAGGTGCTGAACCTTCTGTTTTCTGCTGAAGCGCCTGTGGATGACTGGGAAGAAGCTATCGGCGAGCCTTATAAAAAAGGTAAGGCATCAGTCGAATCAGCGCTTATCCATACGGCGGAGCTTGACCAAGGTATTCAGAGAACCGAAGCCTCCCTGCAAATAGATCTTGCGGCCCTCAGGCGTTTGAGAGAAGATGATATTTCGTATGATGACGTGCAAGGCGTAAAGGAGAGCTTTATTTCTTTATTGAAGAAAAAAGAAGAACGAAGAAAAAAGGAAGCGGCATTTTTTCAAAACGGAAAACCGTTTTTCACCTATATTTTTATCGCACTGCAGTTGATTATGTTTTTCTTGCTTGAAATCAATGGAGGCAGCACCAATACTGAAACGCTAGTTGCTTTTGGCGCAAAGGAAAACAGTCTGATTGCAGCAGGAGAATGGTGGAGGCTTGTTACGCCGATCGTCCTTCATATCGGACTGGCGCATTTAGCCTTTAATACCTTTGCTTTATGGTCGATAGGAACTGCCGTCGAAAAAATATACGGATCAGGCAGATTTCTTTTGATTTATTTACTGGCTGGTGTAACTGGATCCATTGCCAGCTTTGTGTTCAGTCCATATCCTTCCGCCGGTGCTTCGGGAGCGATTTTCGGCTGTTTGGGAGCACTGCTTTATTTAGCTGTTTCCAACCGGAAATTGTTTTTAAAAACAATTGGCACCAATATCATTGTGATTATTATTATAAATCTGGGCTTTGGATTTGCTGTTTCAAATATTGATAACTCCGGTCATATTGGCGGATTAATCGGCGGTTTTCTGGCGGCGGGAGCTTTAGGATTACCAAACATTTCAGCGCGGGCCAAAAGAATCGTCTCAGCGGTGCTGCTTGTTGCGCTGGGCGGAGGTTTTCTTTATTACGGCGTCCATTCACCAGCTCATCAGCAAACGGCATTGGTGCAGCAGGCAGGCAGGCTGTATCAAGAAGGCCAATATGAAGAAGTGTCCGAATTGCTGAGCGGAGAGGCTCAGCAGGAGGGTGCCTCAGCCGACCTCCTAAGGATTCTGGCTGTTTCAGATATGCAAATTGGCGAATATGACACAGCTGCTGCATTGCTTGAGAGGGCCATTGATAAAGAACCTGAAGACGATACGTCTTATTATAATCTGGCGCTTCTGTATGCGGAGAAAAATGAATGGGCAAAGGCAGAAACGGCCATTAAAACTGCGGTGAAGCTGAAGCCGAATGAGCAAAGCTACAAAGAGCTTCAGGAACAAATTGAAAGAAAAGAATAAAACAGGGGCGAAAGGACTCCCTGATGTTATAAGCTGAATTTTCATAGAAAAAACGCCGGGCATTGTGCCGGGCGTTTTTTGCTTGACGGACAGGTTGTTTATGAATACGCTAATTATAGTCAAGATAGAGAATGGTGAGGAATATGAATACATTATATGATGTACAGCAGCTCTTAAAGAAGTTTGGCCATGTTGTTTATTTTGGGAACAGAGAGCTGGAAATTGAATTTATGATGGACGAACTGAAGGAAATGTATCTGTCCCATGTCATTGAGAGGAAGCAATGGATACAAGCGGCCGGTGTCCTTCAAAGGGAATTGGAACAGACAAAACAGCAAAAGAAATAGATATGTAAAGGTAAAGGTGATGAGAAATGGACGAGGTATGGTTTGCGGGCATTGATTTAGGAGGAACTACAATTAAGCTTGCGTTTATTAATATGTATGGAGAAATTCAGCATAAATGGGAGGTCCCGACCGACAAAACGGGAGATACAATCACAGTTACGATTGCAAAAGCGATTGACAGCAAATTAGAGGAAGTAAGCAAACCGAAGCATATTGTAAAGTACATTGGAATGGGGGCGCCCGGCCCTGTAGACATGATGACGGGCACGGTTTATGAAACCGTGAACCTAGGGTGGAAAAATTACCCGCTGAAGAATCATTTAGAGGCGGAAACGGGTATTCCCGCCGTTATTGAAAACGATGCCAATATTGCCGCGCTGGGTGAAATGTGGAAGGGCGCCGGCGACGGAGCGAAGGATGTGATTCTTGTGACGCTTGGCACCGGCGTAGGCGGAGGCATTATCGCTAACGGGGAGATCGTTCACGGGAAAAACGGAGCCGGCGGAGAAATCGGCCATATATGCTGTATTCCTGAAGGCGGAGCGCCTTGCAATTGCGGTAAAACGGGCTGTATCGAAACGATTGCGTCGGCGACCGGAATCGTAAGAATTGCAAAGGGGAAAATTGCAGAGGCTAAGCAGGCGACGCGCCTTGCAGAACAGAAAGATTTATCAGCGCGCGATGTGTTTGAAGCAGCAAATGACAATGATGCAGCTGCACTTGAAGTCGTTGATGAGGTCGCTAATTATCTCGGCCTTGTGCTTGGAAATTTGGCAAGCTCACTCAATCCGTCAAAAATCGTTCTTGGCGGAGGCGTTTCCAAGGCGGGAGAAATATTAAGATCAAAAGTCGAAACAGCGTTCCGCCAATATGCATTTCCGCGTGCGGGCAAAGCGGCTGACATTTCAATCGCGGCTCTTGGCAATGATGCCGGAGTCATTGGCGGAGCATGGATTGCCAAAAATGAGTGGCTGACCCATCAAAATGGTTAAAAGGTAAACGCTGTATTGATTTTTTGTGATATGCACGTTAAGATATGGTTTAGTGTATTGAAATCACAATGTTCTGATTAATTTTATTAGGGTGCTGCATAGGAGGTTGAAATGCGGAAAAGTTTTTTTTCGAAAATTTCATTTATGCTGATTGCCATTTTGTTGATGTGGCTGAAAACGTATGCCGTTTATAAAACCAGTTTTAACATCAAAATCGAAAATTTTGCACAGGAATTTATTTTATTTATCAACCCATTGAGCTTTTTGCTGCTGATTTTTGGGTTTGGCTTATTTCTAAAAGGCAAAAACAGAAACCGCTACATAATTGCAATGAGCTGTGTGGTGACATTTGTTTTGCTGGCCAATATGGTTTTTTACCGATTCTACAATGATTTTCTAACAATTCCTGTTCTTTTCCAAACGAGCAATATGGGTGATTTGGGAAGCAGCATCAGCACCTTGCTGGAACCGACAGATATCCTTTTGGCGGTCGACATTGCGGTTTTAATTTGGCTTTATACACGTCAGAAAACTTTTCAAACAAACAACGTCACCACAAAAAAAGAACGTGCGGCTTATTTTTTGTTTGTAGCTTCTGTTTATTTTTTTAATTTAGGTTTGTCAGAAGCAGAAAGACCTCAGCTATTGACACGTTCATTTGACAGAGAAATGCTGGTCAAAAATATCAGTCTTTTTAATTTCCATATTTATGACGGTGTGCTTCAATCAAAGCAATCGGCGCAGAGAGCCTTGGCTGACAGCAACAATCTGACTGAAATTGAAAACTATGTAAACGCTAACGCTAAAGATACGAACAAAAGTCTGTTTGGTGCCGCTAAAGGCAGGAACGTCATACTCGTATCTTTGGAATCGACCCAAAGTTTTGTAATCAATGAAAAAGTGAACGGGCAGGAAATAACGCCTTTTCTCAATGATTTTATAAAAGAAAGTTTCAATTTTAACAATTTTTATCATCAGACCGGACAAGGAAAAACATCGGATTCTGAATTTATCGTTGATAATTCGCTTTATCCCCTTGGAAGGGGAGCGGTGTTCTTTACAAACGCGGGAAATGAATATACGGCTGCCCCGGAAATTTTAAAGAAACGGGGCTACTATTCGGCTGTTTTGCATGCGAATAACAAAAGCTTTTGGAATCGGGATTTAATGTATCAATCGTTTGGATATGACAAATTTTTAGATGTTGATTCATATGACGTAACAGATAAAAATTCAGTCGGCTGGGGTTTAAAGGATAAAGAATTCTTTGAACAGTCTTCGGAATTATTAAGAACCCTGCCCCAGCCGTTTTATTCGAAGCTCATTACCCTGACGAACCACTTTCCTTTTGAGCTTGATGAAGAAGATAAAATGATCGAGGAATTTGATTCAAACAGCCAAACGCTTAATAAATATTTTCCGACAGTGCGTTATCAGGATGAGGCATTAAAACGGTTTATTGAAAAGCTGAAAGAAGATGGGCTGTATGAAAACTCGATGATTGTTTTATACGGTGACCATTATGGCATTTCCGAAAACCATAATGAAGCGATGGAGCAATTTCTAGGAAAAGAAGTCACGCCGTTTGAAGAGGTACAGCTTCAAAAAGTGCCGTTTGTTGTTCACATTCCGGGTATTACAGATCAACAGCCGAAAACCATAGAAAAAGTCGGCGGGCAAATTGATATCCGGCCTACGCTTATGAACCTTTTAGGCGTTGATACAAAAGAACAGATCCAATTCGGAAATGACCTGCTTTCTGATAAGAAGCTTGACTTTACCGTGCTTCGGGACGGGAGCTTTATTACAGATCGGGTTGTGTACACAGATGGAGTCTGCTATGACAAATCAACCGGCAAACCTGTGAAAGAAGACCAAACCTGTGAGCCGTTTGCGGATAAAGCTAAGCAGGAGCTTTCGTTCTCAGATCAAATTATATACGGCGATTTGTTAAGATTTTATGATCAAGACAGGTTGGACGATTCGTCAGAAAAGAAAGAAAAAGAAACACTTGATCAGGCATCATAAAAAGAAAGCCTTTCGTTCCTTTTGAACGGAAGGCTTTCTTTTTTGAAATCCGCAGTCATATAGTAACAAAAAAGGGGGATGAAAATGGCATCTATCCGCGTAAAACCTGAAATCAAACAAAATTTGGCTATATTAGCGAAAGAATTAACAATAGACGAAGCACTGCTGATCAGTGCAAATCAAAGAGCCGGAAAAACGGAGCTGTTTTGTCCGGGGATTTGGATTGGAGAAGGCAGTGACGCACCAATTGAAACCATTCAGGAGCTGAAGCGATTTTTAGATACGTGTCAATCTATACAGCCTGCGAACGAATGGCTTCGGGAAGAAAAGGCCTATGATTTTCAGGCAGCAGAAGAAGAAATCGAAAAAATCATTGATGTGTTTCCGTTTGTCACATATCGTTCAATAGGCCGCTCAGTATTGGGAAGGCCGCTGTATGAACTTAGTGTCGGAGCGGAAAATGCCCCCAAAAAGGTGCATATGAACGCATCTTTTCATGCGAATGAGTGGATTACCACATCAGTTTTATTAAAGTGGTTTAAAGAGTACTGTATGGCTTTGTGTGAAAACCAGCCTTTTTTTGAATTTTCTCCTCTCAAACTTTTCAGTCAAACGTCTCTCTCTGTCGTGCCTCTTGTCAATCCTGACGGTGTTGATTTGGTTTTGCATGGTTCCGGATTTGCAGGGGAAAGGCAGGATTTTTTAAATACATTAAACGAACATCGGACTCATTTTAATGAGTGGAAGGCGAACATTAACGGTGTTGATTTAAATAAACAATTTCCTTCGCTATGGGAAATTGAAAAACATCGAAAACCGAAAGAGCCAAGCTTCCGTGATTTCCCTGGCACCGCTCCGTTAACAGAGCCTGAAGCAATGGCGATGCAGCGTCTTATAACAGATCATCCGCCAGACAGACTGATTGCGCTCCATACTCAGGGCGAAGAAATATACTGGGGATACAAAGGACTTGAGCCAGAAGAATCAGCGCGTGTGGTAAAGGATTTCGAAGTTCTGAGCGGAAACTGTTATAAAGGGATACGGGATATCGACAGCTATGCCGGATACAGAGACTGGTTTATCCATCATTATTTTAAAGAGGGCTATACGGTAGAGCTGGGAAAGGGAAAAAATCCTTTGCCGTTTTACCAGTTTCCGGACATTTATGAAGTGACAAACGGGATCTTATGGCGGTCGTTATTTTTTCATGAATAATTGAAACTTTTTCTTTTTTCTCCCGTACCAAATATGGGACAATAAATATGATCGGAGGGGAAGGCTGATGAGATTTGTTTATTTTATTCTGCTGTCAGCTTTAATGTTTAGTTTATCGGCATGTGAACCATCTCATCAGCAGCAAAAGCAAGCATCGGCATCGGACAAAACAGAAAAAGACATCATTCCGCTGAAAAACGGCAAAGCTGATGAGGTGGAAGGATGGCTGAATGACCATACTATCCTTTACACAGCATCCGATCCGACGAAAAGCGAGCTTTTTGCATATGATCTATTTAAAGGCAAGGCTCAAAAGCTGTATGAGACAGAAGGCCAAATGGTGGATGTGCAAATAAATGAGAATAGGCATATGATTCTCTTGCAAATCACACACAGTCAACGGACGGCAATTGTTCTGCTGGATCAGAACGGGAAGAAGCTGTATGATAAAAATTATGAAACATATGAGCTGGAAGCCGCCTGGAATCAATATAACCCATATCAAATAATGGTTACGGTATTCACGCAGGATTGGGACTTTGATACATATGTAGTGGACGCAAAAAAAGGACACTCAAAAGAAAGTCCGATACAGGTCCCTTTTATTCATTGGACTTCTGCTGATACGTTTGAGTATATAAAGAATGGAAAAAACAATGATTCCGGTCCTTTATATACGTACGACTTGAATACGAAGCGCGAAAAAAAACAGCTTGATGATGTTCTGGCCATTGATTCATTTCAAAATATGCGCTTTGCTGTCAAATCGGCTTCAGACGAAAATGGAACATTTATTTTCCAGTGGCCGGGAGCCGATTCATCTGTCACATATGAGCTTCCGCTTCAGACGAAGTATTCAAGCCTCAGTCCGATGGAATACGATTATGACGAATCAGGCAGGCTGTTTTATACGTTCATACAAAGCGGCAGTGCGTATAAGCTCATCGAAGTTGACCTGGAGTCAAAAAAGAAAAAGGACATTCTCGATTCGGCTGAAATGGAGCCGATTCAAATTTCTCCAAACGGACAATTCGCTTTATACGGCTATCAATTTGACCGTATAATATCGTTAAAGACTCACAAAGTTGAACCTATCATAACAGAGAATGTGAAAGGAGATTAAGTAACTATGGCAATTGCAGATGTAACCATTATTCCGATCGGAACAGAAACCCCAAGCGTCAGCGGGTATGTGGCGGATGTGCAAAAGATTTTGGAGGGCTACAAAGCGGAGGGGAAAATCAAATATCAGCTAACCCCGATGAATACCCTAATCGAAGGCGAACTCAGCGACCTATTTACGGTCATTCAGGCCATACACGAAGCGCCATTCCAAAAAGGGCTTCACAGAGTGGCGACGAACATCCGTATAGACGACAGACGCGACAAAGAGACGACGCTTGAAAGCAAAATCATAAGTGTCAATAAACATCTGAATCAATAAAAAAATGCCTGTATCCGATGGATACGGGCATTAGTGTACTGTCGGATAACCGCTGTTGATGACCGTCATGACTGTAAACCAGCCAAAAACAAACAGGGTTGCTCCGGCAAACAGAAAACCGAGTATATTTTTATTTCTTACAGAACGCAGAACTCCCCAAACAGCAAAAAGTGTGACAAGGCCAAAAATCACCATCAGTAACATTATGCAGCCCCCTTTGTCATTGAAACCTGCAATTCTTTCCAGTTTTATTTTAACCGTTTTCATTGTGTTTGTCGATAGAGTTTCCTTATTGTTTGTTTGAATCTTTTTTGAAAAACCTTCATAATAGAGCAGAAAGGAAAGAGGTGGATCATGTGAAGTGGAGACGTATGCCTGTAGGGCCTATTCAGGCCAATGCTTATTTTTTAATCAGTGAGGATCAGTCATGTCTGATTTTTGATCCGGGAGGCGAAGGGGATAAAATCAACCAATACATAAAAGAAAAAGGCCTTAAGCCATTGGCGATTTTACTTACCCATGCCCATTTTGACCATATCGGAGCGCTTGATGATGTAAGAGATAAATGGAACATTCCTGTCTACCTTCATCAAAAGGAAAAGGAATGGCTGACGGATTCTTCATTAAACGGATCTGGACTTTTGAGAGGAATCGAAGTCACTGCAAAGCCTGCTGATCATTTAATAGAAGATGACGGTGAGCTGAATATCGGACCTTTTCATTTGGAAACGCTTTTTACACCGGGGCATTCGCCGGGAAGCGTTTCTTACTACGTGAGAGATGCAGATCTGGTCATCTCAGGAGATGTTTTATTCCAAGGAGGCATCGGACGAACCGATTTGCGTGGCGGTGACCAAGAAACCCTTCTTACGTCCATTCATGAAAAGTTACTTACGCTCCCAGAACACACATTGGTATTAAGCGGCCACGGACCGGAAACAGATGTGCAGACGGAGCAGGACCAAAATCCGTTTTTAAATGGCTTTTCATTATAAAAAAGAGACAAACCGTTTTGGTTTGTCTCTTTTTGCATGTTAATGCCCTCCGCCGCCGGGAACCATGATAAAGATCGAGTAGTATGTAAATCCGGCAAAGAAAATTGTTAAGTAAGCGCCAAAAATATAAATATACATGCGTTCTGTTAAATTCAAATACGATAAAAACACGAAAAGTACAGTTTGCCCAAAAAATAAAAGAGATGCGTCTTTCATGTCCCCCAAATAAAACATCACTGCGAAAATTCCCGTCCAAAATCCTAACACCCGGAACATGCGATTCATTTTTTTATCCCCTCCCGAGAGTCTATCTGATTGTTATTATAATGGATTATAAGCTCAAATGTAAACATTTTCATTATTATAATTAAGATGGAATAAATTCCTTTGATTGCGTTTTCATTATATGTTCATCTTTTCAAAAGAATCCTGAAAAAATATGTAGAAAATGTGTTTAATACAAAAAAGATCGGGGTACATATTCTACAAAGAGATGGTTATAATCGGAGGAGGAACTACACATGGAAGAACTAACATTTTATTCGTACCCAAGCTGCACGTCTTGCAGAAAAACAAAACATTGGTTAAAAGCTCATCAGATTGATTTCAACGAACGTCACCTATTCAGAGAAACACCGACAATGGAAGAGTTAAAGTACATTTTGTCCCTTACGACAGAAGGCATTGACGAGATTCTGGCAACGAGAAGCCAAACTTTTAAAGAGCTGAACTTAAATATTGAAGAGATGACAGTCAATGAAGTGCTGGACCTGTTAATCGAAAAACCAAAGCTTTTGCGCCGCCCTATCCTTGTTGACAACAGAAAACTCGTTATCGGCTATAATCCGGGAGAACTTTTGAAACTGACTAAAAAGAAAACGGTTCATCAATCCGTATCATGATGAAAAAACGAAGATCCGCTGAGTGAATTGTTCAGCTTATCTTCGTTTTTTCAGGTTGTGAAACTGGGCTAGCTGGGTTCGAACCAACGATCACGGAGTCAAAGTCCATTGCCTTACCACTTGGCTATAGCCCATCGAGTTGGTATGAATAGTATGTGCAAAGAAACGCACCGTATACATAATGGACTAAAAAAGTTGTGTTCCTGATTTTTGCAGAATCAGTTTTCAAGGAAGGAAATAGATGGACCAATTACAGGAGGTACCCAATGGAAAAGACCAATGTGGCTCTATATCAATATTTAACAGAGCATGCAAACGAAATAACATATCAATGGCTGCAGAAGAGGGCGCCAAAAGACACCTTACATTATGCTGCTGACAGAGAGTCGGAAACTGAATTGAAAGAAAGGGAGCAGCATGAGGCATTAATTTCTATTGTTGCAAAAGCTCTTACAGGAAAAGAGGAAGCGGGAGAGGAGCTTAACAAATGGGCGCTCCAGTTTGCCAGAGATCGCGCGGTTCATGAAGTGCCTGTGTTTGAAAGTGTCGGCCAGTTTAAGATTTTCAGGGGAATCGTGTGGAGCAGGGTGCAGGCGTTTAGCGAGACTTGTTCCCAAGAGATTGCAAAGCAGGATGTGTTTGATTGGAGTGAAAGACTGAATCACACAATTGATGAGATCATAGAAGTGTTTACAGAAGAATATCATCAGGTTACGATCATTCAGCTAAACGCGCAAAAAGAGATGATTAATGAATTAAGCGCTCCGATTATGCCGATTTCAGATGGAATCGGAATACTCCCGCTTGTCGGTGAAATTGATACTTATCGGGCGAGAACGATTTTAGAATCCGTTCTAGAGCAATGTTCAGCATTGCGTCTGTCTTATTTATTTTTGGATATTTCAGGTGTGCCCATCGTTGATACAATGGTGGCGTATCAAATTTTTAAAGTCATCGACAGCACTAAGCTTCTCGGTATTGAGACCATCATATCTGGCATCAGGCCTGAAATAGCCCAAACAGTTGTTAAACTTGGGATTGACTTTTCAAATGTGAAAACAGAAAGAAGTCTCGTGAAAGCTTTATCCAAAAGAGGCTTTAAAATTCATGAATCTTGAGCACTCTCATTGGGGGTGTTTTTTTATGAGCGAAGAGAGGGGAGAGAAAGACTGAACAGCAGTATGCTATTCAGCCTTTTTAACTTCTATAAATAAAATATGGTGGCTGTCAATGTCTTTCACTTTAAAGGCATAACCGTCATATTCGATCACACTTTCAGGTGAAGCGTCAATATCCTGGGTGAGAAACCAGCCGCCGATTGTATCAACTTCTTCATCTGATAAATCGGTTCCCAGCAGATCATTTACTTGGCTGACTAATACTTTTGCGTTCAGCATATAATGATTTTTGTCCAATTCGCGAATATGAGGGATTTCATCTGCGTCAAATTCGTCACGGATTTCTCCGACGATTTCCTCAACAATATCTTCAACGGTCACCAATCCCGATGTACCTCCATATTCATCTATCAGTATTGCCATATGAGTGCGTTCTTTTTGCATTTTGATTAATAATTGATAAATGGGAATGGTTTCGATCACATGTATGACTGGCTGGATAAACGGGTCCAACTGTTCTTTTGTAAATGAAAACCGCTCTGACAATAGAGAGAACAGCACTTCTTTTATATTCATCACACCGATGACATGGTCCTTGTCTTCTTTTACTACAGGGTAGCGTGTGTATTTGGTTTGCTTGATGATTTCCTGAAGGCTTTCTACAGACTCGTCATCTATTGGCAAGCTGACCATTTCATTTCTTGGCACCATTATTTCTTTGGCCATACGCTTATCAAATGTGAAAATATTGTTCATGTACTTTAACTCGCTTTTTTTAATCTCTCCGCTTTTATAGCTTTCAGCCAACAGAACTCTTAGCTCTTCTTCTGTATAAGCCAATTCAGTTTCCGAGGCCGGCTTTAAACCGAACATGCCGGTAATCAATCGGGCTGATTGATTGAGCACCCAGATAAACGGAAACATGATTTTATAAAACCAAATCATTGGTTTTGCAAACATCAGGGTAATGCTCTCTGCTTTCTGAATAGCGAAGCTTTTCGGTGCCAATTCTCCAATGACGACATTCAGATAAGTGACTAATAAAAATGCAATCACAAGTGATAGGAAATGTGTCAAAGACTCATGGAGCCCCAATTTCAAGAAGAGGGGATGAAGCAGAGTTTGAACTGTTGGTTCTCCGAGCCACCCAAGCCCCAAAGCTGTTACTGTAATTCCTAATTGGCAGGCAGACAAATATTCATCAAGATGCGTGATGACATGTTTTGCTGCTTTTGCGCCTTTTATTTCTTTTGCAACATATTGGTCAATTCTGGAGCGTCTTACTTTTACAATAGAAAATTCTATGGCAACAAAAAATGCGGTTACCATGATTAAAACGGCTACTGCTATCAATTTAGTATATTCCAATGGACTGCCTTCACTAAGGAAGGCGTACACCTCCCTTTTCCGATCATCTTCTAACATTCAATACCACCGCGTTATGTTCATAAAACATATAGCGAAACCTCTCATGAAGTTTAAGATGTATGACTTTTGGCAAATAAAGAGTTAAATAAGAATTTGGAGGACAAAGTGATGAAGATTCATTCGGGAGAGGATTGGTTTTGGTACCAATTAGGCCCTCAGGAAAAAAAGCAAGGGAAGGAACTGATTCATTTCTCTCATTGGCCGCAATGTGAAAAGTGGTTCGAAAATGAACATCACATCAATTTCTTGCGAATAGATACAAATGAGCTCGATAATGAAGCGGTGTACGGTTCTTTCATTTACGACCAAGGGCTTGAACAAGAAAAAGACCATACAGTTTTTCATTTTTATATCACCAGACAATATTTTTTCACGATAAACTTTGATTTCTCAGTTCTTGAAGGGATCAAAAAAGAACATGTGATTCAGCAAATGAAAAGAGCAGACAATGCGTTTGAAGGATTTTTCATTTTGCTTGGAGAATTGATGAATGCGTATTTAATCGGCTTAGATGAGTTTGAGGTAAAACTGAGAAAATTGAAGTGGCAAATATATGCGGACAACAGCAAAAGCATTGTAAATCGCGTTCACAGGCTTCGGCACGAACTGATGATTTGGAAAGGCCAGATACTGAGTGTGAAGAAAATTGAAATGGCTTTAAAAGAAGCATTTATGCCGAAAAATGACCAGAAAAAAGATTATCAAAGAACGCATCATAAAATAGACAGAGGTTTTACATATGTCAGCGAATTCGAGGGGGAACTTAGCAATCTCATGCATTCAGAAGAAGTCATCACCTCTCAAAGAGGAAATGAGATCGTTAAGGCACTGACTATTTTTACGACTCTCTTTACGCCAATGACCGCTCTCGGCGCGCTTTGGGGGATGAACTTTGAGGTAATGCCAGAACTGAATTTGAAGTATGGCTATGTTTTTTCTATCATCTTAATTCTGATTTCTACGTTATTGATCTATGTTTACTTAAGGAAGAAAGGCTGGACAGGAGATATGCTGAAAGATCGGGAGAAGAAATACTTTCGGAAGAAGCAATCCCGTAAGTGAAGTTGAAGGACGGAACACCTCTAGCATTGACTTTCTATCCGAGTGAAATGGGACGAAACTTCGCCATGGTGGAAATAACGTACAAAAGAAAAAAGCTTATCCGGGGTGCGGGAGCCAAAAGTTTGGACGCCAAACTCCCTTGCAAAAATATTATTGGGATTTACGGGCAGGTCTTCTATGAAGGCCTGCCCTTTTTTTGTTCACTGATATTTAAAATAGGGTTATGAATGGCAATCCAGCTTCTTGAAAGGAAGATTATCCTGTTTTACCTGCCCAAAATCCTTATTTAAGCCTGTTTGTATTGAGAAAAATCAATTTTGCACTTTTGAAGATATCTATTCGTTTACATACAATTCAATGTGAAAGGAGGGAAATTTCATTGGATCCGATAGAAAAAACTAGCAGGACATTAATTGAAGAGGCATATTCCGTGAAGGCCTCGGATATTCACATTGTACCAAGGGAGCAAGATGCTTTGATCCATTTTCGGATTGACCATGCGTTGCTGAAGAAGCGGACAATGAAAAAGGAAGAGTGCGTTCGGCTCATTTCCCATTTTAAATTTCTGTCAGCCATGGATATAGGAGAAAGGCGGAAGCCGCAAAGTGGTTCACTTTCTTTAAAGCTTAAAAAAGGGACAGTTTATCTCAGAATGTCGACACTTCCTACGATTAATGATGAAAGCCTCGTGATCAGAGTTTTGCCTCAGCATAATATTCCTGCGATCGAAAGACTGTCCCTGTTCCCAAAGACAGGCGCCACGCTGCTATCCTTTTTAAAGCACTCCCATGGCCTCATTATTTTTACCGGTCCGACTGGCTCAGGGAAATCTACCACCCTATATTCACTGGTTCAATATGCAAAAAAGCATTTCAACCGAAATATTATCACTCTCGAAGATCCTGTGGAAACTAGAGATCAGGATGTCTTGCAGGTACAGGTGAATGAAAAAGCCGGCATTACGTACTCAGCGGGCCTGAAGGCGATTTTGCGCCATGATCCAGACATGATTGTTCTGGGGGAAATCAGGGATGCTGAAACAGCAAAAATCGCCGTGCGGGCTGCTATGACAGGCCATTTGGTATTAACAAGCCTGCACACAAGAGATGCCAAGGGCGCCATTTACAGACTGCTTGAATTCGGAGTAAATATGAATGAAATAGAGCAAACAGCGATTGCGATAGCAGCCCAGCGATTAGTCGACTTAACCTGTCCATTTTGTGAAAACGGCTGTTCCTCTGTTTATTGCCGGATTACACGTGATGTAAGGCGAGCGACCATTTATGAGCTTCTTTACGGGAAAAATCTTCAGCAATGTATACAAGAAGCTAGAGGAGAACGGGCCAATTATCAGTACCGAACCTTACGGCAGATTATCAGAAAAGGAATCGCGCTTGGTTATCTAACGACGAATAATTACGACCGGTGGGTTTATCATGAAGAGGATTAAAAAAAGCTGGCCGATAAACGATCAAGCTAATTTGCTAAACAGACTCGGTGACATGACAGAAAACGGATACAATCTTCTGGATGGATTGCGGTTAATGGAACTGCAAATGAATAAGCGTCAGCGTACGGAAATGTCTGCTGCTGTAAATCGTTTACGAGAGGGGGAACCATTCTATCAGGTTTTGCAGGCTTTGGCTTTCCACAAGGAAGCCGTCAGCATTTGTTATTTAGCAGAAATGCATGGAGAATTGTCCGTTGCTATGAGGCAAAGCGGTGGGCTGTTGGAAAGGAAATTAACACAGGCCAATCAGCTGAAAAAAGTCATCCGTTATCCGATTTTCCTGATCTTCACTGTCTTTGTGATGTTTTATATCCTGCAAGCTGTCATCATCCCGCAATTTTCAGGAGTTTATCAGTCCATGAATATGGAAACCTCACGCACAACCGCTGTTATATTCGCTTTTTTTCAGCACGTTCATTATGCAGTGATTGGTTTTGTCTTGCTTGCTCTCGGAGCGGCGCTCTATTACTGGTTTGGATTTAAGAAGAAGTCCCCGGCAGACAAAATGCTCTTTTTTGTACGGATACCCATACTCGGAAGACTTGTCATTTTATTTAACAGCTACTTTTTTTCTTTGCAGCTCAGCAGCCTATTAAAGTCTGGACTGTCTATTTACGACAGCCTTAAGGCCTTTAAAGAGCAATCGTTCCTCCCTTTTTACCGTCAGGAGGCAGAACAAATCATTAACCAATTAAGGGCTGGAGAGTCCATAGATAGAGCTCTGTATAAACACCCATGCTATGAAAATGACTTTTGTGAAGTGGTGCTGCACGGCCAATTAAGCGGGCAGCTGCATCGTGAACTATTCACCTACAGCCAGTTTTTAATGGAGCGGCTGGAGCGAAAGGTTGAAAAATGGACGGGAATCCTTCAGCCCGTCATCTACGGTATTGTTGCCGGAATGATTTTAATTGTGTATTTGTCGATGCTTATGCCTATGTATCAGATGATGAATCAATTGTAGAAGGGGTGTTTTGTTTGAATAATGAAAAGGGGTTTACGCTGATCGAGATGCTGATTGTCCTATTCATCATTTCCATTTTGCTCTTGATTACCATTCCGAACGTAACAAAGCACAATCAAAGCATTCAGAAAAAGGGCTGTGAAGGTCTGCAAAATATGGTGAAGGCACAGATAACAGCATTCGAACTCGATCATGACGGGAAAACGCCGAGTCTTGGTGATCTTCAGTCTGAGGGGTATGTGAAAAAGAATGTAACATGCCCGAACGGCAAACAAATTATTGTCACTGGCGGAGAAGTGAAGGTTGAAAATTAATATAGGCGATGAGAAAGGGTTTACTCTTTTAGAAAGCTTGCTCGTTTTATGTCTGGCATCCGTTATGCTGATTTGTGTTTTTACAGTCATACCTCCCGTATATAAAAATACATCTGCCCGCCAAACTGTTGCCAGGCTTGAAAGTGACATTCTCCTCGCTCAGCAGACTGCAATTTCTAAGCATGAGCGGGTGCGTATCGTGTTTTTGTCCAAGGAACATAAGTACCAGATCATTATGGGGGCTAGTATCGTTGAACGAACCTATGAGGATTGGATTTTCATTGAATGTGCAACATTGGCCGACCGTCTTGATTTTAATGAAAAAGGAAATCCGAATTTGGGCGGGAAAATCAGGCTGAAAACAGATCGCCTCACATATGAAATGACTGTCTACTTAGGGAGCGGAAAAGTCAATGTGGAAAGAAAATAAAGGCTTCTCAACAATTGAAACAGTCTCGGCTTTAAGCACTTGGGTATTGATTACAGTGATGATTCTTCCTATGTGGGCCAGACTGATATCAGATGAAAAAGAGACAGCCATTCAGGAAACCGGTTATCAGCTTCTTCACGAAAGCATCAGTACATACATGCTTTCTGGAGAGTACGGAAAATCAGAGACAATAAAAAGGCTGAACCAAACCTATAAGGTCAGGTGGGAGGAGGATGGCGACAATCAAAAAGTATGTATGGAAGCGGTCAGCCCGAAGGACGAGCCCTTTTGTCTCAGCATTCTTCGGACAGACTGGTTATACCCTTCTTAACGTTTTATTTTCACTGTCAGTTTATCTGCTCATATCAGGCTCTTTAGCCATGATCTTTTATCAGTTTTTATCCCGTCAACTGGAGGGGGAGGGAGTCAAGCAGGAGGAATGGATCATTTCCGTTGAGCAAATGATGAATGAATGTAAGCAGGCTGAGAGTGTGCAGCTGACTGATAAGGGCGGCGGTGTGCTGTGCAGGAATGGTTCAGGCCGAGAGATTCTTTTTGAAAAATATCATAAAATGATCAGGAAAAGAGTGGACGGTAAAGGGCATGTCCCGATTCTTCAGCATATTAACACATTGAAAGCTGATATAAAAAACGGCATGCTGATCTTGAGCGTAACAAGCGAAGACCATAAAGAGTACAAAACCTCTTTTCCTATTTATACATCATTGAAAGGAGGATAAATGTCACGGTCGAAAGGCTTTATTTATCCTGCTGTGCTTTTTGCAGCAGCTGTTATTTTGCTCGTTGTCGGTTATACATCGTCGGAATATATCACCCGTAAAACATTTGAAAAGGAGACCAAAGAATTTTACATCAGGGAAAATTTACTGCAAAATGGCGCACTTCTATCCATTCGTCATATACTTGAGGGCCGTCAAGGACTAAAAGGCTCACGGCAATTTGAATATGGGCTGGTGTCTTATCAAATTCAAAGCACATCAAAAAAAGAGCAAAAAGAGATCAATGTAAAATCTGTCACGAATTCAGGCTCGGAAATGACCGCCCGGTTCATATTTGATTTGAAACAAAAAAAAGTTATTCATTGGGAAGAATAAATGGGAAGAAACGTATAAAAAGCAGCAGCTGAGACAACACTTCATAATAAAGGCGTATGAGGTGGTCACTTGAAAACAAATGATTATGTGAAATACATGACCGAACAATTCGTAAAATATATGGATACACCAAAGGTTGAACGAAAAGAATTAAAAGAGGTTCGAAAAGAAAGAAAAGTACCGGCAACCCAGCATTGGTTTGGAATAGTGCCTTATGGCGTAAAACTTTGGCTGAAACGCAAAAAATAATTGAGCATTTTCAACGAAAAAAGGTCCTGCCGTATAACGGAGGGCCTTATTGATATTCTTCGACTATTACAATTTTATTGACCTTTTTGCTCTGCGGTTCGAATGAAATAGTAACAAATACTCCGAATTCTTTCGCCCCTTCTCTCAGTGTCAGATGGTATTGTTTGACGGCTTCATCTTTTCTTTTTCGGTCCCATACCTTTTGTTTAAACAACACTTGTGCGAGAGGATATCTTTTTTTTGCTTCCTTCACAGCAAACTCCTCCCACTTCGGTGTTTGATGGGCAGAAGAAAATGCGGTCTCTTCCGCTTGAGCTGCAACGGTTGTAAAACTAAAAAAAGAAAGACATATTAGGCATTGCTTTATCATGGAAATCCACCCCTTTAATTCTTATTATTCCCAATTGATTTTCAGTTATGCTCCTCATTTTCTCATGTGTTATTTAGAAAAAATTTCAAAAAGGTGAGTAATTTGAAGGAAAACACTGTAATTGAAGGAAAACATTCTTTTAAACGAACGAAATGACCAATTTTGGCATTTTTAATTATTATAATCCTTGATTATACTCTATTTGTGCGGTTCTTTAAAGAGAACGATCATCAAGTTACAGTGTTTCACAGGAGGTTATCTATGCTTCGATTGTCTCGAACTCAAAAATGGGCGAAACCGAGACGGAAAGTCCTGCTGCTTTTTCAGTTTTCGTTGATTTTCAGCCTGTCAGCAGCGATATGCTTACAGTTTACCGGTGATACCAGCTCCGCTTTTCATGATGTGAAAAATGTCAGTTTTTCTGTTCAAACGTGTGAGGATTTTCAATATACAGATGAAAACTGCAACTATGATGAACGTTGGGATAAGAGTGATTTGCATTTGAAAAACCAAACCGAGACAAAAGGGAGCGTTTGTTCACCGCTTATTCTTTTCGCAGAATTTGAAAACAGAGGAAATGAACTTACGACATCCCGATGGAAATGGGAGCTTCATAAAATAGCAGATGCAAATAAGCCTTTGCGAGACGGCAACATCATTGAAAGAGGCAGTATCACAGATAAGGCAAGTGATTCTCTTTATAAGATTGAATCCAAACGTGCGATGAAACCTGGTGTTTATGCGTTTAAGGTATACAAACCCGATGGTTATCCCGCGCAGGATGAAAAGTTCGAGTGGTCGGAGCCTATGACCGTAGCCAAATGCACAGAAAAACCGACTGCAGCACCGGCGAAAACAGAGATTCAGAAGTCCGATGAAAAACAAAACGAAAGCAAAACGGGTGAACCAGTTGAGAAAGAAAGCGGGGAAGATGATGAAAAAGCCGATGAAACTGATCAGTAATATTCTTTACGTCATAATTTTCACGTTAATTATTGTGTTAACACTGATTGTGATTTCAACACGATCATCGGGCGGAGAGCCGGCGGTGTTTGGCTACACGTTGAAATCAGTGCTCTCGGGTTCAATGGAACCGGAATTTAAGACGGGATCTTTAATTTTGGTAAAAGAAATGACAGATGTGAAAGCTCTCCAAAAAAATGATGTCATTACTTTTATGCAGGATGAAGAGACAGCTGTCACTCACAGAATCGTCAACATTACAAAACAAGGCGGGCACTTATTATTTGAAACAAAAGGTGACAATAACGCGGCTTCTGATTCATCGCTTGTATCGGAACAAAATGTATTGGCGAAGTATACCGGCTTTAACCTGCCTTATGCGGGGTATGTCATTCATTTTGCCAGCCAGCCGATTGGCACGGCGGTCTTGTTAATCGTTCCCGGGATTATGCTATTAATTTACTCATTTATGACGATCAGCAGCGCGATCCGCGACATTGAGAGAAAGACAAAAGCTTTGGAGACAGATGCGAAGGACCGCACAATGTCTACTTAATATCAGTTGCAACCTGGCGACAGGTTTCGATAAACAAAATTAATTGATAAGGGGAGTTTACACATGGGTATGAAAAAGAAATTGAGTTTAGGAGTTGCCTCAGCTGCGCTTGGGCTTGCATTAGTCGGAGGCGGAACATGGGCGGCGTTCAACGATATTAAAACAACGGAAGCCACTTTTGCGTCTGGAACACTTGATCTGTCAGCAAAAGAAAATTCCGCAAATGTCAGCTTGTCCAATCTAAAACCGGGTGATAAATTAACGAAAGATTTCGAATTCAGAAATAACGGCACCTTGGCGATTAAAGAAGTGCTGATGGCGCTAAATTACAGCGGTTTTAATACAGCAAAAGGAGACAATGATTCTCCGGAAGATTTTCTCAGCCAATTCCAAATCACCTTGCTGACAGTCGGGAAAGAGGGCGGCAATGGCTATCCGAAAAATATTATTCTCAAAGCAGCCAACTTAAAAGATTTATACTTAATGTCTGCTAAGCAGGACAAAACAGCTGCTGAAAAAATTGGCCAGCTGATTGACTCAAAGTTCTTAAGTGAAAGCGGTAAAATTAACGTTGCGACAATTAACGGAAAAACAGCTCCGGAATATGACGGGGTGCCAAAAACACCGGTCGACTACGACCAAGTGCAAATGGTGATTGAATTTAAAAATGACAATGCGAAAGACGCAAACGGACAAATGGTCCAAAACAAATATCAAGGCAACTCGATTCAGCTTAATTTCTCTTTTGAAGCCACTCAGTGGAACGGGCTGACGATTAAAAAAGACCACACAGATAAAGACGGATACATTAAAGAAAATGAAAAAGCACATAGTGAGGACAAATAAGAAAAATGAAGCGCGGCCTGAGCCAAGCTCAGGTGCGTTGCAGAAGTGTCGAAGCATGGGCGGTCCTAATCGTCCGGCGATGATACAGCAGTCTTAGAAGACTGCTGTATCGTTTTTTTTTTGATTGCAGATGATGCTGCCACGCACTTTTATAGTAAGGTAAAAGAGGAGTATGCGCACCCCAATGGCGGCACTACTCCTCTTTTTGCGCTTTTCTCCATTTTTGATAATCTAAAAATTCACGAAATTGTTTTTTTGAAACCCCGGATGTCATAGCATCGCGAACTAATTTCTCCCATTCACTATCTAATTGACCATCGTATTCGGTTTCATGTTTTTCATCAAGTAGTGTATGAACCGAGACGTCCAGAACAGCGGAGACTTTTTCGAGAAATTGAATGGAGGGGTTTGTTTGTAAATTTCGTTCTATTGAGCTTAAATAAGACTTCGCTACCCCAGCTTTTTCAGCTAGTTCTGATAGTGAGTAGCCTTTTTCTTTTCGGTATTGTTTAATACGCTGGCCAATCAATGTCATCACCTTCCTTGTGATATTATAGCACATTCAGAAAGGATTTATGGTATGACTTCTGGTGGCTGGGACAGGACGAGCAGACTTTTTATGCAAATTTAAATATTTGCGTATCTCCTCCGGGTTGATATTTGCTTCTCTGGCTCTTTTCATTAATTCAACCCATTCTTGATCTAATTCTAAAAACTCTTTTTTTGCATTTTTCATGCATTTTCTCCTCCTAAAATACTTGTTTATGTATTTCAGCCAGTCCGGCCATGACCATAACTGATATGCTATTACATCTCTCTGGAAGTTTTTTTTCGTCATGTGAAGCGCCAGAATTATTTTCCAGTATACTTTTATTATAATATAACTTTTCCAAAAAAAACGAGAACGATGTCGAATGTCAAAAAGTTAGCTTGGAATATTATTTTGCAGAAAAAATAATCCTCCGTTTTCGATGTGCACTAGTATTTTAGGCTTATACAAGGTTTGCAATGCCTGTTTTTCCAAATGATATTCTTCAGGCTTTTCTTCAGTATCTTCGTAAAATTGATCAAGCAATTGTAAATCATTTTTCCACCTTTTGACGGATGCTTCTGCCCAATCGGAAGGTTCTTGTAAAGCTGCTTGTGTAATATAGTGCTCCATGCGTTTAAGCCCGCTTTCCGGTTTAATCATAGGCGACATTGTAAAACAATAATCAGATATTTGTGAGGCAAGCGAATGTGTTGTAAGCTTGCGCTGAAAATCTTCAACCATTTTTCCAGAGACGAGATGAAGACCGAGTGACAATAGCTTATCCTTTTTCATGTCGGACTGGTATGAAATCATCACGTTTAAGCCAAGCCAAGGCTGGAGCGGGATTTTGGCTCCGGCTGATTCAATTTTCTCATACATCCTGATAAATCTCCCATTTTGTTTAACTGCCTTAAAGATTTCAAAGAGACGCGGTGCCCCGAAATAAATAAACTCTCCGTCAAGGTCTTCGGGAGCGGCATCCTTATCGGTTATAAAGGTGATTTTCATCGGGTTTGGTTCGCCGCCTGTTTTTTCACGCCAGTGCCAGTAAAAAGGCCTATTCATAATCTGTTTGTCCATCTCAACTGTCAGCTGCACGGTCATATGGCCCAGTCCCTGATCGATGATAGGGCAGCTGTTTGCTTGAAAGAAACGAAGTAAAAATTGGTGAACCTCTTGCTGTTTCACTTGTAAAACCTCCTTACAGGCTATGATCCTCTTTTTTCAGCCGGCTGCTGTTCGTACGAGAGGAAGGACGTCAAATTTTCCATTTTGATCTTGATTTCTTCATCTGTTGCCGAATGAAACAAAATATCATGCAGATGTTCTTCGAAATTGGCAACTTGAATTTTAGTTAAAATATCATCAAGTTCACCGACTACCTTTTCAAACAAATGAATTTTTTCATAAAGCAGCTTTAAAATATGCTCTTCAACCGTATGCTTTGTCGCCATATTGTAAATATGCACGTCACGCTCCTGCCCAAGCCGGTGTATTCTGCCGATTCTCTGCTCAAGCCGCATCGGATTCCAAGGCAGGTCATAGTTAATGATATTGTTGCAAAATTGCAGGTTGATCCCTTCACCGCCGGCTTCTGTAGCAATCAGCACTTGTACTTTGCCGCGGAAAAGATCCTTCATCCAATCTTTTTTCCCGCGTTTAAATCCGCCCCGAAACGGCACAGAACTGATTCCGTTTTGCTGGAGAAACCATTGCAGGTAAATTTGTGTCGCCCGGTATTCCGTAAAAATGATGACCTTATCATCTATTTTTTTAATGAGGTCAACAACCTGAATCGCTTTTGAGTTTTGCGTCACTTCATTAATGCGGTCCATTAAAACTGAAATTGTATCTTCACTGATGGCGGGCGCTTGTTTTTCTCTTTGATCAAGCATTTTTTTGAGCGTCATGTAGACGGCTTCCCTGCTTGAACAGCACTCCCGCTGCAGGGTCATTATAGAGAACATGCTGGCGGCCTGCTGCCTGTCTTCCTTCAGCCGTGTGATCTCATCATATAGCGCCTGCTCTGTCGGAGAGAACGTAATCGGCACCGTTTCCACATAGCGCTTTGTCCAGGTCAGTCCGGTGTCTTGCCGTCTGTTGCGGATCATGACTTTATTGACCAGGCTCTTTAAATGGTCATGAGCATCGATGCCTGAATTCTTTTTCGAAAAAACGTCATGAAAATGGTTTTCGTTACCTAAATGGCCCGGTTTTAATAAAGACACCAAATTGAAAATTTCTTCAATGCGGTTCTGGATGGGTGTCGCCGTCAAAAGCAGACAATATTTTTTAACGAGATACCGAACGAATTCATAGTTTTTCGTTTTGCTGTTTTTCAGTTTGTGTGCTTCGTCAATAATAACGAGATCATATGGAATAGAAAGCACAATTTCACGATGGGGCGAGCGCTTAGCCGTATCGATGGAGGAAACGACGATGTCGCATTGCTCCCAGACGTAGCTCTTTTTCTGTTCAACTGCAGGGATTAAAAATTTTTCTTGCAGCTCTTTCACCCACTGTGATACAAGTGAAGCCGGCACCAAAATAAGAATTTTTTTGGCCAGACCGCGAATCATATACTCTTTTAAAATCAGACCCGCTTCCACTGTTTTTCCCAAACCGACTTCATCCGCTAAAATGGCTTTGCCGTTCATTTTTTCGACGACCTTTTGCGCCACTTCCAGCTGGTGGGGAAGCGGAGTAAAGGAAGGTAGGTATAAAGGGGCCCGCAAGCCTTCGAACTCAGGAATTGCAAGTTTTTCCTGGATTTCTGCTGACAGTTTGTAAAGCTCCCAGTTTGACCAAGGCCCGTCTGCTTTGAGACGTTCTGAGAATTCTTCAGGCCATCGTGCATCATAATGTATTTCTGCATCCATCTGTATGTCAACCGCCTTTCTGCTGGCTCATGATTCTCTTTTATAAAAATACATACCATTGCTACCCATTATTTTTTATTGCCCAATATGTATGGTGAGTGTTAGGATATGGGTAAGAGTTTTACCTTAAGATATTGTTTTAGTATGTCCATAAAAATTGGTAAATATGAGCGAATGACAGCAAGGGGAGAGACCTGACCGTAAACTTGGGATTCAGGCGCCGAAGGAGCAAACTGCGGAGTGAATCTCTCAGGCAAAAGAACTCTTGCTCGACGCAACTCTGGAGAGTGTTTGTGTACACATGCAAACCACCAAAGGGGACGTCTTTGCCTAAATCGCAAAGTAAACTTTCAGGTGCCAGGACAGAGAACCTTCATTTTCGAATGAGGTGTTTCTCTGTCCTTTTTTATATGGTTTTTAGCCGCACCCATTTTGGTCAAATGAGAAGAGGGGGAAGTGTATGTTGAAAAGAACACCTTTATATGATGTGTATAAAGAATACGGCGGGAAGACGATTGATTTCGGGGGATGGGAGCTGCCTGTTCAATTTTCTTCTATCAAAAAAGAGCATGAGGCTGTCCGGACAAAAGCGGGACTGTTTGATGTATCCCATATGGGAGAAGTGAAATTGACCGGAAAAGACAGTCTGTCCTTTTTGCAAAAGCTGATGACAAATGACGTGTCAAAGCTTGAGCCGGGCTGCGCGCAATATACGGCAATGTGCTATCCCGATGGCGGGACGGTTGATGATCTGCTCATCTATCAAAAAGCAGACAGCCATTACCTCCTTGTCATCAATGCTTCTAATATAGAAAAAGATATCAATTGGCTGAAGGAACACGCAGAAGGTGATGTACATATCGAAAACCTTTCAGATCAGCTGTCTCTTTTGGCTGTGCAAGGGCCTGAAGCAGAAACTGTTATGAAAAAGCTGACTGCATGTGATGTATCAGCTCTTAAGCCTTTTACATTTCTAAACGACGCTGAAATCGGCGGGTGCAAAGCGCTTATTTCGAGAACCGGATATACCGGAGAAGACGGCTTTGAGCTGTATTGCCGGAATGAAGATGCGGTGAGCTTGTGGAAACAAATCATAGAGGCGGGAGAGGGTCAGGGACTGATTCCGTGCGGACTTGGGGCGCGAGATACACTCAGGTTTGAGGCGAAGCTGCCATTGTACGGGCAGGAGCTTACTAAGGATATTACACCGATCGAAGCGGGAATCGGTTTTGCTGTAAAACATACAAAGGATTCTGATTTTTACGGGAAATCAGTATTGAGCGAACAAAAAGAAAATGGCGCGGATCGAAAGCTCGTCGGTTTGGAGATGATCGAAAAGGGCATCCCGAGACACGGTTACGCTGTCATGCAAAACGGAACACCAGTCGGAACAGTTACAACCGGCACACAGTCGCCGACACTGAAAAAAAATATCGGCCTTGCGCTGATGAAACGGGAAGCCAGTGAGATTGGGAGTATTGTGGAAGTGGAGATTCGGAATAAACTCGTAAAAGCACAAGTGGTCAAAACCCCATTTTATAAACGAAAAAAATAAGCACTCGGAAAGGAGCAATGATATGAAGCATCGTTATTTGCCCGCGACAGAACAGGATAAAAAAGAAATGCTGGCCGCCATTGGCGTGAGCAGTACAGATGAGCTGTTTGCTGACATTCCGGACAGCGTGAGATATAAACAGGACTATCAGATTAAACAATCTAAATCGGAAACAGAGCTAACGAAAGAGCTCACGAAGCTCGCCGCTAAAAACCGTGATGCCGGAACCTATGCATCTTTTTTGGGAGCAGGCGTTTATGATCATTATCAGCCTGTGATTGTGGATCATGTTATTTCAAGATCTGAATTCTATACGGCATATACCCCTTATCAGCCGGAGATTTCTCAAGGGGAGCTTCAAGCGATCTTTGAATTCCAGACGATGATTTGCGAATTGACTGGCATGGATATCAGCAATTCCTCCATGTATGACGGCGGGACCGCTTTAGCTGAAGCAGCCATGCTCGCTTCCGGGCATACGAAAAAGAAAAAAATCGTCGTTTCCGCCTCGGTTCATCCGGAGTCGAGGGAAGTGCTGAAAACATACGCGAAAGGCCAGTATATTGAAGTGGTGGAAGTCCCTGCGGTAAATGGCGTGACAGATCTTGACGCCTTAAATGAAGCCGTTTGTGATGAAACGGCTGCCGTTATCGTCCAGTATCCGAATTTTTTCGGAAGAATAGAGCCTTTAAAAGAGATAGAACCGATTGCCCATAAAGGCAACAGCATGTTTATTGTGTCATCCAATCCGCTTGCTCTCGGACTTCTGACTCCTCCAGGCGCGTTTTTTGCTGATATTGTGGTCGGGGATGCGCAGCCGTTTGGCATACCGGCGGCTTATGGAGGACCGCACTGCGGTTTCTTTGCGGTCACTAAAAAATTAATGAGAAAGATGCCGGGCCGTCTTGTCGGCCAAACGGAGGATGAAAACGGAAAAAGAGGATTCGTCCTCACCCTTCAAGCGAGGGAACAGCACATCCGCCGCGATAAAGCGACATCAAATATTTGTTCGAATCAAGCATTAAACGCGCTTGCAGCTTCTGTGGCGATGACCGCATTGGGAAAAGCCGGCGTAAAAGAAATCGCCCGGCAGAACATCCAAAAAGCGAATTATGCAAAGCAGCAGGCCAAACGAGCCGGCCTTTCCGTCGTGTTTGACGGGCCGATATTCAACGAATTTGTCGTCAAGCTTGAAGACTCCGTTAAAGCTGTGAATAAACGCTTGCTTGATAAGGGGATCATTGGCGGCTATGATTTAGGCCTTTCATATCCGGAGCTTACACATCATATGCTGATCGCCGTGACTGAGCTGAGAACGAAAGAAGAAATTGATGCACTTATTGCGGAATTGGGGGATCGCCATGAATAACAAAGACCAGGCGCTTATTTTTGAGCTTTCAAGAGATGGCCGGATCGGCTACAGTCTTGCGGAACTCGATGTGCCGGAAGCAGATATGGATACTCTGCTGTCAGACGGCTATATCAGGAAAGAGGAACCCAACCTTCCCGAGGTTTCCGAGCTCGATATCATGCGCCATTATACAGCGCTTTCCAGACGTAATCACGGAGTGGACTCCGGTTTTTATCCGCTCGGTTCCTGTACGATGAAGTACAATCCGAAAATAAATGAAAAAATCGCCCGCATTCCCGGTTTCGCTGCCATTCATCCTCTTCAGGATGAAGACACCGTGCAGGGTGCACTTGAGCTTTTATATGATTTAAGTGAGCATCTGGAAGAAATTACCGGAATGGATGCCGTCACTCTTCAGCCTGCTGCAGGGGCTCACGGAGAATGGACCGGATTGATGATGATCCGCGCGTATCATGAAGCGCGCGGTGATAAGCAGCGGACAAAGGTTATCATTCCTGATTCCGCCCACGGAACAAATCCTGCTTCCGCGACAGTGGCTGGGTTTGAAACCATAACTGTAAAATCTAATGAAAACGGGCTGGTAGACTTAGAAGATCTGAAAAGAGCGGTGAATGAAGAAACGGCTGCACTGATGCTGACCAATCCCAACACTCTCGGGTTGTTTGAGGAGCAAATCGTGGAAATGGCGGAAATTGTCCATCAAGCCGGAGGAAAGCTTTATTATGACGGTGCGAATTTAAATGCCGTTTTGAGCAAGGCCAGACCTGGAGACATGGGATTTGATGTTGTCCATCTCAATTTGCACAAAACCTTTACAGGCCCGCATGGCGGAGGAGGTCCCGGATCAGGGCCGGTCGGTGTCAAAAAAGAGCTGATTCCTTATTTGCCAAAGCCGGTTTTGATTAAAAAAGACGGGCGCTTCACCTTTGATGCTGACCGTCCGTTTAGCATCGGAAGGGTTAAGCCTTACTATGGAAATTTCGGCATCAATGTCAGAGCGTATACATATATCCGCTCCATGGGTCCTGACGGTTTAGAGGCCGTGACGGAGAACGCTGTGCTAAATGCTAATTATATGATGAGAAAGCTCGCGCCTTATTACGACCTGCCGTTTGACCGCCATTGTAAGCATGAATTTGTGTTGTCGGGCAAACGCCAGAAAAAGCTGGGCGTCCGGACGCTTGACATTGCGAAACGTTTACTGGATTTCGGCTATCATCCGCCGACAATCTATTTTCCGCTTAATGTCGAGGAATGCATCATGATCGAACCGACCGAGACGGAGTCCAAAGAAACGCTTGACGCTTTTATCGAGGCGATGATCCAAATTGCCCAAGAAGCGGAAGAACACCCGGAAGTTGTTCAAGAGGCGCCGCACACAACGGTTGTGAAAAGAATGGACGAAACGAAGGCTGCCAGAAAGCCGGTTCTTCGGTACGAACATAAAACGGGTATAGGCGTTTAAAAACTTGCTGCCCAACAAAAAAAGCTGTCCGTTTAGCGGACAGCTTTTTCTTTATTAGTTCTTTGATTTAATTTTTCCGCCCCATTTTTTAAAGCCGCCTTTTAAATTGTAAATTTCCTTGCAGCCGTTTTTGCGGAGTGTTTGAGCAGCACGCCCGCTGCGGACATTGTTTTGGCAGTAAAGATAGACGGGCTTGTCCGGACGGATTTCGCTTTTTCTTTGCTTCAGCTGGGAAAGCGGAATATTTCTGGCGCCTAAAATATGGCCGCCTTCAAATTCATTCGGCTCACGCACATCAATCAGCTGCGCTTTTCGATAACCGGCGCGGAACTCTTCCTCGGTAAGTGTTTTCATAATACGCTGCTGATAAATATAAGAAATCACCATATAGACGATAAACGCAGCAAAAATAATCAGAACAATCATGTTAGACAATGCGATTCTACTCCTTTAGCTTATAAAATCAAAACCATCTTATGTAAAGAGGGCGTAACAGAACGTTTTCGACAAATACTATTATAGTAAAGCACGGGGGGATTGTCATCCTTAATGAAACGAAATATTTTTCATTTTCACAGCGGTTTGATAAACTGATTCTATCAAAACGGTAAAGAAGGGTTTAGAGATGGAAAAAGAAACTTGGCGTTTTATTGATTCAGGGAATGCAAGTCCGGCCTTTAATATGGCGCTTGATGAAGCGCTTTTATATTGGCACAGCGAAAAAAAAATACCTCCGGTGATTCGTTTTTACGGCTGGAATCCGGCGACGCTTTCTGTCGGTTATTTTCAAAATATTAAAAAGGAAATTAATTTTGAAGCGGTACATAAATATAACCTTGGGTTTGTCAGACGACCGACCGGCGGCAGAGGGGTGCTGCATGATAAGGAATTGACATACAGCGTCATTGTGTCAGAAGATCATCCTGAAATGCCGGCAACAGTAACTGAGGCCTATCGGGTGATTTCAGAAGGAATTCTGCAAGGTTTCAGAAATCTCGGGCTTGATGCGTACTTTGCCATTCCGAGAACGGAAAAAGAAAAAGAAAGCTTAAAAAATCCGCGCTCATCCGTCTGCTTTGATGCGCCGTCTTGGTATGAGCTTGTCGTCGAGGGACGTAAGGTGGCCGGCAGCGCGCAAACAAGGCAAAAAGGAGTCATCCTTCAGCACGGCTCCATTTTGCTTGATCTGGATGAAGATAAGCTGTTTGATCTGTTTTTGTATCCGAATGACAGGGTCAGAGAGCGGATGCAGCGTAATTTTAAAAATAAAGCAGTGGCGATTAATGAATTAGCGTCAAATCCGGTGACAATGGATGACGCACGTAAAGCCTTTAAGGCCGGATTTGAAACGGGCCTTGATATTCATCTGGAGCCGTATGAGCTGTCTGAAAAAGAGCTTGAGTTTGTCAACGAACTGGCGGAAACGAAATATGCATCAGATCAGTGGAACTACAAGCGGTAAAAAGACTTTTGAATAAGCCCGGGCATCCTTGTTTTTTCAAGTTCATTAGTGTAAACTTGTAATGATGTATTAAGCTAAGGTGCTTTTTGGGAGGGTTTTGATGACAACACCAAGTATGGAAGATTATATTGAACAGATCTATATGCTGATTGAAGAAAAAGGATATGCAAGAGTTTCTGATATCGCGGAAGCATTGGCAGTCCACCCCTCCTCTGTAACGAAAATGGTTCAAAAACTAGATAAAGACGAGTATTTAATTTATGAAAAATATCGAGGTCTCGTGTTAACGCCTAAAGGGAAAAAAATAGGCAAACGGCTAGTATACAGACATGAATTGCTTGAGCAATTTTTAAGAATCATTGGTGTTGATGAAGAGAAAATATATAACGATGTTGAAGGCATTGAACATCATTTAAGCTGGAACAGCATTGATCGTATCGGCGACCTTGTTCAATATTTTGAAGAAGATGATGTCCGTAAAAAAGAACTGAAATCCGTACAAAAGAAAACAGAGAATCATAATCAGTAAAAGGGCGGTCCCGCTAAGGGGCTGCCTTTTTTATGTGAGCGCCTCAATCCATTCTTTGGTCTATTTTTTCAAGCTTCTTCTTAAAATAGTAATAGACCTTGGGATGGAGGGAGAGGGCAGAGATGTACATTGACGGCGTATTTTCAGGCGGGGGAATAAAAGGTATAGCGCTGGCCGGTGCTTATGAAGCGCTTGAGGAAAAAGGCTTTCGATTTGAAAGGCTTGCCGGTACAAGCGCGGGCGCCATTATTGCTGCTTTCATCGCTTCCGGTTATACAAGTAAGGAAATTAATGCTCTGATTAATGAGGTAGACGGAGAGCAATTATTAGATCAAAGGTATTCATTTTTGCCTTTAAAAATGCTGCAATGGGTGTCAATCTATTGGCGGCTTGGTTTATATAAAGGAGATACGTTAGAAAAATGGATTGCGGATCAGCTGAGAGCGAAAGGCGTCAGAGTGTTCGGGGATCTGAAGAAAGGCTCGCTGCGTTTAATCGCATCTGATCTGACAAACGGAACAATGATTGTGCTTCCAGATGATCTTGGCCGCTACGGCCTAAATCCGGAGCTGTTTCCGGTCGCAAGGGCAGTGCGAATGAGCTGTAGCATCCCATATTTTTTTGAACCGATTAAATTAAAATGCGACGGCGGCACAAGCACTGTCGTTGACGGAGGCGTTTTAAGCAATTTTCCCATCTGGCTTTTTTCCAAAGAGCGAAAGCGTCCTGTCATTGGAGTCACGCTCGCGCCCCATGAAAAGGAACGGCCGAAAAAATCAATCCGGAACGCTTTTGAGCTGTTCGGCGCTTTGTTTGAAACAATGAAAGACGCACATGATGCAAGGCATATTGCCACCCGGTATGAACAAAATATCATTTTTCTCCCGGTTGATCATGTAATGGCGACGGATTTCCATTTGACCCCACAAAAAAAACTAGCCCTGATTGAGCTAGGAAAAAGCCGGACAGAGCTGTTTTTAAAGCAGTGGACCTATTAAAAAAGGGCTCTGTTTTTCTTTTTATTTTTTTTCCCTTCTATGACGGTGAGCTGAGTCTGGCTTTTTTTCTTGAGAATCATCGGCTTTGGTTTGCTGTCGCTTGGAACACTTCGTAAATGGCTCACTCGGTTCTTATGGCCTGCGCGATGTTTCGCTTTTTGGTCCTTAAATCGGCGCCGCGATTGTTTGGCCGCTTTTTTGAAGGAAGCTCCTTCTCGTCCCGCACTTCGATTCATTACATATCGGACAATAAAATAAATAATGATACCCGCAAGGATGACGGTGATCGCCATTTTTACCATTTCTCCGGGATTGGTTACCAAAGCATAGAGGAAACCAAATGCGCCCAGCGCAATGATTACAGCAATAATAGGTTGTACACGATGATTCATAACTGTCCACCTCCGAAAATAATAGCAGGGTAACGGATTTAAATGACAACGTGAGAAGGCTGCCGGTTTTCAGCAGAGATCTCTTCCATTCTAAGAAGCTCATTGAAGCTTTCTATCGCAACTTCGACCTGGTCATCCTTAGGTTCTTTCGTCGTTAAAAGCTGAAGCCAAAGACCGGGATAACCGAGAACCTTCAGTCCGGGAATATGCCGTACTTTGTTCGTCAGCTGCAGTACTTCAAAGGATATGCCCAGTACGACGGGGATTAACGCTACTCGGTCTAAAATACGCACCCAAAGCGGATCTGTCGGAACAAGTAAGTATACAAACATGCCGACAATAATTGTAAATAAGATAAAGCTTGAGCCGCAGCGATAATGGAGCCGGGACTGTTTCTGGACATTTTCAACTGTAATTGGCAAATTCTGTTCATAACAGTTTATGACCTTATGTTCTGCTCCATGATATTGAAAAACTCTTTTAATCAGCGGCGTCATGGACAAAAAGTAAATGTAGCTCAGCAGCAGAATGAGTTTAAACAGGCTTTCAACTGCAATCTGCGCTGTGTCCGATGAAAATACCGGCCTTGTCAGTTCAGCCAAGAATACAGGAACCAATGTAAATACAAATTTGCTAAACAAGAACGATAAGACGCCGATTGCCGCAATGCTGAAAAACATAGACAATCCTGATCCCTTTTTTTCTTCTTTCTCGAGTGTTTCATCATCAGCAGGGTCAAGCTCATAGCGTTCACTTGAAAAATTCAAATGTTTCGTTCCGTTTGCGCTGGCTTCGATAATAGCCAAGATGCCTCTTAAAAAAGGAATCTTTTTAAACGCAGCGAGCTTTGTATCGGCTTTTCTGGGAAGCTTAAAAAAATCAATGCTTCCGTCATTTCTTCTGATGGCTGTTACGTAATTTCGTTTTCCGCCAAACATCACGCCTTCTACAACTGCCTGCCCTCCATATGCGGGGGGATTCTTTTGTTTTGACATATCATCAACCTGCCTATTTCTTTAGGATTACTAACCATTTCCTTTCACTCTATTGTACAGGAAACAGCTGTAAACCTCTAGATTGACAAGCTTAAAATTTGTCATAGCGAAAAGCTAATTCTACAGACAGTATACCCAAAATCAGACGATTTACTCTTTCATTTTAAAATGTGTAAGCTTTTTTAATTGACATTTTATTTTTGGGGCACACTGTAAGTGGAGGTGCCGTTATGACGAAAACAGAACATCATGAAGAAGCAGAGCAAAATCAGCAGGACCTTCCTGTTTCCATCACCGGGCGGATTGTCGGAACAGGTTTTACAGGCGGAATTTTATGGAGTTTAGTCGGTTATCTTTTTTATCTGTTTCATTTTTCGGAAATCAGTCCCAATATGCTGCTGCAGCCGTTTGTGCTTGGAGAATGGAAGAAGCAGGCTTTAGGCACATGGGTCAGCATTATTTTGATTGGCGTGATATCAATCGGCGCGGCATTTCTTTATTTTGTTTGCTTTAAACGTTTTAAAACGATGTGGCCTGGTTTAATTTATGGGGCACTTTTGTGGCTGCTTGTCTTTTTCGTTTTTAATCCGATTTTTCCCGATGTCCGCGGCGTAACCGAGCTGAAGTCGGATACGGTGGTGACTACGTTTTGTCTGTATTTGCTTTACGGCATGTTTGTCGGATATTCTATTTCGTTTGAGTACAATGAACTGAATTCCGATAAGCTCGCGCGTGCGCTCGGCTCACCGAGAGAATAGTGTATAATCCCTTTCCGGTATGGTAAAATGTTCACGAGAAGTGAACATTTTCATCGCTTTTAGAACATAACGGAAGGAGAGGTACATGTGGCTCATTATTTAATATTGAACGGGCCGAATGTGAATCGGCTGGGAAAACGCGAGCCGGCTGTATTCGGAAATGACACATTAACGGATTTGGAGACGGGTCTGTTTCAATTTGCTGAAGCCGTACAGATTCAGCTTACTTTTTTTCAATCGAATCATGAAGGTGATTTGATTGATGCCATTCACGAAGCAGAAGGCCAATATGACGGTATAGTGCTGAATCCGGGTGCTCTCAGCCATTACAGCTACGCGATCAGAGATGCTGTTTCGAGCATCAGCCTTCCTGTTATTGAAGTGCACTTATCTAATTTATACGCCAGAGAGGAATTCAGGCATCAATCAGTTATCGCTCCTGCAGTGAAAGGCCGGATTATCGGCCTTGGATTTGAAGGCTATAAGCTTGCCGTTCGTTATCTATTGAATCAGCAAGGGGGAGAATGAGATATGAAACTGGAGAAATTACGCAATCTTTTCAAACAGCTGGGGATTGACGGACTGCTTATAACCAGCGGAACGAATTTACAGTATATGACGGGCTTTACGGGATCAGCCGGGCTTGCCGTCATATCGGAAGAACGCGCGGCGTTTATTACCGATTTTCGGTATACGGAACAGGCTAAAGCCCAAGTAAAGGGATTTGAAATCATTGAACACGGCGGAAGTTTGATTCAGACTGCTGCTGATACGATTAATGATTTTGGCATTGCAAAGCTTGGTTTTGAACAAAACAGCATGACGTACGGGACATATGCGTCATACCATGCGGTTGTGAACGGCGCGGAATTAGTGCCGGTTGCGGAATCGGTGGAAAAGTTGCGCTTGATTAAGTCTGATGAAGAGATTAAGATATTAGAGGAAGCTGCGAAGATTGCAGATGATGCTTTTCATCATATCTTAACGTTTATCAAACCCGGCATATCCGAAATATCTGTTGCCAATGAGCTTGAATTCTTTATGAGAAGCCAGGGGGCTGACAGCTCTTCTTTTGATATGATTGTCGCGTCGGGCCTTCGGTCAAGCCTTCCTCACGGAGTGGCGAGTGAAAAATTGATCGAAAGCGGAGATTTTGTCACGCTTGATTTCGGCGCTTATTATAAAGGATACTGTTCTGATATTACACGCACCATTGCGGTAGGCGAGCCGAGCGATAAACTGAAAGACATCTACCAGGTTGTATTCGACGCCCAGGCGCTTGGCGTTCAGCACATCAAGCCGGGCATGACGGGCAAAGAGGCAGATGCATTGACAAGGGATCATATTACTGCAAAAGGCTACGGCCAGTATTTTGGCCATTCGACAGGGCATGGGCTCGGCATGGAAGTTCACGAGTCACCGGGTTTATCTGCAAGGTCTTCGGCTGTTCTTGAGCCTGGCATGATTGTCACGGTTGAGCCTGGCATTTACATACCGGAAACGGGCGGCGTCAGAATCGAAGATGACATTGTCATTACAGAGAACGGATGCCGGACGATCACCCATTCCCCTAAAGAATTAATTATTTTGTGATTGGATATATAGGAGGACTTGAACATGATTTCAGTTAACGATTTTCGTACAGGATTAACAATCGAAGTGGACGGCGGCATTTGGCGCGTCGTTGATTTCCAGCACGTGAAACCGGGAAAAGGCGCGGCATTTGTCCGTTCTAAACTGCGCAACCTGCGTACCGGCGCTATTCAGGAAAAAACATTCCGCGCAGGTGAAAAAGTAGCCAAGGCGCAAATTGAAACGAAAACAATGCAATACTTATACGCAAATGGAGACCAGCACGTATTTATGGACACAAGTTCATACGAACAGCTTGAGCTGAGCGCTTCTCAAATTGAATATGAATTAAAATATTTACTCGAAAACATGTCTGTACATATCATGATGTATGAAACTGAAACACTCGGAATTGAGCTTCCGAACACGGTTGAGCTGAAAGTTGTGGAAACAGAACCCGGAATTAAGGGCGATACAGCTTCAGGCGGAACAAAGCCTGCCAAAACAGAGACAGGACTTGTTGTAAACGTACCGTTCTTTGTGAACGAAGGCGATACGCTTGTTGTCAACACAACAGACGGATCTTACGTGTCAAGAGCGTAGGACGAAAGCAGAAAGCCTGCTCCTGATTAAGGGGCAGGCTTTTTTGTCATAAAGAACTCTTTAAGACCGGCTCCCTTTAAGGAACCGGCTTTTTTTATGCGCAAAACCGAATCTTTCTTTTATACGAAGATACCAAGACTACTTCCTTGAGATAGAGCATATAGTATAAAAAAAGCGGGAGGTTAAGAGATTGCTATGAGATTCTTTCTTGGTCAAATCAATTCTACTGTTTTAACAATGGCTGGTTTAAGAGTTTTATCTTCATTAATTGAACTGACGGCGGCCATTGTGATGCTGGTGACAAACGATGTCAGAAAGGCGGTTGTGGTCAACAGTATCCTTGCGATTGTCGGGCCATTAATCTTTATCATTACAATGACCGTCGGGATCTACCAAATTGCGGGGCAGCTTTCGTATGCCAAGCTGATTTTTATCTTTATCGGCGTTGTGTTCATTTTGGCTGGTGTCCATAAATAGCATGAGGACTTGTCATAAAGTCTGCCTCTTGTCATACATTTTTAAAGAAGCCAATCGGTGAAAAAGGAGGAGGCTCTTTTGAATGAAATTGCAGAGGTTCTCCCTGAATCCATGAGAAATGCCCTTTCCGGCATTCCGGAACATGAACGGCTGCAAATAGAGGAAATCAGAATCCGGACAGAACGTCCAGTAGAACTGATCAGAAGCGGACAACCTCTCTTTCTGTCCTATATATGCACCGCAGAAGACGCGCATCTTATCTTAAGCCGGCTGAGCAATTACAGCATGTATACGCTGGAAGAAGAGCTTAAGAAAGGATATGTAACCATCAGAGGCGGCCACAGAGTCGGACTGGCAGGAAGAGTTATCGTAGAAAACGGCAGTGTAAAGGGGCTTCGTGACATCGCGTCCTTTAACATACGGATTGCCCGGCAAAAGCTTCATATCGCGAATGAATTAGTGCCGTTTCTTTTTAAAGAGAATTGGCTGAACACGCTGATCATCGGTCCCCCGCAAACAGGAAAAACGACGCTTCTGCGGGATCTTGCCAGACTTTCAAGCAGCGGCATAAATAAAATTCCGGCAAAAAAGACCGGCATTGTTGATGAACGTTCAGAAATTGCCGGCTGTCTGCGCGGCATACCCCAGCATCAATTCGGTCAGCGAATCGACGTATTGGACGCGTGTCCGAAAGCGGAAGGACTTATGATGATGATTCGTTCGATGAGTCCCGAGGTTATCATTGTTGATGAAATCGGCAGAATGGAAGATTCAGAGGCCATCTTGGAAGCGCTACATGCCGGTGTTTCCGTTATTGTGTCCGCTCATGGCTGGACGATATCAGACTTAATGAAAAGGCCGTCGCTGAAGCTGTTATGGGAGGAAAAGGCGTTCGACCGTTATGTTGAACTATCAAGGCGCAAGGGGCCAGGCACGGTAAACCAGATGTACGACAGAGACGGAAAGGCGCTTTCGCCGAGCCGGGGTGTAAAGTCATGCTGAAGCTGTTAGGCGCTGTTTTGATACTGGCGGCGACGACATGGACAGGTTTTGAAGCAGCGAAGATTTATACGGAAAGACCGCGGCAAATCCGCCAGCTCCGGGCAGCCCTGCAATCACTCGAGGCTGAAATCATGTACGGGCACACACCGCTTCATACAGCCTCACAGCAAATCGCAAAGCAGCTTGCCAAGCCCGTTTCATGTTTATTCGACTCCTTCAGCAAACAGCTGGATAGAGGAAGTGATTCAGCAAAAACCGCTTGGGAGCAAAGTTTAAAGAAAGTCTGGAACACCATGTCTATGAAAAAAAGCGAATATGATGTCCTGAAGCAATTTGGGGAGACGCTCGGGCTGCACGACAGAGTCTCCCAGCAAAAGCATATCAAGCTGGCGCTTAACCACTTGGAAGCGGCAGAAACAGACGCCGAACGGGCGCAAGCGAAAAATGAAAAAATGCTGAAAAGCTTAGGATTTTTAGCCGGATTATTACTCATTCTTCTATTGATGTAAACATGAGGGGAGCAAAAATAAAATGGGAGTAGACGTAAATGTGATTTTCCAAATCGCCGGAGTCGGAATCGTGGTCGCTTTTTTACACACCATCCTGGACCAAATGGGGAAAAAAGAGTATGCCCAATGGGTAACGCTTCTTGGCTTTATCTACATTTTATTTATGGTGGCGACGATCGTTGATGACCTATTTAAAAAGATAAAAGCTGTGTTTTTATTTCAAGGATAGGGGGGCTTACAGATTGACATCGTTCAAATTGTAGGTTTAGGGCTGATCGCCACATTCCTCTCCTTAATCGTGAAAGAACAAAAGCCGACATTCGCTTTTCTGATTGTCGTGTTTGCGGGCTGTGTCATTTTTTTGTATCTGGTGGATCAAATCTATGACATCATCAGAATGATTGAAAAAATAGCAGTAAATGCCAATGTGAATATGGTCTATGTCGAAACCATTTTGAAAATTATCGGAATCGCCTATATCGCGGAATTCGGGGCGCAGCTCACAAAAGATGCCGGGCAGGGAGCCATCGCCTCAAAAATTGAGCTCGCGGGGAAGGTCCTGATCCTCGTGATGGCTGTTCCTATTTTAACAGTGATTATTGAAACGATTCTCGGACTTATCCCTTCAATGTCATGACAGGAAAGGAGGCGGGAGGCTGAATGAAGCGCTTTCGATGGATACTTGCTCTTGCGGCCGTTTTGATTTTTTGTCAAACGGAAAGTGTACAGGCTCTTCAGGATACGGAAGAAACCGCAGGAAGTGCTGATAAAGCGGATGAATTGGTGAAACAGCAGGCAGAGGCACTTGAAACCGACAGCATCGGTGAATTTTGGGATGACATCAT
The DNA here is from genome assembly GCF_039519175.1 of Bacillus atrophaeus. Taxonomy (NCBI): domain Bacteria; kingdom Bacillati; phylum Bacillota; class Bacilli; order Caryophanales; family Bacillaceae; genus Bacillus; species Bacillus atrophaeus. The sequence continues at coordinate 3,910,256 of NZ_CP154443.1, read as the reverse complement.
GTCCGAATATGGCGGGCTGCTCCCTGAAAGCCAAAAAGGAAGTTTACTTGAATTTATGAATGGCGAAAAATCGTTTTCTCCGCAAGAATGGCTGAAGGCACTTTTTTCTTATTTATTTCATGAAGTGCTCGCAAATGGAAAACTCCTCGGCACTTTGATTTTACTCACCATTTTCTGTGTCATTCTTCAGATGCTGCAAAATGCGTTTCAGCAAAGCACGGTCAGCAAGGTCGCCTACTCGATTGTATATATGGTCTTGATTATCCTTGCACTGAACAGTTTTCATGTAGCGATCACTTATGCCAGCGAGGCCATTCAAACGATGACCAGTTTTATACTCGCCCTCATTCCGATGCTTTTGGCGCTGATGGCTTCCTCTGGTGGAGCAGTATCGGCAGCCTTCTTTCATCCCGTTATTCTCTTTTTAATGAATACAAGCGGTTTGCTGATCCAAAATATTGTGATGCCGCTGATCTTCTTGTCTGCAATTTTAAGCATTGTCAGCACAATGACGGATCAATACAAGGTAACGCAGCTTGCCGGTCTTCTAAGAAAAATTGCAATCGGAGCCCTCGCCGTCTTTTTAACTATCTTTCTTGGCGTGATCTCCGTTCAAGGCACCTCAGCCGCCGTTACAGACGGCATTACGCTGCGAACGGCTAAATTTATAACCGGAAACTTCATCCCCGTGCTTGGAAGAATGTTTACAGATGCCACCGATACAGTGATCAGCGCCTCCCTCCTTTTGAAAAATACGGTAGGCATCATCGGTGTCGCCATATTAATTTGCATCGCAGCCTTTCCTGCGATAAAAGTGCTTTCACTGGCTTTCATTTATAAACTGGCAGCCGCAATTTTGCAGCCGCTCGGAGGCGGGCCGGTTATTACCTGCCTGGATGTTATCAGCAGAAGCGTTCTCTATATTTTTGCGGCCCTCGCCATTGTTTCTCTCATGTTTTTCTTGAGCATAACCGTAATCATAACAGCAGGAAACCTTACCATGATGATGAAGTAAAGGAGGCTTCAAGGATGAGCTTTTTGACCGAATGGCTGACGAGTATCGTCTTATTCATCTTATTTGCGATTGTGATTGACATGCTGCTGCCCAACTCAAGCATGCAAAAATACGCAAAAATGGTGGTCAGTCTGCTGTTAATCGTTGTGATGCTCAATCCGATTTTTAAGCTTTTTAAAACAGACCCCGAAGTGATCTTTGAGTATCTGACGGAAAACGGCCAATCCCAATCAGCTGACATAAAAAATCATATCAATTCTGAAAAAAAAGAAATACAAGCCACACAGCGTGCATATATTTTAGAAGAAATGGCTGTCCAATTAAAAAAGAAAGCGGAGGAGACGTTCAGTCATGATGCCTACAAGATAGAGAAACTCAATGTCTCGGCAGGAGCAAAGGTAGATTCAGAAGAGGATATAACAGAAATCAGCGTGCATATGGCCCCGGCTTCTGAAAAAACCGTTCAAACGATCGCACCGATTCACATCAACACGGACAAGACATATGAATCAGCAGACACCGCAGAAAAAAAAGAAGCAGAAAAAGTCAAAAAAGAGCTATCGGAAATATGGGAAATCGGCAGTGAGAAAATTACGGTTTATATGGAAGGCGGGGAGAGAAACGGCAATGAATAAAAACGGATTGTGGCATGTTCTGAAAAAACAGTTGCTTCCGGGGCAAGCGAAAGACGGCGAAAAGCCCAAGCTGACCAAATATCATTACTTTCTGTTTGTGTTTGTACTCGGTGTATCCTTTATGCTTGTCAGTCAGCTCTTTTCTTCATCTCAGAAAGCCGGAAAAGACACGGCTGAATCAGCTTCAGCCGCAACATCAGCGGACCCTGCGGGGAGCGACGCAAAAACAGCCGCTGTTTTCAAAACCTCTAAAGCTGATGAGCCTAAAAACTCCATTGACGATTACGAAAAAGAATACGAGAACCAGCTGAAAGAAATTCTTGAAACGATCATCGGCGTGGAAGATGTCTCAGTTGTCGTCAATGTGGATTCAACTTCCCTGAAAGTTTTTGAAAAAAATAAATCAAGCAAAAATACCACAACGGAAGAAACCGATAAAGAAGGCGGCAAAAGAAGCGTGACCGATCAAACATCTGAGGAAGAAATCGTGATGATACGCAATGGCGACCAAGAAACCCCGGTTGTCGTTCAGACAAAAAAACCTGACATACGCGGTGTACTCGTTGTCGCTCAAGGAGTGGACAACGTTCAAATAAAAAAAACCATCATTGAAGCAGTGACCAGAGTGCTGGATGTTCCAAGCCACCGGGTCGCAGTTGCCCCTAAAAAAATGAAGGAGGATTCATAAATTATGCTGAAAAAACAAACTGTTTGGCTATTAACAATGCTCAGTCTCGTAGTGGTACTAAGTGTCTACTACATTATGTCGCCGGAAAGCAAAAACGCTGTGAAAATGGAAAGCGCCTCTGGCAGCGGAGAAGTGGCTAAAGAGGAAAAACCAAAAGAGGAAGATAATCAAGATAAAACTGATACGAAAACAGAAGAAGAGAAGGGAACAAAGGATTCTAAATCAACCGAAGACAAAGAAACCTCTGCTGAAGCAAGCGGAAAGGACGGCACAGTTGTAACAGAGACAGCTGACGATGATCTCTTCACAACATACCGCCTTGATATGGAAGACGCCAGAAGCAAAGAGAGAGAAGAGCTGAATGCCATCGTTTCAAGCGACGATGCGACAGCGAAGGAAAAAAGCGAAGCATATGACAAAATGACAGCGCTCAGTGAAGCGGAAGGAACGGAAAAACAGCTTGAAACGTTGATCAAAACAAAAGGTTACGAAGACGCGCTGGTTAACGCAGAAGGCGATAAAATTAACATTACAGTCAAATCGGATAAGCATTCATCATCAAAAGCGTCTGCGATCATCGACCTTGTCGCCAAAGAGATGAAAAGTATGAAAGACGTCGCCGTCACATTCGAGCCGTCAAAATAATGGAAGCTAAAACACGCCCGCATATACTGCGGGCTTTTTTTTGGCATTCATGAAACAGTTGAATTCAAAAGCCCTCTCCTGTAAGATAAACATAGTATGAACTTTTAGTAGTAACCTATAAAAATTGAAATTTAATACATAGGAGTGCGATTACATGTTAAATCTCAAAGAAATCCACGAACTTATAAAACGAATTGACGAATCATCCATTGATGAATTCACTTATGAAAACGAAGGCGTCACTTTAAAACTGAAAAAGCATGAGGCAGGAACCGTTCAAGTGATGCAGCAGGCGCCTGCAGCGCCTGTTCAGGCACAGGCTCCGCAGGTGGCAAGTCCGGAGGCGGGGGCAGCTCCTGCTCAGGAAGCTCCGAAACATGATGAAAACCTTCACCAAATCAAGTCGCCGATGGTAGGAACATTCTATTCTTCTTCTTCACCTGAAGCGGGTGCTTATGTGTCAGCAGGCTCAAAAGTAAGTGAAAACACTGTGGTCTGCATCGTCGAAGCGATGAAGCTCTTTAACGAAATAGAAGCGGAAGTTAAAGGGGAAATTGTTGAAGTATTAGCGGAAAACGGCCAGCTGGTTGAATACGGACAACCTCTATTTCTTGTAAGAGCAGAGTAAGGAGATATATATCATGATAAAAAAGCTATTGATCGCGAACAGAGGAGAAATTGCTGTCAGAATCATCAGAGCCTGCAAAGAGCTCGGCATTGAGACTGTGGCTGTTTATTCAGAAGCTGATAAAGAAGCCCTGCATGTGCAAATGGCTGATGAAGCTTTTTGCATCGGGCCAAAAGCTTCAAAAGACAGCTATTTAAATGTGACCAATATCGTCAGTGTCGCTAAGCTGACCGGTACCGACGCTATTCATCCGGGATATGGATTTTTAGCTGAAAACGCGGACTTCGCCGAACTGTGCGAAGAAGTAAATGTCACGTTTGTAGGACCTAGTGCGGACGCCATTTCAAAAATGGGGACAAAAGATGTGGCAAGGGAAACAATGAAGCTTGCGGGTGTTCCGATTGTTCCCGGTTCACAAGGTATTATAAATAATGCGGAAGAAGCGGTTTCGCTTGCGGGTGAAATTGGGTATCCTGTTATTATAAAAGCAACTGCAGGCGGGGGCGGAAAAGGAATCAGGGTCGCCCGCACTGAAGAAGAGCTGATTAACGGCATCAAGATTACCCAGCAGGAAGCCGCAACGGCATTCGGGAATCCAGGTGTTTACATCGAAAAATACATAGAAGATTTCCGGCATGTTGAAATTCAGGTGCTGGCCGATAACTATGGAAATACGATTCATCTGGGCGAACGTGACTGCTCTATCCAAAGACGTCTTCAGAAGCTATTGGAAGAAACCCCGTCTCCGGCGCTCGACTCCGAGATCAGGGAGCAAATGGGAGATGCAGCTGTTAAAGCAGCAAAAGCGGTTGGATATACAGGCGCAGGCACAGTCGAATTTATCTATGATTACAGAGAACAGCGCTACTACTTCATGGAAATGAACACGAGAATTCAAGTAGAGCACCCGGTCACTGAAATGGTGACAGGAACCGATCTGATTAAGGAACAAATTAAGGTGGCATCAGGCATAGAGCTGAGCCTCAAACAAGAAGACGTCACGTTTGACGGCTGGGCCATCGAATGCCGTATTAACGCTGAAAATCCAAGTAAAAATTTCATGCCATCAGCTGGTAAAATTAAAATGTACCTGCCGCCGGGCGGTCTCGGTGTCCGAGTGGATTCCGCGGCATACCCGGGCTACTCTATTCCTCCATACTACGACAGCATGATTGCGAAAGTCATCACATACGGCAAGTCGAGAGATGAAGCAATTGCCCGCATGAAGCGCGCATTGAGCGAATTTGTCATAGAAGGCGTGGAAACGACGATTCCGTTCCATTTAAAACTGCTTGAACACGAAACATTTGTAAGCGGAGAGTTTAATACAAAATTTTTAGAAACATATGATGTAATGGGCTCATAATTTTTGCGGAGGTGAAATGAATGAAAGACAACAGCTTGCTTAAAATGGATCACGACGATACACATTTGGGTAAGGTTGAGATTGCCCCGGAAGTCATTGAGGTTATTGCCGGAATCGCCGCGTCCGAGGTTGAGGGCGTCGCAGAAATGCGGGGAAACTTTGCGACCGGTGTCGTGGAACGCTTTGGTAAAATCAATCACGGCAAAGGTGTTAAAGTGGATCTGGCAGATGACGGAATCACGATTGATGTTTACTGTGTAGTCTCTTTCGGCATTTCCATCCCGAAAGTCGCTGCAGCGGTTCAGGAAAACATTCGACAAACCTTATTAAATATGACGTCTCTTACAATCAACGAAATTAATATTCACATCGTCGGCATTCAATTTGACACGAAAGCCCAAGAAGTCGAAATCGACGAAGAAATGTAAATGGCTTTACTGAAAACCAAGGGGATGGGCGGCCCTTTGGTTTTTTTACACGTTACCCAGTATTTCAAGCATGAAGAAAGCCGGCTCATGGCAGCCGAGTTTCTTCATGTTCGTGAAATCCGAATGATAATGTAAAGGTTGATGAGAATATTCGGTAATAGGGTGAAAAACCTTGATTTCAATATGCGGATGAGAAAAAAATATGTTATGATCTCTTTATGGCTTAACGACAAGCGGATAAAGAGGATCAAAGGAGAAAGAAAATGAAAAGAAGAACAGCAAGAGAAAAAGCTTTGCAGGCACTATTTCAAATTGATGTCAGCGACATTGCACCGAATGAAGCCATTGAGCATGCGCTTGATGACCAAAAAACCGATCCGTTCTTTGAAGAACTGGTGTACGGTGTGATTGACCACCAAGTTCAGCTTGATGAGATGATTTCCAAGCATCTGGTGAATTGGAAGCTTGATCGAATTGCCAATGTGGACCGTGCGGTTTTGCGATTAGCGGTTTATGAGATGGTGTATGTAGAAGACATTCCTGTCAATGTGTCTATGAACGAAGCAATCGAGCTGGCAAAGCGTTTTGGTGATGACAAAGCAACAAAATTCGTAAACGGGGTTCTTTCTAACATTAAATCTGATATTGAACAATCATAGGAGGAAAGAAAATGACTGCAACAATCATCGACGGAAAAGAAACGGCAAAAGAAAAACGCGAACAACTGGCAAAAGAGGTAGAAGAGCTTAAACAGCAAGGCGTCACACCGGGCCTGGCGGTTATTCTGATCGGAGATGATCCTGCTTCTCATTCTTACGTGCGGGGAAAGAAAAAAGCCGCTGAAACAATGGGAATGAACTTTAAGCTTGATCAATTTGACAGCAGTCTTACAGAAGCTGAACTGCTTTCTATTATTGACCGGTACAATCAAGATCCTGAATTCCACGGAATCCTTGTTCAGCTCCCGCTGCCAGATCATATTTCAGAAAAAGCGGTCATTGAGCGTATTTCTCCGGATAAGGATGTTGACGGCTTTCATCCGCTAAATGTGGGGAAGATGCTGCTTGGCGAGGATACATTTCTCCCTTGTACGCCCCATGGGATTGTTGAACTTTTGAAGAAAACCAATATAGATCTTTCCGGTAAAGAGGTTGTTGTAGTCGGCCGAAGCAATATTGTCGGCAAACCGGTCGGACAGCTTTTGCTGAATGAAAATGCGACCGTCACATATTGCCATTCAAGAACAAAAAATATGTCCGAGCATACAAAAAAAGCGGACATCTTGGTGGTAGCAGTCGGTAAAGCCAACTTCATCACGGCGGACCAGATTAAAGAAGGTGCCATTGTGATTGATGTCGGCGTCAACCGATTGGAAAGCGGCAAGCTTTGCGGAGATGTGGCGTTTGACGAGGCAAAGGAAAAAGCTTCCTTTATTACACCTGTTCCCGGCGGAGTCGGTCCGATGACCATTACGATGCTTGCGCATAATACTGTAAAATCTGCGAAACGTACGTTATCATAGATAACTGGAGAGAGTCATTTGCCGGCGGGCTGTTTTTTGACAGCCTGTCGGGATGAACTTAGCACCTTACCCGCTTCTAAGGCTTGCTGCCCAAAAGCGGGTTTTCTTTAGTTGTGGTGAGTAAGATGTTACTGAAACGAGAGGAGTTCGAAACATGAGTGAAGCAGCGTATGTAACCGTCTCGGCGCTGACAAAGTATATAAAGCGAAAATTCGATGTCGATCCTCATCTTGAAGATATTTGGATTAAAGGGGAACTATCGAACGTTAAAATACATACAAGAGGCCATATTTATTTTACCTTAAAAGACGAAAACGCCCGGATGCAGTCCGTGATGTTTGCTCGGCAAAGCGCGCGCCTTCCCTTCAAGCCGGAAAGCGGAATGAAGGTATTGGTCAGAGGCGGCATTTCAGTTTACGAGCCGAGCGGGAATTATCAGCTATATGCAAAAGAAATGCAGCCGGACGGGGTTGGGGCGCTGTATTTGGCTTATGAAGAACTAAAGAAAAAGCTTGCCAATGAAGGCTTATTTGATGAACGGCACAAAAAAACAATCCCCGCTTTTCCAGCCACGATCGGGGTTGTGACATCTCCGACGGGTGCAGCCGTCAGAGACGTTATAACAACTCTTAAAAGAAGATATCCCCTTGTGAAAATCATTGTCCTTCCAGCGCTCGTTCAGGGCGAAAACGCGAGCCGATCAATAGTAAAGCGCATTGAAGAGGCGAATGAAAAACAGGTGTGCGACGTGTTAATTGTCGGCAGAGGCGGCGGTTCGATCGAGGAACTGTGGGCCTTTAATGAAGAAATCGTAGCCCGCTCGATTTTTTCTTCAAGAATACCGATTATTTCGGCGGTCGGGCATGAAACCGATTTTACTATCAGTGATTTTGTGGCGGATATAAGAGCAGCCACACCGACCGGAGCGGCTGAAATCGCCGTACCGCATACAACGGACTTAATCGAACGCATTAAAACAGCGGAAGTCAGAATCACTCGAGCGATGCAGCAGCATATCAGCCAGAAAAAAGAACGCATTCAAACGCTTCAATCTTCATATGCGTTCCGATTCCCGAAACGTCTGTATGCCCAAAAAGAACAGCAGTTTGACCTTGCGTACCAGCAATTTCAGACACAGCTGACCTCCCTTTTTGAGCGGAAAAACAGACAGCTGGAACGTGAAACCTACCGGCTGGCGGCTCTGCATCCTCATGAACAGCTTAAACAAGCCAGAAAAAGACACGAGGACCGGACCAATCAACTGACAAGAAGCATGAATATCCAAATAAAGCAGCTTCATTCGCAGTTTCAAACGGTTCTTGGTAAACTGAATGCATTAAGCCCGCTTCAGGTAATGGAAAGAGGATACAGCCTTGCCTATAAAGAAGATGAGCTCATAAAAAGCATCAGCCAGGTTGAAGAAAATGATCAGCTTGAAGTGAAACTGAAGGACGGCGTGTTGACATGTGAAGTACTGGAAAGGAGAGGCGAAGCAAAATGACAGAAAAGAAAAAAGATGAAAATATCACATTTGAAGAGGCAATGAAAGGGCTGGAGGGCATTGTCGCAAAGCTTGAAGAAGGAGATGTGCCGTTAGAGCAGGCAATCACTTACTTTCAAGAAGGCATGGCTCTTTCAAAAATGTGCCATGAAAAGCTGCAAAAAGTAGAAAAACAAATGGATTTTATTTTAAAAGAAGATGGAGAATTGGCACCTTTCAGCGTTCAGGAGGAAGACGAAGGTGGCAAATAAATTTGAACAATTTTTAGCGGAACGCAAAAATGTCATCGAACAGCAACTTTCCGTGTACACTGAACGTCTAAATATGCCGGACTCGCTAAAAAAATCAATGCTTTATTCCCTCGAAGCCGGAGGAAAGCGGCTCCGTCCGGTTGTTGTATTAGCCGTATTGCATGCATACGGAAAAAGTGAAAAGGATGGCATTCCGGTCGGCTGCGCCGTCGAAATGATTCATACATATTCCTTAATCCATGATGATCTTCCATGTATGGATGACGATGATTTGCGCAGAGGAAAACCGACAAATCATAAAGTGTTCGGAGAAGCAACGGCTGTATTGGCGGGTGACGGGCTGCTTACAGAAAGCTTTAAGCTGATTACCTCCCACGTATCAGAAGACGTCTCTGCCGATAAACGGCTCCGTCTTGTGAATGAATTGATTTCCGCAGCCGGCACTGAAGGAATGGTTGGCGGACAAATCGCCGATATGGAAGCTGAAAGCAAATCAGTTTCACTTGAAGAACTGGAATCCATCCATGAACGAAAAACGGCTAAACTGCTTGCATTTTCTGTCATGGCAGGTGCGATTTTGGCCGATGCGCCGGAGAATGAAATTGAAACCCTGCGCGCCTTCAGCAGCCATATCGGCATCGGCTTTCAAATACGGGATGACATCTTAGATCTGGAAGGCAATGAAGAAAAAATCGGAAAACGCGTCGGTTCAGATACGACGAACGACAAATCGACCTATCCGTCATTGCTTTCATTAGATGGCGCCAAAAACAAGCTTGCCGATCACATGAAAGCGGCTAAGGATCTTATTAGCGGACTTTCTCTGCAAAAAGAGCTTTTGTATGATCTCTGTGATTTAATTGCCGCAAGAGACCATTAAAACCATCCGTATTTGAAGGGATTATGGCTGATATGGTAAAATGTAAGCAGTTTCGATCACATCCAGAATTGGCTGCGGGCGAAGTTGAAAAAAGAAGAGCAGCTTTTTTGTCTTTTTTTATGCCGCTAAAAGTTTGCATCCAGGCATTTAAGGCAAAAGACATGATATATTTGCAGAAATTCATGCTGAAAGTGAGTTGATCCGTTTTGGATCTTTTATCAATACAGGACCCATCATTTTTAAAAAACATGACCAATGATGAATTAGAGAAATTAAGTGATGACATCCGCCGCTTTTTAATTACGTCATTATCGGCTTCAGGCGGACACATCGGGCCGAATTTAGGAGTTGTCGAACTTACAATCGCTTTGCATAAGGAATTCGACAGCCCGAAAGATAAATTTTTATGGGATGTCGGACACCAGTCTTATGTCCATAAGCTGTTAACCGGGCGGGGAAAAGAATTTGAAACGCTGCGCCAGTACAAAGGGCTTTGCGGCTTCCCGAAACGAAGTGAAAGCGAGCATGACGTTTGGGAAACCGGACACAGCTCAACTTCTTTATCCGGCGCAATGGGAATGGCAGCCGCCCGTGATATTAAGGGATCAGATGAATACATCATCCCGATTATCGGAGACGGGGCGCTGACCGGCGGTATGGCTCTTGAAGCGTTGAACCATATCGGACATGAGAAAAAAGATATGATTGTGATATTAAACGATAACGAAATGAGCATTGCTCCGAATGTCGGCGCCATTCATTCCATGCTTGGACGCCTTCGTACAGCAGGCAAATACCAATGGGTTAAGGATGAGCTTGAATATATGTTTAAGCGGATTCCTGCAGTTGGCGGAAAGCTTGCCGCTACAGCGGAACGAATTAAAGACAGTCTGAAGTATATGCTCGTCTCCGGCATGTTTTTTGAGGAGCTGGGATTTACGTACTTAGGACCGGTTGACGGACATTCCTATACTGAGCTATTTGAGAACCTTCAATACGCCAAGAAAACAAAAGGGCCCGTTCTTTTGCATGTGATCACCAAAAAAGGAAAAGGATATAAGCCTGCTGAAACGGACACTGTCGGTACGTGGCATGGCACAGGCCCTTATAAAATCAATACAGGGGACTTTCTCAAACCGAAAGCGGCTGCACCTTCTTGGAGCGGGCTTGTCAGCGGCACGGTTCAGGAGCTTGCTCGAAACGATGAAAGAATCGTTGCCATTACGCCGGCCATGCCGGTCGGTTCGAAGCTTGAAGGCTTTGCGAAAGAATTCCCTGAACGTATGTTTGACGTAGGGATCGCCGAACAGCACGCCGCAACCATGGCAGCTGCCATGGCTTTACAAGGAATGAAACCGTTCCTTGCCATTTATTCGACATTCCTGCAGCGTGCGTATGACCAGGTCGTTCATGACATTTGCCGCCAGAACGCAAATGTCTTTATCGGAATAGACCGCGCCGGATTAGTCGGGGCAGACGGAGAAACGCACCAAGGTGTATTTGATATCGCCTTTATGCGCCACATCCCGAATATAGTCTTGATGATGCCGAAAGATGAAAACGAAGGACGGCATATGGTTCAGACAGCGATCAGCTACGATGACGGTCCGATTGCCATGCGGTTCCCGCGCGGAAACGGGCTTGGCGTGAAGATGGATGAAAAACTTCAGACCATTCCGATTGGCTCATGGGAAGTGCTGCGTCCGGGAACTGACGCGGTCATCCTGACGTTTGGAACAACCATTGAAATGGCTCTTGAAGCAGCGGAAGAACTGCAAAAAGAAGGCCGTTCGGTACGTGTTGTCAACGCTCGTTTTATTAAGCCGATTGATAAAAAAATGATGAAGGATATACTCGGGGAAGGCCTTCCGATTTTAACCATTGAAGAAGCGGTCTTAGAAGGCGGATTCGGCAGCTCTATTTTGGAATTTGCTCAGGAACAGGGGATGTACCATACCCCGATCGACCGTATGGGTATACCGGATCAATTTATTGAACACGGCAGCGTCACAGCGCTTCTTGAAGAAATCGGCCTGACAAAACAGCAGGCGGCAAACCGTCTCAGATTATTGACACCGAGAAAGACGCATAAAGGAATTGGATCATGACAGCAAAGAAAGAACGATTAGATGTGTTATTAGTTGAAAGAGGGTTAATGGAAACGCGTGAAAAAGCAAAACGGGCCATTATGGCCGGCATCGTGTATTCCAATGAAAATCGACTGGACAAACCCGGTGAAAAAATTGAACGCGACCTTCCGTTAACCGTAAAAGGCAATCCGCTGAAATATGTGAGCAGAGGCGGCTTAAAACTCGAAAAAGCGTTGCAGGAATTTCCTGTTTCCGTTGAAGGCAAGATAATGATTGATGTCGGCTCCTCAACCGGAGGCTTTACAGACTGCGCTCTTCAAAACGGAGCCAAACAATCGTATGCGGTTGATGTAGGCTACAATCAGCTTGCATGGAAACTTCGGCAGGATGAACGGGTCGTTGTTATGGAACGCACCAATTTTCGATACGCAACCGCCGCTGACTTTACAAAAGGACTGCCGGAATTCGCCACAATTGATGTTTCTTTTATCTCATTGCGGCTGATTCTCCCTGTGTTAAAAACCTTGCTTGTATCAGGAAGCGATTGTATCGCGCTTGTTAAGCCGCAGTTTGAAGCGGGACGGGAATCTGTAGGAAAAAAAGGCATCGTCCGAGACCCCAAGGTGCATATGGAAGTGCTTCAGCGCATGATCCGGTTTGCAGCGGCTGAGGGCTATGTGTGCAAAGGCCTGTCATTTTCACCAATTACCGGAGGAGACGGGAACATTGAATTCCTTCTTCACCTGTATTGGGACGGAGACGGACAAGACGGGATTGAGCTGTCAGAGGAAGCGATCAGCCTGACTGTGAGTGAGGCACATAAAACGTTAAAAGAAAAAAAAGCAGAAGTTCCGGAATAATAGTGCGCTATTATTCCTTTTTTCTGCATTCGTGTACTTTTTTTAAGGAATCATATAACATAGAATGAACAGAAAAGCTGTAAAACTGAGGTGCTTACATGAATAAAGGCCAGAGGCATATTAAGATCAGAGAGATCATTACCAGCAATGAAATTGAAACACAGGATGAACTAGTCGACATCCTTAAGCAAGACGGGTACAAGGTAACACAGGCGACCGTTTCCCGCGATATAAAAGAACTTCATCTTGTAAAGGTGCCGACGAATAACGGTTCCTATAAATACAGTCTTCCGGCTGACCAGCGTTTCAATCCGCTTTCCAAGCTGAAACGGTCGCTGATGGACGCCTTCGTTAAAATTGATTCTGCGAGCCATATGATTGTGCTCAAAACAATGCCGGGCAATGCGCAGGCAATCGGCGCGCTTATGGACAACTTGGATTGGGATGAAATCATGGGCACCATTTGCGGAGACGACACCATATTAATCATTTGCCGGACGCCTGATGATACCGACGGCGTAAAAAGCCGCCTGTTGGAGCTTCTGTAGCGTAAATTTTATAATGATAAGAGGTGTAATGCTGTTTGTTAGCTGAACTATCAATAAAAAACTTTGCCATTATAGAAGAATTGACGGTTTCTTTTGAACGGGGGCTGACTGTATTAACGGGAGAAACCGGTGCCGGTAAATCCATTATTATTGATGCCATTTCTCTTCTTGTCGGAGGCCGTGGATCGTCTGAATTTGTCAGGTACGGCGAAACAAAAGCTGAACTTGAAGGGCTGTTTCTTTTAGAAAGCGGACATCCTGTTTTTGAGGTGTGCCATGAACAGGGGATTGATGTATCAGATGATATGATTGTGTTGAGGCGTGATATAAATTCCAGCGGAAAAAGCGTGTGCCGCGTCAATGGTAAGCTTGTTACAATTGCAGCGCTAAGGGAAATCGGCAGGCTCTTATTAGATATCCACGGGCAGCACGATAATCAGCTGCTGATGGAAGACGATAAGCATCTTCAGTTGTTGGACAAGTTTGCCGGAGAAGAAGCTGACAGCGCGCTCCATGCTTATCGGGAAGGTTATCAGCGTTACATGAAGGTACTGAAAAAACTTAGGCAGCTGTCTGAAAGCGAGCAGGAAATGGCCCACCGGCTGGATTTGATTCAATTCCAGCTGGATGAAATTGAATCAGCGGGTCTGGAACTGAATGAAGACGATATTCTGCAAGAGGAACGCCTGCAAATTTCAAACTTCGAAAAGATTTATGAGGCGCTGCAAAATGCTTATAACGCGCTTCGAAATGAGCAGGGCGGATTGGACTGGGTCGGCATGGCGTCAAGCCAGCTTGACGATATATCCGACATCAATGAACCGCTGCAAAAACTTTCTGAAAGTGTCTCTAACTCCTATTATCTGCTTGAAGATTCTACATTTCAAATGAGAAACATGCTGGATGAGCTTGAGTACGATCCGGAGCGTTTGAATTTTATTGAAACCCGCTTAAATGAGATCAAGCAGCTGAAACGTAAATACGGCGCTACTGTAGAAGACATTTTGGAATACGCTTCAAAAATTGAAGAAGAGATTGACCAAATCCAAAACAGAGACAGCCACCTTCAAACGCTTAAGCAGGAGCTGGATTCTGTCGGTAAAGATGTGGCGGTAGAAGCGGCAAACGTCTCAAAAATCAGAAAAGCGTGGGCGAAAAAGCTGGCTGTTCAAATTCAGCAGGAGCTGAAAAGCCTTTATATGGAGAAGTCAACATTTGATACAGAATTTCTTATCAGGACGGCATCGCGCAATGAAGAAGCTCCGATTGTAAACGGACAGCCGGTCCAACTGACTGATCAAGGAATAGATATAGTGAAGTTTCTGATCTCGACCAATACGGGCGAACCGCTAAAACCGCTTTCTAAAGTAGCATCTGGCGGAGAGTTGTCGAGGGTGATGCTTGCGTTGAAAAGCATCTTTTCCTCACAGCAGGATGTAACGTCAATCATCTTTGACGAAGTCGATACAGGAGTCAGCGGAAGAGTCGCTCAGGCGATCGCCGAAAAGATTCATAAGGTGTCAATGGGATCACAAGTGCTTTGCATCACCCATCTGCCTCAGGTCGCCGCTATGGCGGATACCCATCTTTTAATTGCCAAAGAATCAAAAGACGGAAGAACAACAACTCATGTCACTCCGCTGTCAAAGCAGGAAAAGGTGGCGGAAATCGGCCGGATGATTGCCGGAGTCGAAGTGACCGATCTGACCAAACGGCATGCGAAGGAACTTTTAAAACAAGCCAATCAGGTGAAAACGACAGGATAAGCTGCTCTTTTACGGGCAGCTTATTTTTTTTATGGCATTTTTCGCGCAGGACATCCATTCCTTTATCAGTTTATCCAATGTTTTTCTTAATATGCCAGTTATAAATCAAGGCTGAGAAGGCAAAAGTAATGATGTAGCAGCAATCAATAAAGAAAGAATGGTGTGGGATAGGAGCGAGGAGAGTGAAGTAAATAAATGCCCGATAACATTAGAAAAGCAGTAGGTGTAATTCTCCTTGTTTCTTTATTAAGTGTAGGTTTTTTTAAACCATTTAAAGAATATTTACTGATTCCAACGCAAATGAGAGTATTCGAAACGCAAACACAAGCCGTTGAAACAAACTTATCAGTAAGCGGTCAAGAGGAAGAATTATCAGAAGCATTCACATTGCAAAAGGATCAGCACGAAACAAAAATAACAGGCCAAAAAGCAGGGAAATCAGAATTAGTATATGATCTTGCCGGATTTCCAATCAAAAAAACAAAAGTGCAAGTCCTTCCTGATTTAAAAGTCATTCCCGGCGGACAATCCATCGGTGTGAAACTTCATTCTGTCGGTGTGCTCGTTGTCGGGTTCCATCAAGTGAATACAGAGGAAGGCAAAAAATCTCCGGGGGAATCAGCCGGAATTACAGCAGGCGACATCATTATTGAAATGAATGGACAAAAAATTGAAAAGATGAGCGATATTGCTCCTTTTATCCAGAAAGCGGGCAAAACGGGAGAATCGTTAGATCTTCTGATTAAGCGGGACAAACAAAAAATCAAAACAAAACTTGTGCCTGAAAAAGACGAAGCGGAAGGGATGTATCGGATCGGTCTATATATCCGCGATTCTGCCGCCGGAATCGGCACAATGACTTTCTATGAGCCTAAATCAAAAAAATACGGTGCGCTTGGCCACGTGATTTCTGATATGGATACGAAAAAACCGATCGTTGTAGAAGATGGCGAAATCGTTCGGTCAACCGTCACTTCGATTGAAAAAGGGACAGGCGGAAATCCTGGTGAAAAACTTGCAAGATTTTCTTCTGATCGAAACATTATCGGCGATATTAACAGAAACAGCCCGTTCGGCATCTTTGGGACATTAAACCAGACGATTGAGAACAACATTTCAGACAAAGCGCTTCCTGTTGCTTTATCAAATGAAGTGAAAGAAGGACCGGCCGAAATATTAACCGTCATTGAAAACGACAAAGTGGAGAAATTCAATATTGAAATTGTCAGCACCACACCGCAAAAATTTCCGGCCACAAAAGGAATGGTCTTAAAAATAACAGATCCGAAATTATTGAAAAAGACCGGCGGAATTGTACAGGGGATGAGCGGAAGTCCCATTATCCAAAACGGAAAAGTTGTCGGAGCTGTCACCCACGTGTTTGTAAATGATCCGACAAGCGGCTACGGCGTCCACATTGAATGGATGCTTTCAGAAGCGGGAATTGATATTTACGGAAAAGAAAAAGCAAGCTGACTGCCGGAAATCCGGCAGTTTTTTTTGCTGTATTATCACTTCACTTCTCATGGGCATTACGGTAAAATGAAAATGAAGATTTTTCGACAAATTCACGTTTCCTTGTTTGTCAAATTTAATTTTTAGTCGAAAAACGGAGAATAACATAGAAAAACAAAGATATACCACTATTATTGGTGAATATGATTTTTTTAAAGGGGATATAGTGGTTTTGTCGAATTTATCATGTAGCAGTCATTTAATAGGAATTGTCCTGTTAACTACATTGGGGGAGGAAGAAACGTGGAGAAAATTAAAGTTTGTGTTGCTGATGATAATCGAGAGCTCGTAAGCCTGTTGAGTGAATATATAGAGGGTCAGGAAGATATGGAAGTCATCGGCGTGGCTTATAATGGCCAGGAATGCCTGTCTTTATTTAAAGAAAAAGATCCTGATGTTCTTGTCTTAGATATTATAATGCCGCATTTAGACGGACTTGCGGTATTGGAACGGCTCAGGGAGTCAGATCTTTCAAAGCAGCCGAATGTGATCATGCTGACAGCGTTCGGACAGGAAGACGTTACGAAAAAAGCCGTCGATTTAGGGGCGTCTTATTTTATCCTAAAGCCGTTTGATATGGAAAACCTTGTCGGGCATATCCGCCAAGTCAGCGGAAATTCAAGCAGTGTGACACATCGCGCGCCTTCATCACATGGCAGCATCATTAGAAATCATGAGCCGAAACGGAAAAATCTCGACGCCAGCATAACAAGCATCATTCACGAAATCGGCGTCCCGGCACATATCAAAGGGTATCTCTACCTGCGCGAAGCCATCTCAATGGTCTACAACGATATCGAATTGCTCGGCAGCATCACGAAAGTACTCTATCCCGATATCGCCAAAAAATTCAACACCACTGCAAGCCGTGTAGAAAGAGCGATCCGCCATGCGATTGAAGTGGCATGGAGCAGAGGGAATATCGATTCGATTTCTTCATTGTTTGGGTACACAGTGAGCATGACGAAGGCAAAACCTACAAACTCAGAATTCATTGCGATGGTGGCTGATAAGCTGAGACTTGAGCATAAAGCAAGCTAAACCGCGTAACACCTTGTTCTGCTGAAAGTTCCATTGCAGTTCCAAACCAAATAACCTGTTTCCCAAAGACCAATGATCCAGTTCGTTGGTCTTTATTTCGTCTGTAAATAAACAATAAAAATACCCCGGGTACAATCCCGGGGCCTGTGAGCGATGCTGTTTTCAATTTAGAAATTCAAATCTCTTGTCCCCGGGCTGTGCTCATTAGGCATTTCAGGCAGCGTCGGAACAGGGAATCCTTTCGGAGGGTCTGTTACAGCAAGGGTTTCATTATTTCGGCTAGGCGTTTGGCCTTGGAAAATTTCTTGTATTCTTGTTGGATCGAGTCTAAAGTTAAATTGGGCATTGTGATATCCCATCTCTACATATTTTCTGCATTCCGGATATTTATTAATATCATAATTCGGGACTGGAAAAAGTTTACCCCATTCTACACCAAGCGTTTCAAGCGCCTTGGCAAAAGCGTTTTGATGCGCGTTATCCCTTACAATCAGAAACGCCAGTGTTTCACGGAAGGTTTTGTTTGAACTCATCTCATAAATACGGGTTTTCTGAAGGACGCCCGTTGATTCAAGCACCAGGTTATCAAGAAGATCACCAATCAGGTTGCCGTGGCTGTAAACCCAAGAACCGTTCCAAGGATTTCCGGCAGCATCAACCGGAAGGGAAGCTTGAGCGCCAATAATATAATGATGCGGATTTGCATGTCTGACGGCATCGTCAAGAGGCGCCTGATCGGCTCCTGCATTTCCCGGACGGGAGGATTCGCCTGAATCATTTAATAGTTGGTTGATTGTGTTTTGAACAAGCTCTACATGGGCAATTTCTTCTAAAAATACACCGCGAAGCAAATCGCGGTACTGGGTATCTTTTCCTCTGAAATTTGAACTTTGGAAGAAATACTGCATCATTGTCCGCATCTCGCCAAAGTGCCCGCCTAATATTTCCTGTAATACTTTTGCGGCTTCGGGATCAGGCTGATCAGGTGTAATCACATTGATTAATTCCTCTTTATAGTAGTACATCAAAAAACCTCATTTCTCACATAAGTTTTATTCAGCTATTATTGTTCAGCTTAATGGTGTTTTTATTCACGCATTTGTCTTTGGCAGAGGCATAGATGCAACTAAACAGAGGATTACATTAAAAAAGACTGCCGAATGAATTTCGACAGTCTAGAATACGAGCTTTAATCTTCGAACGGCACCCAGCCCGGTGTGTTTATAATCATTTGCCACAAAGGTTCAGGCAGGTGATATTTCGGTTTATCTCCCAATTTAATAATGGTTTCGATTTCTTCTTCACGGCCTTCTTTCACTTTCGCAGGCCATTGGGAATCAACTAAAATTTCTCGCCCCATGGCAGCTAACGGGATGCCGCTTTGGATAACTTGCAATGCTTCGTCAGCAGTATGAATTGAGCCTACTGCAATTAGCGGTACTTTGTTTCCGACACGCTCGTTCAGCAAGTCCATACGGGTGCGTGTTTCATCTGCTCCTCGGCGGGCTTTAGAATTGACGTCCATAAGCGATATGTGCAGGTAGTCAAGTTCTTTTTCTGCAAGAGCGTCAACAAGTGTAAAGGTTTCAGCCATTGTAAGCCCCGGCGTTTCCGGTTCTTCCGGAGACAGACGGTAGCCGAGTGCAAAGGGCTCTTTAGCGTGAGAGGCAATGGCTTTTTTTACTTCATCTACTATAGCGAGAGGAAATGCTAAACGTTTCTCAGCGCTTCCTCCCCAGCGGTCTGTGCGCTGGTTTGTTTTTGGAGAATAGAACTGCTGAATTAAGTAACCGTTCGCTCCATGGATTTCCACGCCGTCAAAGCCTGCTTCAATCGCGCGTCTTGTTGCCTCTCCAAACGCTTTTACGATATTTTCGACCTCATGATCCTCAAGGGCGCGGACGATTTGTTTGCCATTATCAAATATATCACTTGCTCCGACAACTTCTTGATTCGGCACAAGCTCAGGAGGGCATTCAATGCCTCCGTGGTGAATTTGGACAATCGCTTTTGATCCTTGCGCTTGGATGGCTTGAGCTAACTTTTTCAAGCCGGATATTTGTGAATCTTGGTTGATTGCCGGCTGGCCCGGAAATGCTTTTCCGTCAGCCGTTACGTTGGCGCAAGCTGTGATAACCATGCCCATTTCTTTTGAACGAGGAATAATATAGTCAAGTTCTTGGTCAGAGATGGTTCCATCCTCGTTTGAAGAATAATGGGTCATCGGTGCAACCGCGATACGATTATCTATTGTTACACCGCTTGGAAATGTGAATGGCTCAAACAGAGGTTCATACTTTTTCTTCAATATCATCATCTTCTTTCTGTCAGTTAACTCGAGAGTATTCTAGCCCACATCTTAAATTTAATGCAAATGTTCTGCTTAAGCCTTTCAGAATCAATTAAAAAATGGCTGATGGTTAGATGAAAATTAGCTGACTCCTCACCGCCGCTCATCACGCTTCCAATCTGATCCAAAATACGTAAGAGAAGCTCAGGCTGCGGGCCTCTTTTTTAGATTGGCGCAAATTTTTGAAAAATGATGAAAAAGTCGTTCATTTCCGTTAATTTTTGCAAATGACATTCAAATATAGAGACATATTCATGGACGATTCAGCTTGCTTTCTTTCTAACAATAGGAAATCAGCAGGTAGGATAGCCCTTTATAAATTTATGGAAATGAAGCCGGGCTAACCGGCGTCCTTTACAAATCTATTATTCTGGTAAAAGATAGAGCCGAACAAGAAATTAAGAGGTGATCACGTGAGACAAACAGTTCTTCTTTTGTTCGGTGTCCTGATGCTGGCTGGGTGCGGAGCGGCGGCAAGCGCAAATCAGGCTGATTCTTCCCCGAAATTTACACAGGAAGGGAAGTATATTGGGGCGGCAGACCGCCATACCATAGCGGTGAATATTGACGGCGAAGAAAAAATGATTGAGGTGCCCAAGAATAAGCGGGCTGAATGTGAATCACTCCCCGATTATACGAAAGTACAGGTGAAATATACAAAAGACGATAACGGAACGTTGAAGCTTGAAGATATTAAAGAGAACGAGAACTTATAGAGAGACCTGGAGGGAGAGTAACGTGAAGGTTTTATATAAAAGCTTGGCGATATTCGGGCTGGCGGCTCTGGTGCTGGCCCCGGAAGCCAAGGCGGCCGAACCGCTTGAAGGAAAAACTATTTATATTGATGCGGGACACGGCGGCTCTGACAGCGGAGCCGTCGGCAATGGATTATTCGAAAAAAATATCAACCTGGCTGTCTCTAATGATGTAATGGACAAGCTCAAAAATGAGGGTGCAACGGCTGTTGCGTCAAGAACAGACGATACCTTTTTAAGCTTGGAGGAGAGAGTCGCAAAAGCAAGCATGAACGGATCTGACCTGTTTGTCAGCATTCATGCAAATTCAGGTGTTTCTTCGGCTTCAGGGACTGAAACCTATTTTAATTCTGATTACGAAGCGGAAAATAGTGAACGCTTAGCGGCCGACATTCAGAATGAGCTGGTGCCGGCATTAGATACGACAGACAGAGGCGTCAAGGAAGCGGAATTTTATGTTATTACATATTCACAGATGCCAAGTGTATTAGCTGAGCTTGGTTTTATCACAAACAGCTCTGATGCGGAAAAGCTGAATAGCGGCCAATATCAAGAGAAGGCTGCTGACGCGATTGTCGGAGGAATTGAAACGTATTACGCGAAGTAGCGTTCAGCCGCCATTATTAAGAAAGTGTAAAAAAAGCATTGGTTTCTAGATCAGCCGGGCCAAAACATTTATAATAAAGAAAAATGCTGAGAATGGCTTTGAGGTGAAACAATGACGAAGATTTTTGCCCATCGGGGAGCTTCCGGGCATTTCCCTGAAAATACGATGCTCGCGTTTGAAAAAGCGATTGAAGCTGGCGCGGACGGCATTGAGCTGGATGTGCAGCTGACAAAAGACGGCCGAATTGTCGTCATTCATGATGAGAAGCTCAACAGAACGACGAC
Source organism: Bacillus atrophaeus (assembly GCF_039519175.1). Taxonomy (NCBI): domain Bacteria; kingdom Bacillati; phylum Bacillota; class Bacilli; order Caryophanales; family Bacillaceae; genus Bacillus; species Bacillus atrophaeus. The sequence continues at coordinate 3,888,881 of NZ_CP154443.1, read as the reverse complement.
TGCTGCAGGTTTTGTGAAGGATACGGCGTATGATGTGATCCGATCAGCCACTGCCTCCGCCAATCGGAAAGAGGAGTACGGGGATGTCAAGGTGCCGCTGCTTTCTGACGTCCTGTCATGGGCGGAAAAAGCTGATTTTCTTATTAACATAGAATTGAAAAACAGTGTATTCCGTTATGAGGGGATGGAAGAAAAAGTATTAGAGCAGATTAAGCGCTTCGGCATTGAGGAACGGATTATTTTGTCCTCGTTTAATCATGAGAGCCTTGCGTTGTGCAGCCGGCTTGCGCCCGAAATAGAACGGGCGGTTTTAACATTAGATGTGCTTTACAAACCTGAGCAATATGTGAACGCCATTCCGGCATCCGGTTATCACCCGAAACTCCACACTCCGGCAGTAACCGATGAGATCATAGAAAATCTAAAAGCCGGACATATTGCCTTCAGGCCTTTTACGGTCAATCATGCAGATGACATGAAATGGATGATTGAGGCTGGAGCAGAAGGGATTTTTACAGATTTTCCCGAAAAAGCCGTTTCTATTGCCCATAATGAAGATACTTTATGCTAAAATGAAATCAGGCTGCCGTGTTTTCTCGGCAGTCTGCAATTTACATAGCAATGATAACGCTTACATATGTGGACAAGTCTTTATATCTGCTAACAATTCATAACGGATTTGCCGATGCATAACATTCAAATAGGATGATGTATGGGTAAAAGTAATTGGTAAGATAAACTTCATTTGTAAGCGCTGTCTTGTTTCTGTCATACGCAACGATGTGGAGATTAAAGAAGTAAGGAGAGGTGAAATCATGACGAAAACAGTCATCGTGAGTGCCGCAAGAACACCTTTTGGCAAATTTGGCGGAGCTTTAAAGGAGCTGAAGGCTGCTGAACTTGGGGGGATCGCCATTAAGGAAGCTTTGAGCCGGGCGGGAATCAATGGGAGTCAAGCAGACGAAGTCATTATGGGCATGGTCGTTCAAGCAGGCGCAGGCCAAATCCCGTCTCGCCAGGCTGCACGTTTGGCGGAGGTGCCGTGGGAGGTGCCGACTGAAACGATTAATAAAGTATGCGCATCAGGTCTTCGGGCTGTCACCTTAGGGGATCAAATCATCAGGGCTCAAGATGGGGATATCCTTGTAGCTGGAGGAATGGAAAGCATGAGTAATATTCCTTATGCCGTTCCTGCGGGACGCTGGGGCGCCCGTATGGGGGATGCTGCAATGCAGGATCTGATGGTTTATGACGGATTAACCTGTGCTTTTGATCAGGTTCACATGGCTGTTCATGGGAATACTGCGGCTGAAGAATATGGAATTACCCGTAAGGAGCAGGATGAGTGGGCTCTGCGCAGCCAGAAAAGGGCTGCTCATGCGATTGATGAAGGGAAGTTTAAAGAGGAAATTGTGCCGGTGGTTTGGGTTGACCGAAAAGGGAAGACGAAAACAGCGGATACCGATGAAGGTCTGCGCCGGGAGACCAGTTTAGAGCAGCTTGCAAAACTGCCGCCGATTTATTCGAAGGAGGGATCGGTCACTGCCGGCAATGCACCGGGAGTAAATGACGGGGCGGGAGCTTTTGTGCTCATGTCAGAAGAAAAAGCCGCCGAGCTCGGAAAGAAACCGCTGGCGACGATACTCGGATTCGCAGCAGTCGGCCAGGAAGCATCATGTCTTGCTGCGGCCCCGGGGCTTGCCATCAATAAACTGCTGAAAAAAACCGGTTTTTCGGTTCAGGATATCGACTTGTTTGAAGTTAATGAAGCATTTGCTTCTGTTGCGTTGACATGCGAAAAAATCGTCGGATGGGACCGTGAAAAGGTAAACGTGAATGGCGGGGCCATTGCTCTTGGACACCCGATTGGAGCAAGCGGCGCAAGAATACTTATGACTTTGATATACGAATTGAAGCGAAGGGGAGGCGGTTTAGGCATCGCTGCCATCTGCAGCGGGGCCGCCCAAGGTGACGCCATATTAATCCGGGTCCATTGAAACCTATCTTGCGCAAAGGGAGATAAATATGGAAATAAAAAAAATTATGGTAGTAGGTGCGGGACAAATGGGAGCGGGAATCGCTCAAACAGCCGCTGAGGCAGGCTTCAATGTGATGATGAACGATCTGAAGCCGGACTTTGTTGAAAAGGGATTTGGCATCATAAAGAAACAGTTGGCAAGAGATGCGGAAAAAGGCCGGAAAACAGAGGAGGAAATAGAAGCCATCATAAACAGAATTTCCTGTACCGCCAATCTGGAAAACGCGAATGATGCTGATTTTGTGATTGAGGCGATCATAGAGAGCATGGAAGAGAAAACAGCACTATTCAAAAAACTGGATCATATCTGTCCGTCGCATGCCATTTTAGCCAGCAATACGTCTTCCTTACCTATTACGGAGATTGCGGCAGTCACGAAGCGGCCGGAAAGCATCATCGGTATGCACTTTATGAATCCTGTGCCGGTTATGAAGCTGGTAGAAGTGATTCGCGGCTTGGCCACCTCTGATGAGACATTTTCAACAGTTAAAAATCTATCTGAAAAGATGGGAAAAACGCCTGTTGAGGTAAATGACTTTCCCGGGTTTGTGTCTAACCGGGTGCTTCTCCCTATGATCAATGAAGCGGTCTATTGCATCTATGAAGGAGTAGCAGCCCCGGAGGCAATAGATGAAGTAATGAAACTTGGAATGAACCACCCTATGGGTCCGCTTCAACTGGCAGATTTTATCGGGCTGGATACGTGTCTTTACATTATGGAAGTCTTGCATTCAGGGCTCGGTGATCCCAAGTATCGCCCATGTCCGCTGCTGCGCAAATATGTAAAAGCAGGATGGCTTGGCAAAAAAAGCGGACGCGGGTTTTATGCCTATGAGTAATAAGCTTCCTAAGTAAATCCATCCGGGGGTGGCCGACGTGTATTTTAATGAAGAGCAAGTGATGATGCGGAAAATGGTGCGTGATTTTGCCAGAAAAGAAATAGCTCCCATTGTCGAAACGATGGAAATGACAGATGAATTTCCTTTGCAGCTGATACGGAAAATGGGTGAGTACGGTCTGATGGGTATTCCTGTTCCGGAAACATTTGGAGGAGCGGGAGCTGATATTACATCCTATATCTTGACCATTCATGAGATTTCGAAAGTCAGCGCTGCGATCGGAGTCATTTTATCTGTCCATACATCCGTCGGAACGAATCCGATCCTGTATTTCGGAACAGAAGAGCAAAAAAGAAAATATATACCCAAACTTGCATCAGGTGAATACCTCGGCGCATTTGCCCTGACTGAGCCATACTCGGGATCAGATGCTGGCAGCATTCGTACAACGGCAGTAAAAAAGAATGGAAAATATGTATTAAACGGATCAAAAATGTTTATCACCAATGGCGGCGCGGCAGATACATATGTCACGTTTGCCCTCACAGAACCGGGAAAAGGCACAAGGGGCATTTCTGCCTTTATTGTAGAAAAAGACACGCCGGGTTTTATAATCGGGAAAAAAGAAAGAAAAATGGGTTTGCACGGTTCCAACACAACAGAATTAATCTTTGATAATGCCGAAATTCCCGCGGAAAACCTGTTAGGGCAAGAAGGTGAAGGGTTTAAAATCGCGCTTGCAAATCTTGATGTCGGACGGATCGGCATCGCGGCGCAAGGACTCGGCATCGCTGAAGCCGCTCTCGACTATTCCGTCCAATACTCAAAACAGCGTGTGCAGTTTGGCAGACCCATCGCGTCCAATCAAGCCATTTCTTTTAAACTTGCAGATATGGCGACAAGAGCGGAGGCATCAAAACATCTTGTCTACCATGCGGCCGACCTTCATAACCGCGGTTTGAAATGCGGAAAGGAAGCATCCATGGCTAAGCAATTTGCCACGGACACGGCGATGAAAGCGGCGATAGACGCTGTTCAAATTTACGGAGGGTACGGCTATACCAAGGATTATCCGGTGGAACGATTATTTCGTGACGCGAAAGTAACGCAAATTTATGAAGGTACAAATGAAATTCAAAGACAAATCATCTCCAAATATATACTCCAATAATCGACCTCTAATATACTGCCAAACCTTCATGATCAACGTCAGAACAGACCATTTTGGGCTAAAAATCTATGAAGCGAGGATGATGAAAATGGAAAACGATAAAAAATATTCACCTGGGCTTGATGGCGTCATTGCGGCTGAAACAAAAATTTCTTACCTTGATACCGAGGCGGGTCAGATATTAATTCAAGGCTATGATCTGATTGAACTCTCTAAAACAAAGAGCTACATGGAAATGGTTCATTTGCTTCTGGAGGGCTCGCTGCCGGATGAGCATGAAAAAAAATCACTTGAAACGAATGTGGAAAGCGAATGTGAGCTGCCGTCTGACATCCTCAGTATGTTTAAGCTGCTCCCTGAAAACACACACCCAATGGATGGTTTGCGAACTGGGATATCGGCCCTTGCCGGCTATGATCCCCAGATTGACGACCGCTCGCCGGAGGTGAACAAACACCGTGCTTATCAGCTTTTGGGGAAAATGCCAAACCTTGTGGCCAATAGTTATCGGATTATCCATCAAGAAGAATCTATGCAGCCTTTAAAACACTTATCCTACAGTGCGAATTTCTTATACATGATCACAGGCCGAGAGCCGAGTGAATTGGAAGAACGAATATTCGACCGCTCTCTTGTGCTGTACAGCGAGCACGAGATGCCTAACTCAACCTTCACCGCCAGAGTCATCGCTTCCACGCAGTCAGATTTATACGGCGCGTTAACGGGAGCCGTCGCTTCCTTAAAAGGAAACCTGCATGGAGGGGCGAACGAGGCTGTCATGCATATGCTTTTGCAAGCAGGAACAAAGCCGGGTTTTGAAAGACTGCTAGAACAAAAGCTGCAAAAGAAAGAAAAAATAATGGGATTCGGCCATAGAGTGTATATGAAGAAAATGGACCCGAGGGCGCTCATGATGAAAGAGGCGTTACAGCAGCTATGCGACAAGGCTGGGGACGACCATCTGCACGTCATGTGTGAAGCCGGTGAAAAACTGATGCTTAGAGAAAAAGGGTTGTATCCAAATTTAGATTATTACGCGGCACCGGTGTATTGGATGCTCGGGATTCCGATCCCTCTGTATACGCCTATCTTTTTCAGCGCCAGAACGGTCGGCTTATGCGCCCACGTCATGGAGCAGCACGCTCATAATCGCCTATTCCGCCCGCGCGTCCATTACACGGGAGCGAGGCATATAAACAGTAAGTGAACTAAAAGCAGAGATTCTGAACGTACGAAAGGAAGATGGGAGAATGTTAAAAACGAACGAAATTCATCAAATGGATAAAGTAATAGAAGAAATGACAGACTACGTTTTACATCAAGAGATTACAAGTTCAGAAGCATTTACGACAGCGGGTCATGTTCTGATTGATACGCTTGGCTGCGGTATTTTGGCATTGAATTATCCCGAATGCACAAAACTGCTCGGACCGATTGTTCCTGAAACAGTCGTTCCGAACGGAAGCAGAGTTCCCGGAACACCGTTTGTGCTTGATCCTGTCCGTGCTGCCTTTAATATCGGATGTATGATCCGCTGGCTCGATTATAACGATACGTGGCTCGCAGCAGAATGGGGGCATCCATCGGATAATTTAGGCGGAATCTTGGCGGCGGCTGATTATGTATCAAGAGTGCGGATGAGTGAAGGGAAAGAACCTTTAACCGTACGAGATGTATTAGAAATGATGATTAAAGCCCATGAAATCCAAGGCGTGCTCGCGTTAGAAAACAGCTTAAACCGTGTCGGGCTTGACCATGTCTTATTTGTAAAGGTGGCGACGGCTGCAGTCGTAACAAAGCTTTTAGGCGGGGGCCGGGAAGAAATCAATAATGCTTTATCGCATGCGTGGATTGATAATTCCAGTTTACGCACGTATCGGCATTCACCCAACACCGGGTCGCGAAAATCATGGGCGGCTGGTGACGCGACAAGCAGAGGTGTTCACTTAGCCATTATGGCGATAAAAGGGGAAATGGGTTACCCGACAGCTTTGACTGCTCCGGGCTGGGGCTTTCAGGACGTTTTATTTAATAAGAAAGAGATTAAACTCGCCCGTCCGCTTCATTCTTATGTCATGGAAAACGTGTTATTTAAAGTTTCCTATCCTGCGGAATTCCATGCGCAAACCGCGGCGGAGTGCGCTGTCATTCTCCATCCGCAAGTGAAGGGCCGCCTTGATGAAATAGACCGGGTTCTCATCAATACGCACGAATCGGCAATCAGAATTATTGACAAAAAAGGCCCGCTTCACAACCCGGCAGACCGTGACCATTGTCTGCAATACATTACCGCCATCGGGTTAATCTACGGTGACATTACGGCAGATCATTATGAAGATGAAACGGCGCGTGATCCAAGAATAGACAGACTAAGAGAAAAAATGGAAGTCACCGAAAATAAGGCGTACACGGCAGACTACCTTAAACCGGATAAGCGCTCGATTTCTAACGCTGTTCAAGTTATTTTTAAAGACGGAACGAGCACTGACATGATTGAATGTGAATACCCATTGGGCCATCGTTTCCGGAGAGAAGAAGCGGTTCCTAAACTATTAGAGAAATTTTCAGCCAATATTGAAACACATTTCTCTCAAAAACAGCAGCGAAACATTTATGAGAACTGCACGAACTACGAAAAACTGGCTGCTATGAGCGTAAACGAATTTATTGATTTATTTTTATAGGCAAAAGGAGGATTCAAACATGTCTTGGATTGTTAATCAGCAGTCAACGCAAGAGGAGCTTGCGCAGCGATTCCGTTCGCTTATGTCAGCGCCGGGCATATTGCAAATTCCCGGTGCACACGATGCGATGGCCGCTCTTATCGCAAAACAAACCGGCTTTTCCGCTATATATTTATCAGGGGCTGCCTATACGGCCAGCAGGGGGCTCCCTGATTTAGGAATTGTCACATCGTCTGAAATGGCAGAAAGGGCGAAAGATCTTGTGCGGGCCGCCGATTTGCCTCTTCTTGTGGATATTGATACAGGCTTCGGCGGTGTATTGAATGCCGCCCGCACCGCTCGTGAAATGCTGGAAGCGCGCGTGGCTGCCGTTCAAATTGAAGATCAGCAGCTCCCTAAAAAATGCGGTCATTTAAACGGCAAACAGCTTGTTTCAGCAGAAGAAATGGCGCAAAAAATAAAAGCGATCAAACAAGTCGCGCCATCACTCGTTGTCGTGGCTCGTACAGATGCGCGGGCCCAAGAGGGGCTTGACGCCGCCATCAAACGATCAGCCGCATATATCGAAGCAGGCGCCGACGCGATTTTCCCGGAGGCGCTTCAATCAGAAAGCGAGTTCCGTCAATTCGCCAAGAGTATCACCGCTCCTTTGCTTGCGAATATGACTGAATTTGGAAAAACACCTTATTATCATGCGGAAGAATTTGAAGATATGGGATTTCAAATGGTGATCTATCCGGTAACATCACTTCGAACTGCCGCAAAGGCATTTGAGCGAATGTTTCGGCTGATCAAGGAACAGGGATCACAAAAAGAAGGGCTTCTGGAGATGCAAACAAGAAAAGAATTATATGATACGATTTTTTATGATGATTACGAGGACTTAGATAAATCAATCGCAAAGACGATATTAACTGAGGAATGACAGGGATAGAAAAAAGCAGAGGCCATGGAGGTCTCTGCTGAATGAGGTTCTTTCAAGCCGAAAGAACCTTTTTTACAGTTTTCTTTTTCTGAATCGCGGGCTGACCTGATTGCGTTTTCTGTCTCTGAAAAGAATAAAGCCGGCTAAAATATAAAGGCCGAACAGAAAAAAGATAAACCCTGATAAGCCTTGAAGCCAGAGGGAAGGAAACGGATACAATAAATTGCCGAACAGCATATCCCTCATGAGCTTTATGCCGAGAGCGGAAACAGCCCCGGGGATCACTAAAATCAAAAGCGCAATGAGTCGACCCATTCAGAAAAACCCCTTTATCTTATCATTTCCTTTATTGTCCAGCGGAAAAAATATTTTGTCAAGTGAAGAAAACGTGGTAACATAGGGTTGTGCAAATTATTGCAACGGAAAAAATAGGTATGCAAATTTTTTCATACAAAGGGGTATCGGGATGCAGAAGGTGCTGATTATAGGTGCTGGCAAAGGGGGAACAGCGCTTTTACATATATTGATGAAAACAAATCTTATTCATGTAATTGCGGTTGTTGACCAAAACCCGGAGGCGGCTGGTTTAAAAGAAGCTGAGAAATACGGAATCGCCACTTCATCAGATTGGAAACCCTACATAAAAAGTGAACTTGATATCGTGATCAACACCACAGGCGATAAAGCTGTGCTGGAAGAGCTGCTCCGGGAAAAACATAAGCAGACCATTGTGATTCCGGGAAAGATGGCATATATGATGTTTCAGCTCATGGAAGAAAAGCAGCAGCTCATTCAGATGCTGAAGGATCAAACATATAAGCACGATCGGATTTTCAATTCCACCCATGACGGAATGATTTTTATTGATATCAACGAAGAAATCATTTTGTTTAACCATATGGCTGGAAAAATACTTGGAAAAAAACGTGAAGAAGTGATCGGAAGGCTTATCAAAGATGTAATTCCGAACACGAAACTGCACCGTATCTTAAAAACAAGAGAACCTGAATACAACCAAAAACAGCTTTTAGGCGATCACCTTCAAATTGTCACGACTAGACTGCCTATTATTGATGAAGGCGGCACGCTGCTCGGAGCGCTGTGTGTGTTTAAAGATATAACCGACGCAGTGGAGCTTGCGGAGGAAGTGACAAATTTAAAAGAAGTCCGCACGATGCTGGAGGCAATCTTTCAATCCTCGGACGAAGCCATTTCCGTCGTCGATGAAAATGGGACAGGTCTCTTAATTAATAAAGCCTACACAAAAATGACCGGTCTTTCTGAAAAGGAAGTGATCGGAAAACCCGCGAATACGGACATTTCCGAAGGGGAGAGCATGCATTTGAAGGTGCTTGAAACAAGAAGACCGGTGCGGGGCGTCAGAATGAAAGTCGGCCCCAACGAAAAGGATGTCATCGTCAATGTAGCGCCGGTTATTGTGGACGGAATTTTAAAAGGCAGTGTCGGTGTCATTCATGATGTGTCGGAAATCAAAATGCTGACGGCTGAACTCAACCGGGCAAGGCAAATTATCCGCACACTGGAAGCGAAATACTCGTTTGACGATATCATCGGAAAAAGTGAACAAATGCTGGTCGCACTCGAACAGGCCAAGCTTGGGGCGAAAACGCCGGCAACGATTTTGCTGCGGGGGGAATCAGGCACTGGAAAAGAGTTGTTTGCCCACGCCATTCATAATGACAGCGATCGGAAATACAACAAATTTATTCGGGTGAACTGTGCGGCGCTTTCAGAAACCCTGCTTGAATCTGAATTGTTCGGGTATGAAGACGGTGCTTTCTCGGGAGCGAAGCGAGGCGGGAAAAAAGGGCTGTTTGAAGAAGCGAATAACGGCAGTATTTTTCTGGATGAAATAGGAGAGCTGACGCAAAACACGCAGGCCAAATTGCTCCGCGTCTTGCAAGAAAAAGAAATCGTCAGAGTCGGCGGGACAAAGGCGATTCCCGTCAATGTCAGGATTATCGCGGCGACGAATGTAAATATTGAGAAAGCGATGGCTGACGGCAAATTTCGTGAAGACCTTTATTACCGAATCAATCGCTATCCCATCTCTATTCCGCCGCTTAGGCAAAGAATGGAGGACATAGAGGAATTAAGCGTACGCCTTATTTCAAAAATCAATCAAGATTACGGCCGCAATGTAAAGGGGCTGACTGCAAATGCCTTGCGCGCTCTTTCTTCCTATCATTGGCCGGGAAATGTGCGTGAGCTTGAAAATGTTCTCGGCAGAGCGATGATATTTTTGAATCCTCATATGGAATACATTGAAAAAGATCATTTGCGCGTGTTCGAAACGGAGAAAAAAGCAAGCGGAACCGATCAGGCAGCAGGCGTTCCATTCCCTGACATTGAGGGGGAAAAACTTTCCACAGCAGTCGAAAAGTTTGAAGCGCACGTGATTCAGCAAACCCTGGAAAAACATCGCTATAACCGGACGAAAACAGCAAAAGCTCTTGGCGTCAGTATTCGGAATTTATATTACAAAATGGACAAATACGGTCTTGCAAATGATGGCATGCAATAACATGCAGATACAACGCAATCAGCTGCACGATGTGCTTTTCAGCTTAGAAAGACACCGGCTTTTCAAAGATGGCACAAAACTTGCATGATATAAACCTGACACGGAGCAGGAAAGGTGGTAACTGATGAAGCTGAAAGATTTGATTGAAAAAGCATCGCTGCATAAAAACAAAACAATTGCAGTAGCTCATGCAGAGGATTCAGAAGTGATGCAAGCTGTGAAACTTGCGGCAGAGTACCTGTCATCCAGATTTTTACTTGTAGGTGACGGTGAAAAACTGAAAGATCTCATTACATCTCATAATATATCAAGTCACCATATTGATATTATCCATGCTGATACTCCCGAAGAATCAGCGAGAATCGCAGTGAAGTCTGTGAGCGGCCGGCACGCAGACGTGTTAATGAAAGGGAATTTGCCGACATCGGTACTTCTGAAAGCAGTGCTGAATAGACAGGACGGACTCAGGTCTTCGCATGTTCTTTCCCATGTGGCGGCTTTTGAAATTCCGGGCTTTGACAGACTGATTTATGTGACGGATTCAGCTATGAATATTGCGCCATCTTTGGAGGAGCTTCGGCAGATTCTGCTCAATGCCGTTCATGTCGCACGTGCGGTAGGGAACAATAATCCGAAAGCGGCCGCTCTTGCCGCTGTTGAAACCGTCAACCCGAAAATGGAGGCGACGCTTCATGCGGCCAGTTTGGCTCAAATGTGCAAACGCGGACAAATCAAAGGCTGTGTTGTAGATGGTCCGTTTGCTTTGGATAACGCTGTCTCTGAACTTGCGGCGGCTCATAAAAACATTACTGGAGATGTGGCGGGCCGCGCGGATATTCTCCTGGTTCCCTCGATTGAAGTGGGCAACATTTTATATAAGTCGCTGATTTATTTTGCAAAAGCAAAGGTCGGCGCCGCCATTATCGGTGCGAAGGCGCCAATTGCTTTAACCAGCAGAGCAGATTCTGCGGAAAATAAACTGTATTCCCTTGCGCTCGTGTTATGCGCATCACAGGAACACAAATTTTAGGAGGAAATGATATGGAACTTTTCAAATATATGGAGCAATACGATTATGAACAATTGGTGTTTTGCCAAGATGAGCAGTCCGGATTAAAAGCAATCATCGCTATCCATGATACAACACTGGGCCCTGCGCTTGGGGGAACAAGAATGTGGACGTATGAGAATGAAGAAGCGGCTATAGAAGATGCGCTCAGACTGGCCAGAGGCATGACATATAAAAATGCGGCAGCCGGCTTAAATCTCGGAGGCGGTAAAACAGTCATTATCGGGGACCCGCGCAAAGACAAAAATGAAGAAATGTTCCGTGCGTTCGGCCGCTATATACAAGGGCTGAACGGCAGATATATCACGGCTGAGGATGTCGGCACAACGGTTGAAGATATGGATATCATCCATGATGAAACAGACTTTGTCACAGGGATTTCCCCGGCATTCGGTTCATCAGGCAACCCGTCCCCGGTGACTGCTTACGGCGTGTATAAGGGGATGAAAGCCGCTGCAAAAGCAGCGTTCGGCACTGACTCGCTTGAAGGCAAAACAATCGCCGTTCAAGGGGTCGGAAATGTCGCGTATAATCTTTGCCGCCATCTTCATGAAGAAGGGGCAAATTTAATTGTGACGGATATTAATAAACAATCGGTAGAACGTGCTGTTGCTGATTTTGGCGCACGCGCTGTTGATCCCGACGATATCTATTCCCAAGACTGTGATATTTATGCACCGTGTGCCCTTGGAGCGACAATCAATGACAGCACGATTAAACAGCTGAAAGCAAAAGTCATTGCAGGCGCAGCGAATAATCAGCTGAAGGAAGCGCACCACGGTGACCAAATTCACGAAATGGGCATCGTTTACGCGCCGGATTACGTAATTAACGCTGGCGGCGTCATCAACGTAGCTGATGAGCTTTACGGATATAATGCGGACCGTGCGATGAAGAAGGTAGAAGGAATTTACGGAAACATCGAACGTGTTCTGGATATTTCAACACGTGACGGCATTCCTTCTTATTTGGCGGCAGACCGTTTGGCTGAAGAGAGAATTGCACGGATGCGCCGGTCCAGAAGCCAGTTTCTTCAAAACGGACATCATATATTAAGCAGACGCTAAGATATTCATCTGGAGGTTTTGAAGGTGCTAAATAATGAAAAACGCATTCTCATTTTAAATCCAGGCTCAACATCCACGAAAATCGGTGTTTTTCATAATGAACGATGTATTTTTGAAGTAACACTGAGGCACAACGCAGAAGAGCTTCAACGCTTTCACAGCATCATTGATCAATATGGATTTCGGAAGCGCCATATATTGGAGTCTCTTCACGAACAGGGCATCAATATCTCAAAGTTTGATGCCGTTTGTGCAAGGGGCGGCCTCCTTCGGCCGATAGAAGGCGGCACATATGAAGTGAATGATGTGATGATTGAAGATTTGAAAAGCGGATATGCTGGCCAGCATGCGTCAAATCTTGGCGGGATCATTGCCAGAGAAATTGCAGATGGGCTAAATATCCCATCCTACATTGTAGATCCCGTTGTGGTGGATGAAATGTCAGCACTCGCCAAAATTTCAGGTATGCCTGAAATCGAACGCAAAAGCATTTTTCATGCCTTGAACCAAAAAGCGGTCGCCCGGCAAGCGGCGGCATCTCTCGGAAAACGTTATGAAAACATGAAAATGATCGTTACGCATATGGGCGGCGGCATAACAGTCGGCGTCCATGACCGGGGGAAGGTGGCAGATGTCAATAACGGACTCCACGGAGAAGGCCCCTTCAGTCCTGAACGTGCCGGTACAGTGCCGGCGGGGGACCTTGTAGATCTTTGTTTCTCGGGGAAGTATACGAGAGAGGATATAATGAAGAAACTGGTAGGTACCGGCGGGCTTTTAGGATATCTTGATACAACTGATGCAGTCAGAGTTGAAAACATGATTCAGAGCGGCGACGAAAAAGCGCGCTTAATTTATGACGCGATGGCGTATCAGGTGGCAAAAGAGATCGGAGCCGCAAGCGCCGTGTTAAAAGGTGAAGTTGAAGTGATCGTACTGACGGGAGGCTTGGCTTACGGAAAAAGCTTTGTTTCCAGTATCAGGTCATACATAGATTGGATATCTGACGTATTGGTGTATCCGGGAGAAAACGAGCTCCAGTCATTGGCGCAAGGAGCGCTTAGGGTTTTGCTTGGTGAAGAACAATCGAAACGATATCCGAATGAATAAGTTTTAAAAAAAAGGAGTGTGTCACATGGCGACAGAGTATGATGTAGTCATTCTCGGAGGCGGAACAGGCGGTTATGTTGCCGCGATCAGAGCGGCGCAGCTTGGCTTGAAAACAGCCGTGGTGGAAAAGGAAAAACTCGGCGGAACATGCCTTCATAAAGGCTGCATACCGAGTAAAGCCCTGTTAAGAAGCGCAGAGGTCTACAAAACGTCCCGCGAAGCGGCTCAATTTGGGGTTGAAACATCGGATGTTTCTCTTAATTTTGAAAAGGTGCAGCACCGCAAGCAAGAGATTGTAGATAAGCTGGCAAACGGCGTCCAACATCTCATGAAAAAAGGGAAAATAGATGTATACGAAGGGTACGGGCGTATTTTGGGCCCTTCCATCTTCTCGCCGATGCCAGGAACGATTTCTGTGGAGCGGAACAACGGTGAAGACAATGATATGCTCATCCCGAAACATGTCATTATCGCAACGGGCTCAAAGCCGAGGATGCTTCCTGGGCTGGAAGCGGACGGAAAGTATATTCTGACCTCTGACGAAGCGCTTCAATTGAAAGAGCTTCCGGAATCTATCATTATTGTCGGCGGCGGCGTCATCGGCATCGAATGGGCATCAATGCTTCACGATTTTGGAGTGAAGGTGACTGTTATTGAATATGCTGATCGAATATTGCCGACAGAGGACAAAGATATTTCAAAAGAAATGCAAAACCTGCTTGCGAAAAAAGGCATTGAGATTGTAACAGGTTCGAAAGTGCTGACTGATTCCTTTACAAAAGCAGACGGAGTCAGTATCCAAGCGGAAAAAGACGGCGAAACCGTAACATACAGCGCTGAAAAAATGCTTATATCCGTCGGCAGACAGGCGAACGTCGAGGGAATCGGCCTTGAAAACACCGACATCCTGACAGAAAACGGGGTCATTTCCGTCAACGATACGTATCAAACAAAAGAATCACATATCTATGCGATCGGTGATGTAATCGGAGGGCTTCAGCTTGCCCATGTCGCATCCCGTGAAGGCATCATCGCCGCCGAGCATATCGCCGGTTTAGAGCCGCTTCCGCTTAATCCTGCATTTGTGCCAAAGTGCATCTATTCAAACCCGGAAGCTGCAAGTGTAGGACTGACAGCGGAAGAAGCAAAACAGAACGGTTATCAGACTAAAATAGGGAAGTTTCCGTTTATGGCGATAGGCAAGGCCCTGGTTCACGGAGAAACTGACGGGTTCGTCAAAATCGTCGCAGACGCTGATACCGATGATATTCTCGGGGTACATATGATCGGTCCGCATGTGACTGATATGATTTCTGAAGCTGGGCTCGCCAAGGTGCTTGACGCCTCTCCGTGGGAAATCGGCCATACGATTCACCCGCATCCATCGCTTTCGGAAGCGATCGGAGAAGCTGCTCTCGCTGCAGACGGCAAAGCCATTCATTTTTAAAGGAGGCAACTTGAATGAGTAAAAATCGGCACACAGCATTAGGACTTTCAGATAATGAAGCCATTGATATATATAGAACCATGCTGTTAGCAAGAAAGATTGACGAAAGAATGTGGCTGTTAAACCGCTCGGGGAAAATTCCGTTTGTCATTTCATGCCAGGGACAGGAAGCGGCTCAGGTCGGAGCGGCATTTGCGCTTGATAGAGACAACGATTATATTTTACCGTATTACAGAGATTTGGGAGTCGTCTTAACATTTGGTATGACGGCCACGGATTTAATGATGTCCGGATTTGCCAAAGAGGCTGATCCGAATTCCGCCGGGCGGCAAATGCCGGGTCACTTCGGACAGAAGAAAAATCGGATTGTAACCGGTTCTTCACCGGTTACAACGCAGGTCCCGCATGCGGTCGGTATCGCTCTTGCAGGACGCATGGAGAAAAAAGACATCACCGCTTTCGTCACATTTGGAGAAGGATCTTCCAACCAAGGCGATTTTCATGAAGGGGCCAACTTCGCAGCGGTCCATAAGCTGCCGGTGATCTTTATGTGTGAAAACAATAAATATGCCATTTCTGTTCCGTATAATAAACAGGTTGCATGCGAGAAGATTTCAGATCGCGCCATCGGATACGGCATGCCGGGAGTCACGGTAGACGGCAATGATCCGCTGACTGTGTATCAAGCTGTAAAAGAAGCAAGAGAGCGGGCTCGCAGAGGGGAAGGACCGACGCTGATCGAAACCGTCTCTGACCGCCTCACACCCCATTCCAGCGACGACGATGACATGAGCTACAGAACCAAGGAAGAAGTCACAGAAGCACGAAAAAATGATCCGCTTCTCAATTACCAAGCCTATTTACAAGAAACTGGGCTGCTCACAGAAGAAACGGAGACAAAAATGCTTGAAGAAATCATGACGATCGTTAATCAAGCGACAGACGAAGCGGAGAAAGCGCCTTACGCAGCTCCAGAGTCCACGCTCGATAACGTTTATGCGGAGTAAGGGGGAATTAAAATGCCTGTAATGTCTTATATAGATGCCGTCAATTTGGCAATGAAAGAAGAAATGGAAAGAGATTCAAAGGTCTTCGTGCTCGGTGAAGACGTAGGAAAAAAAGGCGGCGTGTTCAAAGCTACGGCCGGCCTGTACGACCAATTTGGCAGTGAGCGTGTGATGGATACGCCGCTTGCTGAGTCAGCCATCGCCGGCGTAGGGATCGGAGCTGCCATGTATGGCATGCGCCCGATCGCAGAAATGCAGTTTGCCGATTTTATCATGCCGGCGGTCAACCAAATTATTTCTGAGGCGGCTAAAATCCGTTATCGCACAAACAACGATTGGAATTGTCCCATCGTCATCAGAGCCCCTTACGGAGGCGGTGTGCATGGCGCGCTTTATCACTCTCAGTCGGTAGAAGCCGTTTTTGCGAATCAGCCTGGGCTTAAAATCGTTATGCCTTCCACTCCGTATGATGTGAAGGGCCTTTTAAAAGCTGCCATTCGTGATGAAGATCCCGTGCTGTTTTTCGAACATAAGCGGGCGTACCGTCTTATAAAGGGAGAGGTTCCTGCGGAGGATTATACATTGCCGATTGGCAAGGCCGATGTAAAACGCGAAGGTGACGATATCACGGTTATCACCTACGGTTTGTGCGTGCATTTTGCTTTACAGGCTGCAGAGCGTCTCGAGAAGGATGGCATATCCGCACATGTCGTGGACTTGCGAACTGTTTACCCATTGGATAAAGAAGCGATTATTGAAGCCGCGTCAAAAACGGGGAAGGTCCTTTTGGTTACGGAAGATAACAAAGAGGGCAGCATCATGAGCGAAGTGGCAGCGATTATTTCTGAGAACTGCCTGTTTGACTTGGATGCGCCGATCAAACGGCTTGCGGGCGCAGACGTACCGGCCATGCCGTATGCCCCGACAATGGAAAAATACTTTATGATGAACCCGGATAAAGTAGAAGCGGCAATGCGCGAATTGGCGGAGTTTTAAACAGACGTAAGGAGGTCATGATCATGGCAATACAACAAATGACAATGCCGCAGCTCGGTGAAAGCGTGACGGAGGGAACAATCAGCAAATGGCTTGTTTCTTCCGGAGATAAAGTGAATAAATACGATCCGATTGCGGAAGTCATGACAGATAAAGTAAATGCAGAGGTCCCATCCTCTTTTACCGGCACAATCACAGAGCTGGTGGGAGAAGAAGGGCAGACGCTGCAAATCGGTGAAGTGATCTGCAAGATAGAAACAGAAGAAACGCTAAATGCAGAAGAAACACCTGAAAAGCAGGAAGCCTCAGCGCCTAAAGAAACCGAAGCGGCTGACAGCCCTGCGGCTAATAACCAATCAAGTAAAAAACGTTACTCACCTGCCGTTCTTCGCCTTGCCGGAGAGCACGGCATCAATTTGGAACAAATCACTGGAACAGGCGCGGGCGGCAGAATCACGAGAAAAGATATTCAGAGTATCGTGGACTCCGGCGTGCAGCAGCAAACAAACATGCCAGAGCCTCAAACAGCTGAAGCGGCACCGCAGCAGGCGGAAAAAAAGCAGCCGTCGCAGCCGGCGTCTGCAGCAGGAGATATAGAAATCCCGGTTACAGGTGTCAGAAAAGCGATTGCTTCTAATATGCAAAGAAGCAAAACGGAAATTCCGCATGCTTGGACAATGATGGAAGTGGATGTCACAAGTATGGTGTCATACCGAAACAGCATCAAGGACGCATTTAAGCAAAAAGAAGGCTTCAATCTGACCTTTTTCGCCTTTTTCGTAAAAGCGGTCGCTCAAGCGTTAAAAGAATTCCCGCAGATGAACAGCATGTGGGCGGGTGACAAGATCATTCAGAAAAAAGATATCAATATCTCAATAGCAGTCGCTACAGAGGATTCGTTATTTGTCCCTGTCATTAAACATGCCGACGAGAAGACAATCAAAGGAATTGCGAGAGAGATATCTGACCTTGCAAAAAAAGTGAAAGCCGGCAAACTCACAGCAGACGACATGCAGGGAGGAACATTTACAGTCAATAATACGGGGTCATTCGGTTCTGTCCAATCCATGGGCATTATCAACCACCCGCAGGCTGCGATTCTTCAAGTAGAATCCATCGTCAAACGCCCGGTAGTCATGGAGCATGGCATGATTGCGGTCAGAGATATGGTCAATCTGTGTCTGTCTCTGGACCATAGAGTGCTTGATGGACTCGTTTGCGGCCGATTCCTCGGACGAGTGAAGCAAATACTAGAAACCATTGACGAAAAGACATCGGTTTATTAAGAAAGTGTGGTCTCCTTTTGCCAAGGCAAAAGGAGATTTTTTAATGGATAAAAAAATGCACTCAGCCAGTGAGTGCATTTCGTCTTTAGTGGCAGCTGAAAGAAGAGACTTCATCAAGGTCTATTCCAAAGTATTGCCATCTATATTGGCGCGGTCTCCAGCGGTAGCCAGCGATGGAACGGCGGCCGACAAACACCGGATAAAACCAAAATCTTCTGCCGTTTTCTAAGCGGATGTAAGTGAAACGGTATAAGCAGCCTCTGATTCCGCCGGGGTCTATTGCATACGTTGATTGCTGCGGAACATAACTGGGAGGAGGCCCAGATGGCGGCTGTCCGAACTGACCTTGCTGACCCTGCCCCTGTCCGTCAAATCCGGGAGGTGCTGGTAAAGTCGGCTGCCGATACGGATCGTACCCATAAGAATCATACGCATAAGGATCATAGTAATAATAAGGAAACATGAAAAAACTCCTTTCATGATACGTTCTGCTTTATATTATGAAAGGAGCAGGGAATTGGGAACTTGCCTATATCGATCCAAACAAAAAACCCAAGCCCGCAAAGCTCAGGTGAAATATGCTTACGCTTCAGTTTCTTCTTGCGGAATCAGCATTTCAATATGTTGATTGAGCACTTCAATGACGCCGGGTGTATGTGTATACACCTCACCATCTGTATCAACCTTCATCTCACTTTCGGTTTCAATCTTTACCTTCGATGCCTGAATGTAAGACAGCTCTCCGGCAAAATTCTCAAAAGTGCCCTGTTCCATATTCATCAGCTCGCGTAAAGCGGTAAGGTTTGTGCTGCGGCAAATGAGGATATCGGCTAAACCGTCAGTGATGCTGGCGTCTGGAAGCGGAATGCGGTTTGTGCCGATATATTGTCCGTTCATCACCAGCAGCATAACAGCTTCATCCTCCCGCTCTTCTCCGTCAATGTTCAGTTTTACAGGGAAGGGCTGTGCTGATGACACCGTCCGCAATGCGCTTGTAAAATAGCTGATCTTCCCAAAAAGCGCTTTTTCTGTTTCATTTATATTATTTGATGTTTCTGTAATAAGACCGATTCCCCAAAAATTCAAAAAGAAGCGGTCATTCATTTTACACACATCAACGCTGATTTTTTTCCCTGACACAAGCGCTTCTGCTGCCTTTTGAAGGTTTTGGGGGATGCCGAGTTCTCTCGAAAAATCATTGCACGTGCCTCCGGGCAAAATCCCTACTGCAGGTTTTTTATCGAGCGCCGCAATTCCGTTTATACATTCATGGACAGTGCCGTCTCCGCCGAGAACAAATAATATGTCGATCGTATCATCTAACGTTTTGCAAAATTGGTAG
Organism: Bacillus atrophaeus; assembly: GCF_039519175.1. Lineage (NCBI taxonomy): Bacteria > Bacillati > Bacillota > Bacilli > Caryophanales > Bacillaceae > Bacillus > Bacillus atrophaeus. Next base: position 3,869,355 of record NZ_CP154443.1, on the reverse strand, counting down.
GCATCATCTTTTCGCCTCGTCGGCTTGATGATTAATTCATCTATAGATTGAGATAAAATAGGGACGACGGAGCCAAGCGTTTTTTCTATATTTTTTTTGCCGGCATTCCCGTTATAGATTAATAAAGCTTTTTGATAACTCATACAAATGCTCCTTCCTTATCATATTTTTCCCGTTTTTATCTAAGGATAAACTAATGATACCAGGCTTCCGCTTAAAAAAGTATTCGAAATAAGCAATGTTATTTGCCGATATGGTGATTTCCTTGCTATCATAAGAACAGTTGATGAAAAAGGAGAGGTCTTCATTGAATATGGATTTTAATTTGTTTATGAACGATGTAGTGCGTCAGGCCAGACAGGAAATCACTGCGGCCGGATATACAGAACTGAAAACGGCTGAAGAAGTAGACGAAGCGCTTGCCAAAAAAGGAACGACGCTTGTGATGGTAAACTCCGTATGCGGATGTGCCGGCGGAATCGCAAGACCGGCCGCTTATCATTCCGTCCATTATGATAAGAGACCTGACCAACTTGTCACTGTTTTTGCCGGACAAGATAAAGAGGCTACAGCAAAAGCAAGAGAATATTTTGAAGGCTATCCGCCATCTTCACCTTCTTTTGCGATTTTAAAAGACGGCAAAATTCAAAAAATGGTAGAACGTCATGAAATTGAAGGCCATGAACCAATGGCTGTTGTCAACAAACTTCAAGAAGCCTTTGAAGAATATTGCGAGGAAGTATAAGAAAAGAAACCCGTCAGCGCTGTCAGCTGCGGGTTTTTTTGTGCATAATTTTGGCATCTATAATGAATAAATATTAATACTTGATCAGTCTTCGGCGCTTTGTTTATCAGTAGAAACGAATAGATAAACTATGATAGAAAAGGCATATAAGATAATTTTTAAAAATAGTATTGCATAAAAATAAGAAAGTGTTTAAAATACATATTAACGAATAAATATTCAAATGTGAAAGAAGTAATGATATGGGGGAAACAATCATGAAAAAATGGCTCTTATTGCTTGTTGCTGCTTGTATTACATTTGCACTGTCAGCTTGCGGATCAAGCAGTTCTGGTTCAGCAGACGGCAAAAAAAAAATAATTATGGGTACATCGGCGGATTATAAACCGTTTGAATATAAAGATGGTGATAATATCGTCGGCTTTGATGTTGATTTGGCAAAGGCGCTTGCTAAGAAAGCAGGCTACGAAATTGAAGTGCAGGATATGGATTTTAATAGTTTAATAACAGCGCTTAAATCAAAGCAGATTGATATGGTGCTTTCAGGAATGACACCGACACCTGAACGAAAAAAACAAGTCGACTTTTCTGATATTTATTACACGGCGCATCACATGATCGTCAGCAAAAAAGACAGCGGCATCGACTCGCTTAGCGACCTGAAAGGGAAAACAGTCGGAGTTCAGCTGGGCTCAATTCAGGAAGAGAAGGGTAAAGAGCTTTCTCCGGATTATGATTTTAAAACAGAAGACCGCAACAGAATCTCTGATTTGGTCCAAGAGATCAAATCCGGCCGTTTTGACGCAGCCATTATTGAAGACATGGTGGCAGAGGGCTACTTTAATTCAAACGAAGACTTACAAGGCTTTACGATTCCGGATGCAAAAGCAGAGGAAGCCGGTTCAGCCATTGCGTTCAGAAAAGACAGCGACCTCACTGACAAGTTCAACAAAGCGCTTAAAGAAATGAAAGATAATGGCGAGCTCGATAAATTGAAGAAAAAGTGGTTCAGCAACGAGAAATAAAAAGGCGGCTCAACTTTTCGTTGAGCCTTTTTAGCGAATAGGAACTTAAAGGAGACAAAAACTATGAATTTGGATTTCTCGGCAACAATCCCCCAAATTCCTTTTATATTAGAAGGTTTAGGAATTACTCTCAAAATTGTAGTGGTTTCAGCGGTCATCGGACTTATTTTAGGAATTGTGCTAAGCTTATGTAAAATCAGCACGTTTCGTCCGCTGATTTGGATCGCTGATTTTTATACTTCCGTATTTCGCGGGACGCCGCTCGTCCTGCAGCTGATGATTGTGTATTTTGGACTTCCTCAGCTTCTCGGATTTCAAATTGACCAATTTTGGGCGGCAGTTGCAGCATTGTCTCTGAACTCCGCGGCATATGTATCGGAAATCATCAGAGCGGGCATCAACGCGATAGATAAAGGGCAAAAGGAAGCGGCAGTCGCCCTCGGGGTGCCTTACAGCAAAATGATGAAGGACTTGCTTTTGCCTCAGGCGTTCAAAAACATTTCTCCCGCGATCGTCAATGAATTAATTACGCTGACAAAAGAATCAGCGATTGTCACGGTGATCGGTCTCGGCGATATCATGAGACGGGCGTATCAGGCAGGAGCGGCCACTTACAATTATCTTGAGCCGCTGATCATCGCAGGATTGATTTATTATGTGCTTGTCCTTATTTTAACATTTGTTGGTAAGGCTATAGAAAGGAAGCTGAAAGCCAATGATTAAGATTGAAAAGCTGTCAAAATCATTCGGGAAAAACGAAGTGCTAAAGAATATTTCAACAACAATAGGCGAAGGTGAAGTCGTCGCGGTCATCGGGCCTTCAGGCTCAGGCAAATCAACTTTCCTCCGCTGTTTAAATCTTTTGGAAAAACCAAATGGCGGCACAATTATGATCAAAGACAACGAAATCACCAAACCGAAAACAAATACACTGAAGGTGCGGGAAAATATCGGGATGGTTTTTCAGCATTTTCATCTGTTTCCTCATAAAACAGTGCTCGAAAATATTATGTATGCACCTGTGAATGTGAAAAAAGAGTCCAAACAGGCGGCTCAGGAGAAAGCCGAAGAACTTCTGCGTAAAGTCGGCTTGTTTGATAAAAGAAACGACTATCCGAACCGCTTGTCAGGCGGGCAAAAACAGCGTGTCGCCATCGCACGTGCCTTGGCGATGAACCCGGACATCATGCTGTTTGACGAGCCGACCTCAGCGCTTGATCCTGAGATGGTGAAAGAGGTGCTGCAAGTGATGAAAGAGCTGGTCGAAACAGGAATGACAATGGTCATCGTCACACATGAAATGGGCTTTGCGAAGGAAGTCGCAGACCGCGTGTTATTTATGGATGAAGGAATGATTGTGGAGGACGGAAATCCGAAAGAATTTTTTCTTTCCCCAAAATCCAGAAGAGCGCAGGACTTTTTGGAGAAAATATTATAAAATAAAGTGAAAAAGAAGAAGGTGTGATCTTCTTCTTTTTTGATTTCAAAGTAACAAAAGAATGGAGTTCGCAATGTTTAAAATTGGTTATCGCACCCTAAAGACAGCACTTGGAACTGCTTTGGCCATCTATTTGGCTCAGCTTTTACATTTGGAAAACTTCGCATCAGCAGGAATCATCACCATTTTGTGCATACAAATCACGCAAAAACGGTCACTGCAGGCGTCTTGGGCCCGTTTTGCGGCCTGCTGTTTGGCTATTCTCTTTTCATATCTCTTTTTCGAGCTGATCGGCTATCATCCGTTTGTCATCGGAGCGCTTCTGCTGCTCTTTATTCCGACGACTGTTGTGCTGAAAATCAATGAAGGCATCGTCACAAGTTCAGTTATCATTCTGCATTTATACATGTCAGGTGGCATAACGTTTGGTTTTGTCTGGAATGAAGTTCAATTAATTACGATCGGTATCGGTGTGGCTCTTTTAATGAACCTGTATATGCCGAGTCTTGAAAGGAAGCTTTTGGCCTACCAAAAGAAAATTGAGGACAACTTTGCCGTTATTTTTGCTGAAATAGAACGTTACTTGTTAACCGGTGAGCAAGACTGGACGGGAAAAGAAATACCTGAAACCCACCAGCTGATACATGAGGCGAAAAACCTCGCATACCGTGATGTGCAAAATCATATCTTACGCCATGAAAATCTTTATTATCATTACTTTAAAATGCGGGAAAAGCAATTTGAAATTATAGAACGCCTGCTGCCGAAAATCACTTCTATATCCATAACGGTAGAGCAGGGGAAAATCATCGCTGCGTTTATTCAGGATTTACGAGAAGCCATCCATCCCGGAAATACGGCTCATAAGTTTTTAAAGAGACTTTGTGAAATGAGAAAAGAATTCGAGGAAATGCCGCTTCCGATTTCAAGAGAAGAATTTGAAGCAAGAGCCGCATTATTTCATTTGCTTGGCGAAATGGAACAATATTTGGTCATTAAAAGCTACTTTAAAGGAATAAAACCTCAAAATTCACTCGGATAATTCGCATGAGCTCCTCCTTCATTGGTCAACCTAATGAAAAAGGAGGAGCTTATGCGCTTTTTTTTATGTTCGATCCTGCTTATGCTGTCCCCGCTTTGGCCGCTGGGTGAAAATCCGCTTCCTGGAGATCCTTATGTCATTATTAATAAAGCGTCAAATCAGCTTGCTTATATTGTGGATAATCAAGTTGAAGGCATCTATCAAGTAGCAACCGGGAAAACAGATGAACTCACGCCTGAAGGAGAATTCTCCATTACGGTGAAGGCGGCAAATCCTTATTACCGAAAGAAAAATATTGAAGGCGGAGCTCCTGAAAATCCGCTTGGCGCAAGGTGGATCGGTTTTGACGCGGAAGGAACTGACGGAAGAATATATGGGATACATGGAACGAACCGTGACGAATTGATCGGTGAATTTGTTTCAAACGGCTGTATAAGAATGCATAATCAAGAGGTCATTCATTTATTCGATAGCATTCCTTTAGGTACGAAAGTGTTGATTACGAAGGACAGCCGTTCTTTTGAGGATATAGCTATAGAGCACAAAGCCCTGACAAAAAAGCAGGATGTTCCCGTTCAATAAGGCCGCCTGCTTTTTTAATCACTATAAAAACATCATGACTCCTGAGAGCACTGTAGACAGGATAAAAACTCCCAAAATCACGATTAAAACACTTTTCATTAGTTTTTGGGACATAATTTCACTCCTTAGTTATGCTGTCTATTATTTTAACGTGTTTTGAACTGGCGGACAAGCCATATCATCACCTGCCTGAAGTATATTGAAAGTGGGGATTTTTGTGAAAAAGCTTGATCATATCGCGATTGCCGTATGTTCCATAGAAAAGGAAAGAGCGTTTTATGAGCGTGTGTTGGGACTCACCTTAATCGGTCAAGAGGTGATAGAAGACCAGCAGGTGAAAACGGCATTTTTTCATGCTGGAGAAACAAAGCTGGAGTTGATCGAACCGTTAACTCCGGACAGCCCCGTCGGTTCATTTTTGGAGAAAAAAGGTCAGGGACTGCACCACCTGGCCTTTTTGTGCGGCGATTTATCTGAAAAGCTTACGGCATTGGCGAATCAGCGGATTGAATTAATAGACCGCGAGCCAAGAAAAGGGGCGGGCGGCAAACAGATCGCGTTTATCTCTCCGAAGGAAACAAATGGTGTGCTCATCGAACTGTGTGAGTATGGCAAGAAAGGGGATTCGGACTATGGACATGAATGACCATATCAACGATTTGCACAAAAGGCGGCTGCTTGCGGCAGAGGGCGGTGGAATGGAAAAGCAGAATCAGCAGCGAAAGAAAGGAAAGCTGACAGCGAGAGAGCGAATTTCATGTTTGCTTGATAAGGATAGCTTTATAGAGCTGAATCCCTTTATGGAAAGCCGCTACCCTGCCCATAAGCGCGTTTTTCCCGGAGACGGCGTGGTCACCGGTTATGGAACGATTGAAGGCCGCCCTGTTTATTTATTTGCACATGACTTCACTGTTTTCGGCGGGGCGCTTGGAGAAACGCATGCCAAAAAGATTACCGCTGTGATGGATCTGGCAGCGAAAAACAAAGCGCCGTTTATCGGATTGAACGACTCAGGTGGTGCGAGAATTCAAGAGGGTGTGGTATCATTAGATGGATACGGTCACATATTTTACCGCAACGTGCTTTATTCCGGAGTGATCCCGCAAATCTCAGTTATTTTAGGTCCGTGCGCTGGGGGCGCCGTCTATTCTCCGGCTCTCACTGATTTTGTTTTTATGGCCGAAAACACGGGCCAGATGTTTATCACAGGGCCGAAAGTGATTGAAAAAGTAACCGGGGAACACATTGACGCGGAGAGCTTGGGCGGAGCAGGTATACATAACGTGGTAAGCGGAAATGCACACTTTTCAGGAAAAACGGAAGAAGAGGTGCTGGCAGAGGTTAGAAAGCTGCTTTCCTATTTTCCGCACAGCCGCCAATCATCGCCCCCCGCTCAAAAAGAAACGGCCAGACCGTTATTAAATAAACTTGTGCCCGCTGACGGCTCAAAGCCGTATGACATTCGGCATGTGATTGAGGAACTGGCCGATCGGGACACATTTTTTGAGGTGCAGCCGTATTTTGCGAAAAACATTGTCATTGGATTTGCAAGGCTTGGCCAAAAGGCGATCGGAATCGTCGCCAGCCAGCCAAAACATTTGGCGGGCAGCCTGACCATTGATGCTGCTGATAAAGCGTCACGGTTCATTCGCTTTTGCGACGCTTTTCACATCCCGCTTTTAACGGTGGAAGATGTCCCCGGGTTTCTCCCCGGAATACAGCAGGAGCATGGCGGAATAATCAGACACGGCGCGAAATTGCTGTTTGCTTATGCGGAAGCAACTGTTCCGAAAGTGACACTCATTGTCAGAAAAGCTTATGGCGGCGCCTATGTCGCAATGAACAGCAAGGCGATCGGAGCAGACCTTGTTTTCGCCTGGCCGAGCGCTGAAATTGCGGTCATGGGGTCAGAAGGCGCGGCATCCATACTGTACGAAAAGGAAATTAAAGCCTCGGCTGATCCGGAAAAAGCAAAGCGTAAAAAAACAGCAGAATACAAAAAACAAAATGCCGGCCCTTACAAAGCAGCGGCCTATGGAATGGTGGACGACATCATTCTGCCGGAAGAATCAAGGAAAAGGCTGATTCAAGCTTTTGACATGCTGACACATAAGACAGAAGAGAGACCGAAAAAAAAGCACGGTAATATACCGCTTTAAAATGGAGGGACTTACAAATGGTGAATGAAAAACGCCTGCTCGAAGAATTTTTAGAACTTGTCCAAATTGACTCAGAAACAAAACATGAGGCTGAAATCTGCAAAGTATTAAAACAAAAATTTTCTGATTTAGGTGTAACCGTGACAGAGGACGATACAACGGCTGTCACCGGACATGGAGCAGGAAACCTGATTTGTACATTAAAAGGAACCAAGCAAGCGGATACCATTTATTTTACTTCGCACATGGATACCGTCGTTCCGGGAAACGGCGTTAAACCGACTGTGGAAAACGGTTATGTCAAAACAGATGGCACAACGATTTTAGGCGCTGACGATAAAGCCGGACTTGCCGCGATGCTTGAAGCGATCAAAGTGCTGAAGGAAGAAAATATTGAGCACGGCACAATTGAATTTATCATTACAGTCGGAGAAGAGTCAGGTTTGATAGGAGCAAAAGCGCTCGATCGTTCGCTCATTACCGCGAAATACGGGTTTGCGCTTGATTCAGACGGAAAAGTGGGGAATATCATTGTAGCCGCACCGACTCAGGCGAAGGTGAAAGCCTCTATTTACGGAAAAACAGCGCACGCCGGTGTTGAACCGGAAAAAGGCATCTCTGCCATTACGATCGCCTCTAAGGCAATCTCCAAAATGCCGTTAGGCCGGATTGATAAAGAGACGACAGCCAATATCGGACGATTTGAGGGCGGCACGCAAACCAATATTGTCTGCGACCAAGTTGATATCTTAGCTGAAGCGCGTTCTTTAGTTCCTGAAAAAATGGAGGCGCAAGTTCAAAAAATGAAAGCGGCTTTTGAAGAGGCTGCGGCTGATATGGGCGGACGCGCGGAAGTAACGATTGAAGTCATGTATCCGGGCTTTAAATATCAAGACGGAGACCAGGTTGTTGAAGTCGCGAAAAAAGCGGCGGCGAAAATCGGCCGTCCGAGCGAGCTGCAAACGAGCGGAGGCGGAAGCGACGCTAACGTTATCGCAGGCCACGGCATCCCGACCGTCAACCTTGCAGTAGGCTACGAAGAGATTCATACGAAAAATGAAAAAATGCCTGTCGAAGAACTTGTCAAAACAGCAGAAATCGTTGTTGCGATTATTGAAGAGGCGGCAAAATAAAAAGTTAACCCGAATGCAGGACATAATTTGCATTCGGGTTTTTTCATAAGCATTTCACCGCCACCGTCTAAGGGGCCAAAATAAGACGTCTTGTTTTTCAGCGTAATGAAGCAAAGGTTCTGAGTGCGGCAATTGTATACCGTGAGCTTCGGCTGTCGTATTGATGGTAAAGTGAGCCTCTGCCCTTTTCAGCATCCATGGATGGTGGTGAATGTCTTCAAAATAAAGCTTGTTGTTATGAGAGGTATATAGTCTGTATCGTTCTGTGAGCCAGTAATCAAGCGATTTCTTTTCGGCTGTAAAAGGGGCAGATATCGGCCGATAACTGGCGCTGAACTCAGCCTTCGCGCTTCTGGCATCTTTTCTTTTACTGGTATATTGAATGATATCACCGCTTTTTTCAGCATTCATATCAGCATAGAAATAAGGAAGATGAAAAAAGGTGCGGGCGCCTTGAACCGCCAGCCTGTGATCGGCGTCTAAGCTGAAAAAATAAATGCCGGGTTTGCCTTTATAGGTTACATAGGTACGGAAGTTAAGTTCAGGAAAGGAATGAGCTCCGGGAATCGGAGGAAGAAAACGAGCCCGAAGATCCGTTAACATAAAGGGCAGCACGCTGATCCAAGCCGTCCCGTTATAGGTATCTAATTCCAAAACAGAGGGGACTTTGTCACGAAGGATTGAAGGATCGACCGGCCAATGGGCAAATAAGACATCATTCCATGTTTGTCTCATTATCCATACACCCTTAGGTACAGAAATATTTTTTTGATTAAAACGGTCAGTCATCATTTTTTGCTCCTTTTTTATTGCATGTGTGTAAAGCTATTCCCGATTACTCTGTTTTTAAACGAAATATCACCACACGGCACGGTGCATCGCCATTTATCTGCTAGCGTCCGTTATGAATCCAAAAGAATAACCCCGGCTTTTAGCCGGGGTTATTTACTATTTAATTTGCAGGCTCGGTTTGAGCTGCGATCTCTTTGTTTTTATTTTTGTGATAGGTCTGCTGCAAAATGACGTTTTGCACGGTTAGGAACAGCCCGCTTGTAAACCAGTAAAGAGGCAGAGCGGCCGGAACATTAAGCGAGAAAATCGTCATCATCACAGGGAAGAAAAACACCATGATCTTCGCAGATTGCTGTGCTGCAGGGTTTTGCGGCGCTGCTGAATATTTAGTGTTCAGTTTTTGCGACACATATGCCTGAATAAAGTACATGGCTCCGGCGCAAAGGGAAACAAGAATATCGGATTGGCCTAAGCTGAACCATAAGAAAGAGTGTGACGCAATTTCAGGCGTCGAACGAATGGCATAATAAAATCCGATCAGAATCGGAAACTGCACAAGCATGGGAAGACAGCCCATTGCAAGCGGATTGAGATTGTTTTCCTGATACAGCTTCATCATTTCCATTTGCAGTTCTTTCTGCTTTTCCGGGTCTTTGTTTTTTTTAATTTTGGCTTGAATGCTGTCAACCTGCGGCTTGATTACCGCCATCTTTTCCTGGAACACACGCTGCTTTTTAAATTGATGAACAAACAAAGGCAGCACGATCACCCGGACAATAATAGTTACAAGCATAATAGAAAGCCCGTATTCTCCGTTAAACAGCCCGGCAACCCCTTTCAGCAATGCTGAAAACGGCTCGATTAAATAGTCGTGGAAAAATCCTATATTACCAAGGCCGCCCGTCTGCGGGGTTGCGGCAAAAGCCGCATTTCCTGTGGATAGTACGATAAAAAAGAATCCGAAAGCAATCAATTTTTTATAAGTTTTGAACAATATGTTCTCCTCCTTTTTATAAATGCTGTTTATAAAAGAAGGGAACCGAATTCTTCATCATCATTCGCCGGAGAATTCATGCGAATGACTTTACGTATCCATGTCGTAATGCGATGATATATAATAATAAGAAAGTCTGTTCGGTTAATTTGAACGACCGTCTGGTATTCATCTATGCGTTTCGTCTTCCATTGCTCGCCAATTCGGCACTCCCGCAACAAAAAAGCGATGCCGATTGCGGTCAAAGCCGGAAGAATAATTGTGAAGAAATCGACTAAGAATAAAAAGTCATTCATCGATTCAACTACCATCAAATCACATCCATTCAATACCTATAGTTTACTATATGTACAAGCGATTGTCTATTGAACGAAAAAGGAGAAATCTTTATGTCAGGCAAGGGCAGAATCATTTTTCATATTGATATGAATAGTTTTTATGCATCTGTCGAAATGGCGTACGATCCTTCTTTAAAAGGAAAGCCGATCGCAGTTGCTGGGAATGTTAAGGAGAGAAAGGGAATTGTGGTCACATGCAGCTATGAAGCAAGAGCGCGCGGCGTGAAAACCACGATGCCCGTGTGGGAAGCGAAGCGCAATTGCCCCGAGCTGATCATTCTGCCTCCGAATTTTGACCGTTACAGAAGCTCGTCAAGAGAAATGTTCCAGATTCTGCGCCAGTATACTGAGCTTGTTGAGCCTGTTTCGATTGATGAAGGATATATGGATATTACCGATACGCCATACAGCTCCACGGCATATGACACAGCAAAGGAGATTCAGAACCGGCTGCAAAAGGAGCTCCTGCTTCCGTCAAGCATCGGCATTGCCCCGAATAAATTCCTCGCTAAGATGGCGTCTAATATGAAAAAGCCGCTTGGCATTACCATTTTAAGGAAAAGGGAGGTGCCGGACATTCTTTGGCCGCTGCCAGTCGGGGAAATGCACGGTGTTGGAAAGAAGACGGCGGAAAAAATAAAGAGCCTTGGCATATATACGATCGGAGATCTGGCCGCTGCCGATGAGCATGCATTAAAACGTCTGCTCGGCATAAATGGACCGCGGCTGAAAAATAAAGCAAACGGGATTCACCATGCCGAGGTTGACCCGGAGCGTATTTATGAATTTAAAAGTGTGGGCAACTCCTCGACACTTTCGCATGACAGCACGGACGAAGAAGAACTGCTTGGTGTTTTCAGAAAGCTCGCGGCTTCTGTCAGCGACCGTCTTCAGCGAAAAGAAGTCATGGCTTCAAAGCTTTTTATCATGATCCGCTATAGTAATTGGAAAACAATCACCAGAAGCCTGATGCTGAAAAATCCAATTGATCAGAAGAACGAAATTATGCAAGAGGCGGAAAATCTCTTTTTTAAACACTGGAGCAGAGAGCCTGTCAGACTTCTCGGCATTACGGGAACTGATCTGGTTGAAAAAGAACAAGCTTATAAACAGCTTGACTTGTTTTCATTTACAGAAGATGCAAAAGATGAACCGATTCAACAAATGATGGAAAAGCTCAATCAGAAGTTCGGTTCCAATATGATCAAAAAGGGCGCCAAAGTCAAAAAGAAAGAAAGTAAAACAAAGGGAACGAGCTTTAATAAAGACTTTTTTCAAGACGAAAAGAAAAGCTGAATAACTTGAAAAAAGGGGGTGAAGTATGGTAATTTCAATATTATAAATATCATTTTATTTTAATTTAAATTTTAAAATGATTAAACGTTTGTAGAAGGGACGTTAGAATATGTCAAAACAACAAATCGGAGTTATCGGTCTTGCCGTAATGGGTAAAAATCTTGCTCTAAATATCGAAAGCCGCGGTTTCTCTGTTTCGGTTTACAACAGATCCAGCAGCAAAACAGAAGAATTTCTGCAAGAAGCTCAAGGCAAGAACGTTGTCGGTACATACAGCATTGAAGAGTTTGTCCAATCTTTAGAAGCGCCTCGCAAAATCTTGCTTATGGTTAAAGCAGGTGCAGCAACAGATGCGACAATTCAATCGCTTCTTCCTCACTTAGAGAAAGACGACATTTTGATTGACGGCGGAAATACATATTATAAAGATACACAGCGCCGCAATAAGGAGCTCGCAGAAAGCGGAATCCACTTTATCGGCACCGGCGTATCAGGCGGAGAAGAAGGAGCGCTTAAAGGGCCTTCTATTATGCCTGGCGGACAAAAAGAAGCTCATGAGCTTGTAAAGCCGATCCTTGAAGCGATTGCAGCAAAAGTAGACGGTGAAGCTTGTACAACGTATATCGGTCCTGACGGTGCCGGTCACTATGTCAAAATGGTCCACAACGGAATTGAATACGGAGACATGCAGCTGATCTCAGAATCCTACTTCATTTTGAAACAGGTGCTCGGACTTTCCGCTGAAGAACTTCACGAAGTATTTGCCGAGTGGAACAAAGGCGAGCTTGACAGCTATTTGATTGAGATCACAGCTGACATCTTCACGAAAAAAGATGAGGAAACAGGCAAACCGCTTGTTGATGTGATTCTTGATAAAGCAGGTCAAAAGGGAACAGGGAAATGGACAAGCCAAAGCGCGCTTGATTTAGGCGTTCCGCTGCCGATTATCACTGAATCTGTTTTTGCCCGCTTTATTTCAGCAATGAAGGATGAGCGTGTGAAAGCCAGCGGTCTTCTTGCAGGCCCTGAAGCTAAACCTGTTACTGAAAACAAAGCTGAATTGATCGAAGCGGTCAGAAAAGCATTGTTCATGAGTAAAATTTGTTCTTACGCACAAGGTTTTGCTCAAATGAAAGCTGCTTCTGACGAATACAACTGGGATTTGAAATATGGCGAAATCGCTATGATTTTCCGCGGCGGCTGTATCATCCGCGCTGCGTTCCTTCAGCAGATTAAAGAAGCTTACGACCGTGAGCCGGAGCTTGATAACCTGCTGCTAGACAACTATTTCAAAAACATCGTGGAAAGCTACCAAGGAGCGCTTCGCCAAGTGATTTCACTTGCTGTCAGCCAAGGCGTGCCGGTTCCTTCTTTCTCCAGCGCACTTGCTTACTATGACAGCTACCGCACAGCTGTACTGCCTGCAAATTTAATTCAGGCGCAGCGTGACTACTTTGGTGCTCATACTTACGAGCGCACTGATAAAGAAGGCGTATTCCATACTGAATGGATGAAGTAATTAAAATGAACCCCGCAGACCTATACGCTGCGGGGTTTTTTATAATCGAAAAACGATAATAAGTATGCAAAGATAAGGCCAGAGCTATAGCTCTGGCCTTTGATCTGTTAAATATTCCACCATTGAAAGCCGTCTTTTGATAAAAGATCGTCTGATTCTTTCGGACCCATTGAGCCTGCTTCATAGTTAGGGGAAAGGGTTTTGTTTGAAGCCCATGTTTCTGAAATTGAATCGACGAAACTCCAGGAAAGCGCCACTTCATCCCAATGCGCAAAGTTTGTCGCATCACCGAGCAGACAGTCGTGGATGAGCTTTTCGTAAGCTTCCGGCGTGTTCATTTCATCACTGCAATTGCTGCAGTAATCAAGTTTGATCGGCTGAGCATGCGCGGCTCCGCCCAATTTTTTAGCATTTAAATATAGGGTAATCCCTTCATCCGGCTGAATGTGAATGACAAGTAAATTAGGGTTTATTTGTTTTTCATTACCGTAGTATAGATTCATTGGGATTTCCTTGAATTCAACCACGATTTTTGTGGATTTTTCTTTCATTCGTTTCCCTGTGCGGATATAGAATGGAACACCCGCCCATCTGAAGTTATCAATCAAGAGCTTCCCTGAAACAAATGTTTCTGTATTTGAATCTGGTGCGACGTTTTGCTCTTCCGGATAAGCCGGTACAGGGCTGCCATCTATCATGCCTGCCTGATATTGTCCGCGTACAAAGTATTGATCCACTTCTTCTTTGGCGATCGGCCGAAGCGCTCTGAGAACCTTTACCTTTTCACTGCGGATTTCTTCAGTGTTAAGCTTGATTGGCGGCTCCATGGCAAGCAGGGCAACCATTTGTAAAATGTGGTTTTGCACCATGTCGCGAAGGGCGCCGGATGTTTCATAATATCTGGCACGGTCTTCTACGCCCAGATCCTCACTTGATGTGATTTGAATATTTGAGATGTAGCGGTTTGTCCACAGCGGTTCGAAAATCGCATTGGCAAATCGGATAACTTCAATATTCTGCACCATCTGTTTGCCTAAATAGTGGTCAATTCGGTAAATCTGGTCTTCCGTGAACGCTTCACGGATTTCTTTGTTTAGTTCTTTCGCGCTCGGCAGGTCATGGCCAAACGGTTTTTCAATCACAAGGCGCGACCAGCCTGTTGTAGCCGTCACTCCTTCTGATTTTAGGGATTTCGCGATCGTGCCGAAAAATTCAGGAGCCATCGCTAAGTAGAACATTCTGTTGTTCGGAATTTCGTATGTAAGTTCTAACTGATCGAGGAGCACTTTCAGCTCCTGATACGAACTCGGATTTGTCACGTCAAACGGATGATAATAAAAGTGAGACGTGAAATCATCTGTATGTTTATCGCCGCCTGCTGAAATGGACTTTTTAACGGTTTGCCGAAGATCCTCATTCGACCAAGGTCTTCTTCCGACACCAACAACCGCAAATTCTTCCCCTATCTGGCCATTTTTATATAAACGGTGAATGGACGGGTAAAGTTTCCGTTTGGCTAAATCTCCTGTTGCGCCGAATATAACAATAACTGCTTTTGGATGTTTTTGATCTGTTTTCACTAAAAGTACCTCACTTTATTCGAAGCTTTATTTTAGTACCCCGTATATTTTCTTCATTTTAAATCTAAAATTCAATGAAAGCAAACATTTCAGCCTCTTTTTTGCAGAATGGAGAAAAAACTTTTTTAAATGACCAATCGGTGGAGAAACCGAAAGCAGGACGAGATTCACATTTTGAGTTTGATCCTGTATTCTTGTAGGTAACAAGCGTTGCGTAGGAGGAAAGAAATGTGGAATTACTATTTTTAGGGACCGGCGCCGGCATGCCGGCCAAATCAAGAAACGTCTCATCCATTGCGTTAAAGCTGCTGGAAGAAAGGCGTTCAGTCTGGCTGTTTGACTGCGGGGAAGCCACACAGCATCAAATATTACATACATCTATTAAGCCCCGTAAAATTGAAAAAATCTTTATTACCCACATGCACGGTGACCATGTGTACGGTCTTCCCGGGCTGCTCGGAAGCCGATCCTTTCAAGGGGGAGAGGATGAACTCACAATCTACGGACCTAAAGGTATTAGAGCCTTCATAGAGACGAGCCTTAACGTGACAGCGACACGTCTGACTTATCCTCTCGCCATTATAGAAATAGAAGAAGGAGTTATCTTTGAAGATGACCAATTTACCGTGACGGCCAAGCCTGTGATTCATGGTGTTCCTGCATTTGGTTATCGCGTTCAGGAAAAAGATATGCCGGGTGCGTTAAAAGCAGATTTATTAAAAGAAATGAAAATCCCGCCGGGTCCGATTTATCAAAAAATCAAACAAGGGGAAGAGGTCACACTTGAAGATGGGCGCGTGATTAATGGAAGAGATTTTCTGGATGAGCCTAAAAAGGGACGGGTCGTAGCGTTTTCCGGAGATACAAGAGTGTGCTCAAATGTGAAGGAGCTTGCGGTGGATGCAGATGTGCTTGTCCATGAAGCCACCTTTGCAAAGGGAGATGATAAGCTTGCCCATGATTATTTTCACAGTACAACTGAACAAGCTGCAAAAACAGCTAAGGAAGCAGGGGCAAAGAAACTCATTTTAACCCATATCAGTGCGAGATATCAGGGAGAAGCCTCTTTGCAAATGCTGTTAACGGAAGCGGAGGATATTTTCCCAAACAGTATGACAGCATTTGATTTTCTGGAAATTGATGTACACCGGAGCTAAAAAAGGTTTATGGTTGACAGGATATGCTCATATTGTATAATAAAGCGTAATAATTACGTTTTAAGAGGGGGATTTTAAAAGTGAGAGTCAATGTTACTTTAGCATGCACTGAAACAGGGGACAGAAACTACATCACAACAAAAAATAAACGCACGAATCCAGATCGTCTGGAGCTTAAAAAATACTCACCGCGTTTAAAGAAATACACGATTCACCGTGAAACAAAGTAATTGGTAAAAAGACCGAATCTGCCCGGTTCCTTGAGCAGATCTTGTACAGCCTTTGTGTTTCGATTTTTATCGGAGAACAAAGGCTGTATTTTTTTAGATCTTATTTTAGAGGAGAAAGGCAATTTCCTTTTAGCTGAATTCTCTTAGGGAACATCTCCTTACAAGGAATCGAAACCAATGGCTTACGGTTCTACTGATTATTATGTGTACGCTGTTCTTTCAGCAATAAAAAATCCCCTCCAAGTAAAAGTGTTTCATCCTGAATCCGCGGACTCTTTTACATGATTGGGGATCATTATCACTGGTCTGTATTTAAATTGGTTTTACGCCGGTCAGTTCACCGCTTGATAGACTGGAGCGCCCATTTGCTGGCGGGCTGCGCACCATACATCGTAAAGAGCAAGATGAACGATATGCGGTTCATCGTGGTGAATGTCGTGAGAGCTGTTTTCAGCCTGAATCCAGCCGCTTTGATTAGATAAGGACAGGATGCTGCTATGCAGTTTTTGCCATTCTTTGTGCGGCTTTTTTAAGCGTTCGTTTCGCTCTCCAGAAGATAAAATCAAAAGCGGCATATCACCTAAGTGGATTTGCTGTTTTTTGATCTGGCGGAGGCTTGTAAGAAATTCTGCGTGTGAACCTTCTAATATAAACTGTCTGTAATACGCGGCTTGCATGTCTTCAGGCATAAAGGGGAGCACATTGTTTTCTTGATCTTCAGAAGCCGGATCAAGCAGCACCATTCCTATAATATCCCGGCGGTTCTGGCTGGCCCATAATCTGCTGATAATTGCACCGTATGAATGCGAGACAACAAGATATGGCGGCTTTACACCTGCTCGATGAAGCAATGCTTTCAATTCCTTTACCATGCGGTCTGCCGTTCTGCTGTGCGCGCTTCGTCCGCTTTTGCCGAGTCCGGCTCTATCGTATGTGAAAATTCCAAGTTCTTCATCAATGTTAGCCAGTAATGGGTTCCATGTCTCAGAAGATGTGCCGTAGCCGGCTTCAAAGACAACCGTAACATCACTAGTTCCTTTGCGGTGTTTCGTATGAAAAGGGCATCCGTCAACTGTATATGTCTTTTCTTCCCATGCTGTATTCATTGGAGTCATCTCCTCTAATTGGTTCTAATAGGGAGACGCAGAACGTCGGGCAATCGTTTCTCGAAAAATAAAAAAAGAGATATCCGGCGGTGTTTCCGCGGATATCTCGGGGGAGTTGGTGTTACCACGCTCTATCGTATTGTACGGGCGCCGGAATGTTTGTATTCAGCTGTTGAGCAGCGGTTCTTGCGAAAAATGGGTCCCGCAAAAGCTCTCTGGCAATAAAAATAAGATCAGCGCGGCCGTTTTGCAAAATTTCTTCAGCTGCTAAACCATTTGTAATCATTCCTACTGCCCCGGTCGGTATGTCAGCCTGTTCGCGGATCTTATCGGCGAAACTCACCTGGTAGCCGGGGAACACGTTAATATCGGCATGAACAAGAGCTCCTGAGCTGCAATCGATTAGATCGACGCCCTGCTCCTTCATCCATTTGGCAAACCCGATGTGATCCGCGATGTCTAACCCTTTTGGTGTGTAGTCAGAAGCAGAAACGCGAACAAATAAAGGACCGTCCCATACTTGTTTGACTTCATCAATTGTTTCTCTTAAAAAGCGGTAGCGATTTTCCGGTGAACCCCCGTATTCATCTGTGCGATGATTGGAAAGCGGAGATAAGAACTCATGAATTAAGTATCCGTGCGCTGCATGCAATTCAATAATATCAAAGCCGGCTTCTTTTGCGCGGACAGCAGCCTGTTTAAACTCCTGAATCGTCTCTTTAATTTTTTCCTCTGTCATTTCAACCGGCGTGTTTGAATGTTCATCAAACGCAATGGCTGACGGAGCGTAAATATCTCCTTCAAGCTCAGCTTTTCGGCCGGCGTGCGCGAGCTGAATGCCGATTTTTGAACCTTGGGCTTTCACCTGTTCTGTCAGCTTTGAAAGCTCTTCAATATGATCATCGCTCCAGATTCCCAAATCTTGATCCGAAATCCGGCCTTGAGGGGTAACGGCTGTCGCTTCAACGATAATCAGCCCCACCTGTCCGATTGCGCGGGTTATGTAATGGGCCATGTGGAACGGCTGCAGTTTCCCATCTTTATTATGAGAGGAGTACATGCACATTGGAGACATCACAATCCGGTTTTTTATGGTTACATCTTTTACACTCCACGGAGTAAATAATTTTCTGCTCAATATCTTTCGCCTCCCGATATGTTTTTAGAGATTGATTATAACAAGTCATTTCTTTCCCGTCATATAAACTGCTCAAACGCGTTACGAATATTAGAATTTTCTGTATAATAGACAGGGAATTCTTTTTATTTTGAAGAACTTAAATGATTTTATACATATGAGGAGCAGATGTCTTATGAATTGGCAGACGAAGGAAGAATTGCGGGAACTTTTAGTTTCTCTCGTTCAGTACGACAGTATTACCGGTTCAACGGGAGAGGTAGCCCTCGCTGAATATCTTTATTACTTATTAAAAGACAGACCCTATTTTGAAAGGAATCCCGAGCATCTTACTCTCCATCCGATGAATGACGGAAGGTATTTTTTGACGGCGCTAGTGAAGAAAGAGGACATAGCGCAGGCCGTCCTCCTGCTGAGCCATTTTGATGTTGTAGACATTGAAGACTATGGGGAATTCAAACATATGGCATGCAAGCCGAATGAACTTCTGGACTCTTTTCTAGAGAAAAAAGATTTGCTGCCTGAGCATGTGAGGCAGGACGCAGAGAGCGGGGATTGGCTGTTTGGGAGAGGCGCGATGGACATGAAGGCCGGCCTCACTGTTCAGCTTTCCATGCTTGAGAGGGCGATGGAGGGCCAATTTGACGGTAATCTTCTGCTTGTGACGGTGCCGGACGAGGAAGTGAATTCCCAAGGCATGCTTGAAGCCGTTCCGGTATTAAAAGAGTGGGAAAAAAAACATGGTTTGCGCTATACCGCTTGTGTAAATTGTGAACCGATGTTTGAAAAATTCCCCGGTGATTCAAACCAATATATATACTCTGGAAGCATCGGGAAAGTGCTGGCGGGATTTTTTTGCAAAGGAATTGAAACGCATGTCGGAGAGCCATTTTCAGGCTTGAATGCCAATTTGATGGTTTCTGAAATTAACCGTCTTCTTGAACTGAATGTCAGTTATTGCGAAGAGGCTGACGGGGAGATTACACCGCCGCCGGCCAATTTAATGCAAAAGGATTTGAAGGAAGCCTATTCAGTCCAGACGCCTCATACCGCTGTCACTTTATTTAATGTGCTGACGATGAAGCGCTCTGCCAGTGAGCTTCACCGGATGCTGCTTGATACCGCAAAAAAAGCAGCTATTAATATAGCAGCCAATATCCAGCATAAAACACTTGATTTTCAGCGGTTCGAATCGTTTCAGCCGATTGACCGAAATGTTTCTGTCCTGACCTTTGAAGAACTTCTGGATCGTGCCAGGCAGCGTGTCGGAAGCTCGGAGGCAGAACGGGTGCTGAACTATACATTTGCTAACAAAGGGAGCCTCGGCGACCGGGATTTTTCAACAAAAATTGTATCTGAACTTGCCGCACTATGTAAGGAGGACGCCCCGCTGATTGTTTTGTTCTATAGTCCGCCTTTTTATCCCGCAGTCACCTCAAAGGAAGACCGGATCATAAAAAAAGCGGTAGAACAGCTTACAGATTATGCGAGTGAAAAACACGGACTTCCCTTAAAAGAAGTTCAGTATTTTCCGGGACTCTCTGATTTAAGCTACCTTCAGCTTGAAAAGCAGGAGGTTGATGCTTATACAAGCAATATGCCGCTGTATAACAGAGGATATTCACTTCCGTCAGGCAAAGAACAAGCTTTGTTTGTGCCTGTGCTGAATGTCGGTCCGGCGGGGAAAGACCCCCATAAGTGGACAGAAAGACTGAATATGCCGTTTTCATTTGAAATTCTTCCTGACCTGCTTTCATTTACCATTACAGCTTTATTAAAAAGCCATAAATAAGTTTTACCATGGGATATACGGCTTTTCATCTGTATAACATAATATTACTGCTTATCAAAAAAGCATGAACGGTTATTCGCTCATGCTTTTTTAATTACATATGTTTTAAAACAGTGCCGGCAAACTCTTCTTTTATTTCCCCGGACCGTTTGGCCGTTTCTTCAATGCAGTGTACAATGGCGTCTTCAAAACACCGTTCCTTTAAGACGCGCAGTCCGGCTTCTGTTGTGCCGCCTGCGCTTGTAATCTCCGTTCTCAGCTGTGCTGGCTGTTTTCCGCTTTGTTGAAGCATTTCTATGGCGCCGGCCATCGTTTGCAGAATCAATCGTTTTGCAAAGCCTTCTTCAAGGCCGACTTTATGTGCCGCCGTCTCCATTGCCTCTGCATAATGATAAAGGTACGCAGGGCCGCTTCCCGCAATCGCCGTTACTGCATCCATGTGCTTTTCTTCCACGAGAGACGCCTCACCGATCGTTTCTAACAACGTTTTTGCAGTTTTGATCGCGTCCGCGCCTGCTTCAGGACTTGCGGAAAACGCAGTTGCCGATTTTCCGATTGCCGCGGATGTATTTGGCATCGCCCGTATGACGGTCAGATTTCTTTCAAAATAACACTGGATCGTCTCTATTGTAATGCCGGCAAGCACCGATATAACAAGCTGATTTTTGATGTGAGAACGAATGCCGGCGATGCTTTTTGCTGCATCTTTCGGCTTTATCGCAAGGACGATGATATCCGTTTTCTCAAAAAAAGCAGTTTTATCTCTGCATGGCAGCACGCCGTATGTGTCTTTTAACTCCTTCAGCCGCGCATCATTTGACCTGTTGGTGACGAGTATGTGATCGGGTTTCATCATTCCGCTCTTCA
The DNA here is from genome assembly GCF_039519175.1 of Bacillus atrophaeus. Lineage (NCBI taxonomy): Bacteria > Bacillati > Bacillota > Bacilli > Caryophanales > Bacillaceae > Bacillus > Bacillus atrophaeus. The sequence continues at coordinate 3,848,422 of NZ_CP154443.1, read as the reverse complement.
ATAAGCCGTTGATCATTGCTTCAGCCATAGAGCCGGCCCCTATAAATCCAATTGTTTTCATTTAAATCCTCCTTCATTCTATCCGGAAACACAAAAAACCTTTTCGTCAAGTAAAGGACGAAAAGGTTCGCGGTACCACCCTAAATTAGCACAAAGCTGTGCTCAGCTCATATCCCGTAACGCGGGAAACGTTTAGGTTTTCCTAACCGCTCTAAGGGCAGGTTCTGCAAACAAGAGGGCCGCGATATCTTTCAGCCTGAGGATCATCGCTCTCTTTGGCCATTGTTTGTATACTATTCCTCGTCATAGCGTTCCATGTTCGTATTTTAGTTTGTTGTTCATTATGCAATGGAGGACAAGTTTATGTCAATAGCTTTTTAAAAAAGGGAGGCTTAAAGAGAAAGCATGAATGACACCGGAGAGAGAAAAAGCTAAAATATGAATAACAAAAGAAACAGACTTGGACAAGGAGTTTAAAGATGACAACTACAGAGATTATTCCGATCTGCGTGCCGACGCCATTTGCAGTCGGTGATGTGATCGTTTATTTAGTGAAAGGCGATGCGCTGACGCTCATAGATGCCGGACCGAAAACAAAAGAGGCGGCTTCTGCTCTTGAGCATCAGCTTGCAGCTCAAGGTGTAGCGATATCAGATATTGAGCAGGTGGTGCTTACCCATCACCACGCGGATCACGCAGGGCTGCTTGATCTATTCTCTGACCTGACAGAATTGATCGGACATGCTTATAATGAACCTTATATCAGTCGAGATAAAGCATTTTTTGAGTGGCAAGGAACCTATTTTCAACAGCTGTTCTCTGAATTAGGCGCACCGCTAGAACATAAACAGGCAGAAAGGCTCCTCCGGTCTGCGTACAAATTTTCCTGTACACGTTCTTTGACAAAAACAGTCGGAGAAGGAATGGAAATTGACGGATTAAAGGGCTGGACTGTCTTAGAGATGCCCGGCCATGCGGAATCACATATCGTTCTGTTCCACGAACAGGAAGGGAGAATGATTGGAGGGGACCTGCTGTTGCAAAACAGCTCATCTAATCCGATTATCGAAGCGCCAAAAACAGGAAGCGAGAGAACGGCGCCTTTATTAGACTATCAGCAGTCATTAAAACGGCTGTATGACTTAAATCCTGCCATCATGTATCCCGGCCATGGAGATGCCGTCAAAAATGTACAAACACTTATTACGAAACGACTGGATAAACAGCGGAAGCGGACGGAGGACGTGTGGCGCATGCTGTCTGAAAGGCCGCATACCGCTTTTCAAATCTGTCAGCGGCTATTTCCGGAGTTCTATCAAAAAGAATTGTTTTTAACGATGTCAGAAACCGTCGGACAACTGGATGTCTTAGCGCACAATAAAAGAATTACAACAGAGCGGGACGGAGCAACTCAATATTTTAAAGCCGTATAAGAGGTGAATTTAATATGAAGAAGTTAGCAGGAAAGCGCATTTGGATTACCGGTGCTTCTGGCGGTCTCGGCGAACGAATTGCTTATTTATGCGCCGCCGAGGGAGCCCGCGTCTTGCTATCGGCTAGGCGGGAGGACCGTTTGCAAGAGATCAAAAGAAAAATAGCAGAGGAATGGAGCGGGCTGTGTGATATCTTTCCGCTGGATGTCGGAAGCCTTGAAGAGATCGCCAGCGTGCATCGCAGGATCGGTTCTGTTGATGTCTTGATTAACAATGCGGGGTTTGGTGTATTTGACACGGTTTCGGACTCATCACTGGATGACATGAAGCAGATGTTTGAAGTGAACGTCTTTGGCCTGATTGCCTGCACAAAAGCGGTTCTTCCGGGGATGCTCGAGCAAAAAAGCGGCCATATCATCAATATCGCATCTCAAGCCGGAAAGCTGGCAACACCGAAATCAAGCCTTTACTCAGCAACCAAACACGCTGTCTTAGGTTATTCAAACGCATTGAGAATGGAGCTGACGGAAACCGGCATATATGTGACAACCGTGAATCCGGGGCCCATTGAAACAGACTTCTTCTCGATTGCCGATAAGGGCGGGGACTATGTGAAAAATGTGAGGAAATGGATGCTTGATCCTGATGATGTCGCAGCCCAAATCACGGCAGCCATCCTGACCGGAAAGCGCGAAATCAACCTCCCGCGCTGGATGAACGCCGGCACAAAACTGTATCAGCTATTCCCTTCGCTAGTGGAAAAGCTGGCCGGGCGGGCTATGATGAAGAAGTAGATAAAGTCCCAGCTAAATCTTAGGCTGGTTTTACACTCGAAAAAAGGGAGAGATGTTTTACATGTCTAAAAGTCAGAAAGCATTGGACTCACTCCGTAAAGACCCGCTGATCCAAAAGCTCGTAAAAACGCGTCCGGTCTTTTTAAATCCTAAAAAAACCGATGTCTTTGCTCCGGACCGCTGGATTTGAAGGGAAAATGATGGAGCCGCTGCTGAGCGGATGCTATACCGCAGAAGATAACATGCTGTACGAGTTACTGTATATGCTGGCCGATTCTGAAAACAAGTATTTAGAACCCTCGGCGCTAGCCGGGATGTTCGGACCTGTTCAGCTATTTACAACGGAAGAGGGGAAGCGTTATCTTCAAGACAATCAACTGCAATCGAAAATGAAAAACGCCGTGCATATCATTTGGGGAACCGTAGGCAGTATGGTTCCCCGGGGAGAAATGGAAACGTATCATCGTATCGGGTCTGCATTGATAAATTCCAAAAAATGAGCAGACAGTGAGAGCGTTTTCCGTTACAATCTTTGTAGGCATGAGTTTAGTAACGGAAGCTATATAGAGAGATTGGTGTGAATATTGAAAAAGAAAGAACTTAATTTACATACCTTATACACACAGCATGACCGCAAGTCTTGGTCGGGATTTGGCGGCCACCTGTCAATAGCGGTTTCTGAAGCGGAAGCCAAGGCGGTGGAGGGGCTGAATGATCATTTATCGGTAGAAGAGGTTGAAACGATTTATATTCCGCTTGTCCGCCTGCTTCATTTACATGTTGCATCTGCCGCTCAGCGAAATAAGCATGTGAATGTTTTTTTGAAGCACCCGCATTCGGCCAAGATCCCGTTCATTATCGGGATTGCCGGCAGCGTCGCAGTCGGGAAAAGCACGACTGCGAGAATTTTACAGAAGCTGCTTTCGCGTTTGCCTGACCGCCCCAAGGTGAGTCTTGTGACAACCGACGGCTTTTTGTTCCCTACAGCGGAGCTGAAAAAAAGAAACCTGCTGTCCAGAAAAGGATTTCCCGACAGCTATGACGTAAAAGCGCTGCTTGAATTTTTAAATGATCTCAAGTCAGGAAAAGACAGGGTGGAGGCGCCCGTGTATTCCCACCTTACCTATGACAGGGAGGAGGGCGTCTTTGAAGTTGTGGAGCAGGCTGATATTGTCATTATTGAAGGCATTAACGTTCTTCAGTCTCCGACATTGGAAGATGACAGAGAGGATCCCCGTATTTTTGTTTCTGATTTCTTTGATTTTTCCATTTATGTCGATGCTGAGGAACACCGCATCCTTACATGGTATCTGGAGCGCTTCCGGCTTCTCAGGGAAACGGCGTTTCAAAATCCGGCGTCCTATTTTCATAAATTTAAAGACCTCTCTGACAAGGAAGCGGACGAGATGGCGACTTCAATCTGGGAAAGCGTCAACCGCCCTAATTTATATGAAAACATTTTGCCGACAAAGTTCCGCTCGGATCTGATTCTGCGAAAAGGTGACCGGCATAAGGTGGAAGAAGTTTTAGTCAGAAGAGTGTGAAGAAAGAGCTTGGGGGTGAGACAAATGATACACCATATTGAATTGTATGTCTCAGATTTGGAAGCCTCAAAGCGATTTTGGGGATGGTTTTTAGGTGAGCTTGGCTATGAACCATTCCAAAAGTGGGACTCCGGCATCAGCTGGAAAAAGGACGATTTTTATCTGGTGTTTGTGCAAGCAGAAGAACGGTTCCTGGAGCAAGGATTTCACAGACGCCGGATCGGACTGAATCATCTGGCTTTTCATGCTGAATCAAGAGAGCAAGTTGATATGATGACAGAAAAGCTGTTGGAAAGAGGTTATCATGTGTTATACAGAGACAGGCATCCGTATGCGGGCGGCGCGCATTATGCCGTATACGCAGAGGACCCGGACCGGATAAAGGTCGAGCTGGTTGCTCCGGGTCTATAAATTCTTTTTCTCCTCTTTACTGAGCGTATCCAGCTTTTTTTCAATTCGTTCTAACTGTGCTTTGCGTTTTTTCAGAGTTCTTAGACCCGCAACAGCTGTAAAAATGATCACTGCTACTAATAATAATGGCGCCAATTGAAAGATCATGTCTCCGATATTCATTTGCTTGCCTCCTTTTTAGGGAGAGGGGGTTTTCATCTCTCCCGAGTATTTTTACAGCGATTTATCCACTCCAGGCCGAGCTAGAGCTGTTCCGGCCGTCATCTGCCGGTATGCAAATGCTAAAAACGGCAGTCCGATCAGCGTGATGCCGGCAAGAATAGAAAAAATGAAGCCGGGTCTGCCCGGTCCAAATACATCAATACACGTGCCTCCGGCCTAAGGGCCTATTACATTTCCCAGCTGTGAAAAGCCTATTGCTTCAAAATAAGTGCCTTTCAATTCAGGCTTTGCGATCTGGTCTGCGAACAAATCCATCACAGAAAACAAAGCACTTCCCCAATTGTAAAGGTAATAATGATGGTCCAGCTGCTGTTCTCTCCTGTACGCGTTCTTTTTTTATCATACATGAAAAATTTTCCTTATCCAACAGCAATTCTAAAAACAATTCTCTATAGAGGTATTGACCTTCGCTGAAAGAAATCGCCGTTTGAAAATTTAAAGGCGGTGATTTTGACCCATCAGGGTAGAACACATCGGAGGAGCGCCCGCTCTTACCCAGGAGACCGGACACGAGATTACAATCTATGCCCATGAATTGGAACGCCCTTATATAGAAGGGGGGCTTCCGCTTATTAAAACCGATATCAGCCGTATGACCAAGGAGAAAGCAGCATCTCTTCCGGAGGAAATAAGGCAGCTGTCTAAAACCCTCCGAAGAGAAAAGTGCAGGAAACCATAGAGGATGGGCAATTGCTTCCGTTTTGCGGCGGAATCCGCGTGATTTTTATACAGTGGTCAGCCTTTATATGGAGGAAAAGAAACTTCTCATTGCCGCAGATGCATTGGTTAAGACTGGTGGCGCTTTACACCGGCCTGTTGGAGAGGAGACATTGGATTATAGGATAAGGAATTTTTAGACTATGACATAAGTCCGGTGGTTTGTTATCATGGCGGTGTTTTTCAAGGAAGCCCGCATCAGCGGATAAAAAAGCTGCAAGGAAAAACAGAGATGTGAAAACATCTCTGTTGTTTTATGAAGAGTGATCTGTATGTTTTTTTCTCAGCAGCACAAGTCTCCATATATGACTCACGATCACCTTCGCGACAGCATACCCCGGTATCGCCAGCAGCATGCCGACAATGCCTGCAAAATTTCCGACGGCGAGCAAGAGAAAAATAATGGTCAGCGGATGGATCGAAAGTTTTCGCCCCATCACCTGCGGGGAAATGATTTGGCTTTCGATTTGCTGGGCGATGACAACGACCACGATGACCAGTATGGCGGTTGTCGGCGAATCAAACAGACCGACGACAACGCCGGGAAACGTGCCGATCCACGGGCCGATAAAGGGGATGACATTGGTCACCATGGCGACAACACCCAGCATTAGCGGGTAATCCAATCCGATGATAAAATAACCGATTGTCACAAGCACGCCGACACAGCAACTGACGATAATCTGACCCTGTATGTAAGCGCTGAGCGTCTGATCCATGTCTTCGAGAATCCGTTTTCCTTCTTTTTGCTGTTTTTTAGGGAGAAAATGCAACAAGTACCGGGGCGCTTTTTCGCCCTCTTTTAACATGTAATACAGCACAAAAGGAATAATGACAATGGTAATGACCGCATTGGTCACAGCTCCTGCCATACTTTTTATGTTGTCTCCCAGCGAAGAGATGAAGCTGTTAGAGTAGTTTGTGACTTTATCTGTGATTTGATTAAGCGAACTTTGCTCTTGCAGGCGGGAAAACCACTTGTTGTGCTGTATGGTTTCAATCCAATCTCTTGCCTGATCAAGCAGTTTCGGGAAGTTGCTGACAAAGCTGTTGAACTGTTTCTGAATCTCAGGTCCTGCTGTATAAATGAAGAGGGTGAAGAGTCCGCCGGCGGTTAGATAGATCAGCAAGATCGCAATACCCTTTGGCAGTTTGGCTTTTGTATGCAGCAGTTTAACGAGCGGACGAAACAAATAGTAAAGCACACCCGACAGTATGATCGGCCCGAATAAGGTTTGGCAGAAAATAATGAAGGGACGGAACAAAAAGTCAATCAACGTTCCGAGATAGATGATGAGAAACAACAAAAGAATCCCATATCCGATTTTAAAATATTTACCGACAGGCATAGGCACACCACGCAATCAAAAGATTTGAAACATTCCTCCTGCGTTCCATTCCCATTCTGTGTGCCGTATAAACGTTTTATCAGGAAAATAGCCCTTGATTTGTGACATAGTCATAAATAACATCCTCTATATGCGCATGCAGATCCTCATCAGGCTCTTCGTTTTGTCTTTCTTTCAAGGCGGCTTTCAAGCTCTGTTTTTCATACGGGCTTAACGGGTCCGTGGCGATATTCCGGCCATATTGGCGAAGCGCCTGTCCTAACATTTTTTCCAGGAATTGATCCATCGTTTATTCTCCTATCTTTATTGTCGCTTTTATTCTACTAAATGTTTTGCCGCTCTCAAACCGTCAGATCATATTTTCTGGCAGGCAAGAATCATTTACCAGTATAAACCGAACGTATTTTCGCATATAATAGCAAGAGCGAACATAAGTTCTTTTTAGAGGTGTATATGATGAAAGAAAAAGTGATTTTTCTCGTTGATATGCAATCGTTTTATGCATCCGTGGAAAAAGCGGAGAACCCCCATTTGAAGAATCGGCCGGTTATTGTTTCCGGTGATCCGAAGAGAAGGAGCGGGGTGGTGCTGGCTGCTTGCCCTCTTGCAAAGAAAAAGGGGGTTGCTAATGCTTCGCGGCTTTGGGAAGCCCAGGAAAAGTGTCCCGAGGCTGTGGTGCTTCGTCCCCGCATGCAGCGTTATATTGATGTGTCTTTGCAAATTACCGCGATTCTCGAGGAATACACAGATATGGTCGAGCCTTATTCCATTGATGAGCAGTTTATGGACGTCACCGGCAGCCAGAAGCTGTTTGGACGGCCGGAGGATATAGCCAGAAGCATTCAAGACAGAGTGATGCGGGAGATGGGTGTTTATGCGCGGGTGGGCATCGGACCGAATAAAGCTCTCGCGAAAATCGCCTGTGACAACTTTGCAAAAAAGAATGCGAGCGGGATATTTTATTTAACTGAAAACAATATGAAAACACATATGTGGCCTCTCCCTGTCGGCTGCTTGTTTGGCGTCGGAAGCCGGATGAAGCATCATTTACGCCGGATGGGGATCAGCACCATCGGCGGGCTTGCGGCCTTTCCGGTGGAGCTTTTAAAAAAGAAGTGGGGCATTAACGGACACGTGCTGTGGATGACCGCAAACGGCATTGACTATTCGCCCGTGACGACTGCGTCTTTGGATGGCCAAAAAGCGATCGGACACGGAATGACGCTCCCGAAAGACTACGAACATTTTGACAGGGAGATTAAGGTCGTGCTGCTGGAGCTATGTGAAGAGGTGTGCAGGCGAAGCAGAAGATCAGGGGCGATGGGGCAGACGGTGTCGGTGAGCTGCCGGGGCGCTGATTTTGATATTCCGACGGGCTTTCACCGGCAAGTGAAGCTGTCTGAGCCGACCAACCGCACACAGGATGTGTACCGGGCGGTATGCAGATTGTTTCTTGCGTTTTGGGATGGGAAACCTGTGCGCCGCCTCGGCGTCAGTCTTTCTCAGCTCTCTTCTGATGACGTATGGCAGCTCAATTTGTTTCATGACTATGCGAAGAACATGAGCCTCGGGTACGTAATGGACGGCATTAAAAGCAGGTTCGGCGACACAGCGATTGTCAGAGCCTCATCGTTAACAGCCGCTGGCCAGGCGTTTGAACGCGCGGCTAAAATAGGAGGGCATTACAAATGAGCGATCATTTAAAAAGAGGCAACTTATTATGGGAAGGAAGCCGAATGTTTTTGCCGGAACATAAAGAAAGTCTGCTGGCGAGAAAACGCCATAAACAGAAGCTGAAGAAGCCGATCCTTGACCCTGATAAGCTGGAAGAGATGAATCAGACGGTCTGTGAGGCGATGGAATATGCGCAAGAGGTAATGGTCAGCTACTTCGAAGACGGAGCGCTTATCTATTACAGCGGGAAAATCTGCCGTTATGAGGAACTGCAAAATATGCTATGGATAAAGGGAGCCGCTGATCAGCCGCATAGATTAAAGCTTGAGCATGTGCTCGATATTTCTCTATCTGTTTGAGCTGAAAAAAGAGCGCAGGCAACGGATCATTCTGCGATCCATGAGAACAGCATGAAAATAAAAGGAAAATCAGCCGCAGACAGCCGTTTGGGCTGATTTTTTTTGGATTTTTTCTATCCGCACACGTGTACATAGTTCCTTTGGCTGTCTGAAAACGTATAGTAACAGAAAGAATCCATTTACAATTGCACTCAGGCAAAATATAATTTTTATATTGCATAAGAGAATGACATTCGTTTTTGCCAGACGGAGGGAGATCAAAATCGAAATGGATATACGGACAATCACGTCTTCAGATTATGAAATGGTTACGTCTGTAATAAATGAATGGTGGGGCGGAAGACAGCTGAAAGAGAAGCTGCCCAGATTATTTTTTGAACATTTTCAGGACACAAGTTTTATCACGTATGAAAACGGAGCGATGACCGGGTTTTTAATTGGTTTTCAATCACAGTCAGATCCGAAAACCGCATACATCCATTTCTCAGGTGTCCATCCAGATTTCAGAAAAATGCAAATTGGAAAACAATTATACGAGGTTTTTATTGAAACGGTCAAAAAGAGAGGCTGCACCCAAGTAAAGTGCGTGACATCGCCTGTAAACAAAGTATCCGTCGCTTACCACGCCAGATTGGGCTTTACAATTGAGAAAGGCGATAAAACAGTGAACGGCATCTCAGTTTTTGCGGACTACAACGGGCCCGGCCAAGACCGGGTGCTGTTTGTAAAACAGATTTAGGAGGGGGAATCTATGAATTTTCTATCTCAAACACCTACACCGCCTTACTATGCCGTGATTTTTACTTCGATAAAACGAGAATACGATATCGACTATGAGAAAACAGCAGAACATATGATGTTACTTGCGGAAAACCAGCCTGGTTTTTTAGGCGTGGAGAGCGTTCGGGAGAATAACGGAAACGGGATTACGGTTTCCTATTGGGATAGTCTGGAGGCGATCCAAAACTGGAAAATCCATACCGAGCATCAATCGGCAAAAGAAAAAGGGAAAAGCGTTTGGTATGAAGCGTACGCGGTTCGTGTGACAAAAGTGGAAACGCAGCGCTTATTTCAACCGAAGGAGACAAAAGATTGATTGAATATCTTTGGCACAGCCATGAACCAATTGCACAGGAGATCGCGGCGCTTCAGCAGGAGGCTTATCGAAAAGAAGCGGAGCTGATCGGTTTTTTCGGCATTCCCGCATTGAAAGAGAAAGCAATCGATATCATCAAATCACAAGAGCGGTTTGCCGGCTATAAAGAACGAGAGAGGCTCCTCGGCGTGATTTCCTATGAAAAGAATGCCGGCGAGCTGACCATTTGCAGGCTGGCGGTACATCCGGACGGCTTCAGAAAAGGAATCGGACAAGCCTTGACGAAATTTGTGATCGCAGAAAATGAAGACGCCGAAAAAATAGAAGTCACAACCGCTGAAAACAATACCCCGGCGATATCGCTGTATACAAAAGCGGGATTTACAAAGGCGGCAAGGATCAAAGCGGCAGAGGGGATTTTTCTGTCTGTCTTTCATTTATATCCGAAAAGGAAAGTGGAGGTAGTTCCATACCGAGAAGAGTGGAAGCGCATGTTCGCAAAGGAAAAGATACAGCTTGAGCGTATCCTTGGTCCTGAAATCATTGCAATCAGCCACATCGGAAGCACGTCCATTCCCGGAATGAGCGCAAAGCCGGTGATAGATATCCTGATAGAGGTAAAAGATATTGAGGCGATAAATCAATATAACTTGCAAATGGAGGCGCTTGGCTATGAAGCGAAAGGGGAAAACGGCCTGAAAGGAAGGTGTTTTTTTCGAAAAGGCGGGAACAAGCGCACACACCACGTTCATATTTATGAAAATGGAAATAGGGAGATCGTGAGGCATACGTTATTCAGGGACTACCTCATCGCCCATCCTGAAAAGGCGGCTGAATACGCAACGCTAAAAAAACAGCTGGCTGCAAGATATCCGGATGACATCAAACAATATATAGAAGGGAAAAATGAGTGGATCAAGGATACAGAAGAAAAAGCGAACCGCTGGAAAAACTAAGCCGGAGGCGCAAACAATGCAGACAGCCGTATTGTGTGCTACAATAGCGAAAATAACAAAAACGGGGGATCAATCTGATGCAAATTCATTTGACAGATACGGCAAAACAAACGCTGCAGCAAGCGATGGTTGCCAACCCGGGCAAAAAAGCACAGCTCCGTTTTGATGCTGAAGGCTGCGGCTGCGCAGTCAGCGGCGTGCCTACAATATGGCTTTCGGAACAGTTGACAGGCGAATGTGAACAGCTCGAAACAAATGGAGTCCCATTGTATATTCAATCATCACAAAAAGTGTTTTTTGACGATCAAATGACGATAGATTACAATGAAAAAGCCAATACGCTGGCGCTGAAAAGCCCGGCGCAAATGCTAAGCCCAAGAATGAGCATATTAGTAAAGTAGGGAGACAGCAAAACGTGGATCAAAAGCTGAAATCAATTAAACAAACAGCTCAGCATAAAACGTGGGTATCCTTCCTGAATAAAAATCACCCGTACAGCCTGCTGCATTGGTCGATCGGAGGAGCAGAATCCATCCAAAAAGATGTATGGCTTCTGCAGGACGAGATGACTTTTGACACACAGGAGTTCACAACGATTGATCTTGCCATCAACTGGATTGGCGAGAACATGGACGGAATTACAGACGTTTTATAATGAGAAAGCGAAAGAACTGCAGTGTTCTTTCGCTTTTTTTTAATATTATGGTTTAGCAACACGGTCCAAAAACGTTTTCACGGCATTGCGGTAACTGTCACGGTTTTTCGTATAGGACATGGCATGCTCTCCGGCTTCCGCAATATATAACGATTTCGGTCCGTTTTTCTTTTCATAAAGAAGCTCGCTCGCTTCAACGGGGATATAATCATCGTCTTTACTGTGAATAAACAGCACCGGCTGAGATATGCGTCCAATGACTGAGAGCGGTGACACATCGCGTGTGCGGTAGCCGTCTCTCCACCGCAAAAAAAGGTTAGCGAGGGGAAGAATCGGCCGCGCCGGCAGCCGGTACTCCATTTTAAGCCTATAGGCCAGCTGTTCATCAAAGCTTGCGAACGGACAATCGGCGATATAAAAATCAGCGCCATCGTCAGGATGGGCGCCCGCATACAAAAGCGCGGTGACTGCTCCCATGGATTCCCCGTGAATTCCGACCAATCCCCGCTGTCCGACCCTCTCTCTCAGCCAGGAAACCACCTCTTTCAAATCATCCTTTTCGTAATAACCATAGCTCGTTGTTTTGCCGCCGCTCTGGCCGTGCCGGCGGTGATCATAAACCAAGACATTCCATCCTAAATCAAGAAACAAGTGCATGTATTTAAGTGAATTAAACAAATTCATTGTTACACCGTGACAGATGATCATCGTATTTTGTGTATCGTGGGGCGCGATATAGTAGCCTTTCAGATCGTATCCATAGGAAGACGGGATGACAAAAGCCGTTTTCTCCATACGGTCAAACGCATCAAAAACGTCATGCCCGTCCTCCATCTCTCTTTTAATAATCTCTTCATCTGTTTTTTTCTTCATGAACATGATGATATTTGTAAAGCATATGCCGATAGCTGCGATAATTCCAACTGCGGCTCCGATGGCAGTCAGCCACTTTTTCATGTGTCCGCTCCTTTCCAAGACAACAGCATTATATCTTAAATAGTATGACAAATGATCAAAAAATCCTTTAAAAGAAGCGATTTTCATTCGTCAGCATCCATTTTTAACACCGGAAAAACATCATAAACGTCACACTTGTTCACTCTCCATCCCGCATGATAAACTGACACCACAAAGAAAATGGGGGAGCAAGGATGAAAAAACAAAAATCAGCAGAAAAACACCGCTTACAAGACGATCTTCAATCCGATATCAAAGCAAAACTTCAACAAATGAAAAGTGAGCTGAAGGCAGAGGATGAGAAGAAGCAAGAAAGAGAAAAAGCGGAGCAGATCAGAAAAAGAAAAGAAATTGAAAAGAATAAAAGCTTTGAAGAGCTGCTGAATGAAAGCAATCTCGACTGGCATCAGTATAAAAAATAAACCGGCACCGAGTTTCAGGTGCCGGTTTTATTTGTTTATGAGCGGTGAGCTTCGTAAATATCCCGTTTCGTATGGAATTGGAGCGCTTTGATTTCTTGTCCGCTCAAACTCCGGGCGCCTGCAGCCTTGATGTTTTCCTTCAGCTGTTCGATCTTGCTTGCTCCCGCGATAACCGATGTGACAGCGGGCTGCGCCAACAAGTATTGCAGCGACAGTTCTGTCATGCTGAGATCAGGAGCGATGTCGGAGACAGACTTTCGAACGTGTGCCAATTCATCATAAGAATAAGATAAATAACCGTTTTGCTTTACGCGGTCTCCGGCTTTTTCAAGCGGTTTTTCGGTCAGCAGCCCTTTGGCAAGCGGCCCTCTTGCGACCACGCTGATTTGATGTTCTTCTAAAAGAGACAGCCACTCCTCAGGCCGTCTGTCCAATAAACTGAATTGCATCATAATGCTGGTGATGTTTGACTTTCGTACATATTCTTTAATCACGTTGGGCCGAATGGATGAAATTCCGTAATAGAGGATGACGCCTTCTTGCTTTAGCTCCTCAAACGCTTCGATTGTCTCATCTATATTGTCTTCCATCGTGCCGCCGTGAAGCTGATACAAGTCGATATAGTCAGTTTTCAGCCGCGTTAAGCTCTTTTTGACGGCTTCTTTTATGTAGGCTTTTGAAGGGTCCCAATACCAGCCTTCTTTTCCCTCTTCCCAGCGGTTTCCCGCTTTTGTTGCCAAAATAATATCATGGCGCCTGTTTTGAATCGCTTCACCGACGATTTCTTCATTACGGCCGAAATCATAAAGGTCAGCGGTGTCCAGATAATTAATGCCAAGCTCGATTGCTTCATCGAGGAGGGACAATGCTTTGTTTTTCTCCGTTCCAAGTGACATGCAGCCGAGCCCGACTTCGCTTACTGCCAAATCAGAAGCGCCTAGTTTCCGTTTCTTCATGGTTCCACTTCCTTTTCGTCTTTTTAATGACCGTAATATAAAGGAGCGGAGTTTTCAACTTTTAAGCTCTGGATATCAACTCTCTCACATACCGGAATGTTTGTCCGCATTCTCTCAGCTTTGCCCGCACCTCCCGTGCTTTTCCGACTAAGACGATACCATTTTGCAGGCGATAAACTCTCATCAAAGGACCTCCTTTTGCATGTATGATAAAATGTATGGGGCATGATAGAGAGACAGAACGGGAGATGAAGATATGAAACATTTAGAAGAAAAAACCATTGAAAAAGAAAAGCTTTTTTCAGGCAAGGTCATAGATCTTTATGTGGAGGATGTGGAGCTTCCAAACGGAAAAACCAGCAAACGGGAAATCGTCAAGCATCCGGGAGCGGTTGCGGTATTAGCTGTTACAGACAGCAATAAAATCATTTTGGTTAACCAGTACAGAAAGCCGCTCGAGCGCACGATCGTCGAGATTCCGGCCGGAAAGCTTGAAAAAGGGGAAGAACCTGAATATACCGCGTTAAGAGAGCTTGAAGAAGAAACAGGTTATACAGCAAAAAAATTGACCAAAATCACAGCGTTTTATACCTCGCCGGGCTTTGCGGACGAAATCGTGCATTTGTTTCTCGCTGAAGATCTGTCTGTGCTTGAAGAGAAAAGGGAGCTGGATGAGGACGAATTTGTAGAGGTAATGGAGGTGACGCTTGAAGACGCATTGAAGCTGGTGGAAACACGTGAGGTATATGATGCGAAAACAGCTTATGCCATCCAATACCTTCAGCTGAAAGAGGCGCAGCAAGCACAAAAATGAAAAACATATATGCTGACTTACACATCCATATCGGCAGAACCTTCACTGGCCGGGCCGTGAAAATAACCGGCGCAAAAACACTGACACTTGACAACATTTTAATTGAAGCCAGTGAATCTAAAGGAATCGAGCTTTTGGGGATTATTGACTGCCATTCACCGGAAGTGATTCTTGAGCTTGAAGAGGGCATTTCTTCGGGCAGATATCGAGAGCTTGAGGAAGGCGGGATTCGATATCGCCGCACCACGCTTTTATTAGGAAGTGAATTGGAAATATACGATGAGTCTTGCAAAGGCCCGGTTCATGTACTTGCCTTTTTGCCGACAATCGCCAAGATGAAAGAGTTTTCTGTGTGGCTTTCTGCCCGGCTCAAAAATATTCATCTCAGCTCACAGCGCATATATGAAACGGGGCTGAATCTCCAGAGAAAAGTAAAGGAATTGGGCGGATTATTTATTCCCGCCCATATTTTTACGCCGCACAAAAGCTTGTACGGAAAAGGCGTTAAAACCTCATTGGCTGAAATTTTCGATCCTGAGCTGATTGATGCAGTTGAGCTTGGATTAAGCTGTGATTCGTATATGGCATCGCAGGTATCCGAGCTGAATAATTATTCATTTCTGACAAATTCTGATGCACATTCTTTAGGAAAAATCGGGAGAGAATATAATAAATTGATCATGTCTGAAGCGAATTTTTCAGAATTTGCGTTGGCTTTAAAAGGCCGGGAAAACAGAGGGATTGCGGCCAATTACGGGTTAAATCCATTGCTTGGAAAATATTATCGAACTGCTTGCGAAGCGTGCGGAGAGCCTGCTGTAAAAGATGGGGAATCGTGCGCGTCATGCGGAGGAAGAAGATTTACAAAAGGCGTCAGTGAAAGGCTCAGTGAGCTGAGTGACCAGCCGGAAAATCTTACTATGCGCCCGCCGTATGTTCATCAAATTCCGCTGCAATTTGTCCCGGGAGTCGGACCGAAAACGCTGGAAAAACTAAAGAGCGCCTTCGGAACGGAAATGTCGATTCTCCATCAGGCAAGCGAAGAGCAATTGGCTAAGGTTGTATCTCCTAAAACCGCAGCTTTAATAGTAAAAGCAAGATCTGGAAAGCTGAACGTTGAGGCAGGAGGGGGAGGCGCGTACGGAAGAGTAAAAGCATAGGGGAACGGCTGAACGCAAAAATAGACATGCTCAAAGAAGGCATGTACTGCCGTTTTAGATAAGCTCTTCTTCTATCTTTTTCTTCGCCCTAATAAAAGCAATCAGCTGAATAATCTCTTCTTCAGTCAGAGGTTTTCCGTCAACGGTCATGTTAAGATTCAGGCTGCTCAACTCTGTCAATTCGATTGATGAAGGCGCAGACTGTTTTTTTGGCTCGGTGCGGCCCAGCAAATCGTCGCATGTGGTATTGAAGAGATCGGCTAATAGCGCCAGAGCTTCAAGAGAAGGACGACGGTATCCTGATTCATATCCGGCGTATGTGCTTTTGGCGATACCGAGCCGGTCTGCCGTATATTGAAGAGACCAATTTTTCTTTTTTCTTAATTCTGTTAAACGATCTAGATTCATGTATCTTCCGCTCCTTTTCACTGAGCTGATTATATCATATAGGTCTGAAGAAGTGTACGCGAATCGAATAATATTTACTTGCTAATTTCATTTTCCGTGTCTATAATTGCATTAAAAGTATGCGGAAAGCGAATGTTTTCTCGCAAATCATCTTAAGATACAGTCATTTTTAGTTGAAGAGGTGTAGGTTATGAAAAAATTGCTGTTGTTGACAACAGGAGGAACAATTGCTTCAGTTGAAGGAGAAAATGGACTTGCACCCGCTGTCAAAGCGGATGAATTATTAAGTTATGTCTCACAGCTTGATAACGATTACACGATGGAAACTCAATCGTTAATGAATTTAGACAGCACCAATATGCAGCCTGAATATTGGGTGAAAATCGCCAAGGCGGTGGAAGAGAATTACGAAGCGTATGACGGGTTTGTTATTACTCACGGAACGGATACAATGGCCTATACGTCTGCTGCATTGTCATATATGCTGCAGCACGCAACGAAGCCGATCGTGATTACGGGATCGCAAATACCTATCACGTTTAAGAAAACAGATGCTAAAAAAAATATCACCGATGCGATCCGGTTTGCCTGTGAAGGCGTAGGCGGCGTTTACGTGGTATTTGACGGCAGAGTCATTCAAGGAACCCGAGCGATTAAATTAAGAACGAAAAGCTATGATGCCTTCGAAAGCATCAATTATCCGTACATCGCTTTTATCAATGAAGACGGCATTGAATACAATAAACAAATGACCCCGGAGCGAGAGCCGTTTGCAGTTGATACGTCTTTGTGCACGGATGTTTGCCTGCTTAAGCTGCACCCGGGCTTAAAACCGGAAATGCTGGACGCGCTGAAAAGCATGTACAAAGGCATTGTCATTGAGAGTTATGGAAGCGGTGGCATTCCATTTGAAGAAAGAGACCTCCTCACCAAGATAAACGAACTGATCGAGAGCGGAATCGTTGTTGTGATTACGACTCAATGTTTGGAAGAGGGCGAGGATATGAGCATATATGAAGTCGGGCGGAGAGTGAATCAAGATTTAATCATCCGTTCAAGAAATATGAATACCGAAGCGATCGTGCCGAAATTAATGTGGGCCCTGGGTAAATCCTCTGATCTGGTGGAAGTGAAAAAGATCATGGAAACACCGATCGCCGATGATGTCGTATTGTAAACGTTCTCAAAATAATTACCACAGAGAAAGTAGGTTTTAAATCATGTTAAACGGCCAAAAAGAATATCGTCAGGAAAAAGATTTTCTTGGAGAAAAAAATATCGAAGCAGATGTATACTACGGTATCCAAACACTTCGTGCAGCAGAGAATTTCCCAATTACAGGCTATAAAATCCATGAGGAAATGATCAATGCGTTAGCGATCGTTAAAAAAGCGGCTGCGCTTGCCAATATGGACGTAAAACGCCTGTATGAAGGAATTGGAAATGCGATTGTCCAAGCAGCAGACGAAATTTTGGAAGGCAAATGGCATGACCAGTTTATCGTCGATCCGATTCAAGGCGGCGCCGGCACATCCATGAACATGAATGCAAATGAAGTGATCGGAAACCGGGCGCTTGAACTGATGGGGCATAACAAAGGCGAGTATATTCATCTCAGCCCGAATACACACGTCAACATGTCACAGTCAACAAACGATGTCTTTCCGACAGCGATTCATATTTCCACTTTGAAGCTTCTCGAAAAACTTCTGGGTACGATGGAAAATATGCATAAGGTGTTTAAGAAAAAAGCGCAGGACTTTGATTCGGTTATTAAAATGGGGCGGACGCATCTTCAAGACGCAGTTCCGATTCGTTTAGGACAAGAATTTGAAGCTTACAGCCGCGTGCTGGAGCGGGATATAAAAAGAATTAAACAATCACGGCAGCATCTGTATGAAGTAAATATGGGAGCAACTGCGGTAGGAACAGGCCTTAATGCGGACCCGCGCTACATTGAGCAGGTCGTTAAACATCTGGCTGATATCAGCGGTCTGCCGTTAGTCGGCGCTGACCATCTTGTTGATGCGACACAAAATACTGACGCATACACAGAAGTATCAGCGGCGTTAAAAGTTTGTATGATGAATATGTCCAAAATCGCCAACGATCTTCGTTTGATGGCATCTGGGCCGCGCGCCGGACTTGCGGAAATTTCCCTTCCTGCACGTCAGCCGGGATCATCCATCATGCCGGGAAAAGTGAACCCGGTCATGGCAGAGCTCATCAACCAGATCGCCTTCCAGGTAATCGGAAACGACCATACGATCTGCTTGGCTTCCGAAGCCGGCCAGCTTGAGCTGAACGTGATGGAGCCTGTGCTCGTATTTAACCTCCTGCAGTCAATCAGCGTGATGAACAACGGATTCCGCTCATTTACTGACTATTGTCTGACAGGCATTGAAGCAAATGAAAAACGCTTGCAGGAATATGTAGAGAAAAGCGCCGGAGTTATTACAGCGGTTAACCCGCATCTTGGCTATGAAGCGGCAGCCAGAATTGCGAGAGAAGCGATTATGTCCGGTAAATCGGTCCGTGACCTTTGCTTACAATATGATGTCTTAACAGAGGAAGAATTGGATATCATTTTAAACCCGTATGAGATGACTAAACCGGGAATAGCGGGAAAAGAGCTCTTTGACAGACAATAAGAAATGAACATTTAGTTCATTCGGCTCCAGCCGGGTGAACTAAATGTTGCATGCTTTGGGATGAGGCAGTATAGTATACTTTGTTGCACTATTTATTGTAAGCGTTTTAGCTTTTTTCTTTAAGGGGGATTTAGGATGAAGGATGTTAGATTGCCAACATTATTTGAAATTATCATTATATTAGGGGGATTCCTCGCGTTAGTACTGTCATTTACAGTTTTTTTAAACTTATCGATACAATTGGCGCTTTTCATTTCCTGGTTTTTAGTCATCATAATTGGAATTCGGCTTGGCCACACATTTCAAGATTTGCAAAAATCTATTATTAACGGAATATCAAACGGCCTTGAAGCTGTCCTGATTCTTGTATCTGTAGGCGCCTTAATCGGAACGTGGATTGCGGGCGGCGTTGTGCCTACCCTGATTTACTACGGTCTGGAATTTATTCATCCGAGTATCTTTTTATTAGCAACTTTAATTATTTGTTCGATTATGTCAGTAGCAACAGGCACTTCATGGGGAACTGTTGGAACAGCCGGAATTGCCATGATTGCCATAGGGGAAGGTCTCGGTATGCCGCTGCCGCTCGTAGCCGGCGCTGTCTTATCCGGAGCTTACTTTGGAGACAAGCTGTCACCGCTGTCTGACAGCACTGTGCTTGCATCCTCGCTTTCAAAAGTGGATGTCCTCAAGCATGTTCGTGCTATGATGGTTTTAGCCATACCGGCTTATATTATTACGGCTATTTTATTTACGATTACTGGGTTTATCTATGGCGGAAAAAATGTAGATTTAAAGAAAGTCGATTCTTTAAAGTCCGCATTACACCAAAACTTCGATATTCAGATTTGGATGCTGATACCGGCTGTTATCGTTGTTGTATTACTAGCACTGAAAAAACCTTCAATGCCTGTGATTGTGGTCGGGGCTTTACTTGGGGCCATCTGGGCTTCCGTATTCCAAGGGATGAACTTTGCAGAAGCCATCGGAACAGCCTACAATGGATTTCACATTGACACTGGCATGAAGTTTATAGATGGGATCCTGAATCGCGGTGGCATTATGGGAATGTTGGACACGCTCGTCGTCATCTTATTCGGTCTCGGCTTCGGCGGATTGTTGGAAAAACTCGGCGTATTGCGGGTCATTGTATCTTTGTTTGAAAAGAAATTGACTTCAGCGGGAAATGTCACCTTAACAACTCTAATCGTCGCGTTTTTGGGAAATATATTAGGCTGTGCGATGTACGTGTCATTGATTTTGACACCGAAAATTATGGAAGACAGTTATGACAAACTGAACATTGACCGAAGAGTTTTATCCCGAAACGCAGAGGTAGGCGGCACATTGACATCTGGAATGGTGCCTTGGTCTGATAACGGAATCTATATGGCTGGTATTCTCGGCGTTTCTACTTTTTCTTACTTGCCTTTTATGTGGCTGAGCTTCGTTTCAATAGGACTCGCAATTATTTACGGCTATACAGGAAAGTTCATTTGGTATACCAAAAACACATCTGCTCAAACTGAAGAAGTAGTATAAGGGAGAGGCGATAGTAAATGATTACTAAACATATGATTCGGACACTAATGATAGAAACACCTACCGTTCCGGGGAATCTAGGAAAAGTGGCAACTGCCATAGGCCTTTTAGGCGGAGATATCGGCGAGGTTGAAACAGTAAAGGTCGGACCCAATTATACAATGCGGAACATTACCGTACAGGTAGAGAATGAAGAACAGCTTCAAGAGGTTATTGACGCCATTGAGGCACTGGGTGAAGGAATCAGGCTTCACACGGTATCAGATGAAGTGCTGTCCGCCCATGAAGGCGGCAAAATTCAAATGAAAAGCAAAATGCCGATCCGATCATTGGCAGAGCTTGGACGTGTGTATACACCGGGCGTTGCAGATGTGTGCAGACTGATTGAGAAAGAACCTGAGAAAGCCGATATTTATACGACCATCAGCAACTCAGTCGCTATTGTTACAGACGGAACGGCGATTCTCGGCCTCGGAAACATTGGTTCGGTTGCGGGTATGCCTGTGATGGAAGGAAAAGCGGCGCTGTTTGACCAGCTTGCTGATATCAGCGGTATTCCAATTTTACTGGATACAACAGATCCTGAGGAAATCATCAATACGGTTAAACACATTTCACCGGGGTTTAACGGTATTTTGCTTGAAGATATCGGATCACCGCATTGCTTTGAAATAGAAGACCGCCTGAAAGAAGAGTTGAATATCCCTGTTATGCACGATGATCAGCACGGGACGGCTGTCGTTACTTTGGCCGCGGCAATCTCCGCATGTAAAAGCGCGGGTGTGGATCTGAAGGAAGCGAAAGTGGGACAAATCGGTCTTGGAGCGGCAGGCGTCGCCATTTGCAGGATGTTTATGGCGTACGGTGTCAAAGCTGTTTTCGGGACAGATAAATCAGAGGATGCAATGAACCGCCTTCAGCAATACGGCGGGAAAACAGCAGCCAACATTGAAGAATTGATGGAAACATGCGATATCATTATTGCCACAACAGGCGTGCCGGGATTAATCAAAAAAGAATTTGTACGGCCTGGACAGGTTATTTTAGCCTTATCAAACCCTAAACCGGAAATCGAGCCTGAGGAAGCATTACAGGCAGGAGCCGCCTATGCAGCTGACGGCCGTTCTGTTAATAATGTACTGGGCTTTCCGGGAATTTTCCGAGGGGCGCTTAATGCAAAAAGTAAGGTCATCAACCATGACATGCTAGTTGCGGCGGCAGAAGCCATCGCTGCTTGTACGAAGCAAGGCGACGTGGTGCCGCAGCCTCTTGATCAGAGAGTTCATGAGGCGGTATCTGCAGCGGTTGAACATGTTGCAGTACGCAATAGTTTGTAAGGTTAAGTGAAACAGCGCCAAGCAAGAATGGCGCTGTTTTTTTATCTATCGGCAGCTGAGCCGCCTCAGAACAAAGCATGAACGTTACATATAAGAGAAGAGGCCGGTCTCAGACAAAACTCTGCTGATTTCTCATGTCAAAAATGCCTAAACCTGTGTATAATAGAGCAAACATATAAGGAGAGTGATCGGCATGTCAAAAAGCAGCGCAAAGAAAAAACGGGCGCATCTGCTTAGAAACGGCGGACAAGACGCCTCATTGTCAAGAGGGCTGGCCCCATCCTTCAGCACACATGTAAGGAAAACAAAAAGTAAAAAAGACAGGCTTGAAAGAAGCAGGTATAAAGGAAGGAATCCTTATGATCGTTATTTAGACAATCATAAGGATTTTTTATGTGCGTAACGTGTCTGATGCACGCCCACGCAAGGAGGTTCTGACGGCATTTCTGATGCGAATCTATTAAAAAAATCATGGCCGCATCGCTTCTTTTATGATTTTTATAAAAGGTAACAGGCATGTTTTCTCTTTTCTTTCATACAATCTATTAAATCAAATCAATAGAGCGTAGGAGGAAAAACATGCGAAAAACATCTTACAAGGAAATCTTTCTGCGGCACGTGAAGGATCATCTGTCTATTTACGTATTTGTCTTTGTTTTATTTCTCATTGGAGTCATATTCGGGGCGATTATTGTCAACAGCATGACAATGACTCAAAAAGAGGATCTGTATTATTACTTAAGCCGGTTTTTTGGACAGCTTTCGGACGGTAAACAGGCGAGTGGCTCGGACATGTTTTGGCAAAGCGTCTTCCATAATGTAAAATACTTAGGCTTGATGTGGATTTTGGGGATTTCGGTCATCGGAATGCCGGTCATTTTTATTATGGTATTTTTGAAAGGGATTGTGGTCGGCTTTACAGTGGGATTCCTCGTGAATCAAATGGGGATGAACGGCTTTTTCTTGTCTTTCATTGCCGTATTGCCGCAAAATGTGCTGCTGATTCCTGCTTATATCATCATGGGAACAGTTGCGATCGCTTTTTCATTAAGACTGATCAGGCAACTGTTTGTCAAGCGGAGTATCAATGAAGCGCCGATTCAGTGGTTTGGAAGGTATGCCCTCGTATTCATTCTCATTTTGATATTGTCGCTTTTGTCCTCTGTTTTCGAGGCCTTTGTCTCTCCTTTGCTCATGGAAAAACTGGCGGCGTATTTTTAAAGGGGAAATTTTTAAAATAATTATTAAAAGAAAATCATTTTATTTATCAGTTTATAATAATTATAGTTGGAACTCCGCGCGTATTTTGTTATAATGAGTCATGGAATGCGGCGTAGGAGGGAAAGACATGGAAAACCGTATCGATCGAATTAAGAAGCAGCTGCACTCATCCAGCTACAAGCTTACGCCACAGCGTGAAGCTACAGTCAGGGTGCTGCTTGAAAACGAAGAAGACCATTTAAGCGCAGAAGATGTATACCTCCTCGTAAAAGAGAAATCTCCTGAGATTGGTCTCGCAACAGTGTACCGTACGCTTGAATTATTAACAGAATTAAAAGTCGTTGATAAAATTAACTTCGGAGACGGCGTATCCCGTTACGACCTTCGCAAAGAAGGGGCAGCTCACTTTCACCACCATCTGGTGTGCATGGAGTGCGGAGCCGTGGACGAAATTGAAGAAGATTTGCTTGGAGACGTAGAAGAAGTGATTGAACGTGATTGGAATTTTAAAATTAAAGATCATAGATTGACATTTCACGGCATCTGCCATCGCTGTCACGGAAACGAAACAAAATAAAGAACATTGCTGAACCTTTTCTCCTGGAGAAAGGGTTTTTTGCTGTTTGAATGTATAAACCCTTTCTGATTTGGCATATGGTTAAATAATCGGATCAACAGAGAAAGGGTCGATTGGGACATGTCAAGATTCTTTAAAGCGGCAGCGGATACTGTAAAGGTCTTTATTCTATTTACCGGTTTTACCGCTTTGTTCTATTATGCTATGATATGGGTGAATTCAGAGTATGAAAACTATCATCGGTATGATAAACCGGAAGGCTCCGCTGTGAAAGTCATTGGAATGGAAGACAAAGAGACAGACGGGTGGCTCGGCCGGTTAATGTTTTTTTACCAAAACGGGGAGTAGATCTGTGTGAAGGATCAATTGAAGGATTTCATCCACTATGTAATGGTTGAAAGAGGGCTTTCTCAAAATACGATGATGTCATATGAGCGTGACTTGAAAAGCTATTCTCTATTTTTAACGGAAACCCTTCAGGTCACCTCTTGGAATGAAGTGACACGGATTCATATTATTCAATACTTAAAGCATTTGAAGGATTCGGGAAAGTCCGGAAAGACATCGGCGCGGCACTTGGCGTCCATTCGTTCTTTTCATCAATTCCTTCTTAGAGAAAAGGTGACGGACAAAGACCCTTCCGTACATATAGAAACACAGAAAACAGAGCGGACGCTGCCGAAGGTCCTGTCGCTGAAAGAAGTTGAACTGCTGCTGGACACGCCAAAGCTGACCAGTCCGTTCGGCTATCGGGACAAAGCGATGCTTGAACTGCTGTATGCCACGGGAATACGGGTCAGCGAAATGATTGATTTGAAGACTTCGGATGTGCATCTGTCAATGGGATTTGTCCGCTGTTTCGGAAAAGGGAGAAAAGAGCGGATCGTGCCGATTGGCGAAACCGCGGCGCACGCCATTGAAGAATATTTGGCAAAAGCCCGTGGAAAACTGCTGAAGAAAAATGTGTCAGACGCTCTTTTTCTGAATCATCACGGCAAACAAATCAGCCGTCAGGGATTTTGGAAAAACCTTAAAAAAATCGCGCTGGAAGCCGGAATAAAAAAAGAACTGACACCGCATACCCTCAGACACTCCTTTGCGACTCATTTGCTGGAAAACGGAGCAGACCTAAGAGCGGTGCAGGAGATGCTTGGGCATGCGGATATCTCTACAACCCAGATTTATACGCATGTAACAAAAACGAGGCTGAAGGATGTGTACAAGCAGTATCATCCGCGCGCCTAGCCGCAGGATGACTGCGGCTTTTTCCTTTAAGGGAAACTGAAAATAATAAAGTTTCTCACTATTTTGCTTTGCATTGCAAATGGGAATGTAAACGGTTTATACTTGAGTTGTCAGACCTCTAAACGATACAATGGACGTATAGAAAAAAAGGAGGCTTTATGATGCCTGCATACAATTATAATCGTGTGTTTTTAATCGTAATGGATTCTGTCGGAATCGGCGAAGCTCCGGATGCCGCTGATTTTGATGATAAAGGAGCAAATACGCTCGGACATATTGCCGAGCACATGAATGGCTTACATATGCCTCATATGGCAAACCTCGGGCTCGGTCTTATCGGCGACATTCAGGGCGTTGAAAAAACGGAGAGTCCGCTGGCGTATTACGGCAAGATGAAAGAAGCTTCAAACGGCAAAGATACAATGACAGGTCATTGGGAAATTATGGGTCTTTACATTGATAAACCGTTTAAAGTTTTTCCGGAAGGCTTTCCTGATGAATTGATTCAGGAGCTTGAAAAGAGATCAGGACGCAAAATCATTGGAAACAAGCCGGCGTCCGGCACTGAAATTTTAGATGAGCTCGGCAAAGAGCATGTTGAAACCGGCGCACTTATTGTCTATACTTCAGCGGACTCTGTGCTGCAAATTGCCGCCCATGAAGAGGTTGTGCCGCTGGATGAGCTGTACAGCATTTGTGAAACGGCAAGAGAGCTGACGCTTGATCCAAAATACATGGTCGGCCGGATTATCGCTAGACCGTTTGTCGGCGAACCCGGAAACTTTAAACGCACGCCAAACCGCCATGACTATGCGCTTAAACCGTTTGAGAGAACTGTTATGAACGAACTGAAAGACAGCGGGTTAGATGTGATCTCCATCGGCAAAATTTCTGATATTTATGATGGCGAAGGAATTACTTCATCCAGAAGAACAGTGTCTAATATGGATGGCATGGACAAGGTGATTGAAACACTTGACGAAGAATTCACCGGAATCAGTTTTGCGAACCTTGTTGACTTTGATGCTTTGTACGGACACCGCCGCGACCCTGAAGGCTACGGACGCGCTTTGGAAGAGTTTGACGCCCGTCTTCCTGAAGTTTTTGAAAAAATGAAAGAAGACGATGTGCTGATCATCACAGCCGACCACGGGAATGATCCGGTTCATCACGGAACAGATCATACGCGGGAATATGTGCCGCTGCTCGTATACAGCAAAAAGCATCAAAAAGCGCAAAAGCTGCCGCTAGCAGATACATTTGCAGATATCGGCGCAACAATTGCCGATAATTTTCACACGAAAAAACCGAAATACGGAAAAAGCTTTTTATCATTATTACAGTAGGGGGACGTCTTCTTGAAACAAAAGATCGAACAAGCTGCCGCTTTTATTAAACAACATGCTCCGCAATCTCCTAAGATCGGTCTGATTTTAGGGTCCGGCCTTGGCATTTTGGCCGACGAAATTGAGGGGGCTGTCAAACTAAAATATGAGGACATACCGGATTTTCCGGTTTCCACAGTTGAAGGGCATGCCGGACAGCTTGTGTTCGGAACCCTTGAAGGCGTTTCGGTTGTTGCGATGCAGGGCCGCTTCCATTTTTACGAAGGATATTCAATGGATAAAGTGACCTTCCCGGTGCGCGTCATGAAGGAGCTTGGAGTGGAAGCGCTCATCGTGACCAATGCGGCCGGAGGCATTAATACAGCATTCCGCGCGGGAGATTTAATGATTATTACAGATCATATTAACTTCATGGGTACCAACCCTCTTATCGGGCCGAATGAAGCTGACTTTGGCGTCAGATTTCCCGATATGTCATCTGCTTATGATAAAGACCTTTCACAACTGGCTGAAAAAATGGCGCAAGAGCTTCAGATTCCCGTTCAAAAAGGCGTATACACGGCTGTGACCGGGCCTTCCTACGAAACACCTGCGGAAGTGCGCTTTTTAAGAACGCTCGGTTCAGATGCTGTCGGCATGTCAACAGTCCCAGAGGTGATTGTGGCAAAACATGCGGGGCTTCGGGTCCTCGGCATTTCCTGCATCTCCAATGCAGCTGCCGGAATACTGGATCAGCCTTTGTCGCATGATGAAGTAATGGAAGTGACAGAAAAGGTGAAAGCCGGATTTTTACAGCTCGTAAAAGCGGTTATCGCAAAATATAAATAAGTTCAATAAGTAAGACAGCTGTTTCAAAGGAAGCAGCTGTCTTTTTTATGTTCGGATTGTGAATGATTTTCCATTCATGGTGTATAAAACCATGCCTCTTGGAAAAAATAAAAGAGATTATGAAATGGAGGGCTTTGGAGATGAAACGTCTGATATCCACTTTATTGATTGGTATTATTTTGCTTACCCTAACACCGTCCGCTCTTGCCGAAAAAGACGGAAAACATACATCAGAACTTGCTCATGAAGCGAAGTCTGCTGTACTGATTGAGCGTGACACAGGCAAGGTTCTTTACAATAAGAACAGCCACGAAAGGTTAGCGCCTGCAAGCATGACCAAAATTATGACGATGCTCTTAATTATGGAAGCGTTAGACAAAGGCAAGATCAAGATGAGCGATAAGGTCAGAACAAGTGAATACGCCGCTTCAATGGGAGGGTCGCAAATTTTCCTCGAACCCGGCGAAGAAATGACCGTAAAAGAAATGCTGAAAGGCATAGCCATTGCTTCAGGAAACGATTCTTCCGTTGCGATGGCAGAATATATATCTGGCTCTGAAGAGGAATTTGTTCAGAAGATGAACAAAAAAGCCAAAGAGCTTGGTTTAAAAGATACAACCTTTAAAAACCCGACCGGACTGCCTGAAAAAGGACATTACAGCTCAGCGTATGACATGGCAATGATGTCCAAAGAGCTATTGAAATACGATAAAATCACCGCTTTTACAGGAACGTATGAAGATTACTTGCGGGAAGATACAGATAAAAAGTTTTGGCTCGTCAACACAAACAGGCTGATCAAATTTTACCCGGGCGTTGACGGCGTAAAAACCGGCTATACAGGAGAAGCGAAATATTGCCTTACCGCTTCTGCTAAAAAAGGAAATATGCGGGCGATCGCGGTCGTTTTCGGCGCGAGCACACCGAAGGACCGGAACGCACAAGTCACCAAAATGCTTGATTATGCTTTCAGCCAATATGAAACACACCCTATGTATAAACGAAATGAAACCGTTGCTAAAGCAAAGGTCAAAAAAGGCAAGCAGAAAACGATCGAACTCTCTACATCTGAACCGATCTCGCTCTTAACGAAAAAAGGCGAGGATACCAAACATGTAAAAAAAGAAATTAAAATGAAAGAACAGATCACCGCTCCTATTAAAAAAGGCGATGTGCTTGGGACACTTATCCTGAAAAAAGACGGGGAAGTGTTGGCTGAAAGCCCGGTGACAGCTAAAGACGATATGGAAAAAGCCGGATTTTTGACATTTCTCAAACGCACAATGGGAGATTGGACAAAATTTAAGTAATTATGCCGAATCGCCACTAGTTTTGTCACGGTGAAGGAATTGCCCCTGATAAAATCGAAACACTCATTATCCGATTAATCAAGGAGGAATGAGCATGAGCCTTGGAATTGACTTCCATGTCAAAGAAACCGTGCTTTGTATTCGATTAACAGGCGAGCTCGATCATCATACGGCAGAGTCCCTTAAACAAAAGGTCGCCAAGTCATTGGAAGCTGAAGACATCCGTCATATTGTGCTGAATCTAGAGGATCTTTCTTTTATGGACAGCTCGGGTCTTGGCGTTATTTTAGGCAGATACAAACAAATCAAGCAGATTGGCGGGGAGATGGTTGTCTGTGCGATCTCACCTGCAGTGAAACGGCTGTTTGATATGTCGGGCCTTTTTAAAATTATCAGATTTGAACAATCTGAACAGCAGGCGCTGCTCACACTGGGGGTGGCTTCATGAAAAACGAGATGAACATTGAATTTTCCGCCCTCAGCCAAAACGAGTCGTTCGCCCGGGTGACAGTCGCCTCATTTATAGCCCAGCTCGATCCGACAATGGATGAATTGACTGAAATTAAAACCGTGGTATCAGAAGCGGTGACAAACGCGATCATTCACGGTTACGAGGAAAATTGCAACGGAAAAGTCTACATTTCGGTGACGTTAGATGATCATGTGGTGTACTTAACCATTCGTGATGAAGGGCTCGGTATTACAGATCTCGACGAAGCACGCCAGCCGTTATTTACGACAAAGCCTGAGCTCGAGCGTTCAGGAATGGGCTTTACGATTATGGAAAACTTTATGGACGATGTCAGTGTTGATTCATCACCTGAAATGGGGACGACGATACGCTTAACAAAGCACTTATCAAAAAGCAAAGCGCTTTGTAATTAAGGAGATTTGTTATGGATGTGGAGGTTAAGAAAAACAGTAAAAACGCGCAGCTGAAGGACCACGAAGTCAAGGATTTAATTAAAAGAAGCCAAGACGGCGACCAGCAGGCAAGAGACCTCCTCATAGAAAAAAACATGCGTCTTGTATGGTCAGTTGTTCAGCGATTTTTAAACAGAGGCTATGAGCCTGATGACCTTTTTCAAATCGGATGTATCGGGTTATTAAAATCAGTTGATAAATTCGATTTATCGTATGATGTCCGTTTTTCCACATATGCCGTCCCCATGATCATCGGTGAAATTCAGCGTTTTATCAGAGATGACGGAACCGTAAAAGTGTCTAGATCTTTAAAAGAGCTCGGAAATAAAATTCGGCGTGCGAAAGATGAACTGTCTAAAACATACGGAAGAGTGCCGACCGTTCAAGAGATCGCGGAGCACTTGGAGATTGATGCGGAGGATGTCGTACTCGCTCAAGAAGCCGTGCGCGCCCCTTCATCCATTCATGAAACAGTGTATGAAAACGATGGAGATCCCATCACGCTGCTCGATCAAATCGCCGATCACTCGGAAGAAAAGTGGTTTGATAAAATCGCGCTCAAAGAAGCGATCAGTGATTTGGAAGAACGGGAAAAGCTCATCGTTTATCTCAGGTATTATAAAGACCAAACCCAATCAGAGGTTGCTGAACGGCTTGGGATATCGCAAGTGCAAGTATCAAGGCTTGAAAAGAAAATCTTAAAGCAGATTAAAGTTCAGATGGACCATACAGAAAGCTAGCCTTTTCATAAGGCTAGCTTTTTTATGTTAGATTGGTGGTAATTTATGGTCTTTCGGTGCGGATGAATGATAAAACAATCAAACCACATACTACATATATAACCACCCGAAAGATGGTGACCCATGATGGAACGACGCATATTTATCAGACTCCGCCACCGGGTGCTGGCACATCCGGGTGATATCATCACAGTCGGACATGCCGCACAAATTGAAGGACAGCACCAGCTGAAAAAGCGGCTGTCAGCCTTGCCCCTTTACCAGGTGAGCAAAAAAGATAAAAACATCGTGATCCTGGATATCATAAAAGTGCTGAAAGCCATCCATAAAGCTGATCCGACGCTCGATGTCCAAACGGTTGGAGGAGCGGAGACCATTGTCGAGATTCAATATAAAAAAAGGCGATTATCCGGCGTTCTCTTTATTGGCGTTTGGATGCTTCTATTCATCGGGTCTTGTCTTGCGATTATGAATTTTCATGAAGATGTGAGCATGAGAGATGTTCATATTGCGTTATATGAAATGATTACCGGAGAGCGGAATGAATATCCGTATCTTCTACAGATCCCGTACAGCATCGGTCTTGGTTTGGGCATGATCATCTTTTTTAATCATGTTTTTAAAAAGCGCCTTAACGAAGAGCCAAGCCCGCTTGAAGTTGAGATGTTTAATTATCAGCTTGATCTCGATGAATATGTGGCGATGAATGAAAATCAAGAAACGACAAAGGACTTGCATGATCGTTAGTATTTTGTTCGTTATGTTTGTCGGGCTTGGGGGCGGCTTAACAGTGGGGGCTGGGTTTGTCGCATTTCTCACCGTTATGGGGATTATTCCGCGACTCATGCAGCTGACCAAAACCATGCGATTTATTCAGGCCTATGAAGGTGCTGTTATATTAGGCGCTGTTTATGGAGGCTGGGAAACGCTGCACATGAATCATCTCTTTTTGTCAAAATGGCTCGCGGTCCCGGTCGGGCTGCTTGCCGGTGTATTTATCGGTATGCTTGCGGCCGCCCTGACAGAAGTGTTAAACGTTTTGCCTATTTTAGCAAAACGAATCGGCCTAGGCAGCAAAATCATCATTCTTATCATGGCCATAGTATTTGGCAAAATAGCGGGATCTTTGTTTCATTGGCTGTATTTTATCCATCATTTTTAAGGAGGTTCCTTCATGTCTAATTTAAAGGAAAATTACAAATCAAAAGTTAAAACCTATCAGCCGAAGCCGCCGTACATATGGAACTGCGTAAAAGCCTTTCTAGTCGGCGGTTTGATTTGCATGATTGGTCAAGCCTTGCAGAATTTCTACATCCACTTTTTTGATTTTAATGAAAAAACCGCGGGTAATCCAACTGCGGCAACATTGATCTTACTTTCCGCCTTACTTACCGGTTTTGGCATTTATGATAGAATCGGACAGTTTGCCGGAGCGGGATCTGCTGTTCCGGTCACAGGCTTCGCCAACAGTATGGCAAGCGCCGCGCTTGAACATAGAAGCGAAGGGCTTGTGCTGGGTGTTGGGACAAACATGTTTAAACTCGCCGGAAACGTCATTGTGTTTGGAGTTGTGGCAGCTTATATTGTCGGAATGATTCGGTTTGCTTTTGAAAGAATGTTTTCATAGGAGGAGAAGGAAATGAAATTAACTGGAAAGCAAACCTGGGTGTTTGAACATCCCATATTTGTGAATTCAGAAGGAACGGCAGTGGGGCCTAAGGAAAAAGACGGCCCGCTTGGATCTTTATTTGATAAAACCTATGATGAAATGCATTGTAATCAAAAAAACTGGGAAATGGCAGAACGGCAGTTAATGGAGGATGCGGTCAGCTCTGCTTTGCAAAAAAACAATTTGCAAAAAGACGATATCGACCTGTTTCTCGCAGGAGATCTCCTCAATCAGAATGTTACGGCGAATTATGTGGCGAGACATCTGAAAATCCCGTTCCTTTGTATGTTTGGAGCGTGCTCAACATCCATGGAAACCGTCGCTGTTGCATCTGCCCTGATTGATGGAGGGTTTGCGAACAGAGCGATTGCTGCGACAAGCAGCCATAATGCAACCGCAGAACGGCAATTCCGGTATCCTACGGAGTACGGCGGCCAAAAACCGGATACGGCAACTTCGACAGTTACAGGAAGCGGGGCTGTGGTTATCAGCCAGACGCCGAGTGAGATCCAAATCACAAGTGCCACCGTCGGAAAAGTAAGCGACCTTGGCATTACCGATCCGTTTGATATGGGATCGGCTATGGCACCTGCCGCAGCCGACACGATCAAACAGCACTTGAAGGATATGAACCGGACTGCTGATGATTATGATCTTATTCTGACAGGCGACCTCTCAGGCGTCGGTTCGCCTATTGTCAAAGATTTGTTAAAAGATGAGGGGTTTTCTCTCGGGACAAAACATGATGATTGCGGGCTTCTCATTTATACGCCGGACCAGCAGGTGTTTGCGGGTGGAAGCGGCTGCGCCTGCTCCGCTGTAGTCACGTACACCTACATTTTTAATCAGCTAAAAGCGGGAGAACTCAACCGCGTTTTGGTTGTAGCGACCGGTGCGCTGTTAAGTCCGACGATGATACAGCAAAAAGAATCTATCCCGACGATTGCCCATGGTGTTGTATTTGAGCGTGCAGGAGGTGCATCTTAATGGACTATCTTCTTGCTTTTGTATGCGGAGGCGCAATCTGCATTATCGGCCAGATCTTATTAGATGTTTTCAAATTAACGCCGGCTCACGTGATGACATCCTTTGTTGTAGCCGGCGCCATATTGGACGGATTTGGAATTTATGATAAATTTATTGAATTTGCAGGAGGGGGCGCTACTGTTCCTATCGTCAGCTTTGGCCACAGCCTTCTGCATGGCGCTATGCATCAGGCGCATGTACACGGCTTTATCGGCATCGGAATGGGGATTTTCGAACTGACATCTGCGGGAATCTCAGCCGCCATTTTATTCGCTTTTCTTGTAGCCGTTATTTTCAAACCGAAAGGATAATGCCGACATGACGACAAAACGGAAGGTCATACTTGTTACTGACGGGGATATCTATGCTGCTAAAACCATCGAATATGCAGCCGCGCAAGTGGGAGGGCGCTGCATTTCGCAATCAAAGGGCAATCCTTCGGTCAGGAGCGGGGCGGAACTAGTGAAAATGATTCATTCGGCCCCGTATGACCCGGTGTTTGTCATGTTTGATGACTCCGGTCTGCAAGGAGAAGGACCGGGGGAAACCGCTCTGAAATATGTTGCCTCTCATCCCTCAATAGAAGTGCTCGGTGTGATAGCGGTTGCGTCTAAGACCCATCAGGCTGAGTGGACAAAGGTCGATGTAAGTATTGACCGGGATGGAGAATTAACCGAATTTGGAGTGGATAAAATCGGGATGAGGGAATTTGATGAGCACAGAATGAGCGGAGACACCGTCTATTGTCTTGATAAACTCGATGTCCCTCTTATTGTCGGTATCGGCGATATAGGAAAAATGGGCAGAAAAGACGATATCAGCAAAGGATCGCCGATTACCATGAAGGCTGTCGAGTATATTTTAGAAAGGAGCGGGTATCATGGCGGACAAATCGAAAGAGAAAATAAGAGTATACCGGGATCCTTCAAAAAATGAAGCGTATTATAAAAACAGGGTCGGCATGGGAACAAGCTATGATGTCGGTGTCCGCAAACTTAATATATTAGACCGGGAAGTTCAGCTTTATTATCTGAATGGACTATGTGATACAGCTTATATTATTCATTTGATGAGAGAACTTTTAGCCATTAATAATCGTAAAGAGGATTCAGATGAGTTAATAAACATTGTGGAAAACAGATTGCTGAATGCACAGGTAGAAAAAGTTGAAACATTGGACGAAGCAACAGATCAAGTCTTATCCGGATTGATTGCCGTTATTGTTGAAGATGCGGGCTTTGCATTTATCATTGATGTAAGGAGTTATCCCGGGCGGATGCCGGAAGAGCCTGATACAGAGAAGGTTGTTCGGGGCGCCAGAGACGGATTCGTCGAAAATATCGTCGTCAACACGGCTTTGATCAGAAGACGGATCAGGGATGAGCGTCTTCGTATTAAAATGACAAAAGTCGGTGAACGGTCAAAAACCGATATCAGCATTTGCTATATTGAGGATATTGCAGACCCCGATTTGGTCAGCATCGTCGAAAAAGAAGTTGAATCTATTGAGATTGACGGTTTAACGATGGCGGATAAAACAGTAGAGGAATTTATGGTGAAACAGCGCTATAATCCGTTTCCGCTTGTCCGTTATACGGAAAGGCCAGATGTAGCTGCCAATCATATACTTGAAGGGCATGTCATTGTAATGGTGGATACGTCACCAAGCGTTATTATTACCCCGACGACCATTTTCCACCATGTACAGCATGCCGAGGAATACAGACAAGCTCCCTCTGTCGGCACGTTTCTCAGATGGGTCAGATTTTTTGGCATTTTATCATCGACCGTATTGCTGCCGCTTTGGTTCTTGTTTGTCCTCGATCCATGGCTTCTGCCCGAGAGACTTGATTTTATCGGATTAAACAAAAATACTCATATCCCGATTGTCCTTCAAATTTTCTTAGCGGACTTAGGTGTTGAATTTCTCAGAATGGCAGCCATTCATACTCCGACCGCTTTGTCTACAGCCATGGGGCTGATTGCGGCAGTCCTGATCGGTCAGATTGCGATTGACGTCGGCCTCTTTTCATCGGAAGTTATTTTGTATGTCTCGCTTGCCGCTATCGGCACTTTTACAACACCGAGCTATGAATTGAGCGTGGCGAACAAAATGGCTCGCCTATTGCTGTTGGTATTTGTTGCTTTATTTCATGTGAAAGGATTTGTAATCGGATTGACATTGCTCATTATTTCAATGGCAAACATCAAATCCCTTCAAACCCCTTATTTATGGCCGTTCATTCCTTTTAATGGAAAGGCATTATGGCAGGTGCTTGTCCGCACGGCTGTCCCTGGTGAAAAAGTCCGGCCGAGCATTGTCCACCCTAAAAATCGTGAAAGGCAGCCTGACAATTCATAATCACATTGAAACCGACTGAAGATTATGATATTGTATGTCTTAACTTATATGAGAACTACTAGGGAAGGGCCTTTCAAAACGGTCCTTTTCACCCATAGGCGGACCAGAAAGAGGGAATGACATTGTTTTTACATGGGACATGCAGACAAAATCAGCACGGTCATTTGGAAATCGGAGGCGTGGACGCGCTTCATTTAGCGGAAAATTACGGCACTCCTCTTTATGTATATGATGTGGCTTTAATACGTGAGCGCGCTAAAAGCTTTCAACAGGCGTTTACTGCTGCCGGGTTAAAAGCGCAGGTCGCTTATGCGAGCAAGGCATTTTCTTCAGTCGCGATGATTCAGCTGGCGCAGGAAGAAGGGCTGTCATTAGATGTGGTTTCCGGCGGAGAGCTGTATACCGCGATTTCGGCTGGATTTCCGGCGGAACGCATACATTTTCACGGGAACAATAAGAGCAGGGAAGAGCTGCAAATGGCACTTGAGCATCATATCGGCTGTATTGTCGTTGACAACTTTTATGAAATATCATTAATTGAAGAACTGTGCAAAGAGTCTGGTTACACTGTTGATGTTCTGCTCCGGATTACCCCCGGTGTAGAAGCGCATACACATGATTACATCACGACAGGCCAAGAAGATTCAAAATTCGGTTTTGATCTGAATAATGGCCAGACAGAACGGGCGATTGAACAGATTCTGCCTTCAAACCACATCCGTTTGCTTGGTGTGCATTGCCATATCGGTTCGCAAATTTTTGACACAGCCGGTTTTGTATTGGCCGCGGAAAAAATCTTCACGAAACTGGATGAATGGAGAGAATCATACTCCTTTATCTCGAAAGTGCTGAACTTAGGCGGCGGATTCGGAATCCGTTATACAGAAGAGGATGAGCCGCTGCCGGCAACAGTATACGTGGAGAAAATTATCGAAGCTGTAAAAGCAAACGCTGAGCGGTATTCTTTTTCCATTCCTGAAATCTGGATTGAACCGGGACGTTCACTTGTCGGAGACGCGGGAACAACACTTTATACAGTAGGGGCACAAAAAGAAGTACCCGGAACCCGCCGGTACGCAGCGGTCGACGGAGGCATGAGCGACAATATCCGCCCCGCGCTTTATCAGGCGAAGTATGAAGCGATTTCAGCCAATCGGATTGAAGAAGAGCATAATACAACGGTTTCCATCGCCGGAAAGTGCTGTGAGAGCGGAGATATGCTGATCTGGGACATTGATCTTCCTGAAGTAAAAGCGGGCGACCTTCTCGCGGTATTTTGTACAGGTGCATACGGCTACAGTATGGCGAACAATTACAATCGTATTCCAAGGCCCGCTGTTGTGTTTGTAGAAGACGGGGAAGCCCATCTTGTCATTAAAAGAGAAACATATGAAGACATTGTCAAATTAGATTTGCCCTTTAAAACGAAAGTAAAGCAATAAAAAAAGCGCCGGAATTTCGGCGCTTTTTTCTTTATCCGTTGGAGTTTGACTCGCTGCCGCCGGTGAAGATGGAGACAATCGCATTCCAGATGGATACAAAGAAATCAATCACTTTCTGAATAAAACCTTTTCCTTCATCTGAATCAAGGAACTTTGTGATCTTATCTTTTGCTTTATCAAGCTGATCGCCGACCTGGCCCCAGTCAATATTGACATTTTTCATCTTATTAAACAGGGAAACCAATTGATTTTTCTGGGCATCTGTCAGCGTGACGTTCAATTCAGATGCCGCGTCATCCACTTTCTTTTCGATGTCAGCTTTATTATCGGGTACGCCGTTTTTAGCGAAATCTTCTTTTATTTTTGCGATAAGGGCAGAAGCATTCTTATCACCAATGTCATTGCCAAGTTCTGACGTCGTTACAAGCTCTTCATTTGCCACTTGTTTAACATCCTCAGAAATTGCTTCATCAGAAGAGACTTCATAAGCTTTAATCAGGCCGGTTAAAGCGGCTGTGCCAGACACTTCAAAAGGAGCCGTTACATAAACTTTGGCATCCTTAACACCGGCTGTCATAAGCGCATTTAAGTACATTTCATCCGTAATTGTATCGATATTGTGCGTCTCAACGTTTAACCCGGAACCTTTTTTCGCGATGGTAATGGAAGATGAAGAAATCGCTCTTGTGCCGATTTGCGCCCTTGGTATATATTTTCCTAAGTATTCGTGCTCTTCTTTATTAGTCACGGTTACTTTTGTCGCGTTATCAGGAGCATTCATTTCATCAAGGACTTTTTGCCGATTTTCATTCGATAAATCCGCTCCAAGCGTGACAATTACATCTCCTACCGCCGCATCGGCGAGACTGACTTTCGGAATCGTCAGCAGCAAAACAGACGCTGCAAGCATTCCAATCCAAATTTTCTTCAAAGCAGTTTGACCTCCTTCATTTCACAAACGGCATAATATCTCCTTTTGTGAGAAGCTGCATCCATTATAATAAATGCAGCTACGAAAGTATAGACGGCTCAAATAACATTCAAGTTTCATTTTATTGCAATTATGGGCGATAGATTCGTTTTAAGTCGAGAGGTATGGTATAATAGCCGCGAAAAGGAGAGAACTTGCAGCAAATAAATACATAAAGATCTCCTTTAAAAATCTTAAAATAAAGAAAGTGGGCATACAATTGAAAACAGGTTACTTTTTATTAGAAGACGGCAATAAAATCGAATTTGAACTATATCCGGAAGAAGCGCCGGGAACTGTTGCAAACTTTGAGAAGCTTGCAAACGAAGGATTTTATGACGGTGTGACTTTTCACCGAGTCATTCCAGGTTTCGTAAGCCAGGGCGGTGACCCAACAGGAACAGGAGCAGGCGGCCCAGGATACACCATCAAATGTGAAACAGAAGGAAATCCGCACACACATGAAGCGGGCGCACTATCTATGGCTCACGCAGGAAAAGACACAGGCGGAAGCCAATTCTTCATCGTCCATGAGCCGCAGCCGCATCTAAACGGCGTACACACTGTTTTTGGCAAAGTGACAAGCGGTTTAGAATTTGCTAAAGGCATGTCTAATGGCGATGTAATGAAGGAAGTACGTGTACAAGGTTAATAAATCATGAGCTTATCCTATACAGGATAAGCTTTTTTATAAGAACTAACTGTATCGTGTACTGAATTTTCAGCATGTGATCTAATTAACCGGATTCCTTTGGGAGTCCTTTTTTTGATTTATGGACTCTAATGTAAAAAAATAAATAAATGCAAAGTAAATTTCATTTAGGGACAAAATACTTTTGATAAACATAGAAGGGAGGTAATTGAGATGAAAAAAATGAGGTTTATTTCGTGTGTGATACTTGCCGTGAGCATCATGATACCCGCATTAGATACGAAAGCTTTAACTTTTAACGTCTTACCAATCAAACAAGTTACAAAGCAATGGTCAGTTGAGATTAGTAAAGCTAAAGTAGATAAGAATGTATCATGGCCTGAAAAAGGGAAATATAATACTTATTCAATGGAAATCAAAAACGTTGGTAACGATGCAGCAACCGCTGAAATCCAAATGTATAGAAATGAACCAGATTCAACTACAAGGCTCTCACTTTTTGGCTGTCCTGATGGCAAGTGTAAAAAACAAATTGAGGATGCACAATCTCTTGCCAGGAGCTTGAATAACGGAAATCCTGTTCAATATCTCAACTTTATGCTAGCGGAGGAAGCAACAGAATTAGAAGTGGATATTATATGGACTCAGAAGGGGCAAGAAGGCAGAGATTTAAAAGAAACCTTTAGATTCACTGAAAATGGTGTTAATTAATTGAAAGCGGGCTGTCAAATCGACAGTCCTTTTCCGTATTTTAAAGCAGAAGAATATTAAGATCTCCTTTATCATACATATAAAGACGTTTGATTTAGGAGGAGACGAACTTGGCAGCTCTATGTTTTTGACGGTATAATTCCATTTTCGATTCTCTATACATTCGTAAGTTTTATTAAATCAAAACAAAATAATCATTTTAATCATTTGAACTTTTAAATGGGTAGGCTGATAGAAGCTTTGAGCAAGAAGTTGAGATTATGAATATAGTCTTTCAAGCTATGTTTTTCCATAAATGGATAATGTATAATGAATAAAGCAATTCATCCTAAATAGAAATGAGAATCCAATATGAGAGTGATATTTTTTATTTTTTCTGTAGTTGTTTTAACTTCTGTGATCACCGCCTTAGCTTATGATAAGACGGGGGCCAATGAACAAGAACCAGTAAACAGCTTATACGTTTCTTCTGATGGAAATGATCAGAATGAAGGAACGAAAACAAAGCCGTTTCGCACACTGAAGCACGCGGCTGAAAAGGCTGTGGCCGGAACAACCGTACTTATTCGGAAAGGTACGTATAAAGAAACACTCGAAGTGAAGCATAGCGGTACCAATGGAAAGCCCATCACGTTCCGAAACTATCAAAATGAACAGGTCGTTATCAGCGGAGAATCCGCCGCGGATGAAGAATATGAAATACCATTAATTCAGATTAACAATAAGAATTACATCACAATCAGCGGTTTGAGGTTTGAGAATCTTTCTGTTTCATCGGAGGAAGCAACCGCTATGGGGATTTTTGTTACTGGCTCCAGCAGCCATATCACCATTCAGAATAACCATGTTCGGAACATAAAGACGACAGCGGATGAAGGTAATGCTCACGGAATTGCGGTCTATGGAACGGGCAGCATGAAAGACATTAAGATCACGGATAATACGGTTGAAAAGCTGACGCTCGGAGCGAGTGAAGCGGTTGTGCTAAACGGAAACATTGACGGCTTCACGATTGCTGGCAATGTGGTCCGTGACAATAACAATATTGGTATCGATCTGATTGGATATGAAGGAACAGCGGATCAAAACGATTATGTGCGAAACGGCGTCGTAGAAAACAATACAGTTTACCATAACTCGACTTACGGAAATCCTGCTTATGGAGATGATTACTCCGCAGGCGGAATATACGTCGATGGAGGACAACATATTGAGATCAAGAAAAACACGGTTTACAACAACGATATCGGAATTGAAGCAACCTCTGAACACAAAGGAAAATATGCTGAGGATATTCAAATAACCGAAAACAAGGTGTACGATAATGCTTACACTGGTATTTCAATCGGAGGATACGATAAACAGCGGGGCGGCACCATTAATTCTGTGATTGCTCACAACGTTATTTACCGCAATGACACAAAAGGGCTTTATGGCGGACAGCTGCTCTTACAGCATGATACAAAAGATAACAAGATCGAAAAGAACATTGTGACTGCAAGTGATTCGAGGGTATTTATCGCAAACGATTTTACGACAAACGAAGGTAATGTGGTGAATTACAACGTCTACCACAAGGAAGCTGATAAAGACGGCATATGGATTTGGAAAAAGCATGAATATGACTCGTTTTCAACGTATCAAAAAGCAACGAAAAACGATCTGGATTCTATTTATGCCGATCCGATGTATAGTGACGAAGCTTCTTATGATTTTACGCTAAAGCCGGGTTCACCAGCACATTCTATTATCGAGTAAGCTAAGGACATTTGTCAGCAGAAAAAGGTGGGACTATGGCAAAATAGAAAAGGTGTGCCAGTATTCAAGATGATTACCGTATTAGTTACCATGAGAAACTTCTAAAACAAATGCTGGAAGCAATCGAGGATGGGGTTGAATTAATGGTTGGGGAATGATTGACCTGATCAGTTACTTTTCTTCAGAAATGGGAAACGGCATCTTAGCAAGAAAACCAAAGAAAAGCTTTAACTGGTAATCGAAAGAATGAAAGCCTGCCGGCGAAGTCCATTAATGGATTTGCCGGCAAGCTTTTTTGAAGTCTAAAACGGTATTATAAAAAAGACCTTTTCTTTTATGATCCTTTAAACTAAAACCCGGTTGCTGACATAGAACGTTTTTGAAGGTTATCAGAATGCAGACAATACGCGATTACTTTCTTCTTGTACTGTTTGACTACATCAACGTGATCGTTGTAACTGTACACAAATAACCTAACATCGTTTTTACCTTTTTTGGTATCAATGACCAATGGAGTCCCGTTGTTTTCTGGATGTAAATAACGCTTTTCGTCACCTGGATATATATAATATTTTTCCATAAATATAGCCTCGTTAAAAAAATCAAGAATTTGACTTTTCTCTTCACCTTCCAAGCGTTTGCCATTGATAGATAAGGTGGCATTCGCGTCACTAAGTTTTGAATGCACTGCAAATTTGCTGAGAAGCCATTCCACAACACCTGTTGGAAGAGACGTCAATAATATTTTAACAAGACTCATGAGAATTAACAGCACAATCGCCCATGACATGTTTATCCACTCCGTTACATTTTAAATATTCGTTTCTAATTTTATACTAGCATTAGGACGGGCTTTTGGTTTTGTACATTATGTGAAACTTTTTGTACATCATGTGAAACTTGATAATCGAGAAATTTCTTTTACTTCAAGGTTTGCAACTTTATTGTCATGTTGGTCTCTATAACGGCGGCTTTGTCGATATAAGCGGCGCCTTCTTGGTTTAATTGAAAAACCGTTAAAAATGAAGCTGGAAATTGAATCACCATATGGTGGTGAAACCAAGGCGTAGTAGTAATAATGTCAAGATTGACCCTTTTTCCGCCGAACAGGCGGTCCAGGCTGCACAATTAGATGTGAAACAGAAGGAATCCGCATACAAATGAAGCGCCACATTATCAATGGCTAAAGCAGGAAAAGACACAGGTTTAAAGCCTTCACAACTTCAGCCGCATCTAAACGATGTTCACACTGTTTTTGGCAAAGTGACAAGAGGTTTTAAATTTGCAAAAGATAAGACTAATGGCATGATGAAGGAAGTACTGTACAAGTTAATAAACCATGAAGCTTATGCTAAACAGGATAAACTTTTTTATTACTAACAAACTAACTGTATGTTGTGTGCCTGAATTTCACTACGATAATAATTTCCTTTAAAAAAGCCCTCATTTGGGCTTCTTCATTTATTATTAAGTCCGACAGGCCTCTCTGCAATCAGTTTTTTTTATTTATCCTTTGTTTGCTCCAGCTTTTAATCCCTCCACAATACTTTTTTGAAAAGTAATAAATAAAACAGTAATAGGGATAGCAATAAGGACAGCGCCTGCAGCAAACGTTGTAAATTCTGTATTTCCCCGACCGGTTACGAATTCAAACAGACCAATAGCAAGCGTCTTGTTTTCACTTGAACGTAAAACAAGTCTTGCAAAGATAAAGTCCATCCAAGGTCCAATAAAGTTATTTACCGCAATAAATACTAAAATGGGACGCGATAGGGGCAGCATGATTTTAAAGAAGATAGTGATATTACTGGCACCATCAATTTTAGCTGCTTCTTCTAAACTTCTTGGCAGACCATCAAAGTAACTTTTCACTAACCAAGTTCCAAAAGGAATTGATCCTCCTGCATAGACTAAAATTAACCCCCAGTGATTGTCTAATAAACCTATTTGCAAAAGTAAAATATATATTGCAATCATCCCCATAAAACTAGGGAACATTTGCA
This sequence comes from Bacillus atrophaeus, assembly GCF_039519175.1. Lineage (NCBI taxonomy): Bacteria > Bacillati > Bacillota > Bacilli > Caryophanales > Bacillaceae > Bacillus > Bacillus atrophaeus. The sequence continues at coordinate 3,806,181 of NZ_CP154443.1, read as the reverse complement.
GAACGAGCATGGCCATTAAACCTTGTTTTCTTCCTGGAAAACGAAATCTAGAAAAAGCATAAGCAGCTGTCACAATTAAGAATGTGGAAATAATCATATTGAAAAACGCAATCTTAAACGTGTTTTTATACCAAATTAAGTAATTTGTTTCTTTGAATAAATAATTAAAATGATCAAGTGTTAGAGAATCAGGAAGTAATTTTGTTGAAAAAAGTGAATCACCTGGATTAAGAGAACCGATTATAATCCAATAAACTGGATACAAGATGAGTATGGCGGTAATGGCAAGAATCATATAAATAAGCGTTATCATAAGGTTTCCGCGGAACTTTTTAAGTATCATGACATCAAATCCTCTTCTTTAAAGGCTTTGGTTTTTCTGAAGTTCCAAACTGACAATGCGGCAATAACAATAAAAATTAAAATTGATACGACTGAAGCCATTGCGAATTGATTTTGTTCAAGTGTCATTTTATAAATCCAGCTGATTAAAATATCGGTTGAACCTGCATAACTATAAGTATCGTTCACTGGTTTTCCTTGAGTTAACAAATAAATAATATTAAAATTATTGAAGTTGCCAGCAAAACTCATAATGAAAAGGGGTGCTGTTGAAAACATGATAAGCGGCATCGTAATCTTCCAGAACCGCTGAAGGGGTGTCGCTCCGTCTACATCCGCTGCTTCATATATTTCTTTATCAATGGATGTCATAACGCCGCTCATTAAGACCATCCAAAAAGGGAATCCAATCCACATATTAACGGTTACTAATGTGATTTTCGCCCACACCGGGTCTGATAACCAGGGGATTGCATGGAGGCCGATTGCTTGTAAATATTGATTTAAAGGGCCAAATTCACCATTAAAAAGGTTACGCATAATTAATATGGTGACAAATGCCGGTATGGCCCAAGGCAAGATAAATATGCCTCTCCAAAATCTTTTGAAACGAATTCCTTTTCGATTAATTAATATCGCAAAAAATAATCCTAAAAAGAAAGTAGTAACTGTCGATAAAATTGCCCAAATAACCGTCCAGCTGAATACCCCGTAAAACGTATGACTCCACATTGATAATTGAAATAAATCGGTGAATGTTTGAATCCCCACCCAGTTCACTAAACTTTTGGGTGGCAGATGGTTAGGCCCAGAATAGTTTGTGAACGCAATCAAAGCACCGAATAATAGCGGTAAAATGGTTAAAAAAGCTGTGAATAGAATAGAGGGCGTTAATAGGAGGTAAGGAAATCCTTTTTCCCACACATAGAGAGCCGTTTGTTTAAAGCTGTTTGCATCAATTCCTTGATCCCTAAGCTTTCCTACTTTATAAGCATCAAGTATGTTTAAATAGTATAACCAAACAAAAAGGAGGAAGAGGATCAAAAAGATAATCCCTTCAATCATTAAAAAAATGGAATGATCTCCTTGGACCACGTCAAACCCTTTTCGCGTTAACGGCGTATCTCCTAATGTTGTAAGTCCCCACATTGCCCATCTGAAAGGTAATGTCCAAAATACAATCAAATAAATTTCTAATGTAATAAAAAGAATTCCTTTGACAATTTGTTTATGATAAAGCTGCCCCAGTCCCATGAATAATAGTGATAGCATTACGCCAACTTTTGTATGCGAAGACGAATTAAGCTTTATTTTTCTTTGAATATCTGATTGAATTTTCATCTTTTCCCACCTTCCGTTTGTTATTATTGTTTATGTATTTTAATGGTTTCTTTAATTTGCTTGACAGCTTTTTCAAACGCTTTTTGAGGGTCCTGATTGTTATTCCAAATCGTTGAATAAGCAGTTCCCATCGGTTCCCAAACTGTTTCCATTTCTGGAATGTTTGGCATTGGAACAGCTTTTTGGACTTGTTCTAAAAAGGCCATTGAAATCGCGTCTTTTGTAAATACATCAGTTTTCACTAACCCATTATGAGGTGGAATTTGTCCCGTCAATTCATAGCGCTTTTCCAGCATTTTTTCGGATGTTGCAAATTGTGCGAGCAGAGTGGCTGCTTTTGGATATTTAGTGTAAGGGTTTACGAAGTAAGATTTGATACCGGCAAAACTTTTCGGTGATTTTCCGTTATCCAGTTTAGGCAAAGGAGAAACACCCAGGTTAATTCCTGCATCCAAATGATTTTTAACATCCCAGGGTCCTGATACATGATACATTAGTTTTCCTTCATTAAAGAAAGTACTAATTATATCTTGAGAAATGTCTTCTATTTTCAACGACAACAGCTCTTTATGAATCCGACGTACAAATTCACCTGACTTCACTGCGCCATTGTTATTTAATCCAAGCAGGTTGGGATTTGTATTTTTATTTCCAAACACATACCCTCCATATCCAGCTAAAAAGGCATGAGTATAATAGAAATTGCCTGGGTCCATCATAAATCCATATTTGGGGTTAGCTTTGGTCGCTCCTTTATTAAACTCTTTTACTTGTGCAAACAGCTCTTCCCACGTTTTTGCCGGTTTATCAACTAAATCTTTGTTGTAGTAGAGGGCATATGTTTCAATGGCAATAGGGAATCCGTATAGCACTCTTTTTCCTCTCTCAATGACAGATGTAGCATCAATTGCTGTTTTCATAAAATCTTTTTGATAATCTTCGGCCACCATATTTTCAAACAGTAAACCGGATTTTGCCAAGCTGCCTGTATGATCATGGGGTGCATTGAACACGTCGGCTGCAAGCCCTGCAGGTCCATCCACTTTTAATTTCTCAGGAACGTCAGTATGATTGACATGTTCATACTTAACAGGGACACCGTATTTTTTTGTGAATTCTTTTGCTACATAAGTTGCCCATTCACCTTCTTCGTCTTTATTATCCCATAGGAGGAGGGAGGCGCCTTTTTCCGGTTTAATTTCGTTATGGTCTGTAATAGCTTCTGCATTAGCAGTTGTTTCAGTTCCCTGCTTTGTTCCGGAGGGTTTGTTACAAGCTGCCATAATCACGAGTAACGTGATAACAAGTACAACCCAAGCTGTTTTTCTCATACATTTTCCCACCTTAGCTTTTAATATAATGATTGGATACATCTTCATCACATGCGAAAACGTTTGCTTACTGCTTATTCACTCGTATCAAACAAAAGCCGCAGGGTTTTATTTCTACACTATTCGTTAAAACTGACTCGTCTGTCCATAAATTAGTTGCTTGTTTTCCTGTAAGTTCATATGGAATGTACAGATGGAGCTTTAAATGAGAATTATTGATAATTGTGATGACTGCTTGTTTCGCATTTTCTCTCACATACATAACATAATTGGAAGTCGAGTTTGCTTCTAAAAATTGAAATGTACCTTCATTGGCAAGAAGAGAATTATTTTTCCGAAGACTAATGACTTTTTTCACAAAGCCAAGCAGTTCCTGATCTTGTTTACTTTTATCCCATACCATACATTTTCGGCAATCTGGATCATTTTCTCCTGTCATGGCAATTTCATCTCCGTAATAAATACAAGGAGTCCCTGTATACGTCAATTGAAGCAAGAAAAGAAGTTTTAATTTATCCCGGTTTTCTTGGCTAATCGTCGCAATTCTAGGAGTATCATGGCTTCCTAACAAATTAAAAGCTACTTTATTTGTATTTTTTGGATAAGAGGTCATTACCTTTGTCAGCAGTTGGGCAAATTCTTCAGCATTGGTTTCATTTTTGGCTATGAAGTTTAGCGCAGCTTCTCTAAATTGATAGTTCATTACTGCATCAAATTGATCGCCTTGAAGCCATGGCATTGCATCATGCCAAATTTCTCCCAAAATATAGGCGTCGGGTTTAATTCTTTTAACCATTTGTCTAAACTCTCTCCAAAACTGATGATCCACTTCGTTCGCTACGTCAAGCCGCCAGCCGTCAATATTAAATTCTTCAATCCAGTAAGCTCCCACTCTTAATAAATAATCTTTCACCTCGGGATTTTCAGTGTTTAATTTAGGCATGAATGGAGTAAATGCAAACGTATCATAATTAGGTTTCGGCAGGGGGGTGACAGGAAATTCTCTTAAATGAAACCAATCTTTATAAACTGATCTTTCCTGATTTTTTAATACATCTTGAAACGCTTCAAAATAATAACCGCTATGATTAAACACGGCGTCTAACATTACACGGATGCCTTTTTCATGACAAGTATCTACAAATCTTTTGAATGTTTCCTTGTCTCCGAACTGAGGGTCTATTTCAAAATAGTCAATTGTGTCATATTTATGATTTGATTCTGCTTTAAAAATAGGCGTGAAATAAATTCCGTTAATGCCAAGGTCGACAAGATAATCAAAATGGTCAATAATACCTTGAAAGTCTCCGCCAAAGAAGCTATTTACTTTTGGAGATTCACTTCCCCACGGTAATGTCGATGGCGGATCATTTGTTGAATCGCCATTGGCAAAGCGTTCAGGGAAAATTTGATACCAGACTGTATTTTTTACCCAACTTGGTGCTTTGAACATATCAATGTCGTTTAAGAAAGGAAAACAAAAGTAAAATGCCGTATCTTTAGGAACTTCATTTAAAAATCCATTTTCCCCATAAATAAGAGTTTGTTGACCATCATCTACCTTAAAACCATAACGCAACCTGCGATAGGGAGGCTTTAATTCAGTAAACCAATAGTCAAACAGATCGTCAGAACCTTCTAATTTCATTGGTGCAGTCAAAAACATCCAGCTCTCTTCATTCCATTCGTATGGATCACCATATATTACTTCAGCAGATTTTATATCACCCTTTTGAGCCCGAAATCTAATATGAATCAGATCTTTTTCATAAATATAGGCAAAATTATTTTTAGGTCTGTGGAAAATTGCTTCTTTAAACAAATCTATCCCCGCCTTCTTTTGATATGAAGTATTCTTTTACGCAAACGTTTTCCTTTAGAGCAAACGTTTGCGTAAAAGATATAAGATATTAAGACATGGCATTTAATAAAACGCTTACATTATTAATTGCATTTTATATCTCTATAAATTCCAAAGTCAACATATTATTTAAAAAATTTTCAGAAAATTTTAACTCGCAAAATTGTATTAAAGTCTTTATAACAGAATATAAGTGTAAAAGATCAAGTGAAATCAAAAATTTTGAATCTTTTTAAAATATATTGAAAGCGCTTTAAACTTGTGCTAATGTTTTTAAGAAAACGTTTGCGCAGAAAGTTGGGAAAAGATATTGGTTACAATTAAAGATGTAGCAAAGCGAGCAGAAGTGTCTGTTTCAACTGTTTCTCGCATTATGAATAACTTACCGGGTTATTCTGAAGAAACAAAAAAACGAGTTGAAAAAGTGATTAAAGAGATTGGTTATCAGCCTAACGCTGTAGCAAGAGGTTTGATTAATCGTAAAACAAAAACAATTGGCGTGCTGGTTCCTAAAGTATCAGATTTATTTGCAAGTGAAGTATTAGCAGGAATTGAGGATTCAGCGCATGATTTAGATTACAGTGTGATGGTTTGCAAAACGAATTTTGATGGGGTGCGTACGATAAACTATCTGCAAACCCTTTCTGAAAAACGTGTTGATGGAATTGTTATTGTCAGTCAAGGAATTACATCAGAGTGCTACAAAAAGATTGAAAAAATGGATGTGCCAGTTGCTTTAGTGGCAACACAATCAGATTTTCCGCTCCCGTTTATAAAGGTAAATGATTATCAAGCGGCTTATGATGCTGCCTCCTATTTAGTACAAAAAGGTCATTCCAAGGTTGGTATGATTGCCGGAACAAAAGGGGATGTCATCTCGACAGTTCCCCGTGTAGAAGGCTTTAAAGAAGCTTTAAGTGACGCTGGAATAACTGTAACCGATCAAATGATTGCTTACGGATATTTTGATTTTAAAAGCGGGATTGAAGCAATGTCTCAATTGTTAAAAAATGAACCGACAATTACAGCTGTTTTCTGTGCAAGTGATGAAATGGCTGCAGGCGCATTGTCGCTTTTGCACAAAAAGGGTATAAAAATTCCATCTGAGATATCAGTGGTTGGTTATGATAATACTGCAATGGCTGAAAAGACTGTTCCGCCTCTAACGACGTTAGCTCAACCATTATACGACATGGGGAGAGCATCAATTGATCTTTTGCTGAGTTCTTCGGCAAAAATAGAAAATTTGTATCCTCATCATATCGTCGAGCGTGAGACAGTCCGTTCATTTAGTCAGTAAGAAATGTTATAAAACAGGGCGGAAGCTAAGGAGTGATGACTTTCACTTCTTCACTTTTACGCAAACGTTTGCGTTCTTAATTTTTGATGACAAATATTATGGAAGTTTGAGTGAAGACAAGGGGGAAAATGAAGATGAAAAAAATAAAAGTAGGCGTGATTGGTTGCGGAAGTATCGCCCAATATCGTCATTTGCCAGAATATCATATGAATAAACAAGCAGAGATTATAGCAGTTTGTGATAGCAACCAACAACGGGCGAATAAAGTTGCCGGGCAATTTGGGGCAAAAGCCTATGTGAACTATAAAGAATTATTAGCAAGCGGAGCCATAGATGCAGTAAGCGTCTGTACTCCTAACTATTTACACGCCCCCATTTCTATTGCTGCATTAAAGAGCGGTTTGCATGTATTATGTGAAAAACCAATGGCCACGTCCAAAGAAGAAGCAGAAGCCATGATAGAAGCTTCAAAGGAAACCGGTAAAAAGTTAATGATCGGTCACAATCAGCGGTTTGTATCATCCCATCAAAAAGCACGTCAACTGATCAAAAGCGGCGAAATCGGAAAGATATATAGCTTCCGCTCGACATTTGGCCATAGCGGACCAGAAGGGTGGAGTGCAGACGGAAAGGAGAGCTGGTTCTTTAAAAAAGATAAAGCGTTTATTGGAGCATTGGGAGACTTAGGCGTACATAAAACGGATGTCATTCGCCACATTCTTGGCGAGGAAATTATTGAAGTAGGTGCATTTGTAGAAACAAGTGCAAAGGATTTTGCGAATGTTGATGACAACGCAGTGTGTGTGTTGAAAACTGAAAGCGGTATTATAGGTACACTTGCAGCTAGCTGGAATTATAAAGGTAAGGAAGATAACTCCACGATTATCTATGGGGAAAAGGGGATTCTTCGCTTAGAAGATCATTCAACGTATTCCTTAATTGCACAATACGCAACAGGAGAAGTGACAAATTATGAGCTTGGCAAGATTCAATCGAACGATGATGACGGCCAATTTAATTCACAGACCATTAATCAATTTATCAATGCCATTGTGGAGGACAAAAAACCTGCTGTTTCAGGAGAAGAAGGGTTAAAATCTCTATCTGTTATTTTAGCAGCATTAGAATCAAATAAAACAAAACAAATCGTTTCATTACTATAAGCTATCTTCTGTTTGCTCAGAAGCCAATTAAAAATTGAGGTGAGTTGTTTGAAAATTGGTATTATTGGCGCGGGAGGTATTGCTGTAGCACGTCATATTCCTGCATTCATGCAATTTGGTGACGAGTGTGTCATTTGGGCAATAAGTGATATCAATAGTAAACGTGCGACTGAAGTCGCGAACGAGCATAACATTTGTCACGTGTTTTTAGACTATAAAGATATGTTTAAAGAGATAGACGCAGTGTGTATTTGTACGCCAAATAAGTTTCATGCTGAATATACAATCGAAGCATTACAAGCTGGTGTTCACGTCTTATGCGAAAAACCGATGGCACTTTCTAAAAAGGAATGTGAAGCAATGTTAGCTGCTTCTAAACAAGCAAATAAAATACTGGCAATCGCTTATCATTATCGTTTTATGAAAGAAGCACAAGCAGCGAAACGAATGATAGTAGAAGTAGGATGTCCTCTTGTTGTCCGTGTAAAAGCTTTACGTCGCCGAAAAGTGCCTAGTTGGGGGGGATTTACCAATAAAGCCCTTCAAGGCGGCGGCAGTTTAATTGATTATGGCTGTCATTTGCTAGATCTGGCTCTATGGTTAATGGGCAATCCGCAACATATTCAAGTAGTGGGGACCACTTATAATGAACTAAGTAAAACACCAAATCAATTAAATGAATGGGGAACTTTTGATCACCAAACATTTAATGTAGATGATCATGTAACGGCATACATTAAATTTAACAATGGTTCATCACTTTTGCTTGAGACTTCTTGGGCCGCGAATATAAAAGAAGATGAAGAAGAAGTGAGCATTTCTGGAGTTGATGGCGGAATGAAACTTTTCCCTTTAGAATTTTACACAACAAAAAATGGTGTTTTACTGAATAGCAATGCAGCCTGGATGGTTGGGGATAATGACTTCAGCCGAGCACAAGCAAGAAATTTTATTGATGCTTGTAAGGGAACTGACGAACTTGTCGTTAAGCCAGAAGAAGCTCTTCAGGTATCTTCAATTATTGATGACATTTATAAAAATAATGAAAATGCTAAAATAAAGGGGGAAATAATATGAAATTAGGGGTATTCACAGTATTATTTGCAGATTATACATTTGAAGAGATGTTAGATAAAGTTCAAGAAGCTGGTTTACATGCAGTTGAAATTGGAACAGGCTGCTATCCAAACAATCATCATTGTCCATTAGATGAGTTATTAGAAAGTGCGGAGGCGCGTGAAAGTTATAAAAAAAAGGTAACTGACCGAGGAATAACCATTAGTGCATTTAGCTGTCATGGCAATCCTATTTCACCAGAGGACAGCTTTGCAAAAGAATCCAATGAGACATTACGAAAAACCATAAAACTGGCATCTTTTCTTGGTGTTCCAGTTGTCAATTGTTTTTCAGGAACAGCGGGTGATCATGAAGATGCTAAACACCCAAACTGGCCGGTTGCTTCATGGCCGAATGAATATGGAGACGTCTTAAAATGGCAATGGGAAAAAAAGCTCATTCCTTATTGGAAAGAGCTGGGGATGTACGCTCAAAAGCATAAAGTGAAAATCGGCTTAGAACTACACGGAGGCTTTTTGGTGCATACACCTTACACGCTGTTAAAGCTTCGTGAACAAACCTGCGATGCAATTGGGGCAAATTTGGATCCAAGTCATCTATGGTGGCAAGGAATTGATCCTGTTGCCGCTATAAAAATTTTAGCCAAAGAAAATGCAATTCATCATTTTCATGCAAAAGACACGTATTTAGATCAAGAGAATATAAACATGTACGGACTTACAGATATGCAGCCTTATAGGAACGTGCAGACGCGTGCTTGGACATTTCGTTCAGTTGGGTGTGGGCACGATCTTAAAGAGTGGTCGGATATGATGAGTACTTTACGTACTTATGGTTATGATTATGTAATAAGTATTGAGCATGAGGATCCGATTATGTCAATTGATGAAGGGTTTAAACGTGCTGTTAAGAATTTAAAAACCATATTGATAGAGGAGTCACCCTCTCAAATGTGGTGGACATAAAATACAAAAATCATTTAATGTTTGTTATTTTGTTCCATCTATTATGAAAAGGATGTAAACCCCTTTTGGGCATTAGATAATCCATAACATGAAAAGTTAAAGATATGCGCTTGCTTTTTATTTTCTTTAATGGTATTATAAAGGTGAATTATTTTTGTTCGGTATCTAATGACAGACAGAGTATAATAACTTAACTTCTGGGTATAAAGAGCAGGGATAGTATTATAATGTGTGCTTTGCACACTGGGAGGCAACAAAAATGGAACAAGGTAAAGTAAAATGGTTTAACGCAGAAAAAGGATTTGGATTTATCGAACGCGAAGCTGGAGACGACGTATTCGTTCATTTCTCAGCTATTCAAGGAGAAGGATTCAAGTCTTTAGAAGAAGGCGAATCTGTTTCATTTGATGTTGAACAAGGCCAACGTGGACCACAAGCTTCAAACGTCCAAAAAGCATAATCCGTGTTCATATAAAAAGCAGGCTCAATAGAGCCTGCTTTTTTATTTGCACAAATAAAGGCATAAAAAAACCCTTGCTCACAATTTCTGAGCAAGGGGGCTAGAAGACAAACTAAAATGGTTGCATTCATCATAACATACTTTTGGATGAATGCAAAAAAATAATTGATAAATATGTGGGGTGAAGAATTCTGTTAGAATGATGTTTCATTTTAGACCGATTCTTATCCGCGTCAGATGGATAGAGGAAAATAACGGTGAACCCATCGGGAATTGTTAACGCAGAGAAGCCGTATACGCTTTAGAAGGATATCTCGACATCATTTTTTTGCGTTATCGGCGTAAATTGATATAACATTTAAGTAGAGGTAAATTCAAAGCTCAAGTAACCCCTAGATGAACAGTAAGGTGAATACTTGTGTTCGCAAAAGACTTTGCAGAAACAATGCAACTGCGCTTTGTTATCTATAGCGATTCGGCAGTGTTATGAATTTTCTAGGAAATAGTAAAAATTCCCTTATGTATAAAGAAAAATTGTTATAGAATAAAGAAAAGGAGTTTTACAAGATGGACAAAAAAGGTTGTTTAAAATGCGGAAGCACCGAGGCTGGACAAAAAGAAATAGCAACAACGGGAACCGGGTTCTCAAAATTATTCGATGTACAGAATAATCGCTTTCTGGTCGTTTACTGCAAAAACTGCGGATATTCAGAACTGTACAATAAAGCATCTTCAAAAGCCGGAAATATTCTTGATTTGTTTTTCGGCGGATAAGCATGCTGCCCACATTCTATGTCTTTCTAATGGGGAAGTCTGGGCATGAATTCTTTTGCGGCTCATGTTAAAATAAGACGGGATGACACCGCGAGTTTATTGGAGGAAAGCAGTTGAAAACAGAAAAAAAATCTAGAAAAAATTCAGTATTAGAATGGGCAAAAGCCATCATTATTGCTGTTGTATTAGCGCTTCTTATTCGAAATTTTTTATTTGCTCCGTATGTAGTTGACGGGAAATCAATGGACCCGACACTGCATAACCGTGAAAGGGTTTTTGTCAATATGACGGTCAAATACATCGGCGAATTTAAGCGCGGTGATATCATCGTTCTTAATGGAGATCATGTCCACTACGTCAAGCGGCTGATCGGGCTGCCGGGGGACACAGTAGAGATGAAAGACGACCAGCTTTATATCAATGGGAAAAAAGCAGCCGAGCCTTATCTTGCCGCCAATAAAAAGAAAGCAAAACAAGAAGGGGCGGCGAATTTAACCGCTGATTTCGGTCCGGTCAAAGTGCCTGATGATAAGTATTTCGTAATGGGGGATAATCGCTTAGACTCCATGGACAGCCGAAACGGACTCGGTCTCTTTACGAAAAAACAAATTGCCGGAACATCACAATTTGTCTTCTTTCCTTTCAACGAAATCCGTCAAACGAAGTAGAATGACAATCAGCTTTCAAAATAAGAAAGCTGATTTTTTTATTTCCTTTTCTGAAACCTACACCCGTAAAACAGAACATAAATTCGTATATCTATTGAAAAGAAAATTTTGCAGAATGTGAAACATATCCCCGTTATGTATCGTTATATTAATAATTTACGAGAAATAGCGGTTTTTTATTCATGAAAAAGAGGAATAACTCATAAGAATGAATAGATTCATATGTGCTGGAGGTTGTGAAGATGGGGAGAATAAAAACGAAGATTACCATTCTATTAGTGCTGCTGATCTTACTTGCAGGCGGTTATATGTACATAAATGACATTGAATTGAAGGATGTGCCGACGGCGATCGGACAAACCCTTTCCTCTGAAGAAGAAGAATATACGATCCATGAATATAAAATTATAAAAATTGAGGGAACGGAATATTATGGTGAAGCGGATAATGGAACAAAAATTATATTCAACGGAAAAAAACTGGACCAAGACTTATCGGATATTAAAAAAGGGGACAAGGTCAAAGCATATTTCAGTAAATCAAAACGGATTGACGGTTTAATCAAGGTTGCAAAAGTGAATGATTAACGAAGAAAACACCTTTTTTTACAAAAGGTGTTTCTTTGTTTTCTCAAATTGTAAGTTTATTTCATTGCGTACTCTCGGAAGGATCGTTATAATAGCCACTAAGGACAAAAAAATATCGATTGTATCCTTCGGGGCTGGGTGGAAATCCCGACCGGCGGTAGTAAAGCCAATGCGCTTTAGAGCCCGTGACCCGTGTGCATATGCATACGGTGGATTCAGTTATAAGCTGAAGCCGACAGTGAAAGTCTGGATGGGAGAAGGATGAAAGACAGCTATGCAAAAGAATGAAAAACGCATAGTGTTATTTCGTATGGTTAAAAAATGGACAGCCCCGAATTTATTTTAAAATTCGGGGCTTTTTGACGGCCAAATTCACAATAGAGAAAGGAGGGAAAATGAATGGAAGAGTATTACATGAATACGGCGTTAGAGCTTGCAAAGCAAGGCGAAGGCCAAACCGGTTCTAATCCGCTTGTTGGCGCTGTCGTTGTAAAAAACGGCGAAATCATCGGGATGGGCGCTCATTTAAAGTACGGTGAAGCGCATGCGGAAGTCCATGCCATAAAAATGGCGGGAAAACACGTAAAAGATGCTGACATCTATGTCACTCTGGAACCATGCAGCCATTACGGAAAAACGCCTCCTTGCGCCGAGCTGATTATAACATCAGGCATTAAAAGAGTCTTTGTTGCGATGAGAGATCCAAACCCCCTTGTGGCGGGAAAGGGAATCTGCATGATAAAGGCTGCGGGCATTGAAGTGAAAGAAGGCATTCTGACAGATCAGGCAGAAAAGCTGAACGAAAAATTTCTTCACTACATGCGTACCGGACTTCCGTACGTTACGTTAAAAGCAGCTGCAAGCCTTGATGGAAAGACAGCCACAAGTACAGGCGACAGCAAATGGATTACCTCAGAGGCGGCCAGACAGGATGCCCAGCAATACCGGAAAACACATCAAAGCATTCTTGTCGGAGTTGGTACAGTGAAAGCAGATAATCCAAGCTTAACCTGCAGGCTTCCGAACACAGTAAAACAGCCGGTCAGAGTCATTCTGGATACGAGCCTTACTATTCCTGAAGAAGCAAATGTAATCCTAGACCAAGCGGCACCGACATGGATTTTTACAACGTCGCAAGCGGACGCGGAAAAGAAAAAACGCCTTTCTGATTTCGGAGTGAAAATATTCACACTGGAAAACGGACATATCCATATTCCCGATGTGCTGAAGATTCTCGCAGAAGAAGGTATTATGTCGGTTTATGTTGAAGGCGGAGCCGCTGTTCACGGAAGCTTTGTCAAGGAAGGCTGTTACCAAGAAATCATCTTCTATATTGCCCCTAAACTAATCGGAGGAACGCATGCTCCCAGCTTGATCTCCGGTGAAGGCTTTCAATCGATGAAAGATGTCCCCTTATTACAATTCACTGCAATTACCCATATTGGTCAAGATATAAAACTGGAAGCAAAACCAAAACCTGTACATGAGTAGGATGGTGACAATGTTCACAGGAATAATTGAAGAAACAGGCACAATTGAGTCCATGAAAAAGGCAGGCCTTTCTATGGCTCTGACGATTAAGTGTTCACACATATTAGATGATGTAAAACTCGGCGACAGCATTGCGGTTAACGGCATTTGTCTCACCGTCACTGCGTTTACGAAAACACAATTTACGGTCGATGTGATGCCGGAAACGGTAAAATCTACCTCTTTAAACGGTTTATCTAAAGGAAGCAAAGTCAATCTGGAAAGAGCAATGGCGGCAAACGGGCGCTTCGGCGGACATTTTGTTTCCGGACATGTGGACGGAACGGCGGAAATCACGCGTATCGAAGAAAAAAGCAACGCTGTATATTATGATCTGAAGATGGACCCTTCTTTAACGAAGACTCTTGTATTAAAAGGCTCCATCACTGTTGACGGCGTCAGTTTAACAATTTTCGGGTTGACGGAAGACCAAGTGACAGTGTCGATTATCCCGCATACCATCAGCGAGACGATTTTTTCAACAAAGACGATCGGCAGCACGGTGAATATCGAATGCGATATGATCGGAAAATATATGTACCGCTTTTTACACAAAGCTGATCAAAAAATGAATGACCAATCCATTACAAAAGCGTTCTTAAGCGAGAATGGTTTTTAGAGAGGAAGATTAACATGTTTCATCCGATAGAAGAAGCATTAGACGCTTTAAAAAAGGGCGAAGTCATTATTGTAGTAGATGATGAAGACAGAGAAAACGAAGGTGATTTTGTGGCGCTGGCCGAGCATGCCACACCGGAAGTCATTAATTTCATGGCAACCCACGGGAGAGGGCTGATCTGCACGCCTTTGGAAGAAGACATCGCCAATAAGCTTGATCTACACCCGATGGTTGACCACAATACAGATTCACACCATACAGCTTTTACGGTAAGTATTGACCACCGTCTTACAAAAACGGGAATCAGCGCGCAGGAAAGATCGCTTACTGTTAAAGCGCTCCTTGACAGCCAAGCGGTTCCGACTGACTTTCAGCGCCCTGGTCATATTTTTCCCTTAATTGCGAAAAAGGGCGGCGTGCTCAAAAGAGCGGGTCACACAGAAGCAGCGGTTGATTTAGCAAAAGCCTGCGGTTCACAAGGAGCAGGCGTCATTTGCGAAATTATGAATGAAGACGGAACAATGGCGAGAGTGCCCGAACTGATTGAAATTGCCAAGCAGCATCAGCTGAAAATGATTACAATCAAGGCATTGATCGAGTACCGCTACAACTTAACAACACTCGTAGAGCGGGAAGTGCAAATCAGTCTGCCGACAGATTTCGGCATATTTAAAGTATACGGGTATACAAACGAAATAGACGGCAAAGAGCACGTGGCGCTCGTCATGGGAGAAGAGCCGTTTGATAAAGAGCCTGTGCTGGTCAGGGTGCATTCTGAATGTCTCACAGGAGACGTGTTTGCCTCACACCGATGTGATTGCGGTCCGCAGCTTCATGCAGCGCTTGCACAGATTTCTGAAGCGGGGCGCGGCGTTCTGCTATACCTGCGCCAAGAAGGACGGGGAATCGGCTTAATCAATAAATTAAAAGCGTACAAGCTTCAGGAAGAAGGCTATGATACAGTCGAAGCCAACGAAGCGCTCGGCTTCTTGCCTGACTTGCGCAACTATGGTATCGGTGCGCAAATATTACGCGATCTGGGGGTCCGTGAAATGAAACTGCTGACAAATAACCCCCGGAAAATTGCCGGGCTTGAAGGCTATGGCTTGCAAATTGCTGAAAGAGTGCCATTGCAAATGGAGGCAAAAGAGCATAATAAAAAATATTTGGAAACAAAAATGGATAAACTAGGACATTTACTTCATTTCTAAAACAAACTCACAAAAAAGGATGGGAATCATATGAATATTATACAAGGAAATTTAGTTGGCACAGGTCTTAAAATCGGAATCGTCGTAGGAAGATTTAATGATTTTATCACAAGCAAGCTGTTAAGCGGTGCGGAGGACACTTTACTGAGACACGGAGTAGATACAAATGATATCGATGTGGCTTGGGTGCCGGGTGCATTTGAAATTCCGTTTGCAGCAAAAAAAATGGCGGAAACAAAAAAATACGATGCGATTATCACACTCGGAACCGTTATCCGGGGCGCTACGACTCATTATGATTATGTTTGCAACGAAGCCGCCAAAGGCATCGCGCAAGCAGGAAATACAACAGGAGTGCCGGTCATTTTTGGAATTGTCACTACGGAGACCATTGAGCAGGCGATTGAACGCGCTGGCACAAAAGCAGGGAATAAAGGTTCTGATTGCGCCGTATCTGCCATAGAAATGGCAAATTTAAACCGCTCATTTGAATAATTTGTTGAAAAGAGTTTAAAAACATGGCGAAAATGATATAATGTGAGAAAGCGGATCACCTTTATTCATCCGTTTGACAGACAAGACTGGATATTTTGGATATAGAGGGGTTTTTATGTTAATTCGTTATAAGAAATCGTTTGAAAAGATTGCGATGGGGCTTCTTTCATTCATGCCGAATGAAAAAGATCTTAAGCAGCTTCAGCAGACAATTAAGGCCTACGAAACGGATACTGACCGCCAGCTCTTTCTTTGGAAAGAGGATGAGGACATTGTCGGAGCAATCGGAGTCGAAAAAAAAGATTCTGAAGTCGAAATCCGGCATATCAGTGTAAATCCTTCTCATCGCCATCAAGGAATCGGAAAACAAATGATGGATGCATTAAAGCATTTGTTTAAAACACAAGTACTGGTTCCGAATGAATTAACGCAGAGCTTTTTTGAACGCTGTCAACATCAAAAAGATCAAGACATCACATATAATAATTAAGCAGAGGCTGCAGTGTTAGCCTCTGCTTTTTTTTCTGCGTTCGATTTCTTGTTCTCGTTCAAGAATGACATCTGTCCGGTCACGCAAGCGGTGCTTATTTACAAGATAGGTATCGGTAAGTACGCTGGGCTGGCCCCATGTGTAAGACTTGTGCTGACACTGCTTGCGGCAAGCTTCTGCCAAGTGCTTGTCCTTCATCGGCAGCATGATGCTCTCGTATGAAGCTCCCGTGTTGATCCGTTCATACAATGACTGCATGAGCTCCATTAAGCGCGTATAGTCAAGCCCAAGAGCTTCCACCGCCTGCTTTTCTGCCTGGAGAATACGGATGCTGTTTGCAAGAAGGCGCTTTGCCCCACGCATATTAGACCTCCGCTGATGATACAAGGCAACGGCAAGCTGAATAAACCCTACCCAATATTGCTTCCGTTTTTCCGGAGGGTCTTCTTTCCAGTATTCTTCTAATATTTCATGGCACTCAAAATAATCGCGTGTAGCGTGAAATTCAATGAGGAAATCAATATATGCTTTTGGATACAAGACGTCTCCCCCTTTCTCTCTCCTCAGTGTACCATAGGAAAAATAAAAGGAAAAAGGAGCGTCCTCACTCGAACGCTCGTAGTCCTGTGTTCTAGCAAATCCAGGCAGCTCCTACGATAATCAGCAAAATGAACAAGACGACAATTAATGCAAAGCTGCCGCTGAATCCTTTTTCTCCCATGGGCATTCAGCCTCCCTTTCTTCTTTATACATGGGTATCTTATGTGTATTCGCCTTCTTGTGTATAGGCGATTATCTTATCTTTCAGTATTTTCTGTACAAATTGTTTGGAAATCACGTAATAAATAGTATTGGACGAGAGCTTTTGGGTGGCTTATACTAAAGGGTAGCCAGTTTTTCCGGCAATGAAAGTGATACTGAAAATGGTGAGATGATGTTAGAATATCAAGTGAAAATTGATTCGTTTGAAGGGCCTTTGGACCTGCTGCTTCATTTAATAAATCGTCTTGAAATTGACATATACGATATACCTGTGGCAAAAATCACTGAACAATATTTATTATATGTACATACGATGCGCGAGCTTGAGCTTGATATTGCCAGCGAGTATTTAGTCATGGCCGCAACGCTGCTCAGCATCAAAAGCAGGATGCTGCTTCCGAAACAAGAGGAAGAGCTGTTTGAAGATGAATTACTTGAAGAAGAAGATCCGCGTGAGGAACTGATTGAAAAGCTAATTGAGTATAGAAAATACAAAGATGCGGCGAAGGATTTAAAGGAACGGGAAGAAGAGAGACAAAAATCCTTTACAAAACCGCCGAGTGACTTGAGCGAATATGCAAAAGAAGTGAAACAAACAGAACAAAAGCTGTCAGTCACCGTTTATGATATGCTCGGCGCTTTTCAAAAAGTGTTAAACCGAAAAAAAATAGCAAGGCCAACGGAAACGACCATTACAAGACAAGAAATACCGATAGAAGACAGAATGAACGAAATAATGAAAAGCTTGAAAACAACCGGAACAAGAATCAATTTTATGGCGCTTTTTCCGTATGAACAAAAAGAACACTTAGTCGTTACTTTTTTAGCAGTTCTCGAGCTGATGAAAAATCAGCTGATCCTGATTGAACAGGAGCAAAATTTTTCAGATATTTACATTACGGGGAGTGAATCCATTCATGGAGCTTGACATCGTGAAATGGAAAGCAATAGTAGAAGCCCTGCTGTATGCGGCGGGTGATGAAGGACTGACTAAAAAGCAGCTGTTGACTGTGCTTGATATAGAGGAAGCAGAGCTGCAAGATATTATGGCGGACGTGGCCGGCGAATATCGTAAGGACGATAGAGGAATCGAATTAATTGAATTTGCGGATACGTATATGCTTTCTACTAAGAAAGAGTTTGCGGCGTATTTAAAAAAGCTTATCGAGGTACCGTCAAAAGGCCTTTCTCAAGCTTCTCTGGAGGTATTGGCGATTGTATCGTATAAACAGCCGATTACGAGAGCGGAGATTGAAGATATCAGAGGTGTGAAATCAGAACGGATTCTGCACAGCCTAGTCTCAAAGGCGCTTTTATGTGAAGTCGGACGGGCCGATGGACCCGGGCGTGCGATTTTGTACGGCACAACGGCGACTTTTTTGGAACAATTCGGCTTGAAAACGCTGGACGAGCTTCCTCCGCTGCCTGAAAATGCGGAAGAAGACGTGTTCCAAGAAGAAGCTGATTTGTTTTTTGAAAACTTTAACCAAACATTCGAGGATATAAAATAGAAGATTATTTTTGCTTTTTCATCATACGATAGTAAAGAAAAGGCCAGTGATGAAAGAAGCAGTACAAGATGCACAAAGATATGAGGGGAAGGTAACGAACGGAATGGGAAATTCGATGGTGAAAACCCAGACTAAGGAAACCGGCGAATTCTTATCAAAGGTTGTCACAACCGTCAACAATTATTTAAATCAAACCACTTTATCATCTATGCAGGCCGATTTGCCTCTTGAGGAGGAATATTGCCGAGATGTGCTCAGTACGCTGAGAAGGATGTCAGTATTTTGTGAAGGAGGCGCTGAAGCATGCCGCCTGCTTCTTCAGCATGAGCCATTTCAGGATAAAAGAGCGGAAAACACGCTGTACAAAGTGTATCATCAGTGTATTGAAGAATTTTTTATGCCGAAAAAAGATACATGGTTTGAAAATAGCCGGGCAGCCTACACCGGTAATAGCGCGATCCAATTTTATCAGGCTGTGCCTGCCTCTCTGCAGGAATTATTGACGGCTCTCAGCCCCGATTTCCTGCATATGCGGGAAGAATTGGCGCACTATGAAACGTCAGGATCAAACATGGCGCAAATCAGATAAGATGAACTCTCCCTTAAAGGGAGAGTTTTTTTATTGTTGAAAAGGGCCTAACAAACAATTGGTATTCATAACTGGTGGACATGCGCATAAACTTGTACAAACCACAACAAGGACGTGAGCAAACATGCGCTTTCTGAAAAAAGCTGCCGTAATCATTCTGGTCACTGCTTTTCTACTCACCTTTATTAAAGAGCATAAAGCATATGCAGCAATAAATGTCAGCGCAAAAAGCGCTATTGTCATTGACGGTGCGTCAGGCAGAGTGTTATTTGCTAAAGACGAGCACGAAAAACGGCGAATTGCGAGCATAACAAAGATCATGACGGCCGTTCTCGCTATAGAATCAGGAAAAATGGAAGAGACTGTGACAGTGTCGGCAAACGCGGTCAGAACGGAAGGTTCAGCCATCTATTTAAAAGAAGGACAAAAGGTAAAGCTGAAAGATCTTGTATATGGGCTGATGCTGCGTTCAGGAAATGATGCGGCTGCGGCCATTGCCGAACATGTCGGAGGAAGCCTAGGTGGATTTGTGTATATGATGAACCAAAAAGCTGAGCAGATCGGCATGGAAAATACACGTTTTCAAAACCCTCACGGACTCGATGACCATGAGAATCATTACTCAACAGCCTATGACATGGCGATTTTAACCAAATACGCCATGAATCTGAAAGACTATCAAACCATTTCAGGCACTAAAGTGTATAAAGCGGAAACGATGGAAAGTGTATGGAAGAATAAAAACAAGCTTCTGACAGGACTTTACCAATACAGCACAGGCGGTAAAACAGGCTATACGAAGCTTGCGAAACGGACGCTGGTCTCGACCGCATCAAAAGACGGCACAGACTTAATTGCCGTCACCATTAATGACCCTAACGATTGGGATGATCATATGAATATGTTTGAGTATGTATTTAACCATTATAAAACCTACATTGTCGCAAAAAAAGGAGACATTCCAAAGCTCAAAGAAACCTTTTATGGCAGCCGCGCTTTTATAAAACGAGATGTTACTTATTTACTCAATGAAGCTGAAAAAGACGAAGTGAAAATTAATACAACCCTGCTCAAGCCGAAAAAAGCATGGAAAAAGGATCGCTCAGCCATTCCTGATGTTGTCGGACAAATGACGGTCACCGTTAATGACGAAACCATAGTGAAATTGCCGATCTATTATGAAAATGAACGGAATAAAAAACCGAAAAAACGCTTCTTTGAAACCTTCAAAGCAATTTTCTCGAATGCGGCTGGCGGGTCAGAATGGTCAATTTAATTTGGGTCGGCTTAACTGTGATCGGGCTTGTGTTCGCAATGTGCAACGGGACCCTTCAAGAGGTGAATGAAGCTGTTTTTAAAGGGGCAAAAGAGGCCGTTACGATCTCACTCGGGCTCATGAGCGTCCTTGTCTTCTGGCTCGGCTTGATGAAGATAGCTGAACAGTCCGGGCTGCTTGATATCTTCAGCCGTATGTGCAGGCCGTTTATATCAAAGCTGTTTCCAGATATTCCGCCGGATCATCCCGCAATGGGCTACATCTTATCAAATCTCATGGCCAACTTTTTCGGTCTGGGCAATGCGGCGACACCGCTTGGCATAAAAGCGATGGAACAAATGAAAAAGCTGAATGGCAACCGTTCTGAAGCAAGCCGCTCAATGATCACGTTTCTGGCCGTTAATACATCGAGTATTACGCTCATTCCGACAACAGTGATTGCAGTCCGAATGGCTTATTCTTCAAAGTCGCCGACTGATATTGTCGGCCCCACTATTTTGGCGACTCTTATCTCAGGCATCGGCGCCATCATGATCGACCGTTATTTTTATTATCGCCGGAAAAAGAAGGGGAGATGAGCGCATGGAAATCATCAATTGGCTGTCTTTGGCAATGATTCCGATTATTATTGCCGGAATACTTCTTTACGGAACCTTCAAGAACGTTCCGACATATGAATCTTTCGTAGAAGGCGGAAAAGAAGGAATAGAGATTGCGTTCTCCATTATTCCGTATTTAGTCGGGATGCTTGTCGCTATTACCGTTTTTCGGGCTTCAGGCGCGCTCGATTTTTTTATGGGACTTTTAAAACCCGTCTTCTCCGCGCTTGGCATGCCCGCTGAGGTAGTGCCGCTCGCTCTGATCCGGCCGATTTCAGGAACGGCGGCGCTTGGCATGACAACAGATTTAATTGCCGTTTACGGACCGGATTCCTTTATCGGCAGGCTCGCGTCGGTTATGCAAGGCTCGACCGATACGACACTTTACGTTTTAACTGTCTATTTTGGGGCGGTTGGAATTAAAAAAATGGGTGATGCTTTAAAGGTAGGACTTCTCGCTGATTTGATCGGAGTAGTTGCATCCATCATCATCGTTACGTTATTATTTGGAAGCGCCTGAAAATGGCGCTTTTTTGTTTCGAAACAGTAAGCTCTTGAAAAAGCTTGTTTGTTCAGGTTGAAAAAAGTAAGATAATACTTGAGGTGAAAGACATGGAAAGACTGCAAAAAGTTATTGCTCACGCCGGAGTTGCGTCACGCAGAAAGGCAGAAGAGCTGATTAAAGAAGGAAAAGTAAAGGTGAACGGCAAAATTATAACAGAGCTGGGTGTAAAGGTGACCGGTTCTGATCAAATTGAAGTAAATGGGATGAAGATAGAACGCGAAGAGCCCGTATATTTTCTGCTCTACAAGCCGAGAGGCGTCATTTCTGCTGCTGACGATGATAAAGGGCGAAAAGTGGTAACTGACTTTTTTAAAGAAATTCCGCAGCGCATTTATCCGATCGGACGCCTTGACTATGATACAAGCGGATTATTGCTTTTGACGAATGACGGCGATTTTGCCAACAAGCTTATGCATCCTAAATATCAAATTGATAAAACATATGTGGCGAAGGTAAAAGGAATTCCGTCAAAAGAGCTGGTCAGAAAACTCGAACGGGGCGTACAGCTGGAAGAAGGCAAAACAGCGCCCGCCAAAGCGAAGCTGCTCTCTTTAGATAAGAGAAAACAGACAAGCATTATTCAGCTGACCATTCATGAAGGCAGAAACAGACAAGTTCGCCGCATGTTTGAAGCAATCGGCCATGAGGTGCTGAAGCTGAAGAGGGAAGAATACGCATTTTTAGACCTGCGCGGACTTCATACCGGAGATGCGAGAGAACTGACGCCGCATGAGGTAAAAAGACTCAGGGCATTGGCTGAACACGGTAAAAACGCTTTCTAATTTTCACATAACCTTCAAAAAAAACAAATGTGAATAGAATTGGCAATGGTATAATGGAATGGTATGCAATAGGGGAAGGGGGCTGTGCAATGAAGAAAAAAAGGCGTTTATTCATTCGGACCGGCATCCTTCTCATATTAATCTGTGCGCTGGGATATACGATTTACAATGCCGTATTTGCAGACAAAGAAAGTATATCTGAAGGGTCCCAAGCACCGAATTTTGTGCTGAAAGATGCGGAAGGGAACCGTATTGAACTGAATGGGTTGAAAGGCAAAGGTGTTTTTTTGAATTTTTGGGGAACATGGTGTGAACCGTGCAAAAAAGAGTTTCCCTATATGGCGAACCAATACAAACACTTTAAAGACCAGGGAGTCGAAATTATTGCAGTGAATGTAGGCGAGTCAAGATTAGCAGTACATAATTTTATGAATTCCTACGGAGTCAATTTTCCAGTTGTGCTGGATAGTGACAGACAAGTGCTTAATGCGTATGGCGTGAGTCCGATCCCAACAACATTTTTAATTAATCCGGAGGGGAAAATTGTCAAGGTGGTGACCGGCACAATGACAGAAAGCATGATTCATGATTATATGAATCTGATTAAACCCGGGGAGTCTTCAGGATGAAGCGGGTAAAATGCGAGTGCGGACATATCAATCCAATCGGAACCGTCTTATGTGAATCGTGCGGCAGAACGCTTCAGGAAAAACAGCCGGCGCTTGCTGATATGAGGTATGACGGCAGTGCTAGGCGCTCCCAAACCTATAACAAGACCATCATCGATAAAATTTGGAACTTCTTTTCTTCGGTCAAGGTAGGGATATGGCTTATCATCATTACACTGGCTGCCTCTGCATTCGGCACTATTTTTCCGCAGGAAGCCTACTTGCCTCCAGGGGCTCAAGCTGATACATATTATAAAGATCAATACGGCACATTCGGCCATATCTATTATCTGTTAGGCCTTCATCACCTTTACGGGTCTTGGTGGTTTTTGCTTCTGATCGCTTCCATCGGCATCTCTCTTGTGATTTGCAGTCTTGATCGGGTAATCCCGCTTTATAAGGCTTTGAAGAACCAAGGTGTCAAACGGAATCCTGTTTTTTTGAGAAGGCAGCGGCTGTTCAGCCAATCAGAGACAGAGCTGACAGGACAAACAAAGGAAAAAATCATCACTCATTTAAAAAAGAAGCGTTATAGAATAAGAGAAAAAGAGGGAAGCCTTTTAGCTGAAAAAGGCCGTTTTTCCAGATGGGGTCCATATGTCAACCATATCGGTCTGATTATCTTTCTCATCGGCGCGATGCTAAGATTTGTCCCCGGAATGTACGTTGACGAAACTCTGTGGATTCGTGAAGGCGAGACAGCGACGATCCCGGGAACTGGCGGCAAATATTATTTGAAAAACAATCAATTCAGTGTGGAAACCTACAATAGCAAAAATGAAAAAAAAGTCTTTGCGGAAGCCATTGACCGGGTCGGAAACGGAAAAGTTGCCAAAAGCTTTCAGACAAAGGCAGAGCTTTTCAAACGCGAAGGCAAGATTGTTTACGGAGAAAAACCGAAGCTGAAGAAAATAAAAGAGGACAACATCATTGTCAATGAACCTCTGCGTTTTGATTCCTATTCGGTTTATCAATTAGACTATAAAGAGAATCAGCTCGATCAGATGGTATTTCAGCTGATTGATAAAAAAACCGAAAAATCCTTTGGAAGTATTAAGATTAATCTTCTGGATCCAGATGCGGACTATGATCTTGGTAACGGTTACAAGGTTGAAGTAGCAAGCTACCTGCCGGATTTTTATTTTAATAAAGACGGAGAGCCGAGCACCAAAACAAAAATCCCTAACAATCCTGCATTTGTCTTTAATATGATTACACCAGACAAGCCAAAAGGTGAAAAAAGCTTCGTGGCGATCCAGGAGACGATAGAAGGATCAGACAGCAACAAATATAAAATGAAATTTGATCATGTCGAAACGAAAAACATCTCCGGTCTTACCGTCAGAAAAGATTTGACGCTATGGGTGCTAGCTTTAGGCGGAGCTATTTTTATGATCGGTGTTATTCAGGGCATGTACTGGCAGCATCGGAGAATCTGGCTGCACACGCAGGATGGTAAGGTGCTTATAGCCGGGCATACCAACAAAAACTGGTACGGACTTAAGCAGGATTTGAAATATGTCCTGACTGATACAGGGCTGGCTGAGCCGGCAGATCAAAAAGAATTAGTGAAATCGCAGGAATAGTTATAAAAAGGGAGTGTTGTAATGGCGGAGCTGAGCGGAAATTTTCTTTATGCGGCCTTTCTTGTATATTTAATAGCCGTCGCGTTTTTCGGCGGGGCTATTCGCGGGAAAAGAGACAGGAAGGACGGTAAAAACCGTTGGGCTGCGATCGGAATTGCCCTTTCTTGTGTCGGTTTTCTTTGCCATCTCGGATATTTCATCACAAGGTGGGCTGCGAGCGGTCACGCGCCTGTCAGCAATCTGTTTGAATTCACCACAGCCTTTGGCATGATGCTGGTTCTAGCCTTTATCATTATTTATTTTATTTATAAGCTGCCTTCATTAGGGCTGTTTACGCTGCCGATCGCTTTGCTTCTCATTGCATATGCGAGCATGTTTCCGACGGATATTTCGCCATTAATTCCTTCATTGCAGAGTAATTGGCTGTATATCCACGTCACAACCGCTGCGCTTGGGCAGGCTATACTTGCGATCAGCTTTGTGGCGGGCGTTATTTTTCTGCTGAAAGATGTGGATCAGACAAAGCCGGGCAAAAAAACCTTTTGGCTGGAAATGATCATGTTTATACTGGTGACAACCATCGCGTTTATTGCTGTCACGTCAGCATTCCGCTTCGCAGATTACAAAGCGGAATTCAATTGGGTGGATAAAAACAAGGAAAAAAGCGTAATGGTGTATGAAATGCCTGCGCTTGCCGGACCGCATCAAGGCGAGCTGGTGACAAACGGCAAAATGGAGCCATTCATAGAACTTCCGGCAATCTTTTCAGGCAGAAAAGTAAATACAGTCATCTGGTCATTTGGC
Organism: Bacillus atrophaeus; assembly: GCF_039519175.1. Taxonomy (NCBI): domain Bacteria; kingdom Bacillati; phylum Bacillota; class Bacilli; order Caryophanales; family Bacillaceae; genus Bacillus; species Bacillus atrophaeus. The sequence continues at coordinate 3,780,825 of NZ_CP154443.1, read as the reverse complement.
GCCGGGCTTCTCCTATATGGCGCGTTGCGTCTGATCATCAGAAAAAGGATCAGTGCGTTTTTACAGCCGCTGGTGAAAAGTGCGAATCTTGATCTGGTGGATGAAGTCGGCTACAGAGCTGTTTCCATCGGATTCCCCGTATTTACACTTGGGGCGCTGATCTTTGCGATGATTTGGGCTCAGCTCGCTTGGACAAGATTCTGGGGCTGGGACCCGAAGGAAGTATGGGCGCTGATTACGTTTTTGTTCTACGCCGCTTATTTGCATTTAAGGCTTTCAAGAGGATGGCATGGCGAGAAATCAGCATGGCTTGCCGTCATCGGATTTGCCATCATTATGTTCAACTTAATTTTCGTGAATCTTGTGCTTGCCGGACTGCACTCCTACGCATAAGTTCCTAAAAACCTATTCAGTTCTCAATCTTTCACAGGTTTTGATAAAATGAAAGTAACAGAAGGAAAGCAGGGGGAAAACGATGGATCAATCTAAAGAAACAAAAATATTAGTAGTAGATGACGAAGCCAGAATTCGCCGCCTTTTAAAAATGTATCTTGAACGGGAAGAATATGAAATTGAGGAAGCGGAAAATGGAGACGAAGCAATCGTCAAGGGGCTTGAAACCGATTACGATCTGATCTTACTCGATTTAATGATGCCAGGCACAGACGGAATCGAAGTCTGCCGCCAAATTCGGGAAAAAAAGGCTACACCGATCATTATGCTGACGGCAAAAGGAGAAGAAGCAAACCGCGTGCAGGGCTTTGAAGCGGGAACAGATGACTATATCGTCAAGCCTTTCAGCCCAAGGGAAGTCGTGCTGCGTGTAAAAGCGCTGCTGCGCAGAGCATCACAAACATCTTACTTCAATGCCAATACGACAACGAAGGATGTGCTCGTGTTCTCGCATCTGTCCATTGACCATGACGCACACCGCGTGACCGCCGATGGAACTGAAGTGAGCTTAACCCCAAAAGAGTATGAGCTTCTTTACTTCTTGGCGAAAACGCCGGACAAAGTCTATGACAGGGAAAAGCTTCTGAAAGAAGTATGGCAGTACGAATTTTTCGGAGACCTCAGAACGGTCGATACACATGTCAAACGGCTGCGGGAAAAGCTAAACAAAGTATCACCGGGCGCGGCAAAGAAAATCGTTACAGTTTGGGGCGTCGGCTATAAATTTGAGGTAGGCGCTGAATGAAATTTTGGAAAAGCGTAGTAGGCAAGCTATGGTTCACAATCCTTTCGCTTGTTCTGATCGTTTTATTTATTTTAACGGTCCTGCTGCTGGAATTTATCGAAAATTATCACGTAGAAGAAGCGGAAAATGACTTAACCCAGCTCGCCAACAAAGTAGCGGTTATTTTAGAAAACCATGAGGATCAAGCACTGGCTAGATCCATCACATGGGAGCTGGCAGATAACTTAACAAGCATTGCGATTGTGCAGGATGAGAAGAAACACTGGTATTCGCCTAATGACAAAAATCAATTATCCTCGATTACGCTGGAACAAATTAAGCGTGACCCAGAGTTAGATAAGGCGCTGTCGAACTACCAAAAAGTGAGTAAACGCACCGGAGTCAACGACACCAATACGAATAATGAGCGGCTCGTCGTCGGAGTCCCTTATGAAAAAGACGGAAAAAAAGGGATGGTATTTTTATCGCAGTCTCTTTTAGCCGTGAAGGATACAACAAAACACACGACCCGCTATATTTTTCTGGCTGCAGGCATTGCGATCGTGCTGACAACATTTTTCGCCTTCTTTCTGTCAAGCCGGGTAACCTATCCGCTTCGAAAAATGAGGGAAGGTGCTCAGGATCTGGCGAAAGGAAAGTTCGACACAAAGATTCCGATTCTGACGCATGACGAAATCGGTGAACTTGCGACTGCCTTTAATCAAATGGGGAGACAGCTCAACTTCCATATTAACGCGCTGAATCAGGAAAAAGAACAGCTTTCCAACATATTGAGCAGTATGGCCGACGGGGTCATTACAATTAATATAGACGGAACAATTCTGGTCACAAACCCGCCGGCGGAGCGTTTTCTGCAAGCGTGGTATTATGAGCAGAACATGAATGTACAGGCAGACGATCACCTTCCGCCGGAGGCGAAAGAACTTTTCCAAAACACGGTCAATACAGAAAAAGAACAAATGATCGAAATGACGCTGCAAGGGCGGTCGTGGGTGCTTTTAATGTCGCCGCTTTACGCGCAGTCTCATGTGCGGGGCGCCGTTGCCGTGCTGCGTGACATGACGGAAGAGCGCCGGCTTGATAAATTGCGGGAAGATTTTATCGCCAATGTGAGCCATGAGCTCAGAACGCCGATCTCTATGCTTCAAGGCTATAGTGAAGCCATCGTTGACGATATCGCAAGCTCAGAGGACGACCGAAAAGAAATTGCGCAGATCATTTACGACGAGTCATTACGAATGGGCCGTCTTGTCAATGATTTGTTGGATTTAGCGAGAATGGAATCCGGCCATACCGCATTACATTACGTAAAAGTAAATCTCGATGAATTTTTAGAAAAGATCTTCAGAAAATTTTCCGGAGTTGCAAAAGAGAAAAACATCTCTTTAACGGACGACATTTCTCTTAATGAAACAGAGTTTGCATTTGATGAGGACAAAATGGAGCAGGTATTTACAAATTTAATTGACAATGCGCTGCGTCATACTCAATCGGGCGGAACCGTCCATATTGCGGTCCAATCTGTCAAAGACGGATTGAAAATTGACGTGAAGGACTCTGGTTCAGGAATACCGGAAGAAGATTTGCCGTTTATCTTCGAGCGTTTCTACAAAGCGGATAAAGCACGTACAAGGGGCCGGGCGGGCACAGGGCTCGGACTTGCGATTGTGAAAAATATCGTAGAAGCACACAATGGCTCTATCACAGTGCACAGCCGTATTGATAAAGGAACGACATTTACGTTTTACATTCCGACAAAACCGTTGGATGAAGTCCAAATTTGACGAAGAATCTTGTTCCATACGAAACACCCGCTGTTTATGCGGGTGTTTTTTTCCTTTTACGCTTACAAAATTTAAGAATAAGTTAATATAAATTCCCTTCCAAATTCCAGTTTCTCGTAATATAGTTGTAATGTAACTTTTCTACCTATTCTTACGACAAAAAAGTGAACGGAGGGGTTTCCCATGGAAGAAACCTTTCAGATATTGTATGATACATATCATCAAGATTTGTACCAATTCTTATTTTATATGGTAAAAGACAAAAGCCAAGCAGAGGACCTTCTTCAAGAGGTTTATATCCGTGTGCTGAATTCATATCATACATTTGAAGGAAGAAGCAGTAAAAAAACATGGCTGCTGTCAATAGCCCGCCATGTCGCAATTGATTGGTTCCGAAAGCAGCAGACGATCAGACAGCGGATAATGGGGACATTTGATTGGGATACACAGGATGTCAGAGATCAGCATTTGCTTCCGGATGAACTCGCCGTTCAGCATGAAAATGTCCGGGAAATCTATGCCGCGCTGGATCAATGCACGATAGATCAAAGAGCTGTTATTATCTTAAGATTTATTCAAGGATATTCTATTCAGGAAACAGCCAAAGCTCTGCGCTTCTCGGAAAGTAAAGTGAAAACGACCCAGCACAGGGCGCTCAAAGTACTTCGGAAACATATGGAGCTTTTGAGGGAGGAGCTAATGGATGATGAAGTCAGATTGGAACGAAGAACGGATAAAGGAGTTGTTAAATCAACTTCCCATAGTTAAAGACCAACGCTCGGCAAACGACATTTACGCGTGTCTGCTGAAGGCAAAGCATAAGAAAAAACTGCCTGTAAGCTGGATTGGTCCCGCAGTTGCAACAGCGATTGTTGTATATATTGCTTTCATTATTTCTCCTCATTTATTTCCCAAATCACAGTTTGAGAACAAAGAAACGGCTGATGACAGTGCTGCCGCTGAAATGAAGCTGGCAGACAGCCAAAAATCAGAAGCAGCCCGCATTCAAAAAACGTTTGTCGTTTCTGACAAAGATCAAAACAAGTACATAACCGTAGCATTTGCCAATGCAAAAACGTCCACGATCATACCCGTAAGCATCGAAAAAACAAACTCAGGCGAAAACATTCAGGACATGCTGTTTGCCTACGACCACTCAGATTTATTTGATACCGGCATATCTGTCCCATCATTTATTGATGACGTGAAAGTCACGGAAAATCAGAAGGAGCTGTTGATACAGGTCAAACAACAAATCACGGTCGATTCTTCTAAAGAGGCAAAGTTATTGGAAAAAATGCTGAACGAAACAATGAAATGGAGCCCCTATGACCGCATCAAATTCACGACAGACCAAGGCGATTCAGGTGCAGACATAGGATCCTACGGCACTTTAACGGAACTTCCCGTTCACAAACAGACCCAAAGGGGTTACTATGCCTATCAGGATGAAGAAGGGCATTATTTCCTCGTCCCTTCTGAAAAAACCTATCATAATATAAGTGACGCAATAAAGGGAATGGAAAACAGCAGCAATTCAGATACGAGACCTATTATTAAAAGCGGAACGGTCAAATCTGTAACAGAAAAAAACGATTCCTTATTGATATATTTCTCAGAAAAGTCGGTTGTTGAGAATTCGATAAGCAGTATTTTAATGCTTGAAGGATTGCTTTTGACAGCGAAAGATTTTGGTTTTACCAAAGTGACCTTTAAAAATACGAAAACACATCAGGTTGGGAAGTATGATGTAACAGAACCCGTATCGGTTCCGTCTGCTCCAAACCCGATTCATATAAATTAAGACAAAGAACTCTTTTCGGGCAGTAAGGGAAGAGTTCTTTTTTATGCGGACAGCCGCCGGTTTTTGAAAAGGGACTGCCGCTTTCGCCTTGTAAGTGTTATATAATAATAAGACGATTGAAGAAAGGGTTGAAAGTCTATGAATACATTAACTATCAAAAATGTTTCAATAGGAGAAGGGATTCCTAAGATTATTATTCCTTTAATGGGGACGACAGAAAAACAAATTCTTCAAGAATCAGAAGCTATAAAAGCCTTAAAGCCGGACATTGTGGAATGGCGAGTGGATGTTTACCAAAAGGCTGAAGATTTAGAAGCGGTAAAAGACATGATTTCAAAGCTGAGAAAGACGTTGGCAGACACCCTTTTTCTTTTTACATTCCGAAGCCATAAAGAGGGCGGCAGCTTACAAGTTGAAGATCGTTACTATGCGCAACTGCTGGAAACGGCTATTAGGACAAAAAAAATTGATCTGGCGGACGTTGAACTGTTTTCAGGACAAGCAAAAGCACTAGTTGCGTGTGCGGAAGAAAATGGTGTGTATGTCGTGATGTCTAATCATGATTTTCGCAAAACACCAGCAAAAGAAGAAATCATTTCACGTTTGCGCCAAATGCAAGAGTACGGAGCTCATATCCCTAAAATCGCGGTAATGCCGAATAGCGCTGAAGATGTATTGACTCTGCTCGATGCCACGCTCACCATGAAAACAAAATATGCAGATCGTCCAATCATTACAATGTCAATGGCAGCAACAGGACTTGTCAGCCGTCTTGCAGGAGAAGTTTTTGGTTCAGCCTGCACATTTGGCGCAGGAGAAGAAGCGTCTGCACCAGGACAGATCCCAGTCCAAGAATTGAGAAGTGTTTTAGACATTTTACATAAAAACGCGTAATGATCAAAAAAACTCAAGCCTTCAATGGCTTGAGTTTTTTGTGTATTGATTAAGGAAGATCAATCAGTTTGACAGAAACAATGTCAGCAACGTCTGATAGTTCAGTAACAACCTTTTCTTCTAAATGTCTGTCAAAGGAGAGCATCATAATAGCTTCTCCGCCTTTTTCTTTACGGCCAACCTGCATTGTGGCGATATTGATATCATTGTCGCCGAGAATACGTCCAACGCGGCCGATAACACCGGTTGTATCTTGATGCTGGATGTATACCAGATGTCCGGTTGGGTAGAAGTCAATATTAAATCCGTTTAATTCAACAATACGCTCTCCGAAATGAGGGATATACGTAGCTGTTACCGTAAATGTGCTGCGGTCTCCCGTAACTTTAACACTGATGCAGTTATCGTAACCAGACTCATTAGATGAAATTTTCTCGCTGAAGCTGATTCCGCGTTCCTTAGCAACTCCGCCGGCATTTACCTCGTTGACGGTTGAATCAACGCGCGGTTTTAAAAAGCCTGACAGCAAACTTTTAGTGATAAACGATGTTTCAAGTTTAGAAATGGTTCCTTCGTATTGAATCGCCACATCTTTTACAGGTTCCTTCATACATTGTGAAACGAGACTTCCGATTTTATCTGCGATTTGGTGGTAAGGCTGAATTTTTTTGAACTCATCCTTTGTCATCGCCGGCAGGTTGATCGCTGACATAACAGGAAGGCCTTTTGCAAACTGCAATACCTCTTCAGATACCTGAGCTGCAACATTCAGCTGGGCTTCTTTTGTTGATGCACCCAAGTGAGGAGTGGCAATTACTAAAGGATGATCAGGAAGCTTTGATTCAACAGGCGGTTCAACCTCGAATACATCAAGTGCCGCACCTGCGACATGGCCGTTTTCCAAAGCTTCTAAAAGCGCAGCTTCATCAATAATGCCGCCTCTTGCACAGTTAATCAGGCGAACACCCTTTTTCGTTTTCGCAATGGTTTCTTTGTTCAGTAAGCCCTTTGTTTCTTTCGTTAAAGGCGTATGAACTGTGATAATATCCGCGCTTTCGAGAACTTCTTCAAATGTACGGCTGTTTACACCGATTTTCTTTGCTCTGTCTTCTGTTAGGAAGGGATCAAAAACATGCACGGTCATACCGAAGGCTCTCGCACGCTGTGCAATTTCGCTTCCGATTCGGCCCAATCCTACGATTCCAAGTGTTTTTCCGTAAAGCTCAGAACCGACATAAGCTGTGCGGTTCCACTCTCTGGATTTCACAGAAATATTGGCCTGAGGAATGTGTCTCATTAAAGAAGAGATCATCGCAAATGTATGCTCTGCTGTGGAAATGGTATTTCCGTTCGGAGCATTAATGACGATCACCCCATGCTTTGTGGCCTCATCAATGTCAATGTTGTCGACACCGACACCGGCTCTGCCGACAATTTTTAAGGAAGTCATTTTTTTAAAAAGGTCTTCCGTTACTTTTGTCGCGCTGCGCACCAAAAGAGCATCAAAAGTATGTAATTCATCTTCTGCTTCTGTCACGTTTTTCTGAACAATTTCAATAAAGTCTGATTCAATTAGCGGCTGTAAGCCGTCGTTGCTCATTTTGTCTGAGACCAATACTCGAAACATCGTAAGATTTCCTCCTAAATTTACTAACATAAATATCTGATAATTTATCATATTCTTAATAGAGTGTCAACGTGTATTGCCGCAGTAAAGGGCGAAAGTAAAGCTTATAAATGCGCTGTTTATCACATTGAGGAGTATAAATATTTATTTAAAAATAAAGATTTTAAGCTCTTATCTATACATTACGATTTATATCATTTATAATGTGAATAAATTCATATGATCAATCTTCGGGGCAGGGTGTAATTCCCTACCGGCGGTGATGAGTCTAAGTGCTCTAAGCCCGCGAGCTGTTTTTACAGCAGGATTCGGTGTGATTCCGAAGCCGACAGTATAGTCTGGATGGGAGAAGATGGAGGTTCAGCAGCGTTTTGAAATAAGATTTTCAAACGTTTCTTTGCCGAGTCCAAATCTAAACCCCGCTTATCATAAAGCGGTTTTTTTATTGGGCTGGACAGAACGAACCTTTCCACTTTTCGAGAGATATGATCGAAAAGGAGAGAGCTCAAAATGAAAGTGAAAAAATTAGTGGTTATCAGTATGCTTAGCAGCATCGCGTTTGTATTAATGCTGTTAAATTTCCCGTTTCCGGGTCTTCCTGATTATTTAAAAATTGATTTCAGTGATGTTCCTGCCATTATCGCCATTCTTCTATACGGACCGGCAGCGGGCATTGCCGTTGAAGGGATAAAAAATGTTCTTCAATATATGATTCAGGGAAGCATGGCCGGCGTACCTGTGGGGCAGGTTGCAAACTTTATTGCAGGAACGCTGTTTATTCTGCCGACTGCTTTCTTATTTAAAAGGTTAAATTCGGCAAAGGGACTGGCTGTGAGCCTGCTTGCGGGAACTGCAGCCATGACGGCCTTAATGAGTATTTTGAATTATGTTCTCATTCTACCTGCTTACACATGGTTTTTACATTCGCCGGCATTATCAGACAGCGCTTTGAAAACAGCGGTTGTCGCGGGAATATTGCCGTTTAATATTGTAAAAGGGATCATTATCACGATCGTCTTCACTTTAATCTTTACGAAGCTTAAACCTTGGATTGAACAGCAAAGAAACCTTCAAACCATTGATTCATAAAAAATGCGCCAGGTCTGTTAAAAGACCTGGCGCAACATATTAAAAAAGCTCCCAATGACAGGGAGCTTTTTCTATTCGAACTTAAGCGGGTCGCCTTCGAACGGCTCATCCGCAACTTTGATGGAATCAGTCGGGCATCCTTCAAATGCATCGATCATATCTTCTTCAAGCACATCCGGAACTTCGACAACACCTTTATTTTCATCAAGCGTGACGAATGCAATGCCCTCATCATCATAATCATAAATGTCTGGTGCAGCAGCACCGCAAGCTCCGCATGCAATGCACGTATCTTTGTCTACAATTGTGTACTTTGCCATAAAAATAAACCTCCCAGATTGTTCTTATTGGAACAAATGGATTAATCTTTTATATTTTTTTAATATAACACCTATTCCCTTTACCTATTGTAATGATGTTGATGCTACATTTCAACAGAAAAATGAATGAGAATGCTTATCACATAAGGGGTTATCTACATAACCTCCCCTTGAATGTCGACTTTAAACATCGATTTATCTTTAAAATCTGTTAAAATAAAAAGAAGAAAACATCGATTTTTGTCAGAAAGAATGTGGGTGAGGCAGTTGTCATTAAATTACTTCGATATTATGGTACTTGACTGTCTGGAAAAAATAGATGCAGAACGGTCTCAAAGCGCTGTTTTTCATTTGTTAAAAGGAAAAAGATCGTCTCAAACGATACAAGATGCCGGATTATTTCAGATCGCAAAATATTTTGGAATGGTTCCGGACTGTTCAAGGAGTGACATCACAGCATCACTGAAAAAGCTTAAACAGCTCGCATTCGTGAAAGCGATGAATGAAAGAGATACATACAGGGTGACAGCGGAGGGAACACAAGAATTGAAGCGGGCGCTTTTTGCCAGACCTTGGCCCGCTCATTGCCACGGGGCTTATCACCAGCAGGCTGCAAAAATATTTTGGAAAAGGTTCTCCCTTCTTGTTCAGGTGTTATCAAATAAGCAGCATCATTGCCAGCGATATACACCCATTACAAAAGACACTCAAATTTTGCAATGGGTGAAACGCTATTTGCGCCGCCATCCCGACCATAACGCCCTTAGTGCCAGCGTGTGGGGCATGATAACAGATCATTTGAACAAACTCAGTGAAAAACAGGCGCTTATCTTTGTGTACTCATTAACTTCATATGAAAGAATAGGTTATACAAACAGGCAGCTTGCCGATTCACTTCGTGAGGATGAGCGGTATGTTTATATTCTGTTTTGGGGTGCTGTACATTATTTTATTCAATCCATCCCGCATTGTGAACATTCTGTTTTAGCGGATCTTCTTTCTGATACGGTGCTTGAGAGCGCCCTTACACAGTCGGCAAGAAAAACGCTGCATCTGGTTCAAAAAGGTTTTCCGATTGAACGGATAGCGGATATAAGAAACCTGAAAACAGCGACAATTGAAGATCATATCGTGGAAATTTCTTTGCATCAGCCCTCATTTTTTATTGAACAGTATATTTCTAAAGAGGAACAGCAGCGAATCGTTGAGTTTGCAAAGAATATGCAGACCAATAAAATGAAACGAATTTGGGAAGGGTTGCATCAGCAGTTTAGCTACTTTCAAATTAGACTGGCACTGGCAAAAACGGTGAGTCAATATGAATAAATTACAACAAGCCTTATATCAAAATTTTGGTTTTCATACCTTTAAAAAAGGGCAAGAGGAAATCATCCAAAGTGTGCTGAATGGAAAAGATACGATTGCTATGCTGCCGACTGGCGGAGGGAAATCGCTCTGCTATCAACTGCCGGGGTATTTGCTGGACGGAATGGTTCTTATCATTTCACCTTTGCTTTCTTTAATGGAAGACCAGGTACAGCAGCTGAAAGCGCTGGGAGAAAAACGGGCAGCCGCTCTCAACAGCATGCTGAGCCGGAATGAGAGAAATGCTATTTTGGAGAACATTGGACGTTATAAATTTTTATATTTATCCCCTGAGACTCTTCAGTCAGATTACGTTTTAGACAGGCTGAAAAGAGTGCCGATCAGTCTTTTCGTTATTGATGAAGCCCACTGTATATCCGAATGGGGCCATGATTTCAGACCGGATTATTCGAAGCTCGGACAGCTCAGGAAGACACTTGGCCATCCGCCGGTACTTGCGCTAACGGCTACGGCCACAAAGAATACTTTGCTAGATGTCATGAATTTGCTTGACCTGCAGCATGCTGACCGCCATCTCTATTCAGTGAATCGCCCCAATATTGCTTTAAAGGTTGAAAATGCGGCGGATACTGCCGAAAAAATACACAGGACGATCCAGCTCGTCGAACAGCTTCAGGGTCCTGGTATTGTATATTGTCCGACAAGGAAGTGGGCTGAAGAATTATCGGCTGAAATCAAAGCGAAAACCAACAGCAGAGCGGATTTTTACCACGGCGGAATGGAGTCCGGCGACAGAATTTTAATACAGCAGCAATTTATCAATCATCAGCTGGACGTGATTTGCAGTACGAACGCTTTTGGGATGGGCGTAGATAAAGCGGATATCAGATTTGTTATTCATTTTCACCAGCCTCAGACTGCTGAAGCCTTTATGCAGGAGATCGGCAGAGCAGGGCGGGACGGGAAGCCGAGCATCAGCATTTTATTAAGAGCGCCGGGAGATATTGAGCTGCAGCAGCAAATCATCCAGATGGAATATTTGGCTGATCATGAAATCAGTTCGATCTTAAGCATTTTGACAGCAACTGAAGAGCGGGATGAAAAAAAGCTGAGGGAACTCCTAATCAGCCATGGCGTTTCAGAGACTCAAGCCCGTACCATCATCCACCTTTTTTTAAGCGGAAAGACGTCTATAGAGCTTATGACTCAGGAATTGTCGCACCGCATGGAATTGAAGCTGGATAAAATGTATCATCTTTCTGCACTGCTGGAACAAAAGAGCTGTTTAAGGGAGTCGCTGCTTTCTTATTTTTCCGAAGCTTACAAGCCTGAGCATACGCAAAATCAATGCTGCAGCCGCTGCGGTATCGATCTTACCGCCTATGAACAAAAAGGAGAAGGTAACAAAATGGAACAGTTTGACAACTGGCGATCAGAATTGAATCGAATATTCGGCCTGCAGTCTGAAGGTGAGCTGTGCTGAAACAACAAAAAGATTTGATTGACCAGCTGTCAGATGGGGATATGCTAAAGCAATTATATATGACACAGTTAATTGTTATAATTGTGTCGGCTGTAGCAGGACTGTTTTTATTTCAGCATGCAAATGCCTTTTTTAAGCTTTGGAATATTTGGGACCCCCGTATTATATGGTATGGTGTTTCGCTTGCTGTTATTGTTATTATATTGGATCTGGCAGTGATGAAATGGTGTCCGCCTCACTTATATGATGATGGCGGGATAAATAAAAAGTTATTCAGTAAGAGGTCAGTCCCTCATATTATATTTTTAACGCTTCTGATTGCCTTTACAGAGGAAATCTTATTTAGGGGCGTATTGCAGACACATATCGGTTTATGGACTGCAAGTCTGGTGTTTGCCGTTCTTCATTTTCGATATTTGACAAAATGGCTGCTTTTTATCATGGTGACGGCGATCAGCTTTTTGCTTGGCCTTATCTATGAATGGACCGGTAATTTATTTGTACCGGTTATGGCGCATTTTATCATTGATGTAGTGTTTGCCTGTCAGATTCGTTTTCAACAGGTTAGGAGGGAAATGCATGACGAAAATGTCAAGAGTAGAGAGAAGAAAAGCCCATAATCTTTATGAACAGCAAAAAGACGTTTTTGAAGAAGAGCATGTTGACCAACAGGATGAAACTCTTCCGTCAAGACAGTCAGTAAAAGATCAGAGAAAAAAGAAGCAGGAAAAGGCCAAAACCAAAACACCGTTATTTACGGTTCTTGCCGTACTGTTTGTATTTGTTCCGATTATCGTGTTTGTCAGTCTGCTGTATTTCACAAAAAGCGATCCGTTTAATCCGAATAAAGATTATGAAGATGTCTTTATCGACAGCAGCCAAAGCAAGTATGAATCTCTGCCCAAGGCTGCAAAACAACAAGAAACAGAAGATACTGTTGCATTGCAGGATTCCGCAAAAAAGACAAAAGATCAAGAAACAGATAAAAAAACAGAGGATCTCGAATCCTCTGTGAGTAAAAAAGAACAAGTGAAGGGCAATAAGCCTTCGGAGAATAAAAAAGAACCAACAGAGGAGAAAGAGTCCTCTATACATAAAAAAGTTGATACCAAGGCCAATGAGAAGTCAGAAAGCAAGGCTTCTGCTGCCGCTGCCCCAGAGGAAACAAAGACGGTGCAAAAGGATACTCAGCAAGCGCAGACTAAAGAAGATGCAACTCGAGTTGTGAAACATACGGTCAAAAAGAAAGAAACCTTATATCGTATTTCCATGAAGTATTATAAAAGCAGAGCCGGCGAAGATAAAATCCGCAATTATAATAACCTAAACGGCAATGAAGTGTACACCGGCCAAGTTCTTAACATTCCCTTGACCAATTAACAGGCATGTATTTTGCAGGCCTCTCATATATTGTACCAATGAATGATGGACAAGGTGTGAAGCGCATGGAACGAATATGGGATCAATTAGACCGTTTTACTGACGCTCCGACAAAACAGATGCTTCAAGCGCTGGTGAAACGGAAAGTAAAGTATGAAAATTACGCCAAGCAATGCCGAAGGTGGCAGTGGACCTCGCTTATCTGTTTTGGTTTGTTATGCTTATTTTTCATTTTTAAAGGTTTCAGCCTAAATCAGCAAGCGCCTCAGATCATGCTTGAAGAGTTTCTGAACCATACGGTTTATTTATTTTGGATGATGGCGGCCGCTTTTGCATATTGTACGTCTTACTATTTTAAAAAGAAGGAAGAAAAAGCCGAGGGAGAGTATCACAAGCTGAGATGTGAAATCATACAAAAAAGCACTGATCTGTGGCCTCAGCCTGAAAAATGGAAGGCGAGAGAATCTGTTTTTCAAATGATGAAGCACCAATATGACATCAATCTATATTTTGAAAGTAAATAAATTGCGGCGTTTTCTCAAACGATAGAAACGTCTTTTTTTTATTGGCCGTCTTATTGATAAGTCATAAAGAATGGAGAGTTTTTATGAAGCTTACAGTTGCAATGGCCGGCGCGCTGACTGCAGCAGCAGCGGCAATGACGGTGAAAATGTATACTCTTGCTAAAGGTAACCACCTTAAAACCCACACATTTGCTTTACCAAAAATGAAAGGCATGACCCCGCTTACGATCTTTTTTATTTCTGACATTCATAAACGTATGGTTGACAGAGGCTTGTTACATGAAGCTGAAAGCCATCATCCTGACCTTGTCATTATTGGCGGTGATTTAGCGGAGGGGGGCGTCCCTTATGCAAGAATCGAAGAAAATATAAAACGGCTTGCGGATCTTGCTCCTGTCATGCTGGTATGGGGAAATAATGATTATGAGGTCAGCCAGCAAAAGCTTCTTTTGATCTGTGAAAAATACAAAGTCACTCCTTTACGCAATGAATCGGTACCGTATTTCTATAATGGGCATACCGTAACAATTGCAGGTGTGGATGATATCAGGATGGAAATGGACGATTATGCCGCTGCCATTAAGGACGTTGATAAACAGCAGCTTAATATACTTGTTTCTCACAACCCTGCGATTCATGAACAAGTAAACGAATCTGACGGCATAGATGTCATTTTCAGCGGACACACACATGGCGGACAGATTCGGTTTGGCAAGTTCGGGCCTTATGAATTGGGGACGACCGGCCATGTGAAAAATGCGCGCTATCTCATCAGCAACGGCTATGGCACAACGAAGGTGCCGCTTCGGTTCGGAGCTAAGCCGGAAACGCACATTGTGACACTTGCCGCACCGCCAGATCCTTCTGTATAAAATGCAATTTTTACTAAAAACAGCCGGACACTTCAAGAAAAGACTGCATTGTGCTTGTCTTACCAGTGAACACAGTGTAAACTGATAACAAATTAAGAACCTATGACTCATCATCTCATATAATGTGTTATATGATTTGTGTGCAAGAAGAGGCAGGAGGGAACGTTATGCGGCTTGAGCGTCTGAATTATAATAAGATAAAAATCTTTTTGACACTCGATGACTTGACAGATCGAGGGCTGACAAAAGAAGATCTCTGGAAGGACTCATTTAAAGTCCACCAGTTATTTAAAGATATGATGAATGAAGCAAATACAGAGCTCGGATTTGAAGCGAATGGACCTATCGCAGTCGAAGTGTATTCTCTCCAAGCACAAGGCATGGTTGTCATCGTAACAAAGAATCAGGAAGCGGATTCAGAGGACGAGGAGTACGATGACGATTACATTGAGATGCAGGTGAAGCTGGATGAAAGTGCAGATATTATTTATCAATTCCATTCATTTGAAGATATTATCCAGCTTTCTGAAAGCCTGCAGCGCATCGGCATTTTGGGAGGGACCGTTTACCATTATGAAGGCCAGTACTTTTTAAGCCTTGACGATCTCGGTTCCCGTTCATCCGAAGGGGTTGTCGCAGTATTGGCTGAATACGGAAGCCCGACCACTTTAACGATCTATCGCTTGCAAGAGTACGGGAAAGTCATTATGGACGGAAATGCTGTTGAAACGATCCGGACTCATTTCTCATAAAACATATAAAAAAACTGCTGTTTATGACAGCGGTTTTTTTTATTAGATAATTTAGGTAAAAATCATCAAAAAACTAACGTTTAACCTATGCATAGCTGATATGAAGGTGTATACTATTCTCTGAAAGGGAGCATGTGAGAAACAGAAGATTCTAGGAGGTTAACTTAATGGTAGCCGATCGAAACACCGGTCATAATGAAGAAGACAAACTTGATGTATTATTATCAACCCAAACCGTAATACATAAGGCTCTTGAAAAATTGGGGTATCCAGAGGAAGTTTATGAATTATTAAAAGAACCGATGAGATTATTAACGGTGAAAATACCCGTTCGCATGGACGACGGGTCTGTGAAGATTTTTACTGGTTATCGCGCCCAGCACAATGATTCAGTCGGTCCGACAAAAGGCGGAATTCGTTTTCACCCGAATGTGACAGAAAAAGAAGTGAAGGCGCTTTCAATTTGGATGAGTTTAAAATGCGGAATCATTGATCTTCCTTATGGCGGGGGTAAAGGCGGAATTATTTGTGATCCAAGGGATATGTCATTCAGAGAACTGGAAAGACTGAGCAGAGGCTATGTCAGAGCGATCAGCCAGATTGTAGGGCCGACAAAGGATGTGCCTGCACCAGACGTGTTTACCAATTCTCAAATTATGGCTTGGATGATGGATGAGTATTCAAGAATTGATGAATTTAATTCACCAGGTTTTATTACAGGTAAGCCGCTTGTGCTTGGAGGTTCTCACGGAAGAGAATCAGCAACTGCAAAAGGCGTAACCATCTGCATAAAAGAAGCGGCTAAGAAAAAAGGCATTGACATTCAAGGTGCGCGTGTAGTCGTTCAGGGCTTCGGAAACGCGGGAAGCTATTTGGCGAAATTCATGCATGATGCGGGAGCCAAGGTCGTCGGGATTTCCGATGCATACGGCGGACTTTATGATCCGTCCGGACTTGACATTGATTATTTGCTAGACCGCCGGGACAGCTTTGGAACAGTAACGAAACTGTTTAATGATACGATTACGAACCAAGAGCTGCTTGAATTAGAATGTGACATTCTCGTTCCCGCTGCGATTGAAAATCAAATTACAGAAGAAAACGCCCATAACATTCAAGCTAAAATCGTTGTCGAAGCGGCTAATGGTCCGACAACGCTGGAAGGGACGAAAATCCTTTCAGGCAGGGATATTCTGCTTGTTCCTGACGTGCTTGCAAGCGCAGGCGGCGTTACGGTTTCCTATTTTGAATGGGTGCAAAATAATCAAGGCTTTTACTGGAGCGAAGAAGAAGTTGAAGAAAAACTTGAAAAAATGATGGTCAAATCATTTAATAATATCTATGATATGGCGCAGAACCGGAGAATTGACATGAGGCTTGCAGCCTACATGGTCGGTGTTCGAAAAATGGCTGAAGCTTCTCGTTTCAGAGGCTGGATCTAAGTCAATCATTTGCATAAAAATAAAAAATCTCCTATGATGATATAGGAGATTTTTTATTTATGAACGGAATATCTTGATGGAATTGCCAATCGCAGGAGTTGAAGGAAATGATTGAAGAAAAAGCAATAGTTATTGGCGGGGGGCCATGCGGGTTATCAGCAGCCATTCACCTAAAACAAATTGGCATTGATGCACTTGTTATCGAAAAAGGAAATGTGGTCAACAGTATATACAATTATCCGACCCATCAAACCTTTTTCAGCTCAAGTGAAAAGCTTGAAATCGGTGATGTGGCGTTTATCACTGAAAACAGAAAACCCGTTAGAATTCAAGCATTGTCTTATTACCGGGAAGTTGTCAGACGCAAAGACATACGCGTAAATGCATTTGAAACGGTGCAGACCGTTACGAAAACAGACGGAAACAAATTTCTGATCGAGACATCGAAAGGAACTTATGTGACACCGTACTGCATTATCGCAACAGGCTATTATGACAATCCGAATTATATGAACCTTCCGGGGGAACAGTTGCCTAAAGTTTTTCATTATTTCAAAGAAGGCCATCCATACTTTGATAAAGATGTTGTGGTCATCGGCGGGAAAAACTCAAGTGTTGACGCCGCGCTGGAGTTAGTGAAATGCGGAGCGCGGGTTACGGTATTGTACAGAGGGAAAGA
Organism: Bacillus atrophaeus; assembly: GCF_039519175.1. Classification (NCBI taxonomy): domain Bacteria; kingdom Bacillati; phylum Bacillota; class Bacilli; order Caryophanales; family Bacillaceae; genus Bacillus; species Bacillus atrophaeus. Next base: position 3,763,651 of record NZ_CP154443.1, on the reverse strand, counting down.
GTACTCATCAAGCATTAAGCCTTGGATACTGCCGGAGTTTGAAGCACTTGTGAGAAACGGAACAATCCGTATGGAGTTTGGTGCATGTGTTGAAGAAATCACGGAAGATAAAGTAATGTTCCGTACCGGACAAAACGAATTGGTGAGCATAAAAAATGATGTTGTATTTGCCATGACAGGCTACCATCCGGATCACGGTTTTCTTAAAAAAATCGGCGTGAAGATAGACGAAGAATCAGGCCGCCCTTATTTTAACGAAGAAACGATGGAAACAAATGTGGAAGGTGTTTTTATTGCAGGGGTTATCGCTGCCGGCAATAATGCCAATGAGATTTTTATTGAAAACGGGCGTTTCCACGGCGGATTAATCGCATCTGAAATCTCAAAAAGAAATCATCATTAAACAGGTTGTAAGATTGGGGCATATGAAAAAGATTCATATGCTCTTTTTGCGGTTTTTCATAAAAGGCAGATGTAAAATGATAAACAACATGATACGATAGTTATAGGAATTTAAAGGAAAGAGGTTGCCTGATGTTTGCAATCATCTCTGCAGGAATAGCTCCAGGCATCGCGCTGTTAAGCTATTTTTATCTAAAAGATCAGTATGACAATGAACCTGTACACATGGTACTGCGTTCTTTTTTTCTGGGTGTTGTACTAGTATTCCCTACCATGTTTATCCAATATGTATTAGAAAAAGAAAATGTGGGATCCGGAAATTTGTTTGTTTCTTTCTTATCGTCAGGTGTTTTAGAGGAATCGTTAAAATGGTTTATCCTGATGGTAAGTGTATATCCTCACGCCCATTTTGATGAACATTATGACGGGATTGTATACGGAGCCAGCGTCTCCCTTGGATTCGCAACCCTTGAAAATATTCTCTATTTAGTCGGCCATGGAGTGGAACATGCTTTTGTGAGAGCGCTTTTACCTGTTTCATGTCATGCTCTCCTTGGTGTTATTATGGGATTTTACCTTGGAAAAGCACGTTTTTCGGATCAGAAAGCCCGCTTGAAATGGCTGCTTCTCTCATTGGTAATTCCTTCAACTCTTCACGGGTCGTATGATTTTATTCTGACAGCCCTTCATAATTGGGGCTATTACATGATCCCCTTTATGCTTTTTTTATGGTGGTTTGGTTTAAGGAAAGCGAAGAAAGCCCGCACCGTCAATATGATGCAATTATAATGTTGGAAGCTGCCCACTCGTGCAGCTTTTTTTTATGCCTGCAGGAAGAATGTTAAGAGGGATAAGAAGGAAAGAGTGTATAAAAATAACCTTGCTACAGAAAATACGACTACACTAAAAATTTGCTGTAGGAGGCTTGAAAAGATGAAGTCCAAAGGTGCGATCATGGTATGTCTCATCCTTTTTTCCTTTACAATAACCGCTTTTTCAAATTGCGAGAAGATTTATGCCTTTTCAAATCAAGTGATTCAAAGAGGGGCGACGGGAGATGACGTTATTGAATTACAAGCGCGTCTTCAATACAACGGATACTATAATGGCAAGATAGACGGGGTCTATGGATGGGGAACGTACTGGGCGGTACGGAACTTTCAAAACCAGTTCGGTTTAAAAGAAATTGACGGTCTTGTCGGAGCACAAACAAAACAAATCTTAATTTCAAAATCCAAATATTATCGGGAATATGTGGTTGAGCAGCTTCAAAAAGGAAATACATTTACACACTACGGAAAAATTCCGTTAAAGTATCAAACAAAGCCGTCTAAAGCAGCTACCCAACAAGCAAGGCAGAAGGCGGAGGCACGGCAAACCCAGCCTGACCAAAACCAAAAAGCGCAGAACAAATCAGCTGGCAATCAGCAAGCACAAAATAACGCACCGGCACAAAAGACACCGGAAAAAAAACCGGATGCTGTTGCGGCAAATATGCCGGGAGGGTTTTCAAATAATGATATTCAGCTTCTCTCTCAAGCAGTATATGGTGAAGCAAGGGGCGAGCCATACGAGGGGCAGGTGGCGATCGCAGCCGTTATTTTAAACCGTATTAACAGTCCATTGTTCCCGAATACGGTAGCGGGAGTTATTTTTGAACCGCTCGCCTTTACAGCGGTTGCCGACGGCCAGATTTATATGCAGCCGAATGAACGGGCCAAAGAAGCAGTGCTTGATGCGATTAATGGCTGGGACCCAACTGAAGAAGCCCTTTACTATTTTAATCCGGATACAGCGACAAGCGCATGGATTTGGGGACGACCGCAGATTAAAAGAATCGGAAAACACATTTTCTGTGAGTAAGAGCATGAAAAAAGCATAAAAAAGAGGTGTGACAAATGATTAGAGGAATTTTAATCGCCGTACTGGGAATCGCCATCGTCGGCACAAGCTACTGGGGATATAAAGAGCACCAAGAAAAAGACGCTGTGCTTCTCCATGCTGAAAATAACTACCAGAGAGCATTCCATGACCTGACGTATCAAGTTGACCAGCTTCATGATAAAATCGGAACGACATTGGCCATGAACAGCAAAAAATCACTGTCTCCCGCTTTGGTAGACGTATGGCGGATTACCGCGGAAGCCCACAACAATGTGAGCCAGCTTCCGCTTACCTTAATGCCGTTTAATAAAACGGAAGAGTTTTTATCCAATATCGGGGATTTCAGTTACAAAGCATCTATCAGGGATTTAGATCAAAAACCGCTCGATGAAAAAGAATATTCATCCCTCAATAAGTTGTATCAGAAGTCAGAGGATATTCAAAATGAATTGCGCCATGTCCAGCATCTCGTTATGAGCAAAAACTTACGCTGGATGGATGTTGAGATGGCGCTAGCGTCCGATGAAAAACAGAGTGACAATACGATCATAAACAGCTTTAAAACAGTTGAAAAAAACGTAGGGTCATTCTCTGAATCCGAGTTCGGCCCGACCTTCACAAGCACGAAAAAAGAAGACAAAGGATTCACCCATCTGAAAGGAAAACAAATAACTGAACAAGAAGCAAAGAACATCGCTCAGCGCTTTGCTCCGGACGATAACTATTCAATTAAAGTGAATAAAAGCGGCAAAAAAACAAATCGGGACGTTTATAGCGTCAGTATGAAAGACCCGGACCAAAAAGCAGCAATCTACATGGACATTACCCAAAAAGGCGGACATCCTGTTTATCTCATTCAAAACAGAGAAGTAAACAAACAGAAAATCAGTTTGAATGAAGCCTCAAACAAAGCGCTTGCGTTCTTGAAGAAAAATGGATATGAGACAAAGGACCTTGAAATAGATGAAAGTGCCCAGTATGACAAAATCGGTGTATTTTCATATGTCCCGGTTGAAAAGAATGTGCGGCTTTATCCGGAAGCCATTCGTATGAAAGTGGCGCTTGATGATGGTGAGGTCGTCGGTTTTTCAGCGCGTGACTTTTTAGCGGCACACCGCACAAGAGATATTCCTAAGCCGGCTCTTTCTGTTGACGAAGCAAAAGAAAAACTGAACAAAAACGTGGATGTGAAAGAAACAAGGCTTGCAATTATCACAAACGAGCTCGGGAAGGAAGTGCTTTGCTACGAGATGCTCGGTACGATTGAAAACGATACGTACAGGATGTTTATTAATGCCGATGACGGAACAGAAGAAAATGTCGAAAAACTAAAAAATGCTGAACCTATATACAAAGACCTATAAAAAACAAGGAGGAAAGGACTAAATGTCTTTTCCTTTTTTACATAACATGCTTTAATAAAAAAGTGAAGCATAATGAAAATGAAAGAGTGAATTTCATGATAGATGTCGGGGATAGTGTAACAATTGAATATAAAGAAGAAAACCAATTGAAAACAGTAAAAAGTAAAGCCGTGAGTGTGGAAAACGGTGAGCTGTTTATTGCATACCCAGTCGATCAGCATACAGGCCGGACGGCATTTTTACATAACGGCACTGAGGTGATGGTGGAATTTGTCGGAAAAGATGAAATGCCGTATCAGTTTAAAAGCAGCGTGAAAGGAAGAAAGAAGGACAAAATTCCGATGATTTGCCTGTCGCTTCCCAGCCAAGAACAGATAAAAAGAATACAAAGGCGGCAATATCTGCGGATCAGCGCCATATTAGATGTATATGTTCAAAGGAACAGCGATCAAAAAACGTTTCAAACTTTTTCATACAATATCAGTGCCGGAGGAATTGCGCTTCTATTGCCGGAAAACCTGTCCTTTATGCCTGAGGAAGAGCTGCATTTGCGAATCTGCCTTCCTGAAGAGAAAAAAACGCTTCAGGTCGACACAGACGCAATCGTCAAACGCGTCTTTTATGATACCAAATCAACAAAATATAAAATGACGCTGGAATACTCTAATATTGCCTCAGATCAGCAGCAGCTCGTACTGCAATACTGCTTTCGGCGCCAGCTTGAAAATAGAAGAAAGGGGCTCGCGGAATAAACAGGGGTAAACATTTCCATACTATTTGTATTGGAGGTGCGCCGTAATGAAAACTTTTGAACGCCTGCTGGTTAAATTATTGCTCGTCCAGGCAGTGATATTGATCGGTGTCCAGTGTCTTTTTCATTATCAACATATTGAACCATATGTATCAAAAGCCGTTCGATATGAAGGGGTCGATAAAATGGAAATTGAAGAATGGATAGAGACATTAAAGCCGTAAGTATCGTCAATTTTTTCACCCTTTTTTGTATAGTTCATGATACAATCCATAGAGGAGAAAAGAGCAAGGAGAGAGATTATGGAGAAGAAATTATCAATTGCTATTGATGGACCGGCAGCTGCGGGGAAAAGCACTGTAGCAAAAATTGTAGCTGAAAAAAGGTCATATGTTTATATTGATACAGGAGCGATGTACCGGGCTATTACATATGTAGCGCTCAAGGAATCAGCAGATTTAACGGATGAAAAAATGCTGTCAGAGCTGCTGAAGAAAACAACTATTGAATTGATCACATCAAAAGAAGGACAAAAAGTATTAGTAAACGGAAATGATGTGACAGAAGATATCAGAAAAGATGAAGTCAGCAATCAAGTTTCTATCGTAGCCAAGCACAGATCAGTCAGAGAAGAAATGGTCAGAAGACAGCAGCTGCTGGGAGACAAAGGCGGCGTTGTCATGGACGGGCGTGACATCGGCACTCATGTGCTGCCGAATGCGGAAGTGAAAATCTTTCTCTTGGCGTCTGTTGAAGAGAGGGCCAATCGCCGTTTTGAAGAAAACGTAAAAAAGGGCTATGACGTAAATTACGAAACGTTGATTGAAGAAATCGCCAGAAGAGATAAGCTGGATTCCGAGCGGGAAGTTTCGCCCCTTCGCAAAGCGGATGATGCGGTCGAAATTGATACGACATCACTCTCAATTGACGAAGTGGCGGGCAGAATACTCGAGATTGCAGATCAAAAGTCCCGTCCAGCCGATAAGTAACTTCTTTTTTGAAATTTTTCAACAAAGACAAGATGTTATTGCTTGACAAACCTGTCCTTTTATTAGAAGTTAATACTAATAAAACTTTTTATTGGTCATTCAAAATCTTTTTTTGAATGATTCTTTAATACATATTCGGCTAAAAGCGGGCATGTTGCATGTTCAGCTTTCAAACCGTTTTAATTAAGCTGTGTAGGTTTGGACCAAGGAGGTTATTCAAATGACAGAGGAAATGAATCAAATTGATGTTCAAGTGCCAGAGGTTGGAGATGTAGTAAAAGGAATTGTTACAAAAGTGGAGGACAAGCATGTAGATGTTGAGATTATCAACGTCAAGCAGTCCGGCATTATTCCAATCAGTGAATTATCAAGTCTTCATGTAGAGAAAGCATCGGATGTCGTAAAGGCTGACGACGAGCTTGACCTGAAAGTGACGAAAGTGGAAGACGATGCTTTGATTTTATCTAAACGTGCTGTTGATGCAGACCGCGCTTGGGAAGACCTTGAGGAAAAATTTGAAACAAAAGAAGTGTTTGAAGCTGAAGTGAAAGATGTGGTAAAAGGCGGGCTCGTGGTTGATATCGGCGTTCGCGGTTTTATTCCTGCGTCGCTTGTTGAGGCTCACTTTGTCGAGGATTTCACTGATTATAAAGGAAGAACGCTTACTTTAATCGTAGTGGAGCTTGACAGGGATAAAAACAGAGTCATCCTGTCACATCGTGCTGTCGTAGAAAAAGAGCAAACAAATAAAAAACAAGAATTTCTGCAAACTCTAGAAGTCGGAAGTGTGCTTGAAGGTAAAGTGCAGCGTTTGACTGACTTCGGAGCGTTTGTAGATATTGGCGGGATCGACGGTCTTGTCCACATTTCGCAGCTTTCCCATTCTCATGTGGAAAAGCCATCTGATGTGGTGGAAGAAGGCCAGGAAGTGAAGGTGAAAGTCCTTTCTGTAGACCGCGATAATGAGCGTATTTCTTTATCTATTAAAGAGACGCTTCCGGGACCTTGGAGCCAGATTGGCGAAAAAGTCAAAAAAGGCGATGTTCTTGAAGGAAAGGTTCAGCGCCTCGTAAGCTTCGGTGCGTTTGTCGAGATTCTCCCCGGAGTGGAAGGCCTTGTGCACATTTCACAAATTTCCAATAAACATATCGGCACACCGCATGAAGTTTTGGAAGAAGGGCAAGATGTAAAAGTGAAAGTCCTTGATGTGAATGAAGGCGAGGAACGCATCTCACTTAGCATGCGTGAACTGGAAGAAGCGCCTCAAGGCGGTCAAGAAGACTATCGCCAGTATCAGGCCAAAGAAGAACAAAGCTCCGGTTTCCAGCTTGGAGATCTAATTGGTGATAAACTTAATAAACTAAAATAATTGGTGATGAACGTGACACGAGCAGAACGAAAAAGACAACATATAGATCACGCGCTGTCTACCGGACAAAAACGAGAGACAGGTCTTGACGATATAACGTTTGTTCATGTCAGTCTTCCCGATCTTGCATTAGAACAAGTGGATATAACAACAAAAATCGGCGAACTTACGAGCAGTTCGCCGATTTTTATCAATGCAATGACAGGCGGCGGCGGACAACATACATATGAAATTAATAAATCGCTGGCGAGAGCGGCGCGGGAGGCGGATATTCCTCTTGCTGTGGGTTCGCAAATGTCGGCTCTTAAAGACCCTTCTGAACGCTTTTCTTATGAAATTGCGAGAAAAGAAAATCCTAATGGGCTTATTTTTGCTAATTTAGGCAGTGAAGCGACAGCAGAACAGGCGAAACGGGCTGTTTCAATGCTTGAGGCGGATGCTCTGCAAATCCATCTGAACGTCATTCAGGAAATTGTCATGCCGGAAGGGGACAGAAGCTTCAGCGGTGCGCTTGGACGAATTGAGCAGATGTGCAAGGAGCTCGAAGTGCCTGTCATTGTAAAGGAAGTCGGATTTGGAATGAGTAAAGAATCGGCTGCCAGGCTGTATGAGTCGGGTGCGGCAGCCGTTGATATCGGCGGTTACGGCGGCACGAATTTCTCAAAAATTGAAAATCTCCGCAGAGATAAGCAACTGAACTTTTTTAACTCGTGGGGCATTTCAACAGCTGCAAGCTTAGCTGAAATCACATCACAGTTTCAAGATAAGGCTGTTATCGCTTCCGGCGGTCTGCAGCATGCGCTTGATGTGGCCAAAGCGATCGCTCTCGGCGCTTCCTTTGCCGGAATGGCAGGCTACTTCTTAAAGGCGCTTACCGCTAAAGGGGAAGACGGATTAATTGATGAGATCCGTGAACTTCTGCAAGAACTAAAGGTGATCATGACTGTGCTAGGGGTCAAAACCATCCCTGAATTACAGCAGGCTCCTCTCGTCATACAAGGAGATACCCACCATTGGCTGAAGGAGAGAGGCGTGAATACATCCGCTTTTAGCGTACGTTAAAAGGATGACAAAAAAATCTTTGTCATCCTTTTCGTATGCTTTTTTTTAATGCCTATGATTTCCTCTTTTTGAATTCCCCGTTTTTCTCAAGGGCTGTCGCGCCGTTATGGTGAATGGACTGATCTCTGTCTGACTCCACTCGGTGAGAAGCTTTGAGTTTTCTTTCCTGTCTGTCTCTTCCCATCATCATTCTCCTTTTCGTTTATCAGCTGGTTTAAAAAACGTTCTCCGGCCCCATACTGTGTGTAGATGGAGGAACGCGAAATGGAACCATTTTATTATTATTGGTCAATGTGGTTTTTGTGGATACTGACGACTTTTATCCTCGAAAAGACAAAAAGCCGGTTTATCGTATCTGTTTTTATTTTGACAAATATCATCTTAAGCATACATCACTTTACTTTTTATTTTACGCTGAATGCGGCATACGTGATGTTTTATATAGCTGCATGTGCCTTTGGCGGTTATTTGGGTATGTATAAACGGCTCCGTTACATCGTTTTGCATATGACATTGGTGTTTGCGTATGCTTTTGTCTTTCTTTTTGCATTATATGATCCGGTTTGGTTCATCATAGAACCTGAGTGGGTTGTTGTGATGGTTTTTACGGTCGTGACAGCCGCGGTTGAAAGGAACTTTCGCGAGCGGCTTGCATTATTTGTTCTTGGAATGTGCCAGGGGGAGCTTTTGTACTCTTTCATCATTCAAAGATTTGCGGGTGCAGTCAACATTGGTGATTTTCAATGGCTGTATGCATGCTCAGCAGGCACGATTTTGCTGTTTGGTATCTCAAAATGTGAACAGCTTGCCGGCCAACTAAGTCAAAAAGGTAAAAGATCCAACAAAGGAGCCACAAAAATGTCATGAGTAATTATGTATATCCCATTATTGCGGGAGTCATTGCAGGAGTGCTGACAAGGCTTTATATGCTGAAAACTGATTACCGCCAATATCCTACCTATATCCATGGAAAAGTGATTCATATCGCGCTTGGGTTAATTGCTGCTGGCCTCGGTGCAATTATTATGCCGGCTTTGTTGGAAGAAGAATTTACCGCGATTACCTTTCTGACATTAGCGGCAACGCAATTTCGAGATGTACGGAATATGGAGCGGAACACGCTGACCCAAATGGATTCTTATGAGCTTGTGTCCAGAGGCAGCACATATATCGAGGGGATTGCGATCGCGTTTGAAAGCAGAAATTATATTGTTATATTCACCGCGCTTCTCACAACTTCAGCTTATGTGTTTTTCTCTTTATGGGCAGCTGTAATTGCGGCGGTTGTTTGCTTCTTGCTCGCGATGAAATTCATGTCTGGAAGTGTATTGAAAGATATAGTGGATATTGAATACATAAAGCCCCGTTTTGAAGGACCGGGTTTGTATGTTGATAATATTTATATTATGAATATCGGGCTGCCTGAGAAACAAGAGCTGATTTTAAAGCATGGAATGGGATTTATTTTAACACCGAAAAACTTTAATTCAGCTACTACAATTGCCAACTTAGGACAGCGGCAGGCTATTTTATTCGATGTTTCCAATGTGCTCGGCGTCTATCGCGATTCAGGGGAACCGTCACTTACGCCGCTGGCAAAACGGGATCTCAATGACGGCCGAGTCGGCATCTTCGTTCTGCCGCAAGTGCATCATCCGGATACCGCGCTTCAGATTATCAGCAATGTTCCGACCCTTGAGAATGCGATCAGAATGCCGACTGAATTTATTAAAAAGCAAGATAAGGTGATAAAATGAGCGATTCCTTAACGAATTTTGTATTGGCTGTCATAACGACCAACCGAAACCGGGCGAGCGGCGGGACAACCATCTTTTTTTGTGAAGATCAAAAGGAAATGGAGCTTTACGCTACAAATCTTGAAGCCATTCTTGACGGAATTGCCCATCGTATTGGGGACGACTTATATTTGATTGTGAAACATTTTTAAGAATACGTTGTGATCTTACTGAAAACTGATATAATAAATGAGTTAAGCCCTTCAGTGTGAAGGGTTTCTTTTCATAAAAAGTAAAAATAAGAATTCTAATAACCGGTTGAAAATTTATGTAAAAAATGAAAGCGGCTGGATTGAAAGGAAGGGTACAATGGGTAAACCTGTCGTAGCCATAGTCGGGAGACCGAATGTAGGGAAGTCCACAATCTTTAATAGGATTGCGGGTGAAAGAATTTCAATAGTAGAAGATACCCCTGGAGTGACCAGGGACCGGATATACAGCTCAGCTGAATGGCTGAACTATGATTTTAACCTGATTGATACGGGCGGTATTGATATCGGTGATGAACCGTTTATGACACAGATTCGCCAGCAGGCTGAAATCGCCATGGATGAAGCGGATGTCATCATTTTTATGGTGAATGGCCGTGAAGGAGTGACGGCAGCCGATGAAGAGGTCGCTAAAATTCTGTACCGGACGAAAAAGCCGGTTGTTCTTGCGGTGAATAAATTGGATAATACTGAAATGAGAGCGAATGTTTATGATTTTTACTCGCTTGGTTTTGGAGAGCCATATCCGATTTCAGGCACCCATGGACTGGGGTTAGGTGATTTGCTTGACGCTGCAGCGGAACATTTCAAAAACATTCCGGAGACAAAGTACAACGAAGAAGTTGTGCAATTTTGCCTTATCGGACGCCCGAATGTCGGAAAATCTTCTCTTGTTAACGCTATGCTCGGAGAAGAGCGGGTCATTGTAAGCAACGTGGCCGGAACAACAAGAGACGCAGTGGACACAATGTTCAGCTACAATCAGCAGGATTTTGTGATTGTCGATACTGCAGGTATGAGAAAAAAAGGAAAAGTATACGAAACAACCGAAAAATACAGTGTGCTGCGTGCGCTAAAAGCGATTGACCGCTCAGAAGTGGTTGCCGTTGTGCTTGATGGGGAAGAAGGCATCATTGAGCAGGACAAGCGTATTGCAGGCTATGCCCATGAAGCGGGCAAGGCTGTAGTCATTGTTGTGAACAAATGGGATGCTGTTGATAAAGATGAGCGGACGATGAAAGAATTCGAGCAAAATATCCGCGATCATTTTCAATTTCTTGATTATGCGCCGATACTATTCATGTCGGCTTTAACAACAAAACGCATTCATACGCTGATGCCTGCTATAATTAAGGCGAGCGAAAATCATTCGCTCCGTGTGCAGACCAATGTTTTAAATGATATCATCATGGACGCGGTAGCGATGAATCCGACACCGACGCATAATGGGCAGCGCCTGAAAATTTACTATGCGACACAGGTCGCTGTAAAGCCGCCGAGTTTTGTCGTTTTCGTAAATGATCCGGAGCTTATGCACTTCTCTTACGAAAGGTTTTTAGAAAATCGGATCAGAGATGCGTTTGATTTTGAAGGGACACCAATTAAAATATTTGCAAGAGCGAGAAAATAAAAAGGTGTGATTCAACTATGAAAAAAGTGACGATGCTCGGAGCTGGGAGCTGGGGAACCGCACTCGCTTTGGTCCTTGCAGATAACGGACATCAAGTGTGTATGTGGGGTCACCGCCCTGAGCTTATCAGTCAAATTAATGAACGTCATGAAAACAAGGATTATTTGCCGGATGTAAAGCTTCCTGAAGAAATTACAGGAACAACAGATTTGCAGGAATCATTGAAGGATGCTGATTTTATTATTGTCGCTGTCCCGACAAAAGCAATCCGTGAAGTATTAAGCCAAGCTGTCCCTTATATTACTAAAAAGGCTGTCTTTGTCCACGTCAGCAAAGGGATTGAACCGGACACGCTTCTTCGTATTTCTGAAATTATGGAAGAAGAGCTGCCTGCCGATATCAGAAAAGATATCGTCGTGCTTTCCGGACCGAGTCATGCAGAGGAAGTCGGCCTGCGGCACCCGACTACGGTGACTTCTTCTTCAAAAAGCATACAGTCGGCGGAAGAGGTACAGGATTTATTTATGAATCATAATTTCCGCGTATACACAAACCCGGATATTATCGGCGTGGAAATCGGCGGTGCTTTGAAAAACATTATCGCCCTTGCAGCAGGGATCACTGACGGCTTAGGGTACGGAGATAATGCAAAGGCGGCCCTGATTACGCGGGGACTTGCCGAAATCGCCAGACTCGGAACGAAAATGGGCGGCAATCCGCTGACTTTTTCAGGCTTAGCGGGTGTAGGGGACCTGATTGTGACGTGTACAAGCGTTCATTCAAGAAACTGGCGCGCCGGCAATATGCTTGGAAAAGGTTACAAACTCGAAGCTGTTCTTGAAGAAATGGGAATGGTGGTTGAAGGGGTCCGCACCACAAAAGCGGCTTATCAGCTGTCTGAAAAGTATCAGGTGAAAATGCCGATTACAGAAGCTCTTCATCAGGTTCTTTTTAACGGGCAAACAGTAGAAACAGCAGTCGAATCTCTAATGGCGCGGGTGAAAACCCACGAAATGGAGGATTTAGTGAATACGTTTGAAAATCAAGTGAAGTAAAAAAGTGACAATCCGCTGACAGCCTGCATATTCTGGGTTGAACGATTATCACGAAAAAATGGAGCTTCCCGGCCCGGAATCGCTTGAAACATTTTGGCGATTTAGGCAGGAGAGGATGCATCTGTACGGACACTTGCATACTATAGCATCGAAGTCCAAGAGAGCTGGATCTAAAACGTGTAGGTAAATATAGTCATATGACTGAAGCGAAGACCCCCCTTTGCTTCAGTTTTTTTGTGCTTTCAAAGGTTGGAAAATCTGTTGATCTTTTCAACCTTTGTATATTAAAATGAAATATAACGCTTACATAACATATATACAGGGGAAGGGGCGGATCGTTTGAGTCTGGCATTAATGAAAATGTGGTTTGCACTTGGAGCCATGGGTTTAATGTTCATCGCCGTTGCAGCTATTTATATGAGCCGATACAAATGTAAAAATGCTTTTTTGAAAGCTGGCGTGTCTTCACTTGCCTACGCTTGTATGCTGATATCGGGATTGATCGTGATCATTGTCGTTTTCAGCGGCCCTGTCAATGAATAAATGTGCAAAAGGAAGTGTGGTATGGTCAAACTGAAATGCGCCTTCATTTTCTTTTCTGCGATTCTTTTATCAGGGTGCTTATACCCGGAGGAGCGCAAAGTTGAAAATGCCATTCCTTATGAGGAGCAATTAAAACAGGTTCAGTCTGCGGTTGACAAGTTTAAAGAGGCGAATGGAGGGCTTCTTCCGATTCAGACAAAGGATATGAAAACACCGATTTATCAAAAGTATCCGATTGATTTTAATCGCTTGGCCCCGAGATATATCGCTGAACCGCCAAGCTCAGCTTTTGAAAGCGGAGGAGACTACCAATATGTGCTCGTGGATGTGGAGAACAATCCTTCCGTAAAGCTGATAGATTTAAAGATGGCTGAAAAAATCCGTGATATCAAACTTCGGGTAAAAATGTACAAGGAACAGCAAGGCTATCCCCCTTATGAGGATGTATTATCCCGTGATTTATTCACCTTAGACGAGAAGAAATTGGGTGTGAAGCATGCGCTCACCGTCACAAGCCCCATATCGGGAGCCTCTCTGCCGCTTATGATCGGAGGCGATGGAGACATCTATGCTGATTACAGGATTGATTTGGCCGATTGTATGAAACAAAGCAAAAAAGACCTCAAGCCCGGCGCTGAAATCCAGGATATCATTTGGGAAGAGACACCCTTTGTACCCGCGTTTTCCGTCAAGTATACCGTTAATGAAAAACAAGAACCCGTTTTTTTAGAAAATGATATGAAACAGGAATGAACCTTTCTCCCTCGCATACAAATAGGGAGAAAGGTTTTTTCATACTTTACTAGAATGAGGATTGAAAATTTTCTAAAGGTGTCATATTGAAATAGGACAACGTCATACACATATAGTGTCCTGTATTTGATTGATGAAGGTGAAATGAATGGTGAATAAAAATGATTAGGATAGGAAGTCCGGGAGGGGATCACTTGGAAAAGGTCGATATTTTCAAGGATATCGCTGAACGAACAGGAGGCGATATATATTTAGGGGTCGTTGGAGCTGTCCGTACAGGGAAATCTACGTTTATTAAGAAATTTATGGAGCTTGTGGTGCTCCCGAATATCAGCAACGAAGCTGACCGTGCACGTGCACAGGATGAGCTGCCGCAAAGCGCTGCCGGAAAAACGATTATGACAACAGAGCCTAAGTTTGTTCCTAATCAGGCGATGTCTGTCCATGTATCAGACGGACTTGATGTCAATATAAGGCTGGTAGATTGCGTAGGGTACACCGTGCCCGGAGCTAAAGGCTATGAGGATGAAAACGGACCGAGAATGATTAACACGCCTTGGTACGAAGAGCCGATTCCATTCCATGAGGCTGCTGAAATCGGTACGAGAAAAGTGATTCAAGAACACTCGACAATCGGGGTAGTCATTACCACAGACGGTTCTATCGGCGATATCGCCAGAAACGACTATGTCGAAGCAGAAGAACGAGTCATTGACGAGCTGAAAGAAGTCGGCAAACCTTTCATTATGGTCATTAACTCGGTGAAGCCGTATCATCCTGAAACAGAGGCGCTGCGCCACAGTTTAATGGAAAAGTATGATATCCCGGTACTGGCGATGAGTGTTGAAAGCATGAGAGAAACAGATGTACTCAGCGTGCTCAGAGAAGCGCTTTACGAGTTTCCGGTGCTTGAAGTGAATGTGAATCTCCCAAGCTGGGTCATGGTGCTGAAAGAGAACCATTGGCTGCGGGAAAGCTATCAAGACTCTGTCAAGGAAACGGTAAAAGATATCAAACGGCTGCGGGATGTTGATCGGGTTGTCGGTCAATTCAGCGAGTTCGACTTTATTGAAAGTGCAGGACTCGCCGGGATTGAAATGGGGCAGGGGATAGCTGAAATTGACTTGTATGCGCCGGATCACCTATACGATCAGATTTTAAAAGAAGTAGTCGGTGTTGAAATCAGAGGAAGAGACCACTTGCTTGAGCTTATGCAGGATTTTGCCCATGCGAAAACAGAGTATGATCAGGTCTCCGACGCTTTGAAAATGGTGAAACAGACCGGATACGGGATCGCTGCGCCGGCATTGTCGGATATGAGTTTAGATGAACCTGAAATCATACGGCAGGGCTCCAGATTCGGTGTCAGGCTGAAAGCGGTCGCGCCATCCATTCATATGATCAAAGTTGATGTAGAAAGCGAATTCGCTCCGATCATCGGGACTGAAAAACAAAGCGAAGAACTTGTCCGCTACTTAATGCAGGACTTTGAGGATGATCCGCTTTCCATTTGGAATTCAGATATTTTCGGAAGATCGTTAAGCTCCATCGTGAGGGAAGGCATACAGGCCAAATTATCTCTCATGCCTGAGAATGCGAGGTATAAACTGAAAGAAACGCTGGAAAGAATCATTAACGAAGGCTCCGGCGGTTTGATAGCGATTATCCTGTAATATGGAAGACCTCTTTAGAAATGGGAGGTCTTTTTTTATTGTCCGCAGATAATGGAAATAGATCAAGGAATAGGATGATATAAGTAAAAAAAGGAATATTTGTTCGGTTTATCACCCTAAATCCTTGACGAGCAAGGGATTGAAGCTTTAAAATGCTTGATATGGCTTTTTATATGTGTTACTCTACATACAGAAAATCTTCACTCTGTTGGACAAACATTCCTCAGAGCGCAGATTTCTCTATAAGAAGCCGTATGTGCCCTTCCTCTGAATTTTTTTCAGAGAGGTTTAGAATCAGGCTGAACTGTGAAGAAATGATAATAATCTACCTGAATTTATTACTTTTGGGAGGAGGTGAAAGGCATGAACAAGACAGAACTAATCAATGCAGTTGCGGAAGCAAGCGAATTGTCTAAAAAAGACGCTACAAAAGCAGTTGACTCTGTTTTTGATACGATTTTAGATGCACTTAAAAATGGTGATAAAATCCAACTGATCGGTTTTGGTAACTTTGAGGTGCGTGAGCGTTCAGCACGTAAAGGACGTAACCCGCAAACAGGTGAAGAAATCGAAATTCCGGCAAGCAAGGTACCTGCTTTCAAACCAGGTAAAGCTCTTAAAGACGCTGTTGCAGGAAAATAATTGTGAATATAGATCGTGTATGCATCTAGCTTACATACACTTTATTTCTTCACAGAAAAGCCCCTTTTTAAGGGGCTTTTCATTTTTTAAAACGCCCCGATCTTTTCGTGACCCATTTAGGGCTTTCGTTTTGCTTTTGGCGTGATATGTGTGCTAGAATCGAAATTAAATGTATTCATTGGTGGAGGACATAGAAGATGAAAGAAGTTAATAAAGAACAGATTGAACAAGCGGTTCGCCAAATTTTAGAAGCGATTGGAGAAGACCCAAACCGGGAAGGGCTGTTGGATACTCCGAAAAGAGTCGCAAAAATGTACGCCGAAGTTTTTTCCGGACTGAATGAAGATCCAAAAGAACATTTTCAAACCGTCTTCGGTGAGGACCATGAAGAGCTTGTTCTTGTGAAGGATATCGCTTTTCATTCTATGTGTGAGCATCATCTTGTTCCTTTTTACGGAAAAGCGCACATTGCTTATATACCGCGCGGCGGAAAGGTCACAGGCCTCAGTAAATTGGCTCGTGCCGTCGAAGCCGTAGCAAAGCGTCCTCAGCTTCAGGAGCGCATTACATCAACGATTGCAGAAAGCATTGTGGAAACACTCGATCCGCACGGCGTGATGGTCGTTGTTGAGGCGGAGCACATGTGCATGACAATGAGAGGCGTCAGAAAGCCGGGGGCAAAAACAGTCACTTCTGCTGTGCGAGGCATTTTCAAAAACGATGCTGCTGCCCGTTCTGAAGTGTTAGATCATATTAAACGACATGACTAAATAAGATAGAGGGTGCTCTTATATGAACCAAAAGCATTCAAGCGATTTTGTCGTCATTAAAGCGGTTGAGGACGGAGTGAATGTAATCGGCCTGACAAGAGGAACAGATACAAAGTTTCATCATTCCGAAAAGCTGGACAAAGGCGAAGTGATCATTGCTCAGTTTACTGAGCATACATCTGCGATTAAAGTCAGAGGCGAGGCCCTCATTCAAACCGCGTATGGAGAAATGAAAAGCGAGAAAAAATAAACTGGCTGTCCCCGCTGTTGCCGCAAATGCTCGCAAACAGCGGGATGATACAGCTAATTTCTTTTTTTTATGCTATAATGATATCTGCGTATAAAAATGACAAAAAAGAATGTATTACATATATGATTTAGAATAAATGTGAATTTGGGGACAAGGGTGATATTTTTGCAAGACATCTACGGAACTTTAGCGAATCTGAATACGAAATTAAAACAAAAGCTGTCACATCCTTATTTAGCGAAACATATTTCCGCGCCTAAAATTGATGAGGATAAGCTTCTTCTTTTTCATGCGTTATTTGAAGAGGCGGACATTAAGCCTGAAGACAAAGAAAATTATATTGTAACAGCGATGCTTGTCCAAAGCGCCCTTGATACCCACGATGAAGTGACAACTGCCAGAGCAATAAAGCGAGACGAAAATAAAAATCGGCAATTGACCGTCCTTGCCGGCGACTATTTCAGCGGGCTGTACTATTCTCTCCTGTCAGAAATGAAGGATATATACATGATCCGGACGCTTGCTACAGCAATTAAAGAGATCAATGAGCATAAAATACGTCTGTACGACCGTTCTGTACGGGATGCAAACCATTTTTTTGAGAGTGTTGCTATTGTGGAGGCGGCATTATTCCATAGAGTATCGGAACACTTCAACCTTCCTCGCTGGAAAATACTATCAAGTGACTTTTTTGTATATAAACGGCTTATGAACGGGCATGATACATTTCTTGATGTGATCGGCGGTTTCGTTCATTCAGGCAAAACAATGGCAGAGATATTGGAAGACAGCCGCAAAAAAGCACAGCACAGCATTGAAACGATCCTGCCTGTGAATTCACCTATTCAAAATATGTTATTAAATCGTCTGAAAACAATCAGCCAAGACAAAACTTATCATCAGAAAGTGGAAGAAGGGTAACCATTATGCAGGAGTCTAAAGAACAGCGAGTACACGGCGTATTTGAGAAAATATATAAAAATTATGACCAGATGAACTCTGTCATCAGTTTTCAGCAGCATAAAAAATGGCGTGAGAAAACAATGCGCATTATGGATGTGAAAGAAGGCGCCAAAGCACTGGATGTGTGCTGCGGAACAGCGGACTGGACCATCGCGCTTGCGGAAGCTGCCGGAAAAACAGGCGAGGTAAAAGGCTTGGATTTCAGCAAAAATATGCTGAGCATCGGCGAAAAAAAAGTAAAAGACGGCGGATACAGCCAAATCGAACTGCTGCACGGAAATGCGATGGAACTTCCTTTTGATGATGATTCATTTGATTATGTCACAATAGGTTTCGGACTTCGCAACGTTCCGGACTATTTAACGGTTTTGAAAGAGATGAAGCGTGTGGTAAAGCCAGGCGGACAGGTCGTTTGCCTTGAAACGTCCCAGCCTGAAATGTTTGGTTTTAAGCAAGCCTATTTTATGTACTTTAAATATATTATGCCGTTTTTCGGCAAGCTGTTTGCGAAAAGCTATAAAGAATACTCTTGGCTTCAAGAATCAGCAAGAGAATTTCCCGGTATGAAGGAACTTGCGCGCCTGTTTGAAGAGGCGGGCCTTAAAAGTGTCAAGTATCATTCGTTTACTGGCGGTGTCGCTGCCACGCATATCGGATGGAAATAACGAATACACAGATGTTTGGGTGAATGATATGAAATTTAAAATGGCCTATTCTTTTTTAAATGACGATATTGATATAATCGAAAAAGAACTTGAACAAACCGTACGTTCCGACTATCCGTTATTAAGTGAAGCGGGGCTTCATCTGCTCCAAGCGGGAGGCAAACGAATCCGCCCGGTTTTTGTTTTGCTTTCCGGAATGTTTGGAAACTACGACATTAACAAGATCAAATATGTCGCCGTCACATTAGAAATGATTCACATGGCGTCTCTTGTTCATGATGATGTGATAGACGATGCTGAGCTTAGAAGAGGGAAGCCTACGATCAAAGCAAAGTGGGACAATCGTATCGCAATGTATACGGGCGATTATATGCTTGCCGGCTCTCTTGAGATGATGACAAGAATTAACGAACCGAAAGCTCACCGTATTCTGTCTCAAACAATTGTTGAAGTATGCCTCGGTGAAATCGAGCAGATTAAAGATAAATACAACATGGAACAAAACCTAAGAACGTATTTGCGGCGTATAAAAAGAAAAACCGCTATCCTCATTGCCGTCAGCTGTCAGCTGGGAGCCATTGCTTCCGGTGCGGATGAAAAGGTTCATAAAGCGTTGTATTGGTTTGGCTATTATGTGGGGATGTCTTATCAGATTATCGATGATATTTTAGATTTCACTTCAACAGAAGAAGAGCTTGGGAAACCGGTCGGAGGAGATTTGCTGCAAGGAAATATCACACTCCCGGTTTTATATGCATTGGAGCATCCCGGATTGCGAAATCAGCTTAAATTGATAAATAGCGAGACGACACAGGAACAGCTTAATCCTATTATTGAAGAAATTAAGAAAACAAATGCGATCAAAAAATCAATGGCCGTCAGTGAAATGTATTTGGAGAAGGCTTTCCAAAAACTAAATACTTTGCCGAGAGGGCGCGCGCGCTCATCCCTTGCTTCCATCGCAAAATATATCGGAAAACGAAAATTTTAAGTTTTTTTCGAACAAGATGTGAATTTTCTCCTCCCCTGATTGATTAATTGTCAGAAAGATGTTACGATTTCGTTGTACAACGTGAAAGCCTATACATACATAATGATGGGGTGGAGAATCTTATGGAAAAGACGTTTATCATGGTAAAACCTGACGGTGTAGAACGCCAGCTAGTCGGTGAAATTTTGTCTAGATTTGAACGTAAGGGCTTACAATTGGCCGGAGCCAAATTGATGGCCGTTTCTGAGCAAATGGCAGAAAATCATTATGCAGAACATAAAGGTAAACCATTCTTCGGAGAACTCGTGGAATTTATCACTTCAGGTCCCGTATTTGCGATGGTATGGGAAGGTGAGAACGTAATTGAAGTGACAAGGCAGCTGATCGGAAAAACAAATCCGCAAGAAGCATTGCCGGGCACGATTCGCGGAGACTTCGGAATGTTTGTAGGAAAAAATATTATCCATGGATCTGATTCTTTAGAAAGCGCAGAGCGCGAGATTAATATTTTCTTTAAACAAGAGGAATTAGTGCCTTATCAAAAACTCATGACCAATTGGATTTATTAAACATCAGCTGAAAGGCTCATGCTTTAAGACAATTTTATTGGTTTCAGCTTTCTCTCGATTGTAAGGGTTTTCAATAATGTGTTAACAAATGGCAGGGTTTGCAAAACCCTGCCATTTCCCGTTTGAAATCAGCTGAAAGGCTGATTTTTTTGTTGAAACGATACAATTCCCCTAGAAAAAAAGCTATACTAGGACAAAAGAAAGCAAGGCTGGGAGAGAATCAATGGAAGCATACAATATATTCATCAGCAAATGGAAACAATTAACTGGAGTAGATCTTACTTTATACAAAGAAGCACAAATGAAGAGAAGGCTTACCTCATTATATGAAAAAAAGGGTTATCAGAACTTTAAGGAATTTGCTGAGGCTCTTGAGAAGGATCAGCGGCTTTTAAATGAAACATTAGACAGGATGACGATTAATGTTTCAGAATTTTACCGTAATTATAAAAGGTGGGAGGTTCTTGAAACCTCGATTTTACCATTAATAAAACATAAAAAACCGTTAAACATATGGAGTGCGGCATGTTCCACGGGAGAGGAACCGTATACGCTGGCCATGATTCTCGAGCAGCAAAAAGGGCTGTCCGGTTTTCAGATTTTGGCGACAGATATTGATGAGAAAGCGCTCGAAAAAGCAAAAACAGGAATATATCAGGAACGTTCATTACAGGAGGTTCCCGCGTCGGTAAAAGACAGGTTTTTTAAACAGAATGATGACAGAAGCTATCAAGTGAAAGCGGATATTAAAAAAAATATCAGGTTCAAAAAGCACAACCTGCTCGCTGATCGCTATGAACAGGATTTTGACTTAATTGTCTGCCGAAACGTTTTTATTTATTTTACAGAACAGGCGAAGGAAGAGCTGTACTTAAAAATGGCGCAAAGCCTGAAAAAGAACGGAATTTTATTCGTCGGCAGCACAGAGCAAATCTTCAACCCTGAGAAATACGGTCTGGTTTCTGCTGATACATTCTTTTATCAAAAAAGATAGAATGACTTTTCACTAAAAAATATGTTATAGTTTTACTTAAAAGCGTTAATGTGATGAAGGGAGAAGAGGTCATGAGATATTTAACAGCTGGAGAATCACACGGTCCGCAATTGACAACCATTATAGAAGGTGTGCCTGCGGGGCTTTACATAACAGAAGAAGACATCAATTTTGAGCTTGCAAGACGCCAAAAAGGCCATGGACGGGGCCGCCGGATGCAGATTGAAAAAGACCAGGCGAAAATTATGAGCGGTGTACGTCACGCACGCACACTAGGTTCACCAATCGCGCTTGTTGTAGAAAACAAGGATTGGACCCACTGGACAAAGATTATGGGGGCTGCTCCCATTACTGAGGAAGAAGAAAATGAAATGAAACGGCAGATCTCAAGACCGAGACCGGGGCATGCCGATTTGAACGGTGCGATTAAATATAATCATCGTGATATGAGAAATGTGCTTGAACGTTCTTCTGCGAGAGAAACGACGGTAAGAGTGGCTGCTGGTGCCGTAGCGAAACAAATTCTTTCAGCGCTCGGCATTAAAGTGGCGGGCCACGTATTGGAAATTGGAGGCGTAAAAGCTGAAAAAACCGATTATACCTCTATTGAAGACCTGAAGCGAGTTACTGAGGAATCGCCAGTCAGATGCTATGACGAAGAAGCCGGCCGTAAAATGATGGATGCCATTGATGAAGCGAAAGCCAATGGAGATTCAATCGGCGGTATTGTAGAAGTTATTGTCGAAGGCATGCCTGTAGGTGTCGGCAGCTATGTTCACTATGACCGGAAACTCGACAGCAAACTTGCTGCCGCTGTATTATCAATCAACGCTTTCAAAGGTGTAGAGTTTGGCATCGGTTTTGAGGCGGCAGGCAAAAACGGAAGTGAAGTGCATGACGAAATCATTTGGGATGAGGAAAAAGGCTATACACGCGCAACCAACAGACTTGGAGGACTCGAAGGCGGTATGACGACAGGAATGCCGATTGTCGTCCGCGGTGTGATGAAGCCAATCCCTACATTGTATAAACCGCTGAAGAGCGTAGATATCGAAACAAAAGAGCCGTTTTCTGCAAGTATCGAACGGTCAGACAGCTGTGCGGTGCCGGCAGCAAGCGTAGTGGCTGAAGCAGCTGTGGCATGGGAAATTGCGAATGCCGTCGTTGAACAATTCGGCTTGGATCAGATTGACCGAATTAAAGAAAATGTGGAGAACATGAAAAAGCTGTCGAGGGAATTTTAATGAGAACACTGCATGTGGAAACAGCTTCCTCTTCATATCCTGTTTTTATCGGCGAAGGCATTAGAAAACAGGCTTCCGCGCTTTTGTCTTCATTGAACAGGCCGTTGACCAGTATTTTGCTCATTACGGATGAAGAAGTGGACCGCCTGTACGGTGAGGAAATGTGTCGTATATTAGAGGAGAAATGGTCCGTGAAAAAAGTGACGGTGCCAAGCGGCGAGCAGGCTAAATCCTTAGAGGTGTATACCCGGCTTCAGACGGAAGCCATTTCATTTCACATGGATCGCTCCTCCTGTATCATCGCTTTTGGCGGCGGGGTTGTAGGAGATCTAGCCGGATTTGTGGCAGCCACGTTCATGCGGGGGATCGACTTCATTCAAATGCCGACGACGCTTTTGGCCCATGACAGCGCGGTAGGAGGAAAAGTAGCCGTTAACCATCCGATGGGGAAAAATTTGATCGGTGCTTTTTATCAGCCGAAAGCCGTGCTATACGATACAGAATTATTACACACACTTCCTCAAAAAGAGCTGAGATCAGGGATGGCAGAGGTCATTAAGCACGCTTTTATTTATGATAAAGCGTTTTTAGAGGAGCTATTGAGCATTCAAGCGCTGGATGACATAAACAGTGAACAGCTCAATGAGATGATTTATAAAGGCATTTCCATTAAATCATCTGTTGTCAATCAAGATGAAAAGGAAGAAGGAATCAGAGCCTTCTTAAATTTCGGTCATACACTCGGTCACGCTGTTGAGGCGGAATATGGCTACGGCCAGATTACCCACGGTGACGCAGTGGCGCTCGGAATGCAGTTCGCTTTGTATGTAAGTGAACAAGCAGAAGGATGCCAAATGGACAGAGAGCTTCTTACGGAATGGTTCAAGAAGCTGGGATATCCTCTTAGAATTAAACAGGAAGTTTCTACATCTGTACTAGTAAACCGTATGATGAATGATAAAAAAACCCGCGGGGGCATTATTCAGTTTATCGTATTGAAACAAATCGGCCAGGTAGCCGACCATGCGTTTTCAAAAGATGAACTGGAAAATTGGCTGAACAAATGGCGAATGGAGGAGACAGCATGATGATTCGCGGCATTCGCGGAGCAACAACCGTTGAAAATGATACAGAACAAGAGATCTTAAGCAAAACAAAACAGCTGTTGGAAAAAATGATCACAGAAAACAAAACAAAGCCGGAAGATGTTGTCCAAATGCTTCTTTCGGCGACTCCTGATTTGCATTCTGTTTTTCCAGCCAAAGCCGTGCGTGAAATCGCCGGATGGCAATATGTTCCGGTGACCTGTATGCAGGAAATGGACGTAAATGGCGGTTTAAAAAAATGTGTGCGTGTCATGATGACCGTTCAGACCGATGTGCCGCAAGATCAAATCAAACACATTTATTTAGAAAAAGCGGTCGGATTAAGACCAGATTTATCATTGACAAAAAATACTGAATTGTAATACGATAAGAACAGCTTAGAAATACACAAAAGTGTGTATAAAGCAGAAGTTAGAACAGTTGAGTTAGAGAATAGGGTAGCTGAGAATGAGTTTAGTTGAGCTGAGGACAAATTTGTTAATTCCTACCCAAAAGAAGTTTATTCTTTTGGGTTTATTTTGTATACATTTCATTCCCTCTTATACCTCACCTCATTCTCCTTGCCATAAGGAGTGAGAAGATGAATTTCCAATCAAATATTTCCGCATTTTTAAAGGACAGCTTGTCTCATAACACCATTCCCATTGTGGAGACTTTCACAGTGGATACACTGACACCCATTCAAATGATTGAAAAGCTGGACCGAAAAATCACTTATCTGCTTGAAAGCAAGGACGATACATCAAGCTGGTCAAGATATTCTTTTATCGGCATCAATCCCTTCATCACCATTAAAGAGCAAAAAGGACAATTTTTAGCGATTGACTCAGAACATCAGACGCTTTATACAGGAAACGAATTAAAAGCCGTTCTTGATTGGATGAACGAAACATATCGGATTAAAACACCAGAACTTGATATCCCGTTTGTAGGCGGGGCGGTGGGTTATTTAAGCTATGACATGATACCGCTGATTGAGCCGGCAATTCAGAGCCACAGTCAAGCAACTGATTTGGAAAAGTGCATGCTGTTTGTTTGCAGAACGATGCTGGCGTACGACCATGAAACAAAAAAAGTACACTTCATCCAGTATGCGAGGCTAAACGGACAAGAAGCAGAGTCCGAAAAAATTGATATATTTAACGAGAATCAAGGCGAACTTCAAAGAATCATGGATCAAATGACGGAGAATAAAAACTTAACAGAGCTTTTCCTATCATCAGAAACTTATACGACACCAAGCTTTGACTCAGTCTCTTCTAATTATGAAAAGCGTGAGTTTATGGCGGATGTAGAGAGAATAAAAGAATATATTAAATCGGGTGATATCTTTCAAGGTGTGCTGTCACAAAAATTTGAGATTCCGATAACAGTGGACTCTTTTGAACTATACAGAGTGCTGCGCATTGTCAACCCCTCACCCTATATGTATTACATCAAGCTGCCTGACCGGGAAATTGTCGGAAGCTCTCCCGAACGGTTAATTCATGTTCAAGACGGCCATCTGGAAATTCATCCGATAGCGGGAACGAGAAAAAGAGGAGCTGATATAGAGGAAGATGAAAAGCTGAAAATAGAGCTGATGAAAGATGAAAAGGAGAAGGCGGAACATTACATGCTTGTTGACCTTGCGAGAAATGACATAGGCAGAGTGGCGGAGTACGGCTCGGTTGCTGTTCCGGAGTTTACAAAAATTGTTTCCTTCTCACATGTGATGCATATTATCTCTATCGTCACAGGCCGATTGAAAGACGGCGTCCATCCTGTAGACGCATTAATGTCAGCATTTCCTGCAGGCACTTTAACGGGCGCCCCTAAAATCCGTGCCATGCAGCTATTGAACGAATTAGAACCGACGCCGCGTGAAACGTATGGCGGCTGCATCGCTTACATCGGATTTGACGGAAGTATTGATTCATGTATTACGATTCGCACAATGAGCGTAAAAAAAGGTGTCGCTTCTATACAAGCCGGAGCGGGTATTGTGGCTGATTCCGTGCCGGAAGCCGAATATGAAGAAAGCTGCAATAAGGCGGGGGCTTTGCTGAAAACCATTCATATTGCGGAAGACATGTTCCGAAGCAAGGGGGATGAAGCGGATGAACAAATTTCTGCTATCATGCGTTAATGGCAGCACATTATCTGTTCGCGAAGCGGAAGACCTCATGCAGCTCATGATGAGCGGAAATATGGGACCGACTGAGATGGGCGGGATTTTATCAGTATTGGCTCATCGGGGAGAAACCGCAGAAGAACTGGCAGGGTTTGTAAAAGTGATGCGCGACCATGCGCTCAAGATAGACGGCCTGCCTGACGTTGTTGATACATGCGGAACGGGTGGAGACGGGATCTCCACGTTTAACATTTCAACTGCCGCTGCGATTGCGGCCTCTGCAGCCGGAGCCAAAATTGCAAAGCACGGAAACCGCTCAGTATCTTCAAAAAGCGGAAGCGCAGATGTTTTAGAGAGATTGGGAGTTTCTATTCAATCAACTCCGGAGAAGGTAAGGCAAAGCATAAAAACAAAAAATATGGGCTTTCTGTTTGCCCCGCTGTATCATTCGTCTATGAAACATGTCGCAGTCGCAAGAAAAGAGCTCGGTTTCAGAACGATTTTTAACTTGCTTGGCCCTCTCAGCAATCCTTTGCAGACGAAGCGCCAAGTCATCGGGGTATACTCAACGGAAAAAGCCAAGCTGATGGCAAGCGCTCTGGAAAGCTTCCATCCGAAACATGTTCTGTTTGTTTCGAGCCGCGACGGACTAGACGAGCTGTCCGTGACATCACCGACCGATGTCATCGAATTAAAGGACGGTGCCCGGCGGGAGTATACCGTATCGCCTGAAGAATTCGGTTTTAAAGCGGGGGAGTTGAAAGATATTCAGGTGCAGTCTCCCCAAGAAAGCGCGTTGTTGATTCAGAAAATTTTTGAAAATGAAAGTAATTCATCAGCCCTGAACATTACGGCTTTAAATGCGGGCGCCGCCATTTATGCGGCTGGGATTGCCGCTAATATGAAAGAAGGCGTACAGCTCGCCTTAGAAACGATAAAAAACGGAAATGCCCGCGCACAGCTTGAACGTCTTAAACAGAAAGAGGAAGAGATCTATGCTTGATAAAATTATTGCCCAAAAAAAAGAAGAAGTAAAAACGATTATTTTACCAGAGGAACAAATTGTTATAAAACGTTCTTTTAAACAGGCGCTTGCAAATCCGAACCGATTTATCGGGTTGATTGCAGAAGTGAAAAAAGCGTCTCCTTCAAAAGGACTGATTAAAGAAAATTTCATCCCTGACATGATTGCTCAAGATTATGAAGCGGCAAAGGCGGATACGCTTTCTGTATTAACGGACACACCCTTTTTTCTAGGCGAAAATCACTATTTGACAGATGTTAAGCGGGCTGTCTCAATTCCGGTCCTGAGAAAAGATTTCATCATAGATTCTATTCAAGTACAAGAATCGAAGAGAATCGGGGCAGACGCGATCCTTCTGATCGGTGAAGCGCTCGATCCTTTGAAACTGCACGAACTTTACACAGAAGCACAAGAATCAGGGATGGATGTTTTAGTGGAGGTCCATGATGAATTGACGCTTGAACGGATTTTGAAGGTGTTTACGCCGGATATTATCGGCATTAACAATCGAAACTTAAAAACATTTGAAACCTCGGTGACGCAGACAGAAAAAATCGCAGCTCTCGTTCCGAAAGACAGCCTGCTCGTCAGTGAAAGCGGCATTGGGACCTTGGAGCATCTGCAATTCGTAAAAGAACATGGAGCGAAAGCGGTACTCATAGGAGAGTCACTAATGAGGCAGCCGTCACAGCAAGAAGCAGTCCATGCTTTGTTTGGGGAGTGAGGCTGTGAAAAAGCCCGAATTAAAATACTGCGGCATTCGCTCTCTCCAAGATTTGCAGACAGCAGCAACATCACAAGCCGATTATTTGGGATTCATTTTTGCTGAGAGCAAACGAAAAGTGTCGGCGGCTGAAGTGAAACAGTGGTGCAGCCAAGTGCATATAGGCGATAAAAAACGTGTGGGTGTTTTTGTTAATGAAAAAAATGCGAACATAGCTCGTATTGCCAATGACCTTCAGCTTGATGTCATTCAGCTGCACGGCGACGAAATCCCGAAAGATGCCGTAAACCTGCGTTCTCTCGCGGATTGTGAAGTATGGAAAGCACTGCATCATAATCAGGGCACAATTCAGCAAATGAAGCGTTTTGCGGCGGCCGTCGATGGGTTTGTAATTGATTCATCTGTCAAAGGGATGAGAGGCGGAAGCGGTATTTCGTTCTCTTGGGAGAGTGTGCCTGCATATCAGCAGGAAGCTGAGCGGACAACAAAACGGTGTTTTATTGCAGGCGGTGTAAATCCGGAAACGATTGCCGGACTGCTCAAATGGAGGCCAGGCGGGATTGATCTGGCGAGCGGAATTGAAAGAAACGGAAAAAAAGATCAAATTCTCATCAAGCTTTTAGAAGAAAGGATGAACCACTATGTATCAATATCCAAATGAAATCGGCAGGTTTGGCGAGTTTGGCGGAAAATTTGTTCCTGAAACGCTGATGCAGCCTTTAGAAGAAATTGAAAAAGCATTCAAAGAAATAAAGAATGATCCTGTTTTCGAAGCAGAGTATAAAAAGCTGTTATTCGACTATTCCGGAAGGCCGACAGCGCTGACATTTGCTGATCAGGTGACAAATCATTTAGGCGGGGCTAAAATTTATTTAAAAAGAGAAGATTTAAACCATACAGGTTCCCACAAAATCAATAACGCTTTGGGGCAGGCTCTGCTTGCAAAAAAAATGGGCAAAACAAAAATCATTGCTGAAACAGGGGCAGGCCAGCACGGTGTCGCAGCGGCGACAGTAGCCGCGAAATTTGGTTTTCCCTGTACCGTTTTTATGGGAGAAGAAGATGTGGCACGTCAGTCGCTGAATGTGTTCCGTATGAAACTTCTGGGAGCAGAAGTGGTTCCGGTCACAAGCGGAAATGGTACGCTTAAGGACGCAACGAATGAAGCGATCAGATACTGGGTCCAGCATTGTGAAGACCATTTTTATATGATCGGTTCTGTAGTAGGTCCTCATCCGTACCCTTACATTGTTCGTGAATTCCAAAGAATAATCGGCGATGAAGCGAAAGAACAGCTGCGCGGCATAGAAGGAAATCTTCCGGACAAAGTGGTTGCATGTGTTGGCGGAGGAAGCAATGCTATTGGTATCTTTCAGGCTTTTTTAGCGGAAAATGTAGAATTGATAGGCGCAGAAGCCGCCGGAAAAGGAATTGACACTTCTCTTCACGCAGCCACTATCTCAAAAGGAACAAAAGGTGTCATCCACGGATCGCTGACTTATTTGATTCAGGATCAATTCGGCCAGATCATAGAGCCATACTCCATTTCGGCAGGATTGGACTATCCGGGAATCGGGCCGGAGCATGCTTATCTTCACCAAAGCGGCCGAGTGAAGTATGAAAGTGTGACGGATGATGAAGCGGTCGCTGCATTAAGGCTTCTCTCCGAAAAAGAAGGCATTTTGCCGGCAATCGAATCTGCCCATGCATTAGCTAAAGCGTTTGAAATGGCTAAAGAAATGGAACGTGAGCAAAGTATACTCGTTTGTTTGTCAGGAAGAGGAGACAAAGACGTGAACACATTGATGCAAGTATTGGAAGATGAGGTGAATGCGCATGTTTAATTTGAAACAGAAACCTTCTGACAAATTGTTTATCCCCTTCATTACGGCCGGAGACCCTTTGCCAGAGGTCTCTATTGAGCTTGCAAAGTCCCTTCAAAAAGCGGGAGCTTCCGCGCTGGAGCTGGGTGTCGCCTACTCAGACCCGCTTGCCGACGGACCGGTTATCCAGCGTGCTTCGAAACGGGCGCTTGCCAATGAGATGAATATCGTAAAAGCCATAGAATTAGGCGGTAAAATGAAAAAAAGTGGTGTCGATATTCCGATAATTCTCTTTACGTATTATAATCCTGTGTTACAATTGAACAAAGAACACTTTTTCGCTTTACTGCGGGAAAATCATATAGACGGCTTGCTTGTTCCGGATTTGCCATTAGAGGAAAGTGCCCAGCTTCAGCAAGAATGCAAAAAAAATAATGTGACCTATATTTCCTTGGTGGCACCGACAAGCGAAAGTCGTTTGAAAAAAATTACAGAACAGGCCGAGGGCTTCGTATATTGTGTGTCTTCATTAGGCGTGACCGGCGTTCGCAATGAATTCGACTCAGCAGTCTACTCCTTTATCCGGACGGTTAAGGAGCTCAGCTCTGCTCCTGTGGCTGTAGGCTTCGGAATCTCCAGCCGCGAACAGGTAATCAAGATGAATGAGATGTGTGACGGTGTCGTTGTAGGCAGCGCACTGGTCAGAAAAATAGAAGAATTGCAAGACCAGCTCGTCTGTCAGGATACAAGGGAGCGTGCGGTGCAAACATTTGAAAAATATGCGAAGACGTTTAGTGGCTTGTACAGTTTAAAATGAGGTGACTGGATTTGCGAATCAAAGAACAATTAAAACAGCTGAAGCCTTATCAGCCTGGAAAACCAATTGAAGAAGTAAAAAGGGAATACGGCCTGGACAAAGTCGTTAAGCTGGCTTCTAATGAGAACCCATTCGGCTGTTCTGAAGCTGCAAAAGAAGCTCTTCAACAAGAAATTGAACAGCTGGCGCTTTATCCGGATGGCTATAGCGCCGCTTTGCGTACAAGGCTCAGTGAACATCTTAATGTAAGTGAAAAGTCCCTCATCTTTGGCAATGGTTCTGATGAGCTTGTCCAAATCATCTGCCGATCATTTTTAAATGAAAAGACAAACACAATTACAGCAGCTTCGACGTTTCCTCAATATAAACACAATGCGGTCATTGAGGGCGCGGAAGTTCGTGAAATTGCGATTCGTCAAGACGGCGGTCATGATCTTGATGCGATGTTAGCAGCCATTGATGAAAATACACAAATCGTGTGGGTATGCAGTCCGAATAATCCGACGGGAACCTATACAGCAGAAAGCGAATTGCTTTCGTTTTTAAACCGTGTGCCGAGCCATGTGCTCGTAGTGCTGGATGAAGCGTATTATGAATATGTAACGGCTGAGGATTATCCGGAAAGTATACCGCTTTTGGAAAAACACCCTAATCTGATCATTTTGCGGACCTTTTCAAAAGCCTATGGTCTGGCGGCGTTAAGAGTCGGTTACGGCATTGCAAGCGAGGCGCTGATCCGTCAGATTGAGCCTGCGAGAGAACCGTTTAATACAAGCCGCCTTGGTCAGGCTGCCGCGATCGCCGCGCTTAGCGATCAGGACTTTATCGCATCCTGTGTGAAAAAAAATGCTGCCGGTCTTAAGCAATATTATGACTTTGCCAAAACACACGGATTAAGATACTATCCTTCACAAACCAACTTTGTATTAATTGATTTTAACCGTCCGGCGGATGAACTTTTCCAAGCTTTACTGCAAAAAGGCTATATTGTGCGGTCTGGAAATGCGTTGGGATTCCCGACCTCGCTGCGGATAACAATCGGAACGAAAGAGCAAAATGAGGAAATCCTCACAATTTTAGCTGAAATGTTATAAGAGGTGATCATGCATCACCTCTTTAGTCTATCAAACCAGGTGATTAAGATATGAATCAAACCAAAAATACAATATTGCTCGCGGGACTTGGATTAATCGGCGGCTCCATCGCGTTGGCAGTCAAAAAGCAATTTCCGGACAAGCGGATCATCGGCGTTGACATCTCAGAAGAGCAGCTTGTGGCAGCATTAAAGCTTGGCGTAATAGATGAAAGTGCCGATTCGTTTATTGAAGGAGCGAAAAAGGCTTCAACCATTGTTATTGCGACCCCTGTTGCACAAACCTTGCTTATGCTGGATGAATTGGCTCAATCGGGCATCAAACACCAGCTTTTGATTACGGATGTAGGAAGCACCAAACAAAAAGTCGTCCGCTATGCAGATCAAGTGCTGCCTGAACATTATCATTTTATCGGCGGCCATCCGATGGCAGGCTCTCATAAATCCGGAGTCGCGGCGGCGAAGGAATTTTTGTTTGAAAATGCTTTTTACATTTTAACGCCAGGCCGTAACGCGGCGAAAGAAGCGGTCGATCAAATCAAAAAGCTGCTGAAAGCGACAAATGCCCAATTTGTTGAAATGACTCCGGAAGAGCACGATGGCGTAACAAGCGTCATCAGCCACTTTCCTCATATAGTTGCGGCCAGTCTTGTCCATCAGACTCATCATTCGGAAGAGTTATATCCGCTCGTGAAGCGGTTTGCGGCGGGAGGATTTCGGGATATTACCCGCATCGCTTCAAGCAGTCCTGCGATGTGGAGAGATATTCTGTTACATAATAAAGAAAAAATACTGGATCGCTTTGATGAATGGAAACGAGAAATCGAAACCATTCAAACCTATGTGGAAAACGAAGATGCAAAAAAGCTTTTCGACTATTTTAAAATGGCGAAGGACTATCGTGACGGGCTGCCGCTTCGGCAAAAAGGAGCGATTCCGGCTTTTTATGATCTTTACGTAGATGTGCCTGATCATCCCGGAGTTATTTCTGAAATAACAGCAATCCTGGCTGAAGAGCGCATCAGTATAACGAATATAAGGATTATTGAAACACGAGAAGACATAAACGGGATTTTAAGAATCAGTTTTCAAACCGACAATGACCGCAAGCGGGCTGAAAATTGCATAGAATCCCGTGCAGAATATGAAACTTTTTATGCTGATTGAGGTGGAAAACAATGAAAAGAGAAAAAGTGCAGTCTTTGAACGGAGAAATCCATATCCCCGGAGACAAATCAATTTCACATCGTTCTGTGATGTTTGGCGCGCTCGCAAAAGGAAAAACAACAGTCAAAAACTTTCTTCCGGGAGCAGACTGTCTCAGTACGATAGAATGCTTCAAGAAAATGGGTGTTCACATTGAGCGCAGCGGCAGTGACGTAACGATACACGGAAAGGGCATCTCAGCTCTTCAGGAGCCTGAAAGCCTTTTAGACGTCGGGAACTCAGGTACGACGATTCGGCTGATGCTTGGAATCTTGGCGGGACGACCGTTTTACAGCGCCGTTGCCGGTGATGAAAGTATCGCAAAGCGTCCGATGAAGCGCGTGACAGACCCTTTGAAAAAAATGGGCGCACATATTGACGGCAGAGCGGGCGGAGAGTTTACTCCTTTGTCAGTGAATGGCGGGGATTTAACTGGTATTGATTATGTCTCACCTGTTGCAAGTGCCCAAATTAAATCTGCCGTGCTGCTTGCAGGTCTGCAGGCAGAAGGAACAACAACGGTCACAGAGCCACATAAATCACGGGATCATACAGAGCGGATGCTGAGCGCTTTTGGTATTGAGCTTTCAGAAGACAATACAAGCGTTTCTATCAAAGGAGGCCAATCGCTTACAGCTCAAGACATCTTTGTGCCTGGGGATATTTCTTCAGCCGCCTTTTTCCTTGCGGCGGGGGCGATTATTCCAAATAGTAGAATTGTACTGAAAAATGTAGGCTTAAACCCTACAAGAACCGGGATCATTGATGTTCTGCAAAAGATGGGGGCTAAACTTCACATCACTGAATCAAGCGGCGACAGCGCAGAGCCTTACGGAGATTTGACGATTGAGACTTCTGAACTGAACGCGCTTGAAATCGGCGGAGACATTATTCCGCGCTTAATTGATGAAATTCCGATCATCGCGCTGCTTGCGACTCAAGCTGAGGGAACGACCATTATTAAGGATGCGGCTGAGCTGAAAGTAAAAGAAACCAACCGGATTGATACAGTAGTGTCAGAACTTCGTAAGCTGGGCGCAAACATTGAGGCTACAGATGACGGGATGAAAATCTTCGGAAAGCAGACCCTAAAAGGCGGTGCAACTGTTTCCAGCCATGGAGATCACCGTATCGGAATGATGCTCGGCATTGCTTCATGTTTAACTCAAGAGTCTATTGAAATCTTGCAGACAGAAGCGATTCACGTATCGTATCCAACTTTTTTCGATCATCTGAACAAATTAGCTGCAAAAGCCTGAAGGTGCTCCTTCAGGCTTTTTTCATCAATACGGCTAAGGGAAAACAATCATAAAATGTAAGAATGCATCATAGCTTGTCTTATACAGGAAAAAATAAAAAGGGAAAGGAGGATGCGCTTTATTTGGAGGGCAGTCTGAAAAGGCTGTTTTTGTGTACAAGTTGCTTTCTTCCTTTTTGCTGTTTTCCTGAGCTTGTTCTTTTGGTAAACTAAAATGACCAAAAACGAGGCCGCATTGGGGCAGGCATCTTATTTGCCGAAGGCCTTCGTCTGAATTATGATAGGATTAACCCGAACAAAAAAGCCCCTTAAATAAGTTTTATGTATAGGAAAAGAAAGGACCGGTCCGATTTGAATACATTAATTCAAGAAGCCATAAAATTAGTTGAAGCTGGTGAAACCGAAAAGGGCCTAAATACGCTCTCGAAGGCTGAGAAACAGCTCCATGATGAGGATAAAGCGATAGCAGCCCAGCTGTATTATGAATGGGGAAATGCGGATAAAGCAATTTCGCTGATCAGTGATTTGCATGATTTGTATCCTGAGGAAACAGAGTTAACGAATTTTTACGCTGAACTGCTAATAGATATTGACGAAGAAGAAAAAGCTCTGGCTGTGCTGGAGACCATTCCTGAAACAGATGCGTCGTACCCGGAAAGCCTGCTTCTCATGGCAGACCTTTATCAGATGCAAGGTTTATTTGAAGTAAGTGAACAAAAGCTTTTAAAAGCAAAATCAATCCTTGAAGATGAACCTGTCATCGATTTTGCGTTAGGTGAGCTTTATTATACCCAGGGCGCGTATGCAAAGGCTATCCAATATTTTAAAAGAACGGCTGAGGAACAGAGTGAAATCGGAGGCGTTAATGTTCATCAAAGATTAGCAGAATCTTTAAGCGCTTCAGGTGAATTTGAGGAAGCGATTCCTTGGTACGAAAAAGCTGTCGAGGAAACTCCTGAGCCTAATACCATTTTTGGCTACGGTTTTACTGCATCACAGGCTGGGTTCGTCAAAACCGCCATCAAGCAGCTGTCAGACCTGAAAGAGATTGATCCGTCCTATTCATCGCTTTATATGCCGCTTGCTGAAAGCTATGAGGCAGAAGGCATGTATGAAGAGGCTTTAAAAACAGCCAAAGAAGGCATCAGCTATGATGAATACAACAAGGAACTCTTCCTTTACGCAGCAAAAATGACGCTGAAAATCGGAAATGTCCAAGAGGGCAAAAAGCTGCTTCAAGAAGCGCTTGCGCTTGATCCCGGTTACGTGGAAGCACTCCACACTCTGCTTGCTGTTTATCTCAAGGAAGAAGATTATGAGTTAATCATTGATTTGATTCAAGAAGTGCGGGGCTATGGGGAAGAGGACCCGAAATACAATTGGTACCTGGCAAGCGCTTATACTGAATTGGAGAAATATGAAGAGGCTAAAAAATGCTTTGAAGCCGCTTATCTTCATTATCGCGAGGACAGAGATTTCTTATACGAATACGCGAACTTCTTACTGGAAGAAGGACTGCAGCAAGAAGCGCTTCCGCTTCTAAAAGAAGTGCTCAAACTGGACGGCGCCAATGAAGAGCTTGAAGAAACGATATTGCGGATTGAGGATGAATTTTCTAGATAAGCAGGATTTCTTATTCTCCATGTGGAATTTATGATGTATAAGAATAAACTTACGACCGATAGAGGAGGGAATTACATGCAGACCCCTGTTTCTGTCAATGAGAAAAAGGACTTTATCAGATGGTTTTTAAACCATTATCAGCTTAAGCGCCGAGAGTGCGTCTGGATTTTGAATTATTTAATGAGCCACGACTCTTTAATGGAAAAAGTCCATTTCGTAGAACAAGCTGAGTTTTGCCCAAGAGGCATTATAATGTCAACACACTGTGTTGAAGAAGTTCCGTTTCGGTTTTATAAAGAGAACGTAATGACAACCGATGCAGAAAAATCTTTCCATGATATCAGATTAAATAAACAGCAGGATTTATTTATCCAGCTGAATTTCCGTTCAGCTTACAATTCGCCGGAGTATGCGGCAGTGCTTGAGTCTAATCCTCATATTCCTAAAGATCTATTTGAGAATAAAAAAGATCAAGGAATGGCTGAACAGATTTTAGAACACGCGATTTCTACATTTCAAAGAGAAAGACTGCTGAAAGATATAGACGAGGCGCTGGACCGTCACGATAAAGAAGCATTTGAACAATTATCTCAGCAATTGAATCAGCTCACATAATATTTCCGGCCTTGCAAAACATGCAAGGCTTGTTGTCGTAGAGGGGGAGAAAACAATGAGGTGGAGAATAGCTGATGCCGAGGCTTATTTGCAGGCTGCGGATTACATTGATACCGCTGTCATTCCTTTAATATCCATTAAAACTGATCATCAATTTAAGGCTTCAGTAGAAAAAGGGGAATTTACACAGCTGATTTGTGAAGAACTGGAACGGCAATTAAAGGGACGGGTATATTTGTTCCCTGCATATACATATATAGATATAAATGAAACAACCATTCAGGAATTGAGGCATTGGAAAAAAGAGGCTGGTTCCCGGTTTCGGCATGTCGTTTTTTTGACTGCTGAAGCAAATTGGGAAGATGCGGTATCAGAAGAGAAGGTTGTGTATATCCCCTCAGTGCCATTTGAACATATGAATGATTCATTAAAAAGAAGAATATTGGAAGATAAGACAGGCGAAATTTTGAACGTTTTGTTACAGTTATGGGGCACTTTGTAAAAACACTTACATTTCCTATTTATTAATATTTTGGCTATATTGACCTTGCTGAGAGATTCATATATTATGAGGGTGTCTAGTGTTATGAAATATTTTCTATTTTAGTTAGTTTGTAGCGTCGACCTAGAGGGGGGAGAAGAGATGGGCAGAAGACATGATATATCAAGACGTCAATTTTTAAATTATACGCTCACGGGCGTAGGGGGGTTTATGGCGGCTAGTATGCTCATGCCTATGGTTCGCTTTGCACTCGATCCAGTGTTAAAACCGACTGGGGATCAGGATATGGTTCAGGTTGTCAGCGTCGATGAGCTGACAAAAGAACCGCAGCGCTTTGATTTTAAAATTAATCAAGTCGATGCCTGGTATGAATCAGAGGAATCGAGATCAGCTTGGGTTTACAAACACGGGGATGAGATTGTGGCATTATCACCGATTTGCAAGCATTTGGGATGTACAGTCAACTGGAATAACGATCCTAAGAATCCGAACAAATTTTTCTGTCCATGCCATTACGGGCTATATGAAAAAGACGGTAC
This sequence comes from Bacillus atrophaeus, assembly GCF_039519175.1. NCBI lineage: Bacteria > Bacillati > Bacillota > Bacilli > Caryophanales > Bacillaceae > Bacillus > Bacillus atrophaeus. Next base: position 3,726,859 of record NZ_CP154443.1, on the reverse strand, counting down.
GAATGTCCCCGGCACGCCGCCGCTTGCACCACTTGACCATTATGAGCAAGAAGTGAAGGACGGCTTCCTGTATCTTGGAAAAGCAAAGCCTAAGGGGGAAGGGTGACATGCTTAACAAAATTTATGATTGGGTAGATGAACGGCTTGATATTACACCGATGTGGAGGGATATAGCCGACCACGAGGTGCCTGAGCATGTGAATCCAGCCCACCATTTTTCCGCATTTGTTTACTGTTTTGGGGGTTTGACGTTTTTTGTAACCGTTATCCAAGTGCTGTCGGGTATGTTTTTAACCATGTACTATGTGCCTGACATTAAGAACGCATGGGAATCGGTTTATTACTTGCAAAATGAAGTGGCGTTCGGCCAAATTGTAAGGGGAATGCACCATTGGGGCGCAAGTTTAGTCATTGTGATGATGTTTTTACATACGCTGAGGGTCTTTTTTCAGGGCGCGTATAAGAAGCCGAGGGAATTAAATTGGATTGTCGGTGTACTTATTTTCTTTGTAATGCTTGGTCTCGGATTTACAGGCTATTTGCTGCCTTGGGATATGAAGGCGCTGTTTGCGACAAAGGTAGGTCTTCAAATTGCGGAAGCGACACCGCTTATCGGAACACAAGTCAAAACACTCCTTGCGGGCCACCCGGATATCGTTGGCGCCCAAACTCTGACAAGGTTTTTTGCGATCCATGTGTTTTTTCTTCCTGCCGCATTATTCGGACTGATGGCAGCGCATTTTATCATGATCCGCAAGCAGGGAATTTCAGGACCGCTTTAAACTTGATCTGTGAATAAAAGGGAGGGGATGACATGCATCGGGGCAAAGGGATGAAGTTTGTAGGGGACTCAAGAATACCCGCTGAGAAAAAGCCGAATATACCGAAGGACTACTCAGAATATCCAGGTAAGACAGAAGCGTTTTGGCCGAATTTCCTATTAAAGGAGTGGCTTGTCGGCGCTGTTTTTCTGGTTGGATTTCTTGTATTGACCATCGTGCATCAGCCGCCTTTAGAGCGGATGGCTGATCCGACAGATACCGGGTATATTCCGCTGCCTGATTGGTATTTTCTTTTCTTATATCAATTGCTGAAATACGAATACGCCGCCGGTAGCTTTACTGTTGTCGGGGCCATGATCATGCCGGGTCTCGCTTTTGGAGCGCTGCTTTTAGCGCCTTTCCTTGACAGGGGAACGGAGAGAAGGCCATGGAAGCGCCCGGTAGCCGTTGGTATGATGCTTTTTGCTCTTGCGGCAACCGTATTTCTGACATGGCAGTCTGTCGCCACACATGACTGGGCCAAAGCGGAAGAACAAGGCAAGATTACAAAAGAGGCGGAAATTGATACCGAATCAGAAGGCTATAAGCTGTTTCAGGATCAAGGCTGTATTTCCTGCCATGGAGATAATCTTCAAGGAGGAGCAGCCGGCCCGTCATTGGTTGACAGCGGGTTAAGTCCTGAGGAGATCAAAAAAATCGCCGTGGAAGGGAAAGGGCAAATGCCGGCTGGTGTGTTTAAAGGCAATGATAAAGAACTTGAGGAACTGGCTAAGTTTATTTCTGAAACCACAGCGAAATAAAACGTATTGTGAATTACGAGATAGAAGGCTATACTTTTCTTATAAAAAGCTGACCTGGCGTCAGCTTTTTTGTATGCAGTACATACTTTTACAGACTGAGAGTTGATAAGACATGAAATGGTTTCAGTTTCTATTGGGACAGCGGCCGATGCTGCTGCTCGTTTTAGCGGTGAATTTTCTTGGTACGGTATATGGGTACTACTGGTATTTGCCCCAGCTGCTCGAAACACCGGCCCGCTTTCTCGTATTTGTTCCAGACAGCCCGACGGCGACGTTCTTTTTCCTGTTTGTGCTGCTGTCATTTCTCATGAAACGAAACGCGAAGCTATTCGAAGCACTGGCATTGGTCACACTCGTAAAGTACGGCCTGTGGGCGGTAGGAATGAATCTGCTCGTCCTTTTCGTTACCGGCGAATTGCCGTGGCAGGGTTATATGCTGATTGGCTCCCATTTTGCGATGGCTGTTCAAGGAGCCCTTTATAGTCCGTATTTCCGCTTTAGATTATGGCACCTTGTCCTTGCGGCGATCTGGACATTGCACAATGATGTTATTGATTATCTTTTCGGCATGATGCCTCAGTATTCTATGCTTTCGAATTATATGACATATATCGGTTATGCGACCTTCTGGCTCAGCCTGTTTTCAATCGCTTTAGCGTACTATTTAGTCGTTTCAAAAAAACAGATGAAGCTTGACCTGCCGTAACATAATGTTGGTATAACCTTGTCCTTCTCTTCATATTCTGTAAGGAGAGAGAGTGGGAGGGACCTGCATGAAACGAAAGCTGACAATCTGTTTGTTACTTGCTCTTATTTTCTATATCGGAAATGCCAAAGCTGAAGAGCGGGGGAGCCTCGAGGAATTGAACGAGCTATCCGATACGGTTTTCCAAATGACCCGGCAGTCGCAATATGACGAGGCGCTTCAAGTGCTTGGTTACTTTGAAAAAAAATTAAAAGCGGCTGAAAAAAGTCCGGCCAATCAATCTTTGTCCGGCGCTCAAATTCGCCAGATCACACTGGGCTATAATGATATGGAGCGGAGTTTAAAGCAAACAGACACTTCAGATAGTGAAAAGATGCGAGCGGCGGTACAATTCAGGATGCTGATGGATGCAGTCAAAAATCAGTCCGATCCTCTTTGGGGATCGCTTGAGAAGCCAATTATGGAAACATTCAGCGCTTTAAAAAAAGAAGTCCGGGAAAATGAGAAAACAAACTTTCACGAAAAGTGGAATGAATTTATATCTTTATATGATTTAATTTATCCGAGTTTAACGATGGATATTTCAATTGATCAGCTTGATGATGTGGGAAAACATATTGACGTGATCGAGCAAGAAGCGTTTCAGCATATGACGGTAAGCACAAAGCTTGAACGGCTCTCACTTCTCCAAAAAGATTTGAAAAGTGTATTCGACAGGGTTGAAAAAGATGATGCGGACCCCTCTTTGTTATGGGTTATTCTCACAACAGGAGGCATCATTATTACTGCGCTCACCTATGTCGGGTACCGAAAATACAGAGCGGAAAAGAACAAATTGAAAAAACGTGATTATCCTAAATAAATGTTCTTAGCCGTAAAGGAGAAGAAGCGAAATGAAAAAAATCATTCAGCAAATGCCTTCAAGCCGTATCCCGCAGCCTATCAGAGGAGATAAAGGGGCGACTGATGACGGTCCCCGCAACCTTGAGAGGGATCTGCAAAATCCGGATATGCTGGTGCCGCCGGCTACAGATGCTGGTATAATTGGGAATTTGAAATTTTCCTTTTCAGACACACATATGAGACTGGAGCACGGCGGATGGTCAAGAGAGGTGACAGTGCGGGAACTGCCGGCGGCGACCCAGCTTGCGGCTGTGAATATGCGGCTGAAGCCGGGCGGAGTGCGGGAGCTTCACTGGCATAAAGAAGCAGAGTGGGGCTATGTGTTAAACGGTAAGGTCCGTATTACAGCCGTGGATCAAAAGGGACGAAATTTCATTGATGATGTCGGAGAAGGCGATCTCTGGTACTTTCCGTCAGGTATTCCCCACTCGATTCAAGGGTTGGAGGAAGGCAGTGAATTTTTGCTTGTTTTTGATGACGGTTCATTTTCCGAAAACAGCACTTTTTCTGTGACGGATTGGTTTGCCCATACACCCCGGAGCGTGTTGGCTGCTAATTTTGGCATTCCGGGTTATGAACTTGCGCATATTCCGGCGAAAGAACGCTATATGTTCCAGTTGGGAACGCCTCCTTCAATAAACCAAGTGAAAATTGATTCTCCAAATGGCACGGTCCCCGAACCCTTTAGCTACAAACTGACGAAGCAAGCCCCGATTATCACCAATGGCGGCAAAGTCCGTATTGCAGATTCTTCTCTTTTTAAGGCATCAAAAACAATTGCTGCCGCCGTTGTGGAAATAGAACCTGGCGGAATGAGGGAAATGCATTGGCATCCGAATACTGATGAGTGGCAGTATTATATTTCAGGCAAAGCAAAGATGACCGTTTTTGCAGCGGAAGGAAAAGCGAGAACGTTTAATTATCAAGCGGGTGACGTAGGGTACGTTCCCTTTGCGATGGGCCATTATATACAAAATACAGGCAGTACGGTTCTGCGTTTTTTAGAGGTATTTAAAAGTGACCGGTTTGAGGATGTGTCGTTAAACCAATGGCTCGCATTGACGCCGCATGGTTTTGTGCAGCGGACGCTGAATGTCGGAGCTGCGGTTACCGATGTGCTACAAAAAGAAAAATTTCCGGTCGTAAAATGGAAAAGTGATTAGCAGCGAAAGGCGGCGAATGCCGCCTATTTGCATTGATTAGCGTGTGATAGGGTTTTTATTCTCATCATGAGTGAAGCCTTCCCCGAGCACGTCATGAACATCGCTCACGGCTACAAATGCGTGCGGGTCAACTGAGGTAATCACACTTTTTAACAGGACGATTTCATTTTTCGGAACGACACAATAAAGCACATCTCTGTCCTCTTTCGTATACGATCCCTGACCTTTTAAGACCGTGACGCCTCTTTCCATTTCTTCAATGATTTTTTGCTGGATCATGTCATTTTTCATGGATATAATAGTAGCGCCTTTTGCACCGTATCCGCCTTCCTGGATGAAATCAATTAATCTTGCTGCCACAAATACCGCGACAAGGGTGTACATGGCTTCTTTATATGAGAGATACGTGAGTAACGATAAAACGATGACGCAGGCATCAAAGGCGAACATTGTTCTTCCCATAGGTATCCCAAAGAACTTATTGATCAGGCGGGCGATAATATCTACTCCGCCGGTTGTGCCTCCGAATTTAAAAATGATTCCTAAACCGGCGCCGATAAACACACCGGCAAATAAGGCGGCAAGCGCCAAGTCGTGCTGAAGGGGCATATGGATTTCGTAACGCTGAAAGATACTGAGAAAAAGAGACAAAGCGACGGTGCCGACAATGGTATAAACAAACATCGTTCTGCCGAGCATACGCCAGCCGATAAAGAATATCGGAATGTTTAACACAAGGTTCGAAATAGACGGGCTGATGTGAAATAGAGCATAAAGCAAAAGCGTAATTCCGGTAAACCCGCCTTCGGCTAAGTTGTTCTGCATATTAAAATGAACAAGTCCGAACGAAAAAATGGCCGCTCCTATTAAAATGAAACAAATGTTTTTCAATCTGATTTCTCCAAGCATTACACAAAACCCCTTTTCCTTCCATGAGATTGCGTTAATATTATAGAGGATACAAAAGAAAACAGCAAACGCCTGCTTAAACATTTGTCAAACGTATCTGAATTAGCTAACATGTAAGAGATGATAGGAGGTTTCGCGCAGTGAGTGATAAAACGATGAAAGAATTACAGGCTGAGGTGGATCAATACATCGGCCAATTTAAAGAAGGCTATTTCAGCCCGCTTGCCATGATGGCCCGTTTGACAGAGGAGCTGGGCGAACTTGCAAGAGAAGTGAATCATTACTATGGAGAAAAGCCGAAGAAGGCGACCGAAGATGATAAAAGCATGGAAGAGGAAATGGGAGATGTCTTGTTTGTACTGATTTGCTTAGCCAACTCTCTGAATATTTCATTAGAGGAAGCCCATGACCGTGTTATGCATAAATTTAATACGAGAGATAAAAACCGCTGGACGAGAAAAGAAGAAGGAAAGTAGAGGAGATTAGAATGCCGAATGAAACAATCAAAGTAGTTATAGCAGGACCAAGAGGAAGAATGGGACAAGAAGCTGTTAAATTGGCTGAAAGCACGCCTCATTTTGAGCTGGTCGGAGCAGTTGACCATACATACAATCAAAAAAAACTGTCAGAAGTGATGTCTTCTGATTCAGAAGCACTTATTTATACAGATATTACACAATGTTTTCAAGAAACGCAGCCTGCCGTGCTGATTGATTTAACAACGCCGGAAATCGGGAAAGTTCATACGAAGGTGGCGTTAGAGCATGGTGTTCGGCCGGTAGTGGGTACGACCGGTTTCACAGAGAGTGATTTAGATGATCTTAAAACACTGACAGAAGACAAAGGAATCGGCGCTATCATCGCACCAAACTTCGCATTAGGCGCGGTGCTCATGATGAAATTTTCGCAAATGGCAGCCAACTACTTTGAAGATGTGGAAATTATCGAGCTTCACCATGATCAAAAGCTTGACGCTCCAAGCGGAACGGCATTAAAAACGGCGGAGATGATTTCTGCAGTCCGCAGTGATAAACAGCAGGGGCATCCCGATGAAAAGGAAATTCTTCCGGGCGCGCGCGGCGCTGAACAAAACGGCATCCGTCTTCACAGTGTACGTCTTCCGGGATTGATCGCACATCAGGAAGTCATGTTCGGCATGGACGGCCAATCGCTTAAGATCCGCCATGATTCCTATAATCGCGCTTCCTTCATGTCAGGAGTCAAACTTGCCGTCGAACAAGTGATGAAAATTGACCAGCTCGTTTATGGGCTTGAAAACATTATAGACTAAAGGGGGATAACAGATGAAAATCGCTTTAATCGCTCATGACAAGAAAAAACAAGACATGGTGCAGTTTACGACTGCATATAAAACGATCTTGAGCGGGCATGACTTATATGCGACCGGTACAACCGGACTGAAAATTCAAGAGGCGACAGGCCTTTCTGTTGAGCGATTTCAATCAGGTCCTTTGGGAGGGGATCAGCAAATCGGAGCTTTGATTGCAGCTAACGCGCTCGATCTCGTTATCTTTTTGCGTGATCCTCTTACGGCGCAGCCGCACGAGCCGGATGTTTCGGCATTAATCCGTTTGTGTGACGTTTATGCGATACCGCTTGCTACAAATATGGGAACTGCGGAAATTTTAGTCCGTTCTCTTGAAGAAGGCGCATTTGAATTCCGCAATCTGATCCGCGGGGAAGATACAAATGGGTAACCTTGATCTCCTCGCTTTTGGCGCTCATAGTGATGATGTCGAGATCGGTATGGGCGGAACGATTGCAAAGTTTGTCAAACAAGGAAAAAAGGCCGGTATATGTGATCTGACTGAGGCGGAGTTATCTTCAAACGGCACGGTCTGCCTGAGAAAAGAAGAAGCGGCCGCAGCAGCCCGCATACTGGGTGTGGAACAAAGAATTCAGCTCGGACTTCCTGACCGCGGACTGGTGATGAACGACCATGCCATACGCGCGATTGTGAGTGTAATCAGAGCCTGCCGGCCGAAAGCTGTATTTATGCCTTATAAAGAAGACCGGCATCCTGATCACGGCAATGCGGCTGCTCTTGTGGAAGAAGCAGTCTTTTCCGCGGGGATACGTAAATTTAAAGATGAAAAAAATCTCCCGCCTCATAAGGTGGAAAAGGTTTTATACTATATGATAAACGGGTTCCATCGGCCTGATTTTGTCATTGATATTACAGAGACGATAGAGGATAAAAAGCAGAGCCTTCAAGCTTATCAAAGCCAGTTCGTGCCGTCAGAGGATTCAGTAGAAACGCCGCTTACAAACGGATACATTGAGATGGTAGAGGCACGGGAACGGCTGTACGGAAAAGAAGCAGGTGTAGGGTATGCGGAAGGATTCTTTTCAAAGCGGCTTTTGGTCCTCAATCATGATCTGCTCGGAGGCGAACAATGAAGAAGCTGAAAATTGGCATTACATGCTATCCTAGCGTCGGCGGCTCAGGCATCATTGCCACCGAGCTCGGGAAGCTGCTTGCAGAAAAGGGCCATGACATTCATTTTATTACATCAAGCATTCCTTTTCGATTAAATACATATCATCCAAATATCCATTTCCATGAAGTGGAAGTGAATCAATATGCTGTTTTCAAACACCCTCCATATGATTTGTCACTGGCAAGCAAAATTGCAGAGGTAGCGGAGCGGGAGAATTTAGACATTATCCATGCGCACTACGCTCTGCCGCATGCGGTTTGCGCGTATTTAGCTAAACAGATGCTTAAACGGGATATCGGCATCGTCACCACTCTTCACGGCACAGATATTACCGTGTTAGGCTATGATCCGTCGTTAAAAGACTTAATCCGATTTGCGATTGAAGCCTCAGACAGAGTGACAGCCGTTTCCTCAGCTCTTGCGGCTGAAACCTATGACTTAATCAAACCAGAGAAAAAAATTGAAACCATATACAATTTTATCGATGAGCGCGTATATCTGAAGAAAAATACAAGAAGCATAAAAGAAAAATACGGCATTTCACCAGACGAAAAAGTAGTGGTTCATGTCTCGAATTTCAGAAAGGTCAAGCGGGTGCAGGATGTCATTCATGTTTTCCGGAACATCGTCAATCAAACAAAAGCAAAATTGCTTCTGGTAGGAGACGGTCCCGAAAAATCAGTCGCTTGTGAGCTTGTCAGAAAGTACGGGCTTGAAAATCAAGTGATGCTGCTCGGAAATCAAGACCGGGTAGAGGAGCTGTATTCAATAAGCGATGTTAAGCTGCTTCTTTCTGAAAAAGAAAGCTTTGGCCTCGTTCTGCTTGAAGCAATGGCCTGCGGCGTACCGTGTATCGGAACAAATGTCGGCGGGATACCTGAAGTCATAAAGAACAATGTGAGCGGCTTTTTAGTGGATATCGGCGATATTGAGGATGCATCAGCAAAAGCCTTGCGCATTTTAGATGATGAACAGCTCAGCAAACAATTTACAGATGCGGCGCTTCACATGCTGAAGAACGAATTTTCATCACAAAAAATCGTCAGTGAATACGAACAGATCTATGCCGATTTAGCAGAACCGGAGTGATGACATGGAACAAGTTTTTATCAAAGCGCTTCCTGTGCTCAACACATTAATAGAGGCTGGCCATCAAGCTTATTTTGTCGGCGGCGCCGTTCGGGACAGCTATATGAAACGGGCAATCGGTGATGTTGATATCGCCACAGATGCCGCGCCGAATGAGGTGGAACGTTTGTTTAAGCGTACGGTAGATGTCGGCAAAGAGCACGGAACCATCATTGTGCTGTGGGAAGATGAGACCTATGAAGTGACGACATTCCGGACAGAATCGGATTATCAAGATTACAGAAGACCGTCAGAAGTGCACTTTATCACTTCATTAGAAGAAGATTTGAAACGCAGAGATTTGACGATTAACGCTATGGCGATGAAGACAGATGGAGAGCTGATTGATTATTTCGGAGGAAGACAGGATATTGATCATCAGCTGATCCGGACTGTCGGAAAGCCTGAAGACCGATTTCAAGAGGATGCACTGCGTATGCTCAGAGCCATCAGGTTTATGAGCCAGCTCGGCTTCGCGCTCTCAGAAGAAACCGCAGCTGCGATCGAACGCAGCCGCAGTTTGCTTCGTTATGTTTCTGTTGAACGGAAAACGGTGGAGTTTGAGAAACTTTTACAAGGAAAGTCATGCAGTTCCGCTCTCCGAATGATGGTGAAAACAGGACTTTTCGAAGAGCTGCCGGGCTTCTCTGATAAAAAAGAACATTTGCTCTATGCGAGTGAATGTCCGTTTTCGTTATTAACAGAGCGGGAGGAACTTTGGGCAGCGATCTTGGTTTATCTCAAGATCAGTGCAAAAGAGCAAACGCCGTTTCTGAAAAAATGGAAACTTCCCGGAAAAGTGATCAAAGAAGCATCCCGCATCGCCGACACCTTTTATCAAGAACTTGATGCGCTGTCCATGTATCAAGCAGGAGAAAAGGCGCTAATTTCCGCTGTGAAGATTAAGATGCTGTCAGAAACCAAGCAAGTGGATAAAGAAAAGCTTGAGGCCGTCAGAAAAGAGTACCGCAGCCTGCCGATTAAAAGCCTCAAAGATCTCGACATAACAGGACAAGATTTACTGAATGTAAGAAACCGCCCTGCGGGAAAATGGGTTTCAGAAGAGCTGCAGCGGATTGAGCAGGCTGTTGTTACAGGAAAGCTCTCCAATCAAAAGAAACACCTAGAGGAGTGGCTGAAGTCATGGGATCAAAGTTAAGAACACAGTTAATCGACTTGTTTTCAAAGGCCGGAGATGAGTTTATTTCCGGCCAAAAAATAAGTGACGCTCTCGGCTGCTCCAGAACCGCCGTGTGGAAGCATATAGAAGAGCTTCGGAATGAAGGTTATGAAGTAGAGGCCGTCAGGAGAAAAGGCTATCGGCTGGTAAAAAAGCCCGGGAAACTCAGTGAAAGTGAGATTCGTTTCGGGTTGAAGACTGAACTGTTGGGCCGGCAACTTTATTATCACGATGTTCTGCCGTCTACCCAAAAAACCGCTCATGAACTGGCAAATAACGGCGCGCCGGAAGGAACTCTCGTTGTTGCCGATAAACAAACAGCGGGCAGGGGGCGAATGTCAAGAGTATGGCATTCTCAAGAAGGAAACGGAATCTGGATGAGCCTTATTTTAAGGCCGGATATCCCGCTTCAACAAACGCCGCAGCTGACCCTTTTGTCTGCTGTCGCCGTTGTGCAGGCAATTGAAGAAGCTGCAGGCGTCCAAGCGGACATTAAATGGCCTAATGATCTTCTGATTCACGGAAAAAAAGCTGTCGGCATCTTAACTGAGATGCAAGCCGAGGAAGACCGCGTCCGGTCAATTATCATCGGCATTGGCATTAATGTGAACCAGCAGTCAGCCGATTTTCCGCAAGAGCTTCAGCAAATTGCGACGAGCCTCAGCCAGGAAGCAGGGGAAAAAATAGACCGGGCAGGATTGATCCAGCAAATTTTGCTGTCATTTGAAAAACGGTACCATGATTATTTAAAACACGGTTTCACCCCGATCAAGCTCTTATGGGAAAGCTATGCGCTTGGTATCGGCCAAGAATTAAGGGCAAGAACCTTAAAAGGGACATTTTACGGAAAATCGCTAGGAATAGATGATGAAGGGGTTCTTCTGTTAGAAACAAAAGAAGGCATTAAAAAAATCTATTCAGCCGATATTGAACTGGAATCTTTCTAGTTGGTACAAGCCAGATGATTTTGGTATACTTCCAATGGGCAGTATCGCCTGCGAACTGCACCTATTTATCCAAATAGACAAAGATATAGCAGCAGTCTGCCTTGATCCAAAAGGACTGGGACAGAGGGATGAAACTCGCCGAAACTTCAAGATAAGTGAAGAATCCTTCTGGAAAAACGGAAGGTTTTTTGGCTTGTAAAAGAAGCGGCAGCTCATCTCCTCTACAAGAGGAGGAGAAAGATGAAAACAAAGCTCGATTTCTTAAAAATGAAGAAAAATGAAGAACCGATTGTCATGCTGACGGCTTATGATTACCCGTCGGCCAAGCTTGCCGAACAGGCGGGCGTTGATATGATTTTAGTCGGTGATTCACTGGGAATGGTCGTGCTCGGCCTGGAATCTACTGTAGGTGTAACTGTTGCCGACATGATCCATCATACAAAAGCGGTCAAACGGGGTGCGGCAAACACATTTATCGTGACAGATATGCCCTTTATGTCTTATCACCTCTCTAAAGATGAGACGCTTAAAAACGCCGCGGCCATCATTCAGGAAAGCGGAGCGGATGCGTTAAAGCTTGAGGGCGGAGACGGCGTCTTTGAATCAATCCGCGCTCTGACGCTCGGTGGAATCCCTGTTGTCAGTCATTTAGGGCTGACGCCGCAATCAGTGGGCGTGTTAGGCGGTTATAAAGTCCAAGGGAAAGATGAGCAAAGCGCAAAAAAATTGCTTGAAGACAGCAAAAAATGTGAGGAAGCGGGAGCAATGATGCTTGTGCTCGAGTGTGTTCCGGCTGAACTTACCGCAAAAATTGCTGAGGAACTGACAATACCTGTAATCGGCATCGGAGCGGGAGCGCAAGCGGACGGTCAGGTTCTTGTATTTCATGATGTGGTCGGCTACGGTGTGGCCAGAACGCCTAAATTCGTTAAACAGTATGAACAAATTGACGGTGCTATTGAAACGGCGATCAGCGGATATGTCCATGATGTGAGAAAGCGTGCTTTCCCTGAACAAAAGCATTCCTTTCAGCTGAATCAAACAGTGCTTGAAGGCTTGTACGGAGGGAAATAAATGAAACACATCACAGATATTTCAGAGCTGAAAACCATAATCAACCAATATAAATCAGTAGGCAAATCAATCGGTTTCGTGCCGACGATGGGTTTTCTGCATGAAGGACACCTGACGTTGGCTGATAAAGCGAGTCAGGAAAACGACATTGCGGTGATGAGCATTTTTGTGAATCCTGCACAATTCGGTCCTGGAGAGGATTTTGAAGCGTATCCCCGAGATCTTGAGCGGGATATGAAGCTTGCTGAAAATGCGGGAATAGATCTTCTTTTTACTCCGTCTGCCGACAGCATGTATAATGGCGATCCAAATGTCGCAGTGCAAGTGAAAAGACGGACCGACGTCTTGTGCGGGCGATCAAGAGAAGGGCACTTCGACGGAGTGGCAACAGTCTTAACGAAGTTTTTCAATCTAATAAAGCCGGAAAGGGCGTATTTTGGCCTCAAGGATGCACAGCAGGTTGCTGTCGTTGACGGTTTAATCAGTGATTTCTTTATGGATATTGAGCTGGTCGGTGTGGATACAGTCAGAGAGGAAGACGGACTTGCGAAAAGCTCTCGCAACGTATATTTAACTGAAAAAGAGAGAAACGAAGCTCCGAGACTCTATAAAGCTCTTCAGCAAGGCGCTGAGCTGATCAGGGCCGGTGAAAGAAACCCTGAAGCGGTGATCAAAGCCGCAGCAGATATCATCGGGACAACAAGCGGTGCCATTGATTATGTGGAACTCTACTCTTATCCTGAGCTCACAAAGCAGGATAAACTAGAAGGGAAAGTCATTCTCGCTGCAGCAGTCAAATTTTCAAAGGCGCGTTTAATAGACAATATTATTATTGATATTCACGAAATGGAGAGAATATAAATATGTATCGCACGATGATGAGCGGAAAACTCCACCGGGCAACTGTCACTGAAGCCAACCTGAATTATGTCGGCAGCATTACCATTGATGAAGACCTCATTGACGCTGTCGGAATGCTTGCTAATGAAAAAGTTCAAATTGTGAATAATAATAACGGAGCCCGTCTGGAAACCTATATTATTCCCGGTGAGCGCGGAAGCGGAGTCATTTGTCTGAATGGAGCGGCCGCACGCCTCGTCCAGCCGGGGGATATAGTCATTATCATTTCCTACAAGATGATGTCAGAACAAGACGCTGCAAGCCACCAGCCAAAGGTCGCCGTGCTTAATGAAAAAAATGAAATTGAACAAATGTTGGGCAGCGAACCGGCCCGCACCGTTTTGTAAAAGCAAACAGCCCCCTTTATCGGGGGTTTTCTTTTAAGATTTCAGAGTAAAAGCTGTTTTACCGCTCCATTCCAAAGAAAAACGTGTTACACTTTTCTCGTATGCAAGAATTGAGGTGTCCATTTTAAATGAACAAGCAACGGTTCGTTGTCATAGACGTGGAAACAACAGGAAATTCGCCGAAAAAAGGCGATAAAATCATTCAAATCGCAGCGGTTGTGATTGAAAATGGACAAATAACTGAGCGGTTTTCCAAATATATTAATCCAAATAAATCAATTCCGTTTTTTATTGAACAGCTGACTGGCATAACGAACAGCATGGTAGAGAATGAACAGCCTTTTGAAGCGGTAGCTGAAGAAGTTTTTCAATTGCTGGACGGCGCCTATTTTGTCGCTCATAATATCCATTTTGACCTCGGATTTGTCAAGTACGAATTAAACGCGGCGGGATTCAGGCTCCCTGATTGTGAAGTGCTGGACACAGTGGAGCTTTCCCGCATTGTCTATCCTGGGTTTGAAGGGTATAAGCTGACTGAACTCAGCGAAGAGCTTCAGTTGAAGCATGAGAATCCGCATCGAGCCGACAGCGACGCAGAGGTCACAGGTTTCATTTTTTTGAAGATCATTGACAAACTGCAAAGGCTTCCTTTGCCGACCTTAAAGCAATTAAGAAGGCTGTCCCAGCATTTTATCAGTGATCTGACACTTCTGTTAGATACGTTTATATTTGAGCGGGAGAAAGCAGAAGCGCCGGGCTATGTAAAATTTGCTTCATTCTCAATCAGAGAGCCTGAAGCTGAAACCGGCGGGTCACATAATGACCAGTCTCCTTCTGATGTAGACATATGGGATAACGAAAGCGGGAAAAGCCTTTCTGCTCTATTGCCCCGCTATGAAAAAAGGGAAGGGCAGACCATCATGATGAACGAGGTGCGTACCGCATTTGCCAATCGTGAGCACGCGTTAATAGAAGCGGCTCCGGGGATAGGCAAAACGATCGGCTATCTTGTTCCTGCGGCGCTTTTTGCCAAAAAGTCAAAAAAACCGGTTGTGATCAGTACGTACTCAACACTTCTCCAGCAGCAGATTTTAAATAAGGAACTGCCGATCGTACAGCGCATGTTCCCCTTTTCGGTGACGGCTGCCATTTTAAAAGGCCAGTCCCATTATTTATGTTTGCATAAATTTGAACACATCCTGCATGAGGAAGATGATAATTACGATGCCGTACTCACGAAGTCCCAGCTTCTCGTCTGGTTAACAGAAACCGATACAGGCGATGTGGCCGAACTGAATTTGCCGTCCGGCGGCAGGACGCTGTGGGAGCGAATGGCTCATGATGAAGAATCAGTGAAAAGAAACCGAAAAGAGCGGATCAGCGGTTTTTATGAGCGGGCACAACATAAAGCGATGCAGTCAGACTTAATTGTGACAAACCATGCACTTCTTCTGACTGATGAAGTCAGCCGAAAAAAAAGGCTTCCGGAAAGCGGCGCCTTAATCATTGATGAAGCGCATCATTTCGAACGTGCGGCAAGTGAACATTTAGGGATAAGAGTTACATACATAGGGCTTCATGCTAAGCTCAGCCAGCTTGGCACATTAAACCAGCGCGGACTTTTAAAGAGAATGCGCCGCTTGTTCCAAACCCATCACTTGCCGGTCGATTCCTTTTTTGAAATGGATGAATGGCTGCAATACATTCAGGCAGAAAGCGATGGCTTTTTCAGTTCGGTTCATTCTTTTGTGAAACGCAGAAAACCTAAAGACGACATGAACCGTCTTGTCTTTAACCTGAACAAAAAAAGTCAGGATAACAGCTGGCCGACCCTATCCGAAGGAGCGGAACGGCTGTGTTCCATGCTTATGCACGTCCACCAGCAGTTTGAAGGCCAAATGGAGCTGATGGACAAAAAACTGACGAACATGAAAAGCGGTGCTGCCTTTTTGGCGGATGAATACCGCAAAAGCATGCAAAGCCTGAAAGAATATTGCCATACACTGACAAGGCTATTCTTCGAGTCTGATGAAAATGAAGCGGTTTGGATTGAAATTGATGCAAAAGGCGCAAAAAATGCCGTTGCAATTTACGCTCAGCCTCTAGACCCGGGAGAGCTGCTGGCGGATCAGTTTTTTGCGCGCAAAAACAGCGTCGTTCTCACATCAGCGACGCTGACAGTGGAAGGTTCTTTTCAATATATCATTGAGCGTCTCGGGCTTGGGGATTTTTATCCGCGCACGGTCAAAATTGAATCTCCTTTCTCTTACGATGACCGCATGAAAGTGATTATTCCGAAAGAAATGAGATCCGTGCAGGATGCCGGACAGACCGAAGTTGCCCAAGATACTGCCCATTACATTCAGATGATGGGCAAAGAGGCACAGCCGAAGATCCTTGTACTTTTTACCTCCCATGAAATGCTGAAAAAAGTGCATCATGAGTTAAAGCACAGCCCGGCTTTTTCCGGCGTTCAGCTGCTGGCGCAAGGCATAACAGGAGGCAGTCCGGGAAAATTAATGAAAACGTTCAAAGCAAGCAAGCAAGCGATTTTGCTCGGAACAAATCATTTTTGGGAAGGAGTCGACTTTCCGGGAGATGAACTATCCACCGTTATTATCGCGAGACTTCCGTTTCGGTCCCCGGATAATCCGCTTCATGCTGCAAAATGTGAGCAGGCTCGCAAAAATGGCAAAAATCCGTTTCAAACCGTCTCGCTGCCGGAAGCTGTTTTGACGTTCAGACAGGGAGTCGGCCGCTTGCTTCGCACAGCCGGGGACAAAGGAACGATTGTCATTTTAGACAGACGGATTAAAACGGCAGGCTATGGCCGCCTGTTTCTAGAGGCCCTTCCGACATCCTCAGTATTTGAGCTGACCGACAGGGAGCTTGAAGCTTATGTATCGGGCAAAACAGAATAAAAGCCGCAAAAAGCGGCTTTTAATGGTGTGGGATAAGGATGGTGTTTTATTTAAAAAGCGGTTCTTTGATGCCGCTCTGTGTAAATAGTATGCCGCACGGGTAAAAGAGTATGATTAACAATATTTGTTTTGATAATGGAGGGCAATGAAATGGAAAGTAAAATTGAAATTCTATCTACAATCAATGTGGAACACTCAGACGATCTTTATAAAATTGTCGATATGCTGAATCGCACTCTGAAAAGAGACAATTTAATGTTCGGACTTGCGTTGGATGAAGAAGACCAAAACCAGGCTGTTTTTACTATTTATCGTACGTAGGAGGAGAAGATGAGAAAAAAAACATTAATCTTTACTGCGATTTTTGGTATTATTTTTTTAGCAGTTCTTCTTGTTTCGGCAAGCATTTTTAAATCAGCTATGGCGCAAAAGGAAGAAGGGCATGAGGAAGCTGCTGCCTCGGCAAAAAAAGAAACCGGTCTGACTGAAGTTGATCAAGTCGAAACATTTGTCGGAAAAGAAAAATATTATATCGTAAAGGGAACTGACAAACATGATACAGTCATGTACGTATGGGTTCCTGCTGATAAAAAAGCGAAAATTCTCTCTAAAAAAGCGAATGAGGGAATAACCGAACAGAAAGCGGCAAAAATCATTCAAGATGAAGGATTGGTTTCTAAGAAAAAAGAGGTTCACCTGGCAAGAGAAGATAACGTCCTGCTTTGGGAAGTGACCTATTTAGACAAGGAAGGGCAGTACAGTTTGAGCTATGTGGACTTTTCAAGTGGAAAGATTCTCAAAAATATCACGCCTTAAGACGAAATAGGGGGAATTGAAGTTGAAACTGGCAAAAAGAGTATCCGCATTAACACCGTCTACCACACTTGCAATCACAGCAAAAGCAAAGGAATTAAAAGAAGCAGGCCATGATGTTATCGGTCTCGGAGCGGGAGAACCAGATTTTAACACGCCGCAGCACATTATTGACGCGGCTGTGCGTTCAATGAATGAGGGACATACAAAATATACGCCATCCGGCGGGCTGGCGTCACTGAAAGAAAGTATTGTAGAGAAATTCAAACGTGACCAGCAGATTGAATATAAACCTTCTGAAATCATCGTTTGCACGGGTGCCAAGCATGCCCTGTACACCCTTTTCCAAGTCATTCTTGATGAAGAAGACGAAGTAATTATTCCGACGCCATACTGGGTCAGCTATCCAGAGCAGGTGAAATTGGCAGGCGGGCGGCCGGTTTATGTCGACGGACTTGAAGAAAATCAATTTAAAATTTCTCCTGAGCAGCTGAAAAGTGCAATCACAGATAAAACAAAAGCGATTGTGATTAATTCACCAAGCAATCCGACCGGCGTGATGTACACTGAGGATGAGCTGTCAGCGCTTGGTAAAGTCTGTCTTGAACACGATATTCTGATTGTTTCTGACGAGATTTATGAAAAGCTTACATACGGCGGAAGAAAACACGTTTCGATCGCACAGCTTTCTGACAAATTAAAAGAACAAACCATTATTATTAACGGTGTTTCGAAATCTCACAGTATGACAGGCTGGAGAATCGGATATGCGGCCGGAGCCCAAGACATCATCAAAGCGATGACGAACCTTGCGAGCCACAGCACGTCCAACCCGACTTCAATCGCTCAATATGGCGCAATTGCAGCCTATAACGGTCCAAGTGAGCCATTGGAAGAAATGCGAGTGGCATTTGAGCACAGATTAAACACAATCTATGCGAAGCTGATCGAAATTCCAGGTTTTACTTGCGTGAAGCCTGAGGGCGCATTTTACTTGTTCCCTAACGCGAAAGAGGCGGCTCATTCCTGCGGATTCAAAGATGTCGATGAGTTTGTGAAAGCGCTGCTTGAAGAGGAGAAAGTCGCGATTGTACCAGGTTCCGGCTTTGGTTCGCCAGACAATGTGCGCCTCTCTTATGCAACTTCATTAGATCTTCTGGAAAAAGCGGTAGAGAGAATAAACCGTTTTGTAGAAAAACATAACTAGTGGTCAAAAGCGGCTGATAAACAAGCCGCTTTTTATCTGCATTGACCCAGTAAGATGTGAACGGTTATAATAAAGTGATGTTAAAAAAGATTCGGGGCTAAATAGTGCCGAATGTTTTTCTGTTCTGGAGGGAAATATTTTGAAAACTACAATAAACCAAGTGTATAAGCACGTAGGCCAGGAAGTTACGATCGGGGCTTGGGTTGCGAATAAGCGTTCAAGCGGAAAGATAGCATTTTTACAGCTGAGAGACGGCACCGGCTTCATTCAAGGAGTCGTGGTAAAAGCGGAAGTTGATGAAAACATGTTCCAAACGGCTAAGTCTGTGACACAAGAAACGTCACTCTATGTAAAAGGTATCGTGAAAGAGGACGAGCGTTCTCCTCTCGGTTTTGAATTAGCAGTGACATCAATTGAAGTCATTCATGAAGCTACAGATTATCCGATAACACCAAAAGAGCACGGTACAGAATTCTTGATGGATCATAGACACCTATGGCTCCGTTCTAAACGTCAGCATGCGATCATGAAGATTCGTAATGAAATCATCCGTGCGACATATGAGTTCTTTAATAACGAAGGCTTTGTAAAGGTAGACCCGCCGATTTTAACGGGAAGCGCTCCTGAGGGAACGACAGAGCTTTTTGCGACGAAATACTTTGACGAGGATGCTTACCTGTCTCAAAGCGGCCAGCTGTATATGGAAGCAGCGGCAATGGCTTTAGGAAAAGTTTTCTCATTCGGTCCGACATTCAGAGCGGAAAAGTCAAAAACAAAACGCCATCTCATCGAGTTCTGGATGATAGAGCCGGAAATGGCATTTGTAGAATTTAATGAAAACCTTGAGGTTCAGGAGAATTATGTTTCATTCGTTGTGCAAAGTGTGCTTGAAAATTGCAAAATCGAATTAAACACTCTGGGAAGAGATACCTCTAAACTCGAACAAATTAAAGCGCCGTTCCCAAGAATCACTTATGATGAAGCGCTCGCCTTTCTAAAAGAAAAAGGCTTTGATGATATTGAGTGGGGCGATGATTTCGGAGCTCCTCATGAAACTGCAATCGCAGAAAGCTATGACAAGCCTGTGTTCATCACTCATTATCCAACTTCATTAAAGCCGTTCTACATGCAGCCGGCAGAGGACCGCGAAGATGTCGTATTGTGTGCAGATCTGATTGCTCCTGAGGGCTATGGAGAAATCATTGGCGGGTCTGAACGGATTCATGATATGGAACTTCTTGAAGCGCGCCTTAAAGAACACGGGCTGGAATCAGATGCTTATAAGTGGTATGCTGAGCTTAGAAAATACGGTTCAGTGCCGCATTCAGGCTTCGGTCTTGGATTAGAGCGGACAGTCGCGTGGATCAGCGGAGCGCCTCATGTGCGTGAAACCATTCCATTCCCGCGTTTATTGAACCGTTTGTATCCTTAATAATTGTAAGTGATAAGAAAAGAGTCTCCTGTAAACGGGAGACTTTTTCATAGTAAAGGGAAAAGCCATATCCTTTACAGTAAGAGGTGTAATGATGAAAAAACAGCAATTTATTGATATGCAGGAGCTTGGGACCTCAAGTATTCCGAATCTGCTGCTGACGAACTATCAGCAGCTCGGATTGAATGAAACGGAACTGGTTCTGCTGTTGAAAATTAAGATGCATTTAGAGAAGGGCTCTTTTTTTCCAACGCCAAGCGAACTGCAGGCAGGCATGTCTATTTCTGTGGAAGAGTGCACGAACAGATTGAGAATGTTTATTCAAAAGGGATTTCTTTTCATCGAAGAATGCGAAGATGCAAATGGAATTAAATATGAAAAATATTCTCTTCAACCCTTATGGGGCAAGCTGTATGAATTTATACAGCTCGCGCAAAACCAAACACAGGAAAGAAAAACAGAGGGAGATCAAAAGAGCCTCTATTCCATTTTCGAAGAGGAGTTTGCTAGGCCGTTATCTCCTTTGGAGTGTGAAACACTGGCGATTTGGCAGGATCAGGACCAGCACGACGCGGTGATGATCAAACACGCATTAAAAGAGGCTGTTTTATCCGGCAAGCTCAGTTTCCGATATATTGATCGGATTTTGTTTGAATGGAAGAAAAACGGCCTGAAGACAGTGGAGCAGGCAAAAGCCCACAGCCAGAAATTCAGACGTGTTCAAACGAGGCAGAATGAGCCGCAAAAAGAGTATACAAGGCAGGTTCCTTTTTACAATTGGCTCGAACAATAAAGTGAATAGGTGACTAAGGTGTTAAACTTAAAACAAATTGAACTCTGTTTAGAAAAAATAGGCGATATGTTTCCGAATGCGGAGTGTGAGCTTGTCCATTCAAATCCTTTTGAACTGGTGGTTGCTGTTGCTTTGTCTGCGCAATGTACGGATGCGCTCGTAAACAGAGTGACAAAAACACTATTCCAGAAGTATAAACGGCCTGAAGACTATCTTGCCGTTCCGCTGGAAGAGCTTCAGCAGGATATCAGATCAATCGGATTATATCGTAACAAAGCAAAAAATATACAAAAGCTAAGCAAAATGATTATAGAAGAATACGGCGGAGAGGTTCCGAAAGACAGAGATGAGCTTGTGAAGCTTCCGGGAGTGGGACGGAAAACAGCGAACGTCGTTGTGTCTGTGGCGTTCGGCGTTCCGGCGATTGCGGTGGATACGCATGTCGAGCGGGTCAGTAAACGTTTGGGCATCTGCCGCTGGAAGGATTCAGTGCTTGAAGTCGAAAAAGCATTAATGCGGAAAGTACCGGAAGACGAGTGGTCTGTGACACACCACAGGCTCATTTTCTTCGGCAGATACCATTGCAAAGCACAATCTCCGCGATGTGCGGAATGTCCTTTACTTTCATTGTGCCGCGAGGGCCAAAAAAGAGACAAAAAAGGGCTGGTGAAACGATGACAGCAGGGGAGGAACTGTTAGCTTCCTATGAACAATATTTGCGAGGCCTTGATTACTCATGCGATGATGTACAGGCTGCTTTGCGATTTAACCCTTTATATGTGGATTTTTCGGCAGACGATTCTCTGGTTAAGCCTTGGGAGCACAGCAGTGAATATGTTCCCTATTTATTTGAAGTTTGGGAAGAGATAAAGAAAGCACTGCTGCCTGTTTTTCAAACGAGAAAATCAAGATGCGAGCAAAATGAAATGCTGAAGGGCATGACATGTTTGCTGGCGGCGCTTCACTGGACAGCGGGCGAACGGGTGGCCTCATTAGAATGGTCCAGTTTGACGCAAAAATCATTTCCCGCTAAGCCGATCAATTGGGCTGAACGTGTCGGATTTATTTTAACGAAGCCGACGCAATACCATTGTTTTATTCAGCTTGATGAACTATTTACGGAAATGAAAAAACACTTTTTTAAATATGAAGCAATGAATCGTTGATTCCAGCCTCTTTAAGCAGACGCTTAAAGAGGTTTTTTGTTGAATACAACAAAAAGCCTTCACCGCATTTGCGGTGAAGGCTTCATTTATTTTAATTGTTCTTCTTTGTGTCTGTTGAAGAATTTGTTTTTGCTTTATCAGATGATGAGTTGCTTGTATCTTTATCTTTATCAGATCCGTCTGTTCCTGAACTTGAATCGCCGTCCGTAGTTTCTTCCTCTTTACGTCCGCTGTCAGTGTTGCCGTTGTTGGGTTGGTCCTGATTGCTGTTATCGGACTGGTCTTTATCTTGCTGTTTGTCTTTATCTGTTCCCGGATCATCGGTTTGGTCTGATTGATCATTCTGACTGTCGTCTGTCTGAGAATCATCCGTTTGTGTGTCATCTTGTTTTTGCTCATCATCTTGCTTTTCTTCATCATCAGTATTTTGCTGGTCTTCTTTGACTTCATCCTCTTCATCTTTAGGGACCGTATAACTTGTCGAAACCGTTTCGCTTTTTTCATCATCGGCGACTGCCGTGACTTGGAAGCTATAGACTGAACCCGGCTTCACTCCGGATACCACGGCTTCTTTGGCAGAACTGTTTTGAATCTCTGAGTAGCTGCCGCCGTCCACCGATTGTTTCACTTCAAAAGATGCGTCTCCGTCATATTTCCAGCTTAACGATAAGGATTGATTATCCTTATCATATTTTACACTTAAGTTTGTCGGGTTTTTCTTTTCTTCTTTTTCATATGTCTTTGATACGGTAGAAGGCGTTGTGCCTTTTACAAAGTACTCGGTCAGCTTCTTGTCGCTTGGCGTGTTAGGCCCTGCTAATGCGGCAGGGTTTGACCCTTTTTCAACAGTCGCTTTTACAACACTGTCAGGCTGTTTAAATGATCCGCTGCCGTCATCGACTTTGGCGATGAGCTTTTGGAATAGCCGTTTCGCGACTTTTTGTTCCTCAGGTGAGAGAGATTTCTTTCCTATCTTATTGCTGGAATCAACCCCGGTCCATACGGCTGCCGTATATTGCGGAGTATAGCCGACAAACCAAGAATCAGGCACGCCGCCGGTTGCGATATTGTATTTTTGTATATCACTTTCTTGAAAGTTTGTTGTACCGGTTTTCCCGGCAACTTCTACATTCGGAACCTTTGCAAGCTGTCCTGTTCCGGTATTGACGGCTGTTTTTAGCATATCTGTAATCATAAAGGCTGTATAGTCACTCATGGCAGACTTCGATTTAGGTGTTAAATCAAGCTTAGTTCCATCATTAAATTCAATAGACGTCACGAAGTGCGGGTCATTATACGTTCCGTTATTTCCGAACGCACTGTACGCTCCTGCCATTGTCAAAGAGGAAACACCGACATTAGCATCTCCGAATCCTCCGATTGAGTATGACTCATACACTTGATCTTTTTTTAAACCAAGTCCAAGCCCATTTGCAAAGTCCACAGCAGCGTCTTTTCCGGCAGCCTGGAATGCTTTTAATGCCGGAATATTACGTGACTGTGCAAGTGCTTCACGCATAGACATTAGGCCTTTATATTTACGGTCGAAGTCATGAATTGCTGTTCCGTTAGAATAAGTGTATGCCGAGTCGTCAATTTGCTCGTAGGTAGACCATTTCTTGTTTTCAATAACAGGCCCGTAGTCAAGGACTGGTTTAATCGTCGAACCAGGCTGAGACTTAGCTTGAGTGGCATAGTTGAAGCCGCCGACAGGCTGATTGCGGCCGCCGCCGATCGCCCGGATTTCTCCGTTTTGCGTGTCAAGCAGTGTGACCCCGCCTTGCATGCCCTCTGTAAATCCGGCAGCATCGCCATTCATTAATTCATCTAAATAATCTTGCGCGTCTGTATCTAATGTCGTGTAAATTTTTAAACCGTCAGCCGATACATCCACATCTGATTTTTCTTTGATTTCGTTCATGGCTTCTTCTACAAAAGCGCTGTATTTATTAGAATTAGATTTTTCGTATTCCTTCTTGGAAACGACTCCTTCGTCTTTCATGGCAACATTTTTCGCTTTATTGTACTGTGAGTCAGAAATGAATCCTTGTTTTTCCATCAAGCTGAGTACGACATTCCGTCTTTTTTCAGCTTTGTCAGGGTTTTTGACCGGGTTGTAAGCAGTCGGGCTCTGCGGCATTCCGGCAAGGGTAGCGGCCTGCTCAACCGTCAATTTGCTCAAATCGGTTACGCCGAAAAACTCTTCAGCCGCTTTTCCGATTCCGTACGCTCTAGGAGAAAAATAAATTCGGTTTAAATACATTTCTAATATTTCATCTTTAGAATAATTACGTTCAAGCTGAATGGAGAGCCATGCTTCCTGAGCTTTCCGTTTTAGCGTTTTTTGATGCGTTAGAAGGGAGTTTTTGACTACCTGCTGCGTAATGGTGCTTCCGCCTTCAGAGCCAAAACCGCCTTTGAAGTTTGCGACTAGCGCTCCGCCGATACGGATAGGGTCAAGCCCGTGGTGCTCGTAAAAACGTGCGTCTTCAGTAGCAATAAACGCTTCTTTAACAACGTCCGGAATATCTTTTATCGAGACGTAAGTTCGTTTTTCCGCACCGACTTCCGCTATTTCTTTCCCGTTTTTATCATATATGGTGGAAGAATAAGGCGTCTTTAGTTTGTCTTCATCAAGTGACGGCGCATCAGAAACCAGTACAGCAAATGTGACGGCTCCTCCGACTACACCGATGACGAACAAAATGAGCAGAGTAAAAAGAGTTTTCTTTAACAGTCCGCCTTTTTTGTGTTTCTTTCCTTTTTTAGGTGAAGAATTCGAGTGGCTGCCTCTGTTTTGCGCGGCCTTTCGACGTTCTTCACGGCTCTTAAATTGATCTGACATAACATCTCAACCTTTCGTTAATCAACCTTTCGCTCGCTTATGGGTTTGGCGAAAAATAAAGCTGTTCAATAATACTAATATAATCAATTCTTGGCGAGTATCCAAGTGAAATTGGAAAAGCGGCTTCATTTAATTCGTCTTTCCGAATCGACTTTCTGCCGTTCTTTTCTTTTCTTTCCCAGAAGTAAAACAGCTTTTCAGCCTCTAAAAAATAAACTTGGCCGAAAGCGGATATAATAACAAAACAAATTCCGTCTTGAGCCGTTACCTGCTTCATATGCTCAATTTGGTGATCATGAAAGTTTTGCAAAGGGAAGGAGGTTGTATTTTTCGTTTCCTTTGCTTCAAAATCAATATACCGGCCTTTGTAAAGTCCATTATAGTCAGTTGTTGATGACTGCTTAAAATAGGCTTCTTTGATGACAGCTGCGCTTCTTTTTGGATAATGGACATTTACAATTTGCACGGGCGTCGGTTTTTTGTGAATCACGGCAATTTGCTTTGCTAGATAATACTTATTCGTTTCATTTAAGTCATCTTCGAGGGTCATGCCGCGATTACTGTATGATAGCGGCTTTTTTTGCCTATTTTGGGATGAAACCGTTTTTTTCGGCTGAAACGTTTTTCCGTTGGGATACCGAATCACTTTCTTCATCCTCCTTACCAAACTTATAAATGACGGAAGTGAATGAACATGCTTGAAAAGCAGATTTTACATGATGTTCTCTGCCGGATTGATCGACAGACAAAACTGAAAAACGCAGACAACGTGTCCAGAACAAATGCCTATAAATCATATTACGATCGTCATCCGGAAATCAAATGGTCTCTTTTAGCCTCCTTTGTTTCCCGTAATGCCGGCTGGTCGATGACTGATTTAAAGGGCAGCCTGTTTCAGCTGGGGTTGTCTGATGAGCAGCAGAAGTGGTTCTTTCTGGCGTATGAGCGCGCGAACTGGCTTATTTTTTCAGACGCATATCCCCAGCTGCTTTTATATCATTGGTCTAAAAGATTAGGCAAACCGCTTTTTCAGCATCTGCGTGTGTTTCATGTGTCACAGTTTATGCAAGAAGAGTGGGCCCGTTTTTGGCGCGATCAGAACACTGAGCGGCTCATGTATGCTCTCATTATAAATGAACAAAACACTATCCAAACACCTATTATACAAAATCCTGCGTTCAAAAAGAACGTTTTTGGCACGATTCCTTTTTATTTAAGTGACTGGTTTCATTTTAATACCGTTATTTTTCCTTCTTCAGACGGCGGTCTGTACGGAATTTCGTCAAAGCATTTCTCAAAAACGGAAGAAAGAATTAAATTAGGGAAACAACTGGCACAGCTTTTATTCAAACCGGAGCTGTTCCCTTCCTTTTACCATTTTTTACACACGGTTCCCCATACCGGTTCGCGCTTTGACATGGAAAAAATGATCGGAATGACAAAAAGAACATCTCCTATGATTCGGACATGCTACCCTGTATTTGCCCATTCATTAGACGGGGTAAAGGCTGAATGGTTTCATGGAAAGATCAAGAAAGGGGCCTTTTCAGCGGAGTCCTTACCGAAGCAAGTGGAGGTGACGGACTGGTATTTACAAAAAAAACGCCAGCTTTATGCGCTGTTTTCCATTCAGCATTGGATGGGGAAGTAAAAAAAGCAAGGAGAGCTCCTTGCTTTTTAAGTGGAAGGACGGTTAGGCCCGCCTAATTTTTTATCTAAAGTATCTGTTGTTTTTGATTCAGTTTTTTGTTGTTTACCGGCTTTCTTCGGTCTTGTTTTCATACGGCACCTCCTTACTTGTAGCGTTTGCATTAACAGTGCGCTTCATACAATTTCTGCGGGTCTTTTTGTCGAAAACTTCAGCTTTTCGTGGAATAGCGGTTTGTTTGGCGATTTAGTTCTAGTTTTGTCAGGTGTGGAGGAGTGCGTGAAGGAAACGAGAATTCTATCACTATACAGGCTACGAAAAGGGAGGAACATGAATGTCCGGTTACGTGAGTAAAGCTGATATTCTCCAAATGCTTTCTGATATTGAGAACGAATTGTCGCGTGCTGAGCAATGCCTGAACCATTCTCTAAACCTTTATGAGACAGAAATGAAAGAAACGGAAGGCGAGCGCCTGAGTGTGATAGAGGAAGAATTGCATGACCTTCATACTTGTCTGCAAGAGCTTTCACAAACGAAGAAGGAAAAGCTTACATTTGAAAAAGCGTATCACATCAGCTGAATTTGTCTGCCGAGTCTGGTACGATATATACTGAGGTGAGAATGTTGCACATACAAGCATTTTTAGAAAAGACTAAGCAAATGATTGAAGCAGCAGAAAAAGGGGCGGCACGCTACGAAGACGGGAAAGAAAATGACCGCTCTTACGATTTCTTTGCAACGATAAAACCGGCAGTTGAACAAAATGAGGAACTCGTGTCACAGTGGACGGAAAATGCACTCGAATTTATTAAAATCCATCGCCCTAAATATATATATGAAGAGCAGATTCACGCAGTAAAAGAAAATTTTCTTGAAATTATGCTTCAGTCATATGTTCATCATATTCATAAAAAACGGTATAAAGATTTAACTGAATCGGTCCTCTATACCTTGCAAACAGTAAAAGATGAGATTGCAAAAGAAGGCAGCCTGTAGACAGGCTGCCTTCTTCTAATCGGGGTCCGACAATTAATGAATGTCATATGCCGGGTTTTCTGCTCCATTTGCTTCCAGAACTTTCATACTGTTACGAAATTCAGTTGCTGTCAGGTGTCCTTGAATATAGAGGAACTTCGTAAAGTCCATCAGTTTATTCACACAATCTGTTTCATATTCTTTTACTTCTGCGAAACGCTTTCTCAAGTATGATACGTTCATAATGGTGCATCCCCTCTCATTTGTGTTAAAAATATCGTACCATAACGATTCGACTTTTTTCTGTTTTTCAAAAATTAAAACTTTCGACATCGTTTGACAAATCTGCCTCTTCAGCCGACAGACACAAATGAGAGAAATATTCATACATATAAAGGAGAGAACATGAAGAGCGATAAGGGGGAAACCGCGATGCAAAGGAGATCAGCACAGTATTATCAAGATGTGAATCAGCAGATGGGTTACTATTACCCGCACCAAATGCAAGGATACTATCCGCCGTCTGCACCTGCAAGTCAAAACCAATATCCGCCCCAATACTATGGAAATCAAGGTTATGTGCAGCCATATTCTCCGCCTGCACCTATACCTTCACAGCAGGCTGCATTCCATAATCCTTATCCAATCCCAAGACCGAATCAGCCGCAGCCTACACAATTTCAAAGTATTATGTCTCAATTCAAAAAAACAAACGGGCAGTTTGATCTTAATAAAATGTTGGATACCACAGGCCAAGTGATGAGCGCGATGAATCAAGTCGGCTCCTTATTAAAAGGATTTACGAGCTTCTTTAAAGGATAAAAGCATGAATGATGCAAAATCATTCATGCTTATTTTTGGGGAAAAACAGAGTCATTGTCTGCTCATTCCATGACGTGTTCATTAACTCCTGCTGAACTTCATAAGGCAATAGGACCGTTCTCGTCATGCTTGTATGTGTGGCTGAGGAGGCTTCCTGGTGATTTTGGCGCAGGGTAATATGAAGATAACGTGATTTGGCTTCGACCAAAATATCGCCGTCTTTAAATGAAGGCGGAATGTCGATATCGACAAAAAGACCGGAATGCTCTTCCCTTACATTCATTGTGACCCGAGCTTCAGTAAGGCTTGAATTGACAAGATGCTGAAAGCTGTTCAGAAGCTCTCCGAAAGGGGAAGAGTGAAAAAATTGATCAAGCGCATGTTTCATATGTTCTTCCTTTTTCTGCAGTTCGTTTTCTTTATCTTCTGAAAAACTCATACCATCACCACCTTTTTTACAGACTATGCATTTTTGTTCTATGTGGTTATGAATTGATGCCGAAAAGAAAGTATGATTAAATAATGAGGAATGTATAGTTGACGGAACGCAAGCACAAATGAATAAGCTTTGGGAAGGGAGAAAAAACATTGCTGAAAAAATTATTCGGATTTGGAAAAGACCAGGAAAAGATAACAGAAGAGGTCATCTATTCTCCAGCGGACGGATCGGTCATTGATCTCACAGATGTTCCTGATCCTGTTTTTTCGCAGAAAATGATGGGAGAAGGGATTGCAGTTGAACCGGCCAATGGAGCTATTGTTTCACCTGCAGAGGGGGAAGTGATACAGCTTTTTCATACGAAACACGCCGTCGGCATCCGCACGGTCTCCGGAATCGAACTGTTAATTCATGTCGGTTTGGAAACCGTAAATATGAACGGAGAAGGCTTTGAAGCCCATGTGAAAGAAGGCGACAAAGTCAAAATCGGCGATCCGCTGATTACATGTGATTTAGAATTAATAAAAGAAAAAGCAAGCAGCACGGTGATTCCCATTGTCATTATGAACGGCGAAGCGGTAGAATCTCTTGAACCCGCCGGGGAAAAAGACGCGCAAAAAGGCACGACAAAACTTTTGAAAATCAAGGTGAAGTGAGCAGGGCGAATGCCTTGCTTTTTTGATGTGTTATTGTATAAAGTTTACACCTAGCCATGCAAACAAATATTCGGTAAACTGTACTTTACAAAGAGGTGTAAAGGATGAAAAAGAAATCACTGGCCGAGTTAATTTCTGAATTAAAAGGCAGCGAACATGTAGTGAACTGGCATGAAATTGAACCGCGAAAAGCAAGGACCAAACCCATGCCTGACAGTATAGATTCAAGAATAAAAACAGCCCTTGGCAAACGGGGGATAGATGAATTATTTACACATCAGTTTTCAGCTTTTCAAAGCGTGCAAAAAGAGGAGAGCATCGTAACCGTGACGCCCACGGCATCCGGAAAAACACTGTGCTACAATCTGCCGGTCTTGCAATCTATTGCCGAAGACCCGTCTAACCGCGCTTTATATTTATTTCCGACAAAAGCGCTCGCGCAAGACCAAAAAAGCGAACTGAACGAGATTATCGAAGAAATGGGCGTAGATATTAAAAGTTTTACATATGACGGGGATACTTCTCCGGCGATCAGGCAAAAGGTCCGAAAAGCGGGGCACATTGTCATTACCAATCCGGATATGCTGCACTCAGCTATTCTTCCTCATCACACAAAATGGGTGAGCCTGTTCGAAAACCTGAAGTATATTGTTATTGATGAATTGCATACCTACCGCGGCGTATTCGGAAGCCATGTGGCAAATGTCATCCGCCGTTTGAAAAGAATATGTCAATTTTACGGAAGCAGTCCGATTTTTATTTGTACCTCTGCGACTATTGCAAACCCGAAAGAGCTTGCGGAGCAGCTGACCGGGAGTCCTATGAGGCTGATAGACGACAATGGGGCGCCGAGCGGAAGGAAACATTTCGTTTTCTACAATCCTCCGATCGTCAACAAACCTTTAAACATCCGAAAAAGCGCCACCATTGAAGTGAATGAGCTTGCGAAAGAGTTTTTGAAAAATAAGGTGCAAACCATTGTGTTTGCCAGAAGCAGAGTGCGTGTCGAGATCATTCTCAGCCATATTCAAGAGCTGGTAAAAAAAGAGATCGGCACAAAGTCAATTAGAGGTTACCGAGGCGGCTACCTGCCTAAGGAACGGAGAGAGATTGAAAGAGGCCTCAGGGACGGGGAAATATTAGGTGTTGTGAGCACGAATGCACTTGAGCTCGGAGTGGATATCGGACAGCTGCAAGTCTGCATTATGACAGGCTATCCGGGCAGTGTGGCGAGTGCATGGCAGCAAGCCGGAAGAGCCGGGAGAAGACATGGGGAGGCTCTCATTGTCATGGTTGCCAACTCAACCCCGATAGACCAATACATTGTGCGCAACCCTGATTACTTTTTCGACCGTTCACCGGAATCGGCGAGAATCAATCCGGAAAATCTGATTATTTTAGTCGACCACTTAAAGTGCGCAGCATACGAGCTTCCTTTTAAAGCTGATGAAGAATTCGGGCCTTTAGATGTCACCGACATTCTTGAATATCTTCAAGAAGAAGGCGTTCTTCACCATAACAGCGGGCGCTATCATTGGGCGAACGAATCGTTCCCTGCCACGAATATCAGCCTGCGTTCCGCTTCTCAGGAGAATGTGGTAATCGTTGATCAATCAGATGTTGCAAATGTAAGAATTATCGGAGAAATGGATCGCTTCAGTGCGATGACGCTTTTGCATGATGAAGCGATTTATCTGCATGAAGGTATTCAATATCAGGTGGAAAAGCTCGATTGGGACCATAAAAAGGCTTATGTGCGAAAGGTGGATGTCGAATATTACACTGACGCCAATTTAGCAGTTCAGCTGAAGGTATTGGAAATCGACAAAACGATTGATCGTAAGCAAACTTCTTTACACTATGGCGATGTCACAGTAAATGCGCTGCCCACGATTTTTAAAAAAATTAAAATGACCACGTTTGAAAATATCGGATCAGGCCCGATTTATCTGCCTGAAGAGGAACTGCATACAAGCGCTGCCTGGATGGAAATAAAAGAGATTGATCCGCATTTGGGGGAAAAGAAATTGGAACAGCTGCTGCTGGGTATCGCCAATGTGATTCAGCACATTGTGCCGGTATATGTCATGTGCGACCGAAATGATATTCATGTGGTTTCCCAAATGAAAGCTGCGCATACCGGTCTGCCGACGATCTTTTTATACGATCATTACCCGGGAGGCATCGGATTGGCAGAGGATGTCTATAAACGGTTTGCCGAGATCAATGAGGGAGCGAAGCGGCTGATTACAAATTGCCCTTGTCAAGACGGCTGCCCTTCTTGTATCGGGACAGAGATAGAAGGAATAAAAGCTAAGCACAACATTTTACGGATTTTGCATCAATTTAACTAAGAAAGGGGGACAGGCATGTCTTTAAAAGGTAAATTACATCGAATGAAAAAGCATATGGGAACGTCTGAAGCAGACAAACAGACCGCTGTGCCTCCCGATAAGAACGGCCATTCGGACATTCCGTTTTTAGATAAATGGAAAGCTTGCGGGGTGAAGCCCTTCTATTTTGAAGACGAGTATTGCCTCATCAGGGAAGTTGTATACCCGCTCTCCCGCCGTCATGGGCTGTATTGTTTTTCTGAGCTTGAAGACGTGATGGCTTTATGGAATCAAAGCGATCTTTCCCATACCTTATCTGCTAAGGGCTACAAGCAAAGCCAGCTGTTCTTTTTTGATACAGAAACAACCGGACTTGGGGGAGGAGCTGGGAATACGATTTTTTTACTCGGACACGCAAGAGTATATGCTGATAAAGTGGTCGTCAAACAGCATCTCTTGCCTAACCCGGGGAATGAAACCGCTTTGTATCAGAGTTTTTTGAGTGAAGTAGATATCACATCACTTGTCACATATAACGGCAAAGCGTTTGACTGGCCGCAAGTGAAAACGAGGCATACACTGATTCGCGACCGGCTTCCCAAGCTGCCGGAGTTCGGCCATTTCGATCTTCTGCACGGCTCAAGACGGCTGTGGAAGCATAGAATGGATCGCGTGTCGCTCGGCACGGTTGAAAAAGAAGAGCTGTCGGTATATAGAAAAGAAGACACACCAGGGTATTTGGCGCCGATGCTGTATTTTCACTTTTTAAAAACACAGGACCCCGATCTCATGGCAGGTGTGCTGCATCATAATGAACAGGATGTGCTGTCATTAATTTCGCTTTATATTCATCTGTCAAAAAAGATACTAATCCCTTCCGGAAGTGAAGCTGAACAGCATGAAACTTATGCCATGGCGAAATGGTTTATGGCCCACAAAGAAATAAGCCTGGCAATCAAACAGCTGGAAAGTATTCAGCACCAGCCATTTGAACACACTGACAGGGCCCTTTACGATCTGTCTATGCTCTACAAAAAACAGGACCGCCTGCAAGAAGCGGCTTCACTTTGGGAGCGGCTGATGCGCTCTGATGTTCAAAAATGCCGATACGACGCTTCGATCGAGCTTGCGAAATATCTAGAGCATAAGAAAAAAGAGTACGGACGCGCATTACATGTGACCCAACAATTACTCGCTGACGAGGCGTTATTATCAGAAAAAGAGACTGAAAGATTACACATTCGTATTTCCCGGCTGAAGAGGAAATATTCAACGTAAATATTCCCCGGGAAAGCGCAAAAGACGACGTTCTTCGCCATATCAATTTTTTTACCGGATTCACCGCGCTTTTGTTGTAGAACGGTGCCGATTGCTGTAAAATAACATTAGTTATTTTTAAAGGGAGAGTTGGTATGTATAAGGGCGTTTTTTATTTATTCTTCGTCGTTGTTTTCTTAATCGCGTTTGTGTTTTCAAACTTTAAAGACAGTTTGATCGCTCATTTCTAAAATAGGTCTTTGCATTAGAACATGCACCCCGGTTTTTTCATAGCTTAGTAGTGTAATAAAGTTTATGGAAAGGGGATTTTAAATATGCATCACTGCAGACCGCACATGATGGCGCCGATTGTCCATCCTACTCATTGCTGCCAACACCATACGTTTTCTAATACTGTCGTGCCGCACATTCATCCACAGCATACGACAAATGTAAATCACCACAATTTCCAACACGTTCATTACTTTCCGCACACTTATTCAAATGCTGACCCGACTACACACCAGCATTTCCAAGCAGGAAAACCTTGCTGCGACTAGTATTGAACCGTGTGACTTTATTGGTGTAACATAGCAGCAAATCAAATGGGGCCATTGCGAGCCCCATTTTTTAAGCAGGTGATATGATGAAGGTACTAGCAGTTACAGGGTACAAGCCGTTTGAAATCGGCATTTTTAAACAGGATGACAAGGCTCTGGTTTACATAAAAAAAACAATAGAAAAACGCCTGATTTCGCTGATAGACGAAGGACTGGAATGGGTTTTGATATCGGGGCAGCTTGGCGCGGAGCTTTGGACGGCCGAAGTAGCCTATATGCTCCGGGAAGAGTATCCGGAATTAAAGGTGGCAGTTATTACTCCATTTTATGATCAGGAAAAGAAGTGGAAAGAACCGAACCAAGAACTGTATGAAGCTGTGCTCGCTCAGGCGGATTACGAAGCAAGCCTGACCCATAGGCCCTATGAAAGCCCGCTGCAATTCAAACAAAAAAATCAATTTTTTATACAGAAATCTGATGCGCTTATGCTGCTGTATGATCCCGAGACGGAAGGCTCGCCAAAATATATGCTGGATGCAGCAGAAAAACGGCGTGAAAAAGACGGATATCCTATCTATTTCATTACAATGGATGATCTGAGGGCGACAGTCGAGGAAGAAGACAGCCGTTATAACATGTAAGAGAAAATTTGACAAGCGCCCGGTTTTCTGAAAAAATATAAGGTAATGATTCACGATACGAGGTGAAAAAGATGCTTGCTGATAAAGTAAAGCTTTCTGCTAAAGAAATTTTAGAAAAAGAATTTAAAACAGGTGTCAGAGGATACAAACAAGAAGATGTAGACAAATTTTTAGATATGGTCATTAAAGATTATGAAACCTTTCATCAAGAAATCGAAGAGCTTCAGCAGGAAAACCTGCAGCTGAAAAAGCAGCTTGAAGAAGCCAGCAAAAAACAGCCTGTCCAATCGAATACAACCAACTTTGACATTTTAAAACGGCTGTCAAACTTAGAAAAGCATGTTTTTGGCAGTAAGCTGTACGATTGAATAAAAACTTGAAAAATGACTGAAGATGTTCTATAATGAACAGGTGTCTTAACGTTCGGGTAATCGCTGCAGATCCAAAATCTGTAGAGGAAAGTCCATGCTCGCACGGTGCTGAGATGCCCGTAGTGTTCGTGCCTAGCGAAGTCATAAGCTAGGGCAGCCCTTGAAAGGCTGACGGCAGGAAAAAAGCCTACGTCCTTTGGATATGGCTGAGTATCCTTGAAAAGTGCCACAGTGACGAAGTCTCACTAGAAATGGTGAGAGTGGAACGCGGTAAACCCCTCGAGCGAGAAACCCAAATTTTGGTAGGGGAACCTTCTTGAAGGAATTGAACAGATAGAAGGACAGAATGATTTCTGTAGATAGATGATTGCCGCCTGAGTACGAGGTGATATGCCGTTTGCAGTACGATGGAACAAAACATGGCTTACAGAACGTTAACATCATTATAATGTGAATTCAGGCTCTCCCTATAACGGAGAGCTTTTATCTTGAAAAGAAAAGTTTTAAAAGACAGGGTGATACGATGAAGAAGTATACACTAATTGCAACAGCGCCAATGGGAATTGAATCTGTTGTCGCTAAGGAAGTACGTGAGTTAGGATATGAATGCAAGGTGGATAACGGAAAAGTCATTTTTGAAGGAGACGCGCTCGCCATTTGCCGCGCGAATCTATGGCTTCGGACCGCAGACCGTGTAAAAGTACAGGTTGCCGAATTTCAAGCGAAAACGTTTGATGAGCTGTTTGAAAAAACAAAAGCGATTGACTGGCGTGCGTTTATTCCCGAGAACGGCAAATTCCCTGTCATCGGAAAGTCCGTTAAGTCAACCCTCGCAAGTGTGCCTGACTGTCAGCGAATCGTTAAAAAAGCCATTGTGGAAAAGCTGAAACTGCAATCCGGCAAACAAAATGACTGGATTGAAGAAACAGGCGCCGAGTATAAAGTAGAGATTTCCCTTTTGAAGGATAAAGCGGTTATTACGCTTGATTCATCCGGGACAGGCCTTCATAAAAGAGGCTATCGGATCGACCAAGGCGATGCTCCGATCAAAGAAACGCTTGCTGCTGCTTTGATTCTGCTGACAAATTGGACGCCTGACCGTCCGTTCGCCGATCCGTTTTGCGGCTCAGGAACCATCCCGATTGAAGCCGCGATGATCGGGCAAAACATCGCGCCTGGATTTAACAGAGACTTTGCTTCTGAAGGGTGGGAATGGATTGGAAAGGCCGTATGGGAACAGGCGAGGCTTGAAGTCGAAGAAAAGGCTAATTATGATCAGCCGCTTCGTATTTTCGGCAGTGACGTGGATCACCGAATGGTTCAAATCGCGAAAGAGAACGCTGAAGAAGCGGGCCTTGGAGATTTGATTGAATTTAAGCAGATGCAGGTGAAAGACTTTACCACACAGCATGATTTTGGCGTTGTTGTCGGAAACCCGCCGTATGGCGAACGTCTCGGTGAGAAAAAAGCGGTCGAACAAATGTATAGAGAAATGGGTAAGGCGTTAGAAGGGCTTGATACATGGTCTGTTTACATCTTAACGTCGAATGAACAATTTGAAGAAGCGTACGGAAGAAAAGCAACGAAAAAACGAAAATTGTTCAACGGCTTTATTAAAACAGATTACTATCAATATTGGTCCAAGGTGAGACCTCAGCGCAAGAGAGCTGATAAAGAATAAAAAAGAAGACGCTCAATAAAGCGTCTTCTTGCATCTTTCAACCATATTCTATCGTTACCAACGGTGCGCTTTTGCGTTGCTTCTTAAAATAATGTTGGTTTGGGACATTTCGGTATGGCCGTTTACCTGCGACTTAGAGCGTTTAGGCCTTGTCCAATTGTGATGAAAAAGTTCGGAATGCTGATCTAATCGATCTTTATAACTCATTTCAACATCACTCCCAGATAGAATATTTTTGATAAGACGGATATTCAGACAGAATATCTTTTGTAGTGTGTGTAGATATGGCGCGGAACATACAGAACAGCATGTATATAAAATGAAAAGTTCGCATACAATGATGATTATTTCTATTTTAGAGGTGATCTCATGATGAACAGTGAACATTTTAATCTGATCCAAAAAGCACTGGACGCGACAGTCAGCGAACTGAAGGAGCTTGAGTCTGATTTGTCTGCGTCTGTCATTACACATGCGCAAGATGATTTTGAAAAAGCAGTGAATCATATCCATTCAACAGACCATCCGTTTTTATCATCGCATATGATAAATCGAAAATGAGGTCAATAAAAACTTGGCGAGGCCAAGTTTTTTTATTGTATTCAGCAGTGTAAAGTGATAATATAGGTGGTCTGAATGTCGAATAGTTGGGGGTTGGAGCTAGGTGACAACATCACGTTTGCCTTTTTCTTTAACAAAAACAAAGAATTTTTACGAAGAACTGAATAATTGGATTGGTGACGTGTTTTACGATATTCTTCCCGAGAAAGGGTTTGACCTTCGGGATGAGCAAATATTTATGGCTTTTCAGCTTGAACGTGCGTTTAAAGAAAAAAATGTCATGTTTGCAGAAGCAGGGGTTGGAACAGGGAAAACATTGGTTTACCTGCTTTTTGCGATCAGTTACGCCAGATATGTGGGCAAACCCGCCGTTATCGCATGTGCGGATGAAACCTTAATTGAACAGCTGGTCAAAAAAGAAGGCGATATTTCAAAGCTGTCAGAGCATTTAGATTTAAAAATAGATACAAGACTTTCAAAATCTCATGAACAGTACCTTTGTTTGAAAAAACTTGAAAAAACCATGCAGCGTTCAGATGATGACAAATGGCTTGATCTTTATGAAGCCTTGCCTTCATTTGTCCATGAGTCCCAAGCGATGCAGCGGTTCCATCCTTATGGCGACCGAAAGCAGTACGCTAACTTGTCTAATGAAGAATGGTCACAGGTCAATTATGATTCTTTTCAGGATTGCCTGACATGTGATATGAGACATAGATGCGGATTAACGCTATCAAGAGACCACTACAGAAAGTCAACTGACCTGATCATATGTTCACACGATTTTTACATGGAACATGTATGGACGGAAGAATCCCGCAAACGCGAGGGGCAGCTGCCGCTTTTGCCTGATCACAGTGCGGTTGTGTTTGACGAAGGCCACTTATTAGAGTTTGCCGCGCAAAAAGCATTAACCTACAGGGTGAAGCAGTCCACTCTTGAAATGTTTTTAGAACGCCTGCTGCAAAATGATATACGGGAAGAGTTTGCGGAACTGATTGAAGATTCGCTTGCGGCTAATGATGAATTTTTCTATGTTCTTACTGAGGAATCAAAGGAAGTTGCCGGCTCACACCGTCTTGAGATCAAGAATGACAAACGTGTTAAACAGGCAGCGGACGAGCTTTGCCGTTTGCTTGATAAAATCGGAGAAGCTCTTGTCTTCGAATCAGAAATGTATACCATTGATCAATATGCACTATCGGTTGTTGAAGAATATATTGAACAAATGGCGCATTCTTTATCCTTGTATCAAAAAAATGCAATCAGCTGGCTTGAACAGAAAGAAGCCGACTCAACCTTTGTCGTAATGCCGAGAACAGTATCAGAAGTGCTTGGCGAGAAGGTATTTTCTAAAAAAATTCCATTTATCTTTTCATCCGCTACGCTGTCAGAAGGCGGTTCGTTTGATTATATTGCCGGCAGTCTCGGCATTCGTGACTACTTATCGCTGACAGTTGATTCTCCGTATGATTATGAAGAGCAAATGGCAGTGAATCTTTACGGAGAAAAAGGAAATGAATTGACCGCTGAGCAAAAAACCGCTCAAACGATTGAGACCATTAAACACTATAATGGCAGAACGCTTGTGCTCTTTCCGTCATTTGCTGAGCTGGATCTGTTTAAGGAGCAGTCTTCCGCTTGGGACTTGCCTTATCCGATTTACTTTGAAGGTGATGAAGAGATCAGCAATCTGGTGGAAAAATTTCAACAGGATGAAGAATCCGTGTTATGTTCCGTTCATTTATGGGAAGGACTTGATATACCGGGTGATTCACTGAAGAATGTCACCATCTGGTCGTTGCCGTACCCGCCGTATGATCCCGTGTTTACGGCAAAACGCAACGGAGCGAAAAAAGATCCGTTCCAGGAAGTAGATCTTCCGTACATGCTGTTAAGGCTGCGGCAGGGGATTGGACGTCTTATCCGTTCTAATCAAGACAGTGGCTCTATAAACATTTATGTGTCGGGAGAAAAAGAAACGGTCCTGAACGAAGTGAAAAACATATTGCCGGTTAATCCAATTTCACATTAAAAAATGAAGGCTGCCCAAGCTTGGGGCAGCCTTTTTGCTGTATTTATCGGGCGAGCCAGCCGCCGTCTACTGCTAAAATGTGTCCGTTTACATAATCAGAGGCACGTGATGCCAAAAAGACGGCCGCACCGCCGATATCATTTGCTTCTCCCCATCTTCCCGCAGGAATTCGCTTCAAGATTTCACCGTTGCGCTCTTTGTCCTCGCGAATCGGTTTTGTATTGGCGGTTGCAATATAACCGGGTGCGATGGCGTTCACTTGCACGCCGCTTTGCGCCCATTCATTTGCGAATGATTTTGTTAAGCCGGCAACCGCATGCTTGCTTGCTGTATAAGCTGGCACGAAAATCCCGCCTTGAAATGAGAGAAGGGAGGCAATATGAATAATTTTGCCGCTTTTTTTTCGCAGCATGTATGTTCCTGCTGTCTGTGTCAGTAAAAACAAGCTGTTTAAGTTTACATCCAGAACGCTTTTCCAATCCTCTTCAGCATATGAAGCTGCCGGTTCACGGCGAATGATGCCGGCGTTATTGACTAAAATATCAATTGGATGCTTTTCAAAAAGCTCAGAGGCCGCGTCCTTTATTTCATCCGGTTTTCCCATATCAAGCCGGACAGATGTGAACGTGCGGCCTTCTTGTTCTACAAGCCGCTGTGTTTCTGAAAGACTGCTTTTATGGGATGTGCCGATAATATCAGCTCCGGCACCCGCTAAAGCTATAGCAATTCCTTGTCCGATTCCGGTGCCCGGTCCTGTCACAAGTGCCGTCTTGCCTTCTAGTGAAAATGTTGTTTGTAAATAGTTCATTTACTTCAAGCCATTCATCGGGACAAGATCCATGTCCGTAAATGTGTAATTTTCTCCCGCCATCGCCCAAACGAAGCTGTAATTTGACGTTCCCGCTCCGGAGTGAATGGACCATGCCGGTGAAAGGACAGCCTGTTCATTTCCAACGACAAGATGACGGGTTTCGTCAGGTTCTCCCATGAAATGAAATACTTTCGCATCCTCATTTAAATCCAGATAAAGATAAGCTTCCATCCGGCGGTCATGCACATGCGACGGCATCGTATTCCAGTTGTTGTTTTTCTCAAGAACGGTGATGCCCATCATAAGCTGGCAGCTTTTAATGCCGTCGTTATGAATCACTTTGTATAGATCCCGAACATTTGAGGCGGCATCATCACCGAGATGTGCAGGCGTCAGTTCTGAAATCGCCGCTTTTTGTGTTGGATATTGCTGGTGTGCCCCTGCAGAAACAAAGTAGAACTTTGCTGCTTCACCGTTCAGGTTGGAGAAAGACACATCGCGGTGGCCCATGCCGATATAAAGGAAATCCTTTGTTTGCAGCACATATTCTTCATCCCCGACCTTCACGACGCCCGGTTTGCCAACATTGATAATTCCGATTTCACGTCTTTCCAGAAAAAATTCTGTTTTAAGAAAATCTCCTGCATCAAGCTTTATATTGGCTTTTACAGGAGCGGCGCCTCCGATCACAACACGATCTTCGTGTGAGTAGAACATCGTCAATTCATTTTCCGTAAACAAAGACTCCATTAAGAAATGGCTGCGCAGCTCCTCAGTCGTAAATCGTTTAACTTGTTCAGGATGTACAGAATAACGATTCTCCATTACATTTCCCCCTTGAAAGTCATTTCGATAACACTTGAATGAAATAAATAAAGATTTTGGTAACGGTTTCAAAGGAAATTTTAGAATAAATAGTTAAAAGAGTCAACAATATTTTGTTAAATAAAAAACTCTTCCCAATTTTTGAAATTATGTTATCCTTATGTTATGAAGATTTTGAAATCGGTTTCAAATCTAAAGTATGAGATACAGGAGCGCTTGAATGAAAAAGAAAACCAGTCATGTGACGATTACCGAGGTAGCAGAATATGCAGGGGTGTCAAAATCTACCGTGTCCCGTTACATAAACGGGAAAGCAGATGCGATTTCTCCTCAAAAAGTAAAAAAGATCAAAAAAGCAATTGAAGAACTGAATTACCGTCCAAGCAAATTGGCGCAAGGACTGAAAGTCAGAAAAAGCAAATTAATCGGGTTTGTTGTGGCGGATATCACCAATCCCTTTTCAGTCACTGCCCTTAGAGGTGTAGAAGAAGTTTGTGATCAATATGGCTACAGCATTATGGTCTGCAACACGGACAACAGTCCGGAAAAGGAACGGGAAATGCTGTTTAAGCTGATTGACCACTCTATTGAGGGCCTGATATTAAATGCGACAGGGCAAAATGCGGATGTTCTTCAATCGTTTGCTGCTCAGGATGTCCCGGTTGTTTTAATCGACCGAAAAATGCCTGATATGAAACTGGATACAGTCACCACCGACAACAGGAGCATCACAGCAGAAATTCTTCAGATCATTTACAGCAAAGGATATACAGAAGTGGCGCTTTTCACTGAACCGATTGCCTCGATCAGTCCGCGTGCAGAAAGGGCGTCTGCCTATAAGGAATTAGCTGCGTCCCATAATTGGGACCATCTTCCGCGAATGTATGAAATAGATGTGAAAAGCAAAGCGCAGCTTACCCAAGCGGTGACAACATTTTTACATGAAAATCCGACTCGCCAAAAAGCCATCTTGGCCTCAAATGGCCTGATTTTGCTGAAAATCATCAGCTGTATGGCTGAGCTTGGCGTCAGTATTCCCGAAGATGCAGGGATCGCAGGGTTTGATGATACAGAATGGTACAAATTAATCGGACCAGGTATTACGACGATTGCACAGCCATCTCATGATATGGGAGTGGCGGCTATGGAAAGGATCTTAAAGCGGCTAGAAGGGGACACTGGAGCGCCGCAAACCATTCAATTGAATGCTGAAGTCATCATGAGACAATCTTTGTAACGATTAGATGCATGGATGTAAAAATAAGAAGCTCAGGAAACGGGGGGCAATAGATGAAGCTGGATGTTGTGACATTCGGGGAATCCATGGCGATGCTTTATGCAAATGAGTACGGCGGGCTGCACAAAGCTTCTACATTTTCTAAAGCGCTCGCCGGCGCTGAAAGCAATGTGGCATGCGGTTTATCACGGCTTGGCTGTCTGACGGGCTGGATGAGCAAGGTTGGAGATGATCAGCTCGGAACGTTTATATTACAAGAGCTTGAAAAAGAAGGGGTAGACATTTCACGTGTCATTCGTGCAAAAGACGGCAGCCCCACCGGCCTTTTGCTGAAATCAAAAGTAGAGGAGGGAGATCCTGAGGTAACCTATTATAGGAAGCATTCAGCCGCAAGCACTTTAGCGCCCGCAGATTATCCCTCAGATTACTTCAGAATGGCGAAGCATTTGCATGTAACGGGAATCCCACCTGTTTTGTCAAAGAATATGAGGGAATTTGGGTATCTTGCGATGAAAGACATGAAACAGGCGGGAAAAACGGTGTCATTTGATCCGAATTTAAGGCTATCGCTGTGGCCTGACCGCGCCACTATGGTGCATAGCATTAATGAACTGGCCGAATTGGCAGACTGGTTTCTCCCCGGCATTACAGAAGGAGAGCTGTTAACGGGTGAAAAAACGCCTGAGGGTATCGCGGATTTTTATCTTGAAAAAGGCGTCAGCTTCATTGCGATTAAGCTTGGAAAAGACGGCGCTTATTTCAAAACGAAACACGAAGACGGATATATAGAAGGATACCAAGTTGAAAATGTCATAGACACTGTAGGGGCAGGAGACGGGTTTGCTGTCGGTGTGATCAGCGGAGTGCTGGATGGACTATCATTCCAAGACGCCGTTCAAAGAGGAAATGCAATCGGCGCTTTGCAGGTGCAGGCCCCGGGCGATATGGACGGTTTGCCGACAAGGGAAAAACTCGCATCTTTTTTATCGCGGAGCAAAATCATTCACCAGAAAAAGGGGGAGTGCTAACATGGAAAAACCACACTTGCAAAACCAGCTTCAAGAAGCCAAACTCATCGCAGTTATCCGGTCAGCCGATAAACAAAAGGCGAAGCAGCAAATCGAAAGAATCATAGAAAAAGGCATTACGGCCATTGAGGTGACCTATACCACACCTGGGGCATCAGATATTATAGAAGCTTTTCAGGAACGCGACGATGTGCTGATCGGAGCCGGAACTGTCATTTCAGCGGAACAGGCTCAGGAAGCGGTACAGGCAGGAGCGCAATTTATTGTCAGTCCGGGCTTTTCGGCTGATCTTGCCGAGCACCTTTCATTTTTAGATACCCTTTATATACCGGGGGTGATAACACCGAGCGAAATTATGGAAGCGCTGACATTTGGTTTTGACACTCTAAAACTTTTTCCGAGCGGAGCATTTGGCATCTCTTATATGAAGAATCTGGCGGGGCCTTTCCCGCAGGTGACATTTATTCCGACAGGCGGAATTCACCCGGCTGAAGTCCCTGAATGGCTGAAAGCGGGCGCCGGGGCTGTCGGTGTCGGCAGTCAGATTGAAAACTGCTCGAAAGCTGATCTGGAGTTGATTTTTCAAGTGTAAGCAGCATACAAGGCTTTAGTTTTTCCATAACAAGAGGATGGGAGAATGAAGATGAAAATCAAAGCGACCATAGAACGGATACCCGGCGGGATGATGATTATTCCGCTGTTTTTAGGAGCGGCTTTAAACACATTCGCTCCGAACACAGCGGATTTTTTTGGCGGATTTACGGGAGCGCTTATTACCGGAACGCTTCCCATCTTAGGTGTTTTCATCTTTTGTGTAGGAGCTACCATTGATTTTCGTTCTTCAGGCTATATTGTAAGAAAAGGAATGACCCTACTCCTTGGAAAAATCGGGTTTGCCGCCTTGCTGGGGTTAATCGCAGCTCAATTTATTCCGGAAGACGGGATTCAATCAGGCTTTTTTGCCGGGCTCTCTGTTTTGGCTATCGTTGCAGTGATGAATGAAACGAACGGCGGACTCTACCTTGCCCTGATGAACCACATGGGAAGGAAAGAGGATGCCGGGGCTTTTGCGTTTATCAGCACTGAATCAGGACCCTTCATGACAATGGTGACATTCGGCGTTACAGGACTAGCCGCTTTCCCGTGGGAAACACTGGCGGCAACCGTCATACCGTTTTTACTTGGGTGTATACTCGGAAACCTGGATCATGAGCTCAGAGATTTGTT
Source organism: Bacillus atrophaeus (assembly GCF_039519175.1). Lineage (NCBI taxonomy): Bacteria > Bacillati > Bacillota > Bacilli > Caryophanales > Bacillaceae > Bacillus > Bacillus atrophaeus. The sequence continues at coordinate 3,683,274 of NZ_CP154443.1, read as the reverse complement.
TAGCAAAGTGGTGCCGGCAATCATTCCGTTTTTCGCTTTTTCACTAGGCAACACGCTGAATTTTGGAATGCTGCTCCAATCAGGGTTGCTGGGTATTTTCATCGGGATGTCTGTCGTCATTTTATCCGGAGGCTCTCTGTTTTTACTTGATCGCTTTATCGCAAGGGGTGACGGGGTGGCAGGAGTGGCAGCTTCTTCTACTGCGGGAGCGGCGGTCGCTGTTCCTTATGCATTAGCCGAGGCAAACGCAGCTTTTGTCCCTGTAGCGGAGGCAGCAACTGCCATCATTGCGACAAGTGTTATTGTGACGTCACTGTTAACACCGCTTGCGACGGTTTGGGTTGATAAAAAAGTAAGACGAAACAAACATAAGACACCGCCGCCTGATAAACAAGTCACATTGCATTGATCGGTGTAAAGCGGAATAAGGCTGACGGCGAAAAAAACGGACAGCCTTATTTGCTCTGATGGAATACGTCGCAGTTGACTTTCACCGTTCCTTCCATTAGCCTGAAATGGATAACGTCTCACGATATGAATGGGGGGGATTATTTATGGAATTACATACTTACGAAAAAGAGTTTTTTGATCTTTTGAAAAAAATCTCACATTATGAAGAAGCAGTGGTATTAATGCACTGGGATCTTAGAACGGGTGCGCCTAAAAACGGTGCAGAAGATCGGGCTGAGAGCATTGGACAGCTGTCGGCCGATATATTTAACATGAAAACCTCAAAGCGGATGAAGGAGCTTCTGGACGCTCTTTATGAAAAATTCGAGGAATTGCCTGAAGATACGAAAAAAGCAGCAGAATGGGCTAAAAAAGATTATGAAGAGAATAGTAAAATTCCTGAAAAAGAATACAAAGAGTATGTCGTACTCTCATCAAAAGCTGAGACTGTATGGGAAGATGCGAAAGAGCAATCAGATTTTTCCTTGTTTGCTCCGTACCTTAAACAGCTGATTGAATACAATAAACGATTCATTACCTATTGGGGCTATGAAGGCCATCCTTACAATACCCTGCTTGATTTATTTGAGCCAGGCGTAACCGTTGACGTTCTTGATGAACTGTTTTCAGAACTGAAAAAAGCGATCATCCCTCTTGTTAAAAAAGTATCAGCTTCAACCAATAAGCCGGACACAAGCTTTATCCATCAATCTTTCTCTAAGAAAAAGCAAAAAGACCTCAGTCTGTATTTTTTAAAAGAGCTCGGCTACGATTTTAACGGCGGGCGTTTGGATGAAACGGTTCATCCATTTGCGACAACGATTAATCGCGGTGATGTACGGGTGACAACAAGGTTTGATGAGAACGATTTCCGTACGGCAATCTTTGGGACGATTCATGAGTGCGGCCACGCCATATATGAGCAAAATATTGATGAAGCGCTTAGCGGCACCAATTTATCAGACGGTGCCTCCATGGGAATCCACGAATCTCAATCATTATTTTATGAAAATTTTATCGGGCGGAACGATAACTTCTGGAAAACGTATTATCCGAAAATGCAGGAAGCTTCTCCAGAGCAGTTCAGACATGTTGCTCTTGAAGAGTTTGTCCTGGCCGTAAATGAATCTAAGCCGTCGCTTATTCGTGTGCAAGCCGATGAACTTACCTATCCGCTGCATATTATTATTCGATATGAAATTGAAAAAGCAATTTTCAGCAATGAAGTGTCTGTGGAGGAGCTGCCAGCACTTTGGAATCAAAAATATGAAGAGTATTTAGGCATCACGCCGCCAAACGACGCTCAGGGGATTTTACAAGATGTTCACTGGGCGTGCGGTGATTTCGGATATTTTCCATCCTACGCGCTGGGATACATGTATGCTGCCCAGCTGAAAAACAAAATGCTCGAGGACTTGCCTGAGTTTGATACGTTGGTGGAAAAAGGCGAATTCCAACAAATTAAAGAATGGCTGACAGAAAAGGTCCATGTTCACGGCAGACGGAAAAAGCCGCTTGAAATTATTAAAGAAGCTACAGGTGAAGAACTAAATGTTCGCTATCTCATTGAATATTTGAAAAACAAATATACAAACCTATACTTGTCATAATCTTGCGCCTGACGGCATCGTTCCGTCAGGCGCTGCTTTTAGTAATTATCTCAATTTTCACTAAAAACGAATAATGAAGTGGAGAAAACACAAGAAAGTTCGGGAATTTTCATTTTTCTCTTTGCAAGCGCAAATAAACTTGCTATAATTTGTTACAATATCATATATACACTCATATAAACGCGTGGATATGGCACGCAAGTTTCTACCGGACACCGTAAATGTTCGACTATGAGTGAGCAATGAGACCGTATTTTTGGGTTTTGTGTATTCAGCATTGCTTGCTCTTTAATTCTTGAGCGGGTAATGCTTTTTTTATTTTAAAATCGGAGGTATGCACTGTGGAAGCACTGAAACGAAAAATAGAGCAAGAGGGCATTGTTCTCTCAGATCAGGTATTAAAAGTAGATTCTTTTTTGAATCACCAGATTGATCCGCTGCTTATGCAGCAAATCGGGAACGAGTTTGCCTCCAGATTCGAAAAAGATGGTATTACAAAGATCGTCACGATTGAATCATCTGGAATCGCTCCTGCCGTGATGGCCGGTTTGAAGCTGGGTGTTCCGGTTGTTTTTGCGAGAAAACATAAATCTCTCACTCTTACAGACAATCTATTGACGGCATCTGTGTATTCTTTTACGAAGAAAACAGAAAGCCAAATTGCTGTATCGGGAACCCACCTTTCTTCCGATGACAAGGTATTAATCATTGATGACTTTTTAGCAAACGGACAAGCTGCACACGGACTTGTTTCTATTGTTAAACAGGCTGGCGCCAATGTTGCCGGACTGGGCATTGTCATTGAAAAATCGTTTCAGCCCGGAAGAGACGAACTGGAACAGCTTGGCTACCGTGTGGAATCATTGGCCAGAATTCAATCGTTAGAAGAAGGAAAGGTATCCTTCGTGCAGGAGGTCCGTTCATGAAAAATGGCTTTGGCAAAACGCTTTCTCTAGGTATACAGCATGTACTTGCCATGTATGCGGGTGCGATTGTCGTCCCCCTGATTGTAGGAGCTGCGCTTGGCTTATCGCCAAAGGAGCTGACTTATTTAGTATCCATTGATATTTTTATGTGCGGTGCCGCTACGCTTCTTCAAGTATGGAGCAACAAGTTTTTCGGGATCGGGCTTCCGGTTGTCTTGGGCTGTACGTTTACCGCCGTTTCGCCAATCATTGCCGTCGGGACCGAATACGGTGTTTCCGCGGTTTACGGAAGCATTATCGCTTCAGGCTTGCTAGTTATTCTCATTTCTTTTTTCTTCGGGAAACTCGTTGCTTTCTTTCCTCCGGTTGTGACGGGTTCAGTTGTGACGATCATCGGAATCACGCTTATGCCGGTGGCGATGAATAATATCGCCGGCGGAGAAGGCAGCGCTGATTTTGGAGATGCCTCCAATCTCATTCTCGGTTTTATCGTGCTTGCTATTATTGTCCTGCTGTATCGCTTCACAAAAGGATTTTTAAAATCAATTTCCATCCTGATCGGAATTGTTTTCGGCACAGGCATCGCATTTTTTATGGGGAAGGTGCACTTTGACAACGTGGCACAAGCAGACCTGTTCCAAATGGTTCAGCCCTTTTATTTCGGTGCACCCTCATTTCATGTGGCACCGATTATTACGATGTTCATTGTTGCCGTTGTAAGCCTGGTAGAATCAACAGGCGTCTACTTTGCTTTAGGCGATTTGACAAACCGCCGCCTTACCGAAAAAGATTTGGCAAAAGGTTACCGTGCTGAAGGAGTAGCCGTCTTTTTAGGCGGTATCTTTAACGCGTTTCCTTATACGGCTTATTCGCAAAACGTCGGGCTCGTCCAGCTGACTGGTATTAAGAAAAATGCTGTGATTGTTGTAACGGGAGCCATGCTGATGGTGCTTGGTCTATTTCCAAAAGTCGCCGCGTTTACTACGATTATTCCGTCGGCGGTGTTGGGAGGAGCAATGGTGGCAATGTTCGGCATGGTCATTGCTTACGGCATTAAAATGCTCAGCCGCATTGACTTCGAAACACAGGAAAACCTGTTGATTGTTGCCTGCTCAGTCGGCCTCGGCCTAGGAGTCACGGTCGTCCCTGATATTTTTAAACAACTGCCCGCTTCCATCACGTTGCTGACAACAAACGGTATCGTGGCCGGAAGTTTTACGGCGATCCTGTTAAATATCATTTATAATATGGTCCCAAAAACTAAAAAGAAAAGCAGTGATTTGGACATTAAACAAAAAACAGCTGTATAACTCCGCTTCGGCGGAGTTTTTTTGTATATAAAATGGATAATTGCGGAAAAATATATGCAAAGAGGTGGCGACATGGCATATATTTTATCGGTTGGAACGAGCATCCCTTCATACAATGTAAATCAAAAGAAAGCGATCGAATTTGCAAGGCATATGTTTCAAGATTCATTTAAAGACATTGAGCGTCTGTTAAAAGCGTTCGAAAATGGAGAAATTGAATCCAGACAATTTGTCAGGCCGATTGAATGGTACAAAGAGAATCACAGCTTTGGAGAAAAAAACCGCATCTACATCAATGAAACCGTCAAACACTGTACGCAGGCAGTGACTGAATGCCTGACAAGTCCTGACTTTTTGGAAGAACAAATCCCGTACGAAAAGGTAGAAGCCATTTTTTTCGTATCCAGCACAGGGCTGTCAACCCCAAGCATTGAGGCGAAGGTGATGAATGAACTGCCGTTTTCTCCTTATACGAAACGCATTCCGATATGGGGACTTGGATGTGCGGGAGGCGCTTGCGGTCTTTCCCGCGCTTTTGAATACTGCAAGGCATATCCTGACGCTTATGTCCTGGTCATCGCTGCAGAGCTGTGCAGCTTAACATTCCAGCCCGGCGATAAGACGAAAAGCAATCTTATCGGCACTTCCTTATTCGCTGACGGTATTGCGGCAGCTTTACTATGCGGTGAACAGGCGGTTCGGCACTCAGCGAAGCTTGATCTTTTGCCGCGTATTTTTGATTCCCAATCTGTCACGATGAAACAGTCGGAAGATGTGATGGGCTGGGATTTCACGGATCAAGGTTTTCAGGTTATTTTTTCAAGAGATATTCCGACATTGATAGAAGGATGGTTAAAAGGCAACGTTGAAGCCTTTTTGGCCAAGCATCAGCTTACATTCTATGATATAAAAGCTTTTCTTGCTCATCCAGGCGGCAAGAAGGTCATCGAGGCGTATATCAAGAGTCTGAGCATACCTGCAGAACAGCTTGCATCTTCCCAAAAGATACTAAGAAAGCATGGGAATATGTCTTCAGCAACGATTATGTATGTGATCAAAGACCATCTGCTGTTCGGGAAACAAAACGAAGCAGAAAACGGAATGATCGGGACACTGGGTCCGGGATTTTCCTCAGAGCTCTTGTTGTTCACGTGGGAAAAGGAGGCCTAAATATGTTTTGGCTGTTTATTCTCATTCTTGCTGTCCAACGAATAGCAGAAATCATAGTGGCAAAGCAAAATGAACAAAAAGTAAAAAAACAAGGCGCGATTGAATACGGTGAGGGGCATTACCCTTATATCGTCTTGATGCATGTGCTGTTTTTTGTGTCGTTAATCTGTGAAGTGCTTTTGTTGCATAAAGAGCCGTCAAGCTGGTGGATTGGCATTCTGACAGCCATTATTCTCGTACAGGGAGTCAGATACTGGGCGCTATTATCATTAGGTGCACATTGGAACACCAAAATTCTCGTTGTGCCCGATGCCGAGCTTATCAAAAAAGGACCGTATAAATGGCTCAAGCACCCAAACTATGCCGTCGTGATGGTAGAAATCATCCTTTTGCCGCTTTTATATGGAGCTTACTGGACGCTCATATTGTTTACCATCTTAAATGCCTTCGTGCTGTCGGTCCGTATACGGGTTGAGGATAAAGCATTAAGAGAACATGCTTCAAAATAGAGATTGAATATCATTCTCAATCATGATAAAATGAAGTTGAAAAAGATTCTCAATAGGATGGTGAGGCAAATGACCATGTTGTTTTTGCTCGCGTCGGTTTGTACATACAGCGCATTAATCGGCTTTGTTTTAAAAGGAATTTCTAATAAATCTGTTTAATTATAAAATCTGACACAAAGCTGCCGATACGGCGGCTTTTTTTCTTAATTTCTTTTCATATGAAGAAATTTTTTCTGTTCTTGTGTAAAATGGTGAGAGAAGTTTTTTCAGATCTTTCTAAAAAGATCCGCAATTGATCAGACACAAAGGGGCACAGACACATGACAGAACGAAATGCACAAGTCCTTCTAGACAAAACAGGGGCGCTCTACGAACAATTGATTGAGAATCATGATAAACAAAGAGCGGATAAACTGGCAGCGATTATGAAAAAAGCAGTCGATGAAGATGTTTATATCGCGTTTACCGGGCATTACTCGGCGGGGAAGTCTTCTCTTATAAACAGCCTTTTATTAGAGAACATATTGCCGACAAGCCCGATTCCGACAAGCGCGAATGTCGTAGTGATCAGAAAAGGCGGCCAGCGGGTGGTTTTACATACTACAGAAGGAGCCTGCGCTGAGCTGGAAGGTGCCTACGACAAAGAAGCGGTGCAGCAATTCTGCAAAGACGGCGAACAAATAGAAACGGTTGAGATCTTTGATGATTACAAAGGGGTAGATCCGCACGTTGCCTACATAGACACGCCGGGAATAGATTCAACCGATGAAGCGCATTTTTTATCAGCCGCCTCAACCCTTCACCAAGCTGATGCGCTTTTTTACGTCGTTCACTATAACCATGTCCATTCAGTGGAAAATGTTTTATTCCTCAGATCGATAAAAGATTCCATCCCGAATATTTATTTTATCGTGAACCAAATTGACCGCCATGATGAAGCGGAAACACCTTTTAAGGACTATCAAGCACAGGTGGAAGACATGCTCGCCAATGAAGGCATCTCCAAAGACGCGCTTTTTTTCACCTCAGTCACAGAACCTGAGCATCCATTAAACGAAATCGGCAGTTTGCGGAGGACATTAAAGGAGCTTGAACAGCAGTCGAAAGAACAGATGCTCTTATTAACAGAGCAAAAAATTACAAATCTTCTGCGGGATCATACAGAAATGCTCACACAGCAGGATGAAAAGGACGGCCCGGACTTCACGGAACAGCTGAAGACACAAACAGAGCTGGTGAATTCACTAAAGTCCGAACTGGAGGAAACCGCCCAAAAACCGATTCAGGCTGAACATGTGATAAAGGAAGAGGTTAACCGGATTCTCAACAACGCGAACTTAACACCATTTGAAATGAGGGAACTTGCAGCAGCGTGTTTAGAATCGAAAGAACCCGGGTTTAAAACCGGATTTCTATTTTCTAAAGCAAAAACAGCGCAAGAGAAGGAGAGGAGAAGGGCTGACTTTTTCGCCGACATGAAAAAGAGAACAGAGGCTGAGGCGGATTGGCACATTATTGATACCCTCAACAAGCAGGCAAAAGCCTTTCGAATAGAATCAAATGATTGTTTAAAACGTATTCAAGCTTACCGCACTCCGTTGCATATTGACATGATAGAGCGGGCCGTCAAACCAGGGGCCAAGCTTTCTCCGGAATATGTTCTTACATATACGAAAGACCTGGCGGATTTGATTCGCAGAGAAGCCAAAGCAAAAGCGGCGGAAATTGCCGAGAAGCTCGCCGCCTTTATCAGAGACGGCAGTGCCGGACAACAAAAAGAAATCCAAGCGCAGCTGCAGAGAGAAACAGAAAAACTTGAACTTCTTCAAAAAAAAGCTGATACCAAACAAAAAAACCGCGCGCAAGCTGATCATATTTGGGCTTTATGGAACGAAGAACTGACGAATGACATTCCGCAAAAGCCGGAGTGGTTTAAAGGAATGAAAAAGACAGTCTCTGCGCCTCTAAGGAAACAGAAGGAAAGACCGGACGCCGCACGCCGGGCTCAGCCTGTAAAAAGCGGAGACAGGGATTTCCAGATGCAGGATCAAATACAGCGCTTTTATCAGCTGTCAGATTTGCTGGGCGGATTCAGTATGCTGTCCAAACAAACAGAAGCCTTCCGGGGCAGAATCAAAAGGCTTGAAGAGAGACAATTTACTCTTGCTCTTTTTGGCGGCTTCAGCTCGGGAAAATCTTCGTTTGCCAATGCGCTTGTAGGTGAACGAGTGCTTCCATCATCGCCGACGCCGACAACCGCAACGATTAATAAAGTCACAAAACCGATAAACGGCAAAAAACATAAGACGGCGGATGTGGTGTTTAAAACAGAGGATGATATCATTGCCGAACTTGTTCAACTGACCGGAATCAATATTTCAGAGCAGAAAGGGCAATCTCTTTCTGAGAAATTACAAACGATGATGAAAAAAGGGCGTTTGCAGGAGGATCAAATCCGGACAGCCGGAAACTTTCTGAATGCTTACCAAAACTATGAACAGCATATTCGGGAGCAAATTGTACTGACCATTCCGCTGGATGAATTGAAGCCTTATGTGGCGGAAGAAACAACAGCCTGCATCGTAAAAGCTGTGACGGTCTACTACACCTCTCCGCTTACTGAGAAGGGCATCACGATTGTAGACACACCGGGGGCAAGCAGCTTAAATAAACGGCATACCGAGCTTGCGTTTCAATATATAAAAGATGCAGATGCTTTCTTTTATATGACGTATTATCAGCATTCTTTCTCAAAAGGAGACAAATCGTTTTTACGCAAACTTGGGCTGGTGAAAGAATCACTCAGCATGGATAAGATGTTCTTCGTGATCAATGCGGCAGATTTAGCGGAAAATGAACGCGAGCTTGAAACTGTGACAGACTACGTCGGTTCAGAACTTGCAAAAGAGGGAATTCAGCAGCCACAGCTCTATTCTGTGTCCAGCAAAGACGAATTGCAGGGCAAACGGGAAACTTTTTATAACCGTTTTCCGGATGTAAGGGCCGGTCTTGACCGCTTTATTGAGGTAGATCTGATGAAGGAATCTGCCGGCCAGCTAGCGGCAGAAGCCGATAAACTATGTGAAACAGTTTATCAGCTCCATGAATCCCTTCACCGGTCGAATGAGGAAAAGGAAGCCGAAAAAGAGCGTCTGAATGACTCGTTTGAATCGGCTGCCGCTGATATAAAACAACGCCGGCATTCAGGTGTAATTATTGACAAAATGAAAAAAGATACACAAGAACAGCTTTATCATATTAAGCAGCGCTTATCATTTTACGCAAACGATTTGTTTAAAACGGCGTTTTATCCGGGGCTTCAGCAAGGTGATTGGAAGGCGAACTTGAAAAAAGCGCTGCAAGATGCATTAAAGGAATATCAATTTGAATTTATTCAGGAAATTAAAACGCTGGATATTCGGATGACCGGTTTCATCGAACAGCATATGACGGAAGAATGGATGGAAACCTGCCAGAGAAAACTGAGTGAAGACGGTTATTTTTCCATATACATGAACGGAAATCACTCAAGAAATTTACAGCTGAAAGAAGTGGAACCGGAGCTTAACGAAAGTGAATTTGCTCAAGAGCAAAAAGAAGTCAAATCGCCGAAACAATTTTTTGAGCAAAATGGAAAAGCGGCCTTTGTGGAAGCTTTGCGGCTGAAGCTTTTGAAAGTAACGGAAAATTGGATTAAAAAAGAAGAGGAAAGCCTTATAGCGCGATATGCCGGGCATGTCGAAAGTCTGCAAAATGAAAGCGCGGAAAAAGCTCTTTCTCAAATTCAGGACCAGAAAGAGACGTACCTTCAAGGGCTTAAAGAAGGCGAGGCCGCCAGTGAAGTGGAAAGTGCGTATCAAGCATGTATTACCTGGCAGAAGTCAGACGAAGAGATGAAAATATAAAATATAAGTTGGTTCGTATGTGAAGTCATGATAGACTAAATAAAAAAAGCGAGATGAACTATTGATGTCAAACGTCCACGAAGCAATCACAGCACACTCAAACAAACAGCATCAGCATATTAAACATTTTTTACAGCTTGAACAAAAGCGGGAACAGGCGATCGAAGAAACAGTCGCCAAATGTCAAAACGGCGAGCCTTTTACTACGGATACGATTAATGAAATCACCGCTGAAATGAATCAGCTTGCCAAACAAGGCATCGTGCCCACTAGGCGGCTTGTCACTAAAGAAATGGTTGAAGAATATGCGAACAGAAAATAAGATGGATGATCCTCCCTCGGGTGTATGGCGTTCTATAAGCGCATACTACACGTATACCGGTATAAGGGGGAATTTATGATGGGCAGAACAAAACTGGGAAACAGAAACGCTCAGCAAAATAATAATGTGAAAAAGAAAAATGGCTTTCAGACACATTTTGATTCCTATGCCGGGCGTGAAGCTGAAAAGCTGATTGCCAGCAACAAAAAGCATAACAACTAAACATATGCAACAGCATCTCTTTTAAAGAGATGCTGTTTTCTTTTTTTTCAATACTTATGGTAAAATAGGAAGACTGAGTGTAAAAGGAGTTAATTTGAATGAAGAAAAAATTATTGCTTGTCGATGGCATGGCTCTTTTGTTCCGTTCGTTTTTCGCAACAGCCGTGCATCGCAATTTTATGATAAATGACAGCGGGGTGCCGACAAACGGCGTCAATGGGTTTTTAAAACACCTAATTACGGCGATGGAAAGATTTCAGCCGACCCATGTGGTATGCTGCTGGGATATGGGGAGCAAAACGTATCGAAACGACTTGTTTCAAGACTATAAAGCCAACCGCAGCCAGCCGCCCATTGAGCTTGTGCCTCAATTTGATCTGGCAAAGGAAGCCGCCGCAGAACTCGGCATTTTGAATATAGGCCTTAAAGGATATGAAGCAGATGATTGCATCGGGACACTGGCAGCCTTATTTACTGAAGAAGCGGAAATCACGATTGTGACAGGAGATAAAGACTTACTCCAGCTTTTATCTGACGGAATTAACGTGGCTTTGCTGCAAAAAGGCATCGGTAATTATAAAATATATACAAAAGATTTATTTTATGAAGAAACCGGGGTCCTTCCTAAAGCTTTAATTGATGTAAAAGCGCTGATGGGTGATTCAAGCGATAATTACCCTGGTGTGAAAGGGATCGGTGAAAAAACAGCCTACAAGCTTATAGGCGAATACGAAACGATTGAGCGTTTATTGGAAAATATCGCTCTTTTGCCAAAAGGCCAGCAGGGGAAAATACAGGCAGGATTAAAGGAGCTCGGCATTTCAAGACAGCTTGCCGAAATTAATTGCGCCGTTCCGTTAACTTGCGCTCTGACAGATGCGGTTTTTACTCTTCAATTGGAACAAGCCGGCATGATGCTTCGCCGGCATCAAATTAAAGGCATTGAGCGTATGCTTGAAAAGCTGAACGCTAGAGAGATCAGTTCATGATCTTCTCTAGCGTTTTGTATTGCTTTTTTTTGCTTTTTCCTCAAGCTCGGATTTAGGGTCGTTATGAGTATTTCCTTCTAAATCGCCTTGCGGGGAAACGCCGCCGGTAAGCCGGCCCTTGTCTTTTTTATTCATTATTGTTCACCTCGTCTTTAGGATGAACAATTTGTAAGGATTTAATTCTTTTGATTCAGCCGGATCGCCTCTTTTGCCAGGTGATCAGCTTTTTGATTTTGCCTGCCTGGAATCCATTTGATAAAAAACAAGGGAAATGCCGATTTTAATTGGATGATTTCATCAACAAAAGGCTGAAATGATTTATTTTTCACAAGCTCGAGATCGGCCGCCCGCTCCACAATATCCGAATCAGTTCGGAAGGAAACAGACTGATACCCGCGCTCAGCACATAGTTTCATTCCCTCAATCAATGCAAGAAATTCTGCTTCTTGATTCGTATATGTGCCAATTGGGATGGAAAAGGATTCAGTTGTGCCTTCATATTTTATAAAAATTCCGATGCCGGACAGCCCGGGATTACCGGCACTGGCTCCGTCAATATATATTTCTGCTGGCATGATTAACCCCTTTCGCCATTTGGTGTCATTTTTTTTGCTGCATAGGCATAGGGAAGAGAAATCAGCGAGACCGCAAACTTAATCAAATACGTTGAAATAAAAATACTGAACCAAACACCTGCCGGATAGACGCCCAAAAAAGCCACTCCGGTAAATATAAATGTATCTAACAGCTGGCTGATCGCGGTACTGCCACTGTTTCTCAGCCAAAGAAGACGGTCTGAAGGAAATATCCTTCTGATTGCCGAATATACATAAACATCTAGCATTTGGCTGAAAATAAAGGCAAGCAGACTTCCGAGGGCGACTCTTGGCAGGAAACCAAAAATCGTCTCCAGCGCTGTTTGTGAGATATCGGATGAGGCTGGTTCATAGAGCAGAACACCCTGCATGAGGCATGTTAATGTCAGCAGTGTAGAAAAACCAAGCCATACCGCTTTTCTGGCTTCAGCCGGGCCGTATTTTTCATTCAGCACATCTGTCGCGAAAAAGATCGTGCCGTACATAATATTCCCGAGCGTCGCCGTAAGGCCAAACAGCTCAACGGTTTTGACCACTTGCAGGTTAGCGCACACAGTGGCGAAGCCAATCCACACAAACAGGCCCATTTTGCCAAATCCTTTATAAAATAAAAGAACAATGATAAAATGAATGATCGCAAAAAAGATCCATAATGAGTTATTAAACAAAACGGTGCAAGCTTCCTTTCTGGGGTAGATTAAGAACGGTTTGATTATAGCACATGCCCGGCAACTAATGAATGGTAAGGTGATCTTAAATGAATCTTAGACCGTATATGAAAATAGAAGCTAAGGGAACGGGAGGTGTCTCGTTTCTGGCAGAGAATTGGATCAGCGTCCAAGAAGCGCGAATGCTTGGGCGGGAGCTCGGCCGTTCTCCTTTTATAAAAGAATTTGGGTTTGAGGATGAGAAGGGGAGCAACTGGACGCTGAAGGAACTGGAAAAGCTGACGGAAGAGCTTTCTCAAGAGCCTGATGAGATTACTGTGTATTTTGACGGCAGTTTTGATAAAGACAGCGAGCTTGCCGGGCTTGGAATCGTCGTCTATTATACATTGGCGGGTCATCGCCGCCGGCTCCGAAAAAATAAAAGCTTCCGGCTGAAAACAAACAACGAAGCGGAATATGCCGCGCTGTATGAAGCTCTCAGGGAAGTGAGAGAACTCGGGGCAAGCAAAAATTCAATTACGATCAAAGGAGATTCCCTCGTCGTCTTGAATCAGCTTGATGGCAGCTGGCCCTGCTATGATCCGTCCCATAATCAATGGCTGGATAAAATAGAAGCGCTGCTTGAATCCTTGAAGCTCAGCCCGACATACGAAACCATTAATCGAAAAGAAAATCAAGAAGCTGATGATCTCGCCAAAAAAATCCTGTCACATCAATTCGTTGAAAGCCATATGAAATTAGATCATAACGGAGATGACTGAAATTGGATAAGAAAAGCATTTTTAAGGAACTGACTGAATTACAAGATGAATATTGCAAGGATTGTTTTATCAAGCAGCATTTTCGGAAGGAATACGGAAAAACATATGCTCATTCCTTCTGCATTAATAAATGTACGGTAGGGGAGAGGCTTAAAGCATATGGAGAGGTGTTAACAAACCGATAAAAAATAAAAACCGCAGAATATGCGGTTTTTATTTTTTGAATTCATCCAACTGATGCTGGCATTGGTCTAACAGCTGATGCTGTTTGTGTAAAAAGTCAATGTCAAGAGCGGCTAATTCTTCAGATTGAGACAGCTCTCTGGCATCCGCAATTGATTGATAAGCGGACTCAAGTAAGGTTGTGCTTTGGTCTCGTGTCGCCATACCTGTCGTTTTCTGGGCTGTTTCCACCGCTAATTCTAACTGCCGTTTATCAGTAAATCCCTCTTCATGAAAGTTTGATTCCACTAAAAACACCTCCGCGAATATTTTGCAGAGTTTTTGAAAATTTATGTGGAAAAATAGAAAATAAAACATAAAATAAGCCGATATAACTATTGAACCTAAATAAATAGGTCGTATTTACTATTTAGGGTATCTTGTAAAGAAGGGGAAAACAGCAGTGGACGATAAAGACTTAAAAACCATCCTTCATAAAACATTTATAGAAATATACAATGATTTGGAAGAACTAGCAGACGTTGCGAAAAAAGGAAGGCCGTCATTGGAAAAGCACATTGAAGAGATTGAACAAAGGTGTAAACAAAACATTTTAGCAATAGAAATTCAAATGAAAATCAAATAGGAGAGGCTTTCGCCTCTCCTCTATTTGTCATCATGTCATCAAGTATTGAGTTTAGAGTTTTACAACATTAGAAGCTTGAGGTCCACGATTACCTTCGACAATTTCAAAAGAAACTTCTTGTCCTTCTTCTAATGATTTGTATCCTTCTCCTTCGATAGCAGTGAAGTGAACAAATACATCGTCTCCGCCTTCAACTTCAATGAAGCCGAAACCTTTTTCGTTGTTGAACCATTTTACTTTACCGTTTTGCATATTGCTTAATTCCTCCTAGTACTGTAGCACCTTCGTGCTAAAAAAAATTTTGTCATCACTCAACCTCAGTCAAGGACTGTTGTTAAATGATGGTTCAACTATACACCATTTGGCAGCGTGCGTCAAGCTGTCACTGTTTATTTCAGCACATTAATTTTCAAGAAGCAATCGGTTATAAACCTGACTTGTAACCGCTTTATAAAAAGTAGTCATATCACGCCGGAACAGATCATAAAAAAGGGCACACAAAAAATCCGTGTGCACCTGTTTATCAATACTTACGGGCTTAAGAGAGGGCCCTTGTTTTAGTTTGGCTGTTCATCATTTCAGATTCTTCAATGATATCCTGCAAAATGACTTCAGATGAATGAGATAAATGAAGGCTTTTAATATTTTGTTTCATCCGGTTCAGAGCCGCTTCATCTGAAAGGAGGGAGGACACAGATTCAAGAATCTCCTCATGGCGGTTAACCACGATTGCCGCTCCGCGCTCTTCAAAGAAAATTGCATTTTCTTTTTCCTGCCCAGGCACCGGTTTGTACAGAATGACAGGCACTCCGATAGCTGTCGCTTCAGTTAACGTGATGCCGCCCGGTTTTGTGATCATGCAATCTGTAATCCGAAACAGCTCGTCGATCCGCTCGACATAGCCGAGAACCTTCAGTTTATCACCGTTCGCCGCTGCAAGAGCGCTTAAAGATTCTTTTAATGCCGTGTTTTTCCCGCATACTACAATGACTTGCACGTTCTCATCCATGACGAGGTTTTCACATAGCTCTTTTACGTTTTTTAATACGCCGTGTGCGCCCGCCATAATAAGAAGCACTTTTTTATCAGGAGAAATATTGTATTTAGTATAAATGGGCTCCGTAGGCATAGATTCTTCAAATTGCGGTCTGATCGGGATGCCTGTAATTTTTACATTATTTGGATGTGTTCCGATTTCGATAAGCTTTTCCTTGACGTAATCAGTTGCCACATAATATTTATCCACATTTTCATGAACCCAAATTTTATGAAGACAGAAATCAGTCATGACGTTAAATGTCGGTATCACTCTGCCTGTTCTCCGTCTGTATTCCGGTACAACGATCATTGGAAATGTATTGATAATGATATCAGGCTCATGTTCATCTACAAGCTCGCCCAAACGTTTATTACCCATTTTAAAATAAATATTGAATTTGCGTTTATTATAGATTTTGTCAACTCCGTAATAAAACAAACGATAAAACTGTTTTCCGATTGAGAAGCTTTTTAGATAGAGGTATTGGGTGACCTCGGAAACAATCGGATTTGACTCTTGGTACAAATTAGAAACTGTTACATGTTGAAAGCCGAGCCGTATACATTGCTCATAGAGCGTTTTGGCGACCTGCACATGACCATTTCCATAATTTGCAGTCAAAATTAATATTTTTTTATTGGTATTCAAGTAAATTCACCTCAATGTAATCAACAACAAGCAAGCTTCATGCATCGTAAGGAGTTATTGTCTATACATAAACATAACACAAATACATTATTGATTTATAAATGCCTCGAAAAATTTAAACTAAATTTAAAAGATTTAGATTCCAATATTTAAATTTTTTGTTATTCAAATACCGAATCAGATGTATTTTATCATATTTTTTGCTCACAGTATCACTAAAAGGCAAAAAATTATTCCCATTCATAAGGAGTTTCTTGATATACATAATAATTGAGCCAATTCATAAACAATAGCGTTGCATGAGCTTTCCAGCGGTTAACAGGTTCTTTGCTGTCTTCTCTGAAATAATGTTTCGGGGCTTCTACAGACGAAAGATTTCTTGAAACATCTCTTTCATATTCTTGAAGAAGCGTATTTGTATCATATTCCGGATGCCCTGTTAAAAAGACTTGTTTTTCATCTTTGGAAGCAATCAGACAAACTCCCGCTTCCTTAGACGTGCTCAGTATGCGTAATTCATCTGAGGCTTCAAGCTGTTCCATATTTATATCTGTATGCCGGGAATGCGGCACATAGTATAGCTCGTCAAAACCTCTTACCAATCTCTCGTTTTTTTCAAGCACGGTGTGTTCAAAGACGCCAAAGGTTTTTTTTGGAAGATTAACTTTTTCAATGCCGTAATGATAATACAATCCCGCTTGTGCTCCCCAGCAAATATGGAGGGTAGACGTCACATTCGATTTGCTCCACTCCAAAATCTCTTTGAGTTCTTCCCAGTATGAGACATCCTCAAACGCCAAATGCTCGATCGGCGCTCCGGTAACAATCATACCGTCAAACTTTTTATCACGGATGCTGGAGAAAGTTGTATAAAATTCGTCTAAATGCTGCCTTGCCGTATTTTTTGGTGTATGTGTGCTGGGTATCAAAAAAGTAAAGTGCACTTGTAAAGGCGAATTGCCAAGCAGTCTCAGAAGCTGGGTTTCTGTTTGGATTTTTTTAGGCATCAGGTTTAAAATCACGATTCTCTGCGGCCTGATATCCTGGTGAAAAGCCCTGCTTTCATCCATTACAAATATATGTTCACTTTCTAGCACCTGCTTTGCCGGCAGATGAATAGGTATATTAATAGGCAACATGCCACCTCCGTCATTCCCCGTTAATTTTCTTCATTATAGGAACTTTCAAGCGATTTTTCAATCCATCCAAAGGGTTTGGCATAAAAAAAGGCACGAATTACAACATTTTTAAGGCTGTGATAGAACACTCCCGCTTTTTGCACAACGCATGCCGGGCTTTCTTTATAGAAGACGGAAGAAGAGGACGTTGGTTCCTCTTACATTAGCATTTATCATATCGTATTGTTTAAGACAAAGGAATGCAATGTTTGAAGCAGCAGTTATATACGAATGTTTACCGTTTGTTTTGCATAGCGAAAAGGGTAAAATAAACACAGCAGGAATGAAGGAGGGCAAGTGAATGTCAATTTATGATATTGAAGTCCGCACGATTACCGGAGAAGAAACGACGCTTCAGCCATTTGTCGGCAAGGTCATGATCATTGTCAATACGGCCAGTAAATGCGGTTTTACTCCTCAGTTGAAACAGCTTCAGGAGCTGTACGATACATATCAGCAGGAGGGTCTGGAGATTTTAGGATTTCCTTGTAATCAATTTATGAATCAGGAACCTGGGGATGAAACGAGTATACAAGAATTTTGTAAAAAAAATTACGGTGTTACCTTCCCGATGTTTGCGAAAATAGATGTGAATGGAGCGAAAGCCCACCCGCTTTTTACTTATTTGACCGAACAAGCAAAGGGAATGCTGGGGACGAAGGCGATAAAATGGAATTTTACGAAGTTTGTCGTGGATAAAAAAGGAAATATCGTCGGCCGTTATTCTCCCAATACCAATCCGAAAGAGATTGAAGATACAATTTTAAAGCTGTTAGCTGAGTAAGGGGTGTTCTGGTGAAAGAACAAAAGAGTATACAGCTTGAGCACATCAGACAATGGGTGAAAGAAGCGTTAACGAATGAGAGAACAGGCCATGATTGGCAGCACGTAACAAGGGTTGCCGAGCTTGCTCTGTATATAGGGAAGACAGAAAACGCCGATCTTTTTATTATAGAAGCAGCAGCTTTGGTCCATGATTTAATTGATGCGAAAATCGCTCTGGAACACAGATTGGAGATTCAAGAGGTAAAGGAACAGTTGGCGTCCTTCGGGGTCTCACACGAACAGATCAGGCAAATCGCCGACATCATTACAACAATGTCTTTTCGGGACAGAGAAAGGCTTGCCGAAAAGCCTCTTTTAATAGAAGGGAAAGCAGTCCAGGATGCTGACAGACTGGATGCGATCGGCGCTGTCGGAATTGCCAGAACTTTTATGTTTGCTGGTACAAAAGGGAACAGTCTATATGGGACTGAAAACAGCGCTTATGCACACTTCTCCGATAAATTACTGCTGCTCAAAGACATGATGAATACAGAAACAGGCATAAAACTCGCAGATGAACGGCACGAATTTTTGCTTCGATTTATCAGACAATTTCAAAGAGAGACTTCAGGGCTCGACTGTGAAACATCGTAATAGAAGGCTTGGAATGACTGTGATAGAATAGGTCACAGATATTTCATAGGAGGACAAACATGAAGATAAAATCAATTGAACCGACGCCAAGTCCGAATACAATGAAAGTGATTTTAACAGAAGAGCTTCCAGCCGGTAAAAGCAATAATTATAAACCGGATCAAACAGAGGGCGCACCGCCTGTTGTGGCGGAAATTTTAAAAATTGAAGGTGTAAAAGGCGTGTACCACGTTGCTGACTTTCTTGCCGTGGAACGGAATGCGAGATATGACTGGAAGGACATTCTGCCGCAAGTTCGTTCTGCATTCGGTATGGAGAATACAGAAAGCACAGAGAGCCGCTCTGACCAAGAATCCTTCGGAGAAGTAAAGGTATTCGTCCAAATGTTCAGCGGAATCCCGATGCAAGTGAAATTATCGGATGGAGAACGGGAAGAACGCTTCGGCTTGCCCGAGCGGTTTCAGCAGGCGATATTAAAACTCCGGTCTGAAGCTTCAAATGTCGTATTTGAGCGGACCTGGAAAGAACAAGGCGTCAGATTTGGCGACTTTACAGAAATCGGGCATGATGTGACAGAAGAGCTGCAGGCGGCATACAGTGATGAGCGGCTGCAGCGATTAACAGAAGCAGCGGCCGAAGGAAAGGGCGAAGAAAAGCAGGCCGTTCAGCGTAAGTCATACCGAGTTACACTTGAGATGCTTGATGATGAAGACTGGAAGCAGCGCTACGCCCATCTTGAACAGATGGACCCGAAAGAAGAGGACATACCGGTTTTAGCGAAGGCGCTTGATGATCCGAAAACGTCTATTAGAAGACAGGCTGTTGTTTACTTAGGCATGATTGAGTCATCTGATGTACTTCCGCTTCTATATAAAGGGCTTGAGGATAAGACGGTTACGGTCAGAAGAACAGCTGGTGATTGTCTCTCAGATATTGGCGATCCGCAGGCGATTCCGGCAATGATTAAATCATTAAGCGATTCAAGCAAGATTGTCCGCTGGCGCGCTGCGATGTTTCTATATGAAGTCGGTGACGAAAGTGCTGTTGAAGCATTAAAAGCGGCTGAAGATGATCCGGAATTTGAGGTGAGCCTGCAAGTGAAAATGGCGCTTGAACGTATTGAACACGGCGAAGAGGCAAAGGGCTCTGTATGGAAGCAAATGACAGAGAGCAGAAAAAAAGATCAATAGATATAAATGAAAAAGGTGCTGAATTGGCACCTTTTTTTATTGAATTGACTTTTTATAAAAATTATTGCGAATATTGTTGAAAAATGTTTCGAAAATATATATAGTAAGTAACAATATAAACAGTTGGAGGGTTTGCATCGAGAAAAAAGCTATATAAATATAAAAAAAACACGTCTAACGAACCAGGCGGGGTGCGGCCTTAATGTGTTTCTTCGACAAATTTGCAAAAACAGCCCACAAATAAACTGAAAATTGTTAAAATAAAATCCAATCAAATAATTGAAAGTATTTAGGGGGATCACCATGGCAGAATTACGCAGTAACATGATCACACAAGGAATCGACAGAGCACCACACCGCAGTTTGCTTAGAGCGGCGGGAGTAAAGGAAGAGGATTTCGGCAAACCGTTTATCGCGGTTTGTAATTCATATATTGATATCGTTCCCGGTCATGTTCACTTGCAGGAATTTGGAAAAATCGTAAAAGAAGCAATTAGAGAGGCGGGGGGCGTTCCTTTCGAATTTAATACGATCGGTGTAGATGACGGTATTGCCATGGGGCATATCGGCATGAGATATTCGCTTCCGAGCCGTGAAATCATTGCGGACTCTGTGGAGACGGTAGTCTCGGCTCACTGGTTTGACGGAATGGTCTGTATCCCGAACTGTGACAAAATCACACCGGGAATGCTAATGGCCGCTATGCGGGTCAACATTCCGACTATTTTTGTCAGCGGAGGCCCGATGGCGGCGGGAAGAACAAGCGACGGCCGCAAAATTTCTCTCTCTTCTGTATTTGAAGGTGTCGGGGCATATCAGTCCGGGAAAATCGGTGAAAGCGAACTTCAGGAATTAGAACAGTTCGGCTGTCCGACGTGCGGATCTTGTTCCGGAATGTTTACAGCAAATTCAATGAACTGCTTATCAGAGGCGCTTGGCTTGGCTTTGCCGGGGAACGGAACCATTTTGGCGACATCACCTGCGCGTAAAGAGTTTGTCAAGAAATCAGCCACACAATTAATGGAAACCATTCGCAAGGATATCAAACCGCGTGACATTGTGACTGAAAAAGCCATTGACAATGCGTTTGCATTGGACATGGCGCTTGGCGGTTCAACCAATACAGTGCTTCATACGCTTGCCCTCGCAAACGAAGCGGGAGTTGAGTATTCTTTGGAACGCATTAATGAAGTGGCTGAGAGAGTGCCTCACCTAAGTAAACTTGCACCGGCTTCTGATGTGTATATTGAAGATTTGCATGAAGCGGGCGGTGTATCAGCTGCATTGAACGAGCTTTCTAAAAAAGAAGGGGCGCTTCATTTGGACGCGCTGACTGTTACGGGAAAAACACTGGGTGAAACCATTGCCGGACATGAAATAAAAGATTACGATGTCATTCATCCTCTTGATCAGCCTTTCACTGAAAAAGGCGGACTTGCCGTTTTATTTGGAAACCTGGCACCAGACGGCGCCATTATTAAAACGGGCGGCGTGCAGGACGGAATCACAAGACATGAAGGCCCTGCTGTTGTATTCGACTCACAGGATGCTGCGCTTGAGGGAATCATCAATCGTAAAGTCAAAGCGGGCGATGTTGTCATCATTCGTTATGAAGGACCTAAAGGCGGGCCGGGAATGCCGGAAATGCTTGCGCCGACTTCACAAATCGTCGGAATGGGGCTGGGGCCTAAAGTGGCTTTAATTACCGACGGGCGTTTTTCAGGGGCTTCGCGCGGACTTTCAATCGGCCACGTTTCTCCGGAAGCTGCTGAAGGCGGACCGCTTGCGTTTGTTGAAAATGGCGATCATGTCATTGTTGACATTGAAAAGCGGATCTTAGATGTGCAGGTCCCTGAAGAAGAATGGGAAAAACGGAAAACGAATTGGAAGGGGTTTGAACCGAAAGTAAAAACAGGTTATTTGGCCCGTTACTCGAAACTTGTGACAAGCGCCAACACCGGAGGTATCATGAAAATCTAGCCGGCAGAAATTTGCATATTTGAAATCCGCTCCTCTCTATAGTATCCTTTACATCAGATAAAGGAATATAGAGGGGGCTTTTTTTATGTCAATGGCTTATGAAGAATATATGCGCCAGCTGGTTGTGCCAATGCGCCGCGAGCTGACTGGAGCCGGTTTTAAAGAATTAACGACGGCCGAAGAAGTAGAAGGTTTCATGGAAGAAGCGGAGGGCACTGCACTAGTAGTCGTCAATTCTGTTTGCGGCTGTGCAGCGGGCCTTGCGCGTCCGGCAGCAACACAGGCCGTGTTACAGCATGATAAGGCGCCGGATCAGACTGTTACCGTATTTGCAGGCCAAGATAAAGAAGCAACTGCAAAAATGCGTGAGTATTTTACCGGCCAGGAACCATCCTCGCCCTCCATGGCTCTATTGAAAGGGAAAGAAGTCGTTCATTTCATCCCGCGTCATGAAATTGAGGGGCATGAGATGGAAGAGATTATGAAGAACTTAACGGATGCCTTTGACAAACACTGCTAAAATGCCCGTATTTCGGGCATTTTCTTTTTAGGAGAAAGATGATGATCACAACCAGTTATAGACCTTCTGATCAAACCGTACAATTAGCCAAAGCGCTTTCCAAAGAGCTGCACACCGTTTATTGTGACCGAAATAAACAGCCAGTTGAAAAAATACTGGAAACATCGGAAAATGATTTGCTGGTTATCGGTAAAGAACGATTCGAACTTTATACAAAGAATGGCGGAAAATTCTTCTTTCATCCGAATACAGCAATGTTCAGAGCGAAAAGGTTTTTGCGCGGCGAACAAGAGCCCATGCTGAGAGCGGCGGAATTGTCGGCTGGCGATTCCTTTTTAGACTGTACACTCGGTCTAGCCTCTGATTCCATTATGGCAAGCTTGGCCGTAGGTGAAACAGGCACGGTTATCGGACTTGAGAAACATAAACTCATATCGGTTCTTGTAAAAAAAGGCCTCCATACATGGGAAACAGGCGTGGAACCGCTTCAAGCTGCAATGAAGAGAATTGAAGTCAAGCATGCTGATTGTTTCGACTACCTGAAGCAGCTTCCCGACGATTCCGTTGATGTCATTTATTTCGATCCGATGTTTCACGAGCCTGTTGAGGCATCAGACGGCATTGCTCCTTTGCGGAACTTAGCAGAAGAGCTGTTTCCGGCAGAAGACTGTATAAAGCATGCAGTCCGCGCCGCCAGAAAAAGCGTCGTGCTGAAGGATCATTGGAAAAGCCCTCGGTTTGAACAATACGGTTTCAATGTGTTTAAAAGAAAAACGGCGCTTTTCCACTTTGGCGTCATCAAAACAAGCTCATGAAGAATCGTCATGAGCTTGTTTTAATCAGTTACTTCCATGATGATAAAGTAAAGCAGCGTAATCAGTGAAGCAGCGGCGAACAAAGCGTTAATCATATGTTTTCCCCCTCTCTTTTCCCACTATTGTAAGCGTTTTATTGAAGAAAGCAAAGTAACAATTCTCCTATATTATATTTACGTATCATACATGACTGAGCCTTCATTATATGCTAGAATAAGAGAAACATTACAATAAAATAGAGAGGAATAAGCAGTCATGCAATTGTGGATGAGAAAGACCCTTGTGGTTTTATTTACCATTGTGACGTTCGGGCTCGTGTCTCCTCCGGCTGCTCTGATGACAGACAAGCCTTCCGGACAGCCGAGCAGCCTTGAGCAGAATGATTACACCGTTTTTTATGATGAGCATGATCTGTACGAAGAACACGGACGGGAAGGCAGGCTGGAACCTGAATTGCTTTTCCAGTCATACAAGGACCAGCTTCTTGACCGCGCGGAGGATCAATCATTCTTGAAATTTGGAAGTAAGATTGCGCCGGTGATTGAAGATGACTACCGGAAAGAGGTCTTGCCGAAAATCGAAAGCGTCATAACTTCTTATTTAGCGACATTGCAAGACAATGAAGCTTATCAGGACGTTGTGATTTCCGATAAGCCTTCAGCAGGAAAAACGGAAAAAATCTTCCATGTTTACAATCGGACAACCGGAGAAGATCTTCTCAGATTCCATGTGCGCCGGGACCATCCGCCGCATGAAGGGTATTGGTTTAATTTTCACTATCATACAGCTGAAGACGGATTTCAATCGCATCATGAGCTTGGGAGCATCTATTGGGATCGCAATACGCCTCCCAACTGGATGAGCGCTTAAAAGGAGATGCCATTCCAAATGAAAAAATATACAATGAACGAAATGGTAGACATTACAAAAGATATGCTGAATAAAAGGGGCGTGATGATTGAGGATATTGCGAGCATTGTACAGAGGCTGCAAGAGAAGTACAATCCGAATCTGCCGCTCAGCGTATGTGTGGAAAATGTAGAAAAAGTTTTGAACAAACGGGAAATTATCCATGCGGTGCTGACAGGGCTGGCGCTTGATCAGCTTGCCGAGCAGAAGCTTTTGCCTGAACCGCTTCAGCATCTCGTTGAAACGGATGAACCGTTATACGGAATAGATGAAATCATCCCTCTTTCCATTGTTAATGTATACGGTTCGATCGGATTAACGAATTTTGGCTATTTGGATAAAGAAAAGATCGGCATTATTAAGGAACTTGATGAAAGTCCGGACGGCATTCATACGTTCCTTGATGACATTGTGGCAGCCCTGGCGGCCGCCGCGGCCAGCCGCATCGCTCATACTCATCAAGATCTTCAAGATGAAGAAAAAGAACAACAGGGAGAAAAACCCGTCGTTCATTAATAAAAAAATCATTTCTGAGAAATTGTGCAGAAATGATTTTTTATTGTGTTACACTACTACAAGACTACTTTTTAAAGGATGAAAAAAATGAAACAATATAAAGACTTATGTCGTCACGTGTTAGAAAATGGTGAAATAAAGGGAGACCGTACCGGAACTGGAACAATCAGCACATTCGGCTATCAAATGCGCTTTAATCTCCAAGAAGGCTTCCCGATGCTTACGACAAAAAAACTTCACTTTAAATCCATCGCTCATGAATTGCTTTGGTTTTTAAAGGGCGAAACGAACGTAAAATATCTTCAGGATAACGGGGTGCGCATCTGGAATGAGTGGGCGGACGAGAATGGAGAGCTCGGACCGGTGTACGGCTCGCAATGGCGCTCATGGCGCGGGGCTGACGGGGAAACGGTTGACCAGATCACACGTCTGGTTCATGATATTAAAACAAACCCGAACTCAAGGCGTTTGATTGTCAGCGCTTGGAACGTCGGAGAAATTGACAAAATGGCTCTGCCGCCGTGTCATTGCCTGTTTCAATTTTACGTGGCAGACGGCAAACTGTCCTGCCAGCTGTACCAGCGTTCGGCCGATGTATTTCTAGGCGTGCCGTTTAATATTGCGTCCTATGCACTCTTAACCATGATGATTGCTCATGTAACAGGGCTGGAGCCTGGTGAATTTATTCATACTTTTGGTGATGTCCATATCTATCAAAATCATACAGAGCAGGTGAACATGCAGCTGACAAGAGATGTGCGTCCATTGCCGAAGCTTCGTTTTGCAAGAGAAGTTAATTCTATTTTCGACTTTACATTTGATGATTTTATTGTAGAGGACTATGACCCTCATCCGCATATTAAAGGAGCTGTAAGTGTATGATTTCTTTTATATTCGCGATGGACGAAAACAGGCTGATTGGAAAAAACAATGATTTGCCGTGGCGGCTTCCGAACGATCTCGCTTATTTTAAAAAGGTGACGACAGGCCATGCCATTGTGATGGGCCGGAAAACTTTTGAGTCCATTGGCCGCCCGCTCCCGAATCGGAAAAACATCGTGGTGACATCAGCAGATAAAGCTGAATTTCCGGGCTGTACAGTTGTCAGAACAATTGAAGATGTTCTGACAACCGTCTCTGATGCAGAGGAGTGCTTTGTTATTGGGGGCGCACAGCTCTATCAGGCTTTGTTCCCTTATGCTGACAGGCTGTATATGACAAAAATTCACCATACATTTGACGGGGACCGTTTTTTCCCTGAGTTTAATGAAGACGAATGGAAGCTCATTTCTGAAGAACAGGGAATCAAAGATGAAAAAAACCCGTACAATTATGAGTTCCTAGTATACGAAAAAAAGAATTCATCTGAAGCGGGAGGACTTTAATTGATTCGCTTTTGCTGTCTTGTGATTTACATTGTGTATATGCTTGTAAAGAATATTAAACAATTGTTTAATCTAACGATGATAGACCCTCGCCTTTCGTACGAAAAGCAAATGAAACTGGTCTATGAACAGCCAAAAGCGTTTATGAGAGGCTGTATTGATGTGTCGGGTTCTGTCATTACAATCAATCAGACTGAATCCATTCCGAACGGTCCTGTTTTATATGTCCATTCTCACTTGCGAACGGCTGACCTAGTTTTACTCGCAGGACATGTGCCGGGTCCCGTGTGTTTTATCGCAAGCCCAAAGGCTTTTCGGATTCCGTTTATGGGGAAATGGCTGGAGCGAATGAATGTGATAAGGGAAGAAGGCAATCCGGAAGTAATGCATGAATACATCACGGAGCATTTGCAAAAAGGACAGAGCATGCTTCTGTCGAGAAAGGGAAGTGCTGATCCCGAGGAGATCGCCGCCCGGCTGAACTTGCCGATTGTTATGGTGGAGACAGAAGGCACTGATCATTTGCTTCGAGGGACGCTGTTTAAGCGATTAAAAACATCGGAAATTGAAATGTCATTAAGCCGGGTCTATTATCCCGCGGAACAAAAACAGCTTCGTGCATAAAAAAGCACAGTCTCTTGAAAAAGAGACTGTGCTTTTTTGGCAATCAGAGAAACGGAACCTTTACACAGTAGAACAATACGCAGAAAAACATGGCCGCGCTGCCGCCTAATACAAAGCTGTGCCAAATCGCATGATGGAAAGGTATCTTTCTCCAAATATAAAATATCGTTCCAAGGGAATATAATATGCCGCCGAGTAAGAGAAGGCCGAAACCGACACCTGTTAATGAAGCGTACAACGGTTTAACGGCAATAATCATCAGCCAGCCCATCAACAAATAAACAAGTGTTGATACAATAATAAATCGTTTAACAAAGAAAATTTTAAATACAATCCCGCCGAGTGCTAAAGACCACACAATAATCAGCATCGTGAATCCGAGTGTGCCTTTTAACGGACCGAGCAGAAACGGCGTGTAAGTTCCGGCAATCAGTACATAAATGGCGGAATGATCAATAATCTCCAAAATATCTTTTGTTTTTTTGTGCTGAATGCTGTGGAGCAGGGTGGAGCTCAAATACAACAGCAGCATAGAGACTCCAAAGACGGAAAAACTGACAATATCCCATACCGTGCCGTAATTCGCCGAAAAGATCACTAAATACACAATGGCTGGGATTGATAAGAGAACACCTAAACCGTGTGTGACGGCATTTGCAATTTCTTCTTTTATTGTATACATCAAATACTCCTCTCTTCTATTGAATCATTTGCTTTTGCAATGAATGTAAAAAATCTAAGCCTTCCATTGTAATCTTCGTACCCGCCCGGCCGCGGCTTTTTGATACATAATCCTTTTTTTCCAGATAATCGAGACGGTTTCTTACCTGCTGGGGCGTCAAGGCTGTGTTTGTGTCTTTGCTCAGTTCGGATAATATCCTTCTGCTAGCAGGTTCGCCTTTTTCATTTAATGCTTTGACCGATTCTAAAATAAAGATAAATTCTTCTTTTTCCATCAGCGTCAGCAATTTTGATTTTTTCTTTGAGGATTTTGCTAAAAGTCCGTTTTGTACATCCGGCGGGACATCATGCGGATGGATGGTGCTTCCGCTCGAGACGGCAGCCATATAATCCGCCGTATTTTTTAATTCTCTGACATTTCCTTCGAATGGATGTTGCTCAAGTAATGGATAAACAGATGGGTCGATATGCAAATGATGCCCAGTATGACTAAGAAAATACTGGATAAGCAGAGGAATATCGCTTTTTCGTTCAGAAAGCGCGGGCAGTGATAAACTCAGTATATTCAGCCTGTAGAACAAATCTTGCCTGAACTGTTTTTTCTCAATAATGTCTGTCAGCGGAATACTGGTTGCACAGATGAAGCGTGCATGTCCGTCTGCTGCAGGCTGTGAATCGACAGCTCTCAGCAGCTGGTCCTGTATCCCGCGGGGCAGGCTCCATATCTCATCGAGAAATAAAGTCCCGCGCGCTGCTTTTTGAATAGCGCCGTCTGAACCGAACAGCTCGTATTCAAGCTGTTCTTCTGATTGTGTACTGCAATTAATGCTGATAAATGGTTCGTTCTTTCTGGCCGATTTATGGTGAATTGCCGCAGCGAAATGTTCTTTTCCCGTTCCGACTTTTCCTGTGATCAGTACAGGAAGGCCAGACGAGGCGAACTGCATGGCGATCCGTTTAGCTTCGAGAAAAGCCTTATGTTCTCCTATCAAATTTTGAAAAGAGAGGTTGTGAGCGGCAGTATTCATTTATTGGCTCCTTTTGGTTCTAATTGGTTAAAGTATAACACCCCAATTCATGAGAAAACAAGTTTCCTGTTCAATCTTTCATTTTTTATTTAGTAAATATAAAAAATTCTCTTATTATTCGAATATTCATGCTATAATGGCATATTAAATAAGGATTTAAAATAAGAAAGGAATCTGTGCATGAAACCGTTGCTTAAAGAAAACTCTCTCATCCAAGTTAAAGATATTTTAAAGGCCCACCAAAATGTAAAGGATATTGTCATTCATACTCCTTTACAAAGGAATGACAGACTTTCTGAGAGATACGAGTGCAATATTTACGTAAAAAGAGAAGACCTTCAGGTGGTCAGGTCATTCAAGCTACGTGGAGCTTATAATAAGATGAAGCAGCTCCCTAAAGAGCAGACTGAAAACGGAGTCGTGTGCGCAAGCGCCGGAAACCACGCCCAAGGTGTTGCGTTTTCGTGCAAACATCTGGGAATTCACGGTAAGATTTTTATGCCGTCAACCACGCCGAGGCAAAAAGTGTCTCAGGTTGAGCTGTTCGGAAAGGGATTTATTGATATTATCCTGACTGGAGATACATTTGATGACGCTTATCACAGCGCCGTCGAGTGCTGTGATAAAGAAAACCGCGCATTTATTCATCCTTTCGATGATCCGGATGTCATGGCCGGACAAGGAACAGCAGCTGTCGAAATCTTAAATGATATTGAAGTAGAGCCGCATTTTCTATTTGCGAGTGTCGGAGGAGGCGGCCTGCTTTCCGGCGTCGGAACATACATGAAAAACATTTCTCCTGAAACAAAAGTGATTGCAGTCGAGCCGAAGGGCGCCGCATCTTATTTTGAATCAAATAAAGCAGGGCATGTCGTAACGCTTGATAAAATTGACAAATTCGTTGACGGGGCCGCTGTGAAAAAAATTGGCGATCAAACGTTTAAAACGCTTGAATCGGTAGTGGATGATATTCTGCTCGTTCCTGAAGGAAAAGTGTGTACATCAATCCTGGAATTGTACAATCAATGCGCCATTGTCGCAGAACCGGCGGGGGCACTTTCCGTTGCCGCTTTGGATTTATACAAAGAAGAAATAAAAGGAAAAAATGTAGTGTGTCTCATCAGCGGAGGAAACAACGATATTGGCAGAATGCAGGAAATGAAGGAGCGGTCTATGATTTATGAAGGGCTTCAGCATTATTTTATCGTCAATTTTCCGCAGAGAGCGGGCGCGCTTCGTGAATTCCTAGATGAAGTGCTGGGACCTAATGACGACATTACTCGTTTTGAGTATACGAAAAAGAACAATAAAAGCAACGGACCGGCTCTTGTCGGCATCGAGCTTCAGTACAAAGAAGACTATGAACCGCTTATTGCGCGAATGGATAAAAAACCATTCCATTACTTGGAAGTGAACAAGGACCAGGACTTGTTCCATTTGCTGATCTAATTTTTTCTAAAAAAACCGCATAAAATGACAGACAACTATTCCTCCGTTTTTATATAATAAAAGAAAACAATCAAAAAGAGGATTGATAGCTTGTTACTCAAAAGCCTAGAGTTCAAACGCCGGGACGGGATTCAGGTAAAAGTGACAGAAATACCCGTATTGAAGGAAGATGAGAACCATTTTTTTATGATGAATCAAAACCTTCAGCTCTATTTGAAGGAAGTGTTTTCATCAGACAGCAGGGCACAAGTGTATTCTTTCCGACAGTATATGAAACGCCGTATGAAATGGAAGGATTATCAGGCTATTTTTCACCAAGAGTCATTAAAACATAATGCGTAAAAACGGATTCTATTCCTAAGCACACACCCTTATGATGACCGCGGAAACCACTGGCGGCACATAGGGGATGCTGTGCAGGGATTTTTTTATGCCGCATCTTATTCAACATCCATGGCCTCTTAAGATAAATCAGGCGCATGATGGCGGTTATTTATGAAAGCGTTTTTAGCTGATAGGGAGGATGAAGCAGATGCGATATGTGAAATGTGTGGCAGCGGCTGTTTTTTTGCTGATGCTCTGCGCTTGCGGCGGGCAGCAAATAAAAGATCCGCTTAATTATGAAATAGAGCCATTTTCTTTTAAAAATCAAGATGGGAAAACTGTATCATTGGATCGTTTAAAAGGAGAGGTTTGGCTGGCTGACTTTATTTTCACAAATTGTGAAACAGTTTGTCCGCCTATGACGGCTCATATGACCGATCTTCAAAAAAAATTGAAGGCAGAAGATGCGGATGTCCGGATCGTTTCCTTCAGCGTAGACCCGGAGAACGATACGCCGAAAGAGCTGAAGAAATTTGCCGCTAATTATCCGATGTCATTTGATAATTGGGACTTCCTTACGGGATACAGTCAAAGTGAAATCGAAGCATTTGCACTTAATAGTTTTAAATCGATTGTGAAAAAGCCGGAGGGAGAAGATCAGGTGATTCACCAAACCTCCTTTTATTTAGTCGGTCCGGACGGCAAGGTGCTTAAAGACTATAATGGTGTTGAAAATACCCCCTATGAAGATATTATTGCTGATGTGAAAGCTGCCGAAAAGCTCAAGTAAACTCGCAGAACAGCCATTTTCAAAATCTGAAAAACATGTTACACTTTCCTCTAGTAGATTGGGGAAGGAGCAACAAGATTGAAACTGCGCATTTTGGTACTCATTGCCAGTATGATTTTGCTTCTTACAGCCTGTACAAGTGTTCGGCAAACTGCAACAGAGAGAGAGCAAAAAGCCGAGGAACAGAAAAACAAAGAGCATATTGTGGTCGCCGCTATAGGGGATTCGCTGACAAAAGGAGTCGGAGATCCTGAAGGCAAGGGTTATGTCGGCAAGGTGGCGGAAGCATTAAAATCAGACGGGCAAGTAAAAACAGTAGATGTGAAAAATTATGCTGTCCAAGGGCATCGTACGGATGACCTTTTGAAAAAGCTTGACGATAAAAGCGTTCAAAATGGTTTAAAAGATGCTGATTATATCTTTTTTACAATTGGCGGCAATGATCTTATGAAAATTCTGCGCCAAAATTTCTTGCAATTAACGCTCGAACCCTTTCAAAATGAAGAAAAGCCTTTTGAAAAGCGGTTCAAACAAATCATCAGTAAAATAAGAGAGCAGAATGATGAGGCAGAGCTTATATATGTCGGCATGTATAATCCGTTTGCGTTTACTTTGTCTGAATTAAACGAAATAGACGGGGTTGTAACGGATTGGAACAAAATCGCGAAAAAAGAGCTGAAAGCGGACAAGAACGCAGCGATGACGAATGTCGAAGATTTATTTGCCAAAAAAAGTGACAGTAAACGTATTTCTGAAGAAGATGATTTCCATCCTAATGGAACAGGATATTCATTAATAGCAAAACGGGTCTATAACACCATTGTAAAAGAAGGGTTACCAGCAGAATAGGGTGAATGTATGAAGAAGTGGAAACGTTTGTTTTTTATCCTTTTGGCTTTAAATATCATTGTTGCCGGCGGAATCGCGGTGTTGATGATTTTACCGGGGGAAAAAACAGACATGCAGCAAACGAAAACGAATGAATATGGTTTTAATGTGACAAGCACAAAAGAATCACTTGCCGCATTTGTCAATTCGTACTTAAAGGATAAGGCATCAAACCAGCTCGATTATAAAGTCGAAATTGATGACGATGTACAAGTGGTAGGGAAGATCAAAGCTTTTTCATCAACGATTGATGCATTTGTCGCCTTTCAGCCGATCGTTCAAGAAAACGGTGATGTTGAGCTGGAAGTCACGAAATTTTCATTAGGGAAATTAAGTATTCCGATTAGTTTTGTTTTAAATTATATGGACAGCTTTTATGAACTTCCTTCTTTTGTCCATGTGCATCCAAGCGACAAAAGTATTGAAGTGCGTCTGTCAGAGATGCCATTATCGAATGGAATGTATGTAAAAGCGGATAAGATTAATTTAGAAGAAGATGAAATTGAATTCTCTTATTATCATCCTAAACAATAGCGTGTAACAGGAGTGACCGAATTGAAGCGAATTTATCAGTATTGCAGTTTATTGGCTTGCGTGTTTTCCTTCTATTTCGGCTGGCTTGCGTATCTTCATCTGGCCAGAGAAGATATAGATCAAATGTATTTAAACATCGCTTATTGCGCTTTGTTTCTGAGTGTGACGGTGTTTACATTTGATGTAAAAGATCGAAAAAAAACCGATAAATCATAAAGGTACAACAAGAGACATGCCAGATCGTCTCTTTTTTTATGCGATTGAACCGCAATAAATTAGAAGATGAGGAGAAAATATGAAGTCTTATGATTTTACAAAAGGGCATGTGCTGAAACAGTTAGTCTTGTTTTCAACGCCTATTTTGCTTGGAAACATGCTGCAGGTGTCTTTTCAGTTTATAGACAGCTTATGGGTCGGCAACTTATTGGGGGCAAAGGCGCTTGGTGCTTCCGCGGTTTCCGGCACAATTGTATTTACGGTGCTGTCATTTATTTTGGGGCTGAATAATGCCACTTTGACGATTTTATCTCAGCAAAAAGGAAAAGATGATGAAAAGGGAATGGCATCTTATATTAATGCATTCGTCATTTTGATGACAATGTTAAGCGTCGTGTGCGGTGCGGCAGGATTTTTCTTATCTGATTTCTTGTTGCGCCTGCTGCATACACCGGAAAATATGATTCCGCTTGCTGACATCTATTTAAAAATTCATTTTATCGGGATACTTTTTTTATTCGGCTATAACTTTATCAGCACAGTGCTCAGGGCGATCGGGGACAGTAAAACGCCATTGCGGTTTATCGCTTTTGCGGTGATCTTAAACACCTTATTGGCCCCGGTGTTTATTTCTGTTTTCCATTGGGGAATTGCAGGAGCTGCCTATGCGACGCTTTTGTCACAGGGTATTGCGTTTCTTTACGGTCTTTTTTATGTCATAAAAAATAAGCTTGTTCCGTTTTCTGTGCCAAGAAAGCCGAAGTGGAAGGAATTTGGATTAATTCTGAGGCTTGGCATTCCTGCGGGATTGCAAATGATGGTCATTTCAGGAGGAATGATGGCGATCATGAGCGTCGTCAATTCGTATGGTGAGCATGTCGTTTCAGGATTCGGCGCTGCCCAGCGGCTTGATAGTATTATTACTCTTCCGGCGATGGCGGCGGGTACGGCAGTCAACAGCATGGCTGGCCAAAATATCGGAATTGGAAATTATAAGAGAACGGGGGAAATTGCTAAGCACGGTGTAATGTATGTGTTTGTCTGTATGCTGCTGATTGCGGTCTGTATCAGCCTGTTCGGTAAATACGCGATTGGTTTATTTATTAAGGAACCAGAGGCGGTTCGTTTCGGGGAGGAATATTTGCGGTGGATCGCATTCTTTTATCCTTTTATCGGAATTAATTTTGTGCTGAATGGAATCGTCAGGGCATCCGGCGCCATGATGCAGGTGCTGCTTCTGAATATTATATCGTTTTGGGTGCTGAGATACCCGTTTACTGCCATCTTTTCAGCTTGGCTTGGAGAAAAAGGAATAGGGCTCGGTATAGGTATGAGCTTATTGTTTAGCAGCTGTGCCGCTTTTTTATATTACCGATACGGCCGCTGGAAAACGATGAAGCTGTTTGAAAAGAAAAAAGCACAATCCGGCTGAGCGGAATGTGCTTTTTGTTTTTATCGTTTTTTATCGAGCTTGCTGAACAGCTCGATTAAGGTTGCGAGCTCTGCATCAGTATAGCAATCGAAACGTTTAAAGAAATATTCTGTTTTTTTCTGATTGAAATGTTCAACGATTTTCTCACCGGCTTCGGTGATGTGAATTCTGATAATGCGCCTGTCTTCTTTTGAACGGATTCTCGTAATCCATTCCTTTTCCACCAAGGCGTCAGTAACAGCGGTGATATGGCTTGCCGACACTTCTAATATCGGAGCGAATTCTGTAACCTTTTTAGGTCCTTGCTCACTGAGCAGACGCAGAATCGTAAATTCATTTCGGGATAGCTCTTTATCTAAGATTTCATTAACTTCATTGCGTATTTGTTTAAATACTTTACGGAGTAAAGCTTCCATATCGTACATCATTTGAGTTCTTACTTTCAAATTGTGAACCTCCATTACATAATCAGCGTGGTTTCAACTTATAAGCTTTTTTACCGAAAAGCAGAATCATTTTCATTCTATTTTTACATGCTATAATATAATAATACCACGTATTAACAAAGGAGGCACCAGTATGTCTGAAAAAAAAGAAATCGCCACATTTGCAGGGGGCTGTTTTTGGTGTATGGTCAAGCCGTTCGATGAACAGCCGGGAATCGAAAAAGTGGTATCCGGGTATACAGGGGGCCATACTGAAAACCCTACGTACGAAGAAGTGTGCAGTGAGACAACGGGCCACCGGGAAGCGGTTCAAATTACTTTTCAACCTGATGTGTTTCCCTATGAAAAGCTGCTTGAACTGTTTTGGCAGCAAATAGATCCGACAGATGCCGGCGGGCAGTTTGCTGATCGGGGCAGCTCTTATCGCGCGGCCATCTTCTATCATAATGAAAAACAAAAAGAGCTGGCAGAGGAGTCGAAAAAAAAGCTTGAGGAAAGCGGAATTTTCAAAGCTCCAATTGTCACTGATATTTTGAAAGCAGAGCCTTTCTACGAAGCAGAGGATTATCATCAAGGTTTTTACAAGAAAAATACGGCCCATTATCAGCGTTACAGGATAGGTTCAGGGCGAGAAGGTTTTATTAATCAGCACTGGGGGGCAAAATAAATGGCAGGTAATAAAGAAGAAAAAATAAAATCATTAAACCGAATGCAGTATGAAGTCACGCAAAACAACGGGACAGAGCCGCCGTTTCAAAATGAATATTGGGATCATAAAGAGGAAGGCCTCTATGTAGATATTGTCTCAGGGAAGCCCCTTTTCACTTCAATGGATAAATTCGATTCCCATTGCGGCTGGCCAAGCTTTACAAAGCCGATTGAAGATAAAGAAGTGGAAGAAAAAGTAGACACGACCCACGGAATGATTCGTACGGAAGTGAGAAGCCGGACGGCGGACTCGCATCTCGGCCATGTATTTAACGACGGCCCGGGACCAAGCGGACTGCGCTATTGCATTAATTCTGCCGCTTTGCGGTTTATACCAAAAGATAAGCTGAAGGAAGAAGGATATGAAGCCTACCAGCATCTATTTGACAAGTAAAACAAAAACAGGCCTGCCCAGTAAATGATCAGGCCTGTTTTTTTTGCTTTTTTCTGTCAGACTAGTTATGCTAAAATTTTACTGAAGTCATTGTCAAAAGGGGAATATGATCATGCTTGGCATAAAAGTTGATAAATTCAATGAAAGTCTTAAAATCAGTTGGCAACTATCCCAAATTGAAATTCCAATCAAAGAAATAAAAGATGTCTCTCTTGATCTGACTTATGGGGGAGAGGAGAAAAATGCAATAAGAATAGGAACTCCTTATGGCACTACAGATAGGGTAGTGATTAAAACAACAAATAACACTTACATCTTGTTCACCACTAATGTGAATTCCACTATGAACAAAATTGATGCCCTCTTAAGTAATTGAAGTCCTCTTAGTTGTTGCTCTTGTAATCATGAAGCATAGAAAATCTGGATAATTGTTGATAGGGGACAGGGACATGGAAGAAGGCAAACTTATTCACTTGATGCTTGCTGGTATGAAAGAAGCTATTTCAAAGTAGGGTCCTTTTCCAATGATTCAACCAGGTGGCTATGTTTTAAATGAAAATTAAACATTTATACAATCACAATTACGTAAAAACGCCATAAGAAATCTTATGGCGTCTAACCGAGCAATGGAGGTACTCCTAACATATCTGTTAAATGGGAACGCCTTCTGGATAGCCTCCGAAGAAAGATGCTCCAACAATGATTAATAAGATGAATAGCACCACGATTAATGCGAAGGAGCTACTACCATAACCATTTGAGTATCCCATATGTCCACCTCCTTTAAAAGAGGATAGTACATGATATGCTGATTAAACTAGTTCGATAGGGTTGCTAGTTTAAATTGATATTAAAATGATTGCTTAGTCTAAGTAAAATATTCCTTACCATTCAGGGCTATACGTAAAGAGTTAGAGGGAAATTATACAACGGAAATTTTCATGATTTCCCGGGCAAGCGCAGTATATGACAAATTAGAACAAAAGCAGACGGATTAAGTAAAAAGAACTGTAACGGAAAAATATGACCGTAAGCTAAAATACATTGATCTAAGAGACATTAATAAGCCAGACTGTGGCTAGGTTGGGGCAATATTGAGTACCTGTTAGAACTACATGAAAAAGAAATGAATAAGACTGGATGATAAAAAGAGGAGATAAGAAATGTGGAATATGCCAAAGTCAAAGGTGAAAATGTAGTCATCAGCCTACCGATTGATTTGTTAGAGGCGGCATAAATTAATGAAACATCTGTAAACAGTGAAACCGGTCAGATGAAATCAATTTTTAAAAAGCATACCGTTACAAATTCAGATCCCAATCCTTCATGAGTGCATTTCATAATGAGGACAATAATTGACAAAAATTCAGGACACAGTCAACTGGTCAAAGCATGAAGATGATTTTACCCAAATTTCACAACTGAAACGCGCATGTACCAAGATGTACAAGGCGTTCCAGAAGGCGATACTTTCGTCTTTTGCTTCGCTCGTTTCTTTAAAAAAGTTTGATCATTTTCTAATTATGTTGTTCCACAATCACCAGTTTGCTGAAACTCAAACGATTACTATTTTTTCACAATCGGTATCCATATTTCACTTTTGAAAGTTGGCGAGGTTACATCTTTATTCTCATTCCACAGGATTTCTGGGCCTTCTATTTGTTCATAGTTTGAGGATGGAAACCATTCGGAATAAATGCGTCCCCACACATCTTGCAGCGTATCAGGGAATGGTCCGATTGCTTCGAAAACCGCCCATGTAGAGGTAGGAACTTCAAGCTGTGTTAAGTTATCTGGACACTCCTTAGTTGTTGCTGCTCCAATATAGTGATCAAGCTCTCCGTCTTCCTCCATCCTGCTTTCAGAAAAGTTCGTGGATGCACTAAGCAGCCCCATAGGTTCGACATTAGAAAGTTTTTTAAGTTTATTGATCGTTTCACCATTTAAACTTTCCCACATAGAGGAAATCTCTGGATTAACCCCGTTGAAAATTATAGAAACTCTTTTCTTAATACCAACAATGCGAAATGCCTCTTTTTCTTTAATTCGATAGTTCATTGCACTTCCTCCTATAATTGATAACTGGAAGGTCATTCGTGGATAAGCTTTAAGTGAATGGCCATTATTTCTGGCTTCTGTCGGTGTTATGCCATGCAAATTTTGAAAAGCTCTTGCAAAAGAATCTGGTGAGTTATAACTGTATTTCATCGCAACGTCAATGACCTTTACGTCGGTTTCTTTAATATCAAATGCTGCAAGAGTAAGTCGTCTGCGGCGAATGTATTCCGACAGCGTAATACCTGCAAGGAAGGAAAACATCCTTTTAAAATGATATTCGGAGCAGTAAGCCACCCTTGCTACTTCTTTAAAGTCAATATCATTAGTAAGGTTTTCTTCAATATACTTTATTGCTTCGTTCATATTTTTAAGTAAATCCATTTTTATGACCTCCTTTATCAATAGCATAGCAGGAGTTGAATGTATCCATCCGACATTTCGTGCACCATTATGTAGGATCAATTTTAATAAAAAAATTAATATACATAAGAAGAGGGATATAGAGAGACATTCTGAGGCTTATTTGACAATCAAGAAAGAACTAAATAATTACGACTATGCTGATACAGACGAAAACCATTGGATATGAAAACCTAACAAGAGCAACAAAGATATTTCACTGAGGAGTTATGGAAGAAAAACGATGAGATACGGCTATTACAGGAACAGATAAAACATTTGTACAATCAGCAAATGGTCTCAAGCGCATTCCCTCACCTGCAATCCTAAACCAACTACAATTCGAACGTTGCTTTTTCCAATTTATCTTATTCGGAATTTTTTACGCTAGGAGAACCCTAAAAAACTCGAATTCCTTACTATGCTAAGGATCCGAGTTTTTTAAAGAAGGTTCTTAACAGTTATAAAAATTGACTAGTATCTTTCCAAGTGGAATTTTTCCCCTTAACCTGTTTTAACGTCGCTACTATAAGAAAGCTAACAATCACTAATAAGAGCCATGAACTCACCTTTCCCAGGTGAACGAGACTCCATGCATCGGTTTGGTTTGGATATTTCCAAGCTCCAAAAAACGTTGCAATATTTTCGGCTATCCATATAAAAAATCCGATGAGCACAAAAGAAAGTGCGAGTGGCATACGGTAACGAGTTCCACCAACCTCGTATGTGACCCATGATCGCCAAAAGACGATCATGACAAGTCCAGATAACCAAAAGCGGACGTCAATCCAATAATGGTGGATGAAAAAATTTAAATAAATTGCAGCGGCAAGAGGTACAACGGCCCAAAACGGCGGCCACTTAACCAGTTCAACCTTAAGCCTCCTCCATGCCTGGCAAAGATAACTGGCTACACTTGCGTACATGAATCCGCTATACAAAGGCACTCCAAAAACTTTGGAATATCCTTCTTCTGGATAAGACCAAGAGCCCATATGTACTTTGAAAAGTTCAAGAGCAAGTCCAATAAGGTGGAACAATGTAATAACCTTTAGTTCATCCCGTGTTTCAAGGCCAGAACGCACCATCCGCCACTGCATCAGAAGGCAGATGATGAGCAGCCAGTCATACCGTGGCAGGAAGGGAAGAGGCATGATTTGTGTAATGGCCAAAGAGGCAAAAATAACGACAGGAAATAAACATGATAGGGCCTGCTCCCAACCAAAACGAACGAGTTGTTTTAGTGGTCTCATGATTTGTGCCTCCAAAGGTTTGTTCTGAATATATGTAAGACCTGCTCAGTATAGTAGCTAAATAGATGTAGGGGTATATGCATAGGATCACCGCCGAATAACTTTCTTTTCCTTTTAATGTTAAATATTCTTGCTGTATTAATTCTGGGTGTCTTCATCACTTCGGTAATCCAAAATATCTCCGGGTTGACAGTCTAAAGCCTTACAAATTGCCTCTAAAGTTGATAATCGAATGGCTTTTGCCTTTCCATTTTTCAATATAGAAAGATTAGCCATTGTTATTCCAACCTTCTCCGAAAGTTCTGTTACGCTCATTTTCCTTTTAGCCAGCATCACATCAATATTGATAATAATTGCCATATTAATCACCTCAGACCGTTAAGTCATTTTCTGATTTTATATCAATCGCTTCTTTTAACAGTTTTTGAAGAACAGCAGCAAAGACTGCAATCACCATTGAAGCAAAAATAACGACCAATCCGATTAATATGATACCTGGGGCGTCGTCCTTCTCCGCCATGAGATAAAAGAGTGGCATGCCCACCACAACCAAGATACTGATTGTGATTGCACAGTATTTTATATTTTTTAAAGCTCTTACAGATAATTCCGAGAAAGCTTTGTTCTTGTCAATATAGCTTAAAAGTTTAAAAGCTTGATACAGAGCAAAGTAAAAAGGAATCGCCGATGCATACAAATTGATTAAAACGAGATATTTTATATAGACAATATCCGGATACAATTCTGCTGCAAAATTCGCTATCTCAGGCACCAAAAATATGCACAAAGCAAGAACTGGAATTCCAATAAGAAACACAGCTATCTTTAAAAAGAGTGTTGTTCCTCGTTTCATAAAAAGCACCTCACTTATTTGTTGTCAATTTGAATTTAGCACATTATTTATCGTTTCACAATAAATAAATATTGAAATAAATCATTTTGTTATTATTGTTATAGAATTATCCTTTTAATTTTAGACAAGATAAAAAGCATTCCCAGGGAAATGCTCCATAACTTTAAGTTATTCAATTTAAAAATTGTGCAACTACTAAGGATAAAAAGATTAGATAGGAGAAAGATGTTTAGAATTAGCGGATGAATTTGAAAGTAAAGGAATAGATAAATGCTTTTACTATAATAAAACCAATTTACATAAATTAGATATTTATGAAATCATTAGGTAAATAAAAGGAAATCCTAGATTCAAATTCAGCAATACTAAAAATATGTCAGTGAACTGTATCATTGTTGGATAATCATGAGAAAACGCCTATAAATAGAAGCAACATTTAAAATCATAAAGACAGAGTTTGTAACGTATTTCGATAGTTTAGAAGAGTTGTTGCATAGAGAGTTTGCAGAACATGTGCATTGGTTCAACTCCTAGGTATTCACGGGACCTTAGAGAGATTATTTATGTTCAGGTGGAATGCAAAATTACACACCTTTAGTTACGTTGACAGTCCGCACGTAATGAATTGTATAATAGAATAGAGAAATATTTTACAATAAAGGGAGGAATGTTGGCAATGAAGGGTTTTATCAGAGGCGTTGTTCTAACTGCTGTTTTAGGTGTTGGTGGTACTTTATTTGCAGGTGATGTATCTGCACACGGGTATATAAAAGAACCTGCTAGCAGAGCGTACATGGGATCATTAGAAAAACAAATAATTGGATGGACGGCAGCTGCACAAAAATATGGTTCCGTAATTGATAGTCCTCAATCGGTAGAAGGACCAAAAGGGTTTCCATCTGCGGGTCCACCAGATGGAAAAATTGCATCAGCAAATGGAGGCTCGGGTCAAATTGACTTTGGGTTAGACAGGCAGACTGCAGATTATTGGGTAAAACAAAACATACATGGGGGCCTAAACACCTTTACTTGGCACTATACTGCTCCTCATGCAACATCAAAGTGGCACTATTATATAACCAAGAAAGGTTGGAATCCAAATAAACCTTTAACAAGAGATGAGTTTGAATTAATTGGAACTGTAGATCACGATGGTTCAAAGGCTGATACTAATCTTTCTCATAAGATTTATGTACCAACTGATCGCACTGGTTATCATGTTATTCTAGGTGTGTGGGATGTTGCGGATACTTCTAATGCCTTTTATAACGTAATTGATGTAAACATAAAATGATTATATTGTAATATTTGGTGATTAAAGGGGGGGAGAGACATGAAAAAGCTGGATCGAATTATTGTATTAAGTGAAATTGAAAATGATAGTGAAGGAAGAATTATAGTGGAATGCAGAATATAATTCACATTCTCTCAGCTTATATAGGAAAACTTGTCACACATACTAAGCTTGAATAAATAAACAGAGAAAGACGTCCTTTTGAGGGCGCCTTTTTTATGCTGCTTTTAAGAATTCGAATGTACTAGCTATGGAAAGTTCATCCTTTGTGGGGGAGAGGAGGGAGGATGGAGAACTTAGCTGCTGTCTTAACATTGTTTTGCTCGAGCACAGAGTCCCAACTCTAAAAAATTAAAGCAAAGCTAAATATATATTAATATACGGATCAGTTAAAACAGAAAATGAGTTAATCTGTCAATTGTATATGCCTCCACTGACGAAACCATAGCTGTCTGCCATTTTAGACAGTTGTTGATTGAATCCATCAGTGAAGGTATTTATTTCCTCCTGTTTTGGTCATCTGTGTTCCAGGCCATTTTACCTTATTGTAAATGCAAAACATACGTTGCTGCACAACTGATAGGCTTTTCAAAGGTAATAGCTGCATATCGCCTCTGCCGGCATCTGTAAATTGTCGCTGTCTCCGCTTTAACTCTGGTAACCACTCCTTTATCATTTACGACAGCACAGATTTATTTAACTCACCCATATTTCCTCTTTAATGCCGGTAGTCTTGGCCGGAATATATAAATGTTTTTCTTGATGATTATCGCCAACAGACAAAGTAAGCGATCATTCACTTAGGCTGATTGATGTTAACGGAATATCAGGCCTGAATGAGGCAGAGAACCATTTAAGCCAGAGTCATGATATAAACCATTTTGTACATAATCAAAGCCAGGTTGATTATGTCCCGGTACTTGGGCGCTGCCATTATTAAAAATCACTTTGGCGTTTTTGATATCAGTACCAGCGGGTAACGTCAGAGTGTAAATTCCATCTGAATTCTTAGCCATTGCTTTTCCCGGCCAAAATCCGGTTAATTCTATTGCCTGGCCACCATTCTCCTTATATACATATGCATTAACTTGACTCCAATTATTTGGGTTTTGATAACCAATTATGTTCGCCGAAGATGGGTCAGTTTTTACAAATGTGTATTCTTTTGTCCTGGTTACTCCTTCACTGTTCGTTCCTGTTAAAGTGATCTTGTATGTTTTGTTGAATGGATCTCCTGTTCCGATCGTTAATTGATCTCCATCCTTAAACCCTGTCTCATGACTATTATTTATTTGATAAGCAGCATTTGTAGTTTTAGCATTTGCACGCAAAGTTACCGTCAGTTGATCATTATAGAAAGAATGAGTTACACCTGTTTTATAGTTCTCGAGGAATACATTAGATGCATTTGCAGTATCGTCATGATAAAGAACAACCACAGATCTGCCGCTGATCATACCTGTCAGTTTGCCATCCGCTACTTCAAACGAACCATCCCCGGCTTTATTATCATAGATGCCATCAGGTAAATCCGTTGAAGTATGTATGGAAACTGATGATGAAGATGCATTTGCCAAAACTACGCCATCAAAGCCGCGCTGATTCATGAATATCTGATTGTTTCCATCCGGGTTAGAGAGTTTCTCAGGCTGTCCAGTCATTACATTATGAAATGTATTGACCGCTACGATGGCTTTATCTTTAAATAAAGCACTGCCGCGATCACCTATTTGACTTTTTCCAGGGAATCTTACTCCATTTCCGCCGCTCTCAGGTCTGGAGAAAAAAAGAGGTGTACTCCCTGAACGAGAAGCAATAACCGCCCAGCCTAAACGAATATCATCATCACTCATCCAAGTTGATTCTTCATCATCATTGGCATACGTATCATGTGATTCCACCCATGTGACCAAATCGTCCGCAGACACATCAGATTTATAATTGGAGATATTCGATGCGCTAAAATTGCGATTCTTTAAAGCGGACCTTATGGAATGCCCATAGTTTGATGCTGTGACATTCATATAATTCGCATATGCAGCATCTCTGGAGGCACTGTCTTGTAATATTTCTCCATATTGGAATTCTGCAGATGTATCTGTGATATTCGGCCAAAAATGACTGCCAAAATCACTATCATCCGGAAGCTCTATATGTTTGGCCGCATCAAACCTAAATCCGTCGGCACCGTTATCCAATACTCTTTTCAGGAAATTTTTTAGATATGACTGTACTTGTGTATTCTGCGTATTCCAATCATAAAGCCCCAGTAATGAATTCTGCGTGACATCCCTTCGATCGGACCAATTTTTAATTTGTGTGTTTCCATGCGTCCAATTTGAAATGCTTTTAATTTCATTTGAAATCGCAGCATAGTCACTGGTTGTGTGATTGATGACGGCATCAACAATAACCTTCACACCATATTCTTCAGCCGCCGCACACATTTCTTTGAACTCTTCCTCGGAACCCAAGTACCTGTTGCCAATCTGGTAAGAGGTCGGCTGGTAAAGCCAGTACCAGTTCCCCATGCTTTTATCTCCATTATTTCCTTCCTTTACTTGATTAATAGGAGACGTCTGAATGGCAGTATATCCTGCATCATGGATATCCTTCATATTATTTTTTAAGGTGTTGAACGACCAATTCCAAGCATGAAGAATGGTCCCGCTCTTTATTGATGGCGCTGTATGCTCATTTGATTGGTTCGCGGTTTCTGCATTTACAGCCGCCGGCCCAGCCAGAATCAAATGGAACAGCAATAATAATCCAGCGAATAACGGCAGTAAAGAGGTATTTAATCGTTTTTTAAACATTCTGGACACTCCTTATTTCATTTTTCATTTCTGAAGACTTACTGCGGAGTCAGAAATCCCTCTTACTCAATCCTTCCACTTCCTCCTTTCAAACGAATGTGAAGACTGGAGAATTTTGTTAATCACTTACATATCAAGTTATCATATTATATCTATCAAAACAATTTGATAGAGTGTTTTAAACCATGTTCCTTTTATCTTCATTTCTGTTTTTTGGGGATTCATAAGTTCAAGGCTTTGTCACTGTCATTTACTTCTGAAGTTGTTGGATCAGTGATTAGTCCTGAAAAAGACAGATGATTCAAAACAGTACCTACAATTCCGAAGCCGCTTTTAATGATGCAACCATTTGATCTAAATCCATATGGACAACTTTCAAACACGGAACAATATCGGTGATTCTAAAACAAATAAAAAAAACCGCTCATTATTGAGCGACTTTACTTGCTTTACGTACTGCTATTTCCATGATCCTTTGCCAAACTTCAATATTCGATAAAGCTTCTTTAACTTTTTGATCACCTTGTTCAAATCCTTTTCCATTTTCTAATCGAACTTCAGATTTACTGGGGAGAAAATATCCATTTCTACTACTAGGTTGTATTTAAGTATTGTCTTATTCATCAAATGCACCTCACCATATTATCGACAAATATGGAAAGGGCTTTAATGGGATTGAGTTAAAAGTGTTTAGGTATGTAAAATAAATTAATAGTCCTGATTGCTATTAATATCAATCGTTCTATAAGAGAAATTGACTCAATTGTTTCGTTTTTCTGTAAATTAAAAAATAAACATGTTAGAGGAGGTGTGCTAAAAAAATTTAAATAATTATCCTAAAATATGATTAAAGTAATCTTGTTAGAAAGTTTGGTGTTGGACAGAATTGTAAGCTAGGGCTGCAATCAAA
The DNA here is from genome assembly GCF_039519175.1 of Bacillus atrophaeus. Classification (NCBI taxonomy): domain Bacteria; kingdom Bacillati; phylum Bacillota; class Bacilli; order Caryophanales; family Bacillaceae; genus Bacillus; species Bacillus atrophaeus. The sequence continues at coordinate 3,638,332 of NZ_CP154443.1, read as the reverse complement.
TAGCACCTAGAATCAATTGCTAAACGGGGGAATTTAAATGAACAGCAAGAAAAATTTTTTTGATATTGTGACATTATTTTCGGTGTGTTAAGTCTTTATTTAGTATTAAAAACTGATTATGGCGCTGGAGTCCTAGTGTTTGTTGCAATTTTATACCTCGTCATTGCTTATAAAGTTAAGCAAGTATTTAGTAATTCTTAATTCTTAAGGTGTAACACAAGGAGGATTTATAAGTGAAAAAAAGTGTTTTTACTTGTGTTATGGCTGCATCATTGACTGTTGGCTCACTTTTACCTGCGAGTTATGCTTCTGCAAAGGAGGAAACTAATCAATCACCTTCTTACGAGCAACTAGCAAAAGATTACAAAGTTAAAAGTGAAAAGATATCGTCAAATGGGAAATTAGTTGACGTCGAGCACACCTGCAAACGTAGACTTGCCTAATAGCTAGTGATTTTTGTGTTTTATACGTAAGCAAAATCCCTCAGTTGAGGAATCTTGATTCTGCATAAAAGAGGGATTTAAGATGTACAACCTCACATTTGCAAAAAAATTGAAAGAAAAACTCTACACGTACATTACTGGAGTTGATACCTTAAAAATCTCGCCATCTCTTATATAAAAACGAGGGATGCGGCGGCTTAATGTAGACACCACTTCATAGTTAATCGTATTAAGCATTTCAGCAACTTCATCAACGGAAATCTCTGCTCCCTTTTGCTGACCGTAAATCACGACCTCCTCTCCCTGTTTACCTTCACTCTCTCCTAAGCTAACCATGATCATATCCATTGTCACTCTTCCCGCCACTGGCACTCGTTTTCCGCGATGAAGTACAAACCCGCGATTGGAAAGTGCACGAGAATAACCATCAGCATACCCGACTGGGAGTGTAGCGATTACTTCATCGGGTTCTGCGATGTATGTAGCACCATAACTAATGGTTCGGGGTTCTGTCCGCATGGTTTTCACATAAGCTATGCGCGCCTTTAAACTTAATGCAGGTGTAAGCTTAACGAGGTTTAGTTGTTTGATATAGTCTGAAGGATATAAACCATATAAGCCGATACCTAAACGAATCATATCAGCACTATATTCAGGAAAAGCGATAGCAGCAGCCGTGTTGCTCATATGCACGGTGGGCAATTCAATGCCTTGATTTTTTAAAAAGCTGAGAAAACTGATAAATTTATCGTGCTGTAGCTTAGTTAGTGTGGTGTTTGGTTCATCGGCTGTTGAAAAATGTGTAAAGATACCTGCCCATCTTAGGAATTTACTTGCTGTTAATGCTTTCACTACTGCTAAAAGTTCTTCTTTTGTGCGTACACCTAATCGGCCCATACCAGTATCCACATTAATATGAATACCCAATCGGTTAGCACTCACTTCATTTTCCAAAATCTCGTTAGCTTCTTTCATCCAATCAACCTGAAATGCTGATAACTCTATATTCCAAGCTGCTGATTTTTTAACACAACTAAGGGATGTAAAACCAAGCACAAGGATAGGTGCTGTAATCCCCGCTTTTCGTAAAACGATTCCTTCCTCCACGCTGGCAACAGCGAGCTCACTCGCCCCGTGTTCCAGTGCATGGCGCGCCACTTCTACAGAGCCATGACCATAAGCGTTCGCTTTTACGACAGCCATAATTTTGCTCTTCTTTGGTATATGATGGCGTATTGCTCGCAAATTTTTTTTTATGGCATCAAGATTTACTTCGATCCAAACTTCTCGGCAAAGTTTTGTCATCAACGCTTCCTTCCTTCTTATAGAATAGTATAAAGCGCATTTAGCCGTTAAATAAATTCTGTAACATTAATGGCTGGATACTTTCAATCTAATTTATTCAACCTTAACTGAAATCATTCAACAACAAACTCTTGATCTAACGAAAAGATGCTAACCGACGGTGAAGTTGACAGTACTTACGTTTTTAATTCATTTTTGTATATTTGCTGATGAGTTCAATTTTGATTTTCTTTACTTCGAGCAAATAAGTAATGTGATACATGAGGCTTTAAAGAGGTGAGGATTGATACGGCGGCTGAGGATATCAGTTAGTACATCTGAACAAAAATCGTCTGCCCATGATTCTGACATTTGTTTTGGTTGTCCGCCATGTTGAGAGTGAAGAGGTACTCATGATCATAACCGCGTTTTTCATGCCAAAGCTTCAGATCTTCAAGAACCTCCGTATTGATCATATATCCTAAAGGCTTTCCTTCGCCTTTTCCTTTCCCGTATACATGCTGCCAGATGAGCCATTCTATAGATATCAGATGATGAGATGGAACAAAGCTTTAACAAATCGTTCACTATGGATTGGCGGCCAGAAGATATTTTTACAGAAAAATTACATTTATCTCACAAAAAACAGGTTACTAGTATTGTAAAATAAGCGGTATAAATCATCAGAGGAGGAGTTAACATTGAAACAGCCAAAAGCATACCTTATGACTGCTGCTGCCGGTTTATTACTCACGTCATTATCATTCTCGGCACCTTTGGCGGCGAAACAGGTTCCTTCCCATAACAACCATTTTACAGTCAAGGCAAGCGCAGAGACGAAGCCTGTTGCTTCCGGTGATGACGCGGCAGATGATCCGGCCATTTGGGTTAATGAGAAGCGTCCGGAGAAAAGCAAGCTGATCACGACAAATAAGAAAGCAGGCTTAGTTGTCTATGATTTAGATGGCAAAGAAATCAATTCCTATCAATTTGGCAAACTAAATAATGTGGATTTACGCTATGATTTTCCATTGAACGGTAAAAAAGCAGACATAGCAGCCGCCTCCAATCGAACAGACGGAAAAAATTCAATCGAAATTTATTCATTTGACGGCGAAAAGGGTGAATTGGAAAGTATTACCGACCCGAAACATCCCATTTCTACTGGCATCGCCGAGGTATATGGCTTTAGTTTGTATCACAGTCAAAAAACAGGGAAATTTTACGCATTGGTAACGGGAAAGCAGGGAGAATTTGAACAATATGAAATCGCTGATAATGGAAAGGGGTATGTGACAGGCAAAAAAGTGCGCCAATTCAAATTGAATTCGCAAACTGAAGGGGTCGCGGCTGATGATGAATACGGCCATATATACATAGCGGAGGAAGACGCTGCCATTTGGAAATTTAGCGCAGAGCCAAACGGCGGGACTCAGGGCAGCATAATTGATCGGACCGATGGAAAGCACTTAACGTCTGATATTGAGGGTCTGACCATTTATTATGCTCCGGACGGAAAAGGATATATTATGGCGTCAAGTCAGGGAAACAATAGCTATGCGATCTATGAGCGTCAGGGCAGCAATAAATATATCGCGAATTTTGAAATTACGGATGGAGAAAAGATTGACGGTACAAGTGATACGGATGGGATTGATGTTATCGGCTTCGGTTTGGGCGCTAAATATCCAAACGGAATTTTTATCGCTCAGGACGGAAAAAATATTGAAAACGGACAGGCGGTGAATCAAAATTTCAAAATTGTACCGTGGGAAAGGATTGCTAAACCGATTGGTGCTGCACTGGATGTGAAAAAACAGGCTGATCCAAGAAGGCTGAAGGACAGGTCCGGAACATAAGGCAGCAAAAAGCAGTGACAAGCCAAGCTGTTTTTCTATAAAACGCATAAATGAAAAAATCGTTCATTGAATAATGAACGATTTTTTAACAATTTAAATGAATGTGTGAGAGTTTAGCCGGAAGCTCATCAAACGTATTGGCTGGAATTGTCTCTTTATAATTCAGTGCCGCGGCTTTTTTTCGTTCTTCAGGGTGCTCCAGATAATATGCTGCCTTACGCTTAAAATCGTTTATTCCGTGATAAGAAACAAAGGATGAAAAGGGACTTGCCGCAGGAAGATCTACGAGCTGAAACGCTTCACAAGCTGCAATGTCAAAGCTTCGGTTATTTAAGCTGATATTTTGAATGGACTTCTGGTTTTTATTGAACGCAAAATGGTACGGCCTGTGCGGATTAATGACAATGTCCGCGCTGTTATAATAATGAACCGCCTTTTCAGGGCTGATCCATTGGTCGATAATATCCACATTTGACTGTTTGATTGTTTTTTTATGAAGATATTTTCGCCACTCCTTGCCGATCAACCGTATGGTGACCGGAAGATTCGCTGTCTCCTTGATAAGCTGAACCCGGTTAGGATAAGGATAGCCGATAAGCAGCAGGTTAGAATGGCAGGAAGTTTCCGTATTGAGTTTTTTGAAAAGCCGCTGGTTTGTGGGAATGGGCATATAATAAACGTGGGGGCAGCCTAATTCCCGGTAAACATCGGCTGAATTTTGGTCAATGGTCAATATCACATCTGCATGCGGTATGACTTGCAGGCTGATATCTGTATAAAAAGGGTCTTCTGTAAGCCAGACATACACGGGAATACCCTCAATCTTTAACCAGGTCAGCCATTCAGAAGGGACTCTATCTCCGACCATAATGACAGCAAAATCCGGCTGGAATGATTTGATGCTGCGGGCTGATTGCGCATCAAGATCAAGTGAAGAAAGGAGCCTCATGGGAGAATGTAGAAAACCTTCTTCAATCCAGCGGTCAAAATAGCTGTATATCCCCTTATATCCCGAATGGATATACAATACGTTCATAAAAGGGATTACGTAGTGAACGTAACGCTTTCTACTTTATCTACATCAAGCAATGTAGTGGCTGAACCAGTCGGAGTGACGGAAGCTTCTTGCGTGACATATACAATGCCGTGGATTTGGTCAAATGCAACAAATTGAACAGGTCCGATCATGTCTCCTGAATCCATCACAATGCTGATTACAGTTCCCGGTGTAATTCTAGCAAAAATCCATCTGGCCGGTAAGGACGTATCCAAGGCTGATACATCGCTTGCGGCTTCTGCTTCAGCAGCCGCATCTACTTTATTGTCTACCGCTGCTTCTAATAATTCTTTAATTTTGTTTTCCACGTTATCTCCTCCACTTTCAGTTGTCGTTCCATTATTAAAAAAGGGGATCAATAAACTTTTAATGAGATCCTTTTTCAACTGCAGAAAATCATTGCTCATTTACACATACACCTCCTTTTATCTTTTTAGAACTCACGATTATTCATATTCCGCTGCCTGTGAATTGGCATGAGACGAACGCCGTTATCAAGCGTATTTTTCATATTTAATCAAATCGCTGATTTTTAAAAGAGGCGGTTATAGCCTATGCGTATGTTCGCTTTTTCCATATGCTGATAAAGATTACAAGCATGAAGGAGAGGGATTTTTTGGATTCGGAAGCAATTGTGAACGGTGAGGAATTTGAAAAGGAATTATATGTTGTCCTGCTATTACTGATTTTGTTATTACGTCAGACAGATCCGCCTGAACCGGTTTCAGATCTTCGGAAGCAGCTTGTTCTAGCGAAAGAACTTGGAATCCCGGTTTCAAGAGTGAATCTTATCAATGGAGACACTCTGCAAAACGTTATTGTGAAAGAAGTGCTGAGCGATTTGGCAGTGTTTCAAAATCCGCTGAATAACACCAGATCAAACGTGGCACTCTCAAGTATTGTAAGCTGGGGTGCATTTTAACATTGAGATCAAGGCTCCGTTTTTACGGAGCCGTTTTTGATAGGAGGATGGGAGATGGGGGAGAAAGTTTCAATCATTTTAACAAGTTATAACAAACCCTCTTATTTACAAAAAGCAATTGAAAGTGTGGTCAATCAAACTCACGCTGATTGGGAGCTTTTTATAATGGATGATCATTCAAATGAAGAAACCTCTGCTGTCATTCAAACGTACTTACATGATACGCGCATTCAGTATTATAACAGTTTTATTCAGCACTCCGAGCGGATGAAAACAGCCAGATATGCCACATTAATTAACCATGCGCTTTCTTTTATTACAGGGGATTATGTATCCTATCTGACCGATGATACGATCTATCATCATGAAAGGCTCAGCCGGATGCTGCAGGTGTTCCGGAATGACCCGGCAGCGCAAGCGGTTTATTCAATGCAAAAGGTCGTTCATATAAACGAGCGTGGAGAGGAAGCTCTTCATTTTTACAGGCAGGCGCCGGGAGTGCTGAATAATGCCGCGTTTCAAGTGGACCATTGCTCTGTGATGCACAGGAGAGAATTGCTTGAAAAAGTCAAACTTCAATATGGGAGCTATTGGGACGATCATGTCATGCATTGGAATCACGGAGATTCAATTTTTTGGAGCAGATTGAACACATTTGTTCCTTTTATGCCGATAAATGAAGTATTGGACACAACCTATAAAACACCTGATTCTTTTCAAAATGCGAACCAGTGTCTTCCTGATGTTTTAATTGACGGGTCTTTTGTGAAGGGAACTGACCAAAAGGTGTACGTGCTTGATCAAGATACCCGGCATCCCGTCGGGGAAAGATGGCACTCCGTTTATTCGGGGAGGACTGTCATAATTCCCGACCCGTATTTATTTCAATACCAAATAGGAAAAAGCGTTCACATTCCGAATTATATGCTCGTCAAAGCGCCGGATCAGCCGGATGTATTTTATATAGAAGGAGGAAGAAAAAGACGTATAGAGAACCAGTATGCATTTCACTTCTACCAATTTAAAAGAAAAGATATTTTGGCTGTTCACCAAGACGAGCTGGAGTCTGTGCCTGACGGTCAACCGATCAGCCAAGGGAGATCAGGTCTGATGATTAATCCTCCTGGACGCAGGCTGTTTCTGATCGGCCGCGAACTGTTCTTATTTTTAAACGGCAAGTTCCATCCAATAGATACTAGAGTCGCAAAACGATTCTTCTTACATCAGAAGCCAATCGCCATTTCTTTCTGTGAAATCAAACAATTTCCAATTGGAAAGCCGTTTCGTCCGTTGTACGATGAGATTATAAAGAAATTAAGTATCAAAATTGACTAAATCAGACAGCCGTATGTTGAGGATGAAGGAGACATTCATGACAGAACATTATTCGAAAACAGAAAAACAATATTTATCATTAACTTCTGTATTCAAACCATTTGAGCAATACAGTGTTTATAGTGACCCTGATCTTCCGCAAATTTTTTCGCATAATTTTGTACAGCTGCGTGCTTCGTTTCCGTTAAATAGCTTGCTTTCATTTCTGCCTTCAGTATCCGGATTGTTAAATACCAATTATATTCATCTGAAGGCTTCGCCGCAGCATACCTTTCCGCTTGTTTTGAAGCAATCACTTGTAAAAAACGGATTTGTGGTTGAAGATGAATTATTCTACAGCATTCAGCTTGATCTTTGGGGCAAACGGGCAGGGCATCCGCTGACAGGCTGGGGGACGAAAAAAAGCCTTGCGGACGGCTCTTCTATTATGAAAATTTATGACTCTCTCTATATAAGCGAAGCAATTGCAGAAAAAAAATTACAGCGGAAATATCCTTTTTATCAATCAGGGAAGATTTTGCTCGTTGTTTGTTACAGCGATTCAACACAAAAAATACCGATTGGCTGCGGAGAGCTGTTTATCAATCCAAAAGAAAAAACGGCAAAAATTGAAGAGGTCGCCATTTTGGATCAGTTTCAAAGAAAAGGGTACGGGACCATTTTGATTGGGGAGATGCTTTCCGCTGCAAAAGCCTTTGGTATGCATTCTGCCTATCTTGTTACATCAAGTCTTGACGGGGCCGGCCATTTTTATGAAAAACTCCGGTTTGAAAAATATCAGCGGATGCACACTGTATTTCATTATTTTCTTACATAACTGGGCAAATGCACAAACCATTTGGGACTTGGCCCGCATAGAATGCCGTATATCGTGATAAGAAAGGATTGATACTTGATGCACAGTTACGGCTGTTATGATTATGGTTACAGTTATGGCGGGTTCGGCTGCGGGAAAAATACGTTTGTATTGATTGTCGTATTATTTATTTTATTAATCATCGTTGGTGCCGCGTTTATTTGCTAGGAGCATACATCGTGACAAAGGGTCTTCCTACAAGGGAAGGCCCTTTTTTGTATTGGCGAAAAAAGTTTTACGCGGTAAGAATGCCTTCATTCTTACACTCATACAATGGAGTAAAAGGGGGCTCGAGGTGAGGGGGAGAAGTTATGAAGAGCTATCTGATTAAGCCTGAGCTTGAGGCAGATTATCCGGTTGTCAGCCGTGCAGCAGGTTCATACCTATATGATCAATCCGGAAAAAAATACCTCGATGGCTCATCCGGCGCGGTGACATGCAATATCGGCCACGGCGTAAAGGATATCACTGATTTGCTGAAGGAACAGCTTGATACCGTTTCATTTGTTTACCGATCACAATTCACAAGTGAGCCTGCTGAAGACTTGGCGAGGTTATTGGCGAACCAGCTTCCGGGTCATTTGAATTGGTCTTTTTTTGTAAACAGCGGGTCTGAAGCGATCGAAACAGCAATGAAAATCGCCATTCAGTATTGGCAGGAAAAACAGCAATGGCAAAAATCCATCTTTTTGTCGAGATGGAGCAGTTACCACGGAATAACTTTGGGAGCGCTTTCATTATCGGGGTTTTATGAAAGAAGATACCGGTTTACTCAAATGATTGAGCGTTACCCGGCGATATCGGCACCTAATCTGTATCGCTCCAGCCCGGATATGAAGGAAGAGAATTTCGTCCAGGCTGCCGCTCAAGAACTGGACACAGCCATTAAACGAATTGGCAGCCGGTTTATTGCCGGGTTTGTGGCGGAGCCCATTATCGGTGCCGCGGGAGCCGCCATCACACCTCCCGCAGGGTATTATGAAGCGCTTCAAAGCGTGTGCCTGAAAAATGGTTTGCTGTTTATAGCGGACGAGGTGATGACGGGGCTTGGCAGAACAGGCAAAATGCTAGCCGCAGAGCATTGGAATACCGTTCCTGATATTGCGGTTTTGGGAAAGGGGATGAGTGCCGGTTACGCACCAATTGCAGCGGCTGTTGTTTCTGATCCGATTATGGATACCATTAAAAAAGGCTCCGGCGTGATTATGAGCGGGCATACGTATAGCGCCAATCCCTATTCAGCCAGAGCGGCGCTTGAAGTTTTAAAGTATGTGGAAAAACATGATCTCTTAAAAAAATCAGAGGAAAAAGGCGAAGTACTGAAGAAAAAGCTGACAGATCTCATGAACCAAAGTGACATGATCGGCGATGTCCGAGGAAAAGGGTTGCTATTGGGGGTTGAATTTGTCGCAAACAAAAAGACAAAACAGACATTCCCGCCTGAGCTGTCAGTGGGGCAGCACATCATCAGCGCGGCAAAAAAACGCGGGCTGATTATATATCCCGCCAAGCCAGGAATCGACAGCGGTGAAGGAGACGCCGTGATCATCGCTCCGCCATTTACGATTTCTTCCGCTGAGATGGCAGAGCTTACGGATCTCTTTTCAGACGCCGTCTCAGAAGTAGAAAAAAAACTTAAAAGGGATTGGAAAACAAATGGCTTCATTAGATAAAAAGATGGATATTGAAACGGCACTTGCAGACGTACAGGATGAATCCGTGCTGATGTTCGGCGGATTTGGCGGCGTCGGGTCACCGCCGTCACTTATTGAAGGAATACTAGAAAAAGGTGTGAAGGATTTAACGGTTATTTGTAATGACGCCGGATTTCCGCAAATAGGAATCGGCCCGCTCATTGTAAACAAAAGAGTAAAAACCTTGATTGCGTCACATATCGGATCAAATCCGATAGCGGGACAGCAGATGACTGACGGAACATTAGAGGTGAAGTTTTCTCCGCAAGGCACGCTGGCAGAACGGATTCGAGCGGGAGGCTCCGGCCTTGGCGGCATTTTGACTGACATCGGAATAGATAATCAAATGATTTGTGCGCAAAAAGAAACCGTGTCTCTCAAAGGAAAGCCGTATTTAATCGAAGAAGCGTTAACGGCTGATTTTGCTTTTATCTGCGCGCATACCGCAGACGAATTCGGCAATTTGACCTATGACAAAACAGCCCGCAATATGAATCCGCTTATGGCGATGGCTGCCGAGAGAACATTTGCCGAAGCGGACCGCATTGTCCCGGCAGGAGAGCTTGCAGAAGAGATGATAATCACACCGGGGATTTTCGTGGAGGGCGTCGTGAAAAGCGGAGGGGTGAATTGGAGATGGGCTTGGGAATAAAGGAGAGAGAGCTGATAGCAAGGCGTGCTGCTTGTGAAATCACATCAGGGATGACGGTGAATCTGGGCATCGGCATTCCGTCATTAGTGCCGAATTTTTTGCCGTCTGAAACGAAGGTGATGCTTCAGGCCGAAAATGGAGTCCTCGGCATTGGCGGAAGCCCGGAGAAGGGGCAGGAAGACAAAAACCTTTGCAACGCCGCAGGCTACCCTGTCAGCGCTGTAAAAGGAGCGTCTTATTTCGATACTTGTCTGTCCTTTGCCATGATCAGAAAAGGCGCTATAGATATTACCATTTTAGGGTCTCTGCAAGTGAGCCGGCATGGTGATCTGGCTAATTGGCTCGTTCCGGGGAAAAAAGTACCCGGCATGGGAGGTGCCATGGAGCTTGCGCAAAAAGCGAAAAAAGTAGTGGTCGTCATGAGCCATACAGATCATCAAGGGAAACCGAAATTAGTGGAAAAGTGCACATTGCCGCTGACTGCTGCGGGCTGTGTCGATCTCATTATTACCGATAAGGCGGTAATTGCTGTAGAACAACGTCAATTTGTATTAAAAGAGCTTATGAATGGCGCGACAGCAGAAGAAGTCATTGAGCTGACCGCTGCCGAACTCAAGATAGACGTACCTTTTTCTTAAAGGAGGACTGCGCATGCAGCAAATTGAAAAACAGGTTGTTGACTGGCTGGATGATCATCTGGCCAAAGCCATCCGTCTTCTTAAAAGACTGGTCGGCGAAAAAAGTACATTTGGAGCGGAATTCAACGCCCAGGCCATTGTCCTTGAGAAGCTGCGGCAATTCAAGATGGATATTGATGTATGGGAACCGAGCCTGAAGCAATTAAAACAGCATCCGTATTTCAAATCAGACCGGACTGATTTTAGCGAAAGCCCAAACATTGTCGCTAAAAAAGCAGGAGAAAGCAACGGAAGGTCCCTGATTTTGAATGGGCATATCGATGTTGTGCCCGCAGGAGACATAAAAGCATGGAAGTCTGAGCCTTTTCAGGCCGCGGAGGAAAACGGGAGAATTTACGGCCGCGGTTCTACTGATATGAAGGGAGGCAATACAGCCCTTCTTTTTGCATTAGAAGCGCTGCACGCCTGCGGTGTCAAATTGAAGGGAGATTTATTTTTTCAAAGTGTTGTAGACGAAGAGTGCGGCGGCGCAGGAACGCTGTCGGCCATTATGAGAGGCTATCGGGCTGATGGGGCGCTTATTCCGGAACCCACTAATATGAAGCTATTCATCAAACAGCAAGGCTCACTATGGTTCCGTATAACTGTTAAAGGTTTATCGGCGCATGGCGGCACACGCTATGAAGGGGTGAGCGCCATCGAAAAAAGCATGCATGTCATCTCAGCCCTTCAAGAGCTGGAAAAAGTCCGAAATGCCAGAATCTCTGATCCGCTTTATGAAGGCATCCCGATTCCGGTCCCTATAAATGTAGGCTCTATCGCGGGCGGCGAGTGGCCTTCTTCAGTATGCGACCGGGCAGTCATCCAAGGGAGATGCGGAATCGCGCCCCACGAAAAACCCGAAGCGGTGAAAGAAGAAATGACAAACTGGCTGAAGGATTTAGAGTATCGTGATGAATGGTTTAAACGCCACCCTGTCAAGCTCGAATGGTACGGCGCTCAGTGGCTGCCGAATGACTTGCCGAAAGATCATGATTTGGTGTCGGTGCTACAATCATCCTATGAAAAAATTAGACACACTGAACCGGTAATAGAGGCGTCACCGTGGGGAACGGATGGAGGCTTATTACATCATGCGGCTCAGACCCCCGTCATTGTTTTTGGACCCGGTGAAACAAAAACGGCCCATCAGGCGAACGAATATATTGAAATTGAGGCTCTGTTGGAATCTGCTAAAATCATTTCTCTTTTTATAATGGATTGGTGCGGCATCCATGAGCCAGGGAGTGAAGCGGATGATCAGAGTGATAAAGCGTGAGGGCGTCTCGGCTTACGTAGACATTGACCGTTTCAATGAGCGAATCAGAGTCGTCCGATATGAAGGTAAAATCGAAAACGCTTTGCCTGAGATCCTATCTGCAGCAAAAAAGGAGCTCGCTGAAAAAGTGATTGTATATGCCAAGCAACAGGACGAAGCAGAGCTTGCGAAGCATTTATTTGTGACGGAAGGGCTTCTGGATGGCTATTACTTAGGCCATCGCGCGGCTGTGATGGTTCGTTACCTCTCTGAGAACAGAAGACTGACAAATTCCTATTTAGCAGAGCTGGAGATTGTCGAGACATTGTATAAAAAGTCCCCTTCAATACGTCTAACAGCGACGCCGCCTTTTTTGATGAGCAGGTGTGAACCAAGGGACATTTACCAGTTGTCGATGCTGTACAAAAAAGTGTTCCGCACTTATCCAACCCCGATTTTTGACCCGGTATATATTGAAAAAACGATGAATGATAACACTGTCTATTATGCTATGTTTGATGACGGCCGGCTGATAGGGGCCGCCAGTGCGGAAGCCAATCCTGCTTTGGGGCATGCGGAAATAACTGACTGTGCCGTGCTCAAGGAATACAGGGGGCATTCACTGATGAATCATTTAATCGCCGCATTGGAAAAAGAAATGGCCGACCGAGAGATTTTTCATGTGTTTTCACTCGCGCGCGCAGCCTCTTATGGAATGAACGCCGTGCTTCATCAATCAGGCTACAGCTATCGGGGAAGATTGATAAACAATTGCTATATATATGAAAGTCTTGAAAATATGAATGTATGGTGCAAGACATTATAAGTTGAGAAATATTCACCATTCCGCCGTAAGGCAAAATGGTGATAAGGAGGAATTCCGTTTGGCAAATCAATGGTTTAAACCGAAGAGGCACTGGAAGGAGATTGAATTATGGAAGGATGTACCCGAAGAAAAGTGGAATGACTGGGTGTGGCAGCTGACGCATACCGTCCGGACACTTGATGAATTAAAAAAAGTCATTCATTTAACTGAAGAGGAAGAAGAAGGAGTCAGAATCTCTACCAAAACCATTCCCTTAAATATTACACCATATTACGCTTCCTTAATGGATCCTGATAATCCCAGATGCCCGATTCGGATGCAGTCTGTTCCGTTATCTGAAGAAATGCACAAAACCAAGTATGACCTTGAGGACCCGCTTCATGAAGATGAGGACTCTCCTGTACCGGGACTGACGCACCGCTATCCGGACCGTGTTCTCTTTCTTGTGACAAATCAATGCTCAATGTACTGCCGGTATTGCACACGCAGACGGTTTTCAGGGCAAATCGGAATGGGAGTGCCTAAGAAACAGCTTGATGCCGCGATTGCTTATATACGTGAGACACCCGAAATCCGTGACTGCCTGATTTCAGGAGGAGACGGTTTACTGATCAACGACCAAATATTGGAGTATATTTTAAAGAATCTCCGTGCCATTCCGCATTTAGAAATCATCAGAATCGGAACAAGGGCACCGGTCGTCTTTCCGCAGCGAATTACCGATAACCTGTGCAAAATATTAAAAAAATATCATCCTGTCTGGCTGAATACCCATTTTAATACAAGCATTGAGATGACGGAGGAATCAGTCGAGGCTTGTGAAAAATTAGTCAACGCAGGCGTTCCCGTCGGAAATCAGGCGGTTATATTAGCGGGTATTAATGATTCAGTTCCGATCATGAAAAAGCTTATGCACGATTTAGTGAAAATCAGAGTGCGCCCTTATTATATTTATCAATGCGATTTGTCAGAAGGCATCGGCCATTTCAGAGCGCCCGTTTCAAAAGGACTTGAAATCATTGAAGGGCTCCGCGGACATACATCCGGGTATGCAGTTCCGACATTTGTCGTTGACGCGCCGGGCGGAGGCGGGAAAATCGCTCTGCAGCCTAATTATGTTTTATCGCAAAGCCCTGATAAAGTCATTTTGCGGAATTTTGAAGGAGTCATCACGTCCTATCCCGAGCCGGAACATTATATTCCGGACCAGGCGGACGCCTACTTTGCGTCTGTGTATCCTGAAGTTTCCGAAAAGAAGGAACCGATTGGATTGAGCGCTATTTTTGCAGACAAGGAGGTTTCCTTCACACCTGAAAACGTATCCCGCATCAAAAGAAGAGAGGCATACACGGCGAACCCGGAGCACGAAACATTAAAAAACCGCAGGGACAAAAGGGATGAACTGAAGGAAAAGAAATTTCTGGCCCAGCAAAAGAAAGAAAAAGAGGGGGCGGAAAGCGGGGGAGATTCATCATGAAAACATGTGAATGGTGCGGCGGGCTTCAAGCATCCCCTTGCGTGACCGCCGTTTACTGGGAGCTTCCTGACGGCACAAAGGCGATAGAAATTACAGAGACACCCGCCTTGTCATGCGCTGACTGCGATATGGTCTATCAAGAGGAGCTGACAATAAAAGAAATTGAAGATCAATTGATTTTAATTGACACAAAAAAGCTTCCTCATACGATAACATTTCAGCAGCTGATGCAAACAGAACGGATTTTGAAGCGCAATTATTTTGATTTCTCCTAAAGTGTGTTTGGTATTCTTTTGTTGTAATTTCATATCTGAAATGTATAATAGAACAACAAAAGACAGACAACAGGAGGGGAAACCCATGAAATCCTTTTACCACTATTTGATGAAATACAGAAATCCAAAACCGAAGGACAGCATCAGTGAGTTTGCAAATCAGGCATATGAAGACCACAGCTTCCCAAAAATGTCCAGCGATTATCATGAGATCAGCTCTTATTTGGAACTGAATGCTGACTACTTGGAAACGATGGCCACTTTTGATGAAGCTTGGGAAAAATACGAGACTGAGGTGCCTCAAATATAAACATGTTTTAAAACCGCATCCCCATGCGGTTTTTTTTGTAAGCGGATTTGATGTCCAGCTTTTGAATATAATTGGATATTTCCTTTGGTTTTCATGCCCATGCGAATTTGTGTCAGCCGGCATACGATAGCGTATGAGAAAGTCGCGGCAAGGGGGAGACAGCATGAAGCAAAACAAACCGAAATTCCAAGTAGGAGATATCGTGGTTGTCGTGATGTACGGAACAGTCGGAACGATTACGAAGGTACATCAGATTGAAAAACATTTTCTTTATGAAGTCAACCATAATGAAGTATTATATTTCGAAACGTCCATTCAGCTTTATAAGGATTATGAAGGCGTCATTGTAGATATGGAGAAACTGGATATTGAATATGAATTTCTCATTGGTGATGTCGTCTATGTAAAGGACTATGGAAAGGAACTGTTTCGAATTATCGGCCATAGAACGGAGATATGGAGATACTTGGAAGACGGGTGGGAAGATATTATTTATGAGCTGACTCGCTTAAAGGATGGAGAGTGGCTTGAAACGGAGGAAGAGGATCTCACGCTGGTTCTGAGAAAATATGAAATGGACCAGTTTGTGCATCAGCTTTTGTTTGTCCATTATGTCGGAGAAACAGCTCATGAGATCGGCGAAGATGTCATATCGACCGCTCTTCTTCAGTTTGAAGGCGATGCTGAAGTCCAAGATAACCTTCACGTTCTAGCTGTATCTATTGTGGATGAGCTTTTAGACATTTATAACGACTATAAAATCCTGTATGAAATATTTCAGGATGAAGAATATAAAGATATGATGAATTTTGTGCTGGATAGTTTAAAGGAGCATTTCGGCTAGCTTGCTAAAAAACGGACGGTGACATATAAGAAGTAAGGAAAGCAGCCTATAAGCATGATATAAGACATTATTTTCAGCACCTTTTCCATCATCAGATCAAATCCATCTCCGTCCAGTGCAGCCATCATTTTTGTGATCATTACTCATGCCCCCATGCTTGTTTTTTTATTCATGTATATGAGAAAAAGAATTGTTTAGAACAACCCGGTATAATTTGGCCGTCCATTTCATAAAACATAAAAAAGGAGGCGGTACTGTCATGAAAGAAATAGATCTTGTGATTGATACAGAAGAAATCGCTGAATTTTTTTACAAAGAACTCGCAAAACGGGGCTACATACCATGTGAAGAGGAGATATTTGAAATAGCCGATATCACCTTTGATTATTTATTAGAAAAATGTATGATAGATGAAGAGCTGGATGATGAATGTTAAACGTCTAACCGGAGTGAGGCAGCTCCGGTTTTTTTATACGGCCTATGAAACAGGAGGGGAAGAAAATTGTACAAGCCGGTCAGTCTGTTTGTTTTGTTTATCTTTTTAACGGCAGTGATCCATATCAATGCTGTCCAATTCTTTGATGATACCGTGATGCAGGCAGCGGCTCATATGAGGCAGCCCTGGCTGAACCATGTCATGTTATGGTGTACCCAGCTTGGTTCGTCAGCTTTTTTATTCCCTCTGATTATCATAGTCGGAGCAGTGCTGCTGGCGTACACCAAAACATGGGACGGCATTTTGTTACTCGTCATGTTTCTTTGTGAACGTCTCTTGAACCGCGGTTTAAAAGATTGGATTGAAAGGGCGAGGCCCGCCTTTGAACCGCTCGTCCGCGAAACGTCCTATAGCTTTCCGAGCGGACACTCCATGAATGCGGCGTGCGTGTATCCTATTATCGCGTATCTGTTAGTGAAGCATATCCCTTTTTTGACTGCCCGCAAAAAGGCGGTTTACACTCTTATTTGTGTTCTTGTCGTCCTTGTCGGCGCAAGCAGAATCTATCTTGGCGCGCATTTCTTTACAGATGTTCTCGGGGGCTTCAGCGTAGGACTTATGCTGTTTTTCCTCTTGAAACTTTTTGACGAAAAGTATAGGCCATTCGACAAAAATAGAGAGAGGAAAACAGGGGAAAAACGCTAATACTATAAAGAAATAAGAGGGAGGGATCTTGATGCCATTACCGTTGTCTGTATTTAAAAAGAAACCTTGTGCTTATGATGTGACAATTTTTCAAACACCCCGCTATGGTGAGAAAAAAGGTTATAAAGTCGTCTATCGGACGGAACTTGACGGCAGCAATCATCAAGAAGTGCTGAAAAGGGCATTTTCAACATTTAATGTTTTTGATACAGTCCCAAATGATTATCAGGCAAGGTTTATGGCGACAGGAGATGTGATCCTGATTGATGAAGGTAAAAGAGGCAAAACCTATTATAAACTGCTTTCCACAGGCTGGAGCAAGATTAACCGCCTGATCGTACAAGCCACATAACGAAAAAAACTGCGGACGCCCGCAGTTTTTCTTTATCTTTAAGGCTTTCGCTTAGCAGCGGAATGCTCTTTTCCATGCGCTTCTTCAGCCGCAATGACATCTTCAGCTGGCACATGGTTATTCTTTTTTTGTCCGGTTATGCGGTTTCGCTGTTTTTTGCCCATGTTCTACACCCCTCCTTTTGCTGTTAGGTTTTCATGTAACCGTTTGAATTATCCGTAACCGCCGACTTTTAAGCTTGAATCATTTTCTTTTTTTACCCATTCATTTATAATCAATGCTGAAGTTTGTCTCATCGTGCCATTCATTGTAAAATGAAAGGGATGACATAATGGGAGTGCAGGAGGAATAAAACATGAGTGTACATATAGGTGCGGAAAAAGGGCAGATTGCCGATACAGTGCTGCTGCCGGGAGATCCACTCAGAGCCAAATTTATCGCTGAAACGTATCTTGAAAATGTGGAATGCTACAATGAAGTAAGAGGCATGTACGGCTTTACGGGCACGTATAAAGGAAAAAAAATATCCGTTCAAGGAACGGGAATGGGTGTGCCGTCTATTTCAATTTATGTGAATGAATTGATTCAAAGCTATGAGGTGCAGAATTTAATCAGAGTAGGGTCTTGCGGCGCCATCCGTGAAGATGTTAAAGTTCGCGACGTGATTTTGGCGATGACCTCCTCAACGGATTCACAAATGAACCGGGTCGCTTTCGGCAGCATTGATTTTGCTCCGTGCGCAGATTTTGATCTTCTCAATCAAGCATATGAAGCGGCTAAACAAAATGGTGTCCCTGTAAGAGTGGGCAGCGTATTTACAGCCGATCAATTTTACAATGAAGATTCACAGATCGCAAAGCTTGCAAAATACGGCGTGCTCGGTGTAGAAATGGAAACGACAGCTTTGTACACATTAGCGGCAAAGCATAACAGAAAAGCACTTTCTATCCTGACTGTGAGCGATCATGTATTGACAGGTGAAGAGACAACGGCAGAAGAGCGCCAAACAACTTTTCATGATATGATAGAAGTAGCTTTACATTCTGTATCTTAATTGGATAAAAAGAGGCATGCTGGAAGCAGCGGCCTTTTCTTTATGGGTAAAGCATGATTTGAAAAAAGGAAGGTAATGGTGTAATGAAAAAAACCAGTAAATGGTTCTCACTGGCCGCCGCGCTCAGTGTAACGGCAATTGTCGGAACGGGCTGCAGTATCTCGAACGGAGACGAAAAAAAGGATACGCAATCCTCTGCCGAAACCAAACAGTCAGATGAGAATTCATCAAACAGCAAAACAGCAACAAACACAACGGACAAGGAGTTTTTGCTCGAAAGCAAATACTTTAATAATATCAAGGAAGTAAACGGGCTGGAAACGATCCAAAATCCGGACAACATCCTGGCGCTTGTGAATAAGGAATACGCACTGCCGGGAACCTATGAACCTAGTGATCTCGTCATCCCGAATGTAAAATTTTCTTTTGATGAAAAAATCCAAAAAAGATATATCAGAAAAGAAGCGGCTAAAGCATTAGAAGAATTGTTTAATGCGGGAAAAGAGAAAGGCTACGAGCTTGCTGCTGTATCAGGATATCGCGCTTATGACAGACAAGAAGTAATTTTTAAAAATGAAGTCAGTCAAAAAGGCGAAAAGAAAGCGAAGGAAGCGGTTGCCTATCCTGGACAAAGCGAGCATCAGACAGGGCTTGCGATGGATATTTCCAGCAGAAGCAACGGTTTTGAACTCAATGAAGCGTTTGGAGGTACAGACGATGGCAAATGGGTACAGAATCACGCGTATGAATATGGTTTTATCATCCGCTATCCTAAAGGTAAAGAAAATGTCACAAAATATGAATACGAACCATGGCATTTACGTTATGTAGGCAAAAAAGCAGCCAAAGTCATCCATGATCACGGCTTAACACTGGAAGAATATTTTAATGAAGTGAAGAAAGTATGAGAGAAAGCCCGCTTGCAACAGTCAAGCGGGCTTTTTTCTGCATTAAAAAAAGAACAATCCTGCCAGTGCCACACCGGCAATAAATCCGAGACCGATGCCGTACGCTCCGTATCCATACCCATAGCCGCCGTAATAGCCGCCATAAAATCCGAGTCCGAAGCCTCCCAGACCGGATTGATGAACAGGTGTGATGAAGACTTTGCTGTTTGTGACATGGGTGATTCTGCCAACGTGAACCCTGCCGTTTTTCTCTGTAATTCTAGCAACTTTTCCTTGGTGCTTGCGGCAGAGATGATAATACTTTTCCAATATGATTCCCTCCTATCCTGCCTTTCTATCAGCTTATGATAGATTTTCTAAAAAGGTTGGACGAAAGCAGGAGGTTAAACGCCGATTTACTTATACGCGAAAAAGACACAGTGCCCCATATACTCGCTATATGTCTGCATGAGCTCATAATGGGCTTGCAGCGTGTCATAGTAAATCGGCGGAATTGAAAGGGACAAATCCATTTCAGTTGTCGGTTCATGATCGGTATTCTCTTGATGAAGTTCAATTGTTTCTGTTTTGCGAAAGCCATGCTGCATCATCGTTTGCTTCCATTCAGCCTCATCAAATAACTCGGTAAACCCATAGAAATCCATCATTTTTTTCTTTTCTGCACCGGACAGAGGCTTTTTCAGCGCTGCTTCTATTCCAATCAGCATTCCGCCGGGCTTCAGCACCCGGTAAATGTCCGGCAGCGAGGATGGAATATGAGAGAAACTGAGAACGGATTCCGACAGAACGGCAGAAAAGGTTTCAGTGGAAAAGGGAAGCTCTTCAAGATTAGCGAGATAAGCGGGAATTGACAGTCCTTCACTTGCGAATCTTTTTTTGGCCTTTTCCAGCATGACGGGGTCTTTGTCGATTACAGTGACTGGGTACAATAAATGTCCCAAATATGCGGCGGTCTGCCCGGTTCCGCACCCGGCATCAAGGATCGGCAGGTTAGAGGGCAGAGCGGCCTTCCGTAATACGGTTTTCGTGAAAGCAAGCCCGCCCGGATGTGCTCCTGCAACACCGAATAAGGAAAGCATTTCTAAATAGCGGCTCAAAGTTCGATTCCTCCCTTCTGCGTCAGCATATGTTGAGAGAAAAACATAGGTTTACCTATTAGGGAAAGAAAGGCGCGAATCTTCATTTTAGGGTTCGAGTTGACGAATAGAGGTTCGTCTATGATAATAATGTAAGAATAAAAAGGTGGTGTTTAATTGAAACGGCAACTTAAACTGTTTTTTGTCGTGCTGATTACAGCGGTCGTGGCTTCGGCGCTTACTTTGTTTATTACCGGCAATTCATCCATTATCGGCGAGAAATCAGCCGGTACCGGAGATAGCAAATTCGATAAGCTGAATAAAGCATATGAGCAGATCAAAAGTGATTATTACAAAAAAACAGATGACGACAAATTAGTAGACGGAGCAATTAAAGGAATGATTGAATCCCTGGACGATCCATATTCAACCTATATGAATCAAGAGGAAGGAAAATCATTTGAAGAAAGCATTTCCTCTTCCTTTGAGGGCATCGGCGCTCAAGTAGAGGAAAAAGATGGTGAGATCTTAATCGTATCACCGATAAAAGGATCGCCTGCCGAAAAAGCGGGAGTAAAACCGAAGGATCAAATCGTAAAAGTGAACGGCAAAAGCGTCAAAGGCATGAATGTGAATGAGGCTGTCGCTTTAATCCGCGGCAAAAAAGGCTCAAAAGTCAAGCTTGTGCTGAACAGAGCTGGTGTGGGAGAAATTGATCTATCTATTAAAAGAGATACTATTCCGGTAGAAACGGTATACTCCGAGATGAAAGAAAACAACATCGGAGAAATTCAAATCACATCATTCTCAGAATCAACTTCAAAAGAACTGACAGAAGCGATCAACAGCTTGGAGAAAAAAGGCGCCAAAGGTTATATCTTGGACCTAAGAGGAAATCCGGGCGGCTTGATGGATGAGGCCATTACAATGAGCAACCTGTTTATTGATAAGGGTAAAAATATCATGCAGGTTGAATATAAAGATGGAACAAAAGAAGTCATGAAAGCAAAAAAAGACCGCCAAGTCACAAAACCGACTGTTGTCCTCGTGAATGACGGCACAGCAAGCGCCGCAGAAATTATGGCAGCCGCCCTTCACGAATCGTCAGGGATTCCGCTGATCGGAGAGACAACTTTTGGAAAAGGAACCGTGCAAACGGCTAAAGAATATGACGACGGTTCAACAGTCAAACTGACGATGGCCAAATGGCTGACAGCGGACGGAGAATGGATTCACAAAAAAGGCATTACGCCTCAGGTGAAAGCGGCACTCCCTGATTATGCGAAGCTGCCGTATTTGGACGCTGATAAAACATATAAATCCGGTGATTCCGGCAATAACGTAAAAGTTGCCCAGCAAATGCTGAAGGCGCTTGGTTATAAAGTGAATGTCAACAGCACATATGACAAAGCGTTCGAAACGGTTGTGAAACAATTCCAAGCAAAAGAAAAGCTGAAAGAAACGGGCGTTCTTACTGGAGATACAACGACAAAATTAATGACGGAATTGCAAGGAAAACTGTCCGACAATGATACTCAAATGAAACAAGCAATCGAAACCTTGAAGAAAAAGATGTAAAGGAAAAACCATACGCGGAGACCCGCGTATGGTTTTTCATGCGCCTTTTTGATTTGGATTTGAAGGCCGCTGCTTATTAAATAAACCTTCAATTACAGGGTTAGTCCCTGCTTTTTTCACAAATAACGGGTTGAGGATCACAACAGCGGCGACGTTTGCTGCCAAGCCCCAGAATCCCTCGTAAATACCGTGTGAAGACTGTGTGATATACACAGTAAAAGTAACAGCGAGTCCGGCTAATAAACCGATAATCGTCGCTTCTCTCGTTTGCTTTTTCCAAAACAGGCTCACGGCAATGGCGGGGAAAATCTGAACCATGCCGGAAACACCTAAAAGCTGCAGCGTCACTAGCGCAGTCGGGAAGAGCATTCCGAAAAGCAAAGCAAGCCCGATTACGACAAACACCATTGATCGGGTGATCATCGTCAGTTTCTTTTGAGAAACATTCGGATGAAGCAAGTCGCGATATAAGTTGTTCGCGAATAAATTAGACGCCCCGATTGCCATAATGGAACACGGAATAAGTGAAGCAAGGGCAATGGTAGAGTAAGCAAACCCTTGTGCGACGCCGCCATACGACATTTGAATTAAATGAAGAAGCGCCAGTCTCGGATTTGTATCCTCAGGCAAAACAAGAAACGCAATAAAGCCAAGAAAAATGACAAGAATCAGCACGATATTATAAAGCGGCAAAAACATGCTGTTCTTCCGGACGGCATCAGCGCTTTTGGCCGTAAAAACGCCAGTGGCGGCATGGGCCCACATAAACAGGGCCAAAGCGGACACAATAGAGGCTGTGATAAACCACGGGATGCCTTTAGGGCCTTCTGTCGGAATCGTCAGCATTTGCGGCGCTTCTTTCACAAGCGTATCTATCATCGGCGTCCAGCCGTTAAAGTGAATGATCGGAAGAGACACAACCATAAACAGCATAATCACCCATACTAAAATATCTTTAATAATAGCAGTGTATGTAGGTCCTTTAATTCCGCTGAAAAATGTGTAAAGAGCTACAAGAATAAATGAAATAATCACAACGAACTTTACGTTAATATAACCTGTTCCTGCAACCTGAAGCGTGTCTTGTATCCCGCTTAGCTGAAGACAAATATACGGAATCAGCATGAACACGCCGACTATGGCGACAAGGCTTGCCAAAAGTTTGCTGTCGAAGCGTTCCCGCGCATAATCGGCAAGTGTCGTTAATTTGTGGATTTTTGCGACCTTCCAAAGCTTCGGCAAAAAGAAATAAGCGATAAAATACGCTAAGACAGAGTAAGGGATGGCGAAAAAGGCGACACTGCCTCCTGTATAAGCGGTACTAGTAAGCCCTAAGAATGTATAGGCGGTGTATAGATCTGCCCCAACTAAAAACCAGACGAGAAGCCCGCCGAAGCGCCTGCCTCCGACAGACCATTCTTCAACAGATGTTCTGGAGGATTTGTCTCTTCCGGCGACAAAACCGATACAGACAACAGTTAAAACAATAACGGCTGTGATAAGAAGTGCGGTTAAATTACCTTGCATTATTCAATTCCTCCATCTTTTTTCTGCAACCTATAAATACACAATGAGCATAATGGCGTGATGACAATCCACAGCAGCAGCCAAAGGTGGAAAAAAGGAAGCCCGAACATAATCGGTTCAATCCGGTTAACCAGCGGAAGCAGCGCGAGCTGACCGGAGGGTAAGAGAATAAGAAGGATAATCAGTGCTTTTTTTACCATTTACTTTCCCCCTAAAACGTGATAATGCTCACTATCATAGCAGTTGTAAGATAAGATCACAAGATAATTATTAGAAAAAAGTGATTTTTTAAATTACTTTATTCAAACACATTGTTTGCATTCCGAAAAAAATAAAATTACAATATTAAATATCTCGAAATCAAGATAAATAGGAGTGGGAAAATGAAAACAGCAGGGTTGCATCATATCACTGCATTTGCAAAAGATCCTCAAGAGAATCTGCGTTTTTATACAGAGGTGCTGGGGCTTCGCCTCGTTAAAAAAACAGTCAATTTTGATGATCCACGAACATATCATTTTTATTTCGGCAACCAAAACGGTGAGCCAGGCACGATCATCACGTTCTTTCCTTTCCAAGGGAGCGGCCGGGGGACTGTAGGCAAAGGCCAGGCGGGAAGAATCTATTTTTCAGTGCCGAAAGGGTCGCTCTTTTTCTGGAAAACAAGACTTGAAAAAAATGGACTGCAAGTAACGGAACAGACATTGTTGTCTGAACAAATTCTTTTGTTTCATGATACGGAGGACCTCCCGCTCGCCATTATGGAAGATGCCCAAAGCAAAAAAAGCGAATGGACGGCAGAAGGTATAACAAAAAACGAGGCAATCATAGGGATGAAAGGGGTTTTGCTTTATTCTTACGCCCCAGAAGCAACCATTCAATTTTTGATTGAAAAGTTTGGATACAACAAAATCCAGGAAGAGGATCAAATTGTAAGACTCAAGTCCTCCGCGGATATAGGCGATATCATCGACGTCCATCTGCGTCCTGAAAAAAGAGGATCAGGCGGTTATGGCACCGTTCATCACGTGGCATTTCGAACAACGAGTGAGGAACAGGCGAAGTGGAAGGACGTGCTTCTGGCTGAACGCCTTTCATCCTCAGAAATCCTTGACAGAGAATATTTCACATCTATTTATTTTCGGGAACGAGGAGGCATTTTATTTGAAATGGCGACAGATGATTTTTTGCCTTCTTCATCCCATAGGCGGAATTTTAACGACTTAAGACTTGTTGCCAGTGTAATGGTCGGAACGTTTTGCAATGGTTCAGTGTTGTTATGCACTTTTTCAAGCTTATAGTTTGGGACTCTCGGGCTTAAATGATGAACATGATGGAAACCGATATTGCCTGTTAGCCATTGCATGACTTTTGGAAGCTTATAAAAAGAGCTTCCTTCAACTGCTGCTTTTACATATTCCCAATGCTCATTTTCTTCAAAATAAGAATCCTCAAACGTATGCTGAATATAAAACATCCAAATTCCGAGGGATCCCGATATTATAAAAATTGGAACCTGAACCAGCAGGAAGTTTTGCCAGCCAATAGCCCAACATAAAAGTGCTGCCAAAGCGACGATCCCCAGGTTCGTTACATACGTATTCATCCGTTCTTTGCGTTTTGCCCCTTTACGATTAAAACGATTGGTAATCCCGAAGACGTAAATCGGCCCAACAATAAACATAACAAACGGATTTCTGTACAAACGGTACATTATTTTTGTCTTAGTTGAGGCTTCCTTATATTCCTCAACGGTCAGTACCCAAATATCTCCTGTACCGCGTTTGTCCAGGTTGCTGCTTGTCGCATGATGGACAGAATGGTCGTGTGCCCAATGATCAAAAGGATGCAGAGTCAGAATTCCTGTAATTGTTCCAAGGATTCGATTCGCCTTTCTGTTCTTAAAAAAGGAATAGTGGCAGCAATCATGAAAGATGATGAAGGTTCTTACTAAAAAACCTGCCGCAACGACAGAAATCGCTAATGTGAGGAAGTAAGAAATCGACAAGCTCTTATATGCCAAACACCATAACAGGAAAAATGGCACCAATGTGTTAATGATTTGACAAATGCTTTTTTGTAGATCGGACTTTTCATAAGGTGTAACCAATTTCTTCAAAGTCCTTAGGTTTTGTTCCTTCATTTTTTAAAGTTTCCCCTTCCCTGATGGTCTTAATCTAAGTATAGAAAACGTTTTATTGCCTTTAGGTCCCAGCTGTCATATACCATAGTATCTTTCCCATTTCTCTGTAAAATTATTGGAAATTCGGTACTGATTTCCAGCTCAGTTAAATCTTTATTAGCAGAGCCAGCTGGAATACAAATGCGTATGAAGATTATACCCAGCTCTTTATCGGGCCAAACTCTCTCGCTGCTCCCCTATGGGAATCGGTTTATTTAAAACATTGTTTCTAAATTAAAAAGGTTTTTGAAAGTGGTAATGAAGAAAAGGAAGATGATTTGTGGACAAGTAATATTTTTTTATGAGCATTCTGGCAAATGGGGGTATACCATTAGTGACCGTTTGGAAACATCTGCAGAAACAAGGCTTTACCAGTGAACAGCCCCGCTTTTAAAAGAATATCTTGCACTTGAACAAGAAACAGCTAATCTTTTTAAAGAAATCTTTAACAATCAATAACCGTTATTTTTGAAGAACTATTAAGCAAAGAAAAAGGTTTGAAGACACTCGTGATTCATTTCACGGGGTTTTTAACCAGAGTTATCAACAAGCCTCTTAGACCATGTTATAAATTCGATGCAGGATTATTAACATTTTCTAGTTTGCTTAGCGCTTCTGTACTGGTACCCACGCGTTTAAATGGCCAAAACAATAATATTAATTTGCAATTATTTCCGTTTCGTGCTATGATAAAGAAGAATTATTTTTGTTCGTGTAAAGGATAGTATGAATATCGTCTTTTCGTCTTGATGATACTTTGGGCAAGGATAGTAATACAATGTGTGGTAACGCACTAGGAGGCAACAAAAATGGAACAAGGTACAGTAAAATGGTTTAATGCAGAAAAAGGTTTTGGCTTTATCGAACGTGAAAATGGCGACGATGTATTCGTACACTTCTCTGCTATCCAAAGCGAAGGATTCAAATCTCTAGACGAAGGTCAAAAAGTAACGTTTGACGTTGAGCAAGGTACTCGTGGAGCTCAAGCTGCTAACGTTCAAAAAGCTTAGTCTTCAATCGTTTATACAAACAGGCTCTTTATATAGAGTCTGTTTTTTTTTATGTTCTCTGTAAAATACATAAAAAACCCTACTCAAGGTTCGAGTAGGGTGATGGTAAAAGGTAATAGAAAAAGATTTAACGCTTCAAAGGTTTGTTTACAGTATAACATATTGGATTGACAATATGCGGAAAGTATATAAAATATTTATATTTCTTTCCTGTATTTTATTTTTTCACTAACCTGCCTTTAATTTAAATACAAGACAAGTCCTCCAAACCATGTTCAGTAAACCACTTTTCCTGTTCCAAATACTAAGTAGCCATAGTTCGGGCTGTTTAACGAAGAGGCAAAAACATGTGCGAAATTCAAAAAAGTCGGATTAGTTAAAATAACAGCTGATTCATCTGCTATCACAAGAGAAGTAACCCTTTTTCGCTTCTTTCACTCGTTACTTCATTCTTGCGTTGGCATGTGTTTCATTTCTAAAGATTTCGCTATTTTTATTGTTGATCATATATTTAGATGGTACAAACTCGTGTATCTGAACACTTACGATTCACTGTCACAATGAATATGAAAAATTCTTAAAGAGTAAGGGGAAATGGATTGATTTTTGCTGGAAATCATCACTTAAATATACCTAAAACAATGAAAGCCCTACCTCTCTTCCATCTCTACGGCTCCTTGTCCGTGCCAGTGTGAATCAGGATTGAAAAATCAAGTGACTATTTCGTTTTTTTCTAAAATGTTCGCAGAAGAAATGTAAATAATAAAAATGGAATAGAATGCAAATAGTAGTTTTTTAGAATATAAGGATATATAATATTTGTTAATTCAATTATTATTCCGAATTAATTTTCAATAAAAATAGAGGCGTTATCATGGAATTAAAATCAAAGAGATTAGAAGTGCTTAATGTTGTGTTTTTAAATAATTCGTTACATCTTTTTCTGAGTATCACTAGTAAATAAATTCTCTCAATTTATTAAACACTTCAGCTTGTAATATATAGGATTTAATCTGTTGACCGGCATAAAAAGGTTCTAAACATTGTTGCTTATAAAGAATATTAACCATAATATTCTCTTTTAATAAAGGCTCACCTTTACAATTTTTAGCGATCTCTGAAAGCTGAGGGTAGAAAGCTAGAAGGAAGTCGTTTTTCTGGTTAACGCTTTTTTGTTGATTTTTTGCCACTTAGCCTACGACCTACTTTATACTCTTTTGAATTTAAGTAGTAAACAAAGCCTGTTTTAATTTGAGTGGGATTTATATTTTGAAATAGAGTAAGGCTAACATCTTTTATGTGATTAATTCTGCTATTTTCACAAGTTAGTATTCATTCAAGAAAATATTCAGGATAGATTGTGTACCCAATTAACGATGATGCAGATAAACTATGCATTTTAATTTGACATAATCCTGAATATAGACCGAACACTTTTCCATATGTTTAAAAAGAAGCAGCCGCTGTGTCACTAGTATCTCCATATTTTAGGTCAGTTCCATCACTTAATTCCTTCCATCTTAAAATAATATATCTTGTCACTAACTTACCAATACAGTACATTATTTATGGTGTCATTTTGAAATAAAGTTAAAAAATAATATTGTTGACATTATTTAGTGTTTAAATATATAATACAATATGTGAAAATTGTTATATATACCTAAATTAAGAAGTGTTTAATGATTCATTTTAAAAAGATAAGTTAATAATTACTTAAAAGGTTGGTAAACATATGCTTAAAAATCTTTCATCATTAATTCCGTTTAAAAATTCCCTATTTAAACTTTTTAAAGTTTCACCAGTTTATTCATGGATGTTATCCTACTATAAACCTTACAGCGGGCTTCTCTTTTTATTTATCTTAGGTGGTTTAATCATAACTGCTGTACAAGTATCCATCCCTAAAAGTATTCAAATTTTTATCGATTATATTTTCCCAGCAGAGAATTATAGAAACTTCTGGATATTTATTGCGGTTATAGGTATTGCTATTTTTATAATGATTGTAATAATGCTAGCACAAAACCTTATTGGACGGTCATTACAAGAAAAAACGGCTATGGATATTCAATATGATGTCTATAAGCAACATAGGGTGCTAGGTGTTTCATATTTTGAGGGGATGCCAATCGGGAAAAGTTTATCTTTTTTGAACACAGAGGTGGTTTCTTTACAAAATTTTTATAAAAATATTTTCCCTAGACTTATCCAAGCTCTCATTTTTTCATTTGCATCAATTATTTTTATGGTTTCTATAAGCTTTACCCTAACATTAATCATGATCCCTTCTCTGTTACTTTATTATTTAATAGGTCCACATTTCGAAAAAAAAGCTACAATTGGGGCTAAAGAGGCTAGAAATAATAGGGTTTTATTTAATCAAAAAGCTTATGAGAACATTATTTCATTACCTGAGATAAGAGCTCATAATGCTCAAGACTGGAATAAGAGAAGATTTTTAGATAGTTTAGAAGTCTTTTTAACGTCTAGATTGAAAATGTTATGGAACAATTATATGCGAGGTACAGTTCGACGTGGTTCTTACTACATTGGGGGTATCCTTGTAATAATTGCTGGCATTAATCTAGTGGAGCATAATTTATTATCAGTTGGTGAAATGGCAGCTTTTTTATTATATTATTTTAATGTTATGCACATGTTAACTACAGTTATCACTATGTTTACAGAACAGAAAATACTAATGGTACAGGCTGAAAAAATATTTGGATTTATGAATAAAGAACCTCTAGTAAAAGAATCAAGTAATCCTATCGATGCGAAAACAATAACAGGTAAGATTTCTATAAAAAACGTCACATTCAAGTATCCTAAAGGTCAAGATATATTACATAATTTCAGTTTAGAAGTTGAGAAAGGGCAAAAAGTTGCTTTAATAGGTAAAAGTGGAAATGGAAAGTCTACCGTTTTGAAACTTTTAGTTCGTTTTTATGACCCACAAGAAGGAAATATATTATTTGATGACATCCCTTTAAACAAGCTGAAGATTTCTCAACTGAGGGAAAAAATTGGATATGTATTTCAAGAAACTTATTTATTCGGAACATCTGTTCGGGATAATATATTATTTGGTAATCCTAAAGCTACAGAAGAGGAAGTAATTTTAGCTGCAAAAGCAGCTTATGCACATGAATTTATTATGAATTTGCCTCATGGATACGATACCATTTTGGGAGAAAGAGGATTGAAGCTATCTGGCGGACAAAAACAAAGGATTTCAATAGCTCGTATGTTTATTAAGAACCCAACTATAATTTTATTAGATGAAGCTACTTCTGCGTTGGATAATGTAAGTGAAAAAGAAGTACAGCTTGCACTAGATAATTTACTAATAGGTAAAACAACAATTACAGTTGCACACCGTTTATCAACTATTAAAAACTACGATAAAATTGCTGTAATCAACGATGGAAGAATTGTTGAAATGGGTTCGCATTTAGAGTTGATTAATAGTGATGGATTATATAAGGGATTTTTAATAGACGATGAGTTAAATAGGAAGGGAATTGTATGAGAAATATAAAATTTTTAACTTCATATCTTTCTCGTGTTAAATGGTTGCTAGTATTTTCAGTAATGATATTGACAGCTGAAACAATATCATTACTGGCAATTACGGCATTGCAGCAGCGTTTAATTGATAATGTATTATGGGCAGGGAACTATGATTTAATATTCGAGGTTGTTATATTGTTTGCTATAGCATTCTTAGCACATGCAATGTTGTTTACTTTGGCGCCTCATTTTACTCATAAAATAGTAACCCTTATTCAAAGGGAAATTTCAGATGAATTCATCAGTTTTATGCACACTATACCAACTGAAAAGTTGCAAAAAACACGGACTGCATCATACGTACATAACATATCACATGACATCTCAATTGTTAGTTTTTTAGGGGGCATACAAATACCTACAGGAATAAAATTAATTATCACAACAATTTTATTAATGGTAATTGTTGGGTGGGCTAGTCCTGTTATATTAATTTTTAGCACGCTTATCAGTGTAGTATATATTATGTTAGGTGTATATTTTTCGAAACGTATAAAAAAAGCAGCCAAAAATGTACAAACATCTAAATCGGAATTACTAGTTCAATTAGAGGAGGGTGTATCTTCCACACGTGAAGTAATAGCTTACAATCGTCTAAATTGGGAAGAAAAATTGTATAAGACATTTTTCAATAGATATTTTAGTGAAACAATTAAAGCCGAAAAATTAAATAACAAAAAGATTATATTTAGTGAACCATTTAACTGGGGAGTGAAATTGTTAATCTTAGGGTATGGCGGTTATCTAGTAATGCAAGGCGAAATGACACTTGGTATGTTTGTAATAGTCTTTCAATTTGGTTCGCAATTAGTTGAGTCTTATCAAGGAATATACAATTTTTTTATGGAGGTTTCCTCTAATATTGCAAGCGTAGAACGATTACGTGATGTAATGGAAGGAGATAAGTTAAATGAAGGTACAATTGAATTAGGTGAACCTATATCAAAAATTAAATTCTCTGATGTTACCTTTAAATACCAAGAAAATGAAAAAAATGTATTGAATAATTTAAATCTAGTTGTATCAAAAGGCAGTAAAGTAGCTATTGTTGGTATGAGTGGCAGTGGGAAATCTACTATCTCACAATTATTAATAAGAAATTATGAACCCACGTTAGGAAAAATACTTGTTAATGACAAAGATTTATTTAATATTAGTAGACACGATTGGGCAGATAAAGTAGGTATCGTATTTCAAGAACCTTATTTATTACCAGATACTGTTCTAAGTAACCTTACATTAGGGAATAAAAATATAGGTTTAGAAAAAGTAAGGGAAATTTGTAAAGATGTACAGATAGATGATTATATAATGAGTTTGCCTAATCAGTATAATTCAATAATAGGTGATAGAGGAATTAATATATCAGGAGGTCAACGACAAAGGTTAGCTATAGCTAGAACATTAATTCGAGATCCAGAAATTTTAATTCTAGATGAAGCCACATCTGCACTAGACTATAAAACTGAATATTTAATCCAGAATGCTATTGATCAAATAAGACATGAAAAAACAACTATAATAATTGCCCATCGTTTATCAACAGTAAAAAATTCAGATGTTATATTTGTTATGGATAAAGGTAAGGTAGTTGAAAGTGGAACCCATTTAGAGTTAATTAATAATAATTTGTTTTATAGAGAATTAGTTGACACAGACGTAACCAAAGATACACCTAGTTTTAGTTGATTATATCTGTATTCTAGTCCGTAGGGAACATAATTTAGAATTAAACTTTATACCTAAGTAATAGAAGATTTGTAATTCGAATTTGAATATTAAAATTTTATTATTTTAGGAAGGTACAAAATTTATGAAAGAAGCTTTTGTAAAAGCTTTAGGTAAAGGTTTAGAAGTCTCATTAGACTCTTTCCATATAAAAAAAGATAAAGGATTGTACAAAACCATATACAATGACTTTTACACGTATTACTTTAAACTAATAAACCTTGATAATCTATATAAACTAGCTGTGTGTAGTGAGAATGAAGATATAAAGAATATTAATATTGAAATTGTAACAATTAACAAACTAAAAAACATCTTTTTAAACGGAAAATAACTGAATTAATTGGCTCTTCAGGAGAATTATTTTACTATCCAATACATACAATTTAGTTTAATTAAAAATCTCACTACTTCAATAACAATGTATTAAAAGGGGTCATACTTTATGGGAAAAATACCTTTAACTTCTGCCCAGCGTGGAATTTGGTATGCACAAAAACTTCAGAAAAATAACAATGTATTTAATACGGCAGAATACGTAGAAATTAATGGGAAAGTTAATGTCAATCTTTTGAAAGATTCAATTAAGCAAACTATTCTTGAATGTGAAGCACTAAATTCAAATCTTTATGAAAGAGACGATGAATTATATCAAACTATTAATGAAAAGAAAGAAATAATAATAGATTATCACGATTTATCGGGTAATAATGATGCACACAATTTAGCGATTAATTGGATGAAAGAAGAAATGGAACTAGAAATAAATCTTTCAAATGATCAGTTATATCGAGAGATGATTTTCCGTATTGATGATAATAAATATTTTTGGTATCAGAAAATTCATCATGCAATTATAGACGGTTATGGTGTTTCTCTAATTTTAAAAAAGGTTTCTGATATTTATACTTCGAAATTGACTAACGTTTGTATAGATAATGTTAGTTTTGGGTCAATAAGTTCTATTATTGAAGAAGAAAATAACTATTATAATTCAGATAAGTATTTACAGGACAGTAAATACTGGATAAGTAAAATGAAGTATCATCCGGAGGTAGTTAGTTTTAATAATCATCAACAAATGAATCGAGATACTTATAAATCTAAAATTCAATTTATTAGGGAAACTAGATATCTATCAACTTGTACAATTAAAAAACTTGAAGATTTGGCTCACTCTCTAAAAGTTAATTGGTCTGAAATTTTATTATCTGCGAATGCAATATATTTAAGTTTAACTACTGGACAAAATAAAATAATACTTGGACTACCAATGATGTGTAGGCTCGGTTCAGTATCACTTACAATTCCATCAAATGTGATGAATGTTCTACCTCTAATTGTTAATGTGGAAAGTAACAATAGCATTAATAATTTAATTATGCAGGTTTCAAAGGAAATATTAGAAATTAAAAAACATGAAAAATATCGAAGTGAATTAATTAGACGAGAGCTCGGTTACGTTGGTACTAATGATAAGTTATTTGGGCCTGTAGTAAACTTTAAAACTTTTGATTACAGTTTGAATTTCGGAGGTGTAAAAGGTATAGTTCATAATCTTTCAGCAGGTCCAGTAGAAGACATTTCAATTAATATTTACATTGATGTAGAAACATCTACTATAAAAGTTGAAATGGATGCAAATTCAAGACAATATTCCGAAAACGATATTTCTCTACATATTGATAGACTAATAAATACAATTGATAATTTACTGGATACTGGGATTGATTCTGATGTTGGCTCTATAGATATTTTGTTAGAAAAAGAACGTCTAGATATTCTAAATAATTTCAATAGATCAGAAAGTCATATATTAAAATTTCAAACGATACACGGTATGTTCGAGTATCAGGTTGAAAAAAACCCCAATAATATAGCTATTCAATCTGGAGATACGAAAATTACATATAAGGAATTAAATATTAAAGCTAATCAAATTGGAAAGGAACTCCAAAAAAAGGGTGTACTTCCTGGTGATATTGTAGGATTAGGTTTTGAACGTTCAATTGAAATGTTAGCTTCTATACTTGGGATATTAAAGGTTGGTGCAATTTATTTACCAATTGACCCCAAATATACCTCTGACAGAATTTCACTTATATTAAATGATTCTGGTGCATCATTTTTGTTAACTGACCATTCAATTAAAGATAAAATTTCATTTCAAGGAGTTAAAATTTCCTTAAACAACATATATCTTGGTGAAGTAGATAATTTAAATAGTGATGTAAAAACTACAGATATAGCCTATATTATATATACTTCAGGAACAACTGGAAAACCAAATGGTGTAATGATTGAACATAAATCGGTTATAAATTTTCTGCAAACCCTTGAGGAAAGAAGTCCACTTAAGGATACAGACTCACTTTTGTTAAAAACCACTATATCTTTTGATGCGTCTGTTTGGGAATTATTTTGGTGGATGTGGAAAGGGGCACGTCTTAGCTTATTAGAAAATCATGCTGAAATAGACCCTTTACTTATTATAGAAGCTATTAATAAATATAAAATTACACATCTTGAGTTCTCACCGTCTATGCTTCAAGTTTTTCTAAATTACGTAAATGAGTTTAAAATGCAAGACAAATTAGTGACGGTTAAGTATGTTTCTGTAGGCGGAGAAGTTTTGTCTGCTAATTTGACAAGATGTTTTTACGATACACTTACATTAAAAAATAATACTAGATTATATAATACTTATGGGCCTACAGAGACCACCGTTGAAGTATCAAGTTACCTGACTCAAGGAAATGAAACGTCGTCAATTCCTATCGGGAAACCAAATATTAATACAAAGTTTTATATTTTTAGTGATTCATTTAAATTGCAGCCTATTGGTGTTACAGGGAATTTATATATTGCTGGGGAAGGACTTGCAAGGGGTTACTTAAATAGAGCTGATTTAACTAAAGAAAAATTCGTTGAGAATCCTATTGTTCCAGGTGAGAGGATCTACTATACGGGTGATTTAGCAAGGTGGCTAGTAGATGGTAATGTAGAATATATGGGTAGAGTAGATAACCAAGTAAAGGTACGAGGGTTTAGAATTGAGGTAGAAGAGATAGAAAACGCTCTTTATAAAACCGGGTTAATTCAACAAGCAGTAATAATTCCTACTAAAGCTGAAAAAGAAAGTCTAGAATTAATTACTTATTATGTAACTAATAAATCTGTAACAACTGAAAAGATAAAAGAAAAATTAAGTGAAATTCTTCCGTCTTACATGATACCTAGTTATTTTTTTGAATTAAAAGATATACCTTTAACTATTAACGGAAAAATTGATTACAAATCTTTACCTAAGTATATTCATAAAAGTAAAAAAGATTTCGAAGAACGGCCTTTAACTCAATTAGAAAATGAATTAGCAATCGTATGGAGTGCCGTACTAGGGATTAACAAACCTTCACTGTTAGATAATTTCTTTGATTTTGGGGGACATTCACTTAAAGCTGTAAGCTTAGTGACAAAGATTCACGATACATTTCAAGTTAAATTATCAATAAAAGATGTCTTTGACAATCCTGTATTTAATCAGCTAGCAAAACAAATAGAAGGGAAAAGAAAAGAAGAACATTTAATTATACCTCAAATAAGTACCAAGAACAGTTATGTAATATCTCCTCAACAAAAGAGGATGTTTGAAATGCACAAAATCTCACCATCAAAAATTGCTTACAATATGCCTTCTGTTACAGAGTTTAAAGGATCTTTAAATGTAAAGCGTCTAGAAAATGCAATTTCATATTTAATAGAAAGACATGAGACTTTAAGAACATATTTTTTAGAAATTAACTCTGAAATAAGACAAAAGATAGCATCATTTTACTCTTTTAAACTTAATGTCATTGAAATGGATGATCAAAAAGAAATAGCTAATTATATTAATAACTTTGTTCAACCTTTTAATCTTAATAAGTTACCACTTTTTAAATGCGAATTATTAAAAGTGGGGGAAGATAGCTATTTATTTTTATTAGATATGCACCATATTATATCAGATGGAATTTCATTAAATATTTTTATGAATGATTTGATCAAATATTACAATGGAGAGAGCCTGCCACCCTTACGTGTTCAATATAAAGACTATGCAAACTGGCAACTGTCTCGTAGTAAAGGTATAGAAAAGCAAGGAGATTATTGGAGAGATTTATTCAAGGGCCAATTCTCAATGCTTAAGCTGCCTACTGATTACGAAACGCAACAAGAATTAGACTTTAAGGGTAGTAATATTGAGTTTGTGATTAATAGATCACAAAAAGAGAAATTGTATTTAATTGCTAAAGAGAAAAATACTACTCTATATACAGTTATGTTAACTATTTATACTATTATGCTATCTACTTATAGTAAGAATAATGACATTATTATTGGAAGTATGAGCGGGGGACGCACGCATTCAGATTTAGAATGTACCATGGGCTTATTTGTAAATAATGTTGCCGTTAGGAACCAGCCACTCGATCATAAATTATTTTATGATTTCTTAGAAGAAGTAAAAGAAAACGCTTTAAAAGCTATTGAAAATCAAGAATACCCCTTTGATAAGGTACTTAATAATTATCAAAAAAATACTAATCTAAATAATAAGATTTTAGAATCAATGTTTCTTTTTCAAAAAGTTATTAAATTAAATAACTTCAAAGGAGATTTAGAAATAAACTCCTTTAATATGATCGAACAGCCTGTATCAGATTTTAAATTAATATTAGAAATTATTGATAATGATATTGAACTTAAATGTATATTAACGTACTCAACTACTTTATATAAATATAGAACCATTAAAGGACTGGGAGATAATATGTTAAATATAATTGAACATATTATCAATAACCCAGGAGATACAATTTTAAAAATAAAAGAAAAATCAGTTATTAATGTAGATAAATGAATAATTAATCACAGTCTATAAAAGTAAATTAAAATAGAGAAAGAAGTGCTAAGTTATGCAATTAGAAGGTAAAGTGGCTGTTGTAACAGGGGCGGCACAAGGTATAGGTAAAGCAATAGTAGAGAAACTTGCTCAAAGTGGAGCGCATATAGCTGCAATAGATAATGATGCCTGTAAGCTAAATCTAATGGTAGAAGAGATGAGAAGGAAGAATTATATAGTTAGAGCTTATAACATTGATGTTAGTGATAGTTCTTTAGTGGATAAGACAATTAAAGATATTGAAGAAAATATGGGGAACATACAAAGTTTAATAAATGTAGCTGGTATATTACACATTGGGTCTATAGAAAATCTAACTGATGAAAAATGGGACGAAACATTTAAAATTAATACTATGGGAGTTGTTTATACTTCGAGATCTGTAATTAGTTATATGAAAGATCGAAAAGAAGGAAGTATAGTGACAATTGGTTCTAATTCTATGCAAGTTCCTCGTATTGGCCTAGCTGCCTATGCAGCTTCAAAAGCCGCTACAATGTCTTTTACTAAGACTATGGGGTTGGAGATGGCAAAGTATAACATTCGGTGTAACATTGTCTCACCAGGTTCAACTAATACAAAGATGCTTGGATTATTAATTAATGATGAAAATAAATATAGTGATATTATTGCTGGGTCTCTTAAAAACTATAAAATAGGCATCCCCCTACAAAAAATAGCTGAACCTTCAGATATTTCAAATGTTGTGCATTTCTTAGTATCCGATCTTTCAAATCATATTACTATGCAAAACATCTGTGTCGATGGTGGAGCAACTTTAGGGGTATAAAACTTTGTGAAAGAGGATGAAGCGTTATGAATCAAACTGATTTAC
Organism: Bacillus atrophaeus; assembly: GCF_039519175.1. Lineage (NCBI taxonomy): Bacteria > Bacillati > Bacillota > Bacilli > Caryophanales > Bacillaceae > Bacillus > Bacillus atrophaeus. The sequence continues at coordinate 3,600,651 of NZ_CP154443.1, read as the reverse complement.
TAAGATCAAATTGTGAAATTTTAAAGGAATCAAAGGACTTCCGTTACTTTTTTTTGATTCACCATCGCAAACGATTTTTGCTGAGGGTGAGTTTGCTAAAATAAAATGTTCACCCGATCAATATAATACAAAAATTGTTAAGGAATATCTAAAAAGAGCCCAAGAATTAGGAAATGAAAATCCAATTATAGTTGGTGCATTCCAATTTGACAAAACAAAAAACGCCAATCTTTTTATACCTAGCGAGTATAAAATATACAATAGATTAGATAATAAATTATCCAAAAGTACTGTTTTCAATAATTTTATGAATGATTTTCATATTGAACCGATACCTACTCCTGCAGAATATATAGAAGGTGTAAGAAAAGGAATTGAAAAAATTAAAACCGGAGGTTTAGAGAAAGTAGTACTATCAAGATCGTTAAAGATAGATACCCCAAAAAAAATAGACTCTAAGCAACTATTATTGAAATTGCTAGAAGGTAATAGTGATGGTTATACATACTCAATGGATATTTCTGATAAGAATGAAGTACAGAATAAAGAAAAAATTCTTATAGGTTCAAGTCCGGAGTTACTTATATCAAAGAAGGGGATAAATATAATTTCTACTCCTCTAGCAGGTTCTCGACCAAGAAAGAAAGATAAATTAGAGGACGAAGAAATGGCTCGAGAACTTTTAACATCACCAAAAGATTTAAAAGAACATAATTTTGTTGTCGAAGACATAGTAAATGCAATTAGACCTTTTTGTAGTGAGGTTAATTATTCAAAAAAACCTTCTTTATTAAATACTGAAACAATGTGGCACTTATCGACGGAAATACAAGGAAAGCTATTAAATCCTAATGTGACCTCATTAGAGTTAGCACTTGCTCTACATCCTACACCAGCTGTTTGTGGTACAAAAACTGATAATGCTAAACAATTAATTAAAGAAATTGAACAGTTCGATCGAAACTTCTTTACGGGGATGATTGGATGGTGTGATATGAATGGTGATGGTGAATGGGTCGTTACAATTCGTTGTGCCGAATTAAAAGAAAACGTTATAAATATATATGCAGGAGCTGGTATAGTAAAAGATTCGATTCCAGAAGAGGAATTAGCAGAAACTAATGCGAAATTTCAGACTATGTTAAATGCAATTCAATCTATCAATAAAGGTGCTGAAAATAATAATGCTTGACGGAGTTGTTGAATGGCCAAAAGAATTAGTGGACTTATACATTAAAAATAAGTGTTGGAGTGGGCAGACATTTGGTGAAATGTTGAAAGAGAGAGCTAATCGATATGGAGATAAAATAGCAATAACTGAAGGCGATAAACGTATAACTTATAATCAATTAGATAGAAGGGCAACTCAACTAGCTGCAGGGTTTGAAAAATTAGGGATAAATAAAAACGACCGAATCATTTTACAAATCCCAAATATATCTGAATTTATTGAGGTTAGCTTTGCACTTTTTCGTATTGGAGCCATACCAGTTTTTACTTTACCCAAACATAGGTTCAATGAGATAAATTATTTTTGTGAACATACAGAGGCAAAGGGATACATTATTAAAGATAAAGAATTAGAGTTTGATTATCGGAATCTCGCACGAGATATTAGAGAAGTAAATAAAACCTTAGAATTTGTAATAGTTATAGGTGATGAGGAAGAATTTATTAGTTTAGAAGACCTATATATTAACGAATCAAACTTGAAATTTAAACAGAAAATAGATGCAGGTGAAACAGCCTTTTTACAAATATCAGGAGGAACAACAGGACTACCAAAGTTAATTCCAAGAACTCATAATGAGTATATATATAGCTTGAAATTAAGTGCTGATATATCAAATTTGGATCAAGAAAGTGTGTACTTAGCAGTTCTTCCTATTGCACATAATTATCCGTTAAGCTCCCCAGGAATTTTGGGTACTCTATATGCAGGGGGAAGAATAGTATTAGCTTCCAATGGCAGTCCAGATGTGGCATTCCCTTTAATAGAAAAAGAAAAGGTTACGATTACAGCGTTAGTTCCACCATTAGCAATAATTTGGCTTAATGCAAGAGAACATTATAAAAATGACTTGACAAGCCTACAAGTTATTCAAGTTGGAGGTGCGAAATTCAGTCAAGAAGTTGCTAAGAGAATTCGACCTATATTTGGATGTACTTTACAACAGGTTTTTGGAATGGCAGAAGGGTTAGTCAATTATACTCGGTTAGAAGATCCAGAGGATATTATTACAAAGACACAAGGAAAACCTATGTCTAAATACGATGAAATTAAGATCGTTGATAATTTTGATAATGAGGTGAACAGGGGGGAAGTAGGTAATTTATTGACCAGAGGGCCATATACAATAAGGGGTTACTATAAGGCCGAAGAGCACAATTTTAAATCTTTTACAACTGAAGGGTATTATCGTACTGGTGACCTTGTAAAGCTGACTGAAGATGGATACTTAATTGTTGAAGGTAGGGTAAAGGATCAGATTAATCGGGGAGGAGAAAAAATCTCAGCAGAAGAAGTTGAGAATCATCTCCTAGCACACAAAGATATCACAGATGTAGCAATAGTATCTATCCCAGATTTGTATTTAGGTGAGCGAATTGGTGCCTATATAATACCAAAAGTAAATCGTCCTACTTTAAAAGATTTAAAAGAGTTTTTAACTTTAAGAGGCGTAGCTGAATATAAATTTCCGGATCAAGTAGAATATATAACTGAATTCCCTGAGACTGGAGTAGGGAAAGTTAGCAAAAAAGAATTACGTAAAATGATATCGGATAAATATAGGAAGACCAAACTTAATTATTAAATTACTTACATTTTGAGGAGAATTTATAATGACTTTACCAACTATTAAAGACTATTTAATGCCAACAAAAAATGATTTACCAACTAATAAAGTAAAATGGAATGTTGATAAAAAACGTGCGATTTTACTGATTCATGACATGCAAGAGTATTTTATTGACGCTTATGAAGAAGACTCACTTTTAATAAAAACTCTTGTGAAGAATATAAATATACTAAAAAGTACGTGTAAGGAGCTTGGAATCCCAATTATTTATTCTGCTCAACCTGAAGGTCAAACTTCTCACCAGAGAGCGTTGTTAGAAGACTTTTGGGGAATGGGAATTCCCCAAGAAGGTAATAAGCAAAGGATTATTAGCAGTTTGACTCCTGAAAAAGATGATATTTTATTAACTAAATGGAGGTACAGTGCTTTTAAAAAAAATGACCTATTAGACATTTTTAAGGAACAAGGACGTGACCAGATAATAATTTGTGGAGTTTACGCTCATATAGGCTGTCTTTTAACTGCAGCAGATGCATTTATGGAGGGTATACAACCATTTTTCGTTGGAGATGCTGTTGCTGATTTTACCTTAGAAGATCATAAACAATCACTAATTTATACATCAAATAGATGCGCTAAAACGATTACTACCGAGCAAGTAAAACAAGCACTATCTAATGAGAATGATGATTTAACTAAAGATTACATCCGTGAACAAGTTGTTGAAATACTTGGTTATAATGAGTTTCAGTCAATTAATGATAATGAGAACTTATTTTTATTAGGGATGGACTCGATAAGAGTTATGACTTTTATGGGAAATCTAAATAAAAAAGGACTTAATTTATCCTTTGTAGAACTGGCCAAGGAACCTACTATTCATAATTGGTGGGAACTTATAGTAAGCAAGAAGGATAAAGTACTTCAATGGTAAAACTTGCTTTATACATAGTTAATTTAACAAGTCACTGTTAGAGGGTAAATCTCCATAACAGTGTTTTATACGGCTCAGAATAACATTCAAATTATATAAAAAAGGTAAACGTTATTTCCTAGTAAAAACTAAATCAATCAAATTTAATTTAGTTTTTAATTAAAAAATACGGAGGTATTTCATAGTGTTTTATTGCGTAAACCTTGAGGAACACAACAATAATAAAGGTATAACTAGTTATGAAGATAAAAGTAAGGGAGAGCTAGACTCTTTAGCAGGACTCTCTATACCAAAAGATTTTCTTCGTGAGAATATGAACTTTATTTATGATAGTCAAGATATACCTTTTGTATTTAATATTAACAATGATTTTGATAACTTTGAAGTGGATAATCAAATCATAAAAATTAGACCAAACTTATACTCAGACATTTTTTTTGTTGGCACTTGTTACGGAGGTAGTTATTACCATAATGTGGATCTAATGGATAACAATAATATTTACTCTAAAAAATTACACTTATCAGACATAAATAGCGAAATATCTAATAATGGTGATATTTGTTTCAAAACTTTTGAATACATGCATTCACATTTAGGTATTAACAAGTTTATAAAACCTAAAATTTGGTTTTATCATATGTCATTTAATTCTTATCTAAAATTAGATCACCTTAAGTTTGGTTATAATCCATTTATACATATTTTTTCTATTACAATGAAGGAGGTATAACGATTTGAGTAAATCAAAAGTAATTTATAGGGAGAACTTCGATTGTAAAGCGCTTACAATAAACGCTATTTTATCAAGAGTTATACCAATATCAGAATTTATTTGGAACCAGGCAGGGTTAGCGATCTATGAGAATGAGAATAATCTAATCTTTACTCCTCACTACATAAATGAGTATGAACATCTTTATAACACGGCTAATATAAGAAGTATTGAATATAATTTACCAAATTTTGAACTTTTTTTAGAAAAAATAAAATTTATTTTAAACACTGGTAGTTCAACACTAGTACGTGTTGATATCTTTGATTTACCATTTAATATGTATTATTGCAAACATAAGGGACCACATTACATTGAAATTACACACATGGAGAATGAGCAATTTTTTGTGTGTGACCATTTTTATAAATATTCTGGATTTGTTGATATAGATATTATTGCAAAAGCTATGAAAACTAGAATGGACATTGAAGGTAATAATGAATACATTTTCCATAGTTTTTGTACGGATGAATATTCCTTTAAACTAGATAGAAATTATTTATTTAAAGTTATGTCTAAGAACAACTCCCAGATATTGGGTGAAGGAACGGTGGATTTTTTAGATATACCAAATCACAAACGGTTGGTAGGTCTAAAAACTTTTGATAGGTTCGATAAATACTTAGAAGAACATTTTCATCAAAAAGGGCCATTAAAAGGCATATATAAAAGTTTATTTAATTTGAGTAATTCAAGGTACTATTATTCGAAAATTATCTCTAAATATAAAGATGATTATAACAATATTGAATTGATTGAAGACTTGTACTTAGATAGTTATCAAAATTTTAGAATAGCAGCTAATTTAGTACTTAAGTTAAGAGCATCAAAAAAAGAACGAGCATATCTTACTAACTTAAAAGATATATTATCTTCAACCTTGAATATTGAAAGAGAGGCATCTAAATTAGTTGAAGATTTTATTTTAAAAGAAGGGCAAGGCACTACTTCGTAAAAGGTTCTCGGTAATATATGAATTCTTTCATGAAAATCGCTTCCGATATCGAGTGGAGGAGGTGTGCAAATGAATTCATCGTCCAAAAAGTAGAGGCAGAAATAACAAGAAACACTCTCAAAAAAATTTCTTTAGATCCATCTAGAATATAAACAGCGTTATGGCAGCGTGAAAATTGAAGAAATCTTGTACAGACAAAAACACAAAGCGACAACAAATTCGAAGCTTCAGTATCCAGTCAGTGAAAACGTGTTAAATCGGTAGTTACAGCCAGCAAGCCCAATCAGCTATTGGTAACGCCAATCCTTCATGCTTCGTTATATTTAGCGACCGTCTTGGACTTTTATTCTCGTAAAATATGGACAAAACAATGACAAAAGAATTAGTAATCTCGGCTTTAAAGATGTTGTTTAAACGTTAAAAGCTAGAAAAAGGTGTTTATTCATCATTCAGATAGAGGTAGTTCAATACGATTCCACAGAATATTACTGATTATTAAAAAATACGATATGGATGGGGGGATGAGTCGTAAAGGAAACTATTATGACAACGCTTGTTCTGAATTCTTTCACGGCATTCTTAACGTGAGCTAGTGTATCAAACCAAGAGAAGAAGCTAAGAAATTGTTATTTGAATACATCGAGTTCTTCTATAATGCAGGACGGATGCATTCAACATTGGGTTATTGTACACCAGATGAGTTTGAGTGAAAGTGTGGTGGCAAAATCTGTGCCTGTTTTTTGTCAAGTCTAAATATTTAATTAATGGTTAGTAGGTGACAAAATGAAGTTCATACATGATCTACTTGAAAAATCTAAAGGCAATTCCCTATTCTTAACTGAAAAGAACGAGGTAAATTTAGAAGATTTGAGAAAAAATACCCGAAAAACAGCTTCTTTCTTACAATTTTATAATGTAAGACCCGGAGATAGGGTATTAATAATGGTTGATAACAGCATCGAGCTAGTTCAAATCTTATTAGCTACCTCTATTGTAAGAGCAATTGCAGTTATAATAAATCCAGGTACATTGAAAGATAATTTAAATTATATTATAGAAGATTGTAACCCTACACTAATTATTTCAAATGATAATTGTGAAAACAATAAAGCTATAGTCCATATTAGTCTTGAAGAGTATAAATATTATTTAAAAAGCGGGTATTATCTAAATGATATAAAACTTCGTAAATATGAATATTCAAATTATGATAAAGTGTTATTAATCTATACCTCGGGAAGTACAGGTAAACCAAAGGCGGTTGTCTCTACTCATAACCAAGTAATGTTCTGTGTACAAGCTATCTCAAGAGAACTAGAGATAAATGATTTAGATACAATTGGTTGTCTATTACCTTTTTCCTTTGATTATGGACTTTATCAAGTTTTTTTAGCTTTATACAATGGAGCAAATTTATATATAGGAAGCTCTAATGATGCAGGAATACGTTTACTTAGTTTTTTAAACAAAAGGAAAATCACAATATTCCCGTCAGTTCCTCATCTAACTAAGGGTTTAATAAAGCTTCTAGAAGTTAAAAAAGAGACTCTTAACATAAAGAAGATTACAAATACGGGGGAACATCTACCTCATACACTTATTCAAAATATTAAAACTTTAATGCCACATTGCAAAGTATATTCAATGTATGGTCTTACTGAGTGTAAAAGGGTTTCAATTCTTAGTCCTAGTGATTGGGAAATAAAACCACATTCAGTCGGCAGACCATTAGGAGGAACCCGTTGTTATATAGTTAATGAAAATAATGAAATAGTTCCTTTAGGGGAAAAAGGTGAACTTGTAGTGGTGGGGCCTAATGTTATGAATGGGTACTGGAACCAAGTGGATTTAACAAATCAAAGGTTTAGAAAAAATTGGATATCATTAAAAGGAGATGAAACTGCATTATTTACGGGAGATATTTTTCATATGGACTATGATGGTTATTTATATTTTCATGGTAGAAAAGATGAACAGTTTAAACAAAAAGGGTTTAGACTTTCTATTAAGGAAATTGAGGATACTGTAAATAATATTGATTCCGTTGAGACTGCAATATTAATACCACCAACTAAAGAAATAGAAAAATCTATCTTATTTGTCAGAACACAAAAAGATTTAACCTATATTAATGGGATACTAAAAGAGAAGTTAGAATTTTATAAAATTCCTCAGCTGGTCTTAAAGATAGATAATTTTCCAACAACAAATAATGGGAAAATTGACCGAAAAGAGTTAATAAATACTTATTTAAGGGGTGAGAACAATGTTATTTCATAAGAATTTAGTTAAAAGCTTTGGAAGCCCGCTATATGTTTATGATTTAACTAAAATAACTGAGGCATACAATAAATTAAGGAACGCATTGCCAGATAGAAGCGATTTACTTTATTCTTTAAAATCTAATCCAAATCCTAGTGTAGTAAAACATTTAATAGAGTTAGGATGCCATGCTGAAGTATCTTCTAAAAAAGAATTAGATATAGCTTTAGAGGCTAATATACAAGTTAATAATTGTCTATACACAGGACCGGGAAAGACAAATTCTGAAATTAACTACGCCCTTAGCAGAGGGGTTACTCATTTTTCTGTGGAATCAATCGAGGAATTACTTTCTATCAATGAATTATCACTTATTAACAAGACATACGTTAAAGTCACTTTAAGAATAAACCCAAAAGTACAAGCATCTACTGCTAGCATTAACATGACTGGCGTGTCATCACAGTTCGGATTTGATGAAGAGCACTTAGATAATGTTAAATTAAATCTTTTTACAAGCGAATTTGTATCTATAGAAGGACTGCATATTTATAGTGGTTCAAACCTTGAGAATATTGATAAGTTATTAAATAACTTTAAGTCAATTATAACTACGATTAAAGAAGTAAGTAAAAAATTGAATATTAATTTAAAATTTGTTGATCTCGGGGGAGGTTTTTCTGCTCCCTATGGTAAATTAGGGGAGTTAATAGACTATGAAAATATTAAAGAAGCTCTTAATAACATTATTATTAGCGAATTAGGTAGCGATGTTCAAATTGCATTCGAATCTGGTAGGTATCTAACAGCTACTTCTGGTGTACTAATTGGAACTGTACAGAGCTTAAAAGAGAGCAAAGGAAAGAAATTCTGTATAGTTGATTTTGGAATAAATAATTTAGGTGGGATGAGTGGTTTACGTAGACTACCATCATCCAATTTTGACATAGTTCCCTTAAATAAATTAAATCAGCCATTAACAGAAGCTGCTGTTGTCGGCCCTTTGTGTACACCATTAGATTATATTAATAAAAAAACTAAAATTCCTCCGTTAACAAGAGGTGATAGTGTTTATATACCTAATGTTGGAGCATACGGTCTAACTGCTAGTTTAATAGGATTTCTTAGTAGAGAAATTCCAAAAGAAGTAGTGGTTGAAAAAGAATTTGTAAAGAAGGTTTATAATCATAATATAATTCAAAGGAGTATTTCTATAAATAATGAAGAAACTTGAGGATTGAAACAAAAAGATTCCCTGAATATGATATGGGTGTCTGAAAATGCCCGAGGCATAAAGTTCGGGAAACACTTGATCTTTGAAAATAGAATATATGGTCAATTTAGCTGGTCTCTCTTTATTGGAACACAGCTATGGTAAGTTTAAAGGCCAAGCATGGATTACGAATAGCTTTATATTTCAGCTATTCGTTCACTTGTGGCCCGTAATTCAATGTTTAAAGTCTTGTATCATTACTATACAACGTGCTATGAGAAGTCACTGGAAAACAGTAGTTACTATTTCCTTATGTTGTAAGTTACTGCATGTGTTGTTTGTCATTGGTCAAAAAAACGTGAGTTTAATGGATTAAGATTAGTAAGAGAATCACCTCAAACCCACACATTACAGGCTGTTTAACACTTTTACAAATATTCTTTAAAAGTTACTGTTATTTTTAAACAAACACAACTAGTGCGGAGTTAGAACTTATTTTTCCCATTGGGGTATCAGTCACAGCGTAGGAACGTTTCCAACCTCCACCTTATGATACGCAGGACTAAGGAAAGTATGGATATAATCTAGAGAGACCTAGGAGGGTAGCGAACGTGATTAGTGTGGAGATTCCTTAGCGCAGTTATAAATTTATTTCCTGAATTTAACCATTTTTAATAGAATGTATCCCATGCTACAAATATTTTGTGAATATTGAACAAATATACATTAAATTTGGTGTGTTTTCTAGATGGTAACAATGAGATTTTGAGAATATGTGAGTATTTTGAAGGGAAATTAACTTTATTGAGGGAGGATATAGAAAATATGGAAAGTGAATTTTTAGAAATACTCAATAATCACATAACTGAGGGAGTAGAAGCTAATTTGACCACCAGCTTAAAGGATCTGGGGTTGGATTCAATGGCATCTATTGATTTACTTTTAGAGTTAGAAGATCAATTTAATGTTTCGTTTCCAGATGAGCTGTTAACAGAAGAAACGTTCGAAACTGGTCAAAGATTGCTTGATGCATTAAAAAAACTACTTTCAACCGAGGTATAATTTTTATGCAAAAAACAACAGAAGTATTAAAAGGTTTATTAGAAGTAATTTCAAATAATTCTCAGAGAACAGATAGTGGTGAATTCCCAATTGAGAATATAAATTTATTAAAAAAAGAAAAGCTGATGACTACTTTAATATCTAACAATAATAATAATATTACTAAGAAAATTATTGATTGTTCTCAATTAGTTCAAGAAATAGGCAAGCATTGTTTATCCACTTCAATGATATACGGGATGCACTGTCAGCAAATATTTACGATATTTAACCTCGAAGACTCTAAGGCGAAAAATATGATTATAAAAAGGCTTATCGATAAGCAAGAATATCTTTCTTCAGTTACATCCGAATATGTTAAAGGGGGACACCTTTTGACTTCTAATAGTGCTATTGATTATATAGATGAAGGACATATGTTCCTTAACAGAAAAGCTCCCGTTGTAACTGGGGGACAGTTTGCTGATGGTTTTTTAATTACTATGAAAAGGTCTTCAAATTCAAATAAAGATGATGTAGTATTGGTTTTCGCCTTTAAAGAAGAAATTCAAGCTAGTGTTAAAGGGGAGTGGTCAGCTTTAGGCATGCGAGGTACTCAAAGTGTACCAATGGAATTTAATGGTGTACTCTGCAGAGATAGAATCTTAAATATAAATCCTTTTATCGATATAGCTAAAATTTACACAATTCCGTTAGGTCATATCATGTGGGCATCTAGCTGGTTAGGATCAATAAAAGCAGCTTTTAAACAATTTATAAAAATAATTAAAAGAAACCAAGAAAAAAGAAACTCAGAAACAGTGTTAAGCAAAGTATCAGAGATACGTCTGTTAATAGAGACAGTTGATATATATTTAAAATCAGTTATAGAAAAATATACAAGATATCTTCAAAATGATGTGAAAATCGTTGACTGGAATAAATTTAGCTTACATATTAATAATTTAAAGATACTAGCTTCAGAAAACCTTTACAAAGCTATTAACATTATAATTGAAGTAGTTGGGATGTACTTTGGTTACCAGCAAATTGAAGGAATTAATTTTGAAAGGACATTGAGAGATTTGAGATCTGCCTCAATTATGTTTCATAACAACAGGTTAAAGGAAGTTAATGGAAAACTTTCTTTATTTAACTCTGAAATATAATAAGAAAAATAAGTGAGTTGTTATTACTTCTGAGTAAATTCTATTTGTTAAAGACAGTTTTACTTTATCTTATATATACTACAAAAACTAGAAGTGAATTTACTCTAGAGGGACTCTGTTGGGGAGGGTTGTACATTACCTAAATATCTAATGTCTACGTTTTCTAATATTTTTTAGATATATGATGTATTGAAATTAATTTAACTACTTAACAATGTTATCAGAGGAGGATATTATGTCTAAAGAGATTAATAATACTAAAATAAGCGAGGAATTAATAAATCAAATTTCTAATGTTTATATTAAACACACCAGCTCATACTTCAAAGGGTTAATATTACACGGTTCGGCTCACAAAGGCGGTACTATTGCAAAATCGAGTGACATTGATTTTAGATTATATTTGGATGATGAGATTTTTAACAATAACGGCACATTACCACTGGAAATGTATTTGAAAATAAATGAAGATCTATCACTTATAAATATAAAACCATTTAGTTATATTCAATGTGATGCAATTCCAATTTCTAAATTGCAAGATGATATTGGTTTAGTTCAAGGAAGTTATAGATTAATAAGTGGTAATATTCCTATAAAGGAAGCTTCAAATTTAGAATTGAAAAATGAGGCTGAAAACCAATTAAGTAACTTAGAGACTGTGCCAGGTTGTTTCTCCAGTCTTCTTGATTGTGGGGGAGACCGTATAGAAAGATTAATTAGACTTTTATCCACTCAAGTTTGGCCAATATTATTTCACACTGCTACTTTAGAAAACGGGGATGGGAATTTCATTTGGAAACTTCCTAAAAATAAAATGTTTAAATATTTACCTAATCAAATAACGAATTTAGCAGAAACCTTCTTTATAATGTTATATGACTATCATAATAATGAGGATACTAAAATAAATGTATATGATTTAACCCACTCAGGTTATATGATTTTCTCAAGTGTGAAGGATTGGTACGATAAAGAATACAACAAGCAATAATTAATGTTTGTTTAATAAATTTCTATTTGAAACTTCTTGAAGAAACGCTTTCATAGTTGAAAAAAGATATGTTGTGGGAGATGTTGTTAATTTTATAAAAATATAAAATTTCTATTTGGAGATGGTGCATTTGAAATGAGTGAAATTACAAATGTTAAAGAAGTAATTTTAGATAAAAAATTAATTATTTTCGATATTGATGGTACCTTGCACAACAATGAAAGTCAAAGAGAATTAGGTTCATCCACAATTTCCTTATTAAATGAGATTAATAAAATTATACCAATTACTTTTGCTAGTGGAAGGTATGTTACTTCAGCCCTAAGCTGCTTAAAGAACTTTAATTTTAAATATCCTTTAGTTTGTGCAAATGGAAGTACAGTTTATAATCCGGTCAATAAAGAAATGATCAAACAAAAGACTTTTAGTGCTGAAATAGTCAATAGAATCTATAAAGAATACAGTAATAATTTTTATTTTGCATCGGATATTGGTTCTGAAATTTACACTTGTAGTCGTAAATTTAAAATCCTATATTCAATATCTTTTGGAACAGACTCCAATTATATAAAATGTAACTTAAAGAAAATGTTGGAAAGTAATTCTAGCACTTTGATCTTAATGCCTAAATATAAAGATTTTGATTTACCAATAGGTCATTTAAATTCTATAGTTAATCCTTTTGAGGTCAAACTGCAAAATGGTACAAATTATATCGAGATTAAATATTGTCAATCAAACAAATTTTGCGGAGTACAAACTTTAAGAGAATTCCTTTCTTTAGATGATAAAGATATTCTTGCTTTTGGCAATGATGAAAATGATATTGAGTTATTCAAAAGTGTCGGAACATCGATTGCTGTTGAGAATGCATTAGAAATTTTAAAAGAAAAAGCAACTTTTACTCTTCAAAATTCCATAAATGATTTCTTGGAAGAAAGTTTATACTTACTTAAAAGTAAAAAAAGGAGCAATCCTGTAATGAAAAACTTTAAGGACTGAAGCAAAAGGAGCCTCTAGGTATGAATCTAGGTGTTCGAATCTGTAGTGTAGGGTCCCTTCAATTAGAAACAAGGAGGGCTCATTAATGGGTTATATACAAATGGTAATTATGAGATTTTGAGAATACGTGAGTATTTGAAAGGATAATTAAATTGGGAGGATTGAATATGAGATACATAATTGATTTAGATGGTACAATTTGTGACTTGAAAGAACCAAATCAAAGTTATTCGGAGGTTAAACCCAAAAAAAATGTTAAGGAAGCTTTACAGAAGATGGTTGATAGAGGAGATACCATTATTATCTTTACTGCACGCCACATGAAGACATGTGAAAATAATGTTGAATTGGTTGAAGAAAGAATTGGAAAGATAACAAGAGAATGGTTGAATAGGTACGAGATACCGTACGACCAATTAATTTTTGGTAAACCATATGGAGACGTATATATTGATGATTTAGCATATAAATTTAAGGGATGGGCCGAGTTCATAAAAGATAATAGTTTTGGAAAAGATAACTTTGAGGAGTTAAAAAAATGAAGATTGCTTCACAGGAAAAAATAAATTCTATTTTAAAGTTTGTTATTGATACAGCATCAAATTATCCTCTATTGGCTAAAACCCAAAAATTTGATGAAGTTTTTGATATATTCGGTTTTGAAGAAGAATTAGTATCCGAAAATTTTAGTTATAATAGTCCTTTCTTTAAACTATTAAAAATTGGAAAAGAAGACAAGACAGCTGTAAAGATATACCTTTGTAAATCATTTATTAACGAATATTCAATCTACAATGAACTTGAAAAATATTTATTAAATCATGGATCCGAAAAACCATTTTTAAAGTATAAAGCACACAAAGTTAAACATGTTAATTTTAAAGAGTATTTTATTTATCAAGCATTAGATAGTAGTGAAGTAATTTATATAGTTAATAAATATGAGCAGAAAATATATTTTATTATCAGTGAGAATATTAATAACTCTATAGCGGGATTTGCGTTGAATAGATTTATAAAAAATGTTTCACGATATAGGTTAGATAGAAATAAATTATTACCATTGCATAGTGCAGCTGTAGATTATAATGGTAATGGAATTCTAGTTTCAGGAAATAAATTTGCCGGTAAAACTACAACTCTTAGTAATTTATTAGAAATAGAAAATATTAACTTGGTATCCAACGACATTATTTCCATAGATGAACATCTCAATGCTTATGGATGGCCACAAGCTGTAAGTGTAAGATTTGCGACTATTAAATTGAATTCGACCTTAAAAACATATTTTTTAAACAATCCCCAGTTATTGTATCCTTTTAATGAAGAAAATATACATAGAAAATACAATGACTATTTAGATATGAAAAACGATTCTCATAAAACGAAAATAAAATTTACTCCTAATGAATATGCAAAAATATTTAATAAAAGGTTATTTGAAAAGACAAAAATAAAAGTTCTTATTTTTCCAAAGTATGATAAAAATATTTCTTCACTAAAGATTGAAACTCTTTATAAAGAAGATATAATTTCTCATCTCGATGAACAGATAAAACTGGATAAAATGTTTGATCCATGGTTTGAATTAGATGAAAGCAGTTCTATTCATAATAAAATAAAAGCAATATTAACTAATGATATTTTAGTTTTGAAAATTGTGCAGAATGAAAAAACAAAAAATGAGTTTGTTGATTTAATTAAAGAATTACATAATAACGGTTTTACTATTAATTAGGAGGTACTGTGGTATTGAAAATTTTCATACTACTAAATGTAAAATGAAAAACAAAACTGCAATTTTGCTAATTTCACAAAATCTCAGAAATGAAAAAGAAATAATTGAGTTAAAGAGAATCAATGGAAAACCAATTATGATGCATTCTATTACTAATCTAATAAAGAAAGGATACAGTAATTTCATAATAGTTTTGCCACGAGCTAAAAAGTATGTAATTGAAAAATTGTATAATGATTTTTTTAAATCTTCTAAAATAGCATTTAGATTCATAATAAAAGAAGATTTAAATAATTATGAAATGTTTCAAGAAATATTTGCAAACAATAGTGATAACTTACTATTTTATAAGGCGAACTCCTTGTTAAATTTTGACCTGTTAAAAAATTCAAATATTGATTTTATTATTAAAACGCTGGTTCAGGAAACAAAAAGCAGTGGTCGAGAGTCAATAGCAGCAATAAATATTTCTGAATGGCAAAAATATAAAATTAATATTACTAATTATTTTAAAAATAACAGAGAACCCAATGATTTATTAGTAGAGTTGGCAAAATGTTATAAGGAAGAAAAATACAATGGGATAGAAGAGCTTAATGAGATTATTGATGAAGATGGAATAGTAATTAATAATTATCTCAATTATGTAAAAGCATCGAGAGAGTATTTTAATAGTAGAGAATTCAATAAGTTACAATTGATGGATAATAGTATAATAGAAAAAAAGAGTCTGTATAAAGGAATAAGTGATGAAATTTATTGGTACCAAGAAGCCGAAAAAAACGGCATAAATATTACACCGAAATTATTGAAAACTTCTAAAGATAATCTCAGTTATTACATAGAATTTATTGACTACCCTTCCTTATCGGAAACCTTTGTGTTTGAGGATATTCAGGAAAATGTTTGGGATTTTATTTTCGAGGAATTAATTAATCGAATTAATAATCAGCTATGGGTTAAGAAAAAAACTCTTAATATAACTTCTACATCTCATTCTATGTATTATAATAAAACAATTAAAAGGTTGACAAAATGGAATCGACAAGATCTTCTTGAAAGTGAGAACTACATTGTCAATGGTGAAAAGATAAAAGGTTTTAAATATCAATGGCCAAAGTTAGAGGAGAAAATTTCTAATCTAGTGAATAACTCTAATAATTACTGTTCAGTAATTCATGGAGATCTCTGTTTTTCTAATATCTTATTATCAACAAGAAGTTTTTCTTTTAAACTTATTGATCCCAGAGGGGAGTTTGGAAGAAGAAGTATTTATGGAGACTACCGTTATGACATTGCAAAACTTAGACAATCATATCACGGTCAATATGATTACATAATTGCAGGCTTATATAATGTCAAAGAATATTCTAAAGGGAATTTTTCTATTGAAATTTTTGATGAAAATTTCAAGGGTTATAAGAATTTCGATAAATTTTTAGAAAAATTAAATGTGGATTTAAAAGAAATTGAATTAATAGAGGCATTATTATTTTTGTCAATGATACCGTTGCATTATGATGATTCTGATAGGCAGTTGGCTTTTTTTATAAAAGCAATAGGGATTATAAACAAATTATAAAAATTAAGAGGTGTTACTAACTTGAATTTGTTAACAAAAGAAAATGTAAATATTGCATTAATTGGGTGTGGAAGACATTTAACAAGAAGCTTATTACCCAATATATTTGCTCATCCAAAAACATCAATTGTCGCTGCGGCAGACATAATACCCGAAAGACTAGAGGCTATATCAAAAAAGATTAAGGGGATAAAGACATTCAAATCAGCAGAAGATTTATTAGAACAAGCCACTGAATTAAGTATTGATGCCGTTGTAATATCAATGGATCCAGCAGGGCATCTTAAATTTGCTGAGAAAGCAATTCAAAAAGATTTGCATGTATTTGTTGAAAAACCAGCAGCCTTTTTTGAAGAGGATTTAAGAAAGATTGGAATTGAAGCTGAAAGAAAAAATTTAGCTACATGTGTAGGCTCAAAATGGCGTTACACTCCAGGAACAAAAGTATTAAAAGATTGGATAAATATTGATTCGGTAGAAAGAGATCCTGACTTGATTTTATTAGATGTCACTTTTCCTAAAGGTTTGACTGATGAAGTATGGGGGCTAAACGGTGTACAAGCAGCTTTCTACGATATGTATATTCATGCAATTGATTATATTTTTTCTTGGTTAGGAAATATCTCTGATATTAAGACTGATTTAATCAAAGTTGAAAAAAATAAACAGAAGGTTGTAATAATTTGCAAAAATTCAGAAGGTAAAACTGCTATAGCTTCACTTGTGAGAGGATCGGCAGCATACCAAGTTAATTTTACAGCTCACTTAAATGACGGAACTCAGGCTATACTCAAAGACTTAACTCACCTTGAAATAACACCGGTTACACCATGGTCTAATACCGAGGGTTCTTTGAGAGACCACCCTTCTTTACAATGGAATCCAGGGAGACTATATAGGGGGTACGCAAGAGCTGGATATGCAGAGGAATGGGATTCATTTATTGAATCAATTTTATCTAATACTACTACACCGACAAATTTAATTATGGCTTCATCAGTTTTAGGCGTAATTGAAAGGTGTCTTCACCAAATTGGCCACCCTTTGAATAAAGATAAAGTAGGTAAATAAAAGTGAAAAATACAGTAGTAATAACAGGTGCAAATAAAGGTTTTGGACTAGAGCTAGTAAAAGCTTTTTTAAGAGAAGGTTATTCTGTAATAGCTGGAGCCAGAACATTTGATAAATTAATGCCACTAAAAGAAGAGTTTGCTGAATCTCTTACTATGGAATATATAGACTTAAATGATGAAACTTCTATTGATACATTTGCAAGCAATATTAAAAGTAAGCATAAGGTAGATGTAATAATTAATAATGCAGCTACAAGTCAGGGGGTAGGAAGAATTTATGAACTCGATCCAAGCGATTGGAGCTATGTTATGCAAGTGAATTTATTAGGCCATATAAAATTAATTAATCTTTTAGTACCAAAACTTATTGAACAAAGAAAAGGATCAATAATTAATATAGGTTCAATGGGTGGAAAAAAACCGCTCAATTTATTAGGTTCTTATTGTGTGAGTAAAGCTGCACTCCACCACTATTCACTTTGCTTGGCAAGTGAGTTAAGAGACTTTCAGATTAGAGTAAATACTGTGGGGATTTCTGCTAATACAGACTTATATAAAGAGCATGCTTATCAAAAAGCTGAACTGGGTTATACTCGCACAGTTGAGAGGATGAAAGAAAATTCGCTTCCTCACCCCTCAGAAAGTACAGATTTAATATTATTTTTGGCTTCTGAAAAGTCGAAACACATAACAGGGCAGTATATTGAATGTCAATCTATGAATATACCAACATGGTAAGAGATTCACCATCGTTCACAGAATTTTACAAAGGGTTTGTTGAAAATGTATAAAGGGTTAGTTTTGGATATTGATAATACAATTGTAAGAGAGAGAAAAAATAAAATTACGGATGAAGATTTAAGTAGCATAAAGTATTTAAATGAAATAGGTGTTCCAATAATTCTTGCAACTGGGAGAACTCATACTAATGCCCAGATTATCGCTGAAAAAATTGGTTTAAATAATCCTATAATTAGTTCGTATGGTGCGATGATAAGATCCTCGACTTCAAAAAATGACTTAATCTACAAAAAATACAATATGGAACCGGAGGATGTATTAACTCTAATGGACATTATAAATAGTACACCTTTTGTTTGTGGCTATATAGTTACGACAAATGGGACACTTTTTGTCAGTAATTGTGCCTCAAATGTTAAAGACATCTTCCGTCCTTTTATTAATTACAATACTTTTTTAAGAAATAACCTTTTGTATTCAGTGTTACAAATAACTATATATAATTTAGATAAGAATTTAAAATATCATGATAGAATTTATAATTTAATACAAGGTTCAGTTAAAGCTAAAGTTACAAAAAAAACTAGAGTTATAGTGCTACATAGTCATAAAACAAATAAAGGAATAGCATTAGATGAGTTATGTACATTGAGAAATTGGAATATAAAAGAATTTATTGCAATTGGCGATAATGAATTTGATATACCGATGTTTGAAAAAGCAGCAATCTCTATTGGCTTCGAAAAGGTTTATCCATATGTAGACAAAAAAATTAAAAAGGAAAACAAGAGAGCTATAGCGGAATGTATAGAGAAATACTTTATTGCTAAATAGTTTATTGTGAGGTCTTACTATGAAAAATGATTATACTTATCGTATTTTAGGGACATTAAATGGATTAGCTATTGGTGATGCATTTGGAACTCCAGCTGTTCATTATTCTCCGCGAGAAATTCCTGAAATGTACGGTGAAAAGATTACAAATTTTATTACTCCTATTAGGAGATCAGGTAAAGGTAAATCTAAATGGGAAAAGTATGAAGTGACAGATGATACTATACAAACTTTAATCCTTGCAAACTCATTAATAAAGTTTAATGGATTTTCAAGGGAGGGATTTGGAAAGGAGTTGCTAAAAATAGAAGAAAGATACTGTAAACCAGGGACTGGGTGCGGAAGATTTAGGGTTAAAGCAAATCCCAATAATATTGCTGAGGGAGGAGAAGGGAATGGATCTTCCATGAGGATTGCACCAATAGGCATATGTTGTAGTGTACATGAAGTAGACAAATTGGTGAGATTAGCAGTAGATTCATCCACTTTAACTCATAATACTATGGGCGCTTTAGGTGGTTCAGTGGCAATAGCTTCTGCAGTATCAGCAGCAATAGAAGGTTATACGATTAATGAAATTATAGAATTTTCTTTAAATACGTTAAGGAAATTTGAAACAAGATATTCCAGTAAATGCTCATGTTCAATATTAAAAGAAATTAAATTTGCTATTGATATTGGCCCGGAAAAGTATGTTGAACATTTAATATTGAATAAGTATAAAACAGATGAAGGCGAGTGGGGGTTTATAGCATTAGAATCGGTCGCTTGTGTGTTTTCACTTTTATCTTTAAATCTATCATTCAAAGAATCTGCAATAAAGTCTGTGAATCTTGGTGGGGACTCAGATTCAACTACTAGTATGCTATGTGCTATTTTAGGAGCTATAAACTTTGAAGATATACCTCATGATTGGTTAAGAAATGTAGGACAAAAAAACAATTTAGATTTCAAGGAATTAGCAATAAATTTAAATAATTTAAGGGTGCACGGTCTGAAAGATGATAACTAAAATGGATGGAAACTATGAAAACATAACCAAAATAATAAATTATGAATCTTCAATACAATTTGTAGAAAAGAAGTTTAGAAGTCCAGATAGGTTTTATTGTGAGCTAAATGCACTTAATTTATGTGACGGGGTTATTAAATGCCCTAAGGTACTTGATATTGATAAAAAAAATCTAAGAATTAATTTAAGCTTTATTTATGGCGAAAGTATCATTGCACAACAAACAAACAAAACTCATCTCATAAATTTAGCGGAAATTTTACAAAAATTACACTGTATTAAAGTGGAGAATTTTGGTTATTTAAACTCTGATGTAACCAGTCAATTAGATAATTGGTTAATTTACTTAACAAACCGATTTAACAAGCGCGTGTTAGATCTAGGATTAAATATTGAAAATATTAATAAGTTTGAAAGCTACTTCAAATCAAACCTTGATAATTTAATATGTGAAGATTTAAAACCTGTACTGATGCATCATGACTTAAAACCAGCAAATATCATTGTTACTCCTAATAATGATATTGCATTAATTGATTTTGACAGAGCGTGTGGAGGGGATCCAGTTTCTGATTTAGCTAAATTATATAGTAGAACTTTCCATCGAGAGGAAACAAATGAATGGTTTTTCTTTTTAGAAAGATATCTAGGGAAGACAACTGATAAAGATATTATGAAGAGAATAGAGTTTTATGATGTTTTGCATAGTATGGGTTCAATAGCATACTATAATTCAAACCCATCATTAAAATATAAAAAGATCGCAGATAATGCGAAAACTCATATAAGAAGAATAGTAAATTTAGAATTCTAAGTTTTTAGGGGGTAAAAAATGCTTAATAGTAAGTGGGAAAAAGAAGAAGAGTTATTAATACTCTCGGTAAAAAAAAATCCAAAAGAAGAAGAAATTAATAGACTAAAAAATCTACTTAATTCTCATCTAGATTGGAGTAAGGTAATAGGTCTAATGGAGACACATAGAACTACTGGTATTGCATGGAACAGAATTAAAAAGTATGTAATTGAGCAAGAACTAGAAAAAAAATATACATGTAAATATCCGCACTTCTATAAATTTTTGAAAAAAAACTATTTTTTTCAAAAGGAAAAAGCAGGTAATCAAATCGATTACACTGCAACAATATGCAATGAACTGACTAGGAATAATATTCCTTATGTATTATTAAAGGGTTTAGTTCTTTCTTTGTTTGTATATGAGGATTTAGGGGCAAGAAATTTTAATGACAATGACATCTTAGTACATCCAGAACATATTGATAAGGCTATTAACATTTTTAAGAATCTAGGATATACACAGGGAGTTATTAAAGAAAACAATACCGTTGTTGAAGTTGGTAGGAAAGAAAAAGTTATTAGAACTATGACATCGCATGAGGTTATTCCGCTCGTAAAGTTAGTTGATGAGGCATTTTTAGATCATCATATTATAGATTTGCATTTTTCTATTAACCTCATGTCTAAGAATAGAAATGTGAAATTAGTTGAAGATATATTAGAAAGTAAAATCAGTTTACCTTATGATAACAGTACATTTTATTCAATGAATTGGTCTTATGTATTGCTATTTTTATCTATACACTTTTATAAAGAAGCCGTTTCTTTTAGAGATTTAAACGTTTATAAAGATCTTCTGCTATATAAGATTAACGATTTAGTTTGGACAATAGAAAGTAAATCCATAAATTGGAGATATTTTTTATCATTAGTTCAACAGTTAAATTTTGAAAAAGAAGTTTATTTTACATTCTATTATACTAATAGTATCTTCTCAGATGTAATACCTGATGAAGTTTTAAACTCAATTAAACCAGCAGATACAAATTACCTTAATCATGTTTATTATTACGACTCAAACGAAATAGCTGTAAGATGGAACAACGAAATTCATGAACGGTTCTTTGATATGAATAGACCTTCCAAGATAAGTCAACCATTTTATACAAAATAAAAAATATAATTTATGGTTATTTGTTTGCGCTATACAAAAATCTGCAAAGAGTAATATTAATGTTACTAACAAAAAAGCTTTATTATTAAATGGTTAAAAACTTTTAGTAAATTTTGAAAAGAAGTGTGTAAGTTAGTTTGTTAATAAGTGGGATAGATAATTATATTAACCGATGTTAATGTCAAAATCATTATAAGGGTAACTTGATTAATTAAGAGGTGATAATTTGACATTTGTTATTATTCTAAAAATAGTGCTGTTTTTAGAGGTACTTATAATGTGTGGAGCTATTAAAAATTATATTAATATTAATAAAACAATAAAAAATACTAAAATTTATAGATATGGAGAGGAAGATGTAAATTTTAGTATTTTCTTGCCATGTCATAAGGAATATAATTTAATTGAAGAAACTTTATTATACTTTAACAATTTCACAAAATCTCATAATACTAGTGTTTTTGTAATAGTAGCTACTGAATTAGAGAGTAATGGTAAAAAAGTTAAAGAAGATTCTTATACAAGATGTTTGGATTTTATAAAGAATAACAATTTATCAATAAAAGTTATATTTGACGAAACAATTAGTAGTACTAAAACTTCTAAACTTAGTTTTGCTCTAAATTCTATAAATAAAATTCCTAAAAAGACCTATATAGGTGTATACGACTTTGATGCTCGTCCCCATAAAAATACTATAAATTGGATAGCAAATGATATTTGTTATAGGAAAGGCGATATGCCTACGGTTTATCAACAAATACCTTATGTAATTCAAAATGTTAATACTAAAACTCCGAAGGTTATTGACTTACTTTCTATATGGCATATCAGGAGATCATTGGGGATTGAGGGTTACAATTTCTTTTCTAAGAAATCAAAAAAAGACATCTTTTATTTAATGGGATCAGGAATGTATATTAGAGTAGATGAACTTTTAAATGTAGGAGGATTTCCTGATTATTCAGATGACATTGCACTTGGCTATAGATTCTATTTACTTAATAAAAAACAGGTTATAATTCCTTATCCTGCCATAGTTTCTGGCTTGAATAATCTAAAGGACTATTTTAATCAAATAACGAGAATTTATTATGGGATTTTTTCTATTAGAGAACAATATAAGTATCTCACGCTTAATGGAATAAAAGTTACTAAAACGAATTATTTTATGAAGTTTATATATTCAATTTTTGATGTGACGAGGGAAGTGATTTTGTTAGTAAGTTTACTTTTAAGTGTATATATAACAAAAAGTATCATTGCTTTAATTATTTGTTTAACATTATTATTATTAAAATATCTTGTATATAATATTTTATTTAATAAAATTAAATACGATTGGATCGAAAACTCTAATAAATACAATTGGAATAGAAAAATAGTACATATATTAAAAAATACATTAATAGGGTTTACCCTAAATATCCCATTTAGAACGTTAGCCTTACTAAATTTTATACTAAAAAAAGGGTCTTTAGAGTCAAAATTTTTTCTAAGCAGCAATAAAGAAAAAATTTAAAAGGATGTTTTTATGAATTTACTATTATCTTCAATATTGAAAGAAAATGGAATAGAAGCAACTGTTTTTCCACATAAATCACATAATAATCATTTTAAAGGAAGTATAGTGGGTTCAGGTAAAATAGTTTTTATAAAGGTATTTAGGGATCAATCTTTGTTTATAAATGAAAAAAAAATCCTCACCCAATACTTGGCTAAGGAATTAATTTGTCATTTTAACTATCAAACCTTTTACTTTTTAATAACACCCTTTAAAAATTATTTTGAAATTGATTTCGATCAGGAAGGTGTTATAGAGGAGGCTGGCTCTTTAATTGCAAACTTTCATAACAAGCACTCTAATTTTATTTCTAGAAAAGACAGAATAAACTTATCTCCTCCTTCAGAAAGAATTTATAAGCTGTTAAATAATATGAAGACCCATTATAAAATAGATCATATATCTAGTCACTTTAATGTTATAAAACATAAATTAGCCTCTTTAGATAAAGAGTTTATGAATAAAGAAAGTATAAAATTTATTCACGGTGATTTTGGTTCTAGAAATATTAAACTTCATAATAATAAATTTGAATTGATAGATTTTGAACGGTCTAGATTAGATAATGTATGGGTGGAATTTATCAAATTATTTGAACTAGATTTATGTGATAGGAAGAAAATAAATGTTTTTAAATGGTCATATGAAAAAGTATCTTTCTTACCGATAATATCTAAAGATTTATATTATTTACTAGTATTTATAGAAGTTATTAGTATATACGATTATACATCGTTAAATAGAGATCCAAATTTTGAAAAAAAAGCTGATATGCTATTAGAGAAACTAAAGGTTATATATAACTAGGAGGGGACAATGAAAGTATTAATTACTATGGCTGGACGTGGACAAAGATTCCTTAACAAGGGATTCACAATACCAAAATATATGATAAATGTACAAAATAATAGTTTATTTTATTGGTCAATAATTTCTCTTAAGAATTTTTTTGAATATGAGTTTATTTTTATGGCAGTAAAAGAACATGATTGTGTGAAGTTTATTAAAAGACAATGTGAATTATTAGGAATAGATAATTACAAAATTATTGAGCTAAATTCTTTTACTTGTGGACAAGCTGAAACTGCCTATAATGCCAAAAATTATATTAATGTTGATGAACAAGTAATGATATACAATATAGATACTTTTGTGGATCCGAATTCATTGAAAAAAACCAATTTTAAAAATAATGATGGTATTATTCCTGTGTTTGAAACTTTTAGTGGTGATAACTGGAGTTATGTAAAATTAAATAGCTTTGGTAGGGTAGTTGAAGTGGCAGAAAAGAAAAAAATTTCTAATTACGCTTCTATAGGCCTCTATTATTTTAGGAGATGGGAATATTTTCTAAATAGCTATGAAAGAAATAAAAACAGTATATTGCAACAATATAAAGAAATATACATAGCACCTTTATATAATGAATTTATTCAAAAATTAAATATTGGCATTCACGAGATTCCTAAGGAAAATATAATTCCCTTAGGAACACCTGAAGAGGTTGAAGTTTTTGAGAAGTTGGTACAGTAGCGTCGCATTAAAATTATTCAAAAGAGTCTTTTGAAACATCGATAAAACCCTTTAGTAGGATAGGGTAGCGTCAGGAAACTGCGGATTTACAACGTTAAGCAAATTATAGAATAGAAAAATCGGTTCCATACAACGTTTAGGAACCGATTTATTTACTTATCTTCTTATGCTAAAGTCTCCGTTAGTTGAACAAAGAATTTTGTTGAAACACTTTCTTTATATAGTTAATAAGAAAAACACTCTCTTTGGGGAATGTTAATTTTAAAGTCTGTATTTCATCTAAATATTTCCCATTTTTTTCTCATTAACAAATAGAAAGAAGACCGTTTTTCGTTTTGAGGTTGTTATAAAATGCTTAAGTTGATGGGCATGGGGTGGGACGCCTTATAGTCAATAATTATTTAGAGGTTTATGTCTCCATTAGACTAGAAAAACAAAAAGAATTTGTAGGAATCCCTACAAGTTCTTTTTAGTTTAAGGTGAATATACGGGATAAACAAACTATCTTAAAGATGCATCGTAGAAACTACAGGGGTAATGCTTTGACAAGGATATTATATAACGAAAATGTGGAAAAAGGATTTGCTAAGAAGTAAAAATGTAAATGTAATAGAATATGAGGCTGACTACAGCAAGGCGGTAGAAGAAGGTCGAAAACAAGCAGCGGTTGATCCTAGTTGTTATTTTGTAGATGATGAAAATTCAAAAGATTTATTCCTAGGTTATTCAGTTGCTGCTTCTCGCTTGGACAAACAATTAAAAGAATTAAAGATAACTGTTGATGAAAATCATCCCTTATTTGTTTATCTTCCATGTGGGGTAGGTGGAGGTCCTGGGGGAGTAGCTTTTGGTTTAAAATTAATGTTCAGAGATCATGTTCATTGTTTCTTCGCTGAGCCAACGCATTCTCCTAGTATGTTACTTGGTTTAATGACTGGACTGCATGATCAAATTTCTGTACAAGAAATCGGTATTGATAATAAAACTGATGCAGACGGACTTGCTGTAGGAAGACCTTCAAAATTTGCTGGGAAGATTATAGAGCCTTTTTTAAGTGGCAGTTACACTGTCAGCGATAAACATTTGTATAAATTACTAAAGCAACTGGCAGATACAGAGGATATTTATTTGGAACCTTCTGCATTGGCGGGTATGGTAGGACCTATTAAATTGCATCAGAGTGGGATGGAATATTTACAAAAACATAATTTAAAAGAAAAATTAACTAATGGCACACATATAATATGGGCTACCGGTGGTAACATGGTGCCTTCAAACATAAAAGAAGAATACTATAAAAAAGGAGAACTTTAAAGAAATCCCCACAGGTTTTATGTTCTTCTTCAAGAAAAAAGCGCCCTTCCATGTTGCTGATGACAGAGTAGGTGCTTAGTAAGTGAGAAAACTCAAACATGATCATAAGAGAAAAAACATACCAATGAATTTGGTATGTTTTTTTATTTATATAAATTTCTTCATTTGATATTAAGTTGTTAAGTTTTTCTTAATATAAATAATAAGCTTTCGAATAATAAATAAATCAAAGGAGCTATTAAAACAAAGAGAGAGTGAGATATAGCATATGGTAATAGCAAGTAAATTATTAGTTTGAATATTATTAAAGAGTATTTCTTGAATCTCCACATCTCACCTAATTTATCTGTGATGAAAGATAAGATAAGGCCAATCGTTAAATATCCAAGTAATATGCACAAGTAAATAGAGAGATAATACTGATAAGATATTAGAGGGATACTTTCCGGTGTATTTCTTAAAGCCAAATAAAAAATAAACAAAAATAAAACTGAAGAAATTAAAGTTAAAATGAAATATATTTATGAAAAAGGAACATCTGACAACGTACTGCTGCTGCTGCACGGAACCGGAGGAAATGAACATGACCTTCTCTCGCTCGGACGTTTCATAGACCCGGACGCTCATCTGCTCGGTGTCAGGGGCTCAGTGCTTGAACATGGTATGCCTCGCTTTTTCAAACGGCTGAGTGAAGGTGTGTTTGATGAGGAAGATTTGGTTGAACGGACAAAAGAATTAAAGGATTTTATCGACGAAGCAGCCGAGACGCTTGAATTCAATCGGAATAACGTCATTGCGGCTGGATATTCAAATGGTGCAAATATCGCCGCAAGCCTGCTCTTTCACTTTGGACGAGCAGTAAAGGGAGCCATTCTTCACCATCCGATGGTTCCGATTCGCGGATTGGAACTTCCTGATATGAAAGGATTGCCTGTATTTATTGGAGCGGGTAAGCATGACCCTTTATGCACGAGAGCAGAAACAGAGGAACTTCAGCAATATTTGAATGAAGCAGGAGCCTCTACTGCTGTTTATTGGCAAGAAGGAGGACATCAGCTTACACAGCAGGAAGCGGAACAGGCGCGGATGTGGTACCAAGACGCTTTTCTATAAAAAAACCTTAGTCCGGCATGGCCGGGCTAAGGTTTTTTTCAGATGCTTACAGCCACGTCGAAACCTCTGATACAGGCAGACGGTTGCTTTGATGAGCAGGCTTTACTGCTTTGCCGATTGAAATCAGCATGACCGGAACAAAGCGGTCGCTTACGTCAAATTGTTCTTGAAATTGCTCTTTGTTAAATCCGCCGATTGCGCAAGTATCATAACCTTTTGCTTTTGCGGCAATCATAAGCTGCATAGCAGCCAATGAAGCATTTAAGAAAGCAGAATCACGGGCGAATTGTTCATTTTGATAAGCGCCGTTAATCTGGCCGAGCAGCGTTTGTTTAATCTCATCTGTGATGAGGCCTTGCTTTGCCAATTCACCGTATACGTCTTCACCATTTTCATTTGCTTTTAAATCGCCTAAAACAGCAACGACGGCAGATGATTCGATGATTTGCTTTTGGTTATAGGCTACCGGCAATAGGGCTGCTTTTGCTTCATCGCTGTGAAACACAGTGAAATGCCAATGCTGAAGGTTCCAAGCGGATGGCGCTTTCGTTGTAAGCTCCAATAGCTCAGTCATTTCTTCTTTCGAAATTGTTGCATTCTTATCGTATTCTTTTACTGATGCACGCTGTTGTAAAATATCCAGTGTATTCGTCATAGTATTTCCTCCTCCAATTAAACGTGGTATGATAGTAGAAAAGTTAGAAACTTACTAAATGTAACTCGAGAACTCATTTTAATTGATCATTTAATTCTTGTCAATAAATGAAAGGATGAAGACATGTGGGATTTACAATGTGCCCTAAAATGGAATCTGCTTTTTCTTTATTAGGAAAGCGATGGAATGGCCTTATCATCCATGTATTAATGGACGGCCCAAAACGATTTAAAGAGATAACTGAAACGATTCCGATGATCAGCCAAAAAATGCTGGCTGAACGGCTGAAAGAGCTTGAACAAATGAAGATCGTTGAGCGGCAGGTGCTGCCGGAAACCCCTGTGAAAGTGATCTATAATCTAACCGAAAAGGGAACAGCTCTGCAAGCTGTTTTTCAAGAAATGCAAACATGGGCGGATAAGTTTTGTGAGCCGGAAGAAACTGGTCACCATGAGAAATAAAAATACAGCAGGAATAAACCGGGGGAGCTAAAAAGGGGATTACAAGTTGTAACGTGCTGAACAGAGGGACACCGTTCTAATGAAAGAACGTGACCTGAAAGGCGAGTCGGCAAAGCGGTTTTTGAAACCTTCAGAATGACGGGCATTAGACAATCTAAAATTGATTCATGACGTTTCCATCGCTTTGTTGGAAACGTTTTTTATTTGCTCATAAACACGATGATTAAGAGGAGGCAAAGCATTTCTTCTTAATCATCGTGCGGGCGATTTTTAAAATTGACTTTCAGTCTTCAATTAACTGGCCATGAATAATGCGCTAACTGCACAGTGGTCCTGTTTATTACAGTTTTCCAGTTAAAAACTGGGCCTCACCCAGCCCGAAACTCCAATCAGCGTCACCATTTTCTGTGATGGAAACCATTAGGTCTTCGGGTGATATACCGCACTCAGCTTCAAGCTTCTGTGCCAGCAAAGCGTATAAAGTCTCTTTTTGGCTTTCAGTCCTCGCCTTGCTTACGATGCTAATGATGACTACATCTTTGCTTCTTTTCAAACCAAGACCCGTGTCTTCAATAATGAGTTCATTTGCCGGGTGCTGGTGAACAATTTGATAACGGTCCCGTTCAGGTACGGTAAACGCCTCTGTCATAGCATCATGGGCAGCATCCAATAATTTTTTCAATTGCTTTTCATCGCGTCCTTCTATCAAATCAAAACGTAATAATGGCATATTTATTAACCTCCCCGATTGTTATAGATCCATAATAGAATGGGTAAAAACGTCCTTAGCGTGCCCTTATCTCATAACATATCATCTTATTTTTGCAGTAAATTGATGTAAAATATAACATATAACCAAAAGTTAATCAACATTTCACTTTTTGGGTGATTTATATCTCAGCAGACAATAAACATCTATACGAATAAATAACGATCCCTTTAAAAGTTGTTGGCAACTTCTCGTTAGGATTTTAGTTCGAAATCAAAATGTGATCAAAAAGTAACTTAAATATGCTAATCGCTTCTTTAACACAATCAATCTCCCAAATCGCCATGATGCTATTAATCATAGGCGGCGGTGTCGGTGATTATGTAGCATCTTTGTTCAGCCAAACAAATATGTCTCTTCTGCTGGTTGCATGGATAATTGCCGCTGTCCTGCGGCTGTGCTCAGGGGCTGCAAAGGTAGCCGCGCTTACGACTGCCGGGATGGTAGCGCCATTGATGGCGGCGAATACAGTCAACCCGGGATTGATGGTGCTTGCAACCGGAGCTGGAAGTGTGATTGCCTGCCATGTAAACGATGCTGGCTTTTGGATGGTTAAAGAGTTTTTCGGCCTGACTGTGAAGGAAACGTTTCAAACGTGGATTTGCTGACAACAATTCTTTCAGTAACCGGACTCGGCTGTGTTTTATTATTGGCGATGTTTCTTTAATATCTGTAGCGGGCATGGGTTGTTTTGAACCATTGGCGAGTAAGCTCACAATCATAACGAAAAAAATGATTTATCAAGATTCGCCCAATCGTTTTTTCTCCTGTATGAATACCTTTAATATAGGCAGACATAAAGGAGGAAAAGAAGATGTACCCTCATCATGCATATTATCGCGGGAATCCAGAATCTGCAGGTTATCCGGCGCGAAATCCTTTTTTGTTTGGCGCTCCTTTAGTCGGCGGTTTGTTAGGCGGTTTTCTCGGGAGTGCTCTGTTTAACTATCCAAGGCCATATCCTTATCCGCCTCCGTCTCCATACGGATACGGGGGAGTCCCCTACGGCCAGGGGCCAGGCGTGCCATACGGCGGCGGAGGCTATCCCTCTTATTATTAGTAAAAACGGTCTGCATAAGATGCAGACCGTTTTTCACCTCATGATTTCAACCTCGGACAGATTGTAATCATCGTGCTTTAAAAACATGACTTCCAGCAGGCCGTCTTTATATACCGCTTTTGTGCCTTTGCGCTTCACCAAGCTTGGGAGAACCACCTTTTTTTG
Organism: Bacillus atrophaeus; assembly: GCF_039519175.1. Taxonomy (NCBI): domain Bacteria; kingdom Bacillati; phylum Bacillota; class Bacilli; order Caryophanales; family Bacillaceae; genus Bacillus; species Bacillus atrophaeus. The sequence continues at coordinate 3,569,919 of NZ_CP154443.1, read as the reverse complement.
CTGATCCTTTTGGTGGAAATTCTCTACGAACAGCGCCTGTGAAGTATGCTTGATTTTGATGTTATCAATCTGCTCTTTGGCGGCGGGGATTTTTACAAAAACATGATCCGCTGTTTCGAATATATCTATCTCTGGAGCGGCGTCCGTTGATTTTTCTTTTTTGGGAAGCGGATCGCGAAATGGAAATTGCGCCGCATGATTAGAACCGAATACGCTTTCCATGACGCGATTTACATAGTCCTCTACATCTTTTGGATCTGCATTTTTTAAAGCTTCCTTTGAAAATTGATTTTGGAAAGGGAAATACTTGTTCCATTCAAACATCTCATCACAGCCTTTCTTAACGGACAAAATAGTATATGCCCACTCGATCTTTCACGTGATATAATATAAGCTGCTCTAAAGAAAGGCAGGGGGTTGATTTGTACAATTCTTCAACTAAAAAAGGGATCATTTATACAGCGGTTTCATTTGTGCTGTGGGGATTATTTCCGCTCTATTGGAAGCTGTTGGAGCATCTTCCCGCACTTGATATTTTAGCCCACCGCATCATATGGTCGTTTGTGTTTATGTGCATAGTGCTGGCTGTTTTGCGCCAGTGGAAAACGGGCTGGAAGGAACTTCTTTCTTTAAAAAAGAAAGGCGGTTTTTTGTCGCTTCTGCTTGCCTCTGTTTTAATTTCCATCAATTGGTTTGTATACATATGGGCTGTGAATCACGGCTTTTTGCTTGAAGCAAGTCTGGGGTACTATATTAATCCGCTTGTATCTGTATTGCTTGGCATTTTATTTCTAAAAGAAAGACTGAACCGGCTGCAGATTGTGGCCGTGTCTATTGCAGCGGCGGCTGTCATTATTTCTGCGTTCCAATACGGTTCAATTCCTTATATTGCGCTTCTCTTAGCATTCAGTTTCGGCTTGTACGGACTATGTAAAAAAAGAACAAGTCTTCCGAGCGCAATCGGTTTGACTCTGGAAACATTACTGATCACCCCGGCGGCTCTTTGTTATTTGTTGCTGGGCGCCCATCAGTCTGCATCGGGTGGGGTCAGCGGAGGAACCTGGCTGCTTCTCTTTTTTGCCGGCATATTTACAGCATTGCCGCTTCTGTTGTTCGCTGAAGGGGCGAAACGCCTGCCGCTTTATCAAGTGGGAATTCTGCAATATATAGCACCGACGATTACCTTGCTGCTTGGGGTGTTTGTTTACCATGAAGCATTTACGGGATCAAAAGCCTTTACGTTTGCCTGTATATGGGCTGCACTGCTTTTGTTTACTTTTTCACAAGTGAAATGGAAGCGGATATCGAAAAGCCATTAAGCCCTTTGGCTTTTCAGCGGCAGCTTAGATGAGTATAATCATTTCATGTATGTATGACATAAAGGAGCTGTACGATGGACAATGATAAAGAGATAGCGGCAGCTTACACCGCACTCTGGAACAACCGTTCACTCGCCGGCACCGGCATAGATGCGGTGCGGCAGGCCATTGATCTTGAGCTTTTGGATAAAATGACGCATCCGAGGCTTCGTAAACCTTTACTGGAAAAATATTTTTCCGCCATGCAGCGCATTGTGAATTCTCAGCTGAATCCGGTTGATAAGTACCGCTTGGTTGAGCTGCATACAGAACGCTTGCAGCACTTGAGAGAAGAAAGAGGGGAGCAGTTATGAAAGAAATCATAAAAGAAGATGTGCAATCTTCTTTAGAACAATATGCGGATCGCCCTGTTTATATCCATTTGGAGACAACAACAGGTTCCTATTCAGCTCATTTAAACGAAAAAAACATGACGGTTGTGGCTTATATCCGCAATGCGAAAGTCACGTATCACGAGGCGAAAATAAAAGGAAACGGCCCATTTCGAGTCGGCTTGAAAACAGAAGAAGGCTGGATTTATGCTGAAGGCCTGACAGAATATACGATAGATGATGAGAACCGCTTGTTAATGGCGGGACACTTGCCGGGCGGAAAGCTGGCGATTTCGCTTCAGATCAGTGAAAAGCCGTTCACAGTCTAAAGAAAAGGGTGGAAGAATGATGAAAGAACATGTACTTGTGATCCTGCCGCACCCTGACGATGAATCATACGGAGTGGCGGGGCTGATTGCTTTAAACAGGAAAAAAGGAGTTCCCGTCACCTATGCCTGCGCGACACTCGGTGAAATGGGACGGAACATGGGGGATCCTTTCTTTGCAAATCGGGAAACACTGCCTTTGCTAAGAAAGCAGGAGCTGATAGATGCTTGTAAAGCGATGGATGTTAATGATCTGAGAATGCTCGGACTGCGTGATAAAACGCTTGAGTTTGAAAATGATGAGTATTTGGCTGATATGATGGAAGCCATTATTGATGATGTCAAACCGAGCCTGATTGTTACATTTTATCCGGAGTACGGGGTTCACCCTGATCATGACGCATGCGGGGAAGCGGTGATCCGCGCGCTTTACCGGAAAAAGAAAGAAGATCGCCCTCGCACTCTTTGCATGGCCATTACCCGGGATAGAGAAGAAAGCCTCGGCGAGCCTGATGTCGTTCTTGATATTAAAGAAGTTGCAGATATCAAAATGAATGCATTAAAAGCCCACCGCACCCAAACGGAAGGTATGCTGAGAGAGCTTGAAGCGAAATTGAAAAATAACGAACCGGTTTTGGCAACATGGTTCGAAGAAGAAGTATACTGGACGTATCAGTGGAATGACTGATCAGAGAAAAAAGGTATAAGGCGCAGGCCTTATACCTTTTTTAGTTTCAAATCGGAAGCGATGGCGGAAGCAAGCGTCGATCTCATCGAGATGTCTTCAAAAGACAACCCGAGATGAACGGCAGTTTGGGCAATTTCAGGCCTGATCCCTGATAATGTAGATTTAACGCCCAGCAATTTCAGCGCATCTATTAGATGAAAGAGCTGCTGGGCGACCATCGTATCAATAATGGCCACGCCTGACAGGTCTATATACAGATGAGTCACCTTTTTTGCGGCACACTGAGCAAGCGTATTTTCTATAATCATTTTGGCACGAGCTGTGTCAATGGTCCCGATTAAAGGAAGCAAGGCGACATTGTGAAACAAAACGATGACAGGTGAACTCAATTCATTAATCATTTCTTTTTGCGCCTGCAGCTGATTATTTGTGTTTTTATACATTTCTTCGATGAAAATATGAATAACAAGGTCAAATGCCTTCATAAGCGTATGACTTATATCTTCCGCACTCTCACAATTCGCTTCTTCCTGACGGATAAATGCTTTTACATACGTTAAATACAAGTCTCTGACTCTGACAAACTCCCGAATAATATAATGGATGGGTGTTTTCAAATGCTCCTGATCCTGTGTCACTTGAAATGCCCAATTTTTCAGAGCAGGTAAATAAATATGTTCCTCATCTATAAAAATACGATTGATATGATGGTTAAAAGCTAGATTTTGTCTTTTAAGATTCTCAATAATAACAGGATCTGTCGATGCGTAGATGGAGTTTGGATCATTTTCTTCGATGTTTTGATACCAGGTTGAACTGATTTCTTCGGCATGCTGAGACAGGTAATCATATAATCGCTTATTTGCAGGCATTCTTATTCCCCCTGTTCTTCATCTCTTATATTGTTTGTTTCAATGAATTGCGCTTTTGAAGCCGCTGTAATCTGAAAAATAAGCCGACGGCCCCAGCAGCAAGCCCCGCGATCAAACCGATCCAATATCCGTAAGCGCCGGCGCTTGTATACGTGCCGATGACGTAACCGACTGGGAGGCCGATAATCCAATAAGAAACAAAAGCAGCCGCCAGCGTATAGTTTACATCCTTATACCCTCTGAGCGCTCCTTGAATAGGCGCGGCCACTGCATCAGAAAGCTGGAAAAACAGCGCATATATTAAAAAGTGCTGAGTTAAACGCAGGACTTCCGGATCTCCGGTATACATTCCGGCAATCTGCTGTCTGAACAGCAGGATGCAAGCGGCCGTAAATAAAGAAAATCCAACAGCGATCGTAATGCCAAGGTGGCTGTACGTTCGTGCGTCGGCATAGCGTTTTGCTCCCGCTTCAAAGCCGACAACAATCGTTAAAGCCATGGACACACTGAGCGGCAGCATATATAAAAGGGAAGCGAAATTCATCGCCGCTTGATGCGAAGCGATGGTGACAGTGCTGAAATGACCCATCAGCAAAGTGACAGCCGCAAAAATGCTGGTTTCAAAAAAAATCGCAAAGCCGATAGGCAAACCAATGGTAAGAAGTTTTTTGCATTCTGATAATGAGAACATATACGCCTTGCGAAAAATTGAGAATTCGGCAAACGGTGAAGATGTATGAATAATAAAAAAGCTGATCACACAAATGCACCAATATGTCAGGGCAGAAGCAAGCCCCGCACCGACTCCGCCTAATGCCGGCATCCCGAATTTCCCGAAAATAAACACATAATTCAGTATGAAATTAATCGGCAGCGAACAAAGCGTTATCGCCATTGTAACCTTTGTTTTTCCGAGAGAATCAATAAACGATCTCAACACCGTATAAACGAACAAAGGAAAAATCCCAAGAGATAAAAACCCTAAAAAGTGTTTTGCAATCTCCTGGACATGCTGCTCAAGGTTTAAGCTGCCGAGAATAGGATCAACTACGATATAACCGATCATAATAAGGGAAATGCTCAGAATCGCCGCAACATAAATGGCCTGTATCACGGTAAACGGAACCTCTTTGCGTTTACCGGCGCCAAAAAGCTGTGCCACAATCGGGGTGACGGCCATCAGGATTCCGGCAAGCCCCGTATAGACAGGCGTCCAAAGGCTTGAGCCGATCGCAACACCTGCTAAATCAGCGGCGCTGACCTTTCCTGACATGACGGTGTCTAAAAAGGTAATAAGAGAAAGGCCGACTTGAGTAATTAAAATCGGAATTAAAATGTGAATCAGCTGCTTGACTTTCTGATTGATCGTTGTTGTTTCTCTCATTATTCGTTCCCCGTTTCTTTAACATAACGAGAGAAATTATAACATTTTATGTATAAAAAGCAATGAGCCTCTGACCTAATCTTTCTTTGGCGGCTTCGTTTTTTTAAACATTTGGGCATAAATAAAAGAAAGAGCTATGATCCCGAGGAAGGTGCAAGTATATTGAACAATTCTTTCGATTTCCATGCTTAAGACAGCCTCCTTTCACAAATAGGATGCGCACCATATTGATAAGCATGCGTGAAAGAGAAAATTTGACAAAGAGAGATGGTTTTGGCAATGCGAAATGAACAGATGACTGAACATATGTTTAAAACTCAAATACAAACCTATTTGGAACAGATTCTGGAGGATACGTCTGTTATTTTGCGGACACTCAACGAAAAGGATCAATGCCTTTTATGTGAACTGGATGATCTCGGACATACATTTCAAGACATGCAAGCGATTGCTTCGTCCTTTTATTTACAGGCTTATATGGAACACTTTACGCCTTCTTTTACAGAGCTTGCGAAAGCCATTCAGCATCTTGCTGACGAAAAGCATGGTGCATTAATTGTGATCGAAAGAGGGGATGCCCTTGACGGCTTTATCCAAAAAGGGACATCACTTCATGCAGAAATCAGTGCATCCTTAATTGAAAGCATTTTTTACCCCGGCAATCCGCTTCATGACGGAGCACTGCTTGTGAAAGAAAACAAGCTTATTTCGGCGGCGAATGTTCTTCCTTTAACAACTAAAACAGTAGATATCCACCTCGGAACACGTCACAGGGCTGCTATTGGGCTTTCAGGTTTTACCGACGCGCTTGTTCTTGTTGTGTCTGAAGAAACAGGGAAAATGTCTTTCGCCAAGGACGGCGTACTGTACCCGCTTATCTCACCGAGATGACTAAGTACATAAAAATAATGAAATGTTCCCGGACGTGTCATTCACATGAAACAAAGGACCTGATTTTCACCCTTTTTACAGCATTCTTTCTGTATTGAATGCTGTTTTTCATGAAAACAGCTATCTAAGCCTAGTAAAAAAGTTATATATGTTAATTGTTAATAAAGTTAAATACTTTACCTATATAAGTAATTGTAGTACTGTGTAAAATATTACATACATTTAAAAGGAAGGGAGCAGATGACATGGCAAAGGTATTGATGATCAATTTTCCGGGTGAAGGCCATATCAATCCGTCATTGGGCATTATAAAAGAGCTGAAATCCAGAGGAGAAACGATTACCTATTACGCAGTAAAGGAATATGAAGAAAAAATCACCGGGCTTGGTGTAGAATACCGCGAATATAACGATTTTCGCGACGATACTTTTGGAAAGAATAAAACCGGAGATGAAGGGGGCGATGTCACTGAACTGTTCTACCATCTTCTAAAAGAATGCCGGGATATAGCGTCTCGTATTTATGAAGAAGTAAAGCATGAATCATATGATTATGTGTTGTATGACCATCATTTCATAGTGGGAAAAATAGTGGCTAATTTGCTGAAGGTGCCAAAATTTTCATTATGCTCAACTTTCGCAATGAACGAGGAATTTATGAAGCAAATCGGTCAGTTTAACCACAACTCGCCAATGGAGGAATCTCCTTATTATTCATCCTATCAAGAGATTGTCCGAACATTAAATGCCGATTTTGCAGCGGGAATCAACAAGCCGTTTGATATCTTTTTTTGCGAAGGGGACTTGACCATTGTCTTTACTTCAAAAGAATTTCAGCCAAATGCTGATGAATTTGGAGAGAACTATCTATTTGTAGGTCCTTCAATTGCCGACCGTCCAGGAAACTTTGATTTCCCATTTGAAGAGATAGAAAATGAAAATGTTCTGTTTATTTCTATGGGAACCATTTTCAACAATCAAAAAGAGTTTTTTAATCAATGTTTAGAGGCATGTAAAGGCTTTGAGGGCAAGGTAGTGTTAGCAATCGGCAAGCAGCTCAAACAAAGCGATCTGAACGAAATTCCCGAAAATTTTATTGTGAAGCCTTATGTTCCTCAGCTTGAAATATTAAAAAGGGCGAATCTGTTTATTACTCACGGGGGGATGAACAGTACAAGCGAGGGTTTGTATTACAAAACGCCGCTGATTGTGATCCCTATGGGAGCAGACCAGTTTATGGTGGGTAGTCAAGTTGAAAAAATAGGCGCGGGAAAGGTTTTGAAAAAAGAAAACGTTTCTGTTGCAGTGTTACAAGAAACCATTAAACAAGTTACAGCAAACACCCGTTATTCAGAAAAAGCAAACAAAATCGGAGAATCGCTGATAGCAGCCGGAGGCTCTAAGCGTGCTGCAGATTGCATTCTAGAGCAAGTCAAAACAAGCACGCAAACAGCAGATATGTAATGAAACAGCCTGTTTCATGAAAATGAAGCAGGCTTTTTTTATTGCCTCTGAATGATATATTTCGTCATAAAAACTGTTTTAAGGAGGATTTTGCAATCTGTTGGAGAATTGTATGTGAAACAGTCAGCAGAGGGGGAAAGCCGTTTCTCTCATTAAAAGCATTACCTTGATTAGATAGAAAGTAACAAATTGCAGCATGAATATCCAAATGGTTCCAAAATCTTTTGGGCGTGAAGTTCCTTTTCTGTAAAATAATCGGTGTTGTTGTGAGAATGATACGGTCACCTGAGACTGAAACGTCGCCAATCTATTGAGAAGTTGTTGATAAAACTGAATAAGTGCCGATAAAAAAGAAGATGGCCTTTTTTAGCAGTTCTTATTTTTGAATCCAGCGTTATAACAGAAAAAGTAGGAGGTTGATCGGAAATATGAAAAAAACAATAGTAGCCGGAATGGCCGCTACTGCTGTCGTCGGCTCATCTATGGTCGTGGCTCCTGTGGAAGCAAAAACCATCAAGGTGAAAAGCGGTGACTCTTTATGGAAGCTTTCGCGCCAGTATAATACGAGTATTGCAGCTCTTCAATCCGAAAACCAGTTGAAAACGAGCATGCTGTATGCCGGGCAGAGCTTAAAAATACCTGAGAGCGGAAAGAAAAGCACGTCATCACCAAAAAGCACAAACAAAACATCAAGCTACACAGTTACATACGGCGATTCGTTGTGGATGATTGCCAAAAACCACAATATGAGTATCTCTGAGCTAAAAAGTTTAAACAGCCTGAGCAGTGATTTAATCCGTCCCGGACAAAAGCTGAAAATCAAGGGGACAAGCTCAAACTCAAAGGAGTCTTCACGCGATTCGAGTGAAAAAACAAATAACAGTTCAAATTCCTCAAGTTCCAAAAACGGAACTTATACAGTGAAGCTCGGCGATTCGTTGTGGAAGATCGCTAATCAGTTACATATGACGATTGCCGAATTAAAAACCTTAAACGGCTTAAAGTCGGATACCCTTTATCCGAAGCAAGTGTTAAAAGTTAAAGGGACAAGCTCATCAAACAGCGGGAGCAGCGGGTCGAAAAAGCCCCCAAACTCAGGTGATAATACTGTAAAAACATCTACATACAAGGTCAAATCAGGTGATTCTCTTTGGAAGATTGCCAATCAACTGGGAATAACGGTTCAAAGCATCAGGGAAAAAAACAATTTGTCCTCAGATGTACTGCAAATCGGACAGGTTCTGACCGTTTCAGGGACATCAAAATCAAACGGTTCTGATAAAACTACAGATCATACAACAACAGATAAACCGGACTCAAATGTGCAAATAGGTTCAAAGATTGACAGAATGATAACTGAAGCAAAAAAATATGTCGGAGTTCCGTACCGCTGGGGCGGCAACACGCCAGCGGGTTTTGACTGCAGCGGTTATATTTATTACCTCATTAATAAAGTATCCTCTGTTTCCAGGTTAAGCACTGCGGGATATTGGAATACGATGCAGAAAGTCAGCCAGCCATCTGTCGGAGACTTTGTTTTCTTTACAACATATAAATCGGGTCCTTCTCATATGGGGGTTTACTTGGGCAGCGGTAATTTTATTCATGCAAGCTCATCCGGCGTAGAGATTTCAAATTTGAGCAACTCATATTGGAAGCCGCGCTACTTGGGAGCCAGAAGTTATTTTTAAAAAAAGCCTTCAAGGCTTTTTTCTTGTTTATTCCGGGAATCCTTTGACCAGACTGTATGAAAAAACAAGGGGGAGACAGCATGCATCGTCTTTTACTGCTTATCATGCTGGGGGCACTGGGACTTGGCGGATGCAGACAAGGGGGAGCCTCAGATCACTCAAACCCTAAGCCTGATAGTAAAGCGATTGAAACGTCGGCATTTCTTTACGACGTACAGCTGGTCAATTCGAAAGGCAAGAAAATCGGCTTTATTGAAATAAAAGAGTCGGACGAAGAAGGTTTAGATTTTCATATCTCAGCGACCCAGCTTCCCCCAGGCGCTTCCCTTGGATTTCACATTCATGAAAAGGGAACTTGCGTGAAGCCGGACTTTGAATCGGCGGGAGGACCGTTTAATCCGCTTAATAAAGAACACGGCTTTAACAACCCAATGGGGCATCATGCCGGTGATCTGCCCAACCTTGAAGTGGGTGCCAACGGAAAAGTGGATGTGATTATGAATGCGCCGGAAACTTCTTTAAAGGAAGGAAGTAAGCTCAATATCCTTGATAAGGACGGAAGCGCATTTGTGATTCATGAACAGGCGGATGATTATTTAACCAATCCGAGCGGAAATTCAGGGGACCGGATCGTTTGCGGAGCACTCTCCGGCAACACTAAAAAACAATAATTGGCACAGCCCTTTTGTATTGAGAATACAAGGGCTTTTTTAGTATACTCGTTAATGGAATATGAATTGGAAAGGAAACCTATCTATGACATCACAATTGCAGCATCTATCATTTCCGGAAGACATTCAAAACAAGCTTTTATCATATAAAAAACAGACGATTCCGCAAGAATTTCAGACACTTATCGGGTCATCAGGCTATGCAGCAGAGGATGAAGCGATTTTGTTTGATGCGATAATCTCTTTAGCTCTGGGAAAAAACATCTTATTAAAAGGCCCTACCGGTTCAGGTAAAACAAAGCTTGCTGAAACACTGTCCAGCTATTTCAACAAACCGATGCACAGTGTAAACTGCTCGGTTGATCTTGACGCTGAAGCTCTTGTCGGCTACAAAACCATCGAAAACGAATCAGGACAGGCAACGATTGAGTTTGTTTCAGGACCTGTGACAACCGCTATGAACGAAGGGCATTTTCTCTATATAGATGAGATTAATATGGCAAAGCCGGAAACGCTTCCGATTTTAAACGGCGTGTTGGATTACAGAAAAATGATGACCAATCCGTTCACGGGAGAAGTGGTTCGGGCAAAAGAAGGTTTCGGCGTAATTGCCGCAATCAATGAAGGCTATGTCGGTACAGTGCCCCTGAACGAAGCATTGAAAAACCGTTTTGTCATCATCGACGTTCCTTATATTAAAGGTGATTTGCTGAAGCAAGTGCTGACATCGCAGTCAGCTTTAAAAGATGAACTACTGATCAACAGGTTTATTACGCTTTCTTCTGATTTGATCGTTCAAGCCCATAACGGCCAGGTATCCGAGGAAGCGGCATCTATCAGAGCTTTGATTGATACATGTGACTTAGCGGCTTATATTCCGCCTCTTCGGGCTATCGAAAGAGGAATTGTGGAAAAGCTTGACGATGACCGTGAAAAAGCAGCGGTTCGGAATATCGCAGAAACTCTGTTTGAATGAGGGTAAAGAGATGAAGTTTATTAAGTTTAATGACAGCACAATAGATTCGTTCTTGTTTATGATGCTGACCGACCTGGCCAAAACACTTACCAAAAGCGAAGAAGTCGAAGTCGAATACGGAGTCCAGTCTTATTACAATCCATTCGAAAAGAAAATTTATATGAGCCATTTTTGGAAAGACAGAGCAGCTGAGGATATGGAAGCGGGGCTGAAAAGCGACGTCTACCTGCGCTCAATCGGAACGAATTACAGTTCGTACCATGAGTTTGCGAGCCTTTTGGAGTTTGCGCATCATCATATTTCTCATAAGAGCTTTGCGAAACAGCTGTTTATGCTGCTTGAGGATATGAGAATTGAAGAGCTCATTAAACATGAGCGCCCCGGAACTAAGCGGATCTTTTCGAAAAGAAGAAACATGTACAGAAAATACTTCACGACACAGCTGACATTAAATTTAGAACGAAGCATTTTTACCGATGCATTATTTTGTGCCTTATATGTCAAGCTGACAGCAGAGTCACCGCTGGAAGGCATTCCTGCCATGCGTGAAGATATTGATCTGATGATACCTTTTATAGAAAGCCGGCTGATCCGTGTATACGAAGCAGAATCCACAAGCCAGGTATTAAACGTTGTCAAAGAAATTATGGACGGATTAGAAGAAGTGCTGGATAAGGACATGCTGAACACCTATTTCTTTCTTCCTGAGCTTGATTATGAGCAAGCCGCGGAGCAGCCGTTATTTGAAGATATAAAAACAGCGCCGAAATTGAGCGATGATCTCAAGCTTTCGAAAAAGTCGGATGGCGATGAGGACATTCATGAAGAGGAAATGCCGACGTGGCATCGTGAAACGGAGGCTCCCTCTAAAAGTTTTCTGCAATTTGATATTGAACACGGGGCGAAATCAGACTTGGGGAAAGACGCCGCCAGAGAAGGGGATGACGGGGATCAGGCCCTTGGTTCTGTTCAAGGTTCAGCCCAAGAGACAAAAAGAAAAGACTACTCCAAGCTGGAGGCGCTGGAATCAAGAAAAGACGAACCGAACGGAGGCAGCCTGACGGACGGAAAAGAAAACAGATTCGCCTTTCCGATTTATAAAGAGCCGAAGCCTGTTTCCCGGGAAGAGGAGCTTGATTATAAGCAGCAAACGAAGTCGATTGAATCGTATCAAAAGCGGCTGAAGCAAATGATTCAAAAAACGCTTGAGCATAAAAAGACGCTCCCCCGGACAGATTTACATGCGGGCCGTCTGAATAATAAGCTGCTTCGATATTTTACAGAACGCAATCCACGTCTTTTCTATAAAAAGCAGGAGCCGTCTTCCGAAATTGATGCCGTATTTACATTGCTTGTCGATTGTTCTGCAAGTATGTTTGATAAAATGGAGGAAACGAAACGGGGAATCGTGTTGTTTCATGAAGCATTGAAATCCGTGTCCGTTCCGCATCAGATTGTCGGTTTTTGGGAGGACACGAACGATGCGACCGAAACCAGCCAGCCGAACTATTTTAATACGGTAATTCCTTTTCAGGATTCCCTGCAAAAAGGAGCGGGGCCTGCCATTATGCAGCTCGAACCGGAGGAAGACAACAGGGACGGCTACGCCATCAGGCAAATGACCAAACAGGTTTTACAGCGCCGCGAAGCGCAAAAATTTTTACTTGTCTTTTCTGACGGAGAACCGGCTGCGTTCGGTTATGAACAAAACGGAATTGTGGATACGAGTGAAGCTGTCATTGAAGCAAGAAAAAGAGGGATAGAAGTGATTAATGTGTTTCTGTCCAACACTGAAATTGAAGAGTCCCAAATGAAAACCATTCAGGATATGTACGGAAAATATAGTATTTTCGTTCCGGATGTAGACCAGCTTCCGGATGTGCTCTATCCGCTCTTGAAAAAATTGCTCCATAAAAGCATAGGATAGCCGTTATTCTATGCTTTTTGGGTTTTATTTTATGAATGATTTAAATTTTTTGTTTTTACGATGATTTTTTTACTGTTTTGTGAACAATCAAGGTAGAATCAAATTGCAAAGAGTGGTAAAATATCGTTGGAAGCGTTTTTATTACATAAATTTGGGCACAGCGTTCGAAAGTTATTTCAAGATAGTGAATCAATCACTTGATTATCTAGGTTGGGGGTAATGTTCAAATGTTTCAAAATAGTATGAAACAAAGAATGAATTGGGAAGAATTTTACGGTCCGAACCTCGGCTACGCGCTGGAGCTTTACGATCAATATGTTAAAGATCCGAAGAGTATCGACCCGGATCTTAAGGACATGTTTGATGAACTGGGAGCTCCGCCGAGCCAAATAAAAGAGGCATCGGGAACTAAAGAACCGGGACGCATCACAGCCGATCTGATACAAAAGATCGCATCAGCAGTTAAACTTGCAGAAGATATACGAACCTATGGCCATTTAAACGCTTCCGTTAATCCGCTCAGAAAGGACCGGGAGAAACGAGAGTTGTTTCCGTTATCCGATTACGGGCTGACAGAACAGGAAATAAAAGAAATACCGGCGTCCGTGATTTGCAAAGACGCTCCTAAAAACATTACGAACGGCATAGAAGCCATCGAACATTTAAGAAACACCTATAAAAAAACAATCTCATTTGAATTTGACCATGTGCATCATTTCGAAGAGCGGGAATGGCTCATGAATATGGTTGAGTCAGGCGAATTGTTTCAAAAGAATTCACCGGAAAAGCTGGCAGCCGTTTTAGAAAGGCTTACGGAAGTGGAAGGCCTTGAGCAGTTTTTACACCGCACCTTCGTCGGCCAAAAGCGTTTTTCGATCGAAGGACTGGATGCTCTCGTGCCGGTGCTTGATGATATTATTGCGAAGTCCGTCAAAGCGGGCACAACAAGCGTTAATATCGGAATGGCGCACAGGGGCCGCCTGAATGTGCTGGCACATGTGCTCGGCAAACCGTATGAAATCATTTTCTCGGAATTCCAGCATGCGCCAAACAAAGAACTAGTTCCGTCTGAGGGATCTGTCGGAATCAGCTACGGATGGACAGGGGACGTCAAATACCATCTGGGCGCGAAAAGGCATCTTCAAGACGCTGAAACAAAGTCTGCACGGATCACGCTGGCGAACAATCCGAGCCACTTGGAATTCATTGATCCGATAGTGGAAGGCAGCACGCGGGCCGCTCAAGAAACGAGAACACAAAGCGGGTATCCTGAGCAGGATGAAACGAAATCACTTGCCATTCTTATCCATGGTGACGCAGCGTTCCCTGGAGAAGGAATTGTGGCAGAAACGTTGAATTTGAGTTCGCTTAACGGCTATCAAGTCGGCGGAGCGATTCATATCATTGCCAATAATATGATCGGATTTACGACAGAAAGCGATGAATCAAGATCAACGAAGTATGCCAGCGACTTGGCAAAAGGATATGAAATCCCGATTGTTCACGTGAACGCAGACGATCCTGAAGCTTGTCTTTCAGCAGTGAAGTTTGCAGTTGAATACCGCAAAAAATTCAATAAAGATTTCTTGATTGATCTAATCGGGTACAGACGTTACGGCCACAACGAAATGGATGAGCCGTCAACGACTCAGCCGATGTTATACGACGCCGTCAGAAAGCACCCTTCCGTGAAACAGATCTTCGCAGAAAAGCTGATAAAAGAAGGGCAGATCAGCGAAGAAACGGTTCAAAACATTGAGCAATCTGTGGCGAAAAGAATAGAGGACGCCTATCAAAAGGTTCCTGCGAAAAAAGAAGATGCTGTCCGTGAAATTGAACTTCCGGAACCTGTTTCAAACGGCTTCCCGGATGTTGACACATCCATTCATTTTGATGTGCTGCGCAAGCTGAACGGAGAGCTGGTCAATTGGCCGGAATCATTTAACGTATTCGGCAAATTGAAACGCATTCTTGAAAGACGGGCCAAAGCATTTGATGATGATCGCAAAGTTGAATGGTCATTGGCGGAATCACTCGCATTTGCGTCGATTTTAAAAGACGGAACACCGATCCGCTTGACGGGGCAGGATTCTGAACGCGGAACATTCGCACAAAGAAACCTTGTGCTTCATGACAGTGAGACAGGCAAAGAGTTTGTGCCGCTGCATCATTTATCCGATTGCGAAGCATCCTTCGCCGTACACAACAGTCCGCTTTCAGAAGGGTCCGTTATCGGTTTTGAATATGGGTATAACGTGTATTCACCAGAAACTTTAGTGATTTGGGAAGCCCAATACGGCGATTTCGCCAACGCGGCTCAAGTGTATTTTGACCAGTTCATTTCTGCGGGACGGGCGAAATGGGGCCAGAAATCCGGCTTAGTTATGCTTCTTCCGCATGGTTATGAAGGACAGGGGCCTGAACACTCAAGCGGAAGAATTGAGCGTTTCCTTCAGCTTGCGGCTGAAAATAACTGGACGGTTGCCAACTTGACAAGCGCTGCCCAATACTTCCATATTTTAAGAAGACAGGCGAAAATGCTTCTCCGCGAGGAAATTCGTCCATTGGTGATCATGACGCCAAAAAGTCTTCTTCGTAATCCGAATACAGTGTCAGAAGTACAGGAACTAAGCGAAAGCCAATTCCAGCCAGTCTATGAACAGTCAGGACTCTCTCATGCTTATGAAAAAGTAACGCGTCTCGTTTTATCGAGCGGTAAAGTGTCCATTGACATCAGTGATCATTTTAATAAGTTGGAAGACGGGAAAGATTGGCTTCACATTGCGAGAGTCGAAGAGCTGTATCCATTCCCTGCGAAAGAAATAAAAGAGCTCTTCGCTAAATTGCCGAATCTTGAAGAAATTGTCTGGGTTCAGGAAGAGCCGCAAAACATGGGAGCATGGAGTTACATCAGTCCTTATTTATCAGAAGTTGCACCAGAGGGAGTAAGTGTTCAATATATTGGTCGGAGAAGACGGTCAAGTCCGGCAGAGGGCGATCCGACAGTTCATAAAAAAGAACAAGAACGCATTGTATCTGATAGCTTGACTCGCAAAAACTAAGGGGGAAATTGAAAAATGGCGGAAATTAAGGTACCTGAATTAGCAGAATCAATCTCAGAAGGAACAATAGCCCAATGGTTAAAGCAGCCCGGGGATTATGTAGAACAGGGTGAATATCTGCTTGAACTGGAAACGGATAAAGTGAATGTGGAACTGACAGCTGAAGAATCGGGTGTACTTCAAGAGGTATTGAAAGATTCGGGTGATACCGTCCAAGTCGGAGAAATTATCGGCACGATTACAGAAGGTGCGGGAGAAAGTTCTGCCCCCGCGTCTGAAGACAAAGCTCCAAAAAGTGAAAATACAAAAGAAGAGAAGCAAGCTGAACCGGCTGCACAGCAAGTCAGCCAGGAAGCGCAAGAAGAATCAAAGTCGAGAACAGTGGCATCTCCATCAGCACGCAAGCTAGCCAGAGAAAAAGGAATTGACTTGTCACAAATTCCAACAGGGGATCCTCTCGGCAGAGTTCGCAAACAAGATGTAGAAGCCTATGAAAAACCATCAGCAAAACCTGCGCCTCAGCCAAAACAGCAGCCGCAGGCACAAAAATCACAGCAAGACTTTGAAAAGCCGGTTGAAGTGCAAAAAATGTCACGCCGCAGACAGACCATCGCCAAACGTCTGGTAGAGGTGCAGCAGACATCTGCTATGCTGACAACATTTAATGAAGTAGACATGACAGCGGTTATGAATGTAAGAAAACGCCGCAAAGATCAATTTTTGGAGCAAAATGAAGTAAAGCTTGGCTTTATGTCATTCTTTACAAAAGCCGTTGTGGCGGCCCTGAAGAAATTCCCGCTATTGAATGCTGAAATTCAAGGTGACGAACTGATCATTAAGAAATTCTATGATGTAGGTATTGCAGTAGCGGCGAACGAAGGTCTTGTTGTACCTGTTGTCCGTGATGCTGACCGTCTTTCATTCGCCGGAATTGAGAGAGAAATCGGTGAACTTGCGAAAAAAGCGAGAAGCAACAAATTAACGCTTGGTGAGCTGCAAGGCGGTTCCTTCACGATTACAAACGGAGGAACATTCGGTTCATTGCTATCTACGCCAATCTTAAACAGCCCTCAAGTTGGAATTTTAGGAATGCATAAAATCCAGCTGCGTCCTGTTGCAATTGACGAAGAACGCTTTGAAAACCGTCCGATGATGTATATTGCATTGTCATATGACCACCGGATTGTAGACGGAAAAGAAGCAGTCGGATTCTTAGTGACTGTGAAAAACTTGCTCGAAGATCCTGAACAGCTTTTATTAGAGGGATAAGAATGTAAAACACCGCTTTGTGAAATTCAAAGCGGTGTTTTTTTATGCAGGCAGTTTGGAATTGTCCGATTCAGCAGCGGAAGCCTTTACTTTCTTTGACCAGTAAGAAGCGAGCACTGATCCGGAAAGATTGTGCCAAACACTGAATATCGCGCTGGGAATCGCTGATAAAGGTGAAAAATGGGCAGTTGCAAGCGCTGCACCGAGCCCTGAATTTTGCATTCCGACCTCAATGGCAATCGCTTTTTGCGATGGATAATCCATCTTTAGCACTTTTGCAGCAAGGAATCCGAGCAAATAGCCGATTCCGTTATGAAGGATGACGACTGAGAAAATCAGTAAGCCGGACTGGAGCAGATTGTCCCGATTGGCACTGACGACTGCTGAAACGATGGCCACGATTCCGATGACAGATACAAGCGGAAGAGCATGGACTGCTTGTGTAACCTGTTTTTTGAAAAACATTTTTACAATCAGGCCTGCTATAATCGGAAACAGGACAGCTTGCAGAATGGAAATAAATAAGGAGCTTGGGGAAACAGGCAGCCACTCCTTGGCGAACAGCATGATCAGAAGCGGTGTCATGATAGGCGCCAGTAAGGTTGAAATGGTCGTAACAGCCACCGACAGTGCTGTATTCCCTTTAGCCAAAAATGTCATCACATTTGATGATGTCCCGCCCGGACAGCAGCCAACCAGAATGACTCCGACCGCAATTTCTGCAGGAAGGCGCAAACCATATGCCAGACCGACTGCAACAAGCGGCATTATGGTATATTGCGCGATTACACCTATGAGCACATTCAATGGTTTTCTGATCAGCTCCTTAAAGTCATCCGCTTGAAGCGTAAGTCCCATGCCGAACATAATGATACCCAGAAAAACCGTAATATAAGAGCTGATCCACATAAACAAAGGCGGAAAAGCAAAACCTAACACAGCAAAGACAATAACCCAAATCCCAAAGGTCTGCCCCGCAAATTGACTGATCTTTTTGATGCTCTCCATAAGCACTCTCCTCACAAATAAAATCCATAATGATAGCAGAAAACCTTACAGTTTTTTTGACATTCTCTTATTATAGTGATTTTTCTGAATAATTCAATATTGAAACTTATTTGTCATTATGATAAGAAAACTTTTTTGGATACAATAATTATATTATGTAAACTGATAGATTATTCGTAAATTCTTTCTTGACTATACAGTACGATATTCTTACAATGAAGCTTTATACGTTTAGTAGGAATGAATAAAGGAGTGTTGGAGTGAAAGACGCTAATCAATGGTCATCAAAGCTGGGATTTATTTTAGCTGCCGCCGGTTCAGCAATTGGACTTGGCGCTATATGGAAGTTTCCATATGTAGCGGGTACCAGCGGAGGGGGCGCATTTTTATTAATCTTCATCTTATTTACTATCTTAATCGGACTGCCTTTACTGCTGGCGGAATTTATCATCGGCAGGAAAACCCAAAAAGATGCCGTTGAATCCTATAAAGCGCTTGCACCGGGAAGCAAGTGGCATTGGATCGGTTATCTTGGGATTACCACATGTTTTATTTTATTATCCTTTTATAGCGTGGTGGGCGGCTGGATATTAATCTACATCATAAAAGGCTTTTCAGGCGGTTTGTCGCTTACTTCAGGGTTTGATACTTTATTTGCAGATACTATATCAAATCCGTATGCCGCTGTAGGAGGACAATTCCTGTTTATCGTGTTAACCATTTTAGTAGTGGCCAAAGGCGTGAGCAGCGGAATTGAAAAAGCAAGCCAAGTGTTAATGCCCGCTCTTTTTCTGTTATTTATTATTTTAATGATACGGTCTGTGACGCTTGACGGAGCAATGGAGGGGATCAAGTTTTTCTTGACGCCTGACTTTCATTCCATTGACGCGAATACAATTCTCTATGCCATGGGCCAGTCCTTTTTCTCTTTAAGCGTCGGGGTCTCCGTTATGGTTACGTACAGTGCTTATTTAGCAAAAGAAGAAAATATTATTCAATCCGCTGTATCCGTAACGGTGCTGAATGTACTTGTGGCAATTATGGCGGGGATCGCCATTTTTCCGGCAGTATTCTCATTCGGACTGAAACCGGATCAGGGTCCGCAGCTTTTGTTTAACGTGCTGCCGACTGTTTTTAACCAAATGCCGTTTGGTATTGTCTTTTTATTAGCCTTTTTAATTCTCTTTTTGTTTGCAACCCTTACTTCTGCTTTTTCAATGCTTGAAATTTTGGTGGCGGTGCTTTCAAAAGGAGATCCAAAAAAAAGAAAACGGTACGCATGGGCAGGCGGGATCGCCATTTTTGCTGTCGGGGTGCCGTCCGCACTATCATACGGTGTGCTGAGTGACGTTTCTATTTTTCACTTATCTATTTTTGACGCTGCCGATTTTCTAGTCAGCAATGTCTTGATGCCCTTTGGCGCACTGATGATTTCGGTTTTTGTACCTTTGAAAATTCCGAAACAGGCGCTTTTTGAGGAGCTGAAGAGCGGATCAAGCATAAAGAAAAAATGGTTTGCCGTCTGGCTTTTACTGATTCGCTATCTTTCTCCTGTAGCTATTATTATTGTGTTTTTACATGTGATCGGCCTGTTTTAAATAGTAAAAAGCCCCCAAACATCGGGGGTTTTTTTTAATAAAGCTGCCATACTACGTTTCGCGCTTTTTCGAAACGTTTTTCCGCCTCACGCCAATCAACGACATTCCACCAGTTATCAACATATTTTGCCCGCTCATTTTTATATTGTAAATAATAGGCGTGTTCCCATACATCAAGGGGCAGTAAGGGGATGACGTCCCATTGGCTGAAGAGCTGATGCTTTTCCGCAGCTAGGATCTCAAGCCGTCCGGAGCGCGGCGACCAAACGAGAATGGCCCAGCCGACACCTTCCACTTTTTTAGCTGCTTGTGTGAAGTGCTCTTTGAAGGCAGAATAGCTGCCGAACGACAAATCTATCATTTGAAACAATGCTCCGGTAGGGCGCCTTTTTCCGTTCGGATGCATCGAGAACCAAAAAATGCTGTGCAAATAATGTCCCGCTCCATGAAAAGCAAGCTCTCGTTCCCAGTGGGCGACTAACTCATAGTTTTTCGTTTGTCTTGCTTTCTTTAGCTCCAGTTCTGCTTTATTTAAACCGTCCACATAGCTTTGATGATGCTTTGTGTGATGAAGTGTCATAATCTCACGAGAAATATAGGGTTCAAGTGCCGAATACTTGTAAGGAAGCTTTGGCAGAACATGCTTTCCAATCGGCACGTAGGTTTTTCTTTCGCTTGTTCCGTCTGCCTCTGTTATATCTCGGTATAATGCGGCGGCCTCCCGGTACCATTCTTCTTCTGTCGCTTGTTCATCCTCAAGCTTATCAAGAACTTTTTTAAATTGAGCCTCAAAATGATTATATTGCCCTCGTTTTTGAACCTGTTCTTTTAAATCCTCACACCAATTGATCATCTCGGTTTGGTACGTATGGCGTTTCATTTCATCTCCCTCTTTTCAATTGATTTCATATAGCTTGAATAAGCCAGTAAAGAAAAGGCAAAGGGGTAGCTGTGATACCGAATATAAAATTGTTTCGGCAGTCCGATTCCTGTTGGATAGTCAAAACTGTGCTTGTTGTGATTTTCGCTGTTAATAAGAAACTCGAGTCCTTTTGTAATGGACGGGTGATCAGGTTCTTCATACTGCAATAAAGCATCTAACGCCCAGGCTGTTTGGGTTACCGTTCCATATCGTAAAGGTACGTATGTTTTGACTTCGGCGCTTCTGCAGGATTCACCCCAGCCGCCATCATCATGCTGAATTGTTTTCAGCCAATGCACCGCTTTTTTTACAGCAGGGTGAAACGCTTCTGTACCGCAGGCACGCATTCCTGTTATAGCGGCCCATGTTCCGTAAATATAGCAAACGCCCCATCTGCCGTACCATGATCCGTTATCCTCCTGGTTATCGATGAGCCAGTTGACGGCTTTTTTTATTTGCCTGTTATTCTGTGTCATACCTGCTTTTTCACCTAAGAAGCGGAGCACGCGTCCGGTTAAATCGGGTGTCGAAGGATCAACCGCTGCGTCCTCAGCCGACTCAAGCGGAAGCAGACGGATAAGAGGGTGGTTCACATTTCTTTCGAAGGCAGAGAATCCTCCGTCTTTGTTTTGCATAGACAATAGCCAGTTCAGCCCCCGATCCCAAGACATAGGAGACAGGGCGCGCGGAATCGCTTGCAATGCGGCTGCGGTATCATCACAATCAGGATTAATGGTGTTGATTTTTGAAAAGCCCCAGCCGCCGGGTGCAGCGTGCGGATTTTTGACAGACCAATCTGCTTTCTTTTTATGCTGTCTTTCCAACAGAAAGTCTGCGGCTCCGGTTATCATCAAATCCTTCTCAGGCACACCGCTTTGCTGAAGGGAATAGCTGATTAAAGCGGTGTCCCAAACAGCAGATGTGGAATTCTCTAAATAAGGGATGCCGTCACATTCCGTAACCAACGTTTTAACCCCGTTCAAAGCCTGCTGAATGATGGAAGAATGGCGTGACATGCCAAGGGACAGAAGGCTGTAGATCATAAAAATGGTCGCGCTGGCATAGCTGTACAGGGTCCCGTCTTTTTCTATACGATCAAGCATATAGGTTTTGGCTGTACGAAAGCCAAGCTGATGTAAAGAAAATGGCACGTTCAGCAGCTGTTTCCAATAGGCCAGAATAGAAGAGAGGTCCCTCTGATCATACGCGTCTGTTCTGAGCCATGTGAAAGGATTTTTAGACATATGCGGATCGAGATGTTTGAGAGAAGGGATATTTGGATTTTTCAGAAAGAATCTTTGATTAAGAGTCACGGCCATGGGCACAAAATGAATTCGCGCGTACGTGCTGAACTGGTAAAAATGAAGCGGAAACGTTGGGGGAATAGCCAAGAGACACAGCGGGAGGTAAAGCACCGGCCAAGGATAAAGCCCGTTGGCTGCAAGCATCCATTTTGTCATAAAATGAACATCCTTGAGACCGCCCTGAGAAATAATAAAACGTTCTGCCTGTATCATATGAGGGTCAGACCTAAGATAACATCCGGACGCAAGCATTCCGACGTATCCTTGGACAGTGGCTGTCACATTCCCTTTTTCTTCACCGGGATAATTGGTAAACGTTCCATCCGGCCGCTGTTTTTCCCGTATGCCTTTTGCCAATTTTACAATCAGTTCTTTATTAGCCTTTTCTTCAAATGAGGTGAGAAGGAGGATGAAAAATGAATTCGTCATCACTGGGCCTTCAAAGCAAAAAGACCATGAACCATCAGCATTTTGCATGTTTTTCAGCTGTGTTATGGTTTTCTTTTGGCAGCGTGCGACCTGTTCCTGAAGTGTGCTCATCGCGTTCAACTCCTTCAGAAGCATATATATTCATGCTCTTTCGACGGCATTACAGAAAGAAAAAACAAAAAAACTGCTGTCAGGGCAGCAGTTTTTCAAAATCTTCTTTTTAATCCTCTAAGTTAATCCACACGCTTTTTACTTCCGTGTAATTATTTAAGGCGTATGAACCCATTTCTCTTCCAAGTCCTGATTGCTTGTAACCGCCGAATGGAGATGCTGCATCAAACACGTTATAGCAATTCACCCAGACGGTTCCGGCTTGCAGACGGTCAGCGATATAGTGAGCATGTTTCAGATTTTCGGTCCACAATCCGGCTGCAAGGCCATATTCGGTATTGTTTGCCCGTTCGATCACTTCATCGACCGTATCGTATGGAATGGCAGTTAAGACCGGGCCGAAAATTTCTTCTTTTGCAATTGTCATGCCGTCTTCTACGTCGGTAAATACAGTTGGTGATACAAAATAACCTTCCTCATACGGACAGCTTCCGCCTGTCACGGCTTTCGCTCCTTCATCCTTGCCTTTTTGAATATAGGAAAGGACACGTTCGTGCTGTTCTTTGCTTACAAGCGGTCCGATTTGTGTATCTTTGTGCAGGCCTGCACCTTGACGAAGGGATTCCGCATAAGTAACCATCTCACTGACCACTTCATCGTAGCGGTCTTTTTGAATAAAGACCCGTGAACCAGCGCAGCACACTTGGCCTTGGTTAAACATAACACCGTTTAAGGCTCCCGGAATGGCTTTTTTCAAGTTCGCGTCAGGCAAGATGATATTAGGAGACTTTCCGCCAAGCTCTAATGTTACGCGCTTAATTGACTTTGCGGCTGTTTCCATAATTTTTTTGCCGATTTCAGTGGAACCTGTAAAGGCGATCTTATCCACTTCCTCATGGTTGGACAGCGCTTCTCCCGCGGTTTCTCCAAATCCGG
Organism: Bacillus atrophaeus; assembly: GCF_039519175.1. Lineage (NCBI taxonomy): Bacteria > Bacillati > Bacillota > Bacilli > Caryophanales > Bacillaceae > Bacillus > Bacillus atrophaeus. The sequence continues at coordinate 3,546,701 of NZ_CP154443.1, read as the reverse complement.
GAATAATATTAATAACGCCGTCAGGAAAACCGGCTTCATCAATTAATTCAGCCAAGTATAGCGCCGTAAGCGGCGTTTGCTCAGCGGGCTTTAAGATAATGGTGCATCCTGTCGCAAGCGCAGCGCCCATTTTCCACATGGCCATAAGAAGAGGGAAGTTCCACGGGATGATTTGACCAACGACTCCGACAGGGTCATGCTTGGTATAATTAAAATAAGAACCCGCAACAGGTATCGTCTGTCCGGTTATTTTAGTAGACCAGCCGGCATAGTAGCGCATATGCTCTATGGCCAGCGGAATATCTCCGTTTGTTGTTTCGCTTATCGGTTTTCCATTGTCGAGTGTTTCAAGCTGAGCGAGTTCTGTTTGATGCTCCTCCATCAGGTCAGCCAATTTATACATCAATCTGCTTCTGGAAGCTGCCGGCATCGTGCGCCACTCACCTTGATCAAAGGCTTTTCTTGCGGCTTTTACAGCTTTATCAACATCCTCGGCTTGTGCTTCGAAGAGTGTCATCAACGTCTCACCGGTTGCCGGATTTGGGGTGACAAAGGTTGCTCCTGAAGCACTCGGAACAAATTTGCCGTCAATGTACAGTTTTTTGGTCCCTTGTAAAAATGTCTCCAGCCTCTTACTGATTTGCATCGTTAAAGAACTCATTTGTAACAAACCTCCTGTAATTTTTAATGGTCTGCACTGAGATTCTTGGTGATAGTCGATTCGTTGGTGCGTTGGTTTGGAATGGTTAGACTGCGAAGTTTGTGAAATTAGTAAGCGTATACAATGATTTTATAATAGAGGGTATAGCAAAATCAATGAATAACCATTATTGCAATTGATAAGAGAAAAAAGCTACAATGAACATATCGACAAGAAAAAGGAGCTTTTAGAATGATTCATAAAACATGGCTGAAAAAAGAAACAGTGAGAAAAGTAAAATGTGTTCAAACAAATGCAAAAAAATACATCGTAAACCGCGTTTTAACGCCGGGGAAAGAATATGAAGTGAAAAACGAAACAGAAGAATTCCTGTTTGTCGTAGACAATTCCAATAAAGTTGGCGGATTCTATAAAGAGTACTTTGAAGAGGTCTGATTGACTGAATGAATATGTCATGCATCATCCATAATAAAGAATGATTAAAGAAAAAAGGGTGAATGCATAATGAAAAGACAAGTCAATAACGGAAAAGAAGAAGCAGAGAACTTCCCAGAACAAAAGCATCCTACAGAAGGCGAGGATGTCACAAGGGAACAAATTTCAGATACGTATTATGAAGGAACGATTGAAGATACGGATCGGGATTAGATGATCTTAAAACCGCAGGCAAAGAACTGCGGTTTTTTTTCGTTCAGATAAATGGAAAATAAAACCGAATTATCTAAAATAAACGAAATTTTTTAAAAAATAATCTGAAAATGACCCTGGAAAATGAAACTTTCATCTATATCTGCACGTACTATGTTATGACAGCAAATAAGCGTGCGGTTTTTAAAATGATCGGATCGATTTTTAGAAAATGTAATCTATTCGTAATGGTTTAAATGACGTCCATGTCGTATTCTTATATAGGGATATAGAACTTATTTTACGTACTGATAATAAAAATAATAGATAAATGCAGGAAGAGGGGTTCTTAATTGGGTATTTTTTCTGTTAGCAGACCAACTGACGCAAAGAAACTTGAAGCTTTGCTCGTTGAAGGGGAAAGAATAGAATCTATCTACAAGCTCCGGGTTGACCAAATTTGCTTTACAAATAAACGCATCATATTTTTTGATAATAAAATGTTCTCCAAAAAGAAAGTGCGTGTATTTCTTCCTTATAAAACGATTGAAAGCTTTGCTATTCAGGAAGCGGGAATGTTTGACCCCGATACTGGACTTTTGCTGATGACAAGAAGCAAGACCTTCGATTTAGAATTTGCGAAAGACACCGACCTGAGTGAAGTTCAGGCGATTTTGACAAAACATTTATGCAGCTAAAGCGTTTCACAGTTTAGCGGACACCGGACGTCTTTATGATGGCCGGTTTTTTTTGTGAAAAAGCAGAGGAAACGAAGGTGTTTTTTGTTTTAAGGTTTGTTCTTTTTAAAAACGGGAAAGCAAGAAGAAAGGAGTGGTTACACATGGCATTAACTAAAGAACAAATTCAGCATCTCTATCATAAATTGCTAGATCTGCAAAAAGAATTGTCCGGCCCGAAAAAAGCAACGGAGTCTATGACAGAAGAAGCGGGTGAGCTGTCTAACGGAGTGGATAACCATATGGCAGACCACGGCAGCCTGTATACGGACAGAATGACAGACCAAACAGTAAAGGAAGTAGACAGGGAACTATTAGATGAAGTAAACAATGCTTTACAAAAAATAAAAGACGGAACTTATGGAATATGTGAAGCGACTGGAGAAGAAATCCCTTATGAGAGGCTCGATGCTGTGCCGTACGCAAGAATGACTGTTGAAGCTCAGACTGACAGGGAAGAGGCTCTAGAGCCTGATGCACCTGCGGTTGAAAAGGAATTTCATGCACAGGTGAAAGACCTTTCGAATAAAGAAACGATTGATCAAAAAAGCTCCGCTACGTACGAAGTTTTAGATCGGGAGCAGGACTCAAAATAAAAGTTTCAAGAAGGCGAGTACAGGCTTTTGCGGTACTTGCCTTTTTTTTTCGTAAAAAACCTCGAATTCGAAATAAATGGATTGACATTATTTAAAAAAGAAAGTAACATACTATTTGTAAGTAAATATAAAAAGATTACCGGGAGGAACAAAAATGTCTCAAGTCTTATTTGTTAAAGCAAGCGATCGTACAGCTGAAGAAGGTGTTTCAGTAAAATTATATGAAGCTTTCTTGGCTGCTTATAAAGAAAATAACCCAAATGATGAAGTGATCGAACTGGACCTTCATAAAGAAAACCTTCCTTACCTTGGAAGAGATATGATTAATGGAACATTCAAAGCCGCTAAAGGCATTGAAATGTCAGAAGAAGAGAAAAAACAAGCGTCAACGGCTGACGTTTATCTGAACCAATTTGTAAAAGCTGATAAAGTTGTTTTTGCATTCCCGCTCTGGAACTTCACAGTGCCTGCTGTGCTTCATACTTATGTTGATTACCTATCTCGCGCGGGTGTTACTTTCACATATACGCCAGAAGGTCCAAAAGGCTTAATGGGAGACAAAAAAGTAGCACTTCTTAACGCACGCGGAGGCGTATATTCTGAAGGACCGATGGCTGCTCTTGAAATGTCGCTGAACTTCATGAAAACAGTTCTTGGCTTCTGGGGCGTACAAGATTTGCATACCGTGGTGATTGAAGGCCATAATGCAGCTCCGGATAACGCACAAACAATCGTTGAAAAAGGCTTACAAGAAGCAAAAGACCTTGCTGCTAAGTTCTAATATTGATGGAAACTCCCGTGCTTTTTATAGCCGGGGGTTTTTATTTTATGGAAATTTATCTCTATTTTATTATATTTATATAATGAAAAAACTGAATGTGATAAAGCTGTTTCAGTAAAGTGTCTTTTCTGAGCTCTGAAAAAAGTTTTTTTATTGTAATATCATAACCACTTGAAAAAATGTCAGTAATCGTGTATTCTTTAATAGAAGCTACATTGTTCGTATTGATAATTAAGTTTTAACCTTTAAGCTGTAATAGGGAGTTTTACATCGAAGCCGGAATGTCATGCCTCCAAGATAGAGGACGACAGGAACGCTTCTGCAAACACCCACTTTGAGGAGTGGTGGTTTAAAACTTTCTTACATGCATACGGCAATACGTAGCGAAGCCATTTCCTTTTGGAGATGGCTTTTTATTTTGCGTTTTTCTTTTGAAAATTCAATTTCAGCCGACCAGTAATAGCAAGGCTTCTTTTTATGATAAGATGGGAGAAACGAAGAAAAAGCGAGGTCTTAGACGTTATGTTAGAGAAAGCCCGATCGCTATTAGCGCATTATTTTGGGTATGAGAAGCTGCGCCCCGGTCAGGAGCAGGCGATACGGTCAGTGACAGAAGCCAAACGGAACACGGCCTGTATTATGCCGACGGGCGGCGGAAAATCTATTTGTTATCAAATTCCGGCTTTGCTATTTGAAGGAACGACGATTGTGATTTCGCCTTTGATTTCCTTAATGAAAGATCAGGTCGATGCCCTTGAGGAAGCTGGGATTGCAGCGGCGTATATTAACAGCACACAATCCAATCAAGACATTCAGAGCCGCTTAACTGCTTTGAAAAACGGTTCTTATCATCTCTTTTATATTACGCCGGAGCGTTTAACCTCACCGGAATTCATTCGGATTTTACAAAGCATCACCGTCCCGCTCGTAGCTATTGATGAAGCCCACTGCATTTCGCAATGGGGGCATGATTTTAGGCCGAGCTACAGAAATATTGAAATTCTATTTCGTGAGTTAAAAGAGAAGCCTGTCATTATGGCATTAACCGCGACAGCTACTCCTGAGGTGCACGAGGATATTTGCAAACAGCTTCATATTGAAAAGGAAAATACGGTTTATACCGGGTTTTCCCGTGACAATTTAACCTTTAAAGTAGCAAAAGGCGAAAATAAAGATCGCTTTATAGAAGAGTACCTGAACAGAAATAAGCTTGAAGCAGGCATCATTTATACTGCGACAAGAAAAGAAGCAGACCGGATCTGTGAAAAACTAAAACGGCAGCATATAAACGCAGGACGTTATCATGGCGGATTGCCGGATGAAGTCAGGAAAGAGCAGCAGGAGCAGTTTCTTAATGACCAAATCCAAGTGATGGTCGCAACGTCTGCTTTTGGTATGGGCATCGACAAATCCAATATCAGATTTGTTTTGCATTATCAAATTCCAAAAGATATGGAAAGCTACTATCAAGAGGCGGGAAGGGCAGGCCGTGACGGGCTTGACAGTGAGTGTATCCTTCTGTTTTCACCGCAGGATATTATGGTGCAGCGCTTTTTAATCGAACAATCGGCATCAGATGAAGGAAAGCAAAAGCAGGATCTGAAGAAACTGAGGCAAATGGTTGATTATTGCCACACAGAAGATTGCTTGCAGCGATTTATTCTTAAATATTTCGGTGAGGTTGATCCGGCAGCCTGCGGACAATGCGGCAACTGTACAGATACAAGGCAAGCGCATGTCGTCACCAAAGAAGCGCAAATGGTATTATCGTGTATGATACGTATGAATGAACGATTCGGCAAAACCATGATCGCTCAGGTGCTGGCGGGCTCAAAAAACAAAAAAGTGCTGGATAACGGGTTCAGCCGGCTATCGACTTACGGGATTTTAAAGCATCAATCTGTATCTGAAATCAGCGATTTTATCGAGTTTCTGATTTCTGATGACTTTATTCAAATGTCAGACGGTACGTTTCCGACTCTTTTTGTAACCAATAAAGGAAGAAACGTGCTGCTTGGAAAAGAGGACGTTGTCAGAAAAGAAGCGCTCAAAGCGGCTGCGATTACTGAAAATGACGCCTTATTTGAGCGGCTTCGCATGCTTCGAAAGCAAATTGCCGCAGAACAAGGCGTCCCGCCATTTGTCGTTTTTTCTGATCAAACGCTAAAAGAAATGTCAGGCAAGCAGCCTGCGAATGAAGAGGATCTTCTTTCAATTAAAGGAGTGGGAGAACAAAAAAGGGTGAAATACGGCAAGCTTTTTTTAGAAGAAATTCAAGCTTACGTAAGTGAAACAGTATAAAAAAGCAAAAAAGATAAGTTTTTTTTGAGAAAACACATTTTGTCCGGAGCGGAAAAAGCCATGCAAATAAGACTTGCAAAACCGCTTTATACCAAGGGTTCAGCAAGTCTTTCCAACCAAGAGAAATCTTTCATGTAAAGGAACTGTAATCTAATTCAAATCGTTTTGTTATTGAAATGACATTTACATATGTTACGATATCCCCTGTTAGCCGCCAATAAAAAGCTAACAAGGGAGGATTTACTTATGAAGAAGACGATTATGTCCTTTGTCGCAGTTGCAGCAATCTCATCAACTGCATTCGGAGCTCACGCTTCTGCGAAAGAAATCACGGTGCAAAAGGGTGACACGCTCTGGGGAATCTCTCAGAAAAACGGAGTGAACCTAAAGGACTTAAAAGAATGGAATCAGCTATCTACTGATATAATCATTGCAGGAGAGAAACTGACCATTTCTTCAGAAGAAGAAACAACCGCTGGGCAATACACAGTTAAAGAGGGGGACAGCCTCTGGAAGATTGCTCAAAAATACGGCATTTCAATCAACAGCCTTAAAAGCTGGAACAATCTAGACTCTGACATGATCTATGCAGGAACAACACTTGCGGTTAAAGGTCAGGTATCAGCTTCAAACACAGCTCAAGAGAGCCAGCCTCAAGCTGAGCCAAAACAAGAAGCGGTGCAAACAGAGCAGCCAAAACAAGAAACTGTCCAACAACAACCTAAACAAGAAACTGTCCAACAACAACCTAAACAAGAATCGAAGGCTGCAGCAGAAACTTCTGAGAAAACAGAGGAACAGCCTGTTCAATCAAATACAAGCAATCAAAATGCTAAAAAAGAACTAACAGTTACTGCAACTGCTTATTCAGCTAACGACGGCGGCATTTCCGGCGTTACGGCCACAGGTGTAGACTTGAATAAAAACCCTAACGCAAAAGTAATTGCGGTGGATCCTAAAGTGATTCCGCTTGGTTCAAAAGTCTACGTTGAAGGTTACGGAGAAGCAACTGCAGCAGATACTGGCGGCGCAATAAAAGGAAATAAAATAGATGTATTTGTACCTAAAACAAGTGACGCACAAAACTGGGGCGTCAGAACTGTAAAGGTAAAAGTTCTTAACTAGTCATATATCGGTTTTTAAATCAAGGACACTGAGCGTAAGCTCGTGTCCTTTTTTTCTTCCCTTTTTTTCTCTTTCCTAACCATTATATTCTGAAAAGTTCGAATGTGCTTCTCATGTTTTTTCTGTTCGTAAACAGGGAATAAGGGTCTTATGTTTTGAAAAAAAGGGGATGCAGAAACTTGATATGGATTATCGTATCTTTTTTACTCATTAATATCGGCATATTTTTGTTCTCGTGGCTAAGAACGAAGGATGTGAACTTACATACGTCTGACGGCTATTTTCTCGGAGGGAGAAGCCTTACCGCCTTGTATATAGGGAGTTCCTTATTGCTTACCAATCTATCGACAGAACAAATGGTTGGATTAAACGGTCAAAGCTACGCCGGTTCGATGACTGCAATGTCTTGGGAGGCGAGTGCGCCGATTGCTTTGATATTTTTCGCGTTACTTTTTCTTCCGCGCTATTTAAAAACAGGCATAACGACAATACCCGATTTTCTTGAAAAGCGCTTTGATCAAAAAACAAGACAAATTGTCTCTTTGTTGTTGATCATCGGCTATGCGGTTTCATTCCTTCCGACTGTTTTATACTCCGGGGCACTTGTATTAGATCAGGTTTTCGGTTTTACGGATAATTTTGGAATCAGCACTTTTACAGCCATATTGATCATTTCATTTATCATTGGCATAACGAGCTGCTGTTATATCTTCTTCGGCGGTTTGAAAGCTGCGGCTTCAGCAGATGCCATCTATGGAATCGGTTTGATCTGCGGCGGCTTGCTGATTGTTGTGCTTGGTATATTAGCTATCGGTGAAGGAAGCTTTGGAGGCGGTGTTGCCAAATTAACGGCCGTACATACAGAAAAGCTTAATTCAATCGATATCAGCAACTCCGCAGAAGTGCCATGGCCAACCATTTTAACGGGCCTCTTAGTAAATAATTTGTTTTACTGGGCTGTCAACCAGGCGATCGTTCAGCGCGCATTAGGCGCTAAAAATTTGGCTGAGGGGCAAAAAGGGGCGCTCTTAGCAGGATTTTTTAAATTAGTCGGGGTTTTTTATTTAGTCTTGCCGGGTATTATTGCTTTTCATCTTTATGGAGGCGGAATCAATAACGCCGACAGTGTCTATCCGCGCCTGATCGTAGATTTACTGCCGACAGCGCTTACCGGTATTTTCGCAGCTATTTTATTCGGCGCTATTTTAAGTTCGTTTAACGGTTCATTGAATAGTACGATTACATTATTTACACTTGATATTTATAAGCCGATTTTTAAACCGAATGCAAATGATGCTGATCTTGTAAAGACAGGCAGAATATTTGTAGCAATTCTTGGCGTTGTTTCCATTATCATTGCGCCATTTATTTTGTATGCGCCATCAGGCTTGTATAATTATCTTCAAGAAATGTTTGGCTTTTTTAATGTGCCGATCTTAGCTGCAGTTGTGGTAGGGTTCTTTTCTAAAAGAGTACCCGCCTTAGCCGTCAAAATTGCGATACCGGCTCATATTGTCCTGTATGGCTTATCTAAAATCTTTATGGGACACATTCATTTTCTGTATATCCTGGCTGTCCTCTTTCCGTTCTCGGTGGCGGTGATGCTGTTTGTCGGAAGGCTTCGGCCCAGAGAAAAAGAGTATCGTCTTAACCATGATCCTCAAGTGGACTTGAAACCTTGGAAGCATGTAAAACTTGCGTCATGTATTATTCTCGTGATGGTGTCTGTCATTTATATTGTCTTTTCTCCGTGGGGAATTGCCGGTTAAAACAAAATTCTAAATAGAAAGGAGGGGATGGAGCTGAACCGCGAAGTAAATAGAAAAGGGGTTAACCCTCTAAGACGGAATGCTTTTGCTTATATCTTTAAAGGGCTGAAAAACAAGCTGTTTTGTTGCGAAGAGAGCAGGGGAAGCAGTCATTTGATCGGAGCATGCGCCTGTGATATATGTTTACTTGCGGACAACTTCTGCCGACTTACCTTATTGAATCAGAATACAGCCCTTATTTGGATGTGCAGGTGACACTTGAAGCAGGGGCCTAAATAAAAAGAAAAGGCTGATTCAATAAAAAAGAGTATCTCGGACATGACCAAGATGCTCTTTTTTTATTTAAACCAGCCTTTTTCCTTTGATCGGGTAATGGCTTCAATCCGGTTTTTCACTTCAAGCTTATCGAGTATCATAGAAATATAGTTGCGGACGGTGCCGCTTTTAATGCTAAGCTCGTTGGCAATTTCCTTTGTGTTTTTGCCGTCAGCCACAAGCTCGAGCACCTCTTTTTCTCTTTCTGTAAGCGGGTTGGCTTCGCTGTAGATATCCTCCATTAATTCAGGAGCGTAGATGCGTTTTCCGTCCATCACGCTGCGAATGGCGCTTGCGAGTTCTTCACTTGGGCTGTCCTTTAATAAATAACCGCTGACGCCGGCCTTAATTGCCCGCTGAAAATATCCGGAACGGGCAAACGTTGTTAAGATGATAATTTTACAGCCGAGATCTTTTAGTTCTTCAGCAGCTTCAAGGCCGTTTTTTCCGGGCATTTCAATATCCATGATACAAACATCAGGCTGATTTTTTTTGGCGAAATCCACAGCATCCTGTCCGCTTGTTCCTTTTCCTACAACCTCCATATCATCTTCTAAATTAAGCAGTGATCCTAAAGCGCCTAGCAGCATTTGCTGATCTTCCGCTATAAATATTGTAATCATTTTGATCCTTCCTTTTCTTTGATTTTTGATTCATTTGGCATTTTCATCGTTAATTGTGTGCCGTTTTCTGTGTCAATTTGCAGGCTTCCGTTTGCGAATTCAAGGCGTTCTTTCATGCCGAGCAGTCCATGTCCTTTTGAGAAATATTGTTCTGTGCCTTTGAAGTACCCATCATCTGTAACGGTAATGATGACTTCCTTCCATTGCTGGTGAATATCAATACGGCATGTTGTGGCGCCGCTGTGTTTAACGACATTTGTGACGGCTTCTTTTAAACACATGCTCAGAATGTTTTCATTTAGTAACGATATGCTGGCAGGTGTTTGCTTTTCTTCATAGATGAGCTTAATGCCGGCTGCTTCGAGAATTTGTTTGATATTGACCAATTCATCCTTCAGCCGGATTCCTTTCATGGAGGAGACGATTTTTCTTACTTCATTTAAAGAGGTTCTTGCAGTTTGCTGGACGCTTTTTAGTTCAGCACGCGCCTGTTCCGGATCTTTATAAATTAATTTTCTCGCCAAATCGCTTTTTAAACCGATTAAAGAAAGCTTTTGGCCGAGAGTGTCATGAAGATCACGGGCAATACGCTGACGCTCCTCCATTTTCACCAGCTCAGAAATCCGTTCGTTAGCAAATTCAAGCTTTTCTTCAAGCCGTTCACGATCTTTTCGGATGCGGATGCTGAACGGCAGCAAAATCGCGCTGATCAGGGTGATGACGACGAAGGGAATTTGCGTGAGAAACAATTCTCTTTTTAAGACAAAGCTGAAGTTTGCGGCAACCGCAGCGCTTGTTAAATGTACATAATATAGAATATGAAAGGGAACGCGTTCTCGTATATTTCCGATAAAATACGCAATAAAAAAAGCAAAGTAAATATAGCTGAACAGCGTAATAGAGGCAGTGGAGATGCCGATTAAAATAAATGCCCACATGTAAATGGCCCAGCCCTTTGAGACAAACGCAAATCTGTACACGGAAAAAAATAAGAGCGTCAGGACAATGCCGATAATGATAACGAGTGTCGAAGACGATTTGAATATAAAGTAAAAAGGCAATATGAAAAATATTGTCCAAATATAAGGTGAAATTCCGCTTAGCTTCTGGAATTTTAAATACTTTTTGACCATGATATAACCTCATTTTCAGCATTTCATCTTAAAAGTAACTTTACCACTGTAACGGCCTGATTGCATCCCTTGAACAATAGAAAAAGGAAGCTCTTTCTGGATTTCAGGAAAGAGCCTCCTTGCGGGTCAGGCGTTTTTCCGCAGCGACTGTTTCTCTACTGGAGAAGGCGGATTATGTGATGACGTTTTTTTAATATCCCGAAACGTAACAAATTGCTTCTTTTCTTCATCCCAAAGACGGAATTTAAGAGATTGCAGGCTTGTTTTCAACGTAATTGTAGGTACGTTTTGTAAAGGTTCATGATTCTCATGCGCCTCTTCAAGCTTGTAATTCGGCACTTTAGGGCTTAAATGGTGGACATGGTGGTATCCGATATTTCCTGTCAGCCATTGAAGCAGTTTCGGAAGTTTATAAAAAGAGCTTCCTTCAACAGCGGCCTGAACATAGTTCCAGTCTTCATCCGCTTCAAAATATGAATCTTCAAATGTATGCTGAACATAAAACAGCCATACGCCGATCGAGCCTGAGATAAGAAAAATCGGTCCTTGCACAAGCAAAAACGATTGCCATCCGAAGATCAGGCAGGATATAGCAGCCAAAGCAACGATTGCGATATTTGTGAAGTACGTGTTGATGCGTTCTTTACGTTTTGCGCCTTTTTTATTAAAACGGTTTGTGATCAAGAAAACATAAATAGGTCCGAGAATAAACATGACAAACGGGTTTCTGTAAAGTCTGTAAGCGATTTTTGTCCATTTGGAGGCGGCTTTATATTCGTTTACCGTTAACACCCAAATGTCACCTGTACCTCGTTTATCCAAGTTGCTGCTTGTCGCGTGATGGATTGAATGGCTGTGCTGCCATTGAAGAAAGGGAAATAAGGTCAGAACGCCGGTGATAAAACCGAGAACATTGTTATAACGCTTTTTTTTGAAAAAGGATTGGTGGCAGCAGTCGTGAAAGATAATGAATATCCGTGTCAAAAATCCGGCAGCCGCGACTGTAAAACCTAAAGTGAGAATATAGGAGATGTTGAGGCTGAAATAAGCAAGAAACCATAGGCCGAAGAAAGGAATAAATGTATTAAGGAGCTGCAACATACTGTTTTTAGTATCGGCTTGAGCAAATGCAGCCACTTGCTTCGTAAGCTTTTTTTGTTTATGAGCAATAGTTTGATCATTCATATTTTAAAGTATCCTCTCATTGTGTGTCTATACCAAGTATAAGAGCAGAGAGGAGTCCTTTGTAGTAGCACACATCATAGTGCATACATGACACTTGTCATGTATAAAGTTAGATCAGCTCATTTTCACCCAGCAACAGTGCGGATCTTGAAGGTTACGGATGTAATGTATGTGTGAAAAAATAAAAGGCCGGCATTCAAAAGCCAGCCGCTTAATATTGATCTATCCATATACGCCCATGATTCGGCTAAAGCCTTAATGCGGCAGGACCGCTGCAATCGATGTGGTTTGGCAGAAGTCCATATTTGCGATAAAAGGAATAAGGATAGTTCAATCAACTTGATTTTTACAAATCAACCCATTTGATCCCGCCAGATTGTGAATCGTAATCAACGCTGACTTCGAAGTGGTGCTTTTCATAAAAATGGATCAGGCGCTCAACGTGGTCCCAATCGCGCTTCGCTATGTCGCCGGTTACCTTCGGAATATTATGGTCCCTGGCGATTTCCTTTAAAAATTTGATGCAAATGGAACCGTATCCAAGATTCGGAGGTCCTTTAATGTCGCCAATATGAATGGCATCGTTCTGATACGAAGCCACAAGGGAAAATCGGCTTCTTCCTCTGTATGCCGTTTCACAATCCGTGAGCATAATTTTACATGTTTGGCCATCATCAATCGAGGAAACAATCAGCCAATCTTCATCTTTCGATTGATCAATACCAAGCACTCGGGAATCTTTTGAAATATCCTTGATATTTTCCTGCATGCGGTACATTTGAATTTCTAATTGATTGAGCTCTTCCTTCAGCTCTTCCCGGTTTTTTTCTATCGTTTCAGTAAACAAAACCAAACTCCTTTCCAGAATGAAAAACAGTCTATGTGAATTGGAACACAATAACCAATTGTAGTAGATATGCAGGGTATTTGTAAATGATAAAATCAGTATTTTTGATAAAAAAGGTGTATCAATATCTTCCTCGGTTTGTTAAATGAGGTTTTGCGGGTGAATAGAGAGGATAAGGAACAGTAATTCGAATGATAAAGGAGGAACATGAATGCCGTTTAACACATTGATAAAGAAGCTGAAATATGTCCAATTGGAATCGCCTGATAAAATGCTTTCATTATATGTGAATACGGATGTAAGGGATCCTGAACAACAGGGGGGAGAGTGGAAAATCGCTCTGAAAACCGGGTTTAGCCGATTAAAAGAATATCTGGCTGCCAGTGATCCGGAGGAGGAAAAATGTCTGGATGCCCTTATAAAAAAAATCTATCAATATATTGATGGAAAGGGAAAAGACATGCCGCGCAGTTTGGTATTCTTCGCTTCTCACCACAGCCGCATTTGGGAAGTGATTGAACTGAAAATGCCTGTTGAAACTAGATTTTACTGGGAAGAATCAGCGGTTCTCGATCAGTTGGAAGCCCTTCACGAGGAATATCCAAGCACCGCTTTTGTATTAACGCAGCAAAATGAAGTGAAGATTATTGAAACGGTTCTGGGTGAAATCGAAGCGATTGAGCATTATGAATATGATCTGGTGAATGAGACGTGGGAGCCGCATAAAGCAAAACATGAAAGTCCGTCTTCCTCTATGGATCAGGAGGATGTAAAAGATCACATAAAAGAAAATCAAAAAAGGCTGTATAAGCGTCTTGCCTCAAGACTTGACGAAAAGGCAGCCGCGAAAAAGTGGGAACGGCTGATTATAGCCGGGGATAAAGAAACCGCAGATATTCTTGATCGTCATATGAACAAACCAATTCACACGAAAATTCAGAAGAATCTGCTGAATGAAAACGAACATAAAGTGATTGAGGATTTACTACAGGAAGCATAATCCATGGGCCGGGCTTATCAAAACGTCCGGCCTTTAAAGTGTGTCTAAATTCTGACGAAGCACGCGAAAACGTTGACATCTCCTTTAAATTTGCATAGGATTTGGGTAGCCAGTACAAATAGGAGAGGTCATCAGATGAATCAGACAGAAAATAAACCGAAAAATTATACCGGAATTGTCCTGACATTGACAGTTGTCATCAACGGATTAATTGCTTTGCTGTTTTTTATGCCGAAACAGGATCAGTTCAGCCATGCGAATATTCACATTTTGCCGATGTTAAATGCGATATTCAACAGCTTTACCTTTATCTTCTTGTTGGCGGCGCTTATTATGATTAAACAGAAAAATATTAAAGCACATAAACGATTCATATTAGCCGCATTTACGACGACATTATTGTTCTTAATTTGCTATGTGGTGTACCATGCTGTCGCAGAGAACACATTGTACGGCGGAGAAGGGATTATGCGCTCGATTTATTTCTTTGTATTAATTTCGCATATCTTTCTTTCAGCAGTTATTGTACCTCTCGCACTGTTTACGCTCATCAGAGGATTCAGCATGCAGGTGGAGCGACATAAAAAAATCGCCAGATGGACAATGCCGCTTTGGCTTTATGTCAGTCTGACGGGCGTCATCGTGTACTTAATGATATCGCCGTATTATTAAAAGCCATATTTTTATGGCTTTTTTTGTTGTTTCAGCCAATAATAAAAGGCCCCTTTTAGGAGCCCTTTATTCTAACGTTTCAAGTGTTGTCACATTTAAAGATTCTTCTACAGTCTTTGTTTTTTCTTTTACTTTTTCTGCATACGTGTAATCGCCGTAGCAGTATGGGTAACGGAAATTATTTTTATTTCCTCCGCAAGTGTAAAGCTCAGGATTTTTTTCGACCTGCTGCTCGGAGTATTGTTTTGCCAATTCCTCGGTATGCGTTCCTCCATGTTCAGCTACAAAATCAATATAACCCGCTCCCATGTTGTAGCTTTGAATAATGGTTTCCAAATCTACACCTTTATCTTTTCCGGTTTTGTACATGAGAGTAAATTGCTTGATGCCTTGTTTAATACTGAGTTGAGGGTCTTGTATCTCATTTCTCTTTAAACCAAGAGATTCAGAGGACTGCATGGGATCATTTCCCTTTCCTTTTGACTCCTGATACATCATACCAAGTATAAGTGATGTATAGTTGGAGAGGCCCTGCTCGTCCAGCTCATCTTCAACGAGAGGTTTGTAATCTGTTAATCTTTCCAGAACAATTGACTTCGTATCAAACGGCAGTTTTTTGAGCAGATCATGATTCGAAAAAAGCAAGACCATTAAAAAGGAAGCAATGACAAAGACAAAAATCATCATAAAACCCGCAGCAGCGAAACAGCCTTTTTTCTTTTTCTTCACTGTGTTTCACCCTCAATTTTTGGAGCATTATGACTTTTTTATTATGACATAGAACGCTCATGAGACCAAGTGATATCCTGTGTTTGAAACATAAATTTAAAATAAGAAATGAAAGGTCAAAAACTCTCCGCAGTTTGCATGAATCCGCTTTTGTTATATGATTGAAATAATGAAAAAAGAAAGGTGAGGCACATGACTGAATTTCAAGACATGGACAGAATGGAAGACCCTGCAATTGATTTGGATGAGGAGACGTTATTTCTTGTTGCTCAAACTTTTAAAGCGCTCTCTGATCCAACAAGAATCAGGATTCTTCACCTGCTTTCTCAAGGCGAGCATGCTGTAAACGGTATTGCGGAGCATTTGAATTTGCTGCAATCAACCGTTTCTCACCAGTTGAGATTTTTAAAGAACCTGCGTCTCGTCAAATCGCGCAGAGAAGGCACATCAATTTATTATTCTCCCGAGGATGAGCATGTATTAGATGTACTTCAGCAAATGATTCATCATACCCGCCATGACTAAAAAAACTTCTTGCTTAAGTGACAAACTTTAAGCAAGAAGCCGTGATCAGCCATATTGGCTGGTCTGATTTTCATCGTCATCATGTCGGCTCATTTTTAAAACAAATGAGGAAAATCCGATATAATACACCGCAATCAGAAAAAAAATACAGATTGTCAGCGGATCCGTCCCGATTGTCTGGCTGTATGAATCAGGGTTTTTTAAATCTGGATGGGCAAGGTACAGTTCTGAGACGCGATACAGAAATCTCGACAGAAATAAGGATAAGAGTATGAGTTCAACCCAAATATGGGTGCGAAAATAAATCTTTCCCCTGCGTTTTTCAAACGAGATATTTCGTTTAGCGAAGAATACAAGAAGGAAGCCGCCAAGGATACCGAGAGTGAGATACGCGTACAAAAATGGATGAGTCAAGCTGAAAACGGCGAGGCCGCCCGCAAATAATGAAAAAAGAATGACTCTTATAAAAAGCCAGCGAGGTCTTAGCGGCTGATATCCGATGGACCGCTTAATTTTTTTATACAGAAAAAAGACAATAATCATGACAGGGCAGACGCTTTGAAGTGTAAGATGCATGATGAGAAATCCCCTCCGTTGAGTAGTGTATGCTTATCCGTCTGCAAATAGTAGTCTTCATAAAAGACCTATTGAAGCAAAAAAGAGGCAGGACCCGGCTTTATCACAATATGCGCGCCTTTCTTCATTTGCATAAGAGATGTGCCCGGGCTGTCGAAAAAGGGGCACGATATGAAACTTGAACGTATTTTAGCTATTGTTGTGCTGTTAGTCAGTAAAAAACAAGTTCAGGCTGCTGAGCTTGCTGACTTGTTTGAAGTATCTGTCAGAACCATTTACCGTGATGTTGAGACGATAAGCCGAGCGGGCATTCCGATTGTAACGGCTCAAGGAAACGGCGGGGGAATCAGCATAATGGAAACATATCGGCTGGAGCGTCAATGGCTTAAGGAGGAGGAGCTAGCCGCGATTGCTTCTGCTCTTCAAAGTGTTTCTTCTATGTATGAACCGGCTTCTAACAATGACGCCTTTGAAAAAATACAGCACCTTGTTCCAGAGCAGGATTTAGAAACATTTAAGCGGCAAACCGAAAAGTGGTTTATTGACATGACCGCCTGGGGTGATACGAAGCACCAAAAAAAGATCGTAGAGGAACTCAGCGCAGCAATTGACCGTACATCTACAGTGTCTTTTACATATACAAACGCAAAGGGAGAGACAAGAACAAGAGAAACGGAACCTTACACAATGGTATTTAAAAGCGGGCATTGGTATCTGTATGCTTACTGTTTAGCAAAAAAGGATTTTCGTTTTTTTAAGCTCCAGCGAATGAAAGAACTGGCTATTCTTCAGAAATCATTTGATAGAAAAAATATTCAGCTGAAAACACTGCCTTGGGATGCCAATTGGTATCAAAAAGATCGTTTAACTGACCTCCTGCTTCTCGTATTGCCTCCCGCTCAGCAGCGTTTTAGCGAATGGTTTGGCGAAGATTCCCTTCAATTTGATGAAAGCGGAAACTGCAAAGCCGTTATTTCACTGCCCGAAGATCAATGGCTGATCGGTTTTTTACTGCAATTCGGGAAGGAAATTGAAGTGCTGAAACCGCTCCATATCCGAGAAAAAGTGAAGGATACGATCAATCACATGCAAATAATATATGAAACCTGACACGGTGCTGTCAGGTTTCTTTTTTTATACTGTAGATACTTTGGAAAAAGAGGAGAATGCACATGGGTTTTTCACATTATGTACAAATGGAACAACAGCACTTTATCGGAATGTCAGTAAGGACAAGCAATGCATTGGAAATGACTTCGGAGGGGAAAATTCCGCGACTGTGGAACTCATTTTGGCAGGAAAATCCGCAAGGCATCTTGTCTGAACTCCCTGAGGATAAAAAAATCATCACCTTATATTCAGACTATGAACAAAAAGAGCATGGCATGTACACGTTCTCAATCGGAACGTTTACAAATCAGGCAAGAAAAGTGTATGAACCATTTAAAGAAAACACTTTACCGTCTTCAGCGTACGCCGTGTTTTCGTCAAGAACTGGACCGATTGATGAGGTTGTGCTTGAAACGTGGAAAGAGATTTGGTCATGGGAGAAGCGTCATTTGCGCACATTCTCAGGCGATTTTGAAGTGTATGATCAAGGTGCTGTTGCATTTGGGCAAGCGAAGGTAAAAATATATATAGCAGTGAATTTATCATAAAAGGCTTGTAAAACTAATGGCATTAGTTATAATAAAACTAACGACATTAGTTTTCGAAGGGGATAAAATAATATGAGAATCATACAACATCAATCGGTTTGGCAGCTGACCTTTTTTCCAAAGCTTTTTCCCGTCAATTGTTATTTGGTCGAAGAAGCGGATGGATTAACGCTGATCGATACAGGGATACCGAACAGCTTTAAAGGCATTTCAGAAGCGGTCAGCCGCATTGGAAAACCGCTGAACAAAATTTTGCTGACTCATGCCCATAGTGATCATGTCGGTTCACTTGATACATTAGCCGCAGCATACCCACAAGCACAAAAAATCATATCAGAACGGGATTCGTTCTTATTACAGGGGGACGTAACATTGCGGGATGATGAACCGCAAACGCCTATAAAAGGAGGCGTGCCGAAAAACATAAAAACAACACCTGATCTTTTGGTAAAAGGCGGTGAGCGGATCGGTTCTCTGCTTGTCATTCCAACACCAGGGCATACCCCCGGAAGCATATCTTTTTTTGACGAAAGAAATGGTATTCTGATAGCGGGAGACGCGTTTCAATTGCGAGGAGGAATTGCTGTTTCCGGGGATTTGAAATGGTCATTTCCTTTTCCGGCGTTCGCGACTTGGAACAAGGAAAAAGCCATTAAAAGCGCACAAATTCTAATTGACACAGCTCCTAGCTGTCTCGCAGTAGGACACGGAGAGCTTTTGCATAGTCCAATAACATCAATGAAGCACGCGCTTCAAAATGCGAAGCGCCGTCTTACGAAAGGAGAATGAGTGATGTCACCGAGAATTGGGATGAACCTTGAAATTATCATAGACGCAGCAGCTGAGCTTGCAAATCAAAAAGGCATGAAGGGAGTCACACTGTCTACGCTTTCAAAGAAATTAAATGTGCGTCCTCCGTCTCTTTATAACCATGTCAGCGGACTGCAAGGCATTCAAGTTGAGCTTTGTGTGAGCGGATTAGAACAGCTTTATGAACAAATGTCTTCCTCTGTCCGGGGACTGACAGGGGAAAAAGCGCTTCTTGCCTTAGCAAACGCCTATATTGAATTTGCACATTCAAGCCCCGGACTTTACGAGGCCTCCTTGCTGAAAGTTTCCGATGACAGGATAGAAGAGCTGTCGGACCGAATTGTGCAGCTTGTCGTTCAACTGCTCATTCAATTTGGCTATGCCAATGAACAGACGGCCATTCATGCGGCGAGGGGGCTAAGGAGCATGCTGCATGGATTTGCCGTCCTAATGAGAGAGCAGGCGTTTGAGCTTTCACAAGATATTTCGGAGAGCTTCTTATTTTCAATTCGGGCATTTGCAGAAGGCCTGCAGAAATATTAGTATATCGTAATATTATTATGTAAACAGAGTCTTATTTTGAATAAGGCTCTTTTTGTTTAAGACATATATTTCTGAATATTGTATAATGACAATATTCAATTGCAGGAGAGACACTCAGAGTTGAAGCCCAATAAACATAAAGTACAACAATTAGCGGCAGCTTTATGGTCTGCGCATATTCAAGAGAAGCTCGGTGAATGGGTGCTCACAGCGAATTTCGGTGTAACAAATTGTGGTGCAAAGCGCCATCGGGGAAAGAGAGCGGGAAGCCAGCTTGTCAGAGTCTAAACAGATTGGTCAAAGGCCAATGGCGCTACACATAATACTTTCATGTAACGAAGAAAATCAACCTGCCATTTCTCTGTATCATAACTGTTTTCGGTTATATCCAAACATCATTACCGCATAAAAAAGGATGGAGAATGAAATGGACACACTGCAAAATATTACTTGTGAAAAAAGGACCTATTCACGCCTCTATCATTCGCATAAACACGAATTCAGCCAATTTTTATTCCCGCTTGAGGGCCATATTGATCTTGAAACAGAAGAACAGCGGGTGAAGTTAACGCCAGAGCATTTTTTGTACATTCCGCCTGAGTGTGAACATCGCTTTCGCTCCATCGGCAGAAACGAATGCTTGGTTCTGGATATTCCATTACACGTCATGAACATAGAGCATCATGATATGGCTTCTGGGCTAGAAGCCAAAGTGGACCCCTTTTGGTCCTCAATCCGCTATTTGCTGAAGGAGGAAGCAAATAGTAAGTCATCACATACCCTGCACTTGCTTGTTCAATACATAACGGAAAAAATCCAAACGTATTCCCACTCGTCTATCGCATACATACACAGTCATTTATCGGAAACTTTGTCTATTAAAAAACTGGCGGAACTCGAACATTATCATCCGGCGTACTATTCAAGCTGGTTTAAAAACCGCACAGGAAAAACACCGCAAAAATACATTGCCGACCTTCGGCTTGCGGAAGCGAAAAGAATGCTGGCAGAGAAAAATGAACCGCTTACTGCCGTGAGTCAGAAGCTCGGTTTTCAAAACCCTTCTTCATTTACAAGGTGGTTTGCAAAATCGGCGAGAATGGCTCCGCGAGACTACAGAAATATCTTTCATTCGGATAAAATGTTCTGATATATGGTAAAGCGCAGGATGTGTTTTTCTTTTTATAATAAGAAGAGAAAGGGGTGATTCAGATGGCATCAATTGAAGATTTTTTAGCCCTCGATGTCAGGACAGGTACGATTGTGAGAGCAGAGGAATTTCCGGAAGCGCGAGTGCCGGCCATTAAGCTTGTGATTGATTTCGGCGAAGAAATTGGTCTAAAACAATCAAGCGCGCAAATTACGAAACGCTATCAGCCGGAAAACTTGATCGACAAGCAAGTCACAGCTATTATCAATTTTCCGCCCAGGAGGATCGCCGGATTCAAATCAGAAGTGCTCGTCCTCGGCGGCATTCCGGAACAAGGCGACGTCGTCCTGCTTGCGCCCGAACATCCCGTTCCCAACGGAACAAAAATAGGATAACATAAAAAAAGACGTTTGCCCGAAAGCAAACGTCTTTTGCGTATTGAGGCGATGTACCACACGCCACATTCGTGTGCGCCCGCAAAGGGCATGTCCATCGGCTTACACAATTCAGCTCATCGCTATATGAATATAGCATGGAAGAAGATATTTAGCAAGTTTTTATTGATTTCCATGTCTGAAATGGTCTAGTAGGGCCGAATATTATCGAAGAAGATAAGCAAAAATTTCAGTTTGATCGTTTATTTGTATGACAGTATTTAGTTGATATATGTAATTGAAATCAAACAGTGACCTAGAGTGCAATAAAGGAAACGGTAAAAATACTAAAAGTAAAAGCGGACACAAGGAATTCCTATGACCTGGAATTGATTCCTTCCAGGTCTTTTTTATCCCCAAAAAATGCCCTAAAAAGGACATCATTTTTTCAGTCATTCAAACTTTTGAACGGAAGAATTTTTTTGGTTCTCCAAATGCTATTTACTCTTTATTGATCCGGTTTATCTCTTCTGGTAAGTAAATGAAGGTGCTGGTGTTGAGTTCTTTTATTCGGAAGACAAGAAGCAAAATTCACAAATCATCTGTGTTTTTACTTCTTCAATGGGAAACTGTTGCGGATAAGTAGATATCATTAACATGATCCCTTGAAGCGTGGATGAAAAGTATAACGACCGTTTCCGCGGCTCCTTTACACCCAGCTTTTCGAACATCTCACACTGTAACTCGAACTGTCTGGCACTTTCTTCAATCAGCATATTACTGTATTTGATCAGCTCCTGATCTGCTTCTGGCTGTGTTTGCAGGTGCAGGTAGAAACGGAATAGTTCCGGCTTTTGATAGACGTTATCGATCGCACCTTCCATAATAAACCTAAGTTGTTCAGAAGGTGTCTTAAAAGCGGTCGAACCTTCCATTACCTCAATCAATTCCCCGATTCTGGCCTCGACCATTGTAGCAAGAAGTTCCTCTTTGCCTTTATAATAATTGTATAGCAGCCCTTTAGATATGCCTGCTTCTTTAGCTACATCGCTAATAGAAGTAGCATGATATCCCTGTTTGATGAATAACCTCATAGCAGCACTACGAATATTCTCTTTGGCTAACTGACGAATTCTTTCATTTTCTTTCTGAGATCTTGGCATGGTAAACTTCATTCCTCCATAAAGCAAGTAATATGGTGATATAGATTTTCAGGATGGGTGAGCGTTACCATATGATCTGCATCGGCGATTTCAACGAAACGAGCTTTAGGGACTTTTCGAAAACAATCTGCAACACGATGGTTATCTTGGAAGTCCTCCTTGCCGATAATGAATAGTGTATCGGCATTCAATTCCTCTAACCTATCAATAGCTGGAGGCTGCGGCCAAATCATTTCAAAAGCTGGCCATTTTAAAATCCGTTTGAAATAATGCCGCTGCATTTGAACCATCAGATTCCGGTGGGGACCGGCCATTACAACATGATATAAAGAGCCACTAAGCGAAAGCTCAAGCATCTTTTCTATATCAGGGGCAGCCTCATTAATTTTATTCAAATACGCAGTAAACTCTTGTGAATAGCTAAACCCTGACAAAGCAGGAGCAACCAAAACAAGTTTCGATACTCTTTCAGGATAATTCAGAGCAAATTCAGTGGCAATCTGGCCGCCGATGGAGTGTCCTATGAGTGCAGCCTTATCGAGTTCTAGATGGTCAAGCAGCGACAGCAAATCTTCAACATAGTTGGTATGCTCTAAAGGGGATGGTGATTTTCCGGTACCACGTCCATCAAAAGTAACGACCTTATAGTGCTTGGCTAGAAGAGGTGTTACAAATGTCCAATCTCGCAAATCAGCACCACCACTGTGAAGAAGAACGACAGGATGCCCGTTTCCATTAACCTCATAATACAAATCCATTGCAAACCCTCCATTCAATTACAATATTTAACACTACTTTATTATTGAATGAACGTTTAGTCAATGGAAAAATGAAGTTCTAATTGAGAACACCATTCATTACACTCCTTACCCACAATACGCTTATAACTAAAACAAGCCTGCGGATACTGATATTCCATATTCAAACAATTTTATAAACGACTTTTTTGCAAATTAAACAACTTTATTGGCACTTTACATTAAGAGAGAAAGCGTGCCGGAAGCTGAGCTTTTTTATGTCCAAGAGATTCAGGATTCTTATGAGAGATGAAGAATCTAAATAAAATAGCAGTTTTAAAGAGAAAAGGAGGACCATTGAAATAAATGGATATGACACAACATTGTGTCTAAATAATATTGGAGATGTATTAGTGCAACTTATTATTATATAAACTAAGATTTGCCAAGCTGAAAAAATTTCACCACCAATATTAAATCATAAAGGAGATTCTTTAAAAGTGTTGAATAAATACAAAAAAAGGAATTGTGAATTTTTCATGATGAAAGGAGTTTGTGGTGAATGAAACATATTAGATTTTCATTATTAACTAGTGTCCTGCTTATTATTGCGGGGATTGTTCACAGAATTATTATTAGAATGTTTAATATTCCATTTGAAGGACTTACATTCTGGAGTGGATTTGTAGGGGTTTTCTTTGTAATTGCTTTAATATCTTCTCTGCTATTCAATATCTTTAAAGTCGCTGACAGAGTAGAAACATAAACCAGCCAAAAGTGAGGAAAAACTCTGGCATTATTTAGATGAGAATTTGTCTAAGGAAGCAAAAGAAAAATATGAAATTGAGATATTTAAAAAGGATATTATAGTTTTAGAAAAAGAACATAACAAGTATTTGGAGAGTATGAAATAAAAGCTCCTCTTATATTGAGAAGGGGCTTTTCATATTCCCTTTTCTTCGGTCATCGGTCGATCGAACCATGGGAAACCAAATACATCAATTATAGTCGACATTATCTCGATTTTTACTTATTGCTTTTGTATTTCTTCAAAGGAGAGAGTACTGCCAGATCGAAAAACTTTGAAATCTTGATCAGCTTCCGAAGCCTTATGGTTTTACAGTAAGCGCTTTTTCTATAAATATCGCTAATGCCAGCGCAGGATGGAACCGGGTCGTCGCCATTTTTGTTGACAGTGAATAAATCAATAACAAATAACCGCGAGGGACTAGATGTCTGGCGGTTATTTTGTATACGATTAAACTGATGTGTTTGTGATTTTTTCCACTTGGACTTTTCCTGAGAAAAAGGTTGCGCCGCCGCCCATATCTGACAAGCGGTCCGGTGTAAGTGAGTTGACAAGTTGTTTTTTGTTTGGCTCATCAGCCCATAACCCTTGGCTCACTGTCACTCCCGGAAGGACCTGTTCTCCGACTGAGACGGTTAATTCGCATTCGCCCCGGCTGTTCCAAATGAGGACTCGCTCTCCATCTTCAATTCCCCGTTCTTTTGCATCCTGCGTGTTCATAAAAAGCTTAGGTTCTTTTTCCAGCTTGATATGCTTAGCATTGTTGGAGAACGTCGAATTTAAGAAATTATGATTAGGACCGGGCACATACATAAGAGGGTAATCTTCATCCTCGGCAAGCGGTATATGAGTCGGCACAGGCGGAAAGCCGTCTTTCTTCATTATGTCAGAATATAATTCTATCTTACCGCTCGGTGTCGGCAGTTTGCCCGGAAACAGCGGTTTATCTCTTTTTGCTTTTATAAATGAATGTTGAATTAGATCTTCGTAATTCATTCCTTCCAAATAAGGATTGTCCGGATGATCAAGCGCTTGCCGAATTAATTCATCGTCCGAATCTTTCAGCTCTTGATCTTCAAAACCCATGGCTTCCGCCAATAATCTGAATACTTCAGTGTTCGGCTTGCTTTCTCCATATCTCTCAATAACCGGCTGCTGAAGCTGAATGTAGTGATGCCAGTAAGAGGTGTAAAAATCAAGATTTTCAAAAGCAGAGGTGGCGGGCAGTATAATATCCGCGTATTTGGCGGTTTCCGTTAAAAATAAATCATGTACCACAACGAATAAATCCTCCCGCATCAGCCCTTCTCTTACTTTGTTGGCTTCCGGCGTTACAACGGCGGGATTTGTCCCATATATATATAGTGAACGGACGGGCGGATCGGTTTCTAAAAGCGTTCTGCCCAGTTGGTTCATATTGAATGACCTTGGCGTGCGGCTTTTCAGCAGGTCTGGACGCTGGAGGGCACGGCTGTTATATTCCAGAATGCCGCTATTATGCTTGATCGCACCGCCGCCAAGTTGCAGCCATTGGCCGGTAACAGCGGGCAGACAGGCTATCGTCCGAACAATCATGCCGCCATTATCATGATGCTGCAGCCCGTTTCCGATTCTGATAAAAGAAGGAGAAGTCTCACCGTACATTCTGGCAAGCTGATAAATATCTTCCGTGCTGATGCCTGTAATGAAAGAGACATTTTCAGGCGTATACTGTTTGACATGGTCTCGAAGCTCTTCAGAACCCACTGTATATTCAGAAAGAAATGCTTCATCATGCATATTTTCTTTAAATAAAATATGCATGATGCCAAGGGCGAGTGCGCCGTCTGTTCCGGGCCGAATCGGAATAAACCAGTCGGCAAGCCGGCCTGTCTGATTTTTATGAACATCAATGACAACGATTTTCGCACCATTTTTACGGGCTTTTTGCGCGATTGTAATTTGATGCATATTTGTGCTGACAGCGTTTATCCCCCAAAAAATAAACAGCTTTGTATGAATGGTTTCTTCGGGATCTATTCCTGCACTCACACCCATTGTATATTTATAACCCTCTGAGCCGGCTTTGCTGCAAATGGTGCGCTCCAGCTGGCTTGCGCCGAGACGATGGAAGAAGCGGCGGTCCATGCCTTCCGCGGTTAATTTCCCCATATTGCCATAAAAGCTGTAGGGGAGAATGCTTTCCGCGCCTTCTTCAGCGATGAGGCGTTTCCAGCGTGCGCTGATGGTGCTGATGGCTTCTTCCCATGAAATCGGTTCAAATGCCGCCTCGCCCTTTTTGCCGACGCGTTTCAGCGGAACAGATAATCGTTTTTCATCATAAATGCGCTCAGCCATATTTCGAACTTTATTGCATATATTTCCTTGTGTCACAGGGTGATCTGGATCACCCTGGATTTTTACAATTTTGCCGTTTTTTTTATGGACAAGTAATCCGCACTGGTCCGGACAGTCGAGTGAACATACAGATTTAAAGATTCCATCTTGTTGAGTGGCGAAAGAATTCATGGCCCAGTTCCCCTTATCTTTAGATATATTGTTAGAATTATAAACATTTCACATTATAGCGTCAATTCAGAAAAAAAGATTGACATCAATGCGTGACTTCTTTATGATGAATTTATTCTTTTAATAAGCTGAAAATTTCATATTTTAATTTTCTATCAAGAGAGGTGGAGGGACTGGCCCCATGAAACCTCGGCAACATTATTGTGCCAATTCCAGCAAGCGTAAGCTTGAAAGATAGGAAAGTAAGGTTTATACATGTTTTTTTGCTTTAGCAGAAAATACATATACATGAATCTCTTTCCGTCTGCGGAAGGAGATTTTTTTTTATTCAAAAATACTACAACATGAAAAGGAGTTTTGCAGCATGACGGTATTAATTACAGCGCCATACAACGAACATGGCCGAAAGGAACTCGAAGGACTCTTCGGCGCCGTTGTATATCAATCTTGGAAAGGCCGGGGAAGGGCTTACCAGGAAGACGAATTAATTCAGCTGATCAAGGACACGGATGCGACTGGATTGATTGCTGAGCTCGATCAAGTAACAGAACATGTATTACACTCCTCACCGGAGCTTGCGTTTGTAGGCGTGTGCAGAGGAATGCCGTCAAATGTTGATATCAAAGCAGCCACCAAAAGAGGCATCCCGGTCTTTTATACCCCGGCCCGCAATGCCCAAGCAGTGGCGGAAATGTTTATTGGCAATGTCATTACATTTCTCCGCCACACAATGCCGTCTAATCAGTGGTTAAAAGATGGAAAATGGAACCGTGATTATTTACAGGCCTATGTTCAATTTAAAGGCAATGAGATCACCGGAAAAACGGTCGGCATGGTCGGTTTCGGGGCAGTAGGACAGAGAATCGCCAAGCTTTTAACTGCATTTGATTGCAAGGTGAAATATTATGACCCGTTTGTGACCCACGACAAACCGCAATATGAAAAAGTCGCGCTTGAGAACATCTTTTCAGATAGCGATATTGTGTCTGTGCATTTGCCGCGTACAGAGGAAACCGCCGGACTCATCAGCAAAACCTATTTTGATCTTATGAAAAAGGACGCGGTATTTGTGAATACATCAAGAGCCGTAGTGGTAAACAGAGAAGACCTCTTGGCTGTATTAAAACAAAATAAAATCAGGGGAGCCATTTTAGACGTTTTCTACAATGAACCGCCGGAATCTTCTGATTATGAGCTGATTTCTTTGCCTAATGTATTGGCGACACCACATTTAGCGGGCGCTACCTACGAAGTGGAAGATCATCACGTCGCTATCATGAACGGGGCCCTCAAAAAGTGGAAAACGGAGCAGACGCTCGCGATTCCGACGTTATATAACAAAAAAGAGCTGGAAACAGGCGTATAAAGGAGGAGCTTGCGACATGACATACGAAAAAGGCTATCTCGTATTTGATATCGGAACAGGAAATTCTTAAATGGGGTGTTTTCAGGGTTTCCTAAGTGTTGCTAAGTTTGCTTGAAACCCTGATATAAAGCCTTTTTAATACCTTTAAGTCTTTTAAGTGTTATTTAGATTTTTTGGTTTTACTCATTTTTTGTTACTTTTTTTAGCTGAATGTTTTATCTAATAAATCAACAACTTCAGCTTGCATATGGGGCAATACGTGTGCGTAAACATTGAGGGTGACGTTAATGCTGCTATGTCCCAAACGCTCAGAGATAACTTTAATTGGTATTCGCTTTTCAAATAATAGTGTAGCATGTGTATGTCGTAAATCATGAAATCTAATTGGCGGAAGATTTGCTTCATTAGATATTTGTTTATACGTTCTTCGTACATTCGGAGGAGCCAATGGTGTTCCATACTTTGTACAGAAAACCAGGTCGTAATCAGGATAACCTTCTCCAAATCTGCGTTTTTCCTCTAAAACTCTTTCTTTTAACACACTTAACGCTTCCATTGTTGTTTTATCTATATTAATTGTTCGTCTGCTTGATCGTGTTTTAGCACCTTGCATAATTGTTTTTCCATCACTTGAAAGAGTTTGATGTATTGTTACTGTGTTTAGATCAAAACGAATGTCTTTCCACCTCAGCCCTAATATTTCACCACGTCTCATTCCAGTCATAAGAGCTAAACGAAATAAAGTAAATAGCCTATCATTTTTAGTGGCATCTAAAAATATTTCAATTTGTTCTTGAGTCCATACACTAAATTCTTTTTCTTCAACTTTTGGTAATTCAACTTTTTTAGCGGCATTGTTATCAATGAGTCCATCATCAATTGCTTTCTCTAAAGTTGCCTTAACTAAGACGATGGTTTTTCTAATCGTTTTTGCTGAGAAGTCATCATAAGACATGTCTAAAACTAATTTCTCAATATCTGTTTTTGCTATCTCATTTAGTTTCAACCCACCTAACGCAGGTAAAACATAATTTCTAAAGTATGAATCATAAGAGGAAAGTGTCTGATCTTCTTTCTTTTTAGACTTCAACCATTTTTCGTTTAACCATTTTTTAACATAATCCTTATAAAGTTGTTTTGAAGGGGAGACGTAAGTACCTTTCTGAACTTTACTAAGTAGCTCTGTTAAAGCTTCTTGAGCTTCACGCTGCGTTTTAAAACCACTTTTCTTCTTTTGTTTCCGTTTTCCATTAGCATCTTTACCTATGTCGGCCATGTAATAGTAACGAAGTTCACCTTTTGTGGTTGTGTAAGGGAATATATTAGTTTTCTTCTTCGCCATCGAATTCTACCCCAGCATCTTTGAATACTTTTTTCATTTCATTCATCAACATATCTGTTTGTTGCACTTTCAATGTGTATTTCTCAATAAGCGTATTAGTGGCTTCAACTGTGATCTCAGATATAGCTCCAATAGTCTCTTCAGCTAGTTTAGCGTCGTTTAAAATTATTTTTTTTAGGGCATCCGAAATCATGTCTAGTCCTTTTAATAAACGCATTCTCTGTCCAATATTTACAGGTGTTATATCTTCATAATCTTCAGGGAATAGATTTTCATGCATTTCAATAAAAATTGGATCTAATTCAGAATGATTTTCGGCTAATTTTTCATTGGTTTTTTTGCTAGGTGCGCTGTGTTTATAGTAATCAACAACGAATTTAGCTTGCTCCTCACTGAGATCAAGATTAGTCAAAATATCAACAACTGCTTCGTCTTTTAAGTTTTTAATACGACCGTTTTCAACTTGACTTATGTAAGCATCACCTTTATTTAAAGTTCTAGAAAGATGAATAGCTTTTGCACCTACTTCATTTCTTCTTATCTTAATGAAAGTTCGTAAAGAATTGGTCTGATTCAAAATAGCCTCTAAATTCATGATAACAGCTCCTTTGCTACAAAATAATATCATACTTATCATGATAAGGGAATTTCATTTATGAAATTCAGCTCAACGGATAACTATATGATAAATTATCATACTTTTATAAAAACTTATTGTGAGTTTATGATAAATATGATAAAATGTAATCAAGAAATACAAAATAACATTAATAAGGAGTTGAGCAGATGCAAGAACAACTAAACAAAAACGTACTGGAGGTTAAAGATATTCAGGAGATACTTAAGATTGGTAGGAATGCAGCTTATAAATTAGTCAATCGGAATTATCCGGAAGCAAAGGATTTCAAAGTATTCAAGTTTGGTGAACGTGGTTATAGAATACCAGAATCATCATTTTTAAAATGGATGAACGGAATTAATGATGAACAAATTGCTCAATAGTTTCATAGCTTCATAAACACATAACAGCAATACCGCAGTACATAAGCTTTACATATCCATTAGGAGGGCTATAATCATAGCTCCCTCCCTTATTAAATTTAAGAATAAAAATAAAGTTAGTGGAGGGTTAATTGACTGCTAGAAGAAGTGTTCGGATTGATTTAGTGAAATCAGCTAATGACTTTGAGCGAATCAGTGAAGAAAGACTTGCTTATTACAGCTCAAAGCACAATGCAATACTTAGTACAAATGGTTACACAGCTGAAATTATTCGCCCGCAGCCATATGATTCGGTGGTTGTTGGGATGCCTTACATATTGCATGATGGTGTTTGCAAGAAGGTCACATATCGAAAATCATCAGAATAATTAAAAAATAACATAAGAATTATGCTTAAGAACCTGGATAAATTCTCATCTAACGGTTTTCATCTAATGACAATTACAGAGTGTTTTGACACGGGATAATCAAATTATCTTCCACATATTGTCCTGAAGTCTATGTAGATATTAATGGGGAATGCGGAGAACAACTCTGGTGTAAGTTTGAAGTTAATGAAAATAGAGCGGCGATTGTTACAGCTATTGAGAAAAATAAGCCATCAGAATACTTGAATTTAATTTAAATGGAGGCAAGAGATTATGAGCGCAATTGATTATTTAGAAATGCTAGAGTCCGCAGAATACGAGGAATTTTTGTCTAAACTTTATGATGACGATATTACTGAATCTGAAATGAAGAGACTTACAGAATTAAACTCAAAGCCGCATGTCAATCAAGATGACTCGTCCTTAACGGATGAGTTCTTGCTTTTAAAAGGAGGGAACGCTTATAAAAATTGAGGCTTTAACATCAGGAAAAACGTTCAAAAATTATAAGGTGCTTTGCGGTGAACTTGGATTAGAAATAAAACGTTCGGGAGATAGCCGTAAAGCGCAGTTTAGAGAGCTTGAACGATATTGTACATACAGTAAGATTGGTCATTCCATCATTATAGATAAAGTGTATGACCAGCCATTAGAAAAAACGAAACGTAAAGGGAATAACACTGTTTATAGTGAACTGATACAGATCCTTATACTGGATATGCTTGCTCAGAAGAAAAACGGCAATATGTCTATAAGTAAAGGGATGTTAATAAAATCAGTAAGCCTAGTTAATCACAATTATAAATATTGCTTTGAAAAAAGAAAGTCTCTAGCTAAATACGCAAACACTGATGCCGAAATTGTTAAAGATTTTTACGACAGCAGCAACAATAGCTTCAAAAAGGCTATTGAACAGGCGTTAAACAAGTTGGTTGAGAAGAGACTAATCATGTATTACGTTATTACAAAGGTTTGTGAAAAGGGAAAATTCAGACCACGTAAAGCATCCTCAGCAGAGAAGAAAATGATTATGACGTGTGAGAAACAGGTGCTTGATGAGCTGGGTTATAAAGAAATAAGTCATGTGCGAGTGTCAAAGCATTGGAGTGAATTTAAACGGAGATCGCAAGCGCTAATAAAGGAATGTAGCAATCTCCAATATTACTTTGCGGCTTATGACATTACTGCAAATAATAAATACATTGAAAATGAGTGTAAGGAGCTCATAGGTTTCCTACTAAAAGAAATTGAACGCATCAACTATAAGGAAAAACTGAATCAAACAGCTTGTTCAAAATTATTGAAAAATGCTGAGGGAAGACACAAAAAGTCGTATTCAATCTTTAGAGAAAACAATTATAGAATCAGTGAAAATTACATTCATGATTTCAAGAAGTTAATTGACCTCCTAATTAATGAGGATGCTGAGAGTATAAGCAATCAAATTGAACAGATGGAAGCCCAGGATGATCTAACCTATGATATTGAACATTCTTTGCCAAGTGGGCTATAAAAAATAACGGTTTAAACTTCCTATATTGTAAACCAATACAATAGGAACATTAAACCGTCAAATTTTTTTAGTTTAAGTCATACATAGAAGAAAAAGTGTGAATACACCAGTCTGAAGGGGGTTTGGGGGATGGTTGGCTGAAAGTTTAATAATTTGTAGCGTAGCGGAGGATTATTAAACCTAAAGCATCCCCCAAGTATGTTTTAATCATTGAAATTTAGGAAGAGCCTAGATGTCCAAAGTAAACTTTGTACATCTTCTCATAATGATTAACAAGTTAATCATTCTTCGGAATAAACAATTGGAGGATTACTTATTGAAAAATGAAAATTTGACTAAATCAGTGTTCGTTTACTCTTTAGATTCATCTGCTTTTTATAAAAATAAAGAAGAAAAATTAAATCAGGGTTTGCTTTAACTTCGCCTCTATAAAAAGTTAGCGAAAAGGTGGTCAAACTAAATGACTCAAAAGGCACTGACAATCAATTAGATCTAACTGGTAAACTCCTTGAAGAAGAAAAAGGTTTTAAGGAGTTGGAACAATTATTAATTACATATATCAAGGGGAAAGGTGAAAAAGAGCCTAAGCTTCGAACAATATTGATAAGCTTATGGCCTGCAAATACAACAAAGCAAAAATCAATTTTTTTGAAAAATTGTTAATTGATGTAATTAAAGAAAATAGAACAAAATTGCTTGAGGAGCATTAAAGTTTAAAGGGACAGGAACCCTAAAAGGTGATTCGCTAAAAAAAGATGGTGAAGTTAAATCTCAAAAGGTTATTTATTATTTGATTCACTCCTAATTAGAACACTTGGATTGGAATACAATCAGCTTACAGAAGAGATTATGATAGTCGAATCATTTTATCATAACGTTTTTAGAAGCTTGGTTCAGAATGGATATTATTTTAATAATGAAAAATACGTTTATTATGCTTAATCAGCCGGACAAATTCGACAAAAGAAAGGCGTATTCATCAAAGAGAGAACGTACCTGAAGAAGAAAAATACTTTAATGTGTGGGCTTAGTGAGGAGATAATCAACTAATGGTGGGATGAGCATTAGCAAATGCCTTGCTTTACCAAATAGCACCAGCACACCATGGAAAGGTTTTAACATAGATGAATGTATAGTTGTAAATGTCTTTGAAACAGATGTACCCACTAAGGTTGATTAAATAAATGATGAGACGTACGAAATCAGAAGGGAGTACAAGTCCATTCCAATAAATCATACAGATGGATGTGGCATGATTCTTCCTGAGCTGTCAGAGAATGCTTTCATGTTTAGAGCACCTTTTATGAAGGGAATGCTAGTTCCTTTTCCTTTTGAAAATTCTGCTTTAATAATGGTCAGTCTAGAATTAAAGAATGGGACATTTATTTAAGATGGAATTAAAATCATCCTGACAAAGAGTCAATTTAAACTCTGGAAGTATTATCACTCTAAATTCAAAATGTATAGATGTGAGGCAGCGAAGTTAAATGAAGAAGAGGATGAGTTTAAAGACAGTGAGCTCAATTATCAGATGCTGCAGACACTAACTGATATTACTGATGAGGGATTAGATAAGCTTACGGAAAAAACAGTGAAGAGGATTCAAACTCTATACAAGAACAAGGTTTTAACTTTTATTTCACTTCTCAACTCGATATCCCTCATCCTGACCGTCAGCCTAAATACGTATGTCAGCAATATTTAGTGCGATTTAATTAGATCAAAAAATGCACTTTGCAGAGCTTAAAACTGTAGGAGGGATTTCTAAGGAAATAAATATTTCAGATTGGTTAGATTTAAGGCTCAACATGTGGAAAAGCTTTCATTTCAGAAGTTGTCTAAGCGTAGACGAACTAAAGACTTTGCTTTTCTTTATGATCTACATTTCAATAAGAAAATGAGCCTGAAGGAAATTAGTCGAGCTTACAATTATTCACCACCATA
Organism: Bacillus atrophaeus; assembly: GCF_039519175.1. Lineage (NCBI taxonomy): Bacteria > Bacillati > Bacillota > Bacilli > Caryophanales > Bacillaceae > Bacillus > Bacillus atrophaeus. The sequence continues at coordinate 3,513,213 of NZ_CP154443.1, read as the reverse complement.
TATTCGTCAAGTTTTTAAGGATCGGGGAATTCAACATTTAACGTTTAAAAATCAGCATAAAAGGTGAGGAGTAAATAGGTGTTACTGAAACAGCAAGTATGTTGGATAATTACAGTCGAGTCACTCGTTTATGAAAAATCGTATTAATTCTTAAATTAAATCAGACCCCGTCTTTAATAGACGGGGTATTTTTTTGTCCATTTCCCGAAGTGCCTAGGCAACTTATAGTGACGGATAAAAATGCGCGACATTTATTCGACGTGCATATTATCTATTGAGCATATGAGAGAGGGAGGGATCATTGACTATGAAGGAACATTAGGATAAAACAGTGTTCTTTCAAAACTCTGTTAAAATATCGCAACTAACTATTTATAATGCTTGAGAGGAAAATTTCAACCTGTCAAACCTGCAATTATCCTTAAACAAAATCTAAAAAAATTATTAGGAGGAAATAATAATGGGTCAAACAAAAAACGTAATTTCACTACTGATCTCTAACTATTTTGGAGCAATCGTACCGATACTAATTGCCATGTTCCCAAAATTATTCCCAGCAATCGGAACATTCTTGCTTAGCCTGAACATTTATGTATGGGTAATAATCCTTCTACTGCTCATTATTGCTGGGCAACAAATTTTTATTTTTGTGATTAGAAAGAAATTAAGTTTTATATACATAGTTATTAGGAGCTGATCTATATAAAATTCCCATTTTATTTAAACCTGAAAGCAGCTTGAATACATCTCAAATATAAAGTATCCTATATAAGTATCATAGGGGTTTAACAGCCACTATAACGCCAGAGAGCTCCCTCACATAGCTTTCTGGCTTTTTGTTTCGCTTTAAATTGTTAGGAGGACAACACTGTGCGGAAAGCTTTAAGACAGCTATTCAAAAAACAGAAAGATCAAAGTCAAATCGATGAAAGTTATTTACAGATTCCAGAAAAGGATATTAATCTAGAATTAAAACAAAAGGTATTTACGTTGGAAGGTTTAGGGGAAGTAATAGCAGAAGAACTGCAAAATAAGTATACTGATGCTTTTGAAATTCAGGGCAAACAAAAACTAAGCATTAAAATTTGTAGAGACATAGATGGTGACATATTGAGCGATTTAACAGCTGAGAGATGCTTGGAAAAAGAATACCGTTCCCAAATAACAATTAATTATGGAACTGTGATAGACTGCGATGAAGATTTGGACGGTTTTACAATTGATTTATGGTATTACTACGGTGGTTATAAAGGAACCGGTTGTGGAACATTATTTGATTTGAATAACAATGATTTAGAAAAAGAAATTGAAGAAGCGTTAACTTTTTTACTCAAACAGTACGAAAAATAAAAAAGAAAGCCACAAAGGGCTTTCAGTTATCGTTCATGCGAAGCTATCGTACTAAGCGATAGGTACTACGGCTACTGGATGCGTATACTATACAAAAACAATCACTTTTGAATTGTGTAAAGTTTTATATTGTTGTTAGCACCATCCACAATAATAGCAACAATGTAAAAAACTACCCCCACTGTCTAAGCATCTTCTCATACAAGGATCATTCCAAGGATTCCTTGGTCTAGGGTTGACAAATTGATTTCCACTCATAAGTCCAGGATAAAAATATGATTGTGGCCTCACATAAGGGTTTACATCGCAATCACTTCTACATTCATAGGAATTACCTCCCGACCATTCGCATTCCGCCACACATTGTTCATAAGTAAAATGTTGACGATCCATAAACGTCACTCCTTATTTCAATTTTATTTTTCTTGATATCGTATGCGGATGTATACTAGCTAGATAATTGTCCATGTATAATCGGGTAATTTTCATAAAAAAGTAGCATTTACTAAAGATCTGTACTGTTAAATAGGGGATGGACGGACTCCGCTATAGGAGGGAGATGTTTTTTTGACTATTGTCTAATGTCTACAAAATATGCATCTAGGGGCAGAACCCTCGGAGTGATATCAATTAATGTTAACTTACTTCTCTCCCACTAAACCTACAGTAATTACTGAGTAAGGGGAATGTGTTTATGCTTGGAATCAAAGTTGAAAAATCAAATAAAAATTTAATAATCAATTGGCAACTATCCAAAATTGAAATTCCAATCAAAGAAATCAATGATGAGTTCCTTGATCCAAACTATGGGGGAGAGGAAAAAGTGCAGTAAGGATAGGGTTTCCTTATGGCTCCACGGATAGAGTAGTGAATAAAACAGCAAATAACACTTATATTTTGTTCATCACGGATACTGCATCAATTATGAAAAAATCATTTCTTAATAATCATTGATGTCTTATTAGTTGTGCTTCCCTTGTAACGGCATAACATGGTAAAATCTAGATAATTGTTGATAGGGGGATAGGGACATGGAAGAAGGTAAACTTATTCACTTGACGCTTGCTGGTATTAAAGAAGCTATTTCTAAATACGGTACTTTTCCAATGATTCAACCAGGTGGTTACGTGTTAGAAGATGCCACATTTCAATTTAATGAACCCGCAACAGAAGAAGAAATTAGAAAATTAGAATCTCATTTCAATGTAAGTTTACCGAATGACTATAAGGAGTTCCTAGCTCTACATAATGGAATGGAGTTTCTTGATGGAATTGAAATACTTAGTATTGAAGATGTGGTGAAATACAATGAAACAGAAGACCTTCCAGAAAAGTGTCTTTTGATTGGCTATCATTTTGATGGACGCTATGTTATAGACTCAAATAGGTACGAAAACGGGGACTTAGATTACTTATTTTACTTAGATTCAATTGATCATTTTGATGAAGCAGAAGATTTAAAATCGAATTTTGAAATTTGGTTTGATCGGCTCTTAAGCTCAAACGGTAATAAATATTGGGAACTTGAAAGAGATGTTAAAGCTTACTATAAGAACATAAATTAAAGATGCACCCATAGACTTTTTAGTTTCACAGGTTAATCAATGAAGGGCAGTCAGATTTGGCTGTCTTTTTCTGTTATTCAAATAGATGATTGTGGTAAAATTTACATAGAGTAGGCTAGGAAGGAGAATGATATGAAGGCATCTGATAAGCTGGCGTCTTCCAAGATATCAGGAATACTCGTTAAAAAAGATATTTTCATCTCAATTAGATCAATCCACTGGTCAGCAATGCCGGCCTGATCTTCATAAAATGATTTGATGTTATTGGCGCCTTTTCCGGAAAATTCACTGTCATCTTAATCAGCTACGGCTTTAAATGCCTTCTTAAGATTGACCATCTGATTTCTTAATTCTTTGTATTCTTTTGCACGGTTATCAGTTTCGGAGAGCAAGGTTTTAGCTTCAAATACTTTCATGATCATACCCTTTCTTGAAAACTTCCTTCAACAAGATATTACCATGGGAAAATAAAGAAATAAGATACAGAGTGATTTAAAAGCGAAAAATAATCAATTTGATCTGTGCTACTTTTACTATCCTTAATTGAGATAGACATGCTGTATAAAGGTTCCGACGGAATTGGTTTTCTCCTGAAAGATAAGCATCTAATATTAATAACACAAAAAAAGTGACGATATAAATGATGTAAAATATTTAGGAGGGCTAATTTTGAAAAAAAATATTATCTTGTTTTTATTAATTTTTGGTTTTTCACTGATAGCGGGTTATATACCGGTACATGCTGGACAAACATCAACTGAAGCAAACAAAGAATGGACACTGCAAGCAAGTTTGCCTCAAGATCGAACCTCTGCTGCCACTGCTGTAGTGGATGGAAAAATATATGTATTAGGTGGTACCTATAAAGGAAAAACTACGGACACAAATTATATGTATGATCCAAATAATAATACATGGATACAAAAAAAGAGTATGCCTATAGCCGTATCTTCGACTTCAGTAGCTGTAGTTGGGAAGAAAATATATGTTATTGGCGGTGTTTCTTGGGATACAGCTTCCTCTTATAGAAAAACTGTTTTAATATATGACACCCAAAATGATTCTTGGGATAAAGGATCAGAAATACCTGTTGAAAAAAAAATAGTATTTTCTACTGCTTCTGTAGTAGATAAAAAAATCTATGTAATGGGTGGAAGTTATGAAAGTTTATCTACGAATTATTGCTACGATACAGAGACTGACACGTGGACAAAGAAAAAAAATATACCAGTACCTTCAGCAGGAGCAACATCACAAACAATAGATGGGAAAATCTATTTAATAGGTGGTGGTGACACAAGTATTGTATCAAAACATAAAAAAAACAATACTATCTATGAATATGACCCTAATGAAGATACATGGTTAAAGAAACAGGATTTAATTACCGGTGCTCAATTCCAAACATCGACTGTCTTGAATGGGAAAATTTTTATTATGGGTGGCCAAACTGCAGATGACAGACCAAGTTCAAAAGTCCAGGTGTATAACCCTAAGGATAACTCAATATCGGATTTTAAAGCTTTCAAATATGCTAGATTAGCAGCTGGAGCAGCTACGGTAGGAAACAATCTGTATATTATTGGTGGACAATCAAACACGGGAGCCATTTCTAATCAGCAGTATGGATTATATCATTTTGTTGAGATGTATTCTGTGGAACAAAATTCTGAAGATTCATCTGGAGGCGGTGAAACCCCAACTACACCAGAAGAACCAACAGAAGAACAGGACGGCAACAGAGCAATTTTAGTCGTAACAATGTCAACTGGTCTTGAAAAAGAGTTCGATTTATCAATGGAAGAGGTTAATGATTTCATTAATTGGTATGATCAAAAAGCGGCAGGTACAGGTCCAGATAGGTATGAAATTGACAAGCATGATAACAATATTGGACCATTTAAAAACAGAAAAGATCACGTTATTTTTAAGAATATACTTACTTTTGAAGTGAATGAGTATACTAAATAAAAATCAAAATCAATAATTTAAGACCTCGCTTTAAAAAGGAAGGATACCCAAACCATTCTTGAACTAATTAATAGTAGCCATCATAAAAACGAATGGGCAGGATTAGAAAAATAATCTTGCCCATATTTTGCCCATTTGAATAATTATTAGTTGAAAATGTGATAAAACATTTAAATTTTAAGCTTTCAATTGTATTTAACACCCACAAACATAATATATTTGATGATTATTTATTCGAAGAATTCAATGTTTAACACGTACTATGATATTGAGATATTGAGTAGATTGTAATCCATAGTTAAGATGATTTCTAAAACACTTATATCAGGTCGCTAAGTTTATGACCAAAATCAAGACCAAAATTTGACCAAAAATATAACTAATCATACACACTGTATTACAAATTTAAACGAATGAATACACTAAAACACCTGATAAATAAGGGGTTTCATTGCTATAGATTATCTATCTTATCTAAAGAATCATGTTCCGCACGCAAGTCCACCCTTGGGAGCGCGAACAGTATATGTCTCAATATTAATCTTTCAATCCCTGGGCCTATTGGTGTCAGGGGATTTTTGTATTTGTTTGAATTCTAATAATTTTGTATAAATCTTGTATCACCCACAAAAAATCAATAAAAAATTACTTCATAACTGTGGAGATTTAATCCTTGAAATAAGACAAATAAAAATTATCAAAATATATGGAAGAAGCGTCTTTCCCTTATCAAGATGAATTCGGATACGGAAACAAATGTGCTGAGGAATGAAGCCAAACGAGAGGAACATTCTGAGCCTGGATAGCAGCTAGCCTGAGGCGTCCATATCGGGAGAATAGTAATATCTTGTTTCATTGATCGGTCTTACTATACTTGGCTTCCTCTCAATTAAAATTAAGCAATTATCGTAATGAGGTTATATAGCGCAATTGCAGCAGGCAATTAATGATCTGAAAGGGGAGAGTTAAATGTCTTTTTAAATGCTATACGCCCGATGACATAAAAATGTATGTTGATATCCCGATGGATTACGATAGACAATAAAAAGAAGTAGCAGGAATGGATTACCCGACTCCCAGCGACCCCCTCTTCTCTGGGGAAACTGCGAACCTGTTGGGGCTGAATAAAGAAGGATAAACGCTTAATAGGCGTTTTTATTTTTGCCTCTAGGAGGTGATAACAAGAAATGGAGGAAACGACTGTGTTGATTAATTTTGAAACGTTAGATTTAGCGAGAGTTTGCCTGTTTGGAGGTGTGAAACGTTGGGACAAAAGAGAAGTCGTCAAGCACTGAATCCATAGCTAATCCCACGCAGGAACAACTGGCTTCGATGGAGAAGATTTCATCTGCGGTAGTATCTTTATCTCAATTGGCGGAAGAACTTCAAACAATTATCAATAGTTTTAAAAATATTAATTAGGTTTTATTCGTACCCCATCCTTGACGATGGGGTATTTAATTTTGTATTGGAACTTGTTGAGACAAGTCTTGTTTAAATCTAAAGAACTATGTGGACTATAATAGGATTTTATCACTTTTCATTTAATTGCGAAAACTATCTGTGTTAAAATTTACATGTATTCTAAATGGAAAGGAGAATGATATGAAGGTTTTTGAAGCTGAATCTTTACTCTCTGAAGCGGATAAAAGAGCTAAAGAGTATAAGGAACTTAGGTCACAAATGGTTAAGCTCAGAAAAGCATTTAAAGCTGCAGCTGACCTAGATGACAGCGAGTTTTCAGGTAAGGGTGCAGACAACATCAAAGCATTTTATCATGATCATGTCGGTGTTACAGACCAATGGATTGATCTAATTGATATGAAGATAGCATTCTTAAGCAGCGTTTCTGCAAAACTTGAAGATGCTAAGATGTCAGATGCATACATAGAAGAGTCATTTTTAGAACATGAGTTAGTGAATGCATACAACAAATCAAAATCCATTATGTCTGAACAGAAAAAAGCGATGAAGGACATATTAAACGACATTAATGACATACTCCCCCTTGAAATATTCTCAACAGAAGACTTCAAAGATAAGCTTTCTTCCGCAGAAGACAAACGTGAAAAAACTGTTGATACGCTTAGCAATCTTGATGAATCATTGAAAACAGAGTACGCCGAGACTGAGCCAAACGAACAATTCATTCAGCAAGACTTTAAAAAGCTGCAGGGATCAACAGGCAAAGGGAAAAATGCTACTCCGATTCACTATAACGCCAAAGCGTACAGAGAAAGTGACATACATAAGAAAAAAGGCGATATCGAGAAGCATTCTGAAGCTTATTTAAGTGTGAAAAAAGAAGAAGCAAAAGAACGTGAAATTAAAGAATTGAAAAAGAAACTTAATGATGGTGTATCTGATCCGGATGAGTATTTAGAGATTGCCAAGAAAGTAGGCTACGAGAATCTGGAGCCAACTCAATTGCAGCTTGCTGTGCAAATTGAACAAGCAAAGCAGCTAGAAGGAGCAGGAGAAATCACCTGGGATATCGTAAAAGGTGTAGGAGTTGGTTTATATGATGTTGGAAAAGACACTGTAACCGGCATATGGGACTTCATCACCGACCCCGGAGAAACATTATCAGCACTGGGTAATGCAGTTATTCATCCAGTCAAAACATACGATGCAGTCTCAGCAGCAATAGAAGAGTCATATCAAAAAGACATGGTGAATGGGGATGCTTACTCTAGGTCAAGATGGGTGACCTATGCCGTTGGTTCAGTGGCGACAGCAATTGTTGGAACCAAAGGTGCAGGAGCCATAAACAAAGCAGATGCAGCGGGCAAGGTAATAAACAAGGCGGGGCAAGCAGGAAAGAAAATTAAGGACGTTAATATTCCAGATTTACTTCCGTATAACCCTAAGTATAAGCTTGCTCTAGCAGATAACGTACCATACAATGTGGTTGATAGCCAAAACCTTAAGAATGAACTTTTGACTAGTGCGAAGAAATTAGATGAGAGCAGAAAGCCATTTACTGGAGAGAAAATAAATGTTCCTTGGTTAAATAAAGAAAAATATGAAGCCTATGAAATAGGTGGTAAAGTAAAAGCTAAAGGTGAAATTAGAGATGTAAGTCGAAGAGTATATACAATGAAAGATATTGATATCAATCAAAAAAATCGAAAAGGTCTCACAAATCTTCAGCTTATGAAAAATGGAAATGCGCCATTTGCCAAAGATGGTACACAAATAAATTTACATCACTTAATTCAAGAAGAGCCTGGTACTATGCTCGAGATACCTGAAAGCTGGCATAATAAGTACAGTGATGTTTTACATGGATTAAAAGGGAATGGCCAGAGTTTTAGAAATGATCCAGTACTTGATAAACAATATAAAAGCTTCAGAAGAAGATATTGGAGATGGAGAGCTCAGCAATTTGAGAACCAAGAATAAGAGGTGAAAGTTTAATGGATTATTCGAAAATAAAAACTTTTTTTGATGAAAATAAAGAAAATTCAATTCTCACTGGAGGAGTCACTGAAGAACAGATTAGGGAAATAGAAGAGGCTCTTACTGTAACCCTTCCAGACAGCTATAAATGGTTTTTAACTGAGTATGGTTCAGGGGGAGCATACGGTACTATGATACTCGGATATGACTCTCACGGTGCTGAAGTTGTCGAACAGACCAATGAATATAAAAAGTATTATAACCTTTCCTATGGTCTTGTAGTGATCGAATATGTAGATGAATTTTCTTATTGTCTTGACACTAACAAGATGAAAAATGGTGAATGCCCTGTTATTCTTTGGGATAACCAAGAGGGATATGGTAAACAAGTTGGTAGCACATTCCTAGAGTTTTTAATAGAGGAACTTGAAGAATCGAAAGACGACTGGATCGACGATGAAGACTGGGACGATTAAAACTGTAAAGAAGGTCTTTAACTCGTTTTCCATACAAATGGGGGAGTATAATGAGAGCTTCAATAATATCAAACAAAAGTTGAAAGAGTTTTCAATTAATGTAAAAACAGATCCCAGCATTAATACAAACGAAAAACTCAAAGAAATTGAAATGAATATAGGCAAACAATTACCTTGTGATTATAAGGACTTTTTGAAGGAATATGGCGGCTGTGATTTAGAAAGTAAAAAAACAACAGATGAAGTTGAATATGACGTTTGCTATAAACCTTTAGAGAAAGACCCTTGGATGGAGGAAAACGACGAGACACAGTGTTAGAGGGTTTTTATGGTTTAACATGTTGATTTTTCATCAAAAGAAAAAGGACTCTTTTTTTGGTCCTTTTGATTAATCCTTCATTCAGTTTATCTCTTGGACTCAAGGGCGGAAAGGCGTTCCTCGAGGCTAGCTAATTTCGCATATAACTCATCATTTTCAACCTTAAGTTTTTTGTTTAAACCTTGAATAGCAGCCAATGCTACACCGTGTAAATCGATGCTTGAAATTCGAGTATCATTATCTCCATTTAATCCGAAGGCGGCTTGGAAATCTTGAGCAGTCGGGCCAATGTGACGCTCATTGGTCGATTCCTCCTTGAAGTTCCAAGATTGGATTGGCATGCTTGCTAATTTATCAAGAATCTCAATCGAGTTGACGCTAGAGAAATTCTCCTTTGCGTTTTTGTCACATCTGACCTTGAACTCGAGTGCAAAGACGCGACCTGTCACCATGGCGTCACGTCCCACCCAGAGATTACCTTTAATTTCGGCGGCACCTCTTGCAATTATGCCACCTGCTGTCTCGTAGTTATGTTTTGACCAAATTGAACCATCACTGTAAACCAGGAAGGTGAGGTTGTTGACTCCAGCACCGTAGCCTTCGATAAGACGTGCTGTTCCCGCTGCATGATTATAGACAGTTAAAGCTGGAACAAGTGACTGATTAGACTCAAGGTATTCAGGGGGGCCTGCCATTTGAATTCCTCCTCTTTTAAATTGTTATTTTAACCATTCAAAAATTGATTTCGTTGCCAATATATTTTGAAAATTGTATTTGAAGAACAAAAAGTCAAAAATTAAATACATTAATTTCAACAAAATGACTCAACGAGTCGCTATTTTTATCATGCAATCAGCTATATCTTTCAACGCTTCTGCTGAAGGTTTGTTTAATTCGAACCTTTATCTGTGGCAGTGCTTTCTTCATTCCGATTCTCTCCCCAAGACATTTAACAATGGAGTAAAAGACACCTTTTTGATTGCTGATTCATTTGAAGACTTTATTCAAAGCTTATCAATTGAAGAGGATTCAGATGAAGAGGATGATGGTATTCTTTTCATTGAATTAGATGATGATTTACTAAACAGTTAAGCAAAAGTATGGAGATAACTGGAGGAAAAGTTAAAATGGCAGTTACTTATTGGACAGGGGAAAATCTTACACTGCGAGCAATTCAACCTGAAGATATCGTTATATTTGAATCATTAGATGATGAAATTCTACGAAATATGGACTCGCTCCATTTTCCTCGTTCAGCTTATAAAATGAGAGAATGGGTAGAAGAACAATTAGAAAAAGATGAATTCCGTTTTATTGCAGTTGATAGAGATAATAATATCGTCGGTATGATTGAAACCTTTGATTGTGACAGGAAAAATGGTACCTTCGATTATTATTTGGCTGTATTTGAGCCATATAGGGGTAAAGGATATGCCAAAGAAATGATCTTGATGGTTCTTCGCTTCTTCTTTTTGGAACTTGCTTATCAAAAAGTAAATACAACTGTTTATTCTTTTAATAATCCATCCATGCGATTGCATGAAAAATTAGGTTTTATGAAAGAGGGACAACTAAGAAATATCATTTTCACCAAAGGAACTTATTATGATGGTATTTGCTTTGGGATGACTAGAGAAGAATTTGAACTGAATCATGGATAATATCACTTGTACACCGATAAAGTACTGCGTTCCAATAAAATAATGGTTTTATCCATAAAGCAAAAGTATTTGCAAAATATTTCAATGGTTTCACTTAATGTGTTATAATCAAAACTGTAAGATATATGATTGGTTACAGCGCATTTCTTTCACAAGGAATGCATAAAATAAAAAGACCAGGGTGTTGGTAGCACCCCGGCTCTGTACAAAAAGCTGCCCATCAAAGGGCTTGCTCGATGTTCAATCTGTGTAGACCTAACCCTTCAGGATTCCAGTCTCAAGGGAGGTCTATTTTTTATTTATATACGTCAACAGGGCGATTATAAACGACCCAAAAGCAAGCATCAGCATTAATGCTTGAAATGTTGACATAAGCCTCACCCCCTTTCGAAGGGGATGAGCAAGGCTCCCTTGAGTACAGGAATAATTATACAACAGACAAACGAACCTGTCGTTACAAAAACGAAATAAATTGCCAACGTGAAAAGAACTTGTTGAGTACCAATGGTAAACGCATGCACGAAGATTGCGTCCAAGTATATCAACAATAAAGAACTAGAACAAACGCTAGACGTTCACCAACAAAAGGGCGTTCAAATTGCGATATCAAAGGAGGAATTACAATCCATGATCGAACAGGCAATCGAAAAGGAACGAGAAGCTATGTTCAAAGCATTTGAAGCCAAATTGAATGATGTTGTAGAAAAAAGTGATCGAATACTAACTCAACAGCTGAATCGATCAATGGAAGAAAGGCGATTGGAGATTGCAGCTGCACAAGAAGAAAAGGAGGCAAAAAAATCATGATGGAGTAAAATCTTTTCAAAATGAAAAAATGTATTTCCGGCTCATTTTCGTTATTATTAACTTACGCTTGCGACGGCGAGGTTTTTTGCGATTTGAGCCTTTTTATTTTTAGGTTGCTTTGCGTTAACTCTTGTTAATACGGTTAACCCAACGACAATAAAGGGATTGGGAGTTAACAGAGGGGGATCTCACCCTTCTCAGTGCCATATACAACAAAATTGTTGCCTAAAGATACTAATTAAGGGCCAGTTTGCGGCATAGTACTTTAAAGAAAATGGGGGAGTTGGATGTTAAATCGAGTCATTCAACAATTCAAATTGAATGTGTTATCAATTAATGAGGTTGAAGATTCCCATAGTTCAACAGTTTATAGATGCCAATTGCTTAACGGGGAAAATATCTTTTTAAAGATACCTTACACAAAATTGAAGTGTCATCGAGAGTTGGAAGCCTATGAAATCTTAAAAAATAGAGTTTCCATCCCTAAAATGTTGGATTATTGGTCTGGTGATGAGGAGTGTCCTGGTGCGTTTTTATTATCAGAATTAAAAGGGCAACCGCTAACATATAAGGCTTTGCCAACAGTAGCTTTTCAGGTTGGTGTCCTTCATGCCTCTATGCATCAAATTCATCCGCCTATTACGTCACAGTTAACCGGCATACAAAATGAATTTCCGGACTGGTCTAATTTTGTGGAACGTCAATTTTATAGTTTTGCCGAGGATGTAAAGGAAGTTTTGGATGAAAGTTTATACAAACAAGCCATTGAAAAGTTCGAAAATATGAAACTACAGCTTCCTCCTTCAGATGGCCCGGGCTTTATACATATGGATTTTCGTCCAGCGAATATAATTGTTGACGAAGATAAAGTTTCAGGCATGATAGATTTTGAAAGTGTACGATTTGGTTCAACGGAAATCGATTTTACAAAACTGTATCGTGATTTTTTATGCTTCGATTTGACCCTGTATCAGTCCTATCAAGAAGGCTACAACACCATAAGACCATTAATTGATTTAGAAGTTGTGTTGCCTTTTTATCAATTTACAGATGCTTTTAATAGTATTGGCTGGTGTAAACGTCGTGGAATTGAAAAGAACGCTTCATTTCTTGAGAAGAATTTTTCAATCCTAAAAAAAATGTTACTATAAGCCACAAACGGGCGCTTTAATGGAGTAACGAAAAAGTCCATAACCGCATTTTTCTGATGTTCCTTTCCTTACTTAGGGGGAGCATCTTTTGATTTTGTAACAGTTTTAATAAAACATTTGTTGTTAAATGATTTAATCCAACAAAGACTAGCAGAAGATTATTACAACATGTGCTGTAAAAGCTTTATAGGTTTTTAAATACGGGCGATCTCTTACAAAGGTGGGAAAGCCCCGTATGGCATCAGTCCGTACCGGACTGCAGGGAGGATAAGGAGTTGACTGATTCACTTCACCAAGACCCTCTTGGTGTGTGAAAAGTTCAAATGCAGGTTCTTTTTTATTTCAAATCCTAAACAATTTATTTGTAATATTTCCAAAGTGGATTCCCCCATTCGGAGTCCGTTTTATTTATATCATGACAATAAAACAATAAGTAGGCGGACTGATTAAAAGAAATAGGGACTTTTCTAGCATGCCATTTTCAAAAAGCCTATTGCGGCATGACGAAAATTTACCGAAAAACACTTTTTATATTATTCCAAATATTTCAAATGTCTGTTATATTGTTTAATAATTCGAAACATTTCAGAAAAGAGGGGATATAAATGGGTACGATCGCACACGAGGTAGTCGCTAATACTTTGAATGAACTTCATGTAGCAATTAAGAAATGTGAGATAGATTTAGCAGAGCAACTTCTTAAGAAAGCCAAGGATTCCTTGAAGCACATGGAGGAAGACGATAAGGTTATCATATATTATCAGCTTTTAGAATCTAGATACCAAATGATGCTTTTTAAAAACAAAGGTAAGGGTCTACCTCCAAATGACTGGAAGGTGAAGAAGCGTGAGATACAAGGTTATAACATAGATTACTTGATCGATTACTATTTTTACCTCTACGAAGCCGAGTATATGTCTTATGTGAAGAACTATGAGCGAGCTATCAGTTTACTTAAGATTGCTGAGAAGAAGCTTTCTAAAATTGATAGCGATATTGAAGCAGCAGAGTTTTACATGAAAACTGCTTCGCTGTATGTGACTCTCCATCAAAGTGCAGTCTCGCTTGGTTATGTCAATGAGGCAATCAATATATACAGTCAGCATGAAGATTACAAACGACACCTTGCAACCTCTTATGTCATTAAAGCTACGAATTATATGCATTTAGGAAAATTCAAAGAATCAGAGGAATACTTTCTTACCACAATTAAGACTGCCAAGGAACTTAAAGATGAGTTTTATGAAGCAATGCAATATCACAACATCAGTATTCTTTATTCCAATTTTGATAAATCTCAAGAATGTATAAATGCAATTAAGAAAGCTGTTAGATGCAATGAATGGCGTGAATCAGCTTACTACATTAACTCCATTTATATGATCGTACGAGAAAGGTTTAAAATAGGCGACAAGGATAACGCCATGTATTATCTTAAAAAAGGGCAAGAAGAACTTAAGTTTAGATCGAATAAAATATACGAAACCAAAATAAATATTATTTATGAACTATATTGCAAAGGGGTAGATGAAAGCATTGACAAATGCAGGGAAAAAGTACAATACTTAGAAGAGAAAGGCGACTTAGATGGAGTAAACGACCTTTCCTTGATCATCTCAAGGCATTATGAGAAGGGTGAACATTACAGAGAGGCTTTGGAATTTGCTTATAAAGCAATCGAAGTCAAAGAGAAAATGAGGAAACTGGAGGGAATTTGATGAAGAAGTTTATCCTTGGCTCAGTCTTAGCGGTAACATTCTTTGGATTATCTTTAAGTCTTGCTACACACGCTAACAGCAGTACAGCAGCATCTGGCGATATGCAGGTCGCAGAGCTTCCGGTAGGGATCTAAGTATAAAAGTGGAGTTAGTAAAAAATGGTTCATGCTGTTGAGTAAATCTCGACAGCCTTTATTTATTTTGAAAAATAATTTGATACAATTAGTCTTAAGAAATAAACAACAGTTATAGGAATACATGTTAAAGGTAAAGCTGGACAAGGAAGCTATTCCTAAGCGAATGAATATAGAATGAGAACACAAAATGAGGCTTGGATGGCTTCATTTTTTTGTGTCTAGGAAAAGAAATTTTTAAAAAAACAAACGATTTTCCGTGATTTTGAGTAGAATTCAGGACTTTAGCCGTTGTTTACAGATAGCTTCTTATTACATGGTTATGGCGAATAATCAGGAGTATAAAAAGCTGTTTATCCAAAAAACATGACGTTTGGTCAATTTTTGCGAAACAGAAGGTTCCGTAAATCATCGCGGTTTTTCTGTCTTTTTGTAATTTAGTCATATACTATCATTTGGAAATTAAGGTATTTAATGAAAGATAAGAGTGTGGTAGGGTTGCGTTAGGAGGTGGTATGTTCTTAAGAGTCTTCTAACTCAGAATGTTGCAATGGCTTTTGGTCTAATTGCTATTGAGAGGAGGAGGTAAATTATTAATTCCTTTGAAGAATAGGATAAATTAATCAATAGGTTGCTTTGTTGTCTTAAACATTTAGGAAGAAATTTGAAACAAAATGAAAAGGGTTTTACAACAAAAAATAGAAGATATATAAGGAGTGTGTCTATATGAAAAAGCTGATTCTATCATTAGTGTTAGCGATTGTATCTCTTGCAGGTTTTAATATGACAACTGCGCATGCAGCATCGTTAAATTCAGCTAAAGAACTCACTAAGCAATTCGTTGCTCAACCTGATTCATGGGATACATTTAACGATGACGAGAAACAAAAGATAATAGAGTTTACTAAGGAACCATCGAAAAAAATCGAACAAAATATCCAGAATAAACTTAAAACAAAGAAAATTAAAATGGAGTCAAAAGAAGCAAGCAGTATTGTTGAAAGTTATGTTAAGACACTAAATGAAGACGATCAGTTAGCATACGTTTCTTCCTTGATTCCTGTTACATTTGAGGAAAATAAAGGCGATGCGGATTTTCAACCTCAAAAAACTGGTAGTAACTGGTTTAGATATGCCATGGTGGGGAAAAATGTTTATGGCAAAAAGCAATTTGAATTTTGGACATACAACGATTGGACTTACAATTGGGTTAAAATTTTATCAATAGCACCTAAAGAAGGACATAAGATTTACTCTGGCGGGTGGTCTTATGTAAACAAATCCGTAGAGGCACATTACGAAACCAATAAGTATGATTATTTTAGAAATATTGAAGGGCACTTCGAATTAAGAGTGGTTAACAGGTGGCAAAAAGCAACTGTACACTTAGATACAAAGATTCGTGCAAATGGAACTAAAAAGCATAGTGGAGACATTCAATGGAGTTGGACAAACTAATTTAAGGAATAATTTAAAAAGATGTTCATAAAGTTTTATGGGCATCTTTTTTTAAAAAGGGAGGTTACAGAATAACATGTTAAGCGTTTTAATTCCTAATTTGTTCATATTAGCTGCTATAGTTCTATTTTTATATTATATGTTTAGCTTGATAAAGGAGAATAAAATTAATCGTAAACAAAACGAAGAATCTCAGCATTTGCTTAGAGAAATATTAAAAGAAATAAAAAATAAAGATTCAAAACATCAATGATAAACTAACAGATTTTAATGAGTATCATAACTATGCAATTATTAAAGATTATCGCGTTAAGATATGCAAAAAGAACTTGATTAAATCAGGTTCTTTTTTTGATAATAACTTCCACACACTTGTTAATCACTTGTAAATTTAGTCTTTGATTGTTACTTTCCAACATTTACATCGAACGATTGTTCTGATTTATATTGAATAAAGAACGTTTGTTCTGTTGATATTAGATCAATAAAGGAGTGATTCAAATTGCTTAGAGATCGAGGGACAATCAAATGGACATCAATGATGCTCCCAGAACATTTAACACAGCTTAAACAAGACTTACTTGATGTATCAAAAATTGAAAAGCCATCATTAGATAATCAACAAATTGAGGAGATGGATATTCTCGTCTCTGAAGCAATGGCACTGAATAAAGAGTTAAAATTTCAACTTTATGAAGATGGGTATGTTAATGAAATGACCGGAAGAGTTCAGTACCTTAACTACGAACAAAAAAAGCTACATGTGAAAGATCAGAACGACCTTAAAATTTACATCACCATGAATGACATCATAGGAGTTGCGTACAATGATTGATTACTCACAATTTCCACGTAAAAATATTCTCTGTGTTGATATGAAGTCGTTTTATGCTTCAGTATCAGCCGTAACTATGGGATTAAATCCAATGACATGCTACTTGGCTGTAGTAGGAAATACGGAGAGACAGGGAAGTGTAGTTTTAGCTGCATCTCCTGCGCTTAAAAAAGATTTTGGAATAAAAACAGGGTCGAGACTATTTGAGATACCTGAAGATCCAAGAATACATATTGTAAATCCGCAAATGAAGCTTTTCATCAGAGTTTCAACTGAGATTACAAAGCTGTTTTACAGATTTGTTCCCGAAAAATGTGTTCACACGTATTCAATTGATGAATCTTTTTTAGATGCAGGAAAAGAAAATCCTGAAGAAATGGCGAAAGCAATACAAAGCAGCATGTGGAGAGAGTTCGGTCTTATGTGCACAGTAGGTATTGGTGACAATATGTTGCTAAGTAAGTTAGCTCTTGATCTAGAGAGCAAGAAAACGAAGAATGGGATTGCACGATGGAGATATGAAGACGTTCCAAATAAGCTGTGGAAGGTTCATCCGTTATCTGAAATGTGGGGAATAGGAGGGAGGATGGAGAGGAATCTAAATCGAATGGGAATATCTACTGTTGGCCAATTGGCTAAATTCCCTTTAGAGCTACTTGAAAAGAAATTCGGAATTATGGGCAATCAGCTTTTTTATCATGCACATGGAATCGATTTATCAGAAATTGGTGCTCCTTTGATGCAAGGTCAGATTAGTTTTGGTAAGAGTCAGATTTTACTGAGAGATTATACAAAGAGAGAAGAGATTAAAGCTGTTCTTTTGGAGATATGTGAGGAAGTCGCAAGAAGAGCGCGGACGCATAATAAAGTAGGGCGTACCATCAGCTTAGGAATCGGTTACAGCAAAGACGAGTTTGGCGGGGGTTTTCACAAGCAAAAACAATTGACGGCTCTACAAATATCACCATGGATATTTATCGATATTGCTTGATGCTGTTTGATAAGTTCTATACAGGCAGAACAGTGAGAAGCATTTCAGTTACTTTATCCAATATTGAGGAGGATGTTAATCAGCAGTTAAGCCTGTTTGAAAAAGACAATGAAAAGAGAAGAAAGCTTGGATTCGTTATGGATGGAATTAGAATCAAATACGGATCAAAAGCTATTCTGAGAGCAGTTTCTTATACACCTGCAGGAACTGCGCTTCACAGAGCTGGGCTTACTGGTGGACACAAATCATAATAAATAAGCACATGGTTAATTCCATATTTTAGTTGATTGCAGACATTCTCAGATTTTCAAATGGAATTGCTCAAAACCTTATATAGAAGGAATGGGTCTTTCATTAATGATGTCTATCATGAAGTTGCAGAAAGATTAAGTTTAACACCAGAACAAAGAGCAATATTGGTAAACTCAAAAGCAGAAAAAAGATACGAATGCTATATTCGAGCGGTAAGGTTATATCTGACTAAAAAACAGTTGGTCGATGGGGAAAAATTACAGATTCAAGGCAAGGAAAAGATAAAATGGAGAATCACTAAATCTGGATTCGATTACATGAAACAAATAAATAAAAGTTGAGATTGAAGCGTTCAACATCTTAAATGTGATTCCATAATATGTTAGAATTTTCCAGGGGTGCGTTTACTGTGACTCTTACTCAGGTGTGATGCTAGGAGCCTAACCCTTCAGGCTTCTAAGCACAAGGGTTATGTCTATTTTTTGTCTATATATTGCAAACACTGTGACTGTATAATTAATTGGATTCTTCTGGGCTTATATGGGGGGTAGTCAATGAGGTTAAGAAAATATGATTACATAGAGAGAAAGAGCAAAGTTGAAGAGATACTGGATGAAAAAAGTGTGATAATTAAAGTAAGTAAGTTCCCTAGAGATGAAAACTTCACTTATACAAATGGCTACAAAGCTTGGGCTGCAGCAATCTTTGTTGATCTTAGAGACTCAACTACGTTGTTTATTAGTAAGAATGATTTAGATGTAGCCAAGGTAATTCGAAGCTTTACTTCTGAAATTATAGAAATACTGCGGAAAGAAACCGGAGATAATCTGAAAGAGATAGGTATACGAGGAGATTGTGTATATGCTATATACTCTGCTCCAACACGAGAGGAGCTATACTATCTAGCTGAAAGAGCCTTTTATATAAATACTTATATGCGCATGTTAAATGATTTATTATCTGAGAGAGATCTACCTAGAATTAAGGCAGGCATTGGTCTCGACGCTTCTGTAACTTTAGCTGTAAAGGCTGGAAGAAAATCTTTTGGCATAAGCAACTTAGTCTGGATAGGAGCATCTGTCGCAAAAGCATCGAAGTTATCAGATTTAGGAAATAAAAATAGTGTAAACCCCATTGTAATGTCAAATGATTTTTATTCGGGTTATATAGAAGTTCAAAAGCGGGTGGATAACAATGTAACAAATCGATGGATTATTGGTAGTTGTCCATTGCTTGGAACCTATTATCATTCTGACATAGTGATATCGGATTTCGATAAGTGGATTGATGAGGGGATGAAGTCTTTACACCAATGATGTATTTTCTCAGACATTATAAGCCATTTGCTGACTATTTTTTACTCCAAATTAAATGAAAGCTACGCTATATGGAGGACGAACATACCCAGCACAGAATAATAGGCAACCATGTGAAAGTCAGATATTACTGATATAAGAGTTAATACCCTCCTCAATTCAGAGAAGGGTATATAATTAATTAACTGTTGCTTTCAGTGAAGCCAGCCATTCATCTAATGTTCCAGTGAAACCTTGTTGAACAGCTAATTCGTATGCAGATAAACCATCTTTTCCATCTTTCCCGGCAGCACCTGTGGCACCTTTGGATCCAGTTGCACCAGTATCGCCTTTGTCTCCTTTAGCACCTATTGCTCCGGTACTACCTTTATCGCCTTTTTTTCACCTTTTAACGAAGCCAACCATTCTTCTTCAGTTCCAGAAAATCCGTTATCAACTGCAATATCATAAGCAGACTTACCAGTTACTATCGAGACATTTACCATTGGATTAAAGAAACTCATTTATGCGCCCCCAAAAAGTTATATGTTATCCCTGCTTCAGATATCTTAAAGCTAGTGATAGGTGAATCTTGAGCATCCATTTGAAATCCTTGCCCAGCTCTTAAATAAATAGGATTGATACCATTGATTGATACATGGCACTCTTGATCATTTGAAAAACTGAATTTGTAAAGAGAATATTTCATTGTCCAAGTAGGTGGTGGGGAGGGGATTACCTCTTGATTTGGTGTTGATTTTTCGAGGTTTGAGCTGCCGATATAACCTGATCCTATTTGTACACTCACGTAACCATTCCTTTCATGTTCAAAATCGAAAAAAGGGGAGGTGAACTCCCCGAATTATTTAGGTTCTGTATATTCCATTGCTTGATGACTGTCAGAAATGCCTGTAGTAGTTGGATCAACTACAATTCCCATAGCAGTCAAAAACGTTAGAAGTGCATTAAATTTCTCTGTCAAATTGTCACCAAATACGGTCAAGTCGTATATAGTACACGTATAACATGCGTATCGTAAAAATTTATAAAGAACTAAAAAAGTCAGTAAACATAAGGGTTTTGATACTTTAAATAGTGAATAGGGGGCAAATGATCGTAAAACATAAGCGGGAGTAGGGGAAAGGGGGCATTTTAAGCAAATATTGATGAATAAGAAGAGATTTGAAGAGGGAAAAACATTGATATTATAGGCTTTTACGATAGCGATTACGATGTTAAATAGGGTGATTTTGAGGAAAAATTATGAAAAAGAAAATTTGGATAGGGTGTGGAAATAGAGGTGCTATGGGCACGTTTGTTCTTGTTTTTGAATATTTGGATGTTAATAGACCCCCTATATATTGGTAGTGAAATCTCTATATAATAGCTCTTATACCTGCATTTCAGTTACATATAATGGTTATGATCGAATGTTTTAAGATTGCATATATAAAAGTGAAAATCAAGAATAATTTTTAAAAAAGCACAATAACTTCTGGCTTGAATTGAGACAGATAACTCTGTTTTTGATCGTTATCATAACAGGAAAACTTAAAACGAACTCTTATTTTATCCTTAATAAAAAAATGTTCTGAGTGAAGTACTACATATATTCAATCTTATCTTTAATAATGAAGATAGAGCATCCATCGTTTTTTTAACATATGGAAACTTTAATTTTAGACGAAATTTATACAGCAATCAAATCAATGATGTGATCTCAGTACTTTTATTGCATATAAGGATTAATCAGTCGAGATCAATGAGGGATCAAAATATGGCTAAATGATTGTTATTACTCTCAGCGTAACAGAAGAGAAGGAATTAGGGAAAGTTGATATCATTTGATTTCATACATAACAGGCCTCACAGAAAGAAGCGTTTAACATAAAAAAGGCAAAGAGCTATGACTCTTAACCATTAGGCCGATTTCCTTAACCGATTCGCAATGTACTTCATTACGTTTACAGCAATCGTTACCAATGCAATAATCAATGCTATTTCAAATAAGAGGATAAATCCAAAATTCACATTAAGCTTTTCAAAGTAATCACTGGTAAAAGAGAGGAGCTGATAAATTCCTAGCATAAGAACAATAAAGGAAACTCCTAAAATTGCAAGTGACTTTTTAGAATAGTCCTTAGCATGTTCAAAATTATAAACCATTATTGATGCAAATAACAAAGCGGTAGCAGCTTGTGGGATAGCGATTCATTGGCTGAAAATGATTGCACAACTATGCTGATGATTAATCCAGTAATTCCGATTGTTTTATTCAAGGACATCACCCACTCGCATGTAAAGTTAGGTATGAGTTTACCAATTAAAGGGGATTTCTTCAAGATGATGCACTTTAAAGTTAACTTAAAATCGTGATTTTAAACAAATTAGGAGGAAATTATGGCTGACGGATATGTATTAATTGAAGTAAATTCAGATGGAGAAGGAAGGTTAAAAGATGAAACTGTGAACTGGATTGACTTCCGATTAGAAACTGTAGATTTTGATGCCAGTGAAGGACTAAATCAATTAATGGAGCAAATATCAAAAGAAGTAAAAGATGAGCTGGTCTTCGTTGCTTTTAATTATCGTGTTGAGTCATCCTATGATTTTTGGAGTGGAGCAACTGAATATGAGGACTTCTTTGATATTGAATTTTTCAAAACAGTTAGAAATAATTACAAGAAGTTTTACCAGGGACTAGTGACAGCAGAGCTAGATGTTGATATTAATGGTTTTGACAATATTAAATCCATGCCAAACGATGACAACCAAAACTATTATAGAAACTTAATTGCTGAATGGGAAGAGTTTTATAAAGAAGACTTCATGCCATTAAGTCTAAATAAAAGATAGTTTTTAATTAGAAAATAAATAAGGAGGAGTGATTTGTGTCTGTTATCCAAAGCGTTGAAGATCAAGATATCTTCATTAATCCCAATTCATTAACTAATCTAATCAAAGGAAAAAAGATTCGAAAAAAGTTGCTTGATAATGGGATAAAAGTTGAAATAAAAAAATTAAGGTTCCAGTTCTAAGGCAGTTCACAGTTACAAGAATTTCCTTTGTTTTTCATCGTCCATCAACTATTGAAAAGACAGTCATGAATGAAATCGTAGACAGCCTTAGCGACATCGTCTGGAAAAGATATGATTGCGATCATTATTACGAATATGTGGATTGTTAGGACACAACAAAAGGTTAGTTTATTTAGAGAGAATTAGGGACAATAATCATACATCAGGATAAGTTCAACAAAGAAATTCTCTGAGTTAAAAAAGGGAGCTAAAAGCCCCCAATTTTATTTTATATCCGTCTGCCTTCATAATGAGCAGTCCAAGTTCCATCTGAATTTTTTGTAATTCCTTTCAAATACCATTGGATTCCATCTTTCTCAAATGTGTTGTCAAAAATACCAGTAGTATTAGTTATATCCCATGTGTACACTTGAGCTTTAAAATCATCACTCGCAACATTGATTTTCTCTGCATTTGAGCTTGTATTTGCAGCAAATGCTGGAGAACCTGAAACAAGTAAACCTACAGATAATGCAATACCTGTTAAAATTTTTCCGTAACTCATAAATATCCCTCATTTCCTTTATTTACTTACAATTACATTATAAGGTATCTGAGTTGTGCAAAATAGTGAATTAATTACCATATATATGGGTTTTGTGTGTTTTTTTAAATTCATTTAATCTAACTTCTTTCATCAAAACAGTGGCTGAGGACTGCAAGAAGGATAGAGGCGAAAGGTTTCGGAAATGGTGGAAAATTGCTGTATGGCTTTAATGAAAGGGAATCACAAACAGTTTCAGATGAGGTAGTTATCGATGTGGAATTAAAGGGGGAAAAGAATTGACCAAACAAGAACGGAGAAGATTATTTAATCAGGCTTGCCGATTACGGATTAACAGAAGAAGAGGATGATGTAATGATTAAATAAACTCGCTACTGTAAATGATAAGCTCCGAGAGTATGATGAAAATGAAAATTTGTTCAAACTTCAGCTACGGACTTTCAAATTAAACAGAAATAATCAAACAAAGGAACTGTGGGCAGTAGAAAAAGATAGATGCCCTGTCAATGGAGATTTAACCAAATTTACATAGATATGATGTTGTGAAACGGAAAATGGCTTTAGTGTTTTTTGGATCTTATGAAGAAGTTCACGAAGCAATTAGTACACTTGAACTAAAGGTAAGAATGAAATGATTAGGGTTAAATAAAATATTTATTTTATTTAAACCCTTTAGCGCTTAATTCTAGGTGGAATTAAATTAATTAAAAAGAACAAGTATCAAGTACATGCTTATATCCATATGTTGGGATTGAGAAAGTTTAAAGGGGAGTAATATTAATGTATCAAAATAAAGGTTACGCTGATGATTATATAAAGCCTGATGGATATTATATGTTTTGCAGTGCAGGTAAAGTTATAACTCAACCTTATGTTATTTATTTTGATCCTGAAAGACGTGAATATATTTATCAAGGATTAGGGAATTGGACTGACACGGGATTCCATTGCTATTAGTTCATTTTCAATCAATGAACTTCATCAGGAGGAGACTTTTTTAGTTGTATCATCTGCCTGATGTAGTTCTTTTTCGAGGGATTCACATAAACTAATTGAATCATGTACTAAATATTCAATTTATATTTAATGGCTTGGCACTAAGGAGTTATGTAACGGAGAGATTAGACTCTCCAGGATTCGAAGGAAGGAATGCGGAGTTTACCGTGCTTAGTCTTAAATCTGTGTTTAACCTTACATAATATAGGCTCAATAAATACGTAATCATCAGATTCAGACTTTACTTGTTTCATAGAATGAAACTTACTACGTTCTGTATGTGGCATGAATTCCATAAATCCAGCTGCAGTTCCATCAGGATAACACAGAAGGAATTTTATATCCTTTTTGGTATAGCCGGTTATGAGAACTTCAGTGTAATCATAATTGATCACTTTCAGCCAATTGTGTGACCGTTTATTGATTTCATAAGGGTAGTCAGCTTTCTTGAGTACGATTCCCTCTAAGTTCTTTTCTTTAGCCAAGTCAAAGTAAGCTAGTCCGTTACCTTGAATTCCTTCGATAACAAAAACGTTAGGATGATTTAGTTCAAGTGAATTTAGAACTGTCTTACGCTCTGAAAGCGGCTTAGCTGCGATTGACTGACCGTCTTTGTAGATAACATCAAAAACACAATAAACAATCTTGTGAGCTGATTTACTAGACATGAAACGTTCCATTACAGCTTCAAAGTCAGGAACACCGCCTAGTGCAGATACAATGACTTCACCATCGAGTACTGTTCCATCTGGTATATCTAAGTCCAAAACCTCAGGAAACTTGCTTGTTACTTCGTTATTTATCAAGACTAAATTTAAAATAATATAGATAAAATAAGGGTCCTTACATATTATATATGTCTAATATGTAAGGACCCTCTTAAAAAACGCACCCGTTAGTTGAATAAGTAATGATAAAATATTCTAAAATTTAAAATTAGGAGTTGTAATATTTATGGATTTTTATATTGTTGATGTATTCACAGAAGAAAAATATCAAGGTAACCAATTAGCTGTACTTATTCCCTCGAGAACAATATCTACTGAAGAAATGCAAAAGATTGCAAGAGAGATCAACTTTAATGAAACAACATTTATTTTATCTGGCAAACAAGACAACGGAGGATACGATGTTCGAATATTTACTCCTGATGTTGAGGTTCCTTTTGCTGGTCATCCAACATTAGGAACAGCATTTATCATTCAGAAAGTTTTAGAAAATAATGAAAGTAAACAAATAACTCTAAACCTTAAAGTAGGACAAATACCTGTAAACATTGAAGGTGAACAATTAATAATGAAGCAAAACCCACCCGAATTAGGAACGATTATTCCTGATCAAGATATTTTCACCGAAATATTACAGATATCAAATGAAGATATTGATTCCCGTTTTCCAATTCAAATTGTATCAACTGGATTACCAGCAGTAATTGTTCCTCTTTGTTCATTGGATGCTGTAAATCGTTGCAAGATCAATCATAATAATTATCAAAATTTCATTGATAACGTTATAAAAGCAAATATCCTTGTCTTTTCTCCTGAAACCAAACTAAAAGAAAATGATTTAAATGTAAGAGTATTTTTAGATGACACAGGATTCCCTGAAGATCCTGCGACTGGAAGTGCAAACGGAAATCTTGCTGGATACCTTATCGCACATAACTTTTTTGAAAGTAAAAATATAGCGTACAGAGTTGAACAAGGATTCCAAATGGGAAGACCATCTATTTTAAATATACAAGCTGAAAATTCCCAAAATTCCATTCAAATCCTTGTAGGTGGTAAAGTATTTTTAATCGCAAAAGGAGAATGGTATTAACAAGAAAGTCCAAATTTGGGCTTTTTTTAGATTAATATTTTATAATGAAAGTGGAAAGGATGCTTTGTTTTTCTGGAGGAGTATGATGAGCAACTATTGAAAAAAGGTGCACTGGTTATGCGAAAGAATCATAAAAAGAATATCTCTTTTTTGAAAGTTGAGAACCAAACTATATGGGTGCGAAACACTCCTCACACTGGAAAAGAAGATTGTTATGTAAACC
Organism: Bacillus atrophaeus; assembly: GCF_039519175.1. Lineage (NCBI taxonomy): Bacteria > Bacillati > Bacillota > Bacilli > Caryophanales > Bacillaceae > Bacillus > Bacillus atrophaeus. Next base: position 3,487,206 of record NZ_CP154443.1, on the reverse strand, counting down.
AATATACTGAAGTTATTGAGCATGAGGGTGAAAAATATAGTTTCAATAAGTACCTTGGAACTTATTCCAATCTCTATTGGGTTCAGATGAAAATTAATTTAGCTTTAAAAAGATTAGTTTTGGGCAAACAACATTTAGGATATGTGCCTGAATGGTTGTCCGAAGCTTATATTATGGATGATCAAGTTAATTGCTTAGAATCATCAAAATTATTCGTATTAAAAGAACACGTTAAAAGGATAGTGGGGAAAGAAAGAATTTATATTTCTTAAATTGTTGAATTTTGAGTTGGTGAAAAAGAAGGTTTGGTGCTTCATACACGAAAATTTAACTCTCACCATCTGCATGGTATGAATTCTTAGCTTAAATGGAGTTTAGATAAGTATCGTGAGAGTGTAAATTAAATAAAATTCTTTTATCTGACTTCTTAATTAAAAAAATAATTCTTAAATAACTGGGGTGGGAGAAAAATGAAAGCGAATGAAATAGCAGGTGTTTTAGAGCAGTTTGGTCAATCTTCCTATGAAAGAGTGCTAATAGATGGTGAGTGGGGAATTGGTAAAACAAAGTATGCCGAAGATTTTACAAAAGAATATGATAAAAGCTGTTACATATCCCTATTTGGACAAAAAGATATCAAAACCATAATCCAAGAAATCTACTTTAAGCTAATAGCAAATGATGATATCGGTGGCAAAATTAAAAAAGGGTATAGGGATGTAGCAGAAAAATTAAATAAAATAGACTTTTCTATTTACGGATTTTCTCTATCCATTCCTTTACTTGGCGATATTTATAATGCTATGGAAAAAGAGTTAAGTCAAAAGGACACATATATCATTATTTTTGATGATTTAGAAAGAAAACATGAAGCACTTGGAATTAAAGAAATATTCGGTTTAATGGACAGCCTGTCGAAAATTAGAGGAATTAAAACTGTTCTAATTGCAGCAACAAAATATTTTGACACTGAAAATAAAAGAATATTCTCTGATTACAAAGAAAAAGCAATTGATCGAACGTATTTAATTGAAAGATACTCAGACAATGCTCCTGCGGAAATTCTCGGTGAGGAAGTATGGAAAACCCTTAACAATCTTACGGGATTTTTGTCTTTTAAAAATTTAAGAACATTCCAGAAGATTAAACTATTAATTTTAGAAGTAATAAATACATTGGGCTATGAGGTGTTTAGTGACAAGTTTACTAAAGAAGATGTTTTTCGAATGTGTTTTGCTACAATTGTATTTAATGTTGAACATAACGGTGAAATGATCCTAGTGGATGAGAAAATCAGAAAGTTTTCAGAAAATGAAAGTGCAAAAGTAGATTATATGTGTGCCTATATAATGAAGAACTCATTGGATAATGCCATGAGTAGAAGTGTATTATTCCACATTAAACGTTGGTATGAGACTGGGGAATATAACACGGTAAACATCATAAATGAGATAGATTTTATTAATAATTTTAATTACCAACCCATAAATCACCTTTCATCAGAAGAAGAGATTGTTAATGTGATTGAAGAATCAAAAAAGTTTTTTGAGGAACTCACTGGTGAAGAAACAATTGGAAATATAATTCAAGCAATTACTAATGGAGTGACATGGTCAGAAATTTTGTCTATTGATATTGACCTAGACAAAGAAGAGTTACTTCGGAAGATTAAGCCTAATATTGCAAAACATGTAGACATAGAAAATAACATTTTTGAAAATGATATTTCTTTATCACAGTATACCCTACAAAGCCAAGAGGTTAAAGATATAATCCAATCGATTAATCATGAAATAGTTTGCGAATATTATAATAAATTAGCAGATAAAATAAATGATTGTTTTACAAGTAAAATGTTCGGTTCTAATAACTATTTAAAAAATCTCATGGACTCAATTATTTCTATAAATCACGAGGAGGTAAGAAAAAATTTAAAGCGCAAGATAGAGGATAACCATTTCTTTTTCCCTTTGCCTAAGGGTAAAATAACCCAAGAACACTGGGATTGGTGTATTTTAAGTAAATTACTCATATTTAACATCGATAAGCATTGGGGAATTGAGGGGTATTTTGATAACTTTGTACATACTGTTAAAAATGAAGCGGGTAATTACCAAGATCGAATGTTGCAACACAGAATTAAAATTTTATTTGAAAGTAATTAGTAACTGAATAAAACTACGATTTTAAGACTCTATCCCCTTCTAAAAGAAGGGGATAGAGTCTTAAAAGAGAAATATAGTTTTGTTATTTAAAATGATTGAACTAACTGAATTGTTATGTAAACTGCTACTGCCCAAATGATTACTGCAGATACCTTATTTATAATTCTTAAAAATTTCCCATCAGAATCAATATTGCCTATTATACGTCCAAGTATAGCAAGACTAAAAAACCAAATCCAAGAAACAATTATACAGGCTGCAGTGAATGCTATTTTTTCTGAGCCCGAATAACTCAATGAGTTGGTTCCAATAACACCAACTGTATCAATAATTGCGTGAGGGTTTAATAAGGACACTGAAAGAGCAAACATAATTTGTTTTTTCATTGGCATTGCTGATTCTTTTTTGCTTAAGTTTGCTGAATCACTTTTCCAAATAGACCAGCCCATGTAAATTAAAAAAATCAATCCTACACTGAATATTATTGTTTTTAAAATTGGTATGGTCAAAACAATTAAAGATACACCTAAAACTGCAAATAATATTAGGAATGTATCGCAAAGAGATGCTGTAATGATTACGGGCAATGCGTTTCTGAATTTTAATTGGGATACCCCTTGGTTAAAAACAAAAACATTTTGAGCACCAAGGGGAAGGATTAAACCAAAAGCTAATATAATTCCATTTAGTAACGCTGCTAGCAAAATATTTACGCTCCTATTCTCTCATTTATTTACTTTCTGTTTATTAAATAGTGGCCACATATATCTTCAATTACGCTATAAAACCCTGGTAAAAAAGATTTGAAAAATCCTGTGCAATGGTGTGCTTCTTTATATTCTGGATCTTCCATTAATATTACATGTGCTTTTTTTAAGTTATAGTGAGGAATGGCTGGAAACAAATGATGTATCAAATGGTAATTATCATGATGTGGGTGTAAAAAGAATATTTGCACAGGGTTGCCAAATGTATTTCTGCTTGCATGTAGTTCGTTCTCATTTTTTAATCCTGAATGTTCAGCCATCTCTGCCCAATATCTTATTATTTGAAACGTAGTAAGTAGTGGGACAAACCAAAAAAGAATTAATTCCTTCCAAAAGCCAAAAACAATACTACATATAACAATTGATAACCAAAAAGTAAACTTTATAATTCTTTCAGAATAAGGCTCTTCTTTTGAAAAAATATTGACTCTAATTGTTCCATAAATATATTTAGGAACGTGAGTTAGTGTAAGTGGTTTTAAAATATGTTTTATGATAAATTTTTTAATACTACTTTGAGGTTTGTCGAGCCCAATTAAAGCATATCTTTTAGTATCCGGATCTTTATTGATATCCCATAAATGCCGATGATGTTGATAATGGGAATTACAATAGGCTGTATAAGAAGTGAAAACTGGAAAAGCTGCAAAAAAGCATGCCATCCATTTATTTAAAAAACGATTTTTGAATAATAAAGCATGACTAGCTTCATGCATTAAATTATCAAAAGCTCTCATTCTACTACCAATAATTATGATACTTAAAATATACATCCACCAAGAAGGGAATAGCTTTGTTATGAAAATACTTGCTATAATTAAAGACCAATCATATCCAAGAGAAAAAAAGTTGTACCAATTATTTCTTATGTGCAGTTCCCTGAGCCTTGACTTTAACTCTAGAGAAAATTTGGCTTTTTTGATCTTATGATTATGCGTATAAGAAGTCATATTCATTCCTCCCTTTGATATTCTTTTATGGTTAATATTAGGGTTTTTCTCCTTTCTTCTGTGTGATTAATTGATATTTGTAAGGGTGTCTAATAGATAGTATATATAGTTAAAACAAATTGTCAATATATTGATAATAATGAATTTATTTTAAATTTTTTGCCTATTGTTGATAATTTGTACACGATCCCTTTTTTGATGTGTTTTGATAATTAAAAACTATGTACAACAGTTATTTCCTAATGGAATGATTTAAACAAACATATACAGAGCATTATTCTAAATGCTCTTTTTTATTCCACATCGCCGACACTCGCGTAAGAATATGTCACTCATCACAGAGCTTTTGAACAAAGTGTAATCACAATTGTCACAGCGGCCGTATTTTACATCAGGATATTCTTTGTAATCATTAACGATTGTCATACCCATTTGTTTCGCATTTCTCTTCCACAAGATCACCTACATAATTTATTCAACATATTCAAGAATAGCAAATTTCGTTCGATATAGGGAGGGAAACAATGATTGGTTTAGCTTATTTTAATTATCTGGCTTGGAGTTGGATTATTGACCGGCATTAAGTTTATTTTTGTTGATCAGGTACTATGATGAAGAGTTTAAAGAACTCATGGATAAAGAAACAGCAGCAGGCATGGAAAGGAATTTGGCCAGTCTGTTCTTCAAAAATAAGCTTAATGTTATTGCCTTTTTTATGTTAATTGGTTTGCTGCCATTAGCATTGAGAATTACAAAATTATTTAGAAGAGGTTGATTTATGCCTTTGCTTGATTATTTTTATGTGCTGCAATTTGAAAACAACGAATACTTCAAATCATTTAAGTTAGATGAGAGCGGTTATTTAACCTCTAATGACCTTTATGGAGCTTCTAAAATGCAAACAATGTTAGAGGTCATTGAGGTAGCAAGTGAGCTTAAAACGAAATGTAATGTGCAATGTGAAGTAAGGGAAATTCAAGTAGTGAAACGGTAAGGGGTGTTCAGGTGTATTGGGTTGAGTGGATTGAGGACGGGGAAAAGAAAAGTATTGTTGCTGAAGGATGGATTGAATGGGCTACTATAATTGAAGACTTGTATCAGAAACGGTTTGAATATGTTGAATGGAAGCGGCTTTGAAAAGGGGTGACAAGTCATTAAAAATTTTGTTTTATTGTCCAGCTTTTTGGGGATTACGCTATCAATTATAGGGCAATTATTTGGAGTCCTAACAGATTTCTTTATTCCAGGTATTGCACGGCTTATGGGGGTATTAGCTGGACTCCTAGTATTACTTTGCTTTAAGTCAAGAAACACAGAAATGCAGACATTTATTGTGAGCTTAAGTACTGCATTAGGAATAATAGGCGCAGGGGTTTTATATCTTCCAGCAGCTATTGTCAATGTCTTAATTGGCTTCAAACTAAACAAAAAGTTAAAAGAAGAAAAACTAAGGAGCAGTTCTAAATAGGCTGCTTTTTGTTTAGCGTGACCATGGAAAATTGTAGTATAATAGTAATAAAATAATCATTTTATTTTTTGGGGGACATCATCATGAGTGATATGGAAAAAGCGATTGAAAAAGTGTTGAATTTTTTGGAGGATAAAACGAAGAGAATATTATTAGTTAGAGGATACGATCACAATGCAAAGGTAAAGGTAGTACTATCTTGTTTGAATAAAGTATTTAAAAAGGGCATTATAAGAACCAATTCTATGTCCGATATATCATCTTTTATAAATGAAGCTTTTGATTTTGAACAAGAATTTTTACCTAGAGTTGTTAAATCTACAACTACCTATAAATTAGGGAGAATGGATGTCAGAATAAATAGTTACGTGAGCAATACAAAATCAAACCCAACAGGCAATGAAGGTACTTTCACTTTATTTTATCCTGTTCAAACTGTACTAGATAACTCAAAAAGGTATGTCAACTTTTTGGATGATGTTAAAAATATGGAATCAAATAAAATAATATTAATTACAAGGAATGAATGGAGTATAAAAAATTGGGATATTGAAAATCACGTTGATGAAGTGTTCTTTTATGAAGTTGAAAATGATAATCCCCAGCTCATGAGTAATTTAAAAAATAACGGCGCCATTAAATAATTAATTAAATTAGTCACAAATAATCAAAATTCACAGTTGCTTGGCTTTACCTTTGAAAGGGATCGAGTAAGATGGATAAGAAAAAGGATGAAATACAAAGAAAATACAGAGAACAAATGCGGGAGAAGACTGAACGAGAAAAAGAAGATGCAAGTTCACATACTTTTGAGGTTGTTATTGTACTAGCAATCATTATTTTGGTGTTTTTCTTTAATTCGGTATTCAAGGCTTTTTAGATAAAAGAATCCTTTTATTTAAAGCATACCTAATGGGTAAGGTAATTTACAATACCAAGAAACTTTTGATTTCGGGGTGAAAAAATATGGATACTTATCAAAAAATGCTCGATGAAGCAATAATGAAAATTTTAAAAGAAGAGGATGAAAAAGGAAAGGAATTAGATAAAGAAAAACTAAACAAAAGAATTATTGATCTTACTAAAGAGGCTCCATCAAGTATTTCTAAACATGTATATGAAAGTTTAAAAGCCGATATGGCTAGAATGTATTCTGAAGAAGAAGATATTGCAAATGAATTTAAATCACGTTTACATCAACGTTGGTATGAAGGATTTTTAATATTACAAGGTATTATAAAGGTCTGTGAAGAAATATCAATAGATTTGCTTGATAGGCATCATGAAAAAGAGCATGTTGATGAAAAAAGCAAACTGATTTTAAGTGTTCTTTTTAAATTGCATTCCAAAAGTATACAAGCCGGTAAAGAAGTTTTGGTTTTGTTAAAATCAGGTTATTCAGATGGTGCTATGGCTAGGTGGAGAAGTCTACATGAATTAAATGTTATTTTCAAAGCCTTATCCTATAAATTTAAGGATATAGAATTTACTCATGATTTGGTAAGTAGATTTCTTGATTATAGTGAAATAGAAAGAATTAAAGAAATCTATACATATAAAAAAGCAACTAATGTTCTTAATTTAAATCCAATTACACAAGAAGAAGAAAAAGAATATAAAGCAAAAAAAGAAAGTATTTTAAAGAAATACGGTAAAGAATTTGAAAAACCAAATAATTGGGCTAGACCTTTGTTTTCTAATATAAATAACAGACCTCTATATTTTTCAGATTTTGAAAAACTTGTTGGGATAGGCCGATTAACTCCCTACTATAAGCAAGCCAATTATCAAATTCACGCTAGCCCAAAAGGAATATTTCAAAGTCTTTCTATGGTATCTACTGTGAATCAACAATCCTTTTATCTTTTTGGAGGATCAAACTATGGTTTATCTTTACCTGGACAACTTACAGGTATATCACTAAGTCAGATTACTACAAGTCTTGTTTTATTAGAACCTAACCTTGATAGTCTAGTCATAGCAACAACATTGCAAAAAATGGTAGATGACTGTATTTCAACTCTTAATGAGATACAAGTACAACTAACAAGAGAAGAAAATGAAAATTTTTAAAGGTTAAAAATAAAATAATTGTTTTATTTGATAAGAAAAAGAGGAGAGACCTTGTTTGTTTTCAAAAAAACTTAAAACAGAGAACCAATTATTAAATAATCGCATTCAAGAATTAACAAATATCCAAGCTACTTTGGAAGAGTGTCTTTTTCAGAAAACAAATGCACTTGAGAATATAATTACTATATTAAATGATGGGAATACAATTAAAGCAATTACGAAGGACAAGGATGAAAAAGATGTAATTGTTTTTTATTCTTTCCGGCATGGAATTATTAAGGGGCTTGATGTAAAAGTATATTACTTAGATTATCCAATCACAAATGACTCATTTTTAGTTAAAATTTTAACCGAGGTTGATGAGGATAAAATTTATATTGTTGACATTTTTTCAAATGAAGTATCTAGAGGGCATGGAACGCTTGCAGTAAATACGCTAAAAAAAATTGCTGAAGAAATCGAATTAAAAATTTCTGGTTGGATTTCGCCTGTTGATTTTGATCACCATGATAGGTTGATCTATTTTTATAAAAAGAATGGATTTGAAGTGGACTATAATCAACAAGCTAAGTCTGGACGAGTTGTTTGCAACATTAGTGATAATGACGATTAGGCATCTTTCAATTTCAGATGCCTTTTGAATAAAATAAGAATTTTAAAAGAAAGTGAAATTATAGCATAGGCTAAACACTACCAAATTCCATCAACAGGGGAATTAAAAACTGTAGATGAAATGACAGTTGGTTCGGGAGCTACGTGAGGTTAAAAAGTCTCTCAAGGAAATAGAGTGCACGAATTGTTCAGTCAAGTATGGACTCGTAATTTGCAAGTTTATCAATGGAGTAACGAAACGGGACTTCATAGCGAAATATCATTTTGACATTCTCCCAAACACTAATCAAGTTATAATAAATTCACCTGCTAGAGTCGCATTTTGCGATGTCAGGTGTTAGAACGGGGGAGTTAAAGTCCTGTCTTAATTAAAAAGGTAACAGAATCAATGTTACTCAAGAAAACTGAAAATAATTAAAATTAAAATTAGAGGAACTATTGAATAAACAATCTAATGGTGGTATTATCTGTCCAAGATTAAGCTGAGTAAACACGTAAGAATAGTATATGTATGTGTTATTGAGTGTTAAATAGTTTGTTACTTTTTCGTTACTTTTTATTTAAGTGGAGGTTGAGAGAATTTGGGTAAAAACAAAGGAAACCTTTATAAAACAAGGGTTAAAGAGGATGGACAAAAAGGATATCTCGTATTTGATATCGGAACAGGAAATGCAAGAGTTGCGATTGTCGGGGTCTCAGGTAAGGTTCATCGAATTGAGCGTGAGGATATTGAATATATAACAGAGCCTCTTTACCCGGACAGCCGTTATTTTTCTCCGCAGGTATTATGGGAACAAGTGTCAGGCTTAGCGAAGCGGGCTCTTGCTCATAGCAAAGCTATAGACATTATTGGCATCACTTCAACCAGCCAAAGGCAGGGAATTGTTCTGATTGATAAAAAAGGAACATCATTCCTCGGGCTTCCTAACATTGACAATCGGGGACGGGAGTGGGAAGAAGAGATTGAGCTGAAAGAAGAGGTTTACCGCCGCACCGGACGGCTTCCGACAGCGCTCTTTTCAGCACTGAAGCTTTATGGGTTAAAACAAAGGCAACCTTCTTTGTGGAAACAAGTCAGTCAATTTACGAGCATCAGCGATTGGATAACGTATAAGCTGACCGGGATCTTGACATACGAGCCGTCGCAAGCAACGGAAACGCTTCTCTTTGATGTAAATCAAAATATATGGTCAGAAGAGCTGTGCGGCATATTCGGCTTTTCACCATCCATCTTGCCGAGGCTGGTGAGAGCAGGCACAGCAATTGGAGAGGTTGATGCACAGCTTGCAAATGAATGGGGGCTTTCGGGAAGTGTGCCTGTCATTGCTGGGGGCGGTGATACACAACTGGCTGTTAAGAGCACGGACGCCGTGCCGGAAGATATCGTCATTGTATCAGGCACAACGACTCCTATTATCAAAATCATCCAAGACATTCAAGAAGACGGGCAAAAGCAGGTCTGGCTGAATTGTCATACGGATAAGGGGCAGTGGCTTGTTGAAACGAATCCCGGAATCACCGGACTGAATTATCAAAAATTAAAAACCATTTTCTATCCTAATGAAGGATATGACGTCATTGAAAAAGAAATCTCTTTGCTTTCTCAGGAAGACAGAGTTTGTGTATCAGCTCTCGGATCATATTTATCGACAGAGAAAAACGCGCTTACTAAAGGCGGTTTTATATTTGATGCACCGCTTTCATCTCAATTAAGAAGAGCGCATTTTGTTCGGGCGGCTTTAAAAGAAATTGCGTATTCGATTAAGTGGAATTACGACATTTTAACAGAGGTAAGCGCCACAAGCCGAGATTATGTATGGGCGTGCGGCGGAGGATTTCAAAGCGATGCCCTGACCCAATATATTGCTAATCTGCTTCAGAAAAAAGTATATGTCAAAGAAGGTTTCAGTCAGGCCTCCGTTGTTGGAGCCGCAGTCATTTGCAATCAAGCTCTCGGCATAAAAGATTCATTCTCAAATATGGTCAAGGTGATTGAGCCGACTGACTTTCAAGAAGAAACTGATCTATATGAAGAATGGAAGAAAACACAGCACTTTTTTTCTGATTTTTCCATCTCTTCTGAAAAAGGAGTGCTGGTATAAAGCCCAAAGACAGGTTCAGCCGTCCTTAAGGTTATATACATTTCTTTACTTTAATAAGTTAATTCGATCCATTACTTAAGCATCTATGGGAGGAAACAGATTTGTTACAAAAAATCGGAATACCAAAGCAGCTTGGCTGGGGATTTTTAGGTGTGCTTATCTTTATGATGGGAGACGGTCTTGAACAGGGCTGGCTCAGTCCTTTTTTGATTGAAAACGGGCTCACTGTGCAGCAGTCTGCATCTATTTTTACGGTGTACGGCATTTCGCTCGCCATCGCTTCATGGTTTTCAGGTGTATGCCTTGAAGCCTTTGGCGCGAAACGTACAATGTTTATGGGCTTATTATTTTATATCATCGGAACTGCCGGGTTTATCGCCTTTGGATTCGAGCAATTAAACCTGCCTGTCATGTATATCACATACGTTATTAAAGGGTTAGGATACCCGCTGTTTGCTTATTCTTTCCTGACATGGGTCATCTACCGCACGCCTCAAAAGAAACTCAGCACGGCGGTCGGCTGGTTCTGGATTGCCTATTGTTGCGGGATGTTTGTCTTTGGAGCTTGGTATTCAAGCTATGCCATTAAGGCGTTTGGCTACATTAACACGCTTTGGAGCTCTATTTTCTGGGTATGCCTAGGTGCGTTTTTCGCCTTAGTCATGAACCGTGACCGCTTTGAAAAGAAAAAAGTAAGCAAAGAAGATACAGCAAACGAGCTGTTAAAAGGCGTTACGATTTTAGTGAAAAACCCTCGTGTTTTGACAGGGGGAGTCATCCGCATCATTAACAGCATAGGCACTTACGGATTTCCGGTTTTTCTACCTATGCATATGGCCCAGCATGGCATATCAACAAATGTTTGGCTGCAAATTTGGGGAACAATTTTTCTTGGCAATATTTTATTTAATCTTATTTTTGGAATAATCGGTGATAAATTCGGCTGGAAAAATACCGTCATTTGGTTCGGCGGAGTCGGCTGCGGGATTTTCACTGTGCTTTTGTACTATACACCTGTTCTCTTCAGCGGAAACTTGCTTATCGTCAGCATTGTAGGCTTTATCTGGGGCGGACTGCTCGCCGGCTATGTGCCGATTGGCGCTATTGTTCCGACGGTAGCTGGAAAAGACAAGGGAGCTGCCATGTCTGTTTTGAATTTGGCTGCAGGCTTATCAGCGTTTGTCGGCCCGGCACTGGCTTGGATGTTTATCGGGCTTGTCGGCGCGGAGGGAGTTGTATGGATCTTCGCTGCGCTCTATTTCGCTAGCGCTGTTATGACAAAATTCATTCAAGTGCCTGAGGAAAAAGCTATAAAAGCGGCTCCGGAGTACGCGTCTTAGTTTGAGTTAAGATGCCCCTTTTAACGGGGGCATCTTTTTATTTGGACGTAAAGAAATAAAATGATGAGTCTGCTCTCTTAAAAGATGTCTGATTTGCGACGAAATCCCGCTGGGAGTTTGCCCAGCAGGATGAGAAGAACATGCTTTGAGAGGTTCTCAGCTCGTTCTGAAACATAGGACTGAAGGAAAGTGAAACTGCTGACAGGCGTACGGCAGCCCGTATCATTTTGCTGTTGTCATAAAAATAAGTTATTTTATGACTGAGATGGTATGTAAGTTTTGTTACGGGGTCCTCAGTTACTCTCACTTTGTTTTTAAATATAAATAAACACCATAATCTGTCGGGGCAGAAGCGTAGCCAATTTGTCTTAACATAGCTGCAATATTACCGCGGTGATATGTTCCGTGATTCACAACATGGGGCACTAGTTCGGACACACTAGTTTTCAAGTCGCCAGAAGGATTCTCAATAACAAGAGGTTTATCTATATGTTCGTCTTGATGAAGGAACGATTTATATCGTTCTGATAATTCAAAAAACATCGTTTCCATTTCTTCTATTTCTTTTAACTGAGTTTGTTCTTTTAGTTGTTCAGCTAACATCAGTGATTGGTTCAGACTTTTACCAGAAAATACTTCTATCCAGCCAAGATCAGAAAGATAAACATGAGCCAAAACATGAGCTATAGACGGAAACACACTTTGAATTTTTTTACGATAAACATCCTTTGGAAGCTCTTTTAGCCGATTGAAAATTTGTTGATTTGCCCATCTGTTGTATTCGAATAACTGTAATTCGAGATGTGCCATTTAAAATTCCTCCTTTTCATGTTTAATATCACTTATACATAATTATATACGAACTTATGTTCCTTGGGAAGGGTTTTAATAAAAACGGCAGGTTGCCCTTGATTTGAAAAAAACGTGTCACTTTCCGAAGGTAAATGGTTCGTGTGTCAAGAAATGTCGTTTAGCGATCACTGTCTTTGAGCAGTTCTGATCTGTCAGAAAAAGCTATCTCATTGTCAAATTGTGTACCTAACAATGGGATAGCTTTTTGTATTACAGTGTATTTGATTTTTTTGCATTTTTTAGTTCATTTACAGAACGAGGAACTTCTTTTATTTCAGCTGCCGTTTTTTGAAATGTCGTTTTTTTGTACTGAAAATCAATCTGAATCAAAGCTTGGTGATGAGAAAGCTTTTGCGTTTTGGTTTTCAATTCTTCTACATCTTTTTGCATAGAGCCGATCATCACGGTGATATGCTCCAATATCGGATCCATTTTCTTCTTGCTATTCATAACAGAAATCCCTAAAAAAATAACGGAAATCAGTAAAAGTGCAATACTTGCATATACGATAAGCATCACATCACTCCTTTCTTCAACTATATTATTTTTATTATTACCCTTGAATGAAAGGTAATAATCCATATGAAGAGCCGTGGGCACATTATTTGCGAATTGCTGAGGTTCTGCTTATAATGTGGTATCGTACATATGTAAACAAAGAAAGGGTGCTTCAATTGCAAAGTTTACAAAACAAAACGGCTCTTATCACAGGCGGAGGCAGAGGAATCGGACGCGCAACAGCGCTTGCCCTTGCCAAAGAAGGAGTTAACATCGGGTTGATCGGACGTACTGCCGGCAATGTGGAAAAGGTTGCTGAAGAGGTAAAAGCCCTTGGAGTGAAGGCTTTTTATGCGACTGCTGATGTAAAAGAGGCAGCAGAGGCTGAGCAAGCGGTGGCATCTATTAAAAAAGAACTCGGTTCTATTGATATCCTCATTAATAATGCCGGAATCAGTAAATTCGGAGGCTTTTTAGAGCTGACGCCTGATGAATGGGAAAACATCATTCAAGTGAACCTGATGGGAGTATATCATGTGACACGTGCTGTTCTTCCTGAAATGATTGAACGAAAAACAGGGGATATTATTAATATTTCCTCTACTGCCGGCCAAAAAGGAGCGCCTGCCACAAGTGCGTACAGCGCTTCTAAGTTTGCAGTTCTCGGACTGACGGAATCTCTCATGCAAGAAGTGAGAAAACATAATATCAGAGTAAGTGCTTTAACGCCAAGCACAGTTGCGAGTGACATGTCCATTGATTTGAATTTAACGGACGGCAATCCCGAAAAGGTTATGCAGCCTGAAGACTTGGCAGAATATATGGTGGCTCAATTGAAATTGAATCCCCGTATTTTTATTAAAACTGCAGGTTTATGGTCGACAAATCCGTAAAATACATGAAGGCCCGTCTATTGACGGGCTTTTTTATTTGAATTGAATCCGAACCGGAAGATGTTTTACGCCAAACATAAACGGACTTGGAATTGCTTCTAGCGGCTGGCCGTCATCAGAAGCCATTTCGATAGAATCTGACAATGCCAGTAAAGCAGAGAGCGCCGTTTACTATCATGGGAAAATGAATGCAAATATTGACACAACGCTTTTTGGACCGGATGGATAAGTTACCAGAAACCGATTTTATGAGAATGAAAACAGTGATTCTAAATACTTATTTCACGTTGCTATTTTTGCAGAAGAAGCCGGATATTATGGAGATGAAGCACTAAATAGGGCTATTTCAAAGCTAAGCAAATATTCAAATCAAGAGCAGGAAAACAAAGATAAACCAACATTTAATCAGCCTTGAAGTAATAAGTCAATTAAGTTCCCTCTCTATGGAATCTTTCTTAAAGGAGTTGGAGCAGGCGCTTCTTGAAAAAAATATGATACATACTTATGTACCTTATTTACTTTTATCGTACTGTAAAAGTATTCAAGTTACTGAGCCAATAAGCCTTAAGAAGAGACTTATTGAAGTTCTGTCGGAATGAATAAAGTCATCAAGTATGATTACTTCCCTGACATTAGCTGTCAGGAAAGTTATATTATAATAGGCTATATCAATTGTGATTGGAGTGTTATTGGATGCAAACAAAAAAAGTTTATCTTTATGTATTTCATACAATGTCAGACTGGGAATATGGATATTTAATTGCTGAACTAAATTCGGGAAGATATTTCAAAAAAGATGCAGCACCTTTAAAAGTAGTTACAGTAGGAGCTAATAAAGAAATGATTACTACGATGGGAGGGTTGAATATAAAACCAGACATTCCCCTTGATGAGTGTAATCTTGAGAGTAAAGATCTTTTAATTTTACCTGGAGGGAATACTTGGGGAGAAGATATTCATCAGCCTATCTTGAAAAAAGTTGGCGAAGCTTTAGAGCTTGGCACTATTGTAGCTGCAATTTGCGGTGCAACAGAGGGACTGGCGAATATGGGGTACCTAGACTCTAGAAAGCATACTAGCAATAACTTAGAGTATATTAAAATGGTCTGTCCTCATTATAAAGGAGAAACATTTTATGAGACGGGACCTGCGGTATCTGGTGAGAATTTGGTTACTGCCTCAGGAGTAGCTCCTCTGGAATTTGCGATGGAAGTACTGAAAAAATTAGATGTATTTGCACCAGATACATTGCATTCATGGTATAACCTAAATAAGACTCATCAACCTGAATACTTCTTCCAGTTAATGAATTCAATAAATAGCTGAGCTAAAAAAATCAACTTAGCAGTTTTATATTAGTTTAAATAATTACCATGCTTTAGACGGTGTTCAAAGTGTGTTTTTTGTATATAGCTTAAGAATGTTTATGCAAGAAAAAAACTTACAAAGCAATCCTGAAGTTGTTATAAATAGAACTGGTAACTAAATCATTTTTTAATCTTATTGAACAACGGAGCCTAATTTTTCAGCATCAAATTGAGAAATTAGGCTTTTTAATGTTGAAAATTTTCTTAACGTTGTAAATTCGCATTTGCCGTACCCCCATCAGGCCTATCGTTTTTAGCGGAAAGTGAAATACGATTAACATGGCAGAAGACTGATTTTTCGGTTTTGGCACTATATTTTATTTTATGGATAGATGGTATCTAGTCGCTTGCAAAAACGAATATAACTCCTCCAAAAGTCTTCTATACAGGGTTGCTATAATTATGATATGGTGTTATATAAAGTAATATTTTGTATTATTATGGATATTTTTGCGATGGGATTGGAGGGAGCTAATGAACAGTCTTGCCTTTTTATTTCCTGGACAAGGTTCTCAATTTGTAGGGATGGGTAAAAGTTTTTGGAATGATTTTGTGCTCGCGAAGAGATTATTTGAAGAGGCGAGCGATGCCATCTCCATGGATGTAAAAAAGCTGTGTTTTGACGGAGATATAAAAGAATTGACTAAGACGATGAATGCGCAGCCCGCCATTTTAACGGTCAGTGTCATTGCTTTTCAAGTGTATATACAAGAAATAGGAGTTAAACCGCACTTTCTGGCAGGTCATAGCTTAGGAGAATATTCAGCTCTTGTCTGTGCCGGCGCTCTTTCTTTTCAAGATGCCATTAAGCTTGTAAGGCAGCGGGGAGTTCTCATGCAAAATGCAGATCCCCAGCAGCTGGGAACGATGGCCGCAGTAACTCAGATCGATCTCCAAACATTGCAAGACATATGTTCAGAAATGTCGACGGAAGACTTTCCGGCAGGCGTAGCTTGCATGAATTCAGATCAGCAGCATGTGATCTCCGGACATCGGAAAGCTGTGGAACGTGTCATCAAGATAGCGGAGGAACGGGGGGCTAAGCACACTTATTTGAACGTCAGCGCTCCTTTTCATAGTTCGATGATGCAATCAGCATCCGAACAATTCCAGGCTGCATTACATCAGTATACCTTCCAGGATGCTGCATGGCCCATCATTTCGAATGTCACAGCGAGGCCGTACCGCAATGGAAATTCGGTCGGGGAACATTTGCAACAGCACATGACGAGCCCGGTAAGATGGGCAGAATCAATTCATTACTTGCTTTTACATGGGGTCACGGAAGTCATCGAAATGGGTCCCAAGAACGTCTTGGTCAGTCTGTTGAAAAAAATAACAAATCATATTGCAGCTTATTCTTTAGGTCAAACATCTGACGTTCATTACCTTTCCAATTCGGCGGAAAGACATAAAAATGTTGTCCATTTACGCAAGAAGCAGCTGCATAAAATGATGATTCAATCCATCATTGCGCGAAATTATAACAAAGATGCATTGGCCTATTCCAATCTGGCGACGCCATTATTTGCGCAGTTACAACTGCTCAAAGAGAGAATGGAAAGAAACGAACACGAACTTTCAGAAGAAGAGCTCGATCATTCGATCCATTTATGTCAATTCATTTTTGAGGCTAAACAAATTCCGGCTATGGAACAATTGCGGATTTTAAAATAAAGCTGCTTTGGAGGAAACCTATGTTTACCAATCAATTTCATACTTTAGTCGATGTCATTCGGGAAAGAAGCAATACAACGGATCACGGAATCCGTTTTATCGAGTCCGATAAAAACGAGACGTTTGTATCTTATCGCCAATTGTTTGATGAGGCGCAAGGATTTCTCGGTTACTTACAACATATCGGCATTCAGCCAAAGCAAGAAATTGTGTTTCAAATCCAAGAAAACAAATCATTTGTCGTCGCTTTTTGGGCTTGTTTATTAGGAGGAATGATCCCGGTACCGGTCAGTATCGGAGAAGATGATGACCATAAGCTAAAGGTATGGCGCATTTGGAATATATTAAACAATCCGTTTCTGATTGCCTCTGAAAAGGTATTGGAAAAAATAAAAAAATACGCTGCAGAACATGATTTACAAGATTTCCATCATCAATTAAACGAGAAATCTGACATTATTCAAGATCGAACCTACGATCATCCCGCTTCATTATATGAATCTGATGCAGATGAACTGGCCTTCATTCAATTTTCTTCCGGATCGACAGGGGACCCGAAAGGAGTCATGTTAACCCATCATAACTTAATACATAACACGTGTGCCATTCGGAATGCCCTGTCTATTGACTTGAAAGATGCTTTTTTATCTTGGATGCCTTTAACCCATGATATGGGGCTCATTGCCTGCCACCTAGTTCCCATCTTGTCCGGAATCAATCAAAATCTCATGCCGACAGAATTATTTATCCGCAGACCTATTCTTTGGATGAAAAAAGCTCACGAACATAAAGCCAGCATCCTATCCTCTCCTAATTTCGGATACAACTATTTCCTTAAATTTTTGAAAAATGAACAACGTTTAGACTGGGATTTATCCCATATCAGGGTCATCGCAAACGGTGCGGAACCTATATTGCCAGAGCTGTGTGACGAATTTTTGAAAAGATGCGCAACGTTCAATATGAAAAGATCCGCCATTTTGAATGTTTACGGTTTAGCGGAAGCTTCGGTTGGCGCATCGTTCTCTAAAACGGGTGAAGAATTTGTTCCTGTTTATTTGCATCGCGATCATTTAAATCTCGGTGAAAGAGCCGTGGAAGTCAGCAAAGATGATCAAAACTGCGCTTCTTTCGTCGAAGTGGGACAGCCCATTGACTACTGTCAGCTTCGAATCAGCGATGAAGCAAACGAAAGATTAGAAGACGGAATCATCGGTCATATCCAGATCAAGGGGGAAAATGTGACCCGAGGGTATTATAACAACCCCGAGAGTACGGACAGAGCGCTGACTCCTGACGGCTGGATAAAAACGGGTGACCTTGGTTTCATCAGAGAAGGTAACTTAGTCGTAACCGGAAGAGAAAAAGACATTATTTTTGTGAACGGAAAAAATGTGTATCCTCATGATATTGAACGGGTCGCGATTGAAATGGAAGAGATTGATTTAGGAAGAGTTGCAGCCTGCGGTGTATATGATCAAGAGACGCGAAGCGGAGAAATCGTGCTCTTTGTTGTTTTCAAAAAATCCCCTGAAAAATTCGCACCGCTTGTCAAAGACATTAAAAAGCATTTGTACCAACGAGGCGGCTGGAGCATAAAAGAAGTCCTTCCGATCCGAAAGCTGCCAAAAACGACAAGCGGAAAGGTTAAGCGATATGAACTCGCTAAGCAGTATGAGACAGGGGAATTTTCGATAGAGTCTGCCACAATCAAGGAATTTCTGGAGAGCCATCAGAAGGAACCGGGTCAGACTCCCATCCATGAGATAGAAACGGAATTGCTGTCTATCTTTTCCGAAGAGCTTGCTGGGAAAAAGATTCACCTAAACGATAGTTATTTTGATATGGGCGCAACTTCATTACAGTTATCTCAAATTGCCGAACGCATAGAACAAAGGTTTGGGCGCGAGCTTGCGGTTGCTGATTTATTTACATATCCTTCTATTGCAGATTTAGCGGCATTTCTGGCTGAAAGCCATGCTGAAATTAAGCAAGCCGATACTAAGCTAAGCCGTGTTTCGTCGAAAGACATCGCCATTATCGGGATGTCGCTCAATGTTCCGGGAGCATCGGATAAAAGTGATTTTTGGCACCTGCTGGAAAGAGGAGAGCACGGCATTCGACAATTTCCTGAACCAAGAGTCAAAGATGCGAAGGATTATTTACGATCCATTCAAAGCGAATTCAATGAAAGTCAGTTTGTTAAGGGCGGTTATTTAGATGAAGTCGATCGATTTGATTATTCGTTCTTTGGTTTAGCTCCTAAAACCGCACAGTTCATGGACCCCAATCAAAGGCTGTTTTTGCAATCCGCATGGCATGCGATTGAAGATGCAGGCTATGCCGGCGACACCATTAGCGGGAGTCAGGTCGGGGTATATGCAGGGTACTCGAAGGTGGGCTACGATTACGAACGTCTCCTCTCTGCGAATTATCCGGAGGAACTTCATCAATATATTGTAGGGAATCTTCCCTCCGTGTTAGCGAGTCGAATCGCTTACTTTTTAAATTTAAAAGGGCCGGCGGTCACCGTGGATACGGCTTGCTCATCATCGCTTGTTGCCGTTCATATGGCATGTAAATCTTTGCTTACAGGCGATTGTGAAATGGCGATCGCCGGGGGTGTTCGAACATCGCTGTTGCCGGTGCGTATCGGACTCGATATGGAGTCTTCAGACGGATTTACCAAAACGTTCAGCGAAGAGTCGGACGGCACAGGCTCTGGCGAAGGCGTGGCGGCAATCCTGTTGAAACCTTTACAGGATGCGGTTCGCGACGGAGATCATATTTATGGCGTAATAAAGGGGAGCGCGATGAATCAAGACGGGACAACCGCTGGAATCACCGCACCGAATCCGGCAGCTCAGACCGAGGTCATTGAGATGGCCTGGAAAGACGCGGGCATTGCTCCTGAAACACTGTCTTTTATCGAAGCGCATGGCACTGGAACCAAGCTTGGCGATCCGGTTGAATTTAACGGTCTTTGTAAAGCGTTTGAGAAGTATACGGCAAAGAAACAATTTTGTGCGATTGGCTCCGTTAAATCGAACATCGGACATTTGTTTGAAGCGGCAGGCATCGCTGGATTGATAAAATCTGTCCTCATGCTGAATCACAAAAAAATCCCGCCATTAGCGCACTTTAATAAACCGAATCCGTTAATTCGTTTTCAATCTTCACCATTTTACGTAAATCAAGAAGTTATGGACTTCACGCCTGGTGACCGACCGCTGCGATGCGGAATCAGCTCGTTCGGTTTTAGCGGAACGAATGCGCATGTGGTACTGGAAGAATATACTCGTGAAGGTGAGTTTATACCGGAGGCTGAAAATGAGCCGCACCTATTTGTTTTATCCGCCCATACTGAAACGTCACTCTATGAACTTGCCCAGCGGTATCGGCAATATATTTCGGATGACAGCCAAGCTTCATTGAAGTCAATTTGCTATACAGCAAGTACAGGCAGGGCTCATTTGGATCATTGTATAGCCATGATTGTAACCAGTAAGCAAGAATTAATAGATAAGCTGACCTGCTTGATTCAAGGCGATAGAAATCTTCCCCAGGTATACTTTGGTTACAAGAATATGAAGGAAATGCTGCCTGCCGATAAAGAAAAGCTGAATAAACAAGCTGCTCGTCTGGTCGAGGAGCGTACCCGTACGAAGGATGAACGAATCACATGGCTGAATCGTGCCGCCGAATTATTTGTGCAAAGAGCCGTGATTGATTGGCGTGCGGTATATTCCAATGAAGTTGTACAAAAAACTCCATTGCCCTTGTATCCGTTTGAACGGAATCGATGCTGGGCTGAAGCTGACCATTTGCGCTCTAAGGAAGGTAAAGAGAGAGGAGAAGCAGCATTGGATATCAATCATACGAAGACGCATATTGAATCCTTCTTGAAGACTGTGATTAGTAATGCTTCGGGAATCAGAGCGGATGAAATCGATCTGGATGCCCATTTTATCGGGTTCGGAATGGATTCCATCATGCTGACCCAGGTCAAAAAAGCCATTGCAGATGAATTTGATGTGGACATCCCGATGGAACGCTTTTTTGATACGATGAACAACATTCAAAGTGTCGTAGATTACTTGGCAGAGACCGCTCCATCGTCTGCGTCCGCTCCGGTCCAAGAGAGTGTTCCGGCGCAAGAAAAGCTTGTCATTTCAGAAGCACAGCCCGAATCGGATCATAGAGAAGATCATCAAGGGCATATGCTGGAAAAAATTATTGCTTCTCAGAATCAATTAATCCAGGACACCTTACAAGCTCAATTGAATAGCTTTAATTTGTTGAGAAACAGCAGCCATCATTCCGCAGCGGAAGAATACGTGAAAGCGCAAGAAAAATCGATCCCTTCTTCCAAGCAGGGGACTCCATCTGTGACTGCAGAAAAGAAATTGACTCAAGAAGCGAAGCCTTATGTTCCTTTCCAGCCGCAGCACTTGCATGAACAGGGACACTATACTGCACAGCAAAGACAATATTTAGAAACTTTTATCGAGCAATACGTAGACAAAACGAAAGGTTCCAAGCAATATACGGACGAAACCCGATTTGCTCATGCAAATAACCGCAACTTGTCCAGTTTCCGTTCGTATTGGAAGGAAATGGTATACCCGATTATTGCCGAACGTTCGGACGGTTCCCGGATGTGGGATATTGATGGAAACGAATATATCGATATCACCATGGGCTTCGGGGTAAACCTTTTTGGACATCATCCATCCTTTATTACGCAAGTCATCCATGATTCAACCCAATCGGCATTGCCGCCGCTTGGTCCGATGTCGAATGTCGCCGGAGAAGTTGCAGATCGAATCCGCGCATGCACTGGGGTAGAAAGGGTCGCTTTCTATAATTCCGGAACAGAGGCAGTCATGGTTGCCCTTCGTTTGGCGAGGGCGGCAACAGGAAGAAAGAAAGTTGTGGTGTTCTCGGGCTCTTATCACGGTACGTTTGACGGCGTATTAGGGGTAGCCAATACGAAGGGCGGGGCTGCGCCTGCAAATCCGCTGGCTCCGGGCATACCGCAAAACTTTATGAATGATTTGATTATTTTGCATTACAACAATCCGGATTCGCTGGACGTGATTCGCAGTCTGGGAAATGAATTGGCAGCCGTACTGGTAGAACCGGTGCAAAGCCGAAGACCGGACTTGCAGCCGAAATTATTTTTGAAAGAACTGCGGGCGATCACGCAACAATCCGGGACAGCCCTCATTATGGATGAAATTATTACGGGATTTCGGATCGGTCTCGGCGGCGCGCAGGAATGGTTCGACATTCAAGCCGATCTGGTGACCTACGGGAAAATCATCGGCGGCGGGCAGCCGTTAGGAATTGTTGCCGGAAAAGCTGAGTTCATGAATACGATCGACGGCGGAGTCTGGCAGTATGGAGACGATTCCTATCCAACGAACGAGGAGAAACGCACGTTTGTGGCCGGCACCTTCAATACTCACCCGCTTACCATGAGAATGTCATTAGCCGTGCTTCTTCATCTACAATCCGAGGGAGAAAATCTGTATGAGCGATTAAATCAAAAGACGACCTACTTGGTCGATCAATTGAATCACTATTTTGAACAATCGAAAGTGCCTATTCGTATGGTTCAATTCGGTTCCTTATTCCGGTTTGTCTCATCGGTTGATAATGATTTGTTCTTTTACCATCTCAATTATAAAGGTGTCTATGTTTGGGAAGGCCGCAACTGCTTCTTGTCTACGGCTCATACCTCGGATGATATTGCTTATATCATTCAAGCCGTTCAAGAAACGGTGAAAGATCTTCGCCGGGGCGGATTTATTCCGGAAGGGCCGAATTCCCCTGATGACGGAGGCCATAAAGAACACGAGACGTACGAGCTTTCTCCTGAACAACAACAATTGGTCATGGTATCCCATTATGGGAATGAAGCTTCTGCGGCTCTGAACCAATCCATTATGCTAAAAGTGAAAGGGGCAGTGCAGCATACGCTGTTAGAACAAGCGGTGCAGCATATTGTCAACCGCCATGACGCTTTACGCACGGTCATTCATGCCGATGACGAAGTACAGCAAGTGCAAGCACGGATGAATGTAGAAATTCCTGTCATCGATTTTACCGATCACCCGGATCATGAGGCGGAAATTCAAAAATGGCTGACGGAAGATGCCAAGCGTCCGTTTCATTTTCACGAACAGAAGCCCTTGTTTAGGGTTCATGTGCTTAAATCGAACCAAGACGAACATCTGATTGTGCTAACATTCCATCATATCATTGCCGATGGTTGGTCGATCGCTGTTTTTGTACAAGAGCTGGAGAGCACTTACGCCGCCATTATACAAGGAAAACTGCTTCCGTCGGATGAGGTTACTCCGTTTCACCAATATTTAGATTGGCAGCAAGCGCAGATCGACAGCGGCCATTATGAAGAAGGAGTCCGTTATTGGCGGGAGCACTTCTCTGAACCAATACCGCAGGCATTCTTGCCCAGCGCGGCCTCTTCCCGTTATCCGCACGGGTATGAGGGTGATAGGTGTACGGTTAGACTGGGGCGACCTTTAAGCGAGGCTTTAAAGTCATTAAGCATTCGCATGAAAAATAGCGTATTTGTGACCATGCTGGGTGCATTTCATCTTTTTCTGCACCAGCTTACCAAGCAGTCCGGCCTTGTGATCGGGATTCCAACAGCAGGTCAAGCACATATGAAACACCATGTGCTAATTGGGAATTGTGTCAATATGGTTCCGGTGAAGAATACGGCTTCTGCAGAAAACACCTTATCCGGTTACCTCGACTGTATGAAGGAAACCGTGAATCAAGTCATGCGGCATCAAGCTGTTCCGATGACACTGGTGGCCAGACAGCTTCCGCACGATCAAGTGCCGGATATGCGTATTATTTTTAATTTGGACAGACCTTTTCGAAAGCTGCATTTCGGAAAGGCGGAGGCTGAGCCCATTGCGTATCCTATGAAATGCATTTCATACGATTTATTTCTTAACGTAACGGACGTGGATCAAGAATATGTTCTTGATTTCGATTTTAATACGAACGTCATCAGTCCGGAGATCATGGAAAAGTGGGGAGCAGGCTTTGCGAAATTGCTGCGAAAAATGGTTGATGGGGATTCAGTTCCTCTTGACGCCTTGATGATGTTTTCCGATGAAGAACAGCAAGCTTTACAAGAGCTGTATGCCAGTCACCAGCAGCGAGTCTCTTCAACATTAAGCAAAACGGCAAATCTTGCTGCCGTCTACGAAGAGCCGGCAAATGAAACGGAGCGGCAGCTGGCACAGATCTGGGAGGACCTTTTCAGCCTTGAGCGGGTGGGCAGATTAGATCACTTCCTGGCTCTGGGGGGAAACTCGCTGCAAGCGACGCTTATGCTTTCCAAAGTTCAGAAAACATTTCATCAAAAAGTTTCCATAGGGCAATTTTTCAATCATCAGACTGTTAAGGAGCTGGCGAGTTTGATCGGGAGTGAAAAGAAAGTCATGCACCTCCCGATGAAGGCTGTTGAGAAGAAAGCCTATTACCGGACATCGCCATCGCAGCAAAGAGTATATTTCCTGCATCAAATGGAACCGAATCAACTGTCGCAAAATATGTTTGGCCAAATATCGATTATAGGGCAATACGATGAGCAAGCCTTGATCGCATCCCTTCAACAAGTCATGCAGCGGCATGAAGCTTTTCGCACTTCTTTTGACATTATAGATGGCGAAATTGTACAGAAAATTGCAAGTGAGCTTGATTTTAACGTTCATGTCCGTGCGATGGATCGGAAAGAATTTGATGCCTATGCAGATCAGTTTGTAAAACCTTTCTGTTTGGAACAAGCTCCTTTGGTTCGCGCGGAGTTGATCAAGATCGACAACGAGCAGGCGGAACTGCTCATCGATATGCATCATATCATTTCGGACGGTTATTCCATCAGCATACTTACGAACGAGCTATTCGCTCTATATCATCATGAGCCATTGCCGGAAATTGAATTTGAATATAAAGATTTCGCAGAATGGCAAAACCAGTGGTTAATTGGAGAGACCATGGAGCAGCAGGAGAAATACTGGCTGGAGCAATTCAAAGAAGAAATCCCCATCCTTCAACTGCCGACAGACGGTTCAAGAGCGATGGAATGGTCTTCTGAGGGACAGCGCGTGACGTGCTCCTTGCAGCCAAATGTAACCCGTTCGCTTCAAGATATGGCGCAAAAGGCGGGAACGACTCTGTATACGGTGCTTCTGGCTGCTTACAAAGTGTTGCTTCACAAATATACGGGCCAAGAAGATATCGTCGTAGGCACGCCTGCTTCCGGAAGAAATCATCCGGATATCGAAAGCATGATCGGAATTTTCATTCAAACCATCGGGATTCGGACCAAGCCGCACGCCAATAAAAGATTTGCGGATTACTTGGAAGAAGTCAAGCGGCATACGCTTGATGCATTTGAGAATCAGGATTATCCGTTTGACCGGCTGGTGGAGAAATTAAATGTACAGCGGGAAACAACTGGAAAGTCGCTGTTTAACACGATGTTTGTGTTTCAAAATATTGATTTTCATGAGATCCAGAAAAACGGATGTACGTATAGGGTGAAAGAACGAAATCCCGGAGTCTCTTTATATGATTTGATGCTAACGATTGAGGATGACGGAGAGCAGTTAGAGATGCATTTCGATTTTAATCCAGGGCAGTTTGAACAGGAAACTATTGAACAGATAACAAGACACTATACCCACATTTTGGACAGCCTTGTCAAAGATCCGGAGATATCTTTGTCTTCCGTTCCTATGCTATCTGACATCGAACGGCATCATTTGCTGATGGAGTTTAATGATACTGAGGCGCCGTATCCGAACGATGAAACGGTATGCCAATGGTTTGAAAAGCAAGCAGAACAGCGGCCTGATCATGAAGCCGTTATATTTGGCAATGAGCGGTACACGTACAGGCAGCTCAATGAACGGGCAAATCAATTGGCGCGAACGTTAAGAACGAAGGGCGTAAAAGCGGATCGGTTCGTTGCCATTATCTGCCCGCATCGTATCGAGCTGATTGTTGGAATTTTGGCTGTTCTAAAATCCGGCAACGCATACGTGCCCATTGATCCGGAGTATCCGGAGGATCGGATACAATATATGCTGAAAGATTCAGAGGCGGAAATTGTTTTGACACAGCACCAACTGTATAAACAATTAACGTATGATGGTGACGTTGTGCTGTTGGATGAGGAAAGTTCTTATCATGGGGATCGCTCGAATCTTGAACCGATCAGCGATACGCATGATTTGGCTTACATGATCTATACGTCGGGCTCCACGGGGAATCCGAAAGGCGTACTCATTGAGCACCGAGGGTTAGCCAATTATATTTGGTGGGCAAAAGAGGTTTATGTGAAGGGCGAGAAAACCAATTTCCCATTGTACTCGTCCGTCTCTTTCGATTTAACAGTGACGTCGATTTTTACACCGTTGGTCACGGGAAATACCGTCATTGTCTACGATGGAGAAGACAAAAGCGCGGTGCTTTCAACGATTATGCAGGACCCAAGAATAGACATGATCAAATTGACCCCGGCGCATTTGCATGTACTCAAAGAAATGAATATAGCCGATAAAACGACAATTCGAAAAATGATTGTGGGCGGAGAAAATTTAAGCACCCGCCTGGCCCACAGTATCAGCGAGCAGTTTAAAGGCCGGCTGGACATATTTAATGAATACGGACCGACGGAAACAGTCGTCGGATGTATGATTTATCGTTACGACGCTAAACAGGATAGGCGAGAATTTGTACCAATAGGCACTGCGGCCGCCAATACGAACATTTATGTGGCGGATACCAGCAGGAACCTGGTGCCGATCGGGGTACCCGGTGAAATTTATATCAGCGGAGCAGGTGTGGCCAGAGGTTATTTGAATCGCCCAGATTTAACGGCAGAGAAGTTCGTTGATAACCCGTATACCCCGGGAACGAAGATGTACAAATCAGGGGACTTGGCTAAGCGATTGCGGGATGGAAATCTTGTCTATTTGGGCCGAATCGATGAACAAGTCAAAATCAGAGGACATCGAATCGAACTTGGTGAGATCGAAGCAGCGATGCATAATGTGGAGGCGGTTCAAGAGGCCGCAGTTTTAGCCAGAGAAGAAGAGGACGGCTTAAAACAATTGTGTGCTTACTATGTGAGCGGCAAACCTGTACCAGGTTCGCAGCTTAGAGAACAATTGTCACTGGAGCTGCCGGATTACATGGTTCCGTCCTATTTTGTCCAGCTGGAGCATATGCCGTTAACGTCCAACGGGAAAATAAATCGTAAAGCATTGCCCGCGCCAGAGGCAAGTTTGCAGCAGACAGCCGAATATGTCCCGGCGGGCAATGAGATTGAATCCAAGCTGACAGCCTTATGGCAAGAGGTGCTCGGGATCAGCCATGCAGGGATCAAGCATAATTTCTTTGATCTTGGAGGAAATTCCATTCGAGCGGCGGCCTTAGCCGCCAGAATTCACAAAGAGCTGGATGTGAATCTGTCTCTAAAAGACATATTTAAGTTTCCAACCATTGAACAGTTGGCTGACATGGCGTTACGCACGGAAAAAAATCGATATGCATCGATTCCTGCTGCAAAGGAAATGCCCTATTATCCAGTTTCTTCAGCTCAGAAACGGATGTATCTGTTAAGCCATGCTGAGGGCGGCGAGCTGACTTACAATATGACGGGTGCCATGAGTGTAGAAGGGGACATCGATCTGGTCCGATTAAACGCCGCTTTCCAAAAATTAATCGAACGTCATGAAGCTTTGCGGACCAGCTTTGACCTATATGAAGGCGAACCGGCACAGCGTATTCATCTGAGCGTCGAATTTACAATAGAACGAATTCAAGCGAGAGAGGAAGAAGTGGAAGATCGTGTGCTTGATTTCATCAAAGCGTTTGATTTAACCAAGCCGCCGTTGATGCGAGTCGGACTGATTGAACTTGAACCTCTAAAGCATGTGCTGCTGGTTGATATGCATCATATCATTTCCGATGGCGTGTCCATGAATATTCTGATGAAAGATTTAAGTCAACTCTATGAGGGGAACGAACCGGAACCGCTTTCCATTCAATATAAGGATTATGCGGTTTGGCAGCAAACAGAAGTTCAAAGACGAAACATCAAGAACCAGGAAGCGTATTGGCTGAATCGGTTTCATGATGACATTCCTGCACTGGATATGCCTGCGGATTACGAAAGACCTTCCATACGCAATTACGAAGGCGAATCATTTGAATTTCTTATACCGGAACAATTGAAACAGCGCTTAAGCCAAATGGAAGAAACCACAGGAGCAACTCTTTATATGATTTTATTGGCGGCCTATACGATTCTTTTATCCAAATACAGCGGACAAGAGGATATTGTCATAGGGACGCCAATCACCGGCCGAACTCATATAGATGTAGAGCCTGTTGTGGGAATGTTCGTCAATACGTTAGTCATTCGCAATCACCCGGCAGGCCGTAAAACATTCGATGCGTACTTAAATGAAGTAAAGGAAAACATGCTTGATGCCTATCAAAATCAAGACTATCCATTGGAAGAATTGATCCAGCATTTACATCTTCCAAAAGATTCAAGCCGTAACCCTTTGTTCGATACGATGTTTGTGCTGCAAAATCTCGATCAAGCTGAATTGAAACTCGATTCCCTTCGATTCACGCCGTATACGCTTCAGCATCCGGTTGCCAAATTTGACCTGACCTTGTCGATTCAAGCGGATCAAGACAAATATCACGGTCTGTTCGAATACTCGAAGAAACTATTTAAGAAAAGCAGAATCGAAGCTTTATCAAACGACTATTTACGTATCTTATCCGCGATTATAGAACAACCAAGCGTTCAAATCGAACATATCGAATTGGGCGGCAGCGGCGTGGAAGAAGAGAACATGATCGATTCTATTCAATTGAACTTTTAGGGAAAAGCAGACATTTATTTTCTTTAAACTATACAAAATGAGGTGCTCCAATGTCGGTATTTAAAAATCAAGAAACGTACTGGGATAACCTGTTTGATGAAGAGGATGGCCTAAGCGTATTCCCTTCCTTTAAAGCAGCGGAAAAAGCGTCATTGGCCCGTACCGGCTATCAGGAAAAATGCATCTATCGTTCCTTATCTCCAGAAGTATCTCAAAGAATAATGACAATGGCTAATCATTCCGAAATGGCAGCCTATTTGATATTAATGGCAGGCATTGAATGCTTGTTGTATAAATATACGGACCGAACGAACGTGATTCTGGGCATTCCAACGGTATTAAAGCAAAAAAGCAGCTCGGCTGTCAATACCATTGTCCTATTGAAAAATACGCTTAGCTCCCAGAGTACGTTTAAAACCGTGTTCGAGCAACTAAAAGAAGCGGTTAATGATTCGCTGAAAAATCAAAACCTGCCGTTTCGAAAAATGGTCCAGCATTTAACCGTGCAATACGACGATGAGCGCATTCCGTTGATTCATACCGTCGTTTCGCTCAATGAAATTCATTCCTTGCTATTTAAGGAAGACGTTGCAACCGATACGTTGTTTCACTTTGATTTGGAGAACAACGGGATTCATTTGAAGCTTTTTTATAACGGCAAGCTTTATGATGAGCGCTATATGGACCAAATCGTGTCTCATCTCGATTATCTGTTTTCCGTGATCTTGTTCCAGCCCCAAGCTGCAATCCATACGGCAGAAGTCATACCCGAAGCGGAAAAGCATCAAATGTTGTTTGATTTTAATGACACCAACGCAGATTATTCTGGAAGCCGAACTGCATATCAATTATTTGAAGAGCAAGCTGAAAGAACGCCTGATCATCCAGCCGTCAAGTTCGAAAACAGCCATCTGACGTACAGGGAATTGAATGAAAAAGCCAATCGTTTGGCAAGAACGTTACGAAACTGTGGGGTTCAAGCAGATACATTGGTCGCCATTATGGCTGAGCGTTCGTTGGAAATGATTGTGTCCATGATTGCCATTTGGAAGGCGGGAGGCGCTTATGTGCCTCTGGATCCTGAATATCCAAAAGAGCGGCTTCAATATTTGCTGCATGATGCGAATGCAGACGTACTTGTTGTTCAGCGGCATTTCAAAAACAGCCTCGTCTTTGACGGCCCGACGATTGATCTGAATGATGAAACATCTTACCACGCTGATTGCTCATTGTTATCGCCAATAGCAGAACACAATCATTTGGCCTATGTCATCTATACCTCGGGCACAACGGGTAAGCCGAAAGGAGTGATGGCTGAACATGGCGGGATTGTGAACTCGCTCCAGTGGAAGAAGGCGTTTTTTAAGCATTCCGAAGAGGATCGCGTACTTGTTTTGTACCCCTATGTTTTCGATGCGTTCATTTTAAACTTCTTCGGCCCGCTTATCTCGGGTGCAACTTTGTATCTTTTGCCTAATGAAGACAACAAAGATCTTTTCGCGATTCAAAACGTCCTGAGGCAGGAAAGGATTACCCATTTCTCGACTTCTCCCCGTCTGTTAAAAGCTATGATCGAACAGATGAACGCAGAGGACTTTCTTCATGTTCAACATGTCGTAGTAGGCGGAGAACAACTTGAACCCGATACCGTAGAAAGGCTGTTTTCCCTGCAGCCTCAGATTCGGCTCAATAATGAATATGGTCCGACCGAAAATAGCGTGGTATCTACGTTTCAGCCTGTTCATTCTGCCGATGAACAGATCACGATTGGCAAGCCGGTGGCCAATCACCAAGCCTATATTTTAGGAGCGCACCATCAAATACAGCCGATTGGCGTACCGGGCGAGCTGTATGTCGGAGGAGCGGGAGTGGCCCGCGGCTACCTTAATCGGCCTGAATTGACGAAAGAAAAGTTTGTGCAACATTTGCTTCTCCCTGGTCAAAAGATGTATAAAACGGGCGATCTCGCCAGGTGGCTGCCAGATGGAAGGATCGAATATTTGGGACGAATCGACCATCAAGTAAAAATTCGCGGATACCGTATCGAGCTTGGCGAGGTGGAGTCGGCCATGTTCAACCTGGAAGAGGTTCGTGAGGCGGCAGTCGTTGCGCGGGAGGGCGAAGACGGAGCTAAACAATTGTATGCCTATTATGTCGGAGAGCCTTCTTTGACCGCCGCGCAGTTCAGAGCCATGTTGTCCCGTGAACTGCCGGATTATATGATTCCCTCTTACTTTATCCATTTGGAATGCATACCGCTCACTCCCAATGGAAAGATTGATCTGAAAGCTTTGCCTGTTACCGAAGAAAAAACGCGGTCGGAAAACGAATACATAGCCCCGCGAAACTCAATAGAAGAACTGCTGGTGTCCATTTGGCAAGAGGTATTAGGCGCTGATCGTATAGGAATTTTGGATAATTTCTTTGATTTTGGCGGAGATTCGATTAAATCAATTCAGGTTTCTTCCAGATTGTATCAAGCCGGTTACAAGGTTGACATGAAGCATTTGTTTAAATATCCCACGATTGCTGAGCTAAGTACTTTTGTAGAGCCGGTAAGCAGAATGGCCGATCAAGGGGAAGTGAAGGGAAGGACTAGTCTGACCCCGATTCAACATTGGTTCTTTGAACAAATGATGCCGCATGCGCACCATTATAATCAGGCCGTTATGTTATTTTCGGCGCAAGGATTTAAAGAGGCACCTCTTCGCCAGGCGATGGAACGCGTCGCTGTGCACCACGATGCGTTGCGGATGATTTTTGAAGAAACACCTAACGGATACGTTGCTCGAATTGCGGGAACAGAAGAAAGTGAATTGTACCATCTGGAAGTGATGAATTGTAAAGGGGATGCCGATCCGGCCCAAGCTGCTGCCAATAAAGCGAGCCGGATTCAAAGCAGCATGGAATTAAGCCAAGGGCCTTTGATGAAGCTTGGTTTGTTCCAATGTCCGGACGGAGATCATTTGCTTATTGCGATTCATCACTTGGTTATCGATGGAATATCCTGGCGAATTTTACTTGAGGATATTGCCAGCGGCTATGAGCAGGCGATGCGTGGACAAACGGTCCGGCTTCCGCAAAAAACAGACCCATTTCCATTCTGGGCGGAGCAATTATCCAAGTATGCGCTGGAAACCGAGATGGAGCAGGAGCTTGCCTATTGGACCGAGCTTTCAAGCCTGGAGCTGCAGCCATTGCCTAAGGATAACATCAGCGAAGGTTCGTTATTGAAAGACAGCGACGAAATGACGATTCAATGGACAAAAGAAGAAACGGAGCAATTATTAAAACAAGCGAATCGAGCCTATAACACGGACATCAACGACCTGCTGCTGACTTCGTTAGGACTGGCTGTTCACAGGTGGACAGGCATGGAAGAAGTTGTCGTGAACTTGGAGGGTCATGGAAGAGAACCGGTTATTCCGGATGCGGATATCACTCGCACGGTAGGATGGTTTACAAGCCAGTATCCTGTCGTACTAAAGATGGAAGCAGGAAAAGAGCTGTCGCAGCGCATCAAGACCGTAAAAGAAGGTCTGCGCCAGATCCCCGATAAAGGAATGAATTATAGTGTTATCAAATATTTATCCGGACGTCCGGAAGCTGACAGCCTGCAGCTGAATCCCGAAATTTCGTTTAATTACTTAGGCCAGTTCGACCAGGACCTGCAGCATCATGCTTTTCAGGTATCGCCTTATTCCACAGGGTTATCGATGAATGAAAACCAAGTGAGAACGTCCGTGCTTGATTTGAATGGCATGATTGCAGAGGGGAAATTATCGCTGACACTCAGCTACAGCAATAAGCAATACGAAAGATCGACCATGGCGCAATTTGCCCAAAGTTTGAAAGAAAGTCTGCAAGAAGTCATTGCGCATTGCGTAAGCCAACAGCTGACATCATTGACGCCAAGCGACATCCTGTTAAAGGATATCACGATAGACGAACTAGAACAGCTTTTGGAGCAAACGCGTGAATTAGGCGAAGCAGAAAATATATATCCATTAACGCCGATGCAGAAGGGCATGCTGTTTCACAGCTTGTTTGACCCAAATTCAGGCGCTTATTTTCAGCAAACGACGTTTGATCTGCATGGAGATTTGGATATCGATTCATTTTCAAACAGCTTAGATGGCTTATCGCAAAGACACGATATTTTCCGCACGAATTTTTACAGAGGATGGAAAGACCAGCCGCTGCAAATCATATTTAAAACCAAAAAGATCGGATTTCAATTCATCGATTTACGCGAGATGACTGAAGCGCAGAAAGAAGAGATGATTCAGGCATATGCCATAGAAGATAAGATTCGGGGATTCGACTTAGCGAAAGACGCGTTAATGAGGTTATTTATTCTTCGTACGGATGAAAAGACCTATCGTTTTATATGGAGTTTTCACCATATTTTGATGGACGGTTGGTGCCTGCCGCTTATTACAAAAGAAATATTCGACCATTACTTTGCTTTGCTTCAGCAAAAGCAGCCTGAACAAGCGACGATTACTCCGTATAGTCAATATATTGAATGGCTCGATCGGCAAGATGCGGAAGAGGCCAAGCGTTATTGGGATCAATATCTGGAGGGGTATGAAGAACAAACCGTCCTCCCTAAGGACAATCACCTGGCGGAAGATGAACGTTACATACCGGAGAAAGTGACATGTGAAATAGGCGCTGATCTCACATTGAAAATGAAGCAGACGGCCAGCAAGCGCCATGTCACACTGAACACGCTGCTGCAAACGGCATGGGGGGTTTTGCTGCAGAAATACAATCGGAGCGGAGACGTTGTTTTTGGAAGTGTCGTATCCGGCAGACCGGCGGGGATACCAAACGTGGAAACCATGATTGGCTTATTCATTAATACCATTCCTGTGCGAATTCAATGTGAAGATGGAACTACTTTTGCCGAGCTCATGAAACAGGCGCAGGAAAGGGCCGTAGCCTCTCAAAAGTATGAGACTTATCCGTTGTACGATATTCAAGCACGTACAACCCAAAGGCAAAATTTAATTACACATTTAATGATATTTGAAAATTACCCTGTTGGTCAGTATATGGAAAGCATAGGTCAGGATGACGGATCATTTATCGCAATCTCCAACGTGCAAATGGAGGAACAAACCAACTACGATTTTAATGTAACCGTTATACCGGGTGAAGCGATGAACATCTATTTTGAATACAACGCCAAGGTGTATGACCGGGCAAGCATGGAGCGGATTCGGGAACATTTCGTACAAATCTTGCATCAAGTCGTTGCAGATGCGGATATCCAGGTGGAACAAGTGGAATTGTTAACGGAAGGCGAAAAAAGACATCTTCTTCAGACGCTTAACGACACGGCTGCGCCATATCCGCAGACGGCGGTTTATCAATTGTTTGAAGAGCAATCGCAGCGAACGCCCGATCAAGCAGCCGTTATCGATAAGGACGAGCAGCTCACGTACCGGCAGCTCAACGAGCGGGCAAACCAACTGGCGCGAACGATAAGAGCGAAGGGCGTGCAGGCGGATCACCCCGTAGCTATCATCAGCAGAAACAGTATCGAATCGGTGGTAGGGATACTTGCCATTCTAAAAGCCGGCGGAGCCTACGTCCCTATAGATCCGGAATATCCGCAAGACCGCATCCAGTACATGCTGGAAGACTCCAAAGCCGGGATCGTCTTGATGCAGCGTGATGTCCGGGAGCAGCTCACCCATAAAGGCGTCACGGTTTTATTGGATGAGGAAAGTTCCTATCACGAAGATGCCTCTAACCTTGAACCGCTCAGTGATGCGAACCATTTGGCGTATGTGATTTATACGTCAGGTTCGACGGGCAAGCCCAAAGGCGTATTAATCGAGCACCGGGGCTTGACCAATTATATTTGGTGGGCGAGAGAGGTTTATGTAAAAGGCGAGAAAACCAACTTCCCGTTGTACTCGTCGATCTCTTTTGATCTAACGGTGACTTCCATTTTCACACCGTTGGTCACAGGTAATACGATCATCGTCTACGACGGAGAGGACAAAACAGTTTTACTTGCATCGATTGTGCAGGACCCGAGGGTAGATATCATTAAATTGACCCCGGCCCATTTGCAGGTTTTGAAAGCAATGAATATCGACAATAAAACAGCTATCCGAAAAATGATTGTGGGCGGCGAGAATCTGAGCACCCGGTTAGCCCAAAGCATTCATGAGCAATTTGAAGGCCGAATTGAAATATGCAACGAATACGGGCCGACAGAAACCGTTGTCGGATGCATGATTTACCGTTACGACTCCGTGAGAGACAGACGAGAATCGGTACCAATTGGTACAGCAGCAGCAAACATGAGCATTTATGTGCTGGATGAGAACTTGAAACCGGTGCCGATCGGTGTCCCAGGAGAAATATATATTAGCGGCGCCGGTGTAGCAAGAGGATATTTGAACCGTCCGGAATTGACGGCAGAGAAATTTGTCGATGACCCGTTTGTACCCGGAGCCAAAATGTATAAGACCGGGGATTTGGCAAAGTGGCTGCCTGACGGGAACATCGAATATGCAGGCAGAATGGATGAACAAGTCAAAATCAGAGGCTATCGCATCGAATTAGGCGAGATCGAGGCAGCGCTGCATCAAGCAGAAGCGATCAAGGAAGCGGTCGTCACAGCCAGAGAAGATGTCCATGGGTTTAAACAATTGTGTGCGTATTACGTAAGCAGCCAGCCTTTAACGGTATCCCACCTCCGGGAACAATTGTCTCATGTCCTGCCTGGCTATATGGTTCCGGCCTATTTTATCGAGCTGGAAAAAATGCCTTTAACCTCCAATGGAAAAATAAACCGGAAAGGGCTGCCGGCCCCAGATTTACGGCTGCAGAATAGAGCAGAGTATAAGGCCCCCCGAACAAAAGTGGAAGAAATATTAGTTTCTACTTGGGAAGCGGTATTAGGCGCTGAAAACGTAGGTATTCTCGATAATTTCTTTGATCTTGGCGGAGATTCCATCAAATCGATTCAAGTATCTTCCAGATTAAATCAGCAAGGATACAAAATGGAAATCAAACACTTGTTTCAATATGCGACCATTGCCGAATTGAGTCCGCATATCGAGCAGAATCTGCGTGTACCCGATCAAGGTGAAGTCAAAGGAAAGGTCAGCCTGACTCCTATTCAGCATTGGTTCTTTGACCAAACAACGATAGATCCGCATTATTATAATCAAGCTGTCATGCTGTATGCACCGCAAGGCTTTCAGGAATCGCCGCTTCGCCAAACACTGCAAAAGCTTGGAGAGCATCACGATGCGCTTCGCATGATGTTCCGGACAGCGGGTAACGGATACGAGGCTTGGAATGCAGAGATCGCCCAAAGCGAGTTGTACCATCTTGAAGTCACGAATCTGAAAGCAGAAGCCGACCCGGGTCCGACTATTGAAGCCAAGGCTAACGAGATACAGGGCAGTATGCGTTTAAGCGGCGGCCCGTTAATGAAAGCCGGATTGTTTCAATGTACAGATGGGGATCATTTGCTCATTGCCATCCATCATTTAATTGTAGACGGGGTTTCATGGCGCATTTTACTGGAGGATATCGCTAGTGGTTACAGGCAAGCCGAGAATGGGCAAGTGATTCAATTGCCGCAAAAAACAGACTCTTTCCGGCTATGGGCCGAGAGACTGTCGGAGTATGCGCAAAGTGCGGCCATCAAACAAGAACAGGAATATTGGACACAGATCGAACAAACTGATGTGAAACCGCTGCCTAAAGATTTTCATGAAACGCGTACGTTCTCAAAAGACAGTGAAACGGTAACCGTGGAATGGACCAAAGAAGAGACGGAGCTGTTATTAAAACAAGCGAATCGCGCTTATAACACTGAAATAAACGACCTGCTGTTAACCTCACTGGGGCTTTCCATATCGCATTGGTCAGGACTTGAACAGATTGTGGTTCATTTAGAGGGACACGGAAGAGAACAGATTATCCCTGATATGGATATCTCTCGCACGGTGGGGTGGTTTACAAGTCTGTATCCGGTTGTGCTTCACACGCAGCAAGGCAAAGAAATATCTTATTATATCAAGACGACCAAAGAAGGGCTGCGCCAAATTCCGCATAAAGGGATCGGATATGGAATAGCAAGGTATTTAAGCAGTTCAATGCCAGCGAAAATGAGTCCGGAGATTAGTTTTAATTACCTGGGGCAGTTTGATCAAGATTTGCAGCATCATGCGATTCAATTATCTCCTTACTCCTGCGGTGCAGACTCGAGCGAAAATCAAGTCAGACCGTATGTATTGAATATAAATGGAATGATTTCCAAGGGCCGGTTGATGCTGACGATTAGCTATAGCAACAAACAGTACGTAAGAGAAACGATCAAGCGGTTATCGGCATTTATTCAAAGCGGCCTTCGGACAATCATTGATCACTGTGTTCATAAAGAACAATCGGAACTGACGCCAAGCGATATTCTGTTAAAAGGCATGACCGTTGACGAATTGGACCAGCTCCTTATTCAACTGCCGCATGCAAGTGAGATCGAAAATGTGTATCCGCTCACTCCGATGCAGAAGGGGATGCTGTTTCACAGCATGCTGGATGAGGACTCAAGTTCTTATTTCGAACAAGCATCGTTTGATTTGCAGGGAGAGTTAGAGATTGATAGGTTTGCAGCAAGCTTGGAGCGTTTATTTGAAAAATATGCCGTGCTCAGAACCCGTTTTTATAGCGGCTGGAACGATGTCCCTTTACAAATTGTCTATAAAACGCAAAGACCGAAAGTTCATTTTGCAGATCTGCGTGACATGGATAAGAACCGGCGTGAGGATGAAATCCGATCCTATCAACGGGAGGATAAAGCGCACGGATTTGACCTGGCTCAAGATCGGCTGATGCGCATGGCGATTTTCCGTATGGAAGATTACAAATATCATATCATTTGGAGCTTCCATCATATTGTCATGGATGGCTGGTGCCTGCCTCTTATCACGAAAGAAGTGTTTGAACATTATATCGCCCTGCAAGAGGGCAGAGAAATAGAATCCGTTTATACAGCTCCTTACAGCGACTATATGGAATGGCTTGATCGTCAAGATCATAAGGCGGCCAAACAGTACTGGAGTGAGTATCTTGAAGGCTATAAAGGTGAAACCCGGATTCTTCAAAAAAGACCCCAGCATGAACGAAAAGCATATGCTTATGCCAATGTGATCTGCCAATTAGATCAAGAACAGACAAAACAATTACAGCAGATCGCAAATCAGCATCAAGTCACGTTAAATACGTTGATCCAAACGGTGTGGGGAATTTTATTACAGAAATATAGCGGGACCGGCGACGTTGTCTTTGGCAGTGTCGTGTCGGGAAGGCCGGCGGATATCCCCGGTGTGGAACAGATGATCGGTCTGTTCATAAATACCATTCCGGTTCGAATCCGTTGCGATGAGGATCGCTCTTTCGTCGAAGCGATGCAAATGGTTCAACAAAAGGCATTGGCTTCCCAATCGTACGATACCTATCCTTTATACGAAATTCAGGCACAAACGGAACAGAAGCAAGACTTAATTGATCATATTATGATCTTTGAAAACTATCCGATAGGACAACAAGTCGAGCAAGCAGGCCATGATGCTGCGGAATTAAACATCGTGAATTTTCATATGGAAGAGCATTCCCATTACGATTTTAATGTGGCTGTCATCCCTGGCGAACAACTGGCCGTTCATTTTGGTTTTAACCAAAACGAATATGAACAATCAGAAGTGGAGCGGGTTCGAGGACATTTTGAACAGCTCATGCATCAAGTATTGCAGCATCCGCACATCAAAATAGAAGAATTGGAACTTTTGACCAAGCGAGAAAAAGAACATCTGCTCAACCGTTTTCAGTCTAGCGAATTGCATTACTCTCGTGAACAAACGATTCATCAGCGGTTCGAGGAACAAGCGCGCCGTACGCCGGACCGTGCAGCGGTTGTATTCGAGGGAGAACAGTTAACGTATGGGGAACTGAACCAGCGAGCCAATCAGCTTGCGCGAACCTTGCAAGATGAAGGAGTGCGAGCGGGTCAACTTGTCGGCATTATGGTTGATCGTTCCTTGGAGATGATTACAGGGATCTTAGCAGTTTTAAAAGCGGGCGGAGCGTATTTGCCAATAGATCCGTATTCTCCTCTGGAACGCATCCATTATATCGTAAGGGATTCGGGCATTAACGTATTACTTATGAGCGGGAAAATTCCAGACAACGCCGTCT
The DNA here is from genome assembly GCF_039519175.1 of Bacillus atrophaeus. Taxonomy (NCBI): domain Bacteria; kingdom Bacillati; phylum Bacillota; class Bacilli; order Caryophanales; family Bacillaceae; genus Bacillus; species Bacillus atrophaeus. The sequence continues at coordinate 3,448,252 of NZ_CP154443.1, read as the reverse complement.
TTTCCGGAACATGTATCGATATGCAAGAGAAACAAGCCTATCAGGAAACAGATGTCAATCTGGCGCTGCCATGTCAGTCCAATCAACTGGCCTATGCCATTTATACTTCTGGCACGACGGGAAGGCCAAAAGGCACGCTGATTGAACATCGCCAGGTGATTCACCTCATCGAAGGGCTGCGTCTTCAGGTTTACTCCGCCTATGATGCGGTTTTGCATGTGGCCATGCTCGCTCCATATTATTTCGATGCTTCGGTCCAGCAATTGTACGCTTCCTTGTTGTTAGGACATACCTTGTTTATCGTTCCCAAAGAGACGGTGTCCGATGGTGCAGCCTTATGGCATTACTATCGAGAGCATCGTATTGACGTAACCGACGGAACGCCTGCCCACTTAAAGCTGCTGGTAGCTGCAGATGATAGGCAAGGAGCACCGCTTCGTCATCTCTTAATCGGAGGAGAGGCGCTTCCCAAAACGACGGTAACCAAGTTCATGCAGTTATTTGCCGCTCATGGCGCAGTACCTGCCATTACCAATGTATATGGCCCTACCGAAACTTGCGTGGATGCGTCCCTGTTCAACATCGAAGTTTCTGCCGATGCTTGGACTCGCAGTCAAATTCACGTCCCAATAGGCAAGCCGCTAGGCAGCAATCGCATGTACATTCTCGATTCGCAGCAGCGATTACAGCCAGTGGGCGTCCAGGGCGAGTTATACATTGCAGGGGACGGCGTTGGCCGCGGATACTTGAACTTGCCGGAATTGACGAATGAAAAATTCGTTGACGATCCGTTTGTCTCATCGAGCCGAATGTATAGAACCGGCGATCTGGCTCGGCTTCTGCCGGATGGAAATATAGAATTTATTGGGCGAATCGATCATCAGGTGAAAATTCATGGTTTTAGGATTGAACTTGGTGAAATCGAATCGCTGATGTTGAACGTTCCGGAGATTCAACAAGCCGTCGTTTCTGCCTTTGAAGATGCAGAGGGCGAGCAATATTTATGCGGGTACTATTTGGCGGACGAGCCATTCCCGATTAGCGAACTTAGGGATGTTCTGGCCCGACATTTACCAGGATATATGATACCGGCTTATCTTGTACAACTGGACCAGATGCCGTTAACGCCGAACGGAAAGTTGAATCGTCAATTATTACCGGCGCCGGACGGAAAGCGATACGGTGCCGCGGAATACGTGTCGCCGCGAACTTCGACAGAAATTCAGCTGGCGAAGATTTGGCAGGATGTTCTCGGATTAGAGCAGGTGGGGATTCGAGATAACTTTTTTGATGTCGGGGGACACTCCCTGCGTGCGACGACGCTAATTGCAAAGATTCAAAAGCAATTGCATGTTCAAATCCCTTTGCGAAACGTGTTCCAGTTCCCAACCATTGAACAGCTTGCGCAGGCGATTACGATGATGGAGCAAACCGGATATGCTTGTATTCCTGCAATCGAAAAAAGGCCCTATTATCCGGTATCCTCTGCACAAAAAAGATTGTACATTCTCAACCATTTGGAAGGCGGAGAGCTCAGTTACAACATGCTGGGCATGATGGATGTCGAAGGGGAGCTGGATCGGGGCAAGTTACAGGAGTCCTTTGCTCAACTGATTCAGCGCCATGAATCTTTGCGCACCGGCTTTAAAATGGTGGACGGAGAACCTGTTCAGTATGTCTTGGATCACGTTGAATTTGCAGTAGAATCGTATCAGGCCAGGGGAGATGAAGCGGACCTTTGTATCCGTCAATTTGTTCGTACATTTCAACTGGAGGAGCCTCCGCTGCTTCGTGTCGGGCTGATTGAGCTTCAACCTAATCACGGAATCCTGCTGTTTGATATGCATCATATTATCTCGGACGGAACATCCATGAGCGTACTGATCAAAGAATTTGTCCGAATGTATGAAGGAGAGGCATTACCACCCCTGCGGATCCAGTACAAAGACTACGCAGTGTGGCAAACCGGGGCAGCGCGATTAAAGCAAGTACAAAAGCAAGAAGCCTATTGGCTGGAGCTGTACAGCGGCGATATTCCCATCCTTCATCTGCCAACCGATTATATACGGCCTTCCGCAAGGGATTTTACGGGAGCTACGCTGCACTTTACGGTTGATGAGCAAAGAAGCGCGGGGTTAAAGCAACTGGCATTTAAAAACGAATCCACTTTATATATGGTGCTTCTTGCGTCCTATACCTTATTGCTGTCTAAATACAGCGGCCAGGAAGACATTATTGTGGGCAGCCCCATAGCGGGGAGACCGCATGCGGATTTGGATTCGATCATCGGTATGTTCGTCAATACACTGGCGATGCGTAATTTCCCTGCCAAAGAGAAGACGTTCTCTCAGTATCTTGCCGAAGTGAAGGAGAATGCATTAAAAGCTTATGAGCATCAAGATTATCCGTTTGAAGCTCTGGTTGACCAATTGAACATCGCCAGAGACTTAAGCCGCAATCCGTTGTTCGACACCATGTTTGTGCTGCAGAACACGGAGCAAGAACAATTAGTGATGGATGGCTTGACATTTAACCCTTACCCGAGCGAACATACGATGGCTAAATTCGACTTAACCTTAACAGCTGTGGAAGAAGAGAAGCGCATTCATTTCACAATGGAATACCTGACGACACTGTTCAAGCCGGAAACGATCGAACGCATGATGCGGCATTTTGTGCAGCTAATCGATGCGATCATCGAACATCCTGAGGCCAAGCTGGCTTCTTTAGATATGATGTCGCCGCAAGAGAAAAGTGAAATTTGGGAACTGTTTAACGATACTGCAGTAAACGATGAACATATCTCATCAACGATTCATCAACAATTCGAGCAACAGGCTGAGCGCACTCCTGACCATGTCGCCGTTTTGTTTGAAAATCAAACCTGGACCTATCGTCAGTTGAATGAACGCTCCAACCAACTGGCACGTGCGCTTCGGAATCAAGGCGTAGGCGCCGATCAGGTGGCTGCCATTCTCACGGAACGCTCGGCAAATCTGATTATCGGGATTTTAGCAATATTAAAGGCCGGTGGGGCGTTTCTTCCAATAGATCCGGAGCTTCCTGAAGAACGACGTGCTTTTTTAATGAAAGACAGCGGCGCCAGTGTGCTTTTGACTTGTGCCGATCATACCGTTCCGCCTTCCTTTGAAGGTGTGGTGGTTCTGCTTGACGATCCGTTGGTATATCAGGGCGAGGAAAGCAATCTTAACCTTTCTTATGCGGAAAATCATTTATTGTACGTCATTTACACATCAGGTACAACAGGAAAGCCTAAAGGGGTTCAATTAGAGCATAAAACCATGTTGAATCTGCTCGCTTATGAGCGGGAACATACGCAGTTGCGTTTTGACAGGGTGCTGCAATTTGCCGCGATGAGCTTCGATGTCTGCTATCAAGAGATTTTCTCCACGATCTTAAGCGGCGGGACACTTTATATCATTGACAATGAGGCAAAACGCGAAATTCGTCATCTCAACGATTTTGTCAAGACACACAGGATACAAACGGCATTTCTTCCTACCGCGTTCCTTAAGCTCCTTGCATCGGAGAAACAATTTTTCGAACCGTTTGCCGAATGCGTGGATCATATGATCGCCGCGGGAGAACAGCTCATCGTGTCGAGTATGCTGCGAGAAATGCTGGCGCGTCACCATGTCACGCTGCATAATCATTACGGTCCATCGGAAACGCATGTCGTGACCATGTATACCGTTGATCCGGATATTCATCAGGAGCTTCAGCCTATAGGAAAACCGATTTCGAATACGGAAATTTTAATTCTGAATGAAGCCGGGACGCTTCAGCCTGTCGGTATCGTCGGTGAACTTTGTATTTCCGGGGTCAGCTTAGCCAGAGGTTATCATAACCGGGAATCTTTGACGCTCGAAAAATTTGTTCCGCATCCCTATGATACGAATCAACGGATGTATAAAACAGGCGATCTTGCCCGTTACCTGCCCGATGGAAATATTGAATATGCCGGAAGAATGGACCATCAAGTCAAAATTCGCGGATACCGGATCGAACTTGGCGAGGTTGAAGCCGCCCTTCTCAACATCGAGTATGTACAAGAAGCGGTTGTCCTGGCCAGAGAAAATGCAGAGGGGCAAAGCGATTTGTATGCCTATTTTGCAGCGGAGCAATCACTGCCGAGCAGTCAGCTTAAAGAAAAGCTTGCTAATCAAATACCAGGCTACATGATTCCCGCATATCTGATGCAGCTGGAGCAAATGCCGTTAACCTCCAATGGAAAAGTGAATCGCGAAGCATTGCCGCTGCCCGAAGCAGGCTTGCAAACCGGGATTGACTATGTTGCTCCAAAGACGAGAATGGAAGAGCAGTTAGTTCACGTCTGGAAAGAAGTATTGAAGTTAGAACAAGTAGGCGTGAAAGATAACTTTTTCGATATCGGCGGGCATTCGTTACGGGGGATGACGCTCGTTGCCAAAATCCATAAACAATTCCACAAAAGCATTTCGTTGAGAGAAGTGTTTCAATGCCCGACGATTGAAGAAATGGCGAAGGTCATTGCAGGCGCGGAAACGTGCGGACCTGATGATATCCCTGCTGCAGAGGTCAAAGATGTTTATCCTGTATCTTCGGTACAAAAGATGGTTTACCTGTCTACACAAATTGAAGGCGGAGAACTAAGTTACAACATGCCGGGAATTTTGACGTTGGAGGGAAGGATCGACATGGATCGTTTACAAACCGCGTTCCATAGACTGATTCAGCGCCATGAATCGCTGCGCACCGGATTTGAAATGATCCGCGGAGAACCGATGCAGGTGATCAAGCAGCAGGTGGAATTCTCTATAGAAAGGTACAAGGCAGCGGCTGAGGAGGTCGAGGAGCTGTTCCGTACCTTCGTACGAACGTTCGATCTTAGCCAGGCTCCATTGCTTCGAGCCGGACTCATTGAGTTGAAACAGGACAAGCATATTTTCATGTTTGACATGCACCATATCGTTACGGACGGCGCTTCCATGAATATATTTGTCGAAGAACTGATTCAACTATATGACGGCAAAGAATTAGCTCCGCTCCGGATTCAATACAAAGACTTCACTGCATGGCAGCAGCAGGCAAAGCAGAGGGAACGCATCAAGAGGCAGGAGAACTATTGGTTGGATGTATTTCATGAGGAGCTTCCGTCATTTGAGCTGCCGAAAGATTTTGCCAGACCGCGCGTTCGAAGCTTTGATGGAAAGCGATACAATTTTGTTCTTGATGAGACTGTGGTCCAAGGTCTAAAACAGATGGAAGAATTGACCGGAGCGACCGCTTATATGATCTTGTTGGCATCCTATACTATATTGCTGGCCAAATACAGCGCTCAAGAAGATATTGTCGTCGGTACGCCTATTGCGGGAAGAGTGCATGAAGATTTACAACATATCATCGGGATGTTTGTGAATACGTTAGCTATTCGTACGGCTCCGGCTGGAGAAAAGACCTTTATGGACTATGTAACGGAAACCAAAGAAACGATGCTGAAAGCTTATGAAAATCAAGAGTATCCTTTTGAAGAATTAGTTGAGAAGCTGGGAGTGAAACGAGATTTAAGCCGTAATCCGTTATTCGATACGATGTTTGTTGTGCAAAATACGGAACAAACGGATATTGAAGTGGATTCTCTTACTGTCAGACCTTATGAACAAACGAATACGGCGGCCAAATTTGATTTGCAGTTGACTTTCGTGATGAACCCGCACGAGATTCAAGGCAGCTTTGATTACTGTACGAAGCTATTTAAACAGAAAACCATCGCTACGCTGGCCAAGGATTATGCCATGATCCTGTCGGCGATTATAAAAGACCCATCGATTCCTTTAAAAGAAATTCAATTAAGTGAGAAAGTAAACAAAATAGAACACTACGCAAGCGAAATCGAATTGAATTTCTAAAAACGGCCGGTAAGGCTGTCCGCGGCATGTTTATGCGGGGACAGCCGCCAGCCGGCTTAAATTTACTGGAGGGATATTAATGTCAGAATTTAAACAACAGGAGTTGTTCTGGAGCAGCATGTTCAATGCGGAAGATCGTCCCAGTGCAGTCCCTTCGTTTCAAATGTCGGACTCAACAATAGAGCACGATGCGTCGAGTGCCCCTACCTGTATTTACAGTTCATTGAGATCCGATGTATCCCTGCGCATCATGACAATGACGAATAAATCGCCAATGGCCGTTTATATGGTTCTCTTGGTTGGAATCGAGTGTCTTTTGTACAAATATACAGGAGAAGAGGGCATTATTGTAGGTGTTCCAACCTTTGAAGACGAAACCGATGAGGATCTTCGTTTGGATCAAATCATGTTAATCAAACAAAACATAATGGCGAGCAGCACATTTAAGTCTATATTTAATGAATTCAAACATACGCTGAACGAAGCCATCTTAAATCAGCACGTGCCCTTTGATAAAATGGCCGGTCCATTGAGTCTGAATTACGATTCGAATCATTTGCCAATGATTCCTACGATCGTATCATTAGATCAAATTCACCCCACTCATTTCAGAGAAACAGTTGCTTCGGATACTTTATTTCAATTTGACATGAGGGATGACTCCATTCATGTAAAGGTAACTTATAATGAGCAAGCTTATGATCGTCAGTATATGGTGCAAGTGATTGAACATTTAAATCGTATTTTTTCGATCATGTTATTTCAACCTGACCTCACGATCCGCCAGCTTAATATTCTGTCAGATTCGGAAACAAATAAATTTCTCGCCTCTAATCAAACGGCGGCCGAGTATCCAAGGGAAAAAATGATTCATCAATTGTTTGAGGAACAAGCGGAACGTACGCCGGATCAAGTGGCTGTTGTATACGAAGATAGCCAACTGACGTACCGGGAACTGAATGAAAGGGCGAATCGACTTGCTCGGACGTTGCAATCCGAAGGCGTGCAGCCTGATGAGCCGGTTGGGATTATGGCCGAACGCTCCCTGGATATGATCGTGGGGATTTTCGGGATCTTGAAAGCCGGAGGCGCGTATGTGCCGATTGACCCGAGCTTTCCGGAGGAACGGATTCAATACATATTGGAGGATTCGGATACGAAGTTGTTATTAGTACAGAATCATTTGCGGGAGAGAGTACCTTTTATGGGGAAAGTGCTTGAACTGGAAGATCCGCATACCTTTTGCAATGACGGTTCGAACTTGGAGCCGGCGGCTGGTCCGAATCATTTGGCCTATGTTATCTATACATCAGGGTCAACGGGCAAGCCGAAAGGTGTAATGGTAGAACATCGATCAGTGATCAATCGACTGGTGTGGATGCAGGAAAAGTACCCTCTGGATGAGCGGGATGCGATTCTGCAAAAAACTGCGATCACCTTTGATGTATCGGTGTGGGAACTGTTCTGGTGGTCGATGGCAGGTTCTAAACTGGTGCTGTTGCCAAGCGGAGGAGAAAAGAACCCCGAGTTGATTTTGGATACGATTGCACAAAAAGGTGTTAGCACAATGCATTTTGTACCGGCGATGCTGCATGCCTTTCTGGAATCCATGGAGCAGAAACCGAGCGAGACGTTGAAGCGAAAGTTAGCCTCATTAAGACATGTGTTTGCAAGCGGCGAAGCTTTGAAGCCTGTGCATGTGGCAGGATTCCAACGCATAATCACGTCGGTGAGCCAGGCTCAAATCATCAACTTGTACGGACCGACTGAGGCAACAATCGATGTGTCATACTTTGAATGCCAGGCGGATGAAAAGTATGCATCGATTCCCATAGGCAAACCGATTACCAACATTCAATTGTATATATTACATGCCGGTTTAGAACATATGCAGCCGACCGGCGTGGCAGGAGAACTGTGCATAGCGGGAGACGGGCTTGCACGGGGTTACTTGAACCGTCCGGAGCTGACGGCGGAGAAGTTTGCAGATCACCCGTTTGCACCAGGAGAGAGGATGTACCGAACGGGAGACTTAGCAAGGTGGCTGCCGGACGGCAATATCGAGTATTTGGGCCGCATCGATCACCAGGTGAAAATCCGCGGGTATCGCATTGAAATTGGCGAAGTCGAAGCCGCCTTTTTTCGTATACCGCCGATTCAAGAAGCCATTGTTATTGCACAAGAAATCAACGGGGAAACATCCTTGTGCGCCTATTACACCGCAAACCGTGCATTAACAGCAGGCGAGCTCCGTGAACAGCTGTCCCGGCAGCTTCCATCCTATATGATACCTGCTTATTTCGTTCAGTTAAAAGAAATGCCGCTTACTTTCAATGGGAAAATCGATCGTCAGGCGCTGCCTTCTCCAAGAGAGAATCTTACAGGTATGAACTATGAACCTCCACGTACAGAACTGGAAAAAATACTGGCCGGGGTGTGGGAGTCGGTATTAGGCGCAGAGCGGGTCGGAATCTCGGATCATTTCTTCGAATTGGGGGGCGATTCCATTAAGTCGATTCAAGTGTCCTCAAGATTATATCAAGCCGGGTATAAGTTTGAAATCAAACACTTGTTTAAATACCCGACGATCTCCGAGCTTGTTCCTTACGTAGAGCCGGTAACCCGAATCGCAGAACAAGGAGAAATCAAAGGCCAGGCGCTGCTGACCCCGATTCAGCATTGGTTTTTTGCCCAGGAATACCCGGAATTACACCATTATAATCAAGCGGTTATGCTTTATTGGAAAGAGGGGCTAGATGAATCGAAGCTTTGGGAAGTCATGAAGAAGATTACGGAGCATCACGATGCTTTGCGCATGGTCTATGTTCCGACAGAATATGGATACGAAGCTCGAAATCGGGGGATCGGTGAAGGTGATCTGTTCAGTCTTGAAGTGATCTCATTACTCGAAGAAAACAATGTTGCCCAAGCGATAGAAACGGTATCCAATGAGATTCAGCAATCCATTCATCTAACTGAAGGACCGCTCATGAAACTGGGATTGTTTCAGTGTCAAGAGGGGGATCATTTGCTGATTGCAATCCATCATTTGGTCATCGATGGCGTTTCATGGAGAATTTTAATCGAGGATATAGCGGCTGCTTATGAGCAGCTTCAAAACGGGGAAGCGATCCGGCTTCCGAAGAAAACGGACTCCTACCTATTATGGGCCGAACAGTTGAAACGTTATGCAGGAAGTCCGGAATTTGAAATGAAAAATCAATACTGGTTCGGGCATGAACATATTCGAGCAAATGTATTGCCAAAGGATAACGAACAGGTAATCGGTCAGGCCAAAGACCAGGAAACGATCATCGTCCAATGGACGGCAGAGGAAACCGAACTTTTATTAAAATACGCTCACCGGGCTTATTCGACTGAAATGAACGATTTATTGCTGACTGGGCTGGGAATCGCTATTCATCGCTGGACTGGATATGAAGACATTCTTATTCATCTTGAAGGACATGGCAGAGAGTCTATTATTCCAGATCTCGATATTTCACGTACAGTGGGCTGGTTTACAAGCCTATACCCGGTTTCGCTCCAAATCAAGGCTGATCAGGATATCTCGCAGCAGATTAAAACAGTGAAAGAAAATTTGCGTAAGATCCCCCAAAAAGGAATAGGTTATGGCCTGATCAAGTATTTATCAGATCACCCGATAGCGTCCGAATTTACCGGACATCCGGAAATCAGTTTCAATTATTTGGGCCAATTCGATCAAGATTTCCGAAACGGGAGGCTCGAGGTATCTCCTTACTCCAGCGGGAAATTAGCCAGCGACAAGCGTCCCATAACCTATGCGCTTGATATCAACGGTATGATTTCAGACGGCCAATTGTCACTGGCCATCAGTTACTGCGGTAAACAATATCAAAGAGAAACAATGGAAACATGTGCCGATCTCTTAAAAAGCAGTTTGCAAAAAGTCATTGAACATTGTGCAGCTCAAGATCAAATTCAGCTGACACCCAGCGATATTTCGTTAAAAGAAATAACAATCGACGAATTAGATCAATTTGTGCAGCAAACGCAGCATCTTGGCGACATTGAAAATATATACCCATTAACCCCTATGCAGAAGGGGATGCTCTTCCATAGCTTGATCGATTCGGCTTCCGAAGCTTACTTTGAACAAGCCGCTTTTGATCTGAAAGGTGTCTTGGATATCGAGGCATTTAGGATGAGTTTGGCGCATTTGGCCGAAAGATATGACATTCTTCGAACTCATTTTTATACGGAATGGAAAGATCAGCCTTTGCAGATCGTATTCCGGCAAAAGCCTATAGAAACGGTCGTTGAAGATATTCGCAGCATGAACGTTCATCAACGCAGCGAATTCATTGCCGCTTTTGCGAGAAAAGATAAGGCGCGAGGATTCGATCTCACCCGAGATGCTTTAATGCGCGTATCGATCCTGCGAACAGAGGAAGATCAAGCGCGATTGATATGGAGCTTTCATCATATTTTAATGGATGGCTGGTGTTTGCCGCTTATTATGAAAGAAGTGTTTGAGACCTATTATGCGATTCTTGAGCAGAGGCAGCCGAAGCGGGGGGCCGTTACTCCGTACAGCCGATATATCGAATGGCTGGATGAACAAGATCACGAGCAAGCTGCAGCCTATTGGCAGGATTATTTGGACGGCTATGAAGGGCAAACCGTTTTGTTGAAAGAACAACTTTCCAATCAGACCAAAGGATACGAAAAAGAAGAGCATGTGTTTCGTTTAGGAAAGCAGCTCACAGAGGAGATCAAACGGACCGCCAGTCGCCATCAAGTCACCGTCAACACATGGATACAAACCGCATGGGGCTTATTGCTGCAAAGATATAACGGCAGTCAGGATGTCGTTTTCGGCACGGTCGTATCCGGTCGGCCTGCAGAAATTTCGGGTATTGAATCCATGGTCGGTTTATTTATAAATACCATTCCCGTACGAATTCATGGTCCATCTGAGATGACGGTTTCACAAGTATTGAAATTGAATCAGGAGCTGGCGCTGGCTTCTCAATCATACGATACTTATCCCTTGTATGAAATTCAGGCTCAAACCGAGCAAAAGCAGCAGTTGATCAATCATATTATGGTATTTGAGAATTACCCGGTCGAGAAACAAATGGAACATATGAAGAAGGGTGAAACCGCATTAGACATTATCAATTTTCATATGGAAGAACATACGCATTATGATTTTACTTTCATTGTCATGCCGGCTGGGGAAATTGAAATTCGTTTTGTGTACAATGCCAATGTTTATGACCAAGCTAGTGTAGAGCGGATGCAGGCGCATTTTATGCAAATCATCAAGCAAATGGCGGACGATACGGCGACTCGCGTCCAAGAACTAAATATATTAACAGCGGATGAACGATCGTTCCTTGTAGACAAGTTTAACGATACGGCGGCCGAGTATCCAAAGGAAAAGACAATTCATCAATTGTTTGAAGAACAAGCGGAACGAACGCCGGAGCAGGTGGCGATTGTTTTTGAGGATGAGAAACTAACGTATCGGCAGCTCAATGAACGGGCCAATCAATTGGCTCGAACGTTAAGGGCCAAAGGCATGCGTGCGGATCGGCTCGCAGCCATCGTCAGCGAACACAACATCGAGTTGGTTGTGGGAATACTGGCCGTATTAAAAGCCGGCGGCGCCTATGTGCCTATTGATCCGGATTATCCGGAGCACCGCATACAGTATATATTAGACGACTCCAAAGCGGAGATCATCTTGACGCAGCACCATCTTCAGCAGCGATTGGCACATGCAGGCACAATTGTTCTATTGGATGAGGAAAGCTCTTATCACGAAGAGCACTCTAATATGGAGCGGATCAGCAGTGTGAAGGATTTGGCGTATGTGATCTATACATCGGGCTCCACAGGCAAGCCCAAAGGCGTATTAATTGAGCATCAAGGCTTAACCAATTATATTTGGTGGGCTGACAGGGTATATGTGAAGGGGGAGAAAACCAACTTTCCACTATATTCGTCCATCGCTTTCGACTTAACGGTAACGTCTATTTTTACGCCGCTCATCAGCGGAAATGCCATCATTGTCTTCGGAGGAGAAGACAGGTCTACCTTGCTTTCATCCGTTGTACAGGATTCCAGGGTGGATATTATCAAGCTGACTCCGGCTCATTTGCAGTTATTAAATGAAATGAACATTCCCCATGAGTGCACGATCCGGAAAATGATTGTAGGCGGCGACAATTTAAGCGCGCGGCTGGCCCGGAACATCAGCGAGCAATTTCAAGATCAAATTGAAATCTTTAACGAATACGGGCCAACGGAAACCGTCGTCGGATGTATGATTTATTCCTTCGATCGGCAGAAAGACAGACGAGAGTCGGTGCCAATCGGTACGGCCGCGGCTAATATGAACATTTATGTGCTGAATGCGGATATGAAGCCGGTGCCGATCGGCGTCCCCGGAGAAATGTATATTAGCGGGGCCGGCATAGCCAGAGGATATTTGAACCGTCCCGATTTAACGGCTGAGAAATTTGTCGAACATCCGTTTACCGCAGGCGAGAAAATGTACAAAACGGGAGATGTCGCCCGATGGTTGCCGGATGGACATATGGAGTATTTGGGACGAATCGATCATCAGGTGAAAATTCGAGGCTACCGCATTGAAATTGGCGAGATCGAAGCGGCTTTATTGCAAGTTGAATCCGTCAAAGAAGCGGTCGTATTCGCGCTCGGAGAAGAGGGCTCCAAGCAGTTGTGTGCTTACTTGGTAGGAGACAAATCATTAAACACGCTGCAGCTCAAGCAGCAATTGCTGGACAAACTGCCGGCGTATATGATTCCAGCCTATTTTGTACGGATAGAGGAAATACCATTAACAGATAATGGTAAAATTGATAGAAAAGCTTTGCCTGCTCCTGATGGAAATATGCCGACCGGAACCGAATACGTGGCGCCCGGAACGTTGATTGAAAAGCAGTTGTCCGAGATATGGAAGGACGTTTTGGCTCATTCTGACCTGGGGATTAAAGATAACTTCTTTGACGTTGGCGGCCATTCGCTCAAAGTATTGCAATTAATTCATCAAATTAACGCGGTCTTGGGCATCAAAATGCATTATCACGTCGTTTACGATTGTCCTACCATCGAAACAATGGCACGCGTCATTCAAGCCGAGGCTTCAGAGTACAAGACGGACAGCGTATTCGTTAAGATGAATCAGAATGGTTCGATCCCTGTGTTCTGTTTCCCGCCTTTAATTGGGTATGGGCTGGTTTATAATGAAATGGCGAAAAGACTTGATGGCGACTGCGTCGTCTATGCCGCTGATTTTTTAGAAGAGCCGTCTTATGAGAAACCGATGATCGACCGGTATGTAGAAAGCATAATAGGCATTCAAGAAAAAGGGCCTTATGTTTTGCTTGGTTATTCTTCAGGATCGAATTTGGCTTTTGAGGTTGCCCAAGCCATGGAGCAGCGGGGATGCGCCGTATCCGATGTTATTATGCTGGACTCTCAAATAACCACTTCGATGACTCATTTATCGGAAGAGGAAATCGAAGAAATCGTCCATCTGAATCTGGATATCATTCCGGATTATTACAGAGAATTATTAACCATTCCTTCGATTAAGGATAAAATCAGAGGCTATCTCGCGTACCATAATCAGCTGATCAATTCCGGTGCCGTCAACGCAGACATTCATCATTTGTTATGCGACGATTTGATCGAAAGAGGATGGGCGCAATCAACTGCACACAATTACCTGGAATATGAATTAAAGGGAGACCATGTTACGATCTTTGATCTTCAACATATTGAAGAGAACGTGAATACGATTCGGTCTATTGTGAAAAGTATTGATGAGCGACATCATGGTGAACTAGTACTTCATGAACAACTATCATCGGAACCGTTTGTGAGAGATGCAAAATTTAATAGAAGATAATGGGTAGTTCGATGGTTTCATCTGACATTATTGATAGTCTCCCATTCTGCTATAATCTAGGGGAGAACGGCTGTTAGTTGCCCTAGCGATCCCTTCGATCCGTGTTGGATAGAAGCAAATCAACTAGCACTAAGATTTGGGGACAATCCCTATTTAACGTGGGAAAGCAGTTAACGCTCTCAAAATCCCCATATTACCTGAGGAAGAGCGTTTCCAAATGATCATATATATCAAAAAATCTCTCGGTAATGGCCGAGAGATTTTTTGAAGTGAAAGACACTGATGTTTTAAGTGCCATAAAGTGTCACACTACTCTCAAAGGAAACTTCTAAAAAAGGTCCAATATGGATTCTGTTGTATTCCTCAACATTATAAATTGATGGACCCATTTTCTCTTCTCATAAGGGGACATAAAAATATTAAAAATGACAAAACAGATGATAAATGGGATGTTATAAAGAATGTCAACATTTAATCAAGATGTTGTTGTTATTGATAAGGGACCTGCCGGAGCAGCTGCAGCTACCAGTGGTTTACAGATTCTAATCGTTGATGAAAAACCATTTTCACGGTATCGACCTGGGCAAAGGCTTCACCCAATGATTGATCTTGAATCGCTGTATGTTCTGTTAAATATCTTATAGCATTTACTATTAGATTTGTGTTTAGCGGAGGATGGAGCTTGGTTTGTCATTTTATCATCTTACCTCCTCAACGATTACGTTACCATTGAATTCTTTTCTATTTCAATGGACACATTTTGAAGAAAAAGTAAATCTAACAAAATATGAATTTCTTTTTAAAAAAGAGCACTGATATGAGAACTTAAACGAAAAATACGATAAAATGAACTAAATAAACTATGTACCAAATGTTCATTATAGATTTTTTTCGCTCACTAGCCATATAAACAGCACATACAAATACACAAAATAATAATCTAAGAAAAAAGCAGGAAAAAAGAGGAGAAAATTGAATATTTAGTACATAGTGTTTTCAGTTAATAGAAGGAGTGTATACGCATGAAAGAAGAAAAAAGAAGTTCTACCGGATTTTTAGTGAAACAACGCGCGTTTTTAAAACTCTACATGATTACAATGACAGAACAAGAAAGGCTGTATGGCCTGAAGTTGCTCGAAGTGCTGCGATCTGAGTTTAAACAGATCGGCTTTAAACCGAATCATACGGAAGTCTACCGGTCGCTCCATGAACTGCTCGATGACGGGATCTTAAAACAAATAAAAGTCAAAAAAGAAGGGGCCAAGCTGCAGGAGGTTGTTCTCTATCAGTTCAAAGATTATGAAGCAGCGAAACTATATAAAAAGCAGCTGAAAATCGAACTCGACCGCTGCAAAAACCTGATTGAAAAAGCACTGTCAGATAATTTTTAATAAAAGCCAAAACACCCGAAATCCAGTATATGAGCGGGTGTTTCTGTTTTCCATTATACATATTTGTCGAAAAGAAACAATAAGAATCAATAAGACCTTCAAACTTGACATCGTATCCTCACGTGGTAACATTTTAAACGTGTGAAAATTTGAGCAATAAAGGAGATGTTACCGATCTTTGATCAAAAAAGAGTAGCTTTTATTGGAGCTGGATCCATGGCAGAGGGAATGATATCAGGTATCGTTCGGGCCAACAAAATTCCGAAACAAAACATCTGCGTTACAAACCGCAGCAATACAGAGCGTTTAACTGAACTTCAACGCAAATACGGGATACAAAGCGTTACGCTGGACAATATGCCTTGTGAAGATATTGATGTGTTTATTTTGGCCATGAAGCCAAAAGACGCAGAAAGCGCTCTGTCATCCTTAAAAACGCGCATCCAACCCCATCAACTAATACTGTCGGTGCTAGCCGGCATTACAACCTCATTTATAGAACAATCATTGCATAACCAACAGCCGGTCATCAGAGCGATGCCAAACACGTCAAGCATGATCGGTGCTTCCGCTACAGCCATGGCGCTCGGCAATTATGTGTCAGGCGATTCGAAAAAGCTGGCGGCATTATTGCTTAAATGCATGGGTGAAGTGTATATCATTGAGGAAAGCCAAATGGATATTTTCACCGGAATTGCCGGAAGCGGACCTGCTTATTTTTATTATTTAATGGAATTCATCGAAAAAGCGGGGGAAGAAGCCGGACTTGATAAAAAATTATCACGAAGCATCGGCGCACAAACGCTGTTAGGCGCCGCCAAAATGTTAATGGAAACAGGAGAACAGCCGAATGTTCTTAGAAAAAATATCACTTCGCCGAACGGGACGACAGCAGCCGGACTGGAAGCTTTGAAAAAAGGCGGCGGCGGAGAAGCGATTTCTCAAGCAATTAAAAACGCCACTGACCGTTCCATTGAAATTAGTGAAAATATCGAAAAAGCGACAGCAACACTATAAAAGCGGATAACAGGAGTGATACAGTGACGTCTGATACAGAGATTAAAAGGGTCGTTGTGAAAATCGGAAGCAGTTCACTGACGAGTCTTCAAGGGGAGATCAGCAGACGCAAGTTAGAAACATTAGTCGATCAAATTGTTAAACTGAAAGATAGCGGATATGAAGTAATTTTGGTTTCATCCGGTGCTGTTGCGGCGGGATACCGCAAGCTCGGATTAATCCAAAGGCCTGAGAGTCTGCCCGAAAAGCAAGCCTCAGCTTCAATTGGGCAGGGGCTTCTTATGGAAGCTTATTCGAAATTGTTTTTATCACACGGTTATATTGCATCTCAAATTCTAATTACGAGAAGTGATTTTTCGGATGAATATCGGTATAACAATGTTCGTAATACAATGAATGTGCTGCTGGAGCGCGGGATTATCCCGATTATTAACGAAAATGACACCGTAACGGTCAATCGTCTTAAATTCGGGGATAATGACACGCTTGCTGCGAAGGTCGCCGGATTAATCGACGCCGATATGCTTGCCATTTTGTCTGATATCGACGGCTTATACAATGATAATCCGAGAAGGAATCCTAACGCAAAAAGATTAAAGAAAGTCAGTGACATCACACCGGACATAGAAGCATGCGCGGGTGACGCGGGCAGCGAGGTCGGAACTGGCGGAATGCGCTCTAAGCTTGATGCCTTTAAAATTGTTATGGCCTCTGGCATTAAAGGATTTCTCGGTCAGGCGGATTCCCCGGATATTCTGCGGCATGCGGTTACTGAATTAGCCGAGGGCACTTATTTTGAAGCGGAAGGAACACTTCCTTTAAATCATAAAGAACAGTGGATCGCATTTAATTCCGGTCCGGAAGGCGAAATTGTGCTTGTTGATGAATGCACTGATCAAATCGCGGGCGGACAATTGTGCTTATATCCGGAAGGGGTAAATGAAATTAAAGGAAGGTTCAACAGCGGATCAGTCGTCCGGCTGCTGGATCAAAATGACGAGGAACTCGGGCTCGGCATTGTAAACTTTTCTTCAGCCCAGCTTCAAACCTGGCAGAAAGACCCTCTAAAGCATAAAGACATGTTAAACAAAGCAGTGATTGACCAAGAAGCGTTTGTTTGTCATGTTGAATTGTCTCTGCCTCTTTAATAGAAGAAATAAGATATACGGGCACAGAAAAACCCGATGCTTCATGTTTAAGCTCGGGTTTTTTCATTTATTTATATTGCTCCAGTCTGGAGAAAAAACGAATAACAAATTCATAAAAATCCTTCGCCGACGGAGCAAGATCCCTGTTTTTCGGCTTAATGATGCCGACAGTTCGTTTCACTTCAGGAAATTCAATCGGAATCTTCACAGTAAAGCGCGGAATGGTCTCGGCAAACGTGCTTTCAGGCAGAAGAGTCACACCCATCCCGGCAGAAACTAACCCTTTTATTGCATCTAAATCCTCGCCCTCTGTTGAGACAATAGGGGCAAAGCCAGCCTGTTTACAAGCGTCGATCGCCATATTTCTAAGAATAAAACCTTCCGGAAACAACACAAACTGATCATTTCGCAAATCGACCAAGTGAACATTTTTTTGTTTTGCAAGCGGGTGATTTAATGGAACAAGCGCGTAAATTTTCTCTGTGAATAAAATATTTCCTTCTATGTCTGGGAAATGGGTCGGAACGGGTCCTAATAAAGCGATATCAATATCTCTGTTTTTCACTGCTTCTATCAAAAATTTGTAAGAGCCTTGGCGCAGCAAAAATGCTACATTCGGATATTCTTCCTTAAATGCTGAGACTACAGTCGGCAAGAGCTGACTGGCAAGACTTGTCGGAAAGCCGATTTTTACCGTTCCGCGATTCGGATCAAGATATTCATCAATTTGCTCCTTCGCGTAGTCAATTGCTTTCATGGCCGTCTTTACATGATCTAAAAACTGTTTTCCTATTGGTGTCAGCTTAATATTTCTGCCTTCCCGTTCAAATAAAGTAACATTCAGTTCCTCTTCGAGATTTGCGATTTGTCTGCTGATGGCCGATTGGGCGACATGCAGATGATCAGCGGCTTCTGACACATGTTCTCTGTCAGCGACCTCCATAAAATAACGCAGCTGGCGCAGTTCCATTCTAGTCTCACACCCATCTATCTCATTTTGAGATGCTTTTGATCTAAATTATATATTGTTTATATTGTTTTGAAAACCTACAATGAAGATAGAGTTGTTAGATTTTATGACCGGTAATTAACGGAAATTGATCGGGGGAGAGGAATTATGACTTACAATCACATGCCGAAAGCTCAAGGTCTCTACCGTCCAGAATTTGAACATGATGCGTGCGGAATCGGCCTATATGCACACTTGAAAGGCCATCCGACACATGACATCGTCAAACAAGGGCTTAAGATGCTTTGCCAGCTAGACCATAGAGGAGGTCAAGGCAGCGATCCGGATACCGGAGACGGTGCAGGCTTAATGGTTCAAATCCCTGATGCTTTTTTTAAAAAAGAGTGCGGAGAGATGGAGCTGCCGGAAAAAGGACGTTACGGGGTAGGAATGGTCTTTTTCTCAAATAAAGCAGAAGAAAGAGAAAAAATCGAAAAACAAATCAATCAATATATTAAACAGGAAGGGCAAACCGTTCTTGGCTGGAGAACTGTACCTGTAAATGTCGGAAAAATCGGAACAGTGGCACAAAGTACCTGTCCGTTCATCCGGCAAGTATTTATCGGGGCAGGTTCAGAGGTGAAAGACAATCTTGCCTTCGAACGTAAATTGTATGTCATTCGCAAACAGGCTGAAAATTGGGGAGTCAAAGAGGAACTCGATTTCTATTTTGCAAGCTTGTCTAGCCAAACCATTGTTTACAAAGGGCTGTTAACACCTGAGCAGGTTGACGCTTTTTATATTGATTTGCAGGATGAATCCTTTGTTTCAGCTTTTTCACTTGTCCATTCTCGATTCAGCACCAATACATTTCCGACTTGGGAAAGAGCGCATCCAAACCGATATTTGATCCACAACGGAGAAATTAACACACTGCGCGGCAATATCAACTGGATGAGAGCGCGTGAACAGCAATTTGTATCTGAAAGTTTTGGCGACGATCTCGAAAAGATCCTACCAATCTTGAATGCAGACGGCAGTGACTCATCTATTCTCGATAATGCGTTTGAATTCTTTGTCATGGCAGGAAGAAAGCCGGCGCACACAGCGATGATGCTGATTCCTGAGCCATGGACAGAAAACACACACATGTCTAAAGAAAAAAGAGCATTTTATGAATATCACAGTTCACTGATGGAACCATGGGACGGGCCGACTGCCATTTCGTTTACTGACGGCAGACAGATCGGCGCCATTTTGGACCGTAATGGTCTTCGTCCGGCACGCTATTACGTGACAAAGGATGATCATATCATTTTCTCATCTGAAGTCGGCGTCATTGAGGTAGAGCAGGAAAATGTGCTGTTTAAAGATCGTCTGGAACCTGGAAAAATGCTTTTGATTGACCTTGAAGAAGGGCGCATCATTTCAGATGAAGAAGTAAAATCTGAAATTGCAAATGAATACCCATACCAGAAATGGCTTGAGGAAGAGCTTGTCCAAGTGAACCCGGACCCTGAGACAAGGGAAGAAGAGCAGTTTAAAGACCTTTTAATCCGTCAAAAAGCCTTCGGTTATACGTATGAGGATATTCAAAAATATTTAATTCCGGTGATTACGGAAGGCAAAGACCCGCTAGGCTCCATGGGGAATGACGTGCCGCTTGCCGTCTTATCTGACCGCGCGCAATCATTGTTCCAATACTTTAAACAGCTGTTTGCCCAGGTAACGAATCCGCCGATTGATGCAATTCGCGAGCAGCTTGTGACATCCACGATGACTTGGCTCGGGGCGGAAGGAGACCTGCTTCACCCAAATGAAAGAAACGCGCGCCGTATTAAGCTATACACACCAGTTTTATCAAATGAGCAATTTTATGCGCTGAAAACAATCGTTCATCCTGATTTTAAAAGCCAAAAAATCAATGTCTTGTTCGATGAAGATTTGGAGCGCGGCCTTGAGGATATGTTTGCACAAGCTGAGAAAGCCATTAACCAAGGTGTGAGCCTATTGATTTTGTCCGATAAAGCGATGAATCAAAACCTGACTCCAATACCGCCGCTTCTTGCAGTAAGTGCATTGCATCAACACTTAATCCGGCAAGGAAAACGCACAAAAGTCAGTATCATCGTTGAATCCGGTGAAGCGCGTGAAGTTCACCATTTCGCATCATTAATCGGATATGGAGCAGACGCCATCAACCCATACCTAGCTTATGCAACCTATAAACAAGAAATTGATGAAGGCCGGCTGAATATCGGATATGAAGAGGCTGTCAGCAAGTATGGAAAAAGCATTACAGAAGGCGTCGTAAAGGTGATGTCTAAAATGGGTATTTCCACTGTGCAAAGTTACAGAGGCGCCCAAATCTTTGAAGCTGTAGGAATCAGCAGCGATGTCATCGACCGTTTCTTCACCGGTACGGCATCACAGCTTGGCGGAATTGACCTGAATACGATTGCGGAAGAAGCCAAACGCCGCCATCAAGACGCCTACCATGATGATTACACCCAAACGCTTGATTCCGGAAGTGATTTCCAATGGAGAAACGGCGGAGAGCATCACGCATTCAATCCGAAAACCATTCATACCTTGCAATGGGCTTGCCGCAATAATGATTACAATTTATTTAAGCAGTACTCTAAAGCGGCTGATGAAGAACGAATCGGATTTTTACGCAACTTGTTCTCCTTCCATGATGGCCGGAAACCTCTCAGAGTTGAAGAGGTAGAATCGGCTGAATCTATTGTAAAACGTTTTAAAACCGGAGCGATGTCATTTGGCTCATTAAGTAAGGAAGCACACGAGGCATTGGCGATTGCGATGAACCGCCTTGGCGGAAAGAGCAACAGCGGAGAAGGCGGAGAAGATCCAAGACGGTTCACCCCTGATGAAAACGGTGATGACAGAAGAAGTGCAATAAAACAAATTGCATCCGGCCGTTTTGGTGTGAAGAGCCATTATCTTGTTAATGCAGATGAGCTGCAAATAAAAATGGCGCAAGGCGCGAAACCGGGAGAAGGCGGACAGCTTCCGGGCAACAAAGTATACCCTTGGGTTGCGGACGTTCGCGGATCAACGCCGGGAGTCGGACTAATTTCACCACCGCCTCACCATGATATTTATTCGATTGAGGATTTGGCACAACTGATTCATGATTTGAAAAATGCGAATCGTGCAGCCAGAATCAGTGTCAAATTGGTTTCAAAAGCGGGAGTCGGAACGATTGCTGCCGGCGTTGCAAAAGGAACCGCGGATGTTATCGTGGTCAGCGGTTACGACGGAGGCACTGGCGCTTCACCGAAAACAAGCATTAAGCATACTGGTCTTCCATGGGAGCTCGGGCTTGCCGAAGCACACCAAACATTGATGTTAAACGGTTTGCGCGAACGCGTCGTATTAGAGACAGACGGGAAACTGATGACGGGCCGTGATGTGGTAATGGCAGCATTACTCGGAGCGGAAGAATTCGGATTTGCGACAGCTCCGCTAGTTGTTCTCGGCTGCGTCATGATGCGCGCTTGCCATTTAGATACATGTCCGGTCGGCGTGGCGACCCAAAATCCGGAGCTGCGTAAAAAATTCATGGGCGACCCTGACCATATTGTGAACTACATGCTGTTTATTGCTGAAGAAGTCCGTGAATTTATGGCAGCTTTAGGCTTCAAAACATTTGATGAAATGATCGGCCGGACGGATGTGCTGCAAATCAGCGAACGGGCGAAGGCTCATTGGAAAGCAAGCCAGCTTGATCTGTCCACACTTCTGTATCAGCCAGAGGGTGTGCGCACATTCCGAACACCGCAAAACCATAAAATTGATCAATCCCTTGATATCACGACGATTCTTCCAGCTGTAAAAGAAGCAATTGAATCAGGAAAAGAAGCAGATGTCGATGTAGAGATTAATAATACAAATCGTGTGGCAGGAACCGTAACGGGAAGCGAAATATCAAAACGCTATGGTGCAGAAGGCCTTCCGGATGACACCATTAAGCTCCGTTTCACAGGATCGGCCGGCCAAAGCTTCGGCGCGTTTGTTCCGAAAGGCATGTCACTTTATTTGACTGGAGATTCAAATGACTATGTCGGAAAAGGGCTTTCTGGCGGGAAAATTATCGTCAAAGCGCCTGAGACGTTCAATTGCTCCTCACACGATCATGTCATTATCGGCAACGTGGCATTTTACGGCGCGACAAGCGGAGAAGCGTATATCAGCGGGCGTGCCGGAGAACGCTTTGCCGTTCGGAACAGCGGAGTGAACGTTGTTGTTGAAGGGATCGGGGATCACGGGTGTGAATACATGACCGGAGGCCGGGTTGTCGTAATTGGAGATGTAGGCAAAAACTTTGCGGCCGGGATGTCCGGCGGTATCGCCTACGTCTTAACGGATGATCCAAAAGCGTTTAAACGCAAATGTAATCTTGAAATGATCTCATTCGAAGCATTAGAGGATGAGCAAGAAATTCAAGACGTCAAGGCAATGATTGAAAAACACGCGGCATACACAGACAGTCCAAAAGCGGCAAATCTCCTTATTCAATGGGAAGAAACCGTTAAGAAGTTTGTGAAGGTCATTCCGAAAAATTATAGACAAATGCTCCTCAGCATCGAAGAACAAAAAGCGGCGGGCTTATCAGAAGAAGAGGCTATTATGTATGCTTTTGAAGCCAACACGAAGCCGGCGGCAAAAGCGAAAGCATCTGCAGATCAAAAACAAGCAGTAGCACAGTAAGAAAGGGGAGAGGAACATGGGGAAACCAACTGGATTTATGGAAATCAAACGAGAAAAACCAGCTGAGCGGGACCCTCTCACTCGCTTAAAAGATTGGAAAGAATATTCGGCTCCTTTTTCAGAGGAAGCATCGAAACGGCAGGGGGCGCGGTGTATGGATTGCGGTACACCGTTTTGCCAAATCGGTGCGGACATTAACGGATTTACATCAGGGTGCCCGATATACAATTTGATTCCCGAATGGAATGACCTTGTTTATCGGGGCAGATGGAAGGAAGCTTTGGAACGTCTCGTTAAAACGAATAACTTTCCGGAATTCACAGGGCGGGTTTGCCCCGCTCCTTGTGAAGGATCTTGTACAGTAGCGATTTCTGACCCGGCCGTTTCAATTAAAAATATTGAACGGACCATTATTGACAAAGGGTTTGAAAACGGCTGGATTACACCGAGAATACCAAAAAAACGCACAGGCAAGAAAATTGCTGTTGTAGGTTCGGGTCCGGCCGGTCTTGCCAGCGCCGACCAGCTGAACCAAGCCGGGCATTCCGTCACTGTCTTTGAACGCGCAGACAGGGCAGGCGGCCTCTTAACATACGGGATTCCGAATATGAAACTTGAAAAAGGAATTGTAGAACGCCGCATCAAACTGCTGACACAAGAGGGAATCGACTTTATCACAAATACCGAAATCGGCGTGGATATCACGGCTGATGAATTGAAAGAGCAATTTGACGCTGTCATTCTTTGTACGGGGGCTCAAAAACAGCGTGATCTATTAATGGAAGGCAGGGAATCTAAAGGTGTCCACTTAGCGATGGATTACTTAACGCTTGCTACAAAAAGTTATTTAGATTCTAATTTTAAAGACAAACGGTTCATTGACGCAAAAGGGAAAGATGTTATTGTCATCGGCGGGGGAGATACAGGTTCTGACTGTGTGGCAACGGCATTGCGCCAAAAAGCGCGGAGTGTGTATCAATTCGGTAAACACCCTAAGCTTCCGGCAGCACGCACGAGCGACAACATGTGGCCTGAACAGCCCCACGTCTTTACACTTGAATATGCGTATGAAGAAGCAGAAGCCAAATTTGGAAGAGATCCGAGAGAATACTCGATTCAAACCAAAAAAATCGTCGCTGATAAAAACGGACGTTTAAAAGAGCTTCATACCATTCAAATGGAAAAAGTAAAAAATGAGCACGGAAAATACGAATTCCACGAACTGCCTGGAACGGAAAAAGTATGGCCCGCTCAGCTTGTCTTTATCGCCATCGGTTTTGAAGGCACAGAACAGCCGCTGTTAAAACAGTTTGGCGTAGATTCAACAAATCATAAAATTAACGCAGCATATGGGGATTATAAAACAAATATTGACGGCGTTTTCGCTGCAGGGGATGCCAGAAGGGGCCAAAGTTTAATTGTATGGGCAATTAACGAAGGCCGTGAAGTGGCGCGCGAAGTTGACCGTTATTTGATGGGGAGTTCAGTATTACCGTAAATAAAGGGGTTTTTATATATGATTCAGGAACCGGTTTTGATTTAGCCGGTTCCTGAATTTTTTTATTTGTGTTAAATTATTCAGGTTTCATACATTTCAAATCTGTGAGTAAGGGGGAGCGTCAGGAAAGTGCGGATTTACAATGTTAAAGAAATTCTAAAATGGGATACCGCCAACTTTTCGGAAGTGAATTTCAACATAAATATAGCCAAATCCCTGTATGTTAAGGAATTTGGCTTATGTATAGATTTTTAATCTTTATTTATTGCAATCCCAAATTCTTCGATGTAATGTTTCGCTAGAAATAGAATCTAATATAAATAAGGATTTATCAATTCGCTCCGTGGAAGTTACTAGATCCGTCTAAGCTTTAACGGCGTTTATATGAAGATGCTTTAGTGAAAGCGGATGATTTATTTGGAATACTCTACATCTAACAAAAGCAGTTGCATAGCATCATATGTCACCTTTAGGCTGGGAACATATTAATTTACTAGGAGAATACCATTTTAATTCGGAGAAATTGGTATCATTACATTTTTTAAGACCACTAAAACTTTCTTAACGTTGTTAAAGACAGAGGGAATCGTCTTGAAAATGGGCTTAGCGTTGTAAATCCGCATTTTCGTGACGGTACCCCAGTAAGAAAAAATGCCAAGGAAGGCTTGGTGTCTAAATTTATTAAAACGCCGTGTCGTAAGAAAATAAATTTTTCAAATCACGGAAAGTCCGATGTTCCCAAATTGGCCCCCGTGTTTCATTCGGCTGAATGCAGCAGCAGCTTCCTGCAAAGGATACATTTGATCAATAATAGGCCGAAGCGAATGCTGCTCCATAAAATGAACCATGCGAGTAAATTCTTCACTGCTGCCCATTGAAGTACCCAGTATGCTGATCTGCGGAAAGAAAAGGGACCGCAGCGGGATGTCAATTGTATCTCCTGAACTTGCCCCAAAGCTTACAATCCGGCCGTTAGGCTTCAGGACTTCAAAATAGTTAGAGAATACCGCGGGACCTATACTGTCCAGAACGATATCAGCCTTTTCGCTATTCAGGCTTTTCTTCCAATCGCCGTAACTGTCAAAGGCGAAGTCGGCTCCGATTGTTAAAGCTGTTTTCCTTTTATCTTCACTGCGGGAGGTGACGCTTACTTTCGCTCCCGCAGCTTTTGCCATTAATAAAGCGAAAGTCGCCACACCGCCTCCGATTCCCGGTATAATGATGTGTTCACCTTTTTTTAACTTGCCTTTTGTAAAAAGTGCCCTATAGGCTGTCAAAGCTGATAATGGCAGAACGCCCGCTTCTTCCCATGACAGATAGGCTGGTTTTTTCACTGCATTTTCTGCAGGTATGATTACATATTCAGAAAATGTGCCGTCAGAAGGTCCTCCTAAAATATCTGGAACCTCCGGGAGGTTATCAGCTGATTTCCAATTCATCGTTGGATTGATAATGACTTCTGTATTGGCAGAAAGGCCCTTTACACCTTCTCCTGCTGCTTCAATTATGCCTGCACCATCAGAACCAAGAATGAAAGCTGGATCATTTTCAGTTCTGTCTTTCATTAAAAATAAGTCACGGTGGTTTAATCCTGCTGTTTTTATTTTCACCAATACTTCGCCGTACGCCGGTGTTTTACTAGGCACGTCCTTATATTTCAGTCCCTCAATGCCGCTTTTTCCATCATGAATAATCGCTTTCATTTCATTCTCCCCCTAAATGATGAGATCTCTTTTGTATTTACATATTTTACACACCTGTTTACATCAAGTAAAATGAACAAAAGTGATAGACGCGATCAATATAAATAATATCAGGAAGGCTGATTTAAGTGGAAAGCGGAGATTTGAAAATTTTTCAGGCTGTTGCCAGGGAAAAAAGCATCACCAAGGCGGCGGATGCCTTAAACTATGTACAGTCCAACGTAACAAATCGAATTCATAAGCTGGAATCTCACCTAAACACCAAACTCTTTTATAGAACGAATCGGGGAATGATCTTAACAGCATCAGGAGAAAATGTATTGGCTTATGCAAACAACATACTGCACTTATTAAAGGAAGCTGAAAAATCGGCACAGCTGACAGAGTATCCAAAAGGGCCTCTGCGGCTCGGCTCACTGGAAACCACAGCCGCGATTCATCTTCCAAAGCTTTTGGCGGCCTATCATAGCCGGTTTCCTGAGGTTGATTTGTCACTGATCACAGGGGATACTCACACCCTGGTGCAAAAAGTTCTCCATTATGAACTGGACGGCGCCTTTGTATACGGACCCGTTGAACATCCGGATCTTAAGCAAATTGCTGCTTTTGATGAGGAGTTAATATTAATTTCAGAAACAGAAGAAAGCACGTTGAATGAATTACTGCAAAGGCCCTTGCTGTTTTTTGGGGCCGGCTGCTCTCACCGGGCAAGAGTGGAGAGATTGCTAAACGAAGAAGGTATTTTTCAACATAAAATGATGGAATTCGGAACATTAGAGGCAATTTTAGGCGGCGTCTCCGCCGGATTAGGGATATCATTACTGCCGAAATCAACCCTTAGCCATTTAAGAAATAAAGAGAATTTATACGTTCATACATTGCCTGAGCCATACCGTGAAATGAATGTATCATTTATTTACAGGAAGGACCTTTTTGCGACTTGCGCTTTTCGAAAATTAATTGACGATTTGAAAAAAATGCCGCATAGTCCGCTTTGATTGGAGTAAAGAAGAATGAATTTTTGAATCGGAGAATTTGATCAATCAATAAAATAATAATAGAAAACAAGCCGATTTTGTGATAAAAAACGGCTTGTTGATGTTGTTCGGTTATCAGATCATCGCTTGTGCTTTAAATTAACACCAATCGCCGCTCCATTTCTGCTTGAATCGGCGACTCCTTTAAAAGTTCCGTTTTCATGGTCGATAAAGATGCTTTGTACGTTTCCGATTTTCACAGGGCTTTTGCCGAATTTATGCCCCATGCCATTTAACTTGCTGATCACGTCTTCAGGAACATCATCTTCATACCGATAAGAGTTGATATTGTTGGTATAGATTCTCGGCTCCTCAACGGCTGCCTTCAGTTCCATCCCGTACTCGATGTTGTAAAGGATGGTTTGGAGAACGGAGGAAATAATGGTTGCGCCGCCTGGTGAACCTACAGTTAACACAGGCTTATCATCCTTAAATAAAATGGTTGGGGTCATGCTGCTCAACGGCCGTTTATTCGGCTGAACTTCATTCGCCCCGCCTGGGACTGCGTCAAAATCGGTTAATTCATTGTTTAAAACGACACCATATCCCGGAACCATGATACCGCTTCCGAATAGCTGTTCAATTGTTGTCGTATAGGAAACGACATTGCCCCAGCGATCCGCCACGGTAAAATGGGTGGTTTCGCCTTCTATTTTATCTTTCGGCTGTTCAACCTGCTTATAATTTGCTGAACCTTCTTCGTAAACCCAAGGATCACCGGCTACAGGCTTTTTATTCACTTTATCTAAACTGATTAAGTTTTGGCGTTCTTTAATGTAGTCGGGGTGGAGCAAACCTTTGAGAGGAACATTTACGAATTCGGGATCACCTGCATAAGCCGCACGATCTGCGTAAGACAGATGCATCGTTTCTGCCAGCAGTTGATATTTTTCCCATGAGCGGATATCGTATTGTGAAAGGTTAAAATCATCCAAAATGTTCAGCATTTGCAGTAAGAATACACCGCCTGAACTCGGAGGAGGCGTAGTGGCGATTTGATAGCCTTGGTATTCTCCCCACATTGGCTTATCGATCGTCACATCATAGTTTTCTAAATCTTCTTCAGTCATTGATCCGCCAAAATCTTGCACCGTGTTTGACAGGGTTCTGGCGAATTTTCCGTCATAAAAGGCATCTGTGCCTTTAAGCCAAATTAATTTAAAGGTTTTCGCAAGATCTTTCTGAACTAGTTTGTCACCTTCTTTTAACGGCTCGCCATTCGGAAGGAAAACATCTTTGGCTGCGGTGCGGGATAATTTGTCTTGATAGTCTGAAATAGCTTCTGCTAAGACAGAATCAATAGGAAATCCTTTTGCTGCGAGTTTAATAGAAGGAGCGATTAATTGCCTCATCGAACGCGTTCCCCACATATCGAGAGCCTTCTCAAGACTTTTCAATGTCCCAGGTACACCAACGGCTGTTCCTTTTGTTACTCTTTCAGAAAATGGGATCGCTTTTCCGTTTTCATCAAGAAACATATCAGGAGTGGCGCCGGCTGGAGCACGTTCACGGCTATTAATGATCGTAGTGTCTTTTGTCTTGCCGTCATAGACCATCATGAATCCGCCTCCGCCAATGCCGGACATCATAGGTTCAACCACATTCAATGCAAATTGAATGGCAACTGAGGCGTCAATGGCGTTTCCGCCTTTTTTCAAGACTTCAGCCCCGATTTCGGACGCAAGGGGATGGGCGGTTGCGACCATGCCGTCTTTCCCGACATCTACCTGAGTATACTCATCATAGTTTTTTGGCGGCTTTTTCGCCTCTGCCTGAAAAGGCGCAATTCCGGCGGCCAACATGACACTTAGCAGGACGGTTAAACAGAGGTTCCACGTTTTTTTCATATTCTCCCTCCTAAAGTTAATATCTTACATCTATAGCGTAAGGAAATTATGATGGTTTTACAAGTGACAAACGAAATATTCTGAATATTTATAGAGAGTATTTATGTGTATATTTGATTAGATGAGACTAGTCATTTGTCTCAAGACGGATAGCTCAATGAAACAAGACTGTTATATTTAAGAAAGCCATTAAATTCATTCTATTGATTTATTTCATCATGCATTATAAAATCTGAGGATACGGAGCAGTCAGCAAGTAAAAAGCAAGCCATTCTTTTAAAGGCTCAGAATGGCCGGAGAATATGAGTCTGAAAGGAAGTTGGGTCATGTATTTAACGATTAAAGAAACAGCAGAGTTTACTAATCTTCCTGAAGCGTATATCGAGAATCTAGTGATGGCGAATAAAATTCGCGCCGTCCATGACGGGCAGCAGTACTTAATTAACAAAGAACAATTTAACACCCATTTGGAACAGCTGGAAACATACAAAGAACTGATACAGGAAATATTAAATGAACCGATTCCAGAAGATATTGATGTAAAGGATGAAGATTAAAAAGACACAATTTCATATTGTGTCTTTTTTTACATATTTTTATAAAAATATCAAAGTTGACGAGACCTCAGAATGACCTGTAATCAATTTTTTCGTTCATTTGAATACTATAAGTCTCGCTAGAGGAAAAACAGCATATCGAGCCGTTAAATGCTTTTTATGAGATTGATGATCATTTTAAGGTTTTTTACCCTTTATGTAACACTATGTATATTATGTTACATAAAGAGGTTTAAGCTTTATTAATCAAGGGTTTTCTATTATACTAGTAACAATAGACTCAAAACGTTACATAAGCCAAAAAGGAGGATTTTGAGGGCAATTTGTCCGAGAAATCATAATGACTGCAATTTTAAAGGAGAAGCAAGATGCATATCGTTCAACCCATACGAAATTTAGAAAAAATCCAAGAAATAAAAAACTATTTAATTCGAAAAAACAAACGTGATCATTTTTTGTTTATTTTCGGCATCAACAGCGCGCTCAGGATTTCTGACATTTTGCCGCTTAAAGTAAAGGATGTGAGAAACAAAGACCATCTATGGGCAACGGAAAGCAAAACAAAAAAGAAGCGGAAAATCCTCATATTAGAATCATTGAAAGCTGAGATTTATGCTTATACAAGAGACATGAAGGAGCATGAATATTTATTTAAATCCATCAGAACAAACAAGCCGATCTCGAGAATTCAGGCTTATCGAATATTAAAAGAAGCAGCAGCGGCATGCGGACTTGAAGAAATCGGCACACATACACTCAGAAAGACGTTCGGCTACCATTTTTATCAGCGGACAAAAGACATTGCTGAACTGCAGCGGATCTTAAACCATTCTTCTCCGTCGATTACCATGAGGTATATCGGGATTGACGAGGATACGACAAGAGCGGCTTATAAAGTATTCGGTGGGTTGTAAAGACAAAGTTCTTGAAAATTATCATTTTACGCGCTAAGATAGATAAGTGGTTCAGGCTCTAGTAGCACAGCGGATAGTGCAACAGTTTCCTAAACTGTAGGTCGGGAGTTCGAATCTCTCCTAGAGCGTTTTTTACATAAGATAGGTGCAGGTTAATAATGTCTGTAAAACAGAAAAACCCTTGTGTAACAAGGGTTTTTGTCGTTTTCGTGAGTTTTTTATTTGTGTAAGAACCCGCTGGAAAACTTCGTGTATCTTCTTCACGGAGTTCTTTAATTACATGTGAATAATAATTAAGCGTGGTATCTATCTTCGCATGTCCTAAACGTTCTGAGACATAATAAATTGAAATCTTCTTATAGAGCAATACGCTAGCATGTGTATGTCTCAACCCATGTATCGAAATTGATTCTATTTTCAAGTCTGTTAATGTTTTTTTCAATATTTTGTTGACAAATTCGTTGGTAATGACTTTTTTAGAGCTGCGCGGACTATAAAATACAAGATTATGTATGTTGTCAGGCATTTCAGCAAACAACTTTTTGAATAAATCCATTGTATTGGAGTCCATTTTAATGATCCTATTTGAATACGCATTTTTTGTCTTAGCAAAACCCGTTCCTTTTTTATAATCCCAGGTTTTGTTGATTGAAATCTCATTTAAATCAAAGTTGAAATCCTCGGGTGTTAACCCCATCATTTCAGCAAATCGCATTCCCGAAGTAAGGGCCAGTATTAATAAATAATATCCGATAGAAACTCTTCGGTTTTGATCATAATCCCCATTGAGTTCCTTGCTGATCTGTTACTGCTTTTTGCATTGCTAATGCTTCTTTTTGATTGGCCACAAAAACTAACCAACACCCATAGAGGTGTTTTTATTTTGCCTCGAAGGAGGTGATTACAAAATGGAGGGAATAAATACATGTGTGGATGAATTTTGAGAGCTTAGAAATTGCAAGAACGTATCTTTTCGGGGAGGCGAAATACCTTGACTTGCTTTTAATCCTCAGCATCTTAGATGTCATCACAGGCATTATCAAAGCATGGAAGCTCAAGAGGCTCCGCAGCCGCAGCGCGTGGTTCGGATACGTCCGTAAAATGCTCAGCTTTCTTGTCGTTATTGTGGCAAACGTAGTCGATACAATTACGAATCTGAACGGCGTCCTGACCTTTGGAACCGTTCTTTTTTATATCGCTAATGAAGGCTTGTTAATTACCGAGAACCTTGCACAGA
Source organism: Bacillus atrophaeus (assembly GCF_039519175.1). Classification (NCBI taxonomy): domain Bacteria; kingdom Bacillati; phylum Bacillota; class Bacilli; order Caryophanales; family Bacillaceae; genus Bacillus; species Bacillus atrophaeus. The sequence continues at coordinate 3,416,384 of NZ_CP154443.1, read as the reverse complement.
TTGGCGTTAAAATTCCGGCCGTCATCACAGACCGGCTGCACGTTATAGAAAGTGAAAACGATCAGAAAACAGAAAAAGAGGAACAAGCTGCTGAATAATACAGCGGCTTTTTTAAAATCTAAAAACAGAATAGGAGAGATTTTTTATGACAATTGCAGTGAGAAAAAATTTAGTTTCAGAATACAAATACAAACTGAAATGTCCAAATGCAATGACTGCGGAATACATCACCATCCACAATACAGCCAATGACGCGCCAGCTGCCAATGAGATCAGTTACATGAAGAATAATACAAGTTCGACAAGTTTTCATTTTGCAGTTGATGACAAAGAAGTGATCCAAGGGCTGCCGTTAAATCGCAACGCATGGCACACAGGAGACGGCACAAACGGCCCAGGAAACCGTAAGTCTATCGGCGTTGAAATCTGCTACAGTAAGTCAGGAGGCGCCAAATACAAGGCGGCGGAGGCTTTAGCAATTAAGTTTGTGGCGCAGTTACTTAAAGAACGAGGCTGGGGTGTTGATCGGGTACGTAAGCACCAGGACTGGAATGGCAAGTATTGCCCGCACCGTATTTTATCAGAGGGTAGATGGGACGATGTTAAGGCTGCCATTGAAAAAGAATTGAAAGCGCTGGGCGGAAAGACTTCTAGTTCTTCAGGAAATTCGTCAGGATCAACTTACACAGTCAAGAAAGGAGACACTCTTTCCGGAATTGCAAAGGCTCAAGGGGTAAGCGTGGCAAACCTGCAGAGTTGGAACGGCATAAAGGATCCGAATAAGATTAAAGTCGGACAGGTATTAAAACTGAAAGGTTCTTCCGGATCTTCTGGTTCATCATCGAGTAGCAAAAAGTCATCATATACGCTGCCTTCAGGCATCTTTAAAGTGAAAAGCCCATTGATGAAAGGGGCGGCTGTCACGAAGATTCAGAAAGCGCTGGCGGCTCTTTATTTCTACCCGGATAAAGGAGCCGAGAACAATGGAATTGATGGCTATTACGGAGCAAAGACAGCAAATGCGGTCAAACGTTTCCAGTCTATGTACGGATTGACTGCTGATGGCATATACGGACCGAAGACAAAAGCAAAATTAGAGTCTTTGCTGAAGTAATAATAGGCTCTCTTTTTTATGAAGGGAGAAGCCTTTTCGAAGTTGTTAGATATTTCAGATGTAATAAAAAATAAAGGAATGCAAATGTTAAAGTGAAGGGAGATGATTACTATGAAAAAAATTATTGTAATGGTGATCTTATGTTTTTCGTTAAGCTCTATTACAGTAGAGGCTGCTAAAAAAGAACAACTCCAGAACACAAAAGTTCCCCAGAACCTATTTGACGGTTTTATGCACGACCTTTTTGCTAAAGACATATTAGACAGTATTGAAGATTTTTACAAAGATGATACAATGTCTGTTTCTATTCAAGACGGTGTTGAATTATCCGCTGACAAGGAAGGAAGGTTCATAATGAAGTTTATTGTACTACCCCATTCAAAGCTTCCAGGGGAAAAGGGCAAGACTACAGGAACCGATACTATAACTTTCAGAGTGGACCCATACCTTCTGGGTACTGAATCTAATGGCAGAAAATCAGCTATCACGTTTCTAAATCTAAAACATAACGATCCAACTAAACAAAATTGATAAAACAGGGCGCTCTACATAGTGTGTCCTCTTTTGGGCAAAAGGTTCCAGTCTATAACGGGATAAACAGCAGACGGCATTTATGGACCGAAAACAGCAAACGCGGTCAAACGGTACCAGCTGATGCACGGGCTTTCTGCAGATGGTATTTATGGACCTAAAACAAAGGCGAAAATCTTGTCCTTGTTATAATATAAAGCCTTTCCGTCAGGGAGGGTTTTTTTGTTATTTTCGGGTAATTAGGAAAATTGCGGTATTTTTTCGTTTACATAAAATGAGAATATAGTGGAAAATAAAAACAAAAGAGAAGGAGGGGAATGCATGGATCAAGTCTTACCGTCTTCACATGTAGGCGTTAAAATTAACGAATGGTACAGGATGATTCGTCAATTTAGTGTGCCAGACGCGGAAATTTTAAAAGCCGAAGTGGAACATGAAATAAAAGAAATGGAAGAAGATGAATATTTACTTATTTATTACTCTCTCATGACTTTTCGTCATCAACTTATGTTGGATTATTTAGATCCGGAAGTAAAGTACAGGACTGACAGGCCAACCATCATAGAACTACTTGATAAGATTGAAAAACCACAGAAAACACTTACCGGTCTCTTAAAATATTACTCACAGTTTTTTCGCGGAATGTACGAATTTGATCAGAAACAGTATGTGGAAGCAATTAATTTCTATCGTAAAGCAGAAATGGAGATTCATTTTGTCACTGATGAAATAGAACAAGCTGAATTTCATTTTAAATTGGCAGAGGCTTATTATAATATGAAACAGACACACGTATCTATGCATCACATTCTAAAAGCGTTAGAAATTTATGATCGAAACCCGCTTTATACTGTCCGCAAAATTCAAAGCTTATTTGTAATAGTGGGTAATTACCTTGATTTTAAACATTACGAAAAAGGATTAGAACATCTTGAGGAAGCCTTAAAGCTTTCGAAAGAATCCGGCCATAAAAGGCTGGTTTCCTCAGCTCTTTATAATTTGGGTGAAAGTTATCACTACATGGGACAAGAAGAAAAGGCTGAAACGTATTTGAAACAAGCAATTGAGATAGGTAAAGAAATGAAATTAAGGACTCTGCCCCATTCATATTATTCACTATCCATAGTATTATTTAAACAAAAGAAAACAGCCGAGGCAGGCCAAGCTTTAAAAGAAGGTTTAGTAACAGCAGTAAAATACGATGACAATTTGTTTTGCTTATTAACCGAGTTTTTATACGTTTTATATGCTGAACCGATTAATCAAGACAGCCTTGTGGAAATTTTAAGTAAGCTTGAAAATATTCATATGTATTCGTATGTCGAAGAGTTGACACTTTTAACAGCAAATTTTTTCAAACAAATGAAGGACTTTGAAATTGCTACATTTTTTTATGATAAAATGGTGGAGTCTCAACTTCAAATACAGCGGGGGGATTGTTTGTATGAATATTAAAAAAGCAATTTGTTTCTCTGTTTCTGCTTTCGCTATCACAATCGGTGTAATTGCTTTTGTAGGAAACACAACTCAGCTACATCAGGATGCAGCCAAAACTGATAACGAGGTAATACAACTAGCAGCGCGACTGCAAACATGATTTTGAATGACCCTTCTAATTTGAAGGGTTTTTTTATTAAATCAAAAAAAATGCGGCCTTATTAGGGCTACATCTTTTTTAAAATTGTAATGAATTTTCATTGTTTCTCTTTTTTATAGACTCATTAATTTTCATAATAATATAAATTGGGATACACAAACAAATGACTAGCAGTGGAAAACTCAAGGAACTACCATAATAAACAATAACACCAGAAATTAGAGCGATTAGTAATGTCATAATCAATTCTCTCATTTTTCACACTCCTTTTTCAAATAATAGCATAAAAAAAGGTAGCGCTTACAAAAACAATCCTTCAAACTGGTATTTGTGAGAAAAAACACCAAATGGAGGGATTTTTTTATGAAAATCTATAGGTCTTTGATGGCCGATATTCTTTCGTTGTCACTGGTGTTTAGTGGAATTACTTCGGCATTTGCTGCTGAAAAGAAAGAGGATAATAGGCCCCAAATGTTGTTGCTTCCGGATCTTTAGACCCGAATGCAAGTATTGAAAATTTGATGGTTTACCATACTGCCGGTTTAAATTTACATGACTCAAGCAATGTCTTGAAAAACGCATCTGATGTACAGGCGAAATGGGACGGGCAACGGAATCCAAATTTCTGTCCGGTGAACAGAGGCATGAATGTCCCCGCTCGCAGGATATGCTTCTAATTCCGGTGCTTCTGCATGTTCGTACCCCGTAGACGGAAACCATTCTGAAAAAATTCTGTCCCACGTTTGCTGGACAGACCCCGGCAGCGGAGTGCCTTCTTTTCTCGCTTGGGAAGGGCTGATGCCATGAAGCTTTCGAAAAAGATCCAGGCGAATCATATCCATATTTTAAGGCGACATCAATCACGTTTGCTTTGAAAGCGGCTAACTCTTGGGCCGCAAATGTCAGCCTGCACCTCCTGATATATTCAAATACGGTCGATCCTGTCAGCATAAAAAACATTCGCTGGTAATGGAATTTTGATGTGTACGCTGCTTTCGCAATCTCTTCAATCGTTATATCTTCCTGTAAATTCTCTTCGATATAATCAAGGCTGTTACTCAGCTCCTCAAGCATGCTCCCGCCGCCCCTTTCTGTCATTTATGGTATTAGCTGACAGGAATCAAATCCGGTCATTTAGTGCTTCGCCTGAACAGTATTTTATTTTTATTATAGCGAGGCAGGAGACAAGTAAAAAGAAAAAGCCCGCCAAATGGCGGGCTTTTCTCTAAATCACTGCATCAAACTGATTGATCTTCCATTTGTTATTCTCTTTCACATACGTCACTTTCCGTTTCACTGCAGGGGAACCATCCAAGAGCGGCACTGTGAATTCGTATGTTCGAACGCTGCCTTTTTTAGATACTAGCTTGGATGATGCTTTTTCCCAATTCAGAAGGTTGTCGCCATCACCGATCGGAACTGCAAATTTTCCTTTGTAAACCGTAAAGTGATAATCTTTTAAACCATTTGTGACAGCTTCTTTTGTAAAGACTGGCGTTAAGTAATGTACGACTTTTGCTTTTGTATCGAACTCACTGCACATATAAATATATTGAAGGTTTTGATATTCAAACGTTTTGTTCGTGCAAGTTGAGTTTTTCGCCTTCGGGTTATGTCCGCTCATTGTATTCCAAAAATGCTCACGCGCCTGAAGCGCCAATTGCAATGCCTGTTTTTGTGTTAAATCATTAGATGTATTTTTTGCGGCAGATGCCGTGCCGACTGATAGAAATAATGATGCCGTTATTAGAAATAGGATTAGTTTTTTCAATGTCTCTCTCTCCTTAAGAAAAATTGTCTTACTCTTATGTTACAAATGTTACAATAATTACGGATAGATTACAATAGTTTTTCAAGAAAAATTTTCCGCACTTACATTTCACGCCTTTTATATATATGATAGATTGCTTTACTCTATTCATAGCCAAGATTAAAGTGTCGAAAATGACAAATTTCTTAACCATTTGTGCGATTTTAAAAGGAGAATAGCTGATGACATTGAATTTCTATACAAACGGTCAGTATAAAAGGGAGAGGTTGAATGGCGATGACAAACTTTATTGAAGAAACCACATACCTTGGCGCACCGGCGATAAGAGCCGGGAATCAGCACATGGAGTTTATCCTCGTTCCAGAATGGGGAAGCAATGTCATTTCTATTGTGCATAAGGAAACAGACATGCATTTATTAAGAGAACCCGAATCAGAGAAACAATTCCATGACAATCCCATCTTATATGGAACGCCGATTTTGTTTCCGCCCAATCGGATTAGTGACGGTACTTTTGATTACAAGGGACAAACCTATCATTTTGAAATAAACGAAAAAGATAAACATAATCATATCCATGGTTTTCTTTACAAAGAAAAATGGGAGGTTACAACGTCAAAAATAGCGGGAAATCAAGTGATTCTTGAAACTGAAATTGATATTTCTCAGCATCCTCATATTTATAAGCAATTTCCCCGCCACGCGGTCATCCGAATGTCTTATATCCTTGAAGAAGCGACACTCCGTCAGCATGCAGTGATTACCAATAAAGGGGAAGAAGCGTTTCCGTGGGGTCTCGGCTATCACACCTCATTTATCTTCCCGGAAGACAGCTCCGCCTTTTCTTTAACGGCAGATCAAAAATGGGAATTAGATGAACGTTTTCTGCCGACAGGACAAGTAGAGGATATTGCAGATAAAGAGCAGTTACACGCAGGAATCAGCCTTAAAAATAAGGCGCTGGATGATGTGTTTCTTTCTTCTGACTCTAGCAGAGAAAATCAAGCAGTCATTTACCACCAAAATCCCAGCGTAAAAGTCGTTTATCGAGGAGATGAACATATTAAACATTGGGTTGTGTACAACGCAGACGGCACACAAGGCTTTGTAAGTGTGGAGCCGTATACTTGGGTAACCAACGCGCCCAATCTCAAATTGCCGCCATCCCTTACAGGTATCAGAGAATTGAAGCCGGGAGAACAAGCAACTGTGAAAACTGAGATATCCGTTATCATATAATGAATGGCTGTCATCCATATTATGTAGTGGGAAGGAACCATTCGAAAGGCGGGAAGGAAAAATGACGAGAAAAAATCTTAAATTGAGTGTCTGTATTTTGTTGATCTTCATTTTTGCGTTGGTTCCTTACATCCATGATACCGGCAATGCTGCTCTTGCCGCTGAAAATAAGGGAGATCTGGCCGAACAACTGGATGACTTATTGAATCATGATCCGATCTTAGATGGAGCGCTGGCAGGTATCAGTATCCGATCAGCTGATACAGGCGATATTCTTTATGATCATCTTGGCGATACCCGCTTAAGACCCGCTTCGAATATGAAGCTTTTTACCGCTGCTGCAGCTCTTTCTGTATTAGGAGAAGATTATAGCTTCGCAACAGAAGTCCAAACAGACGGATCGATAAAAGGAAAAAATCTGAATGGAAATCTATATTTGAAGGGAAAGGGAGATCCCACCCTTTTAAAATCCGATTTTGATAAGCTTGCGGAAAAAATCAAGCAACAGGGGATAAAAGTCATCCGCGGACACCTCATCGGTGATGATACTTGGTACGATGATATCCGTTACTCGCCCGACCTGCCGTGGAGTGATGAGCATACGTATTACGGAGCTCAAGTATCCGCGCTGACAGCATCACCAAACGAGGATTACGATGCAGGCACTGTTATCGTAGAGGTAAATCCCGACAGCAAATCAGGAAAAAAGCCATTGGTGGCCTTATCACCGAAAACCGACTATGTGAATATAGAGAATCATGCTAAAACCGTATCAGCAGATGAAAAAAAAGACATATCCATTGAGCGGAAGCACGGAACCAATACGATTACCATTGAAGGCACGATACCTGTCGGCGCCTCAAGGACAAGGGAATGGATCTCTGTGTGGGAGCCAACCGGATACGCGCTGGACTTATTTAAGCAATCGCTGGCGGAACATGGCATAACATTGCGTGGAAAAGTAAAAACAGGCGCTGTCCCCAAACATTCCCGTCTCTTAACAACTCACCATTCCATACCATTATCAGAGCTGATGATCCCCTTTATGAAATTAAGCAACAACGGGCACGCTGAAATCCTTGTAAAAGAAATGGGGAAGGTGCAAAAAGGGGAGGGAAGCTGGGAAAAAGGGCTTGAGGTGCTAGAAAAAGAACTGCCTACATTTGATGTAGATACAAGCAAATTAGTAATAAGAGACGGATCGGGTGTTTCCCACATCAATCTGGTCTCCGCTAATCAAGTGTCTGCTCTTTTATATTCCGTTCAAGATGAAAAGTGGTTTTCCTCTTATATAAACGCCTTGCCTGTCGCTGGCGCAAGTGACAGATTAACGGGAGGCACACTGCGTGACCGCATGAAAAACACGTCCGCAGAAGGAAAAGTGAAAGCGAAAACCGGCTCTTTAACCACTGTCAGCACCCTTTCAGGCTATGTCGATACAAAAAGCGGAGAAACGCTTGTTTTTTCTATTCTCTTAGATCATCTGATAGATGACTCTAAAGGCAAAGACGTTGAAGATAAAATCGCCGTGGTTTTGGCAAATCAGTGAATTGTCACCGAGCAAGTTATGACTTTAAGGCCAGTTTTAATGAAAACTGGTCTTTTTTATGCGTTTCTTTTTTACTATATGATATCTTTTAAAACCCCAGAAATCCCATTAATTTAACAATAATGTGTCAACTTTATTAAACATTCATTTTAAATATATCTTTAATACAAAATAACCCTTATTATAAACATGTATTAGTAATACATCTTATAAAAAGGGTTGTGATGAATCATGTTGAGTAAACAAACAATAAACATAATCAAAAGTACAGTGCCGGTATTAGAAACGCACGGAGAAAAAATAACAGGACGCTTTTATGATCTCATGTTTCAAGCTCACCCTGAGTTGCTAAATATGTTTAACCAAACCAATCAAAAGAAAAAAACACAACGAACAGCTTTAGCTGCCGCGGTTTATGCAGCAGCAGCCAATATTGATCAGCTGGAAAACATTATTCCTGTAGTAAAAATGATCAGCCATAAACACCGCAGTATCGGAGTAAAACCTGAACACTATCCGATTGTAGGAACATACTTATTAAAAGCGATCAAAGATGTGTTAGGAGACAAAGCCACACCGGACATTATGCAAGCCTGGGAAACAGCTTATGGCGTAATCGCAGATGCGTTCATAGGAATTGAAAAAGACATGTACCAGCATGCGGGTGAACAAAAGGGCGGATGGATCGATTATAAACGTTTTCTTATTTTGAAAAAGACGGAAGAGAGCAAGGAGATTACATCTTTTTACCTGCAGCCGGCCGACGGACAGTCTTTACCACCATTTGAAGCAGGACAGTATATCAGTGTCAGAGTTCGTATTCCTGGATCTGCATACACACATATTCGCCAATACAGCCTGTCAGACGCTTTTCATGGAAATGTGTATCGTATTTCAGTCAAAAAAGACGGTGTTGTTTCAACCTACTTGCACGATCAATTAGAGGAGGGAGATTCAATAGAAGTCAGTGCGCCTGCCGGAGACTTTGTTTTAAATGACTCCTCTGAAAAGCCTTTAGTACTGATTAGCGCGGGAGTCGGGATTACTCCGATGATGAGTATGCTTCACACAGCAGTTAAACAGCAGCCGGAACGTCACATTCTATTTATTCATGCAGCTAAAAACAGCGAACACCATGCTTTTCGCCAAGAAACGGAAGAGGTCGCAAAAGACTCTTTTGCACAACCGGTTTTTATATACAGTGAACCGACAAATGATGATTACAAAAAAGGTATTGCTTTTTGTGAAGGGCGCATTGATAAGAGCTTGATTAATCGGCTGGTTGTAAATCCGCAAGCAGATTATTATGTATGCGGCTCCGAGGCGTTTATGGCTCATATGCAGCATCTGATTACCACAGAGCTTGGCGCGCCGGCAGATTCTATTCATGTGGAACGCTTCGGTCCTCAGCTCAGCATGAAGGCTTACAACTAAATATGAATGAGCAGAACATAGGGTTTCTATTTTTTCCAGTTTAAAAATAAGTGTTAAAAAATAAGAGGATAAGAAGAAAAATGATGTAAATTCAAAAAAATGTTATAAAAATTTAAACTTTTTTAAAATTTTTATATTGTACTTTATGAAATATGTTTTAAAATAGTGCTTATATGGATTATTAAGTAATATACTCTTTTGTTTTTGTCATTATTTCTCTTTCTTATCCTCTTAAAATTAGAACTGGAGGGAATACGTTGAAAAGAAACACTTACTTTTTAACTCATGCTCAAAGAAGAGTATGGTTTACAGAACTGCTGGAGCCCGGCACAAGCATCTGCAATCTCGCCGCCTGCGTGAAATTCAGAGGTACGATAGACTTAAAAGTTCTTCAACAGGCATTGAACCTTTCAATCTCCCGAAATGACGCAATAAGATTTAGGCTGACAGAAGGAACAGACACAGAACCTCATCTTTACCTCACTGAACATGAACCTATGCCCATTGAGATTATTGATTTTGCAAATAAAAGCTTGGAAGAAGTCGAAAAATGGATTCATGTTCAGACCTCCATTCCATTCAAGCTGTTTCATTCGCCTCTTTACCAATTTTACTTCCTAAGAATTAACACTGAAGAAGTTTGGCTATATGCTAAATTTCACCATATCATTATGGATGGCATTTCTTTGAACCTGATGGGAAATCAAATAATCGATCTCTATCTGACACTCATCCGAAAAGATCCTGTACCTACACACCACGAACCTTCATATCTTAGCTACATAGAAAAAGAGAACCAATACTTACATTCTTCCCGTTTTGAAAAAGACCGTTTATTTTGGACGCAAGCCTATCGCAAACCGCCGGAATATCACTCATTAACAGACCAGGCTTCCGTTCAAACGCACGGCACAACCGCTTCCAGAGATACACTCACTCTTTCACATGACGTAGAACGAAATATCAGAGACTTTTGCCAAGAACAGCAAATCAGCATCATTTCCTTGTTTATGGCTTCTCTATACATATGTATCAGCCGCCTTACATCTAAAAACGACCTTGCGATTGGAACCTACTATGGTAACCGGGGCTCCAAGGCCGAAAAAGAAATGCTGGGGATGTTTGTCAGCACTTTGCCAATTAGAATGACAGTCGATCCCGACAAAGATTTTCTTTCTTTTGTCCGCAGTGTCGGCAGGGAGCAGCTCTCTGTCATGCGTCACCAGAGGTTTCCTTATAATTTGCTCGTTAATGAGTTAAGAAAAGAATACAAGGACCTGCATAATCTTGTGGGCATCTCGATGCAATATCAGCCTCTTCAATGGCAGCAGGCTGATTGTTTGAATTATGAAACGGCTATGTATTTCAGCGGCCATACCGCAAACGAGCTGTCTATCTTAATTAAAGAACGTATAGATACCGGAACCATCCAACTTAATTTCGACTATCAAACAAGTCTGTTTACACCGGACGAAATCAAACGGATTCAACACCATCTGCTTACCGTGCTGAAAAACGCCCTGAACGATCCGAGCCAGCTGATAAAAGATATGGATTTCGTCGAAGAAAACGAAAAACAGAATATCTTGTACGAATTTAACAAAACAGAAGCTGTTTCACCTATAGCTCCGACTCTCCACGGTCTGTTTACACGCCAGGCGGCGCTTACGCCGGATCGGCCGGCGATTCACTTTGCTAATGGGAGTCTGACATACGGGGAGCTTGATGCGTATTCAAACAGGCTGGCCGTACGCCTTGCGGCGAAAGGCGTGACGAAAGAAAGCATTGTCGGCATCCTTGCCGAGCGCTCGCCGGAAATGATGATTGCCGTACTGGCCGTTTTGAAAGCGGGCGGCGCTTATCTGCCGCTTGATCCGGCGTATCCTGACGGGCGCCTGAGCTACATGCTGAAAGACAGCGGGGCTTCTCTTATGCTGACACAGTCTGGTTTAACGGTTCCCGATTTTTCAGGTGAGACGCTTGAAGTGGATATGGAGGCGCTTGTGGATGGCGATACTTCAGAAGTGCCTGCAGGCACAGCCGATGGCGGCTCTCTGGCGTATCTCATTTATACCTCCGGCTCTACGGGACAGCCAAAGGGCGTGGCGGTGGAGCATCGCCAGGCGGTTTCTTTTCTGACCGGCATGCAACGGCAGTTTCCGTTACATCAAGAGGATGTCATTGTGCTGAAAACGTCATTTTCATTTGACGCCTCTGTCTGGCAGCTGTTCTGGTGGACACTCTCAGGCGCTTCGGCCTATCTGCTTCCGTCCGGCTGGGAAAAAGATCCGGCGCTCATGGCAGAGGCATTCACGCAGGAACGGGTGACAACGGCTCACTTCATTCCTGCGATGCTGAACAGCTTCTTAGATCAGCTGGAGATGGAAACGCCTGAGCGAAGGGACGGGCTCACGACAGGTCTTAAGCGGGTATTCGCCGGAGGCGAACCGCTCACGCCCCAAGCAGCGGCCCGATTTGCTGATCTTTTGCCGGAGACGTCTCTGATCCACGGCTACGGGCCGACAGAAGCCACGGTGGATGCGGCATTTTACGTGTGTGACAGAGAAAAAGACAGTGAACGGCTGCGTCTTCCGATCGGAAAGGCCGTGCCGGGCGCGCGTCTTTATATCTTGGACCCTCAGATGGCTGTTCAGCCTGTGGGTGTCATAGGCGAACTGTATATCGCCGGGAATGGGGTGGCCAGAGGCTATCTGAATCGCCCCGAGTTAACGACGGAACGCTTTCTCGCTGATCCGTTTTATCCTGGGGAACGGATGTACAAAACGGGAGATCTGGCGCGCTGGCTGCCGGAAGGGCAGGTTGAGTTCCTCGGCCGTTTGGACGATCAAGTCAAAATCCGCGGCTACCGGATCGAACCCGGCGAAATTGAATCAGCTCTCCGGAGCCTGGAAGGCGTACAGGAAGCAGCCGTCATCACCCGCACAGACAGCGGGGAGGCAGAGCTATGCGCTTATATCCAGGGGCTTGATAAAAACGACGTGCGGGCACAGCTTGCGCACGTGCTGCCCGGCTATATGATCCCCGCTCATTTTGTGCAAATCAACACATGGCCGATCACACCAAGCGGGAAGCTTGACCGGAAGGCTTTGCCCGCTCCTGATGGAGCGGCTGGTCAAGAATCATACAAGGCACCAAGAAATCTTACCGAAATGAAGCTTGCCCAGCTTTGGGAAGACGTGCTGAGAAACGGTCCTGTCGGTATCACGGACGACTTTTTTGACCGGGGCGGCCACTCGTTAAAAGCAACGGCACTGATTTCTCGGATCGCCAAGGCATTCGGCGTCCAAGTACCGCTTAAAGACGTATTTGCCCGTCCGACCATAGAAGGGCTGGCTTCTGTCATCCGCGAGTTGGAGGAAAGCCCGTATGCGGCGATCGAACCGGCCGAAAAACGGGACACCTATCCGGTCTCCTCGGCGCAAAAACGGATGTATGTCCTTCAGCAGCTGGAAGATGGAGGCACTGGCTACAATATGCCTGCGGTGCTGGAGCTGGAAGGCAAGCTTGACCGTAAACGAATGGAGGCAGCTTTCCAAGCGCTGATCAGCCGCCATGAGTCGCTCCGGACGTCCTTTGAAACCGGAAACGGAGGGGAGCCGGTACAGCGCATCCATCATGAGGTGCCGTTTACGGTGACCGAAGAGAACTCGGCTGATGCGTTTGTACGTCCCTTTGATCTCAGCCAGGCTCCGCTTTTCAGAGCGGGACTCGTAAGAGAAACAAACGAGCGGCATGTCCTTTTGGTCGACATGCATCATATCATTTCTGACGGCGTCTCAGTCAATACGCTCATTCGGGAATTCGGGGCATTGTACGCCGGGCGGAAACTTGAGCCGTTGCGCATCCAATACAAAGATTACGCCGTATGGCAGCAGGACTTCAAAAAAGGCGACACATATCAGAAGCAGGAATCTTATTGGGTGAAGCAGCTCGGAGGCGAGCTGCCTGTGCTTGAACTGCCGGCAGACAAGCCCCGCCCGGCGGTGCGAAGCTTCGCCGGTGACAAGATCTCATTTACTCTGGACGAAGAGGTCACGTCCGGCCTGAACCGCCTCGCGCGGGAAAACGGCAGCACCCTGTATATGGTGCTTCTTGCGGCCTACTCAGCTCTATTGGCCCGTCTCAGTGGACAAGAGGAGATTGTGATCGGATCGCCGATCGCCGGCCGTCCGCATGAAGACCTTGAACCTGTGCTTGGCATGTTCGTGAACACGTTGGCGCTTCGGACACGCCCGGAGGGCGGAAAGGGTTTCACAGACTATTTGAAGGAAGTCCGTCAGACAGCGCTGGAAGCTTATGAACATCAGGATTATCCGTTTGAAGAACTTGTCGAAAAGCTAGGCGTTCAGAGAGACATGAGCCGCAATCCGCTGTTTGATGCGATGTTTATTCTTCAAAACATGGAACAACACGACATACATCTGCCAGAAATAGAAGTCAGACGCAACAGCTTGATTCATTCGATCTCCGTGTTTGATCTGACTTTGTCGGCTGTAGAATCAGGCGGGCAAATAGAATGTGAAATGGAATTCAGCACAGATGTTTTCTTAAAAGACACGGTGGAACGGTGGAGCTCTCATTTGATTGAACTTCTGAGGTCTGTGACGGCCCGTCCCGATACAGTCCTCGCACGGCTTGAGATATTGGAAGAACAAGAAAAACGGATGATTGCAGAGGGATTCAATGACACACAAATTGAATTTTCCCAAAGTGCAGATTTGTTTCATCATATATTCGAAACTAAGACAGAGGAAACACCGTATCACATCGCTATTATCGAGGGAGAAAAACAAATAACCTATCATCAGCTTAATGAACGGGCAAATCGTCTGGCCAGGACGCTGAGAAGAAAGGGAACGGGCCAAAATTCCACGGTTGCTGTTTTGGCAAATCGATCAATTGATGCAGTGGTCAGTATTCTGGCGATTCTGAAATCCGGCGGCACCTATATTCCGATTGATACGCATTATCCCGAAGGAAGAATCAGGCAACTTCTTCAGGATAGCGGGGCAGTCACGCTGCTCGTTCAGCAGGACCTCAAACACCTGATTGCAGATTTGACCGGTATTGGCGTTTCACAAATTTTTTATCTAGACGATGAGTATCTGTACGATTCGGATGCGTCCAATCTGATTCCAGTGGCTGGGCCGGAAGACGCAGCATATATCATATACACGTCCGGGACAACAGGAACCCCAAAAGGAGTTGTCATAAAGAATCGAAGTTTTACTCATGCCGCTCTTGCTTGGCGTGAGATCTACCAATTGGAGCGTTTCCCTGTCAGGCTGCTTCAAATGGCGAGCTTTTCATTTGATGTCTTCTCGGGTGACTTGGCACGGACTTTATTAAACGGGGGCACTCTGGTGATTTGTCCGGATGAAGTCCGGCTGGAGCCTGCTGAGCTGTACGCATTATTGATTCAGCAGCGTATTACATTAATGGAGTCAACACCGGCTCTCATGGTTCCTTTTATGGATTATATATATCGCAGCAATCTTTCGCTGCCAGATTTACGCTTGCTTGTTCTTGGTTCAGATACTATCAAAGCTCAAGACTTCAAAACGCTCTCACAGCGTTTTGGCAAACAGATGCGTTTGATCAATAGCTATGGCGTGACAGAAGCCACCATTGATTCCAGTTACTATGAAGCTAATATGGGTGCCGCTGTGAACGAGGAATATGTACCAATCGGCGTACCGCTGCCAAATGTCCACATGTACGTACTCAGCAATTACGATCAAATACAGCCGATCGGTGTTGCCGGAGAACTTTGTATCGGCGGAGCCGGCGTGGCGAAAGGGTATCACGGTAAACCTGAATTGACGGAAGCCAAATTCACTGAACATCCATTTATACCTGATGAAAAGATATACAGAACAGGAGATCAAGCATGCTGGCTTCCTGATGGCACTGTTCGTTTCCTCGGCCGTATGGACAACCAGGTGAAAATCAAGGGCTACAGAATTGAAGCGGGAGAAATTGAAAGTGTACTGCTTCAGACGGGCATGGTCAAAGAGGCTGCAGCGGTAGTCCAAAAGGATACCCAGGGGCAGTCTTATCTAGCGGCATATATAGTGCCTTCGGATGTTGATACGTCAGCTCTCCGTGACGCTCTGGTGAAGGAATTACCTGCATATATGGTTCCGTCTCATTTCATGGCTCTGGATAAAATACCGCTGACGCCTAACGGCAAAGTGGACAGAAAGGCATTGCCTGTTCCGAACGAAGGCTTGCGACAGACTTATACCGCTCCCTGCACCGACAAGCAAACAATGATGGCCGGCATTTGGGAGGACGTGCTTAGTATTTCGTGCGTCGGCATCCATGATTCCTTTTTCGATCTTGGCGGAGATTCCATTAAGGCGCTGCAAGTATCAGCCAGGCTTGCTGCAGAAGGCTGGAAGATGACGATTAGAGACTTATTTCAATTTCCAACCATTCAGAAGCTGACAGAACATATTACACCGGCCGTTTCTGCAGCCGATCAGGGGCCTGTTGAAGGAAAAGCTGTTCTCACGCCAATACAGCGGAGATTTTTCAGTCAGCCGGATGCTTTTCGGTACCATTATAATCAGTCAGTCATGTTATTCAATGAGATAGGATTTAGAGACGACGCTCTCCGTCAAGCGCTTTGCCGCTTGGCAGTGCATCACGATGCGCTTCGCATGGTTTTTACAAAAGATCAGGCAGGGCGTATCATTCAGCATAACCGCGGGACTGGCCTTCAGGATGAGGAACTGTATCATCTTCATATCACAGATTGGACTAAAGAGCCGCAATCTGTTATTCATGCAGAAGAACAAATTGCAAAAGAAGAAGTCCTTATTCAAAAAGCGATGCGGCTTGAACAAGGGCCTTTGCTCCAAGCGGGATTGTTCAAAACGGCGGATGGTGATTACCTTCTTATCGCTATCCATCATCTTGTTGTAGATGGCGTTTCTTGGCGGATTTTGCTGGAGGACCTTTCAGCAGCTTATCAGCATGCGCTCGAAGGAAGAGAGATCAAATTGCCTCCTAAAAGTGATTCGTATCTCTCTTACGCAAACGCTCTTGTGCAATCAGCGGAAAGCAGAAAATTATTGCAGGAAAAACCTTATTGGGAAAGTGTTATAAATGCACAAACGGCTGTTTTGCCCAAAGACCAGCCTTATGCTTCAGAAGGACTGCAAAAAAATGCCGGCACAGCATCATTAATACTTTCAGGCGATTGGACCAGTAAGCTGCTATTTGAAACTCAGCAAGCCTATGGCACAGATGTAAATGAACTGTTACTGACTGGATTGGGCATGGCGTTGGCCGAGTGGACAGGAAACGAACAAATTGTAATCAGCACTGAAGGACACGGCAGGGAAGGACACGTTTCCGATATTGATATTTCACGAACGGTGGGCTGGTTTACTTCTGTCTATCCTGTCCTTCTTAACATGGACGCAAATCATTCAGACGATAAGCTCGCCAGCCGAATCAAAGCGACAAAGGACATGCTGAGAAGAGTGCCGAATCAAGGAACCGGCTATGGGCTATTAGAATACATGACAGAAAATGAAGACTGGAACAGAGAACCAGAGGTCAGTTTCAATTATCTCGGACAGTTTAACGATATAGAGGATTCAAAGACGCTTCGAATGTCCTCTTACCAGCCGCGTTATGAAATAGCCGGCGAGCGGTACAGAGAGTATGCGTTGGACATCAATGCCATGATAATCAGCGGTCAGCTACAAGTAAAAGCAGTGTACACTCAGGTGTTTTATCATAGAACCATCGAACTCTTCATGGAGAGCTTTCGAAAGCATATCATCAGTGCCATTGAACATTGTTCGGGAAAAAAGGAACGTGAAAAAACGCTGAGCGATTTCAGCAACAAAGAAATGACATCAGCAGCACTATCAAGCATCGCAAATCTTGTAAAAGATCTTTAACTTTGAAAAAAGGTGTGTGTGAGATGACGCAAGCTACAGGGATTCAAGACATTTACCCTTTATCGTATATGCAGGAAGGTATGCTGTTTCATTCATTGCTTCATGGTGACTCGAAAGCTTATGTAGAGCAGACATCGTTCACCATTAACGGAAATCTATGTATAGACTCATTTCAAAAAAGCTTGAATCTGCTGGTTTCTCGGTATGATATTTTCAGAACGATTTTTATTAAGGAGGTTCCTGATCTCTCCGGCCCGCAGCAAGTTGTTCTGACAAGTCGTGAACTGACTGTGAAAAAAGAAGACATTTCTGGCATGAAGATAAAAGAACAGCACATTTTCATTGAAGAATATAAAAAGAAGGACAGAGAAAAAGGATTTGATTTGCAAAAAGACCCGCTCATGCGGCTTACTCTTTTTGATATGGGTGAAAACCGACATACTTGTGTATGGACACATCACCATATCATCATGGACGGCTGGTGTCTGGGCATTGTTCTGAAGGAATTCTTTCATATCTATTATTCTCTGAAAAACAGCGACCCGCTGCAGCTTGGCAGTACGGTTCCCTACAGCAGATATATTGGATGGCTCGGCGAACAGAACAAGGAAGAAACGGGTGTGTATTGGGACGGCTACCTGAGTGATTACGGCCAGACAGCTTCCATTCCGCTTACGAACAACAGGCGTAAGGACGGTGTGTACGTATCGGAACAGATTCATTTCTCTCTTGACCCATCTGCCGTTGAAAAACTCACAGCCTTATCCCGGAGCTTAGGAGTGACTTTAAATACCCTATTTATGAGTATATGGGGAGTCATGCTGCATAGATACAACGCAACGAATGATGCCGTGTTCGGCTCTGTCATTTCCGGCCGCCCTTCAACGATTGACGGAATAGAATCAATGGTCGGTCTGTTTATTAACACCATTCCCGTTCGGGTGCGCGCGCACGGAGGGATGTCATTTTCTTCTCTTGTCAAAGAAGTGCAAAAGGACACATTAGCATCTGAAAATCATGGTTATTATCCTCTCTATGAGATTCAGAATCGAAGCCCTCTAAAGCAGGGCTTACTCAATCACATTCTTGTGTTTGAAAATTACCCTGTCCAGATACAAAAGGCAGTCGGCGCTTGGCAGGACCAAGAAGAAAACGCATTGAAGCTTGGGGATTTTTCAATGTCAGAAGAAACCAATTATGACCTTAATGTCGTGATTGTGCCTGGAGATAACTTTTATATAAAATTCAGCTACAATGCTTCCATGTATAAGCAGGAGGATATGCTTCGAATTCAGGGCCACCTGAAAAAAGCGCTGGATTGCATCCTGTCTGATCCGGATATTGCAGTCGAGAACATTGATATTGTACCTGTCGAGGAACAAATGCTCATTCATACATTTAACAAGACGGACAGATCTTATCCGAAAAAAACGGTTTACGAATTATTTGAAGACCAGGCCGCCGAGACTCCTGAAGCGACAGCTCTTGTGCTGGACGATACGCACTGGACATATCGCCAATTAGACGAAAGGGCGAACCAGATGGCGCGTGTGCTTAAGGAAAAGGGAGCAAAACCTGGCAGCATCGTGGCCGTCATGATGCGACGGTCAAAGGAAATGGCAGCGGCTCTGCTCGGGATTTGGAAAGCGGGCAGTGCATATATGCCTCTTGATCCCGGCTATCCGTCTGAACGGCTGTCTTTTCTGTTAGATGACAGCGAAACATCTTTGCTGCTGACAGAGGATGAACTCATTTCGACTGTGCCTTCGGATTATGCCGGAGACACTGTGACAACAGAGGAAACCTTGTCACATAATACCGATCCGCTTCCAACGACAATACGAGCCGGAAAGCTGGCCTATCTCATCTACACTTCAGGAACGACCGGACGGCCTAAAGGAGTTCTTGTGGACCACCGTGGAATTGCAAATACATTGCAATGGAGACGGGAAGAGTACGGCATGAGCGGTCAAGATACCGCGCTGCACCTGTTTTCATATGTCTTTGACGGCTGCGTGACGAGCTTGTTCACTCCGCTTTTATCAGGTGCCTGTGTGATTTTGACAAATGACGATGATGCGAAAGATGTACTCGCAATTAAGAGAACCATAGCCAAACATCGGGTCACTCATCTGCTGATTGTGCCTTCACTGCATCGGGTTTTGCTGGAAGTTTTAGAAAAAGAAGAAGCCAAGACCCTGCGCGTTGTGACATTTGCGGGGGAGCCGGTCACCGCAGATTTACTTGAAGCCAGCCGGGAAATTTGTCCGCACACAGAATTAGCAAACGAATACGGGCCGACAGAAAACAGTGTTGCAACGACCGTGCTTCGTCATCTGAATCAGGAATCATGTATTACGATCGGGCGTCCGATTGCCAATACCGAAGTGTGTATTTTAATCGGTAACCAATTGCAGCCGATAGGCGCATCGGGTGAACTTTGTATCGGAGGCGCAGGTTTGGCGCAAGGCTACTTTAAACAGACTGAATTGTCGCAAAAAGCATTTACATCACATCCGTTTCGAGAAGGAGAACGCCTATACCGGACGGGAGATGCGGCGCGCTGGCTGCAGGACGGAACGTTAGAATATATCGGGCGTTTTGATGACCAAGTGAAAATTAGAGGCTACCGGATTGAATTGGGGGAAGTAGAAGCAGTTCTCCGAAACATACCGGGAGTAAAAGAAGCGGCGGTCGTAGCACGTGAAACCCCTTCAGACGAACGGGAACTTTTCGCTTATATCGTTCCGCAAAAGGGAGACGGGCTTCCAGACGTACATCTTCATCTTGCTGGGAAATTACCGGCTTATATGATTCCGGCGAGTATTACAAAAATAAACAAGATGCCGTTAACTTCAAGCGGAAAACTGGACCGCTCAGCTTTGCCGGAACCGATGAACATGGCGGACTCAGTTCATACGTATGAACCGCCTCGCACGATTATTGAATCTGAATTAACCGCGATTTGGAAAAACGTGCTGAATAAGAAGCAGATCGGCATACGCGATGATTTCTTCCACTTAGGCGGGCAGTCATTAAAAGCCGCCACACTTGTATCAAGAATACATAAAAAGCTGAATATCCAGCTGCCGCTCAGCGAAGTGTTTATATATCCGACAGTAGAAAGCATGGCAGCTAAAATCGAAAGCTTAAAAGAACAAACATTTACAACAATTGTTCCAGCGCAATCAAGAGAACTGTACCCGCTGTCTTTTTCACAGAAAAGGATGTATACCCTTCATCAACTGGAGGAGAACGGTACAGGATACAATATGCCGGCAGCGCTGGAACTGCACGGAAAGCTCGATCGCCAGCGGCTGAAACAGGCTGTCACGGAACTCGTGAACCGGCATGAATCACTCCGCACTTCGTTTGTCATACACAATGGTGAACCGATGCAGCAAGTCCATGTAAGCCTGACACCGGAGTTTACCGAGCTTCAGATTGAATCAAAAAGCCAGCTAAAACAGACGATGCAGTCATTTATACAGCCGTTTGTTTTGACAAACGCACCGCTGCTTAGAGCATGCTTAATCGTTTTAGAAAATGATCATCATTATCTGTTGCTGGATATGCATCACATTGCTGCTGACGGTGTCTCTATGAGCACACTTATCCAAGAATTCACAGACCTGTACTGCGGCAAGACGCTTCATCCATTAAAGCTGCAGTACAAGGATTTTGCAGTCTGGCAAAAAGAGCAGTTTGCGCGGCAGTTATTCAGCAAACAGGAAGATTACTGGCTGAAACAGCTCAGCGGCCTGCCTGTATTAGAACTGCCGCTTGATAAAAACCGTCCGCTTCTGCCTGATTTCAGCGGCGGGACATTTGAAGCAGAAATTGATCGCGAGACCGCAGAAGGGCTTCATCGCATCATGTCTGAAACGGGCTGTACGTTGTATATGGTGCTTCTTGCTGCCTATTCGATTCTGCTATCTAAGCTAAGCGGACAGAAGGATATTGTAGTCGGTTCACCTGCTGCCGGAAGACGGCATGCCGATTTGGAGCCGGTCATCGGACTGTTTGTGAATACCCTTGCGATGCGGAGCCAGCCAGAAGGAGAAAAGTCTTTCAGATCTTATTTGCAAGAAATTAAAGAAGTGGCCCTTACCGCATCTGAACATCAGGATTATCCTTTTGAGGAGCTCACAAACAAGCTCGGAACTCAAAGAGAATTGAACCGCAATCCGCTTTTCGATGCGATGCTTGTGCTTCAAAGCAGTGAAGATTTTCAGCTTGAATTGCCCGGGCTGGCAATATCTTCTCGCAAGCTGCCGCATGAGGCGTCTAAATTCGATCTGACCTTGCACGCTGAGGAAAACAAGGAAGGAATTCGCTGCTGCTTTGAGTACAGCACCGCATTATTTGAGCACGAAACCGTTGCGCGCTGGGCCAATCATTTCAAGGAACTGCTGAGAAGTATAACGGCCGATACAGACGTGAAGCTGGCTGATATGCAGATGCTTGGAGGCTCAGAGCAACGTATGTTGCTGGACAATATGCATCATTTATCTGACTATCCGAGCAATAAAAGTCTTCCGGATTTATTTGAAAATTGGGCAAAAGAAACACCGGAGCATATAGCAGTGGTGATGGACGATCACCGGCTGACTTACCGCGAGCTGAATGATCAAGCAGAACGGGCAGCAGCTATGCTGATGAAAAAGGGAGTACGCTCTGAACAAATTGTCGGCTTGATGACAGAACGCTCACCCGATATGCTGATCGGAATTCTTGCCATTCTGAAAGCGGGCGGAGCCTACCTGCCGATTGATCCCGATTATCCTCAGGAACGTATCAGTTTCATGCTTAATGACAGCGGAGCAGAGATGTTGCTGACCCATGCTGCGAAAAAGAGACCTGACGGTTATCAAGGGGAAATTTTGTATATAGAAGATGCCGAGAACGAACCAGCGAGTGATGAGCAAAAACCGCCTGTCCGCGCAGAACAGCCTGCATATATCATCTACACATCAGGTACGACCGGCCAGCCAAAGGGAGTTGCAGTCGAGCATCGCAATGTAGTCAGCTTATTGAAACATAAAGAACTGCCTTTTGATTTTGGTCCTCAGGATGTGTGGACATTGTTCCATTCATATTGCTTTGATTTTTCTGTGTGGGAAATGTTTGGCGCACTCTTAAACGGCGGCACATTAGTTGTGGTTTCAAAAGAAACAGCCCGGGACCCGAATGCTTATCGGCTGCTGCTGAAAGAAGAAGGGGTAACCGTACTGAATCAGACGCCGACGGCTTTTTACAGTCTCATGCATGAAGAACAATCTCATGCCGATGCATTAAGCGTCCGTTACGTCATTTTCGGGGGGGAGGCATTACAGCCCGGGATGCTGCACAGCTGGAAAGGCAAATATCCTGAGACAGACCTGATTAATATGTACGGCATTACCGAAACGACTGTCCATGTGACGTATAAAAAGCTGACCGATACAGATATCGCAGCGAATAAAAGCAATATCGGGAAACCGCTCGCAACCCTTACAGCATATGTATTGGACGATTATATGAATTTTCAGCCTATAGGGGTCCCCGGCGAGCTGTATGTTGGCGGCGCTGGAGTAGCGAAGGGATATGTAAACAGGGAAGAGCTGACTGCAGCAAGATTTATTCCGAATCCCTATGTGCCTGGCGACAGGCTGTACCGCACGGGAGACATCGCCAAGCGGCTGCCGAATGGCGAGCTTGAATATGATGGCCGGATAGATAACCAGGTGAAAGTCAGAGGGCACCGTATAGAACTCGGTGAAATCAAAGCGGCTCTTCTCAAACATTCACTGATTAAAGAAGCGGCTGTAATTACAAGGCTTGATGAACAAGGACAGCATACCATTTATGCTTATCTGATCTCAGAGACAGATCGCAAACTGAATCAATCAAAAATCCGCGCCTCCCTGAAAGCCGTTTTGCCAGATTATATGATACCGGCCCGATTCATGCAGCTTGACAGCATGCCGCTTACAAGTAACGGAAAGCTTGATCAAAAGGCGCTCCCTGAACCAGATGCGGGCACCCATATATCTGATGATATTTTGCCGAGAAATGACACTGAAAAGGTGATGGCTGAGATTTGGGAGGAACTGCTGGGGCTTGAGCAGCTTGGTGTCAGCGCGAATTTCTTTGAACTTGGCGGAGATTCAATTAAGGCGCTGCAAGTCTGTGCAAGACTGAAGCAGCACGGGTTTGAAACGACAGTGCGGGAACTGTTTGAGCATCAGACATTGGGTGAGCTGTCCGCACGTGTCCGTAAAATTGAACGTGTGATCGACCAAGCGCCTGTTAGCGGTGAAATGCCTTGGACACCTGTACAGCATTGGCTTTTTTCCCAGTCAATGACGTCAGTTCACCATTTTAATCAGTCCGTCATGCTGTATCGAGCTGACCGATTTAACAGCAGCGCTCTCAGAGAAGTTCTGAAAAGTTTGGTAAAGCACCATGACGCATTACGAATCGTCTGCCGGAATATAGAGAGCAAGCCGGTGCAGGTTAACCGAGGCATTGATCTCACTGATGAAGAATTATATTTCTTTCAACAGTTTGATATAAAAGATGATCATGCAAAAGCAACTGATCATCCGGCCGGTCTGTCAAGTGAGGAAAAGAGACGGATTGCAGAGACGGCAGATCGTATCCAGCAAAACATTCAATTGGAAACAGGTCCTCTGCTTCATGCCGGTTTGTTCCGTGCTTCAGACGGAGACCATTTGCTGCTCGCTATTCATCATCTCGTTATCGACGGTGTATCTTGGCGAATTTTGTTTGAAGATTTCGAGATTGGCTATGAACAAGCACTGGCAGGAAAACCAATCGTATTCCCGCAAAAAACGGATTCTTTTCATGATTATGCCCATCAATTGGCTGCCTACTCTGACACACGCGGGCTTTTCCGTGAAATAGATTACTGGACAGAGCGTGAAAAACAGCATGTTGAACGCCTTCCTAGAGATTACGCCGTGTCATCTAATAAGCTCAAAGATACCAATGTAATTGATTTCGAGCTTTCCAGACAGGACACAGAGCAGCTGTTAACATCCGTCAACAAGGCTTACACCACTGACACCAATGATATCCTGCTTGCCGCTTTAGGGCTTTCCTTACAGGAATGGACAGGCTATGATCATCTGAAAATCAGCATGGAAGGACACGGCAGGGAATCATACCTTGAGAACATTGATCTAAGCCGAACAGTCGGGTGGTTCACTTCGATTTATCCGGTTTTGCTTGACATGGCTGTTTCTGAACATACCGATGAAAAAGAGCGGCTTGGCTACCATATTAAACGTACGAAAGACA
This sequence comes from Bacillus atrophaeus, assembly GCF_039519175.1. NCBI lineage: Bacteria > Bacillati > Bacillota > Bacilli > Caryophanales > Bacillaceae > Bacillus > Bacillus atrophaeus. Next base: position 3,391,904 of record NZ_CP154443.1, on the reverse strand, counting down.
TGATGCGCCGCATCCCTCATAAAGGCGTCGGCTACGGAGTTCTAAAATACGTAAGCGGTATTTGGAATGAGGCAGGGAATATTTCAAACAGCCCTGAAATCAGTTTTAACTATTTAGGCCAGTTTGATCAAGATATACAAATGAATTCGTTTGAAGTTTCTCCGGTTCAAACAGGAGACGAGATAAGCCCGGATTGGGAGCGCCCTTATATTCTTGATATTAGCGGCGCCGTTTCGTCAGGATGTCTGAAAATGCACATTGTCTATAACCGCTATCAATATGAGGCGCAGACGATCCAAACATTCGCCGGATATTTTAAACGTATTCTCGAAGACATCATACGGCACTGTGCGGCTAAAGAAAACCGCGAATGGAGTGCCGCTGATTTCAGTGATGAGGAGTTAACGCTAGAAGACCTCAGTGAAATTATGGGAGCCGTCAACAAACTATAGAAAAAGGAGAGGCGCTACATGTCGCAACAATCCGAAATTCAGGATATTTATCCCCTGTCATTTATGCAGGAGGGCATGCTTTTTCATTCGCTGTTTGATGAACAATCAAGAGCCTATTTTGAACAGGCATCCTTTACCATCAACGGAAGGCTAGACTTGGAACGCTTCCAAAAAAGTATGGATGCCATTGTTGGCCGATATGACATCTTTCGTACAACTTTCATTCACAAAAATGTAGCCAAGCCTAGGCAAGTCGTGCTCAAAAGCCGTCCATGCAACGTTCAGTTTGAGGATATTTCCCGTCTTGATAAGTCAGATGAAGAGAAATATATCGAAACCTTCCGGCAACAAGATAAGTCCAAAGGCTTTGATCTGCAAACAGATGTCCTTATGAGGGTATCCATTTTGAAATTGGCACCTGAGCGCTATGTCTGTATTTGGAGCCATCACCATATTTTGATGGACGGATGGTGCCTCGGCATTGTCATTAAAGATTTTCTCCACATGTATCAGGCCCTGGGCGAAGGGCGTCATCCTTACCTTCCTCCGGTTCAGCCGTACGGAAAATATATCAAGTGGCTGATGCGGCAAGACCGCGAAGAGGCGGCAAAGTATTGGAAAGAGCGGCTTCAAGATATTGAAAAGACATCATCCTTGCCAAGAAAAAGTGTTCAAACATCAGAAGGGAAATTACAGCAGGCTGTATTTACAATCTCGGAACAGCAAACCGCCGGATTACAGCAAATTGCAGCAGCTTCCGGGGCGACGCTGAGCACGGTTTTTCAAGCGTTGTGGGGACTGATGCTGCAACGATTCAATAACAGTGACGATTCTGTGTTCGGTTCTGTAATTTCCGGCAGACCAACGGAGCTTGCAGACGTGGAGGGCATGGTCGGGCTTTTTATCAATACAGTTCCCGTTCGCGTCCAAAGCGGAGCGCTTTCCTTCTCGGATCTGGTCAGGCATATGCAAAAGGAGTTACTGAAAGCAGAAGCTTATAGTTATTTTCCTTTGTATGATATTCAAGCGCAAAGCGCACTCAAGCAGGAACTGATCGATCATATTATCGTATTTGAAAATGTGCCGACACAGCAGGAAATTGAGGGATTGAACCAGACCGGGGCGTTTGATTTTTCGGTGGAGGACTTTTCGATGGCTGAGGAAACCAACTACGGGTGCAGTATAAAAGTCATTCCAGGATCCTCTTTATATGTACGGATCAATTTTCATACAGATTTGTATGACACCAGCATGATGCAAGAGATCGAAGGGTATATGCAGCAAATGATTGCATCTGTTATCGCTGACCCTGAGATACGTGCTTCACAGATTCCATTGCTAAATGAAAGCAAAACACGGCAAATTGTTTCTGAATTCAACAAAACAGAAGCTGTTTCACCTATAGCTCCGACTCTCCACGGCCTGTTTACACACCAGGCGGCGCTTACGCCGGATCGGCCGGCGATTCACTTCGCTAATGGGAGCCTGACATACGGGGAGCTTGATGCGTATTCAAACAGGCTGGCCGTACGCCTTGCGGCGAAAGGCGTGACGAAAGAAAGCATTGTCGGCATCCTTGCCGAGCGCTCGCCGGAAATGATGATTGCCGTACTGGCCGTTTTGAAAGCGGGCGGCGCTTATCTGCCGCTTGATCCGGCGTATCCTGACGGGCGCCTGAGCTACATGCTGAAAGACAGCGGGGCTTCTCTTATGCTGACACAGTCTGGTTTAACGGTTCCCGATTTTTCAGGTGAGACGCTTGAAGTGGATATGGAGGCGCTTGTGGATGGCGATACTTCAGAAGTGCCTGCAGGCACAGCCGATGGCGGCTCTCTGGCGTATCTCATTTATACCTCCGGCTCTACGGGACAGCCAAAGGGCGTGGCGGTGGAGCATCGCCAGGCGGTTTCTTTTCTGACCGGCATGCAACGGCAGTTTCCGTTACATCAAGAGGATGTCATTGTGCTGAAAACGTCATTTTCATTTGACGCCTCTGTCTGGCAGCTGTTCTGGTGGACACTCTCAGGCGCTTCGGCCTATCTGCTTCCGTCCGGCTGGGAAAAAGATCCGGCGCTCATGGCAGAGGCATTCACGCAGGAACGGGTGACAACGGCTCACTTCATTCCTGCGATGCTGAACAGCTTCTTAGATCAGCTGGAGATGGAAACGCCTGAGCGAAGGGACGGGCTCACGACAGGTCTTAAGCGGGTATTCGCCGGAGGCGAACCGCTCACGCCCCAAGCAGCGGCCCGATTTGCTGATCTTTTGCCGGAGACGTCTCTGATCCACGGCTACGGGCCGACAGAAGCCACGGTGGATGCGGCATTTTACGTGTGTGACAGAGAAAAAGACAGTGAACGGCTGCGTCTTCCGATCGGAAAGCCCGTGCCGGGCGCGCGTCTTTATATCTTGGACCCTCAGATGGCTGTTCAGCCTGCGGGTGTCATAGGCGAACTGTATATCGCCGGGAATGGGGTGGCCAGAGGCTATCTGAATCGCCCCGAGTTAACGACGGAACGCTTTCTCACTGATCCGTTTTATCCGGGGGACCGAATGTACAAAACGGGGGATTCAGCGCGCTGGCTGCCGGACGGACAGGTTGAGTTCCTCGGCCGTTTGGACGATCAAGTCAAAATCCGAGGCTACCGGATCGAACCCGGCGAAATTGAATCAGCTCTCCGGAGCCTGGAAGGCGTACAGGAAGCAGCCGTCATCACCCGCACAGACAGCGGGGAGGCAGAGCTATGCGCTTATATCCAGGGGCGTGATAAAAACGACGTGCGGGCACAGCTTGCGCACGTGCTGCCCGGCTATATGATCCCCGCTCATTTTGTGCAAATCAACACATGGCCGATCACACCAAGCGGGAAGCTTGACCGGAAGGCTTTGCCCGCTCCTGATGGAGCAGCTGGTCAAGAATCATACAAGGCACCAAGAAATCTTACCGAAATGAAGCTGGCCCAGCTTTGGGAAGACGTGCTGAAAAACGGTCCTGTCGGTATCACGGACGACTTTTTTGACCGGGGAGGCCACTCGTTAAAAGCAACGGCACTGATTTCACGGATCGCCAAGACATTCGGCGTCCAAGTACCGCTTAAAGACGTATTTGCCCGACCGACCATAGAAGGGCTGGCTTCTGTCATCCGCGAGTTGGAGGAAAGCCCGTATGCGGCGATTGAACCGGCCGAAAAACGGGACACCTATCCGGTCTCCTCGGCGCAAAAACGGATGTATGTCCTTCAGCAGCTGGAAGACGGAGGCGTCGGCTACAACATGCCTGCGGTGCTTGAGCTGGAAGGCAAGCTTGACCGTAAACGAATGGAGGCAGCTTTCCAAGCGCTGATCAGCCGCCATGAGTCGCTCCGGACGTCCTTTGAAACCGGAAACGGAGGGGAGCCGGTACAGCGCATCCATCATGAGGTGCCGTTTACGGTGACCGAAGAGAACTCGGCTGATGCGTTTGTACGTCCCTTTGATCTCAGCCAGGCTCCGCTTTTCAGAGCGGGACTCGTAAGAGAAACAAACGAGCGGCATGTCCTTTTGGTCGACATGCATCACATCATTTCTGACGGCGTCTCAGTCAATACGCTCATTCGGGAATTCGGGGCATTGTACGCCGGGCGGAAGCTTGAGCCGCTGCGCATCCAATACAAAGATTACGCCGCGTGGCAGCAGGAATTCAAAAAAAGCGACACATATCAGAAGCAGGAATCTTATTGGCTGAAGCAGCTCGGAGGGGAGCTGCCTGTGCTTGAACTGCCGGCGGACAAGCCCCGCCCGGCGGTGCGAAGCTTCGCCGGTGACAAGATCTCATTTACTCTGGACCAAGAAGTCACGTCCGGCCTGAACCGCCTCGCGCGGGAAAACGGCAGCACCTTATATATGGTGCTTCTTGCGGCCTACTCAGCTCTATTGGCCCGTCTCAGCGGGCAAGAGGAGATTGTGGTCGGATCGCCGATCGCCGGCCGTCCGCATGAAGACCTTGAACCTGTGCTCGGCATGTTTGTGAACACGTTGGCGCTTCGGATACGCCCGGAGAGCGGAAAGGGTTTCACAGACTATTTGCAGGAAGTCCGTCAGACAGCGCTGGAAGCTTATGAACATCAGGATTATCCATTTGAAGAACTGGTCGAAAAGCTCGACGTTTATCGAGACACAAGCCGCAATCCGTTGTTTGACGTCATGTTCGCTCTTCAAAACATAGATCATGAAAATCTGATGCTGGAAGATTTGCGTCTCCGGTCTGCTGATATTGAGCATAAAGTGTCCAAATTCGATTTGGCACTTTATGCATCGGAAGAACCCAAAGGGGAGCTCCGTTTTCATCTGGAATATAATACTGATTTATACAAGAAAAAAACAATAGAACAATGGCTGAAATACTTGATTCATATCTTCCGGAAAATCACCGAAGATCATACAGTGACTCTAGGGAAAATCAATATAGTTGATGAAGATGAGACAAGATTAATCATTCACGAATTCAACCGTACAAAAATGGAATATCCAAGGCATGAAACAGTCAGCCGCCTTTTTGAAAGACAAGCGGCAAAAACGCCTGATGCCGCAGCCGTTGTCAGCCATGGACAAACATTGACTTATCATGAACTGAACAATCGGGCGAACAGGATCGCGGCGGTGCTCCGGGCAAAAGGGGTCGGTCCTGAAAGTGTCGTAGCTTTATTGACTAAGCGCACACCAGAGCTTGCAGCCGGAATATTAGGAATTTTGAAAGCAGGAGGGGCTTATCTTCCTATCGGAGAAGACACGCCGTCAGAACGAATAGAATGGATGCTGTCAGATAGCGGGGCTGGAATTCTCCTTCAATCAGAAAAACTCGGGAAAGATTTCTTAAATATAGAAGGAGAATATGAACAAATTTTCATCGAAGCGATTCAAGAGCAAGGAAATGATACGGAAAACCTTGAATCACTTGCCGGACCGGATTCACTTGCCTATATCATCTATACATCCGGATCAACTGGAAAACCAAAAGGAGTAATGATTGAGCAGCGAAGTGTCATTCGTCTTGTGACAAACAGCAATTATATTGAGGTTACACCTTCAGACCGGCTTCTGATGACTTCTTCATTTGGTTTCGATGTAACCACTTTTGAAATATTCGGGCCGCTGCTTAATGGCGCAGCTCTATATATGGCCGACAAAGAAACGTTCCTTGATTCCCATCAGCTTGAGACATACATACACCAAAACGGAATCACAACATTATGGCTGACTTCACCTCTTTTTAATCATTTGACCGAACAGAATGAGAATACGTTTGCCGGTCTGTCCACATTGATCATAGGCGGTGAGGCTTTATCTGCCAGCCACGTCAATCGGATTCGGAAAGCCTGTCCGTCACTGGCAATATGGAATGGATATGGGCCGACTGAAAATACGACGTTCTCAACCTGCTTTGAGATTGAGAGATACTACGAGCATTCAATACCGATTGGCCGTCCGATTGGAAATTCAACAGCTTATATTTTAAACAACTGGGGAATGCTTCAGCCGATTGGAGCAGTCGGAGAATTATGTGTTGGCGGTGATGGAGTAGCAAGAGGCTATCTTGGCCGTCCTGAGTTAACAAAAGAAAAATTTGTGCCTAACCCTTTTGCAACTGGCGAACGAATGTACCGAACCGGCGATTTAGCCTGCTGGCTGCCGGATGGAACCATTGAATATGCCGGGCGTATGGACGAGCAGGTGAAAATCCGCGGCTACCGGGTCGAGCTTGGTGAAATAGAAACAGCGATTCGGCATATAGACGGAGTCAAGGAAGCTGCTGTATTGGCGCGCCCGGGACAGTCTGGAAGCAAAGAGTTAGTCGCATACATGAGTTTGCAAGCAGACATGGATGCTGAAAAAGTACGTTCACAGCTTTCCAGCACATTACCGGGATATATGATACCTGTATATATGATTGAAATGGACGCTCTTCCACTGACCGCAAACGGGAAACTGGACAGAAAAGCGCTCCCTGAACCGGAACTCTCATCAAAATCAAAGTACGTACAGCCTCGAAGTGAGCTTGAAGAACAGCTTGCGCTGATATGGCAGGAAGTGCTTGGCCTTGAGAAAATCGGAATCGAGGATTCGTTTTTTGAACTGGGCGGAGATTCAATCAAAGCTCTTCAAGTATCTGCACGTCTTGGCCGTTACGGCTGGAGTATGACGGCAAGCGATTTATTCCGGCACCCGAGAATCAAAGATGTATCTGCTGTAATTCGCAAAACAGAAAGAGTGATTGACCAAGGGCCGGTGAAGGGCGAAGTTCCATTGACACCTGTCCAGCACTGGTTCCTTACTCAACGTATAACAGACAGACACCATTTCAATCAGTCTGTGATGCTCTTTAACTCCGGCAGATTGATAGAGAAACCGTTGCGGGAGACTTTACAAAAGCTTGCGGAACACCATGACGCACTTCGTATGATATACCGCAAAGAGAGCGGACATGTAATACAAATCAATCAAGATATTCATGAAACAGAATTGTACACTTTGAATGCCTCAGATTTTTCAGATACAGAAGCTTGGGAAAATGAAATTGAGAAAGAAGTCGCAGGTCTTCAAAGAGGGATGAATATAGAAGAAGGGCCGTTGTTAAGAGCAGGCTGGTTTAAAACGCCTTCGGGAGACTATTTGTTCCTGACAATTCACCATCTAGTCGTTGACGGGGTATCGTGGCGGACTTTGCTTGAAGATTTGTCTGCCGGCTATCATCAAGCGGCAGCGGGGCAATCCATTCAGCTTCCGCCCAAGACAGATTCATATAAGGAGTACGCAGAACGCCTCCAAGATTACGCGCAAAGCAGCAAGCTGATTCAAGAAGAAGCTTATTGGCGTTCTGTAGAAGAGGAAACAATAGCGGCACTCCCATATGAAAAGCCGCAGCCCAATGATACAAATGACAGCAGCCAAAACACAGTGCGCTTTACACTTTCTGAAGAAGACACGACCGTCCTGCTTCAAAAAGTAAATCACGCTTATGGCACAGATACACAAGATATTCTGCTTACAGCAGCAGCATTAGCGATTCGGGACTGGACCGGGGAAAGCAAACTTCGGATTGCGATGGAGGGACACGGAAGGGAAAACATACTCCCGAATGTGGATATCAGCCGCACAGTCGGGTGGTTCACCTCGATGTATCCAGTGCTTCTTGAGATTCAAAAAGAGCCAGGCGAGTTGGGAACTGCGGTGAAAACAGTGAAAGATACGCTTGGGCGAATACCTCAGAAAGGGACCGGATACGGCATTTTGAAATATATAACAAAGCCGGAGAACAAAAGCATACAGTTTGGGGGAGCTCCCGAGATCGGATTTAACTACTTAGGGCAATTCAACGATACAGAGCGGCAAGAAACCTTCAACCTATCGGGGCTTGCAAGCGGAGAGGACATCACACGCTCATGGCAGCGTGAGCAAATAATAGAGATCAGTGCATTGGCGGCGGAAAACAAACTGCACTTTAATCTCAGCTTTCCGCCAAACCGATTTTACAGAAAAACGATGGAACATCTTTTGAACGGGATTCAAAACTATTTGCAAAGCATTATGAAACATTGCGCAGGCAAACAGGAGACAGAAAAGACATTGAGCGATTTCAGCAGTAAATCGTTGACAATGGAGGATTTGGACAGCATTTCCGACTTAGTTCAAGAACTGTAGAAAATCGTGACAGGGAGACATGAACATGACAAAAGCGAATTCCATTCAAGATATTTATCCGCTGTCTTACATGCAGGAAGGGATGCTTTTCCATTCCCTTCTGCATGAAGACTCACGGGCATATTTTGAGCAAGCCGTATTTTCAATCGCAGGAGAAGTGCATTCACGCTTTTTTCAGGACAGCATCAATGCCCTAGTGGCACGCCATGACATTTTCAGAACCATTTTCATTAACCAAAATGTTTCCGCACCGCAGCAAGTGGTACTCAGAGAGCGGACTGTAACCGTCCAAGAAGAGGACATTTCTCACTTAGACGAATCCCGTCAATCTGAATTCATCGAGAACTATAAAGAAAAGGACAGGGAGAAGGGATTCAACCTGCAAAAAGACGTGCTTATGCGCATCTCTCTCCTGAAAACTGGGAAACAGCAATATACCTGCCTCTGGAGTTTTCACCACATTGTGATGGATGGCTGGTGCTTCAGCATTGTGCTGAAAGAATTTTTCCAAATTTACGCTGCCCATATCAACGCTTCACCTTTAACACTGGAGCCCGTGCGGCCATACGGAAGCTACATCAATTGGCTGATGGAGCAAGACAAGGAGCAGGCGATAACCTACTGGAAAAGTTATCTTGCCGGATATGAGCAGCAAACTGCACTGCCAAAACAGAATAAAACAAAGGACAAGCAAAAAAGCGGCCAAGCGCATGTCACGTTTTCCTTCTCAAAAAAAGACAGCAGCAGACTTTCAGAAATGGCTGTAAAGGAAGAGGTAACACTCAGTACATTGTTTCATACGCTGTGGGGCATTCTGCTGCAAAAATATAATAACACCGGTGACGCGGTATTTGGATCAGTCACCTCGGGAAGACCTTCTTCTATTGAAGGGATTGAAAATATGGTCGGCCTTTTTATCAATACAATTCCAGTACGTGTGCAAGGAGCTGATACGCCGGTTTCCGAGCTGATGAAAAGGATGCAAAAAGAAGCTCTGGCTGCTGAAGCGCACAGTTACCATCCGCTATACGAGATACAGGCACACTCTGCCGTAAAGCAAGGTCTGATTGATCATATTCTTGTTTTTGAAAACTATCCTGTCCAGAATGAAATCGATATGCTGAACAGTCACGATGATGCCCAAGAACTCTTTCAGATTCATCATTTTTCAGTGGCGGATGAAACCAATTACAGCTTTTATCTGATGGTGGCGCCGGGTGACGAAATCCATATCAAAATGAGCTATGATCCCGGTGTATACGACCGATCGTTTATATTAGGGGTCAAAGGACATCTGACTCATATGGTTTCGCAAATTCTAGACAACCCGGATATCTCTCCCGCCGGAATTGACATCACAACGAGAAGCGAGAAACATCTGCTGCTCGGAAAAAAGGAAGCTGAAGCACCTGCTTTTCAAACGATTCATTCTATGTTTGAGAAACAAGCGGAACTGACGCCGAATATGCAGGCCGTCACCTATCAAGACCGGTCAATAACATACAGAGAGCTTAATGAAAACGCCAATAAACTGGCTCGGATCTTGCGAAAGCGAGGCGTAAGAAGACAAGAACCGGTCGCCATCATGGCCGAACGCTCACCTGAATTAACGGCCGGTATCCTCGGAATCTTGAAAGCAGGCGGCTCTTTGGTTCCGATTGACCCAAATTATCCGCCTGAAAGGATCCGGTTTATTCTTCAGGATAGCTGCTGTTCACATTTGGTATCACACCGAAGCCTGGCCTCTTTATTGGAATCGGTCAATGAGGAAGCTTTAAGGACTGTTACATATACGGAAGAAAGTGCGCAGGAAGAGGACGGAAGCAATGTGAAGCCCGTCAATACAGCGGATGACTTGCTGTATACCATTTATACGTCGGGCACAACCGGGAAACCAAAGGGCGTTCAGCTTGAACATAGGAGCATGGCAAATTTGCTGCACTATCAATTTACAAACTCCGGAATTAATTTTCGGACTAACGTGCTCCAATATGCTACACCTGCCTTTGATGTCTGTTATCAAGAAATATTTTCAACGCTGGCTGGAGGCGGCACAGTCCACATCGTGCCTGAACCTATCAAAAGAGACGTTTCTCAGCTGTTTGCGTTTATCGCCGATCATAATGCAGAAATCGTATTTTTTCCAACTGCGTTCATTAAAATGATGTTCAGCGAGGAAGAATACGCGAACACATTTCCTGATGGCGTGAAGCATCTGATTACGGCCGGGGAACAACTAACGGTCTCCCATCTCTTCCAACAAGTACTGCGTCGTCACAACATGGTGTTACACAATCATTACGGACCTTCTGAAACCCATGTCGTGTCTGCTTATAGCATTCATCCGGGGGAGCATATCCCTGAAAGTCCGCCAATCGGCAAACCGATTGATCATACGTATATGTATATTTTAAACGGACAAAAGCAGCTTCAACCGAAGGGCATCACGGGTGAATTGTATATTTCCGGTTCAAGCGTGGCAAGGGGGTACTTCCGCAATGAAGAGCTGACTCGCGAAAAGTTTTTGCCTGATCCTTTCAGACCCGGAGCCACGATGTTTCGCACAGGCGACATGGCAAGACTGTCAGAGGACGGCAATATTGAATATATCGGCCGGACCGATGATCAGGTGAAAATCCGGGGTTACCGGGTCGAACCTGGAGAAATTGAGATGACATTACAGAATCACCCGAAAATTAAGGAAGCAGCGGTTATCATTAGGCAAGATCATGACGGAGAAAATGAATTGTGTGCTTACTACAGTGCACCTAACCGTTTGGATTCTCTAGCTTTGCGCCGCTATCTTGCAGAAGAAATGCCTGAATATATGATTCCGTTAAAGTGGGGATGGGTGGAAAGCATACCGCTGACTCCGAATGGAAAAGTCGACAAAAGATCTCTTCCAGAACCGGAAGCTGCCGCAGATGATAAGCAATATGCCGCACCGAGAAATCTTACGGAGCTGAAGCTGGCACAACTTTGGGAAGACGTGCTGAAAGACGGCCCGGTGGGAATCCGGGATAACTTTTTCGACCGGGGAGGCCACTCATTGAAAGCAACAGCGCTTGTCTCCCGTATTGCTAAGGAGATCGGCGTTAAGGTGCCGCTTCAAGAAGTGTTTGCCCATCCAACGGTGGAGGGTCTGGCTGCTGTCGTCCGGGAAGCTGAGGAAAACCCGTATGCGGCAATTGAGCCGGCTCCAGAACAAGAAGTTTATCCTGTCTCATCAGCGCAAAAGAGAATGTATGTGCTTCAGCAGATGGAAGACGGCGGCGTCGGCTACAACATGCCGGCGGTACTGGAACTGGAAGGAAAGCTAGACCGAGGGCGTTTGGAAACTGTATTCAAAAAACTGATCAGCCGCCACGAGCCGCTTCGAACCTCCTTTGAAGAAGGGACAGACGGCGAGCCGGTCCAGCGCATTCATTCAAAAGTAACATTTGCTTTATGTGAACAAGAAAAGACAGCGGCTTTTATCCGTCCTTTTGATCTCAGCAAAGCCCCGCTTTTACGGGCAGGCCTAATCAAGGAAACAGACGAACGCCATCTGCTCTTGGTCGATATGCATCACATCATTTCAGACGGTGTGTCCGTTCATACGTTGATTCGAGAATTCGGCGATTTGTATGCACACCGAACGCTTGAAACCTTACGTATTCAATATAAAGACTATGCTGTGTGGCAGCAGGAATTCAAAAGTGGCGGCACGTATCAGAAACAGGAAGCTTACTGGCTGAATCAGCTTAGCGGTGAGCTGCCTGTGCTTGAACTGCCGGTAGACAAGCTTCGGCCGGGAGTGCGAACCTTCGCTGGAGACAAAGTTTCATTCATCATCAGCAAAGAGATCACATCCGGTCTGAAACAACTTGCACGCAAAAACGAATGTACTCTGTACATGACACTCCTTGCTGCATATACAGCATTCTTGGCGCGGCTGAGCGGACAGGAAGAAATAGTAGTCGGATCGCCTATTGCCGGACGGCCGTATGCCGATCTTGAATCTATACTCGGCATGTTCGTCAACACACTGGCGCTTCGGACACACCCTGAAGGCGGTAAGCGTTTTTCAGAATACTTGCAGGAAGTGCGACAGACAGCATTGGAAGCCTATGAGCATCAGGATTATCCGTTCGAAGAGCTGGTTGACATGCTCGGTGTCCAGCGGGATATGAGCCGCAACCCGTTATTTGACACGACGCTTACGCTCCAAAACATGGAACAGCAAAAACTGCAATTAGACGGTTTGCAACTTAAAACCGCAGATGTTGACCACCCAATATCTAAATTTGATATATCTCTTTATATAACGGAGAACGATGAAGAGCTTTATTGTCAATTTGAATACAGCACTTCATTGTTTGAAAAGGAAACGATTCAACGCTGGTCGCGATTTTTCTTGAGACTGGTAGAAAATACTGTTAGCAGCCCTGACACAGAATTAGACGACATCCCGGTGCTTACAAAAGAAGAAGAGAAGACCTTTATTCAATCATGCAGTCCGCTTCCGACCACAAGCTTTCCGCTGGCTCAGACACTGCATCACCAGCTTGAAAAACAAGCGGCAAAAACACCAGAACGGCCGGCTGTTTTTTACGGAGAGGAGGTCATCTCCTACAAAGAACTGAACGAACGGGCCAACCGAGTCGCTTGGGAGCTTATTGAAAGGGGAGTTACATCAGAAACTGTCATTGCGATCACAGGCAGGCGGTCTCCGGAAATGCTGATCGGCATATATGCCATTTTGAAAGCGGGCGGCGCTTATGTTCCTATCGATCCGGAGTACCCGGAAGAACGTATCCGCTTTTTACTGAAGGACAGCGGTGCTAAGCTTCTTTTAGCTGAATCCGGCAGTTTCGAGATCCCGTCTTTTGAAGGTGACGTACTAGATCTCAACATAAATGTCAGCCGAGAAAAGAATCATCTTATCAATCCCGATGTGTCAGTACGGTCGAATTCGCTAGCCTATATCATCTATACATCAGGCTCAACCGGAACGCCAAAAGGTGTGCAGATCGAGCATCAGTCGGCAGTGAATTTTTTGCAATCCCTGCAAATCCGCTATCCGCTTAACGAATCGGATATGATTTTGCATAAGACATCTTATTCGTTTGACGCTTCCATATGGGAGTTGTTCTGGTGGCCGTACGCTGGTGCTTCCGTCTTTCTGCTTCCTCAAGGAGGCGAAAAGGATCCCGAAATGATGATAAAGGTGATAGAAGAAAAACGAATAACGGCAGCTCATTTTGTTCCCTCTATGCTGCATGCGTTTTTAGCATATGTCAAAAATCGCGCTGTACCGATCGTACCTAACGGCCTGAAGCGAGTATTTGCCGGCGGTGAGCAACTGGGCGCACATCTTGTTTCCCGTTTTTATGAACTGCTGCCCGGTGTAGAATTGACCAATTCTTATGGGCCGACAGAAACGACAGTAGAAGCAGCATACTTTGATTGTCCGTTAGGTAAAGACCTGAAGCGAATTCCAATCGGTAAACCTATTCACAATCTCCGGCTGTATATTTTAAACAAGAAAAAGCAGATTCTGCCGACCGGTTGTACAGGCGAACTGTATATCGCCGGGAATGGTGTGGCCAGAGGCTATCTGAATCGCCCCGAGTTAACGACGGAACGCTTTCTCACTGATCCGTTTTATCCGGGGGACCGGATGTACAAAACGGGGGATTCAGCGCGCTGGCTGCCGGACGGACAGGTTGAGTTCCTCGGCCGTTTGGACGATCAAGTCAAAATCCGCGGCTACCGGATCGAACCCGGCGAAATTGAATCAGCTCTCCGAAACTTGGAAGGCGTGCAGGAAGCAGCCGTCATCACCCGCGCAGACCGCGGGGAGGCAGAGCTATGCGCTTATATCCAGGGGCGTGATAAAAACGACGTGCGGGCCCAGCTTGCGCTCGTGCTGCCCGGCTATATGATCCCCGCTCATTTTGTACAGATCGACACATGGCCGATCACACCAAGCGGGAAGCTTGACCGGAAGGCTTTGCCCGCTCCTGATGGGGCAGCTGGTCAAGAATCATACAAGGCACCAAGAAATCTTACCGAGATGAAGCTTGCCCAGCTTTGGGAAGACGTGCTGAAAAACGGTCCTGTCGGTATCACAGACGACTTTTTTGACCGAGGCGGCCACTCGTTAAAAGCAACGGCACTGATTTCTCGGATCGCCAAGGCATTCGGCGTCCAAGTACCGCTTAAAGACGTATTCGCCCGCCCGACCATAGAAGGGCTGGCTTCTGTCATCCGCGAGTTGGAGGAAAGCCCGTATGCGGCGATCGAACCGGCCGAAAAGCGGGACACCTATCCGGTCTCCTCGGCGCAAAAACGGATGTATGTCCTTCAGCAGCTGGAAGACGGAGGCACTGGCTACAATATGCCAGCGGTGCTGGAGCTGGAAGGCAAGCTTGACCGCAAACGGCTGGAGGCGGCTTTCAAAGCACTGATCAGCCGCCATGAGTCGCTCCGGACGTCCTTTGAAACCGGAAACGGAGGGGAGCCGGTCCAGCGCATCCACCATGAGGTGCCATTTACGGTGACCGAAGAGAACTCGGCGGATGCGTTTATACGCCCTTTTGATCTCAGCCAGGCTCCGCTTTTCAGAGCGGGACTCGTAAGAGTTACAAACGAGCGTCATGTCCTTTTGGTCGACATGCATCACATCATTTCTGACGGCGTCTCAGTCAATATGCTCATTCGGGAATTCGGGGCATTGTACGCCGGGCGAAAGCTTGAGCCGCTGCGCATCCAATACAAAGATTACGCCGTATGGCAGCAGGACTTCAAAAAAGGCGACACATATGAGAAGCAGGAATCTTATTGGCTGAAGCAGCTCGGCGGCGAGCTGCCTGTGCTTGAACTGCCGGCGGACAAGCCCCGCCCGGCGGTGCGAAGCTTCGCCGGTGACAAGATCTCATTTACTCTGGACGAAGAGGTCACGTCCGGCCTGAACCGCCTCGCGCGGGAAAACGGCAGCACCCTGTATATGGTGCTTCTTGCGACCTACTCAGCTCTATTGGCCCGTCTCAGTGGACAAGAGGAGATTGTGATCGGATCGCCGATCGCCGGCCGTCCGCATGAAGACCTTGAACCTGTGCTCGGCATGTTCGTGAACACGTTGGCGCTTCGGACACGCCCGGAGGGCGGAAAGGGTTTCACAGACTATTTGAAGGAAGTCCGTCAGACAGCGTTGGAAGCTTATGAACATCAGGATTATCCATTTGAAGAACTGGTCGAAAAGCTCGACGTTTATCGGGACACAAGCCGCAATCCGCTGTTTGATGCAATGCTCGTCGTGCAGAATATCGAGCATGAGCAGCTGACAATGGATGGACTTCAGCTGAAACCGGCTGGTGCTTCCCACCCTGTATCTAAGTTCGATTTAACGCTGCAAGCTTCTGAAGGAAACAAAGAAATTCATTTGCAATTTGAATATGCGACAGCACTATTTCAAAAGAAAACGATAGAGCGCTGGGCATCTCATTTATCGAACATGCTGCACGAGATCGCTCACAGCTCGCAGACAGTTTTGAGGGACATCAGCATCCTTACCCAGAAGGAGAAAGACCTGCTGCTGAATGGATTTAATGACGTAACTGAAACGCACGTTCAAGACCAAACGCTTCAAGAGCTTTTTCAAACACAAGCCGCAAAAACACCAGAAGCAACAGCTCTTGTCAGCGGTGAAAAAACACTTACTTATCAAGAGCTGGATCAGTGGTCCAACAAAATCGCCCGTACTTTACGCACTAAGGGTGTAGGCCCGGACACAGCGGTAGGTGTATTGGCGCCGCGTTCATTCAGCATGACAGCGGCTATTCTGGGAATCTGGAAAGCTGGCGGCGCTTATGTTCCTCTTGATCCGGAGTATCCTGCGGAGCGTAAGAATTATATCTTGAGTGACAGCCGCGCAAAACTGCTAGTCACAGTCAGTGCTGCGGCCCATAAAGCACCAGCAGATTATGAAGGTGAAGTTCTGCTGCTTGAAGACGTGTGTGAAAATGATGCTTCCCGTCTGCCTGCCTATTCATATTCTCACAACCTGGCATATATCATTTACACATCAGGAACAACAGGACAGCCTAAAGGGGTAATGGTCGAACACAGAGGAATAGCCAATACACTCGAATGGCGCAGAAATGCTTACGCTTTACATGAAGAAGATACAGTGCTTCAGCTCTTTTCCTTTGCATTTGACGGTTTTGTGACCAGCATGTTCACACCGCTTTTATCAGGAGCGAAAGTCGTGCTGCCCGATGAGGAAGAAGCCAAAGATATACTCGTCATTAAGCATAATCTTGCGTATTATCGCATCACCCATATGATTATCGTTCCGGTTCTGTATAGGTCGCTTTTGGATGTATTGAAGCCTGAAGATGTTCAGACGCTTAGAATCGTAACATTGGCAGGCGAAGCCGCAGACAGGGAATTAGCCGATCGAAGTTTAGCCATTTCACCAAATACAGAGCTTGCCAATGAATATGGGCCGACAGAAAACAGTGTAGCTACAACGGCGATGAGACATTTAGAACGGCAGAAAACGATAAGTATCGGAAAGCCGATAAACAATACACAAGTCTATATTTTAGATGGAAACAATCTGCAGCCGATCGGTGTCGCCGGGGAATTGTGCATTGCAGGAACCGGACTTGCCAGAGGATATGTCAACCTTCCCGAACTGACCGAACAAACTTTTGTTCCGCATCCTTTTCATTCTGGAAAACGAATGTATCGAACAGGGGATATGGCGAAGTGGCAGGCAGACGGCACGCTTGAATATATCGGACGGATGGATGACCAGATTAAAATCAGAGGCCACAGAGTGGAAATAGAAGAAGTTGAAAGCGTCCTGCGCCGCACAGACGGAGTAAAAGAAGCGGCAGTCTTAGCACGTGAAACGTCTCTCGGCCAGATGGAACTGTGCGCATATATCGTTACAGAGCCGGAAACAAGTGTTGAAAGCGTGCGTGCCGCATTGGCAAGCAGCATGCCGGCTTATATGATCCCTGCCTTCCTGTTAAAACTGGACGCTCTTCCCTTGTCGCCAAATGGAAAACTGGATCGGAGGGCACTTCCGCAGCCTGTACATGAAGGACAAACCCAGCGCAGCTTCCAAGCTCCAGAAACAGCTATGGAAAAAGAATTGGCTAACATCTGGACAGAAGTGCTGGGTGCAGAAAGAATCGGAACGGATGAATCGTTTTTCGAGCTCGGAGGAGATTCAATCAAAGCATTACAGGTGTCGGCGCGGCTTCATCGGTACGGAAAACAAATGTCCATTAAAGATTTGTTCCGTTATCCGACAATTAAAGAACTGGCATGCTATATCCGGGCATCCAAGGAAAATGCCAGCCAAGGCCCCGTGGAGGGAGAGGTCCAGTGGTCTCCTGTTCAGAAGTGGTTTCTGTCTCAAGACCTTGAGGAAAAACACCATTTCAACCAGTCAGTCATGCTGTACCGGGAGACTCCAGTGGATGAAGAAACGCTCCGTAAAACCTTGAAAGCCATTGTCGAACATCATGATGCATTACGGTTAATTTTCCCGAAAAACGGACGTGAAAACTGGAGTCAGTTCAATTTGCCTATCGGTGCGTCTGAGGAAGCATTGTACGGACTTCAGATCATTGAATTAAAGGCACCGGTAGACGGATCGCCGACTGAACCCGCATGGCACGAAGCGGCTATTAAAAATCATGTGGCGAAAATTCAGCACGGGATGGACCTAGAGAAAGGGCCGTTGTTCCAAGCTGGGTTATTCCGCACTGCAGGCGGTGACTTCCTGTTTCTTGCAGCTCATCACCTGACAGTGGACGGTGTTTCATGGCGTGTGATTTTAGAAGATCTGGCGTCCGGGTATACTCAGGCTTTAAATGGAGAGGACATTAAACTGCCTCCTAAGACAGATTCATTCAAAGCATACACGGATAAAGTCGCCGAATATGCAGAAAACAGACAGCTGCTTCGGCAAAAAGAGTATTGGAGAGAAACGGAAGAATATCAGATTGAAGCCTTGCCCTCAAAAGAGACAACGGATCAGACATCAGCTAAGGAAAAACGGGAGACTGTTTCGTTCACATTGAAGGAAGAGGACACTGAGGCGCTGCTAACCCGTGTCAACAAGGCTTACAATACAGATACTCAAGATCTTCTGCTGGCTTCTGCCGTCCTTGCTTTACAGGACTGGGCCGAGCGTCCTGCCGTCAAAGTGTTACTGGAAAGCCACGGCCGTGAAGATGTGTTAGACGGCCTTGATATCAGCCGCACTGTAGGATGGTTTACGGCTATTTATCCGGTATTACTCAAATTGGACTCCAAAACACCAGCTGAAAAAAGCGAAGAATTCATCAGCCGCATGCTGAAGACAACAAAAGACACCTTAAGACGCGTACCGGATAAAGGTTTCGGGTACGGCATTCTCAAATATGTAACGCCGCCTGAAAAAGCAGACATCAAGTTCAGCCATGCACCGGACATCAGCTTCAATTACCTTGGTCAATTTGAAATCGGCAATGATACGAAGCAGCAAGAATCTGAGCCAGATACATTTACGTTTTCTCCTGTAGGAAACGGAGAAGACATCAGTCCTTCATGGAATCGGGAACAATCCCTGGACATCAGCGCTCTGGTTGCAGAAGGAAAATTGACATTCAACATGACATACGAAACAGCGCGTTTTCATAAAGAAACAATCGAAAAGCTCTGCGAGAATTGTCATCGTTATTTACTGCAGCTGATCAGACACTGTCTAAACAAAACAGAAGCTGAGAAAACCGTCAGCGACTTTGATGATCGTGAACTAACCGAGGATGCGCTTAAAGATATCAATGATATGCTGAGCCTCCTTTAATCAATACGGGAAGAAAGGTGCAGACTCTATGGATAAAACCAAAAAAATCAAAAATATTTATCCTCTGTCTCACATGCAGGAAGGAATGCTTTTTCATTCCTTCTTGCATGAAAAAGAGGAAGCTTATATCGAACAGTCGCTCTTCACGATAAAAGGAAGCCTCAATTATGATTGGTTTCAGCGCAGCATACAAAAAGTCGTCAGCCGGCATGACATATTCAGATCGGTCTTCCTGCCGCATGTCCCGAATTTGACGGGGCCCCGGCAGGTTGTTCTGGAGGATCGGCAATTGGTTGTCTGCAATGAGGATATTTCGCACCTGTCAAAAACAGAGCAGCACAGCTTTATTGAGCGGTTCAAGGAAAAAGACAAGGCGAAAGGGTTTGATTTGCAAAAAGATACACTTATGCGAATCTCTCTATTAAAACTAGATGACAAGAAGCATATCTGCGTTTGGAGCCACCACCATATTTTAATGGACGGCTGGTGTCTCGGAATCGTCTTGCAGGAATTTATGCATTTCTATCAATCTATCCATTCCGGCAACACCATATCATTGGAGCCGGTCCAGCCCTACAGCACTTATATTTCTTGGCTGGCAGATCAAGACAAGGAGGAAGCAGCGGCTTATTGGAAAACATATTTAGAAAACTACGGCACTCCTTCACCGCTGCCCCGGGTGACTGACCGTGAGATTCAAGAAGGATACCGACGCGAAGAGCTGACATTCGCACTGGATCAAGAGCTGACGGGTAAACTAAAATCAATCGCCAAACAACATGAATCTACACTTGCTACACTCATGCAGACCGTATGGGGAGTGCTGCTGCAGCGCTATAATCGAACGGACGATGTTGTCTTCGGCGCTGTGGTATCAGGGAGGCCTTCAGAGATCGCGGGAGTTGAAACCATGATCGGCCTGTTTATTAATACAGTGCCGGTGCGTATCAAGACAGAGGAAGGAGATACATTTTCCGAGCTGCTTAGACGCTGCCAGCAAAATATGCTGGACGCTGAGCACTTCAGTTTTCAACCTTTATATGATATCCAGTCAAAAACTGCTTTGAAGCAAGAATTAATTGACCATATTATCGTCTTTGAAAATTATCCCTTACAACAAAAAGTGGCAGACTCAGCGGGACATTCTGATGCGCCTTTCGAAATAGAAAATGTAAAAGTGTCAGAGCAATCGGGATACAACTTTAATCTCGTTATCGCTCCCGGTGACGAACTCATCATCAAGTTCAGCTATAATTCGCACGTATTTGATCCTGCATGGATAGCCTGCGTTCGCGATCATCTTACACAAGCTTTACGCTGTGTTGCGGAGAATACAGATATTCCTGCTGCTAACATTTCTGTACTTGATGCTAAAGAGAAGGCCCGTATGATCGAGCAGTTCAATCATACAAAGACCGATTATCCAAAGGACAAGACCATCATCGAGCTGTTTCGGGAGCAAGCAGAAAAGACACCGAAGCTTACGGCACTCGTCTCAGGAAACGCCTCAATGACATATCGAGAACTTGACGAAAGATCAGATGCATTATCCCGTCAGCTTCTTGAAAATGGCCTTGGAAAAAGCGGAATAGCGGGAATCTTGGCAAAGCATTCTCCCGAACTCATCATCAGTATTCTAGCTGTTTTAAAGGCCGGCGGAACCTATCTGCCGCTGGATGCGGAACTCCCTCCGGAGCGGCTTGTCTATATGCTTGAAGAAAGCGAAGTAGCCATGCTCATTATGCAAAAAGGAATGCAGACAGACATTGACTTCCCAAGAAAAGTTATCATTGCCGATGCAGAGGCGTCTCTTAACGAAAACAGTGAACCCGTAAATGTGAGGCACACCCCTGATGATTTGGCCTATATCATGTATACTTCCGGTTCAACAGGGCGGCCTAAAGGGGTAATGATCACTCATCGTAATGTCGTTTCGCTTGTATGCGACAGCAATTACACAGCAGCCTCAACAAACGACCGATTTATTTTGACCGGTTCAATCGGCTTCGATGCTGTTACTTTTGAGATCTTCGGGGCCCTGTTAAAGGGTGCATGCCTGCATGTTGTTGATAAATCAACAATGTTAACGCCTGCTGTTTTCAGTGCCTATTTGCATGACAACAAAATAACAGTGCTATTTTTAACGACGGCCCTCTTTAATCAGTTGGCACAGGTTCAGCCGGGCATGTTCTGCCATTTGCACACGTTATATGTCGGAGGAGAAGCATTGTCGCCAGCTCTCATTAATTCGGTCAGACATGCGTGCCCGAAACTTGCGTTGTATAACATTTACGGGCCGACAGAAAATACAACATTCTCAACATATTTTGAAATCAAACGTGATTATGCGAATCCCATCCCGATCGGAAAGCCGATCAGTAATTCCTCAGCCTGCATTCTGGATTCTAAAGGGCGCCTGCAGCCGATCGGTGTTCCCGGTGAGCTATGTGTCGGCGGGGACGGCGTGGCAAAAGGATATTTGAACAAGCCTGATTTGACGGCAGCCTCTTTCCAACAGCACCCTTACATACCGGGAGAGAGAATGTACCGTACAGGTGATTTAGCCAGATGGCTTCCAGACGGTAATTTGGAATATATCAGCCGGATCGACCGGCAAATCAAAATACGCGGAAAGCGAATTGAACCGGCCGAAATTGAAGCGCGCTTAATGGAAATCGAGGGAGTAAAAGAAGCGGCGGTCACCATCGCAGATACAGGAGAAGAAACACAGCTGTTTGCTTATTATGTCGGGGATGATGGTATAGATGAAGCGGACATCCGCTCTGCTTTATCATCAGCGCTTCCAAACTATATGCTTCCACAGCACTGGGTGCGGCTTGACCGCATGCCGCTTACTGGAAATGGAAAAATCAATCGCAGCGCGCTTCCGGTTCCGGACCGTGTGTCTGTTAATCAGAAAGAAATTATACCGCCGCGAAACTGGGTTGAACAAGAACTGGTCAACATGTGGCAATCAATACTTAACGTACGTCATATTGGCATTCGGGATGATTTTTTTGAACTTGGCGGACATTCTCTCAAAGCTCTTCAAGTCATTCATCAATTGAAGAGCAGCCAGCAGATTGACGTACCGATTGAACTCTTGTTTGAGAATCCGACAATTGAACAGCTAGCTGAAAAACTTTACTCCCAACAGATGTCAGCGGCTGAAGATCAACAGGTAAGCAAACTGAATCCAAACGGCAGGCAAAACCTTTTCTGTTTTCCGCCTATTTCAGGATTCGGCATTTTCTTCAAAGATCTTGCGTCACACTTGGATCATAAAGCTGTTGTGTACGGCTTTAATTTTATTGAGGAAGATCAGCGCATTGAACAATACGTGAACACAATAATGGATATACAGCCTGAAGGTCCATATGTCCTTTTGGGATACTCCGCAGGCGGAAACTTGGCATTCGAGGTAGTTCAAGCAATGGAACAGCGAGGGCTGGAGGTCAGCGATTACATCATAGTGGACGCCTATCGAAAAGGTGTGACTTCTATCGACAACAGCAATGACAGCGACGAAGCGGCTCAGCGCTTGCCTAAATCAGTCAGAGAAGCTGTCATCAAAAAGAAGAAAAACTACCAAGAATACTGGGCACAGTTATCAAATGACGGCCAAATCAATGCAAACATCCATTTCATCGAAGCAGGCATCCAGCCAAAGGACACTTCGGCTTTCGATCTGCAAAAATGGAATGGGGCCTCTAAAGGAGATTGCCGCGAATACACGGGTGCCGGCGCGCACAAAGACATGCTCGAAGCGGCATATTTATCACAGAACGGCGAAATCATTCACGATATTTTAAAAAGCGTAGGTACAGGTGAAAAGACAGCGGCACACAATCGCTGAGATTCCTATAAACCAGACAGGGGGCTTTACCTCCTGTCTGTTTTTTTATGTTTTGAGTAATTCCTTATGTCATAGGAATTGATAGAAGCAAGCATGGGAAGGATAGGGAAAACGCTGATTGGAGGCTTGTCATGGAAAAACTCTCTGGGCTCACCTATATCATGCTTATCCTCGCGAGCTACAGGCTCACACATTTGATTGTATTTGACAAAATTACAGAATTCATCAGAAAGCCTTTTATGAAACAAAAAAGAATAGTTGATGATAAAGGCCATGTTGACCAAAAAAGCGTTCCCAAATCTAATTTTGGCTACATGCTGAACTGCTATTGGTGTGCAGGCATTTGGTGCGCCATATGCGTTGGTTTGGGCTATCTTTTTCTGCCGGGCATTGCAGTTCCCGTGATCTTTATTTTGTCCATCGCCGGGGCTCAGGCCATTCTGGAAACAATAGTGGGAGTCGGCACGAAGCTTATTGCGTTCTTGAAAAGCGCCGCAAAAGAAAATCATACATAAGAAGACCCAAAGCGACATTCAGCTTTGGGTCTTTTTATCTCACATAGGCACCTGTCATGATGTTTCAATCTTTCAATCACTCTTCCGTCACGCAAGAATATCGTAATAACGTATTCTGAAGTACATTTTCATCGGAGGAGGAACAACATGAGAGGCTGCCAGAAGGGGATAGCTTATTTCCTGATCAGCTTATTGATATTGGGAACTTGCTTAATCACCGTTCCGCGCATGAGCAAAGCAGAGGCGGGCCATTATGCAAATAGAGAGTTGCGGGCCGTATGGATCGCCTCTGTCGTAAATATTGATTGGCCTTCAAAAAAGGGGTTAACAGCTGAAAAACAAAAAGAAGAATATATCAAGCTGCTGGATGATGCCGAAGACATGAACATGAACGCGGTCATCGTACAAATTAAGCCGACGGCGGATGCTTTTTATCCATCGGAATACGGACCATGGTCGGAATATTTGACAGGCACACAAGGAAAAGCTCCCGGCTATGATCCGCTGGCTTTTATGATTGAAGAAACGCACAAAAGAAACCTCGAATTCCATGCTTGGTTTAATCCTTACCGTATCACAATGAACCACACGGATATTAATAAGCTGTCTCAAGACCATCCTGCAAGAAAGCATCCGGATTGGGTTGTTGCATACGGAAACCAGCTTTACTATAACCCGGGTATCCCGAAAGCGCAGGATTTTATTGTGAAAGGAATTGAAGAGGTCGTGAAAAAGTACGATATTGATGCCGTTCATATGGACGACTATTTTTATCCGTATAAAATTCAAGGCAAAGAATTTCCCGACACGGAAACGTACGAACAATACGGAAAAAACCGCTTTGATGAAATTGACGATTGGCGAAGAGACAACGTCAACCAGCTCGTGAACCATATCAATACCACGATTAAAAAAGAAAAATCATATGTGAAATTCGGCATCAGCCCATTCGGCGTGTGGAGAAATGCGGCGGATGACCCGAGCGGCTCAGACACAACAGCCGGGGTAACCAACTATGACGATCTTTATGCTGATACAAGAGAATGGATACAAAAGGGCGATATAGATTACATTACGCCGCAAATATACTGGAGCATCGGTTTTAAGGCGGCTGCTTATGACGTGTTAACCCAGTGGTGGAGCAATGAAGTAAGGAACAGACCTGTTCATTTATACATTGGGCAGGCAGCCTATAAAATCAATAACAATAGTGACCCCGCCTGGTCTGATCCCGATGAGTATGCGAGACAAATCACATTAAACCGCCAATCAGAGCTTGTCAGAGGCAGTATCCATTTCAGCCTTAAAGATCTCAACAAAAATCCGCTCGGGCTTAAGGATCGGTTCATCAATGAACTCTACAACAAACCTGCCTTAGTTCCTGACATGCCATGGTTAGATCAGAAGGCGCCAAAAAAACCGAAAGTCAAACGTATTGTGAGCTCAGCTGAGGGTAACACACTGCACATAGAAGATCACAAGTCAAATAACAAAACAAAAGAAACCGCTTACTATGCCATTTATCGAGTAAATGGCAATCAAAAAGAACCATATTTACTGACAACAATGCGGAAAACAGGTGATCACCAAACGTTTTTAGATGAAAGCGCGGAAACAAGCCAGGTATATACGTATTTTGTAACAGCCGCAGACCGGCTCCACAATGAAAGTACACCTTCCAAAAAAGTCACCATCCGCTAATCCTCCTCAAAGGTTAAAAAGAGAATCTCTTTTTAACCTTTTTTTGCATGTTGGACAAACTCCATTAGTTGAATTTTCAGACTTCATTTTGTTTGGAATGAATAAAGAATTCTTCTAATAATATGATAGAAAGCCGAAAAGGAGGCAAAGCTATGAATTTTGACCTGACAAAAGAACAACATATGATTCGTGAAATGGTAAGGGACTTTGCGAAAAAGGAAATCGCCCCGCAAGCTGAATACGTTGACCGAACGGGTGAATTTCCAGTACAAACATTTAACAAAATGGGAGAACTCGGATTATTGGGCATTCCTTTTCCAGAAGAATACGGTGGATCAGGAGGAGACACGATTTCCTATGCATTAGCCGTCGAAGAAATTGGAAAAGTATGCGGCAGCACGGGATTAAGCTATGCGGCAGCGGTGTCCCTTGGCGCCAGTCCGCTTTATTATTTCGGAACAGAAAAGCAAAAGCAAGAACACCTCGTCCCGCTCGCTTCCGGCAAAGCACTTGGTTCATTTGGTCTTACTGAACCGAATGCAGGATCAGACGCCGGAGGCACACAAACAAAAGCGGAACGAAAGGGCGATGAGTATGTCATAAACGGAGAGAAATGCTGGATCACCAATGCAAACTATGCCCGCACCGTCATTGTGACAGCAGTCACAGGCAAAAACGAACTCGGAAAAAATATCATCTCTGCACTGATTGTACCGACAGACACGGCCGGACTGACGATTACAAATCCCTATGACAAAATGGGTGTGCGCGGATCGGACACTGCGGAGATCCTTTTAGAAAATGTCCGTGTTCCGGCGGAAAATTTGCTTGGCGATTCTTCAAAGGGATTTAAACAGTTTTTGCATACATTAGACGGCGGCCGGATTTCGATTGCGGCACTTGCTGTGGGAATCGCGCAAGGCGCGCTGGATGCTTCCTTATCCTATGCAAAAGAGCGGAAGCAGTTTGGACAGTCTATTTCCTCCTTTCAGGCGATTCAGTTTAAACTCGCGGATATGGCGATGGAAATTGACCTTGCCAGACAAATGGTTATAAAAGCCGCTTGGTTAAAGGATAGACAGCGCCCATTTACAAAAGAATCAGCGTTTGCCAAGCTGTTCGCATCTGAAATGGCAACAAGAGCATGCAATCAGGCAATCCAAATTCACGGCGGCTCCGGATACATGAGAGAATACGGAGTAGAACGCATGCTTCGCGATGCCAAGCTGATGGAAATCGGCGAAGGAACATCAGAAATTCAGAGAATTGTAATCGCAAGGCAGCTGCTAAAATGAAATGTAAACGCTTTCCATCATGAGGAGGGGACATCATAGTGGCTGAGTTGATTGACTTGACGATCGGCAGGCTCTTAGAGCAGACAGCAAAACGGCACCCAGATCGTGAAGCCGTTGTTTATCCTGACAGGAACCTCCGGTATACGTACGCCCAGTTTGACCGTTTATGCCGCCGAACGGCAAAAGGCTTAATGAAACTCGGCATCAAAAAAGGAGACCACGTTGCCGTTTGGGCGTCCAACGTACCCGAATGGCTAACGGCTCAATTTGCTGCGGCACAGATCGGCGCCGTCCTTGTAACGGTCAATACAAATTTCCAATCGGCAGAACTTGACTATTTGCTTAAACACTCCGATGCCAGCGCTCTGATTTTAATGGATTCTTACAGGGGGACCTCCTATACAGATATTCTGAACGGTTTGATTCCTGAGTTAAAAGAATCAGAACCGGGCCAATTACAATCCGACCGTTTTCCGTTTTTAAAAACCATTCTTTTTATTGGAGATAAAAGCCCTCCGGGAATGTACCATTGGGATGATATAGCGACATTATCTAAGACAGTGTCCGACACCGAGCTTGATCACAGAATGAACAGCCTGATGAGTGTTGATGTCATTAACATGCAATATACTTCAGGGACGACAGGATTTCCGAAAGGTGTAATGCTCTCACACTTTAACATTATTAACAACGCGGCCAATATAGCGGAATGTATGAAGTTATCTTCAACCGACCGCATGTGTATACCCGTCCCGTTTTTTCACTGCTTCGGATGCGTGCTCGGCGTCTTAGCTTGTGTTTCTGCGGGAGCGGCCATGATTCCGGTACAAGAGTTTGACCCCGCCGCCGTGCTTACAGCGGTCGAACAAGAAAAATGCACCGCATTGCACGGCGTCCCGACCATGTTTATCGCCGAGCTCCATCATAAACATTTTCCTTCTTACGACCTGTCTCATTTAAGAACAGGCATCATGGCAGGCTCAGCCTGTCCGATTGAAGTGATGAAAGCAGTCATTGAAAGAATGGGCATGAAAGAAATCACAATCGCCTACGGCCAAACAGAAGCCTCTCCGGTCATTACGCAAACCCGGGCCGATGATTCCCTTCAAAGAAGAGTCGAAACAGTCGGGCGCGCTTTGCCGCATATTGAAGTCAAAATTGTACAGCCTGGGACGTCCAGAGATGTTGCAAGAGGGGTGCAGGGTGAACTTTGCACACGCGGCTACCATGTCATGAAAGGCTATTATAAAGATCCGGAAGCCACCGCGAGCGCAATAGATGCTGACGGCTGGCTGCACACTGGTGATCTGGCTGTAATGGATGAGCAGGGGTACTGCCGAATCACCGGCAGGTTAAAAGACATGCTGATCAGAGGCGGAGAAAACATCTATCCGCGTGAAATTGAAGAATTATTATATCAGCATCCAAAAGTTTTAGATGTTCAAGTAGTAGGCGTTCCTGATGCGAAATTCGGGGAAGAGGCTGCTGCCTGGATCAAACTGAAAGAAGGACAGACCGCATCGCCTGAAGAACTGCAAGCCTATTGCAAAGGGAAAATAGCCCGTCATAAAATTCCGCGTTATATCGTGTTCACAAATGAATATCCCATGACGGCTTCAGGGAAAATTCAAAAATTCAAATTAAGAGAAAAGGCCATACAACAGTTTCATCTATCATCATTCTAAGGAGGGTATGCATGTTGTTTAAAAAAGTGCTGATTGCCAACCGCGGGGAAATAGCGTTAAGAATCATCCGGACGTGTAAACGTCTCGGAATCGAGACAGCAGCAATCTATTCCGAAGCAGACAAAGAAGCACCTCATACGAAAGCGGCGACAGAAGCCTATCTGGTCGGCAAATCGAGAGTGAATGAAAGCTATTTAAATATAGACAAAATCATAGAAGCGGCAAAAGAGTCGAAAGCAGATGCGATTCACCCCGGGTATGGTTTACTTTCAGAAAATAGTATTTTCGCAGAGCGATGCCGGAAAGAAAACCTGACGTTCATCGGCCCGCCGCCTTCTGTTATCGCAAAAATGGGGAGCAAAATTGAAGCGAGAAAGGCAATGGAAAAAGCACATATTCCCGTAGTCCCAGGCGTCTCCGAGTCACAGTCGGATGTTCATTCAGCCTGTCTTGCCGCACGGAGGATCGGCTTTCCGGTTATGCTGAAAGCTTCAGCCGGGGGAGGCGGGATCGGCATGCAGCTCGTTCACTCGGAAGAGGAACTGATAAAGGCATATGAAGGGAATAAAAAGCGAGCGGCTGACTTTTTTGGCGACGGCTCCATGTATATAGAAAAAGTCATCGAAAACGCACGCCATATTGAAATTCAAATACTGGCCGACCACTTCGGGAATGCGGTGCATCTGTTTGAACGGGACTGCTCCGTTCAAAGGCGGCACCAAAAAGTCATTGAGGAAGCCCCTTCTCCGTTTGTTGATGATGACTTGAGAACGAGGATCGGAGAAACAGCCGTCAAAGCAGCCCGGTCGATCGGCTATACCAATGCAGGCACTATTGAGTTTTTAGTAGATCAGGATAAAAACTTTTATTTTCTCGAAATGAATACCAGACTCCAAGTTGAACACCCCGTCACAGAAGAAATCACAGGCATGGACCTCGTTGAACAGCAGCTAAAGGTCGCTGCGGGAGATAAATTGGCCTTCTCTCAACGGGACATCAAGTGCAGCGGCCATGCGATAGAGGTGAGAATTTATGCGGAAGACCCGAATACGTTTTATCCGTCTCCGGGAAAAATCATTTCTTTCTCCCTGCTGAAGCATCCGGCGGTCAGACATGAATGCGCCGTAGCAGCAGGCAGCACCGTATCCCCTTTTTACGACCCGATGATTGCGAAAATGATTGTAAAAGGAACAAGCAGAAACCAAGCCATTGAACAATTAAAAACGGCTCTCCGTGAATATCATGTAGAAGGAATTAAAACCAATATTCCATTCCTGGAGAAAATCGTCCATTCTGAACCATTTCAAAAGGGAGAAGTGACGACCGATTTCTTAAAGAAATAAGGAGAAAGAGGAGGCGTATTTAATGGGTGCTATATCAATTCAGATGGCAGGTAACCTTTGGAAAATCCACGTCAAGGCTGGCGATCAAATTGAAAAAGGGCAGGAGGTCGCTATTTTAGAATCTATGAAAATGGAGATTCCGATTGTAGCTGACACAGCCGGAAAAGTGAGAGAAGTGAAAAAAAACGAGGGAGATTTTGTTGATGAGGGGGAAGTGCTGATCGAATTGGACCTTTAACCTTAAACAGGAGGTGCGGCATGAAATTCCCGAAAAATGTCCGCGTTAAAGAAGTCGGCCCGCGTGACGGCTTGCAAAATGAGCCGCATTGGATAGAAACAGAGGATAAAATTGCTTGGATTAACATGCTGTCACAGACTGGGCTTTCTTATATTGAAATCACTTCTTTTGTCCATCCGAAATGGATACCCGCGCTTAGCGATGCGCTGGAAGTAGCAAAAGGAATCAATCGTGCAGAGGGTGTCACGTATGCGGCCCTTGTTCCGAATCAGCTTGGATTAGAGAAAGGGTTAGAAGGCAGGATCAATGAAGCCTGTATCTTTATGTCAGCAAGTGAGACACATAATCAAAAGAATCTGAACAAATCCATTGATCATACTACTCACTTGTTAAGTCAAGTAACCCGTGAAGCTAAGCAGGAAAAGCTCACCGTAAGAGCCTACCTATCTACAGTGTTTGGCTGTCCTTATGAAAAAGACGTGCCTATAGAACAAGTGATTCGCCTTTCCGAAACCCTTTTTGAATTCGGTATAGATGAACTGTCACTGGGAGATACGATAGGCGCGGCGAATCCGGTCCAAGTGATAAGCGTACTTGAAGCCCTTTTAAAACGATTTCCCGCCAAAAACATCGCCATGCATTTTCATGATACGAGAGGCACCGCACTTGCTAATATGGTCGCAGCCCTTAATATGGGGATCACCGCCTTTGACACATCTTCAGGGGGGCTCGGCGGGTGCCCGTATGCACCGGGGTCAGCGGGAAACGCCGCAACTGAAGACGCCATTTATATGTTTGAACAAATGGGGATCAAAACGGGTGTGGAGCAACAAATGCTTCTTCCTGCCATCCAATGGATCGAAAATAAGATCGGAAAAGCGCTGCCAAGCCGTAACCTGCAAGTTTTTAAATCATCAGGGCTTTGTTGACTAGAAAGGAGACTCAATGGGAAACAACGTACTTTTTTCACTACGAAAAGAAACAATTGCTGTCGTCACGTTAAACCGGTCTCATGCTGCAAATTCACTATCAGCAGACATGCTTTATGAACTGCAGGACACAGCGCAAAAAATCGAGTCTGATCCGAACATTCGCTGTGTCATTCTAACCGGTTCCGGAGAAAAAGCGTTCTGTGCAGGGGCAGATTTAAAAGAAAGAAGAGGAATGGATCACAGCCAAGTCCGCCGGAGTGTCAGCCTCATTCAAAGCGTTGTTTCGAGGATTGAAGCTCTGCCTCAGCCGGTCATCGCAGCTTTAAACGGAACCGCCTTAGGAGGAGGACTTGAACTGGCACTGGCATGTGACATCAGAATCGCCACAAACGATGTGCGATTAGGCCTCCCGGAAACAAGTCTTGCCATTATCCCCGGAGCGGGCGGCACGCAAAGACTGCCTCGCCTGATCGGACAAGGAAAAGCAAAGGAACTCATTTATACCGGCCGCCGTATATCTGCACAAGAAGCAAAAGAGATAGGCCTGATCGAATATGTAACAGCTTCTTCCGACCTTCTCCCAAAAGCCGAGCAGCTTGCCGGATTCATAGCCGCCAATGGCCCGATCGCCGTCAGACAGGCTAAATTCGCTATAAATAAAGGGTTAGAAACAGATTTGAACACCGGTCTTTCAATCGAGCAAAAAGCATACGAAATCACCATTCCCACAAAAGACAGAACAGAAGGCTTACAGGCGTTTCAAGAAAAAAGACGGGCGAACTATGAAGGAAAATAATAAACGGAGGGAATCGCTGATGAATGATGAAATAGAAAGACAGGAACGCGCAGATGCCATTCAAAAAGGCGGAGCGCAAAAGTATCACGAAAGCAATGAAAAGAAAGGGAAGTTATTTGTAAGAGAGCGGCTCAAGCTTTTGTTTGATGACGGGATTGAACTGGAGGATGCTTTTTTTGCGGAGTGTATGTCCGACGGGCTCCCAGCTGACGGAGTGGTGACAGGGATCGGAAAAATAGGCGGCAAAACAGTTTGTGTCATGGCGAATGATTCAACCGTAAAAGCTGGCTCTTGGGGAACAAAAACTGTCGAAAAAATGATTCGAATTCAAGAAACAGCGGAAAAATTAAACTGTCCGCTGATTTATTTAGTCGATTCAGCCGGTGCGAGAATTACAGATCAAGTCGAAATGTTTCCGGGAAGAAGGGGGGCCGGCCGAATTTTTTACAATCAAGTCAAATTATCAGGTCGGATTCCGCAAATTTGCCTTCTGTTTGGACCATCTGCCGCAGGAGGAGCTTATATCCCGGCATTTTGCGACATTGTCGTCATGGTTGAAGGCAATGCATCCATGTATTTAGGTTCTCCCCGCATGGCCGAAATGGTGATCGGCGAAAAGGTTTCACTTGAAGAAATGGGCGGGGCGCGCATGCATTGTTCCGTCTCAGGATGCGGAGATATTCTCGCTCGGAATGAACAGGAAGCAATTGAATTGACACGCACGTATTTGTCCTATATCCCGGCAAGCTATATGGAAAAAGCCCCTACAAGCCAAACTCGGCCGCCGAAACATTTTGAGAAACCGCTATCCGATGTGATCCCTAAAAATCAAAACGCTCCATTTAATATGATGGATTTGATCGAGCGGGTGATTGACGAAGATTCATTTTTTGAAATCAAGGGCTTATTTGCGCCAGAACTGATTACAGGACTCTCACGGATAGACGGACAGCCGGTCGGCATCATCGCGAATCAGCCGAAAGTAAAAGGCGGAGTTTTATTTCATGATTCAGCGGATAAAGCGGCCAAATTTATCACCTTATGTGACGCTTTTCATATCCCGTTGCTTTTCTTAGCCGACATACCGGGCTTTATGATAGGGACAAAGGTCGAGCAGGCGGGCATCATCCGCCATGGTGCAAAGATGATTTCCGCCATGTCAGAAGCCACCGTCCCCAAGCTCTCCGTCATTGTCAGAAAAGCCTATGGAGCCGGTTTGTACGCCATGGCCGGGCCCGCTTTTGAACCGGATTGCTGTTTAGCGCTGCCGACGGCCCAGATCGCCGTTATGGGGCCTGAGGCTGCCGTAAATGCTGTGTATGCGAAAAAAATCGCCGAACTCCCTGAAGAGGAGCGGGCGCGCTTCATCAATGATAAGCGGGAGGAATACAAGCAGGACATTAATATATACCGTCTCGCCTCAGAAATGATCATTGACGGAATTATCCCAGCCAATTCGTTACGCGACGAACTCAATAAACGCCTTACAGCCTACATGACAAAAGATTTGACATTTACACACAGAAAACATCCGGTTTACCCAGTTTGATTACGTAAGGAGGGAGGAGCCTATTAACAAAACAAGCTGTTTCGGCATATAGGCTAATGTACCGCCAATATTGAAGTTTTAAAAAGAGGGCTGGTAAAGCGCTCTTTTTCTAATTATAAAATATCATCAGTTATCTGCACTAAAACGCCGGGGGCAGACCGGCATACCACATTAATTGACCATAACTGAATTATGTAAACTAATATTAACATCATTCCGCCTGGCTAATTGTGTGATTCTTTTGCATAAAACATTCTATTCATTAGAATAGTAAATATAGGTTGCCACGAGCGGCCTTCCGTTCATATTTTCAACACAAAAAGGAGTCTTGATAAATGTATCACTTATATTCACATAATGACTTGGACGGAGTAGGGTGCGGCATAGTTGCAAAACTGGCATTTGGAGACCAAGTAGAGGTTCGGTACAACTCTGTCTCAGGATTAGATATTCAAGTTCAGCATTTTTTAGAAAAAACGAAAGATAGCATGAGACAAGACGAATTATTCATTACAGATCTTTCCGTCAACCAAGATAATGAAGAGAGGTTAAACAAGTATGCGGAGGCAGGCGGAAAAGTAAAGCTGATAGACCATCATAAGACCGCGCTTCATTTGAATCAACACGACTGGGGACTGGTTCAAGTGGAATACGATGACGGACGTCTTGCATCAGCAACATCGCTTTTATATGAGTATTTTATTCAACACGATTTGATCATCCCGACAAATGCCTTAGATCAATTCACAGAGCTTGTGCGCCAATATGATACATGGGAATGGGAGAAGCATGATCAAAAGCAGGCAAAGCGGCTTAATGATCTCTTCTTTTTGCTGTCAATTGATGAATTTGAAGAAAAAATGATTCGGCGCCTTTCTGAAAATGACCATTTTTTCTTTGATGAGTTTGAAGAAAAGTTATTGGATCTGGAAGATCAAAAAATTGAAAGGTATCTCCGCAGAAAAAAAAGAGAGATGGTGCAAACCTTTATTCATGAACACTGTGTCGGAATCGTTCACGCAGAGTCTTACCATTCAGAGCTGGGGAACAGACTAGGAAAAGACAATCCGCATCTGGATTACATCGCCATTTTAATCATGGGCGCAAAACGAGTCAGTTTACGCACGATTCATGATCACATCGATTTATCAGAAGTAGCGGGCCGTTACGGAGGCGGGGGACATGCGAAGGCATCTGGCTGTTCATTAACGGATGAGGTATATCAATTGTATGTGGATGAAGCTTTCCGGATTGAACCGATGAGGCCTGACGCCTTCCGAAACATATATAATCTGAAGGGGTCTGAAAACGGCTCATTATATGAAAATCGCGAACACGTGACATTTTTTCTTTTTCCTTCGGATAATAAGTGGAACATACAAATAAACGGCGAAACACAGGACGAAACATTTTCGGCTTTTGAGGAAGCGGAATGGTTTATTAAAAGAAATTACGCCGCATCACTTGTACGGGATGAGGTGTATGTCACATTTTTAGCGGAGCATATGAAGCTGACAAACAGAAGCCGAAGATAACAAAAAAATATGCATAGGGGATGATCACCCTATGCATATACATAAGCTATCGTTTAAAAATGACTAAACGTTTCTTTATCACAAAATAGAGCGCAATGATGACCACAGCCAGTATC
Source organism: Bacillus atrophaeus (assembly GCF_039519175.1). Taxonomy (NCBI): domain Bacteria; kingdom Bacillati; phylum Bacillota; class Bacilli; order Caryophanales; family Bacillaceae; genus Bacillus; species Bacillus atrophaeus. The sequence continues at coordinate 3,357,362 of NZ_CP154443.1, read as the reverse complement.
ATAATCGGAGTCGTATACGTGCCTGCAATGTTTTCAACGTCATCCCACTGACTTCCGAGCTGTGTGCCTAAATAGATAAATAAAATCGACCACGGAATGGTAGCAAGCACAGTCAATGACACAAATTTGAAAAACGGCATTTTGGCAATACCGGCAGGAATGGAAATCGCATGGCGCACGACCGGTATAAAACGGGCCGAAAATACCACACCTGATCCGTACTTTTGAAACCAGTTTTCCGACATATCAATATGATGCTTTTTAATCAATAAGTATTTGCCGTACTTATCTAAAAACGGCCTTCCTCCATAGCGCCCGATCCAATAAATAAAACATTGGGCAATCGTACCTCCGATGACGCCCGCGATAATCGCACCGGCAAATCCGATCGTGCCTTCAGACACCATATAGCCTCCATAAGCCAATACGATTTCACTCGGGATGATTTCAATCATTAAACCAATTGCAATGCCCGCATATCCCATATTCGTCAGCCATGTTAAAATCTCACTTATAAAACTGCCCACATTCTTCACAACCTGTCCTTATCTTTTATCACTATTATATGACTGATTGACGAGCAAGATGGTTACAAATTTTTTTATCGCAACATTTCTTTTGATTCTTTTTTGAGCACATCTTCTAAATAGGATAAAAGCTGAGATCTCATTTCGGGACGCATCAGGCCGATTTCAGTGTTCGCCTTGAAGCAGCCCAGTTTATCCCCGATATCGTACCGGTTTCCTTCTAACAGACGGGCATGAATAGGCTGTGTACGGCAAGCTTCCCGAAGCGCATCAGTTAATTGAATTTCGTTACCCGTGCCTCTCCCGATTAATTTCAGGACAGAAAAGATTGAAGGGTTCAGCACATATCGTCCCATCACGGCGATTTCAGAAGGAGCCTCTTCCGGAGACGGCTTTTCAACCAAATCTTCAACTTCGTACACATGTCCTTCATTGCCTGCTGTTTGAATAATTCCGTATTTGCTCACATCTTCCGATGCAACAGACTGTACGCCTACAACCTCTGTGCCGCAAGTGTCATATACATCCATTAATTGCCGAAGAGCCGGCTTTTCAGACACCATGATATCATCGCCTAAGAGGACTGCGAACGGCTCATCACCAATAAAATGCTAGGCGCATACCGCATGTCCCAAGCCAAGCGGCTCTTTTTGACGAATATAATGAATATTGGCCAGATTTGCAATGTCCTGCATTTTCCGCAAGGTTTCTGTTTTTCCTTTTTCGATCAAATTGTGTTCAAGTTCGGCGGAGCGATCAAAATGATCTTCAATGGAGCGTTTGTTTCTTCCAGTAATAATTAAGATATCCTCAATACCGGATGAACAGCTTCCTCCACAATATATTGAATAGCTGGTTTATCGACAATCGGCAGGATCTCTTTCGGCTGAGCTTTTGTTGCCGGCAAAAATCGTGTTCCTAATCCTGCTGCAGGGATAACGGCTTTTCTGATTTTCTTCATTTTCCTTCACTCCTTATTTCAATATGTTCTTATTATGGCATTGACAGTGCATTTTTCCAGGTTCCCGGAAGACCCAAAGACGATTCCCGATAAAATTAATCACCATTCCCCCGATGGTTGCAATCAGTTTACTTATCAAGAGGGATAAGCCCGCTTTTTGCAGGGCATACAGCAGCAGAAACGTAATTCCTGAAGCCGCAATGTTCACGATAATGAACCCAACCATTTCTTTCCTGTCAGCTTTTTTCTTTACTTCAAATGTCCAAATCCGATTCCAAATATAACTGTTTGCGATGCCCGCAGTATAAGAACAAACCTGAGCAAAAAGATAAGGAACACCCAAAGAAGTAAGAAGGAAAAATACACAAAAATCAATAAGCGTATTTCCAATACCGACAGTGCAAAAGCGAATGAGTGTTGTCATCTGTTTCTTCAGCATAACGGCATACCATTTTTCCTCCAATCACCAAGAATTGTATGCGGGACATAAAAGAAACCGAATGACCGGGGATACAATCAATCATCTGAGCGTTCACCGTCTCATCTTGTTCTTACGATACAAATTACTTTAAAGAAAAGAGTTGAATAAACGATTACTAAAATATGAACAAATCATTAAAAGAAGGGGAGTGGGCTAAGAAATTCAATAATAGCAGTTAATTGAGACCCAATTTTGCAGAAACAATGAGTCAGATTGTTAAGGAGGATTCGTTTTGTATAAACAGTAATCCATATTTATATTTTCCATTCGATTAAAAATGTAATAATGACTTCACCGAATATCAAGACAAATTCGGAATATGAATGACTTCAACCGCTGCTTGTTTCGAACTTGAGGGAATTATCTTTTATACACCTCAGTATGCGGACCGTATGAACAATTAGAGGATTTGCTAAGTAGAGACAAAAGCGATTGAGTCACCAAGTACTGCAAAATAAGGGCATTATTAATCACATCAATATGGAGACTTGCGGAAGAGACCGATGGAGGAGGCTTCAAATGTACAAGGAAGTAAACATAGATCCATTTTATGCGTTGTAAACACTAGTCAAATAAGTATTTTATCATTTAATGGATCCACTTTTATGTTCTCTTTACAGAAAGTAAAAGTGGATCCATTCTGAACAACTGATGCACTATTACTGAGATATTATGAATATTTATAGAAGGGAATTGTAGAACCTTGTCGAAATTTTATAGAAAAATCTTGTTAAAAGAGGGATGTATTCGCCCATTAACATTAAAAGAAGCAGCAACGTTAATGGCATTGTGACCGAGCCACTGAATGAGTTGGAAATCAAACTCACTGAAACATTTTTATACATTCCTGAGAACATTTTGCTTAAAATATATCTGAATGTGCTAAAGGGCGAGTCATTCCCCTTAATCAAGGACATTTTACGCCGAATGAGGGTTGATGGATATCTCCGACCTGATATTGACGACGACCTGATTTCTTTTATGTTTGAGTCAATGCAGTTTAATTTAGTCATGTTTTTTAGGGAATTCGATATTAAGGACTCTAAGCTGCAACATAAGATTAGCAAGTACTTTGCTGACTTTATGGGTCATGGGCTGCTTGAAGATCATAAATATTCTGAAATTGTTAGCGATCTCAAGAAAGCCAAGGAGTAGATATGATTCACTGAAGATAGGACGTAATAGTTTCACAGTTTTGAAAAGCGCTTATAGCGCAATGTATGTATTTCACATTCGCCACTTTTATTAATTAAGGGGGAACAAGAGAATGAAAACTTATGACGCATTTCCAGAACCAATTGGCGGCTATACTGTCGGTCGAACCCAGATGGATTTTGAGTACACGGCATCAGATCACTCAAAAAGAGAACTGACGGCGTTTGTGTACTATCCGTCCGACAGTAGCGAAGGTAAGACTACATCAACGTACATGTTTCCTAAAGTCTACGAGATGTTTAATGAGCAGCCACTTGTCACTGCGTATCTTAAAGGGAAGGATGTTTTCTCTATAGATATCAAGACCCAGTGTTACGACGACCTTGCTCTCTCCGGGAAGGAAAAGCGCTATCCGGTGTTATTCTATGTTTGCGGCGGGGGCGGTTCTCCAGAATGGGGTACAGTGATCTGTACAGACTTGGCAAGCATGGGATATGTTGTGGTAAGCATCGGCCATCAGAATAGCACGATGTATAAGCGTAAAGATGGGAGCCTGTTTAATGTATCAAAGGATTTTTCGGATGTCATTATGGCGTTTTCTGAAGATCCGGAGATGCTGGCGTTGGCTGGCAAGATGGAGATGCGGCCTGACGATGAAACTGCCATTGAGATGTGCCATAACGTGCTTACACTGCCGATACTTGCCAAGTTAACAGAGTATAGTGAATTACAGGCAGAAGATGTAAGGTATGTAGCCGATTATCTTTACAAACTGGACTCTGGAGAGCTGAATTCCATCTTTAAGGGCAGATTGTTGCTTGACATCGGCATGGGCATAGTCGGACATTCTTATGGAGGGCCTACGACGGCGATTGTTTGCCGGGACGACGACCGGTTCGCCTGCGGGATTGGCTTGGATAGCGGTGCGTTCGGCCTTCTCAACAGCGACCTTAAGAAACCCTTTTTGCTACTGTTTTGTGAACCTAACTATAACATGAATGCGATAATTGGCGCTAACAATAGCATGGAAACCTATTATTTCTCTGTTGATCGTGTTGCGCATTTAGATTACTGCGACATCTTGTTTACCAGTGTTAATGAGGAACTCAGAGGCGTACGGGATGCTATGGAGATGCGAAATCTTGTTACAGACTATACGAAGAACTTTTTTGATCATTACATACTGCAGAAGGCTGCAAGTGTGGAGAGTCTGGCATACGATGGCGTGGACTTGATCAAGAAGACCAGCAACAAGTGACATAACCGATTGAGATGATAAGCGGTGTTTTCACCGTTGAAAAACACACTTGTGGGACGGAAGATGCAGATCTAATTGCTGTAGGGAGAGGGATGCTCCGTAATCCATATTGGGCATTGGAAGCAGCAAAACAATTAAAAAAATCAACTGACGAATTGGTTCTAAAACAGTATGAAGCTGGTTTCTAAATATTGATTTTAATTTAGATAAATAGATTATTATTACAAGCTCAAGGGTGCAATGATTTGTCAAATTTCATTGCACCTAAACAATTATTGTTTTCGTGAGCTACTTTAAAGGACCGAATTCGACTATGTCTTGGCCATACATAAAGGTTTTTTCTTATACAGAGCATAAGAGAGGCTGAACAACAATGGATCCACTTTTAGTTCCTTGTACATCAAAGTCATTTAATTTGTAATGACAGAATGATGCCAAAAATACTTAGTTTACATAATATATATTCTAGGAAGTTATACATAAAGACATAAATTCTGTCTCATTAAATAAGTATACTTAAGATATTGAGACAAAAGACAAAAAAACTGCACTCAATATTTGTTGAGTGCAGAAAAATGTTTTTAGTTAGCTGCTTTATTTTCTTCCTGCATAAGATGCTCATCTTCCCAGGTTTCAATGTTTTTCAGTTCAGGAATATTTTTGGCTTTAAACACCGGATCAAGTCCTTGCTTGCGCTGTTTCGCATAATCCTTATATACTTTGTACGCAATTGTTGACAGTAGCAATATCGATATTAGGTTAAACAACGCTAATAATCCCATAAATAAGTTGGCCATGTCCCAAACAATCTGAAAATTCGCCACACATCCGTATACGACCATTGCGACAACAAGGATTCGATATAAATTTAGCCATACTTTACTCTTTTTAATGAATTCAATGTTCGTTTGTCCATAATAATAGTTGCCGACAACCGAACTAAAAGCAAATAAAAACATTGCGATTGCTATAAATGTCGGCGCCCAGCTTCCGAGATGGTGCTGTAAAGCCGCCTGTGTCACTTGGATGCCGTCGCCTTTTGGCGTTACACTATACAATAAAATAATAAACGCTGTTGACGTACAGACGATAAAAGTATCAAAAAATACACCTAGCGTTTGAATTAAACCTTGTTTTGCAGGATGCGATACATGAGCGGTTGCGGCCGCGTTCGGAGCGCTCCCCATTCCCGCTTCGTTGGAAAAAAGTCCCCGCTGGGCACCAATTATGATGATGCCGCCTAAACCGCCGCCGACAATTTGCTCAATACCAAAAGCATTTTTCACAATAGTCATCAGCATTCCTGGTACTGTGTTAATGTTTACAACAACAACAAACAAAGCAATGATAATGTATAAGCCTGCCATTACCGGTACAATAAGCTGTGAGACCGATACGACCCGTTGTAATCCTCCGAAAATAATAAAAGCTGTTAATACAGCAAGAATAATAGCAATTATCGTTTTATTCACATGAAATGCTCCATCAAAAGCGACTGCTATCGTATTTGATTGTACAGCATTAAAAATTAGCCCGAACGAGACTGTAATTAAGACGGCAAACACAATGCCCAGCCACCGGGAACCGAGTCCTTTTTGCATATAATAAGCTGGGCCGCCGCGGAATTCACTTCCGTCTTTCACTTTATACAACTGAGCTAAAGTACTCTCAACAAAACTGGAAGCCATTCCTACGGCTGCAACGACCCACATCCAAAAAACTGCTCCAGGTCCGCCCGTTGATATTGCCAAGGCAACACCGGTCAAGTTCCCCGTTCCGACACGGGAAGCCGCTGATATGAAGAAAGCCTGCATAGAGGAAACGCCTTTATTCCCTTCTGGCTTCTCTCCCACAATTCTAAACATCTCAATAAAATAGTGAAATTGAAGAAATCGAAAGCGGAATGTAAAAAACAAGCCCGTCCCTACCAAAATATAAACTAGGTATTTCCAAATGAAGTTATTTGGTATATTAATGACATCATTTAAAAAAGCCTCCATGTGTAACCTCCCGTTTTTTCATCATTTACTGTAAATACAGTTCATGTTAGATTTTTTGACACGATGAGTATTATTATATCACAATATGGTGAATTGAGAAGTTTTTATAAGAAATTTCAGCGAAACAATGGCTTTTCATGCCTTCTCCTCCCTATCTTTTGCAGCCAGAGCAAACGTTTATCGCAGTACGTCTCCCCCATGCTCAATTACATCCAAATGTGTCTCAACAAACACACAGCATGTTTCAAAACCTCTTAAAACGAGAAATCAATATAAAAGCGGCAGATCGAGCATACAATCTAAAAAGACCACGGCATAGTCACGAAATAGCATTATTGTTCATAAACCATATTATCAATCTTTTACGTTGTAACACTACAATGCACCTTTAATCCTATCTCCCTAAAAAACGACAGTACTTTATGGGTGAAATGAGTAATCAATCAGTATATACTTAAGAAAAATACGGAAAACGTTTTTTAATTTATTTAATTAGGTTTACTTTTCAAATGAAGCAGGATATAATTATAAAAATATTCAGTATATCGAAAGGGGGAGATAGATCATATGAAAAAAGTAATGATATTAAAAGCGTCTATCTTATTCTTGGCTATCGCCAGTTTTCATTTGCTCTCCATTCCCCATACTTTTGATATAGGACATCATTACAAAGCTATGGCCGATCAGCAGGAAATCCATGATCTGAAGGCCGGACAGAATGCAGATGATGAAAAAAAAGCAATAGCGGGAGCAGCTGCTCTTACAGCTATTTTGACGATGGGCGTTTTGCTTGTCGCCATGGCAGACAGGGAATCATTTTTCTCCCGGCGGCCGCGGCGCAAAAAAAGCTTTTTACTGGCTAAATTTTATCAGTCGAATTATTTCGATCAACTTCATGTTCAACATCGCCCGCTTATGTAACATAATATGAGGAGGTCGTTAAACATGTTGTTTATCTTAAGAATGGTGATTTTAGGATTGTTTTCATTCACTGCATTAAACCTATTTGTTTGGCAGGGAATTGAAGTCATTCACGCCGTTACCGAACTTTTCAGCTCTCACGAAAGCTGATCAGCATATAAGTAAACCCGCTCAGGTATACTGCCGAGCGGGTTTTTATGTTTATTCTTCTTTCTCCAGGCGCCATGCGGCAATAACTTTGCCTGCTTCTTCCTCATCGATAAGGAAAGAGCCGTTACTGTACCTGTCATTTGTTCTTAGTTCTTTCACTAGTAATTCCTTCGTTTCCCCTTTTTCCGTTTCAAACATCAATCGGTCAGTAAGCCTGCAAGCAAATACCGCAACTGCGCGATGGGGATTCTTTTTCAATTCACGCAGCATGATGACACCGCGTTTGGCGCGGGAAGTCTTGTCGAATTCAGAAAGGCTCATTCTTTTCACCGCTCCCCGCTGAGTAGCAAGAACAAGCGAGTCTGCTTCGTGAAGAATTTGGCCTGATACGACAAAGTCCCCTTCTTTCAGGTTTATTCCTTTTACGCCGGCTGCGCGAGCTCCGACAACATTCACTTCATCTTCCCCAAACCATAAGCCATATCCGAGATGAGTCGCAATAAACAATTGACTTTCACCATTTGTTACATGCACATCTGTCAGTTCATCGTCTCCCTTTACGTTAAGGGCAACAAGCGCTTTTGAGTAACGCTGCGCTTTATAGTGCGTGAGTTCTGTCTTTTTCACCATACCGTTCTTTGTAAAAAATAAAAGATAAGCGGACGGATCAAATTCTTTGATCGGGACGGCTTTGACAATCGTTTCATCTCGGTCGATGGAGACCATATTTGTGAAATGCTGCCCCATGTCCTTCCACCTGATATCAGGAAGCTGATGGACAGGATAATAGATGTAGCTCCCCTTATTGGTGAACATCAGCAACACGTCTGTTGTATTCATCTCAAATTGATGAAGCAGCCTGTCTGTATCCTTCATCCCGAAATCTTGTCCGTTTGAAGCGGCAAATGACCGCTGACTCGTGCGTTTCAGATATCCGTCCTTCGTTACAGTCACATAGACATCCTCTGAAGCAACCATTACTTCAAGATTAATCTTAATTTCTTCAATTTTTTCTTCAATGACAGATCGTCTGCCGTCCGCATAAGTCTTTTTCAGCTTTTTCAAACTGCTTGTGATGACTTTTAACAGCTTTTTGTCATTGTTCAAAATAGATTCAAGCTCTTGTATATTTTTGCTGAGCTCTTCCGCCTCTTCCTTCAAAGCGGTGATGTCGGTGTTTGTTAAACGATAAAGCTGCAAGGATACAATCGCTTCCGCCTGAGGCTCAGTAAATTCAAACTTCGAGATTAAATTGTTCTTAGCATCCCGCTTGTCATTTGAAGACCTGATGGTCGCGATCACTTCATCCAATATAGACAGTGCCTTCATCAGCCCTTCGACGATGTGGTGTCTGTCTTTTGCTTTTTGCAGCTCATAAATGGACCGGTTTGTCACAACTTCCTTTTGATGAGCGATATAAGCGTCCAAAATGGCAGTCAGGCTCATCAGCATTGGGCGGCGATTATGAATGGCCACCATATTAAAGTTATAAGTGATCTGCAAATCCGTATTTTTATATAAGAAATTAAGTATGCCTTTTGCATCCGCTTCTTTTTTCAGCTCAATGACAACACGCAAGCCTGTACGATCCGTTTCATCGCGGACCTCGGAAATGCCTTCCACCTTTTTATCAATTCGGTATTCGTCCATTTTTTTCACAAGGTTGGCTTTGTTGACCTCAAACGGAATTTCCGTAATTACAATTTGTTCACGGCCGCCTCTGATGGTTTCAACTTCTGCCTTTCCGCGAATAATGACTTTCCCTTTACCTGTTTCATAAGCTTTTCTGATGCCGTCAACGCCTTGAATAATCCCGCCTGTCGGGAAATCAGGGCCTTTGATCACTTCCATGAGTTCAGTTACAGTACAGTCAGGTGAATCAATCCGTTTGATGACGGCGTCAATGACTTCTCCTAAGTGATGTGGAGGTATGTCTGTCGCATAGCCCGCAGATATCCCCGTGGAACCATTGACCAGCAAATTAGGGAACATCGCCGGCAAAACGACCGGCTCCTTACTCGTATCATCAAAGTTTGAAACAAATTCAACCGTGTTTTTATCAATATCACGCAAAAGCTCTGACGCAATCGGAGATAACCTTGCTTCCGTATAACGCATAGCCGCCGGCGGATCGCCATCTATGCTTCCGTTATTTCCATGCATCTCAATCAGGACATTCCGTACCTTCCAATCTTGGCTCATCCGCACCATAGCTTCATATACAGAGCTGTCTCCATGCGGATGATAATTCCCGATGACATTCCCGACCGTCTTGGCCGCTTTTCTAAAGTTTTTATCAGATGTGTTACCCTCAGCGTGCATCGCATAAAGAATTCTGCGCTGCACGGGCTTTAATCCGTCTCTTGCATCAGGAAGTGCACGGTCCTGAATAATATATTTACTGTAGCGTCCAAAACGGTCGCCGATCACCTCTTCTAATGGTAAATCATGAAAAATTTCTGGCTGTTGCAATCATTAAACCTCCTCAGCGACCGATAAGTTTTCATTTTCTAAAATATTGCTTTCTTCATCTAAACCAAATGCAACATTCTTTTCGATCCATTTTCTGCGCGGTTCTACTTTGTCGCCCATTAACGTTGTCACACGTCTCTCTACACGCGCCGCGTCATCAATTTTCACTCTTACCAGCGTACGTGATTCAGGATTCATTGTCGTTTCCCAGAGCTGGTCCGCGTTCATCTCTCCAAGACCTTTGTAACGCTGTATCGTATAGCCCTTGCCGACTTTTTTCAATACATCATCCATCTCTTCGTCAGACCAGGCGTATTCAATAATTTCTTTTTTGCCGCTGCCTTTGCTGACTTTATATAAAGGCGGTAAAGCGATAAACACTTTTCCGTGCTCAATAAGCGGCTTCATATAGCGATAGAAAAAAGTGAGAAGCAGCACTTGAATATGGGCGCCGTCAGTATCGGCATCCGTCATAATCACGATTTTGTCATAGTTAATGTCCTCTACTTCAAAATCCGCTCCGACACCTCCGCCAATTGCATGGATAATCGTGTTGATTTCTTCGTTTTTGAAAATATCAGCAAGCTTTGCTTTTTCTGTATTAATAACTTTTCCGCGGAGCGGCAGGACGGCTTGGAATCTCCGGTCTCTGCCCTGCTTCGCTGATCCGCCTGCTGAATCTCCTTCAACCAAATACAGTTCATTTTTCGCAGGATTTCTGGAGCCCGCCGGTGTCAGCTTTCCGCTTAGCGTTGCCTCTGATTTTTTGCGTTTCTTCCCGCTTCTTGCCTCTTCCCGCGCTTTCCGCGCAGCTTCCCGCGCCTGGCTCGCTTTAATTGCTTTTTTCACAAGAAGTGTGGCAGTCTCACGGTTTTCTTCTAAGAAGTAAGCAAGCTGTTCTGATATTACTGCGTCAACTGCCGACCTTGCTTCACTTGTGCCAAGCTTCCCTTTCGTTTGTCCTTCAAACTGAAGAAGCTCCTCAGGAATCCGCACCGAAATAATGGCTGAAAGCCCTTCACGGATATCGGTTCCTTCCAAGTTTTTATCCTTCTCTTTTAAAAGAGACACTTTTCTCGCATATTCATTAAAAGCTCTTGTCATAGCTGTCTTGGCGCCTGATTCATGGGTTCCGCCGTCTTTTGTTCTGACGTTGTTTACAAAAGAGAGGATGTTTTCGGAGTAACCGTCATTGAATTGGAATGCAAAGTCCACTTCAATCTGATTATGCTCCCCTTCAAAGGAAACCACTTCAGACAAGGAGTCTTTTTCCTCGTTTAAGTAGGCAACAAATGCTTCAATTCCGTTTTCATAATAGAAAACCTCTTGCACTTGATGACGTTCATCTATCAGCTCAATCTTTAATCCTTTTAATAAAAATGCTGATTCTCTTAATCGTTCCGAAAGCGTTTCAAAATTGTAGGTCGTCACACTGAACATCGCAGGATCAGGTTTAAAATGTGTCAGGGTCCCGGTCTTTTTGGTTGTGCCAATTTTATCGAGAGATGTAACGGGTTTCCCGCCATTTTCAAACCGCTGCTTATATACATAGCCATCCCGCTCAATCGTAACTGTAAGCCATTCGGATAAGGCATTTACGACGGACGCTCCGACTCCGTGGAGACCTCCGCTTGTTTTATAGCCGCCCTGTCCGAATTTACCGCCGGCGTGAAGCACTGTAAAAATCACTTCTGGGGTCGGTTTACCGAGTTTATGCATCCCTGTAGGCATGCCCCGGCCTCTGTCTTGTACTGAAATACTATTGTCTTTATGTATTTTTACGATAATATGATCTCCGTGACCGGCGAGAACCTCATCGACAGAGTTGTCTACAATTTCATATACCAAGTGATGCAGACCCCGGGAATCGGTTGAACCAATGTACATCCCCGGCCTTTTCCTGACAGCTTCAAGGCCTTCCAGCACCTGTATGGCATCTTCGTTGTAATCAAATTGTTGCTGTTTTCTAGCCAAACGTACAAACCCCTTTCAAAAAACTAACATTGTCTTTCTCTTTTTTCATCTTACATGTCATTGTCATAAGTATCAAAGCAGGCTTTTGATTCTGTCCTTCTGCTCCTCGGACTCATCATTATAACCAATGTGCTTGATTTAGCAACATTTTAGCTAATAATCCATTTTGATAAACGCCGCAAGACATACATTCGATTCGCTTTTCGGCTTTTTGGTGCCGTTTTTTGAAAATCGAACATACGTTTGTTTTCATTATATATAATTCAGCGAACCTTAGCAAATGGAGCGGGTAAAAGCCTTACTTGGCAAAGTATGCAAAAAAGCTGTTCAAGCTTTATTGTATCTGTTTCACAATAATACGCAAATATAATCTTGAAATAAAAAAGCAAAAATCCTTGAATTCACAAGGATTTTTGACTGGTTTCATCTATTTTGTTACAGCATGTGCAACTTTTATACACAGATCCATAATCACCGTGCGGCCTTTTTCTTTCAACATTTCATAAGCTTCATCGTTTACTAGTCCTTGCTGCGCCCAAAAGACGTCAGCATCTGTTTCTAAAAACTCCTCAGCAACGCCTGGGAGCTGTTCTGACCGTCTGAATACATTTACAATATCAATATGCCCTTCAACCTCTTTTAAAGACGACACGGCTTTTACGCCAAGCGCTTCGTCAATTGTCGGATTCACAGGGATAATGTCATATCCTGCATCCTGCATAGCTTTTGAAACCATATAAGACGTTCTATCCGGCCGATCAGAAAGACCGACGACCGCTATTCGCTTGCTTTTTTCCAGAATCGCTTTGATCTCAGCTTTTGTTGGATTTTGCACCTTTCATCATCTCCTTTTTATCTATTCTACAGGAAGGATAGCCGTGAAATCAAAGCCTGATGTGATTGTATATGGCCTCCCATTATGTTATTGTTAGCAAACTTCACAAAAAACTTATCATCAGATCATGACATCTCATGTTAAAATAAAGATCAGGAACATTGGAAAAAGGAGAAATGTAGATGTTAATTGCTTTATTGATTATTTTAGCTTATTTACTAGGCAGCATTCCATCAGGCTTAATTGTCGGCAAGCTTGCCAAAGGGATTGATATAAGGGAACACGGCAGCGGGAATTTAGGAGCCACCAACGCGTTTCGGACACTGGGTGTGAAAGCCGGATCTGTAGTGATTGCCGGGGATATTTTAAAAGGGACGCTTGCCGCTGCTCTCCCGTACCTCATGCATATTGATTTTCATCCTCTGCTTGCCGGAGTTATAGCTGTTATAGGCCATGTGTTTCCTTTGTTTGCAAAATTTAAGGGCGGTAAAGCCGTGGCGACTTCCGGAGGCGTTTTGCTGTTTTATGCTCCGCTTTTATTTGTTACAATGCTGGCGGTATTTTTCATATTTTTATTCATTACGAAATATGTTTCTCTGTCTTCAATGTTAACAGGGGTTTATACCATTATATACAGCCTCTTTGAACAGGATACATATTTATTGATTGTGGTCACGTTGCTGACTGCCTTTGTCGTTTACAGACACAGAACAAACATCAAACGGATTATCAATAAAACCGAGCCTAAGGTGAAGTGGCTTTAACTTAGGGGTAAGAGCTTTTTTTTGACACAGTAAAACCGTGTGCGGTTATAATAGAGAAAATTCATTTTGATAACAAAAGGAGAGTGGCCGTGTATGAATATGGAAATTCAGAAAGATGCGTTGAATTGGTATAAAGATGAGCTAGAGCTAGAGAACGGCGATCAAGTTCGGTTCTTTGTCCGTTACGGAGGCTGCAGCAGCGTTCAAAAAGGCTTTTCCCTCGGTGTCTCAAAAGATGAACCCCAGGATATCGGAATCAGCACTGAAGTAGAAGGCATTACCTTCTTTATTGAAGAAAGTGATATTTGGTACTTCGATAATCATGATCTACTCGTCAGTTATTCTGAAGCATCTGAAGAGCCGGTATTCGAATATCAATAAGAAAAAAGAACGCATGTGATGTGCGTTCTTTTTTTTATAATTTAAAACGTGAGAGATGATCGGTCAGCCTCTCCCTTTCCAAAATCATTTTTTGGGTTTCACCAAGAAGGTCATAATGTGGAAATTCATCTCTTTTATGTATCCATTCTTTTTTTAATCCGTATTTTTCACCCCACGAACTCAGCTTTTCTAAGTCACTGCAACCGACTTTTGTCACTGTTTTCGCTTCCGGAAAGCGGTCATCCAGCCAGTAATGGGTTAAAAACGCGATTTCTCCGCTCTTAACAGCTTCTTTCCAGCGATTCAGTTCACCGCGATGAATTCCAAACGCCATCATATTTCACTTCCCTATTTTTTGGCCTTTTCATAAGCTTTGTGCCAATCAGGGAAGGCTTTGCGAAACTGAATCGGTTTAAAGCTTTCTTTATCAACACAAATGTGTGCGGACTTTGCTGTAATCGAGATATCTCCCTCAGGATTTAATATATGATAGCCATATACCGTTTTAAATCCGTTGTATTCTTCTATCCAGGTATGCACAACAGCCGTTTCTCCGTAATGAAGCGGTTTTTTATAAGAAATATTGATGTCTACGACAGGTGACAGTACACCTTTCTTTTCCATATCGCTATATAAAAAACCAAGATCTTTAATTAAAGCGGTTCTGCCCACTTCCATCCAGACAAGATAGTTGGCATGATATACAATCCCCATTTGATCTGTTTCTGAATAACGCACTTCTATTTCTTTTTTTGAAACATGCAAGATTCTCTGCTCCCTTTTTCACGATTTAGCCCTATTCTATCACATCAAATGATGAAAGAGAAAAAACCAGGTTTCCCTGGTTTTTTACGATTGATAACCGTTTTCTCTTGCTTGAGATTCATCTTGAATTTCACTGCGGAAGGCTTCAAGACTTTCATTTCGTCTGGCATTTTTTTCTTTGATGCGCTGTTTGTCTTCACCTGAAGCGTTTTTCATGGATTCTTCAGCTTCTTCAATGTTCTCAATTGTATTTTGAACCATGTCTTGCAATTTCTCTACATTATCCGAACGGTCATCAGGGTTTGGTTGATATTGTTTTGTCACTTGTTAGCCCTCCTTATGATGATTACGGGGCACTATTCGCCCTTTGTTTGCATAATAATTGGCTGCTCATTAGATGTGTCGTGCATTTTTTCCCCTTTATTACGCTTATATTTAACAGGTTTCGTGCCCAAGTGGCTCGGAGCATATTGAGGCTGACCATTTTTCTTGTTGGTACCCATGTTTATCCCTCCTTAACAAATAGGATTCTCAAAAGGAGGAGTAAACATGAATACAAATTAAAGGTTATTTTTGCTTAAAACGCTGTTCAAGCTTTTCTTCAAGCTGATGTAAATACTCAGTATTGGTCATCAGCTCTTTTTTATTTTCCATGACCAGTTCATGAAAAGAACGTTTTCTGATTTTTTTCACACTTCTCACCTCCGGGTATTCTTTTATTTTTACCAATTTTGAAAATTATAAGCATTGTTGCATTTCAATAATTAAAAAACTGGGTCCTAATCGAGACCCAGTTTTTGTTTCATTTGTTTTTTTGTCATCGTGCCGGCATAAATTTGCTGAATGACACCTTTTTCATCCAAAATATAAGTCGTCGGATATGTTAGAACACTATAATCCGCATTGATTCCACTTTTATCAATAAGGATCGGGAAAGTTAAATGGAGCGAGTCAGCGAATTGTTTGACCGTTTTCTCCCCCTTTTCAGCAGAGGTAAAGTTAACGGCAACCACAGCAATCTCAGAGTGCTCTTTTTGAAGCTCTTCCATTGCGGGCATTTCTTTACGGCATGGATGACACCAAGTGGCCCAAAAATTAAGAAGAACTTTTTTTCCTTTATAATCCGATAAAGAGGTTTCTTCACCAGAAAGCGTTTTCAAACTAAAATCGGGTGCTTTCTGCCCTTCTTCAATGCCGACTTCTTCTTTTTTCGTATAGTTCTCATAGAAAGTCCAGCACATATACACGGCAAGTCCACTGAGACAAATTCCCGCAAGCCATTTTTTCAGCATATGCCACCCCCGCGGCCAATATTTCATAAAAAGAAGAGAAAGCACCTCTGCCCTCTCTTCCCAATTACAAGCTTACTTTTTCATTTTATCGCGAAGCACCATTTGCAGAATACCGCCATGGCGATAGTAATCAACCTCAACATCACTGTCAAAGCGCACTAAAACTTCAAACGATTTTACATTACCATCTTCATCAATTGCTCTTACTTTTACAAGATCGCGCGGACGAACTGTTTCGTCAACATCTACTTCAATCACTTCTTTTCCGCTTAACCCTAGTGTTTCTGCGTTGTCACCTGCTTTGAATTGAAGCGGAAGCACGCCCATAAATACAAGGTTGCTTCTGTGAATTCTTTCAAAGCTTTCGGCAATAACCGTTCTGATTCCGAGAAGATTGGTTCCTTTTGCTGCCCAGTCACGGGAAGATCCCATACCATAATCTTTGCCCGCAATCACAACAAGGCCCGTTTTATCTTCTTTATATTTCATACAAGCGTCATAAATGGACGTCACTTCACCGGTAGGCCAGTATGTTGTATATCCGCCCTCAGTCCCCGGAGCGATCTGGTTTTTAATCCGAATGTTAGCGAACGTTCCTCTCATCATGACTTCATGGTTTCCGCGTCGTGATCCATAAGAGTTGAAATCACGAGGTGAAACGCCTTTTTCCTGCAAGTATTTTCCGGCAGGAGTATCCTTGCCGATTGCGCCGGCCGGTGAAATATGGTCAGTTGTGACTGAGTCACCGAATTTACCGACAACGCGCAGCCCTCTTAACGGTTCTACTTTGCCCGGCTCAACTGACATTTCTTCGAAGAACGGCGGGTTTTGGATATAGGTTGAATCATTATCCCATTTATACAATGCTTGATCCGTCGTTTCGATTTGATTCCAGCGTTTATTGTCATCAAACACGGTTTCATATTCTTTACGGAACAGCTCAGGAGTTACCGTTTGTTTCACGATTGAATTAATCTCGTCCATTTCCGGCCAAATATCGCTGAAATATACGTTCTGACCATCTTTGCCTACACCGATTGGGTCAGTTTTCAAATTGATGTCAACCGTTCCCGCTAATGCGTATGCAACGACAAGCGGCGGAGAAGCAAGATAGTTTCCTTTCACAAGCGGGTGAATCCGGCCTTCAAAGTTACGGTTTCCGGAAAGGACTGACGTAATCAAAAGATCATTTTCCGCAACGGCTTCTTCAATTTCCGGAGACAGCGGGCCTGAGTTTCCGATACAAGTTGTACAGCCATAACCGACAAGGTTAAACCCAAGCTCTTTCATATAAGGCAGCAAACCTGAATTCACCAAATATCCTGTAACGACTTTGGATCCCGGCGCCAGAGATGTTTTTACGTAGTTTGGCACTTTCAGTCCTAATTCAACCGCTTTTTTAGCGACTAGGCCTGCACCGATTAAGACGTAAGGGTTTGACGTGTTTGTACAGCTTGTAATGGCAGCGATGGCGATTGCGCCTGTTTTCATGACTGTTTCTTCGCCATTAAGCAGTTTAAACTTAATTTCTTTGTTCGCTTCAGCAGCTTCCAGACCAAATCCTTGGTTACCCGCAGGACTGACTAAGTGCTTTTGGAAGGTTTCCTGCATGACAGAAAGCGGAATCAGATCCTGCGGACGTTTTGGACCTGAAAGATTGGCTTCAATCTGAGACAAGTCAATTTCCACAATATCTGTAAAGTTTGGCTCATCTGCATCCGGAGTATAAAACAATCCATTATTTCGGCAATACGCTTCTACAATGTCAATTTGCTCTGCGTCCCGGCCTGTCAGACGTAAATAATTCAGCGCTTCTTCATCAACCGGGAAGAATCCGCATGTTGCGCCGTATTCCGGAGCCATATTTGCAATGGTTGCGCGGTCTGCAAGCGGCAATTCTGCCACTCCCGGGCCGAAGAACTCAACAAATTTGTTTACAACGCCTTTTTCACGCAGCACTTGCGTAACCTTTAATGCCAAATCAGTGGCAGTAGTTCCGTTTGGAAGCTCTCCGACAAGTTTTGCGCCGATGACTTCTGGAACCGGGAAATAAGAAGGCTGGCCAAGCATGCCCGCTTCCGCTTCAATTCCTCCTACGCCCCAGCCGAGAACACCGATACCATTAATCATAGTGGTATGGGAATCCGTACCGACAAGTGTATCAGGATAAGTGACAAGCTCACCGTCCACTTCTTTCGCATGTACAACGCTTGCCAAGAACTCAAGGTTGACCTGATGCACGATACCTGTAGCAGGCGGCACTGCCTGATAATTATTAAACGCTTTCTTTGCCCAGCTTAAAAATTTGTAACGCTCTGCATTTCTTTCGAATTCTAAGTCCATATTAATAGCTAAAGCATCTTCTGTGCCTGCTTTATCAACCTGTACTGAGTGGTCAATAACCAGATCCACAGGAATTTCAGGATTGATTTTGTCAGGGTCCCCGCCGACAGAATCCATCGCTTTTCTCAATGAAGCAAGATCAACTACAGCAGGAACACCTGTGAAATCTTGCAAAATAACACGTGAAGGCTTAAATGGTACATCAATATCCTTTAATCCAGCAGTTCCCCACTTTGCTAAATTTTCCACGTGCTCTTTCGTAATCACTCGCCCGTCAACCTGGCGTAAAACAGATTCTAAAAGAACCTTAATGGAGTAAGGAAGTTTTGAAACATTCCCGACACCCAGGTCCTCCAATGCTTTTAAGGAATAGTAATGATATGTTTTTCCATTAGTTGAAAACGTCTTTTTTGCTTGGAAAACATCTTGAGTTGCGACTTTCTGATTTGCCATTCTCCAAAATCCCCCTTCAAAGATCAAGATCATTCTTCGATGAAACGCTATTTTTCACCACAATTTTCTCACAATTTCATCTTAAAACAAAATCATACATAAGTAAATATCAATGTTTTTATTAAATATAATA
The DNA here is from genome assembly GCF_039519175.1 of Bacillus atrophaeus. Classification (NCBI taxonomy): domain Bacteria; kingdom Bacillati; phylum Bacillota; class Bacilli; order Caryophanales; family Bacillaceae; genus Bacillus; species Bacillus atrophaeus. The sequence continues at coordinate 3,338,497 of NZ_CP154443.1, read as the reverse complement.
AGATCACCTTATCGGAGTGTTTTTTCGGAAAATTTTTGTTTTTTTTCGTCCTCATACAAATCAAAAGAGAAAGCCATATTATACATGAGGTGATTATCATGGTGAAAAGAAAAGCCAATCATGTCATAAATGGAATGAATGACGCTAAAAGCCAAGGCAAAGGTGCTGGCTATATTGAAAATGATCAGCTTGTCCTGACCGAAGAAGAACGGCAGAACAATAAAAAAAGAAAAACAAACCAATAATAAAATCGGCAGGAGGCTCTTTACGTGACGAATAAAAATACAAGTAAAGATATGCATAAAAATGCGCCTAAAGGACATAATCCAGGACAGCCGGAACCTTTAAGCGGGAGCAAAAAAGTAAAGAACCGCAACCACACAAGGCAAAAGCATAACTCAAGCCACGATATGTAAATAAAAAAACAGACCTTAGCGTCTGTTTTTTTATATCTTCACCCATTTATTATTTTCCGCATAACATAACGCAAGGATTTATATATGGAGGAATGCTTCCATGACTCATTCAAAACGTTCTGGCTCCAATGACTTCGACGGTATGGAGGATTGGCTGCGCCAATTTTACGAGGATCCTTATGCTTGGTATGATGAAACACTGCCTATTGATTTATATGAAACAAGTCAGCAATATATCATTGAAGCAGACTTGACGTCATTACAGCCGGTTCAGCTGACCATTACCCTGTGCGGGTGCGAGTTCATTCTGATAGTCAAGACGGCGGAACAGTCTCTAGAAAAAAGCCTCTTGCTTCCCTTTTACCTGAGTAACAAAACAATTCAGACCGATTATACCAACAGCATTCTGACAGTCGCTATGAATAAGGAAGAGAGTGAAGAACAGACTTCCTTTTCTCTTCAATTTCCTATCTCCTAACATAAAAAGTCACTTTCATTGCCGTGAAAGTGACTTTTCTTCCGTCCGTTTGTCGTCAAATACCCTTCATAGTGAATCTCCCATGGCCAAATAGCAGAATCACTATACAATAGAGTATGCTCTATCATCTCGTTTGACTAGACATCTATCATTTCTTTCTATTATTTTTTATGATGTTCTTCTAAACTTTCTTCATGTACAATATGGATAGAATAAGGGGGTGAACATAGATGCTAGAGGGCTTGTTTATGTGGTTTATTTTGTTTTGGGTCATTGTGATGGTTGTTTTATTATCTATTGGCGGCTTTTTTATGTTCCGCAAATTTCTAAAGCGCTTACCGAAAGAAGATGGCCGATCAGAACTGGACTGGCAGGATTACTATATTGAAAAAAGCAGGCATTTATGGAGCAAACAAGACAAAGAGTTTCTTGAAGAGTTGGTTAAGCCTGTGCCAGAGCTGTTCCGGGACATTGCAAAAGCAAAAATTGCCGGAAAAATCGGAGAGCTTTCCATCAAGGAACAGGCATCCGCTATCAATCAGGACCTTATCATCAGAGGCTATATTATGGCAACCCCGAAAAGAGACCAAACCTTTTTAAAGAAACACCTTCGAGAAAAAGATATAGATATCAACCCTTACAAATCTCTCCTCAAGTAAAAAACCTTTCCCCTAATAGGAAAGGTTTAATTCATTTGAATATCAGCTGCTTGCATCTCGTTATGAAGCTTGCGATAAGATAAATACATTGCGATTCGCCAAGGCACTATCATTCCGAAGGCTAAGATCCAAAACATACCGCTCAAAGCTCCATAATCTACTGATGTGCTCAAAATAGATTTCATCACTATCCTGATCACCAAAAGGCCGACCAGTATAAAAACGAATGCTTTGGACCGCTTCATGTAAATTTCATTATTTTTAATTTCGAATTTAGACGTTTTTATAAGAAAAATAGAGAAAATGACGCCTAGCGTGATCGCTTCTAAAAACTCTTCACCCGTCACCCAGAAAACCGGAAACAAAAACATTAATGCACCCGTACTCATAAAAATCGGCGGAAGAATAATTTTTTTCGGTGAAACTGGCTTATCGGAAGATTTAATTCTGACAACCATCACTACTGCAGCCATTAAGACGGCAATAATTGATGAAATTATAATCATCATACATATCATTCCTTTGTTTGCTCTGAGTATTGATACTATATACTATACTCCAAAACAATAAAAAAAACCATTTCGAAAAGATTAATCCTTCATTTTCCCATCACGCGATTAACAGCTTCCAAAACTTTTGATTCCTCAAATGGTTTCATAATAAAATCCTTTGCACCCAGTTCAATTGCTTCCACTACTATCCGCTGCTGCCGCATTGCGGTGCACATGATGACATTTGCTTTCGGGTCAAACGACATGATTTCCTGAAGCGCCTGTATGCCGTTTTTGAGCGGCATTGTAACGTCCATTGTCACAAGATCAGGACGGAGCCTCTGGTACAAATCAGCTGCTTCCTCACCGTCCGCCGCTTCACCTGCTACTATGTAATTTGCGGCTTCTAAGATCTCTCTAATCTTCACCCTCATGAACTTGGCGTCGTCTACAACTAAAACTCTTGTCATATTCCCCTCCAAATAAAACGATATCCTTTATCAATAGTATTATTGTACCAAAAACAAAGGGGTAAATAGTAGTTCAAAAGTTGTTTATGTGTCAGAAACCTGTAAATTCTCCGAATAGCGATGATAACATAATGATGATTAAGGTCATCCAATCAAAAAATAACAGCACACCTATCAATACCATCAGGACCCCGCCAATTTTCATGATTAGAAGCTGATTCTTTCTTATCCATTTCAATCTCGTAATGAAGAAAGACAATAATAGAAAAGGAACTGCAAAACCAAGAACATATAAAATCATGTACGGAACAGCTGAGGCAGGATTTGTGTTAGCAAGCGCAAGGAGGGCAGCCAAAATCGGTCCTGTGCACGGCGTCCACCCTGCTGAAAAAGCCATTCCCGTTAAAATAGAACCTACAAACCCGGCGGGCCTGTGTTTGAAATGAACTCTGCGCTCTTTCATCAGTATATCCGGACGGAACACACCAAGTGTGATGAAGCCAAACAGGATGATGAATAGAGCTCCTATTTGACGGATGGCATCATGATAATCTCTAAAAAAGCCGCCGATTAACGAAGTTCCGTAACCAAGTGCGATAAAAATCACTGAAAAACCCAGCAAAAAAAACAGTGTATGAATCAGGCTCCTTTTTTGCAAAAGAAGCTTTTCCGAATTGACTTCATCCATACTGACACCAGTGATATATGACAGAAAAGCAGGGTACAACGGAAGGCAGCAAGGTGAAATAAACGATAAGAAGCCGGCTCCGAATGCCAAAAAATAATTAATATCCATGCACATAAACTCCTTTCAAGTTAGCAAACCTTTCAAGTTATGACAAAATCATTTCATTTTTTTAACACTTCAGCCTGAAGGATTTCTATTTTCAGAAAAACCTTATATAATTTAATTTGACATTGAGATATTATACTCCTTCTCATTTGAAAATCAGTATAAATATGGGATATAATAATGGCATTCAAAATGAAAGATCTATGTATGAAAGGATACATCCCTGTGATTAAAGAGCATCTATTAAATGAAATTGAAAAAAAGAGAGCCGAGCTTTTGCAAATTGTCATGGCCAATGGAATGACGTCCCACATTACGATAGAACTCAGTCAGGAGCTTGACCACCTTCTCATACAATATCAAAAACAACAGCATTCCGGAGGCACCGGTTAATAATGATTCCAAAATAAAAAACCCTTTAAGCGGGTTTTTTATTTCATAACCATGTTTCTTCTATGTCATAATCTTTACGTATTATTTCGTTTGATTATTCATGGCTTTCATCATTTGATTAATTTTCTTTTGAGAAGGTTTCATTCCCATTTGCATCATCATCATGCGTAACATTTGTTCATTAATAGGCGGATTCTTTTTCAAGTAGCTCATCATATACTTACGAGCGATAAAAAATCCGAGTGCAACACCCGCGAGCAATGCCAGAACGCCCACTAGGATGACAACCCATAAATCCATTTTACTTCCTCCTTCATGTTGTCTAGTTTAAAGTGTACTAAACCAAAGGCTATTATACAACATTTACATCTCTTTTTCTTCGGTTTTAGACAAAATTTCTTTCTTTCACCGGATTTAGCCACCCATACCGCTGCGCTCCAAAATCCATTGCGAGAAAACAAGGGCTCACTTTTCGAAGGACTTCAAAGAAAATCGTTTCTGACTCGTAATCTCCGGATGCTACAATCTCAATCATCTGTTCTTTCATCATAAACGTTGCATAGCCCTTTGCTTTCGGGAGAGATAATCTATAAATATGATCCAACTGCGTATAATCTACATTGCTTAAATTCATTTTTAAACGCTGGTGCATATGTAACATCGGGATCGGCTTCGTAATATATTGAATTTGTCTTTCAGTCATTTGATATTGCTGAGGTGTCAGATTCGTCCAATGATAGTCTTGAAAAAGCTTAAACATGACTGATTCCCGTCCAAAATAGTGATTGGCAAACTCATCTTTAATTAAATAGGTATAGTAATGACGTTCCATTCTCTCATCCCCCTTATTCAGCGCCTTAATATGCTCTCTATTATACAAAAGAAGAAAAGAAAGAAATGTCTATTACTGTTAAAATCATTATACTATTTTTGTCGTATAAACATGAAAAAGAGGATGATTTGACTCATCCCCTTACAAACACTTATTTGCTTATTAATTTCTTCACACGATCAACTACGTTTGATACAGAGAAACCGTATTCTTTCATAATGGTTTCACCAGGAGCGGAGGCACCGAATTGATCAATACCAAGCACGTCACCCTCAAGTCCTGTATATTTACCCCATCCAAAGGAAGCTCCCATTTCAATAGCAAGACGTTTTTTCACATCTGCTGGAAGTACGGAATTTTTATATTCGTCTGATTGCTTTTCAAAACGATCCCATGCCGGCATACTTACGACTGACACGTGGATATTTTCTTTTGCCAATTCAGCCTGTGCTTCAATCGCAAGTCCTACTTCAGAACCTGTAGCTAAAAGAAGGGCATCAGGTGAATCATTTTGTGCTTTAGATACGACATAAGCACCTTTCTCAACACCTGCTAAAGCTTCATCAGCAGTTTGATCGATAGTAGGAAGGTTTTGACGGGTGAGCACCAAGGCCGTCGGATGATCCTTGCTTTGTAATGCGAGCCTCCAAGCTGCTGCCGTTTCATTGCCGTCAGCCGGTCTGATGACTGACAGATTAGGCAGAGCACGTAAAGAAGCAAGCTGTTCCACCGGCTCATGCGTCGGTCCGTCTTCTCCTACAGCGATGCTGTCATGAGTGAATACATAGGTTACCGGAAGCCCCATTAATGAAGCGAGACGGATTGCCGGTCTTAAATAATCAGAGAACACAAAGAATGTTCCGCCGAAAACCCGAAGGCCGCCGTGAAGCGCCATCCCGTTTAATGCGGCACCCATTGCAAATTCACGAACACCGAACCAGAAATTACGGCCTGAATAATCGGCTGCCGTATAATCTGCGGCGTTTTTAATATTGGTTTTATTTGACCCTGCAAGGTCAGCCGATCCTCCTACAAAATAAGGGATCTGTTTTGCAATGCCATTTAAAACTTCTCCAGAAGATGCGCGTGAAGCTAAGCTGCTTCCTTTTTCATAAACAGGAACCTCTTTATCCCAATCTTTTGGAAGTTCTCCTTTGATGCCAAGCTCTAATTGTTCAGCAAGTTCAGGGTAGATTTCTTTATATTTGTCGAAGAGCTCGTTCCATTCCTGCTCTTTCTTCTCTCCTGCTTCTTTTACCGTTTGTTTAAAATGGTCGTATACTTCTGACGGTACATAGAAGTCCTCTTCATATGTCCATGCATAAGCTTCTTTAGTTAATTTACTTTCCTCTGAACCAAGCGGCGCACCGTGAACACCTGATGTACCTGCGCGGTTAGGTGAACCGAATCCAATGGTTGTTTTTACTTCAATTAATGTAGGTTTTTTTTCATTTTGGCGCGCTTTTTCAAGAGCGGCAGTTAATTCTTCGATATTGTTACCGTCTTCGACATAGAGAACTTCCCAATTCATTGCCTCAAAACGCTGCTTTACATTTTCTGAGAATGAGCGGTCTAAGTCTCCGTCTAACGAGATGTCATTAGAATCGTAAAGTACGACCAGACGCCCCAGCTGAAGATGGCCTGCCAGTGAAGCCGCTTCTGAAGAGATACCCTCCATCAAGTCACCATCACCGCAAATGCTGTATGTATAATGATCTACTACGTTGAATGAATCGCGGTTATATGTTTCTGCTAAGTGGCGTTCTGCAATAGCCATCCCAACTGCCATTCCGATTCCCTGTCCGAGCGGCCCTGTTGTCGCGTCAACACCTGCTGTATGCCCGTATTCAGGATGTCCAGGTGTTTTGCTGCCCCATTGGCGGAATCCCTTTAGATCATCAATACTGAGATCGTACCCGCTTAAATGAAGCATACTGTATAAAAGCATTGAGCCGTGTCCCGCAGATAAAACAAAACGGTCACGATTAAACCAGCCAGGGTTCTTCGGGCTTACATTCATAAGTTTTGTCCATAGCGTATATGCCATAGGAGCAGCGCCCATAGGCATTCCCGGATGACCGGAGTTTGCTTTTTCAATTGCGTCTATAGATAGTGTGCGTATGGTAGCAACTGATTTCTTTTCAATTGTATCCATAAAAATCCCCTTCCATATGTGTTGTACCTCTTCATCATAAATCTCTGAAGCGTTTTTCTCAACTGTTTCAGCTTAAATTTGAGAGAAACTTGTTGAAAAATGTCGCTTACACACGCTGACGTTGTTAGTATATACCAAAAAGGAATACGATATTGACGTATTCCTTTTATATTAGTGCAGCTTGTTATTTCTTTTTTCTCTTTTTAGTTTTTCTGGTGTTACATCGTTGCCTTCAGGATCAATGATTTTAACACTTTTCAGTGTGTTTTTCATAGAGGAGCGAAATCCTTTGAGGTATTCTTCACGAAGCTTCTTCTGCTCAGCTTTTTCATCATCAGTAATAACGCCTGATTTCGCTTTTGCAGCAAGTTCATTGATTCTGGCAATTTTTTCGTTTGAAATCATGTTAAACTCCTTTATTCCATTTTGCCTTTATACTACTAAATCAGCAGAGGTTTTACAAACGATTCACTCATTATTTGTCTGTTTCGTCCTCCATATATTCCTGAAAGCGCCGGTGAACGGTTGCTTTTGATACCTCATAACCAAAGCCTCTTAATGTAGCGGCTATTTCAGCGAAGGTCAGCTTATTGGCTCTCAGTCGTACAATTTCTGAAATAGGAACCTCAATTTTGTCTTTCCCGCTGTTTTCATGTTGGTTTTTAAGGTTTTTTTGCGGTTTAAACCCATTTTTCACCGCGCGTTTCATTCCTCTTTTGATTTTCATATTATGTATCTTCCGCTGATATTCTTCCACAATGCTGACGATCTCAAGCACCATAGAATCGGCTTCGGACAGCTCAAGTTCTCCTCTGTGCGCTGTCGTGTATATTTTTACATTTTCCCGATAAATGCAATGGAGAAGGGCGATTTTTGCATTTCCTCTGCCAAGCCTAGTCTCATCTTGAACGAGAATCGCATCAATATGGGACTTCTTCAATTCATCAAGCATCTCAAACACACCGTCCCGGTCCATTTCATACCCGCTGGCTTTTTCGGATATGACCTTAACGACCTCCATGCCATTTTCGGATGCAATCGCTGCAAGCTCCTCCTCCTGCCGCTTTAATGAGGTTTGCTGCTGTTCTTTGTTTGTACTAACGCGGGCATAAATGAGCGCCTTCATTTCTTGCTATCTTTCCTCTCTATTTAACAGTTGCCAATTGATATGCAGCAGGATGTTCCTTTTTTAAGGGAAGCATTAATACATCTCCCGCCTGTATATCAGAAGTCTGAAGATTATTTTCCTCCGTTACCCATTCAATAAAATCCTTTTTGTTTATCTTTTTCGTATCAGACACCTGATCAGCCAACGACCAAAGCGTATCTCCCGATTGGACTTCTATTTTAACATATTGATTTTGCTCTTGATCATTGTTTGTAAATGATAAAAGAAGAATAACAGCACTTAAAACTCCCGTGAACAGGCCGACAAAAATAATAAATTCTTTAATCATAAAAACAACCTCCGATAAGAATGTTTGTTCGCTTTTTATAACTCAAGTATATACGAACAAATGTTTCTGTCAATTGTTTTTTTCGAACCTATGTTTGTACTGTAAGGAAAATCATGCTATAATCTACTTAAAATCGACGTTAGAGGTGCGAAAAATGACGAAGCTATCAAAAAGGCAACTTGATATCCTCCGTTTTATAAAAGCAGAGGTAAAAACAAAAGGATATCCGCCTTCTGTAAGGGAGATTGGGGAGGCTGTAGGCCTTGCGTCCAGTTCGACTGTCCACGGGCATTTGGCTCGTTTAGAGACGAAGGGGCTGATCAGGCGTGATCCGACAAAACCAAGAGCGATAGAAATACTAGATGAAGAAGAAGTGCAAATTCCGAAAAGCCAAGTTGTTAATGTGCCTGTTATCGGAAAAGTAACGGCAGGAAGCCCCATTACAGCAGTAGAGAATATTGAGGAGTATTTCCCGCTGCCTGATCGGATGGTTCCGCCGGACGAGCACGTGTTTATGCTTGAGATTATGGGTGAAAGTATGATTGATGCCGGAATTCTCGATAAAGATTACGTCATTGTAAAGCAGCAAAGCACTGCCAACAACGGAGAGATCGTGGTCGCCATGACGGAGGACGATGAAGCTACAGTCAAACGCTTCTATAAAGAAGATACTCATGTGCGGCTGCAGCCGGAAAATCCAACAATGGAGCCGATTATTTTACAGAATGTCAGTATACTAGGAAAAGTGATCGGTGTATTCAGAACCGTTCATTAGAAACTTTTAAACTGCCGAACTTCATTTCGGCAGTTTTTTTCATAGATAAAACCCCCTTCTTTTATATAAAGGGGGTTTTATTCATAGCAAAATAAAAAAAGCAGGTTCGCCCTGGCTTAGAAACGAACCTGAAAAGGAGGAAAAAATTACATCATGTTTACACCCATTATTATCCTACATTTTTAAGTTGAAGTCAACAAATTATTTTTCCTCAAGGAAACTTTTTCTGAGTTTCTGGTGTCTCTCTGCCGAGAAATAAATCCTGGCACTTGAGAACAAGCCCCATCCTAAGTGTAAGAAAGACCACTTAGTAAATACGTTTGGTCAAGGGTTCATCATCAGCCTTGTTTATAAGTAGTCGAATTTATTTCTAATTTGTTTCATCTTTTCGTTCGTGAGAAGTGACAAGTTTTATGATATTTTGGGGCGAGATGATAATAAATAAATTGAAAATTTAGTACATAGTTTAATTAGTTCTTTTAGTGTTTATTCAATGTAATAAACTCACCTATCATAGAACTTGTGAGCGTAAAATTAAACCCCCGATATCTCCCCAAATTAGCCTGCTTCAGCTTTACGATAATTGTTTCGGCATTTGCACTACTGAAAGTAAACAGTGAATGATCTTCTTTGATATTCGTTGTCTCCTCCCACCCTTTCCCCATCTGCCTAATGAACTACGTGCACTCAGTTTCGGTTAAACCTGATACATCTCACAAATAGCTGCTTCTTCTGATAATAATCCTTCTCTCTTCAGAAATAATGCATTCCACAAAGTTCCTGTTTTAAGCAGCACCCCCATTGCTCAAAATAATATTGATTGTCTAACTTTTCTTAGAAAGGAATGACTTATATGAATGGGTTTCATGAGACTTTAGATCTTCATGAATTGCTTGTATTTAAAAACCTTTGTTTGACTAAGTCTTCAACGATGACCGGTTTAGTGCAGGATCAAGAATTAAGAGACATTTTAGAACAGGATGCGTTAAAAACAAGACGGCAGGTTGAGCGTTTGCAAAGCTTACTGGCTGAGCGAGGTGAACAAATATGAATGAATTTTTTCAAAAGCTTGCCGGAATGGGCAGTATGACAGAACAGGTCATTGCCACTGATTTTTTAATTTCAGCAAAAACTGGTATTAAAGATATAGCCATAGCCATTACCGAGACGGCTTCTCCGGAAGTGAGAGATACATTACATGAGTATTTGCACGATGCTATTGATACTCATGAACAAATTTTCAATTACATGGTTGCAAAGGGCTTTTATCACCCCAGAAATTTATCCGAACAGATAAACGTTGATATTCAGGCCGCTGAAACAGCTAAAGACTTGCCTCAAATTTAAATTCGGATGCTCTCTTCATTCAAGCTGCTGAGACTTTCTCGACAGTTTTTCTATTCATTTGGATATAAAAAAAGTGAAAAAATAAGTTTGTGCTTTCATTAAATAATCAGTAAGGTGGTAAAATGAAACATATAATTGCACTCGTATCAAAAATCACTTTGACCCTTTCCCTTTTATATGTCATTTTGGACAGAATCTATCATGTATCTTTTTTAAGTGTATTATTCATCACATTTGTTTTAGGGCTGATCTCTTATCTAACAGGGGATATGCTTATATTGCCAAGGACTAGCAATTTTATTGCTACAGCCGCTGATTTTGGGTTGTCGTTAATTATCCTCTGGGTATTTCTCATCAATCGCACAGGCGGTGATTTTTCTCCATTTTTTGCGGCTCTTATCGCCTCACTTGGTGTAGGTATATTTGAATACTTTTTTCATCGATATTTGCTGGCTAATGTGTTGAATGAAGATTACCGTAACCAACTTGCTTCAAGAGACAGCCGGTTGCAATATCAAACCGAAGTGTCAGACGAGTTATCTCCAGACCTTCCTAATAAACATAAGGAGTAAATCTCTATCACGTGAGCCTTATGTTTTATCTGCGGCATGTATGCTACAATATGTCTAAAAAAGGGGTTCACAAATGCCTGTTTATAGAGTGCTCAAATGCAGATTAGGAGATGTTCTGAAGGAATACGATATGACCATTTCTGACATCGCTGAAAATACCAACCTCAGTGAAAGACGGCTGAACGATTATGTAGATGGAATCAAGACAACCATGACAATGAATGTTGCTATGACGGTTGCAAAAACAATCGGCTGCCATATTGAAGATCTTTTTGTTTGGGAAAATTCTTAAAACACAAAAAGGAGGCCGAAATCGCCTCCTTTTTTTATTTACTTTCTTCTTCGTCATCCAATGGCAGCTGAAGCAATGAATCAGTGCCTGTCGCTTTTGGTGTTTTACCATCCCATTTTTCAATCCATTTGTATTTAATCATTTCATCTGACATCGATTTCTTGATAATTTGGTTATAATCGGCGATTCCTTCAGCTTCGATCTTTTTCTTTTTGGCTTCTGCTTCAGCAATTTTGATTTCCGTTTGTGTTCTTTCCAGCTCTTGTGAAGATTTCACACGCGCGTCGATAGCTTCTTGTGTTGCTTTATCAGGTTTAGGAACACCTAACGTCAAATCATCGATAAGGAAGCCTAGGTCCTTCATATCATCAGCAAATGTTTTTTGAACTTCTGAAGCGGCCTCGGATGATTTCTGACCGTATGTATCAATTACTGAGTATTTAGAAATGGATTTTCTAGCGGCATCCCAAAGTCTTGTTTTGAGGTATGTATTTTCAATTGTCTCAATGTCAACCGCTCCAAACTTGTTGAACAGTTCCACCACCTTATCAGGCTGCACAACATAGTTGTAGGCAATATCCATAGAAATGTTTTTACCGTCAGAGGTTGCTACTTTAATATCTTCATTGTCTACTGTTTGCATACGCACCGGATATTCAGTAACTTTATTAAACAGCCCGACTAAATGCCAGCCCTGATCAAGCGTTTCTGATTTCACCCCGCCATTCGGTGAGTAAACAACGCCGACATAGCCGTTTGGAATCTTTTCAATAAATAATGAGGCTGTAATCCCTCCAAGGATCAACGCTGCGCCTACAATAATTCCCCCTATAATCTTTTTTGTGCTGTTTTTTTTATTTTCATTCATTACGATCTTCCTCCCATGATTTTTTAAACTTGCTTGCTCCGCTTCCCACCTTTTTAAAGAATGGGCTTAACATAAGCCATAAACCGAATCCAATAATGACCAGAAGAATAATGGAACCAATTATGACCTTCATATATTTCACCTCTCTTGCAGCTTTATCATTTGACAGCAAAATAACTTACTCTGTTTAATATACGATCGTATGACCTTAAAGTTTCATAAATTAAATCATAACTTTATATTTTTATCATTTATATGTATCAAAACCCAAGTGAACTCGAAAAAAATAGAAATCGTCGAGTCGCTTGGGTTTTATTTTTATACAATTGAGGCTGGCTTAATATTGAGCGTTAATAAAATCTGAAATAGTTTCGGTGAACTTATAAAACGTTTGATTTTGCGTGCTGGATCTGCTTTTTAATGAGAACGTTTCAAACATAGATTTCCTAAACCCCATGCTCAATTCCAGCTGAATACTCAACCCTGATATTGATTTATTCGCTATATTGTCTGGGCTGACTCCCGCGTACTTATCTTGCGCACTCAGCAATTCCGCCGGAAATCCTGCTTTATGAAGCGTTTGCACCAGCAATGCGGCTCTGTTTCGATCAGTGCCGCCTACTTTAATATTTTTTTCATCAGCAGAGTAACCGTGTAAAGATATAACACTCATGTGTCCTCTGGCCATAGTAAGCGAGGCAGGTTCATCAAAGTGAGTGCTTGTGATATGCAAAACGGAATTGCCGGAGGGCATCAACCCTTCAAACAAATACATGGAATGATGTTTGCTAAGTTCTCTTGCTAATTCACTTGTACCTCCTTCAATCCCGCCTCCGTGTATGGCTAACACTAAGACGCTGGTGTTTCTTTCCTGTGTTGATATGCCATAATCAGATGGATTTGTATTGTTTTTTAATTCTTCAAAGTTTGCATATTCATCCTCAGCTGCCGCTATGACAGAAAACGGAAATAAGATTATCGCAAACAATGAAATATTTACCAGAAGATAAGTTGAAGTGAAATACTTTACTATGTTACAATCAACATGCTTCAAGCAATGGAGCATACGGTGGAGTAGGGTTACTTTGGCCGGTTTCATCTACTCCGCCTCTAATCCCGAATGAACATTATGAATGATTCGCCGAGAGTTTATCATGAATCAATCTCTTCTCCTTTGTTAAATTTTTGTTAAATTCACAATATTATATACTTTTATCCCGAACATCGTTCTTACATTTGTAATATTTTAATGGTCTTTACTCCGCCCCGTTGTTACTTCAAACAGAATTCCACTTATGATTTAGTCCTTTTTTCCTGCACAGAAAAAAACAGATGCCTGTCCGGTAAAACGGTCAGGTACATCTGTTTTTTGATTTTTATCACTTTTTTTCAATTTCGTATTGGACAAACAAAAATTTAACGCCAAATATCCACATATGGTGAGTAGCCGTCAAGCGGTTTAGACCTTTTGCTTCTATATAGAAGGTTTCCGATAAAGGCAATGGGATCGTTCCGCATGCAGTATGGAGATAGATCCCCTCATCTCCTGCTCCGCTTCTTCTTCGTTTACTTGTCAGAGTCATTCCGCCACTATGAGGATAAGGCTTTAAAATACCAGTCAGGATTCATTGAAAGATGAATCTGGCCGGTCCTTTTGCTGATACCGTTGTAAATGAAAGCAAACGGTTTAAACCAAGTAGCCCATGTCACTTTTGCTTTTAACCGAAAATCGTTTGTCTGTTCATAAAAATCCTTGATCAATGGCGGCAGATTTTCAGTTAAAAAATCTTTTGATTCCAAGTTTTTCATATTCTCAACAAGCCCTGAATACGAGTCTGACGTTTCCAAATCATTTCTTTTCAAAAAGCCTTTTCCTATCTTCCATTTTCCATAAATACGGCTGAATAGTTTTTCGCAGCTATTATCTGTCGGCTGCGGATTTTCAAGCCTCCACCCAAACAACCCCGGGATGATCACACCAACAGCATTGGAAAAACCATGAATCCAAATCATTTGGCTGATGGAAAGGGTCACTTTCTCCTGAAATACTCCAAAAGAATAGATGAGAGAGAAAAGAATCGTAATCATTAATACAATGGCGGAAATCGCAACAAGTATTTTTGCAAGTTTACGATGAAAGGGCGTATGAAACACCAAGTAACCATTCACATACAAAGCGATCATATATAATGAGACCGCAATGAAATCAAGGGTTTTCGAGAAAGAAATGCCGGCTGCTATAAGCATAGGCGATAGTAAAATCGTCCATGTGACCCAAAGATAAAGTCTCCGTTTTACTCTTATCTTTCTCCCTAGTAAGCCGTTAAAGATAGGGATCAGAAAAGCTGAATAATGAAAATGCACCGCTGTCAGCAAAATAATGAGACGGCTAAAATTCATGATATTCATATTTGACGTATAAGCAAAAAACCAAAAACCGCCCATAAACAAATAAATAAGACCCAGATAAATGGATGTCTCTTCAATTCTATGTATTTTTGTTTTCCGAAGCCGAATCACTCCGTATGCTGCCAGTAAAGACGTATAGGTCCACCATATCAGCGCAAACAATACAGCATCAGTTAAAAACGCTAAAGAAGCCGAAACGGCAGCAATCGGGTAACACCGCATAAGTGTCTTTTCCAAAATAATAACTAGACGATCAGCCGTTTGATAAAACACAAATGGAAAAATGTTTGGAACGAAAAAAAGAACAGAAAGTAAAACAAGGGCTTCCGCGACAGGCACATCCGGCGTTTCAATAAAGAAAAACACGAGAAAACAAAAAATGCTTACAGACATATTTAATTTCATCATTCAACTGTCCCGGCTTCCTGAAATGATCCTTTATAATAGAAAAGAGTTCCGAGAATATCATTTTCCACGTGTACTTCTATAGTGAAACAGGCGTTTTCATCATGATAGGATTCATAAACAGTTGACTTTCCGCGAAGCCACTTAGGGATAGGGATTTTCTTGCCGAAAATTAAAAACCATTGCTGTCCTGACGTTATTTTAAGCGCTCCGTTTTGTTCCGCTTCAAAGGATAAAACAGAAAGCAGGAGATGGGGTTTTCCGAAATAATCAAGAATTCTTTTTTCTTTTTCATCATGGATCATGACAGCGTCAAAAAATCGTTTTTTCCCGCTAAAGAAAAAAGTACGATTCCACTGCACAGCTATCTCATGCTGCTCTGTGCTGAATGTTTTATTCTCAATGATAAAAGGAACATCCTTTCCTCTTTCCGAAAAAAAACAGCGAAAGAGAACCCCAAACCTTAAAAGCCCCCTGGCAATAAAGGAACCGCCGCTTATTTCAGACATAACCCCTTTTGCCCGGAACGTGTGTGTAAGATCTAACTGATATCGTTTTCGAAGCTTGGGGTGCAGCAAATGACTATTCACAATATGATGTTCATAAATGGAGACCACAATTTCACTTCTTTCTTTTTCGTTTTGTATGAAAGGCGCTTGGAAGTTGAAGGGAGCAAGCATAGCCGGCTGAGGACAGCGCAAAAAAGAATATGTAACAAAAGAAAGAAAACAATTCTCCCGATCGGTAAAAGCACAATAACGCCAGAATAAGCATTTGCACACTATACAGGATTCTTTTCCTGCGTAAAGGAAGCAGAAATAAGACGCCAATTCCTGCTTCAAGCCAGCCCGCAAGCCATTCAGCCTGAATACTCTTTAACAAATTGATTGTTTCAGGAAAGGGACCGTTTATTCCGTGGAATATCCAGCCAAAAGAGAAAAACAAACTGATGATACTATATACCATTGTTCTGCGGATCAATTGTTTTGGATGCTTCTTTTTTTCAAGCCATAGTCTTAAAGCATCAAAGCTCCAAGCGGTTGCCCAGCCAAGGAGCGGCCTGAACATAAACCGGTCTATGCATCGCCCGAATGAACCGTAAGACGTTTCATATTGGTACTCAGTGATAAACGTGACATGACGATTATCTATTTGTTTGTACTTCCAGTACCCTCTTCCCTTCTTTATAAGAGATAACGGGTGGCCGGAATAAAACGCTAAGGATGATGCTCTTTCGGAAGAATTTTTATGAATGCTTCCTGCGGATTCTCCGGTACCTGTTATTTTCAAACCGAATCCAATCCTAGTTTCATATAAAAATGCCTGCGGTTCGTTTCCTTTTTTATGAAGATAAGTAATATCTGAAAAACGAAGATCCCATTCTTTATGAAGCGATGGATTTTGCGTGTACTCCCAAAGCCGTTCAACGTCTGATTCAATTTGTATTTCAACATAAATGGGAGCTTGCTTCATTCGTCACGCCCCCTCTCTAGTAATTTGCCCGCATATTTAGAATACCATTTTTCCAGATTGTAAAAAATGGATTTTTTCTTTTCTTTTCACATCCGAACATGACAATATGTCAAAGGATTATCACGATACATGTCAAATTCTTATACTATAGGAATAGATGTCAGGAATGCTCAATGAACGGAGGTCGTTGAATTGGAAGCCATCATTATAATAGGAAGTTCATTACTTATCGTACTAGCTGTCGCGATATCTACTGTTTTCAGAAAACGAAATCGCCAAAAACATTAATCCCAATGAACTCTTACCAAAGAGGGCTTGTGCAGAAGAATTGCTCCTTTGTTTTCCACTCCGAATTCAAGGATAGTTTTATCCTCTTCTTTGCAGGTGTCCACAAAGGCCTGGCAGAGTTATTAAGAAAGCTGACGTTCAAGCCGCCAGCTTTCTTCAATCTTTTTCCAAAGCATTGTGAAACCTAGTCACAGCAAGGATAATAATTCCTATGATAATGGCAATTGGAAGCCAAATGATTGCAAATTGATAAGAGGGTTCGGCAAGGGCTGCGATGACGGCACCAGAGCAATATAAAACAAGTGCTGCGGCTCGTAACAAAGCATCTGTTGTGAAGCCTTTCTTTTTGCCTCCGCCGAAAAAGCGCGCAGTGAAATCTTCAAAAAAGGTAGCGAGCGTTCCGGTTAACACAGTTGTTGAAATGCCTGCTATACCCAGTTTTCTTGCAGCAGTTGTCTGAAGCCCCATTGCAATGCTCAGCAGGATAATAAGAAGGTACGGGAAACTGGAAGATACTGCAAAATAAGAAAGGAGTGCAAATAGCAGCAAAACGGCTCCTTCCACTGCAAGTACTGTTGTAACAGCAGGAGGCCAAAACGTTTTTTCTTTGTTTGTGACAATAGCCGACGCAAGGATTACTCCAATAATAAAACCGGTCAAGGCCGTAAGCGAATTCAGTATTGCCGTTTGAAAAGAGTTGCCGATAGCTAAGCCTAAAAGAATGATATTCCCCGTCATGTTAGCGGTAAATACGTGATCCAAACTTAGATAACCAATCACATCCACTATGCCTGCTGTCAGACAAAGAAGTAAAATCATGATGTTTCGATAAATAGCATCTGTCAAATACGATTCAATCCTTTCCGGCATATTCTAACTCGTAAGTCTACAATTTCATTTCAAGCGTGTCCAGTTCCGCTGCTTTTTAGTAATTCTCCGCAATAAAATCTGATAATGACTCAGTGAACTGATAAAATGTCTTGTTCTTAGAATGCTCTCGGCCATCAAGAGTAAAATGATCAAACATAGCTTCACGAAGCGCCAAACTGATTTCAATCTGAATACTCTTGCCTGATTTATTGCGGTTTGCGATACTATCCTCTTCACGACCTCCAAAACGATGATTGCGAGAAATTGCTTCTGCAGAAAACCCACTTTTGTTAAAAAGTTCAGCCAGTTTTACGGCTCTTTTTTCATCTGTTCCGCCAATCAAAATGTGCTGTTTGGCATCCGCATATCCATGTAAGGAAATAACATTGTCATGTTTTTCTGCCATTTTTACAGCTGCAGGTTCATCAAAGTTTTCACTTGTAACATGGAGATTCTCGTTGCAATCATTTTTTAGGCCTTCAAATAGAAAGACAGAATATTTTTTGCTTAATTCCCTCGCCAACTCACTAGTGCCCCCTTCTATTCCGCCACCGTGAGGAGCCAAAATTAAAATATTGGAGTCTGCAGATCTTGTATAAATATTATAATGATCAGGACTTTCATGTGCCTTCAGATCTTCAAAGTTGCAATACATATCCGTGGAAAAAGCATATACCATTGTTGGAAAAAAACCAGTGAGATACACAAGCAGCCCAAACAAGAAACAAAAAAGTTTTATTGTACTTCTCGTGTTGATCATTTCCTTGTTAGACATAAACTGACTCTCTCTCCTTTTTTAATTGTTATCAATTATTTTAGTTCAAACTTTTCATTTATCCATACTGCAAAAGCAACAAAAATTGATAAAGGCAGGTCTGCCTAACGGAATGAACCAATATAAAAAGAAAACGTGAGGAAATCACCCTTTCTGACCTTGTATGTTTTAAATTTTGTTTTTATTTCCTTGAGTCTTTTTTCCACTCGTTCTTTAAGCTTTGATATTCAGAACACAGCTATAGTATCTTACTTTTCTTATTCGAGCCTCCATTTGCATGCCGAGCTTATGTCTGGGTAATTCAGATTCATTCATCGGGCGAATGAGCAATTCTTCATTTTTGTACATCTGTTACCCTCTTTTCGCGGTTTTCTTTCCCTTATAACATCCGAAAAAACGGTCAAGGCTCGTGATCGCCTTGACCTTCGTTTTAATCAAAAGAATAATCGTCTGGTTCGTCATGCTCAAACCCGTATACTCCCTTAATCTTTACATCTCCGCACCCAGGTTTTTTGGTGATTTCTAAGTAGTGGTTTCTATTCGGTGTACCGCTTACCATGTCTCTTGCACTGAAATCAAAGTGATTTCCTTTGAATTCTTTCTCACTTAATGTAACTCTGTAACCGTCAAGCGTAATTCTCTGCAGCTTGATATTGAGAGTACATCCTACTGCATCGAATATCGTGAATCTGTAGCCGAGCCTGGTCGGATAATAATTTGAGTTAGTATCGTCTGCCATGAAGAAACCTTTTACATCTTCAGACATAGTAAAACTCACTTTTTCTTCATCACGTGTGATCTTTGCATATGCTTGCTGCACACTCAAATTCCAGACTAATAACAAGGTCAATGCTACAAAAATAATCAACCTCTTCATCCACATTCCTCCTTTTTCCATATAATACTATATTTAGAACCAAGAGAATATGAATACTTCTAGAATTTACTACATTTCATCTATTCTGCCTTGCAAGTTTTATGCTATAGTATCTCATCGCTCTCGATGAGCCTTTCATTTCAAACGTACCGTTTTTTATTAAATGTCTCACTCGGTATTCAATAAATTGGTCGCCTAGATATTGTTCTAAATGTCCTAGCACCTCTCCAACTAACCTTACAGATTTTATAAATTCTTTTCCTCCCAGCTTATCGTGTAATTTTTGCGCCATTTTTATAATGAAAGAGTCATAATGATCTTCTGTAACACTATGTATTTTATCTGTCCATAAACGCAGCTTGTCTTGTGATTCTGATAGTGTTTCCCATTCTTTCGCTAAACTTTTTTTCATTTCAAGTGTAATTGGCTTGGTTAGTTTATACTTCTTGTAAAGGATTCCGAATTTCTCTGGAGAAATTTCACCCGAGCAGAGAGGAGTATAATCACGGTCGGGTCTTTGAAATTGTTCTTGATAAGCTTGATTCGTATTGATTAACACAATGTCATTTTTCTTGTCTTTTAATAAAAACAGAGCCAACCTTAGTCCTGTTTGTTCGTGGGAATTCTCCCCTGTCCAAATCATTAAAGGAATGTATTCTGGCGCCTGAGTGAGGGCAATCAAAGCTTCCGTAAAGTCGTGTATATAAACGCGATTAAAATAATCATCATAAGAACTAAAATGTGTTCGCAACCAATTTTTCCTTTCTTCAAGACCTTCCTTTTCATGCAAACGCTTTATGGGACCTACAGAAAAAATGTCAGAAAAACAGATCACCTTCTCCTTATCTTCTTTTCCCAACTTTTTGAGAGCAAACTTTAAAGAACCGGCAATCGACATGCCGAAAACGATGTGAATGATTTTCTCTTTATTAACCATACGCCCCCCTCAAAAACTAAAATTTCTGAATGGTGTGACTGAATAACCGCGAAGGATCATCAAAGTATTTCTTGTTTCCATTACTCGCTCCTTGTCTGCCTACTCAAGCGTTAAACTTCATTGTGGATTCATTTTTACTAGTTTCATGGCTTATTGTTCGGTTGGTTTATTTCTTTTATGAATGATAAAGAAAATAATTTGACTGAAGAGCCCAATCAGAAATAGAAAGGCAAACCACCAATAGTACTGGTTTACAAATTCAACACCGACATGTCTAGAAAATAGACATATACACATTAACATCGTAAAAATGGATAAAAATTTTCTCAATTTTATCTTCCTCTCTTCCTGAAATCGTACAATTGACAAAGTTTAATTGAATTGTGCCGCTGATAGTCCTGCTATTACAAACCTATACGATATACTGGCCATTTTTTATTTATTGACCTGGGGGACTCCTTTGACTTGATAAGCTTGGACAAATCTATAAGTGAAATATAAAAACAATATAATAGAAATCAAGAGTCATTTGCCCAACACCGTTTCCCCTCCTTTACTCTGTACCTCTTCTACGGATAACAATATATAAAGGTTTCAGCCGGCAGGGGATGAAAGGTAAAATACAAGTTATAAGCTACCGCTAGAAAACTATGCCGATTTTAGAACACTATAGTTGACTGGTATTGAATATCGGATTATAGTCATTTGCGTGTTTGTGCACATTATTCATATTCGGACTGTTATACATCAAAACTGATAATCTGGGGAGCTGGAGTTAACTTGGATCGGCTGCCGCCTAGCAGGTTAGATAACAATTATATATGACAATTCAGCAAAAAAAGCATTTGCAGAACGAGTCAACCAAATGCTTTTTTTCTAACCTTCAGATGATCAATCGCGAAAAGACAAAAACAAAATTAATATCAATTTCTAGAGATAAAAGAGACACCCCATTAGGATATCTCCCCTAATACTTCAACTCAAAATCTTCTACTTCATCAGATACTTCAACAGGTATTCCCATGATCGTTTTAGGCTTCGGGATGTTAATAAAAATTGTTTCAGCTGCCAATTGATAAAGAACGGTTTCGCTGACTAGAATTTTCTCCGGCTTTCCCGGGCTGTTATCAATTGCCGCTTTTATTCGGCCAATCATTCAAACACCTCCGCTTTCAGTATATGAAAAAAGCACCCAGAAGGATGCTTATTTTGCTTTAACCGAAAAACTTGTTACACTTCGTATATTAATATTATATGTAGCCTTATTCTTAATGTATTCATACCAATCTGTACACTCTTTTATTTCTTTTATAAGCATTTCTTCCGATTTTGCTTCAATAATCGCATCCCTATAATTTCCATTACTGAACTCAAATTCAACATTAAATCGCAAACTTGTCCCTCCAGTCTTATAATCGATGAATAAGTGAAATAACATAAATGATTTTACCTGGTCTAATTAAGAATAGCATAGATTTTGACTGCCCGCGGAGAAACACTTTGCCTTAACACGAGATATGCCAAGAGAACTTATGTCATCGTAAAATTCTTTTGAATTAGCAAATATTTTCGCAGATAAAATCTTTGGCCATCCAAAAACTTGGGAGGAACGCCCTCCTCTCTCGTGTGTTATTCCTTTACACTGGAAACTCTTCGTAACAAAGAGTGTCGCACATCTGATAATTTCCACCAGTTTGATACATGCAGCGTTGAAAGCAACGGTCTCCTCCATAAGTTGAGTACACTTGATAATATGGCGAATAGTAATTTGTGTTGTATGGATAAGGGGAGTACACCATTGGATATTGTCTATACAAAATCAAACCCCCAGTCATTAAACCTACAGTGATATTGTATTTGAAAGATGACATTCGCGTTAGCCGTCCATACCAAAATGGGCATTTGTAAGAAATACTTATTTTATTGAGAAATGAATGATCAGGCATTTAGGCGATTCATGAAAATCATTTTCTCCTACTTTAAATAGTCTAGGTGATTTGTATTTGTGCTTATAGCATTCTCTCATCATTTGGAAAGCACCCCATATCCCCTTTCCTTCTGATCCTCATGTAATATAGCAAAACCATTGAGCTCTTCCGGAGTCCTCTCATAAACAGCTCCATTGCTATGTCTGCCATCTGATCTGTTGATCTTGAATATTGGACAGCCCTTTTTTGTTCTCATGATTTATTTGTCCAAGCCACATACTCCAACTTTCATATAATAAAAGCGATAAATATATAAAGGAGGAGTATATATGGGTTATTACAAAAAGTATAAAGAAGAGTTTTATTCTTGTAAAAAGACTTACTACAAGAAGTACTACGATTATGACAAAAAATATTATGACCATGATGAAAAAGATTACTATCAAGACAAAAAGCGTTATAAAAAGCATTATGATCATGATAAAGATTATGATTATGTTGTTGAATATAAAAACCATAAAAAATACTACTAGAATCCCTTTAAATATCTCCTCAAAATACACTTTTCTTTACCCGGTTCAACCCGCCGGGTTTTTTTGTATCCACGTCTTTAAACTTGGTCTGAAAATCGTTTCAATTACAGGTTTATTTTTCTCTTCAGAGATTAGGCTCCGCCCAACTTCATTTGGAGTTTTAAGGATAGTGACAGGAACACCCGTTACTTCTTGTTTAACTGTTACATATTTGCATGGATATTCAAAACCCACTCGTCATTTTTGGTCCATTTCAGAAAAGGCGTTATAAAATTTCATTGAATAAGCTGAGAGTTGTTCGTCATAGTGAGGATAATCATAATTAAATTTGGCAGCCACTGTGCGCGAGTATTTTCTAAAAAGTTCGTAGCAACCGAATAATGACTTCCACATGTTTTCATATGTATCACCCACACAAGTATTGAGCAAGTGCCCCCAGTCTTTTTCATCCATGTATCTTTGAATATATTTGTAATTCTTGCCGACACTTAAAGAAAAATTGTGTTGTATCCCAATATTCCAAGAAATCATACGTAAAAGATTGGGTCTAAGAATCTCATTTAAATGATCCCATGCAAAAAGTATTTCTTTCCTCATTAACCCTTTGACAACATAGGTTGAGACCATCCAAAATTCATTACAACAATCATCAAATTCCCGTGCTGTAGGCTTCTTAATGTGATACCTCTCATCAGTAGCAGTAATCGTGTTCTTGACTCGTAAATCCTTGTCCAATAATACTTCCACTAAACCATCACTGTCTGAAAAGTACTGCTCCATTTGATCGATTGGGATTAGAGTTAAGTCAATCTTCGAGTCATCTTTGAAGAGCATTAAATAAGAAAACCAACCTCCCAGTTCCGGAGGGAAAAGCTCCATATCCTCAGGTTTTTGCATCATGATCATTTCACCAAAGTGCTTCAGCCATTCATCATTAGATTTAAAAGAGTCTATATCAGTTACAAAATAAGAAATGTCATAGTCTTGAAATCTGTCTCTGGGTACATTTTTGTTTGTCCTGGAACCCTCTAGGGTTACCAAACGGATTCTTTTGTCCCTATTTCCTAAATCAAGAATTAATCTCATCATTTCGCTTTCACTTCTCAATTTTAAAACCTCCTAAATGAACATGAATAGATGGCGATTGTCTTTAATATTCTAATGTTATTTAAATTTTCTCTACAATAAGGTCTTTGTGCAACGCCTTAAATAACTCTACAGGCATTGTAATGGTCTCAGTAAAACAATCTGCGTTTAATTTGATTGAATGACTAGAATAAACTAAATTCTATAGTAAGTTATCTCTGTAACCATCATTTAAATCTTAGAGACTCAACCCTCTCCGTTACATAACTCCTTAATGACAAAGCAATTTTCAATAATGAATATTTAGTACATAGATTATTTAGTTCATTTTTCAATAAAGTAACCATTTTATTTGTAAATTTAATTGATTCTATTAAGAAAAACTTGTAAACTTTTTCTTAGTTTACAAGAAGGAGAGATTTTTTGTCTAAAAACTTAGTATTTTACCTTTTTCTCATTTGCATCATCGTAGCAAGCTTATTGAAAAATCATCAAGTAATAAGTACAGCAGCAACCGTTGGCTCTTTAGTTTTCATTTTAATTTACTTTAAAGATAAGTTTAAAGAATTAACACTTAAAGCCCTGATTATTCTGTTTGTAGGCTTTCTTTTCTTGATAGGAATTCTAACTTTTATAATTTTAGAAGGACAAGTTTTCATTAAAAACCACGCCTTCTTTGACGGCTGGGAAACCATAGCAGTCATTATATTGTTTGCAGTCCCTTTAATATCCGGTACTGTGTGCATTAAATTGCTTTACAATCGTTTAAAAGCAGTTTGAGTATTTGCAGGTAAGGACTCAGCTGCCTTCCTTTTAACTCCTTTGAAGAAACTTTCATGTGCAGACCAAGCTAACGCACTTTCTTCTTTATCGACACCAATATAAAGTAAGGAGCTTTTATTGCCCCTTACTTTATTTAGACAATCACTAGAAAAACCCCCTAATCCTTACGATAAATAGGCAGGGGGTTTCGCATATTTTAGTTTATATTATTTACGATAAAACCAATATGTACAGTGTTCCTCCAATAACCATGCTTTTTTTCTATGAATATAAAGATCATGACTAGAAAGCAATGACAATAAAGTAAAGTGATAAAACAGCCCTGTTTTCTCCTCATGTCTTTAGGTTTACTGGCACTTAAATAATGAAAGCCGTTTATTTTTTAATACTCTTCCTTTGAACAAGGTGCATACAATGCACTACTTCCCTCCTTTTAAATTGAGCAGTATGTTTAAAAGTAACAAGAATAATAAAGTTGTATCTTGTTTTCATTACTTAAAATAATAAGCTATTTCAAATACAATTTATCTAGCTTTTCATTTTCTTCTTAAAACCCAATACTGCAATAACAAAGATAATGACCGTATAGCCAACTACCCATAATAAAGGCACGACGAGATCAGCATACTCACCAGATAAAGCAAATCGTGCAGCATCAACCGCATGAGCAAATGGCAATACATAACCGATCGTTTTAAATGCACCGCCAACCATATCCAGCTCAAACCAAGTGCCGCTTAGCCATGTTGTAAGGTTGACGAAGATCGCAAAAATCCCACCAACCTGCTTATCCGTAAAGTACGTGCCAAGCAGTAGACCGAATCCAATATAAAGCATTGCAATGATAATGAGCAAAATCATGGCACCGAGCACGTTCATATTAAAAGTTAAGTCTAAGAAAAATGCAGAGATAAAACAAATGACAATTTGAAGAATCGCAACCGCCAATAGCGGGAGAGTATATCCAATAATATAATCAGACGCAGACATTGGTGAAGCAAAAATCCGCATTAAAAACGAACTGCTTTTATCTTTTCCAATCAGCATCCCTGAAAATAACGTAATGAAAGAAAAACTGAAAACGATTACGCCTGGCGTTAAGTTTTCTATACTATAAAGATCAAAAGGCATATTTTTTTGCATGATTGAAAAAAGATACATAACAATAATCGGGAGAGCAATCCCAAATAGGAGTGTCAGAGGATCTCGAAACATCTCCTTACAATTACGTGAAGCAAATGCTAAATATCTCATTAGGTTACCTCCTCTTCAGTTAGTGTAAGGAAGATATCTTCTAAAGAAGAGTGTCCCGTTTTTTCTTTTAACTCATCAATCGTTCCAAGTGCATGCAATTTACCGCCATGTATAATGCCGACGCGATCAGCAAGCGCTTCTACTTCTTCTAAATAATGGGTCGTTAAAACAATCGTGATTTTACCCTTTAATTCAAGTAAAACCTTCCATAAATCACGTCTGGCCCGAACATCAAGTCCTAGAGTCGGCTCATCTAAAAAGATGATTTGGGGATTTGAAATGAGTGCCATCGCAATACTAAGCCGGCGCTGCAACCCGCCTGATAATGTTTTTGTTTTATTTTTTGCTCGCTCCAACAGTCCAAACTTTGTCATCATCTCCACAGCTTTTTGTTCAGCCTCTTGCTTTTTGCTGCCATAAATACTCGCAATAAATTCTAAGTTTTCCTTCACAGAAAGATTTGGAGCGACCGCGGTTTCTTGCGGTGAAATGTTTATTTTTTGTTTAACTGCCTCTGGATTTTTGACAATACTATCATTTAACATCAATGCATCTCCGCTTGTCGGTGTACTCAAACAACTAAGCATTTTGATCGTTGTGGTTTTCCCGGCGGCATTTTGTCCTAAAAGTGCAAAAAACTCTCCCTTCTCAATCGTCAGAGAAAGATTGTCGACAGCTGTGCGTTCTTTAAATTTTTTCGTTAGATTTTTAATTTCGATGGCCATTTATTCATCATCTCTCTCTTCTAATTGTTTTGAACGAATCGCAGCATTAATTTTCTTAATATCATTTTTTGAAATCATATATTGAATAACCCATGTGACAACATACGTACTTAAAAAACTAATGAAGAAAATCAGTGTACTCATGGACGTTTTTGGCATCCAAAGCAGCGTCGCAATCGGTATCCATACTAGTGCTGTTATACAAAAGTGAACGATGTACTGTTTCAGCAGACTCCACTTCGCTTTCTCAAACACGAGCGAACTTGTAGCGAATGTAACACCAATAATGCCTGTTAAAAGTATTTGCACGATGACAGCTGCCGTCTCACTAACAAAGAAAGAGCGAAAATGATCCACAACCGGCATATATTCTCTTTGTTCTAATTTGAATGAAATAATGATTTGTACGATTTGTCCGATCATCACACCGATGATAAAACCACCAACAATTCGGCTAATTAAGCTTTTCACGTTGTTTTCACCTCATATTCCCAACTGTTTCTTAATTTTTGAAACGTAACGCCGGGAAGCATACGTTTTGATATCCCCTTTTAATAACACGCCGATTGTTCCCGTCATACTAATATCCATATTCTTAATCATTTTCATGTTCACGATCTCTGAATTTGAAATACGAACGAAAAATTGACGGTCTAATTTCTCTTCCAGTTCATATAACCTGGAGCGAACGGTATAGATATCAGCTCCAGTTTGGACAAATACCTTCTGTTTGGCCGCATAGATTCGGACGATATCTTTACAATCGACAATTTCAACACCTCTATCTGAAAAAACAGCTAATGAATCCATATAGGTTTCCGAAAGCCGCTTCAAAATATCAGATATCTCATCTGTCATTCTGTCAGTTTGAATGATGATTTTCGGCTCTTTATAAGATGGATCAATCGACACTTCAACTTTCACATCATCACATCTCCTTCACTCGACCTAAATATATAAATTATGAAACATATTGTAAATGGATTTTCGATAATCGGTCATTTTTACACGATAACTGGTCAAAAGGCAATTGTCGATAAAGATATACTCTCAGTTTTTCAGATTCGAAAACATCATAACCGCAGTCCAACCAAGCCGCATATCCACTTTTTCCGGAACGCGAGTTTCAGCTCTCCTCGCAAATAATTTAAGCAACGCTCATTAGCTGCCATGATAGGACTTACCTTGAACCAATTCATTGTTCATTCTTTTCTACTTTAAAAACCATCTGATCATCAGCCTTAAGATTTCTTAAGATGGGAATGTATTGATAGGAGCCTTTTCAATCCAATGGTCAAATGTCATTGCAGTCGATAATGGATTATCTGCTTACGAATTAGCTATTAGTCAATGATTCACAGGAACACTAGATGAATGGCTTGCATCATTAGCAACCAATTAACAACCTTATCCCCTTCTCTTAATTGAATCGAGGAGTTTTTTCGTTTTTTATTGTCTAAAAATGGCCGCAAATAATTGCGACATAACGCAAAAATTATACTATTATACCGAAAATCCTTTTAATGATTTACAGAAATTGCTATCATAAAGTTATTGTTTCTTATAGATTATTTCGAATTTTCCAGAAAGAGGGGTTCTCAATGAGCAAGGTTGCTTCTGAAATCGTGGCTAATACTTTGAACGATTGGTATATAGCAATAAAAAAGCAGGAAGTCGAAGAATCAAAGGAGTATTACTCCAAAGTTAAAAAGCTGTTTGATGACATGGAAGAAGATCAGGAAGTGCTTGCATACTATAGTTTACTTGAAGAGAGACATAAAATGTTATTACATTCGTCAAGAGGTGAGCCACTCCAACGTCACTCTTACTTCACCGAAGATAACCAAGAATTCATTAGGAAAACAAATGACAAGTTAGAGTACAACTTTTATTTATTCGAAGCGATGTATGAAGCTTATAACAAGAACTACGACAGAGCCATCAACCTTTATGTCCTTGCAGAGCGAAAGCTTGCAGATATTCCAGATGAAATTGAAGCAGCTGAATTTTACTCCAAAATTTCTTACCTCTATACTCTTATAAAACAAAGCGTTGTTTCTCAACACTACATAAAAAATGCTATGACGATTTATAAAAGGCGACCAGATTATAAGAGTAAGCTTGCTGTATCAACCATGATTGTGGCAACGAACTACGCTGATATGGAAAGATACGAGGAGTCTGAAGAGCATTATATCGAAGCAATTGAACTTGCTAAAGAATTGAATGACGACTTCTTTGTAGCTCAGCTACACCATAATCTAAGCATTCTTTATTCAGATTGGGGACAATCTCAAAAGTGTATCGACTCACTTCAAAAAGCGTTGGAGAATGATGACTGGAGAAAATCATCTTATTTCATTAATTCAATGTTTATGATGATTAAAGAACTATTTAAAATTGGCGAAAAAGAAAGTGCACTGAATTTTCACATTCAGGCACAGGAAAGACTAGCCTCCATGGAGAATAAAATATATGAAGCCAAAATAAGCATCCTTTACAATCTATACTGCGGAAATCCAAAAGATAACTTTAGCAAATGTAGGGTGAATCTACATTATCTTAAACAACAAAATGATTTAGAAAGTGTTGATGAGTTATCTTACATAGCCGCAAAACGATTTGAGTCTTTGGGTGCTTATGAAGAAGCTACAGCATTCTTCAATGAGAAAATATGGGCTGAACAGAAAATGAAACAGGTGGAGGGAATTTTATGAAAAAATTTGTTCTTTGTGTATCTATTTTAGCAGTTGCAATAAGTGGAGTAGCACTATTGCAACAAAGTACAAATTCACCATCTAACATCCAGGTAGCTGAAAGGCCAGTCGGAGGTTAAACATTTTTCATATTCAATTGTTAGGAGCCCTTCTCCAACTAGATGGGCTATTTTATTTAGCTTTTATGTCCTCAATAATAATTTCTTTCTTCACTTTTAAATCAGATTTGTTAATTAGTAAAACCCACGATTTATCTTGTTGGTTTATATTGCAAGAAACTTCCAATGCTAAGATTTTATTAATCTAAAAATGGTAGTTTTCTAATGATAATGCTTCTTGAATGGCTGAACCAATCCTTCATAAAACTCTTTAGAGTTTTCATCCTCATGCATTTTATATTCTTTACAATATTCATCTAGTTGCGTTTAGCAAGCTTTTAGTCAAAATCCCACCTCTCTTCACAAAAAGCTGACAATTTTCTTGATTAAAGTCCTCAAGATTTTGCAGTTACCTTACAAGTTAAACTATAGATTGCTTCTCCAATATCACCAGAATAAAGATATTCCTTCCTGACAAAACACATTTTGTATTGGTTAGCGTGTAAAGAAGGATTTAATTCTGTAATGTCTAATATGTTTTATACATATAACGAACCTTTTTTGTTGAAATCCAATTTAGAAAGGTGAGATTCATTTGAAAATTAGCAAAGGATGGATAGGAAAAGTTGTGTTTAGTTTGTTACTAACATTATCCGTTTTTATGACATCGTTTAATGATCAAATGATTGCTCAATCTAAAAAATCACCTCCCACTCAGATTACCAATCCAGATAAGACGATTGTTTTAACGAAATTGGATGACAAAGTATGGGCACATACGTCATATAATGATTGGAATGGTACTACCTATGACCATAATGGGTTAATCGTTGCTACTTCCAAAGGAATAGTCCTGATTGATACGGCTTGGGGGAACGACCAAAAATCTGAAGAGTTATTAAAGATGATCAAAAAACATTTTAAGAAAAAAGTTGTTCTCGCGTTGATTACTCATGCGCATGATGACAGCATTTCAGGTATTCGGGCGTTACTGGATCAGGGAATTGATGTACGCAGTACACTTTTGACAGCAAAACTAGCTAAAGAATATGGATATCCTTCACCCAACCCGACACTCGATGTAAAGCCAGTGATGAAAGTAGGCAACACAGTAATTGAGGCCTTTTATCCTGGAGAAGGTCATTCGAGTGATAATATCACTGTTTGGCTTCCCCAATATAATTTATTATTCGGCGGATGCTTCATCAAATCATTAGATGCAAAAGACCTTGGAAATCTTTCTGATGCAAATGTAGAACAGTGGGATGAGTCCGTTAAAAAGGTAATCGAAAAATATCCAGATGTAAAAACAGTTGTACCCGGACATGGAAACTGGGGAGATGAGAGCTTACTCTTCCACACAATTGATCTGATCAAACAACATACCCAAAATAAAAGCTAAACGAAACTATCTTAACTTATGTTTTAAAAGAAATTGGTGTTTCATTTGTTCCTAAATAGCTAGAGATATTAAAGATCCTCTCGATGAGTAATACGGAGATCTCCTTCTTAACACAAACTTAGAAGGAGATTTTTTATCTAAAATAGGTACTCTTTCGGTGTCAATGTTTATGCGTCTTCCGCTTATCAACACCTCGATTTCTTTAAGTTGAATCGCTGCTTGCTGCATCACATTCCTCCTCTTTTGATTTTCATGTTTCTAGCCTGTACAATATTCAAAAACACTAAAGGATGATGAACATGTGCGGCAGGTTTACGTTATTCTCTGAGTTTGATGATATACTCGAACAATTTGATATAGATCAATTCTTGCCTGAAGATGAGTATGATCCAAGTTACAATGTCGCTCCTTCACAAAACATACTTACAATTATCAATGACGGTTCCAGTAATCGTCTTGGAAAGCTTCGTTGGGGTCTAATTCCTCCTTGGGCTAAAGATGAGAAAATCGGATATAAGATGATTAATGCTCGTGCTGAAACGCTCGCTGATAAATCGAGCTTTAGAAAACCGCTCATTAGCAACCGTTGCATCATACCGGCCGACAGCTTTTACGAATGGAAGCGTCTTGACCCAAAGACTAAAATCCCCATGCGCATTAAGCTTAAATCAACCAATCTTTTTGCCTTCGCCGGTTTGTATGAAAAGTGGAATTCACCACAAGGCAATCCTATATACAGCTGCACAATCATAACAACTAAGCCTAACGAATTAATGGAAGACATTCATGATCGGATGCCGGTTATTCTCCCTCACGACAATCAGAAAGCATGGTTGAATCCTCAGAATACTGATGCTGCTTATCTTCGAAGCTTGCTTCTTCCCTATGATGCTGATGACATGGAAGCATATCAGGTGTCTTCACTGGTTAACTCACCTAAGAACAATTCGCCTGAGCTAATCGAATCCCATTAAGTACAATGGCAACACATACAACATATTGAACATATCCATTATGTATAACTCTGAAAAAAAGTTGAGACCGAATCATTCATTTACCATTATGGAGGAATAATATTTCTTGGAAGATCCCTAATGAAAAGGGTATAATCAAAACAACTAATCATTTTAAGGTGGTCCAATGGACAGTATAATTAAAACTTATTTTAAAAATCTAGAAGCAAAGGATAAAAACCTGCAAATAGAAGCCTTTCAGAATATTATTAATGCCACTAAAGGAAAAGTAGACTGGGCTTATGAAGTTTGGGATCAATTATTAGAATGGTTAACCGATCCCGATACTCATAGGAGAGCGAGAGCTGCACAGTTTCTTGCTGGTTTAGCAATCAGTGATCCCGATAAACGGATGCTTCGCGACTATCCAGCGTTATGGGAAGTAACCAACGATTCGAAATTTGTAACTGCTCGGCATAGTTTACAATCAATTTGGAAGGTAGGCTTAGCTGGACCAGAACAAAGAGAAATGGTGCTCACTCATATTATTGATCGCTTCAAAAATGGAATGAACGAAAAACATTATACCTTGATTCGCTACGATTTGATCGTAGGTTTGAGAAAATTATACGATGAACTCAAGGATGAGCACATTAAGAAAATAGCAATGGAATTGATTGAGTCCGAAGAAGACAGCAAATATCAAAAGAAATATTTATCCGCCTGGAAATAAGAAAACACATCACTTTTATTCAATGATTGGCAAGAATTAAAAGAGCACTATCTACTCGATAGTGTTCTTTTTTATAAACATCCTCGTTCGTTAATAAGAGCAAGTCCGAAATCCTTTCATTTAAAATAGTAAACATCACCGTATTTCATTTATCATCCTCCTGCTGTTATATGAGGAATTTGTATCTGGCTAATTCATCTTTAATATCTTCAAATATGATTCAGTATAACTTCCCCTCCTTGTCTTCGCCATATCTTCAATCACAAAAGAAGCCCTTTTCTTTCTTAGACGGTTCCTTGAGTTTGTCATCGAAAATATTAAGAATGAATGCAATATAACAACAGAAGGAAAATTGAAGGTGTTATTCTTCAGTTTTTTTGAAGCGGCTTACGTACAAGTAGTGGAATGGTGGTTTAAGAATGAAATGCCTTATCCTCCTCATATTATGGAAGAACAAATCGAAATATTGTTAGAGGGGAATCTATAGGTATCCCCACTGAAAAAATTGAGCTGGGGTGCCTTCTTTAAAATTCAAACTGGCATTACCTTTTATAACTAAATAAAGACTAGCTGCCAAATTGGCAGCTAGCTCTATAAGTAAAGTATCCTTTAGTGTTACATCATTATCTTCATTGCTTAATCAATACTGATAACTCACCTTCAAATACTTGTTCTTCTTTATGATTATAAGTAGATAACAATACAGTGAGTATCCCTGTGTCAATTTTCCGTGGCTGTTTATCAAGAACCTCAACAATTGTATGCAGTTCATCGTCTGGATACACGGGTTTTATGAATTTAAAATTATTCATTTTTGTTCCAGCAATAATATCGTCACCATAAAAACCTTCTTCAATCCAGAGCTTAAAAGAGATTGCTATAGTATGTATTCCAGAAGCGATAATTCCATTAAATCTACCCTCCTTCGCTTTCTCTTCATCCAAATGCATGTATTGAGGGTCAAACTCTTCCGCAAATCCCATTATATTCTCTTTGGTTAATTTAAAAGATTTTGTATGAAATACCTGCCCAATCGCAAACTCGTCTAACTTCATATGTACACCCCTTATCAAAATATTCTTACATATCTAAAGCACAAATAAATGCTTTATCATAATTTAAGTAAATCAACCTATATATCTTCTTTATATTATGAGCTTTTTTAGTAATCTGTAAAGCTTTCAGGTCCAATTTTCAGTTGGGAAAAAGAATTATTTAAAAAGCGAAACGCGAAAATAAATCTGTTCTCTTATCTATTAGGTATGGATAGCTTAACGAACATGTCATTGGTGCCACGTTCGTTTAACTCCACCCAAAAAACACAATCACCTGTTGTGAGTACATAACTCCTACTTTCATTCTGTTATCCGCTGCCCTCTTTCACTTGAAGGAGAATTTTTGTGATTTGATTTTCTAATCCATCGACCACCACCTCATCAAGCATGTATTCCTCATATGCATATTCACCCATCCGCATTCTATTTTTTTCAATAAATTGAATGATTCTGCGGTAGGCATCTTCGGCTTCATCACCTTTTTGGTATCCGACAGCGTACAGACCTTTTGGCCTTACATGATAGTTTATCTTCTCTATTCCTTCTTGTACTTTTATATAAAAGTGACTGTAATTATAGAAATCATTTTTAAGAATTTGTTCACGCGCAAATATTCCGCCCACCGGATACCCCTCATCTAATTCATGTAATTGAACATAGCGGATAAGTTCTGAAATTGCCGCAATGTATTTTCGTTCCGGTAAGTTTAATGTATTTCGGCTTATCATGAATTTTTCTTCTTCTAAATACTGAAAAGAAACTGAGGAAAAATCTGTTTCCAGTGCTTGTTCCGTTAACTTCACTTTCGTCTGTATAATCGTTTGCAAATGTTTAAACTTTTTGATTTTGTTCTCAATTTCGAAAGACTTTTCTTTTAGGAGTGCAACGATATCCTCTGGTGTTTTGCCCTTTAAAAGCTGTTTTATTCTTTTTAACGGAACACCCACCTCTTTAAACAAACCAATGACTTGAAAAAGCTCAAATTGATTATAGGAATAATACCTGTATCCGTTCTCTTTTTTTATTTCGGGAGAAAGCAGGCCAATCTCGTCATAATGAAACAGGGTTTGTTTTTTTACGTGGCAGAGCTTCGCAAACTCACCTGTGGTGAAATATTTTTTGATATCTTCGCTCATAAAAACCTCCTTGACTATACGGTAACCATATACTTTATGATGTTCATAGTACCTGAAAGAAGGTTGATTAACAATGAAAAGGATAGATAAACATGGTTTCAATATCGGTTAAGATGAAAGATTCTAAACCACTCAGATTATTTCTTTCTTATATAAATAAGAAAAAAAGGAGTATTTTGTATGAGTATCGAGATAAAAGCAGTTACAAAAGATAATCGTGCTGCAATGCTGGCTCTTCATGTTAACGAAAGTCAGACATCATATATTGAATCAACAGAGCAGTGCTTAAAGGAAGCTGATGAATGTCATTACTATCAGCCAGTCGGACTTTATTATGAAGAAAACTTAGTTGGCTTTGCAATGTACGGCTGGTTTCCTGAGTATGATGAAGAGAATAAAGAAGGAAGAGTGTGGCTTGATCGATTTTTCATCGATGAACGCTTTCAAGGGCAAGGGCTGGGAAGCATAATGCTTCAAGCTCTCATTCAGCACCTTGCTGAATTATATAAATGTAAAAGGATTTACTTAAGCATTTTTGAGAACAATACCCATGCTTTGCGCCTCTATCATAAATTTGGTTTTAAATATAATGGAGAACTGGATTTTAATGGTGAAAAAGTAATGTTAAAAGAGCTTTAGGTCCTTATGTGAACGTAAAAGAGGAAAGCAAACATTCATTTGTTGTCTGCTTTTTTGTTTAAAAAATTAAACATTTTTTGCAACATACACTTGGTTCCTCGTCATGGGTACTCTAGGGACATGAAATATTTATAAAACAAAAAACATACCAACATCGTTTGGTATGTTTTTTGTAAAATAGAGGCCATCAAACTAGTAAAAACCGTATCTGCGACTGCCATGACTGCCGCTATGACTTTCTTAGTTTTTTCGATTCCAGATTTCCATACCCGCCATTCCGTTTCGCCTGCAGGCTGCCAATCACACTTAGATATTTCTATAACATGCCTTCCTCATAAAAAATCTACTGCTGATACCACTGTTTAGAGTTACTTCTGTCATCCTTCAACCTCCTTAACCTGCTGATAACCGCCATTCCTGAATCTTTTGGACACAAAAAAGCGTACCTGGCTTTAGATTCCGGCACGCTTTCTCTGTTAATACATGGACAAAAGATAACATCATGCCAGGTTGTACGGACTTCATTAACTCTGCCTTCTGGAGTTGCTCCTAGAGAAGCTATATTAGAAACAAGATTTTCTTCTTTCTTAGAATATGCATCTATCTGCTCAAACTTTTTAAAACCTGATAGCAGTATTTGCCTTCCAATTAATGCAATAGCAGCACAAACTGAGAATATCAATACATATTGTTTTTCAGGTCTTAGTTAATGCTAATCTCCCCCTGCTGGTTCATGATACATATGAAGGGGAACGCTTAAAATTTTTTTCGAATTATAAATAAAATGATTGTTTTAAACAGATTCTGCTGACAACATGTATTGTATGGTGTGTGTAATCAGCAGGTGTAATTACATAGGAGTTGCTTTTTCTGTCCCATATGGTTTTTTAATCTTTCCTTCCCACATTTGAACAGATCTAAATATGAAAAAGGAAACTAAAGGTGTAGGGAGTGCTACAATTAAAAATAAGAGCTTTACATCTACCATTTCTGAAATTATCCCAGCTAGAGCATACCCTAACGGCATTAACGAACTATTCACAGCAAAAAATGCACCAAGAGACCTTCCCCTATCACGTCCCTCAGTTACCCTTTGTAAATACCCTTCAAGGTAAATATTCACAATACCACTGATTGCTCCAGTTAAGACAAGTAGTGTTAAACCTAAGTACACATTGCTAATCCACCCTAGAGGAGATAACAATAATCCAAAAATAATCATCAATACTGGAGCGACAATCTTTAGGTGATCTTGTTTTGCTAAAAAGGAAAGAGTAATTGCCGCTACAAGCGTCCCTATTCCCCAGATAGATTGAAAAATGCCGCCTATCCATTCCTTGTCTTTAATCAATATCGAAGTCCAAATTGCTATATAAATTGGAAAACCGCTGAATAATAGCTGTTGTATACTTGTACCGTATAAAAGGTTTCTTAAAGGTCTGTTCTTAAAAAGATTAGTAAAACCACTGAAAAGTTGTTTCTTATTAAAGGATACTTGTTTTTGATTTCCACGCTTATCCTTTATCAAAAATTCTAAGAATATAGAAACAAACGTTAAACCGCCGCATATTAACCATACATAACCAAAGGGCAGGAAGGTAAATAAAACACCAGTAAGTATTGGAACTGCCACTTGCGTGATTTGATTCAGGATTTCTTGAAATGCAATTCCTTTTTCAATTAAATCTTTTTCCACTGTATCAGAGATAAGTGATCGTGATGCCGGTTCAATTGCAGTCAAACAAATAGAAATAAAAGCACGTGTAATAATCAATAACAGTATCGATGTAAAATTAAAAATAGCTAAGAGTCCTATCGTGAAAAATAAAATCGAAATGGTGACATCAGAATAAGCAATCAATCTCCCCCTGTGAAACCTGTCTGCTAACCAACCCGTAAATGGAGACAATACAATTGATATACTCATCCCAAGCCCAATAATTAACCCGCCGCTCAGAGCGCTTTCTGTTTCATTTAATGACCACCAAATCAACGAATAATAGAAAAGCGTAGAACTTAATATGGAAAGAAAAGTACCCGACCACAATTTGAAGAAATCACCTTTGAATACCCACAAGTTTTTCAAAGCATGCCTCCGGTTCAAGAATAGAGACTACCCAATAAGATAGTCTCTAATAAATTTTTAATTAGCTATGATTTTTGTTGCCTCTGGGAACAATGTTTTAATTACATCTGATGTTTCATGTGTGTATTTCGATTGTTGAATTACCGTCATGTTATGTTGAAGAGCAACTGTAATTAACTCTCTTGCTGGATTAGAAACTGAATTATACAGCATATTAAAATTATTGTTTTCTAATGCTTCAATTGCTTTTTCTTCTGCATTCAGATACATCAAATGATCAATGCATTGAATGACTCTTTGTATTCCGCGAACTCTTGCCCTTTTGACATAATCAGTTTTTACAATAGGAAATAACATTACATAATGATGATATCCAATGTATATAGTGTTTAAAACTCATATTGAACTGTTCTCTCTGCTTAAGCATAGATGCCAGCTGTAAAATCTAGTAGACTCATTCATGAAATGGGACTGGTCTATTATGAAAAGTGCTTCGCAATGACAAAAGGCGACCAAACGGTCACCCAAATGTTTCGGTTCTCTACTCTATCAGTTAGCCAATGCGAGGGGGTTAATCACCCCCTCCGACACAACTCAATCGCTGCTTACTTGATTACGAAATCACCATACTCTTCTGAATAAACATTAATCGGTCCGTTTAGATTGTAGTTGTTCGCCTTGTTGGCGATAGAGCGAAGCACATCCACACGGGCAACTGACTCTCTCCATTCATCACGGGTATCAGG
Organism: Bacillus atrophaeus; assembly: GCF_039519175.1. Lineage (NCBI taxonomy): Bacteria > Bacillati > Bacillota > Bacilli > Caryophanales > Bacillaceae > Bacillus > Bacillus atrophaeus. The sequence continues at coordinate 3,300,591 of NZ_CP154443.1, read as the reverse complement.
ATCTGATGGATTCATCAGGTCATCATAGCGCACGTCCAGAAATTTATTTAACCATTTCTTTTCATCTACTCCATTTTTAGGTGAACCACCTGCTTTTTTGTTTGTGCGTTTGATCAAGGAATTCAAGGAGTCTGGGTCGTCACCACCGCCATGTTGGATAATTGTATCGTACATCACAGCTTTTGCAAGTGCCGTTTTTAATCCGATATTATCTGACTGTTTCATGGCAGGTTGATAATACAAGCGGTCGTTTACAGTGTCTTGAGCAGCGCGGAAGTCCTTATCTTTTCCAAGCGAGCGCCAGGCAGAATCAAATCCCTTGAGATTGCTTATATCATCGCTTTCTTCTTTTGCCAGGCGACGCAATTCAGGCAGGTACTTTTTCAGTTTGTTATTCGGTACTGCCTTTGTGTACACTTCCACTACTTCCAATGCATCCCCGGTAGCGGTTGTAAAGCCGGCCCGGCCGCAAGTATAACCTCTTCCATCAGGCAAATGTTCCACATATCCATATTGAATTTCAGTCATGCCGTTTTCAAAGATACTGGTTAGCTGCTCCGCTCGACGCTTCTGATCCTTGTTCAGTCCCGCTGCAAAAACCGTATCGTTCATCATCAGGGTGAAAAACATGGTGAAAATAAGTATTGAAACAGCAGTCTTCTTCCATGAATCTATTTTTGCCTTCATTCTATTACCCCTTTCAATAATATAACTACTGGTTTAGTATACAATAAGACGTTTTGCCTTTGTTAAAAAAATATTTTTTTGTAATTATTTTCAATCCAGTACGTAGGCTCAGGTAAGAAGGTTGTCATTTTGGGAGTCGGAGGCCTTTGAAAAAATGCGGATTTACAATGATAAGCTATTTATAGGGTTAAAATGAATGGTTTATAGTGCCCGCCTTATTGAAATAGCAAACAAATTAAAAAATCCTCTGACACCAATAGTGCCAAGGGATTGAAAGATTAAAACTGAGACATATACTGTTCGCGCTCCCAAGAATAAACTTGTGTGCGGAACATATCCTTTTCTGTATTCAAGTTTAAGGATCCTTGATTCATCAACATTTTTGAAGCTTTTTCATATTTAAATTTCATTTGATTTCACCTTTTTTCAAACCAAAGTGGCCATTTGATGAAGATCAGCTAAAGTTGGCGGTCAAATAGTTCGTCTGATTTTTAAGGAGCTTCCACAAAAACCTCCCTGTTTTATCAGAGAGGTTAAATAAAAATTGTATTAATCTGAAGGTTGTTCCATAAGCCACTTAAGCAAGAATTTTTTCTATTTAGAAGGAAACTTCCATTTTATTCGACTTTTTTTTTCGGAAATCTTGAATCAAAAAACTTTTCCTGAATGGTGTTCCAGCACTTTTTTGCATTTTTTATTAAATCTTCTGTATCCCAGAATAATAATTCTTATAGAGGATTTTAGCAGCAGCAAGCTTCACGACAAGCATCAGCACAATCTCTACAGATTTCTGCACACCTATGGCAACAATCATTTTGGCATTTCGAGCATGCATTGGCACAAGCCTCACATATGTTAGCGCACAAACTACATATTAGCCTTGCATTTACACTATTACGAGCTATCATTTGAGATACTAAGGCGCACACGTCCGTGCAATCACGGAGGATTTTAACACAGTCACTACATCCCTCTACATGTGTATTTGAAGAGCAAACATCATAACACTCATTACATGCCTGAATAGTTCTATTACATGCATCAATACATGCTTGCAAACAAGTGTCCAATTGGCTTCCGATCGTATAACTACTCACTTCGTTTGTCATAAAATAACCTCCAAAATAAGTATTTTCCGAAAGCAAAGCACACAAAAAAAGAGCGATCGTTAACATTTTTCGTGAAAATTAACGCCTCTCTTTGTAGAGTTGGCTTATGCTTCCGGTTTGCCACGATTAAATATACTGCATTCTTATGAATATTATTCTAATGGTTTTAAAATTTTTATATTGATTAAACCATCTACTCATCTGTGATTCTTTTATTTATTAAAATTAAACACTTTTGACATTTGGAGAGGGTTTCCTTCATTTCTTCAACCTTTTCAAGGCTACCTGCATGTTTGTATTCAATGATTCGATCTAAACACAAATGAACTAATCCATAAATGGTTTCTCTTAATAATAAACTTTCGAAATTATCGAATTCATTGTTATCATTGTTGATAACTTTACCTTCATTGAACAAAACAGATAAGTGAACTGAATCATCTATAATATGCTTTTCTCCCGATAAACATAGCTTATCAATCAGAATATCTATAATATTTACCAACTCGGGGTCTGCTGGTTCTAGTCGGATATAATCTAAATACAGAAAAGGTTCTGATTTAGAATGGAAAATTGTAAACGTTACTTTATCTCCACTTCTATAAGCTGTAATGGTTTTTGTATTTTTTGTTTCATGTTCATCGAGCATGAATCCTAGAAGATTTACTAATGACAACCACGATTTAAGGGCGTGAGTTTGGATTTTCCCTTTAATTTCACGGAAAACTACAACCTTCACATTCAGATTTACTCCTTTCGGGATATAGTAGTTTACCTGTATCTCATGTACAGTTTCGCAATACACCACTTTGTTCCTCAAAGACAGTCATGTCTTCCAAAGGGGGTGAGTAGACATGAAGAGACACCATTCTTTCGGAGGTAGGATTGGACATTTTGTGAATTAAACCTTTACTTGAAACAAGGCACTCTCCCTCGCGAACAAAGTAAGAAGAGGAGAGTTCTACATGATCGTCGTTTGAGCGATAAATGGAATTGAGAAGTTTTCCTTCTAACACCATTGCACAACCAATGGATTGACCATGATCGTGGACTGTTGTCTCCTTGTTTGGCGGAATGTTTATAACGATAATTTCCAATTCATCGTTTCTGTAGATTACATTTCGGCCGTAAGCGTATTGGTCTGGTTCCTTAATATAAGGTTGACTCAATTTTGATGCGTTCGGAATTTGTTTTAAAGAAGTTGCCAAATCTTTAACCAATGGATTCTTCAACCCGCTAAAAATTTCATGAATACACTCATGTAGTTCCATAAGTTTTTTTCCTCCTGGGCCATTATAAGTTGACAAGTATTGGTATTTCCTTGATTAGTTCATGGTATTTACCTATATACAATTGGGTGGCGGCAAACGCCTATGGATTACAAAAAAATTGTGCGGTCAAAGGGGTAATGTTTGAATAGATTGTCTTGGGGTAACGTTGGTGTGGTTGATCTTGATCCCGTTTCAATGAACAACTGGCAAGTCAATTGGAGCTGCCGTACGTAATTGAAGATGAATGTCACCATTTGCAATGGAATGCAGTCTCATACCGTGCATTTTGGCCAAGAGAGAATCTTTATTAATGCTCATGGAACAGGACAAGGTGATTGAGATTCGGAAAGCGGAATAATTATTGTTGTGATCCCTTATATTTCATAAAAAACGCAGTTCCTACGTGAGCTATTGGCAAGACGGGTTGAAATGTAATTAAAACAAGACCTTCTATTTCTTTAGAAGGTCTTGTTGTGCTTGTTACCGATCAGCCAGAATATGCTTACGGGACCTCCGGTGCGTAAGCATTCAATAATCGCCTTCGGTTAAGTGTCTTATATATCGTTTTAAACCTCCAATGGTAAAGAAGAGACCAGTTTGCTAATGATATCTAATAGTTTATGTAATTTCTCACTCGGCATTTATTTCTTTTGGTATCTGAGATGGTGCTTTGGGAACTTTTCGCATTTTGTTATTGATCACATCTGAGGAGTAAAGCGTAACAATCATACTTTCCCCATATTGTTTAGCTCGAATTAATACCGGTTGGTTATATTGGTTTTGAAAGCGAAAGTCCGGACCTCCCCAGCTTACTGTTGCATCACGTCCGGACGGAACATATGGTACGCTTCTTGTATGAGAATAGCGCTGAACAATTCGCAGCCCTGCACGATCGACAGCATTAAATAATGTTGATGACACCTGACAAATTCCCCCACCTACACCTTCAGACAACTCACCTTTAACGATAATGGGTGCACGCATGTATCCTTTGTCATGTGTTCTCATCCCAACAACTTGGTTAAATGAAAACGTCTCATTTGGAAAAACAACATGATTGTCAATTGCTTTTGCGGAAAGGGAAATATTGTGTGAACGGCTTTGATTGCTTGAATTAAAATAAGTTACGTATTGTCCCAGCTGCTGGGTACGGATGTGAGCAAGTAACTCGCTGTCGACTTTCGGATAAATGTTCAATTCCGGCACTTCTATCTTGGAGGGGCCATGGCCAAAGAAATAGGCATAAAACTTCTCCTTGAGTGTCTGTTGATAAAGTCTGTAACCAACTTTTCCTGGGATAATGATTCCCTGATCGTTAAGCTTGGCGTTTATGGGCTCCCGGTAAATTTGTTGATCAAGCCGTTTGATGAACTTACGATATTTTTCATGATCAATCATTGGGGTACCGGGAAGAGGCATTGTAAAATCTTCGCGGTTAACAGTGGCAATCGTCCGTCCTTGTTGTGTGATGGTTAAACTGTCAGATGGCTCGCTGGGTTGAGCCAATAGTAAAAGGCCAGTGATCCAAATTTGTATCATAAGTCGGCATACCTCCCGACAATTAGTATGAACAGGAGCTTATCCTTTGATGTATTTCGTCTTATCATATCGTTCTTAAGGGCCTGGTCTTTGTTAAAAAACACAAAAGTCAATGCAAACAATAAGAGCCCTCGTTAAGAGAGCTTTAACAATCGTTATTGCCATACTTTTGCTTAAGAGATTAGTCAATGTCTACTTCATCATATGCTTCACCTAGTGTTAAGAAATCATGCCTTAACCAATACCAATGTTGTCAAGCAATCGTTGAATGAAATCAGTAAACGAAGTTGCTATCACCTGTGTTTCACCAACAATTCCATGTCGATCAAAAAGGCTGTCATAGCATCTTCCTTTGCGCTCTTCGTTTAAATCAATTGTTAAATATTCTCCCGCAAGGCTTGCTGCTGCCTTTAATGTTGGTGGCCGGAGAGCGGAACTCATACAGCTCCATACAGAGATCTTAGACTACCCTATTCCTGAAGGTCAGTCCTGTATAATGAGTCATAAGGTATTTGGTAAAGGTGAAGGAAAGCCTATGGAATGCTTGATAAACACTGAGAACGTGGTTAACCGTTTGTTCCTGCCAACCGGCGTTATGTGAAAAAATAAAGGCCCCTTTTTATCATACTAGAGATTAATGCATAGTGTGCGGCAGCCTTTATTTACTTTTGTAAAAAACAGAGGGTTTAAGGCACAGTTATTAAACAACATAATGTAATTATCAGAAACTGAAAAAAAAGCGCCTATTCACGCTCCTGGTAGTTCCTTTTAAACTGGATAAACCGGATGTTTTCGATTGGTGAATGTCATTTCTTTTGTCATGTACGCCATAATCCGTTTGTGCAATTCTTCGCGCAATGAATTGGCTGGGATGATATATCACCTAGAATGGCGAACTTTATTTTGTGTTTCCTTCCTAAAAGACTTACAGATGCTAATTCTCTTCTTATTTCCCCTTTTATTACAAGAAGATGTCTCTCTTAAGCTTTTCCTATACTGATCATAATCGTACATTGTACAATTATTCACATCTATCTATAAAAAATGAGAAAACTCATCCATATAAGACCACCCACCGATAAAACAATTATTTTAATCTAAATATTAAAAATTCGGAATCCAAGAAAATTCGATGTTGTCTTCTGTTTTTACGACTTTGTTATTGAAATTGTAACAAAAGAATAGAAATTAATTCTGTATCAGTTTATTCAATTGGTATTCTTAATAAGAAAATAAACTATGTGGGTGATCATGTGGAAGAAAATTATGAGACAAACGGTTATGATATCTCAGTAATTTATGATTATAAGGAGTATCCAGATGTAAAGTTTGGACTCTGTGACAATTGTGATTATGCGTTATTCAAAAGTTCAGTAAAGAGTGGTTACGTGAGTGTCGTAGGTGTGGTATGAAGAAGAGTATCTAAAACACTCTTCTTCTTTTATTTTTATTGTTTTTAGGCTCAATTTCAAGATCCATTCAGAGATGCAGGACTTAATCTTTTCTGGTATTTCATGACCTATAGTGTTAACATTGATCATTTGTATACTCCCCTCCTATAAAACTCTAATATGTTTACCAGTTTCAAAGAGTTTGTGTTAAACTAACTGTCATGGGAAACATTTCATAGGAAGTATATTGATTTTTATCCTGTTTGTGATGTTAATTAGAAGGTGTATACAAAATCATTTGAATTAGGAGGCCTGATTAATTTGAAAAATAAAGCGACAATCAAATTTGGAATATGTATTGGACTTTTATGTTTAAGCTTTACTGGTTTCAAACCTTTATACGGCTCAATGCATGCTGAAGCAAAATCCATAGAAGACACAAAAATGACAAGCTGTATAACTAATAAAAAATTTGTTCAACTGGAGAAAAAATTTCATGCTAAGCTTGGGGTTTATGCAATTGATACAGGTTCAAACAAGACAATCGCTTATCGGTCAAATGAACGATTTGCTTACGCATCAACCTATAAAATTCTAGCCGCAGCTGCTGTCCTGAAGAATAACTCAATTGAAAAACTTAATGAAGTCATCCACTACAGTAAAGACGATCTTGTTACATATTCTCCAATCACAGAAAAACACCTAGATACAGGCATGAGCCTAAAAGAAATCTCAGAAGCCGCTATACGTTACAGCGATAATACCGCTGGGAACATATTGTTGCAACAACTTGGCGGCCCTAACGGTTTCGAAAAGTCACTGAAACAGATTGGGGATCATGTAACTAAATCTAATCGATTCGAGACGGATCTAAACTCTGCGATTCCTGGGGATATTCGTGACACAAGCACCGCAAAAGCACTGGCAACCGACCTTAAAGCTTTCACTTTAGATAACACTCTCACGACTGATAAGCGCACGATCTTAACTGATTGGATGCGAGGCAACGCTACTGGAGATGAACTGATTCGGGCAGGCGCTCCTATAGGATGGGAAGTCGGCGATAAATCTGGAGCCGGAAGTTACGGGACACGAAACGACATTGCTATCGTTTGGCCGCCTAATAGAGCTCCTATTGTTTTGGCAATCCTATCAAACCGATTTACGAAAGATGCTAATTATGATAATGCTCTTATCGCTGAGGCTGCAAAAGTCGCCCTTAATGACCTCAAATAAAGAATTTGAAACACGATATTGCGCTATCTTGTTTAGCCTTTTCTCGCAAAGGAAAAGACATTACTTTTTAACCCCCACCGTTCATTTTTTATGAACGGTTCTTTCATATTCTCAGTAATACCTCTCTCTTTCTTTAAAATCGTAGTTTTAATTAGTATGCAAACAACAAATTAAGACATCATTTCCTCCATATAATCCATGTAAGAATCATGCGTCATTGCTTCAACATCAGGATCGATAATTTCAAGGGAAACTTCAAATCTCGCTTCAGATAACAATAAAATTATTTCTTTCTCATATTCAGAAAAGAAAGAAATGGTCATCTCATACGCAGCTTCTAAATTCTCGATAAACAACTTAAACTCATCTTTATCCATATCAATTTCATAATGAGTGATTTCATTTCTTTTTTTGTTTATGTATAACAATGCACTCTTGAAATTGTCAGGCACTTTCTTTTCACACAATAACTCCAACCTGCGTATTGCTTCATAAAAACCTACAGTGCTTAAGTTTGGATTTACCTCAAACACATTTTTCTTCTGTTTCTCAATCATTTTTTCTTTCGCAGACATATATTTATGAATATCAGAGAATATCAAAAACTCATTTTCTTCCTTCAGTACATGTTTAAAAAGTAATTCATTTGCATGATTTAAAGAAAGAACTGCATCTTTAACTAAATGTTCACCACCTAATACAATTTCCTTATATTTCTCTAAAGAATTATAAGTTGATTTTAGAGAATCGATTGCATTCTGCAACAAGGTAAACTTCATATTATGCCCCTTTTTAAATAGTTTATTAACTTGGTTACATGTACGCATTCTATATTTATTAACTCTCCATAAATTAATGATTTTATTTAAACACCTTAAGTATAGCCTGATTTGTCAATAGTCACGAGATGTTCTATATCTTCGTAATGCTCTGCATTCATAACCTCAAAAATATCAATGCCAAGATTTTTCTTCAAATGGCTTTTTGCATGCAAAACAATCATATTGTCAGCATTAATACCATTCCATTTCGTCATTATAAAGCTTTCTGACGGTCGGATACTCATGATCAATATCTCTGGATATCTGCCTGAAGCTGATCTTTCTTTCGTCTAATAAGGGCTTTAAGTTTGATTTAATCAATCGTCCTCACCTCTGATTATTCCGATTACTTAAAATGATCATTGAACTTACAATTAAGGTCAAAGCTATTCACTCCCCTTGACCCAGTGGAATATTAAAGGATAGTCATCTGGCTCTCATGGTCAAATTATAGGTGATATATAAGGATTCTTTCCTCCCTTAAGATTGAATTATGAACTTAAGTTACTTAGCTGCTATTTTTGCCTTGTTTTGCAGGAAAACTGAGTCCCAGACCCAAAAGATTAAAGCAAATGAAATGCCAAATAAATAAATTTCGTATCCCATTAGAAAGTCTATGGTGGTCTTTGGGTCAGTGGTTACCGCAAAGATTAACCATACTAAGAAGGAAAAGAATATGTATATGAGTAAATATTTCAGGCTAAACCTTTTTGGATTGCGATTCAAGAAATATTGAACAGGTACAGCAAAGATTAAATAGAAGATAAAGAGAATAACACTTATTAAGAAGTATGGAATGTAGCCATCATAATCAATGCCCAAAACATAGACAACAGCAGCTGATAACGCAGACAAGACATGAACAATAAAGATCCTTAAAACTTGCATGTTTATAACCCCTTTCATGTTAAAAGCTTCTTCAACATTGTCTAGACCCCTCCTTAAAATCACTTTAAAATCCATGTTTTAGAATTAATAAGTGTTTTATCTATACAATACAATACAATACAAATCAACCCCTATTCGAATAAAATGATTCTCCTCCAAACTTATTTTCTCACTTTCGATAATTTTCCTTAAGCCTGATAAATAAATTGATTCAACCACCTGAGGTGTAAATTTCATTATGATCTTGAGAAAAGTTTTAAATATAAAAGCTGCTACAAAATCCTTTTTAAATTCCATATATGCTAAAGGGTTTTTCTTAGCAATTGTAATTTCAGCTAATATTGTTGGAGCGCCTGTTACCTTTGCCCAAAGTGTACGATGAGTTCCATCACCGTTCACAGCATAAAAGTCATCATCTTGAAAGTAAATTAACCTTACTGGAGATTCTTTATAAAAGCTTTGAAATTCTTCTAGAGTTTGTTTTTCTAAATATTGATAAGCTCTGTTAGATCTTCTAATATCAATATTTGATCCCTTTCTACAGCAAGCATGGTCAAACCATGATAAGCCGCTTGAGCCTCTACAGCCTAGACTCTTTATTTTAGAAAGAGGTATATGTTTAAAAACCGGTTTCTCATTTTCAAATTCTTTATAATAAAATAAAAATGGGTCTTCATTAAAATTAAGAGTACTCTTTATATCCTTTATATGCGAGTCTGAAACACCTTTTTTGAGTAAAATTTCCTCTAATTCCCTCAAACCTCTCACCCCCATGACTAAAATAAGATTTGATGATTATCTTCGAGGCCTAATATCCTAACTCCTGTTATGTTTTTAATTCCATTAAAACTGCTGTTTTATTCAGAATCCTTATGAAATAAGCCGTGATATTTATAAGATATTGCGATGCCTTTTTTCCTTAGATAATTCTTGTTTAAAGTGTTGTTCTTTTTAACTAAACGGGGAGGTATAATTAAACTAGGTTCTTAAAGAAAACAAAAAAATAATAAGGAGGATTCTTGTGTTTCAAAACTTAGACCATTTTTTAAAATCTTGGGAATTCGAATCCGATGCTACACAGAAACTACTAAATAGCCTAACTGATGAATCACTTAAACAAGAAATAACCTCACAAAATTGGACTTTAGGACGCATCGCCTGGCATACTGTTGCTGCCATTCGCATAATTACCTCAAACACTGACTTAACGTTTCATGCCCCAACTGAAGATTATCCTGTACCTACTTCGGCTCAGTTTATAGCAGACAGCTATCATCAAACCAGTAATGCATTTGTACAAGCATTAAAAACCCAATGGACTGACCACACACTTCAAGAACGTATCAACTTTATTGGTCAACAATTAACAAATGGTTCACTTTTGATGTTTTTGATTCAACATCAAAATCACCATCGAGGACAAATGACTGTTCTTATGAGACAAGCAGGATTAACTGTTCCAGGTATTTATGGTCCAGCAAAAGAGGAATGGACAAAATTTGGTTTGGAACCCCCACAAATGTAATCAAACTTTTTTATAAAGAAGTTAAACCATTGCAATATATAAGAGCATGTTTTGATCAATCTTTTTTCAAAACATGTTCTTTCCTTTTGTTCTTTTATCAATGTTCTTAAGATCAATTTGATTAATTTTTATTCAAAACCTATACATTGCCGTGCGTATTCAGGATTATAAAGAGACTCATTGATAAAGTGACTATATATGACTTATTCCGTTTTTCACAATGTTTGCACTTTATTTGACCACGCTTTATTTCATCCAATTTTTCACGTCTCTTTTCTGTTTAAAATTGTTGTTTTAAACAATCTTACAGTCGATTTTCAACATCATTTTTATAGTTTGTTGCGTAGAAATATCCATCGGTACATTCAACTTTTACAATTGGTGTAAATTCATCTTTGTTATTTTCGTTTACTTCCTTATATTCATAACCTTCAATAACCTCATTATCTAAAATGTATTCATATGTTCCTACGCAGTTAAATGTTGCTCCAATAATTTTCATTGCTTCATAAGTGCTTTTATTTGTTTTAACAAATTCCATTTTCATCATTTCCCTTCTATATAAAACGCGTCCATCCATTTTTCTCTGCCACATTCAACGCTTTTAGAAACTGCCATGCATATGCATACATGGCAGAAGCAACTATGTATCTCGCTTTACCGGCTTTTACAACAGAATGTAATGCTTCCATTGTCTCTTCGATGAACGTGTTATAATCCCAACGGTGGATGATATAAAGGTCTACATAATATCATTCACTGTATAACGGTATAGGGAGTGTATTTTAAACCCATATAAAAAAGAGTAACCGTATTAGTCACCCTTAAGAGTTTAGTCAGCTTACTTATACCAAGCTGTTTAAATTTGAAAAGCGTATTAACAGCTGATGATTGGTTTTTCTACATTCAAAATGGAATAAAGCTCATCAAGCTGACGGATGTGATAGGTTGGATCAACAGTTGTCACATTCAACTTCATTTCAGAATTAAACCAGCATGTGTCGATTCCGGCCAACTGTCCACCTTTTATATCCGCTGTTAAAGAGTCGCCGATTATTAATGTGTCCTCTTCTGAAAAATGTGGAATCCGTTCAAAAACATAATCAAAGTATTCCTTCATCGGCTTTTGAAAGCCCGTGTCTTCAGAAACAAAAACTTCTTTAAAAAACGGAAATAATCCTGAGTCACGGAGACGCTTATACTGAGTCTGAGAAACGCCGTTGGTCACAATATACAAATCAAACTGACGATGCAAGTTTGTTATTAATTCAAAGGCACCATCAACAAGCTGATGCCCTTCTTCCAGATAGCTACGATATTTCATCTCAAGCATGGCTCCATTGGCATCATGTCCGTATTCGTTAAGCAAAACGGAAAAGCGGGTGTTCACCACTTCATCACGATTGATTTTCCCTTCTTCAAAGGATTTCCAAAGACTTTGATTGATTATTTTATAGCGAGATTCGATTTCACTAGTTAAGGGTATCTTCATATCCTCAAAAAGCAAGCGCAATGCTAATTTTTCTGCTTCGCCAAAATCCAATAGTGTATCATCTACGTCAAATAATAAAGTGCGATAGTGTTTCAAAGGTCTGTCTCCCTTCTGTATTCGGGTCCAAGTATAGCACAATTTATGGAATGCAGAGATTAGAATAATCGCAAACGCTAAGCGTGCCCATATTCACAAGGTGGGTAAGTGTTCCGAGATTTATAATTACCGACGTTTTCGGTACCACTAGTCCTTAATTACTCTTTTTGAAATTTTTCATTTGAATCCCACCTTCTTATATTAAAACGGTTTAATATTATGAAAGTTACATTGTTTATCTTCCCTGCAATAATAAAAAGAGTCGCCAACAGGCAACTCCATAATAAATTTCATCGTCTTAGTGTCTTCAATGCGTCCATATAGGATTATCCTTGCTCTCAACATTCTTTGGTTTAAATAAGTCCTCCCTATGTCTATTCTTATCCTTATATACAACATCTTCTCTAAAGGAGATCCTGGAGCTACCGGTGCAACGGGAGCTAAAGGCGTACAGGTGCAGCTGGTAGGGCGGTCTATCCTCATATGAATTAGCTGTGCAACAAGGATTCACAGGAACATTAGATGAATGGCTTGCTTCATTAAAAGCAACCAATTAGCAATATTATCCCCCACTTGTAAAGTGACAATAAAGTTATTTAATTTTAAAACCTCAAACAAGCATAACGCCGTTCTAAATTTAGGAAAGGGTTAAAAAATAGTTGTTTAATCTTTGATGTCAAATACTTAACTGTACTTAAAAATATAACAATAAAGTTGTTTAAAAATCTAAGTTTTATTCAACAATATCGCCCTTTTGTGGAATAACGAATATAGCTAGCTTGATAGTATCTTTCAGCTATATAATGACTTTTTAACATACTCTCTGAGGAAGCAAGTAAGACGGGAGTTCTTAATGCGGCATGAAACCACTTTGTCCTAAATCACCTGCTTGTATCATTAGTTGCATGAAACATCCTCCTAAAAAGAAGATTTATTTTTCGAATATTCTGTTGACGATTATAACATATCCACTTTACAATTTGATTGTGGTGTTTTATCACAATTAAACTACTTAGAATACACTTCACTAACAATTACAAAGAGGGGTGTTAAAATGCAGAACCGAGTAAATCCAGAGTTATTACAAGGATTAGAAATGTTTCAAGACCTCGATTTACGCCCAGAGAACTTGCAAGCAATCAGAGAAGAAATATCGCAAATGAGACCAGCTACCGTTGTTGATGAATCCCTTTCATTAACAGATGAAGTCATTGTAGGACCTGATGCTAATCCATTACCATTAAGAATTTATCGTCCAAAATCAAATAATGAATCCTTACCAGTCCTGTTATGGATACATGGTGGCGGTTACATCTTAGGGTCTATAGATGATAATGATGATACTTGTATGAGATTTGTAAAAGAAGCCAACTGTGTGGTCGTTTCTGTAGACTACCGTTTAGCTCCTGAACATCCTTATCCAGCACCAATTGAGGATTGTTATGCAGCATTAAAATGGATTGCTGATAATGCAGAGCCATTAAACATTGATTCGAATCGAATTGGTGTTGCAGGAGCGAGCGCTGGCGGTGGACTAACAGCAGCATTGACATTATTAGCCCGCGATCGACAATATCCTTCTATTTGTTTCCAAATGCCACTCTATCCAATGATTGATGACCGAAATAATACACCTTCTACGAATGAAATTAAAGAAGGATTTGTTTGGAATCAAAAGACAAATGAAGCTGGCTGGGAAATGTATTTAGGAGAAATATATGGAACGGATAATATTCCTGCCTATGCAGCCCCTGCTCGAGCAGAAGATTATCGTAATTTGCCATACACCTACACATTTGTTGGTCAATTAGATCCATTCCGCAGTGAAACATTAACCTATGTAGCCAAACTTGCGGAAGCTGGTGTTGATGTCGAATTTCATTTATATCCTGGGGCCTATCACTGGTTCGAAGGATTAAATCCAAATGCCGACGTATCTATTCACGCTGTGAAAGAAATGATACAAGCAGTAAAGACTGGTTTCGAAAGAGCAGCTAAGGTAAAGGCTTAATCTCTTTACAAAAGAGACACTCACAAATAGTACACATCTGTGAGTGTTTTTACCTTTCAAACATGTATCAATTTGTTTTCAAGATACTTCCTTTGCCCATTAATCATTGAATAAGGATCAAGTGGTTTCCCCTTCTTTTAAAGAAGGGGTTTTATGTTTTGTGACTGCCTGTAAATCCTGCTCGATGTAATGCAGTGCCCGCCCGGTGTGCAGGACACTGCTCTGAGAATTGCTTTAGATCCATATTTGCTTCTTATTCCATACATCACAAAGCCTAATTTCCTTCTTTTCTCGTTATCCACCTCAAAAAGGCTCAACTGCTGATTCACATCATCTTCAATATTAGATATAGTAACTGAGATACTCCTCACCGTTTTCCCTTCATAAAACTTATTAAAGAGTATTAAATAATATTTATAAATATCCATGGTGATATTTGTAGAGCTATCAATGGTTTTTGATCTGTGGAATCCTCCATCCAAACTCGTCTTTGCTGTACCCTATTCCTAAGCTGACGGTCTCAAATTGAGTTAAACGCATTTTTTCAGGAAGTTTTAGCCGTGTAAACTAAATAACACCCAATTGTACCTTTTGCTAAATTAGTATACCCTCTAACATTATCCCATTTTTCAAGTGTCCCTCCACTTGTTATCAAAATCTATTTTCCTTTTAATAAACTCATAAAATCACCTTTTTTGAAAAAAATCAATCAAAATGGGTTCTTTATTATTTTTTAAGCTCGGTTTAATATAATGTTTCAATTGCCTCACGCGTAAACGGAATTAATTCCTCTGTTCGTCCATCTCGGATCTTGTTTACCCAGTCAGGGTCAGCCAATAATGCGCGACCCACAGCTATCAAATCGAATTCTTCACGTTCTAATCTCTCGATCAAATTGTCCATTTTGTTGGCTTTGCCATTGGCCTCTTCTCCAGTAGCGAAGAAATCCACGAAATCAGCGCCATCAAGACCGACAGATCCAACTGTAATTGTTGGTTTTCCTGTCAGTTTTTTAATCCATCCTGATAGATTCAGTTCAGATCCTTCAAATGCAGGTTCCCAAAAGCGACGAATAGATGCATGAAAGATGTCAACGCCTGCATCAACTAATGGCGTTAAGAAACGTTTTAGTTCTTCTGGAGTTTCTACTAATTTTGCTGTATAGAAATCATATTTCCACTGTGAGATTCGCAACGAGATTGGAAAATCTGGTCCAACAACACGTCGGCAAGCTGCGATGACCTCACTCGCAAAGCGTGTGCGCTTAACTATGTCGCCACCGTATTCATCGGTACGTGTGTTTGTTTTTTCCCAAAAGAACTGATCGATTAAAAATCCATGGGCTGCCATAATCTCAATGCCATCAAAACCAACCTTTTTAGCATTGGCTGCTGCCTGTGCAAAAGCTTCAACCAATTCCAAAATTTCTTGTTTTGAGTAATCATTAGCGTTGCCTCGTGCACCCATGTGCCACAATTGAGAGAAAATTTTCCCACCAGCCTCGTGTACCCCATCAACTACTTTTGACCAACCATTTAGCGCCTCTTCTCCGTATAAGTACGGTACGTCCTCCTGCCATGCTGGCACCTCGGATGCAACATCAGGATGGTTGATAAACGTACCCTCTGTCACAATAAGTCCAACACCATTTTCAGCTCTACGACGATAATACGCAGCGACATCCTCCCCTGGTACTCCATTTGGAGAAGAGTTTCGCGTCATAGGTGCCATCAAAATACGATTAGATAGTTTCAGATTTCCCATTTCGAATGGTTTAAAAAGAGCTTCAACTGACTGAAAATTATTCATAAAAACCTCCAAGTTTTATACTTTAAGACTTATTCATTATGCATTAACTCCATGATCAAGAGCAGATCCGACTTTCAAGGGAGTTGCTACCATAATTGATTCAACTTCTTCTTTGGAACCTCTATGTTTTTTAACTTGTTTAACATCGACTTGATTAATAATTTTTTTCCTCTAATTCCTTTTATCCGTACCTACCGTTTGGTACAATTTTATGTTAGCAGATTAAGCGGACAAGCTGTTAAGAAATGTTTCGATTTCTTCTTGTGTTTTCCGAGCCTTGCTAACAAACCGCCCTGCTTCTTCTCCGTTATGATAAGCGATAAAACTTGGAATACCAAATACATTCAGTTCGATGCACAAATCAATAAAGTCATCCCGGTCTACATAAATAAACTGATATTCCGAATAATTTGCTTCAATGTCCGGCAAAATTGGCTCTATCGCCCGACAGTCTGGGCACCAGTCCGCTGAAAACATAAAGACAACGCGCTCTGTTTTTTTTAACTTCTCAAATTGATCCATTGATTGTAATTTTTCCATCAAGATTCCCTCCAGTTTTTTCATATACATAATCTTTGTATTCTTTAGCACGTATAAGATGTTGGATATCATCTATATTATCCATTTGAACTTCTCGCATCCATCCTTAATCATAAGGGGATTCATTTACATATTCAGGACTATCCTCTAATTCTGTGTTTACTTTTAGAATTTAAAGGATGAGCTAAGTTCGGAGTAGTTTTAATGGACTCCACATCACCACAGCTATTGTTTATCGTTAATCAATTCCCTTCCTCGGGGGATCTAAGAATACAATTTCATCAAATCGTTGTTTGAGCATAATCTGTAATCCCCAAACGTACTCGATCTTCAACTTTTGCCCAAATAGGGTCCTTGGAATAATACAGTTCTGTTGGTGTAATCACTGTAACCTCCTTCTATCAACAACTAAACTTTTTGTACCTACCAGTCGGTACAATATTATATTAGCATGCTTTTTTAGGTTTTTGCAACCCTGTATCTTTAAAATAAAAAGACTAATATTCACCATTTTCATTCACAAAACACAATAGATGTACAGATTCATTGTTACTACCAACCATCATCAATTATCTACCTTATTTAAAATAGAGTACAACAGAGTAGCTTAAGAAAAAAATCACTGTATTTCAGTGATTAATAAATGCATCATTCCAGAAGGGGTCATGACTATTACATCATCATTTAATTTGTGACCAATTAGACTTTTTCCGATTGGAGACTCATCGGATATATACTTTTCAGATAAATGTGATTCTGCGGGACTAACAAGTTTAAGATGCATTTCATATTTTCCTGTCATTTCTTTAACAGTGACAATGGATCCGATCCCTACTTCTCGTATATTTGCATTTTTAATTATTTTTGCTTGCTTTATAATGTATTCCAAATCATTTATTTTCTTTTTAAGTGTAGCAAATTCATCTACTGAAATTTGATACTCAGGATCTTTATTAAAATCACAAAAATTTCTGCTCTCTTGAACTTTTTCACTAACTTCTTTCCATCTTTTTTTCTTTAAATAAAGTAATTCTTTCTTCAACTCATTATAACCAGCTTCCGTAAGTAACTTCTTGTCCACCAATCATTCACCCTCCTTTACCCAAACTACTTTTCTCGGCTTTGTTGGTTCTGTTACATTTTGCATAAAGAATGCACCAAACACTAATGCGATAATCAGTAACGGTAGTGAAATCCGGAAAATCCATTGCCATGTTAAAGTTTTTAAGATTAAGCCTGATACTGTTAGTCCAACAGCTGGTTTGACCTTAATTACAAGCTTCATAATTCCCATGGAACTTCCGCACTTA
The DNA here is from genome assembly GCF_039519175.1 of Bacillus atrophaeus. Taxonomy (NCBI): domain Bacteria; kingdom Bacillati; phylum Bacillota; class Bacilli; order Caryophanales; family Bacillaceae; genus Bacillus; species Bacillus atrophaeus. Next base: position 3,282,866 of record NZ_CP154443.1, on the reverse strand, counting down.
TGCAGTGGAATAATAACAAGAATGGTGTTAAAAAACAAAATGAGTACATCGGTTTAATGTTTATAACGGATAAGAGAAATCATTGCCAAAACTCCTATAACAGGACCGATCGCAAGGATGGAGAATGCCCATTTCCACCCTACAATATCTTCAAAGACTGGAATCAAATAAATAGAAAAGACTGTCATAAGAAAACCTATAGCCATTTGAAATGTCAAGGCAGTTCCTACACATTCTGATTTTGTGAAATCTGCAACCATTGCTGAAAATTGTGCCGAATCTGCAACAACTGATATCCCCCAAATGATTGCTACAATAACGGTAATCCAAATAGAAAGACCAAAGGTAAGTCCGATACATATAGAAGATACAGCACTAACAATCATGGCAATCATAGAAAGTCGTGCTTTTCCAATTTTATCAGCATATAATCCACCTATTATTGAACCTATAGCCCCCGAAATTCCAATTGTTAAAAATGCGAACAGTGTACTGGCCTCTTGTGAAGCTGTCCCCTCTAAGGATGCTTTAAAGCTGGCTGTTAAGAAATAGGGAAGCCATGTCCACATAGCATACAATTCCCACATATGACCGAAATAGCCATAGTTAGCTAACATTACAGGTCGATCTTTTAAGATATATTTGAGTGTATGCATCGACACAGTAGCCACTTCTTCTTTAGACTCCGGAGCATCCGGAAGACCCCAATGCATAATACCAGCTGCGACCAATGCTAATAAAGAGCTGACCAGCATTAATATCTTCCAGCTGACATTCGGAATAAATAAATTAAAAAGATGTGGCAATGAAGAACCTAATGTCAGAGCTGCAATTAGGATTCCAATACCAAATCCTCGTCTATCTTGAAACCAAGTAGAGAGTAGTTTCACGGCAGTAGGATAAACACCTGCCATAGTAATTCCTGTTAGAAAACGTAAACTTAATCCCACTACCATTCCAGTGCTTAAAGTAAATAAACTATTGATGACAGCTCCGAATATACAGGCAATAGCAAATATTTTTCTTGGGTTATAACGGTCTGCCAAACCTAGAATAGCAAAACAAATGGCTCCAATAATGAACCCAACCTGTACGGATGTGGTCATCCATGACCCTTCTGTTGCACTCATTCCCCATTGACGTTCTAATTGGGGAAGAACGGCTGAAGCGCTAAACCATAAACTGAGGGCAAATAGTTCAGCCAATGCAATCAAAAATAGAGCTCTCCATCTATTAATACTGTTCACTTCAGACATAATGGGGTTTTTTCCTCCTCTCGCGTTTCCAATTCTACCTGCAACGTATGAGAACGTAGACATTACGCATGGAATATGTCGCGTATATCTACGTTCTTTTTAAAATTGGTTATACAAAGTAAAGTAAGATCGACCCTGTCATAAAGCTTTTTACTTATTTCGTTTAAAAGTTGAATTTACTTGAACATTTCTTTCTAATGAATTTTTCACAGGCGAAATTTCCATTGCTTTTGAAACTAATTCTTCAAGTTGTTTATCGTCTGCATCACTATCTATTGTGAATTGAACATCAATTTCGTTAAAACCTGGATTCCCTTCTTTTAAGCCCAAAAATACATTTAAATCTAATTGTCCTGAAGCGTTAACTTCTAATGAATTTACCTTAATCCCCATTAAACTAGCTGTTGCAATAAATCCAATTGATAAACAACCACCCAATCCACTTAATAAAAGTTCAACTGGATTTGGACCCTTATTAGATCCTGATAACCAATTTGGCTCATCAATCAGAACGGGTTTGTGATCACCTACTTGCGCTTCAGCGTAAAATCCATCTTTCCATTTTACCGAAGAAGACCATCCTGCCATTCCTTCCTCAGGATTTTTCTTATAATTTTCTACTAAGTTTTCAATAACTTTTGTATCGACTCCATTAATTTTTGTCATTTTTATATCTCCTTCATTTTGTTTTTTTATAAGGATTATCTCTTTCCACTTTCGTTATCTAATAAAAGTTTTTAGCGGGAATGACACAGCTGCCATCAGTACATCCCCCTCCATAAGACTTATTCATCATAAGCAACTAATGCATTAACTCCATGAGAAAGAGCAGATCCGGCTTTCAAGGCAGTTGCTACCATAATTGATTCAGCAACTTCTTCTCTCGTTGCTTTCGCTTTTTTGGCTGCTTTAGTGTGGATATCAATACAGTAAGGGCACCCTGTTGTATGCGCCACTGCTATAGCAATCAACTCTTTTTCCTTCACACTAAGTAATCCCGCCTTCATCGCTTGTTGGTCAAATGTCATAAACGCTTTAAAGGCATCTCCATCTAAGTGAGAAAACTCTTTTAGTCGGTTGATATAAGGAGCTCTAAATAATTCATCATCAGCTGTTCCATCAAAAGCGTTTAAAGCATTGACACCATGAGCAAGAGCAGACCCTGCTTTCAAGGCAGTTGCTATCATAATTGATTCAGCCATTTCCTCCCTGGAAGCTCTATGTTTTTTAATTTGTTTAACATGAAAATCAATACAATGGGGACATCCAGTCGTATGAGCAACAGCAACTGCAATTAATTCCTTTAATTTAGCTGTTAACTTTCCTTCAGATAACGCTTTTCTGTCAAAAGCTACAAATGTTTTAAAGCTTTCAGGTGAAAGTGTACTAAATTCACCTAAACGGTTAAAATGTGATTTTTTGTATAAACTATCGTTCTGATTCATAATTTTCCCCTCTAACTTTTTTATTTCACACCTAACTGTACCTACTATTCGGTACAATTAGGTGTGATGATATATTACCAAAATAGATCAGTGCTGTTTCTTATGAATTCTCAAGGTTTTCAATATAATGTTGGACGCTTTGAGCTGCTATTGATCCATCACCCGTAGCTGTGACAATTTGGCGCAGGGTTTTATCACGGATATCTCCAGCTGCATAAATACCAGGAATCTTTGTAGCCATTGCTTCATCCGTCACTACATATCCTTCTTCATTGGTTATATCTAAGTTTTTGAATGCACCATTTAACGGAAGTGTACCCACGTAAATAAATACACCATTTGCAGGGAATTGAGATTGTTCCTCTGTTTTTGTATCTTTTAACGTTACTGTATTCACTGTTCCATTTCCTGCATTTATACTTGTAACTTCTTTATTCCAAATGAATCCAATCTTTTCATTGCTAAATGCTCTTTCTTGGAGTATTTTTTGCGCACGCAACTGATCTCGACGGTGAATAATGGTGACTTTTGAAGCGAAACGTGTAAGATACACAGCTTCTTCTACAGCTGAGTCTCCTCCACCTACAACAACAAGTTCACGTCCTTTAAAGAATGCTCCATCACACACGGCACAATATGAAACTCCTAGACCACCAAGCTCATTCTCCCCTGGAACTCCAAGCTTTTTATGGTCTGCCCCAGTAGCGATAATAACAGATTTTGCATAGTATTCTTTCTTTGTAGTTACTACTTTTTTTAAACGGCCTTCATCTATAATTTCTTTTATATCTCCATATTCATACACAGCACCAAACTTTTTGGCGTGCTCAAACATTTTATTAGAGAGGTCTGGACCTAAAATATGATCAAAACCAGGATAATTCTCTACATCCTGCGTATTAGCCATTTGTCCACCAGGTATTCCACGTTCAATAAGCAATGTGTTCAAATTAGCACGTGAAGTGTAAACTGCTGCTGTCATTCCAGCGGGACCTGCCCCAACTATGATAACATCATAAATTTTCATTTTCTCCAATATGTTCTCCCTCCTTTAAAAGAATTCATTAATGCACATTTGATTAAAGGGACTTAATTTTTGAAACTTCTTCTTTTAATTGCGCAATACCAACAATACCAGCAAAAGGTTTTTCGAATTTATTATTAGAATACAAGCGTGTATTAGGGATACTCATTACACCAAATTCTGCAGCAAGCTCCGGATTCTCATCCACATCAACTTTAACAACTTGTACTTTATCACCAAACTCTTTGTCAAACTCCTCTAGTGTCTCAGCAAAAACCCGGCATGGTCCACACCAAGATGCTGAAAAGTTTAGTAAAACCACTTTATCTGTATTTAAGTTCTTTTCTAAATTACCATCTGTTACTTTGATTATAGTCATTTTGTTTTTCCTCCTGAGTTGTAAAAAGCTTTTTTAATAATTAATTGAATCGATTAAAGAGTAGACACTCTACCTTTGACTTCTATTTCTACGCCTGCTTTTTTGATCATGTTACCTACTATACATGCTCTATCAGCTGCTTCATTCACTCTTTGCATTGACTGTACTTCTTTTTCTGTTGCATCAGCAGATAAAACAACACGAGGATAATGGATAATATCATAACTACTGTCAGAAGCAACCATCTCAGAATCAACCTCAATACTCACTACTGGCAGTTTTCTTGATTCAACCATAGAAACTAATGTTGCTACATAACAAGCTTGTACTGATGACACAAGGATTTCTTTAGGTGATGCTCCTTCCCCATTACCTCCATACTCTGTTCCTATAGCAATGGGTGTATCAATATATTGAGATTTGATGGTGCCGTTTCCTTTTACTCCACCTTTCCAAACAGCATTCAGCTTTACATTCAAATTAGACATATTAAACACTCCTTTAGTTTTTGGCTGCCATACTTTTTTAACATTGTTAAAACATCATGTTGTATATATTTTACTTACTCTTTCTAGTCTTTTTTCTAATTGTTCAAAATGAACAAAGCGTGCTTCTCTCAAATATTCAGTTCCTTCAATGAATAAAAGGAGTGCAGGAACCGTAAGAATTGAAAACCTTGAGGCTATCTCCTCTACGTTGTAAGCATTGATATACCCTAATTTGATATGTGGAAATTTATCCAATAAATCTCTGAGTTGAGGCAAGACTGCATGGCATACTCCACAATCCGGCCTTGAAATATACAAAAAACTAAATTTATTATGATGGATAAAGTTATCTATTGAATCCAAAGATGTTAATTCAACTGCTTCTACCATTAGATCTCTTCCTCCTAATACTAGTCTTTAATAGGATTAAACTTAAAATTGCCATTGCTAAAGAGATCAGATCAGTTTTAGAAGAGAAGTTAGAGTTTAAAAACAAACTCATCTAAGAGAAATTTGTTGCTCCCACTTATTTTTTACTTGTAGGAATTCCACAGCTTCCATCAGTACAAAGTGTGTCATCCTCACTATTCACTGATAGATTCTTAAGTTTCAGTAACGGATTTTCTTCTTCCCATACCTTGTTGAGTGCCTCTAAGAAAGCCTCTGCTGGTTGTGCCCCAGAAACGGCGTATTTCTGATTTATAATTAAAAAGGGAACTCCAGAGATACCATAACGCTTAGCTTCTATTTGATCTGATCTTACCTCATCTGCATAAAGAGACTTGTCATTTAGGACCTTCAGAGCCTCTTGTCTATCTAAACCAGAAGCTTCTGCTAAATCTGCAAGAGTTTCATGATCACCTACATCCTTAGAATCAGTAAAGTGTGCATAGAGCAGAGTTTCCGAGATATCAGCTTCTTTTCCTTTTGTTTTTGCCCATTTTGTTAAGCGATGGGAATCAAACGTATTAGTTGGTTTCAAACCTTCTAAATTAAATGTTAATCCAACCTTTTTTGCACTTTGAGTTAAGTTTTCAAGGAACTGTTTTGTTTGTTCGGAATCCCCAAATTTAGGGAGTAATTTTTCATAATAACTTTGCCGGTTATATACTGGCGCACTAGGATCTAATTCAAAACTTTTATATTCAACTTTAACTTCATCTTTAAAAGGGAATTGTTTCAAAGCTTTTTCTAAATTTTGTTTACCTATATAACAAAAGGGACATGCTACATCAGACCAAACTTCAATTTTCATATGAACACTCCTTTAATTAAATTATTTAAATTTGGCTTACGTAATTATCGTATTCCTCCGCATTTAGAAGTTCTTTTATCTCCTCTGTGTTAGAAGCTTTTACTTTCAGTAACCACCCTTTATCGTACGGTGATTCATTCACAAATTCTGGACTATCTTCTAATTCTGTATTCACCTCTATAATCTGTCCGTTAATCGGAGAAAAAAGCTCAGATGTAGTTTTAACTGATTCAATACTCCCCAAGCTAGCATCTTGTACTATTGACGATCCCACTTCTGGGAGTTCTAGAAACACAATTTCTCCAAGCGTTGATTGAGCATAATCAGTAATTCCTAAGGTAACAATATTGTTGTCAACCTTTACCCATAAATGTTCTTTAGAATAATACATATCCGTTGTACTCCTTCAGTCAGTTATAAGCAAGTTACTGTACCTACCATTTGGTACAGTAACTTTTGAAAAATACTCTTATAATTACTTTTTTTTCTTATTGTGACTTAAAGATGCCTGAACATGAACATTTCTTTGGATTGTATTTTTGACAGGTGAAAGTTTCATGGCCTGTGCAACAAGTTCTTCAATCTGATGTTCATCCGCATCACTATCGACATTAAAATGCGCATTGATTTCATCAAAACCAGGATTTCCTTCTTTTAATCCTAAAAAGACATTCAAATCTAGTTGTCCTGAAACCTCTACTTCTAACGAGTTTATCTTGATTCCCATTCCACTAGCATTTGCAATAAACCCCACTGACAAGCAAGAACCTAGAGCGCTTAATAAATATTCCACTGGGTTTGCTCCCTTATTGGAACCTGCTAACCATTTTGGCTCATCAACATGAATAGGAGCATGATCACCTACTTTTGCCTCAACATGGAATCCATTATCCCATTTTACAGAAGATGACCAACTTCCAGTACCTTCAGCAGGATTTTTTTTGTATTGCTCCACTAAACCTTCAATAATACTCATATCAACACCATTTAATTTTGCCATTGTTTATCTCTCCTTCAGTACAGGATTGTACCTACCAGTCGGTACAAAAAGAGCTTAACATAAGGATAATAATATTGCAAGAAAAAAAACAGTTGACTATTCTAGATTAAATTGTTTTCGGATTACTTCTATAATGTCACTTAAAAAGTTGACGTTTTGTTGGTTTTTCATTAGCAAAATTCCTCCTTCAATCATAGCTACAATTGCTTGAGCATCTTTTTTAGTATCAAAGGAATCTAACAGACCTTGTTCAACCATTTCATTTAATGTAATCTCTATAGCTCCTATCCAACATTCAAATAAATGTTGAATTTTTACACGAAACGTTTCATCATGCTCACTCATTTCAATGGCTAAGTTTCCTATAGGACAACCTGATTTATTCTTCACTTCAGTATGAAAAGTAAGTGTTCTGTCCAGCATCATATTTAACTTATTTACTGGAGTATTATCCGACTGAAGAATATCTGATATTAACTCTGTTTGCCATTCATGGACTATAGATTCCACTACTGCTAAACCTAAATCATATTTAGATGAGAAGTAATGATAAAATTGGCCTTTTCCAATCTCTGCAGCCATAAGAATATCATTTATCGAGGTTGCTTGATATCCTTTAGAATAAATAATCTCTCTTGCAGCTGATATTATTTCATGTTTTTTAGACAAATTTCTCACACCTTAATCGCAAAGTTTAGTTTCTATATTATATGATTCCATTACGTTTTGCCAAGTAATTTAGAAATAGTTCATATTTCCATCATCTAGTATAGTCATCAGAACATTACTTTCATGTAATGAACAGTTAAGAAATACCTTAAATTATAAAAGCAGAACAAATAGAAGCAGTTTTAACGGCTCCCCTGCCCTAGCACCATGTAAATAATAAACGGCAGAAATTCTATTCCTACCCGTTTCATATCGTGTACGATTCTGAATGAGCTCGAAACAGACACCCTTCCCTGATTTTTGAGAAATAATATTACTCGATTACACAATAGAGTACCTACTCCAGCAATTTTTAAGTTGTCCTACCTTCGAAAAGCTGTACGGGCAAATACGTTTCAAGTGGCAAATCATCAAATTTGCCTTCAATTTGTTTTTCTAAAATCTCAATAGCCGTTTTGGAAATTAATTCGATCGGCTGTTGGATCGTAGTCAATTCTGGCAGAATAGCCTGAATGGTTTCTGTTCCGTCATAACCAATCACTTTTAATTGACCTGGAATGTCTTTTCCACGTTTTTTGGCTTCCGTAATGACTCCTGCAGCTATGATATCATCACTGGCAAAAATTCCGTCAACTGCAGGCTGTTCATCAAATAGTTTTGAAATGATGTTCCGGTAGTTTTCATGAAACGACACTTCATATGTAATAGGCTGTCTTCCGTGTTCACGCATAACATCTTCATATGCTTTTCTCCTGAGATTTGCAGGTGTTTCAAGTTCAATCGGCCCATTGATGTGAATGATGTGCTGACAGTCCTTTTGTATAAGTAGTTCTGCTGCCTTTTTTCCTCCGTCAAAGTTATCTGAGCCGACAACAGGAACTTTTTCCGATAAGTAATGGTCAATTGCGACAATCGGAAGATTTTGCTGGTGATAATTGAGTATTCCCCGGTTGTAAGTGACGGCGATGACGCCATCCACTTGATTTCTAATCAGCATTTCAAGATATTTTTCTTCTTTATCTATTCGATTTAAACTGTTGCAAAGCAGCAGTTTATAGCCCCTAGACGTGCAGATGCTTTCAATATAAAAGGCAAGTTCGCCGAAAAACGGATTGCTGGAGTTTGGAATGATAAGCCCTATTAAATTGGTACGCTTTCGAAATAAAGAACGGGCCAAATCATTTGGAAAGTAATTGATTTCTTCCATTGCCTTGTAAACTTTATCTTTTGTTTTTTCGCTAATATAGCCGCGATTATTTAATACCCTCGAAACGGTTGTAGATGAAACTCCCGCTATTTTTGCAACATCATGAATGCTAGGCTTCATTCCCTTTCCCCCTGCTTTACTGAAATGGCTTACAATACTCATCACGCACTTATTTTAGAGAATCAGACTAACATGTGCAAGGATTTTCCATAGATCATATTGCAATGCACAGATTTGTTCTATAAATTTAGAATTATTCATAAATTGTATGTCAACCGGTTGACACACGAAACCGGTTGACATACAATTCTTTTTGAAAGCGCTTTTACATTTTTGTGCAAAAGGAGGGAAATTAATGAATATGAAAAGGTTGATGTTAGGAAGTTTGTCACTGTTGCTCATGTTTGCAGTCTGGGGTTGTAACAAAAGTGAAAGTGCAAATAGCGGCGGGAAGAAAATGATTTCGATGTGGGTGCATGTATCTGATGATAACGAAGAAGGAAAGATTTATAAAAAAAGGGTGGATGCTTTTAATAAAAAGTACGCTTCAGAAAATGTCGAGGCAAAAATCGAATTCATTCCCCGTAGCGGAAACGGTGGAGGTTATGAAGACAAAGTGAATGCGGCACTAACAACGAACACCCTGCCTGATGTCATCACTTTGGACGGACCAAATACTGCGGCTTATGCGAAATCTGGCGTTATTGCACCTTTAGATGAGTATATTAAAGACCAAGATGATTTATTGCCAAGTATTAAGCAGCAAGGCACCTACCAAGGTAAACTATATGCCCTCGGCGTCAGTGAATCGTCGGTCGGCATCTACTATAACAAAAAAATGCTTAAGGATGCCGGGATTGATTTGAAAACGCTACCAACAGTAAAAGATCCTTGGACATGGAAAGATTTTCTTGAGCTTTGCAAAAAGCTGAAAAATAAATACGATAAACCAGCTATCGATATGCAATTACAGTCAAAAGACGAAATATTGACTTATGCGCTCTTACCATTTGTTTGGTCAGCTGGTGGGGATATTCTTTCAGAAAATGGGAAGAAAGCGGATGGCATCTTTAATAAAAAACCAACCGTTGAAGCGATGACGTTTATCCAAACGATGCTTAAAGAGGGCTATACAACACGTACCCCTGTCAAACAAGCGTTTGAAACTGAGAAATACCCGATGAAGATGAGCGGCGTGTGGACAATAACCGATCTAAAAACAAACTTTTCCAACATCGATTATGGAGTGATGCCATATCCTGTATCGCCAAAAACCAAAAAGCTTGTCTCTCCTTCAGGAAGCTGGCAGTTCGCAATGACACAAGCGTCTGAAAATAAAGAGTGGGCAGCAAAATTAGTAGATTGGATGACTAATAAGGATTCCAATATCGAATTGAGCCGATCAATCGCCGCCCTGCCTGTACGTTATTCATCAGAGAAAGTGCTGACAAAAGAATTTTCTGATGAAATGAATGTCTTTATGCAACAGCTGAAAGAAACGGGTCATGCACGTCCGGTGACACCGGCATATCCGCAGGTAACTCGAGCATTTCAACAAACAATCGATGACATTAGCTTTTATGATCAAAACCAGGATATTCAAAAAGTGCTAGATACACGTGTAAAAGAAATGCAATCTGCCATCGATAAGGCAAACTAACAGGTGGACGCCATGAATAAAACCATATTGAAAGATACTAGGCCGGCCTTTCCATTAGAAAGAAAGACAGTGAATAAAATACGCTGGCGGGAAAACGCAGTCGCATATATGTTCTTAGGACCGGCGTTGCTTATTTTATTAATGTTTCTTGTGATTCCTTCCATCATGGCTGTGTACTACGCATTTACAGATTACTATTTGCTGACGCCTGATTTGCGTAAGTTTATCGGCTTTGATAATTTCATCAAACTTTTTCAGGATCCAATATTCTTAAAAAGTCTGGGCAACACCATTACATTTGTCGGCTTTTTGATACCGCTACAGATCGGGACAGCACTCGGGCTTGCCCTACTATTGAATAAAAAGCGCAAAGCCAACGTTTTTTTCAAAATCGCATACTTTAGTCCTGTCGTCATGTCACTGGTTGTCATCTCCGTTTTGTGGATGTACTTGCTGAATCCGAATGAAGGTATGATAAATAATGTATTGGCGCACTTCGGTCTATCACCCCAGCCTTTCTTGACGAGCCCTAAGCAAGCAATCTTTACGATCGTTGTCGTTTCCGCTTGGCAGGGAGCAGGTTTTCAGATGCTCATTTTTTTAGCTGGTTTGCAAAACATTCCCGAGGATGTCTACGAGGCGGCGGAATTAGATGGTATGAACAAATGGCAGCGTTTTATTTACATTACATTACCATTGTTAAAACCGACATCTGTTTTTATCTTTATCACAACGCTGATCAGCGCGTTTAAACTCCTTGTTCAGCCCATGGTTATGACCCAGGGCGGACCAGTGAATTCAACGATGACGGTTGTCTATTATATTTATCAAACTGGATTTACCGATCGGATGGTCGGATATGCAAGCTCGATCGCGCTCTTGTTTGGAACGATTATTGGATTGGTGACACTCACACAACGCAAGCTGGTTAAGGAGGATGAAGATCATTGAGACGCAAGTTCGGGCCTTTGACAATTCTGGAGTATACGTGTCTTGTTTTGCTGGCCGTTCTATTTATCTTTCCGCTAATTTGGATGATTGCATCTTCAATGAAACCGGAAGCGGAAATTTATAACAATATGAACAGCTTCAAAGCGTTTCTCCCTTCTCTTCATCTGGCAGAATGGTTTTCGTCCTATAGGGAAGTGCTGACTCGGTTTGATTTGCTTATGTATATTGGTAACAGTCTTTTTTATGGTTTGTGCGTAGCAGCTGGATCCGTTGTGATTAACGGAATGGCAGGGTTTGCATTCGCCAAACTGAAATTTTCAGGGAAAAAGATGCTCTTTGGCATTTTGTTGGCGCTTTTAATTGTACCGTTTGAAACAATTTTAATCTCACAGTTTACAATTATTCACAAAATCGGTTTGGTCGATACACGCCTTGCCGTTATTTTGCCGGCATTAGCGGGGGCATTCAATATTTATTTGTTCAGAAACTTTTTCATGGCAATTCCGGAGGAAATGATTGAATCGGCCAAGCTTGACGGAGCAAATACATGGCAAATCTTTTGGCGGATTATGATACCGATGTCTAAACCAGCTGTCGCCACTGTCGGAACCTTAGCCTTTATCGGCAGCTGGAATGATTATATTTGGCCGCTAATGGTTTTGACGGATAAGTCGAAATTTCCGGTTCAAGTTGCGATTACAGCTATCAACAGCTCAGAGCCTGTCTACACAAATCAAGTTATGGCTGTATTGACGATTTCCACCATTCCATTGATCTTGATTTATATTGTGGCTCAGCGCTACATTTTGGAAGGTCTTAGCGGTTCAGGAACAGGTATTAAGTAGATATCAATGTTGGGTTAAAGGAGCTGTAGAAATGAAAGGCTCAAAAAGTCTGTATTGGAAACTGAGCGCTTATCTTTTCTTTTTCTTTTTCACATGGTCTTCCAGCTACTCTTTGTTTGCGATTTGGTTGGGACAGGAAGTCAAATTGAATGGATCGGCGACTGGGATTATCTTTTCTGTAAACGCTATCTTTACTTTATGCATGCAGCCTTTATATGGCTTTATCTCTGATAAACTTGGGCTGAAGAAAAACATATTATTTATGATTAGTGTACTTATCGTTTTTACCGGGCCGTTTTATATCTTTATCTACGGGCCGCTTTTACAATATAATGTCTTCCTCGGTGCCATTGTCGGTGGTATTTATCTAGGAACTGCTTTTCTTGCGGGAGTTGGCGCTATTGAAACCTATATTGAAAAGGTCAGCCGAAAATATCAGTTCGAATACGGCAAGACAAGGATGTGGGGTTCACTTGGCTGGGCGGCAGCAACATTTTTTGCAGGACAGCTGTTCAATATCAATCCGAATATCAATTTCTGGATTGCGTCCCTTTCAGCAGTTATATTGGTGGCCATTATTATGTCCATAAAAATTGAGATGACGGATTATGATAAGGAAAGAGCGGATTCTATCCGGTTAAAAGACGTAGGAGGACTTTTTCTATTAAAAGACTTTTGGTTTTTAATGTTGTACGTAATCGGGGTGACATGCGTGTACGGCGTCTATGATCAGCAATTCCCGATTTACTACGCTTCTTTATTTCCCACTTCAGCTATGGGGAATCAAATATTTGGATATTTAAACTCATTTCAAGTATTTCTTGAAGCGGGCATGTTGTTTTTGGCCCCCTTTATTGTTAACAGACTCGGTCCTAAAAAAAGCTTGATTCTCGCGGGACTTTTGATGTCTTTCCGTATTATTGGGTCTGGAATTGTCATCGGGCCGTTCGGAATTTCATCGATGAAACTAATTCATGCTTTAGAATTGCCAATCATGCTGATTGCGATTTTCAAGTATTTAGCCGCGAATTTTGATACACGTCTTTCATCAGTTCTTTACCTTGTCGGCTTTCAATTTGCATCTCAAGTAGGTACATCGATTTTCTCCCCGATTGCGGGTGGTTTATACGACAGTATAGGTTTCCGTCAAACATATCTATTCATGGGAGCCTTGGCTTTATGTTTCACAATCATTTCAATTTTTACTTTATTAGATTCAAAGAAAGGCGTTGCGTATACTCAACCTTTTCGAAAAAACAGATATAGAGAGGATGTCACGAATGGATAGAATCCAACAGGCAGAGGAAGCTTTGAAAAAAGCGGAGGAAAAGATGAACACTCGTTATCGATTAGGGTACCATATTATGCCCCGAGCAAACTGGATAAATGACCCGAATGGGCTTATTCACTATAAAGGAGAATACCATGTCTTTTATCAGCATCATCCATATGATGAGAATTGGGCCCAAATGCATTGGGGCCATGTAAAAAGTAAAGATCTCATACATTGGGAACATCTTCCGGTCGCTTTAGCCCCCGGTGACTCTTTTGATAAAAGCGGCTGTTTCTCAGGAAGCGCAGTAGATTATAATGGAAAACTTGCTTTAATTTATACAGGGCATATTGTGATAGATCAAGAGAAAGACATTTTCTATCAAAATCAAAATATCGCTGTCAGCCAAGATGGGATCGTGTTTGAAAAGCTTCAGGAAAACCCTGTTATTGCGAAACCGCCAGAAGACAGCTCCCGCCATTTCCGAGATCCTAAAGTATGGAAGCATCGTAATAGCTGGTATATGGTAGTCGGGAACTCAACGAAAGAAAACGTCGGACGAGTTATTTTATACAACTCGCCCAATTTGCGAGATTGGGAATACAAAGGTGTTCTTGCCCAAAGTGATGGAGATCTAGGCTATATGTGGGAATGTCCTGACTTCTTCAAATTGGGCGACAAACATGTCTTGCTGATTTCTCCTCAGGGCATTGAAGCAGACGGTGACTTATATAAGAATTTGCATCAAACTGGCTACTTAATTGGAGAATATAACGATGAAACCAACGAGTTTGTGTATGGCGCTTTTACAGAGCTGGATCACGGCCATGACTTTTATGCTGTACAAACGTTATTAGATGATAAAGGACGCAGAATTGCCATAGGTTGGATGGATATGTGGGAATCTGAGATGCCGACAAAAGCTGATGGATGGTGCGGTGCTTTGACATTACCGAGAGAATTAACATTGCGGGATGATCATAAAATTTTGATGAATCCTGTGGAAGAAACTAAGTTGTTGCGGGAATCGGAACATCGGGAATGTACGAATCAGTTAATTTCAGGGAGCTATTTGGCGATAACAACCGTAGAGCTTCTGGAAGTACTAGTCGTGTATGATTTAACGGATTGCAGTGCCCAAACGGTAGGTTTGAAAATTCGCGGCCTTGAAGAAGAAGAGACAGTCATCAAGTACAGCTTAACGGATCAAAAGCTGACACTCGATTGCTCCAAGATGGGGAAATCCCAGGACGGTGTGAGAAATGCACGACTAGAAGCAAATGAAAAGCTGACGCTACGCATGTTTATTGACAGATCCTCGATTGAAGTATTCGCCAACCATGGAGAAATAACGATGACTAGCCGCATTTATCCGAAAAAAGATCGATTAGGAATTGAGCTGTTTTCTGAGAAAGGCGCTATAAGGGTTGAGGAATTCACCTATTGGACTTTAAAAGACATCTGGAAGGAAGATGAATCGCTTGAAAAAAATATTTTGCATCGGTGAAACACTAATTGATTTCATTCCAGTCCAAAAAGAAAGGGCTTTACAAGATGTTACATCCTTTGAGCGCGTTGCCGGCGGTGCGCCAATGAATGCGGCAATCGCAGCTGCAAAATACGGCGCGCATGCCGTCATGCACGAAAATTGCCAATGATCATTTCGGGGATTATATAGTTGGCGTACTTGAAGAAAATGGAGTAGATACTTCTTATATTATTCAAAGCGATGAAGGTGAAACCGGACTGGCATTTGTATCCGTAGACAAGTCTGGGAAAAGATGCTTTCATTTTTATCGGAAGAATGCCGCCGATTTGCTGCTTTCACCGGGTGAGGTAAAGACGGAATGGTTTCAGCAAGGAGATCTGCTAAACTTTTGTTCGATAGACTTAGTTGATAGTCCGATGAAACAAACACATATCAAAGTCATCGAAGACTTTCAAAGAATCGGTGGAATCATTAGTTTTGATCCCAATATCAGGCTCCCTTTATGGACTGATGAGACAAACTGCCGCGAGACGATTCTGAGTTTTTTGCCTTATGCGGATATCGTGAAAGTGTCTGATGAGGATTGCAATTTATCACAAATTTTGACGATGAGCAAGAAGCCGTTGCATCACTTTTTACCGACCGTGTTAAAGTCGCTGTCCTGACAAAGGGATGCGACGGTGCGGCGATTTATTTAAAAAATGGCGAGTCATACGAAGATAAAGGGTTTAAAGTCGCTGTTTCCGACACAACCGGTGCGGGCGATGCCTTTATCGGCGGCTTTTTATCTGAATTAATGTCGATCGGCATTGCAAAGCAGACGCTGTGCGAACAAGTAAGTAAACATCACCGGCGCTTGCTGACGTTTGCAAATGCAAGCGGAGCCCTCACAGCTTCTGTAAAAGGAGCGATTCACGCAGCCCCGGGTAAACAGCATGTGGTGAACTTTATTTCGGCCAGAACGGCAATCCATGAAAAATAAGAACATTGAAATAATCCACTCATATTATTAAAGGAGTGGATTATTTTTCTTACACTGCACCAACTCTTATAGTAGTTTAATGTTAACGTTCTGCCATGAAAGACAAAAAACGTTAACTCATCTACTAAAAAGACTTACTTATAAAGTCATCATCTTCAGCGTTTTGCTTAATAATTTCTTCAATTTCACGATAATTCATAGTTAATCTACTCCTTTCTCAAATTGACTCGCTCTCCATTTCCAATATTTTCGTTGGAAACTTTTATACAGAAGACGTAACTCCCTGTCATTTCTAAAACTTTCTCCACCCTTTTTTAATCCATGGAGGTACTTTACTATTATTTTTATGAACAGAAGCCGGTATTTCAACCATTGAACCTAGCTCTTCTTGAATTAAATGATGTAAGTTGATCTTTGTGCATCATTAGCAAATGGAGCATCCCCTTTTTTCATAATTTACAAATTTGTTTTTCCACTTTCAGAGTCAACTCTGTTTATATCAATATCCTTTAATGTGTATACTCTTCGACTTACATCTTTAGTTTTTCCTGCAGCTTTTACTTTGCCATCAACTTCATATGAATCATACTTTTAGAATATCGAAAGAACTGGATGATCTGTTCTTTGATGCAATGATTCATCATAATTTAAGTATCACCTACTCGGCAGCAAATAGATCACAAGATTGTTTGAATCCTCTTAAAAGAACCCTTAGAAATGATGAATGATGTGGTCAGTATATTATATAAATTCTATATACATGATTACCAAGGAGCTTTTAAAATGGGATATAAAGATAAGGCATTATATTATTACAAAAAAGGACAGGATAATCTGAATCAAAAAGAGAATAAAGTGTATGAGGCTAAAATAAACAATATTTATGAGTTCCTTCAAAAAAATCCAAGCAAAATCATTGATCGTTGTCGAAGTCATATCCATTGTTTAATTGAAAAAAATGACTTGGATAGTGTCCATGATCTGGCTTTACTTATATCTGATTACTTTTCAGAGCAAGAGTACTACTAAATGGAGGCTCTTGATTTTTCTAATCACGCTATTTTAGCCGAGAAGAAATTGAAGCAGTTGGAGGGAATTTAATGAAAAAGTTTGATCCTTTGTGCAGCAATTACAGCAGCGGGCTTAAGTGGATTAGTTGCAGTCAGTAATAGCTATACAGCCTCGTCCGGTGTTCAAGTAACAGAAAAACCCGTTGGAACTTATATGCTGTTGGCAGAAAAACCAGTAGGCACATCTATGAAGCCCAATGAGGGTTTTTTTATTATTGGAAAAATAATTAACAGATTGAAAATTTAACACACATTACTATTTGTTCTTTTTTTAAATAAAAAAGTGCTTAGCTTATAGGCAAGTTTCATATCCCAAAAGTTATAAGATAAAGCAGAATCTAATTTTATTTTGGCAGTACGATTACAAAAATAATGCTGTTATTGCATTGCAATATAAGAGCAGAAATATCAACTTAAACAATGATGTTGTTGTGCTCTTATCAAATCTCCAAGGGAAAACCTGTCCCAATTAGCTGGCAGTAAAACAGGGAAGCCTTATTCAGTTGCTACAACCTTATTGTTCTAAACTTGTGTGGCAATCATACAAAAACACAAAAGGAACTGACTTAGACAGTAACGGAGGTGCAATAGTCACACCTGCAGATATTGATCGTTCATTAAAAACTGTTAGCTACTGATAATTTTACTGGATTTTTTTCAAGTGTCTTTTTATTTAAAAGATAGGAGCGTTGTATGAAAAAGTCTTATGTTTTATATGGGATTTCAGGAGTTCTAATTGGTGTCGTAGTAGCAATATTGTTCATTAATATTTTCTTTATTAATAAAGATGAACACTCTGTAAGCGCTTCTAAAATTGACCCAGCCGAGGATAAAATCTTCTTTATCTATTCAAATCCTTTTATCAAGAAAAGTGCACTAATATCCACGTCACAAGGAGAAAAATTCAACAAGCGATATTTTAAAGTACCAGATATACCATACATACAGAAAAAATTCCATTCTTCAGACAATATTGTCTTACTAGCTGAACATGAACCGTATTATTACACATTAAATAACAACACAATTAAGCAACATAAATTATCCAATCCATTCGCTTTTTGGTATCAAGGAGAGAATGTTTCTGTAAAAGCCTATAATGTCGACACTAATGGGAATGAGTTGAAAGTAAAGGATAAAAAGTTTAATAAAAAATACAGCTTAACTTTACCCTCCCTAGTAACCACGGGAGCAAGCGACGATAAATATATTTACGTCATTCAAGGAATGTCTATTTACGTCATTGATAGAAAAACAGAAGAGATTATTAAAACACTTGGATTAGCCTCCTATGCAGATTTATTTGATCACTCTGACAATTATATTGTAGCCAGCTCAGACCATGAACTAACTATAATTGAAAAAGGATCATGGAAATCAAAATTCCTTAAATATCCTGATGATCTTGATCAAGCAGACGCTGTACATTATGACGAAAAAAGTGAAAAATTTTACGTTACATATATAAATAAATCTAGTAACGCAGGTTTACTGGAGATTAATAAAGATTTTTCTTTTGAAAAATTCGATTTAAAATTCCCGTATATGAGTGCAAAATTTAAAGATCAAAAACTTTATATTGTTTCGCAAGAGGAAAACAAAAAAGGTATTGGGGGCTACATGGGGATTTTTGATATCCGTACTAAAAAGAAACTTAATGAATTTAATTTACCTGAAGAAACAACAAAAGTGCAAGACTTTATGGTTTTAGATTAACCACTGATCATAGGTCAGCTCAAATAAAACCCCTTTCCGTTTATGGATAAGGGGTTTTAATATTTTAAATTGAATTTTTATAAGCATTAATAGCTTCGTTTCGCAACAGCATATTATTTTTGTTAACCATGCCTAAGTTGTAAGCTTTTTTGATAATATCTAATACCTGAGAATCCAATGCTGACACATTGCCTCCTGCAGTAAATCTTGATTTCCAGTCATCTAAAGACTTATTCAAATCAAGCGTGCTTTTTTTATTCTCAGGTTTAACTACCTCATTTTTCTCTAGTTTTTCACAGAATTCATCAAAACTAATCGATGATTGATGAGCACTATTTCCACCGTACCCTTCAGTTGCTAAGCTGCAAAATGCTAAGAATTTTGGATCTTTAATCACATTGTAATTAGATATGCTAATCACCTTGTTCACTCTCTTTCAAGATCAATTTTTTGGCTGTAAAGAAAAGTAGTGCCTGAGCTCAATACTTTAATCTGTATAGAGTTATCTTGAAGTGCGTCCATTGGAATCTCAAAATATTTATCCCAACCTATTACCACCTTATTTTGGCCAAGGATGGCATCAGATTTGAACATCTTAGCTGTACCATCGTATAAAAGGTTTTTTCCGTTTTTCCCAGTTATCACACTAAACTTTGTGTAGCCCATAAAACGTGCTTTAACGTATAATGTGTCTCCTTTTAAAACATTTGTTGCTTTGTTTTGACTAAATGAAACGTCATCCCAGACTAAATTATTTCCATCTGATGTATGCCCGTTATTTGCAGAAAGTAAAGTGGTAATGGTTCTGCTCTTTTACTTTTGATGAATCAGTGAAAGTAAAAGCTACAACTGTTAGAAAAGCAAACAGCACATAAGTTATTCTTTTTTCATTTTCCTAAATAATCCTTGGAATAAGTTTACATATTAAATATCGACAACCAAATGGAATTGTTTAATATTTGAAATAAAAAAGACCCTGCATTAAGCAAGTTCTTTTCACTTTGGAAATATGTAACGACATGTTCATTTGTCTGTTGTATAATTATTCCTGTACATAAAGTTTGCTCACTCAAGAGAGTCTTGCTCATCCCTATGAGGGGAGGCTTATGTCAACATTTCAAGCAGTAATGCTGATGCTTGCTTTTGGGTCGTTTATATTCGCCCTGTTGACGTATATAAATAAAAAATAGACCTCCCTTGAGCCTGGAAACCTTAAAGGGTTAGGTCTACGCAGATTGAGCATCGAGCAAGCCCTTTGATGGGCAGCTTTTTGTACAAACAGTGGCCTGTGGGTGTTAGCGCACCCCAGATCTTTTTATTTTATGCATTTCCTTTTAGAGAAATACATAGGTGTAATCACTTTATATGCTGTACACTATGTACAGCATATATTAAAACCGATTATAACATATTTCCATGAAATGCATTACTTCAAGATTCAAAAAACTCATCTTATTAAGGGGAATTTATTCTCTACTAAGGAGTGATTTCCTTATTTGGAACTATGTCTATTATAAAAAAATCTATACATTGAAGTTTCTTGATCAATTGATTTTGCGATTTCAAACGCTTCTTTCTGGCTTCTTTTATTATTTATAATTTCATACATAAATTTAATCAAAAACATTAAATTTGAGTTGCCATCTAAGTAATCATTAGGAGCTATGTAGGAATGACAACCACATTTAAGAAATGCTTTTGCTAACGACTCAGTTCCTAAAGTGCAGCCTGAAGCTATAACTTTTAAGTTATTCAAATTGGTATAGCGAATAACATCCTGATCATCGAAAAACTCTCCTCTTGGCTCATTATCTTCATAGACTTCCTCACCAAGTTCAGGCATACAAAACCTTCCTTCATCTCCGTGGAAGTTTAATATTAAATAATCAACTTTTTTATCAAGATCTTCACCAGATAGAACATCAACGAGATCATTCGGTCTTCCTATCCAATGCATTGTTACTCTTGCCCCAAAGTACTCCAGTGTTGAACGTAATGCAAATGAATCCATATCACAATCTGGTCCAGTGACTAAACTGATAAATAATTCTGGTTTACTCATTTCAGCATACCCCCTTGTTCATCTACACTATTCCTATTTAAATTTTATTGCAATTAGAGCGGCTTTAAGAATAGAGTCTCAAATGTGTTTAAACCGCTCCTAACCCCCTTTAAAACAGCAAAATGATCTTGAAAGTGTAGATGAATTGGCTTACATAGCTGCAAAAAGGTTTGAATCAATAGGTGCTTTTGAAGAAGCAACAAGCTTTTTCAATGAAAAAATTTGGGCTGAACAGGAATCAGGTGAAGGGAATCTTATGAAAAAATTTGTGCTTTGCGTGTCTATTTTAGCTGTAATTTTAAGTGGAGTAGCTTTAACGCAATTGAGTACAGTTCACCATCTAACATCCAAGTAGCTGAAAGGCCAGTCGGAGGTTAATGAAAGATTAATTAATTTAGCCCTACTCATGATGAGTGGGCTTTTTATTTTATGATTTATGTCCACCAGTAAGTCCAGCTCGATGAAGTGCTGTTCCAGCCGGTGTATAAGAAATTGCTCTAAGAATCGCTTTCGATTCGTATTTGGTTCTAATCCCATCCATCACAAACCCGAGCTTTCTTCTTTCAAATAGGCTTATTTACTGATTAGAGTCATCTTTCAATATTAGACAGAGTAACTGAGATACTTCGTACTTACAGGATTCTAGTAAGAAGATTCGTTATTATCATTATTTTGACCGATGTTCCCTTTTAAAAGAATCATGTATGATCGATAAAGAAAACGCTCTCAAAGAAAGAGGGATGACAACATGTCTTATCGTATGAAACGAGTGTTGTTGCTTCTTGTCACTGGATTGTTTATGAGTTTGTCTGCAGTCACTTCTACTGCCTCGGCTCAAACAGGTGGATCGTTTTTTGACCCTTTTAACAGTTATAACTCTGGATTATGGCAAAAAGCAAATGGTTATTCGAATGGAAATATGTTCAACTGCACTTGGCGTGCAAATAACGTATCAATGACGTCATTAGGTGAAATGCGTTTGGCGCTAACAAGTCCATCTTATAACAAGTTTGACTGCGGGGAAAACCGCTCTGTTCAAACATATGGCTATGGACTTTACGAAGTCAGAATGAAACCAGCTAAAAACGTAGGGATCGTTTCATCGTTCTTCACTTACACAGGTCCAACGGATGGAACTCCTGGGATGAGATTGATATCGAATTTTTAGGAAAAGACACAACAAAGGTTCAATTTAACTATTATACAAATAGTGTAGGAAACCATGAGAAGATTGTGGATCTCGGATTTGATGCAGCCAATGACTATCATACGTATGCGTTCGATTGGCAGCCAAACTCTATTAAATGGTATGTCGATGGGCAATTAAAACATACTGCAACAAGCCAAATTCCGACAACACCAGGAAAGATTATGATGAACTTGTGGAATGGTACGGGTGTAGATGAATGGCTCGGTTCCTACAATGGTGTAACACCTCTATACGCTCATTACGACTGGGTGCGTTATACAAAAAAATAATGCCAAATGTGATAAGAGCCTGCTGCCCCGATATAGCCAGGCTCTTATGATTGTAATGAGAAGTTGTTGGCATTCCCTATAGTGAACTGAAGAGCAAATTGAAGACACAATTCTATACTTTTTAAATTTATATGAATTAGTTTCTTAACTATAATGATAACAAAAAGCGATTATGACTTATGCCCGCCAGTAAGGCCAGCTCTATACAATGCCGTCCCTGCAGGCGTATAAGAAACAGCCCTTAATATCGCCTTTGAACCGTACTTATTTCTTACCTCGTCCATTACAAATCCAAGCTTTCTCTTTTTTTCATTGTCTTTTTCAAACAGGCTTAACTGCTGATTAACATCCTCCTCAATATCGGATAAAGTAACTGAAATGCTTCTCACTGTTTTGCCTGTATAGAACTTATCAAACAGCATCAAGCAATATCGATAAATATCCATAGTGATATTTATAAGCAGATCAATCGTTTTAGTTCTGTGGAATCCACCACCGAACTCATCCTTACTGTAACCGATTCCTAAGCTGATGGTACGCCCTACTTTATTATGCGTTCGCGTTCTTCGTGCAACCTCTTCACATATCTCCAAGAGAACCGCCTTTATATCCTCTTTTTTCGTATAATCCAGAAGTAAGATTTGACTTTTCCCATAGCTTATTTGTCCTTGCATCGAAGGAGCTCCAATTTCAGAAAGATCAATTCCATGAGCATGATAAAAAAGCTGATTTCCTATAATTCCGAATTTCTTTTCAAGTAGCTCTAAAGGGAATTTAGCCAATTGGCCAACAGTAGATATTCCCATTCGATTTAGATTCCTCTCCATCCTCCCTCCTATTCCCCACATTTCAGATACCGGATGAACCTTCCACAGCTTATTTGGAACGTCTTCATATCTCCATCGTGCAATCCCATTCTTTGCTTTCTTACTCTCTAGATCAAGAGCTAACTTACTTAGCAACATTTGTCTCCAATGCCCACTGTGCAAAATAAGCCAAATTCTCTCATCATACTACCTTGAATTGCTTTCGCCATTTCCTCTGGATTTTGTTTTCCTGCGTCTAAAAAAGATTCATCTACACTGTAGGTATGTACGCACTTCTCAGGAACAAACCTGTAAACAGCTACAGCTTAGTAATTTCAGATGAAACTCTGATGAAAAGTTTCGTTTGTGGATTTACTACATGTATTCTTGGATCATCTGGGATCTCGAACAATCTAGATCCAGTTTTTATTCCAAATCTTTTTTAAGCGCAGGAGATGCAGCTAAAACTACACTTCCCTGTCTATCCGTGTTTCCGACCACAGCCAGATAACAAGTCATTGGATTCAATCCCATAGTGACTGCTGAAACCGAAGCATAAAAGGATTTCATATCAACACAAAGTATATTTTCACGTGGAAATTGTGAGTAATCAATCATTGTACGCAACTCCTATGATGTCATTCATGGTAATGTAAATTTTAAGGTCGTTCTGATCTTTCACATGCAGCTTTTATTGTTCGTAGTTTAGGTACTGAACTCTTCCGATTAATTCCTTAACATACCCATCTTCATACAGTTGAAATTTTAGCTCTTTGTTCAGTGACATTGCTTCAGAGACGAGAATATCCATCTCCTCAATTTGTTGATTATCTAGTGATGGCTTTTCAATTTTTGATACATCAAGTAAGTCTTGTTTAAGCTGTGGTAAGTGGTCTGGGAGCATCATTGGTGTCCATTTGATTGTCCCTCGATCTCTAAGCAATTTGATTCACTCCTTTATGATCTAATATTAACGGAACAAAAGTTCCTCATTCAATATAAATCAGAACAATCGTTCGATGTAAATGTCGATAATAAAGTATGAAATGGTGTCTTTTACTGCAATTTTATGGAGGTCAACATAGATCTTCGTAGTATTAACTAAGTGAGGAACACATTAATTGAAAAGGGTGATGTTGAATGAAAAAGTGATTAATTGATTTTTGGTTTAGCTCCTATGTTGATTATGTCAGGAATAAAAAAATCTGCAGAATTAGGATGAATTGGGGGAGAAATTTTAAATATTAACTTTGCTTCTCCCCTGGTCTTGATGCGGAGTGCTTTCCTTATTAAAACAATCACTCTTTTTACACTGTTGGATGGATAGCTCTAAACAAATTTGTCATTGATTAAACGTGTTAAGCTACCTGCATAGATTACCCATTTCGACCTTTAATCATCACTTTTCCGAGTTTTCCCCAGGGTATTATTGAATATTTTGGAAATTAAACTTGTTAACTAGGCCCTTGCCTATTCATTATAAATCGCAGCACATACATTATCCTTAGGCTTCATTAGTTGGACCTAATATCAAAAAGGTGTGATTTTTTAATGAATATTGACAACTATTTAGACGATCAAATTAAAACTTATGTAAGGGTAGCCAAAAACTCAACAGATCCATGTATTAAAGCAACACTAATAGCGTTATCGGATTCAGATGTTAAATCATTGTTGCTGGAAAAAATCAGGAATGGGTATATATATAGGGGGCAAAAATGTTTAAAACGAACTAGTTGGAAAAAGGTATATGTTTACTTTGACTTCGACTGTCCACCTAATATCTTTTGTTTCATTAAACCGTCATTTGTTGCCATAGTAAATATGGTTACCCGACAAGTCGAGATCATTGATCCTTATATTAATTCACATAACTCCTACACAGGCTATAACTACGAATGGCCTCCTGAAATTCCAAAAAAGAAAACACAACTTACATTTTCCAACCATACTGGAATAGATATTCATATTGAAGCTAAATGTGATGCAAATTGGGGACCTACACAAGTAAATCATGGGGAAACTCCCTTTGCAGAGTCATCAAAAGTGAAATTTGGTAATCAAGCAAACTATTGTATAACTGTTTGGTCTAACAACAATGGAGAACCAGGAGATCTTCTCGGAAGCTTTGATCATAAAGTTCGATACAATGCCTTAGGGTGGACCGATGCACTTGAATTTGTTATAGTCTCAATAAATGGAGAGAAGTGGTTACATGTTATTTCCGCAAGAAAATTAGGCGAGATAATCTTTAAAGCATGGTTAGGGAGTTATGCATAAAGTTTTGAAGGGAGCGGACTATTCACATTTTCTGTTTAAACCTTTCCATCATCTGAACATCTTTCTGGAATTCGGATAGGAAAATGCGTCTCTTAAGAAAACTTTACTTTATGTCAGATTAACTTCAGTGGAACTCTTGAGAAATGAAAAAAACAAACTGAAATAAAAAACATACCAACATTGTTTGGTATGTTTTTTAAGATAGGCCATCACCCAGTAAAAAAAGAAAAAGGAACCGTTTGGTACCTTTTTTTATCTTTATTTCGTATTTCTTGTGAATTTTGGTAGTCCGAATATAATGGCTATAATACCGCAGATCCCGATTAAAACAGGGTAGAAAGAGTAAGGCAAGATGCTGACAGGTGAAATATTTCCAAACTTCCCGGCCGATAACATCTGCGCGCCATAAGGAATTAAGCCTTGTATCACGCAGGAAAAGATATCTAAGATACTTGCCGACTTTCTATTGTCGATTTTAAATTCATCTGATATATTTTTGGCAATCGGCCCGGCTGCAATAATAGCAATCGTATTATTGGCAGTAGCTAGGTTCGTAACGCTGACCAATCCGGCAATACCGGCTTCAGCACCTTTTTTCGAATGGATTCTTTTAGAAATGAATCCCAGTAAAAAGTCAATCCCTCCGTTTTGTTTCATGACGCCGACCATTCCGCCAATTAACATTGAAAGGATGATAAGATCAGACATTCCGGCAATTCCATCCGTAATTGCTTTAAAATAAGATTCAAGCGTCAAGCTGCCGCTTGCAAACCCTATAATTCCTGTTAAGATCAATCCGCCAAAAATGACAGCCACCACATTAAAACCAATTAACGCAAAGACTAACACGGCAACATAAGGAAGTACTTTAAACCAGCTGTAAGATTCAGCTCCGATATGTCCTACATGTCCTGTCGGTATAAAAAATAATAAAATGACAGTTATGATAGCAGCAGGCAAAACGATCAAAAAATTCGTTTTAAATTTATCCATCATTTGTGTTTTTTGTGACCGTACTGCCGCGATGGTTGTGTCCGAAATAAAAGAAAGATTATCTCCAAACATAGCTCCCCCGACAACAGCTGCAATAGCGATTGCAGTGGACAAGCCAAGTTCACCGCTCAAACCGGCGCTAATTGGAGTAACTGCTGCAATCGTCCCCATTGATGTTCCCATCGAAACAGAAATAAAACAAGCAATGATAAAAAGCCCTGGCAGTATAAACTGCTGCGGAATAATGCTCAATGCAAGGTTGACGGTTGAGTGTACCGCTCCCATCGCCTCAGCTGCAGAAGCAAAAGCACCTGCTAATATAAAAATGATAACCATAATAATAATATCAGGATGTCCCGCACCGGAAGCAAACCATTCTATTTTCTGATTGAGCGATTGCTTCTGGTTAACTGAAAGCGCGAAAGCTGATGCTATAATTGCCGCAATTAATATTGGCAATTTGTAGAAATCTCCAGTCAATACACCAGAGCCGACAAAAAGCCCTACAAATAAAACTAGCGGCAATAGCGCCCAAGGATTTCCATTTTGTTTCATCTAAGTAGCCACCTCTATTTTCAGTATCCAAGTCGTTAAACATAGTCTAAGCAACATTCCATACTTTAAAAGGCTACAGTAAAAAAGTCAAGCGGAAAAATAGTATAGTAATTATTAAATTAATAACAGAAAAGATAGAAGGATTTTTCAAGGAGAGGAAAAAACACCTCATCAAACAGATTATTTGGAAAGTTCCATATAAAAATAGGTTAGGTCTACTTAGATTAAACACCGAGCAAGCCCTTTGATGGGCAGGTTTTCGGGATGACCATCCTCAATTTCATGGCAGTGAACAGAAGCTATTTTACCGATAACAAGAAATACATAAATCGTAACCGTTGGCTTGAGCTACGACAACAAGCAACCGAAGACCCTACCATTACGCAAGTTGATGTTCGTAAAGTTCACGACTACAAAAAAAGTTTCAGAGATTGAGTAATACTCGGCCAAAGACACAATGATTTACTTGATGAATGAACAAGTGTTTGAAGCATTTTACAAGTCGTTTAAAGAAAAGCAACTAATTGTTTATTTTGTCCTGTTTAAGGAATCTATGAAACTATTTGTGAATTGGACAAGAATTATGAAAGGTAATTGATCCGACTGAAATACGTCTATGATGTATACTGGGTTCAAAAAGGAATACATACTTATAGAAAAAAAGAGAACTGACCGAGGACGACAGAAAACAATAAAATCAACAGTTATTAGATGAAATCGATATAGATTAAAACAGCTGCACCTAATTGGTGCAGCTGTTTTTTATGTATCACTTGCTGTCATTTCTTTTTTGAATTTATTTATCATTGTCTGCTCTAAACCGTATTTTTTAAAACTGTATATTTTGAAAAAGTGAGATGGTCAGAAGTAGTGTTGATAGGGTACCTGCAGACATTAAAGTTATTATTTTTCGTCCGTTTTTCACTTTACCATTCTCTTTTGAAGATTTTACAAGCTCTCGAGATACCGCACTCCATATAACTATAGATACTATGGACATAATATCTGTAGACATATTTAATGCCTCCTTAATTTATGATTCGATTTTCTCTAATTTTAACATATATCATTCCGGTAATTAGTCCGTTTTGATTTAAACAGGTGTCAACCTTCTGGTATGCTACTGTAACCAGAGTCGAGGTGCGCGCCAACTTCTACTATTGCTCACATGACTTTATCGATGACCAAGTGATATTATCCATGATTCAGTTCAAATTCTTCTCTTGTCATCCCAAAGCAAATACAATCATAATAGGCTCCTTTAGTGAAAATGATATTTCTTAGTTGTCCCTCTTTCTTGAAACCTAATTTTTCATGCAAACGCATGGATGGATTATTAAAAGAATATACAGTGTATTTACTTTTTGATAGGCGAGCTCTAAAAAGAAGAAGCGAAGAACCTTCTTTGGCATATCCTTTATCCCTATATGGCTCAAATACAGCCAAATAATAATCGAAGGTACCATTTTTCCTGTCACAATCAAAGGTTTCAATCATACCAACGATATTATTATCTCTATCAACTGCAATAAAACGGAAATCATCTTTTTCCAATTGTTCTTCTATCCATTCTCTCATTTTATTAGCTGAACGAGGAAAATGGAGCGAGTCCATATCTTCTTTATCAGTTTCAATGGGTTCATCAACTAAACTTAAGATAAACTCCTCAAACGAATTGGCCGAGATGACTTAATTCATGATCCCAAAACAATATCTTTTCATTAACCGCCTGCAGAGCTTGCGATAGGAATAATTTTTTTAGAAAATCGATCAGAATAGGTATCAATCGCTATCTAAAGACTGTTATGATCGTTTGCTAAACCATAAAAACCCTCTAGCAATTGTGTGTCATTGTCCTTGCCCATCCAAGGGTCTTTCTCTAAGGGTTTATAACAACGTCATACTCAATTTCATCTGTTGTTTTTTTACTATCTAGATAACAGCCGCCAAATTCCTTCAAAAAGTCCTTATAATCAGAAGGTAATTGTTTTCCTATAGTCATTTCAATTTCTTTGAGTTTTTCGTTTGTATTAATGCTGGGATCTGTTTTTACATCAATTGAAAACTCTTTCAACTTTTGTTTGATATTATTGAAGCTCTCATTATACTCCCCCATTTGTATGGAAAACGAGTTAAAGACCTTCTTTACAGTTTTAATCGTCCCAGTCTTCATCCTCTTCCCAGTCATCTTTCGCTTCCTGAATCTTATTATAAAAAAATTCAATAAAGCTTTTTGCAGCAGTATCTTGATAACCAATTACCCTATCCCATTCAACTACAGGGCATTCTCCGTCTTTCATTTCATTCGTATCTAGACAGTAAGCAAAGTAATCAACATCTTCAATAATCACAAGTCCATCAGGAAGGCCGTAGTGTTCTCTATATTCCTTAGTTCTATTTACAACTGATGCATGATCAAAGTTGTAGCCTAAAACTAAAACACCGAATAAACCACCAGCACCGTATTTTTCTAAAAACCATTTATAACTATTGGGCAGATCGCATTGGAGGATTTCTTCAATGCGATCAATGTTTTCGTGACTTGCGCCACCTGTAAATATTGCATTTTGTTTATTTTCATTAATAAAATTTTCAACCTTCGAATAAATCATTTAAACACCTCAATTCCCATTCTCAAATTGTTTCGCTCTCCACTTCCAATATCTCTTTCTAAAGCTTTCGTATTGTGCTTTTAAAACCTTATCATTTCTAAAACTTTCACCATCAGACTTAAGCTTATGAATGATATCACTATATTTTGTATGTAAACTGTTTGGGATTTCAAGCATTGGTCCAGGTTCTTCTTGAATCAAGTGATGTAAATTAATCTGTGTGCCATCTTTTGCATAAGGGGCATTCCCGTTTTTCATTAGCTGAAGATTTGTAACGCCGAATTCTGTTTTTTGATTAATATCTATATCTTTCATAGTATACACTCTTCGGCTTACATCTTTAACTTTCCCCTTCGCCTTTACCTTCCCCTTTATTTCATACGCTTCATACTTTTCTTTATTTAACCATGGGGGATTAATCTTTTGTCCAGTAAACGGCTTTCTTGTTCCATCTGGTAATTTCTTCGCATTAGTCAAAAGTTCATTCTTAAGGTTTTGGCTATCAACCACATTGTATGGTACGTTATCAGCTAGAGCAAGCTTATACTTAGGGTTGTAAGGCAACAAATCTGGAATTTTAACATCCTTCATTTTCTTCCCTGCTTGACTCGCTTTGTTTATTACCTTTCCAGCTGCATCTGCTTTGTTAATGGCTCCTGCACCTTTGGTTCCAACAACAGCTGCAGCCACTGAACCAATTGCATACGTCACCCATCTGGATCTAGAATAGGCATCTCCATTCACCATATCTTTCTGATACGATTCTTCTATTGCTGCTGAAATGGCATCATATGTTTTAACTGGATGAATAACTGCATTCCCCATTGCTGACAATGTTTCTCCTGGGTTAGTGATGAAATCCCATATACCGGTTACAGTGTCTTTTCCAACATCATATATACCTACTCCTACACCTTTTACGATATCCCAAGTGATTTCTCCTGCTCCTTCTAGCTGCTTTGCTTGTTCAATTTGCACAGCAAGCTGAACTTGAGCCGGCTCAAGATTCTCGTAGCCTACTTTCTTAGCAATCTCTAAATACTCATCAGGGTCAGACACACCGTCATTAAGTTTCTTTTTCAATTCTTTAATTTCACGTTCTTTAGCTTCTTCTTTTTTCACGCTTAAGTAAGCTTCAGAATGCTTCTTGATATCGCCTTTTTTCTTATGTATGTCACTTTCTCTGTACGCTTTGGCGTTATAGTAAATCGGAGTAGCATTTTTCCCTTTGCCTGTTGATCCCTGCAGCTTTTTAAAGTCTTGCTGAATGAATTGTTCGTTTGGCTCAGTCTCGGCGTATTCTGTTTTTAATACCCCATCAAGCTTGTTAAACTTATCAACAGTTTTTTCACGTTTGTCATCTGAAGAAGAAAGTTCGTCTTTAAAGTCTTCTGTTGAGAATATTTCAAGGGGAAGGATGTCATTGATGTCGTTTAATATGTCCTTAATCGCTTTCTTCTGTTCAGACATAATGGATTTTGATTTTGTGTATGCATTTACAAGTTCATGTTCTAAAAAAGATTCTTCTATGTAAGCACCTGACAACTTTGCCTCTTCAAGTTTTGCAGATACGCTGCTTAAAAAAGCAATTTTCATGTCAATCAGATCAATCCATTGATCTGTGACACCGACATGATCATGATAAAATGCTTTAATGTTGTCAGCACCCATACCGGAAAACTCGCTGTCATCTAGGTCAACTACAGCTTTAAATGATTTTCTGAGCTTAACCATTTGTGACCTTAGTTCCCTATACTCTTTGGTTCTTTTATCCGCTTCAGAGAGCAATGAATCGGCCTCAAATACCTTCATATCATTCTCCTTCCTAGCTCATTCTATGTAAATTTTACCACAATTATCTATTTCAATAACAGAAAAAGACAGCCAAAAGTTGACTGCCTTATACATAGTGCTATCTTGTTCTATAATAATTTTCTGCGGTATAGTAGCGCCATTCCCAAAAAGGTTCCCCGTTGGAGAGTATATACCGGTCTAGAAATATCTCAAAGTTTAAATTTAATGGTGTATACTCACCCATTTGAAATATAAAGAGATAGTTGGGATCACCTTTATCCAATTTATCTTTGTCGATCATCAAATGGCAACCTTCTAATAAGTGACCAATTGGGATGCCATTGATGCCTTCAAACAATTCCTCATATTTTAATTCTTCTTCAATCTCTTCAAGGCTAAATAAATAAAGTCCTCCACCTATATTCTCCCCATCAGCAAGTATCTGAAAAATTTTCGCACCATTATGTAATGTAATAAACTTCTGATAATCATCTGGAAGGGTAAGCTGGTGTTTAGCCTCAAAGCTTTGAAGGTCATCAAGGGTTGCTTTGTCCTGTGAAAATGTAACAAGGCACTCCATGATATATCCTTCAGAACAAAACAATGTAATGGCTCCTTTTTCATCTAAGAGACTTTTCAAACCATTTACAGTCTTATGAACAAAGTTAGTCAAATACATCACCCCTATATTTATCAGAATAATTATCGTCACAATGATTCATGAATATAAGTAGTACGAGTATCAGTTGGTTAATCAGTAACAATCTTATGGTGAAAAAAATATAAGTGTTATTTGTTGTTTTAATCACTACTCTATCTGTAGTGCCATAAGGAGTTCCTATTCTTTATTCATTTTTCTCCTCTCCCCCATAAGTCAGATAGAGAGACATCTTTTATTTCTTTGGTTGGAATTTCAATTTGGGATAGTTGCCAACTGATTTTAAGACTTTCATTGAGATTTATCAACTTTTATGCCAAGCATGATCATATTCCCCTTTTGGCAATGTCTTCAGTAATATTTTAACATATACTAGAAAATATTAGACTGAAATAATAACATGTTAAGGAAAAATTAAATTCACAATAGTTGGATACAGGATTATAATTGTTGGTAGTCTACCGATATAGATAGAGAACAAACATTTTAAAAGGGGGAAATGAAATTAAAGAAAGTAATATTATGCTTTGCTGCATTCACTTTGCTTGTGTTCAGCCATATGGCGAGGATGCATCTAAACGGAATAAAAAATTGGCTAGCAATGGCAAGCTGCAACTGGAGTTTGATAAAGGTGGAGGATTTAATGGTTGTGTTAAACAGAAAAACACTGCGGTTGGTTAAAAAAGGAACAACATCTAAACCAGCAATTTCACAGCCTACAACACCAAAGGCATCAAGTGACATTTCCACTACAAAAGAAAACGAAGCTTCTTCCTCTTCAGCTCAACCTGGCGGAACAGAAACGTTTGCAAATTGTACTGAGTTAAGAAAGAAGTATCCGAATGGAGTACCCAGCTCACACCTGCTTACCTATCTAAAAGGACAGGGAACATGTCAACTATGCTTGTGAACGATAATAGAAGGGCCTTTGTGGCTTTCTTTTTGTTTGAGTCAAACTTAAATCCCCCACTTTGTAACTGCATTAAGGTTAGGAGCATGATCTAAATATCCCCCATAACGAGACACTAGAACACCGTATTTCAATTGATGGCCAATAATCCATAAATCGCTGCTGTTTATTTGTTCCCAAAGAATTTTAAAGTGCTTTAGTATCCAGTTGCCGTCAAGAAGAAAATTCGGCTATTCTCTACCCCTAAATATATAGATAGACTTGTTCATCAGGGAATTTAATTTATTAAAATTTATAGTACCAAAAAATCGCATACTCATTTGATGTTGAAAAGTTTGAATAAAGCATAGTATCGACTGCACCTATTACAAAGTTATTTTTGGCATAAAAATGACAAGCTGAAACATTAATATCTTGTGTTTCAAGCATAAGACCACTAAAGTGATTCTCCTTTGCCCACTCAATAGCTTTATTTAATAATGCTGTCCCAACACCATTTTTTCTATAATCTTTTGCAACAGCAATGTCTTCAATTAGTGCATATCCATTCCAATTAGAACGAATCTTAATCCGACCAACGCAGTTGTTTTCAACGTAATAAAAAAATACAACTTTCCCCTCTTCTTGAATATAACTGTTATCAATTTCATCATCTTCATATTTCTTGATATAAGGTTTAGAAAATACCTCCTCTGTATATTTCCACACATTGTTTTCAAATGTTGGGATAATTCTTCCCGACACAATGAAACATTCGTTTGGTTTATTAAAATCCTTCATATTAAATTGAGTCATTTTAATTATCATATCAATCTCCTTCCAAACGAAATTATATGTATACAGCTTGTATTATATCGTTATTTTCTCTTCGTCTTTTTCCAATTATATTGAGTCTTTTGCTGCTGGATCTAAATTAACTGTTTTTTTATAAGTTATTTCGCCTGACCAACCAGCAAATCCAGAAGCTGAAGCACTAGGTGGATTTTGCTATTTGAAAATAGCTTTCCCATATTGGTAAGTGTAGTTGTTACTTACCCGGATATCATAAAGCTTAATGCCTGCATCTTTTATTGCATAGTACCCAGTGGCAGTTTTAGACTGTGTTGCTTGAGTCTTAATTTTATCAATTCCAAAATCTGTGCTTACACCCATCTCCACTGTAAAACCATTTCCCAAATCAATCTTCTCATAGTGTATATTATTATTAAAGGAGGAAGATCACTTGATCAAGATTATATTGTCCTTTGTTTATATTTTTGGATTCATTATACTTAGCAGGTGGTCATTTGACGGAATTTTTCAAGAAGGTAACATTTCGATATTAGGATTGATATGGTCTTTAATATTCGCCTTTTTTGTAGGTTTCTACATAGGCATCCCTTTCGTATTTAAAAAAATGACAGAGTCAAAACATTTAAGGCTATCTAAATTAAAAACACTTTGTTTATTAATTGGACTTGCTGTCTCTCTGTTGATCATTTCCTATATCTCATCATTATACCTTCTCAATAGTGTAATGATTTACACAGCCCTCATTGGTTATCTTTTAATTTGCTTATCGGGATTATCGATAACACTTTTCTTAAAACCTATTAATGAAGAAAAAACACAGTGATCATTACTTTTCTAATAGCTTTAACTGCCGGAATCATCTTCTATTTTGGAAAATCCTTAAGTTTTCTGCTGCTTGTTATAATCATGTTTATTGCTGTTTGCCTTGTCCTGAAAATCAATGAATACATTACTAAAAAAAGAAACAATGAAAATTCATAACGAAAAAAAGCCCTCTCGTTATGAGAAGGCCTTTTTGTGTTTACTTGGTTTTAACCTGCACTTACTTATCAGCAGCCGTAATATACAGACCGGATTTCACTTGTGCATTTTTGATCCTTTGACTGTTACTGTTATAGATTTGATCACAGATCTTAAAAGGTTAAAAATGCCCCCCATGTTGGAGGACCTTTTTTATTTCAATAATGCTTCCAGTTTCGCTTTCGTTTTCGGTCCGTAAATGCCGTCAGCTGTTTATCCTGCGATAGACTGGAATCTTTTTTCGAAAAGAGGACAAACTATGTAGAGTGCCCTGTTTTATCAATTTTGTTTTGTTGGATCTTTATGTTCTAGATTTAGAAATGTGACTGCTGATTTTCTATCTAAAGAATCAGGGCCCAAAAGGAACGGGTTTACTCTAAAAGTCAAAGTATCGGTTCCTGAATTCTTGTCCTTTTTCCCTTGAAGCTTTGAATGAGGCAGCACAATAAACTTCATTATATACCTTCCTTCTTTGTCTTTCGATAATTCAACGCCTCCTTTAATGGTAACAGAGATTGAGTCATCTTTATAGAATTCCCTGACACTGTCTAATATATCTTTACAGAAAAGTTCATGCATAAAAACACCAAATAGTTCCTGTGAAACTTCTGCGTTTTGGTGTTGTTCTTGTTTGACAGCTTCTACTGTAATAGAACTTAACGAAAAACATAAGACCACCATTACAATTATTTTTTTCACAGTAATCATCTCCTTTCATTTTAACATTTTCTTTTTTTTATTTTTTATTACAACCAATTTTGAAAAGCCTTCTCCCTGGAAAAAGATAGGGCATTTTATTATTTCAGTAACGATTCTAATTTTACTTTTGTTTTCTGTCCGTAAACCCCATCAGCCGTCAGCCCGTACATTGACTGGAACCGTTTGACTGCATTTGCTGTCTTTGCTCCGCAATAGCCATCAATTCTAAAGTTTTTAGCGCTTTTATTCAGGTAGAAATAAAGAGCCGCCAGCGCTTTCTGAATCTGTGTGCAGATTTTAACGATGAATGACTTACGGTTCCCGGTGCCATTTGTGCCGTCTCCTGTATGCCGTTTAATCAACAATCATTTCACCTAAATGCTTTTGTTTCAAACTGTGCAAAAAGATTTTTTTGTTCAAATCCACACACCATTTTTATAGTAAAGTAATACTTTATAAAAAAATGGAGGAAAAATCATGAACGATAATCAATATAAGGATTATATTATTGGTACTGTTATTTCGTTGTTAGACATTCTAGTGATCATCCAAAGTAAAGACAATCAAATTTTAAAAACTGTACTTGTTGTCCTTTTAAATACGGTTACAAAAGATCATTTAATACGCATTTTATTAGTTTTGTTAGCTATTATCTGGAGTGAGGTTTCAGAGTAGAAAGCAGGCCAGATTATGTACTATTTGTGCGATCTTTTCCATCCTAAGCTTCTTGCATAAACATGCTCTGTTAGTTGAACAACAAAAGAGTCTACGGCAGCAAACAAAGCTGTAACTCGTAGTTCGTGTGACTTGGGTCTAATAAGATTGGATTCTTATTTTAAGAAAACTGTACAAAATAACTGCTCACTTAGGCAATTTAATACATTAGGATATTTATGTACAAATGATTTTTATATAATAACTCATCCGTACATAAGGATGAGGATTATTTTATTATTAATATACACACAAGTTTACAGAGATACCTAGGTTTAGGTAATGTAGTTCTCATTGTCAAAAGGTGCTTTTATGGAGTGTAATAGCATTGGAGATATAAACAAAAACAATCACCTACTTTAGTGACATATAAAGAAAAAAGAGACAGGTATATAATGAGGTGCCGCTCTATTCTTCCTCTTAATTATTTCAAGAGAGATTCAATTTTCGCTTTCGTCTTAGGTCCATAAATACCGTCAGCTTTCAACTATTTACTGACTGGAACCGTTCGACTGCCTTTGCTGTTTTCGGCCCATATACTCCGTCAATACCGTAATTATTCTTTGTACCTTTATCCGGGCAGAAGTATAGCATCGCCAGCGCTTTCTGAATTTGTTTTACTTTATCCCCTTTTGTCATCGGCTTGTTACTTTAAAGACACCCGAAGTCAAGGAGAAGGCTGATTTTTTTTCTATTTGATTTAGTGCTGGAAGAACTGGGGCCTTTAAGTTTCAACTTTTGGCCAACTTTGATTTTATTCGGATCCTTAATGTTATTCCAGCTCTGAAGGTTTGCCACGCTTACTCCTTTAGCCTTAGCAATTCCTGAAAGAGTATCTCCCTTTTTTGACTGTATAAGTTGAACCTGACGAATCCCCTGAAGAACTAGGAGTCTTTCCGCCCAATGCCTTTAATTCTTTTTCAATGGAAGCCTTAACCTTATTCCATCGTCCCTCTGATAAGATTCGGTGCGGACAATACTTGTCATTCCAATCTTGATGCTTGCGGACTCGATCAACCACTGTAAAGTATGGGGAAGTATTAATTAAATTCAAGGAGAGAAAAAACAGATGGAATATGCTAGTTTTCTTTTAGACGATAACAGTAGAGCACTAAATTGTCCAACTTGTCATATTTGTGGTACATATTGAATTAACAAATGCACTGGGATTTCAGTTGAGGATGAATATGATCCACAAACCTCGCGGCACAAATCGGAAGGTTGTGAAACTCTTCTGGAAGGAAATGCTCGTTTTTGTCATAATTGTGGTTTAGCATCTACATAATACTTAAATGATATATTAGAAAATTGGGAAGAGAATAATACTCAACAACTAATCGATGAAATTCCATTTTAAAATCTGAGGTTAGGTGAACTAATGGCTACATTCAGAAAAAAGAGGAGACAAATGGGAATATCGTGTCTCCTAGTAAACAGTAATAACCCACATGTAAAATCCTCCATATAATTCAATTTTAATAAGTTGTTTTTTGTTCAGATGTTGCTTTACTGTTTAGCCTATTATTTTTCTTGTTCAAGCTGCTTGTTTCAGCTAAACTCATATTCTTCGTTTCAGGTGCCATAATTAAAGAAACGATAAATCCTGAGTTACTCCCAATCCGTATTTGCTAAGAAATATAGGAAATAAAAATGTACTGATAGATGAACCTATTCTGCTTACTCCTGTACCAAAAACCCAATGCCGTTCCCCTGATTTTTGTCGGAAATAATTCATTTGGATAAATCCATTGATGGATCGTCATACCTGTATTGAAAATTCCGTAAATAACAAATAAAGTTATTGTGAAAGCGAAGGACATTTGCAAACTTGAAGTAAATCCGAGGATGGCTAAAATAATCGCAGACACTAAAAATGGCCAAATTAATACATGTCTCCTTCCAATTTTTTCGACTAAATAAATAGCCGGTATTAACCCGCACATGTAAAACAAGCTTGTAATGGCAGAACCTAAAAATTCACTGTTCCCATCGGCGAAACCGAACCGGCCCAATACTTCTGGAATAATTCAAACAAGAAAGCTGATTTCACAATAGGCAAAAGTGCATAATAATAAGCATCTGTGCTTGTTAACATATCAAGAGGCACTCCAAGAAAACCAACAATGATATGTAGAAATGGCAGAAGAAATGCTGGCAGAATATAAACACTATCCACCGCAATTGCTTTCAGCATACCAGTCCTTCAAGGATTCCTAAAAATGATCCTGCAGAAAAAATAACAGTTGCCATTACAAGGGCACTGGGTGCATGTACCTTGATACGCTCCATTTGCATTTTCACATTAGGGTAGTTAATTAAAAGTGCGAGTGATAGCCCAATCATAAATGTATAACTCGCAGGGATGATATTTAATACAAGAATGGACACCACAGCGGCAAATAAAATGAAGTTCCTGTTTCACTGGTGGAGTTGAAGGCGCAATCCCAATCCGCACCTTCAAGTTGAACGGCTGTGACCTTTTTTGCAGCTATTTTCACTTGTATTCGCTTTTGTTCTCTTTTTCCTAAAATAAAGGCCATCCCTAACACAAACACTACAGCAATGAGCTGAATCGGTATGAGCGGTACCATAATTCTGACGGACTCACATTTAGTACACTTACTGCCCGTCCAGTTGGTCCACCCCACGGAACCATATTGGTTAAGCCGGCACTAGTCCCAATTAACAACAACAGTAAGTAAGGACTCATATGTGCGGAAGCAGTGCGGGTACAGTTAATAAAAAGGTTGTAGCTCCTGCACCGTCTAAGTGTGAGATCATCCCAATTGCAGCTGTACCCATGGAAACGGTGACAACATTCCCCTTTGTCAGCTTGATTAATGCTATGATTACAGGTTCAAAGAACCCTGTATCTTGTAAAATGCCAAAAAATAAAATAGCGAAGATAAACATGGTCGCCACTGGCAGTACTTTGATAATCCCTTCTTCAAAAAAGGTTTGAATATCATTGATACCAAATCCGTCAATGAGCGCCCCTATCAAAGGCACCATGACCATGGCAACAATCGGACTTGTTTTTTCCAAAATCAGCAATACGACAATCGTTAAAATAATCAGCAAACCAATAAGCGTTAACATAAGCCCCTCCCCCTACAATAAACCGTTTACATACCTATACAATGATAAAAAAGGATGGAGAACCCATTCATAGTGCGGGATGGAACATGTCAAAAAATAATTCAAATTATTTATTTAAAACGATATAAAATGAAAAAACATCAATTAAGGACGTTTTTTGATTGAGAATTAATCACTTACTTTAACCAAAAGAAAGTAACTGTAATTAAAAGTATTAAATATAGTGCCGAAAAAATTCTATAAATACCTTTTTTGAATTGTAAAGGCGGGGATATAAAAGTTACTAAAATGGTCGGGCCAAACAAAGTAATCAAAAAGTACCTATAATTAAAAAAGAAAGTACAGATTGATAGTAGTATTGAAAAATAAAATACTATTATAAATGAAGTATTAACTTTACTTTTCGTTTCTTTTTGTTCTTCTTCTGTATGATCATCCAGTAATTTATCTATCTGCTTTTTATTAATAAACATAAGAGCCTCCTAATGTTAATTTGTTAAGTAAATAAGGCGTTATTAATGCTTCTGTAACAGCAGCAAGTAATGTCAATAAAAATAGTATAATAACAAAGTACAAAAAATCTAGTAAAAACTGTTTTTTTGAAAAATAAATACCCCTTATCTTCATATATACGAAATCTAACAATTTGAAACCAAGTGCTCCCGACAAAATCATTGCAGGAATCTCAAAAATACCGTGAGGAACCACAGCAGTTAATATAAATAAGACATCGTTTCCATGGTCGGTGATACTATGTAAAGAAGATAGACCGACTAAGAAGCCATTCAATAGTAATAAGATAGATGTTAAAATTCCAAATGTAAACATTGAAAAAATGAGAAATAAATTCGCTGCAAAATTATGTGTAAAATAACCTAATAC
The DNA here is from genome assembly GCF_039519175.1 of Bacillus atrophaeus. NCBI lineage: Bacteria > Bacillati > Bacillota > Bacilli > Caryophanales > Bacillaceae > Bacillus > Bacillus atrophaeus. The sequence continues at coordinate 3,242,802 of NZ_CP154443.1, read as the reverse complement.
TGTGATATTTTGAACATTATCTTGACTAAGGCTAGGTATAATATTGTTAAAAATCACACCAAGAACTAAACCCACTATGTAAAAGGAGCTTGCTATATAGAGTATACGCTTATTTCTTTTTATTAATTCCTTCATTTTAGTATCGTATCCATATCCCTTATAATCAAATCTTCAAAATCCTTTATGTCTGTAAGGTGATTATATTCTTTAACTAAAGTACCATTAATCAGTATTCCAACCTTATCACATAATTGTTGTGCTATGTTTACAAGGTGTGTAGACATGATGACAGTATTCCCCTGTTCAGCATAACGTTTGAGAAAACTTTTCATCATCTTTGTAGTGGGAGGATCAAATGCACCTAATGGTTCATCTAATATTAATATTTCTGGTTCATGAAGTATGGCTCCTGCAACAGATAACTTATGTTTCATACCAAAAGAAAATGTAGATATCATGTCATTTTCATTATCTTTCAAGTTAAATTGACTTAACAAAAGATCTATTCTATCATTTTTAATCTCATAAGGGACATCTTGTAAATCAGCAACAAACTCAAGGTACTCTCTAGGTGTTAAATAATGATAGATAAAAGGTGCGTCTGGAACGTATCCTATATATTTAAGGTAAGAGGATCTTTCAGATTCTAAGGTTTCTCCTTTGATAGTGATTTTACCTTCGTAAGGTTTCACTATACCAAGGATACATTTTAAAAGAGTTGATTTACCAGCTCCATTTGGTCCAAGTAAGCCGTACACTTTGCCTTTCTCTATCTTTAAATTAATAGATTCAAGGATCAGTTTATCTTTATATTTGAAAGACACATTTTCAATGTTCATGTTTTCATCTCCCAATTTTTCGTTCCTATTCTTTTAATCCAAAAGTAATAAAAGAATCCAATACCTATAACAAATAAAATGGTACCTGTCACAATGATTGAAAAGAATATTCCCCTATTAATAATATCAAATGTAACGAGAACGCCTGTGATACCATACAACTGAAGGTAAAATGCCAGTAACACTCCAAGAATAGTATGTTCAAAAAATGATGCTTTAACAGATGAACCAATGTCTTCAAAGTTCTCCCAATCTAAACGAGGATAGAGAAATGTTCCAATAATTTGCCCAGCACCTATGATAAGACTGATGGAGTTAATCATGATGAATAATATAAATTGCGTCATAATATCTAAGTTGAATAACAATAAGATAAATAGATATAACGTATTCATTAAAATAAGAATCACAGATAAGTGCAATAAAGATTTTCCTGCGATCAATTTAAAAATAGAAGCACCCGAACTCTTATAAACATAAAGGTTCTCACGCTCTGCATCTGCTGAAGTTACGCCAAGTAATCCCTCTCCTAATAAAGATGTGTTATAAGTCACAGCAAATAAAATTGGGTAGATAACAAAGATATCTGAGAAATCAAACCACATTTGATTTAAACTAAGACCTATCAATACACCTAGTTCTATTGCAATCATATTAATGGAAAGTACCAGTCGTTTTTTTATTGTAAAATTAGCTCTTAATAATGCAGTAAGGTCTTTCTTTAGAATAGCAATATTTTGCCGTGGTAAGGCCTTTTGTAAGAAACTTAAAAAAGGCAACTTGATTGGTTTTAATTTTGGCAAAAGATTATTAGGTACTGCTTCTTTTATAATCAATACTTTCAAAATTAAATTAAAGGTAATAAAGACGAAAAGGCAACCTAAAGCAATATAACCTATAGAACATATAAAAAATAAATGTACATCACTTGTTGAAAGTAAAAACCAATTTGTAGGAAGCCAATTGGTGGTCAGTATCGTATCTAATTTAAATAGATGTATGAAATTGCCAATAGCTTCAAGGAGATCATTTTGATAAAAATAATTAAGTCCAATCCAACCAAGAAAAGTAGTTGAAATGGCAGATAAACAGGCAATTCCTAAAAGGGATAACAAGCTTTTTGATCGTGAATTTAAAATGTTATGTAGAAATTTAGAATAAACGATGTATGTAAGCGATGAATAAAGACTTGTTAGTCCAACAATAAATATTAGCAATGATGGAAATGATAACAAAAGATATATACGATCATGTGTAGAAAAATTTATAAAAAAGAGTATAGGGAATAACACTACTGTTAATTTAAACAGGATGTTTAGAAAAATTGTTGTGAAGAACCTTGATAATAAAATTTTTTTTGGATCCGTTTTTAAAGTATGGAGAAGAAGAAAATCTTCAGGATATACATATCGATGTATGATATCAGTCGATGATTTTAATATATTCAAAACAAAAAAGAGAATGATAAAGTTAGTACCTAGAGTTAGAATATGCTCTGGAACTCCAGTTAAAAGAGTCTGTGAGGCTTTATAGAGAATAAATAGATACACTAAGAAAAAGGGCGCAAAGACAAATAGAATTTTATTTGATTTAAGTAAATTTTCGCTTGATGGAAAAAAATAAATCAAGCGATTTAAAGTTCGTCTATAGGTTAGTTTAAAGTTTGCAATGAGAACCCTTTTGTTGAGCATGTGTATATTCCTCCTAGAACGAAAATAAGGAGGAGTAAATTATACTCCTCCTTATTTTCCATTTGATCATTTTACCATTCAGCAGCATATTTCTTGCCGTATTTTTTAGCTAGCTTTTTCGCTGTAGCTACCATTGCAGCTGTAATTAGACCAGTTCCGCCCAAAACAACAGCCAATAGGCTGAGAATTGTTAATATATCACCTGTTGTCATAATAACACCGATTGCTACATAGGCTGTTTTTCTACTAATTCCTAGGTTTGTTGAAAGGTCTAAAGCGAACTGATTACCTGAACTAAAGTCAATAGAAGCTAAACCTGCAATACCTTCTGAAGAGCCCATAAGGAAAGTAGCAATGGCAAAGAAAGAAACTACACTTGTAACACTTACAATTTTAAAAAGATTGCTATTTTTCATCTTGAAATTTCACCTCCTTTCAGTTTATAAAAATAAACTGGTTGAAAAAAGAGAAATAATACCTAAAGACATTGTAATACTAATGATAATAATGGTTTTTTTATAAGAGATTTGATGTATTATTTTTAAGGCAATACACCCTAAAATGGTAGACCACCAAAAGAAAGGGTCGATAATAATATTCAAGATAATACCTAGTGGCTGTTGAGAATTTGGGTAAATAACTGAAAAGGCGAAATCACTACCTAAAAAGAAAGAAAAAATAATGAGTATTGTAAATTTGATGCCTATGGGTATGATTGAATAAATAAAACTCGGGAAAAATTCTTTGGCTGTAGCGGTCCCGCCAATTAATATCCCAATAATATGTATAATAAAAAAGCTTACAAGAACCATCGAGGTAAATTGAATAATACCTAATACTAATGTAATAATCATAATGAGTGTATTCATATCAGTTGTATAATCAATTCCATTGACTCGAAATGAATTATTAATCAAGGTAGAGAGTGTTGGGAAGATAGCTAAATAAAAGCCTAAAAACAGACTCAATACAGCTAGGAAGACAAACCAAGAATGACGATAATTCTTATCACTAGAATACTTGATTAAAAGAAAGTCCTTAGGAGAAAATATGAAATGATGTATGAGAGTAATAAAGTTGTGTTTGTTATCCATAAATGCTCCTTTTATAAAAAAGTATTTTTTGTTAATTCTATTAAATAATGTATCATATTTTACAATGTTTGTTCAAGATGGAATTTTATTTATAAAGTGAATTTAAGGTTGAATTGTTTCGTAAAAATCGAAAAGAGTGCCTCTGGGACTGACCCCTGTTTTTGAGACAGGGATCAAAACACCTTTATACAGCCAATTGCCGATAGTTTACCGGTGATTGGTTGTTTAGTTTCGTTTGAATACGAATGTTGTTATAATAATAAATGTATTCTTTGACAGTGCGTTCTACGATGGCGGTCGTAGTTCGATCAATGCAGTTAAGATAGAACGTTTCAGACTTTAGTGAGGAATGAAACGATTCGATGGAGGCATTATCAGCGGGCGTCCCTTTGCGGTACATACTCATGGTAATGCCTTTTGTCTTAACTGCTTTCTGGTACTCATAAGATTATATACAGAACCTTGGTCACTATGTAACACGCAGTTCTCAGGCAGTGTTGGCAGCTGATCAAGTGTGTGTAAGACAAAGTCTGTGTCCTGTTTATCTCCAATCGTAAAAGTAATCACTTCTCCATTGTATACATCCAATATACTGGAAAGATACAATTGCTTCTGTCCATAAGGCAATAGGACGATCAGACTGAAAGTTCCGATCCAATATATTATCGACCACGGCATGTGGCTGCCCATTCTTCTTACGCTTCTTCACCTTAACCTGGCACTGCCACTGATTTTTTTGCATCATACGTTGAAACAGCTTTATGGTTAATACGCATTCTCTATGGTTGTGATTTTCGATATCCATATCGATACTTATGCTCTCGGCACAACGCACCGATTTGTTTCTCTAGTCGTTACTTAGAATTACTCTTAGTCAGTTCCTTTTTCCATCTATAATATGAAGCGCGTGAGATACCTAAATGGACACAGATGGCCTGTACCGTCATTGTTTCCCTCAATTCTTCTACCAGTTTGATTGACGTTTCCCTATCAACTTCCTTTCCAATTCGTTTGTACTTTTTTAAAACTTTATTTTGTTTTCTCATATAACGATTCTCTGCCTGCTGTTTCTCTAATTCGGAAGAATACTCCGGACCTTTTCCGTAAGTGTATTGCTTTCCAACTGGCTGTCGGTGTGTATCCCCAGCCTTATACCAGCTGATCCATGTCTGAACCTGCGTCTTATTCTTGATATTCAGTTCCTACATGATCATGTCTACAGCCTTCTGTTTGACTTCCATCGGATAACTTCTCTTGTCCCCATAGAAAAACACCTCCAAGTCTAATTTCGGATAACAACCATCCGTTTTCAAACTTGAAGGTGTTTTTAATTTGTTTCATCTTATGGGACCAGTCCCGGATGCTTTTTTATGAATTTTATTTTCTTTTCACATCAAATTGCGTTACAAGTCGCATATTAACATTTGCTATACGCTTACCATCTTCAAACTCATACCAATGTTCACATTCTTGCAATTCTTTTATAAGTGCTTTCTCAGATTCTGCAATTACTTTAGCTGTTCTTACATTTTCATTGTCAAACCAAAAATCAACTACAATTTTCATAAACTTTCACCTCTTGCTTTATTATCAGACAAGAGGTCTAGAAATGAAACAATTCGCAAAATTTGTCGAACGATTCCAATTAAATCACATATTCTTTCTAAACTGGCATCGCACTCAAGCAGCATTAACCGCCAATTGTCTATCCTGAGATTTACCGAAAGCAGTTTACAGAGAATATAAAAACGACCACCAATAGTGGAAGTCGCTTATGATTTTGAACTAATATCATATTAACGAATTTTAAGCGAAACAATTTGATATTCTTAATTTTTTATTGGATCAGCAAAATTTACTTCTTAATTCATCCCGCATGTTGAATAGATAAGGTGAAGAATTAAAAGTGTTATTTAATGAACTAACTATTTCTTAGTCGAGACCTATAATATTTAAATATTCAGCTATAGTATAACGCCCTTCATCATTTCCTCATTCAAATCTATTAATGCGTCTATCTGTAAACACAAGTTTTTTAAAGCGTGATTCGCTTTGCATTTATATTCTTTATATAGAAATCAAACGCTTCCTCTTTTTCGTTTTCTAGTAAACCATTTCTAAAGAGAGCACCCAAAATTACAAATTTAAGTGATTTCATATTTGGAAGTTTTGTCCTCCGAAAACTTCGTACGCTTTCATTGTCATTGTAAAATAATGTAATATGTTCCAGGTTTGTTCCTGAAATGGTTTGTTCAAGCCCATTCTATTGACCAAAATCAAAAATCCCCTGACACCAATAGTGCCAAGGGATTGAAAGATTAATACTGAGACATATACTGTTCGCGCTCCCAAGGGTGAACTTGCGTGCGGAACATATCCCACTCGATTTCTTTTGCTTCGATGAAGTGTTCGAATAAATGCTCTCCGAGAGCTTTTACCATGACTTCGTTTGATTTGAATTCATCTAGAGCTTCTGCAAGAGTTGCCGGAAGGTCTACGATTCCGTTTTCCAGGCGTTCTTCTTTACTCATGACATAGATGTTGCGGTCAATCGGCTCTGGTGCTTCAAGTTTGTTTTTGATTCCGTCAAGACCTGCAGCAAGCAATACGCTTAGTGCAAGGTATGGGTTCGCAGCCGGATCAACGCTTCGCACTTCAACACGTGTGCTGATGCCGCGGGAAGCCGGGATGCGGATTAACGGGCTTCTGTTTTGTGCGCTCCATGCAACGTAGCAAGGGGCTTCATAACCAGGCACAAGACGTTTGTAAGAGTTTACTGTCGGGTTTGTGACCGCAGTGAAACTTGTTGCGTGCTTCACAATTCCTGCAATAAAGTGTTTCGCTGTTTCGCTCAATTCAAGGTCAGCATTTTTGTCATAGAATGAGTTAACACCATCTTTGAAGAGTGATAGATTACAGTGCATACCAGAACCGTTTACGCCGAACAGTGGTTTCGGCATGAATGTCGCATGCAGACCGTGCTTACGGGCGATTGTTTTTACAACTAGTTTAAAAGTCTGAATGTCGTCGCAAGAACGGATCGCTCCAGCATATTTGAAATCAATTTCGTGCTGCCCCGGAGCAACTTCGTGGTGGGATGCTTCGATTTCAAAGCCCATTTCTTCAAGTTCAAGAACGATATCGCGGCGGCAGTTTTCGCCAAGGTCTGTCGGCGCCAAGTCGAAGTATCCGCCTTTATCGTTTAATTCCAAAGTAGGTTCGCCTTTTTCATCTAATTTAAATAAGAAAAATTCAGGCTCTGGTCCGAGATTGAAATCACTGAATCCAAGATCTTTCATTTCTTTCAAAATCCGTTTTAAATTGTTTCGAGGATCACCGTCGAATGGCGTTCCATCCGGATTGTAAATGTCACAGATGAAACGTGCTACTTTACCTTTTTCAGCTGTCCATGGGAAGATAACAAATGTATTTAGATCAGGATACAAATACATGTCAGATTCTTCGATACGAACAAAACCTTCAATTGAAGAACCGTCAAACATGCATTTATTATCCAGTGCTTTTTCAAGCTGGCTCACAGGAATTTCAACGTTTTTGATTGTTCCAAGAATGTCTGTAAATTGAAGACGGATATACTTAACGTTTTCCTCATTTACTAATTTTACGATATCTTCTCTTGTGTACTTTGCCATTTCGTAAAACTCCTCCTCTAAAAGGTAAATGTATATAGCAAAACAGTTGCTAACGGATTAATGAAAGAATCGGGACATATCACCCTGACGGAATGTATTCCCCCGCTGGAAACGCCCTGCCTGTAAGAGCTCATTTTTCAGAAGCTTTCTCAACTCGTCGTCAGACAGATCGTGCTTCATCGGTTTTTTCGTTTTCTCATCTTGCTTCTCTTCTGGTTCAGCCGATGCCTTTGCCAGAATTTGTTTGATCCCTGCCATATTCACACCTTGTTCAATCAGGTGCTTAATCTCTAACAGTTTATCTACATCATGGAAAGAAAATAATCGTCTATTCCCTTCGCTTCGTGCCGGAAATATCAGTCCATTTTCCTCATAATATCGAATTTGGCGTGCAGATAACTCTGTTAACTGCATGACAATTCCTATTGGAAATAAAGGCATTGAGCGGCGAATGTTATCACTCATCTCAATTTCCTCCTTTTCTTAACTTAGTTTTATTATAGGTCATGTAATATAATGTGTCAACACGATGTAAGGATTCTTAACATCGAATTCATTGAAAATTTTAAACTATTTAAATTAATTGCTTTTCCATCAATGCATTCACCGCGCTGCAAATGGCGTTTTTCACGTGGGAGTAGGTTAATCCTCCCTGGACGTATGCGACATATGGCGGCCTGATGGGTCCATCAGCTGATAATTCAATACTCGCTCCTTGCACAAAAGTGCCGGCAGCCATGATGACATCATCTTCGTACCCCGGCATATAGCTCGGGTACGGGGTGACGTGGGCATTGATAGGTGACGCGTATTGGATCGCCTGACAAAAAGCAATCATTTTATCCCGATCCGAAAATTCAACGGATTGAATCAGGTCCGTTCTTCCCGCATCCCAGCGCGGATTAGATGTAAAACCGAGCTTTTCAAGAAAACGGGCGGTAAATACGGCGCCTTTTAAGCTTTGAGAGACAACATGCGGAGCAAGAAAAAAGCCCTGATACATTTCCTGCAGTGAATAAAGTGATGCGCCCGCTTCCCTGCCGATGCCCGGAGATGTCATCCGATACGAACAGGCCTCTATCCATTTGGCTTTACCGACAAGGTATCCTCCGGTCTTGGCAAGTCCACCGCCTGGATTTTTGATAAGCGAGCCTGCCATGAGATCGGCTCCCACATGGCAAGGCTCAAGCTCCTCTGCAAATTCGCCGTAGCAGTTGTCCACAAACACAATGAGATTTTCGTTTATCTCTTTGACAAAGCGGATCATTTCCTGAATCTCTTTAATGAGGAAAGACGGCCGGTTCGCATAGCCTTTTGAACGCTGAATGCCAATCACTTTCGTATTTTCATTAATTGCTGCGGCTACCCCTTCGTAGTCGACTTTTCCCTCCTGGGTCAGATCAACTGCATTGTATCCTATATGAAAATCCTTCAGTGAGCCGGAATTTTCTCCCCCTCTGACACCGACGATTTCTTCAAGCGTGTCATAAGGCTTGCCTGTGATATAAAGCAATTCATCTCCGGGTCTCAGCACTCCGAATAACGCAATTGAAATGGCATGGGTGCCTGAGATGATCTGCGGTCTTACCAACCCCGCTTCTCCGCCGAAAACATCTGCGTATATGTTTTCCAGCGTGTCTCTTCCCATGTCATCGTAGCCATAGCCGGTAGACGGCGTAAAGTGGGTATCGCTCACTTTATGTTTTCTATAGCTTTGAAGCACTCTCCATTCATTGCGCTCACTGATCTCCTCAATTCTTTTATGAACGTCAGAAATCTCTGCTTCTACTTCTTGAGCGGTCTTTTTTAATAATTCGCCGTGCGTTAGTGTTTCAAACATTTTCTGTATTCCTTTCTTACATGTACTTCTTCAGTTCGCCTGATATATTTTGTTGGGCTTGTACATATCCTGAGATGTCATACCATTCATTTTCTTCATTAAAATAAATGCGTTCAACCATTGTTTCTGATTTAATTCTGGCAATCAGCTTTCCTTCATCCGCCGGAACTCTAGCCGTATACGGCGTTAAAAGCTCTTCCCGTAAATATTTTTCTATGTTTTCTTTAAATCTCGCAGCATCATCTTCGATTCTGGCACTGAGCATAATATGATGTTTTCCGGTTGACGGGATGAAGTCGGGCAGTTTTTGGTCTCGTTTGTTGTAAGCTGTCAGAATCGGAATATCGTCTGCTTTGAGCTCCTCCAATAGCCGAATAACGGTTTTTTCATGGCCTGTGTAATCCTCGTTTGAGGAATCAATGACATGCAGAATGACATCTGCTTCCTTCACTTCCTCAAGCGTCGATCTGAATGCAGCAATTAATGTCGTCGGCAGATCTTGTATAAACCCTACCGTATCCGACAACAGCACACTGTAGCCGCTCGGCAGCACCAGTTTTCTCGTCATCGGATCAAGCGTCGCAAACAAAAGATCCTCTTCATAGCTGTCAGCGCTGGTCAGACGATTGAACCAAGTGGATTTTCCGGCGTTGGTATATCCGACTAAAGCAAGCTGAAGGACTCCGTTTTTCTTTCTTCTATCCCGGTATCGGCTTCTGTGTCGGGTAACCGCAGTTAATTGGGTGTTTATTTCGTGAATGCGATTTCTAATATGGCGGCGGTCTGTTTCTAGCTTTGTTTCACCCGGCCCTCTTGCCCCGATGCCTCCACCTTGTCTGGAGAGATTAATACCTTGTCCGCTCAGTCTTGGAAGCGCGTATTGCAGCTGGGCTAATTCTATTTGAAGTTTTCCTTCTCTTGTTTTGGCCCTTTTTGCGAAAATATCCAATATTAATTGGGTGCGGTCAATGATTTTCACTTCAATGGCGGTAGCCAGCGATTTTAACTGGCTTGGCGATAGCTCGTCATTAAAAATCAAAAGATCTGCTGAGAGCTCTTCGCACAACGCTTTGAGTTCTTCTACTTTCCCCTTTCCTATATAAGTGGCTGCGTCAGCCCTGTTTCTTTTTTGCGTCACAGTGGTCAATACCGTCCCGTCTGCTGTTTTCGTAAGGGAAGCAAGCTCCGCAAGAGAATTGTCAAAATGCTCGTCTGAGATATGAGGCAGCTGGCATCCAACCAATATTGCCTTTTCTTGTATCAGTTCTTGTTCATTCAAATGGATGTTCCTTTCTTTACGTAATGGGCAGTAGTATTATCATACCAAACCGATCAGGCGTATACCACAAATCCCTTGATATTTCGGCTTTATATGACACATAGGCAGCTAAAAAAGAGCAAACAAACAGACCTCCCTGTGGCGAGAGGTCTATCCTGTGCCCGGTACCTCTTCTTTTATTGTGAGATCCTGGCTTTTTATTGTCATCAAGTCGCTTTTTAAGTATTGATCTCCCATTAAGAGCCTCATAGCTTGGGTGCGTATTGATTTTTCAATGACATTTCTCACAAATCGCCCGTTGCTGAATTTGACGGGGCTTGTTGTGCTTTTGACCGTCATTAAGTAATCTTTTAATTTCCATTCCGCTTCCTGACTGAATTGATATTCCCTATCTGCGATCATTCGTTTCGCAATATCCATCAGCTGGGATACGGAGTAATCCGGAAAATCAATACTAATGGGAAATCGTGATTGAAGCCCGGGATTTAATGATAAAAAATGGTCCATTTCTCTTGAATATCCGGCAAGAATTAAAATAAATTCATGCTGTTTGTCTTCCATATGCTTTACGAGCGTGTCTATTGCTTCTTTTCCAAAGTCTTTTTCTCCGCCTCTTGCCAGAGAATAGGCTTCATCAATAAATAAAATTCCGCCCAGTGACTTTTTGATTAAATCTCTTGTTTTTTGTGCCGTGTGGCCGATGTATTCCCCGACAAGATCCGCTCGTTCAGCCTCAATGAGGTGACCTTTCGAAAGAACATTCATTTCAAAAAAAAGTCTTCCGATAAGCCTGGCGACAGTTGTTTTTCCTGTGCCGGGATTGCCTTTAAACATCATATGCAATGCTTGTTTTCCCGCTTTTAAACCTTGTTCCGCCCGTTTTTGGTTCACAAAGATCCAAGCGTAAATTTCTTTGATATTCCGTTTCATTTCCTCCATGCCGACCAATGTATTCATTTCTTTTTCTATTTCTTTCAGAATGCCGTGCTTGGCTTCATTTTTTTGGACAGCGGTCTGATATTCCGCCTCTGCTTCAGCATTTGTCAGCACCTGCTTTTGTCCGTTAAGAATAATGTTGATCTGTCCGTTATTTTTATAGGTTACAGCGCGCTCCAACATTTTCACCTCTCTGTTTTCTCTTTATGTTATTCATGAATGAAGCGTTTGTGACACGCGCCTATCATGAGGGGGCATGTTTTTGACATCCGCCTGTCAAAACAACAGTTCTTTTCGGGAACGATGTTGAATCCTGCGCTTTCCCGAGAAATACTTTATTTCTTATTGTATTCATGACGGGAGCGGGGACAAACCATATATTTTTTTATTTTCCGGGAAATAGGAGGCGCTTTTCTTATTTTTTTCGGTAAAGACATCAGTACAAGCACCAATCGGTTTTGTTCATATGCTGTAATGAGGTGATGGGAATGGTTAAAATTTTTATTGATCCGGGCCACGGGGGAACTGATCCTGGTGCAACAGGCAATGGTTTGCAAGAAAAGGCGCTGACTTTGCAAATCGCTTTAGCGTTACGCACGATTTTAACCAACGAGTATGAGGATGTTTCTTTGCGAATGAGCAGGACAAGCGACCAATTTGTCAGCTTAGATGACCGGGCGGATGCGGCTAATAGCTGGGGAGCAGATTATTTCTTATCCATTCATATTAATGCCGGAGGCGGGACTGGCTTTGAGAGCTATGTTTATCCGGGAGTCGGATCGCCGACGACAACTTACCAGTCACATATCCATGGAGAGGTTTTGAAAGCGGCGGACTTTGCCGACAGAGGGAAAAAATCAGCAAATTTCCTTGTGTTAAGAGAGACTGCGATGCCTGCATTGCTTACAGAAAACGGTTTTATTGACACAGCGGCAGATGCCAACAAATTAAAAACAGCCAGTTTTATTCAAAGCCTGGCAAGGGGACATGCCAATGGGTTGGCACAAGCCTTTAATCTAAAAAAAAAGCCTAGCGACAGTTTATACAAAGTCCAAATCGGAGCCTTCAAAGTAAAAGCAAATGCAGATTCGCTCGCTTCCAGCGCAAAGGCTAAAGGTTTCAATGCGATCGTGCTTTTAAAGGACAGCCTATTCAAGGTGCAAATTGGCGCTTTTTCTTCACAAAACAACGCTGATGCTCTTGTCACTAAAGCAAAAAATGCCGGCTTCGATGCGTTTATCGTACAAGAATAAGCAAAAAACCCGGTCCCTCTCTCTAATGGAGGAACCGGGTTTTTCTATTCTAAAATATCCACGACAAACTGCGACCACGTTTCCAGCCGGCTGTAAACACTTTCTTGTTTTAACTCAGAAATGCTCATCCACTTGCCTGCAATTTGTTCCTTTTCTTTGACTTCCACATGTGCTCCTGATTTCAATTGAAGCGCTGAAAGGATGCCGATATGCACTTTACCGACACTGTTTTCGTCATCATTGATTAAACCGAGTGTGACGATCTTCAGTTTATCTTCCTCATTGATTTGAAGTTCCTCATCCAGCTCGCGGTCAGTGTTTAGTTTTAACACTTCCGAAAATGCTGCTGCCCCTTCAATGTGATTCATATGGCCGCCAAAGCCAAGCGAAAGTTTATTGTGCAGACGCGCCTCTCCTCCGCCTACAAGCCGTTCATAAACAAACACTTCATCTTCGCGTGTAATGACTACGTAAGGAATCGGCTGCTTGAAGAGCGGATCTTCTTCAGCATCTCCCCTTCTCATTTCACGATAATGCGCCTCAATCTGCGCCATGATTTCAGTGATACGTTCGTCTTCACTGTTTACGCCTTGGAAGGTTAAGCTTTCTTTCTTAAACACTTCATCCCGCGGAGCAACTAAAATAACTTCATCCATTTTTCCCATTTTTCGTTTTCCTCCTGTTCACATCATCAAGCCGAAAAGAGCAGATATTATATCTGCTCTTTTTCATCAAAATAAAAGTCGTCGTCTTTAATCGGCTCCACCGTAGCTTTCTTATAGCCATTCCCCTTCATCGAGAAGAAGTCATGTGATTTTGTTTTTGTGTTTAATCCGTTTAAGACGATCGGATTAATTTCTTCTTCTTCAAAGTAAGAATCAAAGCCGAGGTTCATAAGTGCTTTATTCGCGTTATAGCGGATAAACTTCTTCACATCGTGTGACAGCCCGACTTGGTCATACAGATCCTCTGTATATTCAAGTTCATTTTCATAAAGCTGTTCCAATAGTTCAATTGAGAACTCGCGCAGCTCAGCTTTTTTCTCTTCGGGCTGCTTATTGTATATTTCTTGTGCAAGGAGCCCGATGTATACGCCGTGAATGGCTTCATCGCGCAGAATCAGGTTGATGATTTCTCCGCTCTGCATCAGTTTTCCTTGTCCGTAGAAGTATAGCGGATAATAGAACCCGCTGTAGAACAAAAAGCTTTCCAGATAAACCGACGCTACCATGGCTTTGAATAATGAAATCTCATCATCTTTTTTAATGCTTTGATAAAGGCCGACAATGATTTGAGCTTTTTTCTGCAAAAATTTATTTTGTTTAACCCATTCGAACACTTCGTTGATGGTTTCAGTAGGTGCAAGTGTCATAAAAATATTGGAATACGATTTTGCGTGCACCGCATTCTCCATCATGGCCATAAAGTTCAGCACCGCTTTGCGCTGATGGCCCTCTACGTGGTCAGCCACGATCGGCATTCCCGTATTTCCCTGCTCGGTATCAAGAAGAGTAAGCCCGGCGAGCACCTTCATATAAGTATCTTGTTCGTTTTTCCCAAGGTACTTCCAAGTGAGTAGATCGCCGTTTAAAGCAATCTCTTCCGGAAGCCAGAACTGCTTTACATTTTGATTATAGAACATTTGGGTAAAATCATCTTCATGCTTTGACCAGTTTGCTGCGTCATAAATTTTCGTCACTATAAACTCTCCTTTAATCAAACAACACAAGAAAGGCAGCTGTCTTGCCCAGTATCTTTCGTTCTTGCATAGTAAATGGTTTTAATGCCTCTATGGTGGGCATACAGATCAATCCGGTTTAGATCACGGGTTGTCATCGTATCTTTCAAGAACAGTGTAAAGCTGATTCCCTGGTCAATATGCTGCTGGATCGTCGCAATCATATCCACCACTTTGAACATGTCCATGTCATACGCTTCTTTATAGAAGAACCAGTTGTTTGATGCAAGGCCCGGCATTGGATAGTACGTTTTCGAATTTCCGTATGTTCTTTCTTCTATCCGTTCCATGATAGGCATCACGGACGCTGTGCTTGACTGCACGTAAGAAATTGAACCGGTCGGCGCTATGCACAATCTGTAGCTGTGATACATGCCATGCTCAGCGACGAACGCTTTCAGCTGCTTCCAATCTTCAATTGTAGGAATATGCATGCCTTCAAACAGGGCTGCAATTTTTTCATACGCCGGTGAGAAATCGTTTGAGACATATTTGTCGAAGTATTCCCCCGTTGCATAGGATGAACCTTCATATTGCTCAAACGTTGCGCCTTTTTCTTTCGCAAGCTCCGCAGAACGCTGGATGGAATAGAAATTGACCATCATAAAGAACGTGTTCGCAAAATCTCTGGCCTCAGGGCTTTCATAAGCAATGCCGTTTTGAGCGAGATAGCCGTGGAGGTTCATGGCGCCGAGCCCGATTGATTTCATGGCTTTGTTTGCGCGTCTTACAGCAGGCGCGTTGCGGATGTCTGTCGTTTCAGACACATGGGTTAAAGAATCAGTTGCAAGCTTCACCGTATGCTCAATTGATTTGTGTTCCATTACATTCAAAATATTAAGCGATCCCAGGTTGCAGGAAATATCCAAACCGATTTCATCTTCTTCATCGTAATCTGTGTAAGATGAAACCTGTGACGCTTGAAGAACTTCAGAACACAGATTGGAAAACTTCACCTTGGATACGTGGTTCAACGCATGCTCCTTGTTGACGTTATCCTGGAACATAATGTACGGGTAGCCTGATTCTGAGCGCAGCACCGCAAGTTTTTCGAGCAATTTGCGCGCGTTGATTTTTTCTTTTTTCACACGCGGATTGTCGACAAACTTGTCGTACATTTCATTCATGTCCATTTCATCCATGTGCTGTCCGTATTCTTTGTAGATCGTATGCGGATAGAACACATAGGCCGCTTTATCTTCTCTCGCAAGCTCAACGAACTTATCTGGGATGACAACGCCGATAGAGAGTGTTTTTACACGCACATCTTCATCAGCCGAGATTTTTTTCGTATCAAGGAAGTCATTGATATCCCGGTGGAAAATGTTTAGGTATGCGGCTCCAGATCCTTGTCTTTGTCCCATTTGATCTGCATAACGGAACGCGTTATCGAGGAGCTTCATGACGCCGACAACACCTTTTGTCGCGTTCTCAACATCTTTAATCGCTTCGCCTTTGGCACGCAGCTTCGACAGATTGAGAGACACGCCTCCGCCCAGTTTAGAAAGCTGCATGGAAATGTCAATCGCTCTCGAGATATCATTTAGTGAGTCATTGACTTCTAATAGGAAGCAGCTCACAAGTTCTCCGCGGCGCTTTCTTCCGGCATTTAAAAATGTCGGTGTGCTCGGCTGATATTCTTGGTTAATCATTAAACGCACATAATCTTTCGCTTTTTCTGTGTCACCGTTGGCGAAGAACAGCGCAACGATTGATATTCTGTCCTCATAGCGTTCAAGGATTTTTTTCTTGTCGTTCGTTTTCAACGCATAGTCATTATAAAATTTAAACGCACTCATGAAGGAAGGAAAACGGAACTTCTTCGCGTAAGCTGTCTTAAACACTTCTTTAATATCTGCAAATGAATAGAGGCTTAGGAACTCTTCTTCGTAGTATTGGTTTTCAACCAGATAATCTAGCTTCTCTTTTAAATCGTGAAAGAACACTGTATTTTGGTTGATATAATCCACAAAATAACTATGTACAGCCTCTTTATCCTTATCGAACTGAAATTTTCCGTCCTTTTGGATCATGATTTCATTATTTAACTGAATCCATTTTGGCACTTGGTTTTGTGACAACTCTTTCTACCTCCTGAGTAAACAATTCAACGTCTTTCGATGTGCCGCTGAGTTCAAATTTGTGCAAAATCGGCACCTGATATTGTTTTGAAATGGTGTCGGCACTTTTTGCAAAGTTATCGCCCCACACTTTATTGCCGCTTGCTGCGACTCCTAATAGGAGATGGGCATTTTTTTCGAGAAATGACTGTGTCGAAGCCGGCACTTGTCCAAAGTCTGTCGTGTAGGTTACTAAAACAAACGGAGTGTCCAGATAGTCAGCTTCATTCACTTTACGTATCAGCTGAAACCCTGTCTTATTCACAAAACGCTGAACATTCCCTGTTTTCGAATCGAATATGATTTGAACCATGCTTTATCACGACCTATTACAAATTATGAATCTCTTATCTCCTAACACTATATATAGTATACTATCACATCCGAAAAACACAATATATAGATTCGCTTTTATAAAAAGTTCATATTTTCTCTATTCAGGACCTTTGCCCGGCTCCTTATGCGCCCAAAAAAGAGAGCAGAACGAGAATCGTCTCTCGTCCTACTCGAAAGGGTCATTTTTAAGCCGATGTATATCATAACACGAAAAAAAACTGCTTAGTAGTCTAGATTTTTTTTCTTATTTTTTGTAAGAATCACAACATTCGCTTTCAACGGTTTCTTCAATTTCTGCATCAGCGCCGATTTCTTCTAAGACTGCTTTCAGGGCGCTCGCAATGGATGCTTCTCTGATCAGTTCTTTGCCGTTTACAATGATGCTTGTGCCATATTCATAACAGGAATCATCCTCACAGGTTTCTTCCCAATGATTGATAATAACCTTGTGTTTCATATTCTCACCCTCTGCATGATCTATGTCAGTACTTAGTTTAGCGGCATCGGTCCGCTTTGTAAATTCGAATGCTTGTGAAAATTATTCAAGCTCATCGGATAGCCATTCTTTTTTTAGTGTTACCTCGTTCTTTGATTCATCATACTTATATATTTTGACCGTTCCGTCCTCGTAAACGCCAAAATGATTATGGTCCAGCGGAAATGAGCTTGTCTGCGGGATTTCATAATCACTATGGTCGGTATCGACCACAGTTTCTTGATTTCCGCAGCTTCCGAAAAATAAAAATACAGCAATAAACACAAGCGCAATTCTGATTCTTCTCAGTTCTGTTTCACTTTCCGTCAACATTCTCCCATCCCCTGTCTTTACGATTTTCCATTATGGCATACCTATACGTATGAATATAAAAAATGTTCCGCCGGGCATAAAAAAAAGGCCCTGAAAAATGGCCTTTTTCATGATTCTATTCGAGTTCAAGCTGGACGTTTTTTTGCGGGGCGAAGGTAGAGATGGCATGTTTATATATAAGCTGCTGCTTTCCTTCGGTTTCAAGCAATACCGTAAAGTTATCAAAGCCTTTCACTTGGCCGCGCAACTGAAAGCCGTTTAGTAAAAAAACAGTAACAAACGTATTTTCTTTTCGGATTTGATTCAAAAACTGATCCTGAATATTAATCGGTTTCATGTTTTGTCCTCCTTGATTCTCTATATCATACTGTTTCGATCAAAGTTCAAGTTTTCCTGCTATATGTGTGAAAATTTCCTTTTCCTTCAGCACGGCATCGACAGGCGGCGTCATATCAAACCAAGAGACGTGCATTTTGTTGCGAAACCATGTCAGTTGGCGTTTAGCATACCGTCTGGAGTTTTGTTTTAATTGCTCGACAGCTTCCGGAAGTGTCACAATTCCGTCAAAATATGCGTACAGTTCCTTATAGCCGATTGCCTGAATGGATTGGCAGTCTCTCAGATTTTGATTGTAAAGCCGTTTGACTTCATCAGCGAGACCCTCTGCCATCATCATATCCACCCGCTCATTAATTCTCTCGTAAAGCGCTTCTCTGTCCATTGTAAGGCCGATCATAACTGAATGATACAGCTGTTCGCGTTTCTGCTCTTTTAAATGCTGTGACATCGTTTTGCCTGACGTATGTAAAATTTCTAAGGCGCGGATCACTCTTCTGATATTGTTCGGATGAATCGAAGCTGCAGCTTCAGAATCGGCCGCGGCCAATCTGGCGTGAAGGGCTTCGGCGCCCTCCTGAACAGCCGCTTCCTCCATTTTTTTGCGGAAAGCGGGATCGTTCGCTTCTTCTGTAAATGTATAATCATACAGAACAGATTGAATATACAGACCCGTCCCTCCGACAATCATGGGAAGCTTTCCTCTTTCGCTGATCTCTTTGATCTTAGATCTCACCAATCTTTGGTAATCAGCGGTTGAAAAAGGCTCAGATGGGTCAAGAATATCAATCAAATGGTGAGGTATGCCCTCCATCTCCCGCTCAGAAATCTTTGCCGTGCCGATATCCATGCCTCTATATATCTGCATTGAATCTCCGCTGATAATTTCGGCATTTAACGCTTTAGCAAGCTGGATACTTATATTTGTTTTTCCCACTGCCGTCGGTCCGACCAGAATGACAACGGGCTGTTTTGTCTTTTTCACTGCACATCACTCTCTTTTACAAATCTCCCCCTATTATAACACTACTCATATATTCAACCACCTATTCATTTTGCCCTTTTTCTGACGCGGTAAACGTCTTTTACCAGCCGAGCGGCTCATTGCCTACTATTTCCCGCGTTCGCCCCTTCATGTCATGTCTATGCGTCTTTCTCCCGTTGTTTCTCGGATCATACACAACACCGCCGTACTGTATTTCTATCGGTTCATTGTAGGCGAGATAAGTGGTTTCTTTTATTTCATGATAATGCGTCCCGTCCGATCTCGGGATAGCGGGTCCGGAAATGCCATAGTAGCGGTGAAAATGACCGTTTTCAAAAGACGTAATCCCCGTATAATAATGCGTATGCCTATCCGTATTGCTTCCGTTCTCCGGCTGTGAGAATCCTTCAATCAGGTGATAGTGCCCTTCCACCACGTTCGTTTTTGCTTGATAAGCATGAACGTGCGGGGTAGCTTTTGACCAGTCAGATTGGTACAGCCCCAAAGCGGCTCACTCCTTTCTTTAATTTCCCTTTTGGTGAAAACGCCCAATCAAATCGGTATAGGCTGAATACTCTGGTATCAGCTAAAGTTTATTTTATTATCGGAGGTGCCTTAATTATGAATGAAGTACACCATTATTCACCTGAAAGTGATATGAGGCCTTTTGGAAGACCAGGTTTTGGTTTCGGAAGACCTGGATTTGGGTTTGGCAGACCTGGTTTCGGTTATGGCTTCGGACGTCCCGGTTTTGGGTTTTATGGCGGCCCGTTTATCGGAGGGCTTGTTGGCGGCCTAGTGGGAAGCGCTTTGCTTAATCCGTATGGTTACGGAGGATATCCTTATTATCCGTATCCCCCATATCCATATTACTATTAAAAAAAAGCAGACTCCTTAAAAAGGGGTCTTTTTTAACGTCCGAATTTGAGGTAAGATGAATCTCTTGACTCATAAAATAACATCATATATCATGTACTTTACTAACCGGTAAGTAAAGTAGGTGTTTTTTTTATGTCAAAAAAAGAAGAAATTTTTGAAGCAGCCGCTAAGACAATTACTGAAAAAGGATTAAAGCATTTAACCTTGAGCCGTGTGGCGAAAGAAGCAAACATGACAAAAGCCGGGCTCCTTTATCATTTTTCAAGTAAAGAAGAGCTTATTAACGAAATGAATGAATACGCCATATCAAACTTTCAGAACTTACTGGATCATCATCAAGAAAATTTGCAGTCTGATAAAGCCGTTTTCGTCAAATCGTTTGTTTTGGCGACGCTTGACGATCTTGAACTCCAAAATACAGTTCAACTGTGCACAAGTATGCTTGCGACCATGTCTTTCAACGAAGAGCTGCTGAAGCCATGGAGAACATTTTATACAGAATTTAAAAAAAGGGCAGATGAAGAAATTTCTGATCCTGCGACGTCACACCTGATCCGGCTTGTCTGTGACGGAATCTGGTTTTCAGAAATGTTTCAGCTGGAACCGTTGCAACAAAAAGAAAAAGCGCTTTTGCTCAAACGCTTAATGAATGTAATAGAGGAGGATTTTATATGATATTAGGTTACACCTTCCTCGCAATTGCTATATTATCAGAATCAATGGGCGCTGCCATGCTGAAAGTCTCTCATGGCTTCACCCGCTGGAAGCCGATCATGTTCGTCATCATCGGTTATTCACTTGCCTTTTATATGCTGTCACTGACATTAAACCATATACCTCTCGGCTTATCATATGCCACTTGGAGCGGAGCAGGCACGGTGCTGACAGCGGTTATCGGAGCAAAGTGGTTTGAAGAGAAGCTGAATAAACAAGGAATTGCCGGGATTCTGTTATTAATATCGGGAGTTGTGTTATTAAATTGGTAAAAAAGGCGGTGTTTTTATGAAAGGAATGATTTTTTTAGCTGCGGCAATTATCACAGAGGTATTTGGCAGCACAATGCTGAAACTGTCTGAAGGCTTTACGCAAATCGGACCCAGCATCGGAGTAATAGCAGGATTTGCATCCGCCTTCACTTTTTTAAGCATGTCACTTAAAACGATTGACTTATCTTCGGCATACGCCACATGGTCAGGCATCGGTACAGCGCTGACCGCTATCATCGGTTATTTGCTTTTTGGCGAAACCATCAGCATGAAAGGGATATTTGGCCTTACCCTTGTGATAGCCGGGGTTGTTCTGCTTAACAAGTCAAAATCGGCAAAAAAAGAACAAACGGTCTTACACTGACCGTTTGAACCCATTATTCCCCCGAAGCTCTTACTGAAGCTTCAAGCTTCAATTCCACGTTCCCCTGAACTGCACGCGAAATCATACAAGAAGACTCCGCCTTTTCCGCCAGTTTATGCGCGAGCGCCAAATCAGCTTGCGAAGCATCAGGCTTCAACAAAATAACAGGGCGGTGAATAATTGTTTTATACGTAAAAATTCCGTTTTTGACTTCAACAATACCCTCTGACTCCATATGCAGATCTTCTTTTTCAAGTCCGCTTCTTTCCATCATGGCTGCGAGCGTAATAATATAGCAGGTAGCGGCTGCGCCAAGAAGCATTTCATCAGGATTGGTACCCTGCCCCGGTCCGTCCATTTCCTTTGGAATCGAAATAGATGTCATGAGATTTCCGCTTTCTATCGTGCCGACATCATTACGCTTCCCCGGCCATTGTGCTTTTAAATAAAAATGATGATCTGCCATGCTGTATCCTCCTTTTTGTTTCTTTTTTCAGTCTACTGATGATTTTGAAATTTGTCCTCTGTTTTGCTTGATAAGGTACGCACCGAGGACAAGTTCCATTTATTTCATCTAAAATGACGATACTTAAGAATATTCCTCGTCAATCACTCTTCTGATCGCTCTGGCATAACGATAAAATTCCGTCGTTTTGGTATATTTTCTTTCCTTATAGTTAAAATCATCAAAAAATGCTTCTCTCTGTTCCCTGCTGATCTCCAGCTGGATGCTCAGCCCCGTTTTACCTTGATTGTTAATATTGTTTGCATCCAGTCCTGCCAGACCGCTCTTTGAGGAGGCCAATTCTGCAGAAAAACCGCTTTTTTCAAGGGCTTTTACAATCATTTTCGCGCGCTTGCGGTCACTACCGCCTACAAGTGTGTTCTTATCTTCTCCTTTATATCCGTGAAAGGCGATAATGTATTGGTGCTGTTTGATTTTCTCCTCGGCTGTCGGCTCATCAAAGTTAGTGCTGGTAATGTGCAGCGTCTGGTTATCGTGTGACTTTAAACCTTCAAAAAGATATGTAGAATATTCCATATCAAAAAAACGGACAAGCTCGCTTACCCCGCCTTCAATTCTGCCTCCATGCGGTGACATAATTAATACACGGCTTCCTTTTTTCCCGTTATATTCGATGTTATAGTCCTCAGGGCTTTCATTGGCCTCTAAGCTGCTAAAGTCCGCATATTTATCGGGCTGATTCGAGGGTTCCGGTTCTGATGCATAATGAACACATCTTATTAACAGGACCATTGCTACAATGATTATGACATTAAGTAAGATTCTTCTCATGTTCGTCTCCTTCCTAAAAGAATGGCACGGTTCATTATATGAGGTTTAGTCAATAGGTTTTATCTTACCATTGTATACCCGTTATCATCAGTGAAAAATTTCCCGGTTTCTAAAAATCAATTGATTGTCACAGTTGGGGGTGTCTATCAGCTTATAACAGTGAAAAAAGTTGGGATAAAAAATGAAGAAAAGGAATAAATACCCACACTCCCTAGGTTCTTGGTGAAAAGCAGGCTGTTTTTAAAAAATATATGGGAACTATTTTTATAAATAGGCTGTCTATTTATAACCGACAGCCTATATTAATTGGCAAAACGAAGAAATTGCTTCTTTTTTTGAACAGGTGCGCAAGAAAGGATGGAATCTAAAAGAAACGTTCTCATCTGTTTTTTGATGCAACAGAAGGCTTTTATATCATGGCTGTTTCGATGTTTCACAATAATGGTTCTTTTACAAATTGAACCGTCTTTTTTCATATATATTATATCAATCGGAACCTGCTCTTCTAAAGAGCGTTTTATCAGGATGTTCATGCGCTTTTTAGCTCCTTCTTTTTTCTCTTACCATACAGGAACAAACGTTCTTATTCAACCCTCAAACTAGAACCATTATCTTCCGGCCAGGCAGCTTACTCTTTCCTTGTGACATGAAAATCAGCCATTAAAAACCGCTCTTGTCCGCTTACAAGAAGGACAAACAAACTTACAAAAGAGACCCTCCATTCATAGAGTATACAGAGAAACTCATATTAGGAGGAATCATATGATGTTTGGTTACTCTATGGTACAAATGGTGAGGGCAAACGCCCATAAGCTAGATTGGCCGTTGCGTGAGAACGTTTTGCAGCTATACAAACCTTTTAAATGGACGCCGTGTTTTTTACATCAATTTTTTGAGACGAAATTGAGAAATCGAAAAAAGATGTCAGTGATCATAGAATTTGAGGAAGGCTGTCATGAAACGGGTTATCAAGCGACAGGAGACATTTTACAAAATGAAAAACGCTGTACATTAAAGCATCGCTTTCACAAGATCAATTGCTGCAGTGCAGAGGTAACGCCTTCAGCTCTACATGCTCTTCTCTCTCAATGCAATGATATCCGCAAAGTTTATTTAAATCGTGAGGTTAAAGCGCTTCTTGACACAGCAACTGAAGCCAGCCATGCGAAAGAAGTCATCAGAAACAATCAAGCATTGACCGGAAAAGGCGTCACCGTTGCTATAGTGGATACCGGAATTTATGAGCATCCTGATTTAGAGGGCAGAATAAAAGGATTTGCCGATTTTGTCAATCAAAAGACCGAGCCATATGATGATAATGGCCACGGCACCCATTGCGCGGGTGATGTTGCAAGCAGCGGCGCATCTTCTTCAGGTCAGTACCGCGGCCCGGCTCCTGAGGCCAACCTTATTGGCGTTAAAGTGTTAAATAAGCAAGGGTCAGGTACGTTAGCGGCAATCATTGAGGGTGTGGAATGGTGTATCCAATATAATGAAGACAACCCTGATGAACCGATTCGTATCATCAGTATGTCCCTTGGCGGTGAAGCGCTCCGCTACGATAATGAGCTTGATGATCCTTTAGTCAAAGCAGTGGAAGAAGCATGGAACGCAGGCATTGTTGTCTGTGTCGCCGCCGGAAACTCAGGACCTGATCCACAGACCATTTCAAGTCCGGGTGTAAGCGAAAAAGTCATTACAGTCGGCGCATTGGACGATAATGATACGGTGAGCCGTGAAGATGATATTGTCGCTTCCTTCTCAAGCCGCGGACCGACGGTCTATGGAAAAGAAAAGCCCGATATTTTGGCGCCCGGTGTCAATATTGTCTCCCTCCGCTCCCCGCGGTCATATATCGATAAGCTGCAAAAGTCGAGCCGTGTGGGGACGCAGTATTTTACAATGTCAGGGACTTCTATGGCAACACCGATTTGCGCGGGAATTGCCGCTTTAATCCTCGAACACAATCCCGAACTTACCCCTAATGAAGTAAAAGAACTTCTCAAAAACGGCGCAGATAAATGGTCGGACAATGATCCGAATATTTACGGTGCCGGTGCTGTAAATGCGGAGAATTCCGTTCCCGGCGAATAACCTTTCATCATAATTACACACTGCTGAATCTAAAAAGACAGATTTAGCAGTGTTTTTTATTTTTTCAAAGGAGCTGTCCGTAAACATTACATATTTAGGTTCTATTAGAGCGGTTATTCTGAGCCTCATCAAGCATCTATTTCGTGTAAAACGCAAAATAAATGGGAATAGTATCGTATAGATAAAAAGGAGGAATCGCTGATGACACTCACTAGCACTGAGCTTTCCGAATGGCTGAAAGCGCAGATTGGACAGACGCTTGATATTAGAAAAGGCGAGCTGACCAATAACCAAGACGAGATTTCAGATTTGGATCAGATTGTTCTTCACCTTAATGAAGTGGCCATACGCAGCACTAAGCATCCTGATGACTACGTAGCAAATGATGAACTGGTCCTCGAAGGAAAAGGAACTACTTTTACTGAAGAAGGCAATGTGCCGCTCCCAGAAAATGCTTATGAGATCCCTTTATCGGGTAGTATTCACATTCATCAGGAAAACGGAGGACTGAAGGTTTTGACAGATCGCGCAGTCTATACCATTGATATTCAACAGAACTGACATCTTTCCCCTGCCTTATTGGCGCCTTTGATTACTTTCAAAGGCGCTTCTTTTTATGGTGTTATATTAAAATGGATGTGCAGTCATTTTTTTGAAACAAACTATTGAATGCCCTCTTAAATAGATATATAGTTTTAAACATAACGGGCTGTCCAAGGTTTTCAACAGCCTGAACGATATGTGACTTTAGTAAGGGGGTCATATGCCTATACCTGTCCGTGTCGATGCGGGACATGCGTAAGGCTCACATGGGATATTTGGTCTGATGCCGAATGATATCATTTTGTTTAGAGTTTCTTTTAAAATGAAAGGCGAGGAGAATTCAGATGGAAAAATTGGTTTTTAATGCGCATTCTTCAGAGTTTCACGAAAATCCTTTTACAGTTTTGGGCCATTTTAGAGAGCACGATCCTATTCATCACTTCGAATTACACCGTTTCGGCGTTACATATCGGGCGTGGTTAATTACTCGTTACGATGATTGTATGGCATTTCTAAAGGACAATCGAATTACCAGAGACGTAAAAAATGTGATGAGCAAAGAACAGATTAAGAAGCTTAATGTAAGCGATGATATCGACTTTGTATCAGATCATATGCTGGCAAAGGATACGCCTGATCATACTCGTTTAAGGTCATTGGTTCACCAAGCTTTTACCCCCCGCATCATCGAAAATTTACGTACCAGCATCGAACAAATAACTGAACGTTTATTAGATGACATGGAAAAAGAGAATGAACCGGATATTATGAAATCATTTGCGTCTCCATTACCTTTTATCGTGATTTCTGAAATGATGGGAATACCGGAAGAGGATCGTTCGCAATTTCAGGTATGGACCAACGCCATGGTAGACACTTCAGAGGGTAACCAGGAGAAGACTAACCAATCACTCAGAGAATTTAAGGACTATATCGGCAAGCTGATACAAGAAAGAAGGATACACCCGAAAGACGATATGATCAGCAAACTGGTGCATGCTGAAGAGGATGGGCACAAGTTAAGCGAAAAAGAGCTTTACTCGATGCTGTTCTTGTTGATTGTGGCCGGCCTTGAAACGACCGTCAACCTGCTTGGATCGGGCACCCTCGCCTTGCTCCAGCACAGAGAGGAATTGGAGAAGTTAAAACAGCATCCCGACATGATAGACACGGCGGTAGAAGAGCTGCTGCGATATACCGCTCCGGTAGTCATGATGGCGAATCGGTGGGCACTCGAGGACTTCACATACCAAGGCCATTCTATAAAAAGAGGAGATATGATTTTTATAGGCATTGGCTCTGCCAATCGCGATCCTGAGCGTTTTGAAAATCCAGAAAAATTCGATATTTCAAGGTCTCCGAATCGGCATATCTCTTTCGGCTTTGGCATTCATTTCTGTTTAGGGGCCCCGCTTGCCAGATTAGAAGGCCAAATTGCCTTTAATGCGCTTCTTAAACGGTTTCCGTATATCGAGCTTGCAGTTGCATCTGATGAAATGAAATGGAGAAAAAATGCCTTTTTAAGAGGGCTAGAAAGTTTGCCGGTTTCACTTGCAAAGAAAAACTCGCTTTCCCGCCACAGCTAATTATTGCAAGATGAACATGGCGGATTGCAAACATCCGTCTTGTCCATTTTTCATGGGATAAGCCATTGAAAAAACCCCCTTTAAAAGGGGGTTTTTTATATAGTCATTCCTTCCTCAACGCTTCACCAGTTCATCTGCTTTTTCTTTATTGGCGTTTTCGAGTTTTTTTCTGAAGGCCTTAAGAAAATTCGCGTTTACTACACCTCTGTTTGAGTATAGCTTTTCACAAAACTCTAGAATAGCTTTAGATGGTTTGGGTTCAGATAACATCATTAAATGATTGGAGGAATTGACGTCTAATAGATGGAATTGGGCAATCTGCCGCTCCCACTCCTCCCAGTACCCTGTATGGTCTAATGGTATTTCTTCATTAGAGAGGGTGAAATAAACGTCTAATTCACCAAGAAATGACCTGCTTTTGTTACGAAAATAATAACATTTTAACGCTTCAGGATCAGGCAGCGGCTTCACTGTGTACTCCTCGACTTCATAAGCGAGCTGAGTTTTAACAATTTGCTTAATCTGCGTGCGTATTTGTTTTTCCGATTTGTTCAATCCCCGTTGTCTTGCCAAACCAATCAGTTCTTTTAAAAAGTCTTCATCTTCTGCGTTTACATTTACTTCTTCACGGCTGATGAGAACGCGAGTTAGCTTTTCCGGCTGAGCAACCGATGCCAGCATCGTATTTATTGTTTGAAGCATTGATGTTTTCAAAGCCGGTTTATCTTCTTTATATTCTGTGCTGTATGGAGAATCGACCATGACAATGCTTTTCACCGTTTGTCCTGTTTTTTGCAGCTGGCGTGTGATTTCATAAGCCAGCACTCCGCCTAAGGAATAACCGCCTACGTCATAAGGGCCCTCCGGCTGTACGGCTCGGATGATCTCTATATAATAGGAAGCCATGTCTTCGATTCCATGTAAAGGATCACGGTTTGTCATAAACCCCCTGGCTTGAATTCCGTAAAAAGGACGCTGGCTTTTCCCCGCAAATTGTTGATAAATCTCGACTCCGCCTACTCCTCCGTGAAACCAAAATACAGGACGCCCCTGCTGACTATCATTTAATTGGATCAATTCCGGAAACTGTCGGCGGATAGTCTTGTCCGGATGGTCCGACGATGATTGATCCTGTTTTTCCGATATCAGATTCATCATATCCTGGACGGTTTCACATGCTTGCAGCTCAGCCAGAGTGACTGAAGGATCAATATCCGTTTGCAATTGCTGTAATAATTGAATGCAAAGGATAGAATCAAACCCGTATTCTTGTAAAGGCGTATGAGGGCTTATTTCCCCCGGTGTCATTCCTAATAGATCGGATAAAATTTGGATGAAGCTGCCTTCTTGACGATCATGTACATCCTCATCTGAAAAAGCACGTGCACTTTCCTCTTTTTTATTAAATCCGTTCCAGCATTTTCGTTTTTCAAAAGGGTAAGCGGGCAAGGAAATTCTGTGTGCATCTTTTCCTTGCTGGAGTTTTTCCCATGGGATTTCCGCTCCTTTTGTCCAGCAGAAAGCGATTTTTTCAAGATTATTTTCTGCCAAAAGAGTCTGCATCACAACTTCTCCCAATGTCCCTTCAAGCAAGGTGCCGATATCTGAGAAGCCCTCTTTGGAATTCCCCGTAAAAACAGGGATAGCGCTCTGCGGCTTTCGTTCTTCTTTCATAGCCTTCAAGCAATCTTGTAATCCTGCAATCAATTCATCTCTACTGCTGATCACCAATGCCAGCCGATCATTCATCGCCTCACGCCCGACTTGCAGTGTATAGGCGTAATTCTTTAATGAAAGCTCATTTTGCTGTTTTACGTAGCCAAGCATTTGTTGAACAACCGCTTGAAGCCGGTCTTGATTCTTAGCAGAAAGGACCACGATTTGAGGTGCATTTACGGTCTCATCTGCTGGTGATTCTTTATGAGACGGGATATATTCTTCTAAGACCACATGCGCATTTACACCTCCGAATCCGTAGCTGTTAATACTCGCTCTGCGCGGGATTATTCTGCCTGCATGATCCTTTCGTTCTTCCCATTTATGGTTCTCCTCTGTCAGCAGGAATCTGCTCCCATCAGTTGATACCTGATCGTTTGGAGAGGTAAATCCGGGAATTCCCGGTATGGTTGCATGCTGCATCGCCATGCTGACCTTCATGAGAGCAGCCATGCCTGAGACAAGTTCACCGTGTCCAATACAAGGCTTTAAGCTGCTGATATAACATGGTGTTTCCTCTTGTATTTCCTGTATATGCTCTGTTTCCAGCTGTTTGTAGCCTGATTTCAGCGCATTGATTTCAATGGCGTCCGCTAAAGGCGAGGCAATCCCGTGCGCTTCTATATAAGTCACTGTTTTGGGATCTACTTTTGATCCTTGATAAGCCTTCAGCATAGCATCCTTCATTCCGTTCGGATTTGGCGCATGCAGCGACATCCCTCTGCCGCCATGCGATACACCCGTCCCTTTAATGACCGTATATATATGGTCGGAATCTTCAATGGCTTTTCGTAAAGGTTTGATCAAGAGCACCCCTGCTCCTTCACTTCTGACAAAACCATTTGCTTCTGCTTGAAAAGACTTGGCTTTCCCGTCCTCACTCAAGTATCCCATTGAATCAAAACCAATAAAGCCTTTTGGGGAAAGCAGCAAATTCACGGCACCCACAATGGCTTGCTCACATTCGTCATTCCGAATAGATTGAATGGCTCTGTGTAAGGCAACAAGTGCTGATGAACAGGCAGCTTCATAATATTCACTTGGGCCTCTCAAATTCAGTGCATAAGAAATACGATTTGGTATTAACGAAGGAATCATGGCTGCATTTGTATTATCGCTGCCGGCTGCAATAAAAACGCCTGTCGGCCGGTCAGATAATGTTTGACCTGTAATGCCGGCGTCTTCCATCGCCTTCCATGTATGTGTCAGTAACAGAAACTCCTGGGGATCCATACTCGCTGCCTCTTTGGGTGAAATGCCAAAGAACAGCGGGTCAAATTCACCAATACCTTCTATAAATCCGCCCCATTGAAGACTTGTCTGTTCTTCTTTAGAATTTCCGCCGTATTCGCGCCAATCCCAGCGTTCTTCCGGTATTTCCGAAACACAATGTCTTCCGCGGGCCAAGTTATCCCAAAACTCCGTCACATTGTTTGCTTTCGGGAATTGCCCCGACATGCCGATGATGGCTATGCCCTCAGCCGCAGGTGCGGTTGTTTCTTTCGTCTGTCTGTCATGTGCTTGAATATGTTTCACTTTATTTTCGTTCATATCAAAGGATTTTTTCTGCTGTTTGGTATCGCCAAACAATTGAATAAAGGACCTTTCATGTTCTTTCGCAAAAAAAACGGTAAGCTCTTGAACAGTCGGATGCTCAAAAAACAGCGTGGGTTGTAATTCGATCTTTGTCTCGGATTCGATCTCTCTTGTCAACGCAATCAATTGGGAAGAAGTTATTCCTAAATCCATTACATTTACCTTTGCAAGAGACAGTTTCGAAGGATCGTCTATGATCACAGCCAGTTTATCTGTTACGTAGTTACATATGCGGTCCGTCAGATGATTCGGATTATCTGCCGACTTTTCATATGAGACGGCATGTTCTTTCTTCTTGCTTTCTTGATCAGTCAAACGGAATCGCTTTAAAGAGTAACCTGAGTAGTGCAGGACCGTCTCAGATGCTTCATTGATCACATCAACATCAAACATCAGCATTTCGCCGGAATTTTTAACTAAGGTAATCAGCAGCCAGCATTCTTCCATTCTAGTATTTCTGTTAAATTCAATTTCATTGATTCCGAATGGTAAAAAACTGCCTTCTATATCTAATTGTTCTAATAAACTGAGCATTGCCAAGTAAGCGCTGTTGGTGATCAACGGGCTTACAGCATAACGATGTATTTTTTCTGCGTTTTGATCTAAACGCACTTTTGCAAGTATGGCGTCATTTCCTTTATACAGGCGGGTAATGGTCTTGAATACCTCTCCCCATTCCACAACTCCCTTGCCGCTTGAATACATCTGATCGATGTGATGAAGTTCGGTAAACGAGTGTTTGATGCTCTCAATGTTAATTTTCTTTGTTTGAAAAAGGCCTTTTTGACATTGCCCTGATGCGGCAAGCTTCCAGGAATCAGATGTTTGGTCACGAAACAACATTTGTACATCTGTTGCGTTTTCTTTTTGGAACGCCTCCGCTTTGAGATCAATTGTTTGACCTTCTTTCACTGCTACAGGAGTTACATAATTTAATTTACTGATGCGGCCGCTGTTTGCTTCAGGGAACATTTCAAAAAAAGCATCAATGGCAAGACTTCCATACGTTGCTCCTATGAGTACGTGTTCTTTATTAAACACATGCCCTTTCACGTAAGGCTCATCATATACGTACGAATCATGAACCGCGTGATATTTTTCCTTACATGCAACATCCGGATTCCGCCCGTATTGTATCGGTTCATCAAAATAAAATGCTGCCTGATGGTCGAACGCATAATGCGGCAGGTCGATCCAGTCTGAACCGCTGCCTTGATTCATTTGATCAAATTGAATCGCCGCCCCTGCTGCCCATTCTTGTGCCAGCTTTCTTGTATCTTTTGTTTCAACATCTGGCAGAACAGCACCAGGCTGTAAATCGAAAGATGTATAAATCCCCTCATAAATTGAACTCTCTTTTGATTTTTGGAAGATCTTTAGTTTTTCGATAAGTTCTTGCACCGATGAAACCGTAAATGCAGTTCTATGTTCTAAATGATGATTGATCCTGTGTAATGACCTTACAACCGGTCCAATATCAGCTGAAACATTTTTTTCTAAATATACGCGCATTTTTTCTAGATAGCTGAGCAAACTCCATTTCGTTTTCGCTGAAAAAACGGCGAGATATTCCTGCTGGTGAGAAGTTGCTTTCTTCTCAGGAACAGCGCCGATATATTCTTCCACAATGAGATTCGCATAGGCCCCGCCCGCGCCGAAGGAATTAATCATGCTTCTTCGAGGCAGTGTTTTTCCTGTTTCGGGATCCTTCAACCGATGCCACGGCTCCGCTTCTTTCTGAAGATAAAATGCTGTCTTTTCCAAATGAATATTCGGATTTACTGGACTTGCGTTTATCGTCGGCACCAGCGTTTCTTTCTTCATCTGTAAAAGAACTTTCGTCAGTTGGGAAACGCCGGAAGCCGCTTCCAAATGTCCCAGGTTGGATTTAACGGAACCCATTGCGCAAAACTGTTTCTTATCTGTATATTGACTAAAAGCGTTGGTAAGCGCGATGACTTCAATCGGATCTCCTAACGCTGATCCGTTTGCCGCTGATTCAATATACCCGATCGTCTCCGGGTCAATTCCGGATTGCTGAATGGACTTCGTAATTAATTTGGCCTGCTGCTTCGGATCGGGAGCCGTATACATCTGTCGGCCGCCGCTATGGTTGGCAAAGCTGCTTTTGATGACCCCGTAAATATGGTCCTGATCTTCAATCGCCTTGGAAAGAGGTTTTAACAGCACGGCGCCGGCGCCTTCTCCCGGTATTAAGCCGGTTCCTGCGCCAAAACTCTTACTTTGATTTCCGTTTTCTAAAAGATTCGCACGCTCCAATGAATCGTACTTGGAGAGATCCAGCGTTAAATTAACCCCTCCTGCTATGGCCATTGAGCAGCTTTTCTGTTTCAGACTTTCACAGGCAAGATGAATAGCGCTTAACGAACTGGAGCAAGCAGAACTAATGGCCATACTCGGCCCGGTCAGGTTGAAAAAGTGAGACACACGATTTGCGATATGCCAGTCTCCTCCATTAGAACTCAGCACCGCTTGTTCTAACGACGGGATATTCCAAAAATACTGATTGTACATGTTTCCAATAAAGACGCCTACTCCGGTTTCTGTGTCGTACAGCTCACTTACTTTGGATTGAGAATAGCCTCCGCTTTCAAATGTTTCCCAAACGGTTTCCAGGAATAACCGAAGTTCCGGCGTCATTTCCATCACTTGCTTCTCATTTACTTCAAATAGATGATGGTCGAATTTGTCGATGTCTTTTAAAAATCCGCCATAAAGCTTTTTATCACTTTTTCGTAACGGGTCTTTCGATAAAGTCTTAATGAGTGATGTCCGCCACCTTGATTCAGGAGATTCTGTAATACAATTGTCACCGGCTTTTAAATGCTCCCAAAGCTCTTCCAGATTATCGGACATAGGATAACGGCCGCTTATGCCGATAATCGCAATATCCTCTGAGCTAGAATGCGCAGACATCTCCTCTTTTGAACCGCCGGCCTGGTCCTTACCCGCTGTTTCGAAAGGAGCAGTATTTGTCTTGGCTGCTTGAGGGGTGCGAATGATCTCCCGCTCATTTGCGAAACGGCGCGTTTTATGAGCAAACGGCGGTGCAGGATTTGAAGACTCCGTTTGAATCGGAGCCTCCTTCCTTGCAGGTTCTTTCTTTTCTATCGTCAATGACTTTTTAAGCTTCTCAGCATGCTGCGTTAAAAGATAATCGACTAGTTCTTGGATGTTCGTGTGCTCAAATAAAATCGTTTTAGGAAGATCACCTGTCAGTTTTTCTAACTCTCGAATAAAGTTCACTTGCAGAATTGAATCGATTCCATACTTCTCGAACGTTGTATCTGTCGTTATTCGTTCCGGAGACAGCTTAATCGATTTCGCTAACGTTTCCTTTACAAATTGTATCGTTTGTGCCGTGATAGACTCTTCTTCGCGGTCTTCCGTTTTTTCTTGCGGATGGTCTGCTTTTTGTTGTTGCACCTCTTGTTTTTCATGTTCTATTGGCTGCTTTTGCCGGACCACTCCGTCACTTTCGGCCGCAACGATCTGCTGGCCCAACTGGTGCGATTCTTCAGCCATAAACGAGACATAACGGAAGCCCTCACCCTCTAATACTTTTTGCCACATCTCTGGATATAAACCAGGGCAGCCCGGGATACGCAGTTCGGGATCTTCATACAGCCACCAGCCCTCCAAAAGACCAAACGTTAAGTGCGAGTATAAATTATGGCTGTTTATTTCATTCAGCAAAAGCAGCCCGTTCTTTTTCAAAACCGCTTTAGCATTTCGCAAGGTTTGGCGGATATTTTTCGTCGCATGCAGGACATTCGCCGCTATGACCACGTCATATTTGCCCGCTTCTATGCCTTGTTCAGCAACATTCTCTTCCACATTAAATACTTTATATGTCAAATAAGGATTCTCCGGCCCGTACTCTTTTTCCGCATGCATTAAAAATGCTTTAGAGAGATCCGTATAGCAATACTCTTTTACATGGCTCTGATACACTTTTAATTTTTCAAACACAGAAGCGCTTGTACCGCCTGTTCCCGCCCCGATTTCTAACATTCGAACCTTTGCGCCGGGCTCTTGTTTCAGCCGCTCTTGCATAAAGGCTATAACGGTGTCCGCAAGCACATCATTAAAATAGTCTGCGACTTGATTGTTTTTATACACTCCTTCGACCAAATCCATGGAGGAATCGGGAAACAGTATGTCGGTGGCAGATACTTTGCCGGTAAGAATATCCGGCAAAGCTCTGAGCGCAGTCTCCACTAACACCACCATGGCTTTCATATTGCTGTCTTGAAGCAAAGCGGCTTTATTTTCATCCCATTCCTTCCACAGTTCATTCAAATTCTCTATTGATTGCGTTGGTACATATGCATCACCAGTTTGCTGAAGAAGATGGTTTCGCACCAAAATTGATAAGCTCTCCTCAAACCATCTGCCATAGAAATCCCGCAAGATCGGCTGGGATTTTGTTTCTGAGAAAAATCCTATGGACTGTAATTGCGCTAATAGCATTTTGCAAAGAATGTCTTCTGTATTCCGCATTGGCGAAGCCCCTCCTTATATCAGTTGTTGGATCTTTGTGCTGTCTCCCGGATGATAGCTTCGCAGTTTTTGAATGGTAGAGCTATGTTCTTCCGGATACACTTCAATGGTTTCTTTTAACTGTTCCGCTTCACTGGCAGCTTCGTTTGCCATTTTCATCAGCACAAGCTGATGTAACGGTCCGCCAAGCAGTAATTCCAATGCTTCCATGGCTTCCGGGGCTTCAATTGAGCCTATGCCCGCCTGAGCCATTCTCTGCTGATAATCGGGTGAGGAAACAACGCCGACGCTGCCCCAATAACTCCAATTCATCACGGCCACTGCACAAGGCCATACTTGCGAAAGCCAATGAGCAAAAGCATCTTTGAAACTGCAGCCTGCTGCGTAATTACTTTGTCCCGAAGCCCTCGCAAATGATTGTACTGACGAGAAAAACAACGCGAAGTCCAAAGGCTCATTAAGGAAGACTTGGGCCATTCGCACACTTACATCCACTTTTGCCGAAAGAACATTTCTGAAGCGTTCCTCGGTCATATTTGCAAGGCTCTGGTCCTGTAAAACGATGGCAGAATGAACGATTCCATTAATCTCTTGATGCATTAGTTTGATTTTTTCATATGCGTTTTCTAAATCTACTTGGTTTGCCGCATCAGCTTCGATATAAAACGGGGCCGGCCCCAAGTCCGCAAGCTTGTCCAGCTTGGCTTGGATGGCTTCATCCTTTTTCCTTCTGCCAATCCACACCACATGGGCTTGGTATGTTTTAATGACGTATTCGCTCCAGGCTTCTCCTATACCGCCCGCGCCTCCTATCACAACATATACGCCTCCATGCTTATACTTGGACTGAACAGATTGGGTCTTGTGCACGGGGACAAGGCGCTGTTTGTGCCAAATCTTATTCCGGCAGGCCCATGTATTCCCATCCCGATCGCCCGGTAAGGACCATATCTCTGGCGACCAATCATCAGCAGCGCCTAAATCAATCAGTGTTGTCTGCCAATTGGTGTATTCTTTTGCCATGGAACCGATCAGACCGTGAATCCCTGCGTGTACAGGATTTACAATGTCATGCTGATCGACAAATTGGGTGTTCTCAGTCACCACCGTCCACTTTATATCCCTGTCTCCGCAGCCTAAAGCGAGCATAGCCTTTATGACTTTGTACATCTTGATAACTCCTTGGTTCTGAGCTTCAATCATTTCATTGTCCGCTTTCTTCCCGGCAGAATGGGCCGAAGCAATCCAGACAATATGGTCAAACGCACCGCATGCTTTCAGCTTGTATTCAATTTCATCAATACGATCATGCTGATCTATAGTCAGAGATTGCACGTGCGGGTACTGACTTTGAACAGCCTTGCTGCTCTTCTCATCTCCTCCGATAATGACCACACGCTCAGAAGCTGATGGAACGACTCTGCTCTTTTCCACAAGAACTTGATCCCATAACGGCGCCATCAGAAGTGCTCCATTAAGTGATTCCGTCACTTCGGGCGTCTTCCGGTCACGGGGGCTTTGGCCGTCTTCTTCAAGCACCCGAGATGAGATGCCCTTGATTCTCACGCATACCTGCCCTTGTTCATCACACAAGTCTATATCCAGCCTTTGGATTCTCTCCTCGTTTGTACGAGATGTGACAGACGCCCACATTCGGTCCGTACATTTACTAAAGACTTCAAGTTCTTGCAGTGCGAAAGGCAAGGAAAGCTGATCGTCACCTGAATTCAGCTTTAATCCGATCGACGCTTGTAAAGCAGAATCCGCCATGCTCGGATGAAGAACGAATTGATCTGTTGTGCCAGAGACCGAAGAAGGCAAGGAAAGCTCCGCCAATGCTTGATTGCGGCCGATATATAAGTTTTTGATTCCTTGAAGGCCCGGGCCATAATCTATGCCGATCGCCTTAAATAACTCATAGCACTGTTCCGCTGAAATCGTGTTTTGATTGCATTGTGCCTGCAAAGTGCCGATATCAAGCTTTGGCATTTCTTGAGCGCTGCAGATAACTGCGCTGCCTTGGCTGTGAATATGTCGTTCGTTCTTTTCACCATCAGTATAGATTTCAAATGCGATCTCACCGTCCTGATGAGGGTTGAGACTGATGTCGACTTGAACGGGCTGGCCGTCTGATACAATCGGCTGAACCCATACGACATTTTTTATCTGGATGACAGACTGTTTATCTTTCAGCCCTCTGACCGCCTGCGTGACGGCAGCGTGCACCATTTCCAGATAAGCCACGCCCGGCATTACCGGACTGCCCTGCACCATATGATCCTTTAAGAAATATTCCTGACCGGTAAAGACTGAGCTGAAGCGCTGCTCTGACAAGTCGGATATGTTCTCCTGTAATAATGGGTGGATGACTGCTGCACCGGCGCTTTTTACTGATATTTGATGTGTTTGAGCTTTTTCTTTCATATCCGTTACCCAGTAACGTTCTTTCGCAAATGGATAGGTCGGGAGACTGAGACGTTTCGGCTGATCCTCTCCATACAGGCTGTTCCAATCCATCTTCATTCCTTTCACCCATAATTCAAGCAGCTTTGCGTAAGTCCTGTGCTCCCATCCATTTTTCATGGCTTTCTGCGTTTCTTCGTCCGCCATCAGCGTCTGTAATGCTCTTTTGTCAACTCTGCCTCTGTACAAGCCCTCCGCATTTGTTTGGCCTGTTATAAATTTTTTCAGTTTTTCCTGCAAGTCTTGAACCGAGACGGCGATGATCCCCAACCTTTCCTCCATTTCATCACGTCCCGCTTGAAGCGTGTACGCAACATCAATGAGATCACTGTTTGTAAAGGATTGCTTGCTGATAGCTTCTGATAATTGCTGCGCTTGTTCTTTCAGACGTTCTTCTTCCTTTGCCGACAAGACAAAGATGCCTGGATTTTGAGATGACACAGCTGGCGCTTCAGCAGCCGAAGAGGAGTCTTTTGGAATATATTCCTCGATGACCACATGGGCATTTACGCCTCCGATGCCAAATGAACTTACTCCTGCTCGGCGAGGCAATTCCCGGCCTGCTGCATCTTTGAGCGCCTTCCATTCCCTTGATTCCTGTACGATATAAAACGGACTGTCTTCAAGCTTAATATATGGATTGACCGACTCGCTGTAGAGACTCTTCACAAGCGTTTTGTGCTTTAGCTGCAACAAGATTTTGATGACGCCCGCTACACCGGCCGCAAGCGACAAATGCCCGATGTTTGTCTTTGCTGACCCCAGTCCGCAATGGCTCGTTTGAACAGAAGGGTCTCCCGTTTTCTCATACAGCGCTTTAAAGGCGGCCTTCAATCCGTTAATTTCCACCGGATCCCCGAGCTCTGTGCCTGTTCCGTGCGCTTCAATATACGTGACGGTTCTCGGGTCAATGCCAGCCTTCGTATATGCGGTTTTTACGACTTCTGCCTGTGCCTTCGGATTAGGAGTTGTCAGAGAATTGGCGCGGCCGCCGTGATTTACCGCACTTCCCTTAATGACTCCGTAAATATGGTCCCCCGCCTGCTCAGCCGCTTTCAGTTTTTTCAAAAATAGGATTCCTGCTCCTTCGCTGACTGCAAAACCATCTGCTTTATCTGAGAATGTTTTGCATCTTCCTTCTTTGCTAAGCGCTCCGGCTTTATCATAGGCGATATGGCCTTGAGGCGTTACAACTGTATTGACGCCCCCTGCGATCGCCATTTCGCAGTTTCCGGCTTCAATCGCACATACTGCGTGATGGATAGCGACTAAGGAACTTGAACATGCCGTATCAATGGGTTCGCTCGGCCCATGAATATTTAATAAATAACTGACCCGGTTCGGGCCTGCTGAAGGACTCATGTTAGCGGCAGATGAGCCTTCTATTTCTACATTGGACAGCAGTGAGCTGTATCCCGTATTTCCTGTACCGATGAAAATGCCCGTTTTTGATCCTGAGATGCTTTGAGCTGAATATCCCGCTTCTTCGATCGCTTTCCATGCATAGGTCAGTAATAGACGCTGCTGAGGCTCCATCTGCTCAGCCTCCAATGGAGAAATGCCAAAGAACAATGGATCAAAATCGGCGACTCCGTCAATAAATCCGCCCCATTTGACATTCGTTTTATTTGCTTCTTTTAAAGGATCTCCGTAAAACTCCCGCCAATCCCAGCGGTCTTTCGGGACCTCGGTAATACAATCTACGCCTTCTTTCAGGTTGGCCCAGTATTCCTTAACGTCCTCTGCTTTCGGAAAAACCCCGCTCATCCCTACAATGGCAATAGGCTCAGGTGCCTGGTCAGCCACTGTTTGCACAGGAGGAACTGTTTGTTTTGCAAACCGCTGTTTGTGTGAGAATCTGTTGCCTTCTATGTTTTTTTCAACAGACTGTACAGGTTTTTCAACTTTCACATCCGCTGCAAATTGTGCTGTAAACTTATCCAGATACTCTTCTGACAAATACGCTGCAAAGGTATTGACTGTTGCATATTCAAAGAAAATCGTAGGCGTCAGATCCAGCTTGTACTCATCATTAAGCTTGTTGGCAAATTCAGTCAGCGTGATGGAATCAAACCCATATTGATTAAACTCAACATCCGCATCAATTTCTTCAGGTTTGATTTTAAGCAATTGAGATATCTCTTGCTTTAAAACTTCCTCAATCTGATTCGACAAGGCTCCATCCTCGATTGCTGCTGCCGGATTCACTGGTTCCTGCACTGTTTCCTTCGGCGCGGCCGCAGAAGGCGTCTTTTGAAACAACTTATCCTTCATGATGTCTCTGATACCTTCCATGACAATGACGTTATTTGTGCCATAGGCCAAGCCTTTATATAGCGCCTGAATACCGGTTTCAGTCCGCATGGCAGTGACACCCGTGTTTTTCAATGTCATCTTTTCTGTTTCTTCATCTACATGCATGCCGCCCTCTTTCCATAACGGCCAATTGATCGACAAGGTTTTTCCGTGCCGGTACATGGACGTCACAAGCGCGTTGCGATAAGCGGCGTAGCTGTCCATAAAAGCATTAGCCATCGCATAATCCGCCTGGCCCGCGCTGCCGACGACACCTGATATAGAGGAAAAGAGGATAAAGAAATCTAACGCCAAATGCTCGCTTGCCTCATCCACGTTGACAAGCCCTTTTACCTTTGGTGCCAGTACTTGCTGCAGTTCTTCCTTGTTTTTCGTGATCAGATAATTATCTTTAATGAGACCCGCGCTATGAATAATGCCATTCAGGTCGCCATAATCCGCTGTTATGCTTGTGATTAAATCTGCCACAGCAAGCTTTTGCGTCACATCTATCTGTCTGTACTCTGCCCGGGCACCCAAGCGTTGAAGTTCTTTAAGCTGGGAGTGCTTATCCGCACTCAGCTCAGACCGCCCTGTGAGAATAAGCACGGGCTGGTTGACTTGGCTCACAATTTCTTTAGCAAAAATAAATCCAAGTCCTCCTGCGCCGCCCGTGATGAGATACACGCCATTGTCCTTCCACGGCATTGTTATTTCACGATCGGTTTCGTTAACTTCGCTTAAATCAGCAATATAACGCTTGCCCTTTTCATACTTGATATGCCGGTCTTCTACGTTTCTTTTATTCTCTTTTACTTTCTCTGCAATACTTTCAATCTCTTCATTTGGCTCTATTTCGATCATTTGGCCTTTCAGTTTTGAGTTTTCCAGACCGGCGGTTTTAAGCAGTCCCGTCAAGCCTGAGAACAATTGCTGTTTGCTTTGCGCAGCGGCAAGCGTTTGAATCAATACATGTCCTTTCGGCTTACTTTTGAGAATGCTCTGTATGGTTTCAAATGCCTGCTCCGCATATTCTTGGAAGCGCTCTGCCAATCCCTCGTGAATGGACTCCAGTACGATGCATTCCGCTCCTTTGATTCTCATTTCGATGCTTTCTTTTGAGATACCGTTCATTTCACAAACCATCACGATATGCCGATCATATTCAGGGTCGCCATCTTTTCCTGCATCCTGATGTGTCCACCCGGGCTCCAGCATTAATGTTTCCATCGTTTGCGTATTCCCCGCTGCATCGGCTTCTCCTTCTGCTGCTCTGAAAGACAATCCTTTCATCCGCACGCAAA
The DNA here is from genome assembly GCF_039519175.1 of Bacillus atrophaeus. Taxonomy (NCBI): domain Bacteria; kingdom Bacillati; phylum Bacillota; class Bacilli; order Caryophanales; family Bacillaceae; genus Bacillus; species Bacillus atrophaeus. The sequence continues at coordinate 3,202,247 of NZ_CP154443.1, read as the reverse complement.
CATTGCCGTTTTCATCGCAAATATCGATATCCCGCTTCTGCACCTTATCAGTTGCTTTGCTGTCTTTGCTGTATCTGGCGTATGCCCACATAACAGAAGAACATGCCCCAAAGACTTCAAGTTCTTGGACTGCAAAAGGCAGCATCAGCCGATTATCGCCGGCTCCTGTCAGAATGCTTGATGCCTGCAATGCGGAGTCCATCAGACCCGGATGCATTGCGTATTGATTCACCGTATCCAAAACAGCCGGGTGTAACGATAGTCTTGCCAATACCAGATTTTCTCCTGTGTAAACCCTCTCTACCCCTCGAAAAGCCGGGCCATAGTCAAACCCTATCATTCTATAAGTGTCATATACTTCGCTGACAGTGAATTGACTTTGATTGCACTGCGCCTGCAGAGAACGCAAATCAATGACAGGCACATCTGCACCAGAGTTCAAGACAGCACTGCCCTGACTGTAAACGACTGGTTTTTCATCGGGGGCTTCTGGATTGCTGTAAATTTCATACGCGATCTCACCATGATCTTCAGGACTAAGCCCAATGTGAACCTTGAGCGGCTGATCTTCTACAACGATCGGCCGCACCCAAACCGCATTTTTCAGCTTGATGCTGTTCTGGCCTTCTTGTAATTCTGCCGCCTGTTCGATGCCAGCCCGCGCCATTTCAAGATGCGCCACTCCCGGTAAAATCCGCTGCCCTTTTACCACATGATCCGCAAGGAAAAATTCTTCTCCCGTATAGATGGAACTAAACCGCTGTTCCATAAGATTCGACGTATTCTGATGCATTAATGGATGTAACACAGCAGAAGTGACTGAATGAGAAGCTCTTTTGTTTGAGTCAAGGGTTCTATTCTTTTCACTATTGTCAGAAATCCAGTAGCGATCTTTTGCAAACGGATAGGTCGGCAAACTGATGCGTTGCGGCTGATCATCGGCATACAGCTTGGTCCAGTCGACATCCAGTCCCTTCACCCATAACTCAAGCAGCTTGGCAAACTTGCTGCGCTCCATCCATTTTTCAATGGCCTCTTGAATTTCTTCATCCGCTGTCAGCGTTTGTAATGTACCTTTATCAATCTTGCCTCTATACAAATCTTCTACATTGCTTTGACCTTCTGCAAACTCTTTTAATTTTTCTTGCAATTCTTGAACCGATCCGGCAATAATTCCTAACCGTTCTTCCATTGCATCGCGCCCGGCTTGCAGAGTGTAAGCGATATTGATGAGATCTTCGTCTTTATATGATTTACCGATCGCATCTGCCAATTGCCTCGCATGTTCTTTCAGCCGCACTTCATTTTTCGCGGATAACACAAAGATTCCCGGATTTTGAGAAGTGATGTACGGCGTTTCAACAGATGATCTTGCGAAATTCGGAACATATTCTTCGATGACCACATGGGCATTGACACCGCCGATGCCAAATGAGCTTACGCCTGCACGCCGCGGCTGCTCTTGACCTTGTTCGTTTTGTATCGTTTTCCACTCTCGTGTTTCCTGCACGATATAAAACGGGCTGTCCTGCAACTGAATGTATGGATTGATAGACTCGCAGTGCAGACTTTTCACTAGTGTTTTGTGCTTAAGCTGCAACAAAATTTTGATAATGCCCGCTGCGCCGGCTGCAAGCGATAAGTGCCCGATGTTGGTCTTCGCCGAACCCAATCCGCAATAATTGCTATTGGCAGCCGAATCTCCTTTGTTTATATCCAATGCTTTAAAAGCGGCCTTTAATCCGTTAATTTCAACCGGATCACCCAGTTCCGTTCCGGTTCCGTGCGCTTCAATGTAAGTTACCGTTTTCGGATCAATTCCCGCCTTTTTGTATGCTGCCTGAATGACTTCTGCCTGTGCCTTCGGATTAGGCGTTGTCAAAGAAGCAGCACGGCCGCCGTGATTCACTGCGCTTCCTTTGATGACTCCGTAAATATGATCTCCCGCTTTTTCAGCTGCTTTTAATTTTTTCAGAAACAGGATGCCGGCCCCTTCACCGTGTGCAAAACCATCAGCTTGATCTGAGAATGTTTTGCATCTGCCTTCTTTGCTTAATGCTCCCGCTTTATCAAAGCTGATATAAACCTCCGGCAGGATAATGGTATTTACGCCGCCGGCTAACGCCATGTCACAGGTGCCCTCTTCGATAGAAGAGATCGCATGGTGAATGGCGACTAATGAGCTCGAACACGCTGTGTCTATAGGTTCACTCGGACCATGCAGATTAAAGAAATAGCTGACCCGGTTCGGACCGACTGACGGACTCGTGTTTGCCGCTGCAGAACCGTCTATTGCCGAGTTTGCTTTTGAAAGAAGCGAACCATAGCCTGTATTGCCCGTCCCGATGAATACGCCTGTTTTTGTGCCTGACAGACTTTTCGCCGAATACCCCGCATCTTCAATCGCCTTCCATGCATACGTCAATAACAGACGTTGCTGAGGCTCCATTTGCTCGGCTTCGCGCGGGGAAATACCGAAGAATAAAGGATCAAATTCCCCGATTCCATCAATAAAACCGCCCCATTTGACGTTCGTTTTATTCGCCTCTTTGGCGGGATCTCCTTGGTACTCGCGCCAATCCCAGCGGTCTTTCGGTATTTCCGTCATGCAGTCCTTGCCTTCTTTCAGGTTATGCCAGTACGCATCAACATCTTTCGCCATTGGGAAAATGCCGCTTATCCCTACTATGGCGATTGGCTCAGGAGCAGATTCCCTCTGCATTGTTTCCGGCAGGATCACTTGCCGTGTACGTCGCTTTTTGGCTGTAACTTGAATGTGTTCTTCTTTTTTATCTGCAGCCGGAATACGAGACTGTGTTTTGGCGCGCACCGTAAATTTTTCCGCAAATACAGCTTCATATTCTTGTGCCAAATGTTTGCCAAACTCATGAATCGTCGGATGGTCAAAGAAGATGGTAGGCGTCAGTTCAAGTTTAAAATTCCGGTTTAAGTGATTGGTGAATTCCGTCATGGATATGGAATCGAAGCCATATTTCGTCATCTCGGCATAGTCTTCAATATCTCCAATCTTCACCTTTAGTAATTTGGCTACCTCTTGTTTTAAAACAGCTTTCACTTTATCCAGCAAGCTGCCGGTATCAATTCTTCTTATTGGTTCAGTTACAGTTTCCGTTACCTTCTGTTCAGCAGAAGCCGGAGCCTGTTTTTGCAGAAGTTTTTGCTTGATTTTCTGCAAATCGCCTTGAATGACCATGACCCGGTTCATCTCGGAATTCAGCGCTTGATATAACGCCCCTATGCCTTTTTCTGCTTCCAAAGGAACGACTCCGGCCATTTGCACAAGTCTTTCTTCTGTTTCTCTATCGACCTTCATGCCGCCCTCTTTCCATAATGGCCAGTTCACAGCTATGGTCTTTCCGTGCCGCTGCCCAAGATCAGCCAGCGTCCTGCGATATCCGGCATACGCATCCATAAATACATTAGCCGCCGCATAATCCGACTGCCCGATGCTGCCTATGCTTCCAGAAAGAGATGAAAAGAGAATGAAGACATCTAAAGCCATATCCTTACTCGTCTCATCTAAGTAAACAAGTCCTTTTACCTTAGGTGACAGCACTGCATGCAGTTCCTCTGCTGATTTCTTGATCATATAGTTGTCTTTAATGATTCCAGCGCTATGAAGAATGCCATTAAGACGGCCGTACTCTTGCTGAATGTCGTTAATTAATTGATAGACTCCGATTTTATCGGTAACATCCGTTTGTTTATAGGAAATGTTTGCTCCCATATTGCGAATCTCTTCAAGCTTTCTCTTTTTGTACTCTCCAAGCGGTGAACGGCCTGTAAGAATGAATGACGCATGTTGCGTCTTTTCGGCAATTTCTCTTGCGAAAATAAGACCCAGGCCTCCCGCACCGCCTGTGATGAGATAAACACCATCGTCCTTCCACGGATGTCCGGCTTCATGATTTGCAGGTTCTAATTCATTCCAATCGGCGATATATCGCTTACCGTTTTTGTATCTGATATGTGCGCCGCGGTTTGTTTGATTTTCTTTCAGTTTGTCAGAAATGCTTTCCCAGCCTTCTTTATCGCTGATTTCAATCATTTGGCCTGTCAGTCTGGCATGTTCCAGCTCGGCTGTTTTCAGCAGTCCTGTCATCCCGGAGAACAATTGCTGTTCGCCTTCTGAGGAGGTGACAATTTGAACCAGAATGCTGCCTGGCGGTTTACTGTGAAAAATAGCTTGTACCTTCTTAAAAACTTGTTCGGTATAAGAATGGAAGCGTTCCTCCAGTGAACCAGGTCTTCCATCTAAATTGAAAACACGTACATGCCCCATTTCCGCTTCAACGCGATCCCGGATTTCTTGGTCATATTCGCAGAAGAACACAAGATGCTCCGCATATTCATGAGCCTGTGCGCCGGGGGCTGCGTTTTGCTCTTTCCAAACAGGTTCAAGCATTAAGGTTTCTGAACCGTCTTCAGATGGTGCATCCCCATCCATAACTCTTGTCGAAAATCCTTTTATACGTACGCAAACTGTTCCATGCTCATCACATAGATGAATATCCACTTTCTGTATCAAGTCCCCCGGTTTATTTTTCTCATTGAATTGAACATAAACCCACATATCAGGAACGCAATGATGAATGACTTCAAGTTCCTCTAACGCAAAAGGCAATGCTGCTTTGAAGTCCTCCTCACTGCCAGAAAGCCCGGCTCTGGTGATATTTTGCAAATATTCAGCGGCCTGTAACGCTCCATCTATTACACTCGGATGAAGGACATATTGGTCTTGCGTATGAGAGACGGAGTCCGGAAGAGATAACTTGGCGAGTAATTGGCCATCTCCCATATAAACAGTCTCTACAGCTTTGTATCCCGGCCCGTAATCAGCTCCGATCATTCCCGCATAGAATAACGCGGTATCCATGCTGCCTTGATCACATTGATTTTTTATAGCGGCAAGATCTAACGCAGTCACATGATCTGTCTGGCATAATTCCGCAATGCCCTGGCTGTATAATATAGGATCTGCGTCAAAATTTTCCGGTTCGCCGTACATTCTATAGAGAATCTGCCCGTCATCCTCATCATAAAGTCCAATATTGACTTTGACCGGCTGATGCCCCGCTACAACCGGACGAACCCATACCACATTTTTAAGACGGATGGTCCGCTGTTCTTTTACATCATCCAGCCCTTGTTCGACAGCGGCTCTGGCCATTTCAAGCGTGACGGCCGCCGGCACGATCGCCATTCCCTTAATGATATGCTCGGCAATAAAATACTCTTGCCCGGTAAAGATGGAACTGAACCGCTGCTCTGATAAAACAGAAGTATTATGGTGCACCAATGGATGCAAAAGAGATGATCCTGCCGATCGTTTATCATCTGCGGCGCTGATTTCAGGCCAATAGCGTTCTTCAGCAAAAGGATATGTCGGTAAACTCATGCGCTGCGGCTTCGCATGCGGGTAAAGCTTCCGCCATTCAACATGAAGGCCCTTTGCCCACATCTCGGCCAGCTTTTTCTGCTTGCCTTTGGAAAGCCATGATGAAATCAATTCTTGTGTTTCATCGTCATCCAGCCATGGCGCAGCATCTTTGATTCGTGACTTCTCTCCTTGAAAACAGCCTTTTGTCAGCGGCTTTCCATCGATAAACTTCTCCAGCTGCCGTTTCCATTCTTCAACATCACTCGCCATAAAGACGACTCTGCTGTCCATTGCCTCCCGGCCGATCTGGAATGTGTGCGCCACATCTGCTAAACAAATGTGCACTTGATCTTTCCGATTGATAAATGCCAGCAGTTCTCTTGCGTATGCTTGCAGGCGCTCTTTGTTTTTGGCCGATACAGGAATGAGGTACGGTGAATTTCCCTTACTTTCCTCCCTGACATCTGAGAAAGAGGCATATTGTTCGAAAATGGCATGGGCGTTAGTTCCCCCCAGCCCAAACGAACTTAGAGCCGCACGATGTACCGTCTCCTTTTTTTCTAATGACTTCCCTTCCTTGACCACATAAAAGGGAGAGTCGTCCAAATTGATGTTCGGATTCGGCTCGCGGTAGTTGATGGATGGCGCAAGCTCATTGTGGTATAGGCTCATGGCGACCTTGATGCAGCCGGCTAGACCTGCGGCTGTGTCCAAATGTCCAATATTGGTTTTCACCGAACCGATTCCGCAAAATTGTTTTTTGTCTGTGTACTGTTTATAAACCTGATTCAAAGCGGAAAATTCTATCGGGTCTCCTAATTTGGTTCCTGTCCCGTGTGCTTCAATATAGCTGACCGTTTCGGGATGAATATTTGCTGCATCCAATACGTTCTGAATGACTTCTGTTTGCCCCTTTACGCTCGGTGCATAAAAACCGACTTTATCTGCTCCGTCATTATTCAGACCAATTCCCCTCATGAGGGCATAAATATGGTCTCCGTCTTTCACAGCATCCGCGGCTTTTTTAAGCAGGACGACCGCCACTCCTTCGCCTCCGGCCATTCCGTCGGCAGACGCATCAAATGCCTTTACATGTCCGTCACTTGAAAAGTTCAATCCGGTTTGATGGACATAACCGATGCCTGACTGCGCGTGCAATGTCGCTCCTCCGACTAAAGCATATTTCGCTTCACCTGAAGTTATACTTTTGTACGCTTGATACAGCCCCACTAACGATGAAGAGCAGTTGGCATGGACAAAGTAGCTGGGTCCCTTTAACCCGAGCTTATGTGAAATCATCGTTGGAATGGTTCCGCTTTGGGCCAGCACCCATGACACATAGCCGTCAGGAGATTCGTGCCCTTCTGTTGACTCCGCTGGCAATAACGATCTGTACGAGTTATTGCTTGCCGACATATACACACTTGTACCCGGAATCTCTTTAGACACATAGCCTGCATCCTCTATGGCTTTCCAAGAATGCTGCAATAAGAGCCGAAGCTGCGGGTCCATAAATTCAGCATCTTTAGGAGACATTTGAAAGAAACCAGGGTCGAACAAGTCTTTTCCTTCTATTGCGGATTGCGCAGGAACATAGTCAGGATGTTGAATCAGTTCTTCCGGCACGCCGCAAGTGCGCAGCTCCTCTTTTGAGAAGAACTGAATGCTTTCCTTGCCCTCTTTTAGGTTCGTCCAAAAATCATGATGGTTTTTCGCACCCGGAAATTGACATGAAATACCCACAATCGCCACGCTGTCTTCAGCATATGGCGGGAGCGTTTGCTGTTCCGGCTGTTTTTCATCCCTCTTCATCTCCTGCTGTTTGTCAAATGAGGAATGGACCGCATCCGTCTTTTTGGATTCAATAATGTATTGACTGATTGCTCTGATGTTGGAGTACTCAAATAGTTCCGTTACACTAAACTCGCAATCCAATTCTTTTTTGATCCGTTCAGCCGCAGTCACGGCAAGAAGAGAATCGCCTCCCACATCGAAAAATCCGTCTTCTGCTCCAAACCCGCTGACCTTGAGAATGTCCTCCCAGATACGGTGCACTTTATCCTCTACTTCCGATAACGGCAGAAGATTTGTTTTCTTTCTCTCCAAAACTATCTTCCGATGCTCCAGATCTTTCCGGTTCACTTTCCCGCTCGGCGTTAACGGCATCTCATCCAAGCGGATAAAGTGCGAAGGAATCATATATTCAGGCAGGCTGGATTTCAAATGGCGGCGCAGCTCTTTCGGATCAACAGCCGACTTTTGCTCGGTATAAAAGGCTGCCAGCCTTTTATGGCCCTCCAGTTGATTGACGACTACCGCTTGATCCAGAATTCCCGGATATTCACTGAGTTTCGATTCAATTGCGCCTAACTCAATGCGGAAGCCGCGGATCTTCACTTGGCTGTCAATGCGTCCCAAATATTCGATATTACCGTCAGACAGCCACCTGGCTGAATCACCTGTTTTGTAGAGCTTTGTTCCCGGCTCAAACGGATTGTCTACGAATGTTTCCGCTGTCAGCTCAGGCTGGTTGTAGTATCCTCTTGCCAATCCGTCTCCTGTGATACAGAGCTCACCGGGCTTTCCGATCGGAACAGGTTGTAGGTGCTGATCCACAATATAAATCCGCGTATTGGAAACTGGCTTTCCGATCGGCGTATGATGACTGGAAATCTCCTCTTTCGTGCATCCGAAATACGCAGCGTAAATAGAGGCTTCCGTAGGTCCGTAAATGTTTTCAATACTGCTGTTTTTAAAAATAGCGACCGCCTTTTTCACCAATTCTTTAGGGAATGCCTCTCCCGCAACCATCATATATTTGATCGGGCCATTCTCTGTAAAACCCTTATGCTCTGCCGCCATTTCTAAAAAAACACTCAGCATGGCGGGGGCGAAATTGATGTGGGTCACTTGGTATTTCTCAGTATAGTCCATGCATAGCTGGGGTGATTTTTCCCCGCCAGGCGGAAGAATAATGAGGCGGCCATTTCCTATAAACCACCCGAATAATTCCGATATTGATACATCAAAAACATAGTTTGTTTTCAATAAATACGCATCTTCAGCGGTGACGGGATAATGAGCTTCAAGAAAATTCAGGGTATTCATAATGCTTCTGTGTTCGACCATGACCCCTTTAGGTTTCCCCGTACTGCCGGAGGTATAAAGGATATAAGCGAGATGATGCGGTTTTACCTCCCGTTTCAGGATTCTGTTTTGTTGAGTCAGGTTAGTGTTCTCGCAGGCAGAGTCAATAGTTATGATGTTTATGTTTTTCACATTCACTTGCTCTATTTTGTCATATACTTTTGATTGCGTGAGGACAATTGATACTTCACTATCCTTGAGCATGAATTCTAATCGCTCTTTCGGGAAATTCGGATCGAACGGCACATACGCACCGCCGGCTTTGAGAATACCCAAAATTCCGACGAGCATATCCAACGAACGTTCCGTACAAATTCCGACCGCACTTTCCGGGCCTGCTCCTTGTTCTTGAAGGTACACTGCCACCGATGTGCTTTGTTCCTCTAATTCCTGATATGTAAGAGTTTCTTCTTCAAAAATAACGGCAATCGCATCAGGGGTTTTTTTCGCTTTTTCTTCGAAAATTTCATGGATGCATTTGTCTTTTGGATCACCTGTCTCTGTCGCATTCCACTGGTTCAGCAAATTGGTTTGCTCTTGATGTAATAGGTTAGAGTACGTCTCAAGTGACGCAGACGGATCGTGTATGATCTCTTCCGCAAGCTTTATATAGTGTCCCATCATCCTCTCAATGGAGGATAATTCAAATAAATCAGGATTATACAGCAGATTAAGCGCTGTTTCATCGCCCTGTTCGTAAACTTCCAATGCCAGTTCAAACTCCCCCTCTTGGCGAAGTTCTTCAACAAATTCGATGCCGAGAGTTTGATATTGTTCCAGCATGTTGTTTAAACCTGCTGTTTGAAAGAAATTCTGGTAGAGAAAGGCCGCTTGAAAAACAGGAGACTCCGCTGCCGCGCGGTCTACATGTAATTCTCTTACCAGCGCGGGAAACGGATATGCAGCATGGTCCAAGCCATCAGCTACTGTGAGCTGCAAATCACGAATGAAGTCTGTGAATGTCTGTGTGCCTATTTCCTTACTCCGCACCGCAATCATATTGATAAAATAGCCGATGATAGATTCAAAACTGTCTTCAGGCCGCCCCATCGTCGGCATTCCGACAATGATGTCCTTTTGATTCGTATAGTGATGCAGCAACACTTTATAAAACGCGAGAAACACAACAGATTCATTCACGTGATGGGAACGTGCGAATGATTTGATTTGTTTGCCAAGTTCATGAGGGAGCAAGCTTTTATAAGCCTGCCCCTTCCCTTTCTGAGCTGAAGACCGGGGACGGTCGGCCGGAAGCTCAAGAACAGGCAGTGTCCCGGAAAGCTGTTCTTTCCAGTAAGCAAGATGCTCTGCCCCTTCTCTTGTATCCAGCATGTTTTTCTCCCAATCAACAAAATCATGATAGCTTGCTGATAAAACCTGTAAAGCCGGCTCTCTGTCTTGAATAAATTCTGAATACGCATCTAAAAGCGTTGAAATAAACGTCAACATCGAAACACCGTCAAAAATCACGTGGTGAATCGTAATAAGCGCCATGCATTCATCCTTTGATAGATGAAAAAGATGAGTGCGCATTAACGGGCCTTTATCCAGCTCAAAAGGTTCTTTTGCTTTCTCTCTGATAAAAGGCAGAATGTCAGATGGATTCATATCTGACATATCCGCTTCCTCAAAATGAAGAGTCTTTGATGACTCAGCCGTTTGAAAAGGAACCCCATTCTCCTCTTTGATCACACTGGTTAAAACAGGATATTGTTTCTGCACAAACAGAAGGGCTTTCTTGAATTTCTCTATATCTAATTTCTTACTGATACGAAAGCATAAAGGAATATTATAAGCGCCCATATCAGGAGACATTTTTTGAAGCATCCATAACCCTTTTTGACCTTCTGAAAGCGGACCTTTAGACGATTGCCGCTTTATGCTTTGAAGCTGTTCTTCTACCTCAGTGATGGTTAATTCTCCCGATCTGTAGGCGTCAAGAATGTCTTTATGATTCATGCTATTTACTCCCTTCTATGATGGTTTGCACACTCTTAAAATCCAATTTCCCTTGCGCCACCTCTTTCATCATGCCGATGATTTGCTCATCAGTGTATGAACTCGTTTTCTTTGCTGACGGGACTTTTATAGGCTGATTTTGTCCGTCAGCTTTTAACGCCAAATGAGCTGCTAATGACTGGACCGTCTGAAACTCGAGAATGTCGCGTCCGGTGATTCTGATATGAACATTTTTTTCTATATGACGCATCAGTTTTCGGCCAAGAATGGAATCCAGTCCGTAATCTAGAAATTTTCTTTTGAAGCTGATTTGATGCCGCGTTAGGTTGAGCTCCCGCGATAAAAATTGCACAATGCATTCCTGCATTTTTTCCTGGATTGATTGGTCTTCTAAGACTTGAACCGTTTCATTTTCTTCTATAGACTGCTTTATGGCTTTTGGCCCGTTTTGTTCCTTTTTGCCTGTTGACACCCAATAGCGTTCCCTTTCAAATGGATAGCCGGGTAAAGGGATAGTGCGAACTTCATTGCCGTTATGGAGTAATTCCCATGACATGTCGTTTCCTTTGGTCCAATACTGTGCGATTTTTTGCAAATTGTTTTCTTTGACGAAAACTTGTAAAACCGCTTCGTCTTGGAGTTCTTGATTCTCTTCCGCATTCCCCGTAAATAGAGATGCAAAAGTTTCGAATGATTCACCATTCTTCACCGCTTCGTCATATTCCTTCAATTTTCGCACCAGTTCTTCTTTATTGTTCACAACCATTGCCAAACGGGCTTCCATTGCTTCTCTTCCGACCTGCAGCGTATAGGCAAAGTCAGGTAAAGAAAATTCATTATGCTCGGCATACTCAAGCATTTTTCGGGCAACAGCTTGCAGCCGTTCCTCGTTTTGAGCAGAAAGTACGATGACTTGCGGGCACTCAGTTGAGTGTGAACGCGTTATGTCATATTCCTCCACTACTGCATGTGCATTGGTTCCGCTTATGCCCGTCGTGCTGATCGTTCCCACCCTCGGCATGCCGTTTTTCTTTTTCCATGCCTGATTTTCTTTATGGAGCACAAAGGGACTTTCATTAAACTGAATATATGAATTGCTTGTTTCACAATGATGTGTCGCCGGAATGGTTTGGTCATTCATAGCCATCAGCATGCTGATTAAACTAACGACACCTGAAGCGGCAAATGTGTGTCCGATTAACGATTTAATAGAACCGATTGCACAGAATTGCTTCTGTTTTGTATATTTATTGAATGCCCTCGTTAACGCTTGGACTTCGAGCGGATCTCCTATATTTGATCCGGTGCTGTGCGCCATCACATATTGGATATCCAACGGATTGATTTGAAATTTATCATAAATGCTTTCTATCAATTCCGTCTGGCTGAAAGGGTTAGGGGCTGTGATACCGTTTGTTTTCCCGTCATAATTGACCCCGCTTGCCTTTATACATCCATAAATGTGATCTTTGTCTTCAATCGCCTTTGATAATGGTTTCAACAGCACAGCTGCTGCCGCTTCGCCAGGCACGAGCCCATTTGCATCCTGATCAAATACTTTACATTGCCCGTTTGGAGAAAGCATTTCAGCCCTAGTCAGCGCCGCATATGACATCTGAGTCATATTCAGGCTGACACCGCCGGCTAAAGCCATTTCACAGTCTCCCTGGCGTAATGCCGAACATGCCTGATGAATGGCGACGAGCCCTGAGGAACACGCCGCTGTTAACGACATATTAGGCCCTTTCAAATCCAAAGCGTATGCGATTCGGGCAGATAATGTGGCGTTTTGGGTGCCATTAATGTAATCCGTATCACCGGTTAAATGCGCATATTCCCCTTCTTCCACACCCACATAAACGCCGCAAGACTTTCCTTTAATCCGTTTTCCCATATATCCTGCGTCTTCAAATGTATGCCATGCTTCCTCTAAGAAAATGCGCTGGCGCGGGTCCATGCTTTCCGCTTCTTTAGGTGATATTTGAAAAAACAGCGGATCAAATCGGTCTATGTCATTCAAAAATGCACCCCATCTTGGCACTGCTTTTTCTGAATCCCCGTTACCATCACGCCAATCCCATCGTTCTTTTGGAATTTCCGAAATGCAATTTTTTCCGTTCTTCAGATTGTCCCAAAATTCCTGAACCGTATCTGCCTGAGGAAATCTGCCGCTCATTCCGATAATGGCGATCGGCTCTGCATGATTTTGCTGAACACTTTTTCGGGATTCTTCGCCTTTAGCTGCTGGCGCATCACCCGTTGCAGCTGGAGACTTTAGCAAGACAGGCTGTTTCCGAACGTCTTCCCGGTAAAATTCTTCAATCATCTCTTTATGATCCGTTAAAAAGTATCGGATCAGTTCTTTTAGAGTGGAATAGCCGAAAAATAAAGCCGGTGTTACTTCAATTTTGTAATGGTCGGACAATAGGTTTGAGAATTTGGCCAAATAGATCGAATCGAATCCGAAGTCGGCCCAATTTTTATTCATCTCTAACTTGTCCTTTGAGATTTTGAGCAAAGTATGGATATGCTCTTTCAAATCCATTTCAAGACGTTTTTCCACACTTAATGACTTGTTCTCATCTTGTCTTTCTATTACGGGATGAGTTGAAAGGGCCGGTTCAGGCTGTATATGTTCATTGAGTCCCAAAAAGCGCCGGGCGCGGCTAGGCTGACCTGCTATAATGAGATGCTGCGTATCTTGTTGAGATAAGATTCGTTCAAATATGCCGATACCTTCATCTGCCTCTAATAGACGCTGGCCGCTTGATTTCAGATACATATCGGTTGTCTCGGCATCACCGATTGCCATACCTCCGTCTTTCCACACAGGCCAGTTGATGACAAATGTTTTGCCTTGATTGAGATGATCATTTCTATAATGTGCGTAAGCCATTTGAAATCGATTCCCTATCGCATAATCGCAAAAACCAAAGTCTCCTAAAATAGCGGATGATGATGAAAAATAACAGATAAAATCAAGCGTTTCTTTTTTAAGCCATTCATCAAGCGCTATGGTTCCATTGATTTTCGGTTCAATAATGTGACGGAAACTTTCCATCTCTTTTTCAAAAATAGCAGACTCGCTTTCTAAACCTGCAGCATGAATGACGCCATTGATAGCTCCGAACTGTTCGATGCCGCGTTTCACGCAGTCTCCCATCGCAATCGGATCACAAACATCCGCCTCTGCGTAGATGACGCTGCTTCCTAAATTCTTTAATTTTTGTATTTGGTTTTGTTTTTCCTCATTGACAGGCGAACGGCCGGTAAGAATGATGTTTGCCGCATATTTTGCAGCCAAATGCTTGGCGAATAAATAACCTAGCCCTCCTAATCCTCCTGTAATCAGGTAAGTCCCTCCATGCTTCAATAAGCTGTTTCCTGCTTGTATGGCTGTCGGTTCAATGATAGATACATAACGTTGTTCATCCTGATACAGGACGGTTTGTTCGCTTGCAGCCTGTAATTCCGTCCAGATCTTACGCGCCCAATCCTCCATTGATATCCGATTCTGGCTGTCAGTTGTTTGAAAAACGCCTGTGACTTTTGTATTCGGAAGGACCAGTCCGAGCGAACGTTCAAAACCGATCCATGATTCTACATAGCAGCGGTCCAGGCCATTTTCAAAACCTCCCGCCAATAACAGCCGGGAAGGCTGAAGCTTTGCAGATGCCATGGCTTGTATCAGATATACAATGCATGAGTAATCTTGAATACAACTTTGATCCTCTAACGCCCATAAATAGAGAATCGCATCTAATTCACCGTGTTCTTCTTGAATGCGCCGGAAGGCTTCCTTATATGTGCCGGGCTCATGTCGTAAAATACAATAGTGATATTGAGATTGTTTTTCAAATGCCGCTCCTTGTGAAATAAAAATGATCCGCGTCTCTTTGTCAAAGGTTTGGACAGCTGAAACAAATGCTTGTTGTTTTTCAGGGTCAGAGAGAAAACAAACCAACGTTTTTATATTCTTACGGGCTGCTTCAGGTGCGCGCATCTCTTTCCAAACCTCTTTAAACGTCATCATCTGAAAGTCTTCTGCCGTCTCCTGCTGCTGTTCCATATGGTCCTCTGATGCCGCTCTCCTTACAGCTGGTTTCTCTTCATTCACTGAGGCCCAGTAACGTTCCTTTGCAAAAGGATATGTCGGCAGGCTGATCCGGATCGGCGCCTTGGTTCCATAAAGCTTGTGCCAATCAAAGGACAAGCCCTTCACCCAAAGATCCAGTAATTTTGTATATTTTCCTTTGCTTATCCAGGCATCTATGATCTTTTCCATATCTTCATCAGCTGAAAAGACAGCCAATGCTCTTTTGTTATGATCAGTACGGTCCCGGTACAGAGTATCTGTATCTTCTTTACCTTCTATATAATCGTTCAGCTTGGTCTCAAGGTCTTCAATAGAATCTGCTATAAAGCCGAGCCTTTCCTCCATCGCTTCACGACCTGTTTGAAGGGTATAGGCCACCCTGACAAGATCTGTTTCGCTATATCTCTTTTCACTGATGGCCGCAAGCAGCTGTTCTGCTCTATCCCGAAGCCGTTCGCTATTTTTTGCTGACAGCACGATTAAAGCCGGCGGTTGAGCATATAGCGTTGGCGTCTCCGTTTTCGGAATATATTCTTCTATGACAATATGAGCATTTGACCCTCCCGCACCAAAACTGCTTAATCCTGCGCGTCTCGGCACCTCCTGCCCGTCGATGATCGGTCGTTTCCATTCTCCGAGCTCTTGCTGGACGATAAAAGGAGTATGGCCGAATTCAATATTTGGATTTAACCGTTCAGAGTGCAATGAAGGGGCGATTTGGCCGTATTTAAGCTGAAGCAGTATTTTTGTCAGCCCTGCGATGCCTGCCGCGCTTTCACAATGTCCGATATTGGATTTGGCAGAACCGATCGCACAGAACTGCCTGTCTGTTGTGTCTTCCTCAAAAGCTCTTGTTAATCCTGCGATTTCAATGGGATCACCTAATGCCGTGCCCGTGCCGTGAGCCTCCAGATAACTGATGGTCCGAGCCGAAATATTCGCATTTTGAAAGGCTTCCTTCATTAACTGGCATTGCGCGTTCGGGTTTGGCACAGTATAGCCGTTGGTTTTTCCTCCGCTATTCACCATGCTGCCCTTAACGACACCGTAAATATGGTCACCGTCTTCAATCGCTTTTTTTAGAGGCTTTAAGATGACGGCCCCTACACCTTCTCCATCAACAAATCCATCCGCATCGTCCCCGAACGATTTGCATTTATCACCTGACGAGAGCATATTCATGACAGATAAGTTCTGGTAATGGATCGGGTCGACAATCAAATTGACTCCTCCGGCGATGGCGCATTCACTTGACCCGCTGTATATGCTTTCCAGCGCTAAATGAATGGCTGTCAGGGAAGAAGAACAGGCCGTATCAACAGCTATGCTCGGCCCTTGAAAATTCAAAAGATAGGACACCCTGTTGGCAATGGACCAGTAGCCGTAGCCAGTAGGGTAATTTTTGTTCATCACTCCTGCAAATACGCCGATCTTTCTGCTTGAACACAGCGTTTCCGGCGTGTATCCGGCATCCTCAATACTTGCATATGCGGTTTGTAAAAATAATCGCTCTTGAGGGTCCATTCTTTCTGCTTCTAACGGAGAAATTTGAAAGAACAAAGGATCAAACTTATCCATATCCTTTATGAAGCCGCCCCATTTCGTATAAATCGACCCTTCTTTTCCTTTTTCTTCATCGTAATATGTTTTCCAATCCCAGCGTTCTTTAGGTATTTCTTCAATGCAGTTTTTTCCTTCTTTTAGATTGTTCCAAAAATCAGCAACCGTTTCCGCCTGAGGGTAACGTCCGGAAATGCCGATAATGGCTACATCTCGGCTGGTCATGGCTTGGGATGGCTTTTCTTGCTCCTTTTGGCTTCCAAGCTTGCGATAGCGCCGGGATTTTCTGAAGGTCTGCGGCGATTCTTGCGATGGCCCATCCTGAAGCGGCTTTGCCACTCGCTTGTCATTCTGCATTTGATGATCTAACCCCGTCAGCTTTATGAGCGCTTCTTTTTTTGTTTTGATTAAGTGCGCTACTAATGCATCAATGGTTTGGTACTCAAAAAATAACGTGCTGCTGACATGATCTAATACCTTACGTAACGTATTGGTCAGCTGGACGACGACAATAGAATCGATACCGTACTTTTCCAGCGGTTCAGAAGAGTCAATCTTGCCGGCTGGGATTTTCAGCGTTTCTCCGATTAATTTTTTCATATACTCCGTGCTTTTCTCTTGGAGTGCGGAATCTTTTGTTTGTCCGGCTTCCTCCGCCACGTTCATTTGTTCAGTCGCCGGGTCTTTCAACGGGCTTGAACGGAAATCCCTTACTGCCGGAAGCGCGTTTTCCTTCGGCACGGTCACATTGCGAATGACCCCGTTGCTTTGTGCCGCAATGATTTGGTGGCTTAAGTCATGAGCTTTTTCCGCCGGGAAGAACACCGATTGATAGCCTTCACTTTCTAAAGCCTTTTCCCACGCATCAGGATATAAACCGGGACAGCCAGGTATACGAAGCTCAGGGTCTTCATACAGCCACCAGCCTTCCAAAAGTCCGAATGTAATATGAGGGAACAGGCTGTTACCGGCCATTTCATTTAATAAGAGTAATCCGTTATGTTTTAGAACCGCTTTCGCATGACGCAAGGTTTGGCGGATATTTTTCGTAGCGTGCAGGACATTAGCCGCAATCACAATGTCATAGCCGCCTGCATCAATTTCCTGATTTACAATTGGTGCTTCCACGTTAAAGATTTTATATGTCAGATAAGGATTTTCTGGGCCATACTCTTTTTCCGCATGCATCAAAAATGCTTTGGATAGATCTGTATAGCAATATTCTTCAATGTTTTGTTGATAGCTCTTCAGCTTTTGAAAAATGCCCGCACTTGTACCGCCGGTGCCCGCGCCTATTTCCAAGATCCGAATGGATGCTTGCGGGTCTTCTTTCAGCCGCTCTTCTAAGTAAGCCATTAATGTATCAGAAAGCACTTGATTGAAGTAGTCTGCAACTTGATTGTGTTTATAGATTCCTTCCACCAATTCCATAGAGGAATGAGGGAACATAACATCCGTCGCTGGCACTTTTCCGGTCAGAATATCCGGCAATGCTTTAAGCATGGACTCTGCCAACACAACCATTGCTTTCGTATTGCTGTCTTTCAGCCACTCTGCCTTTTTCTCGCCCCATTCTTTCCAAAGCTCATCTATATTTTGGTTTGCTCTGTCTTTTGTCACCAATGACTCTCCATCTTGCTTAAGATCGTGATGCTCCAGAAGGAACGCTATGCTTTGCTGAAGCCATTTTTCATAAAAATCACGGGTTTTATTGTTTCGTTTAAAATGTTCCGCAGATAATCTGTCACCTTTAAACAACCCGGCCGTTTGCAATTGACCTAAAAGAAGCCTGTAAAGGAAATCATCCAGTTCCTCATGCTTTACTCCTTTTATATGGTCTGCATTTGACCCTTTTTCTGACAAACGCCCTTTCAAGCTTTTGACGTCAACCTGAGGCTGGTGCGGGTAAACGGTTATGGCCTCCTTCTGATTCATGCCTTCTACAGCAACCGGTTTGGTTGTATGAATGAAAGCCGCTTGGCTGACAGGCCCCGAAAGCAGTGCTTGTAATGCGTTCATGCCTGCCTCCGGTTCAATCAAGCCTAGGCCTATTTGATCCATGAGCTGGACAAAATTCTCATCACCAGCCGCTTCGCTGTTTCCCCAATATCCCCAATTCATTACTTTTACCGGACACGTCCAGTTTTGGGAAAGCCGGTAAGCAAAAGCATCTGCAAAAGCGCAGCCGGAAGCATAATGGCTTTGCTTCACATTTTTGATATAAGCCACAAGCGAGGAGAAAAATAGGACAAAATCCAAATCTTCCCGCTCAAATACTTGAGCCATACACACACTCACATCTACCTTGGCCGCCAGCCCCGATCTGAATTCTTCAAGTCTCATATTTTCCAGACTTTGCTCAGATAAGTTCATCGCTGAATGAACGACGCCGTGAATGTGGGCATAACGCTCTTTCACTTTTTCGTAAGCTTGCTGCAAGGAGTTTACATCAGCTGCATCGGCAGCAATGTAGTGAGGCATAGGTCCGACGTTTGCAAGACGGTCTAATTTAGCCTGGATGGCGTCATTTAATGGACTGCGCCCAATCCAAATAATCTGCGCCTGATAGCTGCGGATCATATATTCACTCCACGCTTCACCAATGTATCCCGCACCGCCGATAACCACATACACTCCCCCTGTTTTATACAGAGTGCTGTTTGACGGTGAGTGTTGAAACGGGATCAATTCCTGCTGATGCCACTGCTGATTACGATAAGCCCAAGCATGCCCATGACGGTCAGCTGGAAGTGTAAACATCTGCTTGATTGGCCAAGCGCAGTCTTCCTCAAGATCAAGAAGCCGGATTTTCCAGTTCGGGTATTCCTTAGCCATTGTGCCGGCAAGCCCGTGAATACTGGCATGAGAAGGGTTTATTGATTCATGTTGAACAACCGGCTGCGCTTGGACAGTAACAAGGCTCCATGTTACAGCTTTGTCACCGTATCCTGATTGAAGAAGTGCTTTGACAATCTTAAAAACGTGAAGAACGTTTTTTTCCTGATCTTCAATAAACATATCCTCTGACATTATGTTCAGCTGGCGGGACGGAGCGATCCATATCACGTGATCAATGCTGCCGCATGCTTGCAGCTTGTTCGATATCGCTGAGATATCATCTGTTGACTGAACATCTAAAACTGTAATCTTCGAATCATGTTGTTTGATTAATCTCCGGTCATCCTCAGACCCTCCAATTAAAACTGCCCGCTCTTCAAAAGCTGGAAGATCATCCTCTGCATCTGCAGAAATAGGTTCCCAGACGGGAATCATCATCGTATGCCCGACTGGCAGATGCGCCGCATTTTCTGCCGCATTCGTTTTCGATGCAGATGAATGTTCTCCTTCCAATGCTCTGATGGAAGCCCCTTTCATCCGCACACAAATATTGCCGTTCTCATCGCATAAATCAATATCATACTTCCTCACTTTGTCATCCGCTTTGCTGTCCTGACTGTATCGAATAAAGGACCATATGTCAGAAGGGCAAGGGCGAAGGATGTCAAGTTCCTGCATTGCAAACGGCAGTGACAGTTTGTGTGTGTGAGTATCTGCGTTGACTGAACTTACAATTAAACCGATCGAAGCATGAAAAGCGGAATCCATTACACTAGGATGAAGCATGAATTGCTGCTGGCCGCCTTTCAAGAAAGCGGGTAAGGAGATTTTTGCAAGCAATTGGTCTTGTCCCACGAGCACCTTTTCAATTCCTTGATAGCCCTCGCCATAGTCAAGCCCTATCTTCCGGAACGCCTCATAGCATTGGTCTGACGCTACGGTCTCCAGGCTGCATTGCGCCTGCAATGTTTTAATGTCTAAAGCCGGGATGTCCGTTACGTCGCCTATCCTTGCACTGCCCTGACTGTGTATGATCGGATTTTCATCCATATCTTCCGGTTCACTATAAATCTCATAGGCAATCTCTCCGCTATCTTCCGGATAAAGGCCGATATGTATCTCTTTCGGTTCGCTCTCAATCACGATAGGCCGTATCCACACGATATCTTTGAGTGACACCACTCTTTGTTCATCTTCCTGAACACCGGCTGCTTTTTCCGCTGCCTCACGGGCCATTTCCAAATAGGCTACGCCCGGCAAAATTTTCTGACCATTAACTACATGATCTGAGAGAAAAAACTCCTCGCCTGTAAAGGTAGAACTAAAACGCTGCTCAGTGAAGTCTGATGTGTTTCGGTGCAGCAGCGGATGTAATTGGGCATCGTTGCTGCTGTTTTTCGTTTCAGGTGCCGGGATCCAATAACGTTCTTTTGCAAACGGATAGGTCGGAACACTGATTTTGAGCGGCTTCTTATTCCCGTACAATTCTTCCCAATTCGCCTGCTTTCCTTGAACCCATGCTTCCGCCAATTTCTTCAAACCGCCTTCAGTAATCGGCTTCTGCACCGATTCCATTGCGGCTTGATTCACGCTGGACATAAAAAGCTCATTCACATCTTTGACCTGTCCGATCCAGCAATCATTGATCTTCTCATTGCCTGCCGCAAATGCTTTTAATTTAACGATTAAATCCTTTATGTCTGTCACCAGAAAAGCTGCCCGCTCTTCCATTGCTACGCGTCCTGACTGTAATGTAAAAGCAAGCTCAGAAAGATTGATGTCCTCATGAAGATAATCGAGCAGTTTCTTCACATAGGCTTGCAGTCTGTCTTTGTTTCTGGCAGACAGCGGAATGATAGCCGGTGAGGCTTCCGCTGCAGGAGACACAGAAGCTGCCGGGATGTATTCTTCCAGAATTAGGTGCGCATTTGACCCCGAAGCTCCGAATGAACTTAATCCGGCACGGCGGGGATAGGTGATGCTAGCCCCGTTTTCTGTCAATGTCGGCGGCTCCCATTCCTTTGTTTCATGCTGGACATAAAAAGGAGATTGATCCAGTTTAAGATATGGATTCAGCTCTTGTGAATGCAAAGACGGCACCAGCGTTTTATAGTGCAGCTGAAGGGCGACCTTGCACAAGCCGCTGATTCCGGCTGCAGACTCGGCATGCCCAATATTTGATTTCACGGAACCGATGGAACAGAACTGCTTATCCTGCGTATCCCGGCTGAAAGCTTTCATCAGCCCTTGAATTTCAATCGGGTCTCCTAAGGAGGTGCCTGTGCCATGAGCTTCTACATAGCTGACGGTCCTAGGATTGATTCCTGTTTTCTCTAAGCAGGCTTCGATGACGTCAGCTTGCGCCACAGGACTTGGAACGGTAATTCCGCTTACCTTTCCTACATGATTAATGGCACTTCCTTTAATGACGGCATAGATCCGGTCCCCATCCTGCTCTGCTTTTTTCAGAGGCTTCAGCAGAACCGTTCCGACGCCTTCTCCCGATACATAGCCGTCGCCGTCCAGACCGAACGTATGGCAATATCCGTCGCTGGAATGCATCCCCACACTGCCATAGCTTATATATTTAGCCGGATGCAGCGACAAATTAACTCCGCCCGCAAGTGCCGCCTCGCATTCTCCATTTCGGATGCTCTCTATTGCCAAATGAACGGCGGTCAAAGAAGAAGAGCATACAGTATCCACCGCCATACTCGGTCCGTGGAAGTTACAGTAGTAAGAAACCCGATTGGCGATTTGAGCATAATTCAGTGACAAAGGAAATGGGTTGTCTTCAGATAAAGCCTCCGCTCCAATCAGGGAGTAATCTTTATGCATAACGCCGGCAAATACGCCGACATGCTGTCTTTTATGTCTGCCTTGCGGTGCTGCAAGCGTGTTTGGTGTATATCCCGCATCTTCAATCGCTTCCCAGCAAGCCTCTAAAAACAAACGTTCTTGGGGATCCATGTTTTCTGCTTCTCTGGGAGATATTCTGAAAAATTGAGGATCAAAGCAATCTGCATCCTCGATAAAGCCGCCCCATTTGGACACAGGCTTCCCGGCAGGCGATTTCAAATGGCTGAATTCCTGCCAGTCCCAGCGCGATGGCGGAATTTCAGTGATGCAATCCATGCCCGCCTTTAGATTCTTCCAAAATGCTTGTATATTTTCAGCCTTGGGATAACGGCCTGCCATCCCAATGATCGCAATGTCTCCGCAGGCTTTCGATACAGCTTCATCAGCCTTTAATGATTCCGGCTCCGGATCTTCCGGCATAGGTAAAGGAGACTGGCGGACAACGTTGTCCGCATCTCCAAATGAAAAGTTTTCAGCAAGATAAGCTGACAATTCTGCAATGGTTGTGTATTCAAACAGCAGGGTCGGAGAGAGATCCGCCCCCATCTTGGAACCAATCGCCTGAACGGTTTCAAGCAAGGAAGGCGAATCCAAACCAAGCTCATAGTACCCGGCATGTGTTTCAATCAGTTCTGCCGGTTTTCCAAGCTGTTCAGCCAGAAGCTGACGTAAAAACTCTTCAATTGCAGCATATTCCCGGCTGTTGTCTGCACTTGCCGTCTGAACAGATTCGTTCCGCTGCATCATTGCTTGAGACCTATTCGTTTCCTTTCTTTCCGGATGGATGGCTTCCGCTTCGCGCACA
The DNA here is from genome assembly GCF_039519175.1 of Bacillus atrophaeus. Lineage (NCBI taxonomy): Bacteria > Bacillati > Bacillota > Bacilli > Caryophanales > Bacillaceae > Bacillus > Bacillus atrophaeus. The sequence continues at coordinate 3,179,582 of NZ_CP154443.1, read as the reverse complement.
GATTTACTTGCAAAGTTTTTAAGCTCGGCTACCTTTTTTCCTTGTTGATTGAAATATTCAATCGTCATATAAGTAAGTTCTTTCTCCTGACGCACTGAAGAAGATTGAATGCGAGCCGCACATTCTTTCTGTAATAAATCCGAAGCGGAAAAGGACTCATAAAACAAAGGCAGATAAAGAGTCTGTCTGTCTTGATTCGTATTCGAGAGCAGGACGCTTGACCCTAATCCGCTGCCGTCTATGAGAGTCGGGTGGAACATAAACGACTCGGAATGAACCAGAGCTTCTTGGCCGACAGAAATATCAATAAGAGCGCCTTCACCCGTTTCATATATCTGTCCTTTTGCCTTCATCATCCCTGTATGCACCAATTCATGGCGGCGGCACTGGTCATAGATATCGTGCAAATCCACAACTCTGTCAGCCGTCTTTTCCCAATGAGTCATATCAATGGTCTCGCTGAAAACAACAGATTCTCTTTGATGCATTTCTGCAGTTACATATTGTTTTTTGTCTGTTAACAAGTCTCCTTGCTGTTTTTGTCCGTCAATTTGAATAACCCATTTTCCTTCGTTGCTTTCAGACACATGAATAGAAAGAATGATGTCATATGTCTCTTCCGCGATCAGCGGGTGAAAAATGGTTACATGTTTAAGTTCAAGTTCTTGATAAGCGTAACCGTGTTCTTGAAATACTTGATAAATGAGATCTATATAAGCAAGGCCGGGTAATAACGCTTGTCCATATACCTTGTGATTTTGCATAATAGGATGCTGTAACGATAGGCTTAATTGTTCAGTTATCATTTCTTCCCCACTCCTCTCTTATTTGAATGTTTTCCAAAACATTTCTTTAGGAGCACCCTTGGCCGGAAGCTCTTGCTTTTGCACGGTACGAGCTGATGCGGCGGCTTTCTGTTTTAAAATAGGCTGCCGATTTAATGCCGGAAGCGGCAGAGGCTTTCTTCGAATCGGACGCTGAACCGATTCCTGCCAAGCTTCTACAATCAGATGGGCATTCGTTCCTCCATCCGCAAAACAATTAATCGCTGCAGTCGGCACTTCTGCCGCCGCCCATTCAACTTGTGTTTTACAAAAATACAAATCAGTTTCTTCTATATCAAAATGCGGCATTTTTTGGTCACCCGACATAAACGGGACCAATCGGCGATGCTGCAGCATCAATGCGACCTTTATGAGACTGGCGATTCCTTCTGCACATAAAGGGTGTCCGATATTAGGCTTAACCGATCCTAATCCTAAAGGAGCCCTGCCGCTGGAACGGTAAACGGACTGGACCGCCTTAAGCTCAAGTAAATCCGTCACCACCGAGCCAGAACCGTTCGCTTCGATATAGCTGATGTCTTCAGGTTTTTTGCCGCTTTTTTCGAGCGCCGTCTGCATCACGTCCTTCTGTGCCTGCAGATTCGGAGTAGAGGGTCCCGCGGTCCTTCCGTCATTATTAACAGCCGCGGCTTTAATGACGGCGTAGATAGAATCTCCGTCTTTGAGCGCTTGCCTCACCGTTTTGACTAACACCATGCCTACGCCTTCTCCCAACACCACACCGTCTGCACGCTTGTCAAATACATGGAAAGACGGCTTTTCACATAAAAGGCCCCGCTCTTGGAACATGTGATGCGCAGCATCTGTATCAAGCAAACTGACACCGCCGACTACTGCAGCGTCAATATCACCGCTCCGTAAAGCTTGAATGGCCATATTTAAACCGACCAAAGCAGAGGAACAAGCTGTGTCCATCACGATACTCGGACCGCGCAAATCGAAAAATTGAGAAATATTAGCCGCTAAATAGTTTTGCCCTCCGGCCACAATCGGGTTACGTGCTTTTGAAAGACTGGATGGATCAGGCTTGTGCTGACTGCGCCCTCCTATATAAACACCCGCCTGCATTCCTTTAATTTCCTTTTGTGTATACCCGGCATGATGCCACAATTTCAAGCTTTCTTCCAATACAGCTAAAGCCTGAGGATCCATTGCCCTGACATCGTCTTCCGACATAAGGAAGAATTCAGAATCAAATCGCTCCAGGTCATCAATTACGCCGGCATAATACGGACTGGAATAACCCCAGCGTTCAGGCGGAACAGGTCTGATGGCTAATCGTCCTTCAGCTATTAAATCCCAATATGACTCAAGAGTGTCAGCTCCGGGAAACCGGCAAGTAAGACCGATAATCGCGATGTCTTCTGTATGATTCACCGGTTTCATCTCACGGCTCTTTTCCGGTTCCGCTTCGCCAAGAGATACCGCATTCAGTGAAGGCGGAGATATGGCAGACTCATGCTCTTTTGAGGTGGAGCGGCATACTGCATTTGATAGGGAAGATTCATAAGCAGACACCAGCCACTTTGCAAAAGACTCTATCGTTGAATATTCAAATAAAATGGACGGATCAATGTCCCCTTCTATCTTCTGATTGATCTGCTGTAATAACTGAGCCAAAATGATCGAATCCACGCCATACTCTTGAAATGGTTCATCGGTTTCAAGATCCTTGGGGTCTATCTTTAACTCATCAGAAAAGATCTTTACAAGCCAGGCTGTCGTTTCATGCAGCAGGTTTTGAACAGCTTGATCGCCGCTTGCCTCAGAACTCGGAAACGGCGTACTTATCACAGAATCTCGCTGAATCGACTGCTGCATCAGCTGATGCGGCTGCCATACATCTAGATCGGGCACTGCCGGTAGGATCACGGCATGTCGTTTTTCAGACAGAATCTGATCTAAAAGGTGCAATCCTTCTTCATTTTTCAAGCTTAACAGCCCGGTCTGTTCCAAAGCTTTGCTTCGAACCTCACCTAAACCGGTTTCCTTCCAGTTGGGCCACTGGATGCTGACAATCGGACAATCATCAGAATGTGCCTCTGCAAAATAGTCCATGTAAGCATTCGCCATGGCATAATCAGCTTGGCCTGATGCAAGAACCGGAATAATCCCTGATACTGATGAAAACAGAACGAAAAATTGCAGCGGCTCTTCTTTGAGAATGTCAAATAATGTTTGAAGGCCTTCGACTTTAGGCTCCAACACCTGTTGAATGTCTTCTGCGGACTTTCTTATAAATGCCGGATTTTTCGTATTCACCATACCGGCACAATGAATGACTCCGCCAATTCCCCCCATGGTGTGCTGGATTGCTTCAAGGCTCTCTTTCACAGCATGCGGATCGGACAGGGAAAGAGACAGCACTTGCACGTGTGCGCCCAAAGCTTCCAACTCTTGGACCGCTTGAATTTTTTGTGCAAGCGGCGTGTTTTGCCGACTGAATGATTCCCACTGTGCACGAGGTGGCAGCGGCTCACGGCCAGTCAGCACTAATCGTTTAACCCCGTATGTTTGCACAAAATGCCGAGCGCATAGTAATCCGAGACCTCTTGTCCCGCCTGTAATCAGCAGCACCTTGTCTGCCGGAAACGATATTGCTTGATGCTCGCTATCCTCATGGGCAGATCTTTCTTCCAAAAATGCTCGATAGCGCTGTCCGTCCCGATAACAAACTTCGGTCTCTGTACTGTCAGCACTAAACTCATCTGCGATCAGCCTCACCAAATCTCTCTCTTTTGCCGCTTCATCTGCATCCATGTGTCTCGATTTGAGATAACTGTATTCGCTTTGAAGCATACGATATAAACCGCTTCGAGAGGCACCTAATAAATTGACATTTCTATTTTGAAACGATTCCAGCCCTTTTGTAACACACATGACGGTTAAACCTTGTTTGTGTTTACGTCCATGCTCAATCAGCTTTTGCAGCGGGCTGATCCATTTCATGGATTGGTTATCGCTCATTTCACACCCGGCCAAATCCACTGCGCCATCGAAACTCTCCCAGTCCGCATCTGAGAAATCGGTGTGTCCTTCAATATCAAAAATATAATATTTTGAGAAATACTTAGAAAGCTCTTCAGCCAACGTCATTGTCTTCGGACTGGCCAATATGGCCACCGTCCGGTTACCTTTTTCCTTCGCAGCAATCGGGCAAAGCTCCCATTGTTTTTGTAAAAAGCAATGCTGTCCCCCAGTTTCAGGACTTGCAGAACTGCTGCTTGCTGCAGCTGTTTCTTTGGGCAGCCAATAATACTCTTTTGCAAATGGATAAGCGGGGAGACTGATTCGATAAGGTTTTTGATCTTCATAAAGCTCGTTCCAATCTATACGAAGCCCTTTCACCCATAAATCTGCTATTTCTTTAATCTTTCTCTTCTCTATCCATGTTTGCAGCAATGTTTTGGCATCACCATCTGTTTCAAAAGCTTTAATGTCACTTTTTTTCGTTTTCACATGGGCAGAATAAATCTCAGCATGCTGAACATCGGCGATATAATCCTCTAATGTTTTGATAAGCGATTCTCTTGAATCTGCCAAAAACGCCATCCGATAATCCATCGGCTCCCGGCCAACCTGAAGGGTGTATGCCATATCAGCCAGATTTATATCTTCATGGGATTCCGCAAAGTCTTTCATCAATCGGGCATAACCTTTTAATTGCTCTGTCTTTTTCGCAGATAACACAAATAACTTTTGGCTATCCTGGTCTGATGGCCTGTCATTGCGCCTTTTAGGCTGATATTCTTCAATCACAAGGTGGGCGTTCGTCCCGCTGTATCCAAAGGAACTCACACAGGCCCGCCGCGGCTGTCCTTTACTCGTTTCCCAGTGCTTAAGCTCGGTATTTACATATAAAGGCGAATCCTCAAATTGAAAATGCTCATTAGGCGTTGTGAAATGTAAAGTAGGCACCAGTGTTTTGTGTTTCATGCACATTAACACTTTTTGGACGCTTGCTACCCCTGCCGCCGCCGATGTATGACCGATGTTGCTTTTCACTGAACCGATCGCACAATATTTCTTTCGGTCTGTTTTCTCTTTAAATACGGTCGATAGGGCTTCTAATTCAATCGGATCCCCTTGTTTTGTTCCCGTGCCGTGCATTTCTACATAACTGATGCTCTCAGGGTGTATATCATATTTTTCATATATGTCACGTTCTAAGTCCATTTGGCTTTTTGCACTCGGCGCTGTAATTCCATTCGTTTTTCCGTCCTGATTAATTCCGGAACCGATAATGACTCCATATATATGATCATTAGCTGCTTCTGCGTCTTTGAGTCGCTTTAAGACTAACGCTCCTGCACCTTCGCCGGGTACGAAACCATTTGCGCTATTATCAAACGCTTTGCATTGTCCATCCGGCGATAACATCCCGGCTTCACACATGCTGATGTATGATTCCGGAGTGAGATATAAGCTCACGCCGCCAACCAACGCCATATCAATTTCTTTATTTAATAGAGCTTGGCGGGCCAAATGGGTCCCGACTAATGAGGAAGAACAAGCCGTATCGATAGGAATGGCAGGGCCTTTTAAATTAAGATAATACGGAATACGTGCTGCCGCTATAGCAAAACTGTTCCCCGTGGCGCTTGCTCTTGCCTGATGCTTATTCAGCATCATCCCGTATTCATTGCTCATGATACCCAGATAGACTCCGCACTTTTTATCATTTAATGTTTGGGCGTTATATCCGGCATCCTCAAATGCTTTATAGCCCTCCTGTAAAAATATTCGATGCTGCGGATCCATCAGTTCAGCTTCTGACGGCGGTATATTAAAAAATAACGGGTCAAAATGCTCGATATCATCTAACATTCCTAGTGATTTACAGTATATTTTCCCTTTTTGATTCAGAGCCGGGTCATAATATTGGTTCACATCCCACCGAGACTTCGGAATGTCCTTGATTGAATTTCTGGCATGGACCAAGTTATCCCAATACGTGCTTACGTCACTTGCGCCGGGGTATCTTCCTGACATCCCGACAATGGCTATCGCATTGGCTGGGTAATCTTGTTCAAATCGGGCTGTTTTCTTTTCGGGTTCCTTTACCGGCTTTAATTGAACAGGCTGAATCGGTATGTCTGCCGGCTTCGCCTCAAGTGATGCTATAGGCTTTACAGACACTTCTGAAGGCGAATTGAGATTCTTTGTCTTGACTTCCTTTTTTCCTTTGCCTCGTTTGACCAGCTCAGTTTTTAGAAATTCCGCAAAATCACGAATCGTCGGATAATCATAAACTTTGGTTACGGTCAATGACGTGTTGTACTGCTTATTAACCGCCTTTACCCATTCAAGCCCCGTAATAGAGTCCATTCCGATATCAATGAATGTGTCGTCGATATCCACCTCGTGCTGATCCATGTAAAGAACATCGGCTATACTTTCCTTCAATTCTTCATGGAGCGTTTCAACTGTTTCAGGATACTGGCTTGTCGCCGATATCTCCGCGGCTGCATACTGAATGTCTTCTATGGGTTCATTATGAGCGAGCTGCTGATTGCTTAATGGCTGTAAAGAAATATTGACCGGTTTAGCTGAGACTGTTTCTGTCCGGTTTTTCGGCATATGTGTATCTGGCGCTTTCACCGCGAAAACTCCTGCCGTTTTTTCACCTTCAGCTTGTTTACTTAATTCACTTTTTAAAAATTCCGCAAAATCACTGATCGTCGGATAATCATACACCTTTGTAACAACGAGTGACGTACCATATTGCTTGTTAATCGCTTTAATCCATTCAAGCCCTGTAATAGAGTCCATCCCGATATCAATGAATGTTTCATCCGGATCGACTTCATGCTGGTCCATGTATAACACTTCTGCTAAGCTTGCCGTCAGTTCATCACACAGCACTTCGACAGAAAGGGATCGTGGTGGCTCCGAAGCGACATTTTGCAAGTTTTCAGTTCCATTACTTGGTGTTATCGCCTGATCTGCTAAGGGCTGCAAAGAGATATTGGCAGGCTTGCCGCTGACTCTGCGAGAAATCAATGGCTCTTGACTGACAGGCTGTGCTGTAACGACAGGTTTGACCGTTTCAACTGGTTTAATTGGTTTAATTGGTTTGATTGGTTTAATTGGTTTAATCGGTTCAACCGGTCTGACTGATTTTTTTTCGACGGTCTGCCGCTCATTTTCTTCTATCCAATAGCGGTCTCTTGCAAAAGGATAACTAGGCAAGCTGATGCGCTGCGGTTTGTCATCTTGATAGAGCATGTCCCAATCGATGTTCAAACCTTTTACCCAAAGGTCTAAAAACTTCGTATATTTTCCTTTGCGTATCCAAGCTTCGATTGTCTTTGCCATGTCTTCATCAGCCGCAAACACGGCCATGGTTTCTTTGTTGCGTTTGACTTGTCCGCGGTATAGGTGTTCGGTATTTTCCTTCCCGGCAATAAATTCATTCAGCTTTTCTTCGAGTCCTTGCATATTTTCAGCCACAAGCGCCAAACGCTCGTCCATCGCTTCACGTCCGACTTGAAGCGTGTATGCCATACGGATCAGATCCTTTTCAGAATACCTTTTGTCACGAATGGCACCCAGCAGACTTTCAGCACGCTTTTGAAGCCTCTCTTCATTCTTTGCTGACAGTACGATGATGGCCGGCTGTTGATTCGGAGCTGACATCGTCGGCTCAGATTTCGGAATATACTCTTCTATCAGCACATGAGCATTTACTCCTCCAGCGCCAAACGAAGAGATGCCTGCGATTCTTGGATATTCAATTTGTTGTCCATTCACTTGAATGACCGGCTGCTCCCATTCTTCAAGCTCTTGCTGCACTTTGAATGGAGAATTGAGAAAATCGATATTCGGATTCAGTACTTTTGAGTGCAGTGAAGGTGCCAGCTGCCTGTGCTTCATTTGCAGCAATACCTTTGTCAGCCCGGCGATACCTGCTGCACTCTCACAATGGCCGATATTGGATTTGGCTGATCCGATGGCGCAAAACTGTTTGTCTTTTGTTTGTTCTCTAAACACTTTTGCCAGTCCGGTTATTTCAATCGGATCTCCGAGGGATGTCCCGGTGCCGTGCGCTTCGATATAGCTGATTGCCCGCGGATCAACTTTCGCTTCCGTAAGCGCCTTTTTAATTACAGCTGCCTGAGCATTCGGATTAGGGACTGAGTATCCGTTTGTTTTTCCTCCGTGATTAATGGCTGTTCCCTTAATGGTTCCATAAATGTGGTCACCATCTTTAATAGCTTTAGACAATGGCTTTAGAAGCGCGGCTCCGACGCCTTCACCCGGCACATAGCCGTCGCCTCCCTGTCCAAAGCTTTCACATCGGCCTTTGCTTGACATAAATTTGTTCTGACCCAGCATCAAATATTTATTTGGATGGATCGAAACATTGACCCCGCCCGCAAATGCCGCCTCACATTCTCCGCGCTGTAAACTTTGGCAAGCCAGATGAATCGCAGTTAATGAAGAAGAGCACATTGTATCCAACGCGATGCTCGGTCCATGGAAATTGAAGAAATAGGATACCCGATTCGCTATGGAGGATGGGTTTCCAGTCAGAGCCAGCGGTCTGCCCCGCACCTGTTCTTGCGCTCCGTATAATTGGTATTCTTCGTACATGGCCCCGACGTAAACTCCGACGTTCCCGCCCAGTTCAGCATCTTTTTCACGGCCAAGATGCTCTCTTGTATATCCCGCGTCTTCCATCGTTTCATAAACACACTGTAAAAATAAACGTTCCTGCGGGTCCATCATTTTTGCTTCACGAGGAGAGATGTGGAAAAATTGCGGATCAAACTTATCTACATCATTGATGAAGCCTCCCCATTTGCTGTAGGTTTTTCCCGCTTTGTCCTTATCTTCATCATAATAAAGGCTGTGATCCCAGCGGTCTTCCGGAACCTCAGTAATGCAGTCATGGCCCTCCTTCAAGTTTTTCCAAAATTCGTGGATGTTGTCCGCTTGAGGATAGCGTCCGGAAATACCGATAATCGCAATATCTTCACTATCATTTTTACTTGGCTGCTCTTGCACTTTCATTCGTAAAGGAGCAAACCCGGGTTTCTTTCGGCCATAAGTGACCGGTTTTACATGCTTGGTCTCTGCAACTGAGATGTCAACCTTTTCAGAAGGAGGCGCTTCTTCTGTTTCAATTCCCAAAATGTCTAACATCGTTTCCTTGTGTGATTCAATAAAATATTCTGTTAAGGATGTAATGTTCTGATATTCAAAGAACAATGTTTTGGACAATGAACCGAATACCTTTTCTAACTGACCCGTCAAGTGCATGATCATAATAGAATCTATTCCGTAATCTTCCATAGGAGCCGCGGCATCTATACGGTTTACCGGGAGTTTGATAACAGCAGAAAGCACTTTTTTGAAATAATTCTCCCCTTTTTCTCTCAGCAACTCCTCTTGGACTTTCAGCACGGCATTTTCGTTCTCTGCATACGACGGCTGCCCGCTGCTGCCGCTTGTATTTTGAGCAGAATTGTTTGCCGTTTGCTGTAAAAACGAATGGATTTTCTTCACTACGCCTTGTGCCACCATCAGCTGCGCTTTTCCTGAAGCCCATCCGCGATATAATGCCTGAATGCCGCTTTCAGTTTCCATGGCTACCATGCCGGTATCCCGTGTCAGCATCTGTTCGGTTTCAGCATCAACATGCATGCCCCCGTCTTTCCACAACGGCCAGCTTATGGAGAGTGTTTTTCCATAACGATTGTGTAACGCCGCTTGGCTATTCCGGTATTCGCTGAATGTATTCATAAATGCATTTGCCATTGCATAATCCGCCTGTCCTGCGCTTCCCACTGTTCCGGCTCCTGAAGAAAACAGAATGAAGAAGTCGAGCGGTATATCTTTCGTTGCCTCGTCAAGGTTGACCAGACCGGTTACCTTTGGAGCCAGCACTTCTTGGATTTCTTCTTTCTTTTTCTTAATGATGAAATTGTCTCTGATGATGCCTGCGCTATGAATGATCCCGTTCAGACTGCCATACTCCTTTTGAATCTCTTCGGTTAAAGCATGAACAGTTTCTTTTTCTGTGATATCGGCTTGCTTATAGACCACGCGCGCTCCCGAATGTTGTAATTCCTGGAGCTGGGACATCTTCCTGTCATCTAGCGGAGATCGTCCTGTAAGAATCAATACAGCCTCTTTTGTTTGATGTGCAATTTCGTTGGCAAATATCAAACCAAGACCGCCAGCTCCGCCTGTGATAAGATAAACCCCTTGATCTCTCCACGGCACTTTTACGCCCAGTTGTTCTGCGTCTGTTTCTCTCCATTCGCCGACATAACGTTTTTCGTTCCAATAACGGATGTGTTTGTCACTCGGGCATAGCCTGTTTTCTTTTATTGTTCCGGCCATATCGTCTGCATTCATACCGGAATCGATTTCAATCAGCTGGCCTGTCAGTTTTGGATTCTCCAGCTGTGCCGTTTTAAGCAGTCCTGTCAGGCCGCTGAGAAGCTGCGGGTTGCTCTGTGCAGGGACGGCGATCTGGATTAACATCTTTCCGCCCGATTTTGCGTTTAGCGTCTGTTGTATTTCTTCAAATGCCTGTACGGCATACGTTTCAAACCGTTCATGTATCGCTTGACGATTAGAATGCAGTATCACACAGTCAAGTTGTGCTTGAATTCTTTCGCTTAGTTTTTCTTCTATATCACAAACAATCACTTTATGTTCTTTATATTCAATTGATCTATCCTTTTCTGAAATGGCTTTTTCTTCCCAGACATGCTCGAACAATAGCGTTCCGATTGCCGGCGCGGTGTCTGCCCCATCTGTTTCGTTTTCTAAAACTCTGGAAGAATAGCCTTTCATTCTCACGCATACCAGTCCCTCTTCATTACACAAATCAATGTCAAGCTTCTGGACACGGTCCTGCGCCGTACTTCCCTGGCTGTATCTAACGTGCACCCACATCGCGGACGCGCAGCCTCTGAATATTTGAATATCCTGTAATGCGAAAGGCAGCATTGCTTTACTTTCTGTCGGGCTTGAATCTCTGTTCCCAAGCTTCAAGCCTATAGATGCCTGGAATGCCGAATCCAGCATGCTTGGATGCAGAATATAACGGTCTTGTGTAAAGGAAACGGCAGACGGCATGGACAGCTTAGCGAGAGCTTCGTTTTCCCCTACATAAATCTTGTCAATCGCCCTGTGGCCGGCACCGTACTCAATCCCCATATTTTTATAAGCTTCGTAGCATTCATCGGGTGAAAGAATACGCTGGCTGCAATTGTTTTTCAACTGTTGAATGTCCAATACAGGAGGTTCTTCAGCCTGATAAAGCACTGCGCTTCCTTGTCCGTAAATGATAGGCTCCTTTTCTAAACTGTCAGGCTCCTTATACAGTTCATACGCGATTTCTCCATTGTCTTCCGGATATAGGCGAATGTGTATGTCTGATTGCAGATCTGTTACAGCAAAAGGGCGTATCCAGACAATATTTTGAAGCCGGATGCTGGCTTGCGATTGCTCCCTGACCGCTTGTTCCACTGCCGCCCGAACCATTTCTAAAAAAGCGGCTCCAGGCAAAATGCGCTGGCCTTTAATAACATGATCTTTAAGGAAAAATTCACTTCCCGTAAACTCCGACCGAAAACGCACGCCCGACATATCGGATACGTTTTGATGAAGCAGAGGGTGAATGACATGATCTTCTATCGAATTCGTTGCCGCCATATCAGTTCCGATTTCTGCTTCCGGCACCCAATAACGAACCTTTTCGAAAGGATATGTCGGTAAGCTGATGCGTTTTGGTTTGTTTTCTCCGTACAAGAGCTTCCAATCTACAGTAACTCCATCAACCCACCGTTTGGCGATAATCTCGAAACTGCCTTCTTCCAACCATTTATGTACCATTGCGGGAGAGTCCGAATGATCGCCGTTCCCTCTGTTCATGCGGCCGTTCCAACAATTGCGGATCGATTCTTTCCCTTGACAGAAGGCTTCCAATTGTCCGATCAACTCCGGAATGCCGCTTGCTACAAAAGCAACCCGTTCTTCCATCGGTTCGCGGCCCACCTGCAATGTGTAGGCCAAATCTGAAATGTGAATGCCATCATGAAGGAAGTCCAACAGCCGTTCCGCATACTCATGAAGCCGTTCCTTATTGCGGGCAGACAGCGGAATGATCACGGGCTTGACGTCAGGCAAAGAAACGTGCTGCTCCGCTATTTCAGGAATATATTCTTCCAAGAGAATATGCGCATTTGAGCCTGTTGCGCCAAACGAGCTGATCCCCGCCCGGCGCGGGCAGCTGATTTCCTCGCCATTCTCCTTGATAACAGGCTGTTTCCATGTTTCTGTTTCATGCTGCACATAAAATGGCGATTTCCTGAAATCTACATACGGATTCAGTTCCTCTGAATGTAGAGAAGGCACAAGCGTCTGATGATGAAGCTGCAGGGCAACCTTGCTCAATCCGCTGATACCTGCGGCAGATTCCGCATGCCCGATATTCGATTTCACTGAACCGATTGAACAAAACTGCTGATCTTGTGTATATTGCCGGAAGGCTTTCACCAGTCCCTGTACCTCAATCGGGTCTCCTAGGGACGTGCCGGTTCCGTGTGCTTCCACATAACTGACGGTCCGCGGGTCAATCCCTGTTTTGTCCAGGCATGTCTCAATGAGATCAGCCTGCGAAACAGGACTCGGCACAGAAATCCCGCTTACTGTTCCCACGTGGTTAACAGCACTTCCTTTAATCACAGCATAAATTCGGTCTCCGTCTTCCACCGCCTGGCGTAAAGGTTTTAATAAGACCGCACCGATTCCTTCAGCCGGCACATAACCATCCCCGTCTTTACCGAAAGTGCGGCAATAGCCATCGCTGGAAAACATATCCCAAACCCCGTATGTCATATATTTATTCGGATGCAGTGATAAGTTAACTCCTCCTGCCAATGCGACTTCGCACTCGCCGTGGCGGATGCTTTCCAGCGCCAGATGTACGGCAGTCAGAGAGGAAGAACATACCGTGTCGACCGCCATACTTGGGCCGTGAAAATTGCAAAAATACGAAACCCTGTTGGCGATTTGCGCATAGTTCAAAGAGAGAGGAAACACATTTTCTTTTGATGCAGCCTCAGCTCCGACTAACGTATAATCCTTATGCATGACACCCGCAAAAACACCTACATGCTGTCTGTTATTCCGGCCTCGGGGTTTTGCCAGTGTCTTCGGCGTATAGCCCGCATCCTCAATTGTTTCCCAGCATGTTTCCAAAAACAGACGCTCCTGGGGATCCATTGTTTCTGCTTCCCTTGGTGTTATTCGGAAAAATTGGGGATCGAAACAATCCGGATCTTCTATAAAACCTCCCCATTTAGAAATTTTCTTTCCTGAAGGAGAGGTTAAGCCTTCAAAGCGATGCCAATCCCAACGCGATTCAGGGATTTCACTGATACAATCTTTCCCCTCTTTCAAATTGTTCCAAAATTCATGAATATTGTTTGCCTTCGGATACCGGCCGGCCATGCCGATAATCGCAATGTCTCCTTCCACAGCCGGCATGCGTGCAGGAGCGTGAGAGGAGGCAGAACTGACATTTTCCTCCCCTTTCTCGGAAGCCCCTTGACCAGTTGCGCTAGCTTTCCGATCAATCTGATGAGAGGAATGAGAGGCAGCAAAATGTTCGGCGTGCTCCTTGGCAAGAAACGCAGATAGTTCCGCGATAGTCGTATATTCAAACAGCAGCGTCGGGGAAAGACTCTCGCCGATTTTGTCACTAATGGTTTCTACCACATCCAGCAAACCGGAGGAATTCAGACCCATTTGATAATAACCGACCTGCTTTTCGATCTGTTCTATCGGGATATTTATTTTGTCTGCTATTAACCGGCTGACAAATTGTTCCGCTTCGCCGTATGGTCCCGCATGATCGACTGACGCAGACACTTCTTCCATTCCGGCAGTAACAGATTCAGCAGGTATATCTGCCTTTGTTTCTTGATTCGGCTGTATAGTCTTGCGTTCCCCATTGATAAGCTCGGCTTCGCGCACAAGTTTACTTGTAAAGTTTTTTAATTCAGCCACTTTTTCTCCGGAAGCGTTGAAAAATTCCATCGTTAAATAAATGAGTTCTTTTTCCCGACGGATCGAAGAGCGCTTAATTCTCGTCGTGCATTGTGTTTGCAAAAGTTCTGAAGCGGAAAAAGATTCATAGAACAGAGGCAAGTACAGCCTCTGTTCCCCTTTCAGTAAAGACGACAGCATGTGGTTTGAGCCTACCCCGCTCCCGTCAATGAGAGTGGGGTGGAACATGAACCCCTCGGCATGAAGCATGGCTTGTGAGCCAAGAGACAAATCAATGAGAACGCCGTCTTCCCCTTCGTAAATTTGACCTTCCGCCTTCATATATCCGCTGTGCACCAATTCCTGGCGTCTGCATTGTGCATAAACATCATGCAGCGGAACGATGGCTTTGGCAGATTCTTTGATGTCAATAAGATCAAGTGTCTCTTCAAAAGCCGGTATAGCACCGATGTGCATTTCTGCTTTGATATAGAGTTTCTCTTCAGAGTCCGTTTTGCCGTTACGTTTTTCATAACCTTTTATCGTTATCTGCCAAAGCCCTTCCTTTTTCTCCTTACATTCGAGATTGAGCATAATCACTGTATCCTGTCCAGCAGCTAACGGCTGATAGATAGATAAATTACGCAATTGAAGGTCGGTAAAGGAATAATCCCGTTCTCTGAATATTTGATAGATCATATCAATATAAGCCAATCCTGGAAGCACTTCTTGTCCGTATACCACATGGTGACGAATAAACGGATTTTTCAGCGATAAGGTGATTTGCTTCGTTATGGTTTTCACGTTAGACCTCCACTTCATAAGTATCCCATATGTTTGTCTTATCCATTTTTAAGGTCTCCGTTTCCGGCTTTGAATCATCAGACGGGAACGGCCGTTTCTTTAATTCCGGCGGGGATAAAGGGCGCCGCCTTATTTCACGGTTTTCGTCTTTATCCCACGCTTCTATAATGACATGGGCATTTGTGCCTCCGTCGGCAAAGCAGTTAATTGCCGCAGCAGGAAGGGATGCCGTCCATTCTGCCAGCGTTCGGCTGAAAGTGATGTTCGCTTTCTTCCTATCAAAATGCGTCATTTCCTTTTCACCTGACAAAAATGGAACAAAACTGCGATGCTTCAGCATCATCACAACCTTGATAAAGCTTGCAATCCCTTCAGCACAAAGCGGATGTCCGATATTTGGTTTGATTGATCCAAGACCCAGCGGAATTGAATTGTCAGGACGATAGATAGATTGAATCGCTTTAAGCTCAAGCAGATCAGTTACCATTGAGCCTGAGCCGTTCGCTTCGAGATAGCTGATGTCTTCTGGTTTTTTGCCGCTTTTAGCAAGCGCCGCCTTCATGACTTCCTTCTGCGCTTCCAGATTCGGTGTTGCAGGTCCGGCCGTTCTTCCGTCGTTATTAACAGAAGCGGCCTTGACCACAGCGTAAATGGAATCGCCGTCTTTCAGAGCCTGTTTTACTGTCTTTAACAAGACCATTCCAACGCCTTCTCCTAAAACAACTCCATCAGCACGTTCATCAAACACATGGAAGGATGACTCTGCGCTTAAAATACCACGCTGCTCGAACAGCCGGTGGGTGGCATCTGAGTCAAACAAGCTGACTCCTCCCACAACGGCAGCTTTAATATCACCGCTGTGCAGAGCCTGAATCGCCATATTCATGCCGACCAAAGCCGAAGAACATGCCGTATCTAATACAACACTCGGGCCGCGCACATCAAAAAATTGTGAAATATTGGCCGCTAAATAATTCTGGCCGACTGCCACGATAGGATTCTTTGCATGAAGAAGGCTGTCTTGACCCGGATTATGACGGCTGCGTCCGCCGAGATAAATACCGATTGCTTCTCCCTTTATTTCTTCAGGTGTATAGCCGGCGTGATACCAGAGCTTAAGACTCTCTTCTAAAACAGCTAATGCTTGCGGGTCCATTGCGCTTACATCTTCTTCTGGAAGCAGGAAGAACGCAGGATCGAAATGATTGACATGATCAATGACTCCGGCATAATAAGGTGCCGGATAGCCCCAGCGTTCTGGCGGAACCGGGCGAATTGACGACCGCCCCTCAGATAATAGTGTCCAATATTTATCCAGTGTCTCCGCTCCCGGAAAGCGGCAGGACAATCCGACAACCGCGATATCTTCTGTATGGGAGCCAGATGCAAGGGACTCTTCTTCTTGTACTTCCAGAGCAGCCGCACGAGTCGCCGGCTGAATCGGCTTTTGATAAGCTGATGCTTTTCTGCCTTCCGAAGCAGCTGCCGATATGTTGTCTATGAACATATCAGACAGCGATCCAGAGTAAGAACCGATGAGCCAAGCTGCAAAACGCTGGATCGTTGGATATTCATAAAGAATAGAAGGGTCGAGTGCCGCTCCGATCTTTCGGTTAATGCGCTGTAACAGCTGAGCTAGAATGATAGAATCCACTCCATACTCCTGGAATAATTCATCAATCTCCAAGTCCTCTTGATCAATTCTCAGTTCTTCGGAGAACAAACCAACAAGCCATGCTTCTGTTTCATTTAAAAGAAGCTCATTTTTTGCCGGCCCGTCCATTTCTGTTTTTCGTGATGGCTGCGAAGCCAATTCATCAGAACCCGACTCATGCCGGGCGCGTCTCTTCATCAATTCCTCCGGTTTCCATTCCGCTGGGTCCGTCACCGCAGGCAGCACAACTGCGCGGAATGTTTCGGATAACATTTGATCCAGAAAGCTGAGGCCTTCTGAATTCGTGATGCTAAGCAAGCCGCTTTCTCTATAAGTGCTATTTGTCACTTCACCCATCCCGGTCTCTTTCCAATTCGGCCACTGAATGCTGATGATCGGAGCTTTTTCCTTATTTGCCTCCGCAAAATAATCCATATAGCTATTAGCCATGGCGTAATCGCCTTGTCCCGCAGAAAGGGCCGGAATGATGGCTGAAACTGATGAAAACAATACAAAAAACTGCAACGGTTCATCACATACATGGCGATACAGCGTTGTAAGCCCATCCACCTTCGGCTCGAGAACTTGTTGAATATTATCGGCCGTTTTCCGGATAAATGCCAAGGTATTCATATCCGTCATGCCAGCGCAATGAATGACTCCCCCGATCGGTCCCAAAGTCTGTTTCATATTCTGTAAGTTTTGCTGCACGAGAGACTCATCAGATAAAGGGAGCGACAGCACTTGTACTTGTACGCCTTGTGCTTCCAGTTCCTGCACCGCTTGTATTTTCTGTGCGGCGGATGTGTTTAAGCTCTTAAAACGTGCCCACTCTTCTCGCGGAGGCAGTGACTCACGCCCTGTCAACACCAGTTTTTTCACTCCGTAATGCTCTGCAAAATGCCGGGCGCATAATAGTCCGATCCCTCGTGTGCCGCCTGTAATTAAAAGCACATGATCTTTTGGGAAAGCCCTTCGTTTTTGATCGGCGTCTTTTCTATGTTCCGGTTGTAGAAAAGCATGATAACGCAAACCGTCTCTATAGCAAACCTCAGCATCCTCGCTATCGGAATAAAACTCATCTGCTATCTGCTTCGCAAGAGTCAGATGATCTGCGGATGCCTCCGCATCCATATGCCTTGATTTGAGATGGCTGTACTCGTTTTGAAGCATGCGGTACAGACCGGCGCGGGAGGCTCCTGCCAGCTGAACGGAATCATTTTGATAAGATTCCAGCCCTTTCGTAACGCAAAGCAGCATCAGCCCTTCTTTATGTCCATGCTCAATCAGCTTTTGAATCCATTCAATCCAACTCAACGTCTCCTTGTCGTACTCTCCGCATCCAATCAGATCCACAAAACCGTCAAAGGTTTTCCAATCATCCTTTAATGATTGACTTTCAACCCGACTCACATCTAATAAGTAGTGATTCGGAAAATACTTAGACACTTCAGCAGCCAAGTCTGCCGTCTCTGCACTGGTCAGAATCGCAACGGCTCGGGTCCCCGGCTCTTTTGGGATAACCGGGCTTAACATCCATTGCTTTGTCAAAAAACAGGCCGTTCGCTTTTTACTATTGTCTAGAGGTTGAATATGGCCCGTTTCAAGATCATTCACCTTCACTTGATCCATTTTTTCGGGAAGCCAGCAGTGATCCTTTGCAAATGGATATGAAGGAAGACTGATAAGGCGCGGTTTGGCATCACCATACAATTTGGTCCAGTCGATATTCACGCCTTTCACCCATAAATCTGCCAGCTTGTCGTATTTTCTTTTTCTGATCCAAGCATCCATAGCCATTGCCATGTCTTCATCTGCCGCAAAAATTGCGAAAGTATCTTTGTTTCGATTTGACTGGCCACGTGCGAGTCCCTCAGTACCTTCCTTGCCTTCCACAAACGCCTGCAGTTTTTCTTCAAGCTCTGTTATTTTACCCGCGGTGAATGCCAGACGTTCGTCCATTCCCTCTCGCCCGACTTGAAGCGTATAGGCAATGCGGTGCAGGTCGTTATTGGTGTACTTTTTCTCGCGGATGGCAGAAAGCAATTGAACTGCCCGGTCCTGAAGCCTTTTTTTATTTTTGGCAGACAGCAGGATGATGCTAGGTTGGCCGGAAGCTATTTGTTGTTGAGAATTGAAATCTTCTTTCGGTATATATTCTTCAAGCACCACATGAGCGTTTACCCCGCCAATTCCGAACGAACTGATACCAGCGCGGCGCGGCAGTTCATTTCCGTTACGATCTCGTACAGCCTTCCATTCATCTTCTTCTTGAACAATATAAAACGGACTGTCTTTCAGCTGAATGTAAGGATTAAGCGTATCGCAATGCAGGCTTTTGACTAAGGTTTTATGTTTCATTTGCAAAAGCACTTTAATGAGACCCGAAATACCGGCCGCAAGCTCTAAGTGACCGATATTGCTCTTGACTGAACCGATTCCGCATTGATGATCAAGCACCTCTGTCCCATTGTGTTCTCCCAATTCAGACAGTTCCTTAAACGCAGCCTTCAATCCGTTCATTTCAATAGGATCTCCCAATTCAGTGCCGGTACCGTGAGCTTCGATATAGGTTACCGTGCGCGGATCAACGCCTGCTTTCCGATATGCGCGCACCAATAAATCGGCTTGCGCTTTCGGATTAGGCGATGTCAAGGTATTGGCTCTTCCTCCATGGTTTTCTGCCGTTCCCCGAATGACGCCGTAGATGTGATTCATATCCCGTTCGGCATCTGTCAGCTTTTTCAGCAAGACCATCCCGACACCTTCACCTCTGACATAACCATTCGCATTAGCAGAGAAGGTTTTGCACCTTCCGTCTTTGCTGAGCATGCCGGCTTTGCTGTAGCTGATATGTGCCTCTTCGGTCAATATCGTGTTGACACCTCCTGCGATCGCCATATCGCAATTTCCATCCTGGATAGCGGAAACCGCGCGGTGAATGGCTACAAGAGAGCTTGAACAGGCTGTTTCTATAGGTTCGCTCGGCCCGTGGAGATTTAAAAAGTAGCTCAGCCTATTCGGACCGACGGAAGGAATCATATTTCCTGTTGCCGCATGGCCTTCAAGCGGTACATTTGCTTTATAAAATAAATCTTTATACCCTGTATTGCCTGTACCGATAAAAACACCCGTCATAGTTCCTGAAAGGTTCTGAGGCGAGCATCCGGCATCTTCTATCGCCTTCCATGCATGGGTCATTAACAGCCGCTGCTGAGGATCTAAATACTGAGCTTCTCTTGGCGAAATACCAAAAAATAACGGATCAAACTCAGCCACCCCATCAATAAATCCGCCCCATTTGATGTCGGTCTTATTTTCTTGTGTCTCAGGATCCCCATAATGTTCCCGCCAATCCCAACGGTCTTCGGGGACTTCCGTTATACTGTCTTTTCCTTCTTTCAGGTTTCTCCAGAATTCATCAATATCTTGTGCCCCAGGGAATTGGCCGCTGATCCCGACGATTGCGATCGGTTCAAAATCGGCTGCCTTGTTATTGCTTTTTTCCTCTTTTGTGATTGATACAGGCGCAAAGCGGTTTCTTTTCCTTTTCGTTATGCTTGGCACAACAGGAGCGGAAACTTTAGAAACGACAGACTTCTCCGGTACAGAAGATTCCTTAATAAATGCATCCGGGTATTCTTCAACTAGACATTCAGCCAGACTTTGTATGGTTCCATGTTCAAAGAAA
This sequence comes from Bacillus atrophaeus, assembly GCF_039519175.1. Taxonomy (NCBI): domain Bacteria; kingdom Bacillati; phylum Bacillota; class Bacilli; order Caryophanales; family Bacillaceae; genus Bacillus; species Bacillus atrophaeus. Next base: position 3,159,577 of record NZ_CP154443.1, on the reverse strand, counting down.
ATTGTCGGCGCCAATTCCAATTGATGCGCTTCATTGATTCGATTTGTAAATACAGTGAATGAAACTGAATCAAAGCCGTACTCACTCAGCTCTGTATCCATTTCAATCTCTTGTACGTTCACTTTCAAAATGCCGCTTACCATTTGACTCAACGATTCCTGCGCTTTGACAATCAAGCTATTCGCATCTGGAAGAGGGTTTGTTTTTTTGTTCTCAGTTTGTCTGGAAGCATCCGCTAATGGGAATTGAGTCAGCCATTCATCCTGATACTCTTCAACTAAATGCTCAGCCAGACTTTGTATGGTTCCATATTCAAAGAAAATAGTCGGCGTCAATTCCAATTGATGCGCTTCATTGATTCGATTTGTAAATACAGTGAATGAAACTGAATCAAAGCCGTACTCACTCAGCTCTGTATTGATATCAATCTCTTCCATGTCCACTTTCAAAATGGCGCTTACCATTTGACTCAACGATTGCTCCACCTTGCTGAATAAGCCATCCGCTTCAGCCCGGTTCCTATTTACAACTGGCCGCTCAACTGCAGAACCGGCGGAAGGAAGCAGTTTTTGCTTCATTCTTGCAAGGTTCCCTTCGATCACAAATACTTGCGGCTTACCTGAGACCGCTCCCTGATAAAATGCTTCTATGCCGCTTTCACTTTGCAGCGGGGCCATTCCATAGGTTTTCATCATCATCTTTTCAATCTCGGCGTCGACATGCATTCCGCCCTCTTTCCACAACGGCCAATTGAAGGAAATGGTTGTGCCGTGCCGTTTTTGGGATGCAACCAGCGAATTTCGGTATACAGCGTATGCATCCATGAACGTATTGGCAGTTGCATAGTCTGATTGGCCGGCGTTTCCTAAGCTTCCGGAAACGGAAGAAAACAGGATAAAAAAGTCCATTTTCCATTCCTTGGCGGCCTCATCTAACTGCACTAAGCCGTTTACCTTTGGATGTATCACTTCTTGAAACTCTTCACTCGTTTTTTGGACGATGAAATGATCTTTAATAACTCCTGCGCCGTGAATGATTCCATTAAGACGGCCGTACCTTTCTTTGATTTCCTTCATGAGCTGAGAAATCGCCTCTTGATCAGCCACATCTGTCTGTTTATAGCTAACCTCTGCCCCTAAATCGCGAAGCGCCTCTAACTCTCGCTCCTTGCTCTCTTCCAAAACTGAACGTCCGGTGAGGATCAATGTGGCGCGGTCGGTTCGTTGTGCAATTTCCTTTGCAAACAGCAGGCCTAAGCTGCCTGCTCCTCCGGTGATGAGATAAACACCGTCGTCTTTCCACGGCATACTAAGTTCATCAACAGGCGAAGGTGTCATTTCACGCCACCCTTTGACATATCGGGTTCCCGCCTCGTAGCGGATCTGTTTATCTTCAGGTCTCAGACTGTCGTTTTTCAGCTTTTCATGCAAATCATGTAATTCCTCAGTACTTGGAATCTCAATCAGCTGGCCGATAAGTTTGCCATGCTCCAATTCAGCTGTTTTCAACAGCCCGGACAAACCGGCAAACAATTGCTGCTCGCCTTTCCCGCAAACGATGACCTGAATCATGATTTTGCCTACAGGTTTCGTGCGGATCTTTCCTTGAATCAGTTCGAAAACCTGCTGTGCATAGATTTGAAAACGCTCAGCAATGGTTCCTTCAGCTTCATTTAATGTGATGACGCGAACATCCTTCATATGGGAGACGATGCTGTCACTGACATGACGGGCAGCTTCACAGAACACAACAAGATGTTCTGCATATGTCGGCACTTGCTTCCCTAAAACAGATTCCTGTATATTCCAAACCGGTTCAAGCATTAAGCGTTCAGAATGGACTGCGGGCTTCGACGATTGCACTTCTCCGTCCAACACTCTCGTGGAGAATCCTTTTATCCTGACGCAAACCGCTCCAGCCTCATCGCACAGGTCAATATCCGCTTTCAGCACAGTATCCCCGTCCCTATAGCTCTCACTTAAACGGGCATAGGCCCACATCACGGATGTACATTTACCGATGACCTCAAGCTCTTCAAGCGCAAAAGGCAGAATCAGTTTTTGCTCGGCAAATTCCTGCATGATGCAGATTGTAGCCGTCTGAACAGCCGAATCCATCATACTCGGATGAAGCACATAGCTTTCCTTCGTCTCAGATACAGAAACAGGAAGCTGCAATTTGGCCAAGACCTCTCTTTTGCCTATACAGGCTTTTTCAATCCCTTGGAATGCCGGACCATGGAACATCCCTCTGCTTCTGCCTTCCTCATAGAACTGGTCAGGCGTAAGATTTCTCTGATTACAGCGATCTTGTACTTCTGCAATATTCAGGACCGGCTTTTCGATTGCAGAAATCAATTCCGCACTGCCTTGGCTGTGAATAAGTGAATCAGAGTCATCTTCACCAACACTATAGATTTCATATGCGATTTTTCCGTCTTCTTTCGGAAAGAGACCGACATGCACATGAACCGGATGATCATTCAAAACGATTGGCTGAACCCAGACTGTATGATGTAATCTGATTCTGATATCCTGATCCTTCCCGCTTCCGGTTGCCCGGCTTACAGCTGTTCGGGCCATTTCGAGATAGGCCACCCCAGGGAGCACCGGCTTCCCTCTAACGACATGATCTGCCAGGAAAAATTCCTCGCCCGTAAAGACTGAACTGAATCGCTGCTCAGACAAATCAGACGTATTTTGATGGAGCAGCGGGTGCAATGTAGCCGCCGCAGCCTGAATTGAAGGTGTCTGCCCGGAATCTTGCGGAACGTCCTGTGATGCCCAATACCGTTCTTTTGCAAATGGATACGTAGGCAAACTCATTCGTCGAGGCTGCACATCCATATAAAGCTGCGACCAATCGACATACACTCCTTTGCTCCATATCTCCGCAAGCTTGTTCACTTTCCCTTTAGTTGCCCACTTACGTATCAGTTCTGCGCTATCTTCATCTTCAGTCAGCCATGCAGCTTCCTTGGCGTGCTGCTTTTCTCCTTGAAAACATCCTTTGATTGGTGTTTTTCCATTGATGAAATCCTCCAGCTGCCGTTTCAGCTGATTCACTTCATCCGCAATAAAGACAACGCGATGCTCCATCGCTTCTCGCCCGACCTGCAATGTATAAGCGAAATCAGCCAAATCACCATTCTCAAGTCCTCTCGTTTCCAAATGGGACAGGAGTTCCTGCGCATATTCGTCGAGCCGCTCTTTGTTTTTCGCCGATATCGGTATGATGCAGGTCCCGCTCTCCTTCCTCGTTTCAGAAGCGATCGCATATTGTTCAAATATCGCATGGGTGTTTGTTCCGCCGAGGCCGAATGAACTTAGCGCCGCCCTATGTGTGTTGATATCATGATCCAGTACTTTCTTTTGATCCACCACGTAAAAAGGAGAGTCGGCTAAATCCATATTCGGATTCGGTTCTTTATAGTTGATGGTTGGAGCAAGCTCGTTATGGTATAAGCTCATCGCAACCTTGATGCAGCCAGCCAGGCCGGCAGCTGTATCCAAATGTCCAATATTGCTTTTCACCGATCCGATGCCGCAAAACTGTTTTTTGTTTGTATATTGCTTGTACACTGTATTTAAAGCCGACAGTTCGATTGGGTCACCCAGCTTTGTCCCTGTTCCGTGCGCTTCAATATAGCTGATCGATTCGGGATGAATACCCGTCTGGCCGATCACCTTTTGGACCACATCAGCCTGCCCTTTCACACTCGGGGCATAAAAACCGACCTTATCAGCCCCATCGTTATTTACACCGATGCCTCTCATCAGAGCATAAATATGATCTCCGTCTTTTACGGCATCCGCCGCTTTTTTCAGTAAGACAACCGCAACACCTTCACCGCCTGCCATTCCGTCGGCTGAAGCGTCAAAAGCCTTGATATGCCCGTCACCTGAAAAATTCAAACCCGGCTGATGCACATATCCGATATTTGTCTCGGTGTGCAGCGTCGCTCCGCCGACCAGCGCATATGCAGATTCACCTGATTGCAGGCTTTTAAAGGCGGAATGTAACCCAACCAAAGAAGACGAACAATTTGCATGGACGAAATAGCTTGGCCCTTTCAGCCCCAGCTTATGAGAAATCATCGTCGGAATCGTCCCGCTCTGCGCAAGCACCCATGACACATAACCATCCGGCGTTTCTAAGCTTTCTGTTGTTTCCTCGGGCAATAACGCACGGTAAGAATTGTTGCTTGCCGACATATACACACTGGTTTCAGGAATCTGTTTGGCGACATATCCCGCATCCTCAATCGCTTTCCAGGAATGAGTCATCAACATCCGCATCTGGGGATCCATGAACTCGGCATCTTTTCGAGATATGTTAAAGAAACTTGGGTCGAAACGATCTTTCCCTTCAATCGCAGACTTAGCAGGCACATAGCCAGGATTCTCCGCGAGTGTGTCCGGAACGCCTAAGCTGCGAAGTTCTTCTTTAGTGAAAAACTTGATGCTTTCCTTTCCGTCTCTGATGTTATTCCAAAATTCGACATGATTTTTTGCCCCTGGAAATTCGCACGATATCCCGATAATCGCTACACTGTCCTCATAATAATCAGGAAGATCCTCCGGAACATGCTGTGTACGGTTCGGCTTGCCAGGCTTGTCTTTTACGTCTGCCGGCAAAGAGACAAATGGATCTGCTGCTTTCTGTTCGGCAATGTATTTACTGATGTCTTTCACAGTTGAGTATTCAAACAGTTCAGTAACACTAAACTCGCAGGCTAGATCATTTTTGATTCGTTCAGCAACAGTAACCGCAAGAAGCGAATCCCCGCCTACATCGAAAAATCCGTCTTCCAGGTAAATGTCAGCAGTTTGAAGCACATCCTGCCAAATGGATCGTATCGTTTCTTGAATCTTTGAAGGAGACATATTTCCATGTTGAGGCTGCTCCGCTGTTACTTTTCGATTCTTTAGTATCTTTCGGTCTACTTTTCCGTTCGGTGTGAGCGGCATTTGATCAAGCTGAATAAAATAAGAAGGAACCATATAAGCCGGTAAACTCTTTTTCAACTCATTCCGCAACTCTCTCGGCGTAACAGGTGAATGTGCGTTTTTTGCTATATAATAAGCGGCCAATTTTTCATTTCCGTTCTGTTCGTTCACAACGACGACGCTTTCCTGAACATCCGGATGTTCTCCAAGGCGAATCTCAATATCCCCCAGCTCGATACGGAATCCGCGGATTTTCACCTGATTATCGATACGCCCGATATATTCAATCTTGCCCTCTGGAAGCCACCGTGCCATGTCGCCTGTTTTGTAAAGCTTGGATGTCGGTTCAAACGGACAATCTATGAATCTTTCATCCGTCAGCTCAGGCTGGTTGTAATAACCCTTTGCCAATCCGTCCCCTGCAATACAAAGCTCTCCGGGAATGCCGGCAGGGACAGGCAGAAGGTGCGAGTCAACAATATAAACGCGTGTATTCGCAATAGGCTGGCCGATCACGGACGCAGCGGTCTCTTCATTAATGCGCTGAATCGCTGACCAGACCGTTGTTTCTGTAGGTCCGAACATATTCCAAGCTTCACTGCCTGTACTTAAAAAGTGCTGCTTTAATTTCTCGGGTAACGCTTCTCCGCCGCATAGAATTTTAATTCCCTCTTCATTTTTCCAGCCTGAATAAAATAGCATTTTCCATGTAGCAGGCGTGGCTTGCATAATCGTCGGTTTGATATCTTGAATGTCTCGTTTCAGCTTTTCCACATCTTTTGTATGCTCAGTATTGCAAATATGGCATTGGGCGCCCTTCATTAAAGGCAGATACAGCTCTAAAGCTGCTATATCAAAGCAGTAGGTTGTCACTGCAAGCATGATATCCTCTGATGAAAGACCAGGCTTTTCTCCCATGGAAACAAGAAAGTTTGCCAGTGCTTTATGCGAAATCATGACACCCTTTGGCTTGCCTGTGCTGCCGGAGGTATAAATCACATAAGCCAAATTCTCCGTTTTCACGGTGCGCATAAGGCTTGTGCCTCCTGAAGGGTTTTGAGCGATTTCGTCCCAGTCTTGATCTAAAGCAATCACTTTTACATGGTTCCAGTTCAAGGTATCTATGAGTTCAGAGGTTGTCAGCGTAATGGAAACCTCACTGTCCTCCAGCATATATTCCAACCGTTCAGCCGGGTAGGACGGGTCTAGCGGCACGTATGCTCCTCCTGCTTTAAGGATTGCGAGCAAGCCTACAGCCATTTCCAGCGATCGCTCGACATAGATTCCTACCAATCGGTCCGGGCTCACACCGTTCTTCTGCAAATAAAGGGCCAGCAGTGTGCTTTTCTCATCAAGCTCCTGATACGTCAGGGATTTCTTCTCATAGCTGACAGCTATTGCATCAGGCGTCTTTTTAGCCTGCTGTTCAAACAACTCATGAAAACATGCATCCGGATAATCCTTTTCAGTAGCATTCCACGTACGAAGAATGGTATGTTCCTCTTCTTTCGGTAATAAAGAATACTGTTGTAAAGGTTGAGAAGGGTTATGAACCATCTGTTCTGCTAAATAAATAAAATGATCAAACATAGTCGAAATAGACGTATCATCAAACAACCCGGTATTGTATTTGATGTTCAATTCCATCTTTTCTTCTTCTTCCCATAGTTCAAATACTAACTCGTATTCACCTTCTTGATGAATCCCCTCAACTGCATCGACAGAAAAGGACTCTTCATATTGACGGTACATGTTCTGATAGCTTGCAGATTGGAAATTCTGATAGAAAAATGCCGTTTGGAAAACTGGTGAACCCGCTTGATGACGAGGAATATTCAAATCCCGAACCATTTTCGGAAAAGGATAAGATGCGTGATCCAGTCCATCAAGAAGCGTCAACTGTAATGTATGAACGAACTCCGAAAATGTTTTTGTTCCCTTCACCTCACTCCGTATGGGAAGCATATTGAGAAAATGTCCGATTAATGAATCAAATCGTTCTTCCGGCCGCACCATCGCAGGCATGCCGACAATCATATCCTCTTGATCAGAGTAACGGCTTAACAGCACCATATAACAGCTCAGCAATACCGTTGACACATTCGTAGAATGATCTTTTGCAAAAGATTTGATGCTGTTTATTAAACCGTCTGAAATCCGCCGGGTATATGTGTCCTCCTCAAATTCGGAAATAGACGGGCTGATGCGCATGGACGGCAGCTGAAGATTCGGCAAGCTTCCCGCTAACTGCTGCTGCCAGTACGAACGATGCTTCTCGCCCTCCTCACCGGCAAGAAACTGCTGTTCCCATGTGACAAAATCATTGTAAGCCGCCGGAGCAGCGGGCACATTTGGATGTTGCCCTTCTAAGAGATGCTTATAGTTATCTAAAAGACTGTGAATAAAAGTAACGGAAGAAACACCGTCAAAAATGATATGGTGAATCACGACAAGTAAAAAATGCTCCTCTTCAGACCTTGAAAATAAGTGGGCGCGCAATAAAGGGCTGGATTCTTTCACAAACGGTTCCTTTACTTTTTTTCTGAAATAAGGAGTTATGTCAGCCTCTTTTAAGCCTGAAATATCTTCGGCTTTTATCGTGATGGGGAGTCCAGATTCATGTTTGATATAAGGCACTCCGTCTTTTTCTTGGATGACATGCTTTAAAATCGGGTGCTGGTCTAATACAAGGTGAAAGGCTTGTTTTACTTTCTCTTTATCAAGCTTTGACGAGAATCGAAAACAGAGAGGAACATGATAAGCACTCTTCTCAGGCGACATTTTTTGCAATGTCCATAGTCCTTTTTGAACCTCAGAAAGAGAATGCAAGGAAACTTGTTTGTCTCTTGCATCTATACTGATATTCCTATCAGCAGAGCGGCTTTTGTTCATTTCTTCTTTTTCAGCTATATAAGCAGCCAGTAATTGAATGGCAGAATATTTATACAGCTCTCTCGCTGTGAGTCTTACGCGGTATTCTTTCTCTACGGATCGAATAAGTTTCATCATCTTAATTGAATTAACGCCGAGACTTTGGATATTTGTGTCAGGTTTAATCCAATCACGGTCAATATTTAAATCCTCTGTGAAGAATTTGGTCAAATGTTTCTTTATATCTTCTAATTGAGCGGAATCTGTTTTTTGCGTATGACTGCCCTGAGCTTCACTGCTCATCAAATTCAGTTTGTTATGTATGTGGTCAAATTCTCCATTTTCAAATGAGCTCTTCAGCTGGGCGCGCTGGATCTTCCCTATGGCTGTTTTCGGGATGTCTTCTTTACGGACCGGCAGCAAATATTCAGGCGTAACACCGATCGTCTTTGTGACATGATAGTGTATGTTTCTTAGAAGTTGGGCGGTTTGAGAATCATCAAGCTGGATAGAAGCAACAAAGAAGATAGCCAGTTGATCCGTTGTATTGTGATTCACACGGACAGCACAAGCAGCAGTATAGGAAGTTTCGATTTCCGGCAATTCTTCGACAGCGGATTCGATCGCATGGCTGTAATAATTGACGCCGTTAATAATAATGGCATCCTTCGTACGGCCGGTAATGGTAAGGCGCCCCTTGCGCAGAAAACCGAGATCTCCGGTTTCAAACCAGCCATCCTCTGTAAAGACACTTTGGTTTAATTCCGGCCGCTGATAATAACCGTGGGTAACAGAAAGCCCAGAAACCTGAAAACGGCCGATTTCGCCTTCCTCGACCAATTCATTATGATCATCAACAATTCTCATCGAAAATCCGGGAATCGGAGAACCGATCTCCACAAAACCATCCTCATCATTTGTCGACGCACGTGTGAAATCTTGTGAGAAAATCACACCGGAGGAAGTTTCGGACATTCCCCAGGCAGGGCGAATCGCATCAGCGGGCAATCCATGAGGCTCTAAGAGCTCCAACATCCTGCGCCCAACCTTGGCCACCATCGCTTCACCGCCATTGAGCATGTAACGCATTGAAGACAGATCCCAATTTCGATTTTCGATTTCATCACTAAAATCAGTGATCAGACCGAAGGCGAAATTCGGCGCCCATGTCACAGAAGCACGGTAATGATCAATCCAATCGAGCCATTTCAGAGGATCCATCAAGATTGTCTCACTTGCGACGTTGATTTCCTGACAGCCGAGATATACATCACGCAAATGCAGCATTCCGATACCTCCGACATGATCAAACGGCATCCAGTTAAATGTGATATCCTCACTTGTAAAGCCCTGCATCTGAATAATTCCTTTAACCATACTCAAAATGTTTTCATGATTGAGCATCACTGCTTTTGGGGTGCCGGTGCTCCCTGAGGTCAAAAGTAAAAGCGCCAAATCTTCAGAACGGGCCCGATGCCAATCAGTTTCCATCTCAGCGCTAAGAAGATCTTCGATTGCCAGAGCGCGAAATTCATCAAATCCTTGGTCTTTTGCCCAAGCGGCCAGTTCCGGCAGCATGTCTCGATTCGTAATAACCGGCGGCTTGTCAAGAAGCGTCCATGCGTCTTTCAGCTTTTGCGTGCCGCTATTCGCCTCTGTATATGTCGGAGCAACAGCAAGAGGAGCGGGGACAATCCCAGCAGAAACACATCCCCAGAAGGCGGGGATAAATTGCGAATTGTCGCCAAGCTGCAAGATTACTTGATCTTTCGCTTTCAGTCCTGATTGACGGAGCCCTCTTACGATACGAAGTGCATCCTTCCATAAACGGCCATATGATTGATGAACCTCTGAACCGTCCGGCTGCAAATAAATGATTCCTTTCGTTTCCCCAAGTTCCGCAGCCGTTTTGTGTAAGACTTCGGGAATAGCAGCCGGCTGATCTTCGGATATTTGTAACGGCTCCCCATAGCTGATAGATGGATTGACTAAGCCGCTGGTATTCACATCATTATTCATAGAGCTACCTCCATTTTACCTGCAATTTTTATATAAAACACGCACCTATCGTTTAATCTCAGTTAATATCCATACAACCCGGTGATTCTCGCTTTTACTTCTTCCTGATGGAATGTTTTCTCATGCATCACGAGCTCCTGTTCAATTACACGGGGAAGCTGTGCACGAAGCGGCGCAACCAAATGATCTTTTAATGTTATCAACGAGTTTCTCGGCTTTTCCGCCAGCTCGCGCGCCAATTCCAATGCATGGTGCAACACTTCTTGGCGAGGAAGAACTTTAAAGGGAACTCCTCTTTTTTCAAGGTCTGCGCCGCGGTAATTACCGGCGTTCATCAATAATTCCTGCGACAAACTGAACCCCAATTTTTGAGGAACGATGAAGGTCGCACCCATTCCCGGAGTAAAACCATATTTCATAAAATTCGTTGTATAGACACTCTCCCTGCTTAGAACAATAAAGTCAGCAAACAGCCCCATGACAAAGCCGCCGCCAATTCCATGGCCCTGCATCGCCGCGATGACAGGAACCTTACAATCAAGTGCGAGAGAATAAAGATTATCATCAGTGAACTTGGTGATTCCCTGCTGGATTCTCAACAGCCCTTCTTGCGTTCCGCCTGATGCAAAATAATTGTCATAGCCGGTTAAAATGACTGCTTTGCAGGTCGATTGACCTATAATATCAAACGCCTTTATCAATCCGTCTGTCAGCTCTTGTGAAAACGCGTTTTTATGAACACGGTCCTGCATCTTCACCTGAATAATATTTGGCTCGATTTCAAGTAACTCTACTACAGAATGCAGCATTGTTTCCTCCTGACTGTTTCTGGTTTTCACATCACGTATCAAGCAGACTATTGGCCCTCCCATGGAAATTGTCCCGTTTCTGCGTACCTTAAAATCCCCATTTGGTTTTGAGGATTTGAAAACATGTCTTGATTCTCCGCCAATGCCAGCGATTTTGAACGATAAACAAGGTCATTCAGTGAGTTCATATAATGTTTATAACGGGTGATTCCCGCTTTATTCAACCGCCGCAGACGCAATAAATGCTTTCTCAGCAAAATTTCGCTTTGCTGGTCACAGTCATCTACCAATCCCCATTCACGGGCCTGGTGAACAAGAATCGGCTTTGTCATCAATGTCATATAATGTGCTTTTTGGCAGCCGACCCGGCGAATCAGAAACGGTAAAACACAAGCGGGAAAGAGCCCAAATAACAGTTCTGACAAGCTGAATGTCGCTGTTTCATCCGCTATGACAATATCACTGGCAGCCACAAACCCGAGACCTCCGGCATTCACTTTTCCTCGAACATGAGAAACTGTGATAAAGGGACCCGTCTGCAGTTTCAGCCACAAATCGTATAGAGGCTCTGGTGAATGTGCATCTTTTCTGCCGCGTTTTATCTCCTGGTAAATCTCTTGAAAATCCGCCCCGAAACAGAATACCTCTGGAAGTCCTTCTAATACGACAACTGTAACCGTCGTTTCACATTGCTCAAGCGCATGTAAACATTCTTCTATTAACCTGTCATTTATCGTGTTATTTGCTTCCGGACGATAAAATGTTATGTAACAAATTGACTCATGAAACCGGACCTTTATCGTTTGATATGTCACGAAATCCACCTGTATTTGCGATGAAATTCAGAAATCTCCTCCAAATACAATCGCGGTGTCCCTTTATTAGAATCTAGCACTCCGGGAATCATCTCAAAATCCAGCTTTACATTACGCGTCCCGAATCGGACCAGTCCGCTTCCCTTAAATAACACCTCATATTCCTCCATAGATAACTGATACCGACTGTTTAAATGCTTTTCGATTTCAAACAGCCGCTGGCGTTCTTGGCCTTGCGGCGTTATAATTCCGCTGAAAAATTCAGAACAGCAGCCGGATCCGTAGGAAAAACAGCCAATTCGTTTTGGCGAATCAAATTGCCCTTGATCAATGGTGCTCGCCAATGCCAGAAGCACGGCAGCCCCCATGATGTTCCCGACCCTTTGACAGTAGTCCAAGCCAGGCTTTACCCGTTGCAGAAAATCTGATTCAATCTCCGCACTCTTTGCTTTTGCCATTTTACGCATCATGGTGCGATGCGCTCCTTTAACCATTCCGCCAAAAGGAGTGTGATAGGCGAGATATTGGAAAGTGTTTTGATAATCGGCACCGGGCACACGGTTTTGATATTCTAAGAATGTTTGTTCACAGCAATCCAAATACGACATTAATGACAAATCGGCATCCCCCGCCTCACTGTCAGGAATGGGACGGCACGTATCCATTACTTCATAGCCATAATATCCGTTTGCCCCTGCATCTGCTTGAAATACGGCGGGGTTCTCTCCTACTAAAACAGCCACCGCTCCCGCTCCTGCACTCGGTTCAGCGTACGACCAATCTTCACTTAATGCGTCTCCGCCTTCAGCGATTAAAAAACGGGAAATATCACTGGCAATGACCAGCGCTTTTGCTCCCGGGGAGGTCTGGGATAAAATAAAATTAACCGCCATCTGAAAACCGGCAGTCCCTGAATAACAGGCTTGTTTAATTTCAAACAAACGGCAATTGCGATTCAGCCCTAAATATTGATGCATATAGGTGCTTAACGATTTGCCAAAGTCGATGCCGGATTCTGAACAGGTGATCAGCAATTCAATCCGATCTTTCTCTGCTTCCGTCAATGAATCAATAATCGGTTTCGCCGCATTCACACCAAAAGTAACAGGGTCCTCATAAGGCAGCGCTACAGCTTTTTCCTTCATTAATAAGTTTTCAAATCTGGCAGTATCTAAATCTCGGTATTTGGCTAATTGCATCACATCTAAGTATGCCGTTCCGCCAAAGACATTCATCGCTTCTATTCCGGCTGAAACCATTATGATTCGCCTCCACATTTCTCATTGTTTTGGATACAAACAGCTGTGTTTATTCCCCCAAAGCCCATGCTTAAGCTCAAAGCATTTCTTATGTCATGTGAAATTGATTTATCTTTTACCCAATGTAAGGATTGATCTATAGGATGATCTAAATTTCGGCTTGGGTGAAGACAGGATTCTTTCATTTGCAGCAAAACAGAAATGATTTCAACAATGCCTGCCGCACTGAGCCCATGCCCAATGATCGATTTGGTTGCATTTATGTAGGCATGAGTGAGCTGACAAGCATGGAGCGCCTTCAGTTCAATCTCATCTCCAATTAAAGACCCCGTGCCATGGGGATTAATATAATCAATTTCTTCCGGTGACAGCTTCGCCTGCTCCAATGCTTCCTGAATGACATGCACCTCTCCTTCTAATGAAGGATTCGGATTCCGGTTTCCGTCTATTTTGATGGACCAGCCTGACAATGCGGCATAGGGTTTTGCACCACGGCGGACAGCCGTATCCTTGCGTTCGATCACCAATGCGCCGCAGGATTCTCCATAAATAAATCCATCTCTGTTTTGATCAAAAGGACGGCACGCCTTTTCCGGCTCATCAGCATAGCGATCCGTTCCCATAGCGCCCAAAGCCCTGAATGCCTGACATTCCATATAAGAAATATCCATTAATGCCCCCAGCGCAATACAAACATCAACCTGACCAGACAGGACTTGTTGAATGGCTTGAATAACCGCTAACTGACCGCTCGCAGAAGCTCCCCCTGCCGTATATGCTAACCCTTCTATCCCGAACTGATCTGTACATAATCCGCAGAGGTCACTATCCATGAAAGACAACCCATAGGTCGGCGGAATAAAACCGACACGGTCTTTATACTTCTCATAAACTTGCAAAATCTCTCTCTGCTGAAAGTTTGATCCTCCTGCTACCAATCCAATACGCGCAGGATCGGCATCATCCAATTTTGCCTCCTCCCAAGCTTCTGAGAGAGTAACCAAGGCCGCCTGGCTAGAAAAGGATGCTTTTCTGAGCAGCTTTTTCGAAAGGCGCTCCGGGTAAGATAATAAAGGTATTTCAGCTCCTATAAATTGGCTGTCTTTTTGTCTGCCGGGGCGCTTCATGACACCAAAGGCATGCCTGGCGGACATTAAAGAAGAGGAAAATGCCTCTTTTCCCTGGCCGATCGATGCGGTTATACCGACACCTGTCACAACCACCTCAGACGGATTGTAGTTTTTCATAAAGCACCTCAGTTAATTCGCCGATGTTTTTCACACCCGACAGCTCTACACGAGGTATTTTTAATGATAATTCTTCCAACACCATGGTTATGATTTCAGCCCGGTCAACTGAATCTGCTCCTAACTCAACTAAACGATCATCAGGCTCAAAACGATGCCCGTCTAACTCAGGAAGAACCTCGCAAATATTCGTTACCAGCACTTCAAAAATTCTCTGTTTATTCATCACGTATTTGTCCTTTCTCCTTGCATGTGATCTACATGCAAATTCTGCTATTTTATTGCGGAACATACATAATCAGACAGTTTGTCAAGAGTATTTTTACAAAAATTCAAACTTTTATTCTTGGAAACATCAGGCCATTTAAAGTGCCGATTGAAAAAGCGATTGAATTTTGGCATTAAGTAATTGTGCCGTCTCCGTCATCAACTTTTCCCCTATTTCACCGGCATGGCGGTTTCGCCAGTTTTCTAGTTCTGTTCCTTTTACCCATTGATTAAAGGCTCCTAATGCCGGGCCGCAGTGAATCTGATAATCTACCTTAGACTCTCTGCTTCCTCTGATAGCAAGGTCAGAGCTGTACCTAAAATACCATCTGAATACCAAAGCCATCTTATGTTTTGGGTTCCGTTCAGCCTTCTCAATCTCTTTCAGCGGCTGGTATGATTTAATATCTTCATAGACTTGATCTATACTGCGTTTAAAATATTTTTCCTCAATTTGAGTTAAGGTCTTTTGGTCAATATCGCTTAATGAGTCATATCGCTGATATAAGTCATGTAATTTGTTGGCTCGTGCCGGAAAAAACACACCTTTCTTCAACACTTGCACTTTGCTGCCCGATTCGAACATATCCCCTGCCGGTGCATATACCGTATCCTGCACATTGATTTGCTGCAATAAATCTTTCACCCTGTCACTTGTTGAAGCCTCCGCCGTACATTGATTAATCGAGCCGGTCAAAATAAAGTCAGCACCCAGCATAAAAGCAGCCATCGCCGCTTCAGGCGTTCCGATCCCCCCTGCCGCTCCAACTCGTATTTTCTTATGATAGCGGTACTTTTCCATCATTTCTTTCCTTAATAATGTCATCGCGGGCATTAAACTGTAAGCAACGCCGCCATCGGTATGGCCGCCGGAGTCTGCTTCCACACAAATGTCGTTTGCCGCAGGGATTTCTTTCAATAGGACAGCTTCCTCAGGCGTAATTTTGTTTTCTGCCAAAAGTTTTTGAAGAATACTCTCCGGTGCAGGACTTAGAAAGGATTCCGCAACCTCAGGCCTTGATAATTTTGCTATGATACGATTCACCGATATCACTTTGCCGTTTGGACCGCGCATCAGTCCTTTTGCACGAAACCTCACTAAAGCGGGAGTGACACTTAAAAATGCAGAAGCTTCCAAATTTCTGACGCCACGCTTTATTAACAGGTCAATTATTTTATCTTCTGTTTCAGGATGTTTCATATTGTGCACCACATTTATGCCGTAAGCTTGTTCTTGCGTTAATTCACTTTGGATAGACACAATGGCTTCCTCAATCTGACTCAGTTTCAAACCGCCTGTACCAAAGAAGCCCATCATTCCCGCTCTTGCCAAATTCACTACCATTTTTTCTGAAGCGATTCCGCGGTACATTCCGCCAGCCAGGTAAGCGTATGTCAGGTTATAATCTTCTTTAAACTCTGCACTTCCGAGGGAAAATGCGGTAATCTTCTCTGTTGTACTTGACGAATGTAAATCAGCCTCACTTTGATTGTTCAATAACCCGTGCTGCCGGTCGGACGGCGAGCGGCCTGGCGCGTTCCCCTTCAATGTATCCGGATGACCTTTATGTTCTGCCGAGCGGACATTTTCGTTCCTATCTGTTATCGGCGCCTCTTCCTTTTGAATACGCTGAATTAAACCGGTTAATACCTTTCCAGGCCCGATTTCTTCGAATTCCGTTTCTCCCCGTCCCATTAAAAAACGAATACTTTCATTCCATTTAACCGTGCTGTTCATTTGCTGGGATAATGTCTCTTTTAACTTTTCCTCTATATAGGGCTGTGCATAGACGTTGGAAATTACAGGGAAAGACAAAGGATTGAAATGGAATGTATCAACAAATTGGTCAAATTCACGCTTGGCTTCATCCATATATCTGGAATGAAAAGCTCCGCTTACGTTTAAGGGGTGAAACAGCTTAACGTCTTTGATTGATTCAAAAACAGAACCCGCTTTTTCGATATCTTGTTTTTGTCCTGAAATAACGATTTGATGAGAAGTATTCATGTTTGCCACATCAATCGTATGTAAATGGTGTTCACGCAAAACTTCTGCTACTTGTTCCTTATGCAGACCGATCACCGCTGCCATTCCGCCTCCGGTAATTCGGCCCATCAGATCTCCTCTTTTTTTAACCAGCTTTAATCCAGTGCCAAAATCAAATGCTCCCGCGGCGAATAACGCATTGTACTCCCCTAAGCTATGCCCGGCCGCAAAATCCGGTTTCTTGCCGGTTTCTTCGACTCTTTGAAGGTAGCTGAACGCATTTACAACGTATAAAGCAGGTTGAGTGAATTGAGTCTGGTTTATATCTAAATAGCCTTTTTCCGTGCAAAGTTTTTTTATTGAATACCCCAATATGTGATCAGCTTGGTCCGTCAAATGCTGATAATGCTCAAAGAGCCCCTGACCCATGCCTTTTTGCTGGGAGCCCTGACCAGGAAAAACATATGTAGTCATCCAGTTTTACTTCCTTTCTAGTTTCAGTAAATTCTCAACCGTCTCCAGATTTTTCAGCTCCTGTTGAAATGGTGTGATGATAGAGCTGCAGCGGCTCCCTGAATCTTCAGAAATCAGCTGTTTTGCAAACGCAGCCAGCGTCCCGGAAGGTCCTAAATCTATGAACCGGCATGTATGCCGACTTTCCAAATAATGAATGGCTTGAGGAAATTGGATAGGTTTTCTTACCGTATCCCAGAAAAAATAGTGATCAATTTCAGTAACTCTGTCTCCTGATAAGCTAGATATGTAGGGTATTGAAGGGCTCTTAAAAGATTTCGATCTTAGAAATTCTTTATATGTTCTTTCTGCCGGATCCATAAGTGAAGAATGAAATCCATATGATACCGGCAGCAGCTGGTGGGTGATATGTTTCTCCTTTAGAAAATTGATGATCATCTTTATCTTTTCATTTTCTCCTGAAACGACAAAGTGTGAATGATAATTAACGGAAGTGAGTTCACTCTGATCAAAAATCTGCGGAAATTCATTATATAATTGCGGATGATCGAGTATAGCCAACATACTCCCTTCACGGCAATGCTCTTCCATTATTATCGCCTGTTCCAGTATGCATTCCATTGCATCTTCTGCATCTAAGACGCCGGAAACAGCAGCAGAAGTGAATTCTCCTAAGCTTGTCCCCAATACATAATCAGGCTGGATTCCTTTTTCGAATAAAACCTGATATAAGGCATACTCAACCATAAAGATAGCGGGATGTGTATAGAGGGTGCGATCAAAAGGATCTGACATCCGTTTAGCCGGATTGTACATTTCACTTAAGATTGACTTGCCGATTCGCCGGGTAACGATTGCATCCATGTTAAGCAAGCAATTTCGAAATGCAGTGTTTTCACTGAACAATTTCTGCCCCATATGATAATACTGTGAGCCTTGTCCAGAAAACATAAAAACAATTGGTTCACTCATTGGCCTAACCTTCTTTTTTATGATGTACGCAGAAGTTCCTGCGTCATACTTGTTTATTTTATTGGCCCAGCTGATTAAAAAATTTGAATATAAAATGAAAGAAGAACTTAAAAATCCCATAATTGTCTTCATCAGGATGTATCCTTATTATTCTTTGCAGCGTATTATGAAGTGATCATGAAGTGTAAAAATGAATGAAATCTCAAAATTGTTGTACATTGTCAATGGCATAAGCAAAGACATCGTTTCGATAGTGTAAGTAGGTCGGTTAAATGAATGGGAGTGTGTTTGGATGGTAACGATGGTTTGCTTTTGAGCAAATATAATAGCCTCATCGAATGTAGTGCAAATGTCCATTAAAGAACGGGCCGTTTTATCAGCCTCATTATGTGTAACATTATATAAGATTGTCCTTTTTTAATAGTGTCAATCGAACCATGAATTCATCATACTTTTGACTCCAAATGTAAAGAAAGGACCTTTTTTTCCTGTTTACGAATAAAAAAATGACTAAATCCCTCAGCTAAAATCCCTATTAACGTGACAAAGGTTCCCCGTCTTTCTTAATGCGGTGGATTAATCCGGTTAATACATGTCCCGGTCCTATTTCCTCAAACTCCATTTGGCCTTTTCCAATTAAATAATGTACACTTTCCGTCCATTTAACTGAATGGTCTATTTGGTCTGCCAATGTAAGTTTGATCTGTTCTTGTTTGTAAGGCCGGGCAAAAACATTGGAAATGACCGGAATGGACAATGAAGAAAAATGAAATGTATCTAGAAACTGTTCAAACTCTTGTTTCGCTTTACTCATGTACCTGGAATGAAACGCACCACTGACGTTTAAAGGGAGAAACCTTGTCACATCTTTGATTGCTTCAAAAACGGGTGCGGCTTTTTCTATATCTTCTTTTTTCCCTGAAATCACAATCTGATAAGGGGCGTTTACATTAGCAATGTCAATCGTATGTAAATGATTTTCTTTTAAAGCTTGTGATACCTGTTCTTCATTCAGTCCCATAATAGCTGCCATGCCGCCGTTGCTCACCATGCTCATCAACTCGCCTCTTTTTCTGACAAGCTTTAAACCGGTCTCAAAATCAAATACTTCCGCTGCAAACAGAGCATTGTATTCTCCTAAACTGTGGCCTGCAACAAAATCGGGTTTTTTATCTGAATGTTGAGTTTTTTTCAGGTAGCTTAATGCGTTCACAACATATAATGCAGGCTGTGTGAATTGGGTCTTGTTCAAATTAGAATAAGGGTTTTCTACGCAAAGCCGTTTAATCGAATATCCTAACATCTCATCTGCCTGTGCCGTCAGTTCTTTAAATTCATCAAACAGCTCACTGCCCATTCCCTGCTGCTGTGAACCCTGTCCAGGAAAAACATATGTGATCATCTTCTAAAGCCACCCTTTCCACTTACCGATGATTTAAATACTGGCTTACGATATTAAAATTTGTATATTACCCGAATAAAAAGAAGCATGTCCAAGTTGATGGTAACCCTGTAAATATTCTCCGTCAAGTTAATTTTTCCTACAGCTTACACAACTTAACCCCTACATTTTCCCAGGACGGTATAATGGCTCATGAAACATAGTGAATGCAGGCGAAATGACCCATTTTGTTTTTACAGCAAAATATCATCACAAAGCGCTTCATCTTATCACGGTGAACGGACCCGCAAACCCTATACGGCTATGTAATCATTTTTTGAATCCAACTATCATTTGACCGAAAGAAGAAAAATAGGCTATTTGTTTCATTTATAATCAGTCATGAAGAGCCGCTTATTTGAAATCAAATATGCCTTTTTGATTTTTTCTGGTACGAAATTTCACAAAGTATTCTTTTTTGTCAATTTGAAAATAGATATTATGCTTAAAAAGTTCTTTTATGATGTGACCCGGTTCTTTACCAAATGAGTGACCCGGGTAAACGTGTACATCAGGTGATACTTCAGATTTGATCCTTTGAATGCTTTCGAACATATCTGAGGCAGAACTGCCATGATCCTCACATATACCGCAGCCTTCTGTAAACACCGTATCCCCGGTAAATATACTTTCCGGAAACAGATAACACATCCCTCCCGCTGTATGGCCTGGCGTAAGCAAGCACCGCCCTTCTGTATTCCCTATGCTGATGGTTTGATTATCATTCAGCGCAATTAAATTTCTGCAATTGAATTGATAGAAGTCTATCTCTTTTTTTGACATATAAACATCGGGATTAAACAGCTTCAATAACGGTTCCACCAAGTTTACGTGGTCATAATGGGAGTGAGTTAACAGGATAGCTGACAAATCTACTTCCAATTCATCCAATTTATTTGTTATTTTACTCAGTTCCCATGAAGGGTCAACAACTATTGCAGATCCGCTGACATGATCTGCAATAATGTAACAATAGTTGGTCCACATGTGATGAGATGTTTTGATTTGGTGTACTTCATAAGTAAGCTTCATTGTCATCATTCCTATCAATATTATGTTTTCGTTTCAGATGGCGATTCTCTCTTATGGACCAGAGCAGATCTCCGTCTGACGCTGGATGCTTTCCATCCCCACTTTACCAAATGAAATGTTGTTTTTCCATTTTTCAATCATTTATTCTCATATCGTATCAGAAGCATTCATAGACATAATTCCAATACAAAGATCAAAAAACAAATAAAAAAAGCTATCCTTTCAGCAGCATGTTCAGAAAGAATAGCTTTTCTTTTCACTTTTATCGACGCCGAACGGGATTTCAAAACCGCCCGTTTCATTCATCAGCACAAATAGAATGCAGATGCTGAATTAATACGCGTTCGATTCGTTTTTTATTAACACGCTCAGGCTCAAGCATCGCATGTAATGCCAACCCATCAATTAAAGCGTACAGCTTTTCTGTTTCGATTTCTTTATCAAGATGGTTCTGCAGCAGATGAAACTGATCTAAATAGTCAATGAGCTTTCGCATGGCGATAAAAATTCCGTCATGCTGGGCGTCATACACCGTTTCCTTATGCCTGAAATAGGCTGTAAAGGCAAACCAGACTTCCATTTCTGCCCTCGTTTCATCATCCGTCGGCACAATTTCAAGCAATATGTTTAATATTTTTTCTTTCGGAGGCAAGTCTTGCAGAGCGATTTCATTTATTCTGGCTGCCGCTTTTTCTTTAACGAGTTTCATCGCATAAACGAGCAGTTCATCTTGTGTTGAAAAATAATGGCGCAATGCACCTAATGAAAGTTCTGCTTCCTCCGCAATATTTCTCACTGTCGCTCCTTCCATACCCCGTTCTAAAATAACTCGCCAAGCCGCCTCTGCAATTTGTTTTCTTCTTTTCTCGTGATCAATTCGTTTTGGCATGATTCCATTTTATCAAAAGAAAAATCACAACGCAATTTTATAATACAGTTGTATTATTTAAATGCGAATGCTAAAATATTTTTACATCATACAGAAGTATTGAAATGAGGGAGAAAACACGTTGAATATTGTAGTATGGATGATTATCGGCTGTGAAATTGCATTTTGGGTTGTCATTGCATTAGGGTTAGTGACACGATATGTGTTCAAGCGAGATAAGCTGGGGTTTCTTCTTTTAGCTTTAACCCCGGTAATAGATCTCATTTTGTTAGTAACGACAAGTGTTGATTTATATCGCGGGGCTGCAGCAACTCAAGCGCATGCCATAGCAGCGGTGTACATCGGCATATCGGTTGCGTTCGGAAAAAGTATGATCCAATGGGCTGATGAACGTTTTCAGTATTACGTGAACAAACAAGGCACAAAACCGGTTAAGCGGTTCGGAATGGATTTTGCAAAACATTATGCCAAAAGCCTCGTAAGACACGCACTCGCTTATCTGATTGGCGCCGGGCTGTTAGTCGGAATGATTTATTTTATAAATGACCCTTCTCGAACTGAGGCATTAAGCGGAATCTTAAAGTTGTGGACAATTGTTTTAGGCATTGATGCCATTATTACAATCAGCTATTTTATTTGGCCGAAAAAAGGAAAAGCCTGAGACCTGTCGTCAGTCCGATTGTTTTTTTGACAAAAGCCTCGGCCGATGTCTTTTAGGTTTCTTAGTTCACAATCAAATAAGATATAAAACACACAAGTTATTTCTTATTTTTCTCAATAATTTTGTTTGAATGTAACAACTTTCTCCTTTCTGCCCTATCTTTAATATTTGAGCTAGGAATGACTTGCTACTAAGTATTATTATATTGCCTTCAACAACGCATAAAAGATTTTACAGATGTTAAGTTTGTATTGAAATATTTTGGTCTTGCACTTGTTCTGAATGTTTAGTGAATCCAGAATCAAAAAAATTAAAACCATGTAAAACGCACTTTCCCATTTGGAACTTCTTGCATATAAGTCGGCTCACCAAATAAAATATAGATGACTTTTTCCATCTTTTCAATATCATGATGCCCGCGTTTTGACATAGCAGGACCTGACCATGGGTGTTCTGAGTGCACCCACTTCCCCTTTTTAAACCAAGGCACTCCTTTAATACGTGATTGTTTGACTTCTCCAGGATGAGCTTTTTCGTGGGCTTGAAACCAATCTCCTATTCGATCATCAATCCAACCATGTAATCTCCAAAATATCGGATTAACGTGCGAGGAATAAAAATCACCCAGAAAATCATAGTCAGGAGTATCCCATACCTTATCTATATCATTATCTTTACGCCCCTCAGGCAACGTTTCTCCTGTAGAAGGATCACGCGGAACTGATGCCCATCGCATATGCATATCATTATGAACAGACCATTCAATAAGGGCCCCCAGTTCACCGAGAGTAAGGGTGCTCAGATATTGTGAATTTTTGAATTCTCTATCCCACCATCTCATGCGTGACCAATAGAATCCATCGGTCTTAATATATTTAATCCGCCTATTAGTTTCCTCATCTAAATTGTTTATCCATGCCTTTGGAACAGCAAATCCATCTGGGTTGCCAGAATGATGAAAAGTTGGATGAGATGAAGCAAACTCCTGCTCAATGATAAAAGAACCTGGGGCAGGAATAGCAGTCCATCCTTTAATGGGGTGAGTCATCATCGAATGAACCTCTCTTATCATTTCACGATGCATAAATAGGAAATCCTCTCCCGAACTATTGTTTAATATAGGATCACCTTTTTCACTTAATGACGGCCGTTCAAATTCCATTCCTCCAGGCTGCCATTCAAGGGCGCGAATTTGTTGTCTTTGGCTTTCAGTTAGAGATAACCATCTGTTACGAACACTGTGCCAAACTGCGTGGTGGAGTCTATGATGGCGTGAAGCAAGCAGATACCTAACGTTGTTCGGAAGCGGTATAACATTTCTGGGTTCAATAAAGTCTTTTTGAACTGCAATAAATGAACCTACAATTCCATCCGAACAGCCATCGTGTGGAACTGAACGAATAACTGATCCAACTATAACTGACCTTTGTCTTTTCCCATCGGGCCATTTAGGTATAAAATAACCAACATACTGATAAACCCATCCTTCAGCTGATGTTTCCTTAACTCCAGTACCTTGAAACCTTAAACTATAAGGATTTCCATCATATTTGAAACCTGACAAAACAAGTCGAGGATCATCTGCTTTAGGAGGAAAGGAACGAAAAGCTAACTGTCCCCGCAATGTTCCAGGTTCACTGACATATTCGAAAATCAACTCCCCTTGCCCGAACTTAAGTTCATTAAAATCATCAACCTCTTGAGTAAGATTTAAAAAGCTTCGATAAATCCAAACACCAGCAGTCAAATCACTAGACAAATTTGTGCCTCCTTTGTATCTATTTAAAAAGCATTATCATTTAATCCAAAAATTACCTATACTGATTTTACCGTCGAGAAAACCATCAACTTTCAATAATATTGATATGTCATAAAGCCTTTATAAATGCGTAAGGTACCGGGCGAATCTTTGGAGAGCATATAGTTCTGGGATTAGATTATGATCATGAGAAGGCACGACATAAATGTCGATTTAGAATTTAGGAAATTATAGAAATAGCAAGGGAGATAAAGCGAAGAAATATCATGCGATAGGCGGAATTGTTGATGAATGTGAGCTTCAGAAAGGCTCTCATTTTAAACAGGCTGCAGCAATTGCTCAATAGTAAATAGTTAATATGTATATGTAAAAAACAGGAAATAACTTACTTAAAACCACTTTAACTTAAAAATACAATATGAAAAAGGAATTAAAAACGGGCGACTACATTCTATTATCCCTCCGGACTAACATGTAAAGAACCATGAATAAATGCCTGCTTGATGCGAGGACAGATTTACCAAAAACCCGCCTTTAGTAACATACCAACTAAAGATCTGCTTGGATGAATAAAACTCCATAGAGAATGGTTGAAAGAGAATGAAGACACTCTTCAAAAATCTCAATTTAAAAAACAAAATGCCCACCGCAAATCTGGTGGGCATTTTTTATGCGTGTTGTAAATTTAGTGGCCAAATGGGCTTGCCGCTCCCCCTCAGACCCCGGCTACATCACCCGCTTAAACATCTTCTCCATCTCATATGTGCTATGGTGAATGATAATCGGGCGGCCGTGCGGGCATGTAAATGGGTCTGAGGTGCCGCGCAGCTCGTCCAGCAGAGCTTTGATTTCATCATTGCGCAGGTGGCGGTTTGCTTTGATAGAGCCTTTACAGCTCATCATGATGGCCGCTTCTTCCCGCAGTTTTTTGATGTCGATGTTTTTGGAGTCAAGCACCTGCTGGATGATTTCTTCTATCAGCAAGGCTTCCTCTCCCTTGGGAAACCAGGCCGGATGACAGCGTACGATATAGCTGTTTGAGCCAAATGGTTCTAAAAAGACGCCTACGTTTTCGAGCTCATATTGATGCTGTTCAATGATGAGTGCTTCGTTTGTTGAGTAGTGAAAGGTCAGCGGGACGATCATATCTTGGACTTCCGGCTCGACCTCGCCCACTTTTTCACGAAAATATTCATACTTAATGCGCTCTTGCGCCGCATGCTGATCAATGATGTACAAGCCGTTTTCGTTTTGCGCTAAAATATACGTTCCGTGCATTTGTCCGATCGGATACATGATCGGCACCCGCTCTGACTGCGAATGTTCCTGAACAAGTTCTGGTTCGGATTCGGCGGCTTCAGGCTGGTGCTCTACAAAAGCAGTGTGATCGCCCTGGTCTGTTTCTATAAGGGGATCAGGCACCAGAATGTCCGTGCGTATTTCCTCTTCCGTTTCTGCAGGTTCCTTTACAACTGAACTCAACTTCATAGGTGAGTATGACGGCTCAGACGTTTTTTCCGGCTTCTGCTCGGCAGGTCTTGTGTCAAAATTCATGAATTGCTGCTCGTTTTTAATAACCGGTGCTGATTTTTTGGGCAGCTGCGCGCTAGGAATCAGCTGCTGCTGTTTAAATACGTCTTTGATTCCATCACGAATCAGTTCATGCAGCTCCGTCTCCTTGCTCAGCCGCACCTCAAGCTTGGATGGATGTACGTTCACATCCACCAAAATCGGATCCATCGTGATCTCGATAAACGTAATCGGATGGCGTCCGATCGGCAGGAGAGTGTGATAACCTTCATGCACCGCTTTAACAAGCGGAAAATTTTTAATGTAACGACCGTTTACGACAGAAGACATGTAGTTCCTTGATGCCCGGGTAATTTCCGGAAGAGCAATATACCCCTTCACGTCAAAATCCAGTGAACTGACATGGAGAGGAACCATTTTTTTAGCTGTCGCCATACCGTAAATAGCGGCCAAAACATGACGGACATCACCGTTGCCATTCGTTTGCAGCAGGTTTTTCCCTTGGTGCCGGAGCCGGATGGAGACCTCCGGATGTGCCAAAGCGATTCGGTTGACCACATCTGTTATGTTGCCAAGCTCGGTATGGACGGTTTTCATATACTTCAGGCGGGCGGGTGTGTTAAAAAACAGATTCGTAACCGTGATTTCCGTTCCTTTTCGACCTGAGGACCGGGTTTCGGATATGATGTTTCCCCCTTGGAGCATAAGTTGGGTTCCCGCTCCTTCTCCGGTGCTCGTTTTTATCTCAAGGTGTGAGACTGACGCGATACTTGGCAAAGCTTCTCCGCGAAAGCCAAGCGTTCTCACGCGGAACAGGTCATTTTCATCTTTGATTTTACTAGTTGCGTGGCGGCGGAAGGCCCGCTTGCAATCTTCATTTTCCATTCCTTCTCCGTTATCGAGGACCCGAATGGAAGCAAGGCCCGCTTCCTCTATATCTATTTCAATGACCGTGCTGTTAGCGTCGATCGCGTTTTCTACAAGCTCCTTCACGACTGAAGCAGGCCGTTCGACTACTTCACCGGCCGCTATTTTATTTGAGAGCTCATCTGAAAGCTGGATGACTTTTGCCAAGTTACATCACCTCTTTCTATTGTAATTTCTTTTGCAGCTTGTACATTTCGTTCATCGCTTCAAGCGGTGTCATATCAAGCAAATTTATAGATTTAAAGGTATCCAGTACCTGTTTTTCTTTTTTGGACAGCTTTGTTTTTTCAGCCGGCTTTTCTCCTTCGTCAAAAAAGGACAGCTGTGCAGGTTTTTCCTTCACGGCAGACTTTGGCTCCTGTGCCGGAAGCTCTGGTTTGGTTCCCGTATTTTCGAGTTCCTTCAGTATATCTTGAGCTCGCGCGATTAAATCATCAGGAAGTTCAGCTAGCTGCGCTACATGAATGCCGTAGCTTTTGTCAGCGGCGCCCTCTTTAATTTGATGGAGAAACACAACCGTTCCATTATATTCCTCTGCACGGACATGGACGTTTTTCAGCTGAGACAGCTTCTCTTCAAGGACGGTCAGCTCATGGTAATGTGTACTGAAGAGCGTTTTTGCGCCGATATGGTCATGAACATACTCAATAATCGCTTGAGCAAGGGCCATTCCGTCATAAGTTGACGTGCCCCGGCCGATTTCATCAAACAGGATCAAGCTATTTTTAGTAGCATTAACAATGGCGTTTTTCGCTTCGAGCATTTCCACCATAAATGTGCTTTGTCCGGAGATTAAATCATCCGCTGCGCCAATACGGGTGAAAATCTGGTCAAAAATCGGAAGGACCGCTTTTTTCGCAGGTACAAAGCAGCCGATTTGCGCCAAAATAGAGATAAGCGCTATTTGTCTCATGTAGGTGCTTTTCCCGGACATGTTTGGCCCTGTAATCAGAAGCATTTGGCTGCTTTCGCCCATCTCGCAGTTATTAGGAACGTATTCCTGGCTGTCCATTACTTTTTCAACGACCGGATGCCTTCCGTCAATGACTTCCACATGATCCTCAGAAAAAACCGGTTTTATGTAATGGCGGTTTTCACTGATTGTGGCAAAGCATTGCAGGGCATCAAGCTCACTCATCTGTTTGGCAAGCTTTTGTAAACGCGGAATGTACATCTTTATTTTTTCACGAAGTTCAGCAAACAGTTCGTACTCAAGCTCGCATATATTGTTTTCCGCTTCTAAAATGAGTGCTTCTTTTTCTTTTAACTCCGGCGTAATATAGCGCTCGGCGTTTGTCAATGTCTGCTTCCGTTCGTAGCGCCCGTCCTCCAGCAAATGCAAATTCGCTTTTGTCACTTCTATATAATAGCCGAATACTTTATTGAAACCGACCTTCAGAGAACGAATCCCCGTGTATTCACGTTCTTGCCGTTCCAGCCGGGCGATCCAATCTTTCCCGTTTTTGCTGGCATCCCGGTATTCATCAAGCTTTTGGTTATAGCCGTCCTTCATCAGGTTGCCTTCTTTTAACGATAAAGGCGGTTTTTCATGCAGCGCTTCTTCAAGCAGCTGTAAGACATCTTCGCACGGATCAATCCGCTCAGCCCGCTCTTTCGCCATTTTATGGTTGAGTGAAGCAACGAGATCTTTGATGGCCGGTACTTGTTTTAATGATTCCTTCAGCTGAATTAGGTCCCGAGCGTTCACATTGCCAAATGCGACACGGCCGGCAAGGCGCTCCAAATCGTACACTTCCTTTAATCTTTCGCGCAGATCTTCCCGCTCGAATAAATGGGCAATAAGTGTTTCCACCATTTCTTGGCGCTCTTCGATCTGGCCGGCTCTGATCAGAGGACGGTCGATCCACTGCTTTAACAGCCTTCCGCCCATTGCTGTTTTTGTCTCATCTAACAGCCAAAGCAGCGAGCCTTTCTTGTTTTTCGAACGAATGGTTTCCGTCAGTTCCAGATTGCGTTTAGAATACAAATCAATTTTCATTGCTTCTTCAAGCTCATATACCTGGACAGACTGAAGATGATCAAGGCTCCGTTTTTGGGTTCTCTTGAGATACGTATACAAACGCATAAACGTTTTCATCAATTCTTGGCTTTTCAGCTGCTCTGCAATTTCAATGCGCTCATCTGTTTCTCCGTCTTCGATTGAAATCGTCGCGCCGCATCGTTCTTTCAGCTGGACAACCGTCTGCTCCTCCAAGCTGCTGCTGACGACTACTTCTCTTGCTCCGACTGAATAAATCTCCGAGATCACATCTTCAATCCGTTTGATGAATACGGTTAAATTTTCCCCTGTCGTTAAATCAGACAGCGCAAGGCCGTAGCCGTGTGGAAATGCTGTAACAGAGGCGATAAAGTTATTTTCAGTTTCATGAATGCCTTTGCCGTCCATTACGGTTCCCGGCGTAATCAGCTGGACAACCTCTCGTTTTACGACTCCCTTTGCTGCTTTTGGATCTTCCGTTTGTTCACAAATCGCTACTTTATATCCTTTTTTGATCAGCTGTTCGATGTAAGCAGCAGCTGAATGATAAGGTACGCCGCACATTGGTATCTTATCGGCTGCTCCTCCGTCCCTGCTTGTTAATGTAATTTCAAGCTCTTGTGAAGCTTTTTTTGCGTCATCAAAAAACATTTCATAAAAATCGCCAAGGCGAAAAAATAAAAAGGCATCCTTGTGCTCTGCCTTAATTTTTAAATATTGCTGTATCATAGGCGTGTAACTTGCCATCATTTATCCCTCACTATGTATCAACGTTTCTATTTTGTCCAAACTTCATTATAACATAAACAAAAAGCCAAAAAGAATGATATCCTCATATAAAAAAAGAGACTTGGGGTGTTGCCTCCCCTAGTCTCTTTTTTATTCTTCCGGATCTCCGACTAAAAACTCCGGATTAATATCCTCTAACTCTTCATCAAGCTCATCTTCCCAATCTTCCTCGTCATCCTCTTCCCAATCCGGGTTCACTTCAACAACTACTTTCGTCTCCCCGACGACCTCTGCCAAAAATTCTCTCTCGGCCTGAACCACGATTTTATTTCCATTTGGCGAAATGGTCACCTCAAGACAATTAGGCTGCTGAAGGACTTTTGCGATTACTTCATGCTCATCATCTAAGTAGTTATTATCTCTGTATCTCAGCTTAATGACATCAACATATTTAACCCGTTCTGTCACAACCTCTGTTTTCGTATTGTCCGCGTAAGAGTACCAGACATTTATATCATAATACCCTTCAATTTCTACTGTTTTTCCGATCTTTTCAGCATCATACTTGTGGTTAATGATCCAACCGCCCAATATGCTGGTCGGTTTTTGCGAAGGAGAGATGGTATTGGTGCATTGGGTAAATTTTCTGCCTTTCGCTACAACTGCCTTCGTAATAATTTCCCTGTATTCAGACATTCCGGCATGCCTCCTTGTTCTTCTTCGTGTTATGTTATGCTGGGCATTCGTCTAGTGTGCATTTTTATAAATAAAATATAAAAATACAAAGTTTCTGTTTCATTGTATGCAGGACCGCCTAGAAACTTTACTTTTATGTTTTATAAAGTTTATACGGACAGGGAGAAAGAACATATGATGAATATTTAGTTCGCAGTTTCTTTAGTTCACTTTAAAGCTGGACAAAAAAACACGGAGCCTTTAAAAAGGCATCCGTGTCAGAGTGAACAGCTGTTATTTGAATGTTTCACCTTTGAACCGGTTTCTCCTGTCAGCAGGTCGCCGCCGGTTGATGAAATGATTTCATTTGTGACTTGATTGGATATGGTGTGTGCAACGAGCTGCAAAAGATCGTTGACCTCAATCTGGGAGTCCCTGAACTCCTGAATGACAGGAATTGCCTCAAGCTCTTCCTGCAAGGCGTCAATTTTAGCTTCTGTCTGCTTTAACGCTTCATGCTTCTCATAATGCTTCAAGTTGACGGCTTGCTTTTGCAGGGCTTTGATCTGATTGATAATCCCAGATACTTTAGCATTTTCATTGATTTGCGCTTCTGCCCGTTTGAAAAGATCCACTTCTTCTGTCTCTGAGATCATTTTCGCAAGGTCACGGGCTTGCTGCACAATATCTTTTTTTGTGTAAAGCGTCATCTTATTTCACCTCGATTGCTTCTCCTACCATTTCTCCGTCAAGCGACCATGTTTTCGCTTGATGGATTTTCACGTGCACCAGCTTGCCGATGGCTTCTTTAGGGCCTTTGAAATTCACAAGCTTGCTTTTCCGTGTATATCCGGCAAGAATTTCAGGGTTGTTTTTGCTTTCTCCCTCGACTAATACTTCGACGACTTCACCCTCATATTCCTTCATTTTTTTTGCAGAAATTTCTTTCACGAGATCGTTCAGCCGCTGAAGACGTTCTTTTTTCACCCTCATCGGGACATTATCCTTCATTTTCGCTGCCGGTGTACCCTCACGCGGAGAATAAATGAACGTATAGGCGCTGTCAAATTCAACTTCCCTGTATAATGAAAGGGTTTCTTCAAACTGTTCGTCCGTCTCGTTCGGGAAACCGACGATAATGTCTGTTGTTAGTGAAGCATTTGGCATCGCCGCTTTAATTTTGCCGACGAGCTCCATGTAGCGCGCTCTGTCATATTTGCGCGCCATCAGCTTCAATACTTCCGAACTTCCTGATTGAACAGGCAAATGAATATGGTCAAGCAGGTTGCCGCCTTTACCGAGCACTTCAACAAGATGGTCGTCGAAATCACGAGGATGGCTTGTTGTAAAACGGATTCTTGGAATATCAATTTTGCGCAGTTCATCCATTAAATCTCCGAGGCCGTACGTGAGGTCGTCGAAATCTTTTCCGTACGCATTTACGTTTTGCCCTAGAAGAGTAATTTCTTTATACCCTTCGCTCGCAAGCCTTCTGACTTCCTGAATGATTTCCTCGGGGCGCCGGCTTCTTTCTTTGCCGCGTGTGTAAGGCACAATGCAGTACGTACAGAATTTATCGCAGCCGTACATAATATTGACCCATCCTTTAATTTTCCCGCGGCGCACTTTCGGAAGGTTTTCAATGACATCGCCTTCCTTCGACCAAACTTCAATTACCATTTCTTTTGACAGATAAGCTTCTGACAGCAGTTCAGGCAAACGGTGAATATTGTGCGTTCCGAAGATCATATCGACGAAGGGATGCTTTTTCAAAATACGATTGACCACTGATTCCTCTTGTGACATACAGCCGCAAACGCCTAAAATCAGGTCCGGATTTTCTTTTTTAAGCGTTTTTAAATGCCCAAGCTCGCCAAAAACCTTGTTTTCGGCATTTTCGCGGATCGCGCATGTATTCAACAGGATGACATTGGCATCGTCAACAGAGTTTGTCGCTTCATATCCTAAAGCCATAAAAATTCCGGCCATTACTTCAGTGTCATGTTCGTTCATTTGACAGCCGTATGTGCGAATATAAAATTTTCTGCCCTCACCCATACCTTTAAACTGTTCTGAGATTTTAAAATCATGATGATAGCTGACGCTTTCTTTCCCGCGTTTTTTCGCATCTTTTAAAGAAGGCGGAATATACACAGCTTCAAAGTACTTGCTGTAATCCTTCTCGGATTTTTTGTCCGGTGGATTGACTTGTCCGCTCTCTTGTTTTTGTTTTTCATTCATTAAATGATTTCTCCTTTCAACCCAAACTTCCACCCTACAGTATAGACTATATTCGTCCGAAAGAAAAACAAATACTCATAACCACTCTTCGAAAGAATCGGCTAGTTTCTGTAACTCATTTATAAACATGCTTACATGATAACCGTCACATACAGCGTGGTGAACTTGCAATGAAATAGGTAAACATACCGCTTCCCCATCTGAAAAGTACTTCCCAAGCGTAATAATAGGACGCAGATATTCTCCATTATAAAGATTGAGTTGAAAACCGGTAAAACTGACCCAAGGAAGAGCAGAAATTGAAAACGTATGGGCAGGTACGTTTTCTTTTACCCATAGTCCCTTTTTATCACCATATCGGTCAATATCTTGTAGATAGTTCTTATAAAAAAGTGAAAAATCGCTCGAGTATTCTGTCCACATTGCAGAAAAGGTTTTATCCTCTTTATGAAAGATGGTATACGCTGGCGCCATCTGTTCCCAATACCCTAATTGCCCTTTATCGTTAAAAGCCGTTCGAAACTCAATATGTGAATTAACAACTCTAGAAATCATGTAAATAAAAGCAGGGTAAAGTTTCATATTCTTTTTTCTCAGCCCATTCAGCAATGCGGTCACATTCAGGTTTGCCGTAACGCTATAAGAACATTTACCTTCTTTTATATAATGTTCGAAATAAGGTTTTCTATTCCAGCGATCTATATCAATTTGATGAAAATTCATATTATATAACCTCCTAAAATATTTAACTTTTTATTTTAGGAGGTTAATTTCACTGATTTCACCACAATCCTCACCCCGTGTGCCCCTTTATTTCATTTACTTCAGTGTAACGTTAACTATTTCCTTATTCAACTATGCTGAAGGGTCCATCAATGAAAAAGAGGGATTTCTCCCTCTATAGCAAATGAAGCTCTTTTGCTGCAGATTGTATGACGGCGAGCGCTTGATCGAGTTCCTTCTTTGTATGCTCCGCAGTAATCATCGTACGAATTCTCGCCTTCCCTTTAGCAACCGTCGGGAAAAC
Source organism: Bacillus atrophaeus (assembly GCF_039519175.1). NCBI lineage: Bacteria > Bacillati > Bacillota > Bacilli > Caryophanales > Bacillaceae > Bacillus > Bacillus atrophaeus. Next base: position 3,126,998 of record NZ_CP154443.1, on the reverse strand, counting down.
AATACTTTGGGCAAATATTCCCTCGGAAAGCAACCGTTCGGAGAATTGCTGGGCTAAGGCTTCTTCACCAACTATAATAGGAAGAATCGGAGTTTCACTTTTTGTAAGGGTAAGTCCCATCTTTACGAGCATAGACTTAAAGTAATTCGTATTATCCCAAAGTTGCTCCATATGTTCAGGTTCTTCCAAAAGCACGTTAATCGCTTCTATACAGGCTGCGGTTACGGCAGGCGGGTGCGAGGTGCTGAATAAAAACGGACGGCCCTTATGCCGCAAGTAATCAATTAAAACATGTGAACCGGCAACGTATCCGCCCAACACCCCAATTGCCTTGCTTAACGTGCCGACCTGAATATGCACTCTGCCGTCCAGTCCAAAGTGATTAACGGTTCCTCTTCCGTTTTCTCCAAGCACTCCGGATGCATGCGCGTCATCCACCATGACAAAAGCGTCATAAGCCTCAGCCAGCTTAACAATCTCCGGCAAAGGCGCAATATTGCCATCCATTGAAAACACCCCGTCAGTGACAATGAGGCGCATCCTGTAATTCATTGATTTTTTCAGCACTCTCTCTAAATCATCCATATCAACATGGCGATATACCTTTTTATCCGCTTTTGTCAGCCTGATTCCGTCAATAATAGAGGCGTGGTTCAGTTCATCGGAAATGACAATATCCTCTTTTGTGAGAATGCTTGAAAGAACCCCTTGGTTTGTTGTGAAACCGGACTGAAATACTAGAGCGGCCTCTGTTTTTTTAAAGGCGGCTAATGTTTTCTCAAGCTCGTGATGCATCGTAAATGTACCGGCGATCGTCCGAACTGACCCAGTACCGGCTCCGAACTGTTCAGCGGCAGCCTGGGCGGCTTTGATCAATCTTGGATGTGACGTCAATCCGAGGTAATTATTTGACGAAAGCTGAATCACTTGTTTGCCGTTTACAGTGACGTAAGCCCCCTGCTTGGATTCAACCTGTTTTATTTCCTGCCACGTATGGTTTTCTTTCATATCTTCAAGCTCACTTTTCAAAAATTCAAACTCCTTCATGTTTATCCCCCTTTTATGGTATCAGAATAACCTTTCCGCACTGTCCTTCTCTCATCAGCTCAAAGCCTTTCTCAAACTCTTCCAATGGAAACTGATGCGTAATAACAGGTGAAATGTCTAAAAGCTTTGATTGCAGTAAATTGGACACCTGTCTCCATGTGCTGAACATTTTTCTTCCTGTGATTCCTTGGACGGTGAGGCCTTTAAACACCACTTCATTTGTTAGATCGATTGTCACCGGGTGTTCCGGCAGACTGAGGATGTGAAATCTTCCTCCATTGGCTGCCATCTTTAAGCCTTGTTCAATAGCAGACGGATGGCCTGACATTTCACAGACAAGATCTATGCCCTCCCCCTTTGTTAAAGCGCTTACAATTTGTAGCGGATCTTCTTTTTCGATTGATATCGTAAGCGTGGCCCCCATTTGTTTAGCAAGGCTGAGTCTGTACTCGTTTTTATCTATGGCAACGATGTGGGCTGCTCCGGCTGCTTTTGCCACCGCTACAGCCATAAGTCCGATCGGCCCGCATCCGATGACGGCAGCGGATGCGCCGGCGGGCTGACTATCCAGCACGGTATGCACCGCATTTCCCAGCGGCTCTTGGATTGAAGCTATTGCCGGCTCCATGTCGGCCGGGTTTTGCCAAATATTTTGCGACGGCACCTTTACATATTCAGCAAAGCATCCTGCTGTATCAACGCCAATGATGGCAGTTTGGGTGCAGACATGTTGTTTGCCGGTGACACAAGGGATACATTTGCCGCACACAATATGTGTTTCTGCCGATACATAATCACCGACTTTCACATTGCTGACATGCTCACCCACCGCCTTTACAATGCCGCTAAATTCATGTCCAAACACATAAGGCGGCTTGATCCTTTGCCGGGCCCACTGATCCCAATTATAGATATGCACGTCTGTACCGCATATCGAGGCTGCCTTTACTTTCACGAGAACTTCATGTTTTTCTATGTGAGGAATGGGCACCTCAGCCAAAACCGCACCGAAAGCGCTGTCATTTTTAACGACAGCTTTCATTTTTCCACTCACCATGTACAATCCCCCTTTTGAAATCTTATTATATCTGGATTGTATCATGATGAATAATAGACGTAAACACCACTGTCCTTACACAGTGGACAAATGCATCCCCCTTAAAAAATGGGCTCAATATTTTTTATTTTTCAATCAGGTACGCTGATTTTCATTCATACTGAAAGCGTGTATCTATTCAATTGTTATATGACAACAATTACATGATTTATTTATATTATTAATATAGTATTGGGAGAAAATATCACAACCTAAAAACAACCTGCTCGCAAATAAGCAAGCAGGTTGAGACATCATTTTTAGTTGTTTTAACGGGGCTCAACGATCAATTTGATCGCTGTTCTTTCTTCGCCATCAATCAAAATATCGGTAAATGCCGGAATACAAATCAAGTCGACTCCGCTCGGCGCCACAAATCCCCTGGCGATCGCTACAGCTTTGACGGCTTGGTTTAAAGCGCCCGCTCCTATCGCTTGAATCTCCGCTGCGCCGCGCTCTCTTAACACGCCTGCCAGCGCACCTGCTACTGAGTTCGGACTTGATTTTGCTGAAACTTTTAAGATTTCCATTTCTGCTCCCCCTTAGTTTTACAATGGATAAGTGAGTGTTCATTAGAACAATCATTATTAGATGTTGCTATCCAAAAAGCCATCCCCACAATGCTTTTCAAAAATAGCTGGCTACCTTCCATTTTTACTATATTCACTAAGAAGTTGCTATATTCCTGCTTTTCTTTTTAATATTTTTATAAAATAAACATATGCTCAGTTATTCAAAGAACATGTGATCATCATTTATCAAAATACGCTCAATTTTAACCGCTTTTTTCGTTTGGTCGTCAATATCAATAACGACTCCGCTTAATGTGGTTTTGCCTTCTGCGACAGAGAAACGGACAGGGAGGTTTGTTTTAAAGCGTTTAATGATGGTCTCTCGGTCCATGCCGAGAATGCCGTCATATGGGCCGGTCATTCCTACATCAGTAATATATGCCGTCCCCTTAGGCAAAATGCGGTTATCTGCTGTTTGCACATGTGTGTGCGTACCCACTACTGCAGACGCTCTGCCATCTGTGTACCAGCCGATCGCCAGCTTTTCACTTGTTGCCTCGGCATGAAAATCAATGAAGATATAAGGCGTTCGTTTAGCCGCCTCTGCGATTAATTCATCCGCCTTTTGAAACGGATCATCGAGCGGCGGCAAAAATGTGCGTCCCTGCAAATTAATGACGGCAAGCTCTTTACCGTTCGCTTTTACATACGTGATTCCTTTTCCCGGCGTACCCTCCGGAAAATTGGCCGGACGGACAAGGTGCGGTACGTCATCTATAAAGTCAAATATTTCTTTTTTGTCCCATGTATGGTTACCCATAGTAATAGCGTCTGCGCCTGCCTGCATTAAGCTGTGATAAATTTTTTCTGTCAGGCCCTTGCCGTGAGCGGCATTTTCCCCGTTAATAATCGTGAAATTTGGCTTATACTTCGTTTTTAGTTTCGGGACATACTCTTTTACCATGTCGCGGCCCGGTGAGCCGACAACATCTCCAATAAATAAAATTCTCATTCTTCGAACCCTTTCTGTTTTTCATTTCCTTGCCGGTCAAAAAAATAAAGTGATGCTTAGCGCATCACTTTATTTTGCATACTCTACGGCTCGTGTTTCTCTTATCACTGTCACTTTAATGTGGCCAGGATAGTCAAGCTCGTCCTCAATTCGTTTACGGATATCCCGTGCCAGGCGATGGGCTTCAAGATCGTTAATCGAATCCGGCTTCACCATAATGCGCACTTCACGTCCAGCCTGAATTGCGAACGATTTTTCAACACCCTCGTAGGACTCAGAAATTTCTTCGAGCTTTTCAAGTCTGCGAATATAATTCTCAAGCGTTTCACTTCTCGCGCCAGGTCTTGCAGCTGAAAGTGCATCCGCTGCGGCTACTAGAACTGCGATGATAGAAGTCGGCTCTTCGTCCCCGTGGTGTGACGCAATACTGTTAATGACGACTGGATGCTCTTTATATTTGGTCGCAAGCTCCACGCCGATTTCAACGTGGCTTCCTTCGACTTCATGATCAATTGCTTTCCCGATGTCATGAAGCAGTCCGGCCCGTTTGGCAAGCTTTGCGTCTTCTCCAAGCTCCGAAGCCATTAAACCGGCTAAGAATGCAACCTCCATGGAATGCTTCAGCACATTCTGACCGTAGCTTGTACGGAACTTTAAGCGGCCGAGAATCTTGATCAGATCTGGGTGAAGACCGTGAACGCCAACCTCAAATGTGGTTTGTTCACCCATTTCACGAATGTAGTCATCGACCTCGCGGCGAGATTTTTCAACCATTTCTTCAATCCGTGCCGGATGAATACGGCCATCCTGAACGAGTTTATCTAGAGCGATCCTCGCTGTCTCACGTCTGATCGGATCAAATCCGGAAAGAATGACAGCTTCTGGGGTATCATCAATGATCAGGTCAATTCCTGTCAGCGTTTCAAGGGTACGGATGTTACGCCCTTCACGTCCGATAATACGCCCTTTCATCTCATCATTTGGAAGATTGACAACTGAAACCGTCGTTTCGGCAACGTGATCTGCTGCGCAGCGCTGTAAGGCGAGCGAAAGAATGTTTTTCGCTTTCTTATCAGCCTCTTCTTTTGCACGGTTTTCAGTTTCTTTTGTCATGATGGCGATGTCATGTGAAAGCTCGTTTTCAACCCGGTCAAGAATGATTTGCTTCGCTTCGTCACGAGTGAGGCTTGAAATCCGCTCCAACTCTGACTGTTGCATACGAATCATCTCATCCACTTTGCTTTCCATCTCTTCAATATGTTGTTGTCGTTCATTCAGAGAATGATCTTTCTTCTCCAACATCGCTTCCCGTTTATCAATCCCCTCATGTTTCCGATCAAGGTTTTCCTCCTTTTGGAGTAAACGGTTTTCTTGTTTTTGAAGCTCATTTCGTCTTTCACGAACTTCCTGTTCAGCATCTATTCGAAGTGTGTGGATTTCATCCTTTGCTTCAAGCAGAGCTTCTTTTTTCAGTGCTTCAGCATCGCGCTTTGCATCTTCAAGAATTTGCTCGGCAGCACCTCGTGCGCCCGCAATTTTCGCTTCGGCAATGGTTTTACGAACATAGTAGCCAACAACTAAACCGAGTAGAATCAGCAAAATGGAGATGAGAACCATCATAATTGGGGTCATACTTTCACCTCCTCTTGCTATGAACTTGGTTGTTGCTAAAATAAGTGTCGGCATGTACATTGTCTAGTTTTCTCAACATACAGAACCTTCACAGGGAATGAGTTTCTCACTGCCCTTGTCAAGTTTAAATGGTTTAACAATCATGTTAAAAAAACAAATACTACAACTTCATTGTAATTGTGTCGGAAATACTTGTCAAGCTTGCCATCTTAACGATTGAACGGCATATCTATTCCGTCTATATAAAAGTGCATCGCACTATCCATTTGTTTTTGCCGCTTGGGAATCAGGAGCCTCTTCTTGATTGAGAAATTGATACATTTTATTGTTTACCTGTCCCAATTTCATATTATTTTGGATATTTGAAAATAAAATAACAAATTTGTTTCCTGAGCGGCTGAAACTGTTTAAAATGTTGTAGCCGGGCATTACACCATGATTGGAGTAGCTTCCCGGATCAACATAAAACCCCATGCCGTAGGTCGAACTGCTTCCGGAGGTGAACATTTTTTCAAAACTGGCTTTTGAGTAAAGAGTGCCATCCACAAGAGCCTGATCAAATTTATACATATCGTATGCACTCATATATATATCGCCCGCGCCGTACAGCTGGGATAAATCAAGTATGTGCGGCGTCACTAAATTTCCGCCTTTATCCAATTTGTAGCCGACGGCAGGATAAGGCTGTTTTTGAAACGTTTTGTAAAAGCCTGCGTACGTCATGCCCGCCGGTTTGAAAATATGGTTTGTTATGTAATGTTCATACGACTCCCCGCTCACCTTGGCAACAATATAGGCGAGCACTGAATAATTTGAGTCCTGATAATCCCATATGCCTGGCTGCCGTTTAATTCCTTGATTTTCAATATCTTTTATCAAGTCGTCCGGGGTAATCGCGCCTTCCGCTTCGATATGCCCCCTGATTCCTGAAGTATGTGTTAACAGATTTTTTAAAGTAATCTGCTTTCCATTCGGAAAACCCTCTATATAAGCTGCGACAGGATCGCTCGTTCGAAGCAAGCCTTTTTCCTCAAGCTGCAAAACGGCGGTCGCAATTAATGCTTTTTGCGACGATCCGACAAAATAAGTGGTTTCAGGGTTGTTTGTTATTTTGTGTTCACGGTCTGCATAGCCGAAGCCTTTATTCGTCACGATTTTTCCATCTTTTACAATCATTGCTGTTCCGCTGAATCCAATGCTTTGCAAATAGTTGCTGATATTTTTATTATCATCGGCTGTTGCAAGCTGATCTTGGTTTTTCTTCTTCATTTCTTTTTTCTTTTGAACCTGATTTTTTTTATTTTTATCAGAACCGTCCTCGGCCGCTGGAGCTGATTTTGCCGGTTCCTCGTTTTGGTGATTTTTTCCTATCCAGATTATGATACAGCAGACAGCGATCAGCAATATAAAAAGAGCCAGCTTACCCCTTTTGTTCAGCTTTCTCCGTCTTCGTTTCGAATCTCTGGTGCGGCTTCTCGAGCTCGTCATTCGTTTTTTCCCCCTAATATAAATTCAATTTGCAGGCACCATATTTTTAGACGAAGTAAGCTTCAAAAAGGTTGTAAAAACTAAAAATAAATATGCTCTTTTATCATTTGATATTTTAGGCGACAGGATTGGTTTATAAACCCTTTGTTTAATCAAACGCCACACCAATAAATAGTTCATCTTGTTCGCATCATTTGAACAGCCAGCCTTCCGTCTGTATGCTTACATTTGACAAACAAAAAAAGGGCAGGAGTTCGCCGCTCCGCCCTTTTTTACATTGGTTTTTATCCTTCAAATTCTAGCTCTTCTTGGGTTTCCTCAGGCTTTTGTGCAACTCCATTGTTATCCAAGCCGTAATGTTCGCGAATTTGCTCTTGAATCATCAGCATGATATCTTTGTTTTCTTTTAAGAACTGCTTTGCATTTTCACGGCCTTGACCAAGGCGCTCTTCTTCGTAAGAGTACCAAGAGCCGCTTTTTTGCACAATATCGAGCTCAGTTCCAAGATCAATGATCTCTCCTTCTTTTGAGATCCCTTCTCCGTACATAATATCAACCTCAGCCGTACGGAACGGCGGAGCCACCTTGTTCTTCACAACTTTGATTCGTGTTTTGTTCCCCATTACGTCGTTGCCTTGCTTCAGCTGTTCGGCACGGCGCACTTCTAACCGTACAGAGGAATAAAATTTCAGCGCACGGCCTCCGGGAGTTGTCTCCGGATTTCCGAACATGACGCCGACCTTTTCACGAATCTGGTTAATGAAAATAGCAATCGTTTTAGACTTATTGATTGCTCCGGAAAGCTTACGAAGCGCCTGAGACATCAAGCGGGCCTGAAGTCCTACGTGTGAGTCCCCCATGTCTCCTTCAATTTCAGCTTTCGGAACGAGAGCTGCCACCGAGTCAATGACAACAATGTCAACAGCGCCGCTTCTGACAAGCGCTTCAGCAATTTCAAGCGCCTGCTCGCCCGTATCAGGCTGAGAAAGTAAAAGCTCTTCAATATTAACGCCAAGCTTTTGCGCGTATACAGGGTCCAATGCATGCTCAGCATCAATAAACGCTGCTTGTCCGCCCTGCTGCTGAACTTCTGCAATGGCATGAAGCGCAACAGTTGTTTTACCGGAGCTTTCCGGTCCGTATACTTCGATAATCCGTCCGCGCGGATACCCGCCTATTCCAAGCGCTGTATCAAGCGCAAGAGAGCCGCTTGGTACGGTTGAAATTCTTGTATCTGTCTTTTCCCCCAATTTCATAATAGAACCTTTGCCAAACTGTTTTTCTATTTGTTTAAGAGCCATATCTAAGGCTGCCTGACGATCACTCATTCTATTTTTTCCTCCTTTAACTTGCCACTACATATACTATACCTTGTTTGCAGACATTTGCCAAGAAAAAAGCGAACGCATATTCGGATTTTTTCTTAACCTGTTGTCTATAAAAATATCATAATGGCCGGAAGAAAACAGGTTTTTCATGGAGGATAATGTGCTAAAACATTATTTTTGTTCTAAGAGTTTCAGGATTAAATGACATCCGTATTTGGCAGCACGCTTTCTGACGCCTGTTCTGGAGCCTGCAAAGTTAAATTCATGAACCTCTTCTTTTCCGTCCGCGAAAATGCCGATAAAGACATGTCCCGGGGCATGGCCCTCTTGCCCTTCAGGACCGGCCACGCCGGTAAAACTGATTCCAATGTCACTGCCCGTCAGCCGTTTAATCCCCGAGGCAAGCTCTCCCGCGCATTCTTTGCTGACTGCTCCGAACTGCTGCAGGGTGTCAGGCTTTACCCCCAAGGTGTGCTGCTTCATCTCATTTGAATAGCAAACAACGCCGCCGGCAAACAATTGCGAAGCACCGCTTAAATCAGTCAGCCATTCAGCGAACAGACCGCCTGTAAAGCTCTCTGCTGAAGAAAGAGTCATTCCTTTTTCCTTGCACGCTTTTGAAAGCTCTTTAACAAGAGATGTATCATCATAGCCGTAGAAAAACTCTCCGACACGGTCTAAAATCACGGCTTCAGTCTCTTTTAGCAGCCGCTCGGTTTCCGATTCATCCGCATGCTTTGCAGTGAGGCGCAGCGTCACTTCTCCGTCCGCAGCCAAAGGAGCAATTGTCGGATTGGTCTGTGCATCAATAATATCTTCTAAATCAGCTTCCAGCTGGGACTCGCCGATTCCAAAAAAACGGAGAACGGTTGAAACGATTTTTTCATTTGATCCGAGTTTTTCTAGAAGAAGCGGCTTGGCCTCGTTTTCAAACATAGGGTGCAGTTCGCTCGGCGGCCCGGGAAGCAGCATATAAAGACGGGCTTCGTGCTCTGTCAGCATCCCCGGCGCCATGCCGAATTTATTGGCCAATACGTCTGAGCCTTCAATCACAAGCGCCTGTTTACGGTTATTCGGTGACATCGTACGCTTTGTTTTCTTGAAATAATCTTCAATTGATTGAAAAGCCTCATCATCAAGAACGAGCGGCCGGCCCAGCACATTTGCGATTGTTTCTTTTGTTAAATCATCCTTCGTCGGTCCGAGCCCCCCTGAAAAAATGATAAAATCAGAACGTTCTTCAGCAATGCGGATGACTTGCTTCAGCCGCTCAGGGTTGTCTCCGACAGCTGTATGATAAAACACATTAATGCCGATCTCGGCAAGTCCTTTACTGATAAATTGAGCATTTGTATTGGTGATCTGGCCGAGTAAAAGCTCTGAACCGACTGCAATAATTTCTGCTTTTTTTCCTAACTCCATCATGTTTGTCCTTCTTTCTTAGTTAGATGTTTTTAACGCTTCCCAGTTTTTCGCGAAATATTCCCATCCGGATACGACCGTAAAGAATACAGCTACCCATAACGCAAGGTCGCCAAACGGAAATGACACAAGCTCAAACGGCAGATTATGAAGAAGCAGTGCAGAAACAGCAATGATCTGAGCCCATGTTTTGACCTTCCCCAGCATGTTGGCGGCTACAACTTCCCCTGTTCCCGCCAAGACGAGCCGTAAACCCGTCACGGCAAACTCCCGGCTGATAATGACGATTACCATCCACGCAGGAGCAAGCTCAAGCTGAACGAGAATAATTAAAGCAGCCGATACGAGCAGCTTATCAGCCAGCGGATCAAGAAATTTTCCAAAGTTCGTTACAAGGTTTAATTTACGGGCGTAATATCCGTCCACCCAGTCTGTCGTAGATGCAATAATAAATAAAATAGCTCCGACCAGATGTGCGACCGGAATCGACTCATCTCCGAGATCAAGATGCCCCCACTCAAACGGCGCCAGCATGATAATCATGAAAATGGGGATTAAAGCGATTCTTGAAAGTGTAATTTTATTCGGTAAGTTAAACATATTGCCCCTCCAATTTATATACTCGGACGCGAAGAAAAGTCATCTGCTGATTAAGATGACTTTTCTTCCTTTTTATTTACAATCGTAATCGTTTGCGCCATCACGTCTTTAGGATCAAGTTCATATGAAAGAACCTCTCCGTTGATTTTGATTTTCAGGTTAGGTGCATACCCGGTACGAATATCCACTTGTTTTTGATCAGTTATGTCTTTTTTATAGGTCTCGCCTTTTTTCAATGTTCCCTCTTTCAGAGAACTGCTGTTTTCATCACGCACACGGATCCATGCGCTGTCTGAAGCATCCAGCTCAAGCTCGATCTTATCTGCGCCGGAGACTTCGTATGTTGTTGCTGAACCTTCAGTGCCGGTGGCTTTTATGCTGAGCTTGCCGCTGTCACTTTTCTTTTCGTCGTCTTTTTTAGCGCTTGATGTTTTCGTATCTTTTTTACTGTCTGTTTCACTGCTGCTTTTTTTGTTATCTTTCAGCGTTGAATCCTTTGGAATTTCATATTTGCTTTCGCTTTGCGTGACCGCTTTTTTAGATGCAGCATCACTTTGGTCATTACTTTTGTTCATCGTAAGCTGGACAACCACATAAATAATCGCAATAACAACAAGGACTCCTGCGATTACAAGGATTGTCGGCAAGACTTCCAGCGCTTTAGAGGCGGGCTTTGGCAGCTCTCTCTGCGATTTCATGCCGGAAAGCTTTTCAGAAACATCATCATGATACGTGTTCGGAATGTCTTTTTTAAACTCTTCAAACAATTGATCTGAATCGAGCCCGACGGCTTCGGCATATTGCTTGATAAAAGCTCTTACATAAAAACTTCCCGGAATAATGTCATAGTTTCCTTCCTCCAGAGCGGTTAAATATCTTTTCTGAATTTTAGTCGCCGCTTGGAGATCATCCAATGACATTGCTTTTTCCTCTCTGGCTTCTTTCAGCCGGATTCCTAGTTCAGTCACAACAAACACCTTCCAATATTAAAAATCAAAGCTTGAAAACCCGGATTGATCAAACATTTGGGGTTCTTCTGCATGTTCATATGTAATAACCTCGTCAGGTTCATTCCTGAGTTCAATGATGTAATCAAAGTCATCAAGTGTGTATTCAGTATTTTGGACGAATATATCCGGATGTTCCACTACCTTTGTCGCAGGCAGCCTCATGATTTCACTGACAAGCTGAAGATGGCGCTCAGATCCTCTTCTCGTTGACACGATGCCATCTATGATAAACACATTTTCAGTGCTGTACTCGTCGGCAATCAGCTGGCTTCTGATCGTCTGTTTCAGAAGTGTGGATGACACAAACAGCCACCTTTTGCTCGCGCACACGCTGGACGCCACGATTGATTCGGTTTTTCCCACGCGCGGCATACCCCGGATTCCTACTAGCTTATGACCTTCTTTTTTGAACAGTTCAGCCATAAAATCGACGAGAAGGCCCAGCTCGTCCCTTTCAAAACGGAATGTTTTTTTATCATCAGCATCTCTTTGGATATATCGCCCGTGGCGAACAGCTAGACGGTCGCGAAGCCTCGGTTCTCTAAGCTTCGTCACCTTAATTGTTTCCATCGTTTTTAATATTGATTCTAAACGTTTAATTTGATCTATATGGCGGCACCTGAGCAGCATTCCCCTTCTGGAAAGATCGACGCCGTTAATCGTGACAATGTTAATTGAAAGCATCCCGAGCAGAGATGAAATATCCCCGAGCAGTCCGGGGCGGTTGACTTGAATTTCATATTCAAAATACCATTCGAGCTTTGCCAAATGATATACCCCCTTCATTGTGGCAAATTTTTACCTTCCTTTATCATAAAGCATTTTTCCCTATTTAGAAAGAAGAATGTTGCTCTGAACAGGAAAACATAAAAAAGAGAGGAAAAATCCTCTCTCTCACTAGTGAGTGCTGTTATTTTCGACAAGCTTAACCATTACATTCGCAATGGCGTGCTGTTCATCTTTCGATGCAACGCTCCAAAGATCCGCAAGCACTTTTTCCTGATGGTTCTTAGAATCAACTTCGTTAGCCAAGTAGCCGCCGATCTCATAAGCAAGATCTGTGATGGTTTCTTCACTCATCCCTTTATCCTGCGCATAGTTCAGACGGTCACCTAAGAAATTCTTCCAGTTATCCCAGTTATCTAGTACTGACATTTAGGCTTCCTCCATTTCTTCTTGAAGTTACAAAATTATTGTGTCCTTCCCGCCGTAAACTATACATATTTTATTTTCGCTCAGCAGTGCCAGCCGCCATTGACGGACAAAATTTGACCGGTGATATAGGAAGCTTTGTCAGAGAGAAGAAAAGCAACCGCATCGGCAATTTCTTGGGCGCCTGCAAGCCGGCCCATCGGAATATCTTCAGCTATTGCTTCTTTTTCTTCCGGGCTGAATTGGTTCATCATGCCCGTATCCACCGCGCCCGGCGCCACTGCATTTACGCGGATCCCGCTAGGCGCCAGTTCCTTTGCAAGCCCTTTGACAAAAGAATTTTGCGCGCCCTTCGCCATGCTGTACAGCACTTCGCAAGAAGCACCTGTTTCCCCCCAGATAGAACTGACAGCCACAATGGCACCGGTTTTCTTTTTGATCATGCCGGGCAGAAGGTTTCTTGTCAGGATGAACGGGCTCGCTATATGCAGCTGCACCATGTCCTGAACTGTGCTGTTATCCACGTCTGTAATAAGTCCAAAATGGCTTTTTCCGCTGTTCAGCACGATCGCGTCAATTGGCTGTTGGATAGAATCGGTCAAAGCTGCCGCGCCGCTTGGTTCTGATAAATCACTTTGCAAAACCTCGGCATGAATTCCGTATGTTTCTGTAAGTCTATTGGCAAGGCGTCCGGCCGCTTGTTCATTGCGGTTATAATGCAGCAAGAGATCGTACCCCTTGGCTGCAAGCGTTTCGCTTATTTTTTCCCCGATGCCTCCGCTCGCACCTGTTACAAGCGCGGTTTGATTCATATGTCTTCCTTCTTTCCCGCAAAAAACACCCCTCACACTCGGAGGGATGTTTGTTTTTATGATTTAGGTACAACCTTGCAAACCGTGATTCGGTCTGCGTCTATCTCCTCTTGAATCACCTGTTTCACATCCTCAAGCGTAATTTGCTCAAGGACAGTCACGACATCAAATAAACTCATATCTAAAAATGCATAACGTGTAAATTGGTTGGCGATGTATTCAGGCGAATTCATCGCTTTTAAAAATGAACCGATTTTTTTCTTTCTCGCCAGCTCAATTTTTTCGGCGGTTACCGAATCAGCCGCATGCAGAAGGATGCCGGAGATTTCTTCCGCCAGTTTATCCGGCTCTTTCGTGTCTCCGCCAATTGAAGCAAACCCGAAACCATGTTCCGCCGTATAATCAAAGCTGAAAGTTTCATCAATGTATCCCTTTTCGTATAAAGACCCATAATTGGCTGAGCTTTTGCCAAAGAGAGTTTCGAGCATCAGATTCATAACAAGCTCATGCTTTAGCAATTCTTTCCCTGATCTGTACGGATTTTTCTCCTTTAAGCCGACGAGACATTTCGGTCCTTGAACGTTCATTTTAATTTCTCGTTCTTTTTGGAAGACCGCTTCTTGCTCCTTCACTTCATTCCGTTTAATGTCAGGCTGGTCTGTATAAGGTTTTTTCTCCTGATTTTCTCTAACCTGGGTGATGATTGCCTCCGGATCAACGGGACCGACGACAAACAGAAGCATATTGCTCGGATGATAAAAGGTCTCATAGCATTCATACAGAAGATCTTTTGTAATATGAGAAATGCTTTCTACTGTGCCGGCAATGTCTATTCTGACCGGATGATCTTTGTACATATTTTCAATGAGGCCGAAAAACAAGCGCCAGTCAGGATTATCATCATACATATTGATTTCTTGCCCGATAATGCCTTTTTCCTTTTCTACAGTTTTCTCCGTAAAATAGGGATCTTGGACAAAATCAACGAGCGTTTCGAGATTTTTCTCGACATTCGATGTGCTTGAAAAAAGGTAAGCCGTCCTTGTAAATGATGTAAATGCGTTGGCGGAAGCCCCTTGTTTACTAAAGCCTTGGAACACATCTCCGTCTTCTTTTTCAAACAGCTTGTGCTCAAGAAAATGAGCGATACCGTCGGGCACATGAACCATCTCTTCTTTTCCCAGAGGGACAAACTGGTTGTCAATCGAGCCGTACTTAGTCGTAAATACAGCATATGTTTTGTTAAAGCCTTTCTTCGGCAGAACATACACTTCAAGGCCGTTTGACATTTTTTCATGGTACAGTGTTTCTTGAAGCTGTTCGAATTCAATTGGTTTTGTCAAGATGCTCCCTCCGTCCCTGTTAAGAAATAAGTGGTATCCAGTTCGATTTTTTTGCCGGCGTTGATGATATCCTCTTTTGTCACCCGCTCAATATTAGAGAGGAAGTCCTCAACCGGAATCTGAACTTGGACCGCAGCCTGCTGATAAAGAAATTCTGATAAACCGTATGCTGTATCAATTGTCTCAAGCACCTGATTTTTAATAACGGCTTTTGTCTGTTCAATATCTTCTTCACTGAATTCCCCGTTTTTCATTGCTTGGAATTGCTCTTCAATAATAGTCACGGCCTGTTTATAATTTTTCACTTCAATGCCCGACATAACCATTAAAAGCCCTTTAAAGCTTTCCACCCGCGAGGCGGCATAGTAGGCAAGGCTTGCTTTTTCACGAACGTTGATAAACAGCTTGGAGTGGGAAAACCCTCCGAACAAGCCGTTGAAAACTTGTAAAGCCGGATAGTCCGGATCGGTATAAATGATATTCGTCCGAAATCCGATGTTCAGCTTGCCTTGTTTTACGTCCTCTTCATCAATGACTTCTTTCGGCTCCGGTTTTTGCCCGCCTGCTGCTTTTTCAGTGGTTCTAAGGGGCCGGTCTTCAGTTTTAAAATACGTTTCTATGCCCTTTTGCACTTGTTTATGGTCAACATCGCCGATGACATACAGATCAAGCTGGTCCTGTTTTAGAGCTGCCTTGTATGTTTCATATAAGCTTTCCGCTGTAATCGCATCCACAGCATCAATCTCTCCATTGACATGAAGTGCGTATGGTTCGTTTTTGCACATTTCCTGAACGAGCCTTAAGTTAGAATAGCGCATTTTATCATCATACACGGCTTGAATTCTTTGTTTCAGCGTGCGTTTTTCTTGATTGACATACTGCGATTGAAAAGCATCCCCTTCAAGAGCCGGCGAAAAAACAAGTTCAGCCAAGAGCTGAAGACCCTTTTCAAGCAGCGGCGTTTGATCCTTTAAATATTTTTCATTAGGAATCTCTAGTCTGAATGTGATGACATGCTGTTCACCTTTTTTAGAAAGATCGCATGAAACAGACGTGCCGTACAGTTCATCCAAATAAGCGCGTAAATCCGCCGTTTTCGGATGTCTTTGGGTGCCCCGAAGAAGCACATGCGGAAACAGTGCCCTTTTTGTGACAAGTTCTTTTGATAAAGGCGCCAGCATTTTGAAAACAAGCGAGACGGTTTTGAATTTTTCAGTCTTAACGATGTGAGCCGTTAAACCGGCGTGCTTCGATGTTACTTCATTTACATATGTCATGTGAAACCTCCTTCGTTCCTTCTTATTATTATGTATTATGACCAAATTTCAGCATCCTCAGAAACGCTGTTTGATTGTAATTATATCAACTGTAGGATTTATAAGGAAACAATAACCTCTGCCTGCGACAGCAGAGGCTGATTGTCATCTTATTTTGTGTGCAGTCCGCCCTGCCGAAAATCCGTTTCATAACCGGCACAAACAGCGGAAAGACAACGAGCGCGTACAGAAGAAGGCCTGTTAATACAAGTGTTGCGATCTGGCAAGAACGAAAGCACACCTGATGAAAGCATTACAGCAAAAGTTCCCGCTCATATAATGGCTGCTGACATAATCACAGAGCCTATATTTTTCATAACACATCTGAATAACACCGGACTATTAAACAGCATAACTATCAATAAAAAAGTGTAAATATTTAAAAATCAGCACGCAAAAAAAGCGGCGGTGTGTTACACCGTCCGCAGAGAATCTTCCTCTTCGCTTTCTTTAGAATCAATATTAAACACCACAAGAAACAGGGAAACAAGGCTGAAGAAAGCAGATAGAATAAAGATGAGCCAGGCTGCGTTTGACATGAGAGCAGCGAATATAGGCGGTCCAAGCGCCACGCCGATAAAACGCATACTATTGTAAAATGAGCTGATTGTCCCGCACTCTTCGTTCTCTATGCCTTCTGTAATCAGTGCATCAAGGGCAGGAAGCGACATTCCCGTTCCAATTCCCCCTACGCTCAGAAAAATAAACAGTAAATAAAAACTGTGGTTCCACCACAAGCCGATAAACGAAAGGGTCATCAAGCCCATGCCTGCCACCACACAAAATTTCATTCTATTTTGGTGTTTGCCTATTTTTTTACCTGCGACAAAGGAACTAAGAGAAAGAAATAAAAGTGGTATGGCCAATAATAAACCTTTCATCACGCCGTCAATCGAATATTTGCTTTCGAGTGTTTCAGATAGGTAAAAAAGAACACCAAACAATAAAAACATAATGACACAGCCAATCACAAAAACAGTATAAAGCCAGCGTCCGTCTTCTTTAAAGATTTTTTTTACGTTTTTTACAAATTCAGAAATTGTAGGTGCATCTTCTTCATCGTCTTTTGGTTTATCAACCAGAAACAACACAAGAAAAAAGCTGATTAAACAAAAAAACGGAATGAACCAAAACGGCATAAACCAATACCATGACGCCAGCAGAGCACCAAGGATCGGACTCAGCACCTTGCCCGCCGTGTTTGATGTTTCAATGTCCCCGAGACCGGCACTGACCTTTTCATCATCGCCCTTAAATAAATCTCCAATAAACGGCATGACTACAGGAGCAGCGCCGGCCGACCCTATTCCTTGGAGCACACGGCCCGCTAATATCATGAGATAAGGGTCCTTAAAGCTTGTAGAGGCAAAGGCGGCTACCGCCCCTCCCGCTCCCGCTATGAGCAGGCACGGCAGCAAAACTTTCTTCCTGCCAAACCGATCTGACAAATATCCTGCAAACGGGATACAAATAATGGCTACTATAGAATAAACAGTGATAATCAGTGACACTTGAAAAGACGTGATAGACAGCTTTTTCTCAATCATGGGAAGCACTGGAATCAGCATTGAGTTCCCAAGCGTCATGACCAGCGGCACGGACGATAAAGCAATGATATTCTTCATTCCATTTTTTTCTTTCAACGTTTTTCACCCATTCACTAATCTTTCTTGTCATCCTTTATATGTTGCCTTAATGACGGTGAAAGTATGTACACAGAAAACTGGGTAAACGAAAATAAAAAAACAGACGCTTTTTAGTAAGGCGTCTGTTTTTAAAATCGTTTTCTTAACACATGAAAGCTGAACTTATCCGCTCTGAAGTAATTTAATGAATGCAGCACCGGTTTGTCATTTTGATCATAGTGCGTTTGCTTTAATAAGAGGAGTGCCGTTTCCGGTTCACATTCCAGCACAGGTGATATGGTATCGTGATAGCCGATCGGCTCAATATCGGTCGCCGCGTAGCTGATAACGGAGCCGGTATGCTTTTCAAGTAAATCAAACAAAGATTCTTGCTGATGTGAAAAGGAATCCGGCAAAATGTCCATAGGTATTTTATCCAAACAGTAGACAATAGGCTGACCGCTTGCAGTTCTGACTCTTTCGAGGTAAAAAAGTTCTTGGTCATGTTCAAGTCGAAACCGATTTATATCTTCTTCAGAAGGCATAATCACCTGGGAAGAGAGAAAAATCGTGCCCGGAATCATATTAGCCTGTTTAATCATTTTGGTTACACTGTTCAGCTGTTCTATTCCCGTAAGAAAGAGCGGCTTGGTATGGACAAAAGTCCCTACCCCGTGTCTTCTGATAATCACATGTTCTTCTTCTAATATGCGTAAAGCTTCACGCAGAGTTGCCCGGCTGACACCCAGGATCTTTGAAAGCTCGAATTCAGAAGGGAGCTTTTCTTTTTCGGTGTAAATTCCATTTCTAATATCTTCTTTTATTCGCTCAATCACTCTTAAATATAAGTGCCGATTGTCAGCTTTTGTAGACATGTTTCCCCTCCGTTAAACCACTTTCGCTAAAATTATTGAACAATTGGGACAACTATATCATGTTTTGCCGAAAAAATAAACATTTGCAATTAGTTTACATAATAACATTACTAAAAACCAGAGCCTCTCCCGTTAAGAAGAGAGCTCGTCATGTTTTTCTTTTGACAAAAGGACTACTCTCGGCTTACTGCCTTCATAAGGCCCGACTACGCCGCGGTCTTCCATTGCGTCAATCAGCCTTGCCGCTCTCGTATAGCCGATTCTGAACCGTCTTTGCAGCATTGACACAGAAGCAGTCTGCATACCGACAATTAATTCAACGGCTTCATCATACAGATCATCTGATACTTCACTATGTGTTTCCGTTGTTTCCTCAGGAATCATTTCTTCTTGATATTGGGCTTTTTGTTGAGTGATGACGTGATCGACAATATGTTCTACTTCATCATCTGATAAAAACGCTCCCTGCACCCGGACAGGTTTATTGGCGCCGACAGGCAAAAACAGCATGTCTCCGCGACCCAGCAATTTTTCCGCTCCTCCCATGTCAAGAATTGTCCTTGAATCTGTTTGAGAGGACACGCTGAAAGCAATACGCGACGGAATATTTGCTTTAATAACACCTGTGATGACATCAACGGACGGGCGCTGGGTGGCGATAATCAAGTGAATCCCTGCAGCCCGCGCCATTTGTGACAGTCTCGTAATCGAATCCTCAACGTCAGAAGAAGCAACCATCATTAAGTCTGCAAGCTCGTCCACAATGACCACGATATAAGGCAATTCCGGCTGTTTAACCTCTTCTTCTGCGTTGGATCGTTTAATATGATCGTTATAACCTTCAATATTCCTTGTGCCTGTATGAGAAAAGAGCTCATACCGCCGTTCCATTTCGTTCACAACTTTCTTTAAAGCTTGGGACGCTTTTTTCGGATCAGTCACGACCGGCGCGAGCAAATGAGGAATGCCGTTATATACATTCAGTTCGACCATCTTCGGATCAATCATCATCATCTTCACTTCATGCGGCTTTGCCCTCATAAGGATGCTTGTGATAATTCCGTTTACACAAACACTTTTACCGCTTCCGGTTGCTCCCGCTACAAGCAAATGGGGCATTTTGTTCAATTCCGCAAGCACAGCTTCACCTGAAATGTTGCGGCCTAATCCAATCAACAGCTTGGCATCCGGTCTGTCATTCAGTTTGGATTCAAGCACTTCTTTTAACGAAACCATGGCGACTTCCGCGTTAGGAACTTCAATGCCAATTGCTGATTTGCCCGGAATCGGCGCTTCGATCCGAATATCTTTCGCGGCGAGCGCCAGTGCTAAATCATCACTGAGATTGACAATTTTACTTACCTTAACGCCCACATCAGGGTACACTTCATATTTTGTCACGGCAGGTCCGAGATGCACCTGCGTTACTTTTGCTTTGACGCCGAAGCTTTGGAACGTGCGCTCCAGTTTTCTCGCATTTTCGTAAATGTTTTTCTTGTCCGTCTGCTGGCCGGTATGCATCGGATCAGCCAATAAGTCTAGTGACGGCATTTGGTAGTCTTTATTTTCAAGCTCTGTAAACGTCATCGGCGGAGCAGATACCGTTTCGCCGGCTTCCGTTCCGGTTTGCTCTTCAGCCGGCTCCTGAACCGTTTCACTTTGTTTCTTCTGCATCACGGAAGGATTGTCGTTTTCATCGCGATCAGAAAAACTTGAGATAATTGGCTCGGAGTGTATGAGCGGCGATATCACCTCATCGTCTTCCTCTTCGTCAATCTCAGGCTCTTCCCGGCGTTTCTTTTGGACCGGCTTTTGCTTTTTGCCCGATTTTGTTTTTGCCTTTGATGATTTCATATTCGTTTTCACTGATTTCATATCGTCAATAAACGCTGCCCACTGTTCTCTGATAAATCGCCCGATTGGGCCGATCCACTTTTTCAGTGTTTCTTGCAGCGAGCGTCCTGTAATCAAAATCATTCCCATCAAAATGATCACGATCGCCATGATCTGCGAGCCTGTTGAAGCAAACAAAAAGTGCGATGCCGCAAACAGCAGTGCGCCTATCATTCCCCCGCCTAAATCCGGGGAGGCTGAGTTTCCGTTCATGTCCATTAAAAATAATTCCCATGTATTCCGAATGACGCTTGCTGATTGGATAGACCCCTTGTGAGAGAGGTTTTTAAACAGCTGAACGTGGGAAAGCAGCAAAATACTCGCAATAATGCAGTATAATCCGGCTTTTCTGCGTGTTAAAAGGCTCGGCGTTTTTTTCTTCCAAAATAATGAGACTCCTAACGTAAATAAGGCCAGCAAGCATAATATAAACCATTCGCCTGCAAAAAAGCGAAATAGATAGATAAATGTCTGACCGACAACGCCAAGCTGTAAAATGGCGATGATGGAAATCGCTATACATAGTAAGCCGTTGAGTTCGTATTTTAGATTGAACTGCTTTGCCTGTTTTTTTCTCGATTTTCGTTTTTTCTTTGCCACACTCATCACCTTACTGCGTTAAAAAATGTAAGACCATACATAATGAAGAAAGCAGCCTTTTGCTGGCTGCGTCTTTTCTGTAGGATTCCCCTATTATAGCATATTTTGCCCTTAAGAAACGGGAGGATTGCCGTTTAAGTTCAACTTAAGCTTTTGGCCCGGGGCAATATCCTGATTTAAAAAATGCATCGG
The DNA here is from genome assembly GCF_039519175.1 of Bacillus atrophaeus. NCBI lineage: Bacteria > Bacillati > Bacillota > Bacilli > Caryophanales > Bacillaceae > Bacillus > Bacillus atrophaeus. Next base: position 3,106,043 of record NZ_CP154443.1, on the reverse strand, counting down.
GTTGGTGCTTAAAATTTGTACGACTTCCGCTTCCTGGCCTTTCATCTCAACAAGGATCGGCACGCCTGCATATTCGACCTGTTCATGGGCCCCTGCTTGCTGGTTTTGATCCGCATAGACAATTTCCTGCGGCATGACTGTGTAAAGAATCATTGAATAATCCTTCCTTCCTCGCCTTTCGCTTCTTCAATGAGCTGGTTTAGTTTCCTGATGGCTTGGCCGACTCCGCCGACATCATCAATCAATCCGTAATCAGCTGCATCTTTTCCGACCACATTGGTTCCGATATCCCTTGTCAGATTACCTTTTGAGAACATTAGCTCTTTAAACTTCTCTTCTGTCACATTGGAATGGCTCGTGACAAATTTGACGACTCTATCCTGCATCTTATCCAAGTATTCAAAGGTTTGCGGCACGCCGATTACAAGCCCTGTCAACCGCACCGGATGGATCGTCATCGTCGCTGTTTCCGCAATATAACTGTAATCGCATGAAACTGCAATCGGCACACCGATGGAATGGCCGCCGCCAAGTACGATGGAAACAGTCGGTTTTGACAAGGATGCCAGCATTTCAGCTATCGCAAGCCCCGCTTCCACATCACCGCCGACTGTATTTAAGATAATCAGCAATCCTTCTATCTTTGGGTTTTGCTCGATTGCAACGATTTGCGGGATGACATGCTCGTATTTTGTTGTTTTGTTTTGCGGAGGCAGCTGAACGTGGCCTTCTATTTGTCCGATAATCGTCAGACAATGAATATTTGTATCTTGCGGCATTTGAGGGAGAGCGGTTTCCCCCAGCTGCTGAATCTTACTCATGATACTGTCTTTCCCGTCTGTTTTTTCGGGCTGCTGTTCTTCATTTTTTTCCATACGTTCGTCCATTTCGCTTTCACCCTTTCCGAGTTTCTCTTTGTATTATGAACAAAGAGTCTTATTTCAATCCCGGCTTTTCTGATGAAAACTCCTTCACATAAAGAAAAGGCTGAAGCTCTTTTGGAGAGCTCCAGCCTTTTACCGTATGATCTTACACTTCCATAATAATAGGAATAATCATCGGTTTACGTTTTGTTTTTTCATAAAGGAATTGATTCAATGCGTCACGCATGGCTTGCTTAAGCGTCGACCATTCAACGACGGATGTTTCAGTCGCCTCTGTTACAATTGAGCGCACAAGTTCAGTCGCCTGTATAATCAGCCCTTCAGACTCTCTTACATAGACAAAACCTCTTGTGATGATTTCCGGACCGGATACAAGATGTTTCTTTTGTTTATCCAGCGTAATCACCACGATTAAGATTCCGTCTTGAGAAAGCAAGCGGCGGTCTCTTAAGACGATATTGCCGATATCACCGACGCCAAGTCCGTCGATTAAAATATTCCCGTAAGGAACCTTGTCCCCTATTTTAACATTTTGACCGCGGAACTCAACGACATCTCCTTTTTCAATCAAGAAAATATCACTTCGCTTCATACCGATTTCTTCCGCGATTTTTGAATGTGCCTTTTGCATTCTGAATTCACCGTTTACAGGAATTAAATACTTCGGCTTTAACAGGTTAATCATAAGCTTTAATTCTTCCTGTGACCCGTGTCCTGATACATGCACGCGCTTTTGGGCAAAGATAACCTGTGCTCCTGATCTGGCAAGAAGGTCAACGGTTTTTGAATAAATTAATTCGTGCCCCGGAATCGGAGTAGAGGCTATAACAACTGTGTCTCCCTCTTCAATATTCAGCTGCTTGTGCGCCTGCTTTGCCATTCTTGTAAGGGCGGCTAGCGGTTCACCGTGGCTGCCTGCTGTTACAATCGCCACTTCGCGCTTTGAATATTTTTTTACATCCTGCACAGGAATAAATAGTTCATCATCTGCTTCAACATAACCGAGTTTTCTGGCCAGTTGAAGAACAGATTGAAGATTTTTTCCGGCTACGGCAAGCTTTCTGCCATTTTGCGCTGCGGCTTGAATCACCTGCTGGATTCGGTTGATATTGGATGCGAATACGGCGATAATGACGCGGTTTTCCGAATTATACATTGCATCGGAAATCTCTCCGCTGACAGAAGCCTCGGATGGTGTATAACCGGGGCGTTCAGCATTTGCGCTGTCAGAAAGCAAAGCTAGCACGCCGTTGTTTCCGATTTTGGCGATTTCGCCGATGTCACAAGATTGATTAAGTGCGGGTGTTTGGTCAAATTTAAAGTCGCCAGTGCATACAATAGATCCAAGTGATGTTTTTAAGCTGACTCCGACAGAATCAGGAATGCTGTGATTTGTTTTAAAGAACGAAACTTTTGTTGATTCAAATGTAATGACAGATTTTGAGTGAATTTCTCTTAAATCCGACTTGCGGTTGTGTCCGTACTGCTTTAATTTTTCACGCAGCAGTGCAAGAGTCAGTTTCGTTCCGTAAACAGGAACCGATAACTTGTTTAGTAAATAAAAGACGCCTCCGATGTTCTCATCATGGCCGTGAGTTAAAAAGATAGCCTTAACGCGGTCTGCGCGCTCAATCAAATAAGAAATGTCAGGAATCACGACATCGATCCCGAGCATTTCATTTTCAGGATGCATAAGCCCCGCATCTACGACAAATATGTCTGAGTCTATTTCAATGACATAAAGGTTCTTCCCAATTTCTCCGACGCCTCCAAGGGCGATAATTCTAACGTTTTCTGTATTTTTCTTTTTCAAAATCTATATCCTCCTAGTCTCATACCCGTCCATCATCACTTGTTCCTATTATACCTGAATTTAAATTTAGAAAACAAGATGAAGCAGAAGGTTTAGGGAAAACCAATATGTATAAGAAACGGTCAAACTCAAGTAATTATGAGAATGACCGCATAAGTTCACTGTATGAAATTTTTCTTACAGTTCGCTGATGGCGCTGCTTAAACTGAGGCGCTCATCTTCATTCAGCGGGATAAGAGGAAGACGCACAGACCCGACATCAAGGCCCTTTAGCTGAAGAGCTGTTTTGACAGGAGCCGGATTAGGCGCTTTAAACAGCTCTTTCATGATTGGCAGCAATTTCTGGTGTATAAGCGCCGCGTTTGCTGTTTGCCCGTTTGTATAATTTTTGATCATCTGCTGCATATCAGAGCCGATAATATGGCTGGCTACTGAAACGATCCCTCTTCCGCCGACTGACAGAACCGGAAGAGTCAAGCCGTCGTCACCTGAATAAACCGAAAAATCTTCAGGTGTTTCCGCAACGATTTTCGTAATCGCGTCAAGATCTCCGCTCGCTTCTTTAATGGCGACAACATTCGGAATTTCCGCTAAACGAATTGTTGTTTCAGGAGAAATTGAAGCAACTGTCCGGCCCGGCACATTGTACAGCATGACCGGAAGAGATGTTTCTTCAGCAATGGCTTTAAAATGCTCATACATGCCTTCTTGGGAAGGTTTATTATAATAAGGAGCAACGAGCATTATGGCATCTACGCCCGTTTCCTCCGCTTTTTTCGTCAGTTTAATGGAGTCTTTCGTGTTGTTACTTCCCGTTCCCGCAATAACAGGAACCCGGCCGTTAACTTCTTTTACCGTATATTCAAAAAGCGCAATTTTTTCTTCTGTTGATAGTGTAGGCGACTCTCCTGTCGTACCCGCTACCACCAATGAATCTGTGCCATTTTTCAATAGATAATCAATTAGTGTAGACAGCTTTTGGAAGTCCACATTCCCTTTATTGTCAAAGGGTGTAATCATAGCTGTAGCAATGTTTCCGAAATTCATTTTTTTCACCTCATCATGATTCAATCACATTTACTTGGAAAGTTCAAACACTTCATGCAGTGCGTTTACAGCAGTCACCATATCCTTTTCGTGGACAAGCACCCATATCGTAGTGTGACTGTCAGCCGATTGCAGGATAGGAATTCCTTTGTCAGAAAGGGCTGAAACAATTTTTGACGTGACGCCCGGCACACCCATAATGCCCGCTCCGACGGCTGACACCTTCGCACAGTTCCGGGTAACCGTCGGTTCATAGCCCAATTCCTGCAGAATGCCGCGCGCCGTCTCGGTCTTGTTTCCAGACACCGTATACACGATCTCACTAGGCGTAATGTTAAAGAAGTCTACACTGATGCCCGCGTTAGCCATGGCTTTAAATACTTCGGTCTGGACATTATATTGGCCCGCCTTGGCCGGCACTTTAAACTGTGTCACATCTTTGACATGGGCGATGCCCGTAATCAGACGCTCAAACCTGTCACTTCCGATATTGGCAGAGTGATGGGATGTGACCAGCGTCCCCTTATCTTTAGAATATGTGGAACGGACCCGCATCGGAACTTTGGCCTGCATCGCAATCTCGACAGCCCTCGGATGAATAACTTTAGCGCCTTGGTATGCGAGATTGCAGATTTCGGTATACGTTATAACCGGAAGCGGCTTTGCATTCTCCACAATTCTCGGATCAGCCGTCATCACGCCTTCGACATCTGTAAAGATATCAATGTATTCCGCATCTGCCGCGGCACCGAGTGCGGCCGCCGATGTATCGCTGCCTCCTCTGCCGATCGTGGTGGTATCTCCTTTTTCCGTAGCTCCTTGGAAACCAGCGACTACCACTGCCTCATGATTTGCCAGTACGCTGAATAACCGCTCTGGTTTCATTTCAAGAATTTTCGCATCGGTGTGCTGGCCATTCGTTAAGAAACCCGCCTGAGCACCTGTTAACGCAGCAGCTTTTACACCGTTTTCAAGCAGCATGCTGGTAAAAACGACCGAAGAAATCGTTTCTCCGCAAGACAGCAATAAATCCTGCTCTCTTGGAGAAATCGCTGACTGGTCTCCGTAAAGAAGACCGAGTAAAGAATCCGTTGCATACGGATCTCCTTTTCTGCCCATCGCGGACACGACAACGACGACTTTATATCCTTCACTAATTGCTTGTTTTATATGCCCTAAAGCTAATTTACGGCCTTTGTCATCCTTTACAGATGTTCCGCCGAACTTTTGAACAATGATTTTCACTATTTTCACTCCAAATTATTCGGACGTAACAGAAGAGAGCAGGCTGTTAGTGCCTTACTCTCTTCTATTCGTCTTTAGGTAATACTTTCTTATATTTATACAAGGTTTAGTTTTTTAAGGCTTTCCGCAATTTGAACAGAATTCCATGCGGCACCTTTTAATAGGTTATCAGAAACAACCCAAAAATGAAAACCGTTTGCTCTGTCCAAATCTTTACGGATGCGCCCGACGAACACATCACGTTTGCCCACGGCCTCAGCAGGCATCGGATAAAGCTGTTCATTAGGATCATCTTGAAGGGTAATTCCCGGTGCTTCTTTTAGAAGATTTTTAATCTCTTCAACCGTTGCATCGTCACGATCCACTTCAATATAAACTGATTCGGAATGGCCGGTTTCTATCGGAAGCCTCACGCAGGTAGCCGCCACTTCAAGCTTTGGCATGTGCATGATTTTTTTTGTTTCATTTATCATTTTCATTTCCTCAAATGTATACCCGTTATCCTGGAATTTATCTATTTGAGGAATAGCATTAAATGCGATTTGGTAATGTTTTTGATCGCCTTTGACAGGCATGATTGCAGGTTCAATCTCTTCTTTGTTCAAAATCGCCTGTGTTTGGCTGTATAATTCTTTCGCCGCTTCATTGCCTGCTCCTGAAACCGCCTGATAAGTTGACACAATGACTTTATTTAGCCCGTATACTTTGCGGATCGGTTCTAAGGCAGCCACCATTTGGATAGTCGAACAGTTAGGGTTGGCAATAATTCCATTGTGTTCATGCAAGTCCGCCTCGTTTACTTCCGGCACGACAAGCGGTGTATTTTCATCCATACGGAACGCACTCGTGTTATCAATCACAATCGCGCCGCGTTTTACAGCTTCTGGCGCCAATGCCTGTGATACGCTGCCGCCGGCGCTGAACAAAGCGATATTGACTCCTTCAAAGCTCTCTGGAACCGCTTCCTGTACGGTATATTCTTCGCCTTTAAACGTTACTTTTGTACCCGCAGAGCGTTTTGAGGATAATAGTGTAAGTGTGTCCATTTCAAAGTTTCTGTCTTCTAATGTTTTCAGCATTTGTTGTCCTACGGCTCCGGTCGCTCCGACAACAGCTACGTGCAATCCTCTTCCCATCTGTAAAACTCCTTCCGCCAATCAGCATCAACAATTGATTTGACTTTGCATTTTACGTTTTATTTTACCATAGAATAGTCACGGAATGACCTAATTTTTTAGTTTCGGCAAGATTTTCTGTAAATTTAGTCATTTCCCTGATAATTCTCGACAAGAATTGGCTGAAGCTGCTGATGTGAAAGAGCCTTTTCTACGGTTTGCGGAAGCAGCTCCATTTTAGCGACCATTGAATTCGGTTTTTTGTAAGGATCATCTTGGCCAAAGGGGATAAAGAAGATATTTTTAGTGGACATCAGTCTCATTAAATTTGTGCCGTTCAGCCCCAGAGCATCATTTGTTGAGATGCCCAGAACCACCGGCCTGTTGTTTCTGATCGTTGCTTTGGCCGCCATTAAAACGGGACTGTCGGTCATTGCGTTTGCCAGTTTGCTCATTGAATTTCCCGTTAAAGGGGCAATGATCATGCAGTCAAGCGGCAGCTTCGGTCCGAGTGGTTCTGCTTTTACGATTGAATCAATCGCCTCATATCCTGTCAGCTCTTCAATCTTTTTGATCCACTCAGCGCCTTCGCCAAATCGGGTATCCGTCGATTTCACTGTAAAAGTAACGACCGGCCGGACTTCAGCGCCTTCCTTGACAAGCGCCTCAATTTGCGGAAATACCGCTTCATATGTGCAATGAGACCCAGTTAATCCAAAACCGATCCGTTTCCCTTTAAGAGACATGGCTATTTCTCCTCCCCCACTTGTAATGATAGAAGCTTACTCAGGACATTCGCGAGGATCTGTCCGGCTGTTTTGGGCGCCACGATTCCGGGAAGCCCGGGAGCAAGCAATGCTTTAATCCCCTGTTTTTCGGCATATTTAAAATCTGTTCCGCCAGGACGCGACGCTAAATCAAGAATCAATGTTTTTGGTGTCATACGGGAGAGCACAGCCTGATTAAGAATCATACTCGGCACAGTATTAATACAGATGTCGATATCTTTCACATTCTCTGTCAGCTCATCTATTTGAAAAGGAGCCAGCCCCATTTCTGAGATGCGGGCCAGATGCGCCGAGCTTCTTGCTCCCACTTTCACTTTAGCTCCAAGCGCCGCAAACGTTCGGGCGATCGTCATACCGGTGCGGCCAAGTCCTAGAACTGCAACCCTTGAACCGTGTATTGTGTAATCAGTGTGCTGAATGGCCATCATGATGGTGCCTTCAACTGTTGGAATAGAGTTGAATATCGCGATATCATCCCGCTCAAACAGCTTGACAAGCTTACGGTTCGCTTCTGTTGCAATTTTTTCTAAATAGGTGTTGGAGATACCTGAATAAATGACACAGTGTGCCGGCGTTTGCTCTAAATGCTCCTGCTTCAATACCACTTCTTCATTTGAAAATACCGTTGCCACCACCCCTTCCCCTGTTGTAGCAGAAACGGGCAGGATGATGCTGTCTATTTGCTGAAATGCAATTTCATCAATTTTACATTTTACGGCTCCCGTAAAACCATGATCTAACTGGTCAAATCCGACGAGATATATGTTGGCTTGCTGTTCTGTCAGCTTTCTTATAATTTCAAGCTGTCTTGCGTCACCGCCAATAATCGCAATCGTTAATCCGGTTAACATACTAAACGTTCACCTTCTTTATATATACTGGGTCTCTTGTTGTTAAGCTCCCCTCCATCTTATGATCAAAAGGAAATAGCGGTGAATTAAAAGATGAGCTTTTTTAATATAAAAACTGATTTTGAAAATAAAAAAACACCGGCTTGGAAGCCGATGCTACTCTTGGGACGGAGACATCTCCTCAGGGACATCTAAAATGATCATATCTGCCCCGATTTTTTGGATGTGGTTCCAGGGGACACGAATATCATTTCCATGTTTTCTTAAGCCAAACCACTTGACTGTCGGAATAAGAAGCGCTGTAATTTGTCCGTCCTGTTCATTGATCTCTAAATCGGTCTGCCCTAGCACTCCGAGACGTTCAGCTCTTTTGATGTCAACGATTTCCTTTCCGGAAAGTTCACTTAGCCGCATCACTGTCACCCCCTTGTACTATGTATGTGTAAAAGATATAAAAAAGACCTGCCTCCTATTAGAGGCAGGTCTTCAGCGCGGATTATGATGTTGGCATGTCACCGGAAGGACTGATGAGCGCTAACGCATAGTCATCAGTAAAAATTCTTCGGGCAAGGCCGTTGACGCTTTCTAAATTGACTTCATTCAATTCATTAATGATTTCATCTAACGTTTTATGTTTGCCGAGCAGAAGTTCGTTTTTCCCGTTCCGGCTCATTTTGCTGTTTGTGCTTTCCAAGCTGAGCATGAGATTTCCCTTCATTTGCTCTTTGCTGTTTTCCAGTTCCTTCGGTGTAATACCATCACGTTTTAGCGTTCCAAGTGTTTCTTGGATGGTTTCTGAGAGCAGCTGCAGCTGTTTTGCGCCTGTTCCGCCATAGATCGTCAGCATTCCGCTGTCTTCATAAGAGCTGTGATAGCTGAATACTGAATAAGCGAGCCCCTTATCCTCCCGCACATCCTGAAAGAGACGGCTGCTCATGCTGCCTCCGAGCACATTGTTCAGCACGATCAGATTATAAATATCCGAGTGTCCGACTTCAAGCCCGTTAAAACCGAGACAGAGATGAGCCTGTTCTGTTTCTTTTTTTCTGGTAAGCTTTTCGTAATGGAACTCAGGCTGTTTCATGCCGGATGCGGCACCTTTAGCCTCATAAGTCCCGAACCACTTTTCCACGTCCTTAATGAAGCTGTCTGTCACGTTTCCGGCGATTGAAATCACCACGCGGTCAGGCGTATAAAAGTCATCCATGTATTGTCTGAGTGAGTCTCCGTTGAACGAGTCAAGCGTTTCTTCCGTCCCTAGAATCGGGTACCCTAAAGAATGGTTTCCGTAGGTTGCTTTGCTTAACAGATCATGAACGATGTCGTCGGGCGCATCTTCATACATTTTAATTTCTTCATACACAACGTTTTTTTCTTTTTTCAGCTCATTTTCATCAAATGAGGAATGGAAGAACATATCAGCCAAGACGTCCAAAGCATAATTCGCATGCTCATCAAGGACTTTCGCGTAATAGCATGTATATTCCTTTGATGTAAATGCATTGACCTGACCGCCGATGCGATCAAAGGATTCAGCTATATCACGTGCAGACCTCGTGCTCGTTCCTTTAAAGAACATGTGCTCTAAAAAGTGGGATATCCCGTTAATCTCCGGCGTTTCATGCCTCGACCCCGTTCCGATCCATACACCGATCGCAACCGAGCGTACTGTCGGGTTATTTTCAAGCACTACTCTTACACCATTTTGACACGTATAACGTTTAATCAAATTTTGTTCCTCCTATTCCAAGACAAACTTATCTGAGACGCTGTTACTTCACCAGCCTCGTTTCGTCCATTAGTTCAGTGACTGTTCCGAGCGAATAGCCCTTCTCTTTGATCTTTGTGATTAATGCTTCAAGGCTTTGCGATGTCGGGTCTGTCGGATGCATTAATACCATGGCTCCATTATGTATCTTGCTGATGACTCTTGTCTGTAAAACTGACGGCTCCGGTTTTTGCCAGTCGATGGTATCCACCGTCCACATCACTGTTCCCATTCCTTTTTCTGCTGCAATGTCTACAACTGCTTTTCTGAAGCTTCCGCTTGGCGGGGCAAACCATTTCGGCTTGATGTCGAGCGTTTTTTCAATCTGCTCATTCGTCTTGTCGAGCTGCTCAGATATTCTTCCTGTAGTCAGTTTGCTCATATCCGGATGATTGTATGAATGATTTCCGATTTCGTGTCCTTCATTCGCTATTTTTTTGGCAAGCTCAGGATTATTTTTCACCCAATTGCCTTCTAAAAAGAACGTAGCCTTCACATGATGCTGCTGAAGAACCGGAAGCATTTTCTCCAGATATTCATTTCCCCACGCTACATTTATCAGAAATGCCACCATCGGTTTATCTGGATGCCCTTTATAAATCGGCTCTGGCTGAAGAGAATCAAGATGAATTTTAGGCTTTACCTGCTCATACACAAGGTCATTTTCCCGAAATTCTCCATTCTTTTTCATTTGTTCATATGATTTTTTTATATCAACCTTCAAGCCATTGTACCCGGGAATACTTTTCCATATCTTATCGATTCTGGCGTTCTGGGCTTTCACTTCATATTGCGGCGCTTTTTGCAGCAATTCTTCATATAATGGGTCTCTAGAAGCTGTGACGGTTACTGCGTCCTTTTTCATGGCTCCTATATAATCAAGTGTGTACGGATTTTCCATCATTTGAAATGAAACAAAAAAAAGAAATAGAAAAACAGCAAACGGCACGAACTTTTTGTACATGTTCTATCCCCCCTCACCTCACATTATGTGGGAGAAGGACAAGGTAGAACCCGCAGCTTTTTTTCAGCTTCAAAATAAAGAAGCCGGGTCTCCCAGGCTCCTTTTTATGTTTTCATTTAAGATTTCTGTTCTTCTTTTTCTTTTTCCTCGCGAAGCACTGCTTTGCGGGACAAATTGACTCGTCCTTGTTTATCGATTTCAGTGACTTTCACAAGGAGCTCGTCGCCGATTTTCACGACATCTTCAACTTTGCCTACACGTTCAAGCGCAAGCTCTGAAATGTGCACCAAACCGTCTTTTCCGCTGAAGATTTCTACGAAAGCCCCGAATTTTTCAATTCGTTTTACTTTACCTAAGTAAAGCTGGCCGACTTCAACCTCTCTGACAAGGTCTTCGATGATTTTTTTAGCTTTTTGGTTGTTGCTTTCATCTGTTGAAGAAATAAAGATTGTGCCGTCTTGTTCAATATCAATTTTCACACCGGTATCTTCGATGATTTTATTGATTTGTTTTCCGCTCGGTCCAATGACGTCACGGATTTTATCAGGATTGATTGCCATTGTAAGGATCTTAGGCGCATATTGGGAAAGTTCTTTTCTTGCTTCACCCAATGTGTTCAGCATGCTGCTGAGAATTTCCATTCTTCCCTTTTTCGCTTGCTGAAGCGCTTCTTCGAGAATCTCTCTGGAAAGGCCGTCAATTTTAATATCCATTTGCAATGCGGTAACACCTTTTGCTGTTCCCGCCACCTTGAAGTCCATGTCTCCAAGCGCGTCTTCCATGCCTTGAATATCAGTCAGCACAGTGTAATACTCGCCTGATTTGACCAGACCCATAGCGATTCCTGCAACAGGCGCTTTGATCGGAACCCCGGCATCCATCATTGCAAGCGTGCTTGCGCAAATACTTGCCTGAGAAGTAGAACCGTTTGATTCAAGCACTTCTGATACAAGGCGGATCGTATACGGGAAATCCTTTTCAGAAGGGATAACCGGCTCAAGCGCGCGCTCTCCAAGAGCTCCGTGTCCGATTTCGCGTCGGCCCGGACCGCGCATAGGTCCTGTTTCTCCTACGCTGAATTGCGGGAAGTTGTAGTGGTGCATGAAGCGTTTTGATTCTTCAACGCCTAAGCCGTCAAGAATTTGAACGTCTCCAAGTGCTCCTAACGTACAAATGCTGAGAGCCTGCGTCTGCCCTCTTGTAAACAAGCCGGAGCCATGCGTTCTGGACAGAATGCCGACTTCTGAAGATAACGGGCGGATTTGATCCACTCCGCGGCCGTCCGGACGCACTTTTTCTTCTGTGATCAGGCGGCGCACTTCATTTTTCACAAGCTTAGACAATGTCTGCTTAACCTGCTTGATGATATCGTCATCGTGCTCTTCTTCTTCAAATTTTGCCACGACTGTATTTTTCACTTCGTTAATGGCATCTTCACGGGCATGTTTTTCGTGAACCTGGATTGCTTTTAGAAGATCTTCCTCCGCTAAAGCTTTGACCTTATCACTTAGCTCCGCATCAATTTCATAAAGCTTAATTTCTGATTTTTCTTTGCCGACAGCTGCAACAATCTCTTCTTGGAAAGCAATTAAGCGTTTGATTTCCTCATGGCCGAACATGATCGCTTCAAGCATTGTTTCTTCAGGAACTTCATCCGCTCCCGCTTCCACCATGTTGATGGCGTCCTTTGTTCCGGCTACTACAAGATGAATGTCACTTTTTTCAAGCTGATCAACAGTCGGATTAATGATAAACTGATTATCGACGCGTCCTACTGTTACACCCGCAATCGGCCCTTCAAACGGGATATCCGATACACAAAGCGCAAGGGATGAACCAAACATAGCCGCCATTTCTGATGAACAGTCTTGATCAACGCTCATGACAATGCTGATGACCTGAACTTCGTTACGGAATCCATCAGCAAACAGAGGTCGGATCGGACGATCAATCAAGCGGCTTGCCAAAATCGCTTTTTCGCTTGGACGTCCTTCTCTTTTAATAAATCCGCCCGGAATTTTACCTACAGCATATAATCTTTCTTCGTAGTTCACTGTAAGCGGGAAAAAATCAAGCGGTTTCGGTTCTTTAGAAGCGGTTGCTGAGCTGAGAACTGCGGTATCGCCGTAGCGGATCATGACAGCTCCGTTTGCCTGTTTTGCAAGCTGGCCGGTTTCGACAGTCAGTTTTCTGCCGGCCCAATCTATGGTAAAGACATGTTTCTCTTGTCCCATTCGATTACGAACTCCTCTCTTTGTGTGTGAAATAATCAATTACTCCTATTATGAACGAAATGAATTGAACATATCAATGTCAAAGTAGTATGTAAAAGGATTTCAATGATTTTTATCAAGAATTTTTCGCTTTTATACGATAAAAAAGCGGGAATCCTCCCGCTTTTTACGATTATCGACGTAAGCCTAGTTTGTTAATTAACTCACGGTAACGAGTTACGTCTTTATTACGTAGATACGTAAGAAGATTACGACGCTTACCTACCATTTTAAGAAGACCGCGACGTGAGTGGTGGTCTTTCTTGTGAGTACGCAAATGCTCGTTCAAGTTGTTAATTGAATCAGTTAGGATAGCGATCTGAACTTCTGGAGATCCAGTATCAGATTCGTGCGTTTTAAACTCGCTGATGAGTTGATTTTTACGTTCTTGAGTAATTGCCATCCTGTTTCACCTCCAAATCATTTTTAGCCCCAGTTACCTAGCAACCGTCGGTGACTTCGGATTGCCAAGCAATGGTTATAAGACTACGAAACATATCATACTAAAAATTACGCTCAGATGCAAATTTTTTAGAATAAAAATTTGCGCGTTTTACATTTTATTTCCGCATTTGCTGAAAAAACGGATTGCGTCTTGCTTATCTTTTTCAATTTGCTCCGTTAATTCTGCTATGCCGCTGAACTTGCGTTCGCTTCTGATTCGCTTATACCATTTGATTTTGATGGACTCGCCGTACACCTCTTGATCAAAATCAAATAAATGAACTTCGATGGAGGGCTGTTCCGGGCGCTTTTCATAAAATGTCGGTTTATACCCGATATTGCAGACGCCCTGATATACATTTCCGTTTATTTCAGCCTGAACGGCGTATACCCCTGTAGGCGGAACAATATAGGTGTTGTTCAGCCCGACATTTGCTGTCGGAAAGCCGATGGTCCGGCCTCTTTTGTCACCGTGAATAATGATGCCTTTAATAAAATAAGGCTGTCCGAGCAGCACGCCCGCTAGTTCGACGTCTCCATTTTGAAGAGCCGTCCGGATGAAGCTGGAGCTTATTTTTTTATCCTGCTCCGTTAATTTTTCCACCGTCGTACAATCAGCCTGACCGTTCAGATCAAGCGGCATGCTCGCCATCGTGCCTTTACCGTATTTTCCGTAGGTAAAGTCAAAACCCGCTACCGCATGCTGCACATTAAGACCTACAATGTATTGGTCCGCAAATTGTTCAGGAGTCAGAGACGCAAAGGCTTCGTTAAACTTGACGACATACAAAACATCAGTGCCTAATTGTTCAATCTGGCTGATTTTGTCTTCCAAAGGCGTAATCAGATCCTTTGGCTCCCTCTCCCTGCCCAATACGTGGGAAGGGTGCGGGTGAAATGTCATGACAGCTAATGCAAGACCTTTTTCATCGGCTATAGCCTTTGCTGTACCTATCACCTTTTGATGCCCGAGATGCACGCCGTCGAAATAGCCTAATGCCATTACAGACTTTGCCTGCTCTTCCTTTTTTAAATTGTGGGGATGAGTAATATGTATCGTCTTCACAGAACGGTCACCTTTTTTCTTATTGTTCGCTTTTTTGCACTAATACTTTTGCCGGCTTTAACAGCCCTTGTTTTGTAGGATGAGGAAAATAAATGGCCAAACAATTCCCGGATTCAGTAAAGACAGCTATTCGGTCCTCACAGGTCAATTGAGAGAATTGCTCTGGTATATCAAGTAAAGCCCCATTTTCTACTTTCTTAGCTAATGTATCACTTATGACCCATTTCGGCAAATGATTAAGCGCCCGTTCAATCGGAACCGTGTGCTCGGCTATGGTGCCGGCTTCCGCTTGTACTTCAAGCTCTTCAAATGTAAAGCACTCATCAAGCGAAAAAGCACCGGATGCCGTGCGGATCAGGTGGGACATATGAGCCGGGAAGCCAAGCTTTTCACCTATCGCCACCGCCAATGTGCGGACATACGTCCCTTTTGAGCATGTGACGGTGAATCGGAAGCGCGCTGTTTCTCCTTCATGCTTAACAGCTGATGTAAGCGCGATATTTTCAATCGTGATGCTTCGCTTCGGCCTTTCCACTTCGATTCCGGCTCTTGCGTACTCGTATAATTTTTTGCCATTTATTTTTACTGCAGAATACATAGGAGGGACTTGCTCTTGCCGGCCCTTTAAGCTGTCTAACACCCGCGCAACCTCAGCTTCAGTTATGCTTTTGTCCACCGCTTTAGCCGCCACTGTTTCTCCTGTTTGATCCTCTGTTGTTGTGGAGACGCCGAGAGTAACTTCCGCATCGTATGTCTTTGATTTCTCCGTTAAATATTCGACAATTTTAGTGGCTCGTCCGACACAGATAGGAAGCACGCCCGATACTTCCGGATCAAGTGTTCCCGTATGTCCGACCTTTTTTGTTCTTAACAGCTTGCGGATTTTCATCACACAATCGTGAGACGTCATTCCGACAGGCTTATGTAAAAGCAGAACTCCGTTGACCATATGCCTCCGCTCCTTCTTTTCATTTCTCGTCTGACTTCAGACGCAGAAAAGAGGACAGACGGGGCATCCGCCTATCCTCTTCCTATTGTTTATTCAGAGTCTTTATCTGAATGCAATTGATGAATTAAAGTTTCGATGCGATTGCCGTAATCAATCGATTCATCGAACTCGAACTCAATCTCAGGCGTTTTTCGAAGTCTGATTCGGCTGCCGATTTCAGAACGGATAAAGCCTTTTGCTTTTTCCAGCCCTTTCAGCGCTTCTTCACGCTTTTTCTCATCTCCCAAAACGGAGATATACACCTTTGCGATTTGCAAATCACCTGTGACACGCACGTCCGTTACCGTCAAAAAACCGATTCTCGGATCTTTCAGTTTCCGGCTGATAATGTCACCAAGCTCTTTTTTCATCTGCTCACCGACACGGTTTGCTCTCATACTCAATTCAATCACCTCAAAAGTTAAAACCACTCTGTTCTAGTGATCGTCCGTTCAATTTCAGGAAAGGAATCAATAAACGCGAGTACGCGCTGCAATTCCTTTTCTGCCTGAACGCGAGAGGAAGAAACAGCGGCGATCCCAAAGCTGGTTCTTTGCCAGGTGTCCTGATAGTCAATCTCTGAAACAGATACATTGAACTTATTCCGGACCCTAGTGATAATCCGCTTCAGAACAGCGCGCTTTTCTTTTAGTGATCCTGCATCATAAATGATACATTCACATTCCGCAAATCCGATCACTTTCTTTCAATTTCCTGCATGACATAAGCTTCCATAATGTCACCTTCGCGAATGTCATTGTATTTCTTAATAGTAATACCACATTCGTATCCTTGTGAAACTTCTTTCACGTCGTCTTTAAAGCGTTTTAGTACATCTACTTCACCTTCAAAGATAACAATGCCGTCACGGATTAAACGAAGGCCGCTGTCACGGGTAATGGTTCCTTCAGTCACGTAACCGCCTGCGATCGTACCGATCTTAGACACTTTAAAGGTTTGACGGACTTCAACCTGACCGATTACTTTTTCTTCGTATTCAGGATCTAACATGCCTTTCATCGCCGCTTCAATCTCGTCGATGACTTTGTAAATAATACGGTGAAGACGAATATCAACGTTTTCAGCTTCAGCCGTACTCTTAGCATTTCCGTCAGGTCTCACATTAAACCCAATAACTATTGCATTAGAAGCGGAAGCTAAAATAATATCGGATTCTGTAATTGCGCCGACTCCGGTATGAATGATTTTGACCTTAACGCCTTCTACTTCAATTTTTTGAAGAGCGGCTGTTAATGCTTCAGCAGAACCTTGAACGTCAGCTTTTACAATCAAGTTAATATCTTTCACATCACCTTGTTTGATTTGCTCAAACAGATCATCAAGACTTAGCTTAGCTTTGTCGCTGCGCTGTTCTTCAACCTGTTTAGACGCACGTGCTTCACCAACAGAGCGGGCTGTTTTTTCGTCTTTAAAGACAAGGAATTGATCTCCGGCGTGCGGCACTTCGTTTAGGCCTGTGATTTCTACAGGTGTTGACGGACCTGCCGTTTTCACACGTCTTCCCAGATCATTCACCATCGCACGCACGCGGCCAAACGTGTTGCCGACAACGATCGGATCGCCGACATGAAGAGTTCCTGTCTGAACGAGCAATGTTGCAACAGAACCTCTGCCTTTATCAAGCTCTGCTTCAATAACAGTTCCTTTCGCCTGGCGGTTCGGGTTTGCTTTCAGTTCTTCTACTTCACTGACAAGCAAAATCATTTCAACCAATTCATCAATGCCTTTTCCTGAAAGTGCAGAAAGAGGTACGAAAATCGTTTCTCCGCCCCATGCTTCAGGAACAAGTCCGTATTCTGTAAGCTCCTGCATCACACGGTCAGGATTGGCACTTTCTTTATCAATTTTATTCACCGCGACAATAATCGGAACCTCAGCCGCTTTCGCATGGTTAATCGCTTCAACCGTTTGAGGCATAACACCGTCATCCGCTGCAACGACTAAAATCGTAATATCGGTTACTTCCGCTCCACGGGCACGCATTGTCGTAAACGCTGCGTGACCTGGTGTATCCAAGAACGTAATTTTTTTGCCGTTTTCTTCGATTTGATAAGCGCCGATATGCTGTGTGATACCGCCTGCTTCCCCTTCAACAACCTTTGTTTTACGGATGCTGTCAAGAAGCGTTGTTTTCCCGTGGTCAACGTGACCCATGATTGTTACAACGGGAGGGCGGATTTGAAGATCTTCTTCTTTATCGGCCTCTTCGTACTTTTCAAGTTCTGTTTCTTCAAGCACGATGACTTCTTCAGTTTCCACACCGTATTCTGAGGCAATCAGTTCAATCGTGTCTTTATCAAGCTCTTGGTTAATGGTAGCCATAACACCAAGCAGCATCAGCTTTTTGATGAGTTCAGACGGTTCTTTGCCAAGCTCTTCCGCCAAAGCACCGACTGTTAAAGTGCCTGAGAATGTAATTTTCTCAGGAAGCTCTTTTTTCGGCTTCATCGGTTTTTGCTGGTTATGATTTTGATTTTTGTTGTTGTTATTGCGTTTATTTTTTTTGTTGTTGTTGTTCTTCTTGTTTTTGTTAAATTGATTATTCTGCACGTCATTCTTCTTTCCGTCTCGAATTTTGTTTGGCTGATTCCCAGCAGATTGCTGCTGGTTTCCTCCTTGCGGCTGTTTCTCTTTGTTCGTTTCCGCAGGCTTTTGAGATTTAGCGGGAGCGCCGCCTTTTTTAAATTTAGCATCAAGCTGTTTAATGGCATTTTCTTCAATCATCGCCATGTGATTATTGACTTCCATGTTCATGTTTTTAAGCGCGGTTAAAATTTCCTTACTTGAAACATTTATGGCTTTTGCATATTCATATACTCTCATTTTAGCCATTCGTTCACCCCCAAAAATATTAATCGAGCAAGCTGATCAGCTTATTCGCAAAACCTTGGTCAGTGACGGCGACAACGACACGGGATTCTTTACCGATAGAGCGTCCTAGAACCGCGCGATCCGCTACTTTTTTATAAGGGACTTTATAATAATTGCACTTGTCGGATACTTTTTTTGCTGTGTTAAAAGATGCATCCTCTGTCAGCAGGACAAGCTTTGCACGCGCATTCCTGATTTCTTTAATAACCAAGTCCTCGCCTGACACGACCTTACGAGCTCGATTGGCCAGACCCAGCAAGGGAAACCATTCCATTCCAGACATGTTATTTTTTCACCTTTTCCGCCAGTTCCAGCAATTCTTCGAAAATCTGGTCATCGATTTGTGATTGAAATTGGTTTTGCAGAGTGTTTTTCTTTTTTGCAGCTAAGATGCATTCTTTTTCCAAAGTTAAATAAGCACCCCGCCCGTTCTTTTTTCCGGTCGGATCTACTGCGATCTCCCCTTCTTTCGAACGTACGACTCGGATCAGTTCCTTTTTAGGCTTCATTTCACCAGTCACTACACATTTACGCAACGGGATCTTTTTGCGGTTATTCACCTAAAGTCACCTCTTATTCATCCGATTCTGCAGATTCAGGCTCCGTAAAGAGCGGTTCGTCTAAGTCTTCTTCAAGTTCTCTTGGATAAATCCCAAGCTCTCTTGCGTCTGTTTCGCTTTTAATATCAATCTTCCAGCTTGTCAGTTTAGCAGCTAAGCGGGCGTTCTGCCCTCTTTTGCCGATCGCCAGTGAAAGCTGATAATCAGGAACAATGACAGTAGTCGCTTTTTCCTCTTCATTAACGATTACATCCAGCACTTTTGACGGGCTGAGCGCGTTCGCCACAAATTCTACAGGATCATTTGACCAGTTGACAATGTCAATTTTCTCGCCTTTCAGCTCGTTGACAATCGCCTGGACGCGCTGGCCTTTGGGACCGACGCAAGAACCGACCGGATCGACATCAGGATCATCTGTGCGCACGGAAATTTTCGAACGGTCGCCGGCTTCTCTGGCAACAGATTTCAGTTCGACAGTTCCATCATAAATCTCAGGCACTTCAATTTCAAAAAGACGCTTCAAAAGCCCGGGATGTGTTCTTGACACATAAATTTGCGGCCCTTTCGTCGTTTTTTCTACTTTTGTGATGAATACCTTAATGCGGTCATGCGGTTTGTAGCTTTCATTCGGCATTTGCTCATTAACCGGCAGAAGTGCTTCAATCTTGCCTAAAGATACGTAGATAAACTTGTTGTCAAGGCGCTGTACGATCCCTGTCATAATGTCTTCTTCACGGTCGATAAATTCAGTATAAATCACGCCGCGCTCAGCTTCGCGAACACGCTGTGTCACGACTTGTTTCGCCGTTTGAGCAGCGATTCGGCCAAAGTCTTTAGGCGTTACTTCAATCTCAACGACATCGCCGACAACATAGTTCGGGTCAATCGCGTGCGCATCGTCAATCGAGATTTCCAATCTTGGATCATATACTTCGTCGACGACGTCTTTTCTTGCAAATACACGGATGGTTCCAGTTTCACGGTTCAAGTCCACCCGTACGTTTTGCGCCTGGTTAAAATTCCGCTTATAAGCAGAAATTAACGCAGCTTCAATTGCTTCAATGATAATGTCTTTACTGATGCCTTTTTCTTTTTCAAGAATGGTGAGGGCATCTAATAATTCACTGCTCATGTTAACGGTCTCCCCCCTTAAAACACCTATATTATTGGAATGAAACAGCTAATCTTGCATTAGCTATTTTCTCGTACGGAATATTGATCCGTTTCTTTCTTGTTTTGATTGTCATTTCTACTGTCACAGTTTGTCCATCAAATTCGGCCAGTTCGCCTTCAAACACTTTTACGCCGTCAATCGGCTCATACGTTTTAATATAAACATTTTTTCCAAGTGATCTGTCGAAGTCAGCTTTTTTCTTTAACGGACGCTCGGCTCCAGGAGAAGATACTTCAAGAAAGTAATTTTGGCTGATTGGATCGGCCTCATCAAGCTTTTCGCTCAATAATTCGCTTACTTTGGCACATTCCTCAATATCAACCCCGTTATCGGAATCAATAAACACGCGAAGGAACCAGTTTTGACCCTCTTTGACAAATTCGATGTCAACGAGTTCAAGCTGAAGATTGTCTGCTATTGGCTGAGCCATTTCTCGAGCGGTATCAATCACTTTTTTGCTCATTCTTTTCCTCCTTGTGCTTGCGATATCACGTTCATCTCATCTTCTCTGCATAAAAACCCTGCTTCAAGAGAGCAGGGGCTAAGAAAAAAACGATGAACATGTCGAGACAAAATTGCCTGTTCAATACAAAAGAGCGGGTTTCCCCACTCTTTGCCTCGGTAATCGTTAGCATTTCCAATAAAACTATACCATAACCATATTTTTTATGCAAATGAATATGCACTTATACTCGGGCTTGCGTATCGGTAATGAAGGAAATCATTCCCGTTTTTCAGCTCTAGAAGCCCCTTCTTTTACAGAGTACAAAAAGCAGCGTCCGGTGATTAAAATAACGACAGCTGGTTTTGATCCGGCAAAGCTTCTAAACAGCCATGGCGATCCAAGTACTCTAATATCGTTTTGGAGACTTTCCCTCTTTTTTGCAAGTCTTCTTTAGAAAGGAATTCGCCTTCTCCGCGTGCCTTAACAATGTTAAGCGCGGCGTTTGTCCCTAATCCCGGAATGGAATTAAACGGCGGGATGAGACTGTTGCCGTCAATAATAAATTCAGAAGCGCTTGAACGGTATAAATCGACTTTTTGGAACGAATAGCCTCTTTCACACATTTCACGCGCCAATTCCAGCACAGTCAGAAGGTTTTTTTCTTTCGGCGAAGCATCGAGCCCTTTCGAGTTAATGTCATCCATGACGGCTTTGATTGCTGTAGATCCTTTGATCATCGTGTCTATGTCAAAGTCATCTGCCCGAACTGTAAAATAGGCAGCGTAATAAAGCAATGCATGATGGACTTTAAAGTAAGCAATCCGGACTGCCATTAAGACATAAGCCGCGGCGTGGGCTTTCGGGAACATATATTTAATCTTTTTACAGGAATCAATATACCAATCAGGCACTTTATTATTTTTCATTTCCTCTTCCCATTCAGGAGTCAGGCCTTTACCCTTACGGACAAATTCCATAATTTTAAAAGCCAGTGACGGTTCAAGCCCCTGATAGATTAAATAGACCATAATGTCATCACGACATCCGATAACTTCACTCAGCTCACAAATATTATTGTGAATCAGCTCTTGCGCATTGCCAAGCCAAACATCGGTCCCATGTGATAGGCCGGATATTTGAACAAGCTCAGAAAATGTTGTCGGTTTTGTATCTTCAAGCATTTGACGGACAAATCGGGTTCCGAACTCCGGAATACCGAGTGTTCCGGTTTTACAGCCAATCTGTTCTTCTGTAACTCCGAGAGATTCTGTACCCTGAAAAATTTTCATCACTTCAGGATCATCAGTCGGAATGGTTTTTGGATCAATCCCGCTCAAATCCTGCAGCATCCGTATCACCGTCGGGTCATCGTGCCCCAGTATATCCAGCTTCAGCAAGTTATCATGGATGGAGTGAAAGTCAAAATGAGTCGTTTTCCATTCAGAACCTGTCGCATCTGCCGGGAACTGGATCGGTGAAAAGTCATAAATATCCATATAATCGGGAACAACGATGATCCCCCCCGGATGCTGCCCTGTTGTTCTTTTGACACCAGTACAGCCTTGCACAAGGCGGTCTATTTCCGCACCCCTCATATGAAGGTTATGGTCTCCAGCATAGCCTTTTACATAGCCATAGGCGGTTTTTTCAGCAACTGTACCGATTGTACCCGCACGATACACATTATCTTCTCCAAACAAAACCTTTGTATAGTTGTGGGCATGCGGCTGATATTCCCCAGAGAAGTTCAAATCGATATCAGGAACTTTATCTCCTTTAAATCCCAAAAATGTTTCAAACGGGATATCATGTCCATCTTTTTTCAAAGGCGTATTGCAATTCGGACACATTTTGTCTGGCAGGTCAAAACCCGAGCCGACAGAACCGTCATTAAAAAATTCGGAATGCCGGCACTCTGGACATACATAGTGCGGCGCAAGAGGATTCACCTCTGTGATTTCTGTCAGGGTTGCGACAAGCGATGAACCTACTGATCCCCGGGAACCGACAAGATAGCCGTCATCAAGCGATCGCTTAACCAGTTTATGAGAAATCAGATAAATAACCGCAAACCCATGGCCAATAATACTTTTTAGTTCTTTTTCTATTCGCGCTTCTACGATTTCAGGAAGTTCCTCACCGTAAATACTTCTTGCACGCTGGTAGCTCATATCCCGGATTTCCTGGTCGGCACCTTCAATTTTCGGCGTGTATAAATCATCCTTAATCGGCTTGATTTCCTCTATCATAGATGCCACCTTTTGCGTATTGGCCACAACGATTTCCTTCGCTTTTTCCGCGCCTAAAAATGAAAAAGCTTCGAGCATTTCATCTGTCGTTCTGAAATGAACCTTCGGCAATTCATGTCTGTTAAGCGGGTTGGCTCCGCCTTGGGAGGAAATTAAGATTTTCCGGTAAATTTTGTCCTCGTCATTTAAATAGTGGACATTCCCTGTAGCAACGACAGGTTTATCCAGTTTTTCTCCGAGTTTCGTGATATTAGTAATGATTTCTTTTAACGCTTTTTCATCACGGACAAGCTCGAGCTGCAGAAGGTGCCGATATACCTCAGGAGGCTGGACTTCGAGATAATCGTAGAAAGATGCAATATCTTCAACTTCTTCAGGGGATTTTTGCATCATTCCTTCAAACACCTCGCCCCTGTCGCAGGCTGAACCGATTAAAAGACCTTCACGATACTTTTCCAGCTGGGATCTTGGAATCCGCGGAACTCTGTAAAAATAATGAATATGTGACATCGACACAAGCTTAAAGAGATTTTTCAGGCCGGTATCATTTACGGCGAGCAGTGTCGCATGATAAGGTCTTGATCTCTGGTAAGCGTTCGACTGGCCCATATTTTCATTGAGCTGATCATGATACTGAATGTCTTTTTCGGCTGCGTCTTTTAGCATTTTCAAAAGCAGATATCCCGTTGCCTCGGCATCGTAAATCGCACGGTGATGCTGTGTCAGCTCAATATCAAACTTTTTACAAAGCGTATTAAGACGGTGATTTTTAAATTCAGGATAAAGAAAACGGCCAAGCTCCAATGTATCAATTACCGGGTTTTGCGCTTTCTCCACTTTTAATAAGCGTTTATAGGCCACATTCAGGAATCCCATGTCAAAGCTTGCGTTATGGGCAACAAGAATATCATCGTCAATCCATTCCCTAAAATCCCTGACCACATCAATAACATCAGGGGCATCCCTGACCATATCATCGGTAATTCCGGTCAGTTCAATTGTTGTTGCTGACAGCGGATGGTGCGGGTTTGCAAAGCGTTCAAATTTGTCGATAATTTCCCCGCCTCTTATTTTGACAGCCGCAAGCTCGATAATCGTATCGTATACCGCTGAAAGGCCCGTTGTCTCTACGTCAAACACAATGTATGTGTCTTCCTCAAGCAAACGATGAGCCGGGTTGTATGCAATCGGAACTCCGTCATCGACAATATTCGCTTCCATACCGTAAATCATTTTGATCCCGTTCTTTTTAGCAGCCGCATAAGCGTCAGGGAACGACTGGACAACAGCATGGTCTGTAAGGGCAATGGCTTCATGCCCCCATTTTTTCGCTTGTTCAACAAGCTTTCCGACTCCCGTAACCGCGTCCATCTGGCTCATTGGAGAATGCAAATGCAGTTCGACCCTTTTTTCTCCTTCTGGTGCCGTGTCTTCTCGTGTTTTTGCTTTAATTTCGTTGACATCATTTGCGATCATTACCAAATCTCTGACAAAGGTATCGTTTTGAATGCTGCCTCTCGCTTTGACCCACATTCCTTTTTTCAATGATTTCATCACGGCGGCATCTTCTTTTTCTCTGGCAAACATTTTGATTAAAATGCTGTTTGTATAGTCTGTGATTTTGAAGATGCACAGAGTGCGCCCGCTCTTAAGTTCTCTGGTCTCCGCATCAAACACATAGCCTTGGACCGTAATTCTCCGTTCTTCGTCCATAATGCTGTCGAGTGTTCGTATTTCTTCGCTGTCTTTAATTTGATAGCCGATCACAAGCGGCCCTGACGGCACTTGGTCGTCATCACTTTCTTTCTCTTTCTTCTCCATTTCAATAAGCGCCTGCATCGCCCGTTCTTGGTCTTCCGCAAGTTTTTGTTCCCGGAATTTTTGAACTTCCTGATCAGATACAAATATCTCAGCATCAAGCTGAAGATCCGGAAAGCCGAACTGTCGATAGCTCGTCTGAATTAAGGAGCTGTATTTGTTTTTAAGGGCGGAAGCTTCTGTGTCCGTTTTTGTCTTAACGATCAGTTTATTGCCCTTCAGCTTTGGTTTTTGCTGATTTAATAACGTTAATATAGGCGGTGAAATCCCTTGCAGTTCCTCTATGCAGCGCGTCCAGTAATCCTGAATCAGCCCTTCATCAATTGCTGTGTCGCTCGCTTCAATTGAACACGTTACTTTCGCAATATGGGAAAATGCCTGAGTTAATCTCATGATAAACGCGTCGTACACTTTATATGGCAGCAGGGCTTTAAATTTAAAATGAAAATGCCAGGATTTAGCTGCTTTATGGATTGTCAGCTTATCAATTTCGCCATCTTCAAAGTAGGCCATGAAGGTGTCGTCTGTCATATTAATTTGCTGCAGAAGAATATGAAACTGTCTTCTGTTTACTGGTAACTGTTCCATTAAGACAGTATCCCTCCCTAGAAAACTTCATAAGTGAAGGTACCTCTGTCAATGAGGTACCTTCTTTTCTATCTATTTTAACATGTTTTTTCTTAAAATCAGTACGTTTATTGCTTATTGATAAAGTCAGATAATTCCTCAATTGATACTTCTGAAGATTCACCTGTTTTACGGATTTTCACTTCAACGATTCCTTCATCAGCCCGCTTGCCGACTGTAATTCTGATTGGAAGGCCAATCAGATCGGAATCAGCGAATTTAACGCCCGCACGCTCAGCGCGGTCATCAAACAAGACATCATAACCTTCCGTCTTGAATGTTTCATACAGCTTTTCAGCCAGTTCCTTCTGGGCATCATTTTTCATATTCAGCGCCAAAATGTGAAGATCGTATGGTGCGACGCTTTTCGGCCAGATCAGCCCTTTTTCATCATGATGCTGCTCGGCAATCGCGGAAAGCGTTCTGGAAATGCCAATTCCGTAGCAGCCCATGAGCATCGGCTGGGAGCGCCCATTTTCATCAAGATATGTCGCATTCATTGCTTCAGAATAACGGGTTCCAAGCTTAAAGACTTGTCCGACTTCAATTCCTTCTGCAAAACGGATTGTTCCTTTGCCGTCCGGTGACGGGTCGCCTTCTTGAATAAAGCGAAGGTCAGCGTATTCCTTAATCGCAGCGTCCCGGCCAACATTAACATTATTATAATGATAATCTTGTTCATTTGCTCCGGCAACAGCGTTTACCATTGCTTTTACAGCTAAATCAGCATAAACCTCAACTTCTTTGCTGACCTCAACAGGTCCGACGAAGCCAGGTTCAGTCCCGAGCTGCTGCACGACATCTTCACGTGATGCAAGCTCGACAACTTCTGCTTGAAGAAGATTTTTAACTTTTATATCATTAACCTCATGATCTCCTCTTACCAATACAAGGACAAAGCGGTCATCCGCTTTACATAACACAGATTTAATGCAAGCCTCAGGGGAAATATCCAAAAACCCAGAAAGCTCCTCGATCGTTTTCACATCAGGTGTGTGAACCTTTTCTAAAGCTTTAGGCTCTTCTGAAGAGGAAGCGTCCCTGTTGATGACTTCAGCCATTTCAATATTCGCCGCATAAGTCGATTCATCTGAATATGCGATGGTATCCTCCCCTATTTCGGAAAGCGCCATGAATTCATGCGTGTCTTTTCCGCCCATTGCGCCTGAATCAGCAATAACGGGTCTGACATTCAATTCACAGCGTGCAAAAATATTTGTGTATGCGCCGTACATGTTTTGGTATGTTTCATCCAAACTTTCCTCGGAAGCATGAAATGAATAAGCATCCTTCATAATAAATTCACGGCCCCTTAATAAGCCAAAACGAGGACGTTTTTCATCTCTGAATTTAGATTGAATTTGATAAAGAGTCAAAGGCAGGCGCTTATATGATTTAACCTCATCACGAACAAGTGACGTGACCACTTCTTCATGCGTAGCCCCCAAAGCAAATTCACGGCCATGGCGGTCTTTCAGCCTCATCAGTTCAGGCCCGTAAGTGTACCACCTGCCTGATTCCTGCCATGTCTCAGCCTGCTGAAGCGCAGGCATCAGCATTTCGACGGCATTGATTTTTTCCAATTCTTCACGCACTATGGTTTGAATATTTTTAATGACTTTATACGCAAGAGGCATATAGCTGTATACCCCGCTTGTATTCTGTCTGATAAATCCCGCTCTCAGAAGAAGCTGATGACTTTTCGCGTCGGCATCAGCTGGAACTTCGCGGAGGGTAGGAATAAGCGTCAAACTTTGTCTCATTTCTTCGCACCTCTGATTCATTTACTATTCAATTTATAAAAATAATCGCTGGATATCATTCCATGTCACAACAAGCATGAGAAGCATTAGAAAAGCAACCCCGATAAATACAACAAATGCCTCTTTATCACGATTAATCGGTTTCCCGCGAACGGCTTCGACAAACAGGAACAACAGTCTTCCCCCGTCAAGCGCAGGAATCGGAAGCAAATTGACAATACCAAGGTTAATGCTTAAAAATGCGGCAAATCGAAATAAATTAATTAAACCGGTTTTTGCCACTTGATCTGTCATATCATAAATGCCAACCGGGCCAGCAAGCATATCAATTTTAAATTGGCCAGTCACTAATTTACCCAGATTGGTTAAAATCGCTTTTGTAACATCGACAGTTGATGTAGCACCGTACACGATAGAGGCAAGCACCCCTTTTTCCGTCGGTGAATATGAGCCAAAACGGCCGACCGTTTTTTTGTTCTCATCTTTTACAGCTTCCGGTGTAACAGAAATATGGAGCGTTTTGTTATCCCGCTTTACAGCGACGTCCATTTCTTTATCCGGATTTTTTTTAACGGCCGAGACGATATCAGTCCAAGAACGCATTTTTTCTCCGTTAATGCTTTGAATATAGTCTCCTTCTTTTAATCCGGAGACAGCAGCCCGTCCATCGTCAGTCAGTTTTCCGAGAACCGGCTCATTTGACGGCACTCCTTGCATCAGACCGAGCATAACAAGGATGACATAGGCCAATATAAAGTTCATGATCGGACCCGCGGCAATGGCCTTGATCCGCTGCCATACGGGTTTTGAACCGAACTGACGGTTATATGGCGCAATCTGCACCTCTTCTCCGTCTACGATAAAGAAAGAGGTTTGGCTGACAGTGAAGCTTGACAGTTCCTCTTCTTTCCCCTGTTCGTAACCGGTGATTTTCATGTCATGTTCTAAGTCAGCGGTTTCCACTTCGATGACCAAAGCGTCAGGGTATTTTTCTTTCTGATTGATAATAACCTTCTCAACCTGGTCCTCTTTATTAAAAAGAAGGCCGACCGTGTACCCCGGCTTAACTTCAATCATCTCAGGATCTTCACCGGCCATGCGGACAAACCCGCCGACCGGAAGCAGCCTGATTGTATACACCGTTTCATTTTTCTTAAAAGAAAAAATTTTAGGACCAAAGCCGATCGCAAATTCACGGCAGAGGATTCCCGCTCTTTGGGCAAGCAATAAATGGCCCAGTTCATGGAAGAAAACGAGCGTTCCGAAAATAATAATAAACGCTATTACTGTATTCACGAACATACCACCTTATGTGAGTATTGAATTGACGTATCCCCGTGTATCTTTGTCCACTTCTTGAATGTCCGACAAGCTTGGCTGATGAATGACTTGATGTCGGCTTAATGCCCTTTCAATGCGGTCTTCAATAGACAGAAACGAAATCTCTCCGGCTAAAAAAGCGGCGACTGCCGTTTCGTTCGCTGCGTTTAGCACCGTAGGCATCGTTCCCCCTATTTTACCTGAATCAAAAGCAAATTGTAAGCAGCGGAACCTTTCGAAATCCGCTTTTTCAAAATGGAGGCTGCCTATTTCCCATAGCTCAAGCCTTTTTGCTTCCGGCAGCGGCAGCCGGTCCGGATAGGTGAGCGCGTATTGAATCGGAACTCTCATATCCGGAGTGCCAAGCTGCGCGATCACGCTTCTGTCGTGAAATTCTACCATTGAATGGATAATGCTTTCCTTATGTAACACGACATCAATCTGTTCATACGGAATATCGAAAAGCCAATGTGCTTCGATCACCTCTAGCCCCTTATTCATCATTGTAGCCGAATCAATGGTGATTTTTGCACCCATTGACCAATTCGGGTGCTTTAATGCATCCTCTATCGTAACCGATTCCAGCTCTTTTCGGGTGCGGTCTCTGAAACTCCCCCCAGAAGCTGTGATAATAAGGCGTTCTATGTTTTTACTTTGTTCTCCCTGCAACGCTTGGAAAATTGCTGAATGCTCACTGTCAACAGGCAATAGAGGGACACCGTAGATTTTAGCGTGTTCTTTTACTATATGCCCGGCCGTGACAAGAGTTTCCTTATTTGCAAGCGCAATTGTTTTTTTCTGTTCAATCGCCTTTAAAGTGGGAATTAAGCCTACGCTGCCAAGCAGCGCATTCACGACGATATCGACTTCTTCCATTACCGCCGCTTCAATCAGGCCTTCTTCACCGATGCCGATATGAACATTATAAGAGAAAGAGACTTGTTTTAATTTGTTATATGTATCCTGATCACCGACTGCGACAAATTTCGGTTTAAAGGCTTCTATCATAGGGACAGCCTTTTCCGCATTGCGGCCGAATGTCATAGACACAAGCTGAAATTGGTCTGGGTGCGCCCGCAATACATCAATCGTCTGTTCCCCAATCGATCCTGTTGCTCCTAAAAGACAAATATTCTTCAAAATGCCACTCCTATCCTTTTTGCTATCAGATCATTCTGCATCTTCATATTAGCCTTTTTTATGAAAAAAGGGCAAGCAGGAAGTACAAGAACGGCATGACAAACAAAAAGCTGTCAAAACGGTCTAAAATACCGCCATGCCCAGGCAGAATCTTCCCCGAATCTTTCACATCGTAATGTCTTTTCAGTGCAGATTCTACTAAATCCCCCATCTGGCCGAATACAGACAAAAACAGCGTAATGAAAAGCAGTGAAATATAAGGTATCGGAACTTCAGCGAAAAATTGAAAGATCGTCGCGCCTATAAGGGCGATCACGATGCCGCCGACAAAACCTTCAACTGTTTTATTCGGACTGATTTCCGGCCACAGCTTCCGCTTCCCTAGCGATTTTCCGACAAAGTACGCGCCTGAATCCGTTGACCAAATGACAACGCAAGCATAAAAAATATACCTGAGTCCGCCTTGGTCAATATTTCTGATTTCTATAAAATAATAAAAGCACATTCCGATATAGATTGTCGCAAGTGTGATAAATCCTGCGTCATCAAAGGTAAAATTGTTTTTCACCAGCACTGTGTAGATCAGCAAAAGCAGCACCGCAAAAAGCGCCGTCTCCATTTTCGAGATGCCGATGTCTTCAAATAAATGATACCGGCTTGGCAATAATAACAGCCATAATAAGATCAGACTGATCAATCCGGGAAGTGAAAAAAGCTTGAGCTTTTTCATCCGTAAAAGCTCAAACAGCGCCACACTGCCCATCGCATAAACTAATATGGCGAACGGCAGTTCTCCGTAAATAACAAAAGCCAAAAATAAAACGGCTGCCAGAACACCTGTCAAGATTCTTTGTTTCATTTCCACCATCCTCTAAATTCCGCCAAACCTCCGGCCGCGCTGCTGAAATTCTCCTAACGCTTTTAAGAAATCATTTTCTTTAAAATCAGGCCAAAGAACGTCCGTAAAGACAAATTCACTGTAAGCTACCTGCCAAAGCATAAAGTTACTCAGTCTGATTTCTCCGCTTGTTCGAATCAAAAGTTCAGGATCCTGTAAAGATTCAGTCATTAAATAGTCCGAAAAAAGAGATTCATCAATGTCTTCAACATTCAAAGACCCGTCCTTCACTTTTTCTGCGAGTGATTTTGCTGCACACACTATTTCTGTACGGCCGCCGTAATTCAGCGCAAAATTAAGGATGAGCCCGTCATTCTGCTCAGTATCCCGCACAGCCTTCTCCATTGCCCGAAACGTGTGGTCAGGCAGAGTAGACTGATCGCCTATAATTTGGACCCGCACATTCTCTTCTACAAGCTCTGGAAGATACGTATTCAAAAATTCTTCCGGGAGCTTCATTAAGAAATCGACTTCCGGCTTGGGACGTTTCCAGTTTTCCGTTGAAAAAGCATATAAAGACAGTACTTTAACACCCAGCTCATTTGCAAGCTTCGTCGTTCTTTTAACCACTTTCATCCCTTCGTGGTGGCCGGCAATCCGGGGAAGTGCGCGCTTTTTAGCCCAACGGCCGTTTCCGTCCATAATAATGGCAATATGCGCGGGGATTTCTCCCTTCAGTATGTCTTCTTTTGTATACCGTTCTAAGTTGGAAGCAGCTGTTTGCTGATTCTTCCAATTTTTGAGTATGTTGAGCATGAGATTCCTCCGTCACCCAAAAAGGTTGCATTCCTGCTGATGACCAATGATAATCAACAGTATTAACAAAAAAACCCCCTGTAAACATGAGAGGGTCTTTTCACTATTATCTATTGTACATAGTTTTTCATTAAACTTCCATGATTTCTTTTTCTTTGTCTTTTGTGACACTGTCAATTTTTGACACATATTCATCTGTCAATTTTTGAACATCTTCATTAGAAGTCCGCAATTCATCCTCAGTAATGTCACCATTTTTCTCAAGCTTTTTCAGATCATCATTTGCATCTCGGCGAACGTTTCGGACAGCGACCTTAGCTTCTTCAGCATATTTTTTGACGAGCTTGACCAATTCTTTACGTCTTTCTTCTGTTAACGCAGGGATGGCGATTCGGATAATATTCCCGTCGCTTGTCGGCGTTACGCCTAAATCCGCTTTAAGAATGGCTTTCTCGATATCACCGATCGCCGTCTTGTCGTATGGTGTGATAACAAGCATACGCGCTTCCGGTACATTAATAGAAGACAGCTGGTTTAAAGGTGTCTGTGCTCCGTAATATTCAACTGTTACTTTGTCTAATAAAGATGGATTTGCGCGGCCCGCACGAACAGTCGCCAATTCACGCTGGTAAGCGGCAACTGCCTTTTCCATCCGCTCTTTTGTTTCTGTTAATACTTCGTTTGACACGTTATTTCCCCCTCACGATCGTTCCGATAGATTCGCCTGTGACGGCACGCTTTATATTTCCTTCTTCCATAATAGAAAAGACGATAAGCGGAATGTCATTATCCATACATAAAGAAGAAGCTGTGGAATCCATGACTTCCAGTCCGTCTTTTAAGACGTCAAGATAAGAGAGTGATTCATACTTCACAGCAGACTCATCTTTCCTAGGATCAGCATTATACACACCGTCTACATTATTTTTAGCCATTAAAATAACATCCGCTTCAATTTCAGCGGCCCGCAGTGCGGCTGTCGTATCTGTAGAGAAATACGGATTTCCAGTACCCGCAGCAAAAATAACGACACGTTTTTTCTCCAAATGGCGAATGGCTTTTCTTCTAATATACGGTTCTGCAACTTGCCGCATTTCAATAGATGTCTGCACTCTGGATTGGATTCCGAGAGTTTCTAAGCTGTCTTGAAGCGCAAGTGAGTTCATAACAGTTGCAAGCATTCCCATATAGTCCGCAGTTGCGCGGTCCATACCTAAATCACTGCCTGTTTTGCCGCGCCATAAGTTGCCTCCGCCTACGACAACTGCTACTTCGACTTCAAGCTCAGCGATTTCTTTCACTTGCTTCGCTATGGATTGAATGACAGTCGGATTAATTCCGTTTCCCTGTTCTCCCGCCAATGCTTCTCCGCTAAGCTTTAGTACGATACGATTGTATTTTGGTTTTTCCATGATAACCTCCAAGTGTAAACATTGCCGTTTACTATTATGCAAGAGAAAAAAAGGTTTGTAAATATTGTTTTAAAAATAGGGAACACAAGTTGTGTCCCCTATACTGCCTGAAAAGCCGCGAATGACTCGCAGAAGCTTTTCACCATTATTTTTTCACTTGGTTCATAACTTCTTCAGCAAAGTTTTCTTGGCGTTTTTCAATGCCTTCTCCAACTTCATAGCGGACGTAAGTTTGAACAGTTGCGTTTTTAGCAGCGATAACCTGTTTTACTCTTTCGTCAGGGTTTTTAACAAACGGCTGATCTAAAAGGCAGATTTCTTCGAAGAATTTGTTCAAACGGCCTTCAACCATTTTTGCTACGATATTTTCTGGTTTACCTTCTTGAAGAGCTTGCTGAGTCAAAATTTGACGCTCGTGATTTGTTTCTTCTTCAGACACTTGGTCGCGAGAAATGTAACGAGGATTTACCGCAGCAACGTGCATTGCGATATCTCTTGCAATTTCTTCTTCAGTAGTGCCGGTAAGAACCGTTAACACACCGATGCGGCCGCCCATGTGCAGGTAAGCACCAAATGCAGCACTGTCGTCTTTTGTAAGCACTGTGAAACGGCGAAGCGTGATTTTTTCACCGATTTTAGCAACTGCAGTTGTAATGTACTCTTCTACAGTAGAGCCATTGTCCATTTTTTGTCCAAGTGCTTCTTCAACGCTTTCAGGAGCGTTAGCAAGAAGGTGGTCAGCCAATGTGTCAAGAAGCTCTTTGAAACCTTCGTTTTTCGCAACGAAATCTGTTTCAGAGTTTACTTCTAAAATAACAGCTTTGTTGCCGTCAGTTTTAATAAGAGTTGAACCTTCAGCTGCGATACGGTCAGCTTTTTTCGCTGCTTTTGCAATTCCTTTTTCTCTAAGAAGGTCGATTGCTTTGTCCATATCACCATCAGTTTCAGTTAATGCTTTTTTACAATCCATCATGCCTGCGCCTGTTTTTTGACGCAATTCTTTTACTTGCTGTGCAGTAATAGCCATTTATATTTCCTCCTTATATGTTAACAAGATATGTATAGATACAGTTTTCTTGAAAAAAAGGTGATAAAAGGCAGTCCCTCTTATCACCTTTTTGAATAGGTTACGCAGTTGTAGTTTCTGTTTCCGGTGCAGCTTCTTCCGCTTCTTCTTCACCTTGCTTAGCTTCTAAAATCGCATCTGCCATTTTTGAAGTAAGGAGTTTTACAGCGCGGATTGCGTCATCGTTTGCAGGGATTACAACATCAATCTCATCAGGATCACAGTTTGTATCAACGATTCCGATGATAGGGATGTTCAATTTGCGAGCTTCCGCAACAGCGATACGCTCTTTGCGAGGATCGATGATGAACAATGCATCAGGAAGACCCTTCATGTCTTTAATTCCGCCTAGGAATTTTTCAAGACGTTCTAATTCTTTTTTCAATTGAACAACTTCTTTTTTAGGAAGTACTTCAAACGTACCGTTTTCTTGCATTTTTTCGATGTCTTTAAGACGTTTAATACGTTTTTGGATTGTTTCGAAGTTTGTTAGTGTACCGCCCAACCAGCGTTGGTTGACATAGTACATGCCAGAACGGCCTGCTTCTTCTTTAACAGAATCTTGAGCTTGTTTTTTCGTGCCGACAAAAAGGATTTTTCCTCCGTCTGCTGCAAGATTTTTCGTGAAGTTATAAGCTTCCTCTACTTTTTTCACCGTTTTTTGAAGATCGATGATGTAGATTCCGTTACGCTCCGTAAAGATATAACGCTTCATTTTTGGGTTCCAGCGGCGTGTTTGGTGACCGAAGTGAACACCAGCTTCAAGCAATTGCTTCATAGAAATGACTGACATGTTATTTCCTCCTAATATAATGGTTTTTTTCCTCCGCTTAGGTCATTTTTGTGCAGAACTGCCGTGCAGCACCCTCTGCATAAATCGTTAAGCGTGTGTATTTAACACCACAAAATAATATAACACAGCTTTAGGCGACAATCAAGAATCCTTTACAGCTTTAGCGCGAAATTTTAAAAACAGCTCAATTTCTGTCTTTCCGCTCTTTAATTTCCTCGCAATTTCTCCGGCTGAAAAGCCTTGATCGTATAATTCAATCACTTGATCTTCAAATGATCGTCCTCCGCTGTTCATGCTGTCTTCCGCCTGTTCCACTTCACTGATGAGACCTTGAATATGTGCGGGAATCGGCGTTTCCTCCGGCTCAGGCGCCGTCTCCGCTTTTTCGCCGGATGACTGCGGAGTCTTTTTTTCCTGCCCCGCTCGGTCTTTGCCGGCGTTGAGGTCTACAGGATGTTCTATCAATTTCTCATTTTCTTCTTTTAGTTCAAGCAGAAATGCAACCAGGGTGTTCTCGGTCTCTTCAAGAATTTTCTTTTGCTGCCTCTCCGTTTCTTTGAGAGCTGCCAGCTTCGTATACAGAATAATGACGGCATACAGGAGAACGCCGTGAAGCATAAAGCTTAAAAGCCATAATAGTGTTGACATGTTTTTCACTCGCTAACCATGAAATTCCTTATTGAATTACTTTATCAAGCAGATGTTTTAATTTAAAAAGAGCCTTTGAATGAATTTGTGAAATTCGTGATGTTGACAGACTCAGTACTTGTCCGATTTCCGTCAAGGTCAATTCTTCCTTATAAAATAAACTGACCACAAGCTGCTCCTTCTCAGAAAGTTCATGAATTTTCTCGGCGAGCTGGGCAATCAGTTCGTCTTTCATGATTTTTTCTTCCGGGGGCACATTTTTGTCATCTCTGATCATCACCTGGATATTTTCCCCGTCGTCCTGATCATGGAGCTTTTCATCAATTGACAGCAGATTGGCAAAAAAGCCTTCGTTCATCGTTGATACAACATCCTGTTCTGTCATTCCAAGCTCCTCTGCAATTTCTGCAGGCGATACATTTCGAAGATAACGCTGTTCAAGCTTTTCAATCGCAGCTTCTACCTTCTTCGTTTTTTCCCGTGATGTTCTGGGCAGCCAGTCTTCTTTCCGAAGCCCGTCAATAATCGCACCGCGAATCCTAAACGAGGCGTAGGTATCAAATTTCAAGTCCCTGCTGGGATCAAATTTTTCAAGGGCATCATATAAACCAAGCATACCAAGGCTCATAAGATCGTCTTTATGCACCGATTTAGGCAGCCCGACAGAAATTCTGCCTACATGATATGTAACAAGCGGCATGTAGCGGCGCATTAAATCATCACCGGCTTTTGGATCTTTCCACTCTTTCCAGCGCGACCAAAGCACCTGATCTTCATAGTTTAAGGATTGCATCTTTATCCCCCTAATACCTTATTAAATCGTTTTTTCACCTTGTTTAACAGTTCGAATGTGCAGCTCACAGGACTTCGGTTCAAACTCTATCGTCCGGCCGCTGGAGCCGCCCGTATCTTCACTGATGACCGGTATTTTATATAAGGACAGCTGTTTTTTTATCGCTGACACATTTCTCGGTCCGATTTTCATCAAATCATTCGTCATTTTAAATTTAAACATTTCCGAGCCGCCGGCAAGCTTTGCTTTTAAGGCGAATTTTCGGCAGCCCGCTTCCACCAGCATATCAATCGTAGCCTTCACCGCTGTATCGGCATATTTTGCCCGGTTGAGCTCCGCTGTTTTTGATAAAGATGAATCCGGCAGCATGACATGAACCAGACCGGCCGTTTGTGCTTCTTTATCATAAAGAACCAGACCGACACACGATCCGAGGCCAGACGTTCGGATTTTATCCGGAAAACGAACAATCTGAACGTCGGCAATCCCCACCTTTACAATAACGGCTTCTCTAGTGCTCATCGCGATGCACCCAAGGAAACAAAGAGCTTTTCAAATGAATCATAATCCGGAAGCAAAAACATATGAGCTTTAAGCTCCTGCTGATGGCTTTGGTCAAAAATAGAAGTATCGACGACGATCGCCTGCTCTCCAATTTGGCTGAACTCCATCAGCCCTTCACTTATGACTGCACCGAACATATCGAGCGAGACTTCAGGCACGCTCGGATAAAGTTCAAGCTTGGTCAAGTCAGCCAGCGCTGTTAAATATGATCCTGCTAAAATATTGCCCAGCTCATGCAAAGCGGATGAACTCAAATCATCCTCACTCAGGTTGTCAATATCAAATTCTGGATTCCCGATCAGCTCTCTGATAAACTGTTCAGCCTGGTGAAAAGGCATAATAAAGAACATTGAGCCGGTCAGGTCGCCTTCCATTCTTAAAAAGATACTGGCAACGGGCATATCGGCCCCGCCAAAAAAATCAGCGAGCTCATCAAATGACAACAGTTTCGCAAATGGCACTTCCATATCAATCTTTCTGTTTAACAGCTGTGCCATTGCAGAAGCTGAGTGACCTGCACCAATATTTCCGACTTCCCGCAAAATGTCCATCTGCTCTTCTTTGATTCCGTTAAAAATACTCATGTCATAACCCCTTTAAGAATAAGGTTGATCGGGCACGGCAGACTGGGGCGTTTCTTTATCTAAAACCGCATTTGCATCAATGATATTCAACAGTCTGTTCTCTTGCTTCACGATCTGTTTGATCCATACATCAGCGTCTTTTTGAAGACTTTCAGGCGCAGATTCAATCTCATTTTCATGCACAGTAATGACGTCATTCGCTTCATCGACAATCCAGCCGACCTCAATGTCACGATAAGCAATGATAATAATGCGCGTTTCGTCAGTAATCGTATGCTCGGGCAAGTTCAGCCGCATCCTTAAATCCAGCACCGGTGTGACGACACCTCGCAAATTGATAACTCCGCAAATGTAAGGCTCCACGCCGGGGACTCTCGTTGGCTTTTGCCACTTTTCAATTGACTTCACTTGAGTGACGGAAATGGCGTATTCCTTGCCGTTCACCATAAACACAATCATTTTTTCGCCTGTTTTAATTTCTGCAGTCACGTGAGACACCTCCTCGTATCGTTAAATAATCAGTGCGTTACAATCAATAATCAGCGCTACCTGTCCGTCTCCTAAAATGGTGGCCCCGGAAATCGCAAAGACGTTCGTTAAGTAGTCTCCGAGTGATTTCAGGACGACCTCCTGCTGGCCGATAAAGGAGTCTACGACAAACGCAGTAGGCTTGTCGCCTTTTTTGACAATAATGATATGAAGCTGTTGTGCATCTTGCTTGGTATCGTTTATCTTAAACTCTTCTTTTAAATAGACGACAGGCACAATGTGTCCTCTGAAATCAATGACTTCGCGATCATGCGTCTGCAAAATATCGTTTTTATCAATAACAGCCGTTTCAATAATAGAAGAAATCGGTATGGCAAACGTTTCTTCTTCCAGTTTAATAAGAAGAACTGAGATAATCGACAAAGTCAGCGGAAGCTGAATACTGAAGAGCGAACCTTCGCCTTCAACAGATCTTACACTGACTGATCCGCCGAGAGATTCCAGTTTATTCTTGACTACATCCAGCCCGACGCCGCGGCCTGAAATATCAGAGATTTGATCGGCGGTAGAGAAGCCGGGCGCAAATATTAATTCATAAATCTCGTTGTCTTCGAGACTCTCAGCTTCCCGATCTGTTATTACGTTGCGCTCGAGCGCCTTTTCAAGAATTTTTTTGCGGTTCAGACCGGCCCCGTCATCCTCCACTTCAATAAAGACGTGATTACCGCTGTGATACGCTTTAAGAACGACTTTGCCGGATTCAGGTTTTCCTTTTTTCAAACGAACTTCTGGTGATTCAACACCATGGTCAATACTGTTTCTGATCAAGTGAACGAGCGGATCGCCGATTTCATCAATAACAGTTCGGTCTAATTCGGTTTCCGCTCCGATTATTGACAGCTCAATTTTTTTGTTCAGTTCTTTTTGAAGCTGACGAATCATTCTCGGGAAACGGTTAAATACAGTTTCTACCGGAACCATTCTCATGTTAAGAATAATGGATTGTAAGTCTCCGGATATTCTTGTCATTCGTTCTACCGTTTCGGTCAATTCGTTATGCTCAAGCTCCTTGGCAATCTGCTCAAGTCGGCCACGGTCGATCACAAGCTCTTCAAATAGATTCATCAAAGAGTCCAGCCTGTCAATATTGACCCGGATCGTTTTTGATCCTCCTGAATGATGTTTCGCCTGTTCTTCGTTTTTCACGGGCTGTTTTTGTTTTTCCTGCTGCTTCTTTTCAGGGAGGGCTGGTTGAATGTCAGCCTTTGGTTCAGGCTGTTTTTCAACCGTTTTTAACGGAGTCCCGTGTTTGATTTCCACATTCTCAACTTCTGAAATGCCGTTGATGATTTGCTCAACGTCTTCGGCCGACTGCTTGGTTAACAGGCAAACCTGAAACGAAGATCCGAAGTCCTCTGTTTCAAGCACTTCCGCACTCGGCATTGTTTTAGCGACTTCGCCTATTTCATTAAGTTTTTCAAAAATCATATACACTCTGACTGCTTTTAACATACAATTTTCGTTAAGAGAAACGGTTATTTCGTATCGCTCAAATCCCTGTTCCTCAGCTTCTTCTATAACCGTCCGCTCAAACTCATCGTATTCCCAGTCTTCTTTTGAACTCTCCGTCTCAGCTATTTCTGCAGCAGCCGCTGTTTCGGCGTGAGCGCCGTTTACATCAAGCCTTGCGCTCACTTCAGTAATATCCCGTTTCCCGTCTCCGCCGTCTATAATGGACTGAACCATCGCTTCAAGATGGTCCAGCGCTTCAAACATTACGTCAAGCCTGCTTGAAGTGATTGCTATATCTCCATTCCGAATAGCATCCAACACATTTTCAAGCTGATGGGTTAGATGGGCCAGATCCGTGTAACCCATCGTTGCGCTCATTCCTTTTAACGTATGGGCAGCTCTGAAAATATCATGAACAATCTGAAGGTCTGACGGGTCTTTTTCTAAAAGCAGAAGCTTTTCATTACATGTTTGTAAATGTTCTTTACTTTCATCAATAAAGACATCTAAATATTGATTCATATCCAATTGACTCACACCCTCTCTTTTTTCACACTGCTTGTGATGGCTGCTGCGATATCTTCTACATGCTTGGTTTCATGTATGAGGCCTGCTTTAATTGCCGATTTCGGCATTCCAAATACAACACAGGATTCTTCAGATTCAGCTATTGTTTTCACATTTCCCGCCGAAAGAATTTCTTTGATGCCTTCTGTGCCGTCGCTTCCCATGCCGGTCATAATCACCGCAACCTTTGCATAGTCAGAAAGCCGGCTAACAGATTGAAACAAATAATCGACTGACGGTTTATGGCGGCTTGGCGTCACTTTGCTGTCAAGACTAATCTGAAGTCCGGCGCCCGTTTTTACAACCGACATGTTTTTACCGCCCGGCGCAATGTAAACACAGCCTTCTGACGCCATTTCGCCATCTTTTGCTTCTTTTACTTGTATATCTGACAAATGATTTAATCTGTCGGCTAAAGATGCCGTAAATCCTTCAGGCATATGCTGGACTATGAGAACCGGCGCTTTCAGTTCCTTCGGCAGTTTCGGAATTACCTTCTGCAATGCCCGGGGGCCGCCCGTTGACGTGCCGAGACAAACAATGTGCTTTGCGGCGGCAGATATCGGTTTTACTAACTCAATTTTGGCGGCGCGCCTTGGCGGAGGGGGAGTAATTGGTGCAGCTTCAGTCTTTTGTTCCGTTGAGAGCCCTGCTGCAATTACTCTTTCCACCAATTGTTCTTTTATTTTATATAAATCCAGAGAAATAGAGCCGGAGGGCTTTGTGATAAAATCAAACGCCCCCATCTCCAAACAGTCAATTGTAACTTCTTTTCCTTGCTGCGTTTGGCTAGATACCATAATGACCGGCAATTGATAGGTATCGAGAATTTTTTGCAGCGTATCTGTTCCATTCATTACAGGCATCTCAATATCAAGCGTCACAACGTCTGGCTGAAGCGCATTAATTTTTTGCAGCGCCTCTTCTCCGTTTCTCGCTGTTCCGATTACTTCTATCTGACTTTCGGCGGTTAGAAAATCGCTTATAAGTTTTCTCATAAATGCTGAATCATCAACTACAAGAACACGAATCACATTATGTCCTCCTCATTAAAAAAGAAGATAATTTCTCAATAAATGTCTGTTTCTCTTCTGCCGGTTGGTTTTCTTCTATTTGAAACAGGACATCCGCCAAGAGCCGGACAGACCTGCTTACTCTTGATTGAGGACTTTTTATCATAAAAGGCACCTGTTCAATAACAGCCTTACTCACTAACGGATCGTCCGGAATGGTGCCGGCAAATTGAACAGCTTCATCCAAAAATGTTTTAACCGTATGAGAAAGGCGGGAAAACGTGTACAGCCCATCCTTTTGATCACGGGAACGATTAACCGCGACCTTCATTGACAGTTTGTTTCCTGTCTGCACCAAGTGTTTAACTGCGCTGTATGCATCCATAATGGCAGTGGGTTCAGGAGTGGTAACGATCAAAATATCATCTGCCGCCAAGATAAACGGCAGCTGGTCTTTTGATAATCCCGCTCCCATATCGAACAGTACGTAATCAAACTCAGTTAAGGAACCGGCAAGCTCATTCATAAAAAATGACCATCTCTCCTGATCCAGCTCAAACATCGCATCAAGGCCGGTCCCTCCAGATATATACCGAAGACCCATTGGCCCCGCGGATAACGAATGGGTTAAAGGTTTTCGATCTGTTAATACGTCAATAATCGTTCGGGAAGATGAAGTACCGATTAACACATCAATATTGCCCATCCCGATATCCAGATCAATCAGCAGCACCTTTTTGCCTTTTTCCTGTAGCGCGAGGGCCAGATTCAAAGTGATATTCGATTTTCCGACGCCGCCTTTGCCGCTCATTACAGCCAGCGTTTTCGCTTTTCCCGGATAAAGTACGGGCACATTTCTCATTCGTGACTCCATTTTTTTTCTTAATGTTTCGGCTTGATCCGGTCTGGTCATTTCATAAGCATCCTTACAAAATCCTGAGGAGAAACTGATTGTATATCCTCCGGCACATTTTGGCCGTTTGTGATAAACCCTGCTCCGATTTTGGATTCTGCCAAAATATGAAATACAGAGCCTAATGAAGCTGTCTCATCAGCCTTCGTAAAAATGAATTGATTGACCGGCACGCTTGAAAATCGTTTGACGATGTCTTTCATGTCTTCGTACTTAGAAGTTGCCGACAATACAAGAAATGACTGTATGCTGTTTTCAAATGGAATCGTTTCTTTTAACTCTTCAATGTATTGTTGTTCTTTAAAATTTCTGCCGGCCGTATCAATAAATACATGATCATATTCAGAGAATGTTTCTTTCGCCTGCAAAAACTCTTCTTTTGTATAACAGACTTCCATAGGCGCCTGCAGCAGCTCCGCATAAGTTTTCAGCTGCTCTACTGCCGCTATCCGGTATGTGTCTGTTGTGATAAATGCGATTTTTTTATGTTTGTCCAGCATAGAAGACGCTGCGAGCTTTGCCAGCGTTGTCGTCTTTCCGGCGCCTGTAGAGCCAAATAACACGATATATTGGGAAGAGATCGCTTCCTGCCACCTATCTTTCGGCGGAAGCGCCTCGCATAAAACATCCTGTAATTTACGAACCACGTTCTCTTCAGTCAGATCGCCTGCTGAAATTGAGTCATGAAGTAAGCGGCTCATCACACTGGTTTTAATGGAATCTTTGATTCCCGCATCCTGCAGAAGCTGTTCGGCCTTTCGAAGCGGTTCAGGCAGCATTGACTGATAATCAGACATTTCATTGAGAACGACCTGAACTGTCTCATGTACCCGCTGTTCCTGCTCTTGAACACGCGGAGCACTGGAGGACGCTTCAAGAGACTTTTTCGGCACAGTATCAATTTTCGGATCAGGTTTTCGCTGCTCCGAAAAATCCTGGTCCATTACAGCTATAACCTCAACAGCTGATTTTTTTGAAAGTCCAAACCATTTCCGCTTTTGGATTTGCTTTGAATTTAATATCACTGCATCTTTGCCCAGCTCTTTTTTTATTTGAATCGCTGCTTCCTGCATTGAAGCGGCTTTAAATTTTTTTATTTTCATTAAATATCCACCACTCCAATGCTTTGTACTTCAACATTTGCCTCAAGCTCGTTATATGAGAGCACAGGCAGTTCCGGGAAATATCGTTCAAGCAGCTGCTTCACATACATTCTGACAGGCGGTGAACACAGCAGGATCGCTGACTCTTGCCTGATGGACAGTTGTTCTGCCTCTTTGGCGACAGAGCGCACAATACTTTCGGACACATCAGGCTCAAGCGACAAATAATTGCCGTGCTCTGTCTGCTGCACACCATCAGCAATTGCTTTTTCTACCCGGCCTGAACAAGTAATCACCTTTAACGTCTCATCTTCTTTAGCAAATTGTGCTGTAATTTGTTTAGCCAGCGCCTGTCTCGTATATTCTGTCAAAAGGTCAGAGTCTGTGGTTAGTTTTCCGTAATCCGCAAGCGTTTCAAATATCGTAACTAAATTCCTGATGGACACTTTTTCTTTTAAAAGCTTAGAGAGAACCTTTTGGATTTCACCGACAGACAAGGGATTAGGCGTCACTTCGTCCACAAGAACAGGATACGTTTCCTTCAAGTGGTCGATCAGCTGTTTCGTC
The DNA here is from genome assembly GCF_039519175.1 of Bacillus atrophaeus. Lineage (NCBI taxonomy): Bacteria > Bacillati > Bacillota > Bacilli > Caryophanales > Bacillaceae > Bacillus > Bacillus atrophaeus. The sequence goes on along the minus strand of NZ_CP154443.1, from coordinate 3,063,131 downwards.
TCCTGCCTTCCGATCAGTTCGTGTGCATATTGTTTTATCTTTTCCGTAATATGGGTGGAGACGACCGAAGCCGGATCAACAACCGTATAGCCGAGCATATCCGCTTCGTCTTTTGCGGCTTCCCCGATCCATTTGGCTGGGAGCCCGAATGAAGGCTCTATCGTTTCTATTCCTTCAATCAGATCATCTTCAGATGACGGGGACATTGCTAAATAGTGATCAAGCAAAAGCTCACCTTTTGCCACTTCATTCCCTTTAATTTTTAAGCGGTACTCATTCGGCTGCAGTGCAATATTATCCCGAATGCGAACTACGGGAATCACAAGGCCCAGTTCAATTGCGAGCTGCCGTCTGATCATCACGATGCGGTCTAAAAGATCGCCGCCCTGATTAGCATCCGCAAGCGGGATAAGACCATATCCGAACTCAAATTCTATTGGATCGATATGCAGCAGATGTACAACGCTTTCAGGGCTCTTCAGCTCATCCACTTCTGCTTCTTCCTCAAGAACTTCATCCACTTCTTCTTTTTGCTTTCCGGCCTTAGAAAGCGAATAGGCTCCAAAAGCCAGCATGCCAGCAAGAGGGCCTGTAAGCAGAATCCCGATTGGTGTAAATAAACCAAGTAATAAAATCGTTACCGCCGTGACATAGAGAAGCTTCGGGTATGCGAAAAGCTGGCCTGTAATGTCATGTCCGAGATTTCCTTCCGAAGCTGCCCGCGTCACCACGATTCCCGTGGCCGTTGAGATTAAAAGCGCCGGAATTTGCGAAACGATCCCGTCGCCTACCGTCAGCATCGTAAAGTGGGAGGCCGACTCTTGAATGCTCATGCCTTGCTGAAGCATTCCGATGATAATGCCGAAAATAATATTAATCATCACGATGATAATTCCGGCAATTGCGTCCCCTTTTACGAATTTGCTTGCTCCGTCCATCGCTCCGTAAAAGTCAGCCTCTCTGGCTACCTTTTCACGACGGTGTTTCGCTTCCTGCTCCGTGACCATGCCCGCGTTCAGATCAGCGTCAATACTCATCTGCTTTCCGGGCATCGCGTCAAGGGTAAATCTTGCAGCCACTTCGGAAACACGCTCTGCACCTTTTGTAATCACGATAAACTGAATGATAATCAAAATAATAAATACAACAAGTCCGACTAAAACATTTCCGCCGACAACGAAATTGCCGAATGTCTCAACGACTTTTCCCCCTTCGCCCTTTGACAGAATCGAACGGGTTGTCGATACATTCAGCCCGAGCCGAAATAGCGTCAATAGCAGCAGCAATGACGGGAAAATTGAAAATTGCAGCGGTTCTTGCATATTCATTGTGGTGAGAAGCACGATCAAAGCAAGAGAGATATTAATAATGATCAAAATACTTAACAACCATGGAGGAAATGGGATGACCAGCATTGCCACAATGAGGACAACACTAATTAAAACGGATAAATCTCTTGTTGACATGCTGTTTTTTCTCTCCTTCTGAATCTGAAAATTCAATGTACTTTTTGTTTCGTTTTATAGACATAAGCTAAAATTTCTGCAATGACTTTAAAAAACTCTTCCGGCACTGCCTGATCAATCTCAACCTGATCATATAACGCACGGGCAAGCGGTCTGTTTTCCACCGTCATCACATCATGCTCTTTTGCAATCTGTTTTATTTTTAATGCAAGATGGTCAACGCCTTTTGCAATGATATATGGGGCATCCATCTTGTGCTCGTCATATTTTAATGCGATCGCATAGTGGGTCGGGTTTGTAATAATGACATCAGCTTTCGGCACTTCCTGCATCATGCGCCTCATTGCCATTTCACGCTGCCTTTGCTTAATCTTTGATTTAATAATCGGATCTCCCTCTGATTTCTTATACTCGTCTTTTATATCCTGTTTTGACATTCGGATGTTTTTCTCATAATCAAATTTTTGATATAAATAGTCGAGCCCGGCCAGAACCATTAAAGCCCCGGCGCCGCTCAGCCCCATCCACAGAGTTAGTTTAGAAACAAAGGAGAGGACCTCTTCCGGCGTCAAGAGCGGCAGACGGAGGATTTCTCCGTAGTGCGTCCAAAGCACAAGAAAGGCGGCAAAACCTACAACCGCAATTTTTAAAATAGACTTCAGCAGTTCTACAATCGCTCTCATGCTGTATATTCGTTTAAACCCTTTTAAAGGGCTTAGTTTTTTCAGATCAGGCTTGATCACTTCTGCAGAAAATAAGATTCCAACCTGCATGTAATTGCTTATGACGCCTGCTATAAGCGCGACAAGCATGATAGGAGCGAGAATGATACCTGTATCCTTTAATAAATCAATAAACAGCGTGTGGACATTCGACATCGAGAGTTTCATCGTCAGCGATTCTGTATAAAACGTTTCAAGGAATGACAGCAGCCTGTCTCGCATGTACGGTCCGATAGCAATGAAAGAAAGAAATACCACCAGCAGTGAAACCGCGGTATTTACATCGGCACTTTTGGCAACCTGGCCTTTCTTTCTCGTGTCCTGTCTTTTTTTCGGTGTTGCTTTCTCCGTCTTTTCTCCGGCAAAAAATTGCAGGTCCAATCTTAGCTTCATTATGAAACACCGACCAATGCTAATAGATTCCGCATCGTTTCTATTGTCAGGCTGAAGATGTTTTGAATGACACCGAAGATAACGGACATACAAACAATCAGCATGATGAAACTGACGGCGATTTTTAAAGGCAGCCCCACAACAAACACATTCAGCTGAGGAACCGTCCGGGCCACAATACCTAAAGCAAGATCAACCAAAAAAAGACTGGCAACGACCGGCGCCGACATTTGAAAGGCGATAATAAACATAGCATTGAAGCTTTTTGCTATGAAATAAGCAAACTCTTCATTTCCAAAGGCAGGGAACGCCTGGTCTATGGAAATATATTGAAAGCTGTAATAAATGCCGTCTAGCAGCAGATGATGGGCATTGACACTCAGCATGAACAAAAGCGCCATTGTATATATAAATTGTCCGATTAACGGACTCTGTGCGCCCGTTTGAGGATCAATAACGTTTGCAATTGCAAATCCCATCTGAAAATCAATAAATGAGCCGGCAATCTGAACAGCGGCGATCATTATAAAGGCAATCAAACCAAGACTAAGTCCGACTACAGTCTCTTTAACCGCAAGAAGCATGTAATGTTCGTCTATTTCGATTGAAGGTGCTTGATCGAGCGTGCTGAAGCAAATCACAGCGAGAAAAAAAGCAAACCCGATCCGATGCACAGCAGGCACATTTCGATGGCCGAAGAGCGGAATCGTCACAAAGAAAGCGGAAATCCGAATAAAAACCAATAAAAAAGCGGGAAATAAATCAATTATTGAATTCATGGATCCATTACCCTGCAAATCGGTTTAAATTAGAAAACAGCTCTGTTGTAAACGAAAGAATGGTCGACAGCATCCACGGACCGAAAAAGATCAGTCCTAAGAGAACCGCCACAATTTTCGGAATGAACGCAAGAGTCTGCTCCTGGATTTGTGTTGTTGCTTGAAAGATACTGACGACCAAACCGACCAATAAAGCGATCGCAAGCAGAGGTCCGCTGATCAGCAGCGTTACATACACGGCTTTTTCCGCCATGGAAATTACAAATTCTGAACTCACGTTTAACACCTACCCTAAAAGCTCTGCAGCAAAGATTTCACAATTAAATACCAGCCGTCCACTAAAACAAACAGTAAAATTTTAAAGGGCAGAGAAATCATAACCGGCGGAAGCATCATCATTCCCATAGACATTAAGACGCTCGCCACTACCATATCAATAATTAAAAAAGGAATAAAAATCATAAAACCGATTTGAAACGCTGTTTTCAGTTCCGATATGGCAAACGCCGGAACCATTGTCGTAAGAGGAATGTCTTTTAGCGATTCGGGTTTATCCATTTTGGCGTAATTCATAAACAATGCCAAATCCTTTTGCCGTGTATGCTTACTCATAAATTCTTTAATCGGTTCCTCTGCTTTTGTATAAGCTTCATCAAGGCTGATTTTGTTATCCATCAATGGCGTCAGCGCTTCCTTATTAATGTCTGAAAACGTCGGAGCCATGATAAAAAAAGTCAAAAACAGTGCAAGCCCGATGAGAACCTGGTTGGGCGGCATAGACTGAGTAGCCAGCGAGGTTCTGACAAAGGACAGGACAATGACAATGCGTGTAAAGCATGTCATCAGAATTAATATTCCAGGCGCAACTGAAAATACAGTTAACAATAACAATAATTTCACAGTTGAACTGACGTTATCCGGATCGCTTGAATTGAAAATATTAATGAACTCATTCATGGTGATGTGGGCCTTTCTTCTTTCCTTCAGAACGGTTTTGTTTCAGCTCTTCAAGCTGCTCTTTTAATGCTTTTGAGAATGACGGAAGCATCTGCTGCGGCTTCTTCTCAGAACCCTTTAATGGATTCATTAGTTTCGGCCACTCCACTTTGCTGCTCATTGCCTCTTCGTGCTGGGCGAGAATCGCCTCTCGTTCTTCTTCATTGTCGATTTCTTTCAGCAGCTGGATCGTATCTCCCACACCGACAACCAAAACTCTTTTCCCTACTTTGATCAGTTGTACTGAACGGTTTTGTCCGACAGATGTGCCGCCGATGTTTTCAACATATTGAAATGGCTTTAACAGGCGATTCCTTTTGTTCATAAGCTTAACCAATCCATAAATCAGCAGGATGACAAACAGCAAAGCGAAAATCAACTTTACAAAATCAAAAGCTGAGACAGAAGAAGCTGAAGCCTCTTCTATCCCATCATCAGCAGTTTGTTTCGTTTTTTCAGCCTTTTGCTCTGATTTGCCGGTTGTTTTCCCATCTTTATTTTGAAACCATTCGTTTACGGTTGAATCACCGGAATCTGCCGCAAATGCAGAAAGCGGATGCATACTGAACAAAATGAAAAAACTTATGAAAGCTATTACATAGTGCTTTTTATTCAACAGTCGTACACCCTTTAACTTAATGTTTTATTAATCGCTTCAAGTACACGGTCTGCTTGGAAAGGTTTAACGATAAAATCTTTTGCGCCTGCTTGAATGGCATCAATGACCATCGATTGCTGCCCCATTGCAGAACACATAATAATTTTCGCTTGAGGATCAATTTGCTTAATTTCTTTTAAAGCTGTAATCCCGTCCATTTCAGGCATCGTAATATCCATTGTAACTAGATCAGGCGAATGCTCTTTAAATTTTTCTACCGCCTGCGCTCCGTCCTGGGCTTCAGCTACTACATCAAAACCGTTTTTCACCAAAATATCTTTAATCATCATTCTCATAAATGCTGCATCGTCTACAATCAAAATTCTGTGTGCCATAAGTTTGTCTCTCTCCTTGTGGTTGGTTATTTTAAGTTGTTAATTCGTTCTGCCTGACTCAAAATGTCAGTGACTCTTACACCGAAGTTTTCCTCAATGACCACGACCTCGCCCTTCGCGACGATGCGCTGGTTGACTAAAATATCAACAGGCTCTCCGGCCAATTTATCAAGCTCAATAATGCTTCCGGCTGAAAGCTCAAGAATTTCCTTTACGCTTCTTTTTGTTCTTCCGAGTTCCACAGTAATGGAAAGCGGAATATCCATCAGCATATCAAGATTATTCAAATGGGCTTGAGGCGCCTCATTCGGATCAAATGCCGAAAATTCCACCGGCGCTACTTGTACAGGTGCTGCTTTTTTTGGTTTCCCCTGTCTCTTAGGCGTTTGCTGCGGCTGTGATTCCACCCGCGGCTCCGGCATGACGGCCTCTTCTGGGCCCTCGTAGGTTTCTTTCGGCTCCTCTTGCTGAATATCCTCATTTGAACTTCCTGTATTCATCAAATCTGAAATAAGATCTTTTGCAAATGTAATGGGATAAAGCTGCATAATATTTGAGTCAATTAACTCCCCGACTTTTAAGCGGAAAGAAACTTTGACAAGCATTTCGTCAGCAGGGATACGATCTGTTCCCTTTTCTTCATTGACATCGAGCAATTCCACACGAGGCGGCGAAATGTCGATCTTTTTACTGAATACAGTTGACATTGAGGTTGCAGCCGAACCCATCATTTGGTTCATTGCTTCCTGAACGGCGCTCAAGTGAATTTCACCAAGCGAAGGATCTGCTCCCTTTCCGTCTCCTCCGATCATCAGATCAGCAATAATAGCCGCGTCACTTTGTTCTACGACAAGAAGATTGCTCCCGCTGAAGCCTTCAGTATAATTCACTTCAATAGCGACATACGGATGCGGAAATTCATCGCTGATTTTACTTTTTGATATAACGGTTACACTCGGCGTCGTAATGTCCACTTTTTGATTTAAAAGCGTGGAAAGAGCTGTTGCCGAACTGCCAAATGAAATATTCCCAATTTCCCCGATCGCATCTCGCTCCATCTCTGATAAATCCAGTTCAGGCTTCGCCGGTGCCGGCTCCTCCGAAGTGCTGCCGCTGCCATTAAGAAGCGCGTCGATTTCATCTTGGGATAATCTATTATTCTCCATCTTTTTCACCTCTTATGTCGTGATCTAAAATTTGCACTGCCTGTTTTCGATTCACCCGGCCGGCCTGTCCTAAAAATTTCGGTTTGTCTCCGACCAATACAGTAAGAGGGTCAGTTACTGATTTGTCCAAAGTGATACAGTCCCCGACTTCCAAACTTAAAAACTCTTCTATCGTCAGTTCAGATGTGCCGAGCTCTGCCACGACAGGAATCTGTGCTGTCATGATACGTTTTTCAAGCGACTTGGTTTCTTCCGGCTTCGGTTCATTTCTTTCGGATTGCATCCAATAATGGACGGAAAGCTTAGGTATAATCGGCTCGAGTACGACATGCGGAATACAAAGATTAATGACGCCGCTGATTTCGCCGATTTGCGTGTTTAGTGAAATAACCACGACTGTTTCATTAGGCGAGACCATTTGAACAAATTGAGGATTCACTTCAAATTCCGTCATTTCGGGTTCAATATCAGCAATAGATTGCCAAGCCTCTTTGTAATTGCCCAGTGCATTTTCAAATAAATTAGAAATAATTTTCGTTTCAATTTCAGTCAGACTGTCAACCTTATTATGACTGATTCCAATGCCGCCCATCACCCTGTCCATCATCGCGTAGGCCACAGTCGGGTTGACTTCCATCATAATTCTGCCTTCCATCGGATGAACATCAAACAAGTTTAATATGGTCATGTTCGGTATAGAGCGAATAAATTCTTCATATGGAACCTGATCGACTGAACTGACAGAAATATGAATATAGGTTCTGAGCTGCGCAGAAAAGTGAGTGGTAAGAAGCCTTGCAAAATTATCATGAATTCTCGTTAAACTGCGGATCTGATCTTTAGAAAACCGCAAAGCACGTTTGAAATCATAGACCTTCACTTTTTTCTCGCTGTCTTCCTTTTTCAGTTCTTCTGCGTCCATTTCACCTGTTGAGATTGCAGAAAGCAATGCATCTATTTCGTTTTGGGAAAGAACTTCTCCTGACATTTTCCTCACCTCCGTATTCTGTCAAAATCGTTTTTATTGCAGATTAAAGGAGGTAATATATACTTTCTCTACTTTTCCTTCTTGGAGATAGCTGTTCACTTTATCTTTTAATTCCCTTTTAAAGGCTTCTTTTCCCTTGTCTCCCTCAATCTCATCGGCGTTCGTATCGGCCAGCAGTGTAATAATGGCATCCTTCACCTGAAAGTCCCGTTTTTCCAGTTCTTCCTTGGCTTTTTTTGAATCGGTCTCAAGTTTTATTGCAATCCTGATGATGTGATCAGATTTTAAATTCGTTGTTATTTCTTCTATGTCTACTGAAGACTCGACAATTTCGTCAATGGTCGGTTCCTTATCACTTTTACCGAGCTTCCCGCTTACCATAAAATAAGCAGCCGTCCCTAAAGCGCTGATTGCGATAAGAATAATCAGCATAATAATGATTAATTTTTTGTTCATTCTGTTTCCTCTACTCCCTGATCCATTGAAAATACTTGTATTTTTTGATAGAAAGATAAGATCTTTTTCAAAACGGCTTCTTCATTCTCTTTTACTACAAATTTTTTTCCGTTTGACAGTGTGATAGTGGTGTCCGGAAAGCATTCTATTTGTTCAATAAAAAGAGCGTTAAGCGTAAATGGCTGGCCGTTCAGACGGGTTACTTTAATCATAAAACAGCGGAGAAGCGATAACCTTCGCCTCTCCTCCCTCCTTACCGTTTAAGGTTAACCAGCTCTTGAAGGATTTCATCAGACGTTGTAATAATTTTCGAGTTAGATTGGAAACCGCGCTGCGCGACAATCATTTCGGTGAATTCATCTGTCAAATCAACGTTGGACATTTCAAGGAAACCTGATTTAAGCTCTCCTGTTCCTCCATCGCCCGGTATATTAGCAGCGCTTGGAGTTCCTGAATTTGAGGATTCACGATACAAGCTGTTTCCGATTTTATCTAAACCATCACTGTTTGCGAATGTGACAATACCGATTTGACCGCCATCTAGCTTTTCTCCTCCTGCCCCTACAATTGACACACTTCCATCAGGCCCAATGGTAAAGTTTTGGGCATCCTTAGGAATTGTAATTTCGCCTCCGCCGAGTTTTTGCACGTAGTATCCGTCGCCAGTTACCAATTTACCTTCATTATCCAAATAGAAGTTACCAGCTCTTGTATAAACTGTTCCCTCACCGTTATCAATTTGAAAATATCCATCACCATCTATCGCTAAATCAAGTGTTCTTCCGGTACTTTGAGTTGCACTTGTAGAATGAATGGTGTCAATCGTGCCTGTTGATGATCCTAAACCGATCTGTTTCGAATTTGTACCGCCGACCTGCGCGCCGGCTGCTGAACCGCCTGCAATCGTCTGGCTGACCATGTCTTTAAATGTAACCCGGCTTTTTTTAAATCCTACTGTATTTACGTTAGCGATGTTATTCCCGATAACATCAAGCTTTGTTTGAAAGTTTTTCATGCCGCTGATTCCAGAATATAGTGAACGTAACATGTCAATTCCCCCTGATTTTTTCTATTTTTATTTGGATGTTTGTCCGACAGATGTAACATTCCACGGACTGATCTCTTTACCATCTTCAAGAACAAGAAAGTATTCACCTTTTGAGTGCTTGACAGAACTGACCTTACCTGTCTGTTCCTTGCCGTCTTGACCTTCACTCCATGACACATCTTTGCCGATCCAGTTCACATAGGTTGTAAACGGATCTTGGTAATCTACAAACTTTGTCATCGTCGTGTTAAGATTCATCATTTGTTCCAAGCTTGAGAAGGTGGCCATCTGGCTGATGAATTCTTTATCATCAACCGGATTGAGCGGATCCTGGTTTTGGACTTGTTTCATTAAGATTTTCAAAAATTCATCTTTCCCCAAACTGGTGTTATTTGTACTGGACGAGCTCTTTTTATTGATGTTTGACAGTAAGTAATCTGAATCAATTGTCGTCATTCCTCTTCCTCCAATTCAACATGGGAAATCTCATCCAAAAGGTCGCCGAATTCATTTGTTTGCTGCTTTTGTTTCTGCTGCTTCTGTCCGTCATGCTGCTGTCTTTGCTCATCGGAAAGCTGGCCGTAAACTGGCTGATCTCCTGATTGAATCGGAAGAGTGAAACGGTCAACCTGCACTGCCATATTCGGCAAAGATTGCTTGAGCTGCGGAAGGTGCTGTTCCAGCAGTTCTTTGGCCGATTGGCTGGATGCGATAATTTTACTTTGAAACATTCCGTTTTCATTTGTCAGTTTAATCGTGACAAAGCCCAAATGTTCAGGATTCAGCCGAATCGTAAAACTGCCGGTTGATCTCCCGAAAGGCGTATATTTCATCTGTTTCCACGCGCTGATCACTTGATCTGTAAGAGGTTTGCTTTCCGTTGCCAGTGGCTCCGAAGACAGCTGCGCCGCCATACTCTGAATCCCGCTGCTCCGATGTCCTGAAAACAGCATATGTATTCCTTGCTTGCTGTCAGCTGCCTGAATGCTTTTTGGTGAGCGGTTTTCTCTCTCAATCGCTGAGGACTGAGTTGATAGTGATACACGTTTACCCTCTTGGGACGAGTCAGATGATTTTGACAACAGGAAGGCTTTCAATTCACTTTCAGCCATGTTCCAATCTTTAGTCCCTTTTTGCGGCAGTGCCGTTAGTTGTTCCATTAAGCTTCGAAAACTCTTCAGCTCCGCATTGGACATCGTATAAAGCTTAGAGGCTGATTCCTGTTTGGTGAACACCTGCTGTTTGAGTTCCTCGATAAGCTGATCTGACGCACCCTTTTCTTTTAGAGCTGCCAGAAAGCTATCGCCGTTTTTGTAAATGGCCTGAGCTTGCTGTTTATTTTCTGATAGGTCGCTTTCCTTCAATAACTGGTAAAGGGCTGTTTGGATGAAAATAAGCACGCCGTCAGTGGACTGCTCTGTCTCATTTTCCTTTTCATCAGATGATCCATCGGCAGTCATCTCATCGGCTTCTGTTACAGCGGCATACTCAGCTGATACAGGATTTTGAGAGTCAACCTGCATTTCCGTCTGCTCAGGCAGGATGGCTTTAATCATCTTCACCAGATTTTCCAGCATCGGCACAATTGCTTCCTCCGCCTGTTTTCCTTTTAATGTATTCAACGTTTGTAAAAGCTCTGCTGTTTGTTTTTCCTGATCTTCCGGACTTGCTTTCAGCCAGTCACCGATCTTTTTCAAGGCATTTTCTAAGAGCTGTTGATCGCTTGTCGAAGTATCCTTGACTTGGCCTGTCTGTTTCACTGAACCGATTTCAGACAAAAGCCAGTTTTGGAAAAACCCCGCTTCACTTTTGTTATTCTTCGCTGCAGCACCTGTTGGAGTCTGCATACGTGTTCCGGCTAATTCAAGCAGCTTCACCTTTATTCCCCCTACTCTTTACCGGCGGCAATTTTTTCTGTATAATTTGCCGCTTGCTCAGGAGTCATTTTTGTCAAAATATCTGCAAGCTGCTTTTTGCTTAAACCATTCAAGATTTTCAGCGCTTCCTGCTCTTTTAATTGTGCAATGATTTTCGCAGCCTTTCCGCTGTCCATGCTCTTGTAAATGCTGATGACCTTATCACTCTCTGCAGAAGCAGCTGTGGATGTTTTTTTCTCATCCTTACTTTGGCTTTCCGCTGTTTTTTCGAGGGAGCGAATTTTCTGGTTAAGCCTGTCTATTTCAGCTTTACTTGTGTCTAAATCCTTGTTTAATATACTGATTTCGCTTTTTTGATCTTTGATGGTCTTTTCAAGAGCAGCTGTTTTACTTTCTTCTTGCTTTGCAGCTGTTTCTTTACTGTTTTCTGTTTCGGGAACCAATTCTTTGAGAATCGGTGTTTTGGCGGCTGCCTCCTGAATCGGCTTTATCATATCCACGCCAGCTGCCCACAGCACAACCGCCCCCGCTATAATCAAAAATATCAGCGGAATGATGACAATAAACAGAATCGACCGAAACTTACCGGATTCTTTTTGTTTGTCCGACATGACATTCGCTCCTAATGGCCTTGAATCATAAACTGCTTAATCGAGATATCGTCCATTTCTTTCATCTCGGCAGCTTTGTCTTCAAGAGCAAACATTTTAAACTGTTTTTCACGCATTTTTTCGAATTTCTTTACTTCTATATTTTTTTCTGTCAGAACGTTTTGTTTCTCATTCATTTGGTTTCTTTTAATCATCACAAGTTTTTGATAATGATATATGGTGTTCTCTAGATTAGTGACGAATTGCTGGTAATGTCTCATTTCTTGGACACTCATACCGCTTTTCAGCTTGGTTTCTTTATTTTTCTCCAGCTGCTCTTTTTTGCTCATATTCTCATATAGCTTCTCTGCAACTGTTTCAAATTCAGAAACCGATTTTTGATACTCTGACAATGATTGATCTTTTTCATTTTCTTTTAATTCCAGCAGCTTTTGGAACCTAAATTGATAAGCCACGGTTATTCCCCTTTTCCTGTCAGGCTGGTTAATTCAGCAACACTTTCTTCTAAAGTTGAGGATTCTTCTGTTCCTTGTTTTAGAAATTGGATGAGCTGCGGGTAAAACTGTATGGCTTCATCAATTTCTCTGGAAGATCCTCTTTTATATGCTCCGATGTTTATCAGATCCTCTGAGTTTTGATAGGTTGACAGAAGCTCTCGGAATTTGTTGGCTGCGTCTAAATGGTGCGGTGCTGATATATTCGACATGACGCGGCTGATGCTTTTTAGTACGTTTACCGCCGGAAACTGCCCTTTATTTGCAAGAGCCCTGTCTAATACGATATGTCCGTCTAAAATCCCGCGGACTGTGTCAGCTATAGGTTCATTCATATCGTCACCATCAACTAAAACGGTATAAAAAGCTGTGATCGTTCCTTGTTCATTTGCGCCGGTTCTCTCTAGAAGACGGGGTAAAATAGCGAACACGGAAGGTGTATATCCTTTTGTCGTCGGCGGCTCTCCTGCCGCCAGCCCAATCTCCCGCTGCGCCATTGCCACCCTCGTGACTGAATCCATCATGAACATGACATTTTGTCCTTTATCGCGGAAATATTCAGCTATCGCCGTTGCTGTATAAGCGGCCTTGAGCCTCATTAACGCAGGCTGATCTGAGGTAGCAACCACAACAATTGAACGTTTCAGTCCTTCTGGGCCAAGGTCCTTCTCAATAAATTCACGGACTTCTCTCCCGCGTTCACCGACAAGGGCGATGACGTTCAGGTCAGCTTCCGTTTGCTTTGCGATCATTCCCATCAGCGTGCTTTTTCCGACGCCGCTTCCTGCAAAAATGCCGATCCTTTGGCCTTTGCCTACCGTCAATAAACTGTCAATCGACCTGACTCCGACAGCCATTTTCTCCCGAATCGGCGGCCGCTTCATCGGATTGGGCGGCGCCTGATCCGTCGATACCGGCGAAAGCCCTTTCGGCAGCAGCTTCCCGTCCAGCGGTTCGCCAAATGCGTCAATAACCTGTCCGATGAGACCTGCACCTACTTTTATCCTGAGCGATTCTCCGGTAGCTTCGACAATGCTGCCGGGCGAAATGCTTGCTGCCTCCAGATAAGGCATTAAGAGAATATTCTCATCCTGAAAGCCGACGACCTCGGCTTTGATCACTTTACCTGACGAGCCCTTCGGATGAATGAGGCACACGTCACCTATCGAACTCTCAGGTCCTTTTGATTCAATCATCAGCCCGATGACCCGTTTGACCTTTCCGTATCGCTTATATGAATCTGACATTTCGACACAATCTATCAGATGCTGTGTCTTCATTCATCTGCACCCGCTTCCAGCGCCGTCAAAAGTTTATGCTTTAATTGCATCAGCTGGGTATCAACGCTTGCGTCCACCCGGCCAAATGGCGTTTCTATATAACAGGAGCCCTCAGCCGCTTTATCATCTGCATATAAGCCCAATCTGCACTCTTTATGAAGAAGCTGCTGAATTTCGTCTTTATGCTGATACACTGTCTCGTAATAATGAGGGTCAACATATATCGAAATGTCATCATAATCCTTCACTTCATTGATAACTTGTTTGACAAGCACAACGAACGCCTCTTTGTCATCAGCTTTTTGCTGCCAGACTTTTTTAGCCAGAGCAACAGCGAGCTCTACAATCTCTTCAGATGCACTTTCCAGCTTATCCTCCAGATCTTTTCTAGACATTTTGGCAATATCATTCGCCTGATTAATCAGCCCTGCGTATTGCTGTAAAGCTTCTTCTTTCCCAAGCTCCACGCCTTGTTCGAAGCCGTCTTGTTTCGCTTCCTCAACCAGAAGCTGCCTTTCGTTTGCCCAATTGTTTTTTTCCTGTTCAATTTGGCGGCGGATATTTTCCACTTGGCTGGCTGCCTGTTCTGACATTCGGTCAGCTTCTGCTTTGGCCCGCGCTATAAGGGCTTCCGGCTTTACCTCTGCATGCGGTTCAAGATCGATTTTTTTCAGACGAACTTCTTGCAAAGAGAGTTTTCTTCTTTCCTTTTCTGGGGAAATAGATGATTCTTGTTTAATGACATTAGACAATAATATCGTCCCCTCCGCCTCTCGCTATTACAATTTCACCTGCTTCTTCAAGCTTCCTGACGATGCCTACAATTCTTGATTGAGCTTCTTCGACATCGCGTAAACGTACAGGACCCATAAATTCCATTTCTTCTTTAAACGTTTCAACCATACGCTGTGACATATTGCTGAATACAATATCCTTGACTTCTTCGCTTGCAACTTTCAAGGAAAGCAGAAGATCGTCATTTTCCACATCGCGAATGACTCGCTGAATTGCACGGTTATCAAGCGTAACAATATCCTCGAACACAAACATCCGTTTTTTGATCTCGTCTGCCAGATCCGGATCCTGTATCTCTAACGAATCCAAGATCGTCTTCTCTGTTCCACGGTCCACTCCGTTAAGCACTTCGACTACGGCTTCAATTCCGCCGGTTTGTGTATAATCTTGCGTAAAGGCAGAGGATAATTTTTGTTCGAGCACACGTTCTACCTCATTAATGATTTCAGGTGAAGTTCTGTCCATCACCGCAATCCTTCTCGCTACTTCCGCCTGCACCTCCGGATTAAGCTCGGATAAAATTTGTCCGGCCTGCACAGGGTCCAGATAGGATAAAATCAGCGCCATGGTTTGCGGATGCTCTTGCTGAATAAAATTCAAAATTTGCTCCGGCTCTGCTTTTCTGGCAAAATCAAACGGTTTAACTTGCAAAGAAGATGTCAGTCTGTTTAAGATATTTTCCGCTTTATCTTCTCCAAGCGCTTTTTCAAGAACTTGCCTTGCATAGCTTAAACCGCCCTGAGAAATGTAATCCTGAGCGATTGCGATATTATGAAATTCTTCAATAATCTCATCTTTTTTTGAATGATCCACACTTCTGACCCCTGAAATTTCCAAAGTCAGTCTCTCTATTTCTTCTTCAGATAAATGCTTGTACACCGAAGCTGACACATCTAATCCTAAGGAAATCATAAGAATGGCCGCTTTTTGTTTTCCTGTAAGCCTGTCTTGATCACGTCTCGCCATTTCTAATCCCTCCTAATCCTCTGTCAGCCAGCTGCGCAGCAGTTTCGCAAAATCTTCCGGCTTATCCTTCGCCATTTTTTCAAGCTGTTTCCGTCTGACTGTTTCTTCTGTTTCACTTTCCTCTTCATTGATATCAGGTAAATTGATTGGCTCCTGAGGCGTTTCATACGTCCATTCTTCATATTCATCCTCATTTGACCGTTTCTTCCTCACAAGCATAATGATAAGGACAATAATCGCCGCAAGCAGAACGCCTCCTGCGATGTATACCCAAATCGGCAGACCTGACGATTTTTCAGAAGCCGTATCCAAGTTCATTTTTCCATCAAACGGCTGAACGGACAGCACGATTTTATTATTGATTTCTTCATCGGTAAGCTCTTGATCTTGTGAATCTTTGTCAATAGAAGTTCTCACTACCGTTGCAAGTATCTTTTGAATATCATCCTGTCTTTCAGCTGAAAGGGATGCTGTATTTTTTGCATCAGGCGGTTCTACCATGACCTGAATCCCTAAATCTCTGACTTTGTACGGGCTTTCTGCAATCTCTTTGTGAATCCGATTGACTTCGTAATTGATTTTATTACTGCTTTTGTCATAATTTCCGTTTTCGGAATTTTCATCAGTTTGAGCATAACCGGTCGTATCTTCATCACCCGTTCCGGCTGTTCCTCCGTTAGCCGCGTTGTCACCCTGATAGGTTTCAGCTACTTTTTCCGCGCTGACCGCTATACCTTCCATGTTTTCCTTATCGACAGGCTCTACCAAATCCTCTGTGCGGTTTTCTTTTGTAAAGTCGATATCCGTTGTAACAGACACAACGACTTTATCCTGTCCCATCATTGTTCCTAAAAGCGTTTGAACATGCTTTTGGATATCTTTTTCAACTTGTGTTTTAATTCCCTGCTGTGAAGAATAGCTATCGGCATAGGACCCGGCATCGCCGTTGCTTTTGTCGTAGTATGTAGAATTCTGGTCCATGATGACGATGTTATCCTCTTTTAAGTTCGGTACACTCTTTGAAACCAAATGATACAAGCCGTTGACTTGGCTTTGGTCAAGCGTATAGCCAGGATTCATCTGCAAGACAATTGAAGCGGAAGCTGTTGATTGCTCCTCTCCTACAAAGACAGCGTCTTTTGGCAGATTTATCATTACTTTTGAGTTTTTGATGCCTTTCATTTCGTTGATCAGGTTTGATAATTCCGTTTGTGTCGCTTCAACTTTTAACATATCAAACTCGTTGTCAGTTAATCCAAACCCGGCATTCTGTCCGAAAAAAGAATAATCTATTGAACCGGTTTTAGGAAGTCCCTCTGCAGCAAGCTGCACTTTCAGCGTGTCCACCTGCTCTTCGGGAACCTTAATTACTGTTCCTCCATCCGACAGCTCTGATGGAACTTTTTTCGCATCCAGTTCTTCTTTAATTTGGCCGGCTTCTTCTGCTGACAAATCCTTGTAAAGAGGCACCATCTTCTCTGAAGAAGAAAATATGCTGATGACAGTTATAAGAATGATAATTGCGGCAAAACTGCTGATCATTAATACTTTCTGTGTTTTTGATCTATTGTTCCAAAACTCATTCGTTTTGTTTTTTAATTGCATTAGAGTACGATTCATGTTAACCCCCGGTCATTCCACTCATTCTATTCAATCAGACCCCCTACATTTGCATTCTCATGATCTCCTGGTAGGCTTCCACCGCTTTATTGCGGAATTCTGTCGCGGCAGTCAGGGAGATGCTTGCTTTTTGAGCAGCGATCATGACCTCGTCAAGATTAACATCCTTTCCCGCGGCCAGTGCGTTTGTGAAATTGTCAGATTGTACTTGGGACTCATTTAACGAACTAATAGAGTTTTTTAAAAGCTCCGAGAAGCTTGTTTGGTTTGAAGAGTCTGTTTTTTGGCTATTATTTATTTGACTAGTTACAGGTTGAGTGCTTTGTGTATTTTGAACTTGGAACGGAGAAATTGTATTAACCACATTTATCACCTTACTTTCCGATTTCTAAAGCTTTTAGCAGCATGCCCTTTGATGCATTCATTGCAGTAACGTTTGCTTCATACGATCTTGTACTGCTTACGAGGTCAACCATTTCCTTTAAAGGGTCGACATTTGGCTTTTGCACGTAACCTTCCTCATTTGCATCTGGGTTTGTCGGATCATATACCAGATTAAAGTCTGAGTCGTCTTCTGTAATCTTGGTTACCTTGACGCCGTTTCCCGCATCCCCGCTGCTCATTCTAGAATGTAGTATAGATGAAAACGACTCACCGTTTGACTGAAGAGAAACCAGCTTCCGCCTGTAAGGCACCCATTCACCATCAACCTGTTCGGCTCTTGTTGTATCCATATTTGCCAAGTTGGATGATACGACATCCATACGGACACGCTGAGCGGTTAAAGCAGAGCCAGAAACATTTAAACTTTGAAATGCAGTCATTATTTTCCTCCTGTTAACACCGTTTTCAGAGAATTGAACTTTCCGCTCATTCTTTCAACCAATGCTTGATAGTTAATTTGATTTTCTGCTAAATCAGTCATCTCTTTATCAACGTCTACATTGTTTCCGTTTTGCTGATAAGCAGTGTTCGAGTTTGTAACAATTGAACCCTTCGACCCCGCGTCTGAAAAGTCAACATGTCGATAGTCTGTTTTTACCGATTCGAGACGAGAAGATTCTTGATTCAACAAATTTTGGAAAGAGACTTTTTTTGCCTTATAGTTCGGTGTATCTATATTAGCGATATTGTTAGTTATGACTTTTTGCTTAATATTCGCTCTCCCCAAGGCATTTTCAAGATTTTGTATAGTTCCAGAAAATAAGTCCAAATCCACTTACCTCCAATTCAGTTGTTTTTTCACTAAATATTCTTGTCGAGATTTGTAAAACCATATGCTTATTGTAAGAAATAACAGGCTTAAAGTCTATGAAGTTAGGGTAAAAAAAAGTCCTCATATATATCTATTTTATAACTAGGTATTTAGTCCTAGAATATTCGAACTAGGTTTTTTCCTCTGATATAAGCCAGAAAATAGATGCTTTTCAGTGATCTCTCCTTATGTTTTCGGGCTTTTTCACAAAATTCAAACCGAGATGGATTATCTCAGATAAAAAAGGAAAAATCAACTTCAAACTGCAACTTTTGGCAGAATGACTTTTCGCCCAGGACATTCAGCTTAAAGATTTACTGCCTGCAAAAAAAGAAGCAGAACCCTTTTTCATAGGATTCTGCCTCTTTTTTTAAAAAAATTAATGAGATTTTAGGTTTTCTAATTCGATCAAGAACTTGTTGTTAAGGACTTTAATATAAGTGCCCTTCATTCCGAGTGATCTCGATTCGATGACACCGGCACTTTCAAGCTTTCTGAGTGCATTGACAATCACGGAACGGGTAATGCCGACGCGGTCTGCAATTTTACTCGCCACAAGCAGGCCTTCGTTTCCGTCAAGTTCTTCAAAGATGTGCTCAATCGCTTCAAGCTCACTGTAAGAAAGAGAACTGATCGCCATTTGAACTACAGCTTTGCTGCGTGCTTCTTCTTCAATTTCTTCTGCTTTTTCTCTGAGGATTTCCATTCCTACAACGGTCGCCCCGTATTCAGCAAGAATTAGATCATCGTCCTCAAATTGATCCTGCAAGCGTGAAAGAATAAGCGTTCCAAGTCTTTCTCCGCCTCCGATAATAGGTACAATTGTTGTTAAACCAGCTTGGAACAGATCTCTGTTTTCGACCGGAAACGCTGTGTACTCACTGTTAATATCCAGATTAGAAGAAGTCTCCGGAATATTAAATAGGTTTTTTGTGTATTCTTCCGGGAACTGACGGTCTTCAAGCATTTTTTTCATACGGTCGTTCTCGATTTGCTGATTAATAGAATAGCCTAACAGCTTTCCTCTGCGGCTGACGACGAAAATATTTGAATCAATAACATCCCGAAGTGTTTCCGCCATTTCTTTAAAGTTTACCGGTTTCCCTGCCGCAGCTTGAAGCATGGAATTAATAATTCTTGTTTTTTGTAATAAAGCCATAATAAATGATCCTCCTAAAATTCCTCTTATTAAATTTTCACAATATAAATTGACTTAAGTCTTTGTTATTTGCAATGGTGCCGAGCTTATCTTCAACATATTGCGGGGTGATTGTAATCTTTTCCATCGTTACATCAGGCGCTTCAAACGAGAGCTCTTCCAAAAGACGCTCAAGTATCGTGTGAAGCCTCCTTGCACCGATATTATCCGTGTCCTGGTTAACATGATAAGCTACCTCGGCAATCTTACGAATAGCTTCGTCAGAAAATTCAAGAGATATACCTTCTGTTTGCAATAAAGCTTGATATTGTTTCAGAAGGGCGTTATCAGGTTCAACCAAAATTTTCACAAAATCGTCTACAGTAAGCTTGCTCAATTCTACACGAATCGGAAAACGCCCCTGCAGCTCAGGGATCAAGTCAGACGGTTTCGCCATATGGAACGCCCCCGCTGCAATAAACAAGACATGATCGGTTTTCACTGAACCGTACTTTGTGACAACTGTAGAGCCTTCGACAATTGGAAGGATATCCCGCTGAACGCCTTCTCTTGATACATCAGCAGAAGATGAAGCTCCTCCGTTTTTCGCAATTTTATCAATTTCATCAATAAAGATGATTCCGCCCTGTTCAGCTCTCAGCACTGCTTCCTGGCCTACCTCATCCATATCAATCAGTTTGCTTGCTTCTTCATTTGTCAGGACTTTTCTTGCTTCTCTGACTGTCATTTTGCGGCGTTTCTTTTTCTTCGGCATCATGCTGCTAAGGGCATCCTGCATATTCATGCCCATTTGCTCCATACCCGAGCCTTGCAGCATATCAAACATGGATGGCTGCTGCTCTTCGACTTCTACAGTGATGTAGTGGTCTTCAAGCTCTCCCATTGCCAGCTGATGCGCCATACGTTTTCTCTTTTCTTCAATGCTTGCTTCTTCCTGGCTGTCGCTCTCCTCGTCCCCATTTGGCTGATTGCCGCCAAAGAGCATCTCAAACGGATTTTTCACGCCGGATTGCTTTTTCTTTCCGGGAACCAGCAGACTGACGATGCGCTTATTGGCATTTTCTTCAGCCTGGTCTTTCACGTCGTTGATTTTTTCTTCTTTTATAAGCCGGACGGACGTTTCAACAAGGTCTCTGACCATTGACTCTACATCTCTGCCTACATAGCCGACTTCAGTAAATTTTGTTGCTTCAATTTTTATAAATGGCGCACCAACGAGCTTTGCGATTCGTCTGGCGATCTCTGTTTTCCCCACTCCGGTAGGCCCCATCATTAAAATGTTCTTGGGTACGATCTCATCTTTCAGCTTTTCATCCAGAAGACTTCGTCTATAGCGGTTTCTTAATGCCACGGCGACAGCTTTTTTTGCATCATGCTGTCCGACAATGTACTGATCTAACCGATCTACAATTTGTCTTGGTGTTAACGGTTTTTTTTCCATGCGCTTCAAGTCCTTTCTATTCAAGTTCTTCCAGTATGATTTGATCGTTCGTATACACACAAATCTCGCCCGCAGTTTCTAATGCTGCCTGAGCAATCTCTCTTGCAGACAGGCTTTCGCCCGCATGCTTTTTCAATGCTCTTCCCGCGGCAAGAGCGTAATTACCGCCGGAACCGATCGCCAAAATACCGTCATCCGGCTCAATCACTTCACCCGTTCCAGATACAAGAAGCAGGGTATCTTGATTCATCACAATCAGCATGGCCTCCAGTTTGCGAAGAACTTTATCACTGCGCCATTCTTTTGCAAGCTCCACGGAAGCGCGTTTCAGATTCCCATTGTATTCCTCAAGCTTTGCCTCAAACATTTCAAAGAGGGTGAAAGCGTCTGCAACAGATCCCGCAAAACCTGCAAGAACCTTGCCGTTGAACAGCTTCCTTACTTTTCTCGCCGTATGTTTCATGACAACGGCCTGACCAAATGTAACCTGTCCGTCACCGGACATTGCGCTTTTTCCATTGTGCTGTACGGCAAATATCGTAGTCGCATGAAAAGATGACATTAGAGGGCCTCCTTTATTTTTCCTTAAAAGCTCTTGGGTGGTGAGACATATATGTGTTTCTCAACATTTCCTTCGATACATGCGTATATATCTGTGTTGACGACAGGTTGGAGTGCCCGAGTAACTCTTGGACGCTTCTTAAATCTGCGCCTTCATTTAACAGATGAGTGGCAAATGTATGACGAAGCATATGCGGATGTATATGTAAAGTGCCGGACGCCTTTTTCACAAGCCCGCTTAAAATATATCTGACACCGCGGACTGTAAGCGGCCCGCCTCTTTGATTCACAAATAAAACATCATGAGATTCCTTCGCCTTTTCAAGCAAGCGCTGCCTTCCGCTGTTTACATATAGCTCCAGCGCTTCATGGGCATAAGACCCAAAGGGAATATAACGCTGCTTTTTCCCTTTTCCGTGAACGAGAACTGTGTCCATAAATAAATCAACCCCGTCCACAGTTAAGGAGCTGCATTCACTGACCCTCATACCAGTTGCATAGAGGAGCTCTAATAATGCCTGGTCCCGCTGGCCGGTCGGCAGGCTTGTGTCTGAAACCGCAAATAGCTCTTCAAGCTCTTTTTGATAAAGAAATTTCGGTATCCGTTTCTCTTGTTTCGGCAGATGGACAAGCTGAAACGGATTTTCCTCAACAAGCTTTTCTCTCATTAAAAATTTGTAAAAGCTTCTCAGAGCCGAGATTTTTTTGCTGATCGTTCTTCTTGATAATCCTTTTTCATAGGCTTCTGTCAAAAAAATCCTTGTATCATGATAAGCAGCTTCTTCAAATCCATTTATTCTTTGAACACGCAAGAATGTCTCAAATTCTTCAATTGAATCAACATAATTCACAATAGTATATTGTGAATAATTTTTTTCGATTTGTAAATATTCAACGAATAACTTTAAAAAATTCTTAACATTTTCCATGATAATACCTCCCCAGGAAGGGCTTTTAAATGGTATCACATAACGCGTTCAAGTTGCAACGAATACCTATATCGTTTTCGAAATAGTTTGAATAGTCTCGATTGCCCGTTTTGCATACTCTTCATTGCGTTCTTTCTTATTTTTAATTCTAACAGGCAATTCTTTTAAAAGCCCAAAATTTGCATTCATCGGCTGGAAGTTCTTCTGGTTGGTCGTTGTAATATAGTGTGCCATACTGCCGATCGCTGTTTCCTGCGGGAATGTGACAAGTTCCTGTTCCAAAACGAGTTTTGCAGCATTAATGCCGGCCACAAGACCTGATGCCGCTGATTCGACATAGCCTTCTACACCAGTCATCTGGCCCGCGAAGAATAAATCGCTGCGGTTCTTAAACTGATAGGTAGGCTCTAGGAGGCTCGGTGAGTTAATGAATGTATTTCTGTGCATCACGCCGTATCTGACGATTTCCACATTTTCAAGTCCCGGGATTAATTTCAGCACTTCCTTTTGGTCGCCCCATTTTAAATGTGTCTGAAATCCTACAATATTGTAAAGAGTGCCTGCTGCATCATCCTGTCTGAGCTGAACGACTGCGTAAGGGCGTTTTCCTGTTTCCGGGTGCTCCAGCCCGACCGGTTTCATCGGTCCGAACAGCATCGTTTTTTTGCCTCTTTTGGCCATTACTTCTATCGGCATACATCCTTCAAAGAAAATCTCTTTTTCAAACTCTTTCAATGGAACGGTCTCTGCCGTCGTCAATGCTTCATAGAAACGGTCAAACTCTTCCTCTGTCATCGGGCAGTTTAAATAGGCCGCTTCCCCTTTGTCATAACGGGATTTAAGATATACCTTATCCATATCAAGGCTGTCTTTTTCAAGAATAGGCGCAGCCGCATCGTAAAAGTATAAATACTCCTCGCCCGTAAGCTCTTTCAATTGTGCGGACAGTGCTTCAGAAGTTAACGGCCCTGTGGCAATAATAGTAGGTCCTGCAGGTATTTCAGTCACTTCTTCATTCATTACCGTCACGTTCGGATGGTTTTTCACCCGATTTGTTACGCTTGCCGCGAATTCATGACGGTCCACTGCTAGAGCGCCGCCGGCTGGTACAGAACACTCATCGGCCGCAGCGATAATCGCTGAATCGAGCGCCCGCATTTCTTCTTTTAACACACCGACAGCATTAGCCAGCGTATTGGAGCGTAAAGAGTTGCTGCACACCAGCTCTGCAAATTTATCTGTATGGTGTGCAGCCGTTTGTTTCACCGGACGCATTTCATATAGTTTCACCTGGATGCCGCGCTTAGCCAGCTGCCATGCCGCTTCACTTCCGGCAAGCCCCGCCCCTATGACGTTTACTGTATGTTGGTTCATCTTATCACATCTCCTAGTTTATTATTCAAGTTCTTCTTTTAACACACAAAGAAGGTGAGCAAGACCTGCTCACCGCTACTTTTGTGGTTCTTCCTTATAATCGCATTCCACGCATTGAACTTGTATGCCCTTTTTGAGTTTTTTCTCAACAAGCATTTTTCCGCATTTCGGACATTTTCGTTCAATTGGTTTATCCCATGATACAAAGTCGCATTGTGGATAACGGTCACAGCCGTAAAAAACCCGTTTCTTTTTCGATTTTCGTTCAACAATATTTCCTTCTTCGCACTTAGGACACTTCACTCCGATTTGTTTAACAATCGGTTTTGTGTTTCGGCAGTCTGGGAAGTTTGAGCAGGCTAAAAATTTACCGTAGCGACCCATTTTATATACCATAGGTGAAGAGCATAGTTCACAATCTTCGCCGGCATATTCGGGCTCAATCTCAACTTCTTTCATTTCAGCTTCTGCTTTTTTAACCCGTTTTTCAAAGTCGGTATAGAAGCGGTCAATGATTTGCACCCACTCGGTGTTGCCGTCTTCAACATTATCGAGGTCTTGTTCCATTCTCGCCGTAAACTCTACGTTTATGATTTCAGGGAAAAATTCCATGATGAGCTCAAGAACAATCTGCCCAAGTTCAGTCGGCACAAACCGTTTGTTATCCAATCCGACATAACCGCGCCGCTGGATTGTGTCAAGCGTCGGAGCGTAGGTAGACGGCCGGCCGATGCCTAATTCTTCAAGCGTTTTGACTAAGCGGGCCTCAGTGTACCGAGGAGGCGGCTGAGTAAAATGCTGTTCGGGTTCGATATCTTTAGATAAGACCGTGTCCCCTTCCTGTAAGTCAGGCAGCATGCGGTCTTTTTCTTCAAGCTGGTCGTCTTTTCCTTCTACATAGACCTTCATAAACCCGGAAAACTTGACTTTACTTCCGGTTGCCCGAAATGTCAATCCGTTGTTTTCAAGATCAACGCTCATTGTATCTAATACAGCAGATGCCATTTGACTGGCGACAAATCGTTCCCAGATTAATTTATACAGTCTGAGCTGATCTCTGCCGAGAACCGTTTTTAATTCATTCGGCTTACGGAGAATAGAAGTGGGCCGGATTGCTTCGTGGGCATCCTGCGCATTTTCATTCTTTTTCGCCGGTTTGCGCTTTCCGCCTAAAAACTCTTTTCCGTACGTCTGGTCAATAAAGGCTGCCGCTTCTTCCACGGCTGTGTTAGAGATACGGGTTGAATCCGTTCTCATATACGTAATCAGCCCGACCGTTCCTTCTTTGCCAAGATCAATTCCTTCATATAATTGCTGTGCAATCATCATCGTTTTCTTAGCTCTGAAATTGAGTTTGCGCGCTGCTTCCTGCTGTAGGGTGGAAGTAGTAAAAGGCAGGGCAGGATTGCGCTTCCGTTCCTTTTTGGTCACTTTCTCAACTGTATATTTGTTGCCTTTAAGCTGAGAAAGAATTTCTTTCACGTCGGCTTCGCTTTTCAGAGGATGCTTTTTGCCGCCTTTACCGAAGAAGCTTGCTTCAAATGTTTCTTGCCCCTTTAAGAAAGAGCCGTCAATCGTCCAATACTCTTCCGGCTTAAATTCATTGATTTCTTTTTCACGGTCAATGATTAAACGAAGTGCAACGGATTGCACCCGGCCCGCACTGAGTCCTTTTTTGACTTTTTTCCATAAAATCGGGCTGATTTTGTATCCGACCAGCCTGTCTAGAATTCTTCTCGCCTGCTGAGCATCAACAAGGTCCATATTAATCATCCGGGGATGCTTAAATGACTCCTTAATCGCGTCCTTGGTGATCTCGTTAAAAACTACCCGGCAGTCGGAGTTGAGGTCCAGATCAAGACTGTGGGCGAGATGCCATGCAATCGCTTCCCCTTCTCTGTCGGGGTCAGCCGCGAGATAGACTTTCTTAGCTTTTTTGGCAGCCGTTTTTAATTCTTTTAAAACAGGCCCTTTTCCTCGTATCGTTATATATTTGGGTTCAAAGTTTTGTTCTATGTCAACGCCCATTTGGCTTTTAGGCAGATCCCGGACATGTCCCATTGAAGCTTTGACTTTGTATTTCTTACCTAAATAACGTTCAATCGTTTTCGCCTTAGCGGGCGATTCTACGATGACTAGATAATCAGACATTTTCATCCCCCTCAAGAGGTGTTCTCTCTCTTTTCAAGTATATTTCATTTCATTTTTGAAGCTGCCTTTATATGGCTTTCAATATTTAATTCTTTATCGTGAACGTCATTTTAAACATGAAAAACAATATGCAACTTTAAATCCTCACTATTATTAAATATTACAATACGGTTTGTCAAACGATATTTCTAAAAGGGTTCCGTATATTGAACGTTTTCCTCCGATAACTCACTGTAAATATCCTCAGCGGACTGTACAGATTTTGCCCCTTCTTGAATGAGTTTTATAGGTCCTCCGGAGTATGGATCAAATATAGAACCAGGCACGGCAAACACCTCCCTGCCCTGGTCAAGCGCTTGATAGGCAGTGATTAACGAACCGCTTTTTTCTTTGCCTTGCACTACCACTATGCCTTCGGACAACCCGCTTATTAAACGGTTTCTCATGGGGAAATGCCATTTTTGGGGTTTTGTTTCCGGTGGATGTTCTGACAGCAGCAGATGATACTTCGCCATGTATTCTGCTAACTGCTGATTTTCTCGGGGATATATATGATGAAAACCGCCTGCTATGACACCGATTGTATACCCTTTTGCCTTGATGCAGGCTCTATGGGACAAACCGTCTATTCCGGCCGCGAGTCCGCTTACAATGATCCACTGGTTGCCTGCAAGTTCTTTTGTAAGATGAAAAACTGCTTTTTTGCCATATGCGGTAGGATTTCGCGTACCTACCACTCCAATTTTCCGGCCTTTTATAAGCAGGTTCTCATTCCCTTTGGCAAACAAAACGGGAGGCGGATCATAGATCGTTTTCAGCCATGTCGGATATTGATGTGAAGTGATCGGAATGACTTTGATACCTCGCCGTTGATAGTCAGACAGCTGTTCTTGAAGCTTATCATATTCTTTCTCTATTTGAGTTTTAAGCGCGGCGGCTTTTATTTTACCGGAAGTGATGGTGTGTATTGGGTGCGGTTCAGTCTTAAAAGAAAGAGACGGATCAGCCTTCCACCATTTTAATAGAAGAGACGGGGATAATAAACGGTTAATGCTGCAAATGAGTAAACAGGCAGACGCCTGATCCAAACCAACAACCTCCTTTTGGCATAAAAAGCAGGAACAGCCTTAACAGCTGTCCCTTTTGTTATTAGTGAGTTTTACAAGTTTCAAATAAACCTTTTTCTTTTAGAACTTTGATGAGCGTTTCTCCCATCACGGAAGGTGTTTCCGCAACTTCGATTCCGCAGGCATTCAGCGTTTTAATCTTTTCATCCGCTGTTCCTTTTCCGCCGGAAATGATCGCGCCGGCATGTCCCATGCGTTTTCCCGGAGGTGCGGTTTTTCCGCCGATAAATCCGACAACAGGTTTAGTCATATTAGCTTTTACCCATTCTGCCGCTTCCTCTTCAGCTGTTCCGCCGATTTCGCCGATCATAATCACAGCGTGGGTCTCAGGGTCTTCGTTAAACGCTTTTAAGACATCAATGAAATTCGTTCCATTAACCGGGTCGCCCCCGATTCCGACAGCTGTAGACTGTCCTACACCCGCTTCTGAAAGCTGATGAACCGCTTCATATGTTAATGTTCCAGAGCGAGAGACAACGCCTACATGGCCTTTTTTATGGATATATCCAGGCATGATGCCGATTTTACAT
This sequence comes from Bacillus atrophaeus, assembly GCF_039519175.1. Classification (NCBI taxonomy): domain Bacteria; kingdom Bacillati; phylum Bacillota; class Bacilli; order Caryophanales; family Bacillaceae; genus Bacillus; species Bacillus atrophaeus. The sequence goes on along the minus strand of NZ_CP154443.1, from coordinate 3,035,954 downwards.
TCTTCAGGTGTAATGACGCCCGGACAGTTTGGTCCTATTAATCTTGTTTTCTTTCCTTCCATAAAGCGTTTCACTTTCACCATATCTAATACCGGAATATGCTCGGTAATACAAATGACAAGATCAAGCTCAGCATCAACGGCTTCCATGATTGCATCAGCAGCGAACGCCGCAGGCACATAAATAACAGATGCGTTGGCACCGGTCGTGTGGACAGCATCAGCCACTGTATTGAACACAGGCACGCCTTCTGCTTCAGTTCCGCCTTTTCCAGGTGTTACGCCGCCTACAATGTTTGTTCCGTATTCAAGCATTTGCTTCGTATGAAACAAAGCGGTAGAACCTGTAATCCCTTGTACAATAACTCTTGTATCTTTATTTACAAATACACTCATTATTTGGTCCCCTGCCTTTCATGCTTTCCTATACTAAAGATACGATTTTCTGCGCCCCGTCAGCCATAGACTCCGCAGATGTAATATTCAAACCTGATTCACTAAGGATTTTCTTCCCTAGATCTACGTTTGTGCCTTCAAGACGGACGACAAGCGGCAATGTTAAACCGACTTGTTTCGTCGCTTCAACTACCCCTTCCGCAATGACGTCACATTTCATAATGCCTCCGAAAATGTTGACAAAAATTCCTTTTACATTTTGGTCGGAAAGAATAATTTTGAATGCCTCCGTTACTTTTTCAGCAGTTGCGCCGCCTCCCACGTCAAGGAAGTTGGCAGGATCTCCGCCGTAATGTTTAATGATATCCATTGTGGACATCGCAAGGCCGGCTCCGTTTACCATGCAGCCGATATTTCCATCCAGAGAAATGTAGCTTAAATCGTATTTAGAAGCTTCAATTTCCTTTGGATCCTCTTCGTCCAAATCTCTATATTCCATAATATCTTTTTGTCTGTATAGTGCATTGCTGTCAAAGTTTAATTTCGCATCAAGCGCCATTACTTTTCCGTCGCCTGTCACAACAAGCGGATTAATTTCAGCAATTGAACAGTCTTTCTCTACAAATGCTTTATATAATCCCAGCATAAATTTAGCAGCTTGTCCGACAAGCTCCTTTGGTATATTAATAGAAAATGCGATTTCTCTCGCTTGATAGCCTTGCAGTCCCACAGCCGGATCAATAACGACTTTCTTGATTTTTTCCGGTGTTTTCTCTGCTACTTCTTCAATCTCCGTTCCGCCTTCTTCAGACGCCATCAGTACGATTCTTGAAGTAGCGCGGTCAAGCACGAGACCGACATAGTATTCCTTCTTAATGTCGCATCCTTCTTCAATAAGTAAGCGTTTTATTACTTGGCCGTCCGGACCTGTTTGATGCGTAACGAGCGTCTTCCCTAACAGCTCCTCGGCATACGCTTTTACTTCTTCTTTTGATTTCGCAATCTTTACCCCGCCAGCTTTGCCTCGACCGCCAGCATGAATTTGCGCCTTTACGACATAAACCGAGCTTGATAAGCCCTCCGCTCTTTCAACTGCTTCTTCTGCTGTAAAAGCCACTTTACCTTCAGGAACAGACACTCCGTATTTTCTGAGGACTTCTTTTCCCTGGTATTCATGGATATTCATTTCCCATCCTCCTAACTTATGTAACAAAACTAAAAATAGACTGCGCTTTCATTCTATATAATACTGGAAGGATTGTCTAGAGTTCGATGAAAAATCGTAAAATCCTTCTAAACATTCAAACTTTTATTTTACTGAAAATATAAATTTAAATGGAGTATGGGGAATATTTCTGGTTACTTTTTATTTTTTACACTTTCATCCAGCTTGTAAACAAAAGAAAATATTTCGGCTACAGTTTCATAAAGCGCTTCCGGAATCTGATCATCCACTGTCAAATGTCGCATTAATTCGACAAGGGTCCGATCTTCCTGAATCGGTACCCCTGCTTTTTTCGCTTCTGCTATAATGTTTTCCGCAATGTGTCCTCTGCCTGTCGCTATGACCTTCGGCGCTTTATCCTTCCGCTCGTCATAATGCAGAGCTACGGCTTTTCTTAACGGCGTCTGTTCTTTCATATTCTCACATCCAGTTCTTGTTCGCTGCTGTTCGTTATATATCGTTCGATGTGAATGTCTGCTGCTGAATGAACCCTTTTTTTCGCCACAACACCTGACAGGCTGTATCCCATTTCTTTCAGGGATTGTTTCAAAGCTGGCACCATCGGATCAATCGCAGACTGCAGATCAAATTCGGTTTCTATCGAAATTGTCATAACATTTTGCTGAACAAAGCAATCAACAACAGTCTCTTTTAATGATTCAAGATTCAGTAAAAAAAGAAGCCGGCAATGAGAAGGATCTAGCTTTCCGTCGGGTTCTTTCTGTCCTTTAAAAAGAACGGTCATATCCTGAACACTGTTTTTTGAAAACATTGGAAATGACATGACAACCTGGCTGTAGGACGGGTGATCCTGCTGGATGAAGAGCTGTCCGTTTAATTTATGAAAAAGCTGATCAGCCTCCCTCTTGACAGGATCAGAAAGCTCATTGGACGTTCGTGCGGCATGGAGCGTCAGTTTTAAAGATTGGAGTTCATCACGCTGGATGTCTGCCCCTTGTTCAAATGCTTTAATAAAAGCCAATTCGTCACGCGCGCCCAGTCCCTGTCTGATTTTTAACAAGAAGGAAAGAACATCTGTTTTGCTGGACAAGCTTGGTTCCGCTTGTTTCACCGCCTCAACGAAAACGTCGGCTTCTTGATCTGTGACTTGCGCCGCTTGCATAACAGACGGCACGGTTCCTGTTTTCGTATTTTCCTGTGAAAGCACCGCCTTAATCCAAGCCGCCGCTTCTTTTAGCACATGGCTGCCGTTTTTTTCAGCTTGAACAGACATTTTTTCAAGGAGCAGCCGCGGGATTTCAGGTATATCCTCTTTTCCCCCGGCACTTTGCATGCCCTTTTGCTGCGGCATGCTTTCAGAAACGGTATTGGGCTTTATCGTGCCTTGTATTTGTTCCGGCGCTGACCGCCGGCCGCTGATATGCCCTTCAGTATCATTAACGGATGTCATCGCTTTCTTACCGCCGAATCCCTCATTTTCCGCTTGTGAGCCGAGCATTCGGATCAGACGTTCTGCATGTATGTCGCTTTCCGCGTCAAAAAGCGCCGTGACAGCCTGTTTTAACTTCATCAGCGCTTCTGTCGGCTGAGAATCTTGATTGATTGCGTGAAGTAACCGTGACAGCTGCTGATTCATTGAAACTGGTGATTTGACTGCATGAAGGGCGTTCAGCACGCCCTCATGGACAGGGAGATCACGCTTGAGGGTAAATAAAATGGTTTCAATCGCTTTTTTTGTATCTGCGGGCGACAGAGTTTCCATCCATTGAACAGCTGTTTTGATATCGTTTTCTGTTATCGGCTGATTGCTTTTCAGCATAGCGCTGGTCATTAACAGAGATGTATTGGACGGTTTAATTGAAATGGCGCTTAAGAGCTTTCCTGCCGCTTCCTGAACTGTTGCCGGATTTTGTTCAAAACGTTGGACGACTTGGAGCCGGCCCATTTGTTCTGCTGGTTTTTTTTCATAAGAAAACCAATAATACGCTTGAGGGCGAAGCTTTGTCTCTAGCTTTCCCTGTATGGTTTGGTCCCCTACCTGGATCAGCGCATGCTCATCCCCCGTGAGACGGAGCACCTTCCCTAAAAGAAGCCTCTGAATGCCGCTTGACTCTTCAGTTGGATTTGACTCCTGCAGCGAAACGGCTGTGCCCGCAAACAGGCTTCTCAGCGCTGTATGTATATCGTTGCGCATGTTCATTTAAAAAGCGCCCCCCTTGCTTAACAGTAAGTTTGAACAGGAGCGAAAGTTCTTCGGTGAATATCCGTCGGCCCATATGCAGCGAGTGCTTCCAGATGCTCTTTTGTCCCGTAGCCTTTGTGCTTTTCAAACCCGTACATCGGGTAGGTTTTGGCATACTCGCTCATCATTCTGTCTCTGGTTACTTTAGCTACACAAGCCCCGGCTGCGATGGAAACGCTTTTTGCGTCCCCTTTTATAATGGAAGACTGAGGTATGTCAAGGGGCAGCGTCATCGCGTCCACAAGCAGATAATCGGGTGCTTCGGACAGTTCACGTACTGCTTTGACCATTGCCAGCTTTGACGCTTCGTATATATTCATTTCATCTATGACAGAAGCTTCGATAATGCCTATTCCGACGCCAAGCGCTTCGTTCATAATACGTTCATAATATTCTTCGCGTTTTTTTTCTGAAAGCTTTTTCGAATCTGTCAATCCAAGTATTTCACTTTCCGCAGGCAGGATAACGGCGCTTGCCACAACCGGCCCCGCCAGCGGCCCTCTGCCTACTTCGTCAATTCCGGCAATTATACGGAAGCCTTTGTTTCTTGCCAGGCGTTCACAGTAAGTCATACTCTCCCATTGTTCTTTTAATGCTTTTTCCTTCGCATTCTTTTTCAGCCATTGTTCTACGAGCGTTTGTACGCTCTTCCTCTGGTCTTTTTCACACTCGGCAAGAAATGGGTCCCGTTCGTCTTTCACCTCTTGCAGCCGGTCTTTAATGTCCTTTACTGTCAATGTATTCACTTTCTCTTCTCCCTTACTATATGTATCGGTGCGGCAATGAAAAAATAAAGACCCGCATCTCTGCGCGCCTTTATGATGGCTGTTCGAAAGACAGCCTGCCGAACTTCTCTGTACGAATGTCCCGGATGATGACTTCTGTGGTTTTATCATAGTTAATAAGCCCGCCGCTCATCAGGCAGCCGCGTTTTTCTCCGATTGCGTCAAACAGCTCCGCAATATCCTCGGGTATCTCTTCAAGCCCGTAACGCTCTTTCAGACGGTCCGGATAATGTTCTTCCAAGAAACGCAGTCCAAATACGGCGACGTCCTGCAGGTTGATGATAGAGTCCTTAATCGCCCCGGTTATAGCCAGTCTGAGACCTACAAGTTCGTCTTCGAATTTTGGCCACAAAATCCCCGGTGTATCTAACAGCTCCAGTTCTTTGCCGACCTTTACCCATTGCTGGGATGTCGTGATACCCGGCCTATCTCCTGTTTTTGCAATATTTTTCTTCGCCAGCCTGTTAATGAGCGTTGATTTCCCAACGTTTGGGATGCCGATAATTAAAGCCCGGATGGCTCTCGGCTTAACGCCTTTCGCTTTTCTCTTATCGATTTTCTCCTGCAATAATTCCTTCGAGGAAGGCACGATTTGGTTTAAGCCTTGTCCATTCACTGAATTAATTGACAGTGACGGAATGCCTTGCTTTTCAAAATGCTCTTTCCATTGCTTTGTGACGGCTGCATCGGCTTTATCGGCTTTATTTAACAGCATAATGCGCGGTTTATTTTTTAAGATTTCTTCAATCATCGGATTTCTTGATGACATCGGGATTCTGGCGTCCACCAGCTCATATACAATATCAATCAGTTTTAATTTTTCGGTTACTTCCCGTCTTGCTTTTGCCATATGGCCTGGAAACCACTGAATGGTCATGTGACACTAACACCTGCCTTATCTAGTAAGAAGACACTCTCTTCTTCTGGGTCATTTCTGGCTGTCTCTTATGTATTTTACGATGCCTGTACGGCTTTTTCAAATGCAGTCATAAAAAAAGAGCTTGTTAGCAGTAACAAGCTCTTTTCGTTCGTTATCATTATCGTCTGATTTCTTTAATACGAGCCGCTTTTCCGCGAAGTTCACGTAGGTAATAAAGCTTAGCACGACGTACTTTACCGTAGCGTACAACTTCGATTTTAGCGATTTTTGGGGTGTGTACAGGGAATGTACGTTCAACGCCAACACCGTAAGAAATCTTACGAACTGTGAAAGTTTCGCTGATTCCACCACCACGACGCTTAATCACAACACCTTCGAAGATCTGGATACGCTCACGGTTACCCTCAACAACTTTTACGTGTACACGTAAAGTGTCACCAGGACGGAACGCAGGAAGATCTGTGCGCAATTGTTCTTTTGTGATATCTTGAATTAATTGTTGCATCGTTTTCAACTCCTTCCAACAGATGCTCTTGACCATAAAACCGGCACAGCGGAACATCGTTTTCAAGCTTAGGCAGATAAGTCCGCTTAAGCCACAAGTAGTATCTTACCACAACTCAACTTTCTGTGCAATACTATCTATTCTTTTTCCCACTCAGAAATCCATTTTCTTTCTTGCTCTGTGAGCGGATAGTGTTCGAGCAGATCAGGACGCCGCAAAAAGGTTCTTTTCACCGATTCTTTTTTTCGCCATTCTTTAATCTTCGCATGGTTTCCTGACAGAAGCGTCTCAGGGACCTTAAGGCCATTATAGTCTGCGGGCCTTGTGTAATGAGGGTGCTCTAAGAGTCCCGTGCTGAAGGAATCCTCAAGATGGGATTCTTCTTTCCCAAGCACTCCCGGCAGCAGTCTCACGACACTGTCTGCAATCATCATGGCCGGCAGCTCTCCGCCTGTCAGCACGAAATCGCCGATTGATATTTCGTCTGTCACAAGATGTTCTCTGATTCTCTCATCATAGCCTTCATAATGGCCGCAAATGAACATCAGATGTTCTTCTTCCGCCAGCTCCTCTGCTTTTTTCTGATTAAAGCGTTCGCCTTGAGGGCAGACGAGGATAATGCGGGGAGAAGCTTTTGATTTCGCGGTAAGCTCCTCTACTGCGTCAAACACGGGCTGAGGCTTCAGAACCATGCCCGCCCCTCCGCCGTAAGGATAGTCATCCACTGTTTTATGCTTGTTATCAGAAAAGGCGCGGAAATTGACGACATCAAATTCAACGGCGTTTTTCTCCTGTGCTTTTTGCAAAATAGAGGAACCCAGCACTCCTTCAAACATGTCGGGGAAAAGGGTTAAAAAATCAATTTTCATTCGTCTATTAATCCTTCCATCAAATGAATCTGAATTTTCTTTTCCGTCACGTCAATATCCTTTACAATTGATTCAATGTAAGGAATCAGTGCATCTTTTTGGCCTTTTCGCTCGACAACCCACACATCATTTGCTCCGGGAGTTAATATCTCCCTGATGACTCCGATTCTCTCGCCGTCTTCTGTGTACACTTCACAGCCGATAATTTCATGGAAGTAATATTCACCTGCATCAAGCTCCCCTAAGTCTTCTTCCGGAACTTTGATGACCGCGTTCTTTAATTCTTCCACATCATTCAGGGAAGGTCTTTCTTTAAACTGAAGAAGGTGAAATTGTTTATGAAGCCGGTGCGTTTGAACTGTGACTTGCACAGGCTCTTTGCTGCCGCTTATAAACAAATAGAGGGTCTTGCCGGGCTTGTACCGCTCTTCGGCAAAATCGGTTTTGGAAATGACCCGCACTTCGCCTTTAATTCCGTGAGTATTTACTATCTTGCCCACGTTAAACCATCGCTTTGCCATATCATCACCTCGGGCGAATTTCGATTACCACTCCGTCTTTAATGACGATGGTATTTGCTGCTGTTTTCTCGTGCCAGTTATCGCCGACATCAATGGATAACAGCGCGTCGATTTCCTTTTCTTTCACTTCGCTTCCAAGCGGCAATGTGTGCGCTTGGTTGATTTGGAAATCGATCATTTTGATTTTGTCTTGTCTTTTTTCTATCGCTTTTTTAAATTGTTCTGTGACATCAGGGTTAAGATGATCTTTTTCATGTTTTCTAAGCTGGAAATAGAGCTGGTTGCATTCTCGCTCAAGCGATTGTTTTTTTTCTTCAAAAGAGGCCACAAGCTTCTCTTTACTGTGCTCGGTTAAGACTTGCATGACGGTTACACGGTGAATAATCTGCATGGCACCAGGCTCCCTACTTTCAAAACATTTTTCCTGACGAAAAGCGGTTTGACCTATTTATCATGTCTCTCTTTTAACTGTTTACCCATTTTTTCGTGTAAAAAAAGGGGAGGTGCCGGCCCTCTCCCTTTAGTCAAATATCTCAAGTTGAACTTTCTTAGAAGACCGAGCGCCAGCCGCAAACACAACTGTTCGAATCGCTTTTGCAGTCCGGCCTTGCTTTCCGATAATTTTACCGGTATCTGATTTATTAACAGATAAGCGAAGCGCAATCTTTTGATCAGTTTCTTCTCTTATGACCCGAATGTCTTCCGGATGGTCAACAAGCGGAGCCACAATCGTCACAATCAAATCTTCCAAGTGTTGATCAGTCATTACTTGCCTTGTTTAGCGTTGTGGAATTTTTCCATGATTCCTTGGTTAGAGAACAAGTTACGAACTGTGTCAGAAGGTTTAGCTCCAGTTTGAAGCCATTTAAGAGCAAGCTCTTCATCAATTTTCACTTCTGCTGGTTTTACAACCGGGTTGTAAGTTCCGACTGTTTCGATGAAACGGCCGTCACGTGGTGAACGAGAATCTGCTACAACAATACGATAGAAAGGAGATCTTTTTGATCCCATACGTTTTAAACGAATTTTTACTGCCATTTTACTAGCACCTCCGAAAATATTTCAACAAGATAGTATATTAACAATGATAAAAGTGTTTGTAAAGTGTTTTTTCTTAACAATGGTTTTATCATGTATAACCGATTACATAAAAGGTAATTTAAATCCCTTTTTCTTTCCTTTTGACATGTTGGTCATCTGCTTCATCATTTTTTTCATTTCTTCAAACTGCTTCAGCAGACGATTGACTTCCTGTACGGATGTCCCGCTTCCTTTTGCAATCCGCTTACGCCGGCTTGCATTGATGAGATCCGGCTGTTCTTTTTCAAGAACAGTCATTGATTTAATGATGGCTTCAACGTGATTCAGCTGCTTTTCATCCACCTGAATGTTCTTTAAGCCCTTCATTTTCCCCGCGCCGGGCATCATTTGCAGAAGCTCATCAAGAGGCCCCATGTTGCGAACCTGTCCGAGCTGCTCCAGAAAATCATCAAGTGTGAAACTCATCGTCCTCATTTTTTGTTCCAGCTCTTTTGCTTTGTCTTCATCGACACTTGCCTGAGCTTTTTCAATTAATGTCAGAACGTCGCCCATTCCGAGAATTCGGGATGCCATTCGCTCAGGGTGGAAAGCTTCAAGCGCGTCAAGCTTTTCTCCTAAGCCGGCAAATTTAATCGGCGTATTCGTAACCGCCCGAATGGAAAGGGCTGCCCCTCCGCGCGTGTCACCGTCAAGTTTCGTTAAAACAACACCCGTTAAACCGAGCTGTTCGTTAAAGCTTTTGGCCACATTTACGGCGTCTTGACCAGTCATTGAGTCGACGACAAGGAAGATTTCCTCCGGGTTCGCGATTTCTTTTACATTTGCCAATTCATCCATGAGTTCATGGTCAATGTGCAAACGGCCGGCGGTATCCAAAATGACATAATCATGATGTTCTTCCTTGGCTTTTTCAATGGCCTGCTTGGCAATTTCAACCGGGCTTACCTGGTCGCCAAGAGAAAAAACAGGCATATCAAGCTGTTTACCGAGTGTCTCCAGCTGCTTGATCGCAGCGGGACGGTAAATATCAGCGGCAACCAGAAGCGGTTTACGGTTATGCTTTTTACGGAGCAGATTCGCAAGCTTCCCGGTGGTTGTCGTTTTACCCGCCCCTTGAAGACCCACCATCATAATGACGGTAGGCGGCCGCTTCGCTACGGCGATTTTGCTTTCTTCTCCGCCCATCAGCTCGGTTAATTCCTCTTTTACAACCTTAATAACCTGCTGGCCGGGCGTCAGGCTTTGCATGACGTCTTGGCCGACGGCTCTTTCACTCACTTTTTTCACAAAGTCCTTAACCACTTTAAAGTTTACGTCGGCCTCAAGAAGCGCAAGCCGAACTTCACGCATCATTTCTTTTACATCTTGTTCGGTGACTTTACCTTTTCCGCGGATTTTGGAAATCGTCTGCTGCAGTCGGTCGGCTAATCCTTCAAATGCCATTGTTTGCCGCCTCCTAATCTAATTTCTCAAGCGCTTCGATAAGAGCTTCAACGTCTTCCTTCTCTTTAACGTCGGACGTGAGCTCCTTCAGCTTATGAAAGATCTCTTTACGCTCCTGAAACTTTTTCAGCAGGAGCAGCTTTTCTTCATATTGTTCAAGCATTGCTTCTGTACGTTTAATATTGTCATAAACGGCTTGTCTGGACACGTCATATTCTTCGGCTATTTCGCCAAGGGAGAAATCGTCCAAGTAATAAAGCGACATATAGCTCTTCTGTTTGGACGTTAACAACGACTGATAAAAATCAAACAGATAGTTCATTCTCGTTGTTTTTTCGAGCGACATCATGAGCTCTCCCCTTTGTTAAGTCAAATCCCTTTACGAAAACTTAGTTTACATGGTTTTATATCAACTGTCAAGTTTTTATCTTGTCAAAGAAAAATGCCTATTTTCACAAATTGATTTGATCATATTCAAAAAAAAGAACTTGATGCTGATATATGTAAAGGAAGGCAAAATTATAGAGGTTAACATGAGTAAAATCACACAATCAGACTGCGGGAAATCCTTTTACTCCTGCGAGATGGTTCCCTTTAAAGTTTATAGTGAAAAATAAAAAAACCGGGGAAGCCCCCGGTTTTTCCGATTATTCATCTGCATTTTCAACTAAGTCTGAAAAGAGTCCGTATACGTATGATTCCGGATCGAATTGCTGGAGATCATCAACTTTTTCTCCAAGGCCCACCAGTTTTACAGGGATATGAAGCTCGTTGCGGATCGCAAGAACAATTCCGCCTTTTGCCGTTCCGTCGAGTTTGGTTAAGGCAATTCCTGTTACATTGGTTGCTTTTGAGAATTCTTTCGCCTGAGCCATCGCATTTTGTCCGGTTGTTGCGTCAAGGGCCAGCAGCACCTCGTGAGGCGCTTGGGGTACCTCCCTTTCAATCACGCGTTTTACCTTTTCAAGCTCCTTCATCAAGTTCACTTTATTTTGAAGACGGCCGGCTGTATCACAAATGAGCACATCGGCTTCCCGCGCTTTCGCAGCGTGAACAGCGTCATATATAACAGCCGCAGGGTCGCTCCCGGCAGCCTGCTTAATAACAGGCACTCCTGTCCGTTCTCCCCATACTTCCAGCTGTTCGATAGCCCCAGCTCTGAACGTATCTCCAGCTGCAAGAACGACAGATTTGCCTTCCTCTTTCAGCTTATGCGCAAGCTTGCCGATCGTTGTCGTTTTTCCCACTCCGTTTACACCAACTAAAAGAATGACATTCAAACGTCCTGCTTGAATATTCAAGTCAGAAACCTGCTCATCTCCGCTGTTATAAATCTCAACCAATTTCTCCGAAATAACAGATTGTACTTCCTGAGGATCTTGGATATTTCTCAGTTTGACTTCTTTTTTCAGCTCATCAATCAGTTCCATGACTGTCGTAAAGCCTACATCCGCTCCGATCAGCACTTCTTCAAGCTCTTCAAAGAAATCTTCATCCACTTTGCGGTAGCGTGACACAAGATCATTTACTTTATCTTGAAAGGAACTCCTAGTTTTCTCCAATCCCTCTTTAAATTTTTCAGATACGGAGTCTGTCTGTTTTGTGATTTTCTCTTTTAATTTTTTAAAAAAGCTCATCTTTCAACCTCTTTCCTCGTTACTGAACTAATTCTTTTGTTTCCTCCAGCTTGACCGAGACCAGCTTTGAAACCCCAGATTCCTGCATTGTAACGCCGTAGAGCACGTCTGCTTCTTCCATTGTCCCTTTTCTGTGGGTGATCACGATAAACTGTGTTTCGCCGCTGTATTTTTTCAAGTATTGCGCAAAACGGAAAACATTTGCCTCGTCAAGTGCCGCCTCTACCTCATCCAATACACAAAACGGCACAGGCCTTACCTTTAGAATCGAGAAGAGAAGGGCTATAGCCGTAAGGGCTCGTTCCCCGCCTGATAAAAGGCTCAGATTCTGCAATTTTTTCCCCGGAGGCTGCGCGATGATATCAACTCCCGAATGAAGCAGATCGTTCGGATCAGTAAGCTTTAGCTCCGCACGGCCGCCTCCGAACAAGGAACGAAAGACGTGATCGAAGTGAGAACGGATCTGTACGAACGTATCATTGAAACGCTTCGTCATTTCCTCATCCATTTCCTCAATGACTTGGAACAGCGTATTCTTCGCTTCTGTCAGGTCATTTTTCTGCTCACTCAAAAATTCGTACCGTTCATTGACCCGCTCGAATTCATCTATGCTTCCGAGGTTGACGGTGCCAAGCTCCTCTATTGCCAGCTTAATCAATTTGACTCTTTTTCTGGCTTCTTCCGGGTCTGTTTCAAGCTGGTACTTTTCTTTCGCCCCTTCAAAGGACAGACTGTACTCTTCACGTAAGTACTGCAATAAATTATCCAGCTCGACTTCCATCCGGCCGAGTTTTACTTCCTCGTCTTTTAAGAGCGTTGTCTTTTGTTTATACAGCCGCTTCATTTCTTTCAGTTCGAGTTCGTATGTATCTAGGCCCTGCTGGAGTTTCATGCGCTGGTTCCGTCTTACAGAAATCAGTTCAGCCGTTCTAGTTTTATCATTTAATTTGGCTTTTGCAGCTTCTTCAAGCTTCACTTCCCCGCTTGTGCTGGATGACATCTCTGTCGTTAAGAAGCTTAAATCCTCGGCGGTTTCTTTTAAGGCGAGCTGCGTTTCTTCCAGCTCTTTCTTCAGTCTGTTGAGATTTTCCTCTTCATTCGTACAGACTTGTTCCTTTTTCGCCGCGGCGATTTTGTGTTCTGTCAGCTCATTTGATAATGATTCTTTCGTTGAAGTTTGCATTTGCTTTTGCTGTGTGAGCCTTTCCATTTCCTCTTCAAGCTCTTTTATTTGATCAGACACTTCTGCAAGCTCTTTTTCAAGCTGACGCTTGCGTGCATTCTTTTCTTGATCGTTTTCCAGAAGAGCCGATTTTTCCTGATCGTAGAGCTCTAAATGAGTATTGATATTCTTCTCGGCAATTTGCAGCTCGTATAGCTGGCCTTTGATGTCCTGCTGCTTCAGCCTTAAATTTTCTCCGGCTTCCCTCAATTCAGCAAGCTTGTTCTCAGATTCCTGAATGGATTGCTTGACGGATTTGACTTCACTTTCCAAGAGAGCTGTTTTTTCTTCCATTTCCACAAGCCGTTTAGTGATGGTTTCAAGCTCCCGGCTTCTTCCGAGAAGCGAATTGTTTTTCTTCTTGACTGCTCCCCCGGTCATGGAGCCGCCCGGATTCACCACATCTCCTTCAAGCGTGACGATGCGGTATCTGTGTCCCAGCTGCTTGGCGAGCTCGTTTGCTCCCTTTAAGTGCTCGGTTATCAGGACTGTTCCAAGCAGGTTTTGAATGACGCGGCGGTATGCCGGCTCAAATGTGACGAGATCGCTTGCCACACCGATAAATGCCGGATGTTTTTCCGCTGTTTCTGCATCACGGCTTTGGAGCTGACGATCTTTCACAACAGAAAGAGGCAGAAATGTCGCCCGGCCGAATGAATGCTGCTTTAAATATTGAATGGCCTGGCGGGCAGATTGCTCGTTTTCTGTTATGACGTGCTGGGCAGAAGCGCCAAGAGCGATTTCAATTGCCGTTTCATACGTTTGTTCCGTTGTGATGAGTTCAAGTACCGCCCCATGAATGCCGTCAAGCTTGTTTTTTGCTTTCAGCACTTCCTTTACGCCTTGATAAAATCCGGAGAAATCTCCCTGCATCGTTTCCAGCATGTCTTTTTTTGACTTTGCCTGCTGTACGAATTGATACGCCTGATAAAGCGCAGATTCATTTTTTTCATATTGGCGTTTTTTCTGTTCATATTTCGACTGGGCTTCACGGTACTGTGCCACTTGGCGGTGCATGTCATGCTCAATGCGCGCAAATTCGGTTTCACACGCGGCCTTTTTTTCAGAAATTTCTTTTCGTTCTTGAATGTATTTTTCGTTATTGGCTGTCATTCTTTGCTGCTGCACAGCAGACTGGGACATTTGGTCATCTAAAAGCTGCAGCTCATTGCGGAAGGAGGCCTGGCTGTTTAATAACTCAAAGTAATCGCTTTTCAGCTGTTCGATTTTCTCTTCAACATTTTCACTGTGCAGATTCAGTGCCTGCTGCTTTTCTTTGGCCTGGGCCTGAAGTTGCTTCACTTCTGCCCTCAGCTTTTCAAATACCGCCGTCTGCTTTGTGATATTCTCTTTCAGCTCGGTTTCTTTTTGCTGATAGAGAATAATTGCTTCTTCAAGTTGTTCTCGGTTTTGAGTGGCGTTTTTCTTACGCTCTTTCAGTACTTCTTTGCGCCCTTCCAGTTTTTCAAGCTCTTCACTTGTGACTAAAAGGACCTGTTGAAGCTCATCAACCGATTCGTCAAGCGCTTGGATTTTATCGCGTGTGTCTTCGATTTTTGCTTCCTTTGCAGAAATAGCAGAAGATTCAGCGACCTCTTCCTCTTTTGCGATTTGAACTTTTTTCTGAAGGCTCGTCCACTTGCCGTGCAGCTCTTCAATATCATAAGCGGTCAGAGCGATCTCCACATGTTCCAGCTCTTTCTTTTTATCCAGATAGTCTTTTGCTATGGATGCCTGGATTTTCAGCGGTTCTACCTGACCTTCAAGCTCATGTAATATATCTTCCACTCTGTTTAAATTATCCTGTGTTTCAAACAGTTTGTTTTCCGCTTTTTTCTTTCTTGTTTTATATTTGAGCACCCCGGCAGCTTCTTCAAAGATGCTTCGCCGCTCTTCCGCCTTGCTGCTCAGGATTTCTTCGACTTTCCCTTGGCTGATGATGGAAAATGCTTCTTTTCCAAGCCCGGAGTCCATAAATAAATCAATGATATCCTTTAAACGGCATGGCTGATTATTGATAAGAAATTCACTCTCGCCTGATCTGTAAACTCTTCTTGTCACGCTGACTTCGTGGAAATCAATCGGCAAAAAATGATCGTCATTGTCGAGTGTCAATGTGACCTCAGCAAGATTTAATCTCTTTCGCGAATCGCTTCCGGCGAAAATAATATCTTCCATTTTTCCCCCGCGAAGAGACCGCGCTGATTGTTCTCCAAGAACCCAGCGAATGGCGTCTGTTATATTGCTTTTTCCGCTGCCGTTCGGACCGACAACGGCGGTGACGCCTTTTACAAAATCAACGGAGATCCGTTCTGCAAATGATTTAAATCCTATAACGTCTAAACGTTTGAGGAACATAGCGATCCTCCTTATGTATGAATTAAGTATTTCAATTTTATCATAAACTTGTCCGGAACATACTGAAATCCCCCTTGGAGATGCAGGGGGATTTTATTGTTTCGTATGGTGTTTTTGCAATTTAGCAAGAGCTTCCTGCGCCGCGTGCTGTTCGGCTTCTTTCTTCGAACGGCCGTTTCCGATTCCGAGCGCTTCACCTTTAAGGGATACGAGCGCTTCGAATTCCCGATTGTGCGCGGGCCCTTTTTCATTCTGTATTTTATACTCAAGCGTGCCTTTACCATCCCGCTGTACAAATTCTTGCAGCTGGCTTTTGAAATCCATCACATGAGAAAAAGCACCATCGTTTATTTTAGGGAACACATAGACTTTTAAGAAACTTTCGACCGGCTCTAATCCTTGGTCAAGGTATAAGGCTCCGATAAACGCCTCGAAGACATCAGCCAAAAGTGCAGGACGCTTCCTTCCGCCTGTCATTTCTTCACCTTTTCCTAGTAGGACAAGATCGCCGAATGACAATTCATGAGCCAGAGAAACGAGAGACGGCTCGCATACAATTGCGGCTCTCAGCTTCGTCAAATCTCCTTCACTCATAGCCGGATATTTGGCAAATAAGAATTGGGAGATCGTCAATTCCAAAACAGCGTCACCTAAAAATTCAAGCCTTTCATTATCTTCATATGGCTTTTTCCGATGCTCATTCACATACGATGAATGTGTAAATGCTTGATACAAAAGTTTTTCGTTTTGAAAATGAACTGAAATCCGTTCTTGGAACTCTTTAAATTGCTCAATTTTTTTATAGAACGTTTTTCTATCTTTATAATGTGAGTGTTTTGACATAGTAACCTCCATAGGCACATCAGGTTCACCGCGCTTCTCTGACTAAACCGGATACAGCGCACGTAAAAGCGGCATGCTGTAATAACTGCACGAATAAAGGGCTAAAGCCCCGCTTTCAGACGGGACTTTTAGCTTTAGCTTATTGCTGGTTTTGTATGTAGTTCACAGCGTCGCCGACTGTTGCAATCTTTTCAGCATCTTCGTCAGAAATCTCCATGTCAAACTCGTCTTCAAGTTCCATAACAAGTTCAACTACATCTAGGGAATCAGCACCTAAGTCTTCCTTGAAAGAAGCTTCAAGTTTGACGTCTGCTTCATCTACGCCAAGGCGGTCTACGATGATTTTTGTTACACGCTCTAATGCATCTGCCATAGCAATTCACCTCCCCTCAAGTATTATAGTTGATTCGTTTTTAAAAAACTAGAGTAACTATGATGAAATTTTCGAGAAAATATATTACATCACCATTCCGCCGTCAATATGAAGCGTCTGGCCTGTCATGTAACGTGCTCCTTCGGAAGCAAGGAACGTGACAACGCTGCTGACGTCACGAGGATCGCCAAAACGCGCGAGCGGAATTTGTTTCAGCATTTCATCTTGTACTTCTTTGGTCAGTTTATCCGTCATATCCGTAGAAATAAATCCCGGTGCAATTGCATTGACGGTAATATTGCGGCTTGCAAGTTCTTTCGCTGACGATTTAGTTAAACCGATGACTCCGGCTTTTGCCGCGACATAGTTGGCTTGTCCCGGGTTTCCGCTGACACCTACAATAGATGACACGTTAATAATCCGGCCCGAACGCTGTTTCATCATTTGTCTTGTCACAGCTTTGGTGCAATTGAAGACACCTTTTAAGTTAATGTTGATAACATCATCCCACTCATTTTCTTTCATTCTCATCAGCAGGTTGTCTTTTGTAATGCCGGCGTTGTTCACCAGGATGTCAATAGAAGAGAAAGTCGCGATTGTCTCTTTTATCATGTTTTGTACATCTTCGGCATTTGATACATCGCATTTTACAGCAATTGCTTTTCGACCGAGTGATTTAATTTCATCAACCACTTCATTTGCTTTCGCTTCATTGCCCGAATAGTTAACGACAACGTCAGCTCCGTTTTTGGCCAAATCCAATGCAATCGCACGGCCGATTCCGCGTGACGCTCCAGTTACGATAGCCGTTTTATCATTCAGCATTTCCGTACTCCTCCTTTAACGTTTGAATTGCAAGCTCGATAGTTTCCGGATCAGAAACTGCAATGGTTTTCAAACGGCGGTTTACTTTTTTGACAAGTCCGGACAGCACTTTCCCGGGGCCGATTTCGATAAAAACGGTGACACCTTCGTCAATCAGCTTGTTAATTGTTTCCTCAAAACGGACCGGTGAGTAAAGCTGCTCAATCAGCTTGGCTTTGATGTCTTCTTTCTCTGTCATTACATCAGCAGAAACATTTGAAATGACAGGAACATTCGTATCTTTCAGTTCACAAGCGTCCAGTACTTCTGCCAGCTTTTCTGCAGCCGGTTTCATCAATTCCGAATGGAAAGGACCGCTTACCTCCAGCGGAATGGCCCGTTTTGCACCGTTTTCTTTTGCTTGCTCTGAAGCAAGCTCAACACCTTTAGCGGTTCCCGAGATGACAATTTGTCCCGGGCAGTTCAAGTTTGCAAGCTGGACAAGATTTCCTTCTTCAGTGACTTTGTCGGTCACCTGCTGTAAAGCTTCGGCATCCATGCCTAGAATAGCCGCCATCGCACCTTCTCCGGCAGGCACCGCTTCATTCATAAATTCGCCGCGTTTTCTGACAGCATAAACAGCATCTTTAAAAGAGATCGCTCCTGCTGCGACAAGCGCTGAGTATTCGCCGAGGCTGTGTCCGGCGGTAAAATCCGGTGTAATGCCTGCCTCTTTAAATTTTTCAAGAATCGCGATGCTTGTCGTCAGCAGTGCTGGCTGCGCATTATATGTAAGAGTTAATTCTTCGGCATCGCCTTCAAAAATGAGGGAGCTGAGCTTTGTTTCCAAGGCTTCATCCGCTTCATCAAATATTCGTTTTGAAACGGATTCCCGTTCATATAGTTCTTTTCCCATTCCAATAAATTGTGATCCCTGTCCAGGGAATAAAAATGCAACCTTGCTCATGATGATAAAACCTCCAGATTAAGCATCCGTTTTTTCTTCTTTTATTTCTTCTTCGATAAAAGCAGCGACATTTTGGCTGACCATGTCTCTGGCCTGGCGAATGGCATGGTAGACCGCACGGGCGTCTGAAGAACCGTGCGCTTTAATCACCGGCGCCTTCAATCCGAAAAGGCTGGCCCCTCCATACTCGGAATAGTCCATTTTCAATTTCATTTCTTTTAATTTCGGCTTAAGCACTGCTGCTGCAAGCTTTGAAGTGAAATTGGATGTCATTGCTTCTTTCATCATTTTAAAAATAGACATCGCAGAGCCTTCCAGGGTTTTAAGCGTAACATTTCCCGTGAAGCCGTCTGTTACGACTACATCGGCAACGCCCTCTAAAATATCTCTCGCTTCAACGTTTCCGATAAATTGGACGTTTGTTTCCTTTAACAGCTGAAATGTCTGCTTTGTCAGATCGTTTCCTTTTTTATCCTCGGTTCCGACATTTAAAAGGCCGATTCTCGGAGCAGATATGCCAAGCACTTGTTTGGCATAAACCGAACCCATGATGGCGTATTGAACAAGGTGTTCTGGTTTAGCATCCACATTGGCTCCGACATCGAGAAGGAGAAAGCCTTCACCTGAAACAGTCGGCAACGTCGGCGCAAGCGCAGGGCGTTCAATCCCTTTTATTCTTCCGACGATAAACAGCCCCGCTGTCATTAAAGCGCCTGTATTTCCTGCTGAAATGCAGGCATCAGCACGTTGTTCTGCCACTTCCTGAGCCATCAGCACCATAGAAGAATTCTTTTTTCTGCGTACGGCGCGTACAGGTTCATCTGTCGCTTCAATCACTTCATCGGCGTGCAGCACCGTGATGCGTTCTGAAGTTGTTGGTAAGTGTGATTCTATTGTTGTTTTGTCACCGACTAGCGTAATTTGAAGATCATCAAACGCTTCAATCGCCTTCATAACTCCGTCAATAACAGCTTTGGGAGCGTGGTCTCCTCCCATAGCATCTACAGCTATTCTCATGCATGCTCCACCTTTATGAATGTTTTGAACGGTACATGTCAAAGTCTCCAGAAAAAACAATCTCTTCCGCAACATAGCTGTTGACCTCAACAACCGTTCTGCCTTTATCTTTTTCGACCGCAGTCACCTTTGCTTTAGCAACGACACGCTCACCCTGCTTCACCTGTCTTGTAAAGCGGATATTTGCACTCGCTGTTAATGCCAGCTCATCATCAATGACCGCAACGGCAAGTGAGTTCGCCTGCGCAAACAAATGATGCCCTCTCGCAATCTGATTACGGCTGAAGACATGCTCATTTTTAATTTCCAATATAGAAATCGCCTGTTCATCAAGCTCGAGATCAATAACCTCCCCAATGACCTCATCTAACGACAGCGATTTCACTTCATCTTCAAGTGTTTTCTCTGCAACGTTTTTTATTCTTTCTCGAAGCTCCGGTATAGAGAGCTCTAAGCGATCCAGACGGATAGTCTGAATGCTCACCCCGAATTTTCCCGCTAGTTCTTCATCGGTGATAAAAGGGGTCGCTATTATCGTCTGCTGTAGCAATTCCTGGCGTTCTTTCTTATTTCTCCTCATATATAAACACCATCCGGACAATTAAGACTAGGTACTAATAGTAGTATATAATCTCATAGATTGGAATGCAACGATTGTTTATAGAGAAAACCAAAAATTTCTGAACTCAGCTTAATTTTTCGCCGTCCATTACCCCGCTTTTCAACAGCTGCTCTCTCAGCGCCTGGTATTCCGGCTCGTTCCAGAAAGCCTCTGAAGATACCAGATCAGCCGCATCCTGCCTTGCCGTTTCCAGGGCTCTGTAATCATGGACCATGTCTGCCACCTTGAACTCAGGCATACCGCTTTGTTTTTTTCCGAAAAAGTCACCAGGACCGCGCAATTCCAAATCCTTCTCAGACAATTCAAAACCGTCATTGGTCTCAGACATTATTCTCATCCGCTCTTTCCCGGTTTCGGATTTCGGATCAGCCATCAAAATACAGAAGGATTGATATTCTCCGCGTCCGACCCGTCCCCGGAGCTGATGAAGCTGGGATAAGCCGAAACGGTCAGCATCATATATAACCATAATCGTGGCATTCGGGACATTCACGCCTACTTCAACTACTGTTGTTGAAACTAATATCTGACACTCATTTGCGCTGAATTCCCTCATCACCTGATCTTTTTCATCAGAGTGCAGCTTTCCATGCATCAGTCCCACATTCCATTTGCCCCGATAAACTTCTGAAAGCATGTTGTATACATCAATGGCATTTTGCACATCCAGTTTGTCAGACTCTTCAATCAGCGGACAAATGATATACGCCTGCCTGCCCTGTCTTACTTCTTTTTCAATGAATGACAAAATGCGGTCAAGCATGTCGTGCTTCACCCAATAGGTTTCGATTTGTTTACGCCCTGCCGGCATTTCATCAATAACCGATACATCCATTTCTCCAAAAACGGTAATTGCGAGTGTCCGGGGAATCGGGGTAGCGGTCATAAATAACACATCAGGATCCTGCCCCTTGTTCCTGAGCTTTTTGCGCTGCTCCACTCCAAACCTATGCTGTTCATCTGTAATTACAAGGCCCAAAGCTTTAAACTCGACCTCGTCCTGTATCAGGGCGTGGGTTCCTACGAGTATATCGATATCTCCCGCTTGCAGTCTTTCAAGCAGTTCCCTGCGCCGTTTGCCTTTGACTGAGCTTGTGAGCAGAGCGATATTCACATTCCAATTCTCAAATAGGGCAACGAGAGAATCCGCGTGCTGCTCGGCAAGTATTTCTGTCGGCACCATAAGCGCACCTTGGTAGCCTGATAGAATGGCTGCGTACAGCGCGATAGCTGCCACGGCCGTTTTCCCAGACCCTACGTCCCCTTGAAGCAGCCGGTTCATTCTGTACGGCGAAGACATATCCGCCGTAATGTCGCGTAGCACGCGGGACTGTGCATTCGTAAGGGGAAACGGAAGGCTTTCTACAAAGCTCATCAGTTCTTCGTTGGAAAAATGATGCTTGATGCCTTGTGATTGTTCTCGCTCAGCTTTCCGGAACGCCTGCATTTTCAGCTGAAACAGCAGGAATTCTTCATAGACGAAACGGCGCCTAGCCTGCTTTAAAGATTCTCTCGTTTCTGGCTGATGCATCGTTTTTAATGCTTGATGATAATCCGGCAGTTTATAATGGAGCCTGAGTTTTTCAGGCAACGGATCAGACATTGTGTCAAGATATTGGGAAAGTGCCTGCTGAATGAATCTTCTCATCATTTTCACGGTGACATTTTCTTTTACTGAGTAAACCGGCTCTATACTTTTATCCTCTTGATGCGGGCCGTTTTTCAGTTCCTGCACCATGATAGTCTGGCGGTGCTTGTCCCATTTTCCAGATATGGTGACCACTGAACCGAGCGAGAGCTTTTTTTTCAAATAAGGGCGGTTAAAGCAAACGGCCGTAATTAAATAATGGCCGACCAAAAGCCGGAATGTCAGCCTGTTTCGCTTTTTGCCGTAATAAGTGAGAGAAGGCTCTGAGTGAACCTTCCCTTCGACGGTGACTCTTTCATCATGCTTGACGTCTTCTAAATCTCTCAGCTCGTAGTCATCATAACGGTAGGGAAAATAGTTCAGCAGATCAGACACATCATAGATACCAAGTTCATGAAGTGTTTTTTCTGTTTCTGATCCGATACCTTTGATATGAGAAATACTAGTTTGCAGACGTTTCACTTGAACTGAGCGCTCCTCCGAATATTTTTTTCTCTAATTCTCTTCCGGTCGGTGTTGCCGCTAATCCGCCCTGCCCAGTTTCTCTTAGCGAAGTCGGCATCGTTTGGCCAATTTTGTACATGGCGTCAATGACCTCGTCACACGGGATGCGGCTCGTGATACCGGCAAGCGCCATATCAGCAGCAATCATTGCATTTGAGGCGCCCATTGCATTCCGCTTCACACATGGCACTTCCACAAGGCCCGCCACCGGATCACACACTAGCCCAAGCATGTTCTTCAGCGTAATGGCCATGGCTTCCGCACATTGTTCCGGTGTTCCTCCGGCCATTTCCACAATTGCCGCTGCGGCCATCCCTGAAGCTGATCCGACCTCAGCCTGACACCCGCCGGCTGCGCCTGATATACTCGCATTATTGGCAACGACAAAGCCGAACGCTCCTGATGTAAACAAAAAGCGCACCATCTGTTCTTTTGTCGGATTCAGTTTTCCCTTTACCGCAAATAAAGTTCCCGGAACGACACCCGCTGATCCGGCGGTGGGCGTAGCGCAGATCGTGCCCATCGCGGCGTTGACTTCATTCGTCGCGACTGCTTTTGATACCGCATCTAAAATGAGAGAGCCCGACAGGCTTTTGCCTGATTCAATATAGGCTTGCAGCTTAACCGCGTCTCCCCCAGTCAAGCCTGTTTGGCTTGTTACGCCTTTAATGCCTCTTTCAACTGCCGCTTCCATCACGGTCAGGTTGTGCTCCATCTGTTCGAAAATTTCGGCTCTCGTCTTTTCCGATACTTCCATTTCCTGAGCGATCATCACCTCTGAAATGGGAATTTGTTTTTCTTTTGTAATCGCAATTAATTCCTTTACATTACGAAACATAGCTTATGTCCTCCTGACTTCACTAGTCAGCAATTTTAGTGACTTGAATAATATTTGGCAATTTCTTAAGCTCATCGAGCACGTCATCATCAATATTTTGATCCACTTCTATCGTCATCAGCGCAAGCTGGCCGATGTCCTTCCGCGCTACCTCCATATGTCCTACATTAATGGAGAATTTCGCAAGGACATTCGCCACTCCCGCAATGGTGCCGAACTTATCATTATGGACCACTAAAATGGCAGGATGGTTCCCTGAAAGGCGGAGTTCGAACCCGTTTAATTCGGTTATTTCGATTTTACCTCCCCCTATTGAAATCCCGGTCAATTCGAGCTCTCCTTGATCATCCGATATCCTGATCTTCGCTGTGTTCGGATGAACAGGGACAGCGTCTTCCACCCTAAACTCTATCGTTATTCCTTTATCTTCAGCAATTTGGATCGCCGTTTTTATCCGTTCGTCAAATGTATCAAAATCGAGCAGGCCTCCGATAATGGCGACATCGGTGCCATGGCCTTTATAAGTTTCCGCAAAAGAGCCATAAAAAGAAACTATGATGCGCTCTGGCTCTCTGCCAAATAGACTTCTGGCCACTCTTCCGATTCGCGCCGCGCCCGCAGTATGTGAGCTGGACGGACCAATCATAACCGGTCCGATGATATCAAAAACGCTCCTGTATTTCATGTTTTTCCCCCTCTTATCTATCAATCAACAAACCTTTTTAGCGCTTTTCTTCTAGACTAATTGATCAGATATGAAATGGCAAGCGGACGTATTACCGCGCTGCCGCACTTAAAAGAAGGCATAAGAATAGAAGGGCCGTAAGCCCTTCTACTCTACCGCAAATATATAAGAATACAGCGGCTGTTTTCCGTTATGGATTTCAACTTCCACATCTTCAAACTTATCGCCTAGAAACTCTTCAAGCTGTGCCGCTTCCTCCGAAGAAGCATTCTCTCCATACAGAACCGTCACAATTTCATCTTCTTCCCCAATCATTTCGGAAAGCAGCATTTTTGCGGCTGCAAGCTGATTTTCAGCGCTGCCGATAATCGTTCCGTTCAGAATTCCCATAAAATCGCCTTTTTTAATGTCATGGCCGTCTATATGAGTATCTCTGACTGAATAGGTCACCTGTCCGCTTTTCACTTGCTGAATGGCGTCAAGCATATTCGCTTCATTGACCTCTGGTTCTTGCTGCGGATTAAACGCTAATAGAGCAGACATCCCTTGAGGCACGGTTTTTGCAGGAATGACAAAGACCTGCTGTTCTAAAACGCTTGCCGCTTGATTGGCAGCCATTATAATGTTAGAGTTGTTCGGCAAAATGAATACAACTTCAGCATTCACTGACTTGACGGCTTCTGCGATATCTTCAGTGCTCGGATTCATTGTTTGTCCGCCTTCAATAACGGAAGAAGCGCCGATGCTTTTAAACAGCTCTGAAATGCCTTCTCCCATCGCGACCGTGACAATACCGTACGGTTGCTTTTTAGTTGATTGCGCGACAGGCGCCCCGCTGTCCGCAGGCATCAGATCCTGACTGATGATAGACGTGTGCTGCTCTCTCATATTTTCGATTTTGATTTTAATCAATTCGCCGTAGTTTTGCGCGTAGTTTAATACGTTTCCGGGCTCTTCGGCATGGACATGGACCTTCGCCAGTGTATCATCTGCAATCACTAGAAGCGAATCGCCGAATCGGCTCAGATCGTTTCTGAATGTTTCTTCATTAAACGCTCTTTTGTCCTGATCCAGCCTTACCATAACCTCGGTGCAGAAACCATATTCTATATCTTCCGTGCTCATCATGCTTTGTGCGCTCTTATGATGCTCAGCGCTGACCATGTCGTCAAGTGAAGGAAGAGCTGTTTTTGCTGAAACGGTTTCTCCTTTTAATGAAGCCAGAAATCCTTCATATACGCAAAGCAGCCCTTTTCCGCCGCTGTCCACCACGCCGACTTCCTTCAGTACAGGAAGCAAATCGGGCGTTCTGTTCAGCGATGCCTCTGCTTCTTCAGTGACAGCCTCCATCAGCTTTATGATATCGGTTTCTTTTTGGGCCGCAGCGACTGCTTCTTTCGCCGCATCTTTTGCTACTGTTAAAATCGTCCCCTCAACAGGCTTCATCACTGCCTTATAAGCCATGTCTACACCGGCTTGAAGCGCTGCGGCAAACTCATTGGCGTTTATTTCTTTTTTTTGCTCAATGCTTTTGCTGAAACCCCGGAATAATTGCGACAATATGACACCTGAGTTCCCTCTCGCTCCCATAAGCAATCCCTTAGACAGCGCAATTCCCACCTTGCCGATATCAGATGTCTCAAGATGTTCCACTTCTCTCGCTCCGGAGGTCATCGACAGGTTCATATTTGTTCCTGTATCGCCGTCCGGGACCGGAAACACATTTAACGCATCAACAACTCCTGCGTTCTGAGACAGGTTTTGAGCCCCTGAAAGAATCATTTCCGCAAAGGCTCTCCCATCCAATTTTCGTTTAGACAATACTTTTCCTCCTAACTACGGGTTCGTCACTCGTACGCCTTGGACATAAATATTTACAGAATCCACTGCAAGTCCGACTGTTTGGTCTACTGTGTATTTTACTTTTGTTTGAACATTGTGTGCGACTTCGGATATTTTGGTGCCATAGCTCACAATAATGTACATGTCAATATGTATCCGGTCTGCTTCCTGGCGGACAAGAACCCCTCGGCTGAAATTCTCTTTGCGGAGGATCTCAGTCAGTCCGTCTTTAATTTGGCTTTTAGATGCCATGCCTACAATCCCGTAACAGTCAATGGCCGCGCCTCCGGCAACCATCGCGATGACTTCATTCGATATATCAATCTGTCCGTATTTTGTTCTTAATTCAATGGACACGCAAGTTCCTCCTTCGAGTGCATAGAGTTACAGCTATTCTACTATATGTACTCCGTTATGAAAAGAAAAGTCAGCAACACTGACTGTCCAACCCTACTTATACTACAGCGTTCAATTTTTTTCAAGTTGTCAAGTGATTTTTCTTGAAAGGAGGGGAAACAATAGTTGCAAACGGTTTTTAGCTGTGGTAAATTATTAAAGTATCAAAAGCATCTAAGAAAAATGCATGTTGAAAAGTAGATGTTTTGCGCAGTTAGGAGGGAAACAAATGGCACGTAAATGCGTTATCACAGGTAAAAAAACAACAGCTGGGAATAACCGTTCTCACGCAATGAACGCTTCTAAGCGCACTTGGGGCGCGAATCTTCAAAAGGTTCGTATCCTTGTGAACGGCAAACCTAAAAAAGTATATGTATCTGCTCGAGCTTTGAAATCCGGTAAAGTTGAGCGTGTATAACAAAATGAACGCCTGCCCCGATATGTGTGGCAGGCGTTTTTATGTGGTGTAAGAGGGCTTCGCTGTCAGGCTTAATCTTTTTTAAATGAGCCCAGCATTGCCCGGACAATTCCTCCTAAAAACTTCGGCAATTTAATGGTGTAAAATTTCATTTTTGTCCCCCTCCTATAAGTCCGGTAACCGCCTGTTCATCGTTCTAAAGGTTTATTGTTTCTGCATTTGAGTGAAAGCACGTAGCTAATCAGTGCTCCTTACCATTATTACTATGCCTTCAGCAAACGAAAAAGTACCTCGTGAATAAATGAGTTCGTTACTAATACATAGTGTTGAACCGAATGTAATATGACAGTTTTTTAGCGGATATTTAAAACCGGTGAGGGTAAGTTCTTCTACCTCTTCAGAAAACGGGATGAATGAAATATATCTTTTGCCGAAGTCCTTCTCAATTGTATGTGTTCCCGGTGTAAACATTTGAATGATGTTCTGTTTGTCGATCAGCTGAATCGCTGTGTTTGATTCAATGCCTTTGTGCAAAAGCTGGATATTCCCTAAAAAATGATCAGCTCTCCCGCCCGTGATACCGAATACTTGGATCATATCCGGCTTTTGCTCTAAAGCCCAGACGAGTGCAAGCTCTAAGTCTGTTTGGTCTTTTTCAGCCTGGTACACATGCAAACCCGGCGCCGCCTTTTCAATTTTCCGGCGCTCTCGGTCTGTGATACTGTCAAAATCCCCGAACGCTTCATCCGGAATGATGCCGGCGTCTAACAATGTGACCGTGCCTTTATCAACACCGACCCACAGCATTTGATCAGCGGCATACTGGGAAAGTTCCGGTATTAAGTCAATCGGTCCGCCGGCGACTATATTTATCTGGCTCATATTGTTTCCTCTCTTTATCTGCATACAGGAAAAAGAGCTCAAGCTGGTCAATCAGCGCTTGGCTCTTTCGGAGTGCTTATTTATAAATTGCCTCTAATGTCAGAAATGGCTTTCTTGCGGTCATTTTGGCCATAAATCGCAGACCCCGCGACAAGTAAGTTGGCGCCTGCTTCAATGCATAGCGGGGCTGTCTCTTTGTTGACGCCGCCGTCTACTTCAATCAGTATCTCATTTTTCCCTTTTACGTCTGCAAGCCGGCGGACTTCGCTTATTTTCGGCAGGACGGAATGAATAAACTTCTGCCCTCCAAAGCCCGGGTTCACAGTCATTAAGAGAACGAGATCAAGCTCGTCTATCACATGCTTAATCATATCAACGGTGGTGTGGGGATTAAGCACAACTCCCGCCTTTACGCCATGTTCTTTTATTAATTGAATGGTTCGGTGAAGGTGCGGACATGCTTCGGCATGGACGGATATCACATCCGCTCCCGCCTTTGCGAATGCCGGTATGTAACGGTCCGGCTCTTCTATCATTAAATGAACATCAAGCGGAAGTTCTGTCACCGGACGAACGGCTTCCACAATAAGCGGACCGATCGTAATATTTGGGACAAAATGGCCGTCCATCACATCAATATGAATATAATCGGCTCCGCCCTGCTCCACGTCTTTTATTTCCTTTCCCAAAGAGGCAAAATCTGCGGAAAGGATAGATGGTGCAACCTTAATCATGTTAATACCTCGGCTTTCTGTCTTTAATCTCCATCATAAATTCAACATAATGGTCATAACGGTATTTTGTTATTTCTTCATTCTCCGCGGCTTGTTTTACGGCACATTTCGGCTCTTTCAGATGAAGGCAGCCTCTGAATTTGCATTCAGCGCTTTTTTCTCTGATTTCGGGAAATGTATATCCCAGCTCTTCCGCCTCAATGCCGGTAAATTCCAGTGAACTGAATCCTGGCGTGTCCGCAACTAATCCGCCTGATGTGTGGATGAGTTCGACATGCCGGGTGGTATGTTTCCCGCGGCCTAAGTGCTCCGAAATTTCATCCGTTCTCAGTTCAAGCTCAGGACTTATCGCATTTAAAAGTGAAGATTTCCCGACACCGGACTGGCCTGCAAAGACAGTCGTTTTATTCCGAAAATGAGGAATGATGTCCGGTAACCCGTTTTGTTCCTTGGATGAGGTGAGATAAACCTCATAACCGATTTTACGGTAGTCTTTTGCATAAGCCTGAATGGCTTCTTTTGTTTTTTGGTCTTTGACAAGATCCATTTTGGTGATACAGATGATGGGAAGAATATCGTTTGCTTCAACAAGAACTAAAAAACGGTCTAATAAAGATGTGCTGAAAGTGGGCTGAACCGCAGAAAAAACGAGCACTGCCTGATCAACGTTTGAGATCGGCGGCCTGACTAGCTCATTGGTTCTATCTTTTATTTCTAAAAGGTAGCCTTCCTTTTCATGCTCAGCTTGATACACAACATAGTCACCGACGAGAGGCGTTATTTTATTTTTTCTGAAAATGCCTCTTCCCCTGCATTGGATCACTTTTCCTTCTTTTGTATCGTCTGATTCGTCCAGTACGTAATAAAACCCGCTTAACGCTTTAATAATCTTGCCTTCAGGCATATTGTCCCTCCTTGTTATTCATCTTTGGGATACTCAATTGTTTTGTAGCTGACGACTTTGTTATCTACTGTCACTTGATAATACCCTTTTTGTCCCGGTTCAATCTTCAATTCAATCGCACGTTCGGTCGGCTCTTTTATTTTGAAGTTTTCATAAGAGTCAGAAATGCTGTGGTCTGCGTCATCAATTGAAATTTGGACCTCTAGCTCGTCCCCTTCATTTTCCGGTTCATAAGGGATTTGAATTTTTTCTTTCACGGTCTTCACAGGTTTTTTTTCAGGTCCGAGTGAAAAGGTGACTTCGACTTCGTTTCCGGGCTTTAATGCCGTGCCGGCTTTCGGGTTTTGTTTGACTACCTGCCCTTCAGGAATATCGTCTGAGTGAACTTCTTTTTCGACCAATGTCAGCCCGTTATCCTCAAGATAACCAGAGGCCGCCTGTTTGCTGTATGTCGTTAAGTCTCTGAGCGTGATGTCTTCAGGGCCTATGCTGACCGTCAGCTTTACTTGATCGTCACTTGGCACAAGATCGGTCCCTGCTGAAGGCTCCTGGTCAATGACCGTGCCGGACTCTTCTTCATCGTGAACCTCATTGACTGTTATGTTTTCAAAGCCCTTTTTCTTCAAAGCTTCTTTTGCCCGTTCAACGGTTTGACCCGTCACATCATTCAGCTGTGTTTTTGCTTTTCCCGTGCTTTTATACAGTTTAACGGATGCCCCTTCTTTTACGGTTGAATCCGCTTTAGGATCTGTCTTCACCATTAAGCCTTCTTCAATTTTTTCGTCTGAAATTTCCAAGACATCCGAGTCGACCTGTAAGCCGTCTTTTTCAAGCAGATCAGCCGCTTCTTCATATTCCATCCCCTGAACATCGGGGATCTTGACATCTTTCGGCATAAAAAGAGATGGAAATACGGTTACGGCGAGTACGCCGGCCGTAATTAAAATAAAGCATACGGCCAATAAAACCCATGGCCATTTTTTCTTCTTGCCCTTTTTCGTCTTCTTTCCGTGAGGAGCTTCATCAGCATTCTCTTTGTCAGAGGGAGAGGCTTGATCGGCATCCTTTATAATGGGAATCGCTTTAGTCATTTCTTCATCTTCCAGTACGGAAAACTTCTTTTCGTTGAGCCGACGGGCATCAAAAGCTGTTTTGATGTCTTCTCCCATGTCCTCAGCGGACTCATATCGGTGAAACGGATCTTTAGCTGTGGCCTTTAAAATAACGTTTTCAACGCTTTGGGGGACCGCGGGATTCCATCTTTTTGCAGAAGGAGTCTCCGTTTGGAGATGCTTTAAAGCAATGCTGACTGCTGATTCTCCTTCAAACGGGATACGCCCGGTTACAAGCTCAAACAGTACGATGCCGAGCGCATAGATGTCTGATTTCTTCGTGGCCAAGCCGCCCCGCGCCTGCTCGGGAGACAGGTAATGAACCGAGCCGAGAACAGAATTTGTATGTGTGATCGTTGTGGAACTAAGGGCAGTGGCAATGCCAAAATCAGTGACCTTTATATTCCCCATATGGTCGATCAAAATATTGTGAGGCTTAATATCCCTGTGCACAATGTGATTGTGATGGGCATGTGCTATGGCTGAGACAATCTGCTCCATGATGCGGAGCGCTTCTTTAGGGTGAAGAGGCCCGTTTGCGGTTATGTATTCCTTCAGCGTCATGCCTTCCACATATTCCATCACAATATAATAGATATCTTCTTCTTCGCCCACATCGTAAATGCTGACAATATTCGGGTGGTCAAGGCTCGATGCCGACTGAGCTTCTCTTCGGAAACGTCTGATAAACTCATTGTCATTCGCAAAGTCAAACCGCAGTACTTTGATTGCGACTTCACGTTCAAGAATGATGTCCTCAGCTAAATAAACGTTTGCCATGCCTCCTCCGCCAATAACCCGGAGAATTTGGTAGCGCCCGCTGATCCGCTTGCCGATTAGCACTTTTCTTCACCCTCTTCAACATGTAAAGCAAGCTCAAGCAATACCGCAGTTATATTGTCTTCTCCGCCGTTTTCATTGGCTTTGTCTACGAGCAGATTTACTTTTTCCTGAGGAGCTGATGTATCTTGCAAAATTTCTTTTAATTCCCGGTCTTCCACCTTATTCGTCAGTCCGTCTGAGCATAGAAGCAGCTTATCGCCTGGCTCTAATTCAAATGATCGGGCGTCAATGCTGATCGACCTGTCTGTTCCAAGAGCTTTTGTGAGTACATTTTTTCTCGGGTGATGCTCGGCGTCTTCTTTAGAAATTTCTCCAGTCTTCACAAGCTCATTCACAAGAGAATGATCTTCGGTCAATTGAATGAAATCGTCTTCTTGAAGCAAATAGCATCTGCTGTCGCCTATGTGGGCTACCGTAACCGATTTCCCAGTAAAAAGGGCGCACACAATCGTTGTTCCCATGCCTTGGCATTCTTCATGGGCTTGTGCGTGACCGTAAATCTGGCTGTTTACAGCGTGTATTTGTTCCTTTATCCACGTCTCGCATTCCGAAGGTGCAGAAGGAATGGTTTCCGCCTGATTCCACTTCTCTCCAATGGCTTTTACAGCCATCTTGCTCGCAACATCTCCGGCAAGATGGCCGCCCATGCCATCAGCGACAACCGCTAATATAAATTCGTCTTTCCCCTTAAATATGCCCGCATCGTCTTCATTGTGCTGGCGGATTTTCCCTGTATCTGTTTTTAAGGCTGTTAACAACCTCATCACCTCGTCTCGTCTTGACGCTCCTTCGCGCGAAGCTGACCGCAGGCCGCGTCAATGTCATGGCCTTGCTCTCTTCTGATCGTGACATTTACTCCGTGGGATTTCAACGTTTTTTCAAAAGCAAAGATCTGGTCCTTCGGCGTGCGGACATAATCACGTTCAGGCACATAGTTGACAGGTATTAAGTTGACGTGGCATTTCACGCCTTTTAATAACTCTGCAAGCTCTTCAGCATGTTCGACCTGGTCATTTACACCGCCGAACAGGCCGTACTCAAAGCTGATGCGTCTGCCGGTTTTTTCAATATAGTATTTGACTGCCTCCATTAAGTCAGGCAGCTTATACGCCTTGTTAATCGGCATCAGCCGGCTTCTGATCTCCGTATTTGGCGCGTGCAGAGAAATCGCGAAGTTAATTTGCATTTGCTGGTCTGCGAAATCGTAAATTTTCGGGATGATTCCGCTTGTTGACACCGTAATGTGGCGGGCACCGATATTTAATCCTTTATCATGATTAATGATTTTTAAGAAAGCAAGCATTTCATTAAAATTATCAAATGGCTCGCCGATTCCCATAATAACCACAGAACTGACGCGCTCATCTGTTTCATCAAGCGCTTTTTGGACTTTCACTACTTGAGCAACGATTTCGCCTGCTTCAAGATTACGTTTCAGTCCGCCGAGTGTCGATGCGCAAAACGTACAGCCGATGCGGCAGCCGACTTGTGTCGTTACACATACAGAATTGCCATATTCGTGTCTCATTAAAACGGTTTCGATTGTGTAACCGTCATGGAGTTCGAATAAAAATTTCATCGTTCCATCCTGAGATGTTTGCTTCACCGCAGTTTTCAGCGTTGTGAGCACGAAATGGCTGCTTAATTTCTCACGCAGGCTTTTTGAAAGGTTTGTCATGTCTTCAAAAGAAGACACTCGTTTTTCATAAAGCCATTCAAAAATTTGTGCGGCGCGAAACGGTTTCTCTCCGTTTTCAGTGAGCCATGTTTGAAGTTCATCTAATTCAAAAGAATAAATGGACGGGTTTTCTGTCCGCAATTCTTTTCTGACTTTTGTTTGTTTTGATTGTGTCATTGCTTATCCCTTCTTTCTCATGCTGCAAATAAAGAAACCATCTGTTCCGAAATAGTGAGGAAGGATTTGAAGGCTTCCACCCCGAACAAAAGGTCTCGCCTTTTCAGGCAGCCGCTTTTCAAGAGACAAATCGGGTTCAAATTCAGGATGTTCTTGTATAAACGCATGGATTACTTCTTCATTTTCTGTCCGGTCCATTGTACACGTACTGTACACGAGTGTGCCACCTTTTTTTACTAATGGAGCGATTTCCCTTAAAATTGACAGCTGAATCTTGGCAAGGCGTGCGCTGTCTTCAGGGGTTTTGCTGTATTTCATGTCGGGCTTTCTGCGGATAACCCCGAAACCTGAGCACGGAGCATCGACGAGAATGCGGTCAAACTCTTCAGCTTGAAAGGCTTCCGATGCTTTGCGGGCATCCATTGCCTCAGGCTTGATGATCGTCAGTCCGAGTCTATTTGCCGCTTCTTTAATCAGCTTCACTTTATGCTCGTGAAGGTCTAGTGACAAGACCGACCCTTCATTTCCCATTCGTTCAGCGATATGTGTTGATTTCCCTCCCGGAGCCGCGCAGGCATCCAAAATGGTTTCTCCTGCTTCGGGGCCAAGCGCTCGTGCGACAAGCATCGAGCTTTCATCCTGAATGGACACGTCACCATTTTTAAAGAAACGGCTTCCCGCTATGCTTCCTTTTAGAAGCTTTACTGCATCAGGGGACAGGTCGCCTTTTTCAGCTTCTATTCCTTCGGCTGCCAGAGATTCGAGCAACTCATCTCTGTCTTTTTTCATTTGATTGACACGAAGGGTTTGCTTAGGCGGTACAAGGTGAATACGGCAGATTTTTTCAGCTGCGTCAAACCCATATGTTTCCGCCCATTCTTTGACAAGCCATTCCGGATGGCTTGTCTCTGTCGCAAGCCGGGTGACAGGGTCATTAATGGCTGCAAATGACGGAACGCCTTCACGCTGTACAGAGCGAAGAACGCCGTTGACAAAAGAAGCAATTCCTTTATGGCCCCTTTTTTTGGCGATTTCTACCGCTTCATGAATGGCTGCCCTGTGCGGAATCTTTTCTAAATATTCCATTTGATACAGGGAAAGCCGAAGGAGCTGAATGACCCATGGCTTCACCTTAGCCGGTTTGTTGATGAACGGCTTAAGCATATAATCCAGGGCTGTTTTGTTTTGCAGTGTCCCGTATACCAGCTCAGTCAACAGACCTCTATCCTGATCGCTGAGCTCATTCGATTTAATGACAGACTTGAGCAGCAGATTACTGTAAGCCTGATTTTGATCCAGTTTCATCAGCGCTTCAAGCGCAATGTCGCGAACATTATTATTCTTCATGCTTTACTCCTAATACTTCTCCAGTTTGCACATTTGCGCCTCTGACGAAATCCTCGCCTTCCATGCGCTTTTTACCTGCCGGCTGCAGTTCGGTTACTAACAACGCTGTTTCATTGCCTGTCGCGACTACGATTCCATTCTCCTCAACAGCAATAACGGTTCCCGGTTCAGCTTTCTTTTGAGCGGGTGTTTTTTTCGCCGACCATATCTTCAGGTTTTGGCCGTTAAGCGTCGTATAGGCGACAGGCCAAGGATTCAGTCCGCGCACTTGGTTATATAGATCTTCGCCGCTTCTCGACCAGTCGATCAGCTCCTGCTCCCGTTTAATGTTCGGGGCGTAGGTCGCTTTCCCTTCGTCTTGCTGAATCGGTGTTACGTTCCCTTTAATGACGTCAGGAACGGTTTGAGATAAAAGTTCTGCTCCGGCTTTGCTTAATTTGTCATGAAGCGTTCCGACGTTATCTTTCTCTTCTATGTCCACTTCAATTTTAGAAAGCATGTCGCCTGCATCCAGTTTCTCCACCATGTACATGATGGTAACCCCGGTTTTTTTCTTGCCTTGCAAAATCGAATAATGAATCGGAGCCCCGCCCCTTAATTCCGGCAAAAGTGACGCGTGCACGTTAATACAGCCATATTTCGGGCTGTCGAGCAGCTTTTTAGGCAAGATTTGTCCGAATGCCGCTGTTACAATCAAATCGGGTTTCAATGCGAGCACTTTTTCAATTTCTTCATCCTGTCTCACTTTTTCAGGCTGAAGCACCGTTATTCCATGGCGCAGGGCCTCTTCCTTAACAGGCGGAGGCGTCATAACCTTTTTCCTTCCTTTCGGCCGGTCAGGCTGAGTGACGACCCCCACAACTTCATATCCTTCATCTATAAGCGTTCTTAAAACAGGAACAGAAAAATCAGGCGTTCCCATAAAAACGATTCTCGTCATCCAATCATCCTTCCATATCCGCTAGTTCGTCTTCTGTATAATACTTGCTTACTTTTGAAGTGAACAGCACACCGTCCAAGTGATCCATTTCATGCTGTACAGCTCTTGCTAAAAAGCCTGTCGCTTCAAAAACAAACGGTTTACCCTGCCGATTATAGGCCTGTACTTTCACATAATCGGGACGGGTAACCTCTCCATATAAATCAGGGAAACTCAAGCAGCCTTCAATTCCCGTTTGTTTGCCGCCGCTTTCAAGAATTTCCGGGTTAATCAAGTCGATTCTGCCGCTTTCTTCGCCGATATCCACAACAGCAGCTCTTTTCAAAATGCCAATTTGCGGCGCTGCCAATCCGACACCGTCCATTTCAAGCATCGTATCGTACATATCGTCAAGCAGCTTTTTTAATTTTTTATCAAAAACAGTCACAGCCTCCGCCGGTGTTTCAAGAACCTCCGCAGGATGTGTGACAATTGGTTTTACCGCCAAAATAAAGCCCTCCAACACGCAGATGTTACATCATCATATAAGGATTCATATCAATTGAAATCGTTACATGCTTTTGTTCAATATCGCGTTTATAATGTTCCAGTATCTTCTTTAATACTTCTGACAACTGGTTTTCCTGTTTGTATTTTATCACGCATTGATAGCGATATCTATCTTTGATCCTGGCAATCGGCGACGCGGCGGGTCCGAGGATTTTCGCGTCAGCGCCGCAGTTCGCTTTTAAATAATGGGCGATTTTATCGGCTATGATTGCCGTTTTTGCCACTTCCTCATGGGAAACAGTCACAAGGGCCAAATAATAATACGGCGGGTAGGACTGTTCTCTCCTGTGCCCCATTTCCTGCTGAAAGAAAGATTCATAGTCATGTGTTTTTGTCAGCTGAATGCTGTAATGGGACGGGGTATATGTCTGAATGATCACCCGGCCCAGTTTTTCATGCCGGCCGGCCCTCCCGCTTACTTGCGTTAATAGCTGGAAGGTTTTTTCGGCTGATCTGAAATCAGGGATATGAAGTGTTGTGTCAGCGCTGAGAACGCCGACAAGGGTCACATTGGGAAAATCAAGCCCCTTTGCAATCATCTGCGTACCGAGAAGAATGTCCGCTTTTCCTTCCCCGAAAGCTGATAATAGCTTTTCATGAGATCCTTTCCTCGACGTCGTGTCCACGTCCATCCGTATCACTCTCGCATTCGGCAGCACCTTTGTCAGCTCTTCTTCCACTCTCTGCGTTCCCGTTCCAAAAAAACGGATATGCTCGCTCCCGCATTCCGGACAAGTATTCGGAACCGGTTCTTCATGACCGCAATAATGGCATTTGAGTCTCTGGCCGTAACGATGATAGGTCATGGAAATATCACAGTGCGGACATTGCGGAACATAACCGCAGTCCCGGCACATGACAAATGAAGAATAGCCGCGTTTATTTAAAAACAGCACCGCCTGCTCACCCTTTGCGATCGTTTCCTCAAGCAGTTCCATCAGTTCTAAGGAAAACATAGAGCGGTTGCCGCCTCTGAGCTCTTCCCTCATGTCAACAAGAGAAACTTCAGGCATCACCTGCTGATTGACACGGCTCTTTAATGACAAAAGCTCATAAACTCCTTTTTTCGCACGGGCAAATGATTCCAGTGTCGGTGTGGCGCTTCCCAAAACGACCGGACAGCTATGGTGCTCAGCCCGTTTGATGGCCACCTCTTTCGCATGATAACGCGGCATTTCTTCCTGCTTATAGGATGATTCATGTTCTTCATCGATAATGATCATGCCGAGATTTTCAAACGGAGCGAAAATCGCTGACCTGGCGCCTACTACAAGACGGACTTCGTTTCGGTGGATTTTTCGCCATTCATCATATTTTTCCCCGGTGGACAGCCCGCTGTGCATAACGGCGACCTGAGAACCGAAACGGCCTTTAAACCGGTTGACCATTTGCGGCGTCAGCGAAATTTCCGGGACGAGCACGATCGCCTCTTTTCCTTTCGCAAGCACTTTTTCAATCGATTGCAAATAAATCTCTGTTTTACCGCTTCCTGTAACGCCATGAAGCAGAAATACTTTATGCTCGTCTTGATCAAGCGTTTCCCGTATCGACTCGTATGCTGCACTTTGCTCATCAGTCAGCGCAAGGGGCTTCGTTTTTTTGAACATTCTGTCCTGATATGGATCTCTGTAAACCTCTTCATGGCTTTCCTGAAGCAATCCCTTTTGGATGAGCGTTTTCAGTGTGGCCGCGCTTGTATTTGTCTTTTTGCAAAGATCCGCCGCAGAAAGCTTTAATCCTTCCTGGCCGGAGATGAAAAAATGAAGAACCGCCTGCTGTTTGGAGGCGTTTTGACTCAGCCGGGCAGCCTGCTTGGCAAGCTCCTCTTTCGGCACTTTTGCCTGTATCATTCTGATCATCTTTTTATTCGTTTTTTGCTTTACTTGATATGTGACATCTATATTGCCCTTTTGAACACATTTTTGGATGAGCTTTAGCGTCTCGCGGTCGGGAATATCCGAATATAACAGGCTCTTACGCTCGGAAAACAGCCGCTCAATTTGCGGCGGAAGGGGGTCATCACCCGATATTTTCAATTCCTTTTCATATTTTGCCTTTAGTGCCGCCGGCAGCATAGCCTGAAGCGCTGTTATTTTAAATGAGAGTGTTTTGTCTGACAGCCACGAGGACAGATCCATAAGCTCTTTTGTCAGAACGGGCGTCAGGTCTAATAAATCCTCTACTTCCTTGACAGACTTTCCTGCGAGATCAGAAGTTTCTTTGACGGCAGTCACAAAGCCTTGAATTTTACGGGGACCAAACGGGACAATAACACGCATGCCTGTTTTGATCATCCCTTTTAGATTTTCCGGAATTTTGTAATCAAAGGGCCTGTCGATGTTTTTTGTGCTGACATCCACGATGACTTCTGCAAAATTCATGACCGCTCCACGCTCTGTTCTGAGAACGCAACAATTTCTCTGAAAATTTCCAGAGAGACGTCAAACTTAGAAAGTATCGGCAGCTCGCGTCTGCGCCCGTCTTTGAAAAAGAACGTGACAAGGTTTGTATCTGCGCCAAAGCCGGCACCTGCTGTTTTCACATTATTGGCTACGATCATATCAAGATTTTTCGTGTCGAGTTTTTTTCGTGCATAATGCTCGACGTCTTGTGTTTCTGCTGCGAACCCGACTAATATTTGCCGCTGTTTTTTCCCGCCAAGCTCTTTTAAAATATCCCCGGTCCGTTTCAGTTCAATAACAAGCGAGCCGTCTTTCTTTTTCATTTTATGGTCTGATACTGATGTTGGCGTAAAATCGGCAACCGCAGCCGTTTTAATGACGATGTCGCTTGAGTCGAACACAGAGAGCACGGCCTCACGCATATCCGCGGCAGTCTGAACGCTGATTAATTTATGCAGCCCTTTTGGCGGATCAATGGATACCGGGCCTGAGATCAGGGTCACGCGCGCTCCGAGGCTAATTGCGGCCTCTGCTGCGGCATAGCCCATTTTCCCGGTCGATTTGTTTGTAAAGAATCGAACCGGATCAACAGGTTCACGTGTCGGACCGGCTGTGATGACAACATGCTTTCCCTCGAGCGGAGCGTTTGTCTCTTCTGAAAAATGGCTTTCAGCGAGCTTCACGATATTCTCTGGTTCTTCCAATCTTCCTTTTCCGACGTACCCGCATGCTAAATAACCTTCACTTGGCTCAATAAAACGAAAGCCGTCTTGGTATAGGACTGAAATATTGCGCTTGACCGCCGGGTGGTCATACATATGCACATTCATGGCCGGCGCAATCCAAACGGGTGCCTCCGACGCTAAAAGCGTTGTCGTCAGCATGTCATCTGCCAGCCCGTTGGCTAATTTGCCAATAACATTGGCTGTTGCAGGGGCAACGATGATAAGATCTGCCCAGTCAGCCGCATCAATATGGGATATGACGCTTGGATTTTGTTCTTTAAATGTGTCTGTATATACTTCATGGCGACTTAACGCCTGAAAAGTCAGCGGAGAGACGAATTGACATGCCGATTCCGTCATAATGACTTTTACGTTTGCTCCGGCCTGCACGAGCTTGCTCGTTAACGCACACGCTTTATAAACGGCAATTCCTCCGCTCACACAAAGTAATATATTTCGATTATTAAGCAATAATTTCTCCCCCTTTTTTACATCGTTTACACAAAACCTACGGAAAAAAATAACAACCTATACTTGTCATAGGTTGCTACTTGTGTGCTGCTATTCGCGGTCTTCCTTTTCAATCAAAAGCAGGCCGGCATCAATTTCTTCCAATGCTTTGCCTACATATTTGTGTGAAATGGTATGCTCAATCTGCTGGTCCTTTTTGATTTGCATTTCACGCGCGCGTCTTGCAGAAACAGTCACCAGCGTGTATTTTGAATCTAATTTATTCATTAATGAATCGATTGACGGATCTAACATAAGTTATTCTACCTCCAGCATTTTCTTATATCTCGGAGCAATGCGTTCACGCTTTAAATGCTCGGCGAGGACAATTGCTTTAATTTTCTCGCAAGCTGTCTCAATGTTGTCATTTTCAACGACATAATCGTAAGCGTCCATCATTTCGATCTCAGCCTTAGCAGCTTTCATCCGATTTTCAATCAGGGCGTCTGTCTCGGTTCCTCTTGTGACAATTCTGTTTTTCAGTTCAGAAAGGCTCGGAGGCGCCAGGAAAATAAACAGACCTTCCGGGAAAGCGTTTCTTACTTGAAGCGCACCCTGGACTTCGATCTCCAAAAAGACGTCTTTTCCCTCTTGGAGCGTTTGTTCGACATAATCGACGGGCGTGCCGTAATAATTTCCGACATACTCAGCCCATTCAAGCAGCTTGTTGTTTGCAATCATCTGCTCGAACTCATCCCTTGTTTTGAAGAAATAATCGACTCCGTCTGTCTCTCCCGCTCTCGGGCTTCTCGTCGTCACTGAAATCGAATATTCAAATTTTGTATCCTCTTGTGAAAATATTGCTTGCCTTACCGTTCCTTTACCAACTCCTGAGGGACCTGAGAGAACGATTAATAACCCTCTTTCTTTCATGCGGCAATTATCCCTGCCCTTCATCCATAATTTCTTCTTTAACTGAAAGTCTGTGTGCAACTGTCTCAGGCTGGACGGCAGATAAGATAATGTGATCACTATCCATGACGACAACTGCACGGGTTCTTCGTCCGTATGTAGCGTCAATTAGCATTCCGCGGTCTCTTGCATCCTGAATCATCCGTTTTATTGGCGCAGACTCCGGGCTGACAATCGAAATCATCCGATTGGCGGAGATGATATTCCCAAATCCGATATTAATCAGTTTAATCGTCATCTTCTACGTTCCCCCTGTAAAATAGACGTCTCTAGTCTAGCCTAGAGAGACCGTCTGTAAACAATACGCACAGTCGCTATTCTATATTTTGCACTTGTTCTTTTATTTTTTCAATAGAACTTTTCATTTCGACGACAAGCTTTGTGATCTGATGATCATTTGCTTTTGAGCCGATGGTGTTTACTTCGCGGTTAAGCTCCTGTACGAGGAAGTCGAGTTTTCGTCCGACAATTCCTCCTTCAGCCAATATATCACGGAATTGTGCGAAATGGCTCTTCAGCCTGGTAATCTCCTCCGTAATGTCAGACCGATCCGCAAAGATGGCGCATTCCGTTATCAGCCTGCTCTCGTCCAGCGCATCTTCCGTCCATTCCTTCATCCTGGAGTACAGCCGCTCTTGATATTGTTTCACAACCGCGGGAGCATGCGCTTTCACCTGTGCGGCAAGCGTTTCAAGCCGGTCGAGATGTGCGAGGCAGTCTTCCTTTAGAAGCAGCCCTTCTTTAGTCCGCATCTCACAAAGGCCTTTCACCGCTTCCTCAACGGCCTCCGTTAAAAATTCCTCAAGCTTGTCGTGCTGTGTTTGTTTTTCACGGATTTGCACCGCTTGCTCTAACTGTAACAATTCCATAACACCAGGTTCAGCGGTTAAGCTGTAGCGTTTTTTCATTTCACCGGCAGCGGTGACAAACTCATCCAGCAGCGCCCAATCAACCTTTACGCTTCTCTGTACGAGCGACTCGCTGTCAACGGATACAAAAAGCTCAATTCTGCCGCGCTGTATATTCTGTAAAATAATCTGTTTCAGTTTATCTTCTAAATATAGCAAAGGCCTGGGCAAACGAGCATTGACTTCTTTGAACCGATAGTTCACAGATTTCAACTCAACGGTTACAGAGAGATCATCTTGTGTTTTGCTTGCTGTGCCGAAGCCTGTCATACTTCGTATCATATCAAACACCCAATTCTTCCCTGTTCTCAAAATAAAAAGGCAATAGACATGCTATTACCCCTAAGATTATATCATACGAATTTATTTTTTTCTTGTCAAAAGTGACCCAGCCAGCAAAAAAGTAGGAATGGCCGACATACCGATCACTAAAAGCCAGTCTCCCGGTTTTATCGGAACGGTGTGGAAAATCGGCTGGAGCGCAGGATAGTAGATGACGATAACCATGAGCAAAATGGATGACAGAACCGCTCCTATTAAATATAGATTTTCAAACGGATTTCTATCAAAAATGGACGTTTCGCTTCTACAGTCAAAAACATGAATCAGCTGGGCAAGCACCAATGTCGCAAACGCAACCGTCTGGGCATATGCCAAATTTTCAGGATTGCGGTGATACACGATAATGAAAGCCAGCAGTGTTGCGATACCTATTAAGAACCCTCTTGATATAACCTTCCATCCAAGCTTCCTGGCAAAAACCCCTTCTTTCGGCTGCCGAGGCTTCCGTTTCATCACGTCGCCTTCCGGCTGGTCCATCCCGAGCGCCATGGCCGGCAGTCCGTCCGTCACCAGGTTCACCCACAAAATTTGAATCGGCACCAGCGGCAGCGGCAGTGCCAAGAGCATGGCAAAGAGCATGACTAAAATTTCTCCGACATTTGATGCCAGCAGGTACCGGACAAACTTTCTAATATTTTCATAGATATTCCGGCCTTCTTTAATCGCTGATTTGATGGTTGCGAAATTATCATCGACGAGAACGAGCGATGAGGCTTCTTTCGCTACATCTGTTCCTGTAATACCCATGGCCACGCCGATGTCAGCCTGTTTGATGGCAGGGGCGTCATTTACTCCGTCACCTGTCATGGCGACGATGTGGCCGTTTTCTTGATACGCTTTTACAATTTTCAACTTATGTTCAGGCGATACACGGGCAAATACATACACGTCATCGACAACACCTGCAAGCTCTTCGGATGAAAGCTCATTGAGCATCTGTCCGTCCATGATTTTTCCGCGTTTCGGAAGCAGGCGCAAATCTTTCGCGATTGCTTTGGCGGTTTCAACATGATCTCCTGTTATCATGACCGTTTTAATTCCCGCTTCCCGGCATTCTTTAATTGCCTGTCTGACTTCCGGCCGCGGCGGATCAATGATGCCGGAAAGCCCAAGCAAGGTCAGGTCTTTTTCAGCCTGCTCCATCGTCGGTTTTCCCCCGGCTTTCAGAGGTTTAAAGGCAACAGCGATTGTTCTGAGCGCCTGCGAAGCCAAATGTTTCAATACGGCATCCGCTTCTGACTTTCTCCCTTTAGTAAAAAGCTCAGCCGATCCGTCGTAAAAAATGTTGGCGGAACGCTGCATCAGTACATCGGGTGCGCCTTTGGTGATCACGTATTGTTTTTTGTCCCTGTCCTCCACGATGACAGTCATCATCTTGCGGTCGGAATCGAACGGAAACTCTTCTATCACCCGGTAATGAGATTGTACAAAGTCATTAGAAAATCCAGCTTTTCTTGCTGCCGTCAGAAGTGCCCCTTCTGTCGGATCGCCGTCAAGAATATATTCGCCGTCTTTTTTCTCAATAATCGATGTGTTACACAGCGCGCCATATAATAGCATCTGCTGAAGCGGTTTATGATGGTCTGCGCTTGTTTCTTTTCCGTTAAGTGTAAAAGCCCCTTTCGGCTCGTAACCGACTCCTGATACGTTCCATGTCTTCCCGCCTGACCAAACGTGTGTGACTGTCATTTTGTTTTGGGTCATGGTGCCCGTTTTGTCTGAACAAATAATAGACGCGCACCCGAGCGTTTCAACGGCAGGCAGTTTTCTGACAATCGATTTTTGTTTAATCATCCGCTGTACGCCGAGTGACAAAGCCACTGTGACGATTGCCGGCAGCCCCTCCGGAATGGCGGCTACTGCCAATGACACACCGGCTAAAAACATACTGTACAGGTCATGTCCTTGAATGACGCCGACAGCTACGACAAGAACGGTCAGCAGCAAAGCAACGACAATTAAGATTTTCCCCAGCTGCTCCAGCCTTCTTTGCAGCGGTGTAGAAAAAGTTCCCGCTGATTCAAGCATGTCAGCGATTTTTCCCATAGCCGTC
Organism: Bacillus atrophaeus; assembly: GCF_039519175.1. NCBI lineage: Bacteria > Bacillati > Bacillota > Bacilli > Caryophanales > Bacillaceae > Bacillus > Bacillus atrophaeus. Next base: position 2,992,895 of record NZ_CP154443.1, on the reverse strand, counting down.
TTCATTCCTGTGCCAACAACAATGCCGACACCGCTTCCTCGCGTGACAATCGTCCCCATAAAGGCCATATTTGTAATATCACCCAGCGAGACATCGGGCTTTTTCAACTTATCCGCATGTTTGACAACCGGCAGGGATTCTCCGGTTAGTGCGGACTCTTCAATTTCAAGGCTCTTCGCCTCGACAATCCGGACATCTGCGCCAATTCGGTCGCCGCTTGCAAATTTCACAATATCACCGGGCACAAGCTCTTTTGAAGGGATTTTCGCCCAGCTTCCCTCTCTGAGCGCCATGACATGCGGTGTCGATAACTCTTTTAAAGCTTGCAGCGATTGTTCAGCGCGCCTTTCTTGAAAAAATCCAAGTATACCATTGACAAATACAATCGCAATAATGGCGATTGCGTCTACATATTCGCCCAGAAAACCGGAAATGAGAGTCGCCGCAAGCAGCACAAGCACCATAAAATCCTTAAACTGTGAGAAAAACAAAACAAGCGCTGATGTTTTTTTGCCTTCTTGCAGCTCGTTCGGCCCGTGCGTTTCGAGGCGCTTTTTCACCTCTTTCTCTGTTAAACCCTGTTTCATGGACGTGTTTGTTGCTTCTACCAAATCGGTTTGTTCCATTTCATGAAACTTCATTCGACTCGTCCACTCCCCTGCTTTCTTTAGAGATATCACTCTATAAGCAAGCTTATTCTGACTCGTCCCATTTCATGCTATAATTATCGAATGCAGGATTTAATAAGAAGAGGGTGTTTTGCATATGTCGTTTGATGGCATGTTTACATACGGAATGACACACGAATTAAATGAACGGATTACAGGAGGACGGATTACAAAAATCCATCAGCCTTTTAAACATGATGTAATTTTTCATATCCGGGCTAACGGAAAAAACCAAAAATTATTATTATCAGCCCACCCAAGCTATTCACGGGTGCACCTGACAAATCAGACGTATGAAAATCCGAGCGAGCCGCCTATGTTTTGTATGTTGCTGAGAAAGCACATCGAGGGAGGCTTTATTGAAAGCATTGAACAATCAGGTATGGACAGAATTATGATATTCCATATTAAAAGCCGGAATGAAATCGGGGATGAAACCGTCCGTAAGCTTTATGTTGAAATTATGGGCCGCCACAGCAATATTATTCTTACGGACGGGCTTGAAAATACCATCATAGACGGGCTTAAACATTTATCACCGTCTGTTAACAGCTACCGGACCGTGCTGCCGGGTTATGATTATAAAGTGCCGCCCGCGCAAAATAAGATGTCTCCTTTGGAGGCAACTGAGGATGATATTCTGCGGCATCTCAGCTTTCAGGAAGGCAAGCTTGACAAACAGATCGTTGATACGTTTTCCGGCGTCTCCCCGCTTTTTGCAAAAGAAGCTGTTTTCAGGGCCGGACTCGCAAACAAAGTTACATTGCCCAAAGCGCTTTTGGATCTCTTTGGCACAATGAAAGAGTGTAAGTTCGCGCCAGAACTTACAACGGCAAACGGGAAGGAATATTTCTATCTTCTTAAGCTGACCCACCTCAAAGGGGACGGACGCCGTTTCGATTCGCTCAGTGAACTGTTAGACCGTTTTTATTTTGGAAAAGCAGAGCGTGACCGGGTGAAACAGCAGGCTCAGGATCTTGAACGTTTTGTGGCGAACGAACGGAAAAAGAACGCAAATAAAATCAAGAAACTGGAAAGAACACTTCAGCATTCCGAGAACGCAAAAGAATATCAGCTCTATGGAGAACTGCTGACAGCCAATTTGTTCAGGCTGAAAAAAGGCGATAAAGAGGCCGATGTCACAAATTATTATGAAGAGGAAAGCCCGCTCATCACCATTCCTCTGAATCCGAACAAAACGCCTTCCGAAAACGCGCAGGCGTACTTTACAAAGTATCAAAAGGCGAAGAACTCAGTCGCTGTCGTAAAAGAACAGATCAGCCTTGCAGAAAAAGAGATTGAATACTTTGATCAGCTCATTCAGCAGCTGTCCTCCGCCTCTCCAAGAGACATAAGTGAAATACGGGATGAGCTTGTGGAAGGAAAATATTTGCGGCCTAAGCAGCAAAGAGGACAGAAAAAACAAAAGCAGCACACGCCTGTTCTAGAAACATATGAATCCTCAACAGGACTTACGATTTTAGTTGGGAAAAACAATAAACAAAATGAGTATTTAACAACAAAAGCCGCTGCAAGAGACGATATTTGGCTGCATACCAAAGATATCCCTGGTTCTCACGTAGTGATCCGAAACAGTGATCCGGATGAGCAGTCCATCCTTGAAGCAGCTACGATCGCAGCCTATTTTTCTAAAGCAAAAGAATCCGGTTCTGTTCCGGTGGATTATACAAAGATCAGACATGTGAAAAAGCCAAACGGCGCAAAGCCCGGTTTTGTCACTTATGACAGCCAGCATACCGTGTTTGTAACACCAGATGCTGATGTCGTGATCCAGCTGAAAAAAAGCTGATGTTTTGTAGGTATAAGGGCTGACAGCATAGCGTTCTCCCGCTCTGCTGCTTCGTAATTTGATCAACGACAAAGAACTGCCGTGTATGCGGCAGTTCTTTATGTATTTCTTCTTTTTTTATATAGTCTCTCAACCTCAAGAATACATTCCTCGTCAACAAGCTGAGCAATTTTTTCTGCAAGCAGCTTTGTGTGCTTCGGGCTGGCTCCATTTGTGGAAACTGAAACCTTAATATGCCCTTTTTGGACGATTTTCGGCATATACACGTTGCCAAGCTCTGCGGCACTCACACAATTGACAAGCTGAGAAGGAGAGGCGTTCTTTGCGATCTGCTCATTGACGCCTGCGTCATCTGTAGCGGCAATAATCAGAAATGCCTCGCGGAGGTCTTCTTGGTCAATTTTCCGTGGTATCCAACGGATCTGATGTTCCTCTGCCATCACCTTGATTTCAGGCAGCGCGCGCGGACTGATCAGGGTGATATCCGCCCCTTCGGTAAGCACCGTTTTCACCCTGCGCAGGGCAATCTTTCCGCCGCCCGCTATTACGACCTTCCTGTCACGCAGGCTAATGTGAAGCGGCAGCATATAAACCTCTGTCAAAATAAAACTGACCGTTTTGATTTTCTATGGTTTCATTCACACGATGTAAAAAGGCGTTTTTTACATGAGGATGAAAACCGAGATATGCGGCGAGATAGATATGCGGATTAACGTCTCGAAGCTTTTTCACTTCTTTCTCAATCTCACTCATCAGCATACCGGTGAACAGCAAGTACGGCACAACAAAGACCGGAGTGCCGTCACCTTGTTTCAGTTGTGAAAAAACGTCCCGATAATTCGGTTTGCACGCGGTTAAAAAACAGGGCATTACTTCTTTGACAGGCGCCATCCGTTGAAGGCGCTCGGCGATTTCTGTGACATCTTTTTTCACGGCGGGATCTGAACTCCCTCTGCCAATCAGCACGACTCGTGCGTTTTCATAAGGAGCGCCTGTTTCTTCTAAACGATTGCACACTGCTTTAACCACTTCATCGTCTACCCCGATCGGCTTACCGTATGTGATGTTGACTGCAGGATAACGGGCGGCAGCGCGCGCAACTTCTTCGGGAATATCTTTTTTTGCATGAGCTGCCGTTAAAAGAAGCAGAGGCACCACCGCTATGTGAGTGGCGCCTTGCTTTATACATGCTTCAAAGCCCGTCTTAATTGACGGCTCCTGCAATTCTAAAAAACTGACTTCCTGAATTGGCGCGGAGACATGCGCCTTGCATCCTTGTAAAAATGCTGCCGCTTCTTTTTGCGCCTGTTTCAGCCGGCTTCCATGACCAACGTATAATACTGCTTGTTTCATATTACAGCGCCTCGCTCAAATCTTGTTTTTTTACATCTGATTCAAACCATTCAAGCTTATAATGAAAATTCACAACATCACCAATAACGATTAAACTCGGATTCTTGATGTCTTTATTTATCACTGTTTCTGAAAGAGTATCCAATGTACAGATGACAGATTTTTGTTTATCCGTTGTGCCCCAATGGATAAAGGCTGCCGGTGTCGCACCGTCACGCCCGTTTTCTAGAAGAAGCCTTTCAATCTGCCTGACATTTTTGATTCCCATATAGATGACAAGGGTATCAATACCTGTCGCCAGCGCTTTCCATTTTTCCTCAAAGTTTTCTTCTTTTTGATAGTGCCCTGTCACAAACGCCACGTTTGAGCTTGCATCCCTGTGAGTGACGGGAATGCCGGCGTAAGCCGGTGCTGCGATGCCTGAGGTAATGCCCGGCACAATCTCAAAAGGAATCCCGTGTTCGGCAAGGCTTTCCGCTTCTTCTCCCCCTCTGCCGAACACAAAAGGGTCTCCGCCTTTCAGCCTTACAACAGTTTTTCCCTTTTTAGCATACTTCACCAGAAAACGATTGATGGTTTCCTGCTTCATGGTATGAAGATCCGGAAGCTTTCCGCAGTAGATCAGGTCGGCTTGTTCTTTAGCATATTGTAAAATATCTTTGTTTACTAATCTGTCGTATAAGATCACATCAGCTTTTTGAATGGCTTTCAGTGCTTTGATCGTCAGTAAATCAGGGTCTCCGGGACCTGCTCCAACGATATATACTTTCCCCATCACAACTCCCCCCGATCAGTTCGAAATCTTCCAGAACTTATATCGTTCCGTTTGTTATTCTTTTCAGCCAGACAGATTTCAGTCAGATCGTCTTCATTCAATTTCATTCGCAGCGGCACGAGCTCCATAAAGCTGGCAAAGATGAAATTGTCTTTCCTGTTTGTAAACTTGACATCTCACAAATAAAATTGATTCTGTCCTATCCTTTTAGTTCAGGTTCTTTTTCACAAATTCGATCAGCTGATTTTTGCACTCTTCGCGCTCATTTTGTCCTGAATCCAGAACGAGCTCCGGCGCTTTCGGCTCCTCGTACGGTGAATCAATGCCTGTAAAAAACGGAATTTCACCGTTTCGCGCTTTTTTATAAAGGCCTTTCGGATCTCTTTGTTCACAAATATCAAGGTCGCATTTAATGTAGATTTCATGAAATTCGCCCTCATCAACCAGCTGGCGAACCTGCTCCCGGTCTTCACGGAACGGCGAGATAAAAGCTGTAATCACAATAGTGCCCTGCTGAACGAAAAGCTTTGCAACTTCTCCGATTCTGCGGATATTTTCTTTTCGGTCTTCGTCAGAAAAGCCCAAGTCATTGTTTAAGCCGTGGCGGATATTATCCCCGTCGAGCACAACCACTTGATAGCCCTGTTCAAACAGTTCTCGGGCTGCCGCATTTGCGATTGTTGATTTGCCGGAACCGCTCAGCCCTGTCAGCCAGAGAATAGAGCTTTGATGTTTATTTTTTTGCTGATATTCTTCTTTTGTAATTGAGGCTTCATGCCATACGATATCACGATTCGTCAATGTTGCTCCTCCTTAGGACACGCCTGCTTCTTCTTTTTTCTTTAATCCTTTGATCAATACTTCAACAACGTGAGACCGGCTGAATTCTGCGGGCGGCATGATACCGTCTCTCAGCATTTCCCTCACTTTTGTGCCGGATAAAATGACATGATGCTCCCTGCCGTGCGGGCATGTTTTCGCAGTCGCCATGTTTCCGCATTTTTCGCAGAAAAAGCTGTGTTCAAACTTCATTGGCGTAATGCCGAGTTCTTCCGGTGTGAACTGTTCGAAAAGCTCTTGAGCCTCGTAAGTACCGTAGTAGTCGCCGACGCCGGCGTGGTCGCGGCCGACGATGAAATGGGTGCAGCCATAATTTTTTCTTACGAGTGCGTGGAAGATGGCTTCTCTTGGACCTGCATAACGCATCGCAGCTAAAAATACGCCAAGGAACACACGATCTTTCGGATAATAGTTTTCGAGCAGCACCTGATAGCTTTCCATACGCACATCAGCCGGAATGTCGTCTGATTTTGTCTCTCCGACAAGCGGGTTCAAAAACAAACCGTCTACTGTTTCCAGCGCTGTCTTTTGAATATATTCATGCGCTCTGTGAACCGGATTCCTCGTTTGGAATCCAACAATCGTTTTCCAGCCGTTTTCAGCAAACTGGCGTCTCGTCTCCTGCGGTTCAAACGTGAATTCTGGGAATTGCTTTGAAGCTTTCTTAATCAGCGTAATCGGCCCACCGACATACGTATCGCCGCGGCTGAAAAGTTTTTTCACACCCGGATGCTCACGATCATTTGTTTTATAAACATTCACAGCTTCTTTTTGTTTATCAGGCACGTACAAGTCTTCAATCTGAACGACGCCGTATGTTTCTCCTTCATACATTAACTTTACAGTTTCACCGATTTCAAGTTCTGCCGCTTTTTGCGAATCAACCGGCAGCGTAATTGGAAGAGACCAGACAACACCAGATGACAAACGCATGTTTTCAACAACTGACACGTAGTCTTTTTCAGTGAAGAAGCCTTCAATCGGGCTGTATGCGCCTATCCCAATAAGTTCTAAATCAGCAAATGAAATTAAATCAAGCTCTATTTCTTTATGAATCTCTTTCACATTATACATCTCATTTACACGATTAACTAATGTTCCTCCGTGCGGTGCTAAACTCATAATTTATATTTCCTCCTAGTTAACAGATAAATAAACTCAGATTAATAATTAAATTCCTCCGCCCTGCTCATGAACCGAGCGGCTCTCTTTTCGGATAGCTTTCATCAGACTGACTGCGCCGCCGGCTGCTAAAAGCACGCTGGCCATCATAAAGACTGAATAATAATCCCCTTTCAGGAACAGGGATACAAGCAGATATGATATGGATAATGATAAAAACGGCGAGACAACCCAGACTTTCAGCATGGTTCTTACCACTTGTTTATGAAATACATTGGGCCCGTTTTTCGCCATTCCAATTCCGATAATAGACGAAGACGTGACTTGTGCGAGCGGCACCGGCAGACCGAATACAGAGCTGATGATGACCAGTCCGGCTCCTGTTCCGGATAGCAGAATGCCTTCCCCTTTTGAAAATTTCGTTATTTTCTTGCCGTTGGTTTCTAATACACGCCCGCCTAATAACAGCGCTCCAAGCGCTACAAATATTCCTCCGTACAGTGTACCTTTTGTTACATCTAAGACACCTGCGGCAACCAACGGGCCTACAGCGTTGGCGACGTTGTTCATTCCCGCCGAAAAGGCTTCGAAAAATCCGGCAAACAACAGGATAATCCCAAGTGTTTTTTGCTTTCTGGAAGATTTCACTTCAATCTTAAACAATTGAAACAGCTTTGAAACGAAAAATGTGAAACAAAATGCAACAAACGGAACGAGAATCCAAAATACAACGATCATGAGTAAATTGTTCAGAAACAATACTTTATATGCCACTCCTACGCCGACAACTGCTCCGACCGTTACTTCACTTGTTGATAAAGGAATCCCCAGTATATTAGCCGTAAAGAGCGATAATGCCGCAGCGCCGATAATAATACAAACGATTGTCAATGTAATAGATTGTTCCGGTATAATGCCAGAGCTGATTGTTTTCACTACCTCGCCGCCGCCGATGACGGCACCCGATAACACCCCGGCCGCACATATGAGCAAAGCGTACAGTTTCTTTCTGACAGCTCCTGATCCGTAAGCAACTCCCATTGAAGCCGCAGCGCCGCTCGCTCCGATATTGATTGCGAAAAACAAGCTAAATAAAATAGCGGCTAGTTCCATTGCGCAGCTCCTTACTCATGCAATCCGCATTCCGTTTTCGCCGAACCGTTCCATCTGCCGGCACGCAGGTCTTCCGCAGTAAACGCCGGTGAGGTGCAAGGCTCACAGCCTATGCTCGGATATCCTTGATCGTGCAATGGGTTGTAGTCTAATTCATTCTTGGAGGTATATCTCCAAATGTCTTTCCATGTCCAATGGATAAGCGGGCATACTTTAATTGATTTGAATTTTTCATCTTTATTTAAGAAGTTTGTATTGGCGCGGCTTGGTCCTTGATCCCGGCGCAATCCAGACAGCCATGCCGGATGACCTGACAGCGCTTCTCTTAACGGAACAACTTTTCTGATATGGCAGCACTTGTTGGGCTCCCGTTCCCACAGCTTATCTCCGTGGGCCTCCGCTTGCTCTTCTACAGTCAGATCCGGTTTTTTCAAAATGATATTCAGGCCCGGATAACGTTCTTTGACACGCTCAATCGTTTCGTACGTTTCTTTGAAATGCAGCCCTGTATCAAGAAATACGATTTCCGCATCTTTTTTCACTTTATAAATTAAGTCAATGAGGACGATTCCTTCAATACCGAAGCTGCATGCGTAAACAAGCTGATCGCCGTAATGGCCGTACGCCCATTTTAATACTGACAGCGCACCTTTATAAGAATCATCTTCTTGAAATGTAATAGTCGGCTCTTCCCAAGTTTCATACGTAAACATTTTTCTTCCTCCTTTCGGAGACAAACAAACAGTCGTTTTTCTGCCGGTTGTCTTTACCAATAGTGATTTTAAACATCAGGATAAAGAGTAAGTATGGTTTGTTTTATAACACCTTTTCCAGAAAGGTGCTATTTCCGGCTGTTGCCAACCCCCACTTGGCAGTCCCTCCTTGCCTCTCTTAAAATAAAAAACTTTCAATCCAGCGGAAAGAAAGAAAGGAACTGCATGCGCCCTTATCTTCCAAAATGGAATACATTTTGCTGGAAGTAGCACCTTACATTTTATGCAGGTTGCCGGGCTTCATAGGTCCAGTCCCTCAGCCGCTCTTGATAAGTTTTTTAGATTTGTATTAAATTTTAGCACAATTCTAACAAAAGTCAACCCGAGTTTTTTTATAGGATTAATGAAAATAAAAAAACAGGCCAAAGGGCCTGTTTTACCTGTGATTTACTCATGTTTTTTTGAAATGATATGTTTTTTATTGCTTAATCCAATCTTTTGACTCGGGATTCAATTTCCATGTTTGCAACTTTTTTAAATCTGCTGAGTGAATTTTTCTATTTTGAAGGGCTACTTCTGTCAGCGTGTCATAGTCTGTCAGTGAATAGTACGGTATCTTTGCTTTTTCAAAGGCTTCACTTGCTTTAGGAAGACCATATGTAAAAATAGATACCACGCCAAGCACGTCACATCCCGCTGCCTGTAAAGCAGCTGTTGCTTCAAGCACGCTGCCTCCTGTAGAAATTAAGTCCTCAATAACTACCGTTTTTTGGCCTTTTTCTACGGCTCCTTCAATTTGGTTTCCTTTGCCGTGGGCTTTCGGCTTGCTTCTCACATAACACATTGGCAGCTTCAGGCGATCGGCGGCCAAGGCGGCATGGGGAATGCCGGCAGTTGCTGTCCCCGCGATCATCTCAGCTTCAGGAAACTGCTGCCGGACAAGCTGTGTAAGGCCTTGGGCCACATCATTTCTCACCTCAGGAAATGACAGAGTGAGACGGTTGTCACAATAAATAGGAGATAAAATGCCGCTTGCCCATGTAAAAGGCTCATTCGGGCGTAAAAATACAGCTTCAATATCTAGCAGATGTTTGGCGATGACTTGTTTCATTTACTGATACCCTCCCATTCGAGTCTGATTGTTTCATAAGCTTTTACCGGGTTGACCGCTTTTGTAATAGACCGCCCGACCACAATGGCGGACGATCCTTTTTCTCTTGCAACAGCGGGCGTTGCCACGCGGACCTGGTCATTTGCGGCATCTTCAGACAACCGAATGCCCGGTGTCACGGTGAGAAATGACGGCGATACTTGTTCATAAATCGCTCCTGCTTCGTGAACCGAACATACCACGCCGTCCAATCCGCTCTCTTCGGCCTGCTTGCTGTAATGCACAACTGTTTCTAAAAGAGGATTTTTAATCCAAAGTTCTTCTTTCAACATATGTTCTGATGTGCTTGTCAGCTGGGTAACCGCGATAAGTGACGGGCGTTTTTTGCCTGATGCCGTTCCTTCTTCCAATCCCTCAACTGCGGCTTCCATCATCTTTTTGCCGCCGGCCGCGTGAACATTGACGAGATCTACCCCAAGACCGGCCAGCCGTTTCATTGCTTTATTTACAGTAGTCGGAATGTCGTGGAGCTTTAAATCTAAAAACAGCTCGCAATTGCGTTCTTTCAGAAGCTTAATAATACGCGGTCCTTCTTGATAAAAAAGCTCCATTCCCACCTTCACAAACAGCTGTTCATTGTGAAAGGGCTGTAAAAAGGCCAATGTTTCTTCTGCTGTGGCGAAATCAAGCGCGATGATAGGCAGGTTTCTGTTCATTATTCCAGCTCCTTCCAATACATTCTTCCACTGATTGATATCCGTATTTCTGTAAAACATCAGGGAGCTGTCCGATGATTTCTGGACATGCAAAAGGATTTACAAAGTTGGCAGTTCCGACAGCGACAGCGCTGGCTCCTGCCAGAAGGAATTCAAACGCATCTTCAGCTGTCTGAACGCCTCCCATTCCAATAATCGGAATATTGACGGCCTGACTGACCTCATATACCATCCGAATCGCTACAGGTTTTACCGCAGGACCTGAAAGCCCTCCCGTTTTATTGGCTAAAATCGGCTGGCCTGTTTTTAAATCGAGCCTCATACCGATTAAGGTGTTAATCATAGTAAGACCGTCAGCCCCAGCCTCTTCAATCGCAACCGCAATTTCTGCGATGTTGGCGACATTTGGGGAAAGTTTCACATAGACAGGCACTTTGGAAACTTTTTTTACCGCCTTTGTCAATTCCGCGGCCATTGCCGGGTTTGTTCCAAAGGCGATTCCGCCGGTTTTTACGTTCGGACAGGAAATATTCAGTTCAAGCGCATTTACATTAGGCGCTTTGCTGATTTGCTCCGCCACTTCAACATAATCTTCAACTTGAGAACCGGCCACATTTGCAATGATAGGTGTATCAAATTGTTCAAGCCAGGTCAGCTCGTTGTACAATACGCTTTCGAGACCCGGGTTTTGCAGACCAATCGCATTAAGCATGCCAGCGCCTGTTTCGGCAACCCTAGGAGTAGGATTTCCGAAACGCGGCTCCTTTGTCGTTGCTTTGATCATAATCGCTCCGAGACAAGATAAATCATAAAATCGGGCGAATTCTTTACCAAAACCAAAACAGCCTGAAGCCGGTATGATGGGATTTTTTAATTGAAGCCCCGGCAATTCCACCTTTAACATTACAGCGCCACCTCCTGAGCTTTGAATACCGGACCGTCAAGACAGACCTTCACATATGATGTCTCGCTCTCGTTTGTATGGCACACGCAGGCAAAGCACGCCCCAATTCCGCAGCCCATCCGTTCTTCCATTGAAAGATAAACCTCTTTATGGGCGTATTCTTGCTGTAATGCCTTCAGCATTGGTGTGGGACCGCAGCTGAGAAGCACGTCAAATTCGAGATTTTGCTCCCTGATTACATCGGTCACATAACCTTTTGTTCCATGAGTCCCGTCGGCTGTCGCTATATACGTGTCTCCGTATCGTCGGCATTCCTCTTCATAAAATACATCCTTAGCTGACTGGAAGCCCAAAACGTGAACCACCTTTACGCCTTTTTGTTTCAAGCGTTTTGACAGCTCTTGGAGAGGCGGGACTCCGACGCCTCCCCCTACTAATAAAGCTGTTTTTCCGGCTTCGATTTCGTTAACGGGAAATCCGTTGCCTAAAGGGCCGAGGACATCTACACGGTCTCCTTGCTGCTTTAGAGACAAAAGCCCCGTCCCTTCTCCGTCTTTTCGGTAAATAATCGTTACTTCATTTCTCTCTTTATCAACATCAGCAATACTGATAGGTCTTCTTAAAAGCGGAGTCACCGCTTCGCTCACTTTAAGGTGCAGGAATTGCCCGGGCGTTGTAAACGTCTGGACAAGATCCCCTTTCAGCACCATTTGATAGATTCGGTCTGCAACTTCTTCATTGGAACGAACGGTTAAATACGCTTTTTTCATATCGAGATTGCCGCCTCCTGGTTAGTGTTGACCGCCGGCATATGATCCGCCCGAAACGTCATGCTTTCTAATACTCGCAAGATGGCTTCTGCCGTGTCTAAAGATGTCAGGCAGGCAACGCCGTTTTCCACTGATTCACGTCTGATTCTGAATCCGTCTCTTGCCGGCTGCTTTCCTTTTGTTAGCGTATTGATGACAAATTGCGCTTCTCCGCTTCTTATGACATCAAGAAGATTCGGCCCGTCCTGACCAATTTTCCCTACAACCTTCGAAGGGATGGACGCATCTTTTAAATATCCTGCCGTTCCTTCCGTCGCCAAAATGTTGTAGCCGATCGCATGGAAGCGCTTCGCGATGGCAAGCCCTTCTTCTTTGTCTTTATCCGCTACGGTTAAGAGAACGGAACCATAGTTAGGAATTTGGATGCCCGAGGCGATCAGACCTTTGTACAGCGCCTTTTCCACTGTAGAATCTTTGCCCATGACCTCACCTGTTGACTTCATTTCAGGGCCGAGTGTAATGTCGACTCTTCTCAGCTTCGCGAAGGAGAACACCGGCACTTTTACATATACGCCTTGCTGTTCCGGCTGGAGCCCCTCTTTGTAGCCAAACTCATCCAGTTTTTGTCCGAGAATAACTTTTGTTGCAAGATTCGCCATCGGAATTCCGGTGATTTTGCTCAAAAACGGAACAGTTCTGCTTGATCTCGGATTGACTTCGAGAACATATACTTCGCCTTTTGAAAGAACGAATTGAATATTGAGAAGCCCGACAATATTGAGTCCTTTAGCCAATGCGATGGTATATTGTTCGATTTTTTTCTTAATGTCTTCCGTCAGAGATTGCGGAGGATAAACAGCAATCGAATCGCCCGAATGGACCCCTGCGCGCTCGATGTGCTCCATGATTCCCGGAATCACAACCGTTTTGCCGTCAGATACCGCATCCACTTCAATTTCTTTGCCCGTCAAATATCTATCTATTAATACAGGGTGCTGCGGATTGATTTTTACTGCATTTTTCATGTAATGAAGAAGCTCTTCTTCGTGGTAGACAATTTCCATTGCCCGGCCGCCAAGCACGTAAGAAGGGCGGACGAGAACCGGATAACCGATATCGCTTGCGATTTTCACCGCTTGTTCAACTGATGTCGCTGTTTTGCCCAGCGGCTGCGGCACTTGCAATGTTTCCAGCGCCTGTTCGAATTTATCCCGGTCTTCCGCACGATCCAAGTCTTCCAGTGATGTTCCGAGAATTTTCACCCCGCGGTTTGATAGCTCATCAGCAAGGTTGATCGCTGTTTGCCCGCCGAATTGCACTACAACTCCCAGCGGCTGCTCGAGATCAATGATATGCATGACATCTTCTACAGTCAGCGGCTCAAAATAGAGCTTATCCGAAATACTGAAATCCGTTGATACGGTTTCCGGATTATTATTCACGATAATCGCTTCATAGCCCGCCTGCTTGATTGCCCAGACAGAATGCACGGTCGCATAATCGAATTCCACGCCTTGTCCGATGCGAATCGGCCCAGACCCAAGAACAACAACACTTTTCTTCGGTGTCACGACTGATTCATTCTCTTCCTCGTATGTGCTGTAGAAGTAAGGCGTTTCAGATTCAAACTCAGCCGCACATGTGTCAACCATTTTGAAAACCGGTGTGATTGCGCCTTGTTTTCTTAAGCTGTAAAGCTCTGCTTCCGGCATATTCCATTCACGGCTGATATACTGGTCGGAAAAACCAAGCTCTTTTGCTGTTTTTAATACATCCAGGCTGCCGGCATTTGCTTTCAACTCTTTTTCAAACTTGACAATACCGAAGAGCTTATGCAAGTAAAACACGTCGATGGCAGAGAATTCATGAAGCTGTTCGACTGTGTAGCCTCTTCTGTATGCTTCGGCAAGATAGAATAAACGTTCATCTCCCGCCTTTTTAATCCGTTTTTCCAGCAGCTCGTTCGAAATGTCTGCCGCATCCTTCAATTCAAGGTGGTGGACATCAGCTTCAAGTGATCGGACGGCTTTCAGTAACGATTCCTCAAGTGTGCGGCCGATCGCCATCACTTCTCCTGTCGCCTTCATTTGTGTGCCGAGTCTTCTGTTTGCCGATTCAAACTTGTCAAAAGGCCAGCGCGGAATCTTAGAGACGACATAATCAAGAGCGGGTTCGAATGCCGCATATGTTTTTCCTGTAACAGGGTTCATCATTTCATCCAAGGAAAGGCCGACTGCGATTTTAGCTGCAAGCTTTGCGATCGGATAGCCGGTTGCTTTTGATGCCAGCGCTGACGAACGGCTGACCCTCGGGTTCACTTCAATGATGTAGTATTGGAAGCTGTCAGGATCTAAAGCAAGCTGCACGTTACATCCGCCTTCAATACCGAGCGCGCGGATCAGTTTTAATGATACATTTCGCAGAAGCTGATATTCGCGGTCGCTGAGTGTTTGGCTCGGCGCGACTACTATACTGTCTCCGGTATGGATTCCGACCGGATCAATGTTTTCCATATTACAAACGACAATGGCGTGATCCTGACTGTCTCTCATCACTTCATATTCAATTTCTTTATAGCCGGCAATGCTTTTTTCAAGCAAGCATTGGTGAACAGGACTTAACTTCAAGCCGTTTTCTACAATTTCTTTCAGCTCGATTTCATTGGAGCAGATACCTCCTCCTGTGCCGCCTAATGTATATGCGGGGCGTACAATGACTGGGAATCCGATTTTGCTCACGAAATTTTCTGCTTCTTCTAATGAGTGAATGATGTCACTTTCAGGAACTGGTTCATTCAGATCATTCATTAACGTTCTGAACAAGTCGCGGTCCTCCGCCTGCTGGATCGCAGAAAGTTTGGTGCCGAGCACTTCTACGCCACACTCTTGCAAGACGCCTTGTTCAGATAGTTCGACAGCCAGGTTTAATCCGGTCTGTCCTCCGAGAGTAGGAAGAATGGCATCAGGGCGTTCTTTTCTGATGATCCTCGTCAGAAATTCAGGTGTGAGCGGTTCAATGTAAACCCGATCAGCCATTTCCGTGTCCGTCATGATGGTGGCAGGATTTGAATTGACAAGAATGACCTCATAGCCTTCTTCTTTTAAAGCAAGACAAGCCTGCGTACCCGCATAGTCAAATTCTGCTGCTTGGCCGATGATGATCGGGCCTGATCCGATTACTAATATTTTATTAATGTCTACGCGTTTTGGCATACCGCTTCCCCTTCTTTCTCTGTTGTTTCGATCATGTCGATAAATCTGTCAAATAAATGATTCGCATCCTCCGGTCCCGGTGAAGCTTCCGGATGGTATTGCACCGTAAATGCAGGTTTTGTCTTATGCTTTAACCCTTCAATCGTGTCGTCGTTGATGGCGATGTGTGTTACTTCAAGTTCTGTCTGTAGAATGGAAGATACCGTATAGCCGTGATTTTGCGCCGTCAAGGCTACTCTTCCGGTTGCAAGTTCTTTCACCGGATGGTTTGATCCTCTGTGGCCGAATTTCATTTTTTCTGTATTCGCTCCGCATGCCAATGCGAATAATTGATGGCCAAGGCAGATACCGAACAGCGGAACTTTACCGAGAACGCCTTTAATCATTTCAATCGCTTCCGGAACGTCTTTCGGATCTCCCGGTCCGTTGGAAAGCATAATTCCGTCCGGCTTCAGCTGTAGCACTTCTTCTGCTGTTATGTTATAAGGCACGACGATGACATCGCATTTTCGTTTGTTTAATTCTCTTAATATGCCGTGTTTCATTCCAAAATCCACAAGAACAATCCGTTTGCCGCGCCCAGGACTTGGATATGCCGTTTTCGCGGATACTTGTGCTACTTGATTTCTCGGAAGCTCAGTTTCTTTCAGTCTTTTTTTCACCTCTTCAACCGACTCATCCACTGAAGCGAAGGTTCCTTTTAAAGCGCCTGCTGTGCGAATCATTCGCGTGAGCTTTCTCGTATCAATTCCTTGTAATCCCGGAATGTTTTTCATTTTTAAATATTCATGAAGTGTGTAAGCTGACCGCCAGTTTGAAGGCAGTTCACATAATTCTTTTATAATCAATCCTTTTACAAACGGCGTAATCGATTCAAAGTCGTCTCGATTAATGCCGTAATTGCCGATGAGAGGATAGGTTAATGTGACGATTTGCCCGCAGTAAGAAGGGTCTGACAGGATTTCCTGATAGCCTGTCATTCCTGTGTTAAAAACGACTTCCCCCATGTTGTGTTCTAAGCTCCCAAATGCTTTACCTTCGAACACCGCTCCGTTTTCAAGTACTAATCTTCTGATCATTTGACAAGTCTCCCTTCTTCATAAGCAAGCTTTCCGGCTGCGATCGTTGCGACCGGCCAGCCGTAGCAGCTGATACCGTTGAATGGTGTATTTTTTCCTTTTGACAGGAATGTCTCTTTATCAATACTTGCTTCTTTTTCTAAATCAATTACTGTGATATCTGCAGTTTGGCCGACTTGAAGTGTTCCGTATGGCAGTTTAAATGCTTCGCAAGGCTTTATCGTCATATAATCAACAAGCTGCTTCAGCGACCATTGCCCGTTTTTGACAAAGTGTGTATAAAGAAGCGGGAACGCTGTTTCCAAGCCGACAATACCGAATGGAGCAAGCTTCATTTCCGTGTTTTTCTCTTCTTCTGTATGCGGCGCATGGTCGGTTGCTATAAAGTCGATCGTTCCGTCTAAAAGTCCTTCGATCAGTGCTTCTCTATCTTCCGCACCGCGCAGCGGCGGGTTCATTTTATAGTTTGTGTCCAGCCCGGGAATGTCTTCATCACAGAGCAGCAAGTGGTGAGGCGTAACCTCCGCCGTTACGCGAATGCCCGCTTTTTTCGCGTCACGCACGACTCGGACGGATTCTTTTGTACTGATATGGCATACATGGTAGTGGCAATTCGCCGCTTCTGCTAAGAGAATGTCGCGGGCGATATGAACCGATTCACACACAGAAGGAATGCCGTTTAGCCCGTTTGCTTTCGAGAAGGAGCCCTCATGGACGCTGCCTCCGTAAATTAAGGAGTTATCCTCGCAATGCGCGACAATCGCTTTGTCAATGGCAGCTGCACGTTTCATCGCTTCATACATCATTCCTGCTGTCTGTATACCGACGCCGTCATCTGTAAAGGCAAATGCACCGGCTTCTTTCAACTCTTCAAAGTTTGTCATTTCATCGCCGATTTGTCTGATCGTAATAGAAGCGTAAGGAAGAACTCTGACAGAAGACGTCTCTTGAATGCGGTTTTGCACCCATTCCATTTGCTCCTTCGTATCAGGGACCGGTCGTGTATTCGGCATCGCCGCTACTGTTGTAAAGCCGCCGCGCGCTGCTGCTTTTGCTCCTGTTTCAATGGTTTCTTTTTTCTCTCCGCCCGGCTCTCTGAAGTGAACGTGAAGATCCACTAGTCCCGGTGATACGAATAAACCATTTGCGTCAATGACTGTTTCGCCTTCTTTTACTTCCAGCTTTCCGATTTCTGAAATTTTTTCTCCCGTTACCCGAATATCCTGTTCTCTTTTTTCACCATTTCCACCTAGTACCCAGCCGTTTTTAATGAGATATGACATAATTTGCTTCTCCCCTTCTCACATTTGTTTCAAGCGCTCTTTTTAAAACTGCCATTCTGATAAACACGCCATTTTCCATTTGCCTGAAGATTCTTGATTTTTTTGATTCTACTAATTCAGGATCTATCTCCACTCCCCTGTTGACGGGGGCGGGATGCATGATGATCGCATGCTGCTGCATGTTTTTCGTCCTCTCCATCGTCAAACCGAACCTTTTCAAGTAGTCCTCTTGACTGACAGCGGACTGATGTCTTTCATTTTGAATGCGGAGCAGCATGACAACGTCTGAAGACTTTATCGCTTCGTCAGTTGAAACATACGTGCCGAATGGATTTTGTTCATCCTGCCATTCAGCCGGACCAGAGAAAAGAACGCGCGCACCGAGCCTTGTTAATACTTCCGCATTCGATCTTGCGACTCTGCTGTGCTTAATATCGCCGTGGATGGAAACAGTCAAGTCTTTAAAACAATTGAACTCTTCATTGATGGTCATTAAATCAAGCAATGATTGGGTCGGATGCTGACCGCAGCCGTCCCCCGCATTTAAAATCGGTATATTCACCCGGCCGATGAGCTCCTTATAATACTCGTCTTCGCTATGTCTGATCACACATGCGTCTACTCCGATGGATTCAAGCGTTCTGATCGTGTCATAAAGTGTTTCGCCTTTTTGTACGCTTGTGCTCGTTCCGTCAAGGTTCAGCACGTTCATCCCCAGTTTCTTTTCCGCTACCTCAAAGCTGAATCGTGTTCTTGTACTTGGTTCAAAAAACAAATTAGCAATGAATTTCCCTGCAAGGTGGGTGTCTGTTTTTCCATTTTTGAGCGCTTTGGCTTCATAAATCAGGTTTTCAATCTCCGCAGGGCTTAATTCACTCATTGTCGTTAAATGATTCATTTTCTTTCCCCTTTCGTTTCAACTTTAAGGCCGTAAAAAAACCCCGGTCTGTTAACAGACTCGGGGTGCGGTTAAATAGAGGAGGAAGCGCGCAGCTTTCTTCTCTTCATAACCCTTCCAAGCCTCTCTGGACTTTCATTAAAAGGTTTTCTTATCAATGATTTTGGTCGGCGGTGTCCGCCTGTTCTTCTTTTGCGTCCGGAAGGATGAGATTTAAGATGACTCCGACGATAGCCGCCAGCGCCATGCCTGACACCTGAAATCCTCCCTCAGACACTTGAATGAATGCTCCGCCTACACCGATAACCAAAATGACGGATGTGATAATAAGATTTCGGTTGTTCTCATAATCAATTTTGTTGTCGATCAGCATTCTCAGACCGCTAGAAGCAATGATGCCAAACAGCAGGAAGGACACGCCTCCCATGACAGCTGAGGGAACCGAACTGATCAGCGCAGAAATTTTTCCGATAAATCCGAAGCAGAGCGCAATGACTGCCGCGCCGCCGATAACAAAGACACTGAATACTCGGGTAATCGCCAGGACGCCGATGTTTTCTCCGTATGTCGTTGTTGGCGGGCCGCCTATCAAGGAGGCAATGATTGTCGCCGCGCTGTCGCCCATGATAGAGCGGTGCAGTCCCGGCTTTTTAATAAAATCTTGTCCGACAACCTTGCTCAGCACCATTTGATGCCCGATATGCTCAGACATGGTAACAAAGGCCACCGGCACCATAGCCGCGATGATTCCGAGCGTGACAGACGGCGTAAAGTCCTTGAATGGAATGATAAATTCCGGCACAGCGAACCATTTTGCGTCAATGACCGGCTGAAAGTTGACAATGCCTTGAGTCAGCGCAAACAGATATCCGCCGATAATTCCGATCAGCACAGGAATCAGGCTAAGGAATCCCCTTAGGTAGATGGCGCATATGATGGTGATTCCCAAGGTAACGCCGGCTACACTGAAATGCTTTAAGCTGTATTGAAGTTCACTTGCGTTCGGATCAGCATACATTGCCATGTTTACCGCCGTGCCGGCAAGGCCAAGCCCAATGACGATGATGACAGGTCCGACGACGACAGGAGGGAGAAGCTTCATAAGCCAGCCGGTTCCGAGCTGCCGGATCATCAAGGCAATCAGTCCGTACACAATTCCCGCCAAGAAGGCGCCGACCATTGCTGCGCCCGGTCCTCCCGTTGCTTTCACCAGTATAATCGGTGAAATAAAGGCGAAGGATGAACCGAGATAAGCCGGTATTTGTCCCTTCGTAATCAGCAGATATGCAAGCGTTCCGATTCCGCTTGTCACCAGCGCGACTGCCGGGCTCATACCGACAAGCTTCGGCACAAGTATAGTGGAGCCGAACATCGCAAACAAGTGCTGCAGGCTGAATGTCAGCCATGAAAAAGGTTTTGGTACATCCCTAACGCCTAAGTTTACTTTTTTCTTACTCATGACAATTTCCTCCTGATAGAAGCCTTCGTTGTAGGATGACTCAAATTCTTTATATTAAAAAACCTCTTTGCTTTTTTTGCGCAAAGAGGTATACAAAGCCGGCCGCATTCGTCGTTCGGCTTTGTTTAAACCTCTTTGCAAACTCACTGGATTGCATTTAAAAAGGTATGCTATTCATTTTCATAAATGGCTACAAGGTCTGTTTCGTCCACTTCATGGAGCTGAACCATAACTTTTTCAGCCTTTGAGGTAGGAATATTTTTGCCGATATAATCAGCCCGGATCGGCAGCTCTCTATGCCCTCTGTCTACCAGTACGGCGAGCTGGACGGAAGACGGCCGGCCTACATCAACAAGCGCGTCCATCGCTGCTCTGACGGTTCTTCCTGTATACAGCACATCATCGACTACGATCACTTTTTGATCCGTAATATCAATCGGTATGTCGGCCCCTTTGACAAGCGGCTCTTCATTGCTCGTTTTTTTTGATAAGTCATCGCGATACAGCGTAATATCAATTTCCCCGACTGTCACAGCGTTTCCTTCTATCTGTTCGATTCGTTCGGCGAGGCGCTTCGCTAAGTAAATGCCTCTTGTCTTAATGCCGACAAGAATACAGTTATTCATTCCTTTATTGCGTTCAATCATTTCATGGGCGATTCTTGTCAAGGCTCGTCTTATCGCCTGTTCATCAAGAATAACAGCTTTCTGATTCATTTGCAGACACCTCACAATTCATTAAAAAACCCCTCTTGCCAGGGCAGAGAGGGGTTTAAGAGCAAGCTGCGTGATGATGATACACGCATCCTGACCTATCCGTTATCCTTCTCAGCCTCTCTGGACTGTGTTAAAGAATCTATTCAGCTTCGTTTATTATTTCAGAAAAGAATTCAACTGTCAATGACTTTTCCTTAAATTTTCGATAAGTTTCGTCATATCATCCGGAAGCGGCGCTTCAAATTCAATGTATTTGTCTGTTCTTGGGTGCTGGAAACCTAAAATGCCCGCATGGAGAGCCTGACCGTTAAAGTCAATTGTTTTTCTCGGTCCGTATTTCGGATCTCCCGCTAAAGGAAAACCGATATATTTCATATGAACGCGAATTTGATGGGTTCTGCCCGTTTCAAGCTGACACTCCACCAAGGTAAAATCCTGAAAGCGTTCAAGGACATGAAAATGGGTAACGGCATTTTTGCCTTCCCGCACAACCGTCATGCTTTGGCGGTCCTTTTTGTCTCTTCCGATAGGTGCATCAATCGTTCCGTCATCATGCGATATAATTCCGTGAACAACAGCCATATACTTGCGGGTAACTGTTTTATGAACAAGCTGATTCACAAGTGATTCATGCGCCATATCGTTTTTTGCAACCATTAATAAACCTGAGGTGTCCTTATCAATGCGGTGAACAATTCCCGGACGCATCACGCCGTTAATTCCCGAAAGGTCTTTACAGTGCGCCATCAGCCCATTTACAAGTGTTCCTGTTACATGGCCCGGGGCCGGATGCACGACCATCCCCCTCGGTTTGTTTACAACCAAAACATCCTGATCCTCATAATAAATGTCCAGGTCCATCGGCTCAGCAAGCACATCAAGCGCTTCCGGCTCCGGCACCGTAACCTTCACCTGATCACCAGGCTGCATTTTATAGTTGGCTTTCACCGGGCTGCCGTTGACTTCGATATGCCCATCCTTTACCCATTGCTGAACCTGGGTTCTCGACCAGTCTTTCTCAGCAGAAGCCAGAAATTTATCAATCCGCTCACTCTTTTGTTCCGGTAAAGCGGTTATCTCAAATTGATCCATGCTATTGCTCCTTCTTCTTTTTCCCGCTGTCTAACAGCATTTGTATAAATAAAAGCACAACGCCGACACACAAAGAGGAATCTGCGATGTTAAAAATAGGATAATTGTAATTTACGACGATGACATGAATGAAATCCACGACTTCTTGTCTGACGGCCCGGTCAATAAAATTGCCGATTGCTCCCCCAAGCATTAATCCGAGAGAAATGCCGAGAAGCTTCTGCCCCTTTGTATAGCGCTGTATGTAATAAACAATCCCGATAATAACTGCAACCGTGATTAAATAAAAAAACCACATCTGACCGGCTAAAATGCCCCAAGCGGCCCCCGTATTGCGGTGGGATGTAATATAGAACACATGATCAATCACCGGGACGCTCTGCCCGAGTTCCATATTTTTCACGACAAGCCATTTTGTCAATTGATCGGCTAAGATAATAAGAAGTGCGATAACGTAATACAGCACAAACGTTCCTCCATTGTCCGGTTACTTTAATCCTTTATGCATTTTATCAATAAAAAGCCCAGGAGTAAAGGAATATCCGCTTGCCATCAGGCGCTGTGAGCGTGCTGAATTGATTGTTGTAAGATTTGTGCGATTTTTTAGGCGCTGTTATTCATACAGCGCCTGATCATATTCTATATCACTTGCTTTCCATAGCGGCAGCGTTTTTTTTTCGAATTGGACAGAATAAAGAAAGTCGTCTGCTGTTCGGGCTGTGGGAAGAACAGCCAGTTTAGAAAGCGGGATCGGCGCCCCTGTCGCTTCACAGCAGCCAAACGTTCCTGACTCGAATTTTGACAAGGCGAGAAGGACGTCTTGCAGTTCTTCTTTAATGTGGTAGATCAGAGTTGCTTTTTGATTATCATTGATTGGGGATTCGGCGGCTGCAGAAACCTGAAAGCAAGAATACTCAAATAATCTTGACTGTAATTCTTCTTTCATCAGAAGAAGTTCCGTATAAATTGCGGTCAGCTGATCATTCATCCATCACAACTCCTGCTCATAACGTAATACCTATATTGTTGCCCGAGAGCCTGCAAATGAAGCACATAAGATTTTTCCTTTCGTTCTAATCCATGTCAGCCCTGGTATACAAAAAAACGCCCGGCATCCGCCGGACGTTTTGACTGATTATTTCTGATAGTACTTTTCAACAATTTCCGCATTGCGGAGCGATAATGTTGGGTATTTCGGATTGGCGCCCACATCTTTTGAGATGACGCGGGACCGTTCACACATTTCACCCTCTGCTTTTTCTACGACGATTTTGCCTGAGTCAAAGCTCTGAGCATCAGCCGGCGCTTCCTGTCCACTGATCGTCAGTTCAGAAACGATAAACAGCTGTTTCACATCCTCTTTGATCGCAGACAATAGTTCTTGTGAAGCTTTATTCGGATAAAGTGTCAAACTCGCTTCCATCGACTTGCCGATGATCTTTTCATTCCGGGCTGTTTCAAGCGCTTTTAAGACATCATTTCGCAGTTCCATAAAACGGTCAAATTTTTCTTCTACCGCTTCACCATTAGGAATTGCGACAGCTTCCGGCATATCAGTCAGCTGAACGCTCTGTTCCTCGACAAATGTGAGGTGCGCCCATAATTCGTCTGTCGTATGCGGCAAAATCGGCGCAGTCAGCTTCGCTAATGCAAGAAGGGTTTCATAGAAAACCGTCTGCATGCTCCGTCTGTCCGGATGATCTGCATGCTCAATGTACACGACATCTTTTGCAAAGTCTAGGTAGAATGAGCTTAATTCTACGGTACAGAAATTATGGATACTGTGGTAAACAACCGCAAATTCATATACATCGTACGCTTTTTTCACTTTATCAATCAGTTTGTTCAGTTTCACCAAGATATATTGATCCACTTCACGAAGATCTTCTACAGCAACGGCATTGGCTTTCGGGTCAAAATCAAACAGGTTGCCATGCAGGAAACGGAACGTGTTGCGGATTTTTCTGTATACTTCGGCGACTTGCTTTAAAATCGCGTCAGATACACGAACGTCAGCCTGATAATCGACAGAAGATACCCATAATCTTAAAATATCGGCTCCAAGCTGCTTCATTACTTTAGCAGGAACTACGACGTTTCCGATTGATTTACTCATCTTGCGGCCTTCTCCGTCAAGAGCAAATCCATGGCTTAAAACACCTTTGTAAGGCGCTTGGCCTGTTACGGCAACTGCGGTTGAAAGCGATGAGTTGAACCAGCCGCGATATTGGTCTGAGCCTTCAAGGTAAAGGTCAGCCGGACGGACAAGATCGTCGCGTTCTTCAAGCACCGCCTGATGGGAGGAACCTGAATCAAACCAAACATCCATAATATCCTGTTCTTTGGTAAACTTGCCGTTCGGGCTGCCAGCGTGTGTAAACCCTTCTGGAAGAAGATCTTTCGCTTCTTTTTCAAACCAAATGTTAGAACCGTGCTCTCTGAATAGTGCGGATACATGCTCGATTGTTTCATCTGTAATGATCGGCTCGCCATTTTCAGCATAGAATACCGGGATCGGAACGCCCCATGCGCGCTGTCTGGAAATACACCAGTCTCCGCGGTCACGCACCATATTGTGCAAGCGCTGTTCGCCCCATTCAGGAACCCATTTTGTTTCTTTAATCGCGTCAAGCAGGTCTGTTCTGAAATCTTTAATGGATGCAAACCATTGCGCGGTCGCTCTGAAGATTGTCGGCTTTTTCGTTCTCCAATCATGCGGATAAGAGTGCGTAATGAATTCAAGATTCATTAACGCGCCTTTTTCTTCAAGCTGCTGAGTGATTGCTTTGTTTGCATCATCATAGAACATACCTTCAAAACCAGGCGCTTCGCTTGTCATAACACCTTTTTCATCAACCGGGCAAAGCACGTCTAAGCCGTATTTTTGGCCAACGATAAAGTCATCTTCCCCGTGACCCGGCGCTGTATGAACACAGCCTGTTCCGGCATCTGTCGTCACGTGGTCGCCAAGCATAACGAGAGAATCTCTGCCATAAAGCGGGTGTTCCGCAACAATATTCTCGAGTTCTTTACCTTTCAACGTCTTTAAGACTTCATACTGTTCAAACCCGCAAGCTGAAGCTACATTTTCAACCAACGCACTTGCTGCGACAAAACGGTCGCCACCGACTGAAATCACGCTGTATTCAAGATCAGGATGCACCGAAATCCCAAGGTTTGCCGGGATCGTCCAAGGCGTTGTTGTCCAAATGATGATGCGTTCTCCGTTTTCAAGCACGCCTTTTCCGTCTTTTACAGCAAAAGCAACGTAAATGGATGCAGAGCGTTTATCTTGATATTCGATCTCCGCTTCAGCCAAAGCCGATTCACTTGAAGGTGACCAGTTAACCGGTTTCAGTCCTTTATAAATGTAGCCGCGTTTCGCCATCTCGCCAAAAACACGGATCTGCTGTGCTTCGTATTCCGGTTTTAACGTTACATATGGGTTTTCCCAGTCGCCGCGGACACCGAGACGTTTGAATTGCTCACGCTGGCCTTCAATTTGCTGCCAAGCATATTCTTCACACAGCTTTCGGAATTCAGCAACTGACATTTCCTTACGCTTTACTTTTTTGTTTTTCGTTAACGCCGTTTCGATCGGCAGACCGTGTGTATCCCACCCGGGTACGTAAGGCGCATTGTAGCCGCTCATTGATTTATAACGGACGATAAAATCTTTCAAGATTTTATTGAGGGCGTGGCCCATATGAATATCGCCGTTTGCGTACGGAGGTCCGTCATGCAGAACAAATTTCGGGCGATCCTTTGTCCGTTCTTGTACAAGACGGTAAATGTCCTGTTCTTCCCATTGTTTTTGCATCTCAGGTTCGCGGTTTGGCAAATTCCCTCTCATCGGGAAATCTGTCTTTGGCATCAAGAGCGTATCTTTGTAATCCATTTCCATTCCTCCATCAAACAAATTTTTTCAGAAAATAAAAAAAAGCCCTCTCATCCCATAAGGGACGAGAAAGCTTATCTCGCGGTACCACCCTTTTAGAAGAAACGGGAAACACACGCTTCTTCCTCTCGAGCATCGTAACGTGATGGAACGTCCTTTCTTACTGTCAGTTCAGAAAGGAAACTTAAGGGCTGATCTACATGTCTCCGGCTGTCTCAGGCTTACACCATCCCCGAGTCGCTTCAAAAGCCAAAGTGAAACATGACTGTCCCTTTCAATCGTCTTTTCATCTGAATTTATGAACGTATTATATTCGACAAGCTGAGAAAATGTCAAGAAAATCAGAGAATTATTCCTTTTCCTCAAACACCGCGTCCACTTCGTATTCAAGAAGATGATCCCAATCATCGTTCTTCAGAAGGTCAAGCTGGGCTTCGATCAGCATTTGGAAACGTGTTCTGAACACTTTAGACTGCTTTTTCAGCTCTTCGATTTCCATAGCGATTTTTCTTGATTTTGACAAAGATTCGTTGATAATGCGATCTGCGTTCTTTTCTGCTTCCCGAACGATCAGCTTTGCTTCTTTTTGTGAATTGCGCTTTACATCTTCCGCAGCTTCTTGAGCAACCAGGATTGATTTATTAAGCGTTTCTTCAATATTCGCAAAGTGCCCGATTCGTTCATCAAGCTCGTTTACTTTTGCTTCAAGTTCCGTTTTTTTACGGAGAACAATTTCATAATCTTTTCTGACTTGCATGAGGAATTCATTTACTTCATCTTCGTCATATCCGCGAAAGCTTTTTGTAAAAGTCTTGTTGTGGATATCATTTGGCGTTAATGGCATAATGCCACCTCCATTTTTACATTTCAGTACAGTTATCTAGTTCACATTATAAAGCAAATTTCGCACAGATGGAGAAAAAAACTGAAAAATCGACTCATTTTTGTTTTTCAAATGTGACTCTCCATTTGTCTTTTTTCGTTTTTCCTTCAATTTTGGTTAAACTGGATCGGCCGAATCCTCTGATGGAAAGCATATCTCCCTCCGCAAGCTGATAGGATGGGTCTTCTACTACCTTCCAATTCACCTTGACCAGGCCGTTTTTCACAAGTGCCAGCGCTTTTTGCCGTGACTGCCTGCTCATTGAAGCGCAAACGGCATCGAGCCTTAAAGAAGAAACTGTGTCATCCCTTATTTCGACATCACGAGCGGGGATTTGAAGGTCTGACAAACTAATTTTCTCAAGATTGACTTTGGCCTTGCCCGCCTGGGTGAGCTGACCTGCGACAAAATCCGCCGTTTCAGCCGTGACGATCAATTGCACAGCCGACTCTGCAAACACCAAATCCCCAAACTTTTGCCGCTTTAAGCCAATTCCCATTAAAGAGCCCAGCAAGGATCTATGATCAATGCTGACAAATTTCTCAGGATAGTGGACCTCAAACGCTTGCAGGCCAAAATCCGCTTCCTCCGGATTGGCATAATCAGGGTATAAAAGAGCCCTTTTCCGTTCAGCTCCGTCATAGCCGCCGAACAAGGCGAGCCCTACAGAATCTGCTTGTCCTATAACAGAGGCAGCGATTACCTGCTCACGCGGATCCAAAAAATCGGTCAGTTTCATCCTGTACTGCTCCTGGACGATTCTTTTCCATTCAAGCGCCTGATCAATAAAAGGCTGCTCCTCTTTTCTGAAATGCTGATAAATATCGCTCATCGTCTTTCCCTTCTATGTAAAGAGGCTTGGCTGCTGCCAAGCCTCTATCAAACTGTCGCTTACGTATACATTGCAATCATTCGGTAAAGACCCCATAAGCCGCCGGTCGCAAATCGCAGCACGATAATCGCCACGATCGGAGAGATATCCAGCATAGCAATCGGGGGAATGATTTTTCTGAATGGTTCAAGATACGGCTCGCAAATATTCGCTAAAAATCGTCCGATTGAAGATTCCCTCGCATTCGGAACCCAGGACATGAAAATATAAATGATCAGAGCCCATGAATAAACAGATATTAATAAGCTTAAAACTGAAAAAATTTGATAAAGGATCATCTGCGCTTTACCACCTCTGATGTTCGTCTTCAGACATAAGCTCAGAAATCGTCCCTGATACATCTACATTGTCAGGCGTGCAAAGGAAAATATCCGATCCGATTCTTTGAATATCGCCGCCGATGGCATAAACCGTCCCGCTTAAAAAATCAACAATCCTTTTCGCCTGGTCATGCTGAATTCGCTGCAGGTTGACGACAACTGCGCGTCTGTTTTTTAAATGATCAGCTATTTCCTGCGCCTCCGCGTAGACACGGGGCTCACTCAACACTACTTTAGAGGATTTCTGGACACTTTGCAAGCTTACCACATTTTGTTTGCCGGCAGTCTTATTAGGATAAGCCGGCTTTTCTTTTTGGTCTTGTTCTTCATGTGTATCATGCTCTGTATCAATATATTCATATTCGTATTCTTCATCATCCATTGAGAAAAAGCTTTTAAATTTATTTTTCATGCTCATTGCTGTACACCCCCTGTTTCATTTCCGACTAACGATGAGCCGATTCTAATATAAGTCGCGCCTTCTTCTATGGCAATTTCAAAATCATTTGACATGCCCATCGACAGTTCCGTACACGGAGCATTCGGCTGTTTAAGCTTTTGAACTTGGTCGCGGAGTTCGCGAAGCCCCCGAAAGCAGCTTCTAATCTTTTCTGTATCCTCAGTCAGCGGAGCCATTGTCATCAAACCGTCCACGATGATATGTTCAAAGCCGGCCAGCTCCTGAACCAGAGGGATGACTTCTTCTTGTTTCATTCCGTGCTTGGACGGTTCAAGCGACGTATTGACCTGCACAAAACAGCGTACAGGCCCTGTTGCGCGTTTTTCAATTTCATTAGCTAATGACAGTCTGTCTAAGGAATGAATATGTGACACGTTATTGACGACAGCTTTCACCTTCCTTGACTGAAGGCTGCCGATAAAATGCCAATCCGGATTACCTTTTACAATATCCTGCTTGCGAAGCAGTTCGGCATCACGGTTTTCGCCCAGGCTTGAAATGCCTGCATCCACCGCTTCCTGCGCTCTTTCAGCTGACACATATTTAGTGACTGCGATAATTGTAACTTCATCGGAGCAGCGGCCCGATCTGTTACATGCTTCGTTTATTCGTTCGTTTATATGTCGTAAATTGTCGATTACACGCAAGATCTTTTATGCCTCCTTCATTCCGATAAAGGACATCATCCGTCCCGTTTTTCCCTGATCCCGGCGGTGAGAAAAGAACAGCGGGTGTTCTTTTTCGGTGCATAACCCGCTCACTGAAATATTTTCATTACTGATGCCGCTTTCTATAAGAATCAGTCTGTTTAATTCCTTCAAATCGAGTTGGTACTGCCCCGGTCCCGTCTCATTCACGGCGTGTTCCGCGGAAAAAGGGAGCGCGTTGACTTCAGTGATGACACGGTCATCAACCGTATAACAGCCGGCGCTGATAGACGGGCCGATGACAGCCTGTATATCCGATAACCGGGAGCCTTCCTCATCTGTCCAGCGTTTGACCATTTCCCGGCCGATCTGTTTCACAGTCCCTTTCCACCCGGCATGGGCGATCCCGACAAGCAATCTGACCGGGTCATAAAAAAACAGAGGCACACAATCGGCAAAGCATAAGGCCATAAATACATTCTTTTCGCATGTATAGAGCCCGTCCGTTGCTTTAAAAGCGGATGAGTACTCGCGAGCCCCTTTTCCGCCGTCTTCATGCGTCACTTTTCGGACATGATGTTCATGTGTCTGATCGGCAAATACCCATGATTGTAAATCAGTATCAAACAACCCGGCGATTTTTTTTCGGTTTTCAACAACATCTGCATCTTTGTCATGAACATGCAATCCTGTATTTAACGATTCAAAAGGCGGCTTGCTGACACCGCCGTTTTTCGTAGTAAATCCGGCAATGATCTTTGCGTTTTTTTGATTCGTTTGATTCCAGTCTTGTATCATGAGTGTCGAGGGGGTGGTGAGACTGAATGGGTGGTATGTATTCATGATGATCCAACCTTTCGACAAACATTATTGAAATGTGTAATTTCCCACTTATTTTACCACATCTTTATGCATTCGTTTAGCGGCGTTTTTCAAATTTAATGAATAAATGTGCCGGAAGGAAGCGGGTTTTCCGGCATTTAACAGAAAAAGCGCCGCAAAAGCGTTCAGTCTTTCGGTTCACTCAAACGAACCAGGATGACATCTTCCCCGATTTTAACTATATTTCGCCAAGGAATGATCATTTCCTCTTCTTTTCCGAAAAAACCAAGAACTTTTCCATTTCCGCCGAGAATGATGGCTTGAATTTTTCCAGTGGTGACGTTTATGTCGATGTCACCGATGCTTCCTAATTTTTTGCCGTTAGATACATTCACAACATCCTTTACTTGAAATTCAGAAATGCTGATCATTCCATCACGTCCTTTGTCCGTTCTTTTTCTTATTATATGAACGGGATGGCTGAACCTTGTCAAGCATGTGTAAATTTCATTGTTCTTTGCGGGTGCTGCACCATTTGATAATAAAGCTGAGCATAATCTTCGTATAATCAACGAGCTGCTCAATTGAGACTTCTTCATTTACGGCATGGGCATTGTGCAAATCTCCGGGACCGTAAATGACACTCGGAATTCCTGCGTTGTAAAGCCAGCCGCCGTCTGTTACTGACTGGGAAACATCTATAACCGGATTTGTTTGTTTAATATGACGGTGTGAAGCTGTAAGCTCTGAAACAGCAGGATGGTGCGGGTCAACTTCAAGAGCGGGAAAAATTTCTCCTCTGTCTTCTATCATAGAAGAGCCGCCCCACGTAAAGACAGGTCGATTTTCTCTCAGCCACACATCACTATCACTCAATCGATTAATATGATCCTCTATCTCCGCAGCTACTTCCTCATGTGTTTCATTCGGATAAAAATGCACGGTAATCCATAAACGGCATTCATCCGCGATAAAAGCAGCGTGTCTTCCGCCTTCTATTACAGCCGGATTGATCGTGTTCGTGCCGGCCTTAAAGCCGGGATAGCTTTTCATAATCGCCCAGTGGCGCTCCAGCTCGCCAAGCCCGTGTATGATTTTAGCCATTTTTTCGATCGCGCTTGCCCCAAAGGTTCCTCCGCCCGCATGAATCATGTTCCGCCTTGTGCCGTCATGGAAGGTCTGGCGGCTTTTCAATTCGATCCAGCCCGTGATGACGCCGCCTTGTCCTTGAATATGCAGATCGCTTGTATCAGCAACAACGGCAAAGTCGGCGCGGTAACCTCGTTTGCAGCACTCCAGAGTTCCGGCCTCTCCTACTTCTTCACCGATGACAGATTGTAAAATCACATCTCCCGGCAGATCAATCCCCGCTTCACGAATCAATTTCAAAGCGAAAAGCACACTCGCCATCCCGCCTTTCATATCAGCTGCACCTCTGCCGATCAAACAGCCGTTTTTTTCAACAAAATGAAACGGGTCATGCTCCCAGCCTTCTTCATCCACCTCAGCCACATCCACATGCCCGTTAATAATTAAGCTTTGATGGCTGTCTGAATCTGTTCCTTTTAAAACTCCCACTACATTGGGGTCTCCCGGATAAACCTCCCACTTGTCAATTGAAAAGCCCATTTCTCTCAAGAACCCGGCAATCCATGATTGAATTTTGTCTGTGTTTCTGGCCGGCGGCGCCGGTGTTTGAAAAGAAATTAATGTTTTCGCAAGCTTAATCAGTTCATTCTTTTGTTCCTCAGCCTTTTGCAATAAAGCATCTATTTGTTTATTCAATGTCATTCGCTCCTTTTTTGTCATATAAAAAACCGCTTCATTGTATATGAAACGGCTCATGAAAGCAGCGGAGCGCAGACGTGCTGCGTACTCCGCTTTTTTTCACCGCTTCCCTCCGCTGGCATGATCCAGATCAGGTCAATCAGGGTTGAGACACACGTCTCTCTCAGCTCAAAGATAAGCACCCCTAGGATGAACATATTTAATTATCAGGCATTTGTGGTTTGTTTGGCTCTTGTTAAAAACGGACGGCCATTATTCCATAATACGTCGATCGGCATATCGAAAAATGATGAAAGTAAATCGTCAGAAAGCATTTCCTTTATATCGCCTGCTGCAAATACCTCTCCTTCTTTTAATAGAAGGGCTTTATCGAATACAGGCAAAATTTCTTCAGCATGATGAGTCACATACAGAATCGACGGAGCATTTTCTTTTCCTGCGATGTATGTAATCGTGTCTAACAGGTTTTCCCGCGCCATAAAATCAAGGCCTGTAACCGGTTCGTCCAATATTAACAGTTCAGGGTCCGCCATGAGCGCTCTCGCGATCAGCGCCCTTTGTTTTTCTCCTTGAGAGAGCGTTTCGTAACGGCGGTCCGCATAGCTGATGGCTCCCAAATCTTTTAAAAGATTGATAGCTTTTTCTCTGATTTCTTTACTCGGTGTTTCATATAAGCCAATTGAAGCATACGCCCCGCTAAGCGCAATTTCAAATGCTGAATCTGCAGGGTACAATTTTTGCTGAAGGCCGGCAGACACCAGTCCGATTTTCCGTCTGAGCTTATCACCAAGCTCAGTTTTCCCAAACTCATGCCCTAGCACCTGCATATCTCCAGAAGTGGGAAAATAATAAGAACAAAGCATATTTAAGAGCGCCGTTTTCCCCGCGCCGTTTAAGCCGTAAAGCACCCAATTTTCGTTTTGCTGCACTTTCCAGTCTATATCTTTTAGAATCCATTTCCCGCTTCGTTTTAACGACACGCGGTCAAGCTGTAAAATCATTATGGCCCTCCTTTTCATAAATCCGCTGAACTGTTTCAATTTTCATAAAACTTTGTACGAACTAGGATACCTTACTTTTTCCGAAACGTAAACTGCCTGCGCTCCCCAATATAAAAAGCCTTTAAAGCAAGGGTTTGCTTTAAAGGCTTCATCATGCCCATTATTGATGAATGTTCTTATTCATTTGTTTGATTGCCGCCTTTTCAAGCCTCGAAACCTGCGCTTGGGAAATGCCGATTTCTTCTGCCACTTCCATTTGTGTTTTCCCTTGGAAGAAACGTTTTCTTAAAATCATTTTTTCCCTGTCGTTCAGTCTTCTCATGCCTTCTTTTAAAGCGAGTTCTTCAATCCATTGTGTATCTTTATTGCGCTCGTCACTGATTTGGTCCATGACATAAATAGGATCCCCGCCGTCATTATATATCGGTTCAAAGAGAGAAACCGGATCTTGGATGGCATCCAGCGCAAACACAATTTCTTCATGCGGTACTTCAAGGACTTTGGCGATATCCTCTGCTGTCGGCTCCTTGCTTGTCTCACTGATCAACCGTTCTCTTACCTGAAGCGCCTTGTATGCGATATCCCGCAGCGACCGAGAGACGCGTATCGGGTTGTTATCGCGTAAATACCTGCGGATTTCTCCGATAATCATCGGTACAGCATATGTTGAAAACTTAACATTATGGCTTAGATCAAAATTATCAATGGATTTCATTAGTCCGATGCAGCCGACCTGAAATAAGTCATCAACATATTCTCCTCTGTTGTTAAATCTTTGAATGACGCTTAAGACAAGGCGCAGGTTGCCGTTAACAAGCTTTTCTCTCGCTGAATCGTCGCCCTCATCCTGTAATTGCCTGAACAGCTTTCTCATTTCTTCATTCTTGAGTACGGGTAATTTGGAGGTATCCACCCCGCAGATTTCGACTTTATTTCTCGACACTTTTTTCCCTCCCTACAGGAGCTGCTGTACAAAGTTAAGTATCTCCTTGGGTGGGAAAAATATGCACGATGATCAGGCAGAAAAATACAGTCGATTAGGAAAACCCTGTAAAATCAAGGGTTGCGTTTTAAAATTTTTTTACACCATTTTGTTAAACTCTTTCCTCAGCCTTTTGATGATTCTTTTTTCTAAGCGCGAAATGTAGGATTGGGATATTCCCATCATATCCGCTACATCCTTTTGCGTTTTTTCTTCCTCTCCGACAAGGCCGAAACGGAGTTCCATAATTTGTTTTTCTCTGTCGTTTAACTGTTCAAGCGCTTTTTTCAGAAGCTTCTTATCAACATTCGCTTCAATATCCTTTGTGATGATATCATCATCCGTTCCGAGTACGTCTGAAAGCAAAAGCTCATTGCCGTCCCAATCAATGTTAAGCGGTTCATCAAAAGACACTTCTGAACGGATTTTGTTATTTCTTCTTAAATACATTAAAATTTCATTTTCTATACATCTTGAGGCATATGTAGCCAGCTTGATCTTTTTTTCTGGATTAAAGGTGTTAACGGCTTTGATTAAACCAATGGTTCCGATACTGATCAAATCTTCAATATTGATTCCGGTATTTTCAAATTTCCGGGCAATATAAACCACCAGACGCAAATTGCGTTCAATTAAAATTGCGCGAGCTGCCTGATCACCGCTCGGCAGCTTCAGCAGAAGAACTTGTTCTTCATCCTTAGACAAAGGCGGCGGCAGTGCTTCACTTCCTCCGATATAGTACACTTCATCGCTTTTTAAACCAAGTTTCATCAGCCATTTATACCAAAGATACGTCAACCTTAATTTTAGTTTTTTCATCTTCCTCTCCCTTCTAAATGCCTCGCTTTTTGAGTATGATAAATAACGGACATTTAAGAACATCACGACACATGCTTAACAGCTTTGCCGGACAGCATTTTCGGATGAATGATCGCGTCGAATTCTCCTTCAGCCGACAGAGCGGCGGTGCTGATGCCGATTAAGCATTTGTCCGCAGCGATCATTTCATCTTTCGTATAGATGGTGACATGATCAGGCTTCAGGCATAATAAAAATTGATTATCCTGCCCCACGCCCCGATAAGGAATGAGCCTGATTTTATCTAAATAGCGGAATGAATCATCAAACTGATCAATGACTTCAAGCGGGCTGAAGCTTCGGATCAAATGTGTCTCTTTCTCTCCAAGTATAGGTTCCAGCTTATCAATATGAATAATCATGACAGGTGTTTTCGTCAGCGGATCGTACAGCTGGTTTCCTGAATCAACAAGCCCTTTAGCGTGAAGCGTCTGTCCTCCTATATCCGCTTGAAGTCTGACACGCTCCTCATATTGAATCGTCTTTGTCTCAATATCCTCGATTCTTTTCTTAGAAAAAAACCATATCGCGGGAAATCCGGCCACTATAAACATCCAGCTGACAGGATCGCCAAAACCGGTTTGATTTGTAATCATAACACCGTGCTGCATAACCGACCTTGTCTGTAATAAAGAGTGGGCGCCGATAATTCCTCCTCCCATTAGAAATGTCGCGAAATAAAAGGAAAACAAATTCTGAAAGAAAAATCGAAATCGTTTAAATCCAAAAGTAACAAGCACAATCACAACCGAAAAAGCCAATTTACCTGCAGGATGCTCTACAAACGGCGAAATTGGAGTAAACATGAAAAGCACGATACTGGAACCGATAAAGGCCCCGAATATCACTCTTCTTTTTTTTACGTGGCGTTTTAAGATAAACGCCGTCAGCAAAAGCAAAAGAGAATCAAAACAAAAGTTCAACAGCCAAATGACATCTAAATAGATTTTCACATCTGACCCCTTTCTTCTCTTATCTTTCACAACGCTGTTTTCTTCTCTTGTTTCATAAGTATAAAGCAAGCTCTGTGGGAAAGTCTGTCAATTAATGTTGAGAGAGAAATACAATTTTTAAGGGATATCTGCTTAATTTGTCGAGAATGCGGAATTGGAATGTTTAATTGCGGAGGATAGCTATCCAAATAAAAAACGCTGCCTATCACGGCAGCGTTTCATGATTATTTTTCTTCATTAATATAAAGTTTACCTTTGGCAACTTGTCTCGTTTCATTGCCATAATCGTCTCTTACAATCACTTCAACTTTGGCGCCATTTGCTTTAATAGAAGAAGTCGCCGTCCAGTATCCTTCATATTGCCCCGGAGAAATTTCTCTTAATGGCAGTTCTGTCGCGTTTTGGACACTTGCTCTTGCATTCGTCAGCGGCATTCTAATAACAAATGTCGCATCTAAATCCTTTGCACTCGAAAATGCGATTTTCACCGATTCACCGGCTTTTAACATTTTATCCTGCCCAGGCACTAAGCCAGTAATGACCGGCTGATCATAGTTCACGTCAACAACAACTTTTTTGGTTGTTTTATTGCCTGCTGCATCAGAAGCGGTGACTTTCACTTCGTTGCTGCCATTTTCTAATAGAATGCGGGCTGAATACGTTCCGTCTGAGATCGTTGCTTTTTTGCCGTTAACTTTTACCCATTCCAGATTGTCATCTTCAGCCTTTCCTTTTACAGTCAAAGCTTCTTTATTGATTTTGTCGCCGTTCTTTGGATTATCAATTGTTACTTCAGGCTTTTGCTGATCAAGGGTGACTGTTACCGCACTGGATGGTTCTGTCGTTCCGCTGTCCGTTGATCCCGTCGCGGTTAAAGTATTTGCTCCCTCTCGGAGAGTAATGTCTGCTTGGAATGTACCATCCGTGTCAGCTTTCGTTTCTCCTGCTTCTTGGTCTCCATTGTAGAGATGAACGGTTGTGCCGGGTGAAGCCTTCCCCTTTACAGTTACGTTCTCTTTATTTGTAAATGATTTATCAGCCGGAGATGTGATTTCAGGCACTTGAAGCTCGTAATCAACCAAGGCGCGGATCATAAAGTTTCCACCTTCCTTAGTCGATTTTGTCCAGCTGCCGTCCGAATACTCCCAGTTCCGGTCTGAATACGGACCGTTCTCATCACTCGCCAGTCCCGGCACATAAGGATTCTGTTTTGCTTGGATATAGACAAGGTAGAATTCCTTATCTACCATAATCCCTTTGGAACTTAGGTCAACTTTTGTCCACTCTCCGTTGCGAAGCGCATCAGCGTTAAACGGTCCGGCAATTTTCTTTCCGGGCGCTCCATCTTTTCCGCTCGCATCAAATACCTCTACTTTAAATTCTGTTCCTCCTGGATCAGGCCATTCCGTATCCCAAAATTTGAATAAACCGCCAGTGAGTATGCCTTTCTCTTTCCCATCGGCTAATGTCATTTTAACGGCCCAGCCATTACCTGCATTTAAAAAGGCATTCGCGTTTTCCGCCGTTCCGTCATCATAGCCGATTTCTCCAGGATAGCCGACAAACGGTTTAAGCTCTGTCTCCTTTGTGACATTCCCTTTCAAATCTACAGAAAATTCATTGCTGTAATAACCCTTAGCCGCAATCTTTATCGTATATGAGCCTTCATAAGCTTCTAATGAATATTCACCTTGTTCGTTGGTCACAGCCGGTTCAATGGCTGCATCCTCCACAACATAAACAGATGCCCCTTTTACCGGCTCTCCCGTTGCATGATTAACAACAGTGCCTTTTAAGGTTCCCGTTTTTAATTTTTCTAATGTAAAGTTTGCCTGCGCGGTTTGGTCTGCCTTGATGATAATGTTTTGCGTTTTTGATTGATAACCGTATGCTTCCGCCTTAAGTGTATAGTCTCCAGCCTTATGTGAAAGCGTGTATTGCCCTGTTGTTTCATTAGAGTAAGTAGATTTTCCGGTTTCTAATACACTGACTTGCGCTCTGAGCGGCAGAAGGTTTGGCGACTTATCTCTTTTTTTCCCGCTTTGCACCGCTGTTTTAGCCGCCGGCTCAGCTTTTTTAGGATCTACCGCTTTTTTCTTTTGTTTTTCTGTCGGCTTTTGGACGCCCAGTTTATTCTTTTTAGCTGTTTTGCCTGAAGACGCATCTGCCAGCTGAACATCATCAATGTACCAGCCGTCCTTTGCGATGCTTTCATCGCTTTGAAGGTTGAACATTACTTTGATGTTTTGTCCGCTGTAAGCTGATAAGTCAATTTGCTCATCGGTCCAGCCTGATGTTTGTCCATTGTATATTCCGGCCTGAACCCATTCGGTTTGCCCTTCAGGAAGAACGAACACATAGCCGTAATCAAAATCTTCTTCAATGTTGTGCCAGCTTTTAAATTGAAGAAACAATTTTCCCGAGTCCGGCACTTGGATTGGCGGCATTGTCAAATTCATATTAGCTGAATTTGCATATTTCCCGGCCAAATTGGTACCGTAGACGTTTTCTCCGGAAGCTGCTGCATCAGGACCTGATGCCGGCACTCCCCATTCCCAGTTGTTATTGGTTCCGTAGCTTGACCATCCGCCCGGCTTCGATTCAAAATCTTGCTTGTAGCCAGCTGATATGCTTTGTTTGACAGCCACTTCATATATATCTGATTCAACGGTATTTCCGCCGAAATCTTGAATTGTCCATTTATAGTTTAAAGATGACCCTTTTATTTTTGGGATGTCAGCTTGGTAAGTTCCTTTCTTATGGTCTCCGCTGGTGCGTTTGGCAGTAAGCGTCGTCCATTCTCCTTTATCAAACTTGTAGGAAAGCTTAACAGATATCACGCTCACATTGTCTTCCGCTGTCACAGAGAGAGGAAGATTGGCTCCTTCATAGGCTTCATCCGCTGCTTCATGCTGAAATGCGGGAGGCTCTTGATCGTCTCCCTCAACAGATACTTGGCCTTCTGCTTTCCCTAATCCATCTGTCACGGCTGAGATGGCATCAAATGCATTCACAAGCCCGTGGCCGTAGCCGTTATTCGGTGAGTCAGGGAATGCGGAATCCGTCAGCGTTTCTGCCGTGCTTGTCAGTACTTCCTCTATTTCATCGACTGAAATCGAAGCATCCGCCTGCCTTAACAGGGCGACTACAGCTGAAACGTGCGGTCCCGCCATTGATGTACCGTTCCATCCGCCTTCATATGTTTGGCCCGGCACAGAAGATCGGATGTTCACTCCCGGTGCTGAAATTTCCGGCTTGACTTCATCATAAGGAGAAGGACCTTGCAGCGAGAATTCAGCGAGCTTTTTATTAATATCGGTCGCACCTGTCGCAAAGGCCTCCGGATAATTAGCAGGATTGGCGATTGATTCGGGACCGCCCGGGTTAAATAGATCTGTATTTCCCGCTGAAAATTCCGGGAAAATATCAGCAGCTATCCATGCATTCACCATGTCCCTGTACCACTCGTCAAGACCGGGACCGCCTCCCCAGGAGTTGTTGACGACATCAGGAGCCATTTCCGGATGCGGATTACCGTCTGCATCTTTAGGAGCCAGCATCCATTCACCCGCCTCCAAGATGTCAGCGTCTGTTCCGCCATCTTCTGAAAATGCTTTCGCTGCTATCCATTTAGCGCCAGGCGCCACACCGATTTGATTTGAGCCATCCGGTTCGGAACCGACCATCGTGCCTGTCACATGGGTTCCATGCTGAAGATCGTCAAAAGGAGCCCCTTCTTCCGATACAGCGTCAAACCAGTTCATCTCATGATCAGGCTGATCAGGATTTTCTGGATTATAACCTCGGTATTTTTCTTTTAGGGCTGGATGATCCCATTCGACGCCCGTATCAATAGACCCAACGACTGTTCCCGTGCCGTCATAGCCAAGATCCCATGCTTTTGGCGCATCGATTTGATCTATGTTCCATTCGACACCATCATTGGCTTTCACTGCTTTTTGTGTTTTTTTCATGTTGAAAGGGGCAGAAGAGGACTTATACAGCTGTCTTTTTTCGTTTGGCAGCACTTTCTCCACCTCAGGAAATTGCGCCACTTTTTCCATGACATCTTTTGAAGCATGTACAGCGATTCCATTTACAACATAGTAAGAATGGATATCATCTGCGTTTCCTTTGCTTTTTTGCTCTTCTAGGTATTTCTTTACATCTGCTTGGGATTCATCAGCTGTCATTCTTAGTGAAGATACAACGGCGGAGCGTTTTTGATACTCTGTTTTTGCATTGGACATCGCCTTTAATTTCGCATTTTTTTCAGCCGCCTTAGCGGCTTTTTTTGTATCGGCTTTGTCCTTGAGTTTGATCAAAAACGTTACTTTGTCATCCTTTTTAAAGCTGCTTTTTAGCGATTTAGAGATTTTATTTTGGATCGACTCAGCAGAATTGACCTTTTGCTTTACAGTTGCTGCCTCTTTACTGCCTTGTGCTCCGGCTGTCCCCGGAAACAAAAGCGAACTCACTACTACAGTGCTTAAGACAGTACTAACCAGCCTGTTTTTCGTTTTTTTCCTCAATATTTTATCCCCCTTCTTCTGCAATACCTGTCTAAAAAAATGTCGACCCTCCTTTAAATGTGAGATAGCTTGTCTAATCATTGCTGTATGTTAACTGTAGACAAATCCATATACAGATATTGTCGTTTTCTGTCACGGCATTTCCATATAAGTGAAAATGAATATATTGTCATAAATTACCTGTAGGTAAATTGATCTGTTTGGTTTTATTGCAACTGAAGACGTAATAATAAAGACCTTAAAAATGGAGATCAAATGAAGGTGTTACAAATGAGATAATAAAAAAGTACAAAAAAAAAGACAAAACCTAATGGTTTTGTCTTTTTGATTTATCCGCGTTTATTGCGGTTTCTTAAAAATGTAGGAATATCAAGCGCATCATCTGCCGGCTGTGAAGTGTGGCGGCCTGTGTTTTGCTGCTGCTGCTCTTCACGTTTCGGCTCGCGTTTCGGAACGCTTTGGTTCTGTGGTTTTATACTTTGGTTTAATGAAGGGCGCTGCTGTTTTGTAACGTCCTTCTCTTGCTCAATAAAACCAGTTGCGATTACCGTAACGACAATTTCATCTTTTAGGTTCTCATTAATAACAGAACCGAAAATCATGTTTACATCTTGATCAGATGCAGAAGCGACAATGTCCGCTGCTTCCTGTACTTCATAAAGACTGAGATTTGTTCCGCCTGTAATGTTCATAAGCACACCTTGAGCACCGTCAATTGCTGCTTCAAGAAGAGGGCTGGAAATCGCTTTTTTCGCTGCCTCTGCGGCACGGCTTTCCCCTGTAGCAATACCGATTCCCATGAGGGCCGAACCTTTGTTGGACATAATCGTTTTCACATCGGCGAAGTCAAGGTTGATCAATCCCGGAGTGGCGATCAAATCAGATATACCTTGGACACCTTGACGGAGAACATTATCCGCTTCACGGAACGCTTCCAGCATTGGTGTGTTTTTGTCGACGATCTCTAAGATACGGTCATTAGGAATGACAATCAGCGTGTCAACTGCTTCTTTCATTGATGTGATGCCGCCTGCTGCCTGCAGCTGTCTTTTCCGTCCTTCGAATGTAAACGGTCTTGTGACAACACCAACCGTTAACGCGCCTAAATCCTTCGCGATTTGAGCGATAACCGGTGCGGCTCCTGTTCCGGTTCCGCCGCCCATTCCGGCCGTTACGAACACCATGTCAGCGCCTTTTAACGCTTCTTCAATCTGTTCCTTGCTTTCTTCTGCGGCTTTTTTTCCGACTTCAGGATTGGCGCCCGCACCAAGTCCCCGAGTCAGCTTTGCGCCGATTTGCATTTTCACTTCTGCTTTTGACAGGTTAAGAGCTTGTGCGTCCGTATTTACCGCGATGTACTCTACTCCTTGCACTTCATTTTCAATCATTCGGTTGACCGCGTTGTTTCCGCCGCCTCCTACTCCGATTACTTTAATTGATGCTAAGCCGTCTATGTTTGTTTCGAACTCCAACATGCTAAATCCTCCTAATCTGCCGAATGACTATAAATCTATTCCCAAAACATGCTTAATAATTTTTTCATTTTGCTCTGTTTGTTGTTGTTTTCGGCTTGTGTTTTTTGTTTTCCTTTTGGCCGCTGCTGCACTTCTTTTCGATGATGCTGTTCCTCTGTTGAGACTGCGATTTCCTGTACAGCTTCTTCCGGCATTTTGAATCCGACTCTTCTGCCCTGAATTCTAGCATTCCGGCAAGCGAATTGGATCAGGCCCACTCCCGTCATATATTGGGGGTCTCTTACACCGATATAATTAGGGCTTGCCACTCTGACGTTGTTTTGCAGAACGTCCTGAGCCAGTGACAGAACCCCCGGCATTCCGCTTTGGCCTCCTGTGAGTACAAAGCCGCCGGGCAGATCGTTAATTCCCATCCCGCGAAGCTCGGAGGAAACGATCTGCAGGATCTCTTCGACTCTCGCCTCAATGATATCTGCCACTTCCATCTGAGTAAAAGTTTGTTTTTGGTTTGTCCCGATGACAGAGACCTCGAACACTTCGTCTTCAGAGGCTTCGTCATAGTAGGCATGTCCAAATTGTTTTTTTACTCTTTCGGCTTCTTCAGTAGATGTTCTCAAACCGATTGAGACATCCTTTGTGATGTTTTCGCCCCCGAGAGGAATCACATGGGTGGCAGTGAGATGCCCTTGCTCGAACACCGCAACTGTCGTTGATCCCCCTCCTATATCAATAAGAGCGACACCAAGGTTCTTCTCGTCTTTTGACAAGGCTGCCGAACCTGCTGCAAGCGGCTGAAGACAAATGTCTGTAATCTCAATACCGGCGCGTTCAACACAGCGGAGCAAATTATGTAAAATGGTTTTTGATCCGGTAATCAACGTGCCTTCTACTTCTAAGCGGACACCAAGCATTTTTTTCGGATCGGTAATTTCATCTCTTCCGTCAACGATAAACTGTCTGGGAATAACGTCAACAATCAGCTGTTCATGCGGTATCGACACAACCTGAGCCGCTTCCATTACGCGGCGAACGTCTTCTGTATGGATCTCTTTATTTTCGCTTGAAACTGCTACAACACCGTTCGTATCTTGAATATTGATATAATTTCCATTAACGCCGACAATGGCTTTTCTAAGCGGAAAACCTACCATTCTTTCAGCTTGGTCAAACGCTTTTCTTATAGAATGAACGGTCTCATCTATATCAACGATTGAGCCTTTTTTTATCCCTTCAGACGGTACATTTCCCACACCGATAATGTTAAGGGAATCATCTGTCATTTCTCCGACGATCACTTTTATATTGGACGTACCGATGTCAAGACTGACGTAAAGTTCATTGTTGTTCATTCTATGGCACCTCCTCACATTTCGATCATTTCTATTCTATTATTTGCGGAACAACAATACAATGAATGTGGCTTTACAAGTGTGTAACAAAAAATAACATCCGAATATTCTTTCTATCTGACTTTTCATCATTTATGTTTACTCAAAATATTCGTTATATCCTATGTATATCCTCTTTTATATCACATTTTTTTTATTTTTTTTAGAAACAGTCCATTTTGTTAGTAGATTTCTTCTGATAACGGCTATATTCTGAAATAATCTAACCCCAAATGCGAAAATACCTGCTAAATACAAGTCTACACCAAGATGGACTCCTAGAAAAGCTAAACTTATTGCCAGAATAATATTAAAGAAGAAACCGGAAACAAATACCAATTCATCGTAGACACCTTGTAAATGAGCTCTTATTCCGCCTACCAGTGTATCGAGTGCTGCAAGCACTGCGAGCGACAGATAATTTGAGTATTCACTTGGTATCGTAAAATTTGTCATCAGACCGATTGTAATTCCGAGCAACAGTCCAAGAACCGGCAGCCACATAACGACTCTCCTCCTTTTTTAATCTTTAAGCGGTTTCAGCTGCTGCACCTCAATCGCACTGTCATAGGCCTTCACCTTTATGTTTTGCTCTGCTCGGCCTGTCTTCAATTCCAAATTTTCACCGGCAAATATATCCTCAAGGGCAGACGCCTTTACCCTGCTGTACAGCTTGTCAGCATCGGTGCCGATCACTTTCACTGTCAGAGGGTAATGGTCAAGGCTGTATCCGTCAATTTTTGTTGTGCCGTTAATATCCCGAATCACGGTATTGTTGACGACTCTTCTGTCATTTATTGAAATATGTTCAGCACCAAAGGAATTCAGTTCATTGATCAGCTTTTTCAGCAAATCCGGCGGCGGATTTCCGGCCGGCTCACCTGTCAGGCTTTCAGAAAAAAGCGGACTGATGCTGATGGCAATTCCGCTACCTGTTATATCGGTTAATCCCGCTGTTTTTTTTAAGCTCTGAAGGGTATTATTCACCGCTGTTTTTTTTGACATTTCTTCCTGCTGGTCATACGTATTCAGCAGCTTATCATATTTGTTTATTTCCGCCAGAAGGCTTTCTTGTTTTTTCTGCTCCGCCGTAAGTTCTTCCCTGATTTCCCAAATGTCTCTTGTGTCACGTACTTGGGGTTTTTTCAATGAATTAAACTGCACTGACAGCATTAAGCCGAATATCACCATCAGCACTGTAATACTTATGAAGGAGGGCTTTGTTTTCAAGCATATTCACCCGCTTTTTCGGTCACTCTTTGTTTTTCAGAAGTGCCTCCATTTGAATGTCTTTTTCTTTCTCGGCCGTTACAGAGATATGGTCCATGCTGAGCTGATCTATCAGCCCTCCGGCAATGTTTAATGCAGGAATCAGCACGTCAGGATCTCCAATCGCGGAAATGACAAATGGAGCCGGGTGCTGCACGCCGTCGACTGTCACGACCGGTCCGTTGCATTTGATATAAGAATCATGCGTCAGCCGCTGTCCATTGATCGAAACGGCTGACGCTCCTGAGATAAACAGTTCATTCATCACTTGGAAAATGTGGCTCTCATGAACGATGTAGCTGTTAACATTTTCCCCTTCAGGTATGTAAGAGGCATCTTCCAGCGTTACTTGGACCCCTTCCCCTTTCACGCCGACCTCACCAACGTACATTCTGTACTTTTCTACATCTTCCAGCACATTGTAGTATTCTGTTTTTTCTTTTTTAAGCTTATTCTCTGTCTGCCGGACCTTTGACTGTTTTTCATACAGCTCTTTTTTCAGTTCTTTATTTTGTTTCTCCTGTTTTAACAGCTCG
The DNA here is from genome assembly GCF_039519175.1 of Bacillus atrophaeus. Classification (NCBI taxonomy): domain Bacteria; kingdom Bacillati; phylum Bacillota; class Bacilli; order Caryophanales; family Bacillaceae; genus Bacillus; species Bacillus atrophaeus. The sequence goes on along the minus strand of NZ_CP154443.1, from coordinate 2,948,557 downwards.
TCCCGCAAAGCGTATTCTTTTTTCCACTCTTCTGACTCAGCATTCGTACTCTTATTATCTTTTGTAAGCTGATATGAAAAAGAAATGAGAAAACCTACGATGAGCATGACAAGAGATATGATGACGGCTGATTTGCCTTTCAATTCTAATCTTCCTTTTTATCATCAGAGTTGTTTTTGCCAAATTCTTCAAAATAAGTAGCAACTTCTAAATGAATAATCCCTTTTTTATCGCCTTTCAGCTGAGAAATGATAGAAGGATAGGTTTTCATACGGTCTGCAAAGGTTTTAAGAGACGCTGTGACCACATATCCATCATTCATAAACATCTTAATACGATTATTATCCATTTTCGTAGGCGTATAGTAAATTTCAGAAATCGACTGTTTAAGAGATTCTGACAAAGCATCCAGCTGCTTAGCCATCTGAATTCTTTTTTTGGTATTCTTCCAGTTCACCAAAATAGGGCCGGCATCGTCCGGCGTCACTTCATTCGGCAGTACAGAGCCGTTTTCCAGCACTTCATAATATACATTGTCTTTTTGTAAATAAGCAATTGCTTTATATTCTTCGATAGAGATGTTGATTTTGTTGGGAAGAGATTTGCTTATTTGCGCTTTTTTTATTAATTTATTTTGCTGGATCTTTTTTTCTGTTTTTTTCTTGTCCAAACTCCAGAATTCAGTATCACCGTTTTTAATATCCGATAGCGAGAGAATCTCCTGTTTCGTTACATTTTCATTGCCGGAAATGGCGACTGATGAGATTTTGCTGATAGGCGTTTGCAAATACACAATAATAAGTGTCATGACAAAAAAAAGCAGAATAAACGAAATGAGGCGGCGATTTGCCTTCTGCTTTCGCTGCTCTTTTATTTTGGGAATCCGTTCTTCAATATTTACGATTTTTTCTCTTTCATGATCCGGTCTCATTGTCTGTTCACCTCATTCAAATGAAACAGCTGTTAAGTCTGTCTTATCCAAAACAAACGGCATACTATGATGCCGTTTGTCATTTGCTTAAAGTATATCACATGAACTGCTTGAGTCAGAGAATGAGTCAGCGATTTTCGCCGACGATTTCAACCTCTGTATGCATATCAATCTCGTATTGTTCACGTATGGTCTTCTTCACATAGTCAATAAGGTCAAGCACGTCTTTTGCAGATGCACCTCCGGCGTTGACAATGAAATTCCCGTGCATTTCCGATATTTTTGCTCCGCCGATTTGATACCCTTTTAGCCCCGCCTTTTCCACAAGGTTTCCGGCGTGGTTCGGAAGCGGATTTCTGAAGATGCTTCCGGCACAAGGACTTGAATACGGCTGCGTATTCTTTCTGTAGTCTTTATTGTTTTGCATTTGCTGCACGATGCCTTCACGGTCCTTTTGCTCAAGCTGCAGAACCGCCTCAAGGCAAACGCCGGGACGTTTCTTTTGCAAAACAGAAGTCCTGTAGCTAAACTCCATCTCTTCTTTGGTCAGCCACTTAATTGTGCCATCCTCAAATAAAATATGGGCTTTCACAAGAATCTCACTCATATCAGAACCGTGCGCTCCGGCGTTCATATACACAGCCCCGCCGATTGACCCTGGAATGCCAGCCGCAAATTCCAGTCCTGACAAACCTTTTTTACTCATTGATGTTGCAAGGCGGACAACTGAATAGCCCCCGCCGACAGTGACCTGATCCTCATTCAGTTCTAAATGGTCAAGACCTGCGCCCAGTTTAATGACGACTCCTCTGATCCCTTCATCCAAAACGAGAAGGTTCGATCCTCTGCCGATGACCGTCCATTTTATGTCGTGCTTTTTAATAATGTCCATAATGTCTTTTACGGCTTCCACACGATTCGGGATGACCAAAATGTCGGCAGGTCCGCCTATTTTCATTGTTGTATGATTCGCGAGCGGTTCGTTTTCCAGAACTTTGCCGACTTCGCGGTCTTTTAATTCTTGTATCACTTTCTCCATCGTAAACCTCCGCATTTCCGTTTGCTCTTCTCTTATTTTTTTAGTTCTTCCAACACGCTGTAAAGACGGGCAGCCGCATCCGGTACACCGAGTGATTTCGTCCGCTCACTCATATCCTTAAGGGTGTCCTCATCCAGTACAATCCGGTCAAGCGCATTGATCAGCTTATCACCGCTGAGTTCTGTTTCTTTCAGCACAATGGCTGCATCATGCTGACTGAGCGCTTGTGCGTTGACCTCTTGATGATTCGCCGTGACGTACGGGCTCGGGATGAGCACGCTCGGAATGCCGAGCGCCGTAATTTCGGCAATCGTCGTTGCTCCGGCTCTTGCCACAATCACATCAATCGCCTTTAAGTATTCAGGCATTTGATGTAAAAATGGCTTTGTCACCATATTGCCTGCTGCGCCGCCCGCGCTTTGCAACTCGCCCATGACTTTCTCGTAATGGACCTCTCCCGTAATATACAGCACTTGGTATTCTCTCGTTTTCAGCGCTTCCTGCATCTCAACTACCGCGCGGTTAATCGCCGCGGCGCCTCTGCTTCCGCCGAAGATTAAAACGGTTTTTTTATCTTCTGTAAGCCCGAATTCAGCTAATGACCGGCCCGTCTTTATTGAGACGACTTCAGAAGCTCTCGGGTTTCCCGTAAATACAACTTTCTCACTTGGAAAATGCGATTTCGCTTCATCAAAACAAATCGCTACTTTATTAACATATTTAGAAAGAAACTTATTGGTGATGCCCGGCAGGCTGTTTTGCTCATGAATAATTGTCGGAATCCCCATTTTAGAAGCGGCGTATACTACAGGTCCGCACACATAGCCGCCCGTCCCGATCACTGCGTCGGGCTTAAAATCCGCTAAATACGATTTGCTTTTTTTAACACCTTTGAAGAAGCGCATAACAGTTTTCACATTTTCAAATGAAAGCTTCCGTTTAAAGCCGGTAATTTCAATTGATTGAAACGGAATGTTTTCCCGCTCAACGATTTTTTTCTCAAGGCCGTTCTCCGTACCGATATATAAAAATTCCACATCAGGATGGCGTCGCTGCACCTCTTTAATAAAAGCAAGCGCAGGATAAATATGTCCTCCTGTGCCGCCTCCGCTAACTGCAATACGCATAAACCTCTTCCCCCTATTTCTCTATAACATAGCGATAACCCTGTTTTGTGGACAGGGTTATTGGCTTTTTGTTTTCTCACTCACAGCATGATTATATAATTATTTTTTGCGCTTGTTAAAGATTTTTATTAATATCTCGAATACCGGCTCACATTCAGCAGCACGCCTACAGCCATCAGCATCAAAGTCAAAGATGAGCCCCCATAGCTTAGAAATGGCAATGTGATGCCGGTTACCGGAATAAGACCGGTGACAACGCCGATATTGATCATGACTTGGATGGCGATCATGGAAATAATGCCGACAGCAACAAAGCTGCCGTACAAGTCGGGCGCCCCGAGTGCGATTCTGATTCCTCTCCACAAAAGCACGCTGAACAATAACAGAATGAGTGACCCTCCGATAAAGCCCAGTTCTTCTGACAGTATCGCAAAGATAAAGTCTGTCTGCGGCTCCGGCAGGTAAAAGAACTTTTGCCTGCTTTGGCCGAGACCCATTCCAAACAATCCCCCAGGTCCGACAGCATATAGCGACTGAATGATTTGAAAGCCGCTGCCAAGCGGATCTTCCCAAGGATTTAAATATGAGGTAATCCGCTTAATCCGGTACGGTGCCGACAGAACCAGCGCTGCAAATCCGCTGAGACCGATCAGCCCGAGAAAGACAAAGTGGGCGATGCGTGCTCCTGAGACAAAAATCATAACGATACAAGTCCCGACCATTACTGTCCCCGTTCCAAGGTCAGGCTGGCACATAATGATAAGAAATGCCGAAAAAACAATTCCAAGCGCCGGCACAAACCCGCGTCTGAACGATGTAATGTTTTTTTGTTTTTCTGACAGAAACTTAGCAAGAAACGCAATCATCGCAAGTTTCATAAACTCAGAAGGCTGAATACTGAACGCGCCGACGCCGATCCAGCTTCTCGATCCGTTCCGCTCCATGCCTATGCCTGGTATAAGCACAAGCAGCAGCAGAAAAAAACAGATAATCATTAACATTTTAGACCAAGTCCGCCATGTCCAATAATCAACATTCATAATAAAAAACATAGCGATAACTCCGATTCCGGCAAACAGCAGCTGCCGTTTCGCAAAGAAAAATGAATCGTCAAATTTATAATCCGCCCACACTGCACTCGCACTGTACACCATAATTAAACCTATTGTTAATAGCAATAACGTAATGATGACCAATAATAAATCAGGCGCTGTTTTTTTTGTTGTCAAAGCGATCGACACCCCAAGCATAAAGTCATTAGGGCTGCCGTATCCTGCCAGACAAGCCCTTATTTAAGCATATGCACGGCGTCTATAAACATGTCACCGCGTTCTTCAAATGTTTTGAACTGGTCCCAGCTTGCGCAAGCCGGTGACAACAGGATGACATCCCCTTCATTTGAGAGCGCAAACGCCGCCGATACTGCTTGTTCAACATTATCGACACGTTTGACATGTTGTATTCCCAGTTCAGCCCCGAGTTTTTCGAGTTTAGGAGCCGTCTGGCCGAAAGTAAGAATCGCTTTTACATTTTGCATAAAAGGTTTTAGTTCGTCAAAACCGTTACCGCGGTCAAGCCCGCCGGCAAGGAGAAGAACCGGTTTTTCAAAGGCGGAAAGCGCCTTGCTGGTCGCTAATACGTTCGTTGCTTTGCTGTCGTTATAAAATTTACGGTCCTGAATCGTTGTCACGTATTGAAGGCGGTGCTTTACACCTGTAAAGCTTGTAAGGACCTTTTTGATCGCTTCGTTAGACGCTCCCGCCGTTTTTACAACCGCAACGGCGGCCAAAATATTCTCAAGATTGTGCGCGCCGGGCAGTACGACATCTTCCAAAGAAAGTATGGCTTCGTTATCAAACAAGATCATTCCGTCTTTTACGCATGCGCCTCGCTCAAGCGGCTTTGTTGCTGAAAACGCAAGAGAGGCTGCTTTTCCTGCTTCCGCCAGACGTACAACAGTTTCATCATCTTGATTGACAACGGCCGTGTCTGATTCCAGCTGGTGCAAATATACGTTCTGCTTCGCTTTTTCATAGTTTTCTCTCGAATGGTGATAATCAAGATGGGCGTCAAATACGTTTAGAATAAGACTGATGTGCGGTCTGAACGCATGAGTCCCCATAAGCTGAAAAGAAGAAAGCTCCGTGACGATCCATTCATCTCCGTCAGCATGATAAGCGACCTCGCTTGCGACTGTCCCGATATTTCCAGCGATCAGCGCTTTTTGAGAATCAGCCTTCAGCATTTCATAAATAAGCGTTGTTGTTGTTGTTTTTCCGTTCGAACCTGTGATTCCGATAAATTTTGCATCCGTTACATAATAGGCAAGTTCTATTTCCGTCCAGACCGGAATACCTCTTTTTTCCGCTTCCTGCACCATGACATTTTCATATGGAATGCCCGGGTTTTTAATCAGTACCGTAATATGGTGCTGGTCAAAAAGGGACGTCGGATGCTCGCCGCAAATCACGTCAATTCCTTTATTCGAAAGCTTCTGGGCGGGCTCGTTTTCTTCAAATGGCTTTTGATCGTTCACAACAACGTAAGCCCCTTTTTCATGAAGAATAGAAGCAGCCGCATATCCGCTTTTCGCCAGTCCGAGGACTAAAAAATGCTGATTCTGTAACACTTGTTCTTTTTCCACTTATAACCACACCTCGATGTAAATTCCTAAAACGGCAAGCAAAAGTCCCGCAGTCCAAAATGTGACAACAACTCTCCATTCAGACCACCCGACAAGCTCATAATGGTGGTGAAGCGGACTCATTTTAAAAATACGTTTTCCTGTCGTTTTGAAGCTGATGACTTGTAAAATAACCGATAATGTTTCAATGACGAATACGCCGCCGATAATAACGAGCAGAATTTCAAGCTTCGTTAAGATCGCAATAGTGACAATCGCCCCTCCTAATGCAAGTGAGCCTGTATCTCCCATAAACACTTTAGCAGGGTGCGCGTTAAATACGAGGAAGCCTAATACCGCTCCTACAACGGCAACCGAGAAAATCGCAACATCATATTGTGATTGGTTCCACGCTAAAATAGCGAAAGCTCCAAACGCAATGGCAGCTGTCCCTGATAACAGGCCGTCAAGACCGTCAGTCAGATTGACCGCATTTGATCCTCCCACAAGCATAAAGAGGACAAGGATAAAGTAAGCCCAGCCAGGATCAAATGACAGATCTGTTCCCGGAAGACGAATGTCTGTTGAGAAATTGCAGTAATGATAGACTGCATAAAACACAACGGCGATAATGATCTGCCCGATTAGCTTTTGTTTTGACGTTAAGCCAAGGTTGCGTTTCATGACAACTTTAATATAGTCATCTAAGAATCCGAGCAGCCCGTAGCCGAGTGTAACAAACAGCAAAAGAAACATCTCAGGGCTGATCTCTGAGAATTTTTGCGTCATAACAATCGTAGTAACAATAATAGATAATATAATCATGACACCGCCCATCGTCGGCGTCCCTGATTTTTTTTGATGTGATTTCGGTCCTTCTTCCCTAATGCTCTGGCCGAATTTCAGTCTTCTTAAAAACGGGATAAGAATCGGAGAGAGAAGAACGCTGATTAAAAACCCCATTATAATTGTAAATAGAATAACTTGCTCAAGCATTGTTCTTGTCTCCTCCTGTTTCTTTCAAACGGCATACGTAGTTATCATATTCACGTTTTTTTTCCATATGTGAAAATCTTTTTAATTCCATCATTCATTAACATCTCTTTCCTATGATTGATCTAATTTTTATTCAGTTCGGCAATCGCTCTTGCTGCTACTTCGGCGTCATCAAAATCGAAGGTCTCTGCACCGATTTGCTGATAGGTTTCATGCCCTTTTCCCGCAATCAGTACGACATCGCCTTTTCTGGCATTGGCAATCGCAAAAAAGATCGCTTGCTCGCGGTTTGCGATGCTGTGATAGTATTCGTTCTCAACCCCTGCCTCCATATCTCTTAAAATCGCGAGCGGGTCTTCACTTCTCGGATTATCTGATGTAAAAATCGGTTCATCCGCAAGCTGAACAGCGATTTTTGCCATTTTCGGGCGTTTCGTTTTATCTCTGTCTCCTCCGCAGCCTACAACAACAAAGACCTTACCTTCTGTCATGTCTTTGCACGTCTTCAAAACGTTTTCAAGACTGTCAGGGGTATGGGCGTAATCAACAATGACAGGGAATTCCTGATTTTTATTGACTAATTCAAAACGTCCTCTTACGCCGTGCAATTCTTCGACAGCCTCAGCAACCGTTTCAAATGGGATACCGGCGGCAATACATGTCGCAACGGCAGCCAGCACGTTGTACACGTTGAACTGTCCGACGAGTGAAATCGTGATGGGCTTTGTGCCTTTGTTTGTAACCAGTTCAAAGCTCGTGCCCTGTGCGGTTGTTTTGATGTGTTTTGCCATTACATCAGCGTCATTTTTAATTCCGTATGTAGAGATGTGTGCTGCAGTCACCTTTTCATAATACGCGCTTGCCTCATCGTCAGCATTCAGGATGGCCCGCTTCGGCTTTTCATGGTTAAACGCGCCGCCCAGCTGTGAAAACAGAAGGCTCTTTGCCTGCCTGTACTCATCCATCGTTTTATGATAGTCCAGATGATCCTGCGTTAAATTTGTGAATACCGCAATGTCGTAATCACAGCCGTGAACTCTTCCCATGGACAAAGCATGAGAGGATACTTCCATAATCGCAGTGTCCACATGGTTATCATTCATTTTTTTAAATGTCTTCTGCAGCGTGACACTTTCCGGTGTTGTGTTTTTCACGGGAAACGTTTCTTCGTCGATCTTGATATACATCGTTCCGATCAGGCCTGTGCGTTTCCCCGCCTTTTTCAAAATTTCATCCACCATATGTGACGTAGATGTTTTTCCGTTTGTCCCGGTAATTCCAATCAGCTGAAGCTGTTTCGTCGGCTGGCCGTAAAACGCATCCGACAATACACTGAGCGCGCGCTGTGAGTTCCGGACAATGGTCACGGGAACGCTGACATCAAGTTCTCTTTCAGCCACAATGGCAGACGCTCCGTTTTCAACAGCCTTTTGCGCAAAATCATGCCCGTCCACCGTATAACCTTTTACACACACAAAAAGACTCCCTGTCTTTACTTCCCTGGAGTCCATCTCAATTGACGTAATGTCAGGGTCATGAAAGTCATTTACAGAAGGTTCGGTTGTTAAGTATGTAAGCAGCTTTGTTAGTTTCATCGTATCAAACCTCTCAAAATTCTATTCGTTCTTCTATCATGAAAGCCATGTTTATACTTTTAAACATACAGTTCATATTTTAGCGTAAAAAAAAGGATACATCCAGCTAATCTTGAAACTTATAAGCTTTTTTTCTTATCCAAACCAAAAGGCAGCCGGATTCAATCGGCTGCCTCGAATTTCACTCATTCTTCACTCAAATAAACACGAATCTTTGAGCCTTCTTTTACTTTCGTTCCGGCTGCCGGTGATTGTTTCACAATTTTGCTTCCTTTACCTGAGGAATCAATTTGCAAGTTGACAAGCAGCGATTCAAGATCCGAGACAGACATCCCTACAACATTCGGAACTTCTATTGATTTTGTGTCGGACCATTGATATTTTTTCTCAATTTGATTTTTTCTCGGCTTTACGCCGATCTCAGGGAGACTGTCTCTCATGATATTCCCAACAATTGGGGCAGCGACGGTACCCCCGAACTGAATGGTGCCTTTCGGATTATCTACTGCAACATATACGACAAGACTCGGATCATCAGCAGGCGCAAAACCGATAAATGAAACGATGTGGTTGTTTTCAAGATACTTTCCGTCCTTTACCTTTTGCGCCGTTCCCGTCTTTCCTCCGACACGATAGCCTTCAACAAAGGCGTTGCGCCCGGTTCCTTCGGCTACTACGCTTTCTAACGCATATCTGATTTGTTTAGATGTCTCCTCAGAAATAACTTGTTTCTTTGCCACCGGCGATTGTTTTTTTACGGTTTTCTTTGTTACCGGATCTATCCATTCTTTCGCAATATAAGGGGTATAAAGCGTACCTCCGTTTACAGCGGCAGATACAGCCGCTACCTGCTGAATCGGCGTAACGGATACCCCCTGTCCGAAAGCTGTTGTAGCTTGTTCAACAGGACCTACTTTATCTAGAGGAAATAAAATCCCGGTTCCTTCTCCTTGTAAATCAATCCCGGTTTTTTGGCCGAAGCCGAAGCTCTTGATATATTTAAACAACTTTTCCTTTCCAAGCCGCTCGCCTAGCTCGACAAAACCTGGGTTGCAGGAATTTTGAACAACCTCAAGAAAGGTCTGCAGGCCGTGACCGCCTTTTTTCCAGCACCTGAGACGGGCTCCGTCAACCTCAGTGTGGCCTTTATCATAATATTGATCTCTTTTTAAATTGACCTTTTGCTCTTCAAGAGCGGCAGCGAGCGTTATGATTTTAAAGGTTGAACCCGGCTCATACGTGCTCCATACCGGCAAATTGCGGTTATACACTGACGAATCAACCGATTGATAGTCAGCCGGATCGAAATCAGGCCGGCTTGACATCGCAAGGATTTCACCGTTTTTCGGATTCATGGCAACAGCGATCATACCGTCGGGATTGTATTTCGCCTCCGCATTATCAAGCTCTCTTTCCATAATGGTCTGAACCTTTGAATCCACCGTCAGCTTCATGTCCAACCCGTCTTTTGGCGGGGTATAGTCATCTGCTTCATCAGGCATTTTTTTCCCTTTAGCATCGGTATAAAACTTTACTGAGCCCTTTTCCCCTTTTAGATCATCATCATAATAAGCTTCAAGGCCGAGCAGCCCCTGGTTATCTATGCCCGCAAAGCCGAGCACATGAGATAAAAAGCTTCCGAACGGATAATGCCTGATGCTGTCTTCCGCCACGTAAACGCCTTTTAAATCAAGCGCTTTGATTTCTTTTGCCTTTTTATTTGAAATTTTCCGGCCTTCAGGGGTAATTTTTTCGATTGAGGCTTTCTTTGTCAGATGCTTGTATACTTTTTCTTCGGACATATTTAAGACTGCCGCCAGCTGTTTGCTTGTGCTGACCGGATTTTGAACTTGGCGCGGCACGACAAACACGGTCGGCGCGCTTTTATTCGTGGCCAGCTTTACGCCGTTTCGGTCTAGAATCTCTCCCCGTTCAGGTTCAAACGGAAGATTTCGGCTCCAGGAATCCTTTGCCAGCGAGGTCAGCTTGTCGCCCAGAACGAACTGAACATAGCCGAGCCTTGTATCAATGATCAGAAACACGATCACTCCAAAAAGCAAAACAAATAATAAACGTTTTCTAACCGTTACATTCGAGACGCGCAAGAGACCGTTCACTCCTTATTTAGGCTTGTTTCATTTTATGCCTTAGCTTGGACAGGTAGAACGGCGCTCTCACAGAGGGATAAAAAAAAGAAAGCCTGCAACAGCGGATAATGCCGTTAGCAAGCTTTCTTTCTCAGTTATTCTGGATTTTCGAACTTCACCTTGATCACAGTGTTTTCTTTTATTTCTTTGTTCTTTTTCACACTTTGGCTTACGGCGTATCCCTGCCCGTTCACCTCAATATGAATACCGGAAGCCTTGCCGAATTGAAGAACCTCTCTTCTCGACCAGCCCGACATATCAGGCATTTTCATCTTTCCGTCTGTTTTCAAAAAGACCTTCTGATTTGTCAGGACTTCCTCGCCCGCTTTCGGGTATTGCTCTTTCACCGCAACATCGCTGCCGATGACCACCGGTGTGAGATTTTCACTTTTTGCTTTCTGCTGAGCGGTCGTCACTCTTTGATCAGTCAAATCAGGCATGGTTTGAGCCTTTGTTTTTTCCTGTTCTGAATCAGACGTTTCAGTCGGTTCAATATTCAGGTAGTGCAGACTGTTCTTCATCGTCGGATTAAAAATTTCGGATACCGGATTGGAACCAGTTTCGTCATTTTCTAATTGCGGCTGCTGCACTGCAACATAGATAAGCAGTTCAGGGTCATCTTTTGGCGCCATCCCCATTACAGAGAAAATGTAATTATCACGCCCTGATAAATAACCGTTTTGTCCGGCAATCTGCGCTGTGCCTGTTTTTACCGCTACATCAAAGCCTTCAATTTGATAAGGTTTTCCAGTCCCGATATCAGATGAAACGACCTCACCTAATATATTGCGGACCTTTTTAGCCGTATTCGCTGAAATTGGAGTTCCTGCTGATTCAGGCTTATTTTGATAAACGGTTTTCTTCGTGTCAGGATCAACGATATGATCGATAACGTAAGGCTTCATCATTTTACCGTCATTGGCGATCGCTGTTGCAGCCTCCAGCTGCTGAATCGGCGTGACGGCAGAAGCTTGTCCATATGCAGTTGACGCTTTGTCAAATTCATATTTGAAGTTAATTTTACTCGATGCTTCTCCTGGCAAGTCAATGCCTGTTTTTTGATAGAAATTGAACTTATGGAGATATTCATTTAGCCGTGAATAACCTAACTTTTCATTGGCCAGTTTTGCAAAAGCAACATTAGATGACCTTAATACGCCATCATGGTATGTTGTTTTCCCCCAACCTACACCATAGTTATGGTCTCTTACAAGTTCTCCCCCTACTTCATACGTTCCAGATTTATACTTTTCATTGGCATTAAACACATTTTCCTGCATAGCAGCTGCAAGCGTAAAAATCTTCATCGTAGAGCCGGGCTCAAACGAATATGAAATTAAGTCATTGTAATAATTCGTCACATCCCGGGTATTCGGGTCAAAGCTCGGCCGCTGTCCCATCGCAAGCACTTTGCCCGTTTTCGGGTCAACGGCTGCCGCCATGATTTTCTTCGGGTTATATTTTTTCGCCACTTTTGTCATACTGTCTTCTAAAAAGGTTTGAATTTTCTGATCAATGGTTAAATATACATTGTCACCATTTTTTGGTGCAGTGATATTCTCTTTGCTGTTCGGGAGTTTCCAGCCGGATTTGTCACTTTCGTAAGTCACATATCCGTCTTGCTCCTTTAAGTACTTGTTCAGCACCTTTTCAAGCCCCATAGCACCTTGAATTTCGCTTGTTTGTTCATTGACCTCGGCATAGCCTATTAAATTGGATGCAAATACGCCGTTTGGATAGTAGCGTTTCGTGTCACGCAAAAATGAAATTCCCGGAAGCTTTAGCTTTTCGATTTTTTCTTTTTGCGAAAATGATATATCCCGGCCCGCAGATCCGAATTCGACTTGTTTCACACCCTTATTTAAAATATCAAGAATGTCACCCTTGTCCATGTCAATGACTTTCGAAAGTTCCTCCGCTGTTTTTTCTTTATTAGTGACGTGCTGCGGATGTTTAATGTCAGTTGTCATTTTCTTGTCAAGGACAGCAACCAATTTATATGTGGCCGTATCTTCAGCGATGACTTTGCCGTTTCGGTCTAATATAGAGCCGCGGCTTGCTTCAATGGTCCGTTTCTTTTCATGCTGCTCGGTCGCTTTTGTCGCCAGTGCTTCTCCGTTTGCTTTTCCTGTTATTTGTAAATATGCCATTCTCCCTAAAATAACAAAGAAAAAGAGAGCGAAACAAATACTGAGTATCGCTGCTCCTCTGTTCATAAATTTATTCTTTTTTGGCATTTCAATCATTCCTGTATGTTTTTCACTTTTTTGTTTTTCAGCTTCAAGCCATTCTTTTCGGCTATGTCCATAATGCGTTCGGGTGTGCTTAAATCAGCAACATTTTTTTCGAGGTCACCAATCCGCTTGTTCTCAGAAGAAATTTTCTCTTCAAGTTTTTGCACCTCGATATTCGTCTGATATGCCGCGTACGCTTTCGATACAATAAAGAGTGAAACGCTGAGTACGGCGATAACGAATAGGACGAGCAAAACTTTTTCTCCGAGTGTAATGGAAGCCCTTCTTTTGACAATAACCTTTTTTTCCGGGCTTAACGTATGCCGCTGCTGTTTTTCTTGCTGGTAAGCTAAATTACTCATAGGCTGATGACCTCCTTTTAAGTTTGCGTTCGCAGTTCGTTATTTTCGTTTTTCCGCGATGCGAAGCTTGGCTGATCGAGCTCGGTTGTTTTCTTCAAGCTCTTCTTCTGAAGCTGTAATCGGTTTTCGTGTTATAAGCTTTAATTCAGGCTCAAATTCTTCCGGTATGACAGGCAGTCCCGGCGGGAGTTCCGGAAGCGACGACATTTCCTTAAACGTCGCTTTACATATTCTGTCTTCAAGAGAATGGAAGGTAATAACAGATACCCTTCCCCCTGGCTTCAGCACTTCAATTGCTTGAAGAAGCGCCTCTTCAAAAACCTTCAGCTCATCGTTTACTGCAATTCTAATGGCCTGGAACACCCGTTTCGCCGGATGCCCTCCGCTTCGTCTGGCCGGAGCGGGAATTGCGTCTTTTATTAGATCGACCAGTTGGCCCGTTGTTTGAATAGGCGACTTGCTTCTTGCCTCTTCAATTTTTCTCGCTATCTGTTTGCTGAATTTCTCTTCTCCGTATCTGAAGAAAATCCGCACAAGATCCTCATAGCGCCACTCATTTACGACTTCTTTTGCCGTAAGCGGGGCCGACTGGTCCATCCTCATGTCCAATGGCGCGTCATGATGATAGCTGAAGCCGCGTTCTGGCGTATCCAGCTGCGGGGAAGATACCCCCAGATCAAATAAAACACCGTCAATCTCTGTAATCCCCTGTTCGTTCAAACAGTCTTTTAAATAACGGAAGTTGCTTTTAATAAGTATGAGCTGTCCCTTATATCCGGACAGTTTTTCTTTTGCATGCTGTAATGCTGTGTCGTCTTGGTCAAAAGCGATTAAACGCCCTTTTTCGGATAACTGCTGTAATAAATATGTACTGTGCCCCGCTCCTCCAAGGGTGCAGTCTACATAGGTACCGTCCGGTTTGATGTCTAAACCGTCAACGGTTTCACGAAGAAGTACTGTCTTGTGTTGAAACATAGTGTATTGGTCCCACCTTTTATCAGGATGAATTGAAATTGTGTTAGAGTGTTATGCACGAAGATTCATTATATATCAAACCCAATCATGTTTTCAGCAATTTCAGCAAATGAATCTTCTTGCTCTTCTGTGTATTGTTCCCAAATTACCTTACTCCACAATTCAATTCGATTCGAAACCCCGATGACAACACATTCTTTTTCCAGTTTGGCGTAATTCAATAGTGATGATGCAATATTTACCCGGCCTTGCTTGTCCAGTTCGCATTCAGTCGCGCCTGAAAAAAAGAAGCGGGTAAACGCGCGGGCGTCTTTCTTTGTAAGAGGAAGAGCTTTAAGCTTTTCTTCAATCAGCTTCCATTCGTGCATAGGGTAGCCGAAGAGGCATTGGTCAAGCCCTCTGGTAAGCACAAACTGCTCACCTAAGCCTTCTCTGAATTTAGCAGGTACGATCATGCGGCCTTTTGCATCAATAGTATGCAGGTATTCACCCATAAACATGATCTCTAGCCCCACTTTCTCCCCTTAACTCACCACTATTCACCACTTCTCTCCACACATTTATTTTACACTGTTTATGTATAAAAAAAAACCCTGAACTAGTCAGGGTTTATTAAAACTTTATTTCAAAGTTTGACAACTTGATGTTGGTTTTGAAAAGAAAATGGCAGATGTTTGAATGTTGTGAAGAATTTTGGACCATACCTGTTTAAATAATACATAATATTCCATATTCGTTCTTGCGGAGCAAGAAGCGGTTTGATGCTGTTTTGTATTTTTTCATAGTCCCTCAGCACATAGCCTTCTTTTTCTTCAATCCGTTTGGTGACCGTCCGTTCCAAAAATCGGAGCTGGTCTTGGATGAAAGCGGCGTTCTTTTGCAGTAAAGGCGCCATGCTCGAATCCACCTTTAGCGCTTCCTGTCTGATATTCTTATGGATGGTTTCTATTTCCGCTTTCGCGTTATTGATAAGCTCGGTAAACTGCTCTGGTATCTGACTCTCAAAGTAAGCGTCTTTTTGGCTCTTTGTGCCGCCTTCAATCGCTTCTTTCAAAGAAATGTTCCGTTCAGACAGCTTTTTCTCAATATGGCGCTCAACTATCGTAATATTCAGCCTCGGCACAACCGGCGGCATTTTAAAATCCATTAAACCGAATGCCTGTTTGAGCTCTCCCCAGTAATTCACTTCTCCGGGTCCTGCGATAAATGCTAAAGTGGGAATGAGATACTCCTGCATCAGCGGTCTCGTCACAACATTATTGCTGAATCTCTCCGGATTTTCTTCCATATGAATGTAAAGCTCATCTTCTGTCCATGTCAGTTCAAGCTCTCTGACGATAAACCCGGCATTATCTTTTTCGATTAAAAAGCGTTCTGTTTCGTATTCATAAAATAGATTGGCCTGATCTTTTCCAGACTCAATAATCGGCTGATAGCCCGTTTGATTCATAAGAAGCTGCTGTTCTGCTACTGAATTAGCCAGCTCGCCATTAAGGCGCAAAATCTTTTGGAACATAGCGGTCTCGAGCTTTTTAATTCCCGGATCTCCCGAATTTAAGAGGACAAGCCCTTCTTCCTGGAACATAGCGGCGATCAGATGCTCGAAAAAGTCCGTAAAGGTCGTTGAATCCCTTAAACATCGTTTAACATGTTCAATGAGCGTGTTCGTGTGGTCTGTTTCTTCAAAAGAGGCAAACACTTCATCAATCCACATAGCACATTTCTCTTGATCAAGCGATGTATTTGCCGCTGAAGTTTTTTTCCAATAGGATTGAGGCAGCTTTTTCTTCACAGGGCTGTTTTGTTCTGACGTATGCACATAATTAATTTCTTCCAGGTCATGGTCTTCTCCGGCAACCCAAAACAGCGGGATGACAGGCACCTTCAATTCCTCTTCCTGCTGCTTTGCAAAAACAATGATTGAAATGATTTTATGTATCGTGTAAAGCGGCCCTGTAAGAAGCCCTGCCTGCTGTCCCCCCACCACAGCGACACTTGATGGGTCCTTTATTTTCTCGATAGACGCTTGCATGGCGGCGGAATCAAATTTGCTGTGATAAGAGGATAAATAGTCTGCTAATTCCTCTCTGGCAAAGGTACGTGCCGACACGTCATCAAGTCTTTCACGCCACATGCCTGAGTTGTGAATATTGTAATCAAAAAAAGAAGACATTTCTTCTTTTCCATCTATATAGTGCTGTACAAACACATTTTGACTCTTGATGGAAAGTTCAGTTAGCTGCATCTTCTGGAACTTCCTTTCTCCAATAAATAGTTAGTTTTCCGAAATGAGTATAGCATGTTCCCTCCAAAGCTCAAAAGACTTTGTCTGGTTTTTGCCGCAAAGCAGTAATGCTGCGGTACAGAAATTCAAAATGAATGGCATCATGACCGCCGATTTCTGCTTCCTTTAATAGATAGCCGATAATGGCATCAGCTTCTGTCAGCCTGCCGGCATATACATCAACAAGCATAGAAGAGTAATTGTCTTTTGTATTTTCGCAAACTGCGCACACCTGCTCCCAGGCTTTTTCCCGATCTTTCAGACCTAAAATTGTACAGGCTTCACGAAATATCATTTTCATATATGAGAAATAAGCCGGAGATGCCAGCAGTTCCCCATTTTTCACACGCAAAAGAGCCGTTAACGGATTAATGCAGGCATTTATGATCAGTTTCCCCGTTAAAAGACGGTGCCAATCAGTTTCATAAACGATCGGAAAGCCCGGCGTTTCTTGTTGAAAAAAGGGATGCAGCGATTCTGGCGATGAATGACCGAACGCGCTCCATTTTACCGCACCTAAACCGGTGTGTTCAACAGCCGTATCTGATTTCCTGACAGCACCGTGCTCCACAATACCGACATAAAGCGAATGGGCGGTCCTCCAATTCTGAATCTCATGGATATGAGCCATACCATTTTGCAAAAATAAAATGTTTGTTTCTTTTATTTGATCCAGTTTCGGAAAAACAGCTCCGAGCTGATGTTGTTTGACAGTGACAAGAAGCAGGTCATAAGATGAATTGATTTCCGTGTCCGCTTCGCACTCTCCGCTATACTCTCTCCCTTCTTTATATAGACGGATGCCGTCAGAACAGATGGCTTCCGCTTGTTCGGCGCGTCTCGTCAGAACGGTCACCTGATGATGCAAGGATAGGTAGCAGGCACACAAGAGGCCGACCGACCCCCCGCCGATAATTCCTATTTTCACAATGTCACACCCTATTTTACTTTTACGTATTATCATAGCAGATGTCTTGCCGAATTACTTGTCAGAGGTTTCGCTTCCTGCAGAATAATCAGAATCTTAATATTTGGATTTTTTGGATAATGCGTTTACAATATAAATAGAATGACAACAAAGGGGGAAATAAGCATGATGAAGGTAGAGCGCTTGCTCATCAACTACAAAACACTTGAAGAGTTCAAGAAATTCAAGGAATACGGGATGCAGGAGCTGTCTATGCTTGAAGAGCTTCAAGAAAACATCATTGAAAACGACAGCAGCTCGCCGTTTTACGGGATTTATTTCGGGGATACACTTGTCGCACGAATGAGCTTATATCAGGCAAATGGAAAATCAAATCCTTATTTTGAACATCATCAAGATTATT
The DNA here is from genome assembly GCF_039519175.1 of Bacillus atrophaeus. Taxonomy (NCBI): domain Bacteria; kingdom Bacillati; phylum Bacillota; class Bacilli; order Caryophanales; family Bacillaceae; genus Bacillus; species Bacillus atrophaeus. Next base: position 2,930,913 of record NZ_CP154443.1, on the reverse strand, counting down.
TAGAGCTTTGGAAGCTCGAGGTTCTGCCAGGTTATCAGAAAAACGGCTATGGAACGACGCTTGTTGAATTTGCAAAATCCTTCCGCATGCCGATCCGGACAAATCCAAGAATGAAGTCAACCGGCTTCTGGGATAAAATGAATTTTGAGCCGGTGAAATACGACATGGCGCGTGACAAAGGAGAAAATCCTTTAATTTGGCATCCGGACATGGATGGGGAAATGACATCAGGGGAAACGGCATAACAAAAGAAAACCGGCCGGGCTGGACCCAAAAGGCCGGTTCATTTTCAGATGCGTTCGTATGAGCCTTGGTTTGATTTTTTGTTTCGCCCGTCTTCTTTGGACACCACCATTTTCCTCGCTCTGTCCATGATGTCGATCAAGGCCTTGTAATCCTCTTCTGTCATCTCCAGCTGATTCCGCAGCGTTTGATTTTCACTGCGTAAGTCCTCAAGTTCTTTTTGCAGCGCGTTTACTTGCTCTGTGAGCCTTTCTCTTTCATGATGAAATTCTTGTGCAGATGGCGCTTCTTTAAATTGTTCGAGAAATTGTATGACATCTTGTATAGATAGATCTCTATTTCTTTCTGGAGTTACGGGCGGAGCCTGCTTTACCGTATCAGGCATGTTAGCGGCGTGAACACCGATTTGCTTTCTCAGTTCTTTTCGCTGTTTTTTAGCAAGTTCTATGCCTGATTGATATTGTTTCCTCACAAATGAATTCCATCTAAATCCGCAGGCGGCGGCCGTTCTGGTCAGCGCCCTTCCTACTTCCTCAAATGCGGAAAGCTGTGTTCCGCCCTCGCGAATATGGCGAAGCACCACCTCCGCCAGCAGCAAATCTTCATCCTGTGTCCAAGCATCTTGTCTCGTAATGGTCAATGCGATCTCCCTCCAAGTTAGCTCATTTACCTCATACATATGCGGATAATAGATTAGATAGACTATTTGCACTCACAAATTTTCCCGGAGCCAGCTTGAAGAGAAAAAGAAAAAAGCACAGGAGTTATTCTCCCATGCTTTTGTCATTCATTAATTGCTTTTTACATTTATGTCTTTGCCGTTGTATGATCCGCATGCTTTGCATACACGGTGAGACAATTTCATCTCTCCGCATGACGGACATTCTGTCATACCAGGTACATTAAGTTTGAAATGTGTACGGCGCAATCTTTTTTTCATTTTAGAAGTTCTTCTAAAAGGTACAGCCATTATTCCCACCTCCTTAAAGAGTTAAGATTCATCATCTTGTTTTAAGAGCTTTTCAAGACCTGCGAGCCTCGGATCGACCTGATTTTTCTTGTCTTCTTCCGAAATAACCTGCCAATCCTTTCCTTCTTGAGGAGCAGCTCCTTCTTTTTGAACAGATTCACAAAAGATTTGCATAGGGATTTCTAAAAGAATTTCTTCTTTTACGATCGGAGTTAAGTCGATAGTATCGTCTTCAACAATCTGCACGTCCTCATCTTCTATATCATCCGTCTTATGAAATATAAACAGTTCTTTTGTTGAAATTGTAAATGGATACGGAACATCAACAAGTGTTCTTGAGCATGGCAAAATCATTTCGCCTGAAATCGTAAAGTCAAACGAAACCTGTTTGGATTCAATATCCGCTCTTCCTTTCACCCGGACGGGAGAAATGCTGCGAATGTCAGAATTCAATGTTGTCATCTCATTTAACTCAACTGTTTCATCAAACTCAAAACTCTTTTTTGCCATTTGATGCAGCTGATAAATCGTCCATTTCATTTGTATCACCTCAGGAAAGCAACAAACATGATTATAGCTTTTATCAATGTTTTTGTCAATATTTTTTCTTTACAGCATAATGCTGTCATTAAAGCGCCGTTGACAGCTGAATATGCTATGCATACACTTAACAAAACAGCTGTGAAAAGTATTTCATTTGCAAATGTACCATACGTTTTCATTCATAGCAAGAAAGGCGGATAAATGTGAGAGCAGTCGGATTGGTTGTTGAATATAATCCCTTTCATAACGGGCATCTTTATCATGCCCAAAAAGCAAAAACGGAAACCGAAAGCACAGCGGCGGTTGCTGTTATGAGCGGACACTTTTTGCAGCGCGGGGAACCGGCGGTCGTATCAAAATGGGCCCGAACGAAAATGGCTCTTCAAAGCGGCGTTGACCTTGTTGTTGAGCTCCCTTATATATATGCCGTTCAAAAAGCGGAAACGTTCGCCGGGGGCAGCGTCAGGATATTGCATCATTTAGGCTGCGAATCTCTCTTTTTCGGAAGCGAGACCGGACATATTGCTCCTTTTTTTGAAACGGCCAAAGTCTTTCAGAAACATGAAGATTTATTTCACCAATGTGTAAAAGAAGAATTGCAACGGGGAGCCAGTTATCCTTCGGCGGCGGCTGCTGCTTTCAGAACAATTCTAAAGGAGGAAAATACGCTGGACTTGTCGAAGCCGAATAACATTCTCGGCTATCACTATGTGAAATCCATTCAAGAGATCGGCTCTCTTATGCAGCCGTATACCACAGCCCGTATTTCTTCGGATTATCATGATGCCGACCTGCCTAAAGGAGAAACCAGTATCGCAAGCGCGACAAGCATTCGCAAAGCGCTTGAAGAAGAAGGTCTTGATACCTGCGGCGGCTTTCTTCCTTCCGCCTCTATACGGGAATTAGAAGATTATGTCCAAACATTCGGTCTGCGGCATTCTTCAGAGTCTTATTTTTCTTATTTAAAATACAGTCTCACTACTCTTTCAGCGCAGGAACTGCAGCAAATCTACGAAGTAGAAGAAGGACTTGAACACAGAATCCTTCGTTCAATCAGAAAAGCGCGTTCGTATCAAGAGTACATGGAACTTCTGAAAACAAAACGCTATACGTGGACGAGACTGCAGCGCATGAATACGCATATATTAATGAGAACGAGAAAACAAGATATGCACCGTCTTCTTGAAGATTCCGAAATTCCTTATATCAGATTGCTCGGCATGACAAAAAAAGGACAAGTCTTTTTATCACAACAGAAAAAAAAGCTTTCCGTTCCGCTCATCAGCAAGCTGTCTTCATTTTCCCACCCCGCCCTCGATTTAGATATAAGGGCAAGCCGGATTTACAGCCTGCCTATGAACGAGCCGCAGAGAACCGTTTTTAATGACCAGGAATATGCGCATGCGCCCATCCGCTACGATGAGGATGAAAAGCGTTTTTTGAGTTCATAAAAAAGCACCTGAATCATCAGGTGCTTTTTGCTTTGAGCTTATTCAAATAGTCAATCGCATCCTGCATCGTGTCAACGGGAACGATTTTCATATCCGAATCAATGTCTTTTGCTGTTTTTACTGCGTTTTTATAATCGGAATTGCTGGCGCCGTTTTGGTTTGGCGCAAAGAAAATGTCTTTGCCGGCTTTATCTGCCGCCACTACCTTTTGATCAATACCGCCGATCGGGCCTACCTTGCCGTCGATATCAATTGTTCCTGTTCCGGCAATATTATAGCCTTTTGTTTCATCCGTTTTGGTGAGCTGATTATAAATTTCTAGCGACATCATTAAACCTGCTGACGGCCCGCCGATATTTTCAATTTTAAAATCAATATCCGGCTTTACCTTTACATTCCGGTCAGTGTATAAAGCCACACCTATGCCGGCTCGGCCCGGCTCCTCCGGGAATGCCTTCAGCGCGAGTGTAACTGTTTTTTCTTTTGTATCTCTTTCAATTTTAAAGGTCACCTTGTCCCCTGGTTTTTTACTGCTGATATAGTCGATCAATTTCTCTGAGGACTGATAGGTTTTTCCGTCGGCGCTGATAATTTTGTCTCCGACTTCAATTTTTCCCTTGGCCGGCATATTTGCTACAACAGAGCTTGCATAAATGCCGTTAAAAGAGTAGCTCACTTCTTTTCCCGCTTTTTGATAGGCTGCAATGACGGCATTTTCCTGTGAGCTTTTCATCATTTGCACCTGGCGTTTCATATATTCTTCATCCGATTCGCCTTCTTGCTTAATGCTTTCGTCCGGGACAATTTCATAATACGGATGCATCTTCGCCCATAGATATGTATAGGGGTTGGCCGGGCCTACTTTCACAGTCATTAAGGATAAGCTTCCCTTTTCCGGATAGCCTCCTTTCACTTTAACGAGCGAGGCAAGTTCTGTCGCCTCTCCCGGTTTCGTCACGTAGTATGGAAGCTTGATGAATGTGACAGCGACAATCAGAATGAGGATGACGAGCATCCACCGGAAATGTCTTTTCTTCATATGTATCAACTTTTTAGCCCTCCCAATTCTCTATTTCTTGTTTAATCTGCCTGATCAGTCCGTTTGTTGCTTTTTCACCGGCATGGATCACGTCTTCAATGTTTGCAAAAGAGCTTGAGCTGTGTGTTTCAAGAGAAGGGCGAATGACGACATCTGCGGCAATCGTTTGATGGCGGACCAATTCATTTTGTAATATATCCATACTTTGCATGATTACGTCAAAAATATGTGCCGCTTTTTCTGTTTTTCTGACACGTGATACATCCGAAGCGATAATAATATCAGCTCCCATATCCTTGACGACAGAAACCGGAATCCGGTCAACTACCGCGCCGTCTACCAAAAGGCGTCCATCCATCCGCTGCGGAACAAAAATGCCCGGTATGCTTATGCTTGCCCGCACCGCTTCTGACACAGAGCCTTTGTGAAACACTACCTTTTCGCCTGTCTGTAAATCGCACGCGACAATACCTAACGGAATTTGCAGCTCTTCAATAGGCTTGCCGAATGTATAAGCGTGTACGAGCTGCCTGACGCGGTCGCCTTTCAAAAAACCGAGCTTAGGCATCGTATAATCGGCATACAGCCGCTTTTTAAATGCCTTGGCGACTTTTTTCATTGTCTCTACATCATGTCCCGCGGCATGAAAACTGCCCACTAAAGCTCCCATACTGCTTCCTGCAATCATATCAACCTGAATTTGATGCTTATGTAAACTTGAAAGCACTCCGAGATGAGCCAGTCCCCTCGCTCCTCCCGAGCCGAGTGCTAACCCGATTTTAGGTTTGGCCAACGCATTTCCCCCTCTGACACCCTATATACGAATTCTATGGTCTAAACTGAACCCCTATGCTCGTATATTAGTACAAAGGGCCATTGGGACAGGATGTGGTTTGGCCGCTCTAAGGTCTGTTACTTATTTTATCATGATATAAATTTGTGTGCATTTTTAGCGTCGGGGAGGTCAGAATGAACTTGTCGAAGATAAATACTTTTTTAATTGCTTCGTTTTTTATTTTTTTGACAGCGACTGTCATATTACACCCGCAGGCTTCATTTGATGCCTCTAAAACAGGACTTGCTATGTGGTGGGAAGTTGTCTTTCCGTCTTTGCTGCCGTTTTTTATTCTTTCCGAACTATTAATCGGGTTTGGGATCGTCAGGTTTGTCGGCCTGCTGCTTGAGCCTTTCATGCGGCCGATCTTTCGTGTGCCGGGTGTCGGCGGATTTGTGCTGGCCATGGGAATGGCATCTGGCAACCCGGCTGGAGCAAAGCTTACTGCGAGACTTCGGCAAGAAAAGCAGATTTCCAGAGTTGAAGCAGAACGCCTTGTTTCTTTCACAAACTCTTCAAATCCTTTGTTTATATTTGGCGCCGTGGCTGTTGGTTTTTTTCATAATGCATCTTTAGGGATTCTCTTAGCCTGCGCCCACTACCTCGGAAATTTAGCCGTAGGTTTGACGATGCGTTCCTATGGGCGAAAAGAAGAAGATAGCACGATGAGACATAGAGCCGTGCGTTTTCCTTCTCTAAAAGATGCATTTCATGCCCTTCATACCGCACGCTTGGCAGAAAAAAGGCCCCTCGGAAAAATTTTGGGTGATGCGGTGACCTCTTCTGTCCAAACGCTTCTTATGGTAGGCGGCTTTATCATTTTATTCTCTGTGTTCAACCGCTTATTGTCAGTCGTTCAATTAACTGATATTCTGTCCATCTTCACAAAAGCGGTGCTTTCACTTTTTCAGCTTCCCGCCCAGCTGGACATTCCCCTTTTGTCAGGTATGTTTGAAATCACTCTCGGCAGCAAGCTTGTCAGTGAATCCGATGCGGCGCTTTTACAAAAAGCAATCATCGTCAGCTTTATTCTCGGATTCAGCGGTTTTTCGGTACAGGCACAGGTGGCGGGCATTTTGTCAGACACGGATATCCGGTTTAAACCATTTTTCTTTGCGCGTATTTTACAGGGCATTTATGCGGCTGTATTTATTATCATTTTATGGAAGCCTCTCTATACCGTTCTAGAAGAGCCGTATCAGCATGTCTTTCAGCCTCTCCAAAAGCCTGCCGCACAGGAAGCGTTCATAAGCGGCTGGAATTTTCTCGTGGCGTCAGGCCCTGCGGTCACGTTAGGAGCGCTGTTATCATATGTACTGATTTATTCATATCGATTAACGAACAATGAAAAAAAAGGATGAGAGCTTAAAAAAAGCCCTCATCCTTTACTGAACTTATATTGAAGCGCAAGATCGACTTCCGGCGGAACAAGCTCTGACACAGAGCCTTTATACTTTGCGACTTCTTTTACAATGCTTGAGCTTAAAAATGAGTATTGATTGTTTGTCATCATGAAAAAGGTCTCGATGGATTCATCCAACACACGATTCATTGATGTCCCCTGCATCTCATATTCAAAATCCGATACAGCTCTCAATCCTCTTAATATGACTTTTGCATTTTTCCTTTTCATATAATCAATGAGCAGTCCCTGTGAGGTCTCAACCGTTATGTTCGGTATATCTTTTGTGACTTCTCTCAGCAGCTCGCACCGCTCTTCTACAGTAAATAACGGTTTCTTCGAAGAATTGTTCAGCACACATACATAAACCTGTTCAAAAATGCCGGCTCCCCGTCTGATAATATCCAGATGCCCGTAGGTCACAGGATCAAAACTGCCGGGACAAACAGCTATACTCGCCACCTTACTCCCCCCTTTTTCTATAAATCGACACTCCTGTAAGCCCGTACATTTCCTGTCTCGCCAACACAAGTCCGCCGATGGTTTCCGGAAGTTCAACGCCTTTGTCGTGCTCTGTCACGATGAATCCGTCATCTTCCAGCATCTGATGTTCGTCAATCGAGCTTAAAAGCGCTTTCAGCTTTTGCTCCTTATACGGAGGATCTAAAAAGATGCCATGAAATCCTGTCTCTCTTTTTGCAGCGGCATGCAAGGCGCGTTCCGCGTCATTACGGTAAACGTCCGCCGCTTTTATCAAATCTAATGTTTTTAAATTCGCCTTTACGGTTTGGATCGCTTTAAATTCACGATCGACAAAAACGCAATGGTCAAATCCGCGCGAAAGGGCTTCAATCCCGAGGCCTCCGCTTCCTGCAAACAAATCGAGCGCTCTGCCCCCTTCAAAATAAGGGCCTATCATATTAAAAATAGATTCCTTTACTTTGTCAGTCGTCGGTCTTGTTGATGTGCCCGGCACAGCTTTTAGCGCGCGGCCTTTTTTTGATCCAGAAATTACTCTCATCTTCCACACCACTTTTTCTCAAGCTTATAGGTTTCCAGTCCGGCAAAAAGCCGTATGTAAATGATTTTAAAAAACCAACACTATCTTATCATAAAGCTATCACGCTCACAATGAGCGCCAATCCGGCGAGAATTTCTTCTCTTTTATGTATAGCGCGGCTGCTATATGTCCATACTACATGCAACAGCATCTTTTGGGATGTTGTTGCCAACCGCGGAGAAGACTTACGTTTCCCCATAAGTTCTTCCTCCGGTTTCTCCTCTCCCTTTGCCTTCTCCCTTAACATGTTAAGGAATAGAAGGACCCCGCAGATGTCTGCGGGGATTTTTTTATTGGGCTAAATGCCGATTTTATAATCGTATTCTTTCGCCTTATCAAGTTTTGATTCGAATTCTAATTTCAAAAACGGTTTATAGGAAGGCTCTACTTTTTTCACAAAAGAGTAGGAGGATATCTTGTCCATCGTTCTTTCGAGCTGATTCATATCGCAATACAGCACAACGTATTTTAAACGTTTTGAGACATAATGGACATTCCCGAATTTTCTCAGCATTTTACTCTGCTTCAAGGAATGCAGATATACAATCATACCTTGGCGTTTATTCTCCAATTCAATCACCTGCCTGATTTTTCTTGTCTTGTTATGTAAAAGACGAGACTGTTCGTCTCGTCAGGATACTTTGCATCCGCAGCCGCCGCCTGAACCGCATCCGCCTCCGCAAGAAGACAGACCGTCAAAGTAAGGGTTTCCCGTCGGAACTTTTATATGTTCGGAAACGGCGGTCCCAAGCTCTATGCTGACTTCATCAAGAATTGACTGCAGCTCAGTCTCCGCTTTTTTAAAGTCCGCCACTTTGTCATTGAGGTCCAGCTCCCGTTTGATTTCCCTCATTTTTCGGGAAATCTCTCTATAGTCAGGATGATATTTGCCAAATCGCTGCACATCTTCATATTTGTCTTTTATGTCCATAAAGGAACGAATAATCCGGCCTGCCTCTTCATCTTGCTGGAGACGCTTATAACAATTACGGTAATTTTCAGCCGTCTCTGACTGAAGAATCATGCCGGCAAGCTTCTGCGCCTCACTTTGAAGCCGCACGGATTCCATCGTTGCATACATAGCACGCACCTCCAGTTGTTAGTTTACCACGAAACCATCCAATTGGAAAATGTCTAGCGAATGAATACGTCCCACGTTTTTGAGATCTGTTTGAAATCAGGGTGGCGGGAGATTACCTCTACGGTCAGCCTGTGGTTCCCTTTGGACAGGTGTCTGACGATAAATGCCGCAGTATACTCGTTTCTTAGTTTCTTTCCGTCTGCGTAAACCGCTAAATAGCCTTGCTTGTCTCTGACTGATGCCGGCCCCGTTTTAAAGTGGAAATCGTTCAGCATACATTCCACGTAAACGCGGGAATCCTTTATTTTATATGTAAGCCAATCGACTTGCAGCTCTTTTGGGTGCGCCTGAGCTTCCAGTGCAGCTGTTTCCCCCAGCTCTCCTTTCGGAACCGGTTTATGTACCGAACAGCCAGCCGTCACCATACACAACACACATATACACCACAATATTTTCATAGAAGGTCTCCTTTTTATCATCTGAGAGTAGCTTTTGCTGCCGGAGACCATTTTATGAATAAAAAAGACCCTGATCTGGGTCTTTTAATCTTGAGTACGCATAGCCTGAAACATCTGCACCATCATTTGCGCCATTTGAATGCCGTTTGTAAATTGATGGACCCGATGCGGAATGGTTTTTTCATAGTAATTCATCATTGCCAGCTGAAAGGCAGCCAATTCATCCGGATTTCTGGCGAGTCTCCGGTACCATATCGGCTGCTCTCTTATGAACCGTCTCCGTTCTTCATCAGCCATTATAAATTCCTGAACATCTTTACGCATGAATGTACCCCTTTATTAATCCTTTCTGAAAGAAAAAGGATGTTGTCCAGAGCCTGTTTGAGATTGTTTGGAGCCGCTGCCTGAGAACTGGCTGAGGAGATTTTGCAATGATGAGATCGACTGACTCATTTTATTAATTTGTTCATTCATTTGATTGACATCCATTTTTTTCACTGCCGTCACCATTTTGGAGACAAAATCATATTTATCGGCCGCTTCAGGCACCGCTTCTTGACCCTCGGCCGGTTTATCTTTATATGGGTCCCATATCGGATCGTTTTCACCGAGCAGCACCCAATTTTCATACACGTCCTGCCAGCTTCTTTCTTCTTTTCGTACTTCTTTTATCAGCTTTGGATGCTTCTTGACAAATTGTTTAAAATCATTGATTGACTGATGAGCATGTTGATTCGCCACAATCCTCACCCCCCTCGTAAATATATGCCTACTATAATGTATCGGGCCGGGATGGATTGTGTTCGCCTAAATTCATAGAAAAACGGAGAATGACTGCTGCTTTCTCTCATCTTCTCTTGGCGCACGGAGCGGCAGGCCATAATCTAAAATAACCGCGGGAGTGTAACCTCCCGCGGTCCGAATCTGTCTGACTATTGCTTGATGAAATTTTGGGTGTAATATTTGTGATCTACTCCGACGCCGAGGTGCGTATAATCCTCATTTAACAGCGCTTTTCTATGGCCCTCGCTGTTCAGCCAACCCTCAACAGCCGCCGGGCCGTCCACATAGTTATAAGCAATATTCTCCCCTGCCTGCTGAAACTCCACATCGCCTTTTTCCAAACGGTCTTTCAGCGTTCCGTATTTTTTGGAAACATGGGAGAAATAATCATTATCCTTCATATCCTCACTATGTCCAAAAGCCACTTGTGCGGTCGGTTCATCCCATGCCAGCTTTGCCAAACCATGCTTTACGCGAATGACATTGGTCAAATCGAGGATTTGCTGTTCACTCGTATCCTCTATTTCTTTCCATTCTTTGTCCGAAACTGTTTTCGGCTCAATCAATTCTCCCCGGTACACAACCTCATAAGGCCTTTGCTTCACAAAGGTTTCAGCATCAAACGCACGAATGCTTGACAGGCTGCCCTCAAATTTGTCCATATATAGCTGAACATATACTTTTCCCACTTTTACGGTAGGACGGGTATTGATATCTTCTTCTGAAAATTCAAATCTGTAGGAATTCCCTTTGTATTCCACATTCACAAACGGTGCAACTTGTGTGGTCTTAAATACTTCCCCTGTTGTTTCGCCGATTTGAAACGGCTTGGCATTTATACCGTTTCCTGAAGCAAACAAGGTGACAACTTTATCGTTCAGAACGCCGATTTGAACATATTGGTCTTTTCCCTTGTTGTAGACCCACCATTCGTAATCATATGCGGACGGATCTTTACGTTCCGGTTCTCCCAATTTTTCCTTCAATTCATCTGCTGACTTGCCCATCAACGACAGTAAGCCTGATGTCGGCATTTTGATCCGCTTGCCGTTTTCCGTTTCCTCATTTGATACTTTCGGTTCGCTGTCATTTGTTTTCTTTTCAGGAACAGATCCATATTGAATAAACAGAACGTAGGTTCCGGCAATAATCAAGAGAATAACAAGAGCTCTTGCTATGTTTTTCAACCTTCCACCTCCCAAGATTGATTCACGTCTGCATCGAGTACAGTTTACATGATTCAATTACAATACAGCCTATTTTTTATGTCAATGAAATATGTGTTAATGAACAAAACCTTGCCGGCCGTTTTCATCATCTTCGGATATATCAGATAATGCACTGCCTGCACGTTCATTTGTTTGCTCAGACAAAGCCAGATCGCCAAGCGTCACAATACCGACCAGCTTCTTGTTCTTTGTTACAGGTATTCTTCTGAGCTGACGGGCCGCCATCAAATGAAGCACTTCATCCACCGATGTATCTTCTTCAACGCTGACGGGCTCTTTTGTCATAGCATCGGTTATTTTTTGAGAATTAGGTCTTTTCGAAGCGATTCCTCTTAATACCAGATCACGGTCTGTGACAATACCAACAAGTGTTTCTCCGTCTTCGTCAACTACAGGAACAGCTCCTACATCTGCGTCTTTCATCTTTACCGCAGCTTCATATACATTATCTAATACAGTGCAATATTGCAAGTCAGCCGTCATCAGTTCTTTTATTTTTGTCATCCTGAAAACCTCCTCCTTTATTCTACTGACATTGTCGTCAAGTTTTGTTTTTTACATACTTTCAACACAAGAAGATTCATTGAAAGTTTCATGTTTTCATACTATGATTGTCAGGAAAGGTAAATTTTATAAGGAGGGGTCGCGGTTGAAATTTACGGAAAGCGGACTTGAAGGGGTAAAGGCCGAGCTTAGCCGCTTGGATGATCTGATGGAAAGCAAGGGGCTGGTTCGAGCCGGTCAATGGGATTATGAAAGAGTGACCTATGATAAGAAGTTTTCGATGATTGAGGGAACATTTTATCTGCGCATTCAAGGTTATGCGGTAGAGGGGGATGTCGGAAGAGGCCAAGCTGTCATTGAATTGATGACCCCTTTATTAGGCAAGCATTATTATCCGCACGGTGTGGAGTATGGAGACGCAGAAGAGTTTCCGATCCAAGTCGTTTCAAAGAGCAAATCGCTGATACAGGAAATATCCGATACCTTAAAAACCGTTCAACTGTAGGCTCTAAAAAAAGGTACAGCCTTTCATGCTGTACCTTTTTACGATAAATGATGCTGAATATACGGCGGTTCCTCTTGTCCGTCTTTTTCCCTCTCCTTTTTCACCCACTGAAAAAAGATAATAGCTAAGCAGGCGCCATACACAATTTCCTGTATGATCTTCATAATGACAGCTCCAAGCTGCTGATCTTCCACCAGAGGCAGCGTATTAAACATTTCCGGACCTGTTAACGGGATTTGCCCCAGCATGTCAGCAGGAACACAAAGCTTCATCGCTTCCGCCCAGGCAGACGGTTCAGTATATGTTGCATACAAAGGGGTTCCGCTAAACATAATGAGAGCACAGGCAGGAGTGAGCAAGATGCCATCGGCCATAATATAACCGAGTTTCATCAGCCCGCTAAGCTGCGGCAGTTCCTTAAGCTTGTGCACAAGAGGCCACCACATAAAAAATGCTGTAATGAAGATCAGACAAGTCATCAGCGTATGATACAGCGAATCAGTTTTCACCAAATCAAAAATAAACGGAACATGATAGATTGAAAAAAGGCCATTAAACAAGAGTAAAGCGATTAAAGGCACAGAGAAGAATGAAAAAACAGGCTTAACCATCGGATGAAAAATAAGCTTTCTCCATGTCTGCGCAGGAATTCCCGCAATCAGCAGCGGAGGCACGACTAAATATAAAACCGCCATCTGCCCCATATGCGCGCTGAACATAATATGTCCGAGCAGATCAATCGGGCTTCCCTCAGCCAGATATAAAAAGGCCATTGCAAGGACAAACAATGCCTTCTCTTTCCGTGTCACCTGTTCATGACGTGAAGACAACCGTCTGCACAAAAGAAAATAAAGAACCGTGATCAGCACGAGAAAACAAAAAAGATAAGGGCTCCACATCGCGCGAAACCCAAATATCTCCAGATTATTGATGACCTTCACCTCCCGGCCGCGCCGGCTTTACCACCAAATAATGGTGACAAAAGCCAGCACCGTAATAAATGCGACAAATATCCCTGAATACAGAAATAAAGCCGGCGCTTCATGTCCTTTCTGATTCATATGCATGAAGTAAAAAAGCTGAAAAATCACTTGAATGACTGCCAGAAGAATAATAAACGGAATCGTAAACCAATTTCCGATATCATCCGAAGCCACAGTCAAAAACGCAACAAGCGTGAGACCGATCATCAAACCGAAGGATAAAACTTGGTATTTCATCTCCTCAGCATTTTTCTTTTTTCGATAAGCAAGATCTGTACTTACGTTCCCTTTGCCTTTTCTATCGTCCATGTTTATCCCACCATCCCCATTAAATATACAACGGTAAAGATAAATACCCATACGACATCAATAAAATGCCAATACAGGCTTGCGACATAAAATTTAGGCGCGTTATACAGGCTGAGGCCTCGTTTTGCATTGCGGATCATAAGCGCGCTGATCCACAGCAGCCCAAACGCTACGTGAGCGCCGTGTGTGCCGACGAGTGTATAAAATGATGAGCCGAGTGCCGAGCTTGTAATCGTAAATCCAAACTCATGCGTGTAATGTTTGAATTCATAAATCTCGACGCCTAAGAAACCAGCCCCTAATAAGAGTGTTAATAAGAGCCACAGCTGCATTTTCCCAAACGCGAAGTTTTTCATATGATACATCGCATATACACTCGTTAAACTGCTCGTTAATAATAGCATCGTCGCAATAAAAACAAGTGACAAATCAAACATCTCTGATGTCGGCGGATCACTGGCATTCGAATTTCTGAGAGCAAGAAATGTCGCAAAGAGAGATGCGAACAGCACAGTCTCTCCGCCAAGGAAAAGCCAAAAGCCCAAAAATTTATTTTTCCCTTCCAGTGTTGCTTTTTCTGGAGAAGCGGGGAAGGTTTCCGCAGTCAATTGTTCCTCTGTTTGCATCATGTCTTCACTCCTTTATCATCATTGGCTAAATCCTCTTTATGAATATGATAGCCGTGATCATCAATTACTGAGCGAAGCAGCATGGTAAAGAAGGTGATGCCAAGGCCCACAAAGATCACAGGCAGTCCCCAAGCGTGATCTGATCTGTATAACAGCCCGAACGCTGCGACAAAAAGACCGAAAGATATAATGAACGGAAGAATCGACCCGTTCGGCATGTGAATATCGTTTACCGGTTCAGCCGGTGTCATCGACTTGTTTCCGGCCTGCTTTTCGATCCAAAGCGGATCAAGACCTCTGACAAACGGAAGCTGCTTAAAATTATATTCCGGCGGCGGTGAAGAGACAGCCCATTCAAGTGTCCGTCCGTCATGCCAAGGATCATTGCCGACATATTCGCCTTTAACTGATGTCCAAATCACGTTGATAAGCAAGATAACGACAGCAGCAGCCATGAAAAACGCACCGATCGTACTGATCAAGTTTCCGGCCTCAAGCCCCTGGCCGGGCAAAAAGGTGAAAACACGCCGCGGCATTCCCATTAACCCGAGGAAATGCTGAATAAAGAAAGTAAGGTGAAAACCGATAAAAAATAAAACAAATGAAATTTTGCCCATCGTTTCATGCAGCACCTTGCCGAACATTTTCGGCCACCAGAAATGCACACCGGCCAAGATGCCGAATACAACACCGCCGATAATGACATAATGGAAGTGAGCAACAACGAAATACGTATCATGGAACTGGTAGTCTGCCGCCGCTGCCGCCAGCATGACACCCGTCACACCGCCTAGAACAAAGGACGGAATAAACGACACCGCGTACAGCATTGGAGTCGTGTATTTCACGTTTCCTCCCCAAATGGTCAGCAGCCAGTTGAAAATCTTTATTCCCGTCGGTATCGCAATGGCCATTGTCGCGACCGCAAAAATCGCGTTTGCTATCGGTCCAAGCCCTGTTGTAAACATATGGTGCACCCAGACCATAAAGCCCAGAAAACCGATTAACACGATGGCGAACACCATTGAGGAATATCCAAATAATCGCTTCCTGGCAAAGACCGGAATAATTTCTGAGAAAATGCCGAAAGCAGGCAAAATCAATATATATACTTCCGGGTGTCCGAATATCCAGAATAAATGCTCCCAAATAATCGTGTTTCCGCCAAGCTCCGGATTAAAGAAGTTGGTTCCGAACAAACGGTCAAGCATCATAAAAGCCAAACCGACTGTCAACGGCGGAAAAGCGAATAAAATCAGTGCTGACGCAACAAATGTCGTCCATGTAAACAGAGGCATTCTCATGTACGTCAAACCCGGGGCCCTCATGTTTATGATCGTTGCTAAAAAGTTGATCCCGGCTATCAAGGTTCCGAGCCCTGATATTTGCAGACCCAGAACGAAGAAATCAATTCCATGCCCTTTTGAATGAAGAGAAAGTGACGCATACGACGTCCATCCCGCATCAGGAGCCCCTCCCAAAAACCAGCTGAGATTAAGGAATACTCCTCCGAAAAAGAAGAGCCAAAAACCAAGCGCGTTCAAAAACGGAAACGAAACATCACGCGCTCCGATCTGCAGTGGTACTACCGCATTCATAAAACCAAACAAGAGCGGCATCGCTGCTAGGAAAATCATGGTGGTGCCGTGCATCGTCATGATTTCATTGTATAATCCCGCACTGACAAAATCATTACCCGGCTTAGCGAGCTGGATTCTGATAAACATTGCTTCAAGCCCGCCGACAAGAAAGAAAAACCCCCCGGCCGCTAAATAAAGAATCGCAATTTTTTTATGGTCGACTGTCGTTAAATAATCCCAAAGCAAAGATCCGCGCGTCCGCTTTTCTGTAAGCGCATTCAACATGTGTGACCTCCCCCAATATCTCCCTTTCTTCCCTTACTTGCTTCCTGCTTTTAATCCCTTTAAGTATTCATAAAGCGCGTCCATTTCAGCATCAGACAGTTCCGGATATGTTCCTGTCATTTTATTGCCCGGCTTGATGCTTTCTGGATCTTTCAGCCACGCCTTCACATTCTCTTTATTTGCATCTTTAACGCCTGCGACTTTTGATCTTTCCCCGAAGCTGGCCAAATTCGGCGCAGTTCTTGCCGCTTCCGCACGTTTGTCATTCGGTTCTACCGCATGGCAGCTCAGGCAATTCTTTTGCTCAAACAGCTCTTCTCCCTGAGTCGCCAGTTCGTTCTCGGATGTGTGTTTATAGTTTTTCATTTCCTTCGTCCAATCCTGAAAGTCATCGGCTGACAGCGGCTTCACTTTAAAATCCATCAGCGCGTGAGAAGGTCCGCAAAGTTCAGCGCACTTTCCGAAAAAGTATTCTCCCGCTTCTTTACTCCGTTTTGAATCGAAGGTCAAAAAGAATTTATTCTCGTTATCCGTATTTGTATCAATCTTTCCCCCTACCGAAGGAATCCAAAAAGAATGTTTTACATCTGAAGCTTTCAAGTTAAAATACACGCGCTGGTCGGTCGGTACAATCAGTTCCTGACTCGTCACGATATCGTAATCAGGGTATTCAAATTCCCACCAGTATAAATTGGCTCTGACATTCACAACGAGAGCATCCTCCGCTTTGCGGTTTTTCTTATCCATCGGTGATGTATCCGCAAGCTCCAGCGTATATAATACGACAGGGATGACTAGAACAATCAGCAGCACAATCGGAATCACGGTCCACGTGATTTCTAAAAAGCGATTGCCTTCCACTTGTTTCGGTATGGTGTTCTCTCCCACCCGCGCTCTTCTGAACCTCACAATGACATAAAAGAAAATGATCGACACCACTACGACGACAATGACCATAATGAGTGTACTAAGCACTGTCAGGTAATACTGTTTATCAGCCACCTCGCCGGCAGGCTTGAGTGTGGACAAAAACGGTTTTCCACAGCCGCTTAAGACAAGCGGCACTAAGGCTAATAATGAAATAAGACGCCAATGCTTTAACATTTCACCCAACCCCTTTTTTGATCAATACCAAGGCGGAAATCCAAGGCAGGATTCTTTCTTCAGCCAAATCAGACTCCCTCCGAATAAAGCACTTACATTTCCTCATTTCTTAAAATATGAGTTTTTTTACTCAAAATACCATCTATGTATAAAAGTAAAGCCGCCTGATCAAGCAAAAGGTCAAGGCGGCGTTTACGTAGTTGTCATTTCGTATTATGAAGCGGCAGATTAAGGCTCTGCCTATTATTTTTAGAATAGGGTAAAGACGACCATTGCGACAAAATATATCGTTAAGTAATTAAGCGAGTAGACGAACATTAGCGTCGCCCACTTCATAATGTTCTTCATCCGGAAACCCATCAAGCCGAGAACAAGCCAGCCGATGTTTAACAAGGTCCCCAGGATCACGATCGGCAGACCGAGCCCCCCTAAGAAAAACGGGAGAGGAAGCAGACAGGCAACCCAGACAATAATTTGTCTTTTTGTGACTTCAAAACCGTGAACCACCGGAAGCATCGGTATATTCGCCGCCCTGTAATCTTCGGTTTTCTTAATTGCCAAAGCTAAGAAATGCGGAATTTGCCAAATAAACATAATTAAGAATAATACCCATGCCAGTACACTGATGTTTCCTTCAACTGCCGTCCACCCGATTAACGGCGGAACAGCGCCGGATACGCTTCCGACAACCGTATTAATCGTATAATGGCGTTTCGTCCACATCGTATACAGGACAACGTAAGTAAATACTCCGATAAACCCGATAACCGCAGCCATCACTGTTGTCATCAGCAGCATGATTAACCCTAAGGCAACCAGCAATATCCCTGACCACAAAGCCTGATTCGGCTGGATTTTCCCGGTAACCGTCGGCCTTACCTTCGTCCGTTCCATTAAATGGTCAATATCCCGGTCATAATAGTTATTGATGGCGCAAGAGCCCGCAATGATCAGAGAAGACCCGATTAATGTGAGAAGCACGGTATTTAAATTGCCTAAAAAGCTTAAACCGGAAAAATGAAAAGCAAGCCACATTCCGGTAAAGGTTGTAATTAAATTCGAATTCACAATCCCTATTTTGATAAGGGAAAGGAAATCTTTCCACGCTGTTGTTTCTTCAATTTGTCCGTCTATAGCTGTATCATTTAAAATTCTGGAATTAGCCATAACGTAAACCTCCCTTACTCAAACCTAAAAGCAGGTTATTCTTCATGAACCTGCAACTCTATCATACAAGATTATTCCTTGTAAAAAAACATCCTCTTAAATATTAAACGAGAAACAGGAATTTATTTGTGAACTTTTTATGAATTTTACCAAAGATGAAGGCGTTCACCATTTTAAAATGCCGTTACCTTAGTTCTATCAAACCCCGCATGAATAATCAAGGGTACAATTTCCAGAAGTCCGGATTCTATTATATTTTTGTGAACAAAAGGGTCTGGGAATTGCCACGGAACACATCTTCGCTTACACTTGGAACGTATATAAAATTGCAGCAGTTAGTTAAGAAGGTGGATACTTGATGAATAAGTTACTAAAAGCTCTCAGCGTATTAACAACATTTGTGATGCTCATCGTGCTGATTGGCGGCGCTCTCGTCACCAAAACAGGATCAGGCCAAGGGTGCGGAAGACAATGGCCGCTTTGTCACGGACGATTCTTTCCTGAATTAAATCCCGCTTCGATTATAGAATGGAGCCACAGGCTTGCAAGCGGTGTATCAATTATATTAGTGCTTAGCTTGGCGTTTTGGTCATGGAGAAAAATTACGCCTATCTTCCGTGAGACAACATTTCTCGCTATCATGTCAATTATCTTTTTGTTTCTACAGGCGCTGCTCGGCGCATTGGCAGTCGTCTTCGGATCAAACGCGCTCATTATGGCGCTTCACTTTGGAATTTCTCTGATTTCTTTCGCTTCAGTTTTACTATTAACATTACTGATATTTGAAGCTGATAAATCGGCTAGAAAACTCGTAAAACCGCTTCAGATCGGTAAGAAAATGCAATTTCATATGATAGGCATTCTGATTTATTCCTATATTGTCGTCTATACAGGCGCTTACGTCCGGCATACGAAATCAAGCTTGGCATGTCCGGATGTCCCGTTATGCAGCCGGCTGAATAACGGCATCCCGACTCAATTTCAAGAATGGGTGCAAATGGGGCACAGAGCGGCAGCCGTTTTGCTGTTTGTCTGGATTATCGTAGCCTCTGTTCATGCCATCACTTCTTATAGAGAGCAAAAACAAATTTTTTGGGGCTGGATCGCCTGCCTGACATTTGTCACATTACAGGCGCTTTCAGGAATTATGATTGTGTACTCCGAAATGGCGCTGGGCTTTGCACTCGCCCACTCATTCTTTATCGCGTGCTTGTTTGGCGTTTTGTGTTATTTCTTATTATTAATTGCACGCTTCCGCTACGAATCAAAACAATCGAACAATTAATTTATAAAAAAGGCCAAAGCTGGTAAAAAGCTCTGGCCTTTTTTTATGGGAAATGGCTCTGGGTCTTGTTTGCCTTCATCCGGAAAACTTTCGTCATTCAAGCACTGTCCTAATGAAATTCTATTCGGAAGATCATCCTGTCAAAATAGTATTGAATGTAAGCCGGAAATCTCTGCGAAGCTACATGATTACTCTTTTTAAGTTTCTCTCCCTTGTTTACACTTCTTTTACCGGAAATCAAAACAAGAGTGTATATCATCAGATATACACTCTTGCCACTCAAGCCTTTTCTATTTCAAGCAGAAGATCCCCTGTTTGAATCGGATCTCCGTTTTTCACATATACATTTGTTATTGTTCCTGAGAAAGGCGCCTGTACAGTTGTTTCCATTTTCATTGCTTCGTTAATCATCAGATGATCACCTTTTTCCACCTTCGCTCCAGCTTCCGTCAATAGCTTAATAACAGTGCCGGGCATAGATGCCGCAATGTGATTTGGGTTAGACCGGTCGGCCTTTAATTTCTCCTGAACGGAAGATTTAATGCTTTCATCCTTTATGACAACCTCACGCGGCTGGCCATTCAGTTCGAAGTAAAGGACACGCGTGGCATCAGGCTGAGGCTCACCAATCGAAACGAGCTTCACAATCAATGTTTTTCCGCGTTCAATTTCAACTTCGATCTCTTCACCGAGTGTCATGCCGTAGAAGAAAGTCGGCGTGTCTAATACGGAAATATCGCCATAGCTTTCAGCCGTTTTCACAAAGTCAGTAAATACTTTAGGGTAGAGCGCATAAGCTACTGCTTCCTGATCTGTGATTTCCGTCCCATGTTTTTCTTTAAATTCCTGTTTAATTGCTTCAAAGGATACTGGTTCAAGCAATTCACCAGGTCTGACCGTGATCGGCTCTTGGCCTTTTAAGATCAGTTTTTGAAGTTTTTCCGGAAATCCGCCGTGCGGCTGGCCGATATTTCCTTTAAACAGCTCCACAACAGAGTCAGGAAAATCCAGTGTTTCGCCTTTTTCGTAAACGTCATTTTCAGACAGGTTGTTTTGCACCATATAAAGGGCCATGTCTCCGACTACCTTAGAGGATGGCGTCACCTTCACAATGTCGCCAAACATGTCATTTACACGTCTGTACATCGTTTTCACTTCATTCCAGCGGTCGCCGAGCCCTACACCCTTCGCCTGCTGCTGAAGGTTGCTGTATTGTCCGCCCGGCATCTCATGCTCATAAATTTCTGTATGCGGCGAGTTCATTCCGCTTTCAAATTCATTGTAGTATTTACGGACTGACTCCCAATACTGCGACAGCAACTCAACGCCCTGTACATTCATATTCGGGCGGCGGCCGTTTCCTTCCATTGCATGATAAAATCCGCTTGCGCTCGGCTGAGATGTTAAGCCCGCCATTGAGCTTACTGCCACGTCAACGATGTCCGCGCCTGCTTCTGCTGCTTTCGCATACATGTAAATTCCGTTGCCGCTTGTATCATGCGTATGAAGATGAACCGGAATATCAACTGTTTCTTTTAACGCAGACACTAATTCATATGCCGCCTGAGGCTTTAACAGGCCGGCCATATCTTTAATGCCTAATATATGGGCTCCGGCTGCTTCAAGCTCCTTCGCCATAGATGTATAGTAAGCCAAATCATATTTAGAGCGGCTCTTATCAAGAATATCTCCGGTATAACAGATTGCCGCTTCTGCTACTTTCCCCGTTTTGCGCACCGCATCAATTGCCAGTGTCATTCCTTTTACCCAGTTAAGACTGTCGAAAATCCGGAACACATCAACGCCGGAATGGGCGGACTGTTTCACAAACTCCTGAATGACATTGTCGGGATAATTTGTATAGCCGACTGCATTTGAAGAACGAAGCAGCATTTGGAACAGCGTATTCGGCACTTCCTTGCGTAAATCCTCAAGGCGCTTCCAAGGATCTTCTTTCAAGAAACGGTACGCTACATCAAAGGTCGCGCCTCCCCAAACCTCCATACTGAAG
Organism: Bacillus atrophaeus; assembly: GCF_039519175.1. Classification (NCBI taxonomy): domain Bacteria; kingdom Bacillati; phylum Bacillota; class Bacilli; order Caryophanales; family Bacillaceae; genus Bacillus; species Bacillus atrophaeus. Next base: position 2,909,457 of record NZ_CP154443.1, on the reverse strand, counting down.
AGTTCAGGCCATAACACAGACGTAGGGTTAGCGATTTTCTTCAAATCATTTGTTCTGATTCTGGTTGCTAATAGTGACTGATGGGCGTCTCTGAATGTTGTATCCGTTAAAAGAACAGATTTTTGCTCTTTTACCCAATTCGCCAGACCTTCAGCCCCTCTTTCATCGAGAATTTGCTTTGTGCCCTTTTTAGGCTCTACATCAATATTCACTTTAACCGTATGCGGCTTGTCAAAGGCAGGTTTTTCTGTTTTTCCAATCCCCGGGAATCCATTAACTGTCACGTTGCCGATATAAGTCAGCATTTTTGTGCCGCGGTCCTTCTGTTTTGGGAATACGAATAATTCAGGCGTTGTATCGATAAAGGACGTATCGTACTGGCCTGTCAGGAATTTTTCATGCTTAGCCACATTTTCAAGAAACGGAATATTTGTTTTAATTCCTCTAATCCGGAATTCTTGAAGGTTTCGAACCATTTTTGCTGATGCCTGTTCAAATGTTAAAGCCCATGTAGACAGCTTCACGAGCAGAGAGTCGTAATACGGTGTAATAACTGCGCCCTGAAAACTGTTTCCGGTATCGAGGCGGACACCGAAGCCGCCGCCTGAGCGGTAAGCCATGATTTTCCCTGTATCAGGCATAAAATCGTTCAGCGGATCTTCCGTTGTGACACGAGACTGGATGGCGAAACCGATTGTGAAAATATCCTTTTGCTCAGGAATGTTTACTTCACGGCTGTGCAGTTCGTACCCTTGTGCAACTAGAATTTGCGTTTGAACAATATCGACTCCTGTAATCATTTCTGTAATCGTATGCTCGACCTGTACACGCGGGTTTACTTCAATGAAGAAAAACTCGTCATTAGCAACCAGAAATTCTACTGTCCCTGCATTTATGTATTGAACATTTTTAGCGAGCGCCACTGCAGCTTCGCAAATCTGATCTCTCAATTCATTTGATAGCGACACACTTGGTGCTACCTCGATGACTTTTTGATGGCGTCTTTGAACGGAGCAGTCTCTTTCATAGAGATGAACGACATTGCCGTTTTTATCCCCAATCACCTGGACTTCAATATGTTTTGGGTTTTCGATCAGTTTCTCTACATAAACTTCATCATTTCCAAAGGCTGCTTTCGCTTCAGATTTCGCACGTTCAAACGCTTCTTTGACTTCATTTTCACTTCTGACAATCCTCATACCGCGTCCGCCGCCGCCAAGTGAAGCTTTAATAATGAACGGATAGCCATGTGCTTGTCCAAATTGCTCAACAGCTTCGAGGGTTTCTGCTGGTCCGTCGCTTCCCGGTATAACAGGGATTCCTGCTTTTTCCGCTTGCTCACGGGCTTTCACTTTGTCACCAAACATATTTAAATGCTCTGAAGTCGGTCCGATAAAGACGATCCCTTCCTCTTCACACCGTTTCGCAAATTGTATATTTTCTGATAAGAAACCGTATCCCGGATGAATGGCGTCCACCTGGTTTCTCTTTGCAATTTCAATGATTCCCTCGATATCCAGATAAGCGTCAATCGGCTTTTTACCTTCACCGACCAGATACGCTTCATCCGCTTTGTAGCGATGATAAGAACCTGAATCTTCTTTTGAGTAAACCGCAACTGTACGGATATTCAGCTCTGTACAAGCCCGGAATATCCGAATAGCGATTTCCCCTCTGTTGGCAACTAAAACCTTTTGTATCAACTGTTGTTGTGACAAATTTCTCTCCCCCTCGTCCCATTTAATAATCTATAATAAAGGAATATCCTTCCCATGTATACACTTGTTTTTTACAGATAAACAGATTTTTTCACCTGTTTCTTTTTCAATCCCTTTGGTGACAAGTCCTCTTTCTTTTTCTTTTTTTCGAAATAGTCAACAAACATGCTGATATTGACCAAAATCCCCGTGCTGCCTAATAATAAGAGCAATGAAGAGCCTCCATAACTGACAAACGGCAGCGTCACACCCGTAATCGGGATTAACCCGCTGACACCGCCAAGGTTAATGAACGATTGAATGGCAATCATGCTGGATATCCCGATCGCAAGCAGGCTCCCAAACGGATCTTCACATTTGCGGGCAATATAAAAGCCTTTTAAAACGATAAAGCTCAATAGAAAAATAACAAATAAAACTCCAAAAACACCTAGTTCTTCAGCGATAACGGCCATGATAAAGTCGGTATGCGATTCAGGCAGGTAACCATACTTCTGAATGCTTTCCCCAAGCCCGAGACCGAAAATCCCGCCCGACCCGATCGCATAATATGAGTTGACAACCTGAAGTCCTGATGAATTCGCATAATTAAACGGGTTCTCAAAACTTTCAAAACGGGCTAATCTGCCTTCTGTCAAAATGCTGTCCAAATTAAAATAAACGAGAGGACTGACGAGCAGCAAAACGATTCCGCTCATAACCACAAGCTTTAATAGGGTTTTTCCGCTGAATCCCGAGCATAGGATCATGCACAGCGCAATCATCCCGATAATCATCGCTGTACCAAGATCGGGCTGAATGGCGATTAATGAGCAGATAATGACTGTGACAACCACCGGCGGCGCCACTCCGGTTAATAACTGGTCGATGTAGCTTTGTTTTTTGGCGTAAACAGCCGCAAGGTATAAAATGACTGTCAGTTTTACGAATTCACCGGGCTGAATGCTGATCCCGAAAATTTTAAACCAGCTTTGCGCATTACCGGCTACATGTCCGAATCCAAAGAGTGCAATCAACGCGATTAAAGATGTGAGCAGCATTATTTTTTGAAATTTCTGATTGGCGAGCGCCTTGTACGGGAATAACGCCATGATAATAAACAAAATACTTCCCGCTATGAAAAACAGCACCTGCCTGTTAAAGAAAAAATCACTGTTCACCCCGTAGCGCGAAACAGCGGTAATCATACTGGCGCTGTATACCATCACTAAACCGAATCCGCATAGTAAAATAATTGCGAATATCAATGAGTAATCATAAGATTTTAACATTCTTTTTAACATAACATCCTCTTCCCTGCTTCCTGCTTCCCTTGGCTATAAGTGAATATGTACCTTTTTTATTTTACTACAATTTATGAATCAGCACGAAGATTCTCTATAAGATTCGGATGAACTGTGCAAAAAAAGTCCGTCTTAACGAAGTGAATGAACCCCTATAATCGCGGTTACAAAAAAACCCAAACCGTTAATCGAGTTTGAGTTTTATCATTTATTTTCCTGTAAACGCGTCATGTAAAGCTGACAATTCGCGTTCCAATGTGGTTAAAAGCTCTTTTCCGTCTTTTTCATCAACTAATCCCAGGCGGACAGCAAAATCGATCTCCCTCGACAGTCCGAACATTTGAGTATCCAAAACCTCTTCATAAAGAGGACATTGAGGCATCGTTAAGTTATCCATTTGTACTCGGATCAGCTTCAAAATCTTCTCAGCATCTAATTTCAGCAAATCTAGTGCCTTCTGCCGATGGTCAACTATCATCTCTGAAGCCAAAAGTATCCCTCCGTTCCCCAGGCGAGTACCTAATTCTTCTATTTATCATAAAGGGTATCAGCTGAAATTGCAAGAGGATTTACGCAGATGTCATGATAATAGCGAAATTAAAAAATACTCAGCCTGTATGTCTCAGACATTAATTCCAAAAGCTTCACACCCGCTATGCTGTTGCCTTTTTCATCTAAAGCCGGACCAAAAATGCCGATGCCGAAATCATAAGGCGAAATGCCCATGATGCCCCCTGATACTCCGCTTTTCGCAGGAACTCCGATCTTGATGGCAAATTCTCCGCTTGCATTATACATGCCGCATGTCACCATGAAAGTTTTGCAAATTCTAGCAACATCTTTCGGAATGACTTGCTCCCCCGTTTCAGGATGTTTTCCGTTTAAAGCAAATACACATCCGATTTTGGCCAAATCAAGACTGTTCATCTCAATCGCGCATTGTTTGGTATATAAATCCATCACAGATTCCACATCACCATGAAGGATCTCATATTGTTTCATGTAATAACACATTGCCCTATTAATCATAGATGTTTTATATTCAGACTCCGCCACATTTTGGCAGTAGGTTATCTTCTCATTGTTCGCAAGCCTTCTGATAAATGCAAGTAAATAATCGAGTCTGTCTTTTGCAGACTTTCCTTTGATTAAGCTTGTAACTACTAGTGCGCCTGCATTGATCATCGGATTTAACGGTTTGCTCGGATTCACCGTTTCCAGCTTTATAATAGAATTAAACGGGTCGCCGGTCGGTTCTTGCCCCACATAGCTGAATACCCTGTCTTTACCATAATCCATTAACACGAGCGCAAGCGACAATACTTTAGATATGCTTTGAAGAGTAAATGTTTTTTCTATATCACCGGCTGACAGACATGTATTTTCTGTATAATATATCGCCACAGAAAGGTCATTCTCGTCAGCCTCTGCCAATGCAGGAATATAATCAGCCACTTTTCCCCGCCCTGTCATTTTTTTCGCTTCTCGCACCAACGCTTCCAGCTCATCATTATGCCGGCATACCATATAATCACCCTCGCTCTTCAGCAGTTCATTACACATAATTTGTTACGTAAAGTGACAATTCATGCGAAAACTTTTATACTTTTGAGAGAAGGAGGTCATAAGCATGAGTATCATACAAGTAAAAGGCAATGTTACATACCCGATTACGATTGATCCAAGCGTTTGGATTTTTGATGACCGCAAGTTCCCATTTGACAGCTGGAATAAAGAATCCGCAACCGGCTATCAAACGGGGGAAGAGCAAGAAACACTCGATACAGAGCGTCTGATCAGGGAAGGGCAAATTGCCCCGCCGACATTAAAAACAGAAAAGCGGTTCGAAAAAGAAAAACTGATGAATGGCAGCTTTGCGATGAAACTAGGCACTGTGCTGAAAAATGCCGAGCCACTGGAATCTGCTGCCCAATGTGTATTTATCACCAATACGGAAAGAATTTCTGTTCCGCTGGATAAGGCACTGGACAGTATTGTCCATTTTAGTGAAACCGGCAAACCGTTACAAGAGGACGGTCCCGTTCACATTTATTTTGCCGATCACTCAAATCGTGAGCAGCCGATCACCGGCCTAAAAGAATTAGAAATTATCTAAGGCATAAGCTACAGCAGATCCGCAGCTAGCTGGGCGAGTCCGGACCGCTCTCCTTTTAGAAGCTTGACACTGCCGGAAATATGCTGTTCTTTAAACCGTTCCACCACATATGCAAGACCATTATTTAAACTGTCTAAATATGGGTGATCTATTTGTTCTGGGTCACCCATCAATACGATTTTACTGCCTTCCCCGACCCTAGTCAGCAAAGTTTTCACTTCATGCTTGGTCAGGTTTTGCGCCTCATCAATGATGATAAATTGATCCGGAATGCTCCTTCCCCTGATATATGTCAACGCCTCAACTTGAATCGAACCGATCCCGGCCAAAATGGCCTCCAGCTCTCCCGGTTTCTTTGCGTTGAACAGAAACTCCAAATTATCAAAAATAGGCTGCATCCACGGCTTAAGCTTTTCCTCTTTTTCTCCCGGCAAATAGCCGATATCTTTCCCGACCGGGACGATTGGCCTTGCGACAATGAGCTTTTTATAAATGCCTAAGTCTTCGGTCTGCAATAGCCCAGCCGCCAAAGCAAGAAGCGTTTTGCCTGTGCCCGCTTTTCCTGTCAAAGTGACGAGCGGAATATCTTCGCGCAGCAAAAGCTCTAGAGCCATAGTCTGCTGCACATTTTTCGGTCGGATTCCCCATACGTGCTCATCATCAAACACAAGCCTTTTAACGATTGTTCCGGTTTTGTCAGCTATGCCGATCGCCGAAGAAGAGCCGCCCAGTTCATCCTTCATTAACGCAAACTGATTCGGATAAAACCGGTGGTGCTTTAGATCCTTCGCCTTAATTTCTTTTTTCCCGTAAAAAGAGGAGAAGAGTTCTTTATTGACATACAAATCTTTATAGCCGGCATACATGTCATCATTGTCCACAACCCGATCATTTAAAAAGTCCTCAGCCAAGAGACCGATCGCATCCGCTTTCACTCTCACCAGCACGTCCTTACTGACCAGTATGACAGGCCGTCCCTCTTCCTTTGTTTCTTCTTCGAGACTTAAATTTTTAGCAACCGCCAGTATGCGATTGTCATTTGTTTTTTCAATAAATATTTCTTGAAGCTGATGGAAAGAGCGGTGGTTCAGCTCAATCCTGAGCGTTCCTCCGCAGTCGAGCGGCACTTGTTCATGCAGTCTTCCCTTCAGCCTTAATCCGTCTATCAGCTTAGATACGTGCCTCGCGTTCCTCCCAACTTCGTCCATATACCGTTTTTTCGAGTCAACCTCTTCTAAAACAACAGCAGGGATGACAACTTCATTTTCTTCAAAAGAAAAAATGGCGTTAGGATCCTGCAATAATACGTTCGTATCTAACACATAAATTTTACTCAAGTCTCAGCCTCCCGATATAAGGGTCAAAGTCCTTCCTGCTTCTCTTAGATGAAAAATGGTGAAGTGCCTGCTAAAATATATGTTTTTGTGAATAAAGATAGAAGGTTAATTCAACAATAAAATTATTGAATGCATTTCAAGGAGGGAACCTGCAAGTGCGAATTCTTTTTATCATCATCCAAGCTGTTCTTGTGCTGTCAGCATGTGCCAACCAACAGGGAGGCTCTAAGCAGCATCTTCAAAATGATTCCGCGCGACAAGAAAATTCAAAACCGATTCACGTGAAAAACACTTCACAGGAAACGGCAGACAATACATCCCGGCCAGACATTGCAAAGCACCTTGTCAAGGTCACAGAGAGAGTGCCTGAAGTAAAAGATGCTACAGCCATCGTTCTTGGAAGATATGCGGTTGTCGGCATTGATGTGGACGACACCTTGGAGAGAAGCAAAGTTGAAACCATCAAGTACTCTGTCGCTCAAGCCTTAAAGAATGACCCATACGGTGCCAATGCCGCTGTCATCGCTGACCCGGACACAGTCAGCCGTTTACAGGAAATGGGCAGAGAAATCACCGCCGGGCGTCCGGTCACAGGCATTTTGGATGAACTGGCTGCAATTGTCGGCCGAGTGCTCCCTGAAGTGCCAAACGACGTGACAGACAACGAAAAAGAGTCACAGACTGAACATAATAATGACCAACTTAATCAAAAGCAGGAAAAAGAACTGGATCAGGAACAAAACGACCAATCAGACAATCATATGAAAAAGAACAAAAATGATTAAGCTTTAAGCCAAGCGGCTTAAGCTTTTTCTTTTTTTCGAAAAACGGCAATCCATGGTATAATGCTTTTCAGAGTGAAAGAGGTGATATTCAATGAGGGTTCAATGTTCTATTTGCGACAAAATTGAACAAATTGATGATGAAACACTGATGGCGAAACGGCTTCGAAACCGCCCGATTCATACATATATGTGCCAAGTATGTCATGAACGGATAAAAATCAGGACTGAAGAACGGTTGAACACCGGGCGCTTCTCTTTTCACCCTGGACAACCTAAAAAAGAAAAAGTGAAAAAATGAGGCATGTTACGCTTATAAAACGCATATCAGCCTCAGGCCAGATTTTTTACTATTGATCTTAATTGTCTTCACATAAAAAATGCGCGCTCATTTCAGGCGCTTCCTATTACGATTATCATTCTTGTCAGAAAAAAATGACTTAGCCGCTTGGCTAAGTCATTTTTATTTACGATTCCGCCGACTGTTCTTTTTTCGACTGATGCAAACGGATTTTGTATATGATTAAAATCAGCGCTGCCACAACCAACCCCTCGGCGACTGGCAAAAACACACCCAAAAAGGTTAATACAGTACAGCCGAGCGCTAAAAACAAGTAGACAACGGCTGATTTTAAAATAGGAAGCCGCTTGGCAAAGCCGAGTTTAAATACGATAACAGCCAAAACAAAGATCGTTCCGTATAACAGCCACATGCCCGTTCCCGGCTGCTCATCCACTTTATAGAGAGCAGCGAAGAACGACAGGCGTTCGCTCACTTCATTCAAAAAGGTTCCCTCCCCTATAACGTGCAGGTACTACCTTTTCAAATTCTGCAAGGGATTAGGACAATCCTGCTGTTTTTTTCTTTTTAGCAGATTTTTCGCGTTCGTTTTTATTAAGGATTTTCTTTCTTAAACGGATGGATTCTGGCGTTACTTCGCAATATTCATCTTCATTTAAGTACTCTAAAGATTCCTCAAGAGACATGATACGCGCTTTTTTAATGGTTGTTGTCTGGTCTTTAGTAGCTGAACGCACGTTTGTCTGCTGTTTCATTTTGCTTACGTTAACAACCAAGTCGTTGTCACGGTTATGTTCGCCGACAATCATTCCTTCGTATACTTCTGTACCAGGCTCAACAAAAATCACACCGCGGTCTTCAATTCCTTGAATTCCGTACGCCGTAGATTTTCCGTTTTCCATTGAAACAAGCACACCTTGACGACGTCCGCCGACTTGGCCTTTTTGCATCGGCTGGTAGCTGTCAAATGTATGGTTAAGAATACCGAAGCCGCGCGTTAATGAAAGGAACTCAGTTGAGTATCCGATTAAGCCGCGGGAAGGCACAGTAAAGATCAGGCGGACTTGCCCGTTACCGTTATTGATCATATCAATCATTTCGCCTTTTCTTGCACCCATTGATTCCATAACAGAACCGGTATGCTCTTCAGGCACATCAATTTGAACCCGTTCTACAGGCTCACAGCGGACACCGTCGATATCTCTGACGATAACTTCAGGTTTTGATACTTGCAGCTCATAACCTTCACGGCGCATGTTTTCAATTAAAATAGACAAGTGAAGCTCACCGCGTCCGGATACCACCCAAGCGTCAGGTGATGCAGTCGGATCTACGCGCAAGCTGACATCTGTCTGAAGCTGGGCTTGAAGGCGCTCTTCAATTTTACGTGAAGTAACGTATTTTCCTTCTCGGCCTGCAAAGGGACTGTTATTCACAACAAATGTCATTTGAAGAGTAGGCTCATCAATGCGAAGGATCGGCAGCGGATCTTGATGCTCAACAGGACACACCGTTTCACCGACGTTAATATCCTCCATACCTGAAACAGCCACAAGATCTCCGGCTTTTGCTTCTTCAATTTCCACACGCTTTAAGCCTTGGAAACCTAAGATTTTTGTTACACGGAAAGATTTTGCTGTTCCGTCAAGCTTCATTAAGGAAACTTGCTGTCCGACTTTCATCGTCCCGCGGAATACACGTCCGATTCCGATACGGCCGACATAATCGTTGTAATCAAGAAGCGCAACTTGGAATTGAAGCGGCTCTTCAGAATTATCAACAGGAGCAGGAACATGATTTACAATCGTTTCATATAAAGATTCCATGTTTTCATCCTGCTGTTTCGGGTCCAGGCTGGCTGTCCCGTTAATCGCAGAAGCATAAACAACAGGGAATTCAAGCTGTTCTTCAGAAGCGTCAAGCTCGATAAACAAGTCAAGAACTTCATCAATTACTTCTTCTGGACGTGCAAAATCACGGTCGATTTTGTTTACAACAACAACCGGGTTAAGGTTTTGTTCCAGTGCTTTCTTTAATACGAAACGAGTCTGCGGCATACAGCCTTCATAGGCATCAACAACAAGCAATACGCCGTCAACCATTTTCATGATACGTTCTACTTCTCCCCCGAAATCTGCGTGTCCCGGAGTATCCAAAATATTAATGCGTGTATCTTTATAATTAATCGCAGTATTTTTCGCTAATATTGTAATACCGCGTTCGCGTTCAAGATCATTTGAGTCCATAGCGCGCTCGGCGATATTTTCGTTGGCACGGAACGTACCAGCCTGATGCAAAAGCTGATCGACCAATGTCGTTTTCCCATGGTCAACGTGGGCAATAATCGCGATGTTGCGAAGGTCTGTTCGAAGTTTCACATTTTCATCTCCTAAAATAAATAGATAACTTTCATATTATATCACACATCCTCTTTAAAAGCGTCACGTTTTTCTGTAAACTTATGATGAAGATGTAAAAAGGGGATGGCGGATTATGAAAAAGATCAAATGGGTTTTATTATTATTTGCATTCGCGGCAGTTTTCAGCATTATGCTGATCGGCGTCTCAATCGCCGAAAAAAGTGCATTAGGCATCATTGGAAGCATCTTGCTTGTCTGTGCCGTCATGGGAAGCGGATTCACTTTAAAAAGAAAAATGCGCGAACAAGGCCTGCTTGATTAAAAGCATTACCGTTCAGCGAAAAAATTAATCAAAGAAAGAAAAAAACACCGCTCTCTATAGCGGTGTTTTTTAAGTCTTATCTCACCCGAAAGCTAGTCAGGAAGCCGCAAAATAAATTCAGGATGTTAGTTCATTCAGCTGAGATTCCTATTTTTTAACAGAACAAATAGTTCGCCGGCAAAAGACATAAAATACCATAAAGCCCATTTTTCTTACACCATTCTCCTCCTATAATGGTGAATGTAACCAAAACATTCACAAAAAGGGAGAGAAAAAAATGAACAAACCATTCTTAAAAAAAGCCGTATTAACGACTGCCGCTCTTACTTCAGCCACTTTGCTTGCGTTCGGACCTGACGCTTCCGCCAGTGAAAAACCATTCAATTCCAGCACACCGGTTGCGAATCATACTGTTGTAAACCAAGAGGATCTTGAAAAATTTATCGATATCTTAAATCAGTCTATATATGAAAAGGACGGCAAATACTTTTTTGACAGTGAAAAAGCAGTCGAATTGGGTCTGACCGAGGAAGAAGCTCAAGTTATCGCGAAAATTTGGGATACATCATCCGAATTCATTGAGATCGTATCACAGAGTATTTATGTAGAAGATGGTGAGTACAAATTCGATGTTGAGAAAGCGCAGGAGCTTGGTTTCACGGAAAAAGAAGCCCTTATTGTCGATAAGATTTTCACTTCCTTCTCTCATAAAATTCAAATTCTTAAGGCATCCATTGTTGAAGCAGATGGTGAATATTCATTTGATATTGATGCAGCAATCGAAGCGGGTGCCTCACCTGCACAAGTGAAAATTTATGAAAAGCTCTTCAGTTCTCTTTCTCAAGAGCAGTTGGCGGCTATTTATAACGCGCTCCACCCTGAGGCTTAACCATCAAAAGCGCCCGGTCCTTATCGGCTGGGCGCTTTTTATATTATATCAGCAGCTTTATGATGAGCATCGCAATAAAAACAGCACCGAACCAGCAGGCCGCTTTTATCAGAAGCAGGCCATAATATCTTTGCTGAAATCGCTTTTCCTCTGTCTCTAATAAGACAACTTCCTCGTTTTCCGCTGATTCGAGTTCAATAGGCTCCTTCATTAATTCATATAATTCTCCGCACTCTTCACAGCTGCTTATATGCCCTTTTATAAACGTTTCCGTTTCTTTGCCGCAGTCACCTTCTATATATAAAGGGAGCAAATCTCTCACAAAATATTTCTCATCGCGCCGGTACCAATCAATAAACATGTGATAGGGGAAAGCCCGTTAAATGCCTTGATAAAAGTATCTTGTGCTAAATCCTTAGCAGTCTCCAGATGGCGGGTTTAAGTGTTCAATCGAAACCTTTTGTTACATTTAAAGCGTATAAAGCAGCAAGCCCGACGATTGACCATTGAATAATCAAAACGCTCTGCCTGCTTAAAATAAAATACCGCTCAAAATGCAGTATATAATGACTGAATAACTCCAACATGTCCAACAATCCTTTACATCTTATTAAGGCCTCATTCGGTTTAGACACACCACTTATTAAAAAGTTTCAATAAAAACAAAAAAATCTCCCTCTCTAAACAACTCTTTTCTTTTATGCTCTGAATGTGCACAGACTTACAAAAAGCGTCAAACGGCTTATTGAAAAAAAGAGAAAACACAAATGTCTTACAATCAAAACGCATCTCGTATGACACTTGGCTTATTTCGATATTATTCAACAAAAGTAAACACAGGACAAATATATCAATTTTGTCTAGTAATGTTAATTTTTGTTGTGAAACCTAGAATGCTCGTTTAATATAATGATATAAGATTTTTCAGTTTTTTCAAAAAAGGGGGATTTATTGTGGGTTTAGGTAAGAAATTGTCTGTTGCTGTCGCCGCTTCATTTATGAGTTTGTCAATCAGCCTTCCGGGAGTTCAGGCTGCAGAAAGTCATCAGCTTAAGGAGAATCAAACGAACTTCCTGTCGAAAAACGCAATAGCGCAAACGGAGCTCGCTGCTAATAATGACGCAGCTGTAAAACAGTTTTTGAAAAAGAACAGCGCCATTTTTAAAGGTGATCCTTCCAAGAGGCTGAAGCTTGTGGAAAGCACGACAGATAACCTCGGGTACAAGCATTTTCGATATGCTCCCGTCATTAATGGGGTGCCTATTAAAGATTCACAAGTGATCATTCACGTCGACAAAGCCGATAATGTCTATGCGATTAACGGAGAATTACACAATGAATCTGCTTCCAAAACAGAGAATAGTAAAAAAGTGTCCTCTGAGAAAGCTTTGTCACTGGCTTTCAAAGCAATAGGCAAAGCACAAGATGCTGTGTCAAACGGCAATGCCGGAAACAGCAACAAAGCAGATTTAAAAGCAGTGAAAACCGAGGACGGCAGCTATCGTCTCGCCTATGATGTGACGATTCGCTATATCGAACCGGAACCTGCAAACTGGGAAGTCATCGTTGATGCTGAAACAGGAAAAATATTAAAACAGCAAAATAAAGTAGAGCATGTAGCTGCTACAGGAACAGGCACAACCTTAAAAGGAGCCACGGTGCCACTTAATATCTCTTCAGAAAATGGCAAATATGTATTAAGAGACCTTTCAAAACCAACAGGCACTCAAATTATCACGTACGATTTGCAAAATAGAGAAAGCCGCCTTCCAGGAACGCTTGTCTCAAGCACGACAAATAAATTCACAGCTTCATCACAGCGGGCAGCCGTTGATGCTCACTATAACTTGGGTAAAGTGTATGATTATTTTTATTCTAATTTTAAACGCAACAGTTATGATAACAGAGGCAGCAAAATCGTTTCTTCGGTTCATTTCGGCAGCCGTTATAATAATGCCGCCTGGACAGGAGATCAAATGATTTATGGTGACGGCGACGGATCATTCTTCTCCCCGCTTTCCGGTTCATTGGATGTGACGGCGCATGAAATGACACACGGTGTCACACAAGAAACGGCAAACCTTGTCTATGAAAATCAGCCAGGGGCATTAAACGAGTCCTTCTCCGACGTATTTGGCTATTTTAACGATACAGAAGACTGGGATATCGGTGAAGACATTACGGTCAGCCAGCCGGCTCTCCGCAGTCTGTCAAATCCAACTAAATATGACCAGCCTGACAATTATGCCGACTATCAAAACCTGCCGAATACGGATGAAGGTGATTATGGCGGTGTGCACACTAACAGCGGAATTCCAAACAAAGCTGCTTACAATACCATTACAAAACTCGGCGTCTCTAAATCACAGCAGATTTATTACCGTGCGTTAACAACGTACCTCACGCCTTCTTCCACTTTCAAAGAGGCGAAGGCTGCCTTGATTCAATCTGCGCGCGACCTTTACGGCTCAACTGACGCCGCTAAGGTGGAAGCTGCCTGGAATGCTGTAGGTTTGTAATCCTTTGAAACTCTTAACAAAGCCTGAGATGCAAATGTCTCAGGCTTTGTTTTTTAAAAATTAATTGATTCCCCCTCTTTCATTCTACGGGATCAAAACTTATTGGAAGAACCCAAAAGCAAGCTCTGACTATGTGCACCGCGAGGTACCGGCTATTATAATTATGCATGGAGATCAAGATGTATAAAGTAAAAGGTGCCGAATTCGGTTTTATCCAAGCCCATACGCTTGAAATTGCAAAAGCGCTAATTTCACACTTTTAAACATAAGTTTTTATTGACAAAATTATTTGTTTGTGCTATAATTGAAAATTAAAATTTTTATTTGTATAATAAGATTCTCCTGGCCAGGGGAATCTTTTTTTGTTTATGCGGGAGGGTCATTGTATGAAGGAAAATGAGTCCAGTTTAACTTCCTTAATTTCAGCTTTTGGTCGAGCATATCACAGTAAATATGACACACCAAAAATTTTCGATGATTTTATTGCAAAAGATCTAATTTCTCAAAAAGAGTTTTCAGACATCAGTGAGAATATGATTCAAGGAATACAGTTCTTCAACAAAGATCTTGCTCAAAGATTTCAAGATGATCCAGATGAAATTTTAAAATGGATTACCCAAGTCCAGCTTTCTCCAACGCCCTTAGCACGTGCTGCGTATTGCGAAAAAGTAATACTTCATGAGGTAATGTTAGGGTTAAAACAGTACGTCATACTTGGAGCTGGATTAGATACTTTTTGTTTGCGGCGTCCTGAATTGAAAAACAGCTTAGAAATATTTGAAATTGATTATCCGGCTACACAGGAATTTAAAAAGAAAAAATTGGATGATGCCAATTTTAAAATCCCGGGTAATCTTCATTTTGTTCCGATGGACTTCACCAATAAGTTTTCTTATCAGCAACTAATAGATGAAGGGTTTGAAAATAAAAAAACTTTCTTTAGCCTATTGGGCGTTTCTTATTATTTAACGAAAGAAGAAAATTCAAGGTTAATCAAAGATTTATTCACCAAAGTCCCATCAGGAAGCTCGATCGTTTTTGATTTTGCAGACGAAACACTCTTTAAAGAAAAAGGAATGTCTAATAGAGTTGAAAATATGGTGAAAATGGCTTCGGCAAGTGGAGAACCAATGAAATCTTGTTTCACTTATTATGAAATCGAAAACATGTTAGAAAAATCAGGTTTGCTCATTTATGAACATTTATCACCAGCTGCGATCAATGACCTTTTCTTTACTAATCGGACGGATTATCTGTCTGCATTCGAAACAATTCATTATATCCATGCGATAAAAAAATAATATTTCAGTTAGTAACAGACTTGCCTCTCAATCTATCGCTAAGGATTGGGAGGCTGTTTATTATTTTTGCATATTCACAGCCCGAAACGTCTAACATGATAAACATAGCCTAAAGAAAAGAAGCTGCCGTATGAGTGACGGCAACTTCTCAAAATCCTGGAAAAAGCGATTTAAGCATCAGCTTCTGCCAAGGGCTTTACCAAGATGATAAATTGTTTGCCATTCTCATCTTTCTCTAGTTTCAACTGTTCAAAGCCGCATTGGTTCAAAAACAGTATCCATTCATTCCGATTGATCGGAACCGCTGCAAACACCGCTTTATGTTTTTCATTAAGCGTTTGGCCGATCTGTTCAATAATCGTCCGGGCATACCCCTTTTTTTCCTCAGCAGGGTCAACTAACACTGTTCCAAGCCACGGCTTTCCATTGGAAGGGGCCCACTCAAGATGGTAGCTGACCGCAATAGGCAGACCGTCTTTTTCCCATACAAGCCATGACCCGTTATACATGGAATAGGAGAGCATATAGCTTGCTGCGTCTTTCTTCTCTCCTAGCTCCTCCTCTTTCCAGGCAGGATGAGCTTCCGCAAGCTTTTCTAACAAGCTCAGGTCATCTTGTTCAAAATATCTATTTTCCAGCATGCAGGTACTCTTCGAATATCGTTCTATGTATGGAAGGATTTCCGGCCAATACACTGTGATTTTCTAAAAAGGTGAACGGTTCGCCGTCAATTGTCGTATATAAGCCCCCCACTTCATTTAACAGGATACAGCCGGCTGCATAATCCCAGGGAGCGAGCCGCATTGTAATGTAAGCGTCAATTCTCCCCGCTGCGACATTAGCCAGTTCTAAAGCGGCAGAGCCATAGGAACGCGTGCCTCTTACTCTTTTCACAAGCGGCGCTAAAACGCTTGGATCGATTCTTCTATTCTCTGTCACCCATGTAGCGTTAATGGCAAGAATCGCTTCTTCAATGGAGGTTTCCTGTAAAGGAACAAGCTTCGTTTCATTCATATAAGCTCCCTTTCCGCTAAATGCGTGATACAGTTCATCATGCACCACATCATAAATTAAACCGATTTTGCCTTTTCCGTTTTCAAAAATTCCGATTGATATTGCAAAATGTCTCTGCTGGTGTACAAAATTCATCGTCCCATCAATCGGGTCGATAATCCAGACCACTCCGTCCAATGAATGGAGTTCGTCTCCTTGTCCTTCTTCTCCGAGTATGCGATGGCCGGGAAACGTTTCTTGAATGCGGTCAATAAAAAACTTTTCCGTTTCCTTGTCAATATTTGTGACTAAATCATTCGGATTTGATTTTGTTTCTATTGTCAAATTTTCATGCATGGATTGTTTTATTCTGCTGCCCGCTTCTCTTACCCACTTTTTCGCAATTTCATCAATTTCCGTCCAATTTGTCATGTCGCCGTACCTCTTTTCTATGTATACCTTTTTCTTTATTCTCTAGCATACTGATAATAACGGTAAAAAAGCAAGAAATATGAAAAAAATGCCTTCTCACGTAAAAACGAACCAGTCAAGCGGTTCGTTTTTACTATAGCTTTTAACCGTTCAGACGAATCCATTCTTTTCTGAGACGTTCAAGCTTGCGTTTGGTCAGATCAATTTGTTCATCATTGCCTTTTTGCAGAGCCTCATACAGGGTTGCCAATTCATAATCAACCTCTAGTCTCCAGACAGCTTCACGGTTGTTTTTCTCTTCCTTAAACCCTTCTTTCACAACTTGCCTCATTGTCTTTCGCCCCTTCCAGAGATCATTTGTGTGTTAAAAAGCATCCCATTTTCCCAAATCACTAATGATACTTCTTATATCGTATGAATCTTATAATCAGCTGTAACATGATTCTGAAAATTGTGTGTTTACCTACTCATTGATTACCACATTTCCCTTCAATTAAAACGTGCTCAATGTTTTTGCTGGTGATTCTAACTGTGATAAAATATGAATACTTAGTTTAAGGAGGAAAATCATGACACACATGCGTTTTACGGAAGAAGACTTTAACACATTTACTATAGAAGGTTTGGATGCCCGTATGGAGGTGCTGAAAGAGCAAGTCCGGCCGAAACTGACCGCTTTAGGAGAGCATTTCGCACCTTCTTTATCCGCTCTAACCGGTGACGAAATGTTTCCCCATGTCGCAAAGCACGCCAGAAGATCCGTCAACCCTCCTGCCGATAGCTGGGTTGCGTTTGCCAACAGTAAAAGAGGATACAAAAAACTGCCTCATTTTCAAATCGGGCTGTGGGAAACTCATGTATTTGTATGGTTTGCGATTATTTATGAGTCTCCGATTAAAGAGGAATACGGAAAATTGCTCGAAGCACAGCAAGACAGTATCACAAAAAAAATCCCCGGAAGCTTTGTCTGGTCAGCCGATCATACGAAACCTGGCGTGTACAAGCAATCAGACATGGACAGAGAACAGCTCAAAACCTTGTTCGAACGATTACAAACAATCAAAAAAGCCGAGCTCTTATGCGGCATTCAGCTTCAAAAAGAAGAAGTGCTTCAGATGAATAACCAGGAGTTTCTTTCAAAAATTGAAGATGCATTTCAACAGCTTGCCTTTTTGTACCGACTGACCCAAAAAGTGACGCAAGCATAAGAAAAACGAGCCGTGACTTTCATCCGGCTCGTTTTCTTACATTTTAATGATCGCTTCTTCTGATCCCTTCGCTTGTTTTACCGTACGGTACGGAGAATATGTACTTTGCTCTTCAAACTCGCTGCATAACGTTTTTTCCT
Source organism: Bacillus atrophaeus (assembly GCF_039519175.1). NCBI lineage: Bacteria > Bacillati > Bacillota > Bacilli > Caryophanales > Bacillaceae > Bacillus > Bacillus atrophaeus. The sequence continues at coordinate 2,891,756 of NZ_CP154443.1, read as the reverse complement.
GCGCTTTCCCCGGCACTATTTCTTTAAAGCGCCGATAGGCACTCAGCAGTTCTTCACGGTTAGCCCCTTTTTCGTAGGCTAATTCAACCTGCTGAAAAAAAGCAATCACATCTACCGCTTCTTCTGTTGTCCAATCCTCATCCATCGGATATTGGTAATTCATTTTCTTCACTCCTTATTCACTGCTTCCCTTTTAGGAAACATCCTTATTAGATCATAAATTGTTCTTTACTTTCTTTCAAGTTCGTAATATAATTCATTTGTTTTACGTCTAAAATCGGTTTGACAAACTAAATATAACACACACTAACGTTAAGGTATTATGAAGAAGGTGGGAAAACAATTGTCGCAACATGATACACCCCTATATACCGGGCTGAAAAATCACGCAAGCAGACAGCCTGTCCAATTTCACATTCCCGGCCACAAAAAAGGGGCAGGAATGGACCCTGAATTCAGACAATTTATCGGCGAAAATGCGCTAAGTATAGATTTAATTAACATTGAACCATTGGATGACCTTCATGCGCCGAAGGGTATTATAAAAGATGCGCAGGATCTCGCTGCCAAAGCTTTTGGCGCTGATCATACGTTCTTTTCTGTACAAGGAACCAGCGGCGCCATAATGACAATGGTAATGGCGGTTTGCGGACCGGGAGACAAAATCATCATTCCGCGAAACGTTCACAAGTCAATTATGACAGCCATTGTATTTTCTGGAGCTGTTCCTATTTTTATTCATCCTGAAATTGACAATGAACTTGGAATATCTCACGGAATCACTCCGGAATCGGCCAAACGGGCACTCACTGAGCATCCTGATGCCAAGGGACTATTGGTTATCAATCCGACGTATTTTGGAGTGGCCGCTGATTTGAAAAGCATTGTGGAGCTTGCTCATTCCTTTGATGTGCCCGTGCTCGTAGATGAAGCACATGGCGTTCATATTCATTTCCATGACCAATTGCCGCTTTCAGCCATGCAGGCCGGAGCCGATATGGCAGCAACCAGTGTTCACAAATTGGGCGGATCGCTGACCCAAAGCTCTATTTTAAATATAAAAGAAGGCCTTGTGTCAAAAGAAAGAGTCCAAACCATTCTCAGTATGATGACAACGACATCCACATCATATCTGCTTCTGGCTTCTTTAGACGTGGCAAGAAAACGTCTGGCGACAGAAGGGTATCAGCTCATTGAAGAAACCATTATGCTTGCCGGCAAAACGAGAGAACGGCTGAATCATATCGAAGGCATATATTGTGTAGGCTCCGAGATCATCGGTTCAAAAGCGGCGTACCATTATGACCCGACAAAATTGATCATTTCCGTTAAGGATTTGGGGCTTACAGGTCACGATGTAGAAAAATGGCTCCGTGAATCATATAACATCGAAGTAGAACTGTCGGATTTGTATAATATCTTGTGTATCTTTACCCCCGGAGACCGGACTGATGATGCAGAGCGTTTGGTGACGGCATTGGAAGAAATCGCCCGCCAAGCTTCAGCAAGTGAGTGTAAACAAAATCAAACGGAGGTTCTTCTTCCTAATATTCCGTTACTCGCGATGACTCCGCGTGACGCTTTTTACGCCAATACAGAAATCATCCCTTTAAAAGAGTCTGCGGGACGAATAATCGCTGAGTTTGTTATGGTATACCCGCCCGGAATTCCGATCTTTATTCCCGGCGAGATCATTACAGAAGAAAACGTCAGCTATATATTTAAGAATCTTGAAGCAGGGCTTCCTGTCCAAGGACCTGAAGATTCCACGCTGCAAATGATTCGAGTTATAAAGGAACAAAAAGCCATACAATAAAATAATCAACAAAAAAGCATGCGGTTTTTACACCGCATGCTTTTATTATTCTTCTTCAAGATGACACTGACATTGTCCGCAGCACGTTCCATAAAACGTTGTAACCTTCTCATCCTCAAAGTAATGAATGGCTTCGTTACAGTCTTGGCAAACAATCGTTCCCATCTCTCATTCCCCATTTCTCTTTTTTTGAAAACGCTTAATTTCTTTTGTTGTTATTATATTAATATGTCACATTTAAAATGTCAACAACAAACTGTATGTCACATTTATTTTTTGAGGATGAAAAATGTTTATTAATGAGTTATTCAGCCACTTGTTTTATTTCTCTCGGATCAATGATTTTGTATCCTTTATCTCTTAACTTTGTCACAATTTGCGGCATTGCATGATCTGTCCACTCCCGATCATGCATCAATAAATTAGCTCCGTCAGTTAAATAAGGGCTGTTCACCATGATATCAGTAAGGGCATCTTTTGATTGGTATTTTGTTTCCCAATCATACCCGTACGTCCAATTCATTTTCACCATGCCCTCCTGCTTAATCAGCTTCTCACTATAATCTGTATTGCTTCCGAAAGGCGCTCTGAAAAATGCAGGCTTTTCTCCGGTTACATCCTCGACCATTTTATTCACACCGAGAATTTCTTCTTTTTGTTCTTTTTCTGACAAATCCTTTAAATTTTGATGTGTCATTGTATGATTGCCAATCATAAAACCTAAATCATAAATATGCTTTAATGCTTTTTTATTTTCTTCATTTTTTAAAAAATGTCCATTCACAAAAAAGATTGCTGATGCATTCAGTTTGTGCAATTGATCTGCAATATCTGCTGAATGCTTATCAGGTGCGTCGTCAATTGTTAAGAGCACAACTGGCTTTTCTTCCTTATTTCCCTTCAGCTTCTGAACAGAAGCGGTGTCAGGATTGATTTCATACTTGGCTTCTTTTTTTTCGGCTTTATCGTCTTTCTCAGCTTTTTTCTTCTCGTTTTTTTGCTGCTGGCTCTCCTTATCGGACACATGAGAATGTGTTTTGTCTGTTTTTCCTTCCTCATTTGTACTAGTTTCAGAATTACAGGCTGCCAAAAGCAGCATCATCGTTATAAATACAAACGCTTTAAACATCAAAACCCTCCGTATTTCAAATTTATATTTTCCCCCAGTATAACGAAAAAATTTGATCAGAACGAAGAATAATGTGTCATCTGAAACGACTCACTCATACAGCCCATATGAAGGTTTTGTTATCTGTCTTTAAAAACGGTTTCAATTATATAACAATTAGGTAACAAGCCAAGGATTAAACGGTTCTCATGATAGACTAGAACTAGTTTACCAATGGTGAAATACAAGTTTAATAATCTTAAACAGAGGAGAAAGATAGATGCTATTTCGCGCGGCAATCCCCATTGTAATCACGATATTGGTTTTGTCAGGCTGCACTCTTTCGACTATCAGCCCAGTCAAAAAAAGCGGGGTCGACAGCATTCATCATACTCAAATCCTGTTTTTTTCTGATGAAGACCATATAGATAAAGAAGTTCCTTATTATGACGCCCTTCTTGATTTAGAGAAGGATTATCCTGATCATGTGGAAAATATGAAGGTTTATGATGATAAAAAAGGATGGGAAGATGAAATAGAAACCGTCCCGACACTTATGGTTGTAGATCAAAGTCATGTTGTAGTGAAGATAGAGGGATGCGTAAAAAGGAAAGAAGATATCATTAAGCCATTACAGCATGTTTTGGCAAAATAAAAAACAGCCTCCGCACCTAAGCAGAGGCTGTTTTGTTGTATAATCTAACAATTATTTCACAATATGAATCGGGCTCCCGATTGCCACTTCAGCAGCTTCCATCGTGATCTCTCCCAATGTTGGGTGAGCGTGAATTGTCATAGCGATATCTTCAGCAGTCATGCCGCCTTCGATTGCCAAGCTTAATTCAGAAATCATGTCAGAAGCGCTTGCTCCGGCGATTTGCGCACCGATTACAAGGCCATCCTCTTTACGAGTGATCAGCTTCATGAAGCCGTCAGTTTCGTTAAGAGAAAGCGCGCGGCCGTTTGCTGCAAATGGGAATTTAGCAGCAACAATCTCAAGGCCTTCTTCTTTCGCCTGTGCTTCAGTGTAACCGACTGATGCAAGCTCAGGCTCAGAGAAGACAACCGCAGGAATACCAAGGTAATCAATTTCTGCAGGCTCACCAGCGATTGCTTCTGCAGCGATTTTACCTTCGTAAGACGCTTTATGAGCAAGCGGCGGTCCGTCGATAATATCACCGATCGCGTAAATGTTAGGTACGTTCGTACGGCATTGTTTATCGGTTTTTACGACACCGCGGTCTGTCATTTCAACGCCGACTTGCTCTAAGCCAAGCTCGTCAGTGTTTGGACGGCGTCCGACTGTGATTAATACGTAATCAGCATCAACGGTTTTCTCTTCACCATTTACTTCAAAAGTGACTGTTACGCCGTCAGCTTTTTCTTCAACGCTTTTCGCCATCGCTTTTGTATGAATTTCAACGTTGCCTTTTTTCTTCAGGTTGCGTTTCACAAGAGAACTCATTTGTTTTTCAAAGCCAGGAAGAATTTCGTCTCCGCCTTCTAAAATCACAAGTTCAGTTCCGAAGTTCGCATACGCTGTGCCAAGCTCTGTTCCGATGTAACCGCCGCCGATAACGACAAGTTTCTTAGGAATTTCTTTAAGAGCAAGAGCGCCTGTTGAATTCAGAACGCGATCGCTATATTTGAAGTTTGGCAATTCGATAGGACGAGACCCAGTTGCAAGGATCGCGTTTTTGAACGTGTATGTTTGAGCAGAGTTCTCATCCATTACACGGACAGAATTGCTGTCTACAAAATAAGCTTCGCCTTTTACGACATCAACTTTGTTGCCTTTCAAAAGACCTGCAACACCGCCTGTAAGCTTGTCAACTACAGAGGCTTTCCATTCTTGAACTTTTGTAAAGTCAACTGTTACGTTCTCAGCAGTGATACCCATATCATCAGAATGCTTAGCATTCTCATAACGGTGGCCTGCATTGATCAGCGCTTTTGAAGGGATACATCCCACGTTCAGACAAACGCCTCCAAGAGTTGCTTTTTCAACGACTGTTACTTTTTGTCCAAGCTGAGCAGCGCGGATGGCAGCTACATAGCCGCCAGGTCCCGCACCAATGACAAGAGTATCTGTTTCAATAGGGAAATCTCCTACTACCATAACATTACGCCTCCATTAAAATTAATTGTGGATCGTTTAGTAAACGCTTGATGTGATTTAACGCATTTTGTGCAGTTGCTCCGTCAATCATACGGTGGTCAAAGCTGAGAGAAAGAGCCAAGACTGGAGCAGCTACAATTTCGCCGTCACGTACAATCGCTTTTTCAGCAATGCGGCCGATTCCGAGAATCGCAACCTCTGGATGGTTGATAACCGGAGTGAACCATTGTCCGCCCGCAGAACCGATGTTAGTGATTGTGCAAGATGCGCCTTTCATTTCTGCAGGAGCAAGCTTACCTTCACGTGCTTTTGTTGCAAGGCCGTTGATTTCATCAGAAATTTCAAAGATCGCTTTACGATCAGCATTTTTCACAACAGGAACTAACAAGCCTTTTTCAGTATCAGCAGCGATACCGATGTTGTAGTAATGCTTCTGAACAACTTCATCTGTTTTATCGTCAATTGAAGTGTTTAGAACAGGGAATTTTTTAAGTGCAGATGTAAGAGCTTTAACAACATAAGGCAAGTATGTCAGTTTAACTCCTTGATCAGCAGCAACCTGTTTGAACTGTTTACGATGAGCAACAAGGTTTGTTACATCAATTTCGTCCATTAGAGTAACGTGAGGAGCAGTATGTTTAGAGTTAACCATCGCTTTAGCAATTGCTTTGCGGATACCGCTCATTTTTTCGCGTGTCTCAGGGAACTCGCCTTCAGGAGCTAGTGCAGCAGCAGCAGCCGGCTTAGCAGCAGATTCTTTCGATGCTGTTTCTTGCGGCGCAGCTGTCTCTTGAGATGCTCCCCCATTTACGAAGCTGTCAATATCTTCTTTTACAACACGTCCGTTGTTTCCAGAACCTGTTACTTTTTTGATATCAACGCCTTTTTCGCGCGCATATTTGCGTACAGAAGGCATCGCGATAACGCGTTTATTCGGATCTGCTTCCGCTTGGTCCTGTTGTCCGGCACCAGTTGCTTTAGCAGGCTCTTCTGCGCGTTCTTCTTTAGCTACGTCTTGTCCGGCTTCACCAGTTGACTGAACTTGCGCTTCAGTTTTTGCGTCGCCTGACTCTTCGCTTCCTTTAAATTGAAGGTCTTCGTAACCAGGTGCATCAAACGTAATAATCGTTTGTCCAACAGTTGCAACTGTTCCCTCTTCAACTTTTAATTCTAATACTTTTCCTTTTACAGGTGAAGGAATTTCTACTACTGCTTTATCATTTTGTACTTCTGCAAGCACATCATCTTCGTCTACCTCGTCGTTTGGCTTGACAAACCATTTTACGATTTCGCCTTCGTGGATACCTTCCCCGATATCTGGAAGTTTAAATTCAAATGCCACAGTTCTCGACCTCCTAGTTTGATTAAGCAATTTTAAGTTTGAATCGTAAGCATTGAAAATTCAGAAACACACGCCTCTGATTATATAATGGAGGAAAAGATCAAGTCTTTTCCTCCTTTTTATGAAGTTTGATTAAAATTCAAGTACTTTTCTGGCTGTTTCAAGAACGTCTTTATGGTTTGGAAGCCATACGCTCTCAGCTTGAGAGAAAGCAAATACTGTGTCAGGCGCTGTTACGCGAAGCACAGGAGCTTCCAAGCTTAAGATCGCGCGGTCGTTAATTTCAGCTACTACGTTAGCAGCAACGCCGGCTTGTTTTTGAGCCTCTTGGACCACAATCGCGCGGCCTGTTTTTTCTACAGATGCGATGATCGTTTCAATATCAAGCGGGCTGACTGTGCGAAGGTCGACAACCTCAGCAGAAATGCCGTCTTTTTCAAGCTCTTCAGCAGCTTTTAATGATTCATGAACCATTGCACCGTAAGTGATGATGGAAAGATCAGTTCCTTCACGTTTCACATCAGCTTTGCCAAGTTCAATTGTGTACTCTTCTTCAGGAACTTCCTGACGGAAAGAACGGTACAGCTTCATATGCTCTAAGAATACAACCGGATCATTGTCGCGGATTGCAGAGATCAAAAGACCTTTAGCGTCATACGGAGTTGACGGGATAACAACTTTAAGACCAGGCTGCTGAGCTACAAGCCCTTCCAAGCTGTCAGCGTGAAGTTCAGGAGTATGAACACCGCCGCCGAAAGGAGAACGGATCGTAACTGGTGAAGTCCAGCGTCCGCCTGAACGGTAGCGCATACGTGCCATTTGTCCTGAAACTGAATCCATTACTTCATATACAAATCCGAAGAATTGAATCTCCATAACCGGACGGAAATCATTTAAGCCTAAACCAAGGGCAAGACCGCCGATACCAGATTCAGCAAGTGGCGTGTCAAATACGCGATCCTCACCAAATTCTTTTTGCAAACCTTCAGTCGCACGGAATACGCCGCCGTTTACACCAACGTCTTCTCCGAAAACTAAGACGTTTTCGTCATTTTTCAGTTCTGTGCGTAACGCATCCGTGATTGCTTGAATCATTGTCATTTGCGCCATGGCTTACTTCGACTCCTTCTGTGTATAAGTTTCTAACTGCTCTTCAAGGTTGTAAGGCAGTTCTTCATACATAATATTGATTAAATCTGATACTTTTTGTTTTGGTTCTTCATCCGCTTTTTTGATGGCTTGCTTGATTTCTTCTTTAGCAGCCTCAATAACTTTCGTTTCTTCTTCTTCAGACCATAGGCCTTTGTTTTCTAAGAACGCGCGGAAACGAACAAGCGGATCTTTTTGTTCCCATTCGTTTTCAATTTCTTTCGTACGGTATTTCGTCGGATCGTCACCAGCCATTGTGTGCGGGCCGTAACGGAATGTAAGAGTTTCAATCAAAGTCGGGCCTTCGCCGTTTACAGCGCGTTCGCGTGCTTCTGCAGTTGCAGCGTACACAGCAAGTGCATCCATTCCGTCTACTTGAACACCGACAATACCAGCAGCTGCCGCTTTTTGAGCAATTGTGCTCGCTGCAGATTGTTTTTCAACCGGAGTTGAGATTGCGTAACGGTTGTTTTGAACAACGAAAATCGCAGGGGCTTTATAAGCACCGGCAAAGTTGATTCCTTCGTAGAAGTCCCCTTGAGAAGCTCCCCCGTCACCAGTATAAGTAATTGCAACAGCTTTCTTGCCGCGTTTTTTAAGACCTAGTGCAACACCTGCAGTTTGAATGTACTGCGCACCGATAATGATTTGCGGAGAAAGGGCGTTCACATCATCAGGCATTTGGTTTCCTCTGAAATGTCCGCGAGAGAAAAGGAATGCTTGGTACAATGGAAGGCCATGCCAGATTAACTGAGGCACATCACGGTATCCCGGAAGAACAAAATCTTCTTTTTCAAGCGCGAAATGTGTTGCAATTTGTGAAGCTTCCTGACCGGCAGTAGGAGCGTAGAAACCGAGACGCCCTTGGCGGTTCAATGAAATGGAGCGCTGATCAAGCACACGCGTAAATACCATGCGGCGCATAAGCTCTTTTAATTGATCATCAGATAAATCAGGCATCGCCGCTTCATTCACGACTTCTCCCTTTTCATTTAAAATTTGGAACGTTTCGAACTGCTTTTTAATGGCATCAAATTGCTTTTTACTGTCAACGATAGCTTTTTTCGTTTTTGCAGCCATACTAAAGTCACCTCTTCCTTTCTTTTAAACAGTCATTAGACGTGCATACCTTTTATACATACAAACTTAGGGTACCCTAAAGTATTAGCAGTAAGTCGTATATATTTTAGCCGATCCCCAGTTTGCCAAAACCTTTTATGTAGGATAGTCACATTCTATTCTGAACTGTATTATCTTGTAGTTTTAAAAAAACTAATACAACATCACTTAACATGGATTAGTTTACACTAAACAAAGAAGACCCGTCAATCGTTTTAATCATTGATTTTCAATAAATGTATTCGCTTTATATTTTCAATGGTCATCCTGTGTTTCCCCACCTCCAAAACTGTACTAGTATACAGCAGAGTGCTGTACTACAATAGAAAATTAAAAATTAAGCGAAACTCATTTTTAAATAAAAAAAGAGCTGACCAGTCAGCTCTTTTTCACATCAAACCCTGCAGTGTTATATAACTCTTCTCTTGCTTGATTATATTTTTCCGTTTGCTTATTAAATTCTTCGCTTTGTTTGAGTACTTTATCATAGGAAGTGTTCACTTTGTCGATCTGCTGATCTAAATCATCCAATGTCAAGTCTTTTTTCTTCATAAGCTTATACAGTTCTTTGTCCAGTTTGATTGCCTTTTCATATTCCTTATACATGGAGCTGTAGGAAGAATATCTCTTCTCCATATAGGAAGCTGCATTTTCAGCTTTTTCTTTAATTTTCTCATCTTTAATGTCTTCTGCCGATTCTTTTGCTGTTTTAAATTCCTTTTTGGAATCGTCAATACTGCTCTTTTCGGTTTTCAGATGTTCCTCACGCTTGCTGGCATTATCAAGTGCCTGATTTGATAATGAAACGATCTTTTTATAATCATCCATATTCAATTGAATTACGCTGTCGTACAGCTTATTCTCATCTTTCTCCAACTTTTCTAATGTCTTCTGTTCTTTTTGAAACGGTTTTTCCAGCTGCACGACTTTTTCTAATGAGTCATGCAGCGATTCAACCGGATCCTGTTCCGCACAGCCGGTCAGCAGCACACTCGATGCTCCAAGCGCACAGATTCCTGCAAATATGTGTTTTTTATTAAATTTCATGCTGAAATCCCCCAATCTTGACATTTTCTACTATAGGATCTCTCGCGGATTTTGACAATAGCTGAGCTGTAATTGAATGTTTCGACAAACCAATCCTCATTTATGCAGAATCTCGGCGCTCAAAAAAATGAAATAAAAAAATGAAATATCAGGGCATATGACCATACAACTTCTGTGCTTTTACATAGGTTATAGTAGACGCTATGCCTACAAAAAAAGGCTGCGCGTAATTACAAGAGGAGGTTTTTTTATGTACGGTTATGGATATGGCGGAGGCTGTTGCAGTTACGGCGGTTATGGGTACGGCGGAGGCGGCTGCGGAGGCGGTTACGGACGCACATTCGCTTTAATCGTTGTATTGTTTATCTTGTTGATTATCGTCGGCGCTGCTTATTTAGGCTGCTAAATGCGGACGATTGACCAGCCTTAAAACGGCTGGTCTTATTTGATTCGTTGCGCCGCGCTAAAGAAATCCTTTATAATTTACATATTAAGCTTTAGGAGTGAAGTTTCTTGATTACTATGGAGAATATTGTGCGTGACGGACATCCCGCACTCAGAGAGGTTGCTGAAAACGTTCAGCTGCCTGCAAGTGATACAGAAAAAAAACAGCTGGCTGAGATGATTGAGTTTGTAAAAAACAGCCAAGATCCTGTGCTGGCTGAACAGCATCAGCTTCGGCCCGGAGTGGGGCTCGCTGCGCCTCAAATCAATATAAACAAACGAATGATAGCGATACACGCTGAGGACGCTTCAGGAACCTTGTACAGCTATGCACTGTTTAATCCGAAAATCATCAGCCATTCGGTTGAAAAAAGCTATTTAACCAGCGGAGAAGGCTGCCTTTCCGTTGATGAGGCTATCCCAGGCTATGTTCCCAGGTACGCCCGAATCAGAGTGAAAGCAACGACGCTTGAAGGAGAAGAGATTGATATTCGGTTAAAAGGTTTCCTCGCTATTGTATTTCAACATGAAATTGATCACCTGAACGGCGTGATGTTTTATGACCATATTGATAAAGAGAATCCATTTCGGGAACCGGGAAACGCAGTCCCTATTGAACGGTAAATTAAAAACGGCCGACACATCAGTAGTGTCAGCCGTTTTTTCATTTCAAAAGCCCTAATTCTTTTACAGCAAACGCGATCCCGTCTTCATCTACGGGTTTGGTCACAAAATCCGCGATTTCTTTCAATTCCGGCACTGCATTTCCCATGGCAACGCCCGTTCCGACAAACTCAATCATTTGCAGGTCATTGAGCCCGTCACCGAACGCATATGTATCACTGATGTCAAAAGGAAGCCGTTCGATCACTTTTTTAATTCCTTCCGCTTTTGATCCGCCGCGAGGAAGCACATCAGTGGAAACCTCATGCCATCGCACGAAATCAAACTCGTTCATAGCCGTATACGCTTTTTCTTCATGATCGCGGCAGAATAAAAGGAGCTGGAAGATTTCTTTTCCCTCATAAAATAATTCATCCAGTTCCGGATACTGAGCCTTTAAACTGCTGATCCCTTCGAATACGTGGGGATGCTTATCGGTGTTGGTCTTCATGGCGTCTTCCGCCATAAATACAACAGGGTGCTTACCTTCTCCGGCTTGTTTTAACAGACGCTTGATCGCTTGTTCAGGCAGCGGATTTTTAAAAATGACTTCCCCTTCAAAGACAACGTACTGTCCATTGTAGGAGATAAACGAATGGATCCCCAGTTCATTCAAGATCGGTTTAACCATAAACGGCGCACGGCCGCTGGCGATAAACACATGGTGTCCCCGCTCCTGAAGCGCCGCAACTGTTTCCCTTGTACTCTCAGGTATATTTTTATCATGATCATATATCGTTCCGTCAATATCCAGAAAGATTAATTTCGTATCCATGGCTGATTTCTCCTTTATCCCATTGTCACTTAGTACATGCTTTCCCACTCCCATCATACAGAAAGTTTTTCTTCGGGCAAACCATTTCCTTTACTTTTTCATTTAAATCCCATAAATACCCATGAAAATTCACATCATAACTCCGCATACTATCCTTAAAGAGAATTGGCCTAGTTGATATGTTTTGTAAGGAGGTTTTCAGATGCTGCGCCGATTACGCAAAAAAATAAGACGACAATGGAACGGAATGCTCCGTAAAAAAGGCATTGCCTGACAAGGGATCCTTCGTTTTTCGAATGGTCCTTTTTTGCTCAAGACTTTTCTTATATTCGGTTTTCGAATATAATAGAATAAGCGAGTCTAACATACGGCATTTAAGGAGAGATTTGGATGATTTATAAGGTATTTTATCAAGAGAAGGCTGACGAAGTACCTGTTCGTGAAAAAACAGCTTCACTTTACATTGAAGGCGTATCAGAAAGAGACGTCAGAACTAAGCTAAAAGACAAAAAGTATAACATTGAATTTGTTCAATCTGTTGACGGTGCTTTTTTAGAATACGAAAAACAGAGCGAAAATTTTAAAGTATTGGAGTTATGAGCGGAATGAAATTTGTAAAAAATGATCAGGCTGCTGTTTTCGCCCTCGGAGGTTTGGGTGAAATCGGCAAAAATACGTACGGAGTGCAGTTTCAAGACGAGATTGTTCTGATTGATGCGGGAATTAAGTTTCCGGAAGATGAGCTTCTCGGCATTGACTATGTCATTCCCGATTACACGTATTTAGTTAAGAACGAAGATAAAATTAAAGGTTTGTTTATTACACACGGACATGAAGACCACATTGGCGGCATTCCGTATCTGCTCAGACAAGTTAATATTCCCGTTTACGGCGGTAAACTCGCGATCGGCTTACTTCGGAATAAACTTGAAGAGCATGGTTTATTAAGACAAACGAAACTCAATATTATCGGTGAAGACGATATTATTAAATTCAGAAAAACAGCTGTATCCTTCTTCAGAACGACTCACAGTATTCCGGATTCCTACGGGGTTGTTGTGAAAACACCGCCCGGAAACATCGTACATACTGGAGACTTCAAGTTCGACTTTACTCCAGTCGGTGAACCGGCGGACTTGACAAAGATGGCTGAGATCGGAAAAGAAGGCGTGTTATGCCTCTTATCAGACAGCACAAACAGTGAAGTACCCGATTTCACTATGTCTGAACGCCGTGTCGGTGAGAGCATTCACGATATTTTCCGAAAAGTGGACGGAAGAATTATCTTTGCAACCTTTGCTTCGAACATTCACCGTTTGCAGCAGGTAATAGAAGCTGCCGTGTTAAACGGCAGAAAAGTCGCCGTATTTGGACGCAGTATGGAATCGGCAATTGAAATAGGCCAAAATCTCGGGTATATTAATTGTCCTAAAAATACATTTATCGAGCACAATGAAATTAATCGGATCCCTGCAAACAAAGTAACAATTTTATGTACGGGAAGCCAGGGAGAGCCGATGGCCGCATTGTCACGGATTGCAAATGGCACTCACCGTCAAATCTCAATTAATCCGGGAGATACGGTAGTCTTTTCTTCATCTCCTATACCGGGGAACACAATCAGCGTAAGCCGTACAATCAACCAATTGTACCGTGCCGGTGCCGAGGTTATTCACGGATCGCTTAGTGATATCCATACATCCGGACACGGCGGACAGGAAGAACAAAAGCTGATGCTCCGCTTGATGAAGCCTAAATTCTTTATGCCGATTCACGGGGAATACAGAATGCAAAAAATGCATATCAAGCTTGCGACAGATTGCGGCATACCAGAAGAAAACTGCTTTATCATGGATAATGGCGAGGTTTTAGCGCTTAAAGGCAATGAAGCTTCTGTAGCGGGCAAAATTCCATCCGGTTCAGTGTATATTGACGGAAGCGGAATTGGCGATATCGGCAACATTGTACTTCGCGACCGCAGAATTCTGTCCGAAGAAGGACTTGTCATTGTAGTTGTCAGCATGGATATGAATGAATTTAAAATCTCAGCAGGTCCTGACTTGATTTCAAGAGGATTCGTTTATATGAGAGAATCCGGTGATCTGATCCATGACGCACAAGAGCTGATTTCAAACCATTTAGAAACGGTTATGGAAAGAAAAACAACTCAATGGTCTGAAATTAAAAATGAAATAACAGACACGCTTGCTCCTTTCCTATACGAAAAGACAAAACGCCGTCCGATGATCCTTCCGATTATTATGGAAGTATAAAAAAAGATGCACTCGACCTTGAGTGCATCTTTTTTATTGTAATGAGATATGTTGAAACGCCTTTACATCAAAAAGCCCTTTTGTCGTCATTTTTATATCAGGAATGACTGGTAACGCCAAAAATGAAAGAGTAAGGAAAGGATTGAAATCACCGGTGAACCCGATCAATGAAAGCTGTTCATGAAGAACATGCAGGCTGTCGTTTACCCATTCAGCAGATTGATCAGATAATAAACCTGCGATCGGAAGCGGAACGGAGTGAAGCTCCTTGCCGCCTTTTACGACCGTTAATCCGCCGCCGATTTCCTGGAGCTTATTGACCGCAGCTGCTATATCCGTATCGTTCGTGCCAACAGCTATAATATTATGTGAATCATGGGAAATCGTAGTCGCCAGCGCTCCGTCTTTTAAACCAAAGCCTTGAACAACCCCAAGGCCTGTTTCCCTCAATGCTTTATGCCGTTCAACAACAGCAATCTTTAATAAATCTTGATTGATATCCGGCTGAAACACACTATTGGCCGCAGGGGCACTAATCAGCTTTGTTTCAAGCTGATTCGGGATAATACGAATGACACGAATATTCTTTTTCGGGTCAATTGGTATGACAAAATCTTGTTTGTTCAGAGGCGCAAGACGGACGGATTGAAGCAGAGACTGATCTGGTGTAATAGACTCCTGCTCGTTTTGATATACGTTTCTTCCTTTTTCCGCGATTGTTTGTCCTTTTACCATTGTCTTAGTGATACTGACATTTTCTACATTTGAAATGAACAGCAGATCAGCATCATAGCCCGGTGCTATAGCGCCTTTTGTATCAAGGCCGTAGCATTCCGCGGCATTCAGGCTGCCCAATTGATAAGCTAAAAACGGATCAAGCCCTGCTTTGATGGCTATTTTGACCTGATGATTAATGCTTCCCTCTTCCAATAAATCATCCACATGCTTATCATCCGTACAGAAAAAGAATCGGCGGGCATTTTTTTCATTTACAGCCGGCAGAACATTGAGGACATTTTTGGCTACTGAACCTTCACGAAGCATGACATACATTCCTCTTCTGATGCGGTCAAGCGCTTCTTCTTTAGTTGTTACTTCATGATCATTCAGGACAAAAGCCGTTCTGTATATATTGACGAAATCTGTTGACAAGCCGGCTAGATGGCCGTCAATTCGCTTCCCGGCCAGCTTGGCATCAAGCAATTTATCCAGCATATCGTCTTCGCCTTGTCCGACTGATACATAATCCATAACCTCCGCAAGCCCCAATACCTCTTCCTCTTTATAGAAAGACTTAAGGTCTGCCGCTTTCAAGATGGCGCCAGATTTCTCGAAGCTTGCGGCGGGAACACTGGAGGGCAGCATAAAATGTATATTCAGCGGCGTTTTTCGCGCCTGTTCAATCATAAATTTGATCCCTTTACCTCCGGCGACATTCGCGATTTCATGCGGATCAGTAATAATGGTTGTCACACCATGCGGCAAAACCGCTTTTGCAAACTCAATCGGTGTCACCATAGAGGATTCGATATGTACATGTCCGTCAATAAAACCCGGTACAATCATTTGGCCTTCTGCGTCTATTGTTTCTTCCCCTTCATACTGGCCCAGACCGATGATCACTCCGTCAGTAATGGCGATATCAGCTTGAATCCATTCTTGGTTAAAAACATCCATGATTTTTCCGTTCTTGATGACGGTATCAGCTTTTCTCCGGCGGGCTGAAGCATCAAGCCGTTTGACCAATGTTTCCTTATTCAATTATGCCCCCTCCTCTTTTTATTTATATGGTACAATATGCTATCGGAACGATAATGCTTAGTCAATAAAAAACCGAAGAAATCGTACAAACATATTGAATGTTTTTATATTCAGATAATTAAACAGACAAAAAAACCGTTCATAGCGATCGAACGGCATTACATCTGATTTATTTTATGTGCAGCACTCTTTTTTCAAATCGGGAAATGTCAGTGATCGAACCAATCACAATTAAAATATCTTCTTTTTGTATCACTTCTGTTGCCAGCGGTGACACAATAACCTCTTTCCCGCGTTTAATGGCTACGATGTTTACCCCGTATTTGGCACGGATGTCTAAATCAAGCAAGGTATTTCCGGCCAGGCGGCTGTTTGCCACAATCTCAACGAGACTGTGCTCATCAGAAAGTTCTAAATAATCAAGAACATTATTTGAAACAATGTTATGGGCGATTCTTTTCGCCATGTCACGTTCAGGATGCACGATATGATCGGCGCCGATTTTAGAAAGTACTTTCTCATGATAATCGTTTTGCGCTTTCACCGTGATTGTGTTGACACCCAATTCTTTTAATATCAGAGTCGTCAAAATACTCGCTTGAATATTTTCACCAATGGCTACAATAACATGATCAAAATTGCGCATGCCTAAATTTTTCAAAACAGATTCGTCCGTCGAATCTCCGATTACGGCATGAGAAGCGATTTTGGCATATTCATTTACCTTGTCCTCATCAATATCCATTGCCATAACCTCAAGGCCCTCTTCACTTAATGCTTTGCAAATGCTGCCTCCAAAGCGGCCAAGTCCAATGACTGCAAATTCTTTTTTCATAATGGAGCTCCTTTAGTTAACATATCATGATGAAAATTTTATCATATTTTTAACGAACATGCTGTATAGGCAGGGATTCTATGTGCCGCTTCAGCTTTTCAGCATAATCTGCTGACAAATACTGCTGCGCGCCCCGTTCAATTTCTCTGCTATAGTGCTCAGGCGGCGCGATTTCCGCTTTTTTATCCAGCACAAGAAATGTTAAACAGTCTGTGTACAAATGTCCGTCTGCCTCGACATCCACAAAAGCCGGACGATAAGTGCGCGAATCAACACCTTCTCTTTTATACAAATAAGCAACGGCTTCAAAAGGAAGGCGGTATAACACACCTTCTGCCGAGCCTCCGTCCTCTACAAGATCAGCCCTTGAACCATCTTCTCTTCTTAACGTAAATCGGGTTGAATATCCCGGAAGACCGGCTCCGCCTACCAGATGATTAAAATAATGGTCGACCCGTGCCGTTTTAAAGCGTGCGTTGTCCATACATGATCCGTAAGCAAAATAATACACTGGCTTTTGTTTGCGGCTGATCATCTGATATTCTTTCCAATCGCCGCTTTTAATTTCGGTGTAAGCGGCGCATTCTTCTTCCTTAATGAAATAGGCATATGCTGTTTTCTTTCCGGTGTCAGTCTCAACGGTAACCCGCCGTTTATGATATCCTTCTTTCAGAAAGTCCAGTTTATGTATGACAGATTCGTCCGCTTCATATACTTCTCCGCAAATATATGTATGTTCTGAAAACGCCGCAGCCGGGCGCCCTTGTCCTGTATCGTACATCTTTCCCTTTATTCTTGCCTGCTGATTTACGCATGCTGACTGTGATAAGACACCGTGACAGGTCTCATGCTTCCTTAATGTGCCGTATACAAACAGAAGTGAATTCATCCTGATCTCCCCTCACTTGTCTGACTCTAAAGGCAAAATAACATAAAACGTGCTTCCTTTTCCAGATTCGCTTTCAATTTTCAATTCACCTTTATGTTCTTTCAAAATTCTTAAACAAATCGGCAGGCCGAGCCCCGTACCCTTTTCCTTTGTAGAGAAAAAAGGCTCACCGATTTGTTTCATATTTTCTTTTGTCATGCCGCTTCCTTGATCTTTGATGCTGATGATTGTGTAAGACCCTTTTTTCTCAGAAGAAATGTTAATAACGCCGCCGGCAGGCATCGCTTCAATTCCGTTTTTGATAATATTAATAAACACTTGTTTCAGCTGATTTTCGTCTCCGTTAATTTTGCAGCTTTCCGTCAGATTAAAATTCTTCTCAATCACAATATTGGACAGTACCGCGTTTGTATCAAGCAATGTTGTCACTTGTTTCAAAATGCCGTTGATTTTATGAGGCTTAAAGGTAACCGTCTGCGGCTTTGCGAGAAGCAGCAGTTCACCGAGCACTAAATCAATCCTTTTAATCTCAGAAAATATAATGTCAAAATAATCTGTTCTGTCAGGATATTGCGTCTTCATGAGCTGAAGGAACCCGCTTACTGATGTTAAAGGGTTTCTTACCTCGTGGGCGATACCGGCTGCAAGTTCTCCTGCGATTGCCAGCTTTTGCGACTGCATCGCGAGCCGCTCATTTGTTTCAAACAATTTCTCTTCGGCGTTTTTCCGCTCTGTGATATCAGACAAAGTCCCCAAGCTTCCTGTGAACCGGTGATACTTGTCATAGTAAAGCTTATAATGTACTTCGCCCCAAAATTCCACGCCGGCTTTTGTGACATACTTTGCGTTAAACGTGCCCGAGGATGCCTTTATTCTGATTTGGTTGCTGATATAGTCGACTACGTGTTTTTCTTTAATAAAGTAGTCATTATACATGGTTCCCATACATTCTTTGATCGAATAGCCGGTAATGATCACCCATGCTTGATTTAAATATGTAATTTCACCTTTTGCATTTGTTTGAAATACGATTTCTTGCAAATTATCCATGATGCGGTTCTTTTCATTAGAAAGATATTTGTACTTGCGTTCACTTTCTTGGACTTTTTCAATAAGCTGTTGTTTTTGATCGAAATAATACGCCATCATCCAGACACTGAAAATGACGACTGCTGAAAATAAAATATCAACAGGCCAGTTAATCGGATTTTTTTCGATATAATAGAATATATAATCCCAAAACAAAATAAAAATCATTGCCAGAGATGTGGAAATGATGCGTGCTTGATATTTTTTCATACTCCCACCTGCCGCTTGTGTTTCTCTGTTTATTGTAACATTGTTTAGAAAACATTTGATTAAAATATGAAAAGTATCCCAATTATTTGGGGTTCCTTACCTGTTTTTTATCAAATAAAATCGCGCTTGCACGGCAAATAGACTAGCCATCAGACACCTGCACGCAAAAAAAGGCGGAGAATCGCCCCCCGCCTTTTTTACCACTTTTCACATTATGCTTTTAAAGCAGCCTGAATTTCGTCAAGCAGCTGCTGTGCGCCTTCTGGACTTAAAATGATTTTTCCATTGCCGTATTCTTTATTTTCTGTCGTAATTTCCCCTGTCATTAAACACACGCCGTGCGGCTTATATTTTTTCAAGACGATTTTATCTCCGTCTACAAAGAACTCAATACTGTCTTTAATCGCAATATCTAACGCTCTTCTTAATTCTATCGGCATAACAATACGGCCAAGTTCATCTACTTTTCTTACAACACCAATTGATTTCATAGAAATCCCCTACTTCCTTTAAATGTTTCTTTAGTCATCTAAGTTCAAGGCTAGACCTTAATACAACCTAGACGAATGAAACTTTAAAAAAGTTTCCTTTTTTCCACAGAAACAAGAGATATTTTTGACATTATAACGAAATGTTTATTACGTCAAATACATAATTCGTTGTTTTTTTACAAAAACATTTCATTCCCGACACCCACCCCCAAAAATCCTACAGTTTTTAAGAAACTTTAAATGTAAAATCATTTTAAATCAGGATAGAGATTGGGTGAAAAAATGTTTCAATCAACCGAAATTGGAATCGACTTAGGAACAGCTAATATACTTGTTTACAGTAAAAATAAAGGCATCATCTTAAATGAACCTTCTGTTGTCGCAGTAGACACGGCTACAAAAGCAGTACTTGCGATCGGAACCGATGCAAAAAACATGATCGGGAAAACACCCGGAAAAATTGTCGCAGTCAGACCTATGAAAGACGGCGTCATCGCAGACTATGATATGACAACTGATTTGTTAAAACACATCATGAAGAAAGCCGGTAAAAGCATCGGCATGACGTTCAGAAAGCCAAACGTGGTCGTATGCACCCCGTCAGGCTCAACGGCAGTAGAAAGACGCGCAATCAGTGACGCGGTTAAAAATTGCGGCGCCAAAAACGTCCATTTAATTGAAGAACCGGTTGCTGCTGCAATAGGTGCAGATCTGCCGGTCGATGAGCCTGTGGCCAATGTAGTGGTAGACATCGGCGGCGGAACAACTGAAGTCGCCATTATTTCATTTGGCGGTGTTGTATCTTGCCATTCCATCCGTATCGGCGGCGACCAGCTTGATGAAGATATCATCTCCTTCGTCAGAAAGAAATATAATTTGCTGATTGGCGAACGGACTGCTGAGCAAGTCAAAATGGAAATCGGCTACGCGCTTATTGAACATGCGCCTGAGACACTTGAAATTCGCGGCCGCGATCTTGTAACAGGGCTGCCGAAAACAATTATGCTTCAGTCAAATGAAATTCAAGGTGCAATGCGCGAATCTCTCCTTCATATTCTTGAAGCCATCAGAGCCACCCTTGAGGACTGTCCGCCTGAACTGAGCGGGGACATTGTAGACCGCGGCGTGATTTTAACAGGCGGAGGCGCGCTGTTAAACGGCATTAAAGAGTGGCTTTCCAGTGAAATTGTCGTTCCCGTGCATCTTGCGCCTAATCCGCTTGAATCTGTTGCAATCGGAACCGGACGCTCTTTAGAAGTGATTGATAAACTTCAAAAAGCCGTTAAATAAGCCTTTTACAAACCCAGAAGCAAATTTAATAAATCTTTTGCTTCTCTTTCCCTTGTTTCGTTCATATGGTGAGGAATGGAGAAACCATAAGGAGGAAACAAATGATCAGAGATTTGGGAAGACGAGTAGCTATAGCGATTATTTTGAGCGGAATTATTCTTGGGGGAATGAGTATCTCGTTGGCGAATATGCCTCCTTCACCCGCAGGAGAAACTGTAAAACTGAATCATCCGTAAGAGGCGCAGCGCTTGCTGTGCCTTTTTTCAATCACGCTCCTTTCTTTTCTTTTCGAGAGAATATTTGTTATGATGAGAAAAAGGATTAGGAGGAATGAACCATGGATTCTTTTTCAAAGAAGTTAAGCACATACGCCCTGCTGGCGGTTGAAGTCGGCGTTAATGTCCAAAAGGGGCAGCATGTTGTCGTCAACGCGTCTACAGAGGTGCGGGGTTTTGTCCGGCTAATTGTAAAGCACGCTTATGAAAAAGGCGCAAAACATGTGACAGTGAACTGGCAGGACGATGAAGTATCAAGATTAAAATATGAATTGGCGCCGCCTGAAGCCTTTGACGAGTATCCGGAGTGGGAAGCGAAAGGCAAAGAAGCGCTTGCTGAGAAAGGTGCCGCCTTTATTTCAGTCGTATCATCAAACCCAGATTTATTAAAAGGGATCGAATCAAAACGAATTGCGGCTTTCCAAAAAGCAGCAGGTAAAGCATTACATACATACAGACAATATATTCAATCAGATAAGGTTAGCTGGACAGTCATCGGCGCAGCATCGGCTGGCTGGGCATCAAAGGTATTCCCCGGTCATTCAGAAGAAGAAGCGATTCAGCTGCTGTGGGAAGAGATTTTTAATACAACACGGGTAAATGAAGAAAATCCGGTTCAAGCATGGAAAGAGCATGATCAAACTCTTCATGAGAAGGTCGATCATCTTAATGCGAAACACTACAGCGCTTTGCATTATCAGGCGAAAGGAACAGACCTGACGATTGAACTTCCTAAGAAACATGTGTGGGCGGGAGCAGGAAGCATTAATGAGAACGGAAATGAATTTATGGCAAACATGCCGACCGAAGAAGTGTTCACTCTGCCTCAAAAAGACGGTGTAAACGGAACCGTATCAAGCACCAAGCCTTTAAGTTATGGCGGAAATATTATCGATAACTTTACATTAACCTTTAAAAACGGCCGTATTGTAGATATTAAGGCCGAAAAAGGAGAAGACATTCTAAAAGAATTAGTTGAAACGGATGAAGGCTCCCATTATCTTGGCGAAGTGGCGCTTGTGCCGTATGATTCACCGATTTCAAAGTCGGATATTCTTTTTTATAACACCTTATTCGATGAAAACGCGTCAAACCATTTGGCGATCGGCAGTGCTTATGCCTTTAACATTGAAGGCGGAAAACAAATGTCTCGTGAGGAACTCGTAAAAGAAGGCCTGAATGAAAGCATTACCCATGTGGATTTTATGATAGGGTCTAAAGATATGAGTATTGACGGCATTACGGCAGACGGAAAAAGAGAACCTGTTTTCAGAAATGGGAATTGGGCGTTTTAAACAAAAAAAGGAGGCTGACCGCCTCCTTTTTTTATTTCGTTTCCGCCTCATAGATTTGCACATTCGCATAAACGGTTTCCAAAACGGGAGCTATCACTGATAAATCCCTTGCTTTTTCCAGCAAAAAGCCATGCAGATGGTCTCCTTCTGTTGTTTGTCCCTTTTCCATGTCCCGCAGCATAGAGGATTTCATTTGATAAGACATTTTTGTCATCGTGCAATAACTCTCTTCCTCTAGATCAGGATCAGCCGGAACCCCCTCCGCACGCAAAATTGCACCAATTTCTCCGATAAGGGTTTTCGCAGTATTTCTGCCGCTGTCTGTTTCCAAAATGGGTCCGATCGGCTTTTGAAATAAAGAAGTGATCCCCGCCTGAGCTGCAATAAACAAATACTTCTTCCATATGTCCTTCTCTATATTTCTGCTTATCATGACCTCTGCGTTAACGTTGGCAAACACCTTCTCAAGCTCTTTCATTCTCTCAGTCTGTTCGCCATTCCATTCGCCGAACACAAAACGGTGGGAAGCGCTTGTATGAATTACTTCACCCTCCTCATTTAATGCACTTTCGATAAAGCAAAGACCTCCAAGCACCCGGCTTTTCGCAAATGCCGCAAACAGCTGCTCGTAGTGCTGATAGCCGTTTAAAAAAGGGATAATGACCGACTCAGCATGAATAAAGGGTTTGACATCCTCTATCACATGCTGTAAAGAGTAGGCCTTAGAGGCGATAATGACAACGTCGAAAGATCCGTTTTCTCCTGCCTGAATTAAGGAAGGCTGAAACGATATATTACCTTTTTCACTTTTAATAACGAGTCCTGTTTTCTTTAACTTCGCGGCTCTTTGCTGGCGGACGAGAAACGTAACGTCTTTCCCCTGCTCCGCCAGCCTTCCGCCGATATATCCGCCTACTCCGCCTGCTCCTGCCACTAGAATTTTCATTGGTAACAATCCTTTCTCTTTATGTATTTACTTCATTATAGTGAACTCTCTAAGTCTCGATAAGTCCTTTCTTGCCGCGATTATTGTTTATTTCATTTACTTGCATTTGAAATACAATGTCTACAGCATATAACACTCTATCCCCTTTTAAAATAAAAGTTTACAGTAAAAACAGACAATAATGAATTTTTCTTTAATGAACTGTCTCATTTTTTTATTACAACGGCCTCAGCGACTCTGAACACTTTAAGTGAAAAAGAAAAAAAGCAGAGTTTCCTCTGCTTTTTTGGTTAGGCGTATAATTCTGAGAGTTTTTGCTGTACGTCTTTGCTCTCTAAGAATTCATCATAACTCATTTTTTTGTCAACAATGCCCTTAGGTGTTACTTCAATAATACGGTTGGCAATGGTTTGAACAAACTGATGGTCATGTGATGTGAACAGCATGGCTCCTTTAAAGCTGATTAAGCCGTTGTTCAAAGCCGTGATGGATTCTAGATCTAAGTGGTTCGTCGGCTCATCGAGTATTAAAATATTAGCGCCTGAAAGCATTGCTTTCGAGAGCATACAGCGGACTTTTTCTCCACCTGATAATACATTTGATTTTTTAAGCACTTCTTCACCCGAGAATAGCATCCGGCCCAGGAAGCCGCGCAGGAAGCTTTCACTTTGATCATGAGGCGAATATTGGCGAAGCCAGTCAACAAGGTTCACATCGCTGCCGTCAAAATATTCGCTGTTGTCTTTAGGGAAGTATGCCTGAGACGTTGTGACACCCCATTTGTATGTGCCGCTGTCTGCTTCCATTTCCCCGGAAATGATTTTAAATAACGTAGTAACAGCTAATTCATTGCGTCCGGTAAACGCAATTTTATCCTCTTTATTCATAATAAAGCTGACATTGTCGAGTACCTTTACTCCGTCAATTGTTTTTGTCAGACCTTCCACCCGAAGAACATCATTTCCGATTTCTCGTTCCGGTGTGAAGTTGACGTAAGGATAACGGCGTGAAGACGGTTTAATATCATCAAGAGAAATTTTATCAAGAAGTTTCTTTCTTGAAGTAGCCTGTTTTGATTTAGACGCATTTGCGCTGAATCTGGCCACAAACTCTTGCAGCTGTTTAATTTGCTCTTCTTTTTTCTTGTTCGCTTCTTGTGAAAGTTTTAAAGCAAGCTGGCTTGATTCATACCAGAAATCATAGTTGCCGACATAGATTTGAATTTTGTTAAAATCGAGATCAGCAATATGGGTACATACTTTATTTAAGAAGTGACGGTCATGTGATACCACAATAACGGTATTCTCAAAATTAATCAGAAATTCTTCCAGCCATTGGATAGCTTGAAGGTCCAAGTGGTTTGTCGGCTCATCCAGCAGCAATACATCAGGTTTCCCGAATAATGCCTGAGCCAATAGAACTTTCACTTTCTCTGATCCGCCCAAGTCTTCCATTTTCTTAGAGTGCAAATCCTCTGAAATACCAAGCCCTTTCAGAAGAATTGCGGCTTCACTTTCAGCTTCCCAGCCGTTTAACTCCGCAAACTCGCCTTCAAGTTCAGCGGCGCGAATGCCGTCTTCATCAGAGAAATCAGGCTTCATGTAAATCGCATCTTTCTCCTGCATCACTTCGTACAGACGTTTGTGGCCCATAATAACGACTTTTAATACTTCATGCTCTTCATATTCAAAGTGGTTTTGCTTTAAGATGGCAAGGCGTTCGCCCGGACTCATATGGACATCGCCCGACTGAGGTTCAAGCTCTCCGGATAAAATCTTAAGAAACGTTGATTTACCCGCACCATTCGCACCGATTAATCCGTAGCAGTTGCCCGGCGTAAACTTAATATTTACATCTTCAAATAACTTACGGTCCGCAAACCGTAAGCTCACATTATTTACAGCAATCATTTATAATCCTCCATCGTATCTATCATCAATAAAAGTATACCATGAATAAGAAGGAAGAGAAATGCTTCCTGCTAAATGGAAGCCGAAAACACTTACACGATAAGGGATGCAGCTATGTTACAATAGAAGAAAAGAAGTGGGTCAATGACCATAGTAACGGAGGATTACGTTGAGGCTCTTAACACTTTCAGAATATTGTTTACTTATCTTTTTTACAGGCATATATCTGGCCGTAACAGGGTTTACCGCCAAAGATATCGGCTTATACATCGGTATTGCTTTTATATACACATTTTCGCACATATTTGCGAAGCGCTTTTGGCAAAAACGCGGGAAAGAACAAAAGCAAATTCACCTTTTCTTCAGTGTGTTAGCCATTATAGGCTCCGTGTTTGTAACCGTATTGTTTATCGCGATAGCTGCCTCTTTTTCAATGTAAAAAAACGCCTGCTGACTCCGGAGTGAGTACAGCATGGCGTTTTTTATTTTGTTTGGCGCATTTCGTTAAATGGGAAGAAGACAAACTTGGAAGTGCCGACAATCCGATCTTCGGCAATAAGCCCGAGTCCATTCCGGCTGTCCATCGAATTCAGGCGATTATCACCCATTACAAAGTACTTCCCTTTCGGAACCTTGACAGGCCCAAAATCCCCGGTAAGATTAACACCCAGCTTTTTCGCATCTTTTTTATTATTAGACAGATATGACTCGTCTATCTTTTTCCCGTTTATATAAAGCGTGTCATCCTTCATCTCTACGGTTTCTCCAGGCTTACCGATCAACCGCTTCACATAATGCACTTTTGATGAATCGCCGTTAATAATGACGATATCTCCCCGCTTCAGCTCTCCGACATAGTTGACGGTTTTATTCACAAACAAACGTTCTCCGTCATGCAAGGTTGGATACATGGATGAACCTTCCACTAAATACGGTTCAAACAAAAAGTGGCGGATTAAGAGTGCCAAAACCACGGCAATGACAATCGCTTTTGCCCATTCCCAATACGTATTGGATTTTTTTTTCACCGGTTTTTCAGTTTTAGGATTTTTCTCTTCGGTCAAAATGGTTCCTCCTAGACGATCACTATTTCAGTTGATTCTCATTATCTTTACTTTATCACAATTCATCATAAAATACATAACCTAACCATGCTGCCAAATAGGCTGATGAAGAAAAAGCGTCCCCTAAAGGACGCTTTTTTCATCTTATTGTTCTGTAACAGGTTTTTTAAATATCCCGAGAAGAACGGCCGTTATGACAGCACCGATCACAATGCTCAATAAGTAAAGCAGCGGATGGTTAGTAATAAAGGCTACGAAAACTCCTCCGTGAGGTGCAGGCAATGTCACCCGGAAAAATTCTGTCAAACCGCCCGCTACGGCTGCACCGATAACGGATGCAGGAATGACGCGAAGCGGATCAGCTGCAGCAAACGGGATCGCCCCTTCTGTTACAAAAGCCGCTCCCATGAAATAGCATGTAACCCCTGCTTCACGGTCACGTTTTGAGAATTTGCTTTTGAAAAACGTTGTCGCAAGTGCGATGCCAAGCGGCGGAACCATACCGCCTGCCATAATTGCCGCATGAGGCGCATAGTTTCCTGCGTCAATCATCGCAATTCCGAATGTGAAGGCAGCTTTATTCAGGGGGCCTCCCATGTCAATTGCCATCATACCGCCTAAAATAATTCCCATAAGCACAAGGTTGCCTGTGCCGAGACTTTCAAGCCAGTTTGTCAAGAACGACATAAAAGCAGCTACCGGTGTGTTGATGACAAAGCGCATAATAATACCGGTTAAGAAAATACCAAACAGCGGGTAAAGCAATACTGGTTTTAATCCGTCAAGTGACTGAGGAATACCGGCGAACACTTTTTTAAGCAGAACGACAATGTAACCAGCCAAGAACCCTGCGATCAGCCCGCCTAAAAATCCAGCGTCTGCCTGGTATGCCATGAAACCGCCTACCATACCTGGGGCTAAACCCGGGCGGTCTGCGATGCTCATTGCGATAAATCCGGCAAGAACAGCCACGATTAAGGCTAACGCATTGTCGCCGCCAATAAACTTAAGAGCAGCCGCGAATGCATTGTAAGTCGGATCATCTGGTTTGGATGAATTAATCCCCCAGAAGAACGAAATCGCAACGAGTATACCGCCGCCTACAACGAACGGAAGCATGTTGCTGACACCGCTCATTAAGTGTTTATAAAATGTGTTTCCTATGCCGCCCGATTTGCCTTTGGACTCAGCTTCTTCACTGCCGGCAGAAGAACCGCCGCCGTTGCCCTTATAGATAGGAGCATCCTGATTTACGGCTTTTTCGATCAGTTCTTGCGGACGTCTGATCCCTGCAGTTACAGGCACTTCAAGCACGTGTTTTCCTTTAAAGCGTTCCATTTCAACCTGCTTGTCAGCAGCAACTATAATGGCCGGCGCGTCTTCGATTTCTTGAGCCGTCAACGCATGCTTAATTCCGCTAGAACCGTTCGTTTCCACTTTGATATCAACGCCGAGCTCTTTTGCTTTTTCTTTAAGCGCATCCGCTGCCATAAATGTATGGGCAATTCCGGTCGGACAAGCTGTGACCGCTAAAATTTTCCCTTTTGATGACGGAGCTTGCGGCTCATTTTCTTCTTCCTCTTCGTCGTCATCTTTATCATGTGCATTGATGATATCAATGATCGCATCTTCTGTTTCAGCCTCGAGCAGCTGTTTGCGGATTTCTTCCCTCATTAAAAGAGTAGAGAGTCTTGATAACGCTTCAAGGTGGGTGTTATTTGCCCCTTCGGTAGCCGCAATCATAAAGATCAGATGCGCAGGCTGTGCATCAAGTGATTCATAATCAACACCCTCTTTAGAACGTCCGAATGCGATAGCAGGATTTATGACGCTTGCTGTTTTCGCATGCGGGATGGCAATCCCTTCGCCGATTCCTGTAGAGCTTTGGCTTTCACGGTTTAAAATTGCTTCTTTATAAGCTGCTCTGTCATTCAGTTTTCCGGCATGGTCAAGTACTGTAACCATTTCGTCAATGACATTTTCTTTTTCTTTGCTTTCAATGTTCAGCTTTATCGTATGTTTCGTTAACAGCTCAGTTATTTTCACTTTCATTCCTCCTCTATAGACGTGTGACCTGAACTTCCGAGAGAAGCTGCTGTACAAATTCTTCTGTTCCGAGCTCTTCGGAAAATGCGGTTGCGCTTCCGGAAGTAACCCCTAAACGAAATGCCTCTTCAAGCGGCAGCTGTTTCGATACACCCGCAAGGAAACCTGCTACGACAGAATCGCCCGCTCCCACTGAGTTCACTAATTTCCCCTTCGGTACATTGGCAAAGAAAACAGCGTCCTTTGTAAATAAAAGCGCGCCGTCTCCAGCCATTGATACGATCACATGTTCAGCACCTTGCTCAACAAGCTTCTTCCCATAAGGAACAGCCTGTTCAACAGTTTCGATTGTTGTATTGAACATTTCGCCAAGCTCATGATGATTCGGCTTCATCAATAACGGTTTCATGTCAGCTGCTTTCGTGAGCGCTTCGCCTGAAATATCTAAAACAACGCGGGCGCCCTGCTGCTGGCACGCTTTTGCAATTTTTTCATACGTATCTTGCGGCAATGATGAAGGGATACTTCCCGCAAGGACGACGATATCTTCTTCTTCAAGCGCTGAGAACTGCTCTAAAAAGGTATTGAAATCTTCATTTGTTATAGACGGCCCTTGTCCATTAATTTCCGTTTCATCGCCGGTTTTCAGCTTTACATTGATACGTGTATCTTCTTTGACCTCGGAAAACGCTGTTTCAAGTTTTTCCTGTTTCAAAAATGATTTGATATATTCACCGGTAAATCCGCCGACAAATCCGAGTGCTTTTGACGGAACATGATGTCTGTTAAGCAATCTTGATACGTTGATTCCCTTACCGCCTGGATATTTTGTATCATATTTAGAGCGGTTCAGCCCTCCGACGATAAAATCTTCAACATGCACAATATAATCGACAGATGGATTAAGCGTTACAGTGTAAATCATGGTTTCACTACCTTTACGACAGTTTTTTCTTGGTAATTATCGAATGTGCATTCCTTAGCGTCAGTGGTAATGATTGTTGCGTCGCCTAAGCTGGCAAAAGCTGAAAATGAAATTTCTCCAAATTTTGAAGGATCTGCTAACACATAAGCGTTTTTCGCCTGTTTGACCGCTTTATGCTTTAAAAGAGATTCATCAGGGTCCGGAGTCGTATAACCGGCTTCTGCATGAATGCCGTTGACTCCCAGAAAACTTTTATCGAATCTGTACTGCTCCATCGCAGTCAGAGAAGTGCCGCCGATCATTGCACCCGTCCTTTGTTTGACATAACCGCCAAGCAAATAAAAAGTAATCTCTTTCCTTATTAAAGCGTCAATGTGCATGATCCCATTTGTGACAACGACTATATCTTTACTTTTATCCATAAATTCAATCATGTGTAAAGTTGTAGTGCCTGCATCAAGATAAATGCAATCACCCTCTTCCAACAGAGAAGCCGCTGTTTCAGCGATTTTTAATTTATCGTGAAGGTTTTTGGATGATTTTTCAAGCATGTCGGGTTCAAGCCGAATGTCGGAAAGCTTTGAAGCTCCGCCATGAACACGCTTTAAAAAGCCGCGTTCTTCGAGCGTTGATAAATCCCTTCTTATCGTTGATTCAGAAGCATTTGTCAGGTTTATCAGCTCTTGAATTTTAACCACATCGTACTTTTCAATCTGATCAATAATCAGTTGATGCCTTTCAGGAGTTAACATGCTTCACCTCCAATGAAAACGTATTCATTTTGGATACAATCTAATTGTATTCGCTTTTTTTACGTTAGGCAACTAAAATCATTCAAATTCATTCAATAACTATCAAAATCTTTCACATTTGTTCATATTAACGTATGCAAGTATGGTTTGTAAACTGTAAATTCGACAAAAAGAAGGACGATTGTATGACAATTTTCTTCTTATCATAAATAAAAAAATCTATTATATTCATTTGATAGTAAAAAACGCATACATATAAAAAACCCCATGCTTTGCATGAGGTTATTCGTAACGTAAAGATTCAATCGGATCTAAACGCGCGGCTTTATTTGCAGGGAGCATCCCGAAGATGACGCCGATGACCATACTGAATAATACACCGCCTAAGACGACCTCCCATGATACAAGGGACGGCCAGCCTGCAAACATAGAGACAAGCGAGGCTCCTCCATAGCCGATTCCGATTCCGATCAGTCCTCCGATCAGAGTTAAAACGACGGATTCAATTAAGAATTGAGTTAAAATTTGCCCTCTTGTCGCTCCCAGTGATTTTCTGATTCCGATTTCCCGTGTCCTTTCTGTAACTGACACAAGCATAATGTTCATCACACCGATTCCTCCGACCAAAAGAGAAATACCTGCGATTGAGCCGATAATCGTCGTCATGATTGTCGTCACTTTACCGATGCCCGCCGCAAGCTCTTCCATATTCATTACCTGGTAAGAATCTTCCGTCCCGTGATGATCATTCATTAGCTGAACCGCCTCTTTACCGACTTCTTTAATCATGTCGGCTGATTCGACTTGCAGAGACACATTGCTGTAATCGCTTGTGCCAAAAGAGGTTTTCATCATCGTAAAGGGCACGTACATTTCACTGAGCCCGTAAGCCAGCAAACCTGTTTGTTTTTTGAGCACCCCGATAATTTCAACTGGCTGTCCATTAATCCAGACGACTTGACCGAGCGGAGTTTTTTTATGAAATAATTCTTCCGCCATTTTTTGAGAAATCACACCCGCTCTTTTTCCGGAAAGAAAGTCATTATCCGTAAAGCTTCTGCCCTTTTCAATGTCTAATGAATTTACATTCATATATCCGTCATTAATGCCGTTGATTGACGTATCTGTTTCTTCCTCCCGATAACGGGCAGTCATATTACCGGCATAGGAAGCGACGACCTGTTTTACGCCTTTGATATCTTTCAATCCTTTAATATCGTCTTCTGTAAAACTTGCTCCCTGCATGGCATTAGGGTTACTCGCAAGCTCTTCATCACTTGGCAAATAATATAATTCTACCGTGTTTCCGGGTCCGCTGATGGACTGCTTCAGCATTTGTTCTCCGCCCTGCCCGACAGCGACTACGACAATTACCGAACCAACGCCGATAATGATACCGAGCATTGTCAAGATGGAGCGCATTTTATGCGCCAACACGGAACTGAGAGCCATGCCCAAATTTTCTAACAGGCTCATTCTCCCACTCTCCTTTGTTCTTGGAGAGGGACGATTTCACCGTCACGCACGGTAATCACCCGATTTGTGTAGTCAGCAATTTCCGATTCGTGGGTGACGAGCACAATTGTCGTACCTTCCGCATTTAACTCCGTAAATTGTTCCATAATAGCGGCACTTGTTTTTGTATCAAGCGCACCTGTCGGCTCATCCGCTAAAATTAATTTAGGATTATTTACAATGGCTCTCGCAATGGCAACCCTTTGCTTTTGCCCGCCGGACAGTTCATTTGGCATATGAAGCATTCTGTCCTTTAATCCGACTTTTTCCAGCGCCTTTTCAGCCCTTTCTTGCCGTTCTTTCTTATTAAAACCTGAATAGATCATTGGAAGCTCGACATTTTTTTTGGCGTTCAGACGGGGGAGCAGCTGAAACTGCTGAAATACAAAGCCGATGGATTTGTTGCGGACAGCGGCCAGCTCTTTATCTTTATAGGAAGAAATGTCCTCTCCGTCCAGCCTGTAAATGCCTGATGTCGGCCGGTCCAGACAGCCGATAATATTCATGATCGTTGATTTGCCCGAACCGGACGGCCCCATAATGGAGACATACTCTCCTCCTTCAATCAAAAGATCAATCGAATGGAGAACATCAAAAGTCTCCTTGCCGATCTGATAGCTTTTTTTCACTTTAGAAAGCTGAATCATTAAGCCTTCACATCCGTTCCGTCGGCAACATCGTCAGAAGGATTTAAAATGACTTGATCATCTTTTGAAATGCCTTCTTTAATTTCCACCAAATCATCTGTTGTTTCGCCGACTTTTACTTCCGTCCGCTGGGCCTTGCCGTCTTTTACTACGTATACATAGTACGTATCATCTTCCTTTTTCACAGCTTTTGAAGGAAGGGTATTCGCTTTTCGTTTATTTGTTTCGATGTTCATAATAAATTTGAAGCCGGGCTTGCCTTCCGGAAGGCTGCCTTTTATTTTGACTTGAAGCGGATACTGAACCGCCTGCTCCGCACCTGATGCTGCGGCGTTTTCTTGCTGGTCAGGGACAAGGCCGACCGCTGACACCGTGCCTTTCCATGACTTATCCTGAATGACATCTGATGTCAGGGTCACTTTTTGGCCTTTTTTTACCTTTAGCGTATCGTATTCAGACAGCTTACCAGAAACGATGAGGTCTTTAGGATTTCCAATATGTATCACCGGTTCTTGAATGTCGGACTTTTTCGAGGCCGCCTCTTGGTTGACTGCAATGACGGTTCCCTCCATTTCACTTTTTACCTCAAGGTCTGCCACTTGGTTTGCCAGCGATTGCTTTTGCAGCTCAGATTGCTTTAATTCAATTTGGGCGCTCTTTTCTTGCATCTCAAGCTCAGTGCGTTCTGACTCTATTTGTTTTTTCGCTTCCTTTTCTCCCAGCTGCTTTGTCAGCTCTTTTTCTTTACTGTTTAATGCATTCTTTTTTTCATTTATTTGATCAATTTGCAGCTGGTTGGATTCGGCGGTTAATGCGTTTTGCTCCTTTTCCAGGTTCAGCTGTTCATTCTCATAGCTGATCAAAGCCGTTCCCTTTTCGACCTTGTCCCCTTCTTTTACCTTAATGTCTGTAAGAGTCCCTTTGTCAGCTTCATAAAATACATATTGTTCATTAGAAAACTTCAGAGTGCCGGGGACCATAACAGTTGTACCTATTTCCTCCTCTTCCATTTTCCCGGTTTTTATACTCTCCGCAGTGCTGCCGCCCGTTTGAGCGGCAGATTTATATATGTTGATTCCGATAAACAGTGCGACAATGGCTGCGATTCCGATTCCGATCCAAAGTTTTTTCAATGATCATACACCTGCCTGTGAATTGAAAAAGCCTGTAATAAATGAATATAGCAGCATAAGAACAAACAAGACAATGACAGAAATCCATGCCGATTTCTTAGAGATTCCGCCTGTTTTTTGCAGACCGATAGCCAATAAAACATATCCCCAAATGCTAAAAATTTCAAATGCACTTAAAACACTTGTTAACGGCTGATCAGAAGTAATTAAACTCGCCAAGGATGTGACGCTATAAAAGGAATTTGTATCAGTAAAGTACAGAACGATTCCATTAATAAGCAAGCCTAAGCTGGTAATAAACGAAATAAAAAGTGTGAGAGATAACATTTTTTTATATGTTGTAGTTCCCCCGGATATTTTTACACAAAGCCAATAAATAAGCGGCGCAATAAACAACATGGCAACGCCTGCAAAAATACCGCCAATGATTCCTACTATGGCAGCAAATGATTGAGCCATTTCTAATTCCTCGCCTGTCAAACCAGATTCTCTCATCAAATCCCCATAGTCCATGCCTAATCCCTGCAACACAGTTCCAACGATAATCATTGCAAGAACGATAATTAACGGCATTCCAATAACAGGCTTTACTCTTATTCTCTCAAACTGGACACCCGGGCTTGTAATCACTCCGAGAAGTGAGGGTTTTTCGGTTTGAGCCTCGTGGCCTTTTTCTAGATTGGTCTCCATTTTTATAAAACCTCCTATGAATTGTTCTGAATGTAAATACGAAAATTCAGAAAAAAAGTTTCATTTTTTCGTAAACATCCATATTTATACTAAAAGTGTATCACAAAACCAATTTTTCGAAATTTAATTTTTATTAAAATTGAGAAACCTTCAGACAGATAGCTCTGAAGGTTATTTTAGATCTCAGGATACGCTGTATTGTGCTTTCACAAGCCCTGAGTATATACCTGCTTTGTTCATTAATTGTTTATGGCTGCCTTCTTCTATTTTTTTGCCATGGTCAAGGACGATAATCCGGTCGGCGTCGCGGATTGTGGAAAGTCTGTGGGCGATCATTACAGCCGTGCGCCCGTGGAGGAGGGTTTTCAGCGCTTGCTGGATCTTGACCTCCGTTTCTGTATCTATACTTGCCGTGGCTTCGTCAAGGATCAGAATTGCCGGGTCGGCAAGAAGCGCCCTTGCAAAGGAAATGAGCTGGCGCTGCCCTGCTGATAATGCGCTCCCCCTTTCCTCTACCTCGGTTTTATATCCCATTGCTAATCTTGAGATAAAATCGTCTGCGCCGACGGCTTTTGCGGCTTTTATAACCTCTTGATCCGCAGCATTCGGTCTTCCGAATCGAATATTTTCCATAATGGTGCCGGAAAAAATAAATGTGTCTTGGAGCACTATGCTGATTTGTGAGCGCAGACTGGATAGAGACATATCAGTAATGGGAATTCCGTCTATTTTTATTGTGCCGCCAGTCGCATCATAAAAGCGGCTGATTAAATTGGCAATCGTCGTTTTCCCGCTGCCCGTATGACCAACCAGCGCCAATGTGGTTCCGGCAGGGATTGAAAAAGAGACAGTATGAAGAGCTTTCCGTTTGTGATCGTAAGAAAACTCAACATCCTCAAATTCAACGTCACCTTTCAATTTCTTGATGTGAATTGCATTTTCTATTTCTTTGACGCTCGGTTGTTCGTCCAAAAACTCGAATATCCGTTCAGAAGATGCCATTCCCATTAAGAGCTGATTGTACACTTGACCAAGCCGTGATATCGGTTCCCAAAACATACCTAAATAAAATGCAAATGAGACAAAAATGCCAATCGTGACAGTGCCATTCATAATCAGCGTCGCCCCATACCAGATCAAAACAGCTGTTCCTGCCGCGTTTGTCAGTTCCACAAGCGGCCGGAACATCGCATTTTTTCTTGTAGCATCCCGCCAAGATTGATAATTTTCATGATTCACTCCATCAAAATAGGCCATATTTTCTTGTTCTTGTGTATATGCCTGTGTCACCCGGATACCTTGGATGCTTTCGTTTAGATGCGAGTTGAGCTTAGATTGTTTTAGTCGCACCATTTGCCATGAGCGGCGAATTTTTCTGCGCAGGCTTGTTGAAATGAAAAACATGATCGGCAATGTAATCATGATTGCAATGGTCAGCTCGGGACTCAGCGTGAATAAGATCACGACTATGCCGAGAAGGAGCAAAAGATCTGTCAGCAGATTGATCACGCCGCTTGTAAAAAGTTCCTGAAGGGAATTAATATCATTCATGATTCTAACGAGAATAGACCCTGCGGACCGCTGGTCAAAGAATCTATGAGACAAGCGCTGAACATGTGTGAATAAATGCTGGCGCAAATCATAAATGACATGCTGCCCAAGCTGGTTCATCCAACGTATTCTTAATATGTTAGCCGCGTAATTTATCACGTACAGGCCGCTGATAATCAAGATAAGCTGTAAAAGGAGCTGGGGGTTTTGCCGGGAGATCGCGTGATCCAGCACATAAACACCAATTAAAATGGGAATGAGGAGTCTGACAGCCGTCCCGATGATCACCATAAGAAAAGAAAGCGGCAGGATATTTTTCCGATAAGGTTTAACATAACTTAGCAGCCGCCACATCTGCGCCCAGTTAAAAGGCTTTTCAATAATTTCATCCGCGGTGTAAAAAAACCGCTCCATGATCGCTTGTTTTTTTGTTTTTTCCATAAGCCCTCCTATCCGACCTGATGCGGCTCATTCACTATTTTCAAATCTTGATATTGCAAGTCATAAATTCTCTTATAATAGCCATTCTGTACAAGAAGCTCTTCGTGTGTTCCTCTTTCACAGATTTCCCCTTTGTTCAGCACAAGAATTTCATCAGCATGCTTCAGGGAAGAAATTCGGTGGGCGATAATAAAAGTCGTGCGTCCTTTCATGACTTCTTTTAAAGCAAGCTGAATTTGATGTTCAGTTTCCATATCAACCGCGCTTGTCGCATCGTCTAATATTAAAATGCTTGGATTCAAACAGATAGCCCTTGCAATGGCGATCCGCTGTTTTTGTCCTCCTGAAAGGCCCATGCCTCTTTCGCCAAGCATCGTGTCATACCCATCAGGCAGCTCTTTGATAAAATCATGTGCTTGCGCCCTTTTTGCAGCCTCTACTATCTCCTGCATCGAAGCGTCCGGCTTTCCGTAAGAAATGTTAGATTTAATAGTAGAAGAGAATAAAAAAGATTCCTGAAGCACAACTCCGATGTTTGAACGAAGAGTTTTTAATGAGTAATCTGTCAGCGCTTTGCCGTCGATAGTGATGATGCCGTCTTCCGGGCTGTAGAATCGGGTGAGCAGCTGCGTGATTGTGCTTTTTCCGGAGCCTGTTGGCCCGAACAGTCCGACTATCTTTCCCCGTTCTGCCGTGAAATTTATGCCTCGAACTGCATGGTCCTCATTTACGTACCGAAGCGAGACCCGTTTGAACTCAACATCACCCGCCAGCTTTTGATCTGTCAAAGCATGAACCTGATCGCTGATGTCTTCTTCCTTTTCAAGAATATCCAGCAGTCGCTCTCCAGATGCTTTTGCCTGTGAAAACATATTAATGACAAAGCCAAGGTTCATAATTGGCCACATCATATAGTTGACAAGACTGAAAAAAGCCACAAGCTCACCGGGATTCAGCTGATTCTGCATGACTAGGTAGCCGCCGTAAGACAGGAGGGCAACTAAACAAATATTGCCGATAAACTCCATCAGCGGAAAGTATGTCGACCAAATCGAGGAAGTCTGTAAAAATGTAGCACGGTACTCTTGATTCGCTTTGTTAAAACCGCTGATCTGAAAATCTTCTCTTGAGAGTGATTTGACCGTATTGATGCCGCTGATATTTTCCTGAACCTTCGTATTAAGATTCGCAAATGATTTTCTGATTCCCCTGAAGGCGGGATGTACTCTTTTATCAAACCGGTAAACAGCGACTGCCAAAAACGGGAGAACTGCAATGGTTACAAGGGTCAAGGGGACAGAGTAGTAAAACATAACGGATAAGCTGATCGCCACAAGCAAGACAAAACGGATCAGCTCTGAAAGCCCGTATGACAAGAAAAAACGAAGCCCTTCTACATCAGCTGTCAGCCTTGACATAAGATCGCCTGTTTTGGCGTTATCATAATAGGAAAACGGAAGTTTCTGCAGCTTTCCATACAAACCGTTTCTTAATCGATAAACAGATTTGATTCCAAACAGATCACCCAAATATTGATGAAAGAAGGTGGCTGTTCCTTTCACCGCCATTACAGCGATAAAACCAAGACTGACCCACGCCACGAGCTGATAGCGTCCGCCGATTACAATTTCATCAATCGTAATTTGCAGGATAATCGGATAAATAACTGTAATAGCTGTCATCAAAAGCATTGCGGCAAGTGACCATATAAATACTTTTTTATAAGGCCAGTAAAAATGTCTCAACTTTTTAAACGTTTCCATTCTATAGCACCTTTCTCTTTAGCAATTTGTGATTACTATATCGATTACCAAAATCAATTTCCACTATATTTTAAAAATTCAGACTTAGTATGGAGGTTTTTTCCGCCTTTTAGACGGAGGGTTTATGTAAAAATCAATGCCTACAGAACATCATTATATGCAGGGCACAATGCCATTTATGCAAATAAAAAACCGGGCGGCCTGAGCTCATTGAAAGCTTTGCCGTCCGGTTTTTTTCATCCTCCGCTGACAGGAGGGATGAGGGCGATTGTGTCGCCCGATGTTAAAGGAGTATTTTCTTTTGCGTATATTTCATTTATGGCTACCATTGCTGTGTCAATGGACTGAAGGCCGTATTGTTCCTTCAGCAGGTCTTTTATTTCATCTGTTGTTGCCCGATCCTTATTGTACTCAATCATTTGGGTACCGGCCTGTTCAGCCAACCCCGCAAATAAAAGGATTTTAATCATTTGCCCCGTCCCCTTCTATATCAGGCTTTCCGTTTGGATAGGGAGTTTTCTCAAGTTGATCGCCGATCCACTGTGCACCGTCTTCCCATATTTCTTTTTTCCAAATCGGAACAATTTGTTTTATTCTTTCAATGGCGTATTCATTTGCTTCATAAGCAGCTTTACGATGCGGAGATGACACGGCAATGACAACCGCCGCTTCCCCGATATCCAGCACGCCGACACGGTGGGTGATAGCAGCAGAAGCCCCCGGCCATTCAGCCTCAATTTCAGCTCCGATTTTCGCAAGCATTTTCACAGCCATCGGTTCGTACGCTTCGTATTCGAGACGAACGGTTTTTCTTCCATGTGTCCATTCTCTGACTGTCCCGATGAATGTGGTAATCGCCCCTGCTTCCCGTTTCTCGACTTTCTTTACAATGTCTTCCGCAATAATTGGATGCTTCGTAATCTGAAAACGTTCCATTATGCAGATCCTCCCTTCAACTGTGAAAGCACAAAAGCGATGGCAGCCGGATCATCCGCATGGAAAACGGGTGCTCCGCTCTGTGCTGTCACATGTTCTTTTTTTCTGCAGATAACGGCAATGATGTGATCCAATTGTTGAAGTTCACGCCATTCCGACGTTTCTTTTAAGATGACAACTTTAGGATAGGAGGCTTTTTTAAAGCCTTCTACGAGAAGGCAGTCCACATCTAGAAAACGATATAGCTCAATTAGCTGGGGAAGATCCCACTGACGCCGGGCAGTGAGCTGCAAAACGCCTGCCCCCTCAACAGCTGACGCTGCGGCTCCAGCCTCCGAATAGCGATCTGTATCTTTTCCTTCAGTAAACGCCTCTGGCTCGCCTCCATGCCCGTGATGCTTCAGACAGCCTGCATGTAGTCCCTGTCTTGCAGCTTCTCTCAGTACACGCTCAATAAAAGTTGTTTTTCCGCTGTTTTGATACCCTATGATTTGGAGGATTGGGAGAGGGCGGTCCAAGGCCATTCACTTCCGTTCTCTTCTCTGATCAAAAGCACCTTAACCGTCCGGCCTGATTCGTATCCCCTTGTACCGCCCGGTAAAATAATAAAAGCATTGGCTTCGGCAAGCGATGTCACAGAACTAGACTTGTCCAAACCGACCGGAGACGCCGCAAGTTTACCGTCCTGATGATAAACAAACGCGCGGACAAATCTTGTAAATGGATTCGGTTTTGGAAAGTCCTTTGTTAAGGTGGCTTCAGCACATATCGAATGAGGCTTATCATTCATCAGCCATGTTTGAATCATCGGCTTTACAAACAATTCAAAACCCACATAGCATGCGGACGGGTTTCCTGACAAACCAAACAAAAGCATGTCATCTGCATGGGCAACCGTTGTCACGCTTCCGGGTCTCATCGCTACTTTATTAAAGAGAACGTTTGCCCCAAGCCTTTGATAGATTGCCGGCAAAAAGTCAAAGTCACCTACTGAGACACCCCCAGTCGTCAACAGGAAGTCGACTTTTTTCATCGCTTCTTTTACCGCTTCATAGCTTTCGTCAAAGTTATCGGAAATTTTCCCCAGATACAGTGGAGAAGCTCCGGCTTCAATGACTTGCGCGCAGACCATTCCGGCGTTGCTGTTGCGGATTTTTCCCGGTTCGAGCGGATCACTGACATTGAGAAGCTCAGTTCCGGTTGCTATAATGCCGACGACAGGTTTTCTTACAACAGGCACGGAGGCATAGCCAAATGTCGCTAAAAGAGCTGTTACTCCGGGTGTTATTTTCGTTCCCCGTTTCAGCAATGAGCTTCCCTTTTGCGCGTCTTCTCCTGTTTTTGAGATGTTATCTCCCGACTTGAACGGACGCTTTAAAGCCATGTAAGTCTTCCCGCCTTCTTCATCCGTTTTCGTCAGCTCAAGCATGACCACTGCATCCGCTCCTTTTGGAATTTGAGCGCCTGTCATTATGCGGACTGCCTGAAACGAACCTAGTTCTTTTTCAGAAACCGCGCCAGCTCCGATATGGTCAATAACTTCGAATCGGACTGCCTTTTCACGGGTGGCAGAGGCTGTATCACATGCTCTGACAGCGAAGCCATCGTAAGGAGAACGGTCAAAAGCAGGCACATCGTGATCCGCTTTTACATCTTCAGCTAAAAAACGATGAAGGCTGTCTTCAAGCGGCACCCACTCTGTCTTTCCCTGTTTTTGAAATTCACTGACGCGCCGCACTGCTTCATCTACCGGTATCGGCTTTCTTTTCTCTAACATTTTAAAAAACCCCCTGTTGTTACATTCCAATTAGTCTCGCCAAAACGGAGTTTGCTTCTTTCACTTCTTTTGTTCCATGCACAAGAGCCCTTCCATCGTTAAAAATGACGATTCTGAACCGTTCATAGACAATATGAAGCAAGAACTCATTAGCTTCTACCTTGCCGATTTTCTCCAAACGCTGAACTAGCTCCTGCTTTGAAATTCTTTTCAGAGCCTCTGATCTGACTTGAACGGTATCTCTTCCGCATAGAACGGCTGCCTTTGGCATATTCCATTCTTGAAGATACGGATAAATCTGTTGAGACCCGCACGAAGGGCACTCATTTCGCTTGATTTGTTCTACATCAACTTTCATATGTAAATTGTTCCACACATCAAAGGTCACGAAGCCGCGCTGAACGGCCCCTGATTTTCCCGTTAACAGCTTAAGCGCCTCAGCCTGCTGATATGCCGAGACAATCTGAACGGCCGGCGAAATGATCCCCGCCGTATCGCATGTGGCCCCTCCAACCGGGATTTGGTCAAATAAACACGATAAACAAGGTGTAACACCGGGAATGATCGTCATGAACATGCCTTGGCTGCCTACACAAGCTCCATAAATCCAAGGTGTCTTCGTTTTCTGTGCCAAATCATTGATAATCATACGCGTTTCAAAATTATCGGTCGCATCAATCACGACATCTGCTTGCCGGATGAGCGGTTCAAGTGTTTCTGCTGTTCCCTCAGCGACAAGCGCCTCAATATGTATATCACTGTTTATAGATGTAAGATGCTGCTTAGCCGCCATTGCTTTCGGCAATCGTTTGTTTGCGTCATCCTCTGTATATAGCTGCTGCCTTTGCAGATTGCTCCACTCTACATAATCCCGGTCAATGATCGTGATGTTTCCAGCTCCCGCCCTCACGAGGCCTTCTGCGCCGGCCGTTCCCAGCGCACCGGCGCCGACGAAAAGCACTTGGCTGCCAGCCAGCTTTTGCTGACCCTCTTCTCCTATTGGCTTATATCTGGTTTGCCGTGAATAACGCTCCTGCATCAAACTTGCTCCCTCTGCTTTTTTATCTCATCATATCATGTTTTCACGCTGTCAGTCCTTGGAGAGGCTTATCAGTACTGCTCATCCATTTGCTGGTAATCACAGGGTGTATTTATATTCATAAACTCTTCCGGTTTTGCGCCAATCTCTTCAGCATCCACATAGCACACTGAAAGCTGGTGCAGAAAGTCCGATATCTTTAAACGCTTTTGAGAAAGCTGCTCGTAAAGCAATGAACTGATACGTTTATGGTACACCGCCATGAGAGGCTGCTCTCTGCCCTCAGAAACCGGAACTACGGCGTCTGTTCGTTCATTCAGAACACTTTTCAATGCTAGAAGAGTGCTTCTTTTTATAAGTGGCGTATCACAAGAAAGAACAGTATAAACATCACCGTCCGTTTTTTCAAAAGCTGTATATATGCCGGCTAACGGTCCTAAGCCTTGAAACGGATCCACATCCTGAAACACGTTTTTTTCCCCGTATTTTTGAAATCTTTTGATCAGCTCCGGATGGCTGATGATGACCGGTTTTTTATCTCCTAAAGCTGTTTTGCCCCATTCGTAAAACATCTTATTTCTCCAGTTAACAAATGCTTTCGGTTCTCCAAATCGGCGGGAAGCTCCTCCTGCCAGCAAAACGTTTACATGTCTCATATCATCTCTCCTATATAATATAAAAAGAATAGCAAATGCTCATCGGCAAAGACAATCTTTAAATGCTTGTCTGTTTATAAAAGAGGCATAGCTATCCGGCTTTTGCATATTTTAGTGTTAAC
Organism: Bacillus atrophaeus; assembly: GCF_039519175.1. NCBI lineage: Bacteria > Bacillati > Bacillota > Bacilli > Caryophanales > Bacillaceae > Bacillus > Bacillus atrophaeus. The sequence continues at coordinate 2,849,853 of NZ_CP154443.1, read as the reverse complement.
ATCACGAGGGAGATGGTTCGATTGAAAATATCAGGTCCTTTTTTCCATGACATGTCCCAGGAGAACCTTTATTTAAAATCAGAACTTGCCAGGTGCCGTAAGTTAATCGCCGAGCTAGAGGCAAGCTATTTCCATCAGAAAAACAATAAGCTGATAAAAGAAAACTCAAGCATGAAAGAGAAGCTTCAAGCACTGACAGCTGAATTAGAACAAATCACAACGAAAGAAAAGCATGCGTTAGATACAAGCCAAGCATTAAACCATGTGAAAGCTGAACTCCTTGATAAAATCGTCACCTTGCAGGAACTTCTTCAAAACGAAACATATAAACACAAAAAAGAGATTGATGAAAAACATCGCCTGCACATCACAAATGTAAGATTCGAGGAAGAAAATAAAAATTTACATATACAAATTGACGCCCTCAAGACCGCCATCCAAAACGAAAAGGCTGAATTATCTAAAGCCAATCAGCAAACAGCCGCCGTAAAAGATGAAAATATCAAGCTCAATGTACAAATCGCGGAAAAAGAATTTCAGTTAGAAAATATTAAAATAGAAATTGATCATATAAAAGATCGAATACTAGAAACAAAAGAAAGGCTGCTTCAAATAGAAAAAACAAAAGAAAAACTATTTCAAGAAACTATTTTATCCTACAAACGGCAGCTTGACGAAAGTGACGCCTGGATTGCTTCTCATTTTGCCGATATTGATAGCCACTCGCGGCAAACAGAAGAAGCTCTTGAAGAAAATCAAACTGTTTTTGAGCATTCTGAGCATGTAGAAAACATTTTAGAGGATGTAACAGAACAAGTATTTACGCTCCAAAAACAGCTGGATCATACCCAATCGCACGATCAGTCTCTGGACGAAAAGCTAGCGGGATGGAAGGATCGCGCGGCAGAGCAAAAGCCGTCTCAAAAGTGGGTTTACAAGCTTGAAAAAAAGAACATATCCTCTCAGAAAAAGCCCAAATAGCACCAAAAAACTGCTTGATTCAAACCAAGCAGTTTTCTTTATAAGTTATTCAGTCACATTTTCAGCAGAGTCTGAAGCGATTTCGCCTTCTAAAATGTACTGGCCGCGATACGGCTTTTTCACTTCCGGATACATTTTAATTAAACTTTGCATAAACGTTGTCATATTAGGGATTTCAAGCCCGCTTTCCTTCTCAATTTCCTTTTGAAGTTCGGAGCTTTTGATCGCTGCGTTATGGCGTTTTAATGTTTTGATTGCCGCTTCACGAAGCTTTGCTGCCTTTGAACCCGGTCTTGCAGTTCCTCTTCTTCTTCTTGTCGTTCCGTCCGGAATACCCGCCGGAATAGAAGAGATGGATTGCGGCTGCGGCTGTGATGCCTGCTGCGGCTGATAGCTTCTGATCTCTTGTGCTGCAAGCTCGGCTAGCACAGGAAGAGACTCACTTTTTCTTTCAGGGCGAAAATCTTTTTTTGTTTCCGCTGCTGAGCTTCCATTGCGGTCAAGCTCTCTTAGTTTTGCATATATTTTGTCACGCTCTATTTGATATTCACGGATGACTTTAACCTCAGCCTCATTTAACTGTTCCAAACGCAAGCGTAAAGCTTCCCTCTCATTAAACATCCATTTAACCCCCTATCAAAATTATCATGCTTTATTTAAGATATTAGATTACAAAAGTAATTTTATCAACTATTATTTTATCATTTTACTATTATATTTACTCTATGAAAAATTCCCTATTTTCTGAAAATAAAACTTTTATCAAAGAACCCTTTATTCATGGGGTTTGTAGGTCCCTATTCTCTTTTGCCATAAAGTTGAAAATATTACTTCTTTAATGAAAAATAGTGCAATATCTACATTTTTCGATTCATTCAGTGAAGAACCTGCTTTTTCAGACAATAAAGCGCTAAATGTTGTCAATTCCTAATATTGGAGGCTTAAAGCGCTTTTTTGCGCCTTCAATATTCAACATCCAAATATGGAAAAATAAACTTATTACATTTTATTCATTTACTAATTATGGAACCAGTCAATTGATATAAAAATAATCCATACAAAAAAACCTGACTTTGATCAGGTTTCTTGGATAAACTTAATTATTCGGCTGCTTGCTCAGTTTCAGCGAGTACGCGATTCACACGCTTTTCAAGCATTTTCATTCCGCTGCCGCCCGCTTGGAAGTGGCGAAGCTGGCCTGTTTTATCAAACACATAGTACGCAGGCACATACTCATTTTCAAATGCTTCAGTTAAAGCATGATCACTGTCGACAAAAATAGGCTGGGAAATATCATGTTCCGCTGCAACCTCTTTAATTTTATCAAGGTCTAAGTCGTCTTCAGAACGCGGCATATGAACTGCCACCACGTTTAGCTTATCCTTATATTTGTCACGAAATTCGTTCACTTGCGGCATTGCTTCTTTACACAAGTGGCAGCTGATTGACCAAAAATGAATCAGTGTCGGTTTTTCACCAATCAATTGCTCTTTGGTTACTTCACCGTTGAACCATGCTTTTTCACCTGTCAGTTCAGGCATTGGTTGACGTAATTTCATCTTTTTTCCCTCCAATAAAGTAAGAGTCAAAAAGGCCTAACGAATTGTTAGACCTTCTTTCTCTTTTTCGCTGTTAAAAAAGAATTATAATGTTTTTTGGCCTGGTTTCCAGTTAGCCGGGCAAAGTCCGCCAGTTTGAAGCGCTTGAAGCACACGCAATGTTTCATCAACGTCGCGGCCGATGTTGTTATGGAAAACAGTTTGGTATTGAAGTTCGCCTTCAGGATTGATAATGAACAATCCGCGAAGCGCTACGCCTTCTTCTTCGATTAATACGCCGTATTCGCGTGATACTTCATGATTCGTATCAGCAGCTAGCGGATATTTCAATTCGCCTAATCCGTTTTCTTTACGGTCAGTGTTGATCCAAGCCAAGTGAGTGTGGATAGTGTCAGTAGAAACACCGATTACTTCCGCATCAAGATCTTCGAATTCATCATAACGGTCAGACATAGCTGTGATTTCTGTCGGACAAACAAAAGTGAAGTCCATTGGATAGAAGAAAAGCACTGTCCATTTGTCATTTTTCATGTTTTCTTCAAGATTAACCTTACCAAATTCCTTATTTGCAAGAACTGCTTCCATTTCGAAACGAGGAGCTTGTTTACCTACCATACGTTCTGCCATATGTAAATCCCTCCAGCAATGTTTTTTGGCTTTAAAGCCATATTAAAATGAGAATAGAGTTAATAAATTCTCATTTAGTTAATAACTTCACAAAACAATTATAACGGAGTTAGTTTTTTTAGTCAAAATTAAAAAAGAATAAATTTAATTAACATCCCGTGAAGGAATACTACAAAAAGTTTAACACGTTCCTGAACAGGGAAACAAACTTTTAGCTTTCGGCAATATACATAGGAAAGGAAGACACAAATGGACGTTATAAAAGACTACGACTGGCCCGGACTGTTAATGAATGCCGGTATTTTATTATTAAAACTGCTTGCGATCATTCTCATCTATTTAATCGTCCGTTCTTTAGGCAGCAAAATCATTAAACATTTATTTCAGAAATTCGAACAACAAAACAACCTGTCCTTGGGGCGGTCTCAGACGCTGCAAGGGCTGACGCTTAACGTGTTTGCTTACATATTGATTTTCATTTTCATCGTGATGGTGCTTGATTTATTTCATTATGACCCGACTGCCCTAATCGCGGGGGCTGGAGTTGTAGGGCTTGCTGTCGGCTTCGGCGCACAAGGGCTTGTCAGCGACATCGTCACAGGTTTCTTTATCCTTTTAGAAAAACAGATAGATGTCGGCGATTATATAACTGCTGCCAATTTTGACGGAATTGTAGAACAAGTCGGTTTAAGAACCACTCAAATCCGCAGCTTCGACGGAACACTTAACTATGTGCCGAACCGGGGGATTATAAATGTCAGCAATCATTCCCGAGGGACGATGCAGGCATTGGTTGATATCAGCGTGCCGCTAGAAAAAAATCTCGACGAGACCATTCATATACTTCAGTCTGCCTGTGATCATGCTGCTGCCGGGCTGCCGCAAATAAAAGAAGGTCCTAATGTGATCGGCGTTCAGGAATTAGGTGCTTCGGAGGTTGTTATCAGAATCATTGCCAAGACAGAAAATATGGAGCAATGGCGGGTGGAACGGGTGCTTCGAAAAGAAATGAAAAACGCGCTCGACCGTTATCATGCCTCCTCAGCCCAGTAAATACAAAAAACCGAAGCCTTGCTGCTTCGGTTTTTAGATTAATGAAATTTCTTTTCGACCTCGCTGCAAATTTCATCAGCAGTCATACCTGAAGCTGTAATAACAGATGCCTGTGTTGATGTGTCTGCTATTCCTTGCACGTTGCTGTCAAGACCGGTCACAACACAGCAGTCGCATCCGGCTGCGTCTTCCGGCGTTTTCATCATGACAACGTCATAGCCTTTTTCTTTTAAAGCTGCTTCTACATCCGTCAGTGATTGTTCAATCCCGATTTTTTTCGTCATATAGAACACCTCCGGTTATTAGAGTGCTCATTTTATGACATATTATTCTTCAAATCGGACTTAATTGGCATAAGCTGAAAAATAACCGGTCATGACATTCACTGCCGTTTCTATTGCGTTTTCGTCAGGGTTAAGTTTAGCGTGATGAAGGCCATGGGACGAATCAGCACCAAGCCAAAACATGAAGCCCGGATATTTTTTCAGCATGTAGCCAAAATCCTCTCCGGTCATGGCCTCCTTAGCTTCAATTACGTTTGCCAGCTGATGTTCGGCCACAAATGACATAAACTCTTCTGTCAGTCCGCTTGTGTTGTACACTTGATGATAAACAGAAGGATATGTGACTTTACCAGTGCAGCGGAATCCGATTTCTATGCCTTTCACCAGGTCCTCAATTCGTTCCTTCACCTGCTTCATCGCTTCTTCAGAGAGTGTACGGATCGTTCCTTCTAAGTGAGCTGTTTGCGCGATGATATTTTGAGCCGATCCTCCTGTAATGGTGCCGATTGTAACAACGGCGCTGTCAAGCGGATCTGTATTTCTTGCCACAATGGTCTGAAGCTGAGTGACAAGTGAGCTGGCCGCTACCACCATATCCTCTGCTAAATGCGGATAAGCGGCATGTCCTCCCTTGCCTTCAAGGTCAATGACAAGCTCAGACGTATTGGCAAAAAGCAACCCGCTTTTTGTGGCAATGGTCCCGACCGGAAGTTCCGGCGCAATGTGAAGCGCCGTGATAAAATCCGGCTTCCATTTTTTAAGCACGTCGCTCTCAAGCATTGGTTCCGCGCCTCCAGGGCCTTCCTCAGCCGGCTGGAATAAAAAGAGCAGATCATGTTTAACCGGCTGATGGACAAAATGATCAATAATGCCGAGCGCAATCGTCATATGTAAATCGTGTCCGCAAGCATGCATTTTGCCGTGATGTTCGGAAGCAAATGGAAGCCCGGTCTGTTCCTCGATAGAAAGCGCGTCGATATCCGCTCTGTATGCGAGCATTTTTTCCGGTGCAGTCCCGTTAATTTTCACAAAAAGCCCGGTTCTCCATTTTTCGATTTCAATTCTGTCTTTCGGATATTCGTTCAATACATTTAACAAGTATTGCTGTGTTTTATACTCCTGAAACCCAAGCTCAGGTATCCGATGCAAGTCTCTGCGGATTGCAATGAGCTGATCGATCTTCATTTTTATATACCTCCTGCCTATACGAATAAGGCGTGGATCTGACATCCACGCCTCTTACTATCAAACGGTTTCTTACAGTTGGCGTAATTCCTGTTTGATTTCGGTTTTGCCTTTTGTTTTTTCATCAATGTCTTTGATTTTCTTTGCAGGTGTACCTGCAACAACTGTATATGGTTCGACATCGTTTACGACGATCGCACCGGCTGCAACGACAGCGCCTTTACCGACTGTAACACCTTCAAGCACAACAGCGTTTGCGCCAATGACTACGTCATCTTCAATGACAACCGGCTTGGCAGATGGCGGCTCAATAACGCCGGCCAATACAGAACCCGCTCCGATGTGGCAGTTTTTGCCGACAGTCGCACGCCCGCCAAGCACAACATTCATATCAATCATTGTGCCTTCTCCGATGACAGAACCGATGTTAATAGAAGCTCCCATCATGATAACGGCATTATCGCCGATCTCCACTTGGTCACGAATGATAGCGCCTGGCTCAATTCGCGCTTTCACATCTTTTAAATCAAGCATAGGGATCGCTGAATTGCGGCGGTCATTTTCAAGAACGTAGTCCTCGATTTTACCTTTGTTTTCTTCGATAGCGGATTTGATTTCGTTCCATTCGCCAAATACCACACCAGTATTTCCGTTTAGGAATGCTTTTGCTGACGCGCCAAAATCAATTCCTTCAAGATCACCTTTGACATAAACCTTTACAGGTGTAGATTTTGTACTATTTTGAATAAATGAAATAATTTCATTTGCATCCATCATTTTCATATGTATAGTCCTCCTTCTGATTTTCTACCTCATTACTGTAACAAAGGAAAGATACAAAGACAAGAAAAAAAGGAAACAGCCGGGCAGCTCGTTTCCTTCATGCCATTATCCTACAGCCAATCCGCTTTGAATGGCAAATTGTCTGCCAAACTCGAGCAATTGCTCTTCCTCTTCCCCTTCAGGATTCATCTCGATTTTAATTGAAGGGAGAATAACTTCTCCGCCCCGTTCTTTTATTTTTTCTTCAAGTGTATCAACTGCCCCGCAGAAAAACTCATAAGAGGTATCGCCGGAACCGAAAACAGCAAACTTTTTGCCGGCAAAATTAAGCTCTTCCATATCATCGGCTATATCTAAAAATTCATCGGGAAGGTCACCGTCTCCCCATGTATAAGCGCCCATAATAATATGATCATAGTCATTCAGAAGCTCCGCATCTATATCCATCGCTTCATAGCGGTCTACCTCCGCTTCAGCGTCCTTCAGTCCTTTTTCAATTAAATCCGCCATTGCTTCCGTATTGCCTGACATCGTTGCGTAAACAAGCAAAATATTCCCCATATAAACTCCTCCTCTATAAGATGTGTAAGCTCTTAGTGTGTGATTGCCGGTTCCTCGTATGGCCTGACGAATTTGCATTCGTATAAACCAGCACAAAAGAAGTTTTCTTTTTGATTTGCCACTCTCAATCCGTGGCCCTTGATGGTGTCGAACCATTTTAATTCATACGCTGCCAGGTCAACCTGATAAATTCTTGAGTAGCCATCCTCGTCTTGAGTTGTCGTCACATAAATAATTCCGTCGTCTTCAGACACATCGAGAAAAGACTCTTCACTCCCGATAATGCCGGAGTGAATCATATATTCTTCGTGCGTCTGCACATTCAAAACGGTGACAACTCCTCTCTTTCCTTTGACAGAACCCATTGCGGAAACAAGCCACTTTCCGTTAAATACAAGCATAGATGCTGTCATGCGGCACTCTTCTTTCTTGATCATCCTGATGCCTTCGAGCTTAAAATCGTACGCCCAGATCCCTCCGTGCATATTATGTATTTGTGTGCCGATAAAAAGGGTATCCCCATGCAGGCATAACGACCGGATAACAGGCGGATGTAAAAATGAACTGAATGGTTTGGCAACCTGCCAGGAAACTCCGTAATCATCTGATAAATAAATGCAATGCTTGCCGTGAGCGCAAACAAATCCATCCTTTTGGCCGGTTATGGCCCATACTGTCGCGTTTGTCGGAAAACTGGACATCATCCAGCTTCTCCCTTGATCTGATGAACGAATGACCGTCCCTTTTTCACCGACTCCGAATAAATAAGGGCCGATGTAAGTGATGGAATGTATTTTACTCTTCAAATGAAAAAGCTTTTTCCACCCTGTCTCCAGAGAATAATGAAAAATCCCTTCCCTTTTAACGGCCACAAAATATCCAGAAGACTTTGATGCTGTAACGGCGGTGGCGCCTTTATGAAACATGGCTTTTCCCCTTGTTATGGTGAGCAGCCCATGCAAGAAAACCGCGTGTGAATTCTCTGCAGCATTCTGTATCCTCATCTGTTTCCGGAGCGAGCTCTATTTTCAGCGTTTCTTGATAAACCGCCGCTCCCGTCTTTTCCAGCATGCTGCTGAACAGATTGACGGCTTCACAAAATTTCGGATAGGAATAATCTCCTGAACCGAAGCAGGCTGTTTTTAAGCCATTAAGCTGAAGCCTTGAGACCTCTTCATAAAAATCTTCTGCTTCATACGGAAGATCTCCGTCTCCCCACGTATATGTACCGATTAAAACATAATCATATGACGACAGAGACTCCGCTTCCGTGTCGTCAATCTCTATAAAATCTATTTCCATATCATGCTCTTGAAGCGTTTCTTTAATAATTCCGGCAATGTCCTCTGTGTTTCCGGACATGCTTGCATATGTAATCAATGCTTTCGGCATTTGTACCACCTCGGTAATTGATAATGATTTTCATTAATTCATATCATTACTTTAAATGATAATGATTTTCATTGTCAATGATAAAATAAAAAAAGACAGCTCCTGGGCTGTCTTAAAATGGACGATCCTGTTTCAGCATATCCTTTATCACTGCGACAAAGGCCTGAACTTGTTTCAATTCAAATGCGGGTTCATACCCCAAAAGCCACGTGTCCCTGCCGATTGGGTTTCCTTTTAAGTCTAAGAGAGGCATTTTATTGACTTTGTCTTCATCCTGAAGAGTGACAGAGGGAAGAATCGCGTAACCGATACCATGGAGAGCCATCTGCTTGCACGTTTCAATCTGATCAACCAAAATGGTCTGCTTCGGCGATGTTTTGAATTTTTGATGCCACCAATGCTGTATTTCTTGAAAATAGGTGCTGTCGCTTTTGAATTGAATAAAGGGCCGTTCGGTATGCGCAATGTCATCAATGCAGGAAATTTCTGTATCGACCAAGTATAAATGATCTGTCATTAAATAATCCTTGCGCCCCTTCCACTCAGGGTTTCCCCGGATAATGCCGATATGTACCTGATCTTCGTAAAGGCTCTTCAGCATTTCACTGCTCCATCCGGTAATGAGCGAAACCTTTGCATTCGGGTACTGCTCGACATACGTTTTCAGCACCTTCGGAAGCCAGTGCTGGCCAATAATCGAAGCGACGGCTAGTTTCAATGTGCCGTGTATTTCTCCTTCAAGCTCATCAATATCTTCCCGTATTTTCTCTTGCTGGTCGGTCACATCATTTGCAAATTGAATAATCTTTTCACCGGCTGGGGTCACGGTCAGTCCTTTTTGGGAGCGCAGAAATATTTTAGTTCCCCACGTTTTTTCAATGGTTTGTAGACGCTGCGAAAGTGCGGGCTGTGACACGAAAAGCCGTTCAGCAGCCTTCCTCATGTTTAATTCCTCAGCTAAAACTACGAGCATATGAAGCTCTTGAAGCTGCATGTCGGCCTCCTTTTTATAAAAAACAATAAGATTTTCTTATCTCTTATTGTAATGACATCGGCAATTCATAATCAAGTTTTTTTACATAGTTATATGTATACGTTTTCAAATTACCGGTCGGATATATAAAAAATAGGCCGATAGCAGCCTACTTATTCAGTGACTTTATATGTTTATGCAATTCCTTTAAAACCACTCTTCTTGTGAAAATGCCTTCAAATACCTGATCGTCATTTTCGACACAAACAAACCCGTTGTTGATCACCATGCTGAACCCTTTTATGATTGGATCGTTTATATGAAGCCGCGGAATATCTTTAAGCATTACTTCCTCGACGGTAATCTGATCAAGCTTTTCAAATTCAATTCTCTCCAGCCCGAAAATGCTGTTCATGATCATATTCGTTCCGATCAATCCATGCAGCCGGTATGAGGCATCAAGAACGGGAATCGCTGTATAGCCCGTCTTTGTCAGAACAAGAAGGGCGTGCTCCAGATTATTGCCGACTTGAACGTGCGCCACTTTGTCCGCTTCAATCATAAATTGTTCGACCGTTGTTTCAAGAAGCTGATCTGATTGTAAGCTAATCATGTCACTTCGTCCCCTTTACGTTTTCATCAACACATTTTTTCCCTATACTACTATAATATAAACTTTATCAGTATTTGTCGAAAAGTTTCCCTCAACAAAAAAGATACTCATCAGCAGAGTATCAAATTATAGATCTGTCATTAATTTTCAAATCGAAATCGGTCATAAAGAGTCACGAGTTTTTTATAGGTTGTTCCATCAACGTTTTTTGTGCCTGTTTCTATATCATTGATTTCACTGCTCAAAAGCTCGATTGCATATTCGTGATTGATAAGGACATTCAGCAGAAGTTTCTGTTCTTCTTCCGTAAATCTTTCACCGATAAGACTCATTCGTAACCAGGCCCCCTGTTTTTTTACTGAATACCTCTGAAGGTAAGAATGATCTTACTTTCAGCCTCTACCGCTAGGATAAGTAAACAGAAAAAAATCGTCAACCGCATATTTCGACATTTCCTTTGGTTTTTGAGAGACTATTATTTTGTGTAACGATTTGCATAGCTAAAAGCTGTATATGAATCAGGTTTGATTTTTGCTTCAATTCCCATTGAAGTGATGCGGCCCGTCATTTCCTGAATCAGCTCTTTCGTCAGCCCTTTTTTTCCGATATCCAAATGAACCTCAAAGGTAAGATCTGCTCCCTCGCCTGTAAAAGGAAGGAGCAGATCCGTAATATCCATAAAGTATTCATCAAGGATATGGGCTGCTGCCTCTTGGCTGTACGCTGTTTCTAACGAGATCTTTTCCCGAAGGCTATGTATGGGCCTGTTCACTGCATGATTTTTCAAACAGCCCCATGCTCCCTTGCCTGTACGATGCAAATGTAACGCTGTAATAAACTTTGTGTGATCACGGTAAACCTGAGAATCCGTCCCGATTGATAAAACATAAGCAGAACGGGGATCTCTTTCAATAAAGGTTTTCATCCGTTGAAACACATCGTGAAAGGTCATCTGTGCTTCAGAAAGATTATAAAAAAGAAAAGAATCAGCCATCGCGACACTCCTTTTCAATTATCTTACAACCATGAAACAAGTATGTTCCTTTACGCTTTATTCTATTACCCGCTGCTCCAGAGACAAGGTATCCTTTAATTACTGAAGAAGTTCAAAGATTTCAATTGAAATCATGTCGATGTTATCAAACGGGAATGTGTTTGGCTTTTCACCTTTTTGAAAAACCGTAAGTTCGAACGTTTGATTTTTTTCGAAATATTTTACACTGCATATTTTTTCGCCATTTACTTCAAAATAACGCTGCATTGGCTCGCTGGCCGCTTCCGCCGTTTCTTGCAGGCTTTGCAGCCTAGTGATGATACCCATTAATTGTGACATTCTAAAAAAAGACTCCTTTCAAAAAACAACTTCAAATCAACAAGTATTTATTATAATACAAGTTCTATTGAGCATCATACCATAAAGTTAGACAGGATGGCATTTTCCCTGCGGAATTTAAGAAAAGAAAAAAGCGGAAAAAACTGTTTTCCGGCATAGTTTGAGACTTTTTTTTGAATGTCATGCACACAATTATGATTTTTTTGATATTCCGGCGGAGCTCATCAGCCTTTTTGCAATCTCATCAAAATCCTCTTTTGAGATGCCCGGGGCAAATTCCTCAGGCACCTCTCTGTGTTCCGGAACCGGAGCGCCTTGAGGGGTTCCTTCAATCACTTGAAGAGGCTCCCCGTCAATCGGATGCTCTCCCTTCCAAATTTTATTGATATCTTTATAATCTGTATCGCTGAATGTATACAGTTTTGTATGAATGCCTTGTTCTTCAAACTTTCTGGCTGTGTCAAAATGCTTATTATCCAGATTCGGGATCGGCAGCATTTTCCCGAGATCAACCCCTGTGGCAACTTCGAGGGCTTTTGCATATGCGACAATATGCACTCCGCCTCTGACCAGTAAATATCCGATCATTTCTCTTGCAACGGGATGATCCGTCATTTCATAGACTCTCATTTTATGGGTCCTGGCCCCGCACTCAAGGAAAAAGTTGTGAAGCAGGTCTAGCACAAGGTTTCCGCTGTTGAACACATTTTCGCCGGTCCAAGCTTTTCCCATTGAATCAAAAGGATAGGAAGTTTGGGCCGTTTCAATGAAATGCTGTGCATTCCGTTTGTTTTTTGCGTCTCTCATCGGAGTTACGTCAGGATCACCTTTAAAAGTTGTCCCTGTCAGCATTAAAGTAATGGTGTTGGACACCAGTTCCACATGTCCGAATTCCTCGGCGGTAATGCTTGATACAAGATCATAAAACGGTTTTAATTTTTTCTTGCTGCGAAAGTTAAACGATTGGAACATGTAATTATTTAAAGTGGACATCTCGCCGAATTTGCCGCCCAGAAGTTCTTGGACAGCGGCCGCCGCATTGGCGTCGGGATGCTCAGGTACAGGCAGATCAATTAATAGTTTATTGCTTCTTTTTATCATTTGATTTCCTCCCCAGCGTTCATCACTCACCACTAGTAAGGTTTATTTAATGCACAGTTTGTCTTATACCTGGACAAATAAAAAACTTGGCGGGGGTAGCGCCAAGTTTTTCGGATCTTGATCTGATAGAGGGGTTGGGGAACAGAGAGTAGCTTCTCTCTATAACTAAATGATAATGATTATCAGTCTCGATGTCAATTGTTTTTTGAAATTTTTTTAAAACTCTTCAGAATCGGCCGAAACGTCAAACATAAAAAAGCGGCTCTTCAGCCGCTTTAAATTAATCCGTCCTGCTCGTATAAGTAAGAATAGGGAAGGTCAATAAACAGATACATATTGTCATCCATTGGATAAGAAAACGTTCTGATCATCTCGCCTGTTTCAATATCACTGTACAGATCACTGAAAAATCCTTTTCGCGAATTTCTCATTCTCATGATATTTTCCAGGAAATAAGGACGCCAGCTCCAGTTTTTCTCCACATATTCCGGCTGATAGATCCATTCACCGGATTGTTTAAAGACATTCCCTGTCAATTGGTAGCCTTCCTCGTCACACATATAAATTCTAAAGCTGCAATCGGTTAGTTCTTCCGCCAGCTTTTTAATAAAATCGTCATCGTCTTGACTGGACTTCTTCAATGTTGAAACGACTTGGTGGACACGCTTATAAAACTGTTCAGAATGCTCATAAACGGTTTCCAGCTTCTTTTTTTCGTGAGTGATAAACTGATGAAACTCAGCCTTGAGCCGATCCTTCAGCAAGTCCCTTTCCAAAAAGCGTTCAGAGGGAGACTGCAAGTAAAAACCTTGAAAATAACGGCCCCCGTTTCTCCAGGCGTATTGGAGCTGAAAGTTCGCCTCAATGTCTTCATAAAGCAAAACGGCGCCGATTTTTCTCGCCAGCAGAGAAATGCTGTACAGCACATGTTCATATGACGGCGACGGCTGTGATATTTTCAGTGCCTGTAAGTCGATTTTTAGCAAATCTGGTGAGAGAAGTGCAATTCTATCCAAGTTGCTGCTTTCTTTTCCGATATTATCAACTGCAATTTTAATTCCATATGTACGATAGTAAGCAAGCATATGGTAAAGCTGCTCAATATCTCCATCAAAATTATGCTCCGTAATTTCGAGCACGAAACGATGAAGTTCGATCCCTTTCGCTTCATATTCTTTCAGAAGCTCCAGAAAGCTTTCGCCGTGATCAAGCATCAAGAGATTCGCATCTTGATTCATAAAAATCAGCAAATCCGAATCTGCGTCTAAAAAACGGTCAAGGGCCTGGCGGATAATCCTGTTATCAATCTCTAATTTATATTCTTCGGGGATCCCTGCGTCTAAAAAGAAGGGTCCGAGACTTTGAATTTCTGAATCTGCCAAAATACGTCCCAATACTTCATATCCTATGATTTTCTGCTCCTCGGCACTGAAAATCGCCTGGTAATATGGGATGACATCATCAATGTTCGTTAAAATATCAAGTGGATCCAACATGTTATCACCTGCTTCTCTATCTTTGTCTGATTATACACACAATTATATCGACACCACAAATTTTTTAAATTTATATTGATAAGAGTTTAGGTAGTGCGGGAGTATCTGAGGAGGAAGGAATGATTTTGAGTTTTATATCTTCATAGATTGCTTAATACAAGATCTTATTTAATAGAGTATCAAATTAAAGTGTTTCTACCAGCCTTGTTGGCAGAGATACATATCAAACAGCCGGGGTATCGCCTTCGGGCCCAGCCTTTTTTCAAGCATCCACCCCTTAATTTTAAAAATTATATCATAAATTTGAATAGAAAATAAAACAAGCGAACTACCAGCTTATGTTCGCTTGTTTGCAGCTTTTATTCAGATATCATTTTCTTCTCAATAACAACTCTAAATGCTTGTGCTGTTATTCCCCCAATATCTTCACTATAATCCGGTACATCAAAAATTTCTTTATAGGCTAACAATAGGAACAACAACTGCATCAAGGAAAAAACTTATCCAACAGATTAAAATTGATCAAGAAGAAGGTTATTTTCTAAAGTTCATAAATAAAATGCATGAAACGTGTAATTAAAACGGATAAGGATTCAGCCATTGGCCTCCATCCATCGTCACACATTCCCCATTCACGTAAGATGCTTCATCAGACAGCAAAAATGAGGCAAGCCCAGCAATTTCCTCAGGAGTGCCGAGACGTCTGAGCGGCACACTGTTCAGCGTCCGGTTCATCGCCTCCTCTGATTCCCACAGCTTCTCTGCCCCGCCGGTGCGTTCAATCGGGCCGGGAGCGATGGCATTTGTGCGGATGCCGTATTTGCCGCCCCACTCGACGGCAAGCGTTCTTGTCAGAGAAAGCACTCCCGCTTTGGCTGCGGCCGAATGGACGACTCCGGCCCCCGCTCCCCAAGCGTAAGTCGCAGCCATGTTTAGTATCGTTCCTTTTTGCTGCTGTTCAATCCAGTAATGGGCTGCAGCCTGGCTGCAAAAAAATGTACCGTTTAAGACAATATCAATTACTGCCCTCCAGCCATTTGGCGTGAGCTTCTCAGCCGGACAGATAAAGTTTCCCGCCGCATTGTTAATCAGCGCGTCGAGCCGTCCGAAGGTTTCGACCGTTCCTGTAATCATTTCCTTAGCCGCCGATTCAGAACGGACATCCATTTGAAAAAAAGCGGCTTTGCCTCCAGAGTTTTCAATCTCTTTTTTCGTTTCTTCAAGTGCATCGAGCGTTCTTCCCGTCAGCATGACACTCCAGCCAAGCTCAGCCTGCTTCTTCGCAATCGCTTTTCCCATTCCGCTTGATCCGCCAGTGACAATGACCACCTTTTTTTCCATAACGTTCTCCCCCTAAATAATGAATGAATAGCCATTCAATTTAATTTTAACATAATGTCACGCATTCCGTCATCAGATGCTGAGAAGAGATTTTTCATAAGCCCTGATGATATAATGGAGAAACTCTACAAAAGGTTGGATTACCCATGCGTAAATTATCAAGAAGACAGTTTTTAAAAGGTGCGCTCGGCACTTTTGCAGCAGGCCTGCTGACTGCGGGAGGCGGCTACGGCTATGCCAGATACCTTGAACCTCAAATGATGGTTACGGTCAAACAGACCATTAAAAGTCCTCTTCTTGCCGGCGGTTTAGATCAATTTAAAATAGTACAATTCAGCGATACGCATTTAAGCGAAGAGTTTACTTTGAAGGATCTGGAAAAGACCGTACTTCATATCAATGATCTTCATCCGGATTTAATCGTCTTTACCGGTGACTTAATTGATAAACCTCATATTTACCAAGACCATTATCCAGCGCTTCAGACGTTAAAAAAGCTGAGCGCGCCCTTTGGCAAGCTTTGTGTTTTCGGCAATCACGACCATGGAGGCTATGGATCTGCCGCTTACGAAAATCTTATGAGGGCTGCCGGTTTTGAGGTGTTTCGCAATGGGCTGAAGACGATAAAGCTTTTGGACGGAAGTCAATTGGACATCGCAGCTCTTGATGACCTGATGCTCGGAAAACCCGATTATAAAGGAACGCTTTCAAACCTGAGAGATGATGTTTTTGCCATCTTGCTCGTCCATGAGCCTGATGCCGCATTGAAAGCGAAAGCATACCCTGTTAATCTTCAGCTTTCAGGCCACACACACGGCGGTCAAATACAGCTCCCGTTTTACGGACCGCTCATTACGCCGCCCTATGGAAAAATCTACACAGACGGAATGTATAAAGTTGACGGCATGCAAGTGTATGTCAACCGCGGGCTTGGCACGACAAGGCTCCCTTTACGGTTTCTTGCCAAGCCGGAAATTACAATTTTCGTATTAAGAGGAACTTATTAGATTTTCATTATGTCTTTGTCCTCATGCATAAATGCGATTCTCATCAATATTTATATAAAATAATGAAGAAACAAAAAGAACCATTAAAGCTAAAGGAATGGTTCTTTTTGCTTTGAAAAAAGGGAGATGACTCAACTGCTCACTTATCGAGTGAAACAGGGTGAAACATTAGCCAGTATCGCAGCGGATTTCAGAATAGACCAAGCGGCTTTAGTGCGTGCAAATCCTTCTCTGCAAACAGGAATCCTCCTCGCAGGACAGATTATTGTTATACCCGGGATCCCAAATCCGGATTCCATTCCGTATCATATCGTTGTTTCTATCAGCGGCAAGACACTCCGGCTGTTTCAAAACAATCGGCTGATCAAGACTTATCCGATAGCTGTAGGAAAAATACTGACAACAACCCCGACGGGAGAATATTACATCGTCAATCGGCAGCCTAATCCGGGAGGTCCTTTCGGAGCCTATTGGATGAGCCTTTCAAAACTGCACTACGGCATTCACGGAACGAATAATCCCTCATCAATTGGCAAGGCTGTATCTAAAGGCTGTATCCGTATGTATAACAAAGACGTTGTTGAACTCGCTTCTATCGTTCCAAACGGAACAAGAGTAACCATTAATCGGTAATATTCACTTATTAGTTTGAAAAACAAGCGGTTTATAATATGATAAAGTGGGACCTTTAGGGTAAGGAGCGTTTTTATGGATATATTTAAAAATCGTAATTTTGTTCGACTTTTTTTCGCAGCACTTGCTTCTCAAATGGGAACGACAGTAGGCAACATGGCGTTTGCTTTCTTCCTGCTGGACCGGTTCAGCAGCCAGCCTGCGTATGCCACTTTGGCTGAGCTTATGTATTCTCTTCCGACGGTGTTTGTGTTTCTGATTGTCGGAGTTGTAGCTGACAGGTTTGACAGGAAAAAAGTCGCCGAGAATTGTGATTGGATCAGAGCCGGACTGACTGTCGTTCTTTTCTTCACTTTGTTTACCGGCAATATTCCGCTTGTGTTTTTCATTTTATTTGTCAGAAGCGCTGTCACAAAGTTTTTTTATCCCGCCGAGGCAAGTCTTGTACAAGCTATTTTACCGAAGGAGCAATATGCAAAAGCAGCGGGGCTTAATCAGATGCTCTTCAGTATATTTATGGTTTTCGGTGTCGGAATCGGAGCGTTTATGTACAATACCATCGGCATCCACGGCGCCATCTTGCTTGATCTTGTAAGCTTTATCGTATCGGGTTTTCTCATTCGTGCCTGCCAAATACCTTTAGAAGCCAGACAGCCTAATGGAGCGTTTAATTGGAGAAAGGCTTCCGTCAAAGATTCTTTAAACGATTTTAAGGAAGGCATTGTTTACATTTTAAAAAACAAATTGCTCGCCTCCCTGATATTTGGCTTTTTTGTATTCGGCTTTGTTAACGGGGCGTTTGCCGTGCTCCCTATGTTCACTATGAAATATGGACTGGCCCCTGACCGTTATGAATGGCATACTTCCGTGTTTACGGTCGCCATCGGGTTTGGGCTCTTAGCCGGCAGTGTGATCGGCACCTTGGTCTCCAAAAAAATCAAGCCTCATTTTTTAATGTCGGTTCCCATTTTGATAGCAGGATTTCTTATTTTTCTGCTTGGATATACAAATGTGCTATGGGTTTATTATGCTACCGCATTTGTACTGGGAATGTGCATCGGCCCTGTCAATATTGCGATCGGAGGCTGGATGCCAAAGATTGTTCATCCGAAATTAATGGGCCGTGTAAGCGGGTGGCAAGACCCGTTTATGATGTTTGCCCAGTCCATGACACTTGGCTTAGTCGCTCTTTTATTTCCAAAGATCGTTCCAAATATAGATTACCTTTATTATGGGATGGGAGCGGTTATTCTTCTTGTTTTTATTTTCTATTTCATTGCACTGCCAAAATTCAGTGCTCAGGCTGCTGAGATCGATGTTCAGGAAAAACTGGGAACTCAGCGAAAAAAAAGAGTAAAATCCGTATATTAAAGGGTAAAAATGCGCTGTTTTCCAATGAAAAAGCGCATTTTTATATTCAATATTTGCATTTCAACTTTAAAAAAGTATAATCTAATCATAAGAACATTGATGAATTGTAAAGGAGAGTAATAATGGACGACCATGCATATACGAAAGATCTGCGGCCAACCATCGAAAATCTTTCAAAAGCTGTCTACACTGTGAACCGCCATGCAAAAACCGCCCCCAACCCTAAATACCTTTATACTTTGAAAAAACGGGCTTTACAAAAGCTGGTGAAAGAAGGTAAAGGAAAGAAAGTAGGGCTTCATTTTTCAAAAAATCCAAGGTTTAGCCAACAGCAATCGGACGTGCTCATCTCAATCGGAGACTACTATTTTCACATGCCTCCAACAAAAGAAGACTTCGAACACCTTCCGCATTTAGGTACGCTAAATCAATCGTACCGGAATCCTAAAGCTCAAATGTCTTTAACAAAAGCGAAAAACCTTTTGCAAGATTATGTCGGCATGAAAGAAAAACCGTTTGTCACAAATCGGCAGCAGCCAACTTACCATAAACCTGTTTTCAAAAAGCTTGGAGAAAGTTACTTTTAAGCTGAAAAAAAAAGCCGATGCGTTTTTACGCGTCGGCTTTTTTTTACGGATACTAATCAATTACATACGTATCGACCTTTTTAATTAAATCGCTGATTTCCGGCTTGCTTATTTGCTCGTCGGCACCTACGACTTCACCGCGATGCCGCAAATCGTCTGTTATTAAGGACGAGAAGATCATCACCGGAACATCAGAACTTCGCGGATTATCCTTAAGCAGCTTTGTCAGCCTGTGTCCGTCCATCTTCGGCATCTCAATATCACTGATGATCATATCAACCTGTTCGGAGAGGTCGCCCCCTTCTTCCGTTAGGCCCATGATATGTTCGTACGCTTCTTTCCCGTTTTCAAATGACGTAATGTCGTTATAGCCGGCTTCCTTTAATTCATCAGTCAAAAGGCGTAAAAGAAGCGGTGAATCCTCTACAATAATGAGTTTTTTGCCTGTTCTTCTTTCATCAAAGCCTTCTTGGTGCACATTGTACGTTTCAACACCTGAATTCGATTCAATATCATAAATGATTTTTTCGTAATCAGGCAGAAAGATCATCGTTTCTTCCAATTTAATGATTCCGGTTAAATGCCGTTCCATTCCCTGATTTAAGGAAGTCGGTTTTTCTATTGACTCCCAAGATACCCTGTGGATTTGCGAAACAGAGCCGACATGAAATACGATTTTCCGTTTGTTAAACTCTGTCACGATGTATTTCTCATCTTTAGACCCGCTGCCCTCAACGCCAAAAAACGAAAACAGGCTGATGACCGGAAGAATCTCCCCTCTTAATTTGATCATTCCTTCTACATGCTGGTGGGAGTGCGGCACAGAGGTGACCCCGACGGGCTGGATAATTTCTCTGACTTTCATAACGTTAATGCCGAACGTATTCTCTCCGACGCCAAATTTCACAATCTCCAATTCATTAGTTCCAGAATCTAATAAAATGTCGTGTTGATGTAAAGACAATTCAATCCCTCACAATTCGCTTTCAGTATTGTACTGTATATATCGGACAAAATAATAAAAAGTGAATGGCGCACTGCTTCAAATTGCGATTCCTGTTCATTTGAGCCGGATTTTTTCAGAAAAAAGATACTTTTTGCCTGCTATCCATTGACTTTCAATCTGTCCATGGTACAATAGTCAAGGATTTTTTGAAAGAAGGGTGTAAATAATGGGTACTTTAGTAATATTTAAACAAAATGAAATGACTGTTTTAGAGGAAGTCAGCGAAAAGGCTTATCTCGAAATGAAGAAAAAAGCCGCTGAACAGCATGAAGAACATCCCGCGTATTTGATTTGGCACGAAGACCTTCATTCAGAATATGGTTATTGATCAAATTTACACATATAAACAATAATAGATCATGATACAATAAAGACAATCATATTTGCTGGTTGTCTTATTTTTTTCTCTGATAAGAGGTATGTTTTAAAAACTCCGGCATACAATCAACTATATATCAGCTAAAAAGATGACAAATGATCAGCTAATGGTAAAATAGGATAAAAACTCATTATATATTTTAAGGTGATGAATTATGGAACATTTGCTGAACCCGAAAGTTAAAGAGATTGAAATTTCAGGAATTCGCAAATTCTCAAATCTTGTAGCTCAATACGATAATGTCATCTCGCTCACAATCGGCCAGCCTGATTTTTTTACGCCGCATCATGTAAAAGCTGCCGCCAAACAGGCGATCGATGATAATGTCACTTCATATACACCAAATGCCGGCTACCTTGAATTGAGACAAGCTGTGCAGCTTTATATGAAGAAAAAATACGATTTCAATTATGAAGCTGAAAGTGAAATCATCATAACCACGGGAGCAAGCCAGGCGATTGACGCTTCTTTCCGGACGATTTTGTCCCCGGGTGATGAAGTCATTTTGCCGGGTCCTATTTACCCTGGTTATGAGCCTATCATCAGAATGTGCGGCGCCACACCTATATTCGCGGATACAACCTCTCACGGCTTTAAGCTCACCGCGCGGCTGATTGAAGAAGCGCTGACGCCTAATACAAAATGTGTCGTGCTTCCTTATCCGTCAAATCCGACCGGCGTTACGCTGTCTGAAGAAGAGCTGAAAAACATCGCTTCTCTTTTAAAAGGAAGAAATATCTTTGTCCTGTCTGATGAGATCTACAGCGAATTGACATATGACAGGCCGCATCACTCAATTGCGACATTTTTAAGAGATCAAACGATTGTCATTAACGGTTTATCAAAATCACACAGCATGACTGGCTGGAGAATCGGCTTTTTATTCGCCCCCAAGGAAATCGCTAAGCACATTTTAAAAGTGCATCAGTATAACGTGTCGTGCGCTTCCTCCATTTCTCAAAAAGCGGCGGTGGAGGCAGTCACCAACGGAGTTGATGACGCCCTTATTATGAGAGAGCAATATAAAAAGCGACTCGACTATGTATATGACCGCCTTGTCTCAATGGGGCTGGATGTCGTGAAGCCATCAGGAGCATTTTATATTTTCCCTTCGATTAAATCCTTTGGAATGTCGTCATTTGATTTTAGCATGGCTCTTTTGGAGGATTCTGGCGTCGCTCTTGTGCCGGGCAGCTCATTCTCAGAGTTTGGCGAAGGATACGTGAGGCTGTCTTTTGCATACTCGTTAGATACGTTAAGAGAAGGCTTAGACCGTTTGGAATTGTTTGTATTAAAGAAAAGAGAATCAATGCAGACTGTATAAACAACGGCTTTAAGCCGTTGTTTTATTTTTTTGGAAATGAAATCTTAAATGCCGTGCCTTTTTCCGGCTTGCTGTCTACCTGGATGGTTCCTTGATGATTTTCAATAATATTAAATGTAACCATAAGTCCGAGTCCCGTTCCCTTTTCTTTTGTTGTTAAAAATGGTTCTCCTATACGCTTCAGTACCTTTTCAGGGATGCCCTCTCCCTCGTCTTTAATAGTAACGTGGACGGAATGCTCATCCTCTGTCGTGTCAATTTCAACTGTTCCCCCGTCAGGCATTGATTCCACAGCGTTTTTAATTAAATTGATGAACACTTGTTTGAGCTGGTTCTGATCACCGTTAATAAAAATACTTTCTCTTTGAAAGGCGGTTTTAATGAATATTCCATTTAAGTTCGCCTGGGTTTCCAACAGGGCTGTCACTTCGCTGATCAATTTTTTAAGGTTTAAATGCTCTTTATAGGCATGCTGCTGCGGTTTGGCAAGCATAAGCAGTTCGCTGAGAATCAATTCAATTCGGCTCAGCTCAGAAAATACAATGTCAAAGTAATGATCATTGCCCTCCATCGTCGGCTTCATAAGCTGTAAAAATCCTTTAATCGCTGTGAGCGGATTGCGTATTTCATGGGCAATTCCAGCAGCAAGCTGCCCTGCGATCGAGAGCTTTTCAGATTTAAGCATTAACTCCTCGGTTTGCTTGCGTTCAGAAATATCCCGCAGAATCACTTGAACGGCGGTTTCGCCAAAAAAGGTTGTCGGAATGCAGACCATTTCCGTATAAATCAATCGATTTTGAAAAGTGAACCATGATTGCTTCATGACTTCTGAATCAGTTTTATGCTCCGCAATGTTCTGAATTCGCTTTTTTACATCTTCATGGTCGCACGGATGAAGGTGGTCGTATATATTTTTTCCGATTAAATCTTCATACGTCGCCGCTTCAAAAAGAGAAATGCCTGATTCGTTCATAAATACCCATTTTCCATTGTGTATGACCGCAATGGTGTCGATAGAGTTTTGAATAAGGAGCTGATACCGCTCCCTGCTTTTTTGCAAGATGGTTTGGAATTTTTTTCGCGAGGATATATCAATCAGCAGCAGCAGTTCAGCCCGCTGGTTTTTGTAAATGGCCGGAGCGGCTTTTACTTCCAGATGAACAGGTGTGCCGTCAAGCCTTTTCCACGTCTGTTCGATCATTCCTACCTCCATCCCTTTTTGCATTCGCAAAATCCTATTTTTTACGATGTCATGGTATTCCTCTTCGATAAATTCATAAGACCATCTGCCGATAATGTGATCCTTGGTTTCCGCTCCGAGCATGGAGAGCATTGCATTGTTGACGTAGACGATTTTACCGCTGACGCTGATACATAATGGGCTTGGAAGAGTTTCAACTAACCGTTCAAATTCACTATTCAGATAAGAGGATGATGTTTGATGTTCAGGCTGTATTTTATTTTTATTGCAGTTGAGGGATTGATGACCGGATTCCTCCTCAAGCACCTTCATTTTCAGTATAATCTCCCTGCCGTTTCCTTCAACCTGGGTGGTGACGATTTCTACACCGGCTTCTATCCACACAATGGTATGGTCTTTTTTTATAAGACGAAAGGTACAAGGCATCAGATGATGTTCATTATAAAAGTAGCTTTCCACTAAAAACTGGTCTTCCTCGTGCAGAAACTCCTTCATGAATGATCCAATCATCTCTTCTTGGGCATAACTTAAATACGGCTTGCAATTTGCGGAAATATAAATGATGCGTCCATTAGAAGTTAAGACGGCGTGAATATCCGTTTTGATTTGAAATTGTCGTGCGTGCTGCGTATCCTGTTCCACAGAATCCCTCCTTTGCATTGTAATCACCATCAGCTTTTCATCTTTTTTTCACAAAAAGAAATTTCACTAGACTGATTCGCTAAAAAATGAGAATTCTCCTTCTATTCTTATTGTGATCGTCAATTTTTGAATAAAAGAAAGAGGGCCAAACTATTAACCAGCGGCCCTTCTTGTCTTAGACGTTTAGTAACTTTTTTGCAATTTTACATAGGCATCAATCGCGCGGCCTTCAATTTTTTTGGTTATTTCATCGTGATCGTCCCTCACGGAAGGAACAACGACACTGAAAGCCACTTGCGGATTTGTTGACGGATAATAGCCGGCAAACGTCAGATTATATGTTTCAAGTCCCCACCAATTTTTATTGGTTCCATAATAAAACGTCTGTGCCGTCCCCGTTTTTCCAGATACATCATTTGTTCCAAAAACACCTCCAGCGGTCCCGCCTGTAGATGTTACTTTTTTCAGCCCTGCTTTGACCTGTTCTATATCGCTTGCCGAGTTGTTTATTTTATTTAAAATTTTCGGCTGCCGCTCCTCGATCATCGTGCCGAGTTTATCATCCCTTCCCGGTTTATGCACACTTGTCACGATTCGCGGCTGAATGCGATAGCCTCCGTTTGCGATAGAAGACATATATTGGACTAGCTGGAGCGGTGTGTATGTATCATATTGGCCGATCGCTAAGTCTAAAATGAGGCCCCCGACTGCATCAGGAGTTGTCTGCATTCCCGCTGATTCTTGCGGAAGATCAATTCCCGTCTTAACGCCTAATCCAAATTGGCTGTAGTAATTTCTCATTTTGCGCAAGTCCTCCTGATCAGCAGGAAGAGCCCCGTTCGGCTTATATGTCACACCCGCGATGTGCATGGCGACATTAAACATATATACGTTTGAGCTTCTTTGCAGGGCCGTCAGCTCAGTAATGCTTCCCATATTCGTATAAGAGCTCTTTTTCAATCCGCCCTTAAAAACAAGAGTCCTATCCACAAACGTTTGGTAATGCGGAAGCCCGGCTTGATAGCCGGAAAGCACGGTCGCTCCCTTGACGGACGATCCCATTTCATATTGGGTCGTAAAGGCTCCGATAGCATAATCCTGTAATTTATTCGTTTCCAGATCAATACGTTTGCCCGCCATTGTTAGAATATCTCCGTTATTCGGGTCCATCATGACAACAAAAGCTCTGTCCACCATATAGTTGCCACGGGCTCTGCTGTTTCTCAGCTCTTCTTCAATAATTTTTTCAACCTTTGCCTGTAATTCCATATCAAATGAAAGCTGAAGATCGTAACCCCTGCTTCCTTTATCAATGGTTTTTTGGCTGGTGACTTCGCCTTTGCTGTTTTCCACGTACTCCACTTTTGCTTTTTGCGAGTTTAAATAATCTTCATACTGATATTCAAGATAGCTTTTGCCGACTCTGTCATTTCTCGAATAGCCTCTTGTTAAATAATAGTCTTTACGGTCGCTCAAAAGTCCTTGTTCAGGTGTTGTGACACCGCCAAATACAGAATAGAGTGTTTTGTCAAACGGATATTTCCGCGTCCAATCATCGACAACGTCTATTCCCGGCAGTTCCTCTAAATGTTCGGAAACAAGAGAGACTTCCTCATACGTTAAGTCGCTTTTCGGTTTTAGAGACGTGTTTTTACTTTCATCCAGCAAGGATCCTTCGCTGCCGTTACCGCTGATTTTATTTGGGTCCATTGATTTTACAACCTGTGGCTCATATGAATTCCCGCTTGAAAAACGTGTGAAGATTGCTGCGATTTCCAGCTCTTTCTTATTTTTTTTAAGGGCTTTCAGTTCTTCTTCCGGAACTCGTTTTACCTGCCGTTTATAAGCTTCTGCCCCATTTAGGTCATCTTCAGATGTCTTCAGCAGCTTAAGCGCCTTTTTAGGATGGGAAGCAAGCCAAAAATCACGCAGGTCCCTTTCCTTCAAAAACTCGGTATCAATACTGATATAAGAAGAAAGATTTTTCGCTGTTTTTAATTTATCTTCTGTTTTCGTCTTTGAAGTTGAGACATATACGATTTCAGGAACTGCCTGGTTATCGACAGCCACCCTTTTTTGCTTGTCATACATCTTGCCCCTCGGAGCAGGATAATACGCCGTCTTGGCATTTGCCTTTTGGGCGTCTTCTACATGCTTTTCTCCTTCTACAATCTGAACCACGCCAAGTTTAAAGATGAGTGCAGCGAATAGAACAAAAACGACAAGGAAATAAAGGTTCATTCTCCACGCTCTATTTCGTTTGTTTTTTGGCTTTGTTTTCGATTCGCGTCCTATTTCAGTCACTTCTGGTTTTCCCCTCTCAAAACATTCAATATATTTACATAAACTGATATTAATTGTAACACCTTTGTAAAAGTTGTTACAGCGAAAAGAGGTAAAAAAAACTTGTCAAGATTCAAATTTATTAAAATTTATGTAGCGTTTTAAAATAATGGAAGCTATATAACTATCCAATGAAGAAGCGTAACAGACTTATTTCCCAGTCAGATAGCATTTCAGTCTCCTACATTACAAAAATAACAATCTGCACTTGTCAAAGGAAAAGGATGGATACATTATGACAGAAAGTCCATGTTATGATTTTTGGTGTAGAAAAACAAACATTTCTAGGAGGTACGGAACTTATGAAGAAAGCTTTTATTTTATCTGCTGCGGCAGCGGTATCAATTTTCACATTCGGAGGCGTTCAGCAAGCATCTGCCAAAGAACTCTCCTGCCAGCCAGTTGTGACTGTTAAAACAGGAAATACGGTGCAGACTCTTAAACTTCAAGATGTGGTTGCCAAACTACATATTAAAACGGATATAAAGAAACTAAATGCTGCGGATGCAGAGAAATTACAGCATATGCTTCAAAATTATGCGAAAAAATCAAATTCAAATATGACGATTAAAGATGTACAAAAAAAGGATGAAAGCAAAGCAGCACCAAAGGCGTCCAAGAAAGTTGAGCCTGCCAATGTAAACACTCAAAAGGAAGCACCTGCAGCTGACGCTTCAAAACAGCCAGAAAAAACAAACAAAAATACAACTGCGTCTGACGCTTCATCTGTAAGCGCGTATGAAAAGAAAGTCGTTGAACTTACAAATGCTGAAAGACAAAAACAAGGCTTAAAACCGCTTCAAATTGATGAAAAGTTAAGCAAATCAGCACATGCAAAATCACAAGATATGAAAGATAAAAACTACTTTGACCACCAAAGCCCGACTTACGGATCACCGTTTGATATGATGAAATCATTCGGAATCAGCTACAAAACAGCAGGTGAAAACATCGCGCAAGGCCAAAAAACACCTGAAGAAGTCGTAAAAGCGTGGATGAACAGCCAAGGGCACAGAGAAAATATTATGAACCCGAGCTTTACGCATATCGGTGTCGGCTATGTTGAGTCAGGAAACTACTGGACACAGCAATTCATCGGAAAATAATAGTGAAAGAGATTGCCTGTTTTATAGGCAATCTCTTTTTTTGCTTATTTTACCCACAGCTTATATAAGCTTTGAGTTCCGCTGTTCTCTTCTCCTTGTTCCGCAAGCTGATCGTATAATGATTTCGCAAGCGACAGACCAGGCATCTCTTCCCCCATCAATTCCGCTTCCTCAAGAGCGATCCCCATGTCTTTAATAAAGTGTTTTACATAGAATCCCGGTTCAAAGTCACCCTTCAGCATACGGGGAGCAAGATTTGACAATGACCAGCTTCCTGCGGCTCCTGTTGTGATACTTTTGAGAACCTTTTCCGGCTGCAGGCCTGATTTTTGAGCGTAAGCCATTGCTTCTGATACACCGATCATACCCGCCGCGATGGCGATTTGATTGCACATTTTTGTGTGCTGTCCGCTGCCCGCGGGGCCTTGATATTGAATATTTTCACCCATTAATACAAAGATCGGCAGGCAAGCTTCAAATGCTTCTTCCTCTCCCCCGACCATAATGGCGAGCGTCCCGTTTTGAGCACCGATATCCCCGCCGGAAACTGGCGCATCTAAAGCAAATATGGATTTTTGTTTAGCCTCTTCGGCAATCTGTTTTGCGAGTGACGGTTTTGAAGTTGTCATATCAATGACATATGCGCCTTCTCTAGCGTTAGCAATAATTCCATTACTGCCAAGATAAATGTCCTCCACATCGCTTGGATAGCCTACCATTGTAACAATAACATCCGCTTCCTTAGAAATATCTGCGACCGTATCCTTCCAGACCGCTCCTTTTTCCAATATCTTGTCCGCTTTTTGTTTCGTGCGGGTATACACTAAAACAGGATGGCCTTCTGACAGAATATGTGACGCCATGCTATTACCCATAACTCCCAGTCCGATAAATCCGATTGTTTTTTTCAATGTGACTTCCTCCCCGATGATGAGATATGTAGTGTTGTTTCGTAATAATCTGACATTCATTAGCTTACCATATCTATATAGAAATAGAGCAGCCATTGAAAAAAACCTTTAGGGTTACAGCGGGTTGATAATTCCCAATCTATTGTCAGGCCTGTTTAGGATGTCAGGTCAATGACTGTCATATCCTGCTCCGATGCCCACTATCCATGCCTTCAAGAGTTTTCAGTCACACTGAAAGAAAGACAAAAGCCAGATCATCAAAATGACCTGGCTATCGTCCTATTACAATGTGAATTTGGCAATCGCATTCATGAGATCTTGACTTGCATTTTTCAAGGTATCTGTTGAATGTTTCACCTTATCAAGCGTGATCAGCTGTTCATCAGTAGAGGCGTTAACCTCCTCCGCAGCTGCAGCGGATTCCTGTGAAATAGCGGAAATGCTTTGAATGGCTTCAGAGATCACAAGCTGCTCTTCACTCATTCTTTGGATTTCTTCATAAATATAATCAATCCCTTTCACAAGAGACTGCATTTCTGAGGTAATGGTGTTTAATACTTCACCAGTCTCATGAATGGCGCTGTTTTGCTCATCATTCATCCTGCTCGCCTCTGTCATCGCATGGGACGCTTCTTCCGTTTCCTTCTGAATCAGCTTCACCGTATCGCTGATATGCTTTGTTGAGAGGGCTGATTGCTCAGCCAGCTTTCGAACCTCGTCAGCCACAACCGCAAAGCCTCGTCCGCTTTCTCCGGCCCTGGCCGCTTCAATGCTGGCATTTAACGCGAGCAGGTTTGTTTGATCAGATACTGCTGAGATGGCCGTAACTACTTCCTCAATGTTTTTCGTTTGCTTTTCAAGATCTGACAGCATGGATTCTACTTTCTTTGTTTCCGTATTGGCTTCATTTGATTTCATCAGCAGATGCCCGAGAGAATCCAGCCCTTTATAGCTGGCATCCTCAGATGATTTTGACAGCGATTTGATGCCCCCCGCATGAGTTGCAATTTGTTTGATTTTGTTTGAAAGGTTCTCTGATTTTTCATTTATCGTTTCGACTTCTGAAGCTTGTTCTGTCGCTCCGGCCGCCACTTCTTCAATCGCTTTGGCAATCTGCCCGCTCGTTTCATTTGTTTCTGCGGATACTGTGCTTAATTGATCAGTTGTCTGAGATACTTTTCCTGATGAATTCCTAACCTGTTCCACCATATCCTTCATGTTTTCAACCATGGCATTAAAATGTTTCGTCAGTGTGCCGACTTCATCCTTTGATTTCGATTGCGCGCTGACTGTCAAATCACCGGCTGAAACTGCTTTTGTATTTGCAATCAGCTGCTGAATCGGACCGGTAATCGTTTTGGCCAGGAAATAGCTGAGTACAATCGTGATTAAAAGCGCGATGACGGCAATCAGAATGCCTGAACGGTTCATTTTCTCAGAGATCCACATTAACTCATCTGTGTTAAACTGAGTGCCGACTTTCCACCCTGTTTCTTCAATGGTTTGGTAAACAACCATTTTTCCGTTTTCATCTTGTATTCCTTCAGTGTCTGAAGCTAGTCCCTTAAGCGACTGATCCTCAGATATATTTTTACCCTGCTTAGAAGGGTGTGCCAAAAGGCTGCCGCTTCCGTCTGCTAAAAAGGCAAAGCCTTGATAAGGTACCTTTTGTTTATTCACCATACTCTGAATGGAGGACAGTTTCAGATCTAAGCTCGCGACGGCTGTTACCTTGTTATTGGTCTTAATGGCTTTTGCGGCTGTCACAATCATTTCTCCTGAAACAACATCTTCATAAGGCTCCGTCCAGACGACCTTATCAGGAGTTTCAGCTGCAAGCTTGTACCAAGGTCTTGCCGTCGGATCATAATCTTTGGCAAATTCGGACTTTGGATATGCAAACATTTCTTTTTTGCCGGTCCCTATGTAAGCAAGTGCGACATACTTATCATTTTCCTGGATTTGCTTAATTTCATCGTGAAACAGCGCAGTCACTTCTTTAGCGGGTTTTTTTATAAAAGATTGGGAGAGATCCCCGTTCGCCAATCTTAATAATGAGATTTCATAGTTCTTTAATTGTATTTGTATGTTTTGCTCAAGCGAATTCGTTACATTTTCTGTTGCGTTTTTACCTTCTTCAGTAATCATTGGTTTTAAAATGAGAAAAGAAGAAAGCTGCAAAAGAATAACCGTCAAAATTAACATAATCGAAACAAAAACAGCAATTTTCATATGCAGTTTTTTAAACAAAGCAATCCCCTCCTAATGAGTATATCGGCTTTCTCTTTAGGAAAATGAATATACTGAAAAAGAAAATAATATGAAATGGGAACTATATATTCAGAAAATTACTTTTTTTATTTTCCTGCCGTAAGGTATACGATATAATAATTTGGAAAAAGGAGGGTGATTACCATTCAAAAGAATATCCGTTTTTATGATGGCCGCAAATACGAGAAGCTGTTGATCAGGCAATACACTCACAGAGACGTTGCAGGTTTGCTTTCTCTGCAAAAAGAATGTTTCCCTTCCCCTTTTCCTCAGGAACTTCTGTGGTCCAAGGAGCAGTTACACAGCCATATAGAAACCTTTCAGGAAGGGGCTTTATGCGCGCTGGTGAATGATGTGATCATCGGTTCCATGACCGCGCTGATTGTCCAATTTGACCCTGGACATCCTGATCATACTTGGGCAGAAATTACTGATCATGGATATATCAGAAATCATAATAAAGAAGGCAATACGTTATATGTCGTTGATATTTCGGTGTCCCCTTCTTACCGAAAGCGGGGGATCGGAAAATGGCTGATGCAAACGATGTATGAACTGACGGTTTCAAAGCAGCTGGAACGTTTGCTGGGTGGCGCTCGAATTCCTTGTTATCATAAATATTCGCATGAACTTACCGCTGAGCAATATGTCGAAGCCGTGCTAGAGGGAGAGAAGGATGATCCGGTTCTGTCATTTCTGCTGCATTGCGGGCGAGAACCTGTCGGTGTGGTGAGAAACTATTTGGAAGATGAGGAATCCTTACATTACGGCGTCCTGATGGAGTGGAAAAACCCATTTTATCAAAAAACGGGCTGTGTGAGCCCGTTTTAAGTGAAATATTCGAGTTTTGCATTAGGGAAATAACGGTCGATATAGGATTCCAGCGTTTCCCGAAGTTCGTGCTCTTCATCCTTTTGGTAGATGTATTTGCCGATGCCGTAGCGTCCCCATTTATAGCGGCGCTTTTCTTCATCAAGTTCTAGTTTTGATTTCGGATAGTTCTTTTCAATCACTCGTTTCGCCGGCTTAGTGAATCGGTGCTGAATCAATTCAAACGTAATATCATGTCTTACGTCTTTCGGCAAAGCGGCGTCCAATTTTTCAAACAGGACCCTGTAACCTTCCTCCCAGCCTTCATGAATATAAATCGGTGCGACGATAAAGCCTAAAGGATAGCCTGCTTTTGCTACCTTTACAGCGGCTTCTATCCGTTTATCGAGAGGAGAAGTGCCTGGTTCAAAATTTTTGATGACATAGTCGGCGTTAATGCTGAATCTGAACCTTGTCTTCCCGTTGTGTTTCGCATCCAGCAAATGATCCACATGATGAAATTTGGTTACAAATCTGAGTTTCCCCAATTCACTTTGCCCGAAGTGTTCAATAGCACGCTTCAGCGTGTGTGTCAGATGGTCGATACCGACGATATCTGATGTACAAGAAGCTTCAAACCTTGTAAAATCAGGGGCCCGTTCTTGCATGTATTCATCCGCTTGATCTAATATTTCTTCCACATTCACATACGTTCTGATATAAGGTTTAGACCCCATCGTCGTTTGCAAATAGCAATAATGGCAATGGCCCATGCAGCCGGTTGCAAACGGAATCGCATATTCAGCCGATGGTTTTGAAGAATCAAATTTTAATGTTTTCCGTACGCCGATGACCAGTGTCGACTTTGCATTTCTGTATTGCTGAAGGTGGTTTTTTCCGGGTATATTCCGGACCTGATTATGTGATGTTGTTTCTCTGATTTCAATTCCCATATGTTCAAATTTATCTCTTAGCTCTTTGCCTAACGGATATTCCAGTGCCCTCGGTTCAATATAAACGAGCTGCGGAACGAACGGGTTCTGCATGAAGCCACATCCTTTTCACTTTTCTTCTGTTACTTTTCTCATACGTAAGTAAGGATATGTGATGCAATGTTTTCCTTGTCATCTGTATTGATCGATATCAAATAGCTGATTATATAGATGTTCCGCTTCTTCATAGCTCGCAAATACGGCATCATCCTCGGCAAGAGGATGATAGGTTTCATATAAAAATAAGGAAAGCTCCCCTTCGTGATATGGATGGCGCACAACTTCCGCTTCCTTAATATGCGCAACATTTGCAGCGTGAGGATTCCGATAAATCACATACACCGTATCACCCGCGTTAAATTCGTTTGACATTCTATCCCTCCTAGTGGGATTATTTTGCCCCGCCTTTCCTCTGAATATGAAAAAAACCAGCAGGGCAAAAGCCCGGCTGGTTTTAGTATTATGAATTAAATGTCTCTTTTACAAACGCGACAACTTCTTCTGTCGTGCTCATTGACAAGATTTTTTCTTTGAATGATTCAGCTTCTTTTTTAGAAAGCTTGCTGATCTGTGTTCTTGCCGGAAGGATAGATGTTGCACTCATTGAGAACTCATCTAAGCCAAGTCCGAGAAGAATCGGAATCGCAATTTCGTCTCCTGCCATTTCACCGCACATGCCGACCCATTTTCCTTCTTTATGAGCAGCTTCGATCACTAGTGTGATCAGGCGGAGAATCGCTGGATTGTATGGCTGATACAGGTATGCAACCCGTTCATTCATACGGTCAGCAGCCATTGTGTATTGGATCAAGTCATTTGTTCCGATACTGAAGAAATCAACTTCTTTGGCAAACTGGTCAGCGATAACTGCCGTTGACGGAATTTCAACCATCATACCGACTTCAATGTCCTCAGAGACAACTTGTCCCGCTTGAACGAGCTTT
The DNA here is from genome assembly GCF_039519175.1 of Bacillus atrophaeus. Taxonomy (NCBI): domain Bacteria; kingdom Bacillati; phylum Bacillota; class Bacilli; order Caryophanales; family Bacillaceae; genus Bacillus; species Bacillus atrophaeus. The sequence continues at coordinate 2,817,044 of NZ_CP154443.1, read as the reverse complement.
TCTTTTTCTTCAAGAAGGATTGCTTTCGCTTCTCTAAATTCGTTTACTGTTGCAATCATCGGGAACATGATTTTCAGGTTTCCGTATGTACTTGCACGAAGCAGCGCGCGAAGCTGTGTTCTGAAGATTTCTTGCTCATCAAGGCAAAGGCGAATCGCTCTGTAGCCCAAGAACGGGTTCATTTCTTTCGGAAGCTCCAGGTAAGGAAGCTCTTTGTCTCCGCCTATATCAAGCGTCCGTACGACAACTGATTTTCCTTCCATTCGCTCAAGAACCGCCTTGTAAGCATCAAACTGCTCATCTTCTGTAGGAAGCTGTTCTCTTCCCATGTAAAGGAATTCCGTACGGTAAAGACCTACTGCTTCTCCCCCGTTTTCTAAAACGCCCTTTACATCATCAGGTGTGCCGATATTAGCCGCAAGCTCAACATGATGTCCGTCTTTTGATACTGTCGGTTCATTGACAAGCTTCGCCCACTCAGCTTTTTGAGCCATATAAGCGCTGTGCTTTTCTTCATATTTCTTAACCGTGTCAGCAGACGGATCGATGATGACATCGCCGTTAATGCCGTCGACAATGACTGTTACCCCATTTTGGATAGTGCCAGTAGCCGTTTTCGTACCGACGACTGCCGGAATCTCCAATGAGCGGGCCATAATTGCAGAGTGTGATGTGCGTCCGCCGATATCCGTTGTAAACCCTTTTACAAATTCGCGGTTTAATTGAGCCGTATCAGACGGTGTTAAGTCTTCAGCCACAATGATAACCTCTTCGGATATCAGACTCGGGTTTGGTATTTCAACGCCAAGAAGATGTCCTGTTACACGTTTTGTAACGTCGCGGATATCTGCTGCACGCTCTTTCATATATTCGTTGTCCATTGATTCGAACATGGAAACAAACATTGATGCTGTTTCTTTCAAAGCAAATTCAGCGTTAACTGACTCTGAACTGATTTTTTCTTTAATCGGGTTCAAAAGCTCAGGATCGCTGAGGACTAAGAGATGAGCGGAAAAAATGTCCGCTTTGTCCTGGCCAAGTTCTTTTAAAGCATGCTCTTTGATTTTTTCAAGCTCGTCTTTGGAACGAGTGATAGCATCTTCAAAACGGCTTACTTCCGCTTCAGAATCAGAGATGTTTTTCTTTTCAACCGTTAAATCTGGTTCTTCAAGCCGGTACGCTTTCGCAATCGCGATTCCGGCTGAAGCGCCAATCCCTTTTAACTCTTGCATTACTCGCCGAGTCCTTCGCTTTTCATTGTTTCTTCTAAAGCGTTAAGAGCGTCGTTTTCATCAGCGCCTGAAGCAGAAATTGTAATTTCAGCGCCTTTAGCGATTCCTAGAGACATTACACCCATAATTGATTTAAGGTTTACTGTTTTGCCGTTATATTCTAAATTAACATCAGCGTCATATTTGCTTGCAGTTTGTACAAGAACTGTAGCAGGACGAGCGTGAATTCCAGAATCTGCAGTTACTTTGAATGTTTTTTGTGCCATTTTTATCATTCTCCTTTTAACTTAAAGCTATATATTACTTCACAATATTATATCATACAGCCGCACTTGTCATCTGACAAGCACAGCATCTTGAATGCTTACTTTTCAATCTTCACAATATCTTCTTGTTCTCTTTTAACTGAGCCATTTGCCTTGATGCCGACACTTTCTCCCTCAGCAAGGTTCGTAAATACAATCGGTGTCATGAGGGAAGGTACATTCGGCTTCACTGCATCTAAATCTACTTCAAGAAGTTTTTGGCCCGGTTCCACACGGTCTCCTTCTGAGACGAATGACGTAAATCCTTCGCCTTTAAGGCTGACTGTATCGATTCCGAAGTGAATCAAGATTTCTTTTCCGCCGTCAGACTGTAAACCGATCGCATGCTTTGTAGGGAATACGTTCAGTATTTTACCTCTGACAGGAGATACCACGATTCCTTCTGTCGGAAGAATAGCGAATCCGTCACCCATCATTTTTCCTGAGAAGACTTGGTCAGGAACATCAGTAATCGGGTGGATCTCACCAGTGATCGGAGAAACAAAGACTTCCTCGCCAATTTCATTTTGCAGCGGTTCTGCGATGACTTCCTCGACCTGCTGGCTTACTTCTTCTTCAGCAGACGTTCTCGGCTCTGGTCTTGGCGTGCGTCCTGCGATAATATCCTGCATTTGTGTTTTTAAGCCGTCAGAACGCGGCCCGAAAATGGCTTGAATGTTATTGCCGACTTCAAGAACACCTGAAGCGCCGAGTTTTTTCAGACGGTCTTTGTCCACTTTTTTCTGGTCATTCACGGTAACACGAAGCCTTGTGATACATGCGTCGAGGTGCTTGATGTTCTCCTGGTCGCCCATCGCCTGCAAGATTTCGTAAGGCAGATCTCCTGCTTCGCCTTGCTTGCCGGAATCATCAGATTCAGCAGAATCATCCTCGCGTCCCGGCGTTTTCAAATTGAACTTGCGGATGGCGAAACGGAATCCGAAGTAGTAGATCACGGCCAAGCCTAAACCTACAGGAATCACAAGCCACCATGCAGTTCGGTTCGGCAAAATTCCGAATAGGAAATAGTCGATTAAACCGCCTGAGAATGTCATACCGATCTTTACATGTAAAAGCTGCATAACCATAAATGACAGCCCTGCAAACACACAGTGTATTGCAAACAGGATCGGAGCCACAAACAGGAATGAGAATTCTAGCGGCTCTGTAATCCCTGTTAAGAAAGAAGTCAGAGCTGCTGAGCCCATAATACCCGCAACGAGCTTTTTGTTTTTCGGCTTTGCCTCATGATAAATCGCAAGAGCCGCAGCCGGAAGTCCGAACATCATGAACGGATATTTTCCTGTCATAAATGTACCGGCAGTTAATTGTACACCGTCTTTGATCTGCGCCATGAAAATGCGCTGATCTCCGCGGATAATTTCCCCGGCTGCACTTTTGTAGCTAAAGAACTCATACCAGAACGGCGAGTAGAAAATGTGATGCAAGCCGAAAGGAATAAGTGAACGTTCAATCACTCCGAAGATAAATGCAGCAAGCGTTGGATTCGCTTCCACCAAACCTGTTGAGAAGGAATTCAGCCCATGCTGGATCGGAGGCCAGATCACTAACATAATAAGACCGAGAATTAAAGCAGAAATTGATGTCACAATTGGTACAAAGCGCTTACCCGCAAAGAATCCGAGATATTGCGGAAGCTCAATTTTATAAAATTTGTTGAACAACAGCGCTGCCAGTACTCCGACGATAATACCGCCGAATACCCCTGTAGCCAATGTCGGTATGCCTAGCATGTTAACATATGCCGGATGGTTTTCTGTAAAGAATTTGGCTCTTTCTACAGAATCAGAAGGAATGGTTCCGTTTGCAAGGAGAACCGCACTCATCGATACGTTCATTACAAGATATCCGATGATTGCAGCGATCCCGGCAACGCCGTCGCCATTCGCGAGTCCTATGGCAACTCCGACTGCAAAGAGAAGCGGCAGGTTGTCAAAAACGATTTGCCCCGCACTTTCCATTACTCCCGCTACCAGCTGGATATTGTCATTACTTAGGAATTGCAAAACCTCAATCATGTCCTTGTTCTGCATGGCATTCCCAATCGCAAGTAAAATACCCGCCGCAGGAAGAATGGCAACTGGAAGCATAAGAGCGCGCCCGATTTTCTGGAGAACGCCGAATAATGCTTTAAACATAGAATTGACCTCCTCTATTTACTAGTTTGACCTTACAGCGAAAAATCATGACAACGAATTCACGGGCGCAGGCCATCAGTTTAACCGTTTACATTTGCCCTTTTACACAACAAAAAAGGCATGAGTAAAAGTTGGGTGCGCAAAAGAACGAGAACAAATTCCCGCTTTTTTCCCCTCAATCACTCATGCCTGATCGAATCAGTAACACGTTTTTAAAGGTTAAACTGAAGTTATGAAATTTTATTGGTTAATCGGTACAGATGAAGCGTAAGATAGACCGCTTCCGCCTCATGAACTGGTTTTTTCAATGTTTGCTGTAAGATTTTTATCAATTTCCAAGCTGTATTGTAGCATAGCGGATACTCATTTTTCAATAATAACATTAATTTTTCTGGTTCTTTAGTCGGTTCGTCCCTTTTGATCCTATCGATGGTAAATCTGATATGACGAATGAGACGCAGATAATGTACGCTTTCCTTGTTGACCTTCATTTGAAAAGCGTCCTCGATAACTTGTACAAGCCGGGCCATCAGCTGGGAATGCTGGTTTACCTCGGAAAGCGGACGATTGGTCAGGGCTGAATGAATATGCAAAGCGATAAATCCGATTTCACCGTCCGGCAGGCTGATCCCCGCTTTTTCATTAATGATCGCCACAACTTCCTCGGCAATTTGGTATTCATCCGGATAGAGTGACTGTGTCTCCATCAGAAATGGGTTTTTCATATCAAACCCTTGCTTCAGCCGTTTAATCGCAAATGCAATATGATCGGTCAAAGCGATATGGATATGTTCATTTAATGAATGGTTCACCCGCTCTGCAATATGAACAATCACATCATTGGAGATATCAACCAAGTTTTCATCTACATAGTCAAGGAGCTTTTTAAACTGCTTTTGTTCTTTCTCATCCTTTAAGATAAACATTTTTTCGTACCCTTTATCTTCAATCATATCAGCTTGTTTTTTTCCGAAGCCGATTCCTTTTCCAATTAGGACAACTTCACTGTATTTATGATGAGAAGCGATTAATACGTTATTATTTAGTACCTTTTCAACTGTAAAGGATCCATTCACGATCCTCAGCTCCTTTGTCATTCAATACATCATATCGTACAAAACGAATGGAAAGCGCGTCAAACCTTTTTTCAACATTCAAGCTAAACAGTCGATCTTTCAATCAGACGGTATTCGAGTACTTTTCTTTCAATCGGCTGGCCTTTAATCCTTTTTTCCAGAAGCATAAAGGCTTGTTTGCCCATTTCTTTTGTCTGTATATCAATTGTGGTTATGCCTAGTGATTGACTGATTTCGTGATTATCAAAGCTTAAAATGGCGAGTTCGTCCGGAACGGCTGTGCCTTGGGCTTTAGCCTCCAGCAAAAGGCCCGCTGATACTTGATCATTGGCTACCAATATCGCCGTCGGCTTCTCCTTCCACTTATTCCATTTATGATATAACTCTTTCCCGTCATTAATCGTAAGCGCTTTCTCCACTATCCAATTCTCAACAAAGGTTTCTCCTATTTCCGCTAGGGCTTCTTTATATGCTTTGATGCGAAAATGGCTGTTCATCCCTTTTTTTCTGGCGAGGCATATCGCAATCTTTTTATGGCCTTTTTCTATTAAATAGTTCAATCCGTGCCGGAATGCATCTTGATGAGGAATACTGATCGTTGAAAAAAGACCTTCATTTGAATTCTGGCAAAGCAATAGCGGTCCCTTCCACTCAAGCAGTTCTTCATCAGATATCGCCTTTGAACAGAAGATCAGTCCGTCTACCTGCCGCTGTTTTAATTGTGACAAAGCGAAAATCTCTTTTTCAATTTCATAGTTTGTCTGATACACGGTAAGGTGGACGCCTGATGCAAAAGCCGCGTCGGCAATCCCGGCCAAAAGTTCCGAGAAATACGGCAGTCTGATAGACGGCAGGACCACACCAATCATATTTGAAAAGCCTTTCGATAGGTGAACGGCATGGACATTTCTCGTATATTCCAAGGCTTTCATCGCCTCCAGCACTCTCACTCGCTTCTCTTCGCTCACATAGGGATGATCATTTAACACTCTTGAAACCGTCGTAATGGAAACACCGGCTTTATTCGCAATTTCTTTAATATTAGCCATAACTTCCCTTCTTTCTTTTTTCCCTTGATCTGGAATGCGTTTCATACAATACGATAAGAGCGTACTCTGCTTACGGAAAGGGGAAGAAACAAATGGGATTCTTTATTTTAATCGGTTTATGTATCACAGTGCTTGTCGGAAGCTGTCTCGCTCTTCAGCCGCTTAAACAAAAACAGGAAATAAAGCCATTTAAGACATTTGATGATTTTTTCATTTGAGACATCAGTGTCCTTATCATTAAGTTTATTCGATTTTTTGCAGATAAAAAAGGACTTTTTCGTGAACAAAGTCCTTTTTTATTTTGTGATCATCATTTATGGCAAAATCGTTAATTCTTTCGGGTAGCGGGTCAGTTCTGTCGCTCCCTCCTCTGTGACAAGCACGTCATCTTCAATGCGCACTCCGCCGATGTCCGGCACATAAATGCCCGGTTCAATCGTATAAACCATGCCCTCTTGGATGATTGAATCATTCGCTTGGCTCATAGACGGATACTCGTGGACGGAAATTCCGAGACCGTGCCCGAGGCGGTGTGGGAAATAGTCTCCGTAGCCGGCTTTCTCTATAACGCCGCGGGCCTTTAAATCCAGGTCGCCGATTCTGACACCGGGTTTGCTCAATTCGATGGCGGCTTTTTCCGCTTTCAGCACCGTATGGTAAATTTCCTCTTGTTTCGGACTGATTGTTTGATAAGCAAAGGTTCTCGTAATATCTGAACAATAGCCATCAAGAATGACACCTAAATCAAATAATACAAAATCGCCTTTTTTCAATTTTGCCGTTCCCGGATTGCCGTGCGGCTGCCCTGATTTTTCTCCAAACAATACCATCGTGGAAAAAGACATTCCTTGAATCCCTTTTTTCTTCAATTCAAATTCAATCTGGGCGAGAACTTCCATTTCGGTAATTCCTTCACGTAAAGCTGATACACCGATCTCAACGCCGTAATCAGCAAGCTTTGCCGCTTCTTGCAGCTTTTTGATCTCTTCTTGATCTTTCACAAGCCTGAATTGATTCAGCGTTTCTTCCGCTGACACAAATGCCGCTCCGCCCGCAGCCTGCTTCAGCTGCTCTGCGCGGGAAAGCGATATTGAATCCTTTTCCACTGCAAGTGTATCGATCGTGATCTTCCGTTTTTTCAAAGCTGTCTGGATGAGCGCCCAAGGGTCCTCGTGATCGGCATACCCGATGATTTCATGTTCCCACCCGGCACTGCGCGCTTGCCCGGCTTCCATCCCCGGACAAATGAAAAAAGGCTCCTCATCCTGAAAAATAAACAAGCCCATCAATCGTTCGTGCGGCTCTGTATAAAAACCGGTTAAGTAAAATACATTTTCTTTTGTATGTATGAATGCTGAAGTATGCCCTTCCTGCTTTAGCCATGAAGAGACACGCTGAATTCTATTCAATTTTATTCCTCCCCGCTTCCGGTAATGTTCTTATCTATTGTATCAGTTTTAAAAGCTCCTTGCCTTTTTGAAGAATCACAATTGCATTTTATTTCCTTTTCTTGATCTTGTATACTGTTAACAGACGAATGATGCAGGGAGATGTTCGATTTGCTTATCAATTTTTTGAAAAGGAAAGCGGTCGTATTATTGACCATTTTAGGAATTTCAGCCCCGCTGATCAGCGTAAAATGCATCGATTATTATTACTATAGCTTCATTATAGGCTGCGCTGCCGGATTTGTTTGCTGCAGCCTGGCATTTATTCTTGTCTTAAAGCGTCCGGATGCTGAAAAAAACCGGAAAATATAGAGCTTGAAATAAAAAAACAGCAGCCCATATGGGACCGCTGTTTATGACTTTAACAGCCTTAAACCATTTAATATAACAAGAATTGTGCTTCCCTCATGACCGATGACACCAAGCGGCAATTCCATCACCTGCAAAAAGTTAGCGCAAATGAGCAAACAGATAACCGTCAGTGAAAACACGATGTTTTGCTTAATGATACGGTTCATTTTTCTGGATAAGCGGCACATTTTCGCAAGTTTTTTTAAATCATTTTGCATTAATACTATATCTGACGTCTCAAGAGCGACATCCGTTCCGCCGCCCATCGCGATGCCGATGTCAGCCGTCTTCAAAGCAGGCGCGTCGTTGATACCGTCTCCGACCATTGCAATAATGCCGTATTCTTTTTTTAACCGTTTGATTTCCTCTACCTTTTGATCCGGCAGGCATTCTGCCGCGACAGTTGTGATGCCTGCTTCTTTCGCTATGGCTTCAGCCGTTTCTTTTTGGTCTCCCGTCAGCATTGCGGTTTTGATTCCCAAGCTGCCCAGTTCATACAAGACCTCTTTTGCTTCAGACCTGATTTGATCCTTGAGGGCAATGCATCCGGCAATGCTGTTGTCTTTTTTGATAAATACGATTGTATTGCCTTTGTCTTTTAAGTCTGATGCAGATTGTTCGATAAATGCATCCGCTATGTCATCTCCAATAAAACCGGCTTTTCCGATCTTCCATTTGGCGCCGAACACAGAGGCCATAACACCAAAGCCAGATTCCTCGTCAATGGATATGTAGCCTGACTGATTGACGCCCCTGTTTTCCGCGTATTCTGTAATAGCCTTAGCCAGCGGATGGCTTGATTGTTTTTCAATGGCATAAACGGCCTCCAGCACTTCAGCCTCGTCATGGCCTTCTGCGATTCTGACAGCTTCCACAGCCGGACGGCCGCGTGTCACGGTACCGGTCTTATCAAAGGCGATCATTTGAACTGTACCCAATTGTTCAAGGAACACGCTTCCCTTTACAAGTAAACCGTTTCGCGCTCCGTTCGAGATAAGCGAAAGCGCCGCGGGCATAATGGAAGCAACAAGCGCGCACGGTGACGCGACAACCATAAATACCATCGCGCGGTAAAAGGTTTCACCCCAGCTCCAGCCTAAAGCAAAATGGGGAACAAATAAAAGCAGGCCGACCACAATAAGCACGCCTTTTACATAGGCATTTTCAAACCGCTCGATAAATGCCTGTGTCGGTGATACACTGCTTTGCGCGGATTCCACCAGTTTAATAATCTTTCTGAAAAGAGAATCCTCATTCGATTTTGTCACACGGACAGTCAGTGACCCGTTTCTGTTCACTGTTCCCGTAAATACTTCATCACCGGCCGTCTTTTCAACAGGCATGGCTTCTCCGGTTAACGCAGATTCATCCAAACTGGTTGAACCGGTCTCAATGATCCCGTCCGCCGCCACGCGCTCTCCCGGTTTAACAACGATGATGTCACCCGTCATTACATCTGTGACAGGTACCCTTTTGACCTCGCCGTTTACGATAAGGCTTGCTTCCTCAGGTTCAAGCTTCATTAATGAGGTTAAATCTTTGCTGCTTTTGTTCATCGTGTATGTTTCCAACGCTCCGCTTAAGGAAAAAATAAAAATTAAAATTGCACCCTCTGCCCAGTAGCCGATGATCGCAGAACCGATTGCCGCAAATATCATCAGCAGCTCTACATTTAACGTTTTTGATTCAATCGTATCCTGAATTCCTTCTTTCGCTTTAGCAAATCCTCCGATCGCAAATGCCAGCAAATAGAGAATAACAGATAAAACAGAGTGTTGATGGAGAATCCATCCTGCTAAAATAAGAGCGCCGGAGACAAGGGCTGCAATCAGTTCCGCATGCTGCGTCCAATTGCTTGCCCGCTTCTCGGTTTTTAATTCCTGCTGCGAGTCGTTTTGTATAATAACTTGTTCATTCATGTTGAATCCCCCTCTCTAATTGAGAACGCAAATCATCTTCATTTCCCTTATAAAAACAAAATTGCCGCCCAAAAGGCAGCTTATGGTGAGTGATTTCATATGTCTTTTACTATTATAGCACGACAGAGGATAATTTCAATTATAATTATTTTAATTTCTTTTTGATAATAATTATCATTAGCAATTTCATCCTGTTGGTATGATATATGAAAAAAAAGCTGAAAGGGCTACCCTCTCAGCTTTTATTCTTGCGCCCATTCTTTTAGCTGCTCCGCCGTCATCGGCCCGACAGCTGTTTTTTCAATTTCCCCCTTTTCATTGAGTAAAAAAGAGGTCGGAATGGTCACGATATGGTATGTCTTCATTAAATCGCCTTGTGAATCAAGCACGACCGGAAACGTCAGCTTGTTCGCTTCGATAAAGTCGACTACAGCCTGTTTATTTTGTTCGGCATTCACCAAATTAACTGTCACAAGCTGAACGCCGCCAGCTTGTTGTTCTTCATAAAAGGACTGGAACTGAGGCAGTTCCTTTTTACAGGGCGGACACCAGGATGTCCAAAAATGAAGGATTGTTTTCTGCCCTTTATGCGGGATTGAAATATCGTCTCCTTCAATGGTTTTCATTAAAAACACCGCAGGGACCGACCGTTTTTCAGCTGTCGCCTCAGGAAGCCACGAGAATATGGCAACCATAACAAGGGATGCGATTAAGGTAAAACGCTTCGTCAACATGTGATCTTCCTTTCATGCTTTTGAATAGCTTACCCTGCTTTTGCGAATGTATGATGGTCAGCGGCTTTCAATCCGCGGGGATCTGTTTCCTCCCGTAAGAAAAATAGATACACCGAGCCCTTTGCAAATCGTCGTATAGTGAAGGCTTGTCACCAAGATCATTCCTGTATTCATCCCGAGAATGATTCCGAGCATTTGCAGATTCTCCATGGAGCCGAGCACATACATCATGCTAAGCCCGACAATGTGGCTCCATACGTTATGGTAAAAGGCTTCCTTTACAAATCCCATGCCGATTAAGCAGGCTTGCAGCGGCATGACAAACAAATGAAAGAGGAAATACGGCCACAGCAGCTGTAAATAATATTGCGCCTCTGGTGAATGAAAAAAAAGATGGGTGAGCGGCCCGGCAAACTGAAACATCACCCAGACAGCCGGAATACCGTAGCCGAGCGTAATGAAAATCGACTGCTTCAGCCGTTTTAAGACAATGTCATATTGAGACAGCGCATAGGCTTCTGAAATACTCGGGATCATCACAACCATTAAGGAATGGCCGATAAAAGCCGGAAACGAGCCAATTGTCACGGCAACTCCGGCAAGCATGCCATATTGGTCTATCGCTGTTGTACCCGCAACTCCTGCGGCTAAAAGCGCTCCTTTTACCAAAAAGGGTTCAATGGCATTTGTCACAGCGTGAAAAATCCTTAAGCCTGTCGTCGGAATCGAGACGGCAAGCAGTCTTTTTCTGACATCCTTTCCCCGAAGATGGATATGCTGCTGTCCGGAAAGCGCCCGCCGCGCAAGAATAAATTGTGTATATAAGTACACAAACACGACGACATCACTCGCAACAAGGACAAACAAAGAAATGAGGACCGCCGTATCGATTTCAAAGGAATACCACTGAAAAAAGATAAACAAACACAGCAGCTGAATAATTTTTTTCATTACATTCGCAGCAGCGATTTTGCCCATTTTTTGCACACCCATAAAATACCCTCTGGCAATCGAGGTAAAGGCGACAACAGGAATCAGCCCTATGACAATTCCCTTAATAAACGGATGATACGTGTTAAACACCGGAATAAACGGAAGTGCAATGCTTGCAGCGGTGGTGGAAAAGGCGGTGAATACCGCTGTCATTCTAAACGTGTGCCTCAGCATACTTTCATGGAGCTTCGGATTCGATTCTGCAATGAATTTAGAAATGGAGATCGGCAGCTCCAGGCTCGCGATGACAATGACTAAAAAAATCGTAGGCAATATACTCATATAAAGCCCCATTCCATGCTCGCCCAGTTCCCGCGCCAAAATCATATTCACGACGAATTCAAGGCATTCAGCGAAAAAAGCGGCAATAGATAAAAGAATGATCCCTTTTACAAATCGATTCATGGTGTCTCCCCTTGTCTCTCGTTCTAACAACATCATATGAGACAAGTCCAAAAATTATTTTCATTTTTATGTAACCATATAAAAAAAGCATAGCTGAGACAAAAAGCCTCCTCTATGCTTACATGGCAAAAACGTGCTTGCCGATTCTTTCAATTACTTTTCTTGAACGAATCCAATCGTCTGATGCCGTCTTTGGATTATAAAAGAAGATGGCTTCTGTTTCTCTGTTCTTATCTGACAATACCTCTTCCGCTGCTTCAATTGAATCTTTGTCAGCCTTTTGATTGATGCTTCCGTTTGCCACCGGTTCAAAAGCATTTTTTTGATAAATGACGCCTCTTATTGTGTCAGGGAAGCCGCGCTCCTCCGTCCGGTTCAGCACTACGCTGGCCACAGCGACCTTGCCTTTGTAGGATTCACCTTTCGCCTCAGCATGAACGAGGCGGGAAAGCAGTTCTTTTTCCGACTGGGAATATTTTCTTTCTCCTTTCTCTTTAGGATGAGATGATGTCTCGATTGAATTTGGTTTTTCTTTCTTTTCAGTGCGTGCTGATAGCTTGATCGGCTTTACTTTTTTCTTATCCTTATCATCAGACAGTGACGGGAAAGATTCTTCTTCATCGTTATTTATATGTGTAAGCAATTGCTTGGCTTCAGGCTTCGTCTTCTTTGTCAGCACAAGTGAAGCTTGTGCATGCTCAATTTTAGTTGCAGGCATAAAACATAGAAGAAAAACAGCCAAGGCAGCAAATTTTGTTGTCATACAGTTTCCTCCTTAAAGTGCTCAAAAAACACTCCACTACCTTAACAAGAGTTGAAATCAAATTCACGGATAAAGATTTTCCAACTCTCCCAAACAGCAATCAGGATGGAATATACTATATGACAAACTGCTTTTTACCAAGAAAACCGCTTATTTTTTCATAAACAAAACCAATAAATTCCTTAATCATCCATTTTTAGAAGTTTACATTTTAGTTACAATTATTACAATAAGAACATCAAATGTCATGTCTGTCGTAAAATCTAAAAAGGCTTCTCAAAAATTGAGAAACCCTTTAACTTCTCGGCTCTTGTAAATATTGAAATACCACATCTCCGCCTTGCTGGGCGATCCCCCGAAAATGTTTAAAATCTTCCTGTTGAGATAAAATCGCTCTGAATGCTAAAAAATGCTCCTTCTGTACTCTGAGCTCGTGAATATCGCCGGTGCGCAGCAGGTTAATCTGGTCTGTCATATCTTCGGGCATCAACCGAAATTCCCCCTTTTCGATCTGTTTAACGAAAATCAATATACCATCTTTGCGCTGAGAGAACAATTGCCACGGGAGATAAACCCCATATTGCTTTACTTCTTAAAGAAAATATTGCAAAATACTTTCAATAGGAATTATTATGTTAAAGGAGAGGAAGCTAGTGAAAATCGCAAAGGTTGGAAATGTCATTGAATTTAAAAATGGATTAACCGGTGTCGTCGAAAAGGTAAATGAAAATTCTGTTATCGTAGATGTTACCATTATGGATAACTATCGGGATTTGGAATTAGATTCACTCACGGTCGTCAATCACAAAAACTATAAGATTCTCAGAGACTCCTATTAACTTCTCCTTTTTCTTTACTGCAAATCAACTGAAACTGCACGACGAACCAAATAACACCTTACATATATCATAGCTTTCCCAAAAAAGCTGCCTGGCCGGCAGCTTTTTCAACTTTCCCTTTGGAGGCTGACAGCTTTGGTTATTCGACCTGTTCTTCCCTCAGATGCAGATTCACTGCTTGCGCTGTTTAAGCAGCTTGATCAAGAAACAGATTTTATGCTGTACGAACCAAATGAGCGGACAACAACGTCTCTTCAGCAAAAAGCATTTATTGAATCTATCGGAAAAAAAAGAACTTCCGCTCTATTTATTTCCGTCTGCGGCGAGAAGCTAACCGGGTTTGTTCTTATAATCGGTTCTGCGGCCAACAGGCAAAAACACGTCGCCCGCATCGTCATCGGCGTTTTAAAAAATAACAGCGGACAAGGCACAGGTTCAAAACTTCTTCAGCAAGCAATTGCCTTTGCAGAACAAAAACAATTGAAAAAGCTGGAGCTGACGGTTATGACACATAACAAACGGGCGGTACACCTTTACAAAAAGCACGGGTTTATAATAGAAGGCACTAGAAAAAAATCACTTATAATTTCCGGCGAATATGCGGATGAATATTTTATGGGGAAAGACTTAACAGAAGGTGTTTCCGACTGAAACAAAAAAACGCCGCTCTGTTAAGTGGCGTTTTCCATTTCTGCTTCTGCCAGTTCCGTGATCTCGACAAAAAAATCACTGACCTTGTCTGCATGATAAAGGTTAGTCATGGACGTCGAGTAATTTGTGATCGTTCCCCAAAAGAGCACCTCTTGCTTCGGGACCTCTACCTTAAACGTCTGTTCATATAATAGAACAGCGATATCATGATACGCTTCGCTCGTGACCTTTAAGACAAATGAAATTTTACGTCTCTTTCGCCCGGATGCTTTTACTTCCTGATATTGAAAGACCTCAAGCGGCACACTGTTTAACAGCAATGTGGTCACCATCGTCATCCCTCCCGTCTTGTAAAGGGCATCTTAACACACACACTTCCCGTTAACAATTGATCAGCATGATGCAAACAGACAAACGGCGGTTCACCCTTTCTACATCTTATCTTGTGTGAAACCTAATTCTTTCAGCGCCTGCTGCAGCGTTGCACGGGTTTTGATATCACCAAAATCTAAGCCAAGACTCACAATCGTCTGGGCGATTTCCGGGTGGATTCCTGTAATCATTGCTTTTATACCCGTTAATCTTAAAGCATTCACAATATGAAAAATTTGATCGGCTACCATCGTATCAATAAGCGGCACGCCGGATACGTCTAAAATAATATGTTTCAGCTTCAGGCGGGCGCCCTCATTCAATGAAATGTCCATGATTAATTTTGCGCGGTGTGTATCAATTGCGCCGACTAAAGGAATGACCGCTATTGTTTCGGCAACCGGCACCACTGTTACAGATAGTTCTTCAAGCGCAGTATAAGCAATTTTCATTAATCTATTGTTATGCTGCTCATATACTTCCCCGATAATGCTGCTGACCTTATCAAATAACGGGTCCAGCATTTTAGACACGTCAAGCATCGTAATAGCAGCAAACTTCCTTTGTTCTAATTCTTCCGTGAATACATTCCAAATAACAGTTCGGTAAAAAGAAATTGCTCTTAATGATTCGCTCAATGATACATTAAGACGGATGAACATTTCCCCAGCCTGTTTACTCCATTCCGAGATTCTTTCTGTGACTTCCTGCATATCCTGATACAATGCCTGGCCTAAATAAGTGATTAATTGTTCTCTATATGTTATCCCAGAAAGCGCCTGTCTTTCCTCTTCTAATCTGCGCCCTAAACTGTTTATCTCGATATCAGCAACATTCCGAGCCAAGGCTTCTTCATATTGCACGATTTTTTCCCCTATATATTTCAACTCGTCTTTCATTCGATTCAAATCCTCTCTTATTTGCCTATGTTAAATATAATATATCTGCCGGCAATTACAACTACAATACATAAAGATTTTCCAAACGCTTTACAAACATACGTTCGATGCTCTATAATGAAACAGACGAGCTGCCATCCAGCACCCGTCTTGTAATGGCATAGCGACGAGCTGAATTCCCCAAATTCACTCGTCTTTTTTTTACTCAGGTTCGATGGTTACAGTTGAAATTCAATACACATAAAAAACCCCGCCTAAAAAGACGAGGTTTCGGTCTCACTATTCATTATTTTGGCCGCAAGAGGGCTGTCAAAATAAGATCCCTGCATTTATACTCCGAATCATACATGCTTCAATCAACGATTATCAATCGTCTCCGGATACAAATCATGATTCATCATCCGGTACTCGGCCATCTTCTCATACTTCGTTCCCGGCTTTCCATAGTTGGTATACGGATCAATTGAAATTCCGCCTCGCGGGGTGAATTTTCCCCATACTTCAATGTAGCGCGGGTCCATTAATTCAATCAAATCATTCATAATGATGTTCATGCAGTCTTCGTGGAAGTCTCCATGGTTTCTGAAGCTGAACAGGTACAGTTTTAATGATTTGCTTTCAACCATTTTTTCATCAGGAATGTAGCTGATATAAATCGTTGCAAAATCTGGCTGGCCTGTTTTCGGGCATAATGATGTAAATTCAGGACAATTGAATTTGACGAAATAATCGCGATTGACGTGCTTATTCGGGAAGGACTCCAGCACATCTGGCGCGTATTCGAATAAATAGTTTGTTCCTTGGTTTCCAAGCAGTGTGACACCTTCTAATTCTGATTCTTTTCTTGTCGTCATGTTCCTCTTCCTTTCTATTAAACTCCGCGTTTGTTTCCCCATAACAGGGTGTGCAGCTGCGGAAGGACTCTGACAAGGTTAAGCTCCGCATCCGCGGCTACCTTATCAACGAGTGTTTCATATTTTCCAAGCAAATGAGTGATCAATGATTGATCGTCTGTTGTGTGCACATTATCATTTCCTACTTGTAAATAAAGCGGAATGTCAGGATAGCGCTTATGAACGGTTTTTGCGTATTCAAGATCTCGATCATTAAAAATGACAACCTTCAGACTGACCGCACGGAGCCTGCTTTCGTCTTTTAGCGACGTCAGGATATGATCAAGCTTCTTAAAGTCAGTCGTCATTCCTGAACTCGGCGGTTTTGGAGAAATCGTCAGGTCATCAATCAAAGTGAACCACTCCTGATAGACCGTTCCTTGCGTTTCCAGAGCTGTGCGTATGTTTTGTTCCTTCAAAAGCGTGATAAACGTGTCAAGCTGCTTTAACAAGGCGGGGTTTCCGCCGGAAATGGTAACGTGGGAAAAGGCGTCTCCCCCAATTTCCTTTAGTTCAGAATAAATATCCTCCGCTGTCATCCAGCGTATATCTTTTTTCGCCGATCCGTCCCACGTGAAGGCCGAGTCACACCAGCTGCATGAATAGTCACAGCCGGCGGTGCGGACAAACATGGTTTTCTGTCCGATGACCATGCCTTCCCCTTGTATCGTCGGGCCGAAAATTTCTAAAACGGGAATTCCTTTAGCCATTCAAACCACCCTTTTTCGGACGGTAGACACAGTAGCTTGTCGGTGTTTCTCTGACAAATACCTGGACGCAGGCCGGTTTATTTGCAAGTGTTTCTAAATAGGATTGAACCTTATTATAAATGGTTTTAGCCACTACTTCTGTAGTCGGCAGGGAATACGGATCATCGTTAGAAAATTCATCATGATCATTTAATAACGTATGATCATATGACCCGTGCACCAATTTTTTCAGCACACTGAAATTAACGAGAAAACCTGAATTGTCCAGTTCATCCCCGGCTACGGTAATATTAACGGTATACGTATGCCCATGAACTCTGCTGCATGCGCCCGCACTTTCTCTTGGAATAAAATGCGCCGCCGAAATATGCATGTCTTTATTCAGTTCAAATGAATAAGGGTGCTGGGCCTGTGGATAAATTTGAGAAATCAATTACTTCCGCTCCCCTTTCATTTCCATATATTCTTCATAGCCTTTATTGCGAAGCAAACATGCCGGACATTCGCCGCAGCCGTCCGCAATAATGCCGTTGTAGCAAGTCAGTGTATTGTTTTTTACAAAATCAAGCGCGCCAAGCTCATCGGCAAGCTTCCAAGTTTCCGCTTTATTCAGCCACATCAGCGGTGTATGAATGACAAACGGTTTCTCCATCGCCAAGTTGACTGTAACATTGCATGATTTTACGAATTCATCGCGGCAATCAGGATATCCGCTGAAGTCTGTTTCACAAACGCCTGTAATGATATGGCGCGCTCCGATTTGATAAGCAAGTATGGAGGCGAAGGATAAGAATACAAGGTTGCGCCCCGGAACAAACGTCGATGGAAGCTCGCCGTCCTTGGCTTCAATCTCGATGTCATCTCTTGTCAAGGCGTTCGGTGCAAGCTGATTTAACAAAGACATATCAAGCAGATGATTTTTCACACCAAGCTCTTCTGCAATAGCTTTCGCCACATCAATTTCCTGCTGATGCCGCTGATTATAATGAAACGTCACGGTTTCTACTTCTTCAAATTCCTTTAAAGCCCACAGTAAGCATGTGGTGCTGTCTTGTCCTCCGCTAAACACAACGATTGCTTTTTCTTTTTTCATAATTCCTCTCCTTCTCCGTAACTAAATCTGAGCGAGAGACAGCACGGTTTCCAATAAAAAAGCACCTTTTCTATGGAAAGGCGCCCTAAAAAACATAAAAAAGACCGTATCCAAGGATACAGTTCGTCCTTAGTTTTTTATAGAGGGTGTAGCTAGAACCTCTCCCGCATGATGTACGGATTTTCTTCAATTTTTTCACTTATGCTATCTTACCATAATGATGTTTTTATTGACAATAAAAAAAAAGACAGCTTAAGAGAAGCCTGTCTTATTTTTTCGCTTCTTTTCTATTCTTAAAAGGGAAAAACATAATCATGAGACCAAAAAGCACAAAAAGCGCCGGCCAATATACGGACATTGATAATGCCCATTGATATGTAACAATAAAGCTAAGAGCAGTTAGAACAAGGATGGTGATCGGGATGAAAAGCTCATTCCTTCTGCCGCCAAACAGCCATAGCTCAAACAGGCCTAATGCAACTGCTAATAAATAGACAGGCCAGGTTACACCTGTATAAGCCCAATCAGTCGATGTTTCAAAGAAAAACAAGCAGCCCGATACGAGCAGAATGCCGCCGGGCACAAGCATGCCCGCTTTTTCCTTGATATGTTTTGAGCTGAAGACCGCCGCATGAAATACAATAGAGATGACAATCAGCACAGCCGGCCACATCTCTTCATACGCTTCTTCATTATAATAGCTAAGTACACTGGAAGTTCCAATAAGCAAAATGATGCCGATTGAAATCAACAAGCCTTTTTTCCTTCCGCCAAACAGCCATAATTCAAACAATCCAAAAGCTGCAGCAAAAATGTAAGCCGGCCATGTGATTTCTGAATAGGCCCAGTTCACAGACGTTTCAAATACAAACAAACAGCTCAATACGAGCAAAATGCCGCCGGGTAACAAAAGTCCTACTCTCCGTTTTCCATGACGAAATGCGCTGGCATGAAGCGCAATTGATATAATGAACAGACCGGCAGGCCAAACACTTGTAAAAAACAAGCCGCCGAACAGGCCGCCGAAGCTGACAGCTCCAATCAAGGTGAGTATGCCGGCCGGTATCAAAAGCTGGGCTTGTTTTCCGCCGAACAGCCACAGTTCGAATAACCCCAATGCCGGTGCGAGTAGGTATACAGGCCAAGTCATGCCGGAATACGCCCAACCTGTTGACGTTTCGAAAAAAAATAAACAGCCGAGCACAAAGGTAATGCCGCCAGGGACAAGCAAACCTGCTTTATCCGGTCGTTTTCCGGTAAACACAAAACCAGCGTGAAAACCGACGGCAAGAATAATAAAAATTACCGGCCATATCGAGGAAGCGGATAAATGGATGAAACCCGTCATTTGCATGAAGAAAATAATTCCGATAAAGATCAAAAACAGCCCAAAAAGAAAACGGCGCTCTTTCATATTAAAAACTCCTTTCATAACTTTCCAGCTCATTATACGTGATATTTTACTCACATTGAGGAAATGAAAGGAAAATTTATAAAAAAGTAAGATTTAATATCGAGCAACAGGCTTATTTTTGAGGAATTTTTTTATACACAAGGGCTCCGATAAATGCAAGGCTCACATAACCGAATAGCGGATAAATCGTTGATATCAGTTTTCCGTAACCAATTTGACTGGTCAAGTAAGCCGTAAGCATAATACCGGCAAATATATATTTGCTTTTTATATGAAGAAAGCTCTTCATTTGCTTTTCCAGCCCATACAAATTTCCAATAACCGAAGTGAAAACTTCGCCAAAAATAATAAACAAATAGATGATGTGTACTGAACGGGCAACTAAGAAAACCACTTGAGCCATTGGGATATCGTATAATAAAACATCCGGCAGAACTGAGAGAGACAAAAAACTTGCCGCAAGCACCATTGTCAGCATTACCCCGCCAAGCAAAGCCCCTTTTTTGATCACCCGCTCGGAGGGAATCTCATTTGCCAGCGGGACAAGAACAGCCTGTGCCAGCGACAGGTTCAAGGCGCCGTAAGATACTGCGGACAAAAGCCAGTCCCATTTGTGCGGCCATACCCATTCAACAGCGCTCCTCGTCTCACTAAAAATAAAAGAGTCGGCCACGACAATCATGGAAAATAAAATCAGCAGCGGGACAACAAACACATTAACACCGAATATTCCTTTAACTCCCGTTGTCATGACAAACAGGCTTAATCCGATTGTGATCAGCATGCCTACCTGGGTGGACATGCCAAGCTGTTCCTCAAAAATCGCCCCGGCCCCAGACAGCATGACAGAAGTGACGCCAAGCAGCACAAATAGCATAAACACATTGATAACTCGTCCGGCCTGGGCGCCGAATAAATAAATGTTCATTTCTTGATAAGACTTCGCATTGATCCGTTTAGAAATAATCATCATCTTTGCGCCTAGAAACGTAAACATTCCCCCGCTTACTAAGATTCCGAACAGACCGGGCCAGCCAAATTTCAAAAAGAACTCAACAATTTCCCTTCCGGTGGCAAAACCCGCGCCCACTACCGTCCCTACATATACAAATGCAAGTTGACATGCAGATCCTTTTGATTGTCCCATCGCTTCCCTCCGCACCAACCACAAATTTATTCCGCATCATTCTTTATACCCTATGAGACAAGTTCCTTGAAAAGAAGAAAAAATGATGTTTTACTGTATAAACCAGCTGAAATCACCAGTAAGCAAAAAGCTTGAAAGACGAAAAAAGTCCAAGTATACTAATAATCAAAGATGGTCAAACAATAGACCTTTTTTCTTCATCCCATTGGTCAAAAATAGTCAAACTCTACTTCTTGTTTATCTTGGCTAAAACGGCTGACATTTGGATTGAAGCAAAAAGCTTGAAAGTCAAAAAAGGTCAGAGTATACTATTAGTCAAAGTTGGTCAAATAACAGACCTTTTTTTCTCATTCATTTGGTCAAAGATAATCAAACTTTCTAAGGAGGTTTTGGCAAATGCGTTGTCAACACTGTCAGAAAAACGAGGCGACGATTCGCCTTAACATGCAGATCAATTCCGTTCAAAAACAACTGGTTTTATGTGAAACTTGTTATACAGAATTAACCCGTAAACCATCTATGAGTATGGGGCCGCAATCTTTCGGCTTTCCATTTGAACAAGGTTTCTTTCAACAAAAAGATCAAGCCGCACAACTATCAGGCCAGAAAAAAGGATTGCTTGATGAACTGGCCCAAAATGTCACAAACGGTGCGAAAGCGGGACTCATTGACCCTGTAATCGGGCGAGATGATGAAGTGGCGCGGGTGATTGAAATATTAAACCGCCGAAATAAAAATAATCCGGTTCTCATCGGGGAACCCGGTGTAGGTAAAACGGCGATTGCAGAAGGGCTCGCTCTCAAAATCGCAGAAGGCGATGTTCCGAATAAATTAAAAAACAAAGAGCTATATTTGCTTGATGTTGCCTCGCTTGTCGCCAATACCGGTATCAGAGGGCAATTTGAAGAAAGAATGAAACAGCTGATCACCGAACTGAAAGAGCGTAAAAATGTTATTCTTTTCATTGATGAAATCCATCTTCTGGTCGGTGCAGGCTCTGCCGAAGGATCAATGGATGCCGGCAATATATTGAAACCGGCTCTTGCCAGAGGCGAGCTGCAAGTCATCGGAGCAACGACATTAAAAGAGTACCGTCAAATAGAAAAAGATGCAGCGCTGGAAAGACGTTTTCAGCCTGTTATGGTGCAGGAGCCTTCCATTGATCAGGCGATCAGCATCCTAAAAGGTATTAAAGATAAATATGAAGCATATCACGGCGTCACATTCAGTGATGAAGCGATCAAAGCTTGTGTCACTTTATCGTCCCGCTATATTCAGGACCGCCATCTGCCGGATAAAGCCATTGACCTGTTAGACGAAGCCGGATCAAAGGCAAATCTTCTAATTGATGAGATGAATCATGAGGATGCAGCTGCACGGCTGACTGCTATCGAGGCAGAGAAAGCAAAAGCGCTTGAAGAAGAAAACTACGAACAGGCTGCAAAGCTTCGCGACGAAGAAGAGGCACTTGAGAAAAAACTCAAAACAACGTCTGCCCGTTCAGCTATTACAGTCAACGCTGAGCACATTCAAGACATCGTAGAACAAAAAACAGGCATTCCAGTCGGAAAACTGCAATCAGATGAACAAACAAAAATGAAAGAACTTGAAGCAAAACTTCATGAACGTGTCATCGGACAGGAAGCGGCCGTTCAAAAAGTGGCAAAAGCGGTAAGAAGAAGCCGCGCCGGACTGAAGTCAAAAAACAGACCTGTCGGAACGTTTCTCTTTGTAGGCCCGACAGGCGTAGGGAAAACCGAGCTTTCTAAAACACTTGCAGATGAGTTATTCGGTACGAAAGACTCCATTATCCGTCTCGATATGAGTGAATATATGGAAAAACACGCTGTATCTAAAATCATCGGTTCACCGCCAGGATACGTTGGACATGATGAAGCCGGTCAATTAACTGAAAAAGTGCGCCGCAATCCATACAGCATCGTTTTGCTGGACGAGATTGAAAAGGCCCATCCGGACGTACAGCATATGTTCCTGCAAATTATGGAGGACGGACGCTTAACCGACAGCCAAGGCAGAACAGTGAGCTTTAAAGACACCGTCATTATTATGACAAGCAATGCGGGAACTGGCGAAAAACAGGTAAAAGTCGGTTTTCAATCAGAAGAATCGGCCATTAAAGAACAAACACTGATTGATTCACTCAGCATGTTTTTCAAACCTGAATTTTTAAACCGTTTCGACAGCATTATCGAATTCCATGCTCTCCAAAAAGAGCATCTGGTCAAAATTGTCACGCTGCTTCTAAACGAGCTTGAAGAAACATTGGCAGAACGCGAAATCGACTTACACGTCACAAATGAAGCAAAAGAAAAAATTGCGGAGCTTGGCTACCATCCTGCATTCGGCGCGCGTCCGCTCAGAAGAACCATTCAAGAATCGATTGAGGATGAAATGACAGATCTGCTGCTGGAAGATTCTCACATTAAAGGTTTTAACGTGATTGTGGAAGATAACAGCATTAAAGTACAAGCAAAATAAAAAAGAACGGTTTCCGTTAAAGGAAACCGTTCTTTTTTGCAAACTCCATCCCTCGCCCTGACAGAATTTAAAGCCCCCTGCCTCCCTCCTTTACACTTTCAGGTTTATATATGATGAACAATTTTGTTTACTATTATATGAAGAAAGACTGCGGGCTTTTCGTTATTGAAAAACCCGCTTTTTTCGTGATGAAGCCGCGTTCATGAATAAATCATGAACAATTTCTCAATCTCCCTAAAGTTCCAAGCACCCGTACCGATATTAACCATAGACAAGCTAGTATAAAGGATTTGGTGAAAATTATGGATAAAACATCGATTATCGGAATCATTCTCGCTTTTGTTGCATTGAGTGTGGGCATGGTCATGAAAGGTGTCAGTTTAAGCGCCTTAGCCAACCCCGCGGCTATTTTAATTATTATTTTCGGAACCATCTCTGCGGTTGTCATCGCGTTCCCTTCCAGAGAAATCAAAAAGGTTCCAACGCTATTCCGTGTACTTTTTAAGGAAAACAAACAGCTTACCGTTGAGCAGCTGATCCCCATGTTTTCTGAATGGGCGCAGATTGCAAGACGTGAAGGCCTTCTTGCTTTAGAAGCCAGTATCGAAGAAGTTGATGACGCTTTTTTAAAGAACGGGCTGAGCATGGCAGTAGACGGACAAAGCGCTGAATTTATCAGAGATATTATGACAGAGGAAGTCGAAGCCATGGAAGAAAGGCATCAAACCGGCGCAAGCATTTTTACCCAAGCCGGTACATATGCTCCGACACTCGGCGTTCTCGGTGCAGTTGTCGGGCTCATCGCAGCTCTTTCCCATATGGACAACACAGATGAACTAGGCCATGCCATAAGCGCCGCATTCGTCGCGACCCTGCTCGGAATATTTACAGGCTATGTGTTATGGCATCCCTTCGCCAATAAATTAAAACGGAAATCAAAACAAGAAGTGAAACTCCGTGAAATCATGATTGAAGGCGTACTCTCGGTTTTAGAGGGGCAGGCACCGAAAGTAATTGAGCAAAAGCTTTTAATGTATCTTCCTGCAAAAGATCGTGCGAAATTCGCGGCACAAGAAGGAGAGGCAGAAAATGGCGAGAAAAAAGAAGAAGAAGCATGAGGACGAGCATGTTGATGAGTCATGGCTGGTGCCATATGCCGACATCCTCACACTTCTCTTAGCATTATTTATTGTGCTGTTTGCAAGCAGCTCAGTCGATGCGGCCAAATTCAAAATGCTTTCTAAATCTTTCAATGAAGTTTTTACCGGCGGTACAGGCGTGATGGATTATTCAAGCGTCACACCGCCTGAAAGTGAACAGCAAGGAATTGACCAGCTGGAAGATGAGAAGAAAAAGAAGAAAGAAAAACAAGAAGCAGCAGATAAGACGGCTGACCAAGAAGAACTCGAAAATGTTGAAAAACAGGTGAAGCAATTTATTAAAGATAAAAAGCTGGAAAATCAGCTTGAGACAAAACTGACAGATGAAGGTCTTTTAATTACGATTAAAGACAGTATCTTTTTTGATTCGGGAAAAGCTACAATCCGGGAGCAAGACATCCCACTCGCAGAAGAAATCTCGGATCTTCTGGTGCTGAATCCTCCAAGGAATATCATCATCAGCGGACATACGGATAATATGCCGATTAAAAATTCACAGTTTCAATCCAACTGGCACTTAAGCGTCATGAGAGCGGTCAACTTTATGGGCCTTCTCATTGAAAATCCAAAGCTGGATGCAAAAGTCTTCAGCGCAAAAGGTTTTGGTGAATATAAGCCGGTCGCAACCAACGATACAGCGGAAGGCAGAAGCAAAAACAGACGTGTAGAAGTTTTAATTCTGCCAAGAGGAGCCACTGTCTCAAATAACGAAGAATAGGAAAAAGGAAGCCTTGTCACATCCGAGGCTTCCTTTTTTTTACTTGTTATGAAAATGTTTTGCGTTTAAGCCTACCCTTTTTAGCATTTCAGTGCACATTTCCTTCTCCTCTTCACTCAGCACGCTGATCATCTCATGGATTTCAGCAGCATGGCCGGGAAAAATATCATTCAAAAGATGGATACCTTTTTCCGTAATCTGTGCAAATGTGACCCTTCTGTCAGTAGGTGATGCTTTTCGTGTAAGAAGTTCTTTTTGTTCCAGCTTGTCTACGACATATGTGATGCTTCCGCTGGCTAATAAAATTTTGTCGCCGATTTGCTGGAGCGGCTGATCGCCTTTGTGGTACAAGAGCTCTAGTACGGCAAATTCAGTCGGATTCAGGCCATGCTTATGAATATGTTTATTCATATGGTCATTAATAGAACGATAAGCACGTGATAATACAATAAATAGTTTAAGTGATTTTTCTGAAGCTTTTTGTGTCATATCTAATCATCCTTTTACAAAAGAAACCGTTACAGAGAAACATTAATAAACAAACACAAAAAAGTCAACAAAAAACCTTCCAAAATTTCACTTCTTTTGTAGTTCGCTTATATCATGGGCTGTAACTATATATTTTTCTAAGTATTTTGGTTATTTTTTCTTATTAAAGCAGTATAAACAATGATATAATACCCCTATTCAGGTGTTATGTTGGAGCGATGCAAAATGAAAATAATGAAAGGTCCCTGCGCAAAGATCAAACTTTATTTGGTTTTAGTGATGATTCCTGCATTAATTATAAGTTTTTTCGTTTATGAAAAGGAAAAAGAAACTATAGCCGCAAAACACAAACAGACGGCCAGTATGATGCTGAACCTTCACCGCAATAAATTAAATTATCTGATTGGGGAAACCAAAGCAAGAATGACTTCCCTGTCTATCGCAATTGATAAACCGATTGATCCTAAAAAAATGCAAGATATATTGGACAAGACCTTCGATTCCGAGCCGAGGTTTTCCGGATTATATATACTGAACGCAAAAGGTGATGTGACTGTCAGCACCACTGAGCTGAAAACGAAGGTGAACCTGGCGGACAGATATTTTTTCGAAAAAGCCAAAGAATCTAAAAAGACGGTTATTACAGATGATTATGCCAGCAGAATTACCGGCCAGCGGATCTTTACGATCTGTGTTCCCGTATTAGATGCAGACAATAAGGTCACCGATTATATAGTGGCAGCCATACAGATTGATTACATCAAAAACATTATAAACATGTTAAGCCCTGATGTGTATATCGAAATACAGAACCAAAATGACAAACTTATTTTCACAAGCGGATCGGGCCAGCATTCACAGTACGAGAAGGCGGTCAGCGGGTATTTAGATGACATCAGCTGGAATATTAAAGTATATCCAAAGCCTGTCGAGCTTGAGGAATTGACGAAAAGCCTCTTGCTCCCTCTTTCGAGTATTATCGTACTGCTGAATATTTTATTTATTCTCGTTCAGTATATCCTGCTGAAGAGGCGGACACAGCTTGAACGCGCTGAGAATGAGGCTCAAAAACTGGAGCTTATCGGAACTCTCGCTGCAAGCACAGCCCATGAAATCCGCAACCCGCTTACAGGCATCAGCGGATTCATCCAGCTTTTGCAAAAAAAGTATAAAAGCGAAGAAGACCAGCTGTATTTCTCCATTATTGAGCAGGAGATCAAAAGGATCAATCAAATCGTGAGCGAGTTTCTTGTTCTCGGCAAACCGACCGCTGAAAAATGGGAGCTCAACTCCCTGCAGGATATTTTCAATGAAATTATGCCGATCATTTATTCTGAAGGGAATTTATACAATGTGGAAGTAGAGCTTACGTTTTTAACCGATAAGCCGTTATATGTGAAATGTACAAAAGACCATATGAAACAGGTCATCTTAAATGTGGCGAAAAACTCGCTTGAATCCATGCAAGATGGCGGCAAATTATCAATATCTTTAGGGGCCGCTGATCAGAAGGCCATTATAAAAGTCATTGATAATGGCGAAGGTATATCGAAAGAAATGCTGGAACACATTTTCCTTCCGTTTGTGACCTCTAAGGAGAAAGGAACCGGTCTGGGCCTTGTTGTATGTAAACGTATCGTATTGATGTACGGAGGCACGATTACCATTGACAGTGAGCTTCGAAAAGGAACTGAGGTAACCATTACTCTTCCGGTCACCAACTAAATGAAAACCCCTCTGATTGTCAGAGGGGTTTTCATTTATCTGCGGAACCGCGAATGCCTGTCTGTGTTTTTGGCCGCTCCCCCTTTAAACACTTTTTTGACTGATGCGAACAATCCTTTTAAGATCATCAAAATGATAAAGAAGATCAGAAAGCCCTTCAGTCCCTCAGCCGCATCTTGAAACTCCATATTTCCCCGCCCCGTCACTTTCTGCTGCAATTCAATGGCAAACACGATCACAAATAAGACGGTTAACGTGTAGATAAAGGACAAAGCTGTAACGCTCCATTTAGAGAGCCATTTAAACACGGCTTGAGTCAGTCCGAAAAAAAGAATGCCAAATAATCCGATGACCCAAAAGTGCATCTGTTTATCTGTTAAATTCAAGCCGAGCATCTCACATAAGGAAATAAATACATCGTGGAAACGGTTGATTAATTCGGTAATGAAAATCGTAAGCTCTTTCATCAGTTCCCTCTTTCAAATGGAATTCACCAGAAAAAAAGAGCGCCGCAGCAGCTCTCTTTATTATATGAATAGGATCGTGCGTCTATTTATTTGCTTCATACGCAGGCATAACATCGGCGCGGGACCATAAGCCTAGTTTCTTTACAAAGCCCTGTATTCCTTGAGAAGGCTCTTTTTCCTGCATCAGCTGATGGTACTCGTTCATCAGACAGTCCAGTTCCTGGCTGTGTCTGATTGTGTCATACCCTGTAAATCCTTGCTTCTTAGCGGCATCTATCATTAATTTTCTTTTTTCATCAATAGACACCAGCAATTTTTCTTTTTCAGAATATCTACCCATTCACTTCACCCCTCGCCGCTAAAAGAATAGGAAACAAGTTTGTTTGGGTTCTTGAGCATTATTACAGATTATACTTTATTTGTAAACATATTTTCATTAAATATCTTTATATTTTCATTTATAGTAGATATATTGATAGGATTAAGAGAATAATACCCATACGGCAGATATGCTAAACACACATTTGCCTAAATTAGGTAACCAGCAGGAGGGAATTGTTATGCGGAAAAACAGAGCGCTTATCCTTGGGGGAACAGGCGGCAAAATGATGTTAAAAAAGAAAGACCGCAAAAAAGCGATAAATACCGTTACGCTTTTTTTCCAAATGATAAGAGATTGGAAACATGGACGATATCATCGTTCACCGTTTAAAGCTTTTGTACTTGTGGGCATCGCTTTCCTTTATATTGTGTCTCCCATCGACTTCATTCCCGACGTTATTTTGGGGCTCGGCCTGATAGACGATGCCGCGGTCATTGGAATCATCTGGACGCTATTAAAAAAGGAAATCTCCTTATATGAGCAATGGCAGTCCTTGAACTAAAAAAACCCCGTTTGTAAAAAACGGGGTTTTTTCTATTACTGTATACTTTCCTTTTCATAAATTGGAACCCAGCCCTCTGACGTGACAAAGATTCGGACGGCAACAACTTTACGGTCTTCTTGAAGAGTGAAATAATGACGAATGTTTTCAGGAACTGAGATTAAATCTCCAGGGTTTAAACGGACATCGAAAAAGGTGCCGTCTTTGCCTTGAATGACAAATATGCCGTGGCCGCTTACGATAAAACGAACTTCATCATCTGTATGATGGTGTTCTTTTATAAAATTTTGCAGCAGCTCATCGAGTTTCGGATTTGCATCGGATAGGGAGATTACATCCTGCGCTTTATATCCGCGCCGGGCGGAAATATCTTGAATCTCGGCATCAAAAGTGTCAAGAATCTGCTGTTTCTCTTCATCGGACAAGTCGTATTTTTCTGTCAGCTGTTCTGGAAGCTTCGTAATATCCCATTGTTCATAGATGACTTCTTGACTGTCTAAAAAGCTTGCCACTTCCTCTTGATTCTCAATGATTGTATTTGCCTCATCCTGTATTCTGATTGTTGCCACTGTTTTTTCCTCCTTTTTTTATCTCACCAGCTGGTCCCGGAGTGTTTTTAATTTTAAATGGTAGCTGAACAAAAATTCATATGCTTCCAGCACCCTTTTTGCTTCAAAAGCGGTTTTTCCCCAAGCTGTGATGCCATGGTTTCTTATAAGAACCGCTCCGGAATCTCCGGAAACGCAGGCTGCGAAATCCATTGCCAATGTCGGAATGTGCGCGGCGTTTTCAATGATCGGCACCGTCACCTCCGCATTCTCTTCCCACAAGCCAAGCGCTTTTATAATTTCTTGGCCTTTGAACGTAATGTGTTTGTCATCGCCGTAAAGCTCAGAAATTACGTTATTATCAAGTGTGTGGACATGCAGGCAGCAGCCCGCATCTGTTTTTTTGTATAAATACGTGTGGAGAAGGGTTTCCGCCGACGGTTTTAATGAATGTCCGCTTTCGGCAGGTTCTCCGTTCAGGTCTACCAGTAAAAAATCTTCGTCCGTTTCTTTCCGTTTATCCTTGCCGCTCGCTGTGACGAGAAATGTCAGGGGAACATCAGAAACCTTAATGGACAGATTTCCGCTTGTTGCCGGAAACCAGTCTCTTTCAGCCAGTTCACGCTTTACTTCGGCAAGTTCACGCCAACGCTGTTGTTTTGTATCCATGCTTTTACCTCCCCGATGTTTTCGATGCCGCTTTTCACTTCGTAAAAGTCTTGGTAAGGAAGGTGCTGTAACCCTAATTGAACGCATTCATTCAATAAGTAGTCTCTCGCAAAGCAAATATCAGACAATTTGGCAGCTTCCACATCAGTCACTGAATCACCAATCATAATGACAAACTCAGCTTTTTCAGAAAGCTGGCGGATAACCGAAGGCTTACAGCATCCGCATCCATTTGTACAAAGGCTGTCGCAGGAATGAGGCCATTTGATATGAATATATTCGTCTTCAAAGGATGCATGATTGCAATAAATACGGTCTCTGTCTACGATTCCCTCAAGAAGAGGATAAACAAAGAAGTCCATTCCCCCGCTTACGACATAAAACGGAAGCTCGTGCTGGTTGACAAATGATACAAATTCACGAAAGCCATTCCGAATCTTTGCATCTTGTAACACAAATCTTGTAATCTCTTCTTTCATACTGCTCGGAAGAAGGCTGAACATCTGCCCGACTCCTTCTTCAATTGTTACTTCTTTTGACAGGACACCGTCTTTTAAGGCGGTCCATTCCGGCGGGGCGAATTCTTTCATGATGCTGACAATGTTGTCGTTCATTGTGATCGTTCCGTCAAAATCACAAATGATGAGCGGTTTTTTGGTCATACAGCATCAACCTTTCCCCATTTATCTAGAGCAAGTTTCAAATCATTGCACTGCTCCGCTTTTTCATCCGGCGACTGCGCTTCAAGCACGGCGTCAATGATGGCTCTGAATGCTTTACCTCCGCCTTGGGCGCCGTTTGGATGACCGTGAATGCCTCCTCCCGCATTAATCACATGATCAATGCCGAAATCCTTCATCAGGAGCGGAACCATGCCAGGGTGAATGCCCGCTGACGGTACGGCAAATGTTTGCTGAAAAGAATCCTCTCTCACGCACTCATCATGAATAGCGAGAGCATCCTCTTTCGGAAGCGCAACTGACCCGTAAGGAGACGGGAATAAACTGAAATCCGCACCGCAATAGCGGTTTAGTTTCCCCAGCAGGAGAGCGTGTGCAAATCCGTAATAGGGTGATGATGTAAACGCTCCGCTGACTGCCGGATGGGCCATAATCGGAACAGAAACTTCAGGATCTTCGGCAAGGCTCTGCATGACATCCAAGCCGTAAGCGTAGACGTTAAATAACAGCGCGTCCGCTCCAAGCTCAGCTGCACGCCTTGCTTTATCCTTAAGGTCAGCCGTTCTTCCCGTCAGGTTCACCGCATAAAGCGTTTTATGCCCTGTTTGTTCATAGGTTTCACGCAGCACTTGCCTGCCCTCTGTGATCCGTGTTTCAAAGGGCGCCAGATCTGTTTCAAAGAAAATTTCGTCATCCTTGATTAAGTCCACTCCGCCGAGTGCCTGCTGTCTCAGCTGATCTTTAATATCTTCAAGATCTCTTCCTATGACCCCTTTAAAAATGCTCATTAACAGCGGTCTTTCAAACACGCCCAGCGCCTTGCGAATACCGTAAGCGCCAAACTTCGGTCCTGGCAGCCTTTGTTTAAAACCTTCTGAAAATTCCAGATCGGTTAATTTGATTTTCCCGTCAAGTGACAGCTTGCCAAACACAGTCGTCAGCACCGCCGGAATGTCGTATGTAAAATTAATTTCCGGATAAGCAATTGTAATGACCGCTTGTTTTTCCGATTCAAGAGCTCCTTCTTTCTCCTCAACGCTTACGACCCGCCCCTTATGCTTTTGCAGCTGTTCCTGCTTCAGCAGGGGTAAATCCGTCCATGAGCCTACAGTCAGCCCTGTCGCAATCTGTTCTGCTCTTTTTTCACAATCAGACCCCGGATTTGTCAGGAGATATGTTGCCAATAATTCACTCATGGTTGAACTCCTTTCCTCAAAGAACACATATAAAAAGCCTCTTCAAACCGTATTGCGTCTGAAGAGGCTTCGTTTTATGTCCGAATCTTATCTCTCAGCGCTTGCTGCAAGAATTAGCACCGTGCTTTACAAGTCGGTTGCCGGGCTTCATCGGGCTTGTCCCTCTGCCTGCTCTTGATAAGAATATAGATTTTATAAATTATTTTGAATTATCCCATCATTAAAGTGTGTTGTCAATGCTTTTTATTGAAAAGATTCAGTTTGCCGATACGGGAGGCCGCTTCTTTAAGACGTTCCTCGCTCGTTAATAAACCGACTCGAATATAGCCCTCTCCATATTCTCCAAACCCATTTCCAGAGGCAACGGCAACATTGGCTTTCTCAAGCAGCAAATCCGAGAATTCCTGGGAGGTATAGCCGTCTGGCACCGGAAGCCAGGCGAAAAATGATCCCGCCGGAGCCGTGACATCCCATCCGATCTCCCGGCAGGCTGTAATCCACGCCTGCCGTCTGCTCTCATACATGGCGTTTTGTTCAGCCACACACGTTTGGTCTGATAAGAGAGCCGCCGCTGCCGCTTGCTGTGTCGCCTTGAACAGACTGACAAACATATGGTCCTGATAAAGGTTAATGGCTTCAATCACAGATGCATTACCGACGGCAAATCCGACGCGCCAGCCCGCCATATTATACGTTTTAGACAATGTATAGATTTCTATGCCAATGTCCTTTGCCCCTTCAGTTTGTAAAAAGCTTAATGGCTTGTGCCCGTCAAAGCCAACTGCGCCGTATGCGAAATCATGAACGACACAGATGCCGTTTTCTTTAGCCAAGCTGACCGTTTCTTCAAAGAAATCCGAAGTAGCAACGGCTCCTGTCGGATTATTCGGATAATTCAAATACATCAGCTTAGCTTTTTCCTTTACGTCAGAGGAAAGGCGGCTGTAATCAGGCAGGAACCCCCTCTCCTCTATAAGCGGCATCATTTCCATTTCGGCTTTAGCAAGCGCAACCCCCGACCAATAATCTGGATAGCCCGGATCGGGAACTAAAATGGTGTCCCCTGGGTTTAATAAACATTGCGGAAGCTCGACAAGCCCCGCTTTTCCGCCGAATAAAATGGCAATTTCACTTTCCGGATCTGCTTTCACTCCGTATTCTCTTTGATAAAATGCCGCTGCTGCTTTTTTTAAATGATAGGAGCCGCGGAATGATGAGTATTTGTGGTTCTCTGGGTCTGCGATCGCGTTTTTCATTTCTTCGACAATATGATCCGGTGTCGGCTGATCAGGATTTCCCTGCCCTAAATTGATGACGTCGTGCCCTTCTTGCAGTTTTTTGTTCACCTTTTTGACTAAAGAAGCAAAAAACTGTTCGGGAAGCTGTGTTAACACGTGAGAATGTTCAAATTTCATCTGTTTTCACCTTCTAAAAAAATTTCTTGAAATGATAGTCCATCATCATATATGGTTATATATAAAAAGTAAAGGGAAACTTGGAGGTGCTGCAGAGGTGAAATGGACCATATCCTGTCTTCAATTTGATATTGCATACGGTAATCCTTCAGAAAATATAAAAAAAGCTGAATCTTTAATCGAAAAAGAAAGTAAACACGCCGATGTTCTCGTTCTTCCTGAATTGTGGACGACCGGCTACGATCTGACAAACCTTGACCTGTTAGCGGATGATGACGGTCTCGCTGCTCAAAGCTGGCTGAAAAAGACCGCAAAAACGCATGGTGTCCACCTAGTCGCCGGTTCTGTCGCCGTCAGAAAAGGCGGCCATATCTATAATACGATGTACATTGCGGATAAAGAAGGAAAGATCGTTAAAGAGTACAGCAAAGCCCATCTGTTCCAGCTGATGGATGAACACCTTTATTTATCGGCCGGCTCGGCTGATGGTTATTTTGAACTTGACGGCGTCAAAAGCTCGGGACTGATTTGCTACGATATCCGTTTTCCAGAATGGATTAGAAAGCATACGACAAAGGGCGCAAACCTGTTGTTTATTTCAGCGGAATGGCCTCTGCCCCGCCTCGACCATTGGAAAAGCCTTCTTATTGCCAGAGCGATTGAAAACCAATGCTTTATCGCGGCCTGCAACTGCACCGGGTCAAACCCCGACAATGAGTTTGCCGGCCACAGCCTGATTATTGATCCGTGGGGCCGTATTTTAGCAGAGGGCTCTAAGGAAGAAGGTGCTGTACGGGCAGAGGTTGATATAGAAGAAAGTGAAGCCGTACGGAAACAGATTCCCGTTTTCGCAGACCTTCGAAAAGATTTATATTAATATTGCACAACAAAAGTTGTTGACAAATAAACGAAGCACCTGTTAACATTTTCATCAACTGATTAATTCGAATTGCAAGACAAGTGAATATTTTCTCTTATCGAGAGTTGGGCGAGGGATTGGCCTTTTGACCCCAACAGCAACCGACCGTAATGCCATTGTGAAATGGGGCGCACAGATTTTGCGCCGAGACGTTAGTCTCATTAAGGCACGGTGCTAATTCCATCAGATTT
Source organism: Bacillus atrophaeus (assembly GCF_039519175.1). NCBI lineage: Bacteria > Bacillati > Bacillota > Bacilli > Caryophanales > Bacillaceae > Bacillus > Bacillus atrophaeus. The sequence goes on along the minus strand of NZ_CP154443.1, from coordinate 2,783,032 downwards.
ATCTGAGAGATAAGAGAGGCGAAACGTGTCTGTTAGCCTCCTTCTCTCCAGAGAAGGAGGCTTTTTTTATTGGCCATCCCCCCGCATTACATAAACAGCTATTCATATTGGAGGGTAAATAATCATGGCAGCAACCACAACACCATTGTATGAAACGTTAAATGAAAGCTCCGCTGTTGCATTGGCGGTTAAGCTCGGCTTATTTCCAAGTAAAAGCACATTGACTTGCCAAGAAATCGGCGACGGAAATTTAAATTATGTTTTTCACGTGTATGATCAAGAAAAGGAAAGAGGACTGATTATTAAGCAAGCCGTCCCTTATGCAAAAGTAGTCGGCGAAAGCTGGCCGTTAACGATCGACCGGGCGAGAATTGAAAGCAGCGCGCTGATCCGCCAAGGAGAACATGTGCCTCATCTTGTGCCCAGAGTCTATTATTCTGACACAGCCATGGCGGTTACCGTCATGGAAGACCTGTCTCATCTGCAGATCGCCAGAAAAGGATTACTAGAAGGGAAGAATTTTCCGAGTCTGTCGGCACACATGGGAGAATTTTTAGGGAAAACTCTTTTCTACTCCTCTAATTACGCGCTTAAACCGCAAGTAAAGAAACAGCTGGTAAAACAATTTACGAACCCTGAGCTTTGCGACATAACTGAAAGACTCGTGTTTACAGATCCTTTCTTTGACAACGACACAAATGATTTTGAAGAAGAACTTCGCCCCTATGCAGAGGAACTGTGGCAAAACAATAGTTTAAAAATAGAAGCGGCGAAGCTGAAACAATTATTTTTAACGTCGGCGGAAAGCTTGATTCACGGTGATCTTCATACAGGAAGTATTTTTGCAAGCCAAGAAGAAACAAAGGTGATTGATCCTGAGTTTGCGTTTTATGGACCAATCGGCTTTGATGTCGGACAATTCATCGCAAATCTCTTATTAAACGCACTCGGCCGCGAAGTAGAAGCAAGAGAGCCTCTGTATGAACATGTAAATATCGTATGGGATACATTCAAGCAAACATTCAGTGAGGCGTGGAAAAAAGACAGCCTTGAAGCATACTCGAAAATAGACGGATATCTTGAAGACACCTTGGCACACATTTTTTCAGATGCTGTCGGCTTTGCCGGTTGTGAGCTGATCCGCCGCACAATCGGGCTGGCGCACGTTGCAGATCTTGACACCATCGTGCCATTTGATAAACGAATTGAAAGAAAAAGGCTTGCACTAGAAATCGGCGCGGTGCTTGTTGAAAAACGCGAGCAGCTGAAAACAATTACCGATGTTCTTAAACAATTTAAGCAACATCTAAAGGAATGATGAATGATGAGCACTCAATTTACAGGTCCCCGTTCAGTAGAATGGAAAGAAACATATATTCATATTTTAAACCAGCAAAAGCTTCCCGATGTCACTGAATATCTTGAACTGACAACGAAAGAGGATGTTTTTAACGCTATTGTCACATTGAAGGTGAGAGGCGCTCCGGCAATCGGAATTACCGCTGCGTTCGGACTCGCTCTTGCTGCTAAAGATATAGAAGCGGCAGATGTTTCTGAATTCCGCCAGAAGCTTGCTCCGATCAAGGATTATTTAAACAGCTCAAGACCGACAGCCGTTAACCTGTTTTGGGCGCTTGAAAGGCTCAGCCGTTCTATTCAGTATGCAACATCGGTAAACGAAGCAAAAACAAACCTTGTCCATGAAGCCATACAGATTCAGGTTGAAGATGAAGAAACGTGCCGGATGATTGGCCAAAACGCGCTGCAGCTTTTTAAAAAAGGCGATCAGATTATGACAATCTGCAATGCCGGTTCGATTGCTACGAGCCGGTATGGAACGGCACTTGCCCCTTTTTATCTGGCTAAACAAAAGGATCTCGGACTTCATATTTACGCCTGTGAAACAAGGCCGGTCCTCCAAGGGTCCCGGCTCACTGCATGGGAGCTGATGCAGGGCGGCATTGATGTCACGCTGATCACGGACAGCATGGCGGCTCACACCATGAAAGAAAAACATATTTCCGCCGTCATCGTCGGGGCAGACCGAATCGCAAAAAATGGAGACACAGCGAACAAAATCGGCACATACGGCCTTGCCATTTTAGCTCAAGCCTTTCAAATTCCGTTTTTTGTGGCGGCTCCTTTATCAACGTTTGACTTGCAAGTCGAAAGCGGCGACGATATTCCGATTGAAGAAAGAGATCCTGAAGAAGTGAGACAGATCTCCGGCGTTCGGACCGCTCCGGCTGATGTTCATGTGTTCAATCCGGCTTTTGATATTACACCCCACAGCCTTATCTCAGGCATTATTACCGAAAAGGGAATCCTGACGGGCTGTTATGCAGAAGAAATCGAACAATTATTTGCAGAATCCCATGTAAACTAAAAAACCGCAACGGCTTTGCTCACATTCGGGCAGAGTCAGCGGTTTTTTTGCTTTGTCAGCTTTATGATTTCGTTCTTTTGGGAGCTTGATAATACATGTAATTTTACAAACAGCTCTGCAAACCCGGCGATTTTATCTGGGCGGCTCAGCTTCATTACTCATTGTCCTCCTTTTTCACCAGACCAACTTTTTTAACTTTGTAAAATTATATGTCTCAAGTGAAAAAATTGGAACGTGCCATATGTTTTATTTTTCTTTATAGGGGATTTGCTCTATGCGAAGCAATACTGCCTTTACATTTGTTCTGCTGCCCGCATAACCGGTTAACGCCCTATTCTTCCCAATGACTCTATGGCACGGCACAAATATCGGCAATGCGTTTCTCTTGTTGGCTTGTCCGACTGCGCGAACAGCTTTAGGACTGCCGACTGCGGCCGCGATATCGGCATAGCTTCTGGACTCGCCGTACGGGATCGTGTCGAGCGCCTGCCACACTTTTTGCTGAAAAAACGTTCCCTTTTGGGCCAGCGGCAGTGAGAATGTTTTTCTATCACCGGCAAAATACTCCCGCAACTGCTGCTTTGCCTCTTTTAAAATAGGTGTCTCCTGTTTTTCCGCCATGGGAGCCGCTTCTTTCCATTTCAGAAAATCCTCTTCACTGAGCAGTAAACGCGTAATTTTGCTTTCTTCCTCCACAATGGCAACTTCCCCCAAAGGGGTTTCTGTTATCTCATAGCAGCTCATTCGTCGTTCCCTCTTTCCTCATTATGCTGGCGGAGCGGCAGCGTTAAATGAAATACGGTTCCTCTGCCCTCTTCACTTTCTACCGTTATTTTTCCTTGGTGTTCTTCAATAATTTTATAGCTTACCATAAGTCCGAGTCCAGTGCCCCGTTCTTTTGTTGTATAAAAAGGCTCTCCAAGCCGTTTTAATTTATCCTCTGTTATTCCGATGCCTTCATCTTGCAGGGAGATGAGAATATGATCCGGGCCGGACGGCTGAATTTTCACATATACATTGCCTCCCTTAGGCATAACTTCAATGGCGTTTTTTAAAATATTGATAAATACTTGTTTCAGCTGATTGGGCTCACAATAGATCGGAGGAATGGTTTCGATCAGATCCAGATGCATTTGAACATTGCTGAGATTGGCTTGGGCGTGGAGAAGGTCCATTGTATCCTGCATGATGTCGGTCACATTTTTTTCTTCATACATGATCGCCTGCGGCTTCGCTAATATTAGAAATTCTGTGATGATGGATTCAATCCGCTTTAATTCCGAGGTGATGACATTAAAGTAAAGGGCATAATCACCTTCAACACTCCCCTGCAGAAGCTGGATAAAGCCTTTGAGCGCGGTCATCGGATTTCTGATTTCATGGGCGATGCCGGCGGCAAGCTCTCCCACTACATGCAAAGTGTCGGATTTTCGAAGCCGTTCTTCAAGCTCCTTACGCTCGGTGACATCTTTAAAAATAGCAAGATTCATATTTTGAATAATATGGCGTTTAAAAGAGAATTCCAATTTCCGATTTTCCTTGCCGCTTAACAAAAAGGGAATTTCATTATCCATTTCTTCAAGATTAATCTGCCTGGCTGAAGAAGTCAGATTTTCAATATCATAGGCAGAAATGATATCCAGCAGACTGTGCTTTTTGATCTCTTCATGGGACAGGCCTAAAATATCGCTCGCTAACGGATTGGCATCAATAATGCGATATTTGTTATCAAATAACACGTTTCCGTCCATCGAGCCGTTAAAGACTTTTCTGAATTTCAATTCGCTTTCTCTAAGTTCTTTCTCCATCCTTTTTCGATCGCTTACATTTCTAAAAATCGTTAAATGCTGGCCTTCCAATATCGTTCGTTTTGAAGTGAACTCCAGCTCTTTAAACTGCCCGTTCCCCATTTGAAAGAGCAGCTCATCTCTAATCTCCCCGAATTTTTCATATTTCTTTTTCGTGCACCGGTATTTTTGATGCGAAACAACGAGAAAGTCACACAGTTTTCTTTGAACAAGCTGATTCATCGGCAGTTCAAAAATTTTGCACGCCGATTGGTTCGCCTTCACAATTCTTCCGTCGTCCGACCAAATGAGAATAGCGTCCATCGCATTTTCGAAAATTTCTCTGAACCGCTCTTCGCTTTTAAACAGCTGTATTTCCATGGAGCGTTTCTCGGTAATGTCTCTCATAATTGACATGTAAAAGCCGTTGATGATATTAGAGGTAATTGTGAATTCAAACAGCTTTTGGCCGCCTGAACGGAGTCTGACTGGAAGCTCTCCTTTCGCTTTGCCTTTCCTGTGGATCGTTTCCCAAATGCTCTGAAAGTCTTTTTCGTTTGTTTTATCTATAAATTCTCCGAAAGATAAATGAGACAGCTCGTTTTGGCCAATTTCGAAACTCTTGCAAAATGACAGATTCGCGTCTATGAAACAGCCTTCTCTGTCAAAGAGCACAATCCCGTCAACAGCTCTGTCGAACAAATCCTTAAATAACTGTTCATTCATAGAGAATTCCCGCTCTAAAATCTTTTTAGATGAGATGTCCCGCATAACTACAAAAAAGGAATCTTCTCCACTTTCCTTTTTCGCAAGAAATTCGATATACTTTGTCGCTCCGCTGTCCAGCCTGATCGGGACCTCTTTCCACAAAAATCCTTTATTAAAAAATTTCTTAATCGCAATGACAAGCTCTTCTTCTGGAATGGCGAACAAAAAGTCTAGCACCGAACGTGCTTTTAATTCTTCCGGTTTGACTTGCAGCATCCTGGCCGCCGCCTCATTTGCCTGAACAATTTTCATTTCTTTATTACATATAAAAATAGCATCCAGCGTGTTATTTACAATCACTTGATGCTGATTCAATTCCTTTTTCAGACGGTCATTTTCTTCCTGAAGCTGCTTCAGCTGATTTTGAAGCTGTAAACTTGTTTCCAAATCAAGAGTTTCAGCCATTCATTGTACACTCCTTCTTCAAAACCTATCCTCCAATATTTCTACAAGATGTCCCATCTTCCTTCATTTGCCCTATAAATTTCAGAAAATTTCAGCGGGATTACATTCTGAAGACATTTTAAACGATCCTTACCTCCGTTTTACATCGTTCTAACAATCACCCGATTTCCGAGATCATTTTTGAGGTTTTATTTTAAAATGAATACCAACAGGGAATAATCTTTTAGTGAATGATTTGAAGAGAAGGTGATGCTATGAACAAATCGCGTGACAGTTATTTTGATAATGCAAAATTTTTGCTGATATTCCTTGTTGTTTTTGGCCATATTCTCCGTTCTTTTATTAATGATAACGAGTTTATGCTGTACCTCTACAAGTTCATTTACACCTTTCACATGCCCGCCTTTATTCTTGTATCAGGCTATTTCGCCAAAGGCTTTAAACGGTCAGGTTATGTGAAAAAGCTGGCTGTTAAGCTGATTATTCCGTATTTGATTTTCCAAAGCATCTATTCTGTTTTTTATTATGTGGTTCAAGATGAAAGCATGACGAACGTCAATCCGATTGACCCGCAATGGTCACTTTGGTTTTTGGTCAGTTTGTTCTTTTGGAACCTGCTGCTGTATCCTTTTACAAAGCTTCCAAAGCATTGGGCGCTTTTTGTCAGTTGCGGAGCGGCGGTCCTTATTGGTTATATCGATTTCATCAGCAGCACGCTGAGCCTGTCCAGAACGTTTGTATTTTTACCGATGTTCCTTGTCGGATTTTATTTAAATAAAGAGCATTTTGATTTGCTGCGGTCTGCCAGAGGGAAACAAATTGCAGCCGGTGTGCTCGCCTCGGTTTTCGTTATTTGCTGGGGTGTTGATTTTGATTATTCGTGGCTGTTTGGCTCCAAGCCATATTCATCTTTCGGTGATGTGACCTTGATCAGCGGTTTGACCCGTATAGGATGGTATGTTCTCTCTTTCGCAGCGACTTTCAGCTTTCTGGCTCTCGTCCCTCAAAAACGCTACTTTTTCACAAAATGGGGCACCAGAACATTTTATGTATATCTGCTTCACGGGTTTATCATTAAAACGTTGAGGCAAATCGGGCTGGAGGATGGATTGACCAATTACCAGAACCTGGTGATGCTGCTTATTTTAACGGCTGCTCTCACGTCCATATTATCCAGCAACTTTGTCAAAACAGTTGCTCAGCCATTTATAGAACTGAGGATGACCAACTTGCTTCAGTTGGCGAAAGGGAACAGAAAAAATGCATACTTGAAATAATAAGGACCTCTCAGGCGTTTTGCCTAAGAGGTATTTTTTCATTTGCAGTTTTTCTCTTTTCTCTTCGGTTTTGTTTGTTCAAGTGTTTCAATGAGCTTGCCGGCGTTATAATCTCCGAGCTCACTTGAAAATTCTTCTTCAAGCACTTTTTTATTCATCGGCTTTTTATGATTTTGCATATCCTTGCTGTGCTGATTTTTCCCCATTGATTACTCGCCCCCTTGCTTTCCATGTTTTGAATTGCGGTTTGCTCCTCTTAATCCGGGATCACCATCATATTGAGTCAAATACGCATTCTTATCCATACTTTCTGTCGGTGTGTTGTTGTTTTTTCCTGCTTCATTGATGGCAGATTTACGTTTCATCAATATCCCTCCTGTTTGCTTGTATGAGCTCTGCTTTTAATTCATTGAGTAAAAACCGGACCTGCTGTACTGTGACCGGTTTTGCTTCATCGTAAAGCTCGTAGCCGATTTGGCCGTTCGGTTCTAAGGAAACTTCTTTGAAATCCTTGATTTGCCTAAAACCTTCCTGTCTCAGTCTCATTTTCAGCTGAGCTTCCGTTAAGCGCATTTTTTTCAAGTTTTTTTGATTGATACTTCCGTTTTCCACAATCGTGATGGTTTTTCCTGATAACAACTTTTCAAAAAAGTCAGTTTTAATTTGCAAAATTTCCATAACAAGCAGAGCGAAAATAAAAACAGAGGCGGCTAAAATCGTTTCCCATAAACTATGTGCGATAAAAGGCTGAATAATAACCAGAGCCAATCGAAATCATGATGACCGTTTGAGTAACGGACAGCTGGCTGATTGATTTGCGTCCGGCAATCCGCAATAGTATAATGCCTACCACAATCATGACAGCTGATTTCCACAGTACTGCAAACAATTGATTTCACCTCTTTACTCGTTAGAATCTCCAACTGGTAAATCGCCACACATCTTTTTTTTGGCAATTAAAAAACACCGCGCAAGGGGCGGTGTTTTTCTTATCCGATAATCACTCTTTCCTTCGGATAATGGTAATTGGCTTCTATCTCCTTCCGGCCGATTAAATACAGGAAAGTAAGGATGCCGATACGTCCGATGAACATGACAATCATGATTACACATTTTCCGATGTCGCTTAAATCAGCCGTAATTCCCAGTGACAAGCCGGTTGTACCGAACGCAGAGCATACTTCAAACAACAGCTCGAGCAGAGAGTGTTTTTCAGTAATGGTTAAGATGAGTGTCGATCCAAAAACGAGCAGGATGGCCATCATTGTCACGACGAGAGATTTCAGTAAATCTGCAGGATGAAGCTCTCGCTTAAAGACCTTGACCGCTTTATTCCCGCGGGCAAAATGAAACAACGCGAGCAGATTCAGCGCAAAGGTCGTCGTCCGGATTCCTCCGCCGACAGAGCTTGGCGAAGCGCCGATAAACATGAGCGCGCATATAAAAAATAATGTCGGCTCTGACAGCTGGCTGATATCTATCGTTGCCATTCCCCCGCTTCGAGTGGCGGTTGACTGGAACAATGATAAAAATAAAATGTCGTGCCACGATTTTCCCGCAAATGAGTGTTTGGCTTCGAGTACAAATACACCCACCGCTCCGAAAAACACGAGGAATCCAAACGTAATCGTCGTCAGTTTCGTAAATAGGGTGAAAGGGTATCTGCGCTGCTTTGAAAACAGAAAATCCTTCACTTCCACAAGAACCGGAAATCCGATGGCGCCTAAAATAATCAGCAGTATTGTAATAAATTGCACGAAATAATCATGCCTAAATGGAACCATCGAATTCCCCGTAATATCAAAACCGCCATTTGTTGTGGCGCTCACACTGGCGAAAAAGCCGTGTAAATATGCTTCTGAAAAAGAATCGTAATAAGTAAGGAAGTACGTTCCGAGTATAAGCCCTCCAAAAAATTCGATCCATAATATGAGAAAAAGCACCTGTTTCATAAGATTGACGATGCCGGAGAATTGTGTCTGGTTTTGATCCACCATAATCAGTTTGCGCTCTTTAAGTCCGATCCGTTTCCCCATGATCAGCCAGATAAAGGTTCCTAACGTCATAATGCCGATTCCGCCGAATTGCAGTACAAACGCAAGTATCACAATACCTGTCGTACTGAATGTGTCGGCTGTACTCACAACGGTCAGACCTGTGACACTGACTGAGCTGACCGCAGTAAAAAGAGCATCTATAAACGACCAGTGCGCTCCCTGCTTATGGGCGGCAGGCAGGCTCAGTAATATAAACGCAACCGTGACTGCCAAAAAGTAATATAAAGCAATCAATTGGGCCGGCGATAATACTTGTATGAGTTTTCCAAGCTTAAATTTCATGTATATTCCTTCTGCCTCTCATTTTTAGTACGTAATTATTCTAAAGATATTAGTCCGTTTTTTAAAGGCTTTTTTCTTAATTTGTGTATTTTATCATCGTTCTAGCCAAAAGAACACATACTTGTGTTCTTTTTAATAAAAAAACCCTCTGAACAGGGTTCAAAGGGTGATAGAAGTTTTCATTTATTTAGCTTCCAAACGGCGGATTCTTTCGTCTAAGTCCGGGTGGGTGGAGAAAAGGGAAGAATGCTTTTTCCCATTGATTTTCAATGTCTGCACTGCTGTCTGTTCCTCTTCTACCACGCGTGAAGAGTAATGTTTCAGCGTTTGCAGGGCATGAATCATTTTATCCTTTCCGGCAAGGTCCGCTCCTCCGCGGTCAGCATGAAACTCACGATGACGCGAGTATGCGAAAACCACGAGGCTTCCGAGAATCGAAAACACAATTTGAAACACAATCACCGCGATAAAATGAACAATCGGGGCAAGGTCTTCTTTTACAAAACGGCTTGCGATCCAGGCTGCGATACGCGATAAGAACACAACAAACGTATTCACGATACCTTGGAGAAGCGTCATTGTCACCATGTCACCGTTGGCGATATGAGCCACCTCATGGGCAAGCACGCCTTCAACCGCAGCGTCATCCATTTGCTGCAAAAGGCCTGAAGATACAGCGACAAGGGAACGGCGTTTTGACGGCCCCGTAGCAAACGCATTAACCTCGGATGAGTTATAAATTCCAACCTCAGGCATTTTCGTTAAACCGGCGGTACGCGACAATCTGTGTACCCGGTCGACCAATTGCTGTTCATCGTGGCTTAGCGCTTGCTTCTCTGGGTTCAGCACTCTGACGCCCATCATCATTTTCGCCATCCATCTGGACATCAGGAGGGACATAAAGGAACCGACAAAGCCTACGACAAGACTGAAGACTAACAATGCACCGACATGGATGCCGCCGTCAGCCTTGAAATACGTTCCGACGCCTGTCGCCGCGCCAATGATGGAAAGCACAATTCCAATGGTTGTGATAACCAAAATATTTGTTAAAATAAACAGAAATATTCTTTTCGCCATAATTACCTCCGCCATTTTAAGTTCTAATGAACCTGTATATAATTAAATTATAAATCATCCATTTGAAAATGCAAGGATTTAGACGTATGATGTTTATGTTGAAAATCGGCGCATAAGCAAATGAAATCATATTTCTTAATTTTTCTGCGTCAAAATGAATCATGAGGTGAATGATGAACACTTTTAAACTCACTCGAACGGAAATGGTCAAACTGCTTTACGCCTTAAAAGGACAAGGTGAAACAAGCCCTCTTCAAGTTTTGATCAGATCAGCGAATATGACGTTAGAAGAAGCGGAAAATCATCTTTATATCCCTGAATTTCTTACCAGATACGAACGAAAAAAACAGAAAAAAGAATATGGATTGTCCACTAACGAAATCGTTGAGCTTGGAAATTTGTGCGAGCTTACGTCATTAAAATCGACGGCAATTCAAAATTGGGTCAAACGAGATATCAAAGACCTGATGGGCCATCCTGAGCTTGGCAAAAAGTATTCGATTGAACAAGTTGTCATTCTTTTAATTGTACGGGATTTAAAATCAATTTATGACTTTGAAAGCATTCGCGCCATATTAAAAGTTGTCTTTAACACCATTACGGACAGAACCGATGATATTATCAGCCCGATCTCCTATTATGAAAGCTGCGCCCTCGTGCTTGATTTCATGCACCATCAAGTAAGCGCGTCATTGAAAGAAGCCAGATTGCAGCCGCTTGTTGAAAAGCAAACAGACCTGCTTCGTGACCGCTTTAAAGAGCTCAATGATACGCAATGGAAAAAAATAAGGCAGATTATCGCGGTGACCGTCCTCTCTGTTTTATCGTTTCATATCCAGGCGACAGCGCTCCAAATGACTTCTGACATTCTATAGTAAGCCCCTCGTTCCCGGCCGTTATGCCGGGTTTTTTAGTTTCACCACAACAATTGCCAGCATAAAAAGAAGGATCTCACTTCAAACTAATCATGCGTAAAGAATCTTTCCAGAGAAAAGGAGATGAAAAAGATGGCGAGCAGAAATAAACTCGTTGTTCCAGGGGCTGAGCAGGCACTAGACCAATTTAAATACGAAGTAGCTCAAGAATTCGGCGTTAATCTTGGCTCTGATACAGTAGCTCGTTCTAACGGCTCTGTAGGCGGAGAAATGACAAAGCGTCTTGTACAGCAAGCACAATCACAATTAAACGGACAAAACAAATAAATCAATTGGCATATTCGCCGGGAATTCTCGGCGAATTTTCATTTTGATTTGATTCGCTGCCGTTTCTATAGCCATTAGGATTCCGGCGGTCAGAAGAATTATAATTCCGGTGGTATGAAGAATCATGTTCCCCTCTTTCCCGCTTCCCATTTTTATATTCCCGGCTGTCATGCTTGCCCTTATACTCTTCATCTTTTCCTTTATCTTGAGGATCTTGTGTTGGGGTTTGCTCTGTTTCCCCATCCTTTTCTGCATTTGTTTTCTCTTCTGATTCATTTACATTCGTATCTTTATCGTTTTTTTGATCATCTTGATCTGTCGACTCTTCTTTCTGTTCGCCTGAATCCGACTCGTTTAATTGCTCATTGTCTTCTTTTTGGCTGTTTTCCTGGTCTGTTTGCGGATTATCCCCCTCGTTTACAGACTCTTTTTCGTTCTCTGTATCATTTTGATCATCCTTATTTGAATCCTCATCCGTCTTTTCTTTATTGTTTTTCTTTTCGTTTTGTCTGATATAAGTGCCTGTAGACATTCCTTCCTTTTTTGCTTTTTCTCTTGTATCCAAATCGGATTCAAGGGATTCCATATGGTATGTTTTCTTATATTTGTTTGTCACGTCACTCAGTTGTTTTTTCACGCCTGATTTATATGTATCGTCTTTTGTGTTCTCGTAAACTGTGGAAATCAAAATTTCTTTGGATTCCTTTACATATCCTTGTTCGCTGCAATCGGTAATAATAGCATCAATAACCTGCTTGAAGTCAGACTTCTCCCAATCATTAATATCACTGACAATCCGTTTTCCTTCATCATTCAGAGGCGTCAGCTCAATAACTTCGTATTCGCTGTTCAAAGCCATCTCAAAGCTCGGATTAATATCAATTGTCATGTACGCATAGGCTTTGTTGTTTGAAAAAACGGGGAGCACCATAAAAATAAAAAGCATAATAGCAGTCATCGTAAAAATCCCCATTTTGAAAGGGCGCAGTCTGAGAATATCAAAAAAGCTGGCCCTTCTGCCCATACGCGTCTCACTCGGAAACATAATTTCTTCTCCGATTTCACCGTTATGGCGATCATTTTTTGTTTTTAAAAATTGTCCGTCAGGGGTCAGCAACGTGACAGATTTTTTATTTTTTTCTACTATGATCCCTCTTCTCATGAGTGCAGCACCCCTTTAAGATAATCTTTCAAATACACATAATCACCTGTAATAATAATACACATGGCAATAATATATTTTCTGTTTCGTTCAATTGTTTTTCTGCTCACTGTGACGAGCTGCTCCAGCTGTTTTACCGGCAGCTGCTTCTTTTGGTAAAGGATAGCGGCTAATTCTTCATGCTCCACAAGCGTAACCGCAACCTTTATGGCATTTTGCCTTGCGTCTGAATGCTTCGGCGAGTGGTCGAGCAGTTCTTGAAAAGTAAGACCGTACTCTTTGAGCTGCTTTTGGAAATAAAGAATTTCCTCACGCCGCTGCTCCTGCTCTATCAGGCGGTGGTACTCATCAATGGAAAGCTCCGCTTCAATCAGGCTTTGCGAAGATTCCTGATCGTCCCCCTCCTGTAAATCCATATTAATATTTTGCGCGTTTCTTGCTTCTTTTCTGATATAGTCAATTACTTTTCTTTTTATAATAAGCTCTGCGAATGCGAGCAGCGAGTTGCCTTTTTCAGGTGAATATTTTTCGATTGCTTCGTTAAATGCGATCAGCCCGATGCTGAACTCATCGTCTTTTTCATCTATATATCGTTTGCAAACGGATGAAACCGTCTTGGCGATAAAAGGCTTATACTGCTGTATTAATTCATTTTGAAGTTCTTTATTGCCTTTTTGGATGCTTTCAACAGATTTCTCAAGCGTTTGTTTCTTTCTTCCCAATTTAAACAAAAGGCTAAGCACTGGTTTCACCTCAGTTCCTCCCTATAACTACTCATTAATGATAGCTAATTTGATAGGGATTCGCAAAGGAAGAAAAAGAGAAATTGATTTCCATTGTCTCAATTATGACAAAACCATTAAGATGTCCTATACATGATTTCGTGCTTCTATAAAGAATTAAGGGGGTTTCAGGAAGTGTTTTTGTAACAAAGCTGTTAATAAAATGTCATCATATGTCGGGCATGGAAGCGTTTTAAATACAAAAAATCTCTGCTTCGTTAAAAGCAGAGACGATAGCTTACGCCCTTTCTCTTTTGCCGTTTTCTTGTTCTTCCAATGATTCTTCCGATTGTTTTTTTCCGCCTGACATAAACCAGCCGCAAACAGCAATGGCTGCCAATACCAACCAGAAAATCAGCTTCCATGTGCCTGAATGAATAAAATGTTCGGATACAACCCCGATGTCCTCGTGAGCGAGTGTATATAATGCAAGCTTGACCCCTACCCACCCTACGATGGCAAATGCTGCGGTTTCCAGGCTTGGACGTTCTTTCAATAGCTTAACGAACATTGATGCCGCAAAACGCATGATGATAAGTCCGATGATTCCTCCGGCCAAAATAATGATGAATTGTCCTCCGTCAAGACCTCCGATTTGCGGAAGTGATGTTGCGGGAAGTGTAACTGCAAGCGCGACGGCGGCTAAAATCGAATCAACCGCAAAGGCGATATCGGCAAGTTCCACTTTTAAGACTGTCGGCCAAAAGCCGCTTTGTTTCGGAATTTTCTTGCTGTCTTCTTTTTTAAATACGAATCGTTTCAGCAGGTGGCTGATGGCGATATACAGTAAATAAACGGCGCCGATCGCCTGAACTTGCCATACATTCACTAAAAACGAAATGGCGAACAAAGATCCGAACCTCAGAACAAACGCACCCGCAAGGCCGTAAAATAACGCTTTTTTTCTTTGTTTCTCCGGCAGGTGTTTTACCATTACGGCCATAACCAATGCGTTATCTGCGGCCAAAATACCTTCCAGCCCGATCAAAACGAGAAGAACCCAACCATACTCTAATAATAATGCTGCATCCATATAAAATACCCTCCCAATAAGTTGTTTTCTTTCTCTCATCCAATCTTATGCCGGCAGTATTTTCATACAAAAAAGACCTTTGCCGACATAAGGCAAAGGTCTTGCTAGACATGATTAACAACGGCATGCCAACAAAGCCGATGGATGTGATCCATGAATTGACGACTTTGTTTCCGGTATTTCCGGACGCTACTCCCCTTTGGGATTTCAAGAAATATTTAAATTATAAGATAATAATAATCGCTGCCATTTCTTTTGTCAATGCTTATCTTTATTTAAAAATACAGAAAGATTTTCAGATTTGCTCTTCTTTTTCTTTTTTTTCATAAATAAGTAGATGGCAAACACCAAAACAATACATATTCCGGCCGGCAGCATATATTGATCAAGAATTGATCCTACTTCTTTCCAGTTTTGTCCGAGTTTCACACCTAAATAGACATAAACAAACGTGATCGGAAGCATAGCTAAAAATGTATAAACGGAAAACGCCCAGACATTCATTTTAGCTATTCCGCACGGTATGGAGATCAGCGTACGGACCCCCGGCAGAAATCGCCCGCTGAATGCCACAAAACCGCCGTGCTTTTGAAAGAATTGATCCGACTTATCAAGCGCCTCAGGCTTTATAAATATGTATTTCCCAAACCGCTCAAGAAACGGCCTTCCGCCATATCTCCCGATCCAATACAATGTCAGCGGTCCCGCGACTCCTCCGAGAGATCCTGCTATTATGACTCCGATAAGCGTCATATCACCTTTTGATACCCAATAGCCCGCAAGCGGAAGCACGATTTCAGCCGGTATAAATTCAATACAGAGCGCCAGAAAGATTCCAAAATAAGATAAACTTTTAAATGCCTCTATCAGTTGCATAACTAATGCTTCGATAATCATCACTTCCCCTTACTTTATATATTCTATAATACATCACACATTCATTTTTTGGTCAGAAGGCAAAACATCAGAATGATTTTAACATATTTTTATATAGTTAAAGTAATAAAAACCAATGGCACTTGCGCTTTTCTATTTTTCATAATCAGACTGGCTGTATACACAGCTGATATAAATAACAATCAACAGGAAGAGCAGGAAGCGGGGATTTGAATTTGGAAATACATTATGATAGCTTACTTATACTTTTATCTATTATTATCGCTTGCGCTGCCTCATATACATCGCTTGAAATATCAAGGAAAGTCACATTTAAAAAATAAACTTTGGCTGATCGTGGGATCTGTCATTATGGGCTTTGGCATTTGGGCCATGCATTTTATCGGTATGATGGCTTTTCATACCGGAATGATTATGCAATATGATATGGTTCCGCTGGCTGCTTCGGTCTCTGCCGCTATTTCAGGATCATTTGTGTCTTTATATATTGTCAGCAGGCGGATTTTGACATTTTACCGCCTTTTGTACCGGTTCGCTTATAATGGGGGTTTCTATCGCCTCTTTGCATTTTATAGGCATGGATTCCATTTCCCGGGTAATTATTGTGTATGATCCTTTCTTTTCACGGCTTCTGTCTTGGCGGTGATTGCACCTGCTTTTCGTCTCTTTAAAAATTTTCTTTTGTTTGAAAACTTCTGAGCGCCTTGTGATATATAGTTCATGAGCTTAAGCCCATCTATTCCGTCTCTGGGGGATACGGCGATGCCTGTGCTGACTGAAGTGATCAATTGGCGCTGCTGAATCATAAATGGCATTTCAAACTGTTCGATCAAATATATCTCATCTGTGTCTTTATTGGTGTTGTCAAAATAATAATCATTCATCTCCGCCTAAGCGGGCGATAAATCCATTGTCGGGGATGGCAGAAGAAAGGCGCTTTGCCGTGGTCACCGATATTATGCCCTAAAGCGTCATTGATGACTTTGAACCTGTTTAAATCTTAAAAAAACACGGTTGTTTCTCGTTGTAGAGCATTGGTGCAATTCGACGTTAGATTAAGATGATACATTCTATTTCTGTTGTCAGGTCAACAGCTCTGTTGATCGCTTGTTTGTCTTTTTTTACTTGCAGAAAAAAACCTCTGAGAACAGAAGAAATATGCCCTTTGATGTCATGTCGATTCAACAATATCCTTGCCTGCACGATTGGAAAAGATCATTTCCCCTGTTAGAGATAAAATGAAATAGCGTCAATATTGCGCATGATTAAAGACTGAAAGATCAGCTTGAACACTTTTTTCTGAAACAGCCGGCGCTTTATGAGTTCCGGTGTCTTTTGCATCCATAAGTTTCTATACATGAATATACCCAATGCCTTGCACAATAATGAAAAAAGGGGTTTATTTTTATGCAGACGATGTGGAAGGGCTCTATCAGCTTCGGCCTTGTCAATATTCCGATCAAGCTCTACGCCGCCACGGAAGACAAGGATATTAAATTGCGCAGCCTTCATAAAGAGTGTCACGCACCGATCAAATATGAAAAAAAATGCACGAGCTGCGAAAAGACTCTCGCTCCCGATGAAATCGTTAAGGGATATGAATATGTGAAGGGCAAATATGTCATTCTTACAGATGAAGAGCTGAAAGAATTAAAACAGGAACACGAAGAAAAAGCAGTCGAGATAGTCGACTTTGTTCAGCTGAAGGAAATTGATCCGATCTATTTTAACCGCTCCTATTATGTTGGACCAGGCGATAATGGCTCAAAAGCCTACACTCTCCTTCGGGAAGCACTGAGGACGACTGAAAAAATCGGGATCGCAACCATTACAATCCGGTCTAAACAGCAGCTTGCCGTTCTCCGTGTGTATGAAAATTGTATCCTGATGGAATCCATTCATTACCCGGACGAAGTTAGAAGCGCTGCCCATGTGCCCGGTGTTCCTGATCAATCCAATGTAAATGATAAAGAATTGCAAACGGCCATCACATTAATTGATGAGCTGACAACTGATTTTCAGCCTGAACAATATGAAGATACCTACCGGAAAGCCATCATGCAAAAAATAAACGACAAGCTGGAAAATAAAGAAACAGCCGTCACACCTGGTACAGCCGCTCCTCGAGAAGACGTGATCGATTTGGTCAGCGCTCTTCAGGCAAGCATCGACCGGACTAAACGGCCGAATCAAGACAAAGCTGCTTCTCCGCCAGCAACGCCTGCCGCACCGAAAGGAGCCGGAGAAAAAAAGCGGAAAACGACTAGAAAAAAAGCCTCCGGCACATCATAATTGGCGGCGCTCACCATGCAGCCTGTTCTCACCTCGTCACCGCCTGAAGGAGACGAGTGGCGCTATGAAGTAAAATATGACGGATTTCGGTGTATTCTTCATGTGACAGAGTCAAGTGTTACATTAACGAGCAGAAATGGGCAGCTTTTTAACAGCACGTTTCCGGAAATTACACAATACGCAGAAAATGTGTTTCAAAAAATGAATAAAAGCCTTCCGTTAACAATTGACGGAGAAATTGTATTTTTAATGAACCCCTTCCGCTCTGATTTTGAACACGTTCAAGTACGCGGACGGATGAAAAATCCGGAGGCCATCAAAAAATTGGCGGACAGCCGCCCTTGCAGCTTTCTCGCCTTCGATCTTTTGGAAAGGGACGGGACCGATATATCGTCTCTTCCATATACCGAGCGAAAAAGAGAGCTTTCCGAGCTGATGAGATCCGCTGCACTTCCCGTCACTGTCAATCATCTGGCAAAGGAAACCATTCAATACATTCCTGACCACGCCCATTTTAAACCGCTTTGGGAGCAAGTGCAAAAATATGACGGAGAAGGAATTGTCGCGAAGAAAAAAGGAAGCAAATGGATAGAGAAAAAAAGGACTCCTGATTGGCTTAAGTATAAACATTTTAAAAAGGCGCATGTTTGTTTAACAGGATTTAACCCGAACAACGGATATGTGACGGTATCTGTTTTTAAAAACGGGAAAATAACTCCCGTCGCCTCTGTTTCACACGGAATGAGTGACGAAGAAAAAAACGCAATTCGATCTATTATGGAGGCGCACGGCACAAAAACGCCGGCAGGCGAATATACGCTTGAACCTTCGATTTGTTTGACTGTTCAATATTTAACGATATTAAAAGACACCCTGCGGGAAGTGTCATTTGTTTCCTTTGAATTCGATATGGAACCCGCGGCATGCACTTACGAACAAATGGTGCGCCAGTCAAAAACTTTGCACCCTAAGCTGGAATTCACAAGTCTCGATAAAGTCATTTTTGAAAAAAAGAAGCGGACGAAAGAGGATTTTATTACGTATATCATTGAAATCAGTGACTTTCTGTTCCCTTTTCTCAAAGACCGGGCTGTGACTGTTATTCGGTTTCCGCACGGGTCAAAGAGTGAATCTTTCTTTCAAAAAAATAAGCCGGATTACACGCCGGATTTTGTTCATTCCTTTTTTGACGGCAGCCATGAACATATTGTTTGTGAGGATATTTCCACATTGTTATGGCTCGCCAATCAGCTTGCCCTGGAATTCCACGTTCCTTTTCAAACCGTATCCAGCCGCCGCCCGTCAGAAATTGTGATTGATTTAGACCCGCCGTCAAAGGATGATTTTCTCATGTCTGTTCACGCGGCTCATGAGCTGAAACGATTATTTGACTCGTTCGGCATCACATCGTTTCCGAAGCTTTCCGGCAACAAAGGCATCCAGCTCTATATCCCTTTGTCGCCCGAAGCCTTTTCTTATGAAGAAACGCGCAGCTTCACCATGCTGATTGCTGATTACTGCACGAACGCGTTTCCTGAGTTGTTCACAACCGAACGCTTCATCAAAAACAGACATGGAAAACTGTATCTTGATTATTTGCAGCATGCGGAAGGGAAAACAATCATCTGTCCTTATTCCACCCGGGGAAACGAGCTGGGCACAGTGGCAGCGCCTCTTTATTGGAATGAAGTGCAAACATCCCTAACCCCCGCCTCTTTTACGATTGATACCGTCGTCAAGCGCGTCAAGGAACAGGGATGTCCCTTTTATGATTTTTACCGGAATCCGCAAGATGAGCCGCTGACAGCGATTTTGCAACAACTGAAGAAAAAGAGCTGATTCACCTGATCAGCTCTTTTCCTTTAACTGTATTTTTTCTCTAATAACCGTTCAGTTTCCTGCCGCTGTAACGGGCTCAGAGGTTCGGAGTATAAATCAATATCAACCGCATACTTTGGACGCCTTTTGACTTCAGTAAATATGGTTCCTATATACTCGCCGATAATGCCGATCCCCATCAATTGCAATCCCCCCAGAAACCAGATTGAAATAATGAGCGACGCCCACCCTGCATTCGTATAGCCAAGCATTTTTTGAATGATAACACCTATTCCCGCCATTGCGCTCAACAAAAACAACAAAAATCCTATCAAAGTGAAAAACCGGATCGGCGCAACACTAAAGGACGTGATTCCGTTAAAAGCAAAGGATAACATCTTTTTAAGAGGATATTTTGTTTCTCCTGCAACGCGTTCTTTCCGGTCATACATCACTTTTGCCGATCTGAATCCAATCATAGGAACGATACCGCGTAAAAACAGGTTGGCCTCCGGGTAACGTCCGAGTTCTTCAAGCGACCTTTTGTTCATCAAACGAAAGTCGGCATGATTATAGATTAACTGAATACCGAGCTTATTCATTAACCGATAAAAACCTAAAGCTGTTGTGCGTTTGAAAAAGGTATCAGTTTTCCGGCTGCGCCTGACGCCATATACAATCTCACAGCCTTCGTGAAATTTTAAGATAAATTCACGGATCACCGATATATCGTCCTGCAGGTCGGCATCAATCGAAATCACACAGTCAGAGCGGTGCTTTGCCTTATGCAAGCCGGCTAAAAGCGCTTTTTGATGCCCGACATTACATGCTAATTTCAAACCGGTGACTTTGCTGTTTTTAACGCTTTCCATGGCAATCAAAGACCAGGTTCGATCACGGCTTCCATCATCAACAAATAATATTTTACTTTCTTCTGAAATTAATTTTTCAGCTGTTAAACTGTTTAAAACGGAAGTCAGCTGTCTGCTTGTCTCTTCAAAGACTTCTTCTTCGTTATAACAAGGAACGACAATCGTTAATAATGGCGGTGGCTGTATCACTATGTATCCTCCTCATTTGGCTTCATATAAATAAATGCTCCAGGCAGAGTCTTCATGGTCAAACTTTTTCACGAATTCAAGCTGGTTCCTTTCCGCATTCAGAATGGGAACTGAAGAAAAAAGGTAGCGTCCTCCCATCTCTTTAAACACTGCGGTATTTAATTCGAGATGTTTGATTTTCTTGTTTGAATTTTTTTTAAAGTTATAACGCTTGCCAAGTTCATCGACAAATACATAACAACGGCTGCCCCATTCATCGAAATATCGTTTCAATCGCCCGTTTTTTTCCAGCTCTTTGGCGATTATTTTCCGAAATTGATATTTGTATGAAAGAGGATAGAGATTATTGTACGTGTCCAGTGTGTAAAAGCCATTATACTGGGAGATTGCCGGGTGAAGGCCGATGCTCGCGACACGGTAAGCGTCTTGCGGAAGTCCGATATACTCCTTGATCTCATTGAATTGTTCAGCTGCGTAAAACTCACGAAATGTCGGGGCGTGATAGTGAACGCCATACGTATATTCTTCATTAAAAGGGACCAATACCATCAGCTGGGCGGCTAGAGCGGCAGATACGAATATCTTCCACTTCTTCCCCATCTGCCATAAAAGATAGCAGGCAATGGCAAAGCTCAGATAAATGACTAACGGGCGCAAAAAATGAAACCGCGCAAAGTTAAAAGCCGCTAAAAAATCAAATTTCTCCTTCGGCACAGTCCAAATTTTATTGAACCAAAACGCATACCATAACGACAGCGCATAATTGAAGACGAACAAAAAAAGAAATACTTTCTCTAGCTGCGTTTTGTTTCGTCTCCATAAAACGATAGCGAACACAAGCAAAAGAATCGGAAGAATAATAAAGGTATGGACTGTCATCACGTGATTATGCCCTAAAACAAAATTTTTCAAGGACAGCCGTATGGAATGCCAAAATTCATGCCTTGATGATACAAATTCAACCCGATGCATCGGTTCCTGTGAATTAATCATTGAATAGACAAGCCGATATTCGACCATCAGAAAAATGCCTGTCATAAAAGCAATGCTTCCTAAAAACGGCAGATTCCAATCTCGTTTGACAATCACATCGTACAGCCAGAGACATGCAACGGCTGCAAGGAAAAAGAAGAATCCCAGTACAAAACTAGAATAAAGAGGCAGCAGGGCAAGGGTGATCCACTCTTTCCACGAGAAATCCCGCTTCCGAATATTCAAAAAGGCCCATAGCGCCAGCGGGTATCCAAGTGTACTCAGCATTCCGGAAGGCCAAAAAGGCGTTAAGGCAAACGCGAGTGATACGCCAATACGAATCAGATAGGCTTTTTCATCACAGATAAAATGCTTCCTTAAGAGCAGATACATGCCGAAAAAAGCGACCACTCTAGTAATCGTTTGACTTAAAGCGTAGGCTGTCATCGAAGGAAACAGCGCATGCAGCCAAACGATTCCGCTCCACTCTGTTCCATAAGCATCACGGGGCAGCCCATTGATAATCTGGGGAACCGTTGCGTCAACCTCTCCGTTTATTTCTCCGCTTTCAGCCAGCACTTTATACCAGGCAATATTAGAATCCAGATTATCATGCACGCGTATGTGGGCATCTTCCTTTAAAATGTAAAGGGGCGATACGTATAGCAACAGCAGAAATAAGGCAATAAACAGATAGATTGTTTCTTTCTTTTTCAGTCGTTCTAAAATAAACATTGCTTACACACCCATACTGTTTTCTTTAGCAACACTCGATTTTTCATCATGTAACACACATTATTATCTCTATTACGTTCTATAAAATTCATCAGATGACAATAAATTCTAAAAAACAAAGTGCCTCAGTATAATTCGCACACGATTTACGAAATATACGAAAGAAGAACTGATAGAAAGACTGGATTAAAGGAATGAAACCATTTGAATAAAATCAAAATTATCACGCTGGCCGTTATCATTGCATTGATTGTCGGAGCGTATATTATGCTGAAACCATATCCGGGATTAACAAAAAAGCAAAAAGATGCCATTCGTCCTTCTTCAAGGCCCGTGGTTGTCATTCTCATTGATTCCTTGATGGACAAACCCTTACAAAAAGCGATTAAAGAAAATCGGGCACCGGCACTTTCATTCTTAATGGAAAACGGGCATTATTTCCCTCGAATGGTCAGCGCCTATCCTACGATGTCTGTTACAATAGACAGCACACTGCTGACCGGGTCTTATTCAAATCTTCATCACCTTCCAGGTCTGGTGTGGTATAACGAAGATGAAAATCGACTGGTTAACTACGGCAGTGATAAAAAAGAATTGATGGCGCTTGGCCTTAAACAGTCACTGAAAGACGGCATGTACAATTTAAATAATAAACATTTGAACCAATCGGCCGAAACGATTCATGAAGCTTTGGATAAACAAGGAAAACAGTCTGCCTCCATCAATGGGCTCATTTACCGTGGGAATACCAAGCATGAGTTGAACGCGCCAAGATTGTTAGACATGTTTGAGTTATTGCCTGAAAAATTAAAAACAAAGGGACCTTTTTTATTATCGTTCGGCAGATTTACCCAATTAAATCCGCACAACCGGTCTAACCATTTATGGCAAGGCTACGGTTTAAACGATACGTTCACTGCTCAAGAAATGAACTATCTCATCAAACAAAAGAAACTGCCCTCTCTTACCTTGGCCTATATGCCAGATTTAGACCATTCCATTCACAAGAATGGACCGATGGATATCAAAGCGGTTGAAAAAGTGGATAAACAGATTCAAGATATGTTTAATACATATAGTTCATGGGATGAGGCTTTAAAAAATACAATATGGATTGTGATGGGAGACAGCGGACAAGCCGCAATAGGAAACGACAAACACAAAGCGTTAATCCGTTTAAAAACACTGTTAAAGGACTACCGCATTCCTAAATTAAGCAAAACGCCGTCTGAAAATGACCAGCTCGTTTTGGGAGTAAACGAACGAATGGCTTTTGTTTACTTGTTAGATCAAAAAATTGCTTTTTCCGATATTGCTTCTAAACTGAATAAGGATCCGCGAATGAACTTTACGGCATGGAAAGAAAATCACTGGATTTATGTGACTTCAGGAGAATCAAATAAGTCACTTCGTTTTCAGCCGAACGGGTCCTATAAGGACAAATATAATCAAACATGGAATGTGGAAGGCGATCTGTCGGTGCTCGATCTTTCCGCCGGCAATAAAGTTATCCGTTACGGCGACTATCCCGATGCGCTGGCCCGCCTTTATGGTGCGCTTCATTCTCATAAGGGCCGCTATCTTATTGCCGATGCAAAACCGGGATTTGAATTTGTCGGTGAAAAATCCCCTGCCCACCTCGGCGGAGCCGGTCACGGGTCTTTGCACAAAACGGACACGTATTCTCCGATGATAATTGTTGGCTCTGATAAAACTCCTAAGCACCTTCGGCATACAGATTTAAAAGACTTTTTTATAGAGCTGACGAAGGAATAAAAACCCTTGTGACATCTGAACTCATCAAACACGATTCTTTTGAAAAGAATCGTGTTTTTCTCTTTTATCTCCCTTAAGCCCATTATTTCCCGCTATCATTACAGTTTCATCACGTTATACTGGTAGAAGGGAGGAGATATTGAATGTTTATATTCTTACTTTCTTTGGCTATTATACTCAGCATACCTTTTATATATAGAGCGATTCACAATACGAAAGATGTTAAGGTAAACACGATTACAGTCAACCAGAACAATACCGGTGCATCTAAGAAGCAATTAACGATACTTCACTTATCTGACCTTCATTTAGAAAACATTTCTGTTTCACCGGAACAGCTTTTGGATTTAACGAAGAAAAACTCAATAGACATCATCGCGTTAACGGGGGATTTTCTTGATCGAAAACGAAACATTCCAAAGCTGGCGAACTACTTGGACGCGCTGCAAGAATTGAAACCTAAATATGGAATGTACGCGGTTTTTGGAAATCATGATTATGTGTTAAAAGAAAATGATTTTCAAAGACTGAAACAAGTGTTAGAAGAACACGGGTGCAGAACGCTTCAAAATGAACACGTGCAGATTCAGACTGAAGAAGGATTTTTAAATATAATCGGAATTGATGATTACAGCACGAAACGAAGCAATATCCCCGATTCGTATAAGGGACTTAAAGACGGGTATCATCTTGTTTTAACACATGATCCAAACATTGTGCTTGATATGGAAAAGTTCCGTTTTGATTACCTTCTCTCAGGGCATTTTCACGGTGGCCAAATTCATTGGCCTAAGCCCTACCATATGGTGAAAATGGGAAAACTTGTTCGAATGAATATGATAAAAGGGCTGCATTATCATCACGATAAACCTTTTTATATTAGTGAGGGGCTGGGCCAGACCGGCGTTAATATCCGTGTCGGAAGCCGTCCTGAGGTAACCTTCCATCAAATATCATAAAAAAAGAGGCTGGCCTTTAGAAAAGGCATCAGCCTCTTTTTTGATATTTTTGCTGGAGCTTTTCCTTAGAAATAAACAAGTAATGTGAATTCGGAATGCTTTGAGCGTTAAATTGCTTTGATGTCAAATATAAAATCGGCAAATGTGTCATCTTTTTAAAAAACCTGTAAAAGTGATTAGAGGGTTTAACGACTTCAAAACCGAGTCTTTCCACTCCTTTATGGAGCATGGTGATTCCAATAATTCCTTTGATGTCATCCCTTTTTTTATGTTTGCTGATATAGTCAACTAAAAGCGGCATAGAAATATAAACCTTTTGATAAATGATCATTCCTTTTCTGACTGCACTCTCAATGGTCCTCAGTTCTCTCATCAGTTTGATGTTATGAAGATGGATTTTGACTAACACATCATTTTTTTTAATCTTCGTTCCGTCGCTTAATATAATCTGAGCGCCTTTATACCTCGTTAACCTGACGCGAAAAACGCTTTGTTTTTCTTTATCAATCACCGTTAACCTCGAAAAAAAGTAATAAATCGGATCAATTATGCCCCAAATTGAGAGGAAACAGTTCCTCATATGTTTCACCTTCCTTAACTGTTAAAAAACACCCTTATATTTTGTGATGATTCGTAAAAAAATATAGATGGAAATCGTTTTTTATTCTGAAGGAGGACAAGCATGACAAACATTCTGATTTTTCCTTTTCTCAGCATCTCAACCGGTCATCATCATGCGGCCGATTCGCTTCAGATTGAACTCAGTCTCAGATCACTTCAATCAGAAAAGATTGATATTTTTTCCCATCGTTATAAACGATTAGAAAAGCTTTCCTCTATCACATACTTAAAGTGGATACAACATTTCCCAAAAACGTACAGCTGGATTTATCATCTAATGGCCTGCGGACAACATGAAACAAAGAAACGTTATGTGATGTATGAATGGCTGTTTTTGAAAAGCATGAAACAACTGATCAAGGAAAAGCAGCCTGATCTCGTGTTTTGCACCCACGCCCTGCCTTCCTACTTGCTCAATCAACTAAAACGAGAATTCCCGGCTATGAAAGTCGTGAATGTTTACACTGATTTTTTTGTCAATCAGGTATGGGGCCGACAGAATATCGATTATCACTTTGTACCGATCAAGGATATAAAAGAACAGCTCATAGCTGAAGGAGTTGATGAAGGGAAAATATTCCTTACCGGGATACCGATTGATCGATCTTCCACGGCGGAGCCAAAGCCTACACAAGCCGAGAAACACCTTCCCCGTTACACCGTTATGATTACAGGCGGAAGTATGGGAGTCGGAGGAATTTTCAAGCTGATCAAAGAGCTTTCGCCCGGCGGAAATATCTCCTACCAAATCTTATGCGGGAAAAACGAAAAGCTCTACCGCTATGTGAAAAGTTTACACAATCCTTTGCTCGAAGCTCTTCCTTACATTCACAGCAAAGCTGAAATGAATCATTTATATCAGCATGCTTCAGGGATCATCACGAAACCCGGCGGCGTAACTGTTAGCGAATGCATAGAAAAAAAGCTGCCGACCTTTATTTATCACGCATTACCGGGTCAGGAAGAAATGAATTTGAATCTGTTAAAAAAACGCCGGCTTGTGATCAGCTTAGAAAATTGGAAAAAACAGCCGATAGAAGATCAGCTGTTGTCATTTTTTCAATCGAGTGAACATGTCAGACATTATCAGGAACATGTCAGTCAGCACCTTCTTGAAATGTCTGATTGGGATATTCGTGAAATGATCGGAAAAATAATTCTATAGAGGATAGAGGGAAAGAGGAATTCGATTCCGGCGCCAAGCACTAAAAAACACTCCCTAAATAGAGAGTGTGAAAAGCCAAGTTTTAACGGAACAGCAAATGCTGGCTGTGAATACCTGCTTTTTTCAGCAAGCCGATCAGCTGTTCCTGTTCTTCAGGCGAAAGACCTGAAAACGCTCTCGCAATTCGGAGCGAATGGATCGGGTAAATTTTATCTAGGTAAGCGCTGCCTTTATCCGTCAAATGCGCGTACACGGAGCGCTTGTCCTTCGGATCCTGCTCCCTGATCAAAAATCCGTTTCTTTCGAGCTTGTCAATTACATAGGTGACGTTTCCGCTGACAAGCAGCAGCCTTGACCCGATTTGCTGCAATTTTTGCGGGCCTCTCGTGTAAAGCAGTTCGAGCACCGCAAATTCAGTCGGATTAAATCCATGCTCTTTACTGTCGCGGATACTGTGTTCAGAAACACTTTTGAAAGCCCTTGCAAAAACCTTGTACAAAGCCATCGCACGCTCAACTTCTTCTTCGTTAAACGATAATCTCATCATATCTACCTCGTATATAGAATTTTTATAAAAAAATAATGAAAACCCTTACATATGATAAGAGTCTTATCTCTCCTAATTATTCAATTCGCTGTTTTTTGTAAAATCCCTGCTCTCTTTACGCAAAAAAATCCCTTATACAAACGGTTTATTTTGTATAAGGGCTTTGCTTTAGGTATGGAATTTTCCGATAAAAGTAAGCATATTCTCTTCTCAGTTCGGAAATCGTCATCTCTTTCATTACTTCTTTATTATATACGCCGATTTGGTACAGCTTTTCTGAATAATGGCTTCGTTCTTTTTCTAATGCCGTTTTTAATAAATTACTCATGGCGCCCTCCTTATTTTTTCGGTATTCTATAAGAAGCATACCAGTTTTAAGTGAATGCAGTATGAATCAAATGTAAAGAAACGATTGATTATGAAGATTTACGGTAAAGTCCGTTTTGGACGGATCTCAGCAGTTGAAAAGCATGGTCCCCCGCAAGCTGCATGAATGCCTCAAGCATTTCATCCCGTTTGATATCTAATTCAATAATTTCCTTTGCCAGCGAGACCGCTTTTTCGTTCTCCATGATTATCCTTCCTCCTCATTACTATTTACATAAAGAATAAAACGCTGTTTTTCTCAGCGCATCATTCTTGTTAATTTTTCTTCCGTTGTTTTTCAAAAAATTTCTAATCCATGTAAGGAAATCTAACAAACGTTAGGTTTTTTCTCTTGTTTTTTTATATACTATGATTAAAAGACATCCAGGGGTGGAAAAATGACCACAGAAGATCGTTCTTATAAAGACAAAAAAGTGATTTCTATCGGAATTGTGAGCGAATTGACAGGATTGTCCGTAAGGCAAATCAGATATTATGAGGAACGGAAGCTGATCTATCCCCAGCGATCTTCAAGAGGGACGAGAAAATATTCTTTCGGAGATGTGGAACGGCTGATGGATATTGCGAATAAGCGTGAGGATGGCGTTCAGACGGCAGAGATTCTGAAGGATATGCGCAAGAAAGAACAGGCATTAAAAAATGACCCTCAAGTGCGAAAAAAAATGCTGGAAGGCCAGCTTAATGCGCACTTTAAGTATAGAAACCGCTAAAATATAAAAGTCCGTCTTTACTGGATAAGACGGACTTTTTATTGTTTATAATGAGTGAATGAATGCAGTAGCGATACCAAAATAGATTAATAACGACAAAATATCATTCAACGTTGTAATAAGCGGCCCTGAGGCAATTGCCGGGTCTACGTTGAGTTTGTGCAGAATGATCGGGACAACCGTTCCCGCCATGGTGCCGATGATCAGCGTAATAAGAAGAGACGAACCGACCACAAAACCGAGCAGCATATTGCCCTGCCAGACTACAGCAATTACCGTAATCAAAACAGAACACACAGCTCCAATATAGAAGCTTGTTCTCAGCTCCCGGAAAATCAGGCGAAAAATCGTTTTCTTATTCATTTCTTCTTTAGATAATCCTCTGATAACGACAGCAAGTGACTGCGTTCCCGTATTCCCTGTCATCCCGGCAATCATCGGCATGAAAAACGCCAGTGCGACGACCTGCTTCAGCGTCTCCTCAAAAAAGTTCATGATGCTGCCGGAAATGAGCCCGATAAACAGAAGCAATATCAGCCATGGCAGGCGGCGGTAAGCAGCCACGTATGCTTTTGTATCAAATGTAATGGCTTTCCCTGATGCGGCGAATTTTTCGTAATCTTCGTCGGCTTCCCGGATTACGACGTCGATGATGTCATCAACCGTTACGATCCCGACAAGCACGTTGTTTTCTTCCACAATGGGAATCGCCAGAAAATCATACCGTTCAATCAGGCGGGCGACTTCTTCCTGATCTTGAAGAGCGTCTGCTGAAATCACCCGGGTAAACATGAGATCCTGGACCTTTTCTTCCGGTTCCCCGAGAATTAAATCGCGGTATGACAGAACGCCGACAAGCTGCTTGCTGTCATTAATGACATACAAGTAGTTGATGGATTCAGCTATTTCGGCAAAGGTTTTCAGTTTCACAACCGCATCTTTTACCGTGTAATGCTGCGGGATCCATACAAAGCGGTTTGTCATCATTCGGCCTGCGGTTTCAGGCGGATAATTCATTAAAAGCTGGACGGCCTTTGACTCCTCCGCCTCCATGCTGGACAGAAGCTGCTCTTTCAGTTCTTCATCCATTTCCTCCAGCAATTGAGCGAGGTCATCGTTATCCATTTTGTTCATTGCAAGGGTTGCTTTTGTTTTTCCAACCTTATTTAATACGGAAAGCTGGTCTTCCCGCTCAAGCTCTCCGATCATATCAGTGATATCGTCAACTGTCAGATAAGATAAATAGCGGGCTCGGTGTTTTTCCGGCATTTCTTTAAACAAAAACGCCACGTCATAAGGCTGAAGTTCATCAATTATGCTGCGGAAGTCCCTTACCTTTCCATCTCTCAATAAAATGATAATGCGTAAAATGAGTTCATCGTAGGTCATGTTTTGAACCATCGGGACTCGTACCTCCTTTACGGAGACGTGCCGGCCTCGCCAGAAGGTGCGGCAGGCCGTCTCCTCATCGTGTAATGATTCGCGGTCTTGTTGTATATGGGAACTTCTTCAGATTGACTCGAATGGGGAGAATCCATACTCCGCACCTCCTTTTACTATATGATCATTTCGTTTTCAGGGCATAAAAAAACCCTTCCGGATTGAAGGGAAAAAAGCACGGCAAATAAGCGTGCGGTCGCCTTCAATCGTAGAGCTTTAGCACTGTATGGCATAGGACGCAAACATCCAGCTGCATTAAAAATCACCTTATGTCGATGATTTCTGTTGACCCATTGGCGTCTTTGGACATTTTTGGGCAGCAGCGTATCTCCATACAGGAGCCTCACCTAACGAAGTTCGTAATGTAATTGACACACCTGAGGTTACAGAAAAAAAGAAGCTGTGTCAACTTAAAAAAGTAATTTATCCGTTGGGCGGATGTATGCAGCAAACAGAATAAGGGCTTTTGCCCTCATTCTGTTTGCTCTGTTTCGTCCTCTTCTGACAACAGATGGTACGATTCATGCAGAAATAACGCGTACTCCCCCTCTTTTGTGGGATGGGGAACGTATTCAGCCTGGTTAATGTACTGTTCTTCTTTTTTGTCCATGCGGCATGCCTCCTTTTACGTTTAGATTGTCCAAAAGATGGCGCGTTATCAAGAAAAAAAACCTCACATAGTGTGAGGTTTAGTCGTCTAATTCCTGCTTGATGATCCGGCCGTCTTTTGCTGAGATGTCAAATTCGGCTTCTGTGCCCTGGTCAGTTTTGATCTCAATTTCATAGATGTACACGCCGTCGTCTTCATCAAGTTTGCTTTCTGTCACTGTTCCGTTTGTTTGCTTTAAAGCGGTCTTTTCAGCTTCTTCTTTTGTCAGGCTGACCTGCTCTTCTTTTTCTTTTAACGGATCATTAAGGGGTTTTTTTGTATTGATATCCACATAAACGTCATAATCTTCTCTGGCTTTTTCGATTTCGACTTCATATGCTTCTTTTCCGTCATACATTTCTTTGTCGATATCATCCACCGTTCCGTCAACGACGGTCTTTGCAATTTCGGCAGCTTCTTTTTCAGATAATGCAGCACCCGATGATACACCGTTTTGTGTGACTTGGCTGTTATTTTCTTTGGCAAAGGCGTTATAACTGAATCCGCCTGCTGCTAAAGCACCCGCCAATACACCGATCATCCATTTTTTCTTCAACATCTTTCATTCCTCCTTCATTCGTTATGAGTCTAGCTTACACACTGAAGATGAAAGGACAGAAAGAACAAGATGAGATTTTGATGAGAAAAAAGTTAATCCTCATACACGATGCCGACAATGCGGCCGGTGTAGGCATTGATTTTCACCGTGGCCTCCCTGTCATTCGGAAGGTCGATGTCCACTTCAAATACGAGCGTGCCTTCGCTTTCTTCGAGATCTGCATCATCCGCTTTTCCGCCAACCTCTTTCACAGCAATGGCCTTTGCTTCTTTTTCGCTGATTTTTGTCGCTTGTTTATCGCCTTTTTTGCTTACTTTTTCAGAGGAAACAACTGTTTTCGCACGCTTATCTACCTTGACCTTATAGGTCTCCCCTTCGTTTTGAATAGTAAATGCGGCAATGTCTTTTTTTTGGGTGCGTTCAGTGATAGTTCCCGGCGTTTTGGCTAAGGCAAGCTGTTCCGCTTCTTTTTCTGTCATCAAAGGCGTGTTGATGCGTTTGATTCTGTCCATATCAAGAATGGCGCCTGTTTTCGCATCCGCTTTCAGCTCATAAATTCCTTTCTCATTTTCAAGCGTCAGCAGATATGTTTTCTTATCGGAGGATGTATCCAGCTTCGTAATGTCACCTTCATAGGAGGCTTCGATTTTTTTCTGGATGGCCGCTTTTGTCAGCACATCTTTCTGAGCTTGATTCATCATAAGGATGACACAGATAATTATCGCTATAATCGCAATACCTGCTGTGAAAATGGCTTTTGTCCGTTTTTTCATCGCACTCCTCCTCATCATGGCAAATCAGCGCCCCTTTTAAATTGCATGGTTACGCTCGTACCTTCATTTACTTTGCTGTCGATGGTAAGTTCGATTCCGTGTTCGTCAGCAATCTGCTTGGCAATCGACAGACCGAGCCCTGTCCCGCCGGTTTTGCGGTTTCGTGCTTCATCGGCTCTGTAGAACCGTTCAAAGAGATGTTCGATATGCTGCTTTTGTATGCCTATGCCGTGATCCTGAACAATAAGAAAAGGGAGGCCTTGGTTTTTCCCGGCCAAAACTTTAATAGGCTCTGAACTGTATTTGATGGCATTATCGAGTAAAATGGTCAGCAGCTGTTTCATGCGTTGTTCGTCCGCTGTCACATATAAACTTTCCCATTCGGTTTCCAGCATCATATCCCGCCCATAGACGCTTTGTAAGGTTTGAATAACAGAACGGGCCAAATCGATGATGTCTATCGTTTTCACATCCAGCTTCATGTCTTTCTGGTATTTGGCAAGGGTGAGAAGCTGATCCGTCAGTTTTGTCATTTTTATGGCTTCAGAGTGAATCGCCTCGACCGATTCTTTTAGCACCTCCGGTTTTTGCGCTCCCCACCTTTTGATTAGGCTGCTGTAGCTTTCGATAACGGTGATAGGGGTTTTCAGCTCATGCGAAGCATCCTGAACGAACTGCTGCTGTTTTTCATAATGCTCTTTCAGCATCTCCGCCATTTGATTAAATGTAAGCCCCATTTGGTATAATTCATCGTGTGACTGTCCCTTAAGCGAAATCGTTTTGAAGGTTTTTTCTCTTTGGATATCTTTCATCGTCTTTATCAGTTTTCTGATTGGATTGACAATGCGCCGGGCCAGCAGACTGCCAGCAAAGTACGAAGCGATGCATACCGCTGCGCTTGCCGTGATTAAAATAATCCGCAAAAGCAGCAGGCTCTCTTCCGTGTGCTCCTCTCTTTCAATGAGCTGAAGCGAGACGACTTCGCCATCTGACCAAATGACCGGTACAGCCGCGACGGCGTACAGCCTGCCATTCTGCTTTGTCACTTCTTCGGTCTGCCCGCTATGAAACACTTTCGGAAAATTCTTGTATGCTTTGTCTTTTGTCACTATGATAACGGCCTTTTTGTCTTTATCAACAACTCTGACCATCCCGTTAGCCGGAAGGTATGCCTGGAGCATATCCTCAAGGGCCACCCCTTCTGATTCAGCGGTATGGAGAGCTTCTGCAATATTGGCCGTTTCTTCGGCTAACCTTGACGCATCTTTTGACGTCAAGGCAGATGAAAAAATAAGATACACTGCCGTATGAATCAATATCAGCAATATGAAAAGCGATAAAGACGTATACAGGTGGATTTTGGTCTTTAGATTCATCGTCTACTCCTTGATTGCATATCCGACCCCGCGGACTGTGTGGATCAGCTGTTTTTCGTATGGGTAGTCCAGCTTTTTTCTAATATAGCGTATGTACACATCTACTACATTTGTATCTCCCAAATAATCAAACCCCCACACGGAAGTAAGAATTTGTTCACGCGTGAGCACCTGCTGCGGATGCTTCAGCATAAATACGAGCAGATCGAATTCGCGCGGCGTTAATTCAACCTCTTGATCCGCCCGTTTGACCTCACGCGTTTTTTCATTCACTTGCAGATCACCAAGTGATAAAAATGTGCCGGGATCTGATCCGTTTTGCCGGAGCGCCGCCCTGATTCTTGCCAAAAGCTCTTCAATTTCAAACGGCTTGGTTACGTAATCATTTGCTCCGATGTCCAAGCCCGTTACCTTATCAGGTATACTGTCTCTCGCGGTTAATAAAATAACAGGCGTATGCATGTCTGTTTTCCGCAATCGGCGGAGCACTTCAAGACCGCTGAGACCGGGCAGCATGACATCAAGCAGAACCAAGGCGAACTTTTCTTCTAATGCAGCGTGCAGACCCTCAGTGCCGGTTTCTTTAATAGTGGCCTTATATCCTTCATATTCTAATTCCAGCTGAAGCACTCTTGCGATTTTTTCTTCGTCTTCCACAATTAAAATGTGCCCTTTTTCCACATCCTATCACCCTTTCCTTGCTCTATATGAAAAAAATGATCATCCCTGTTTACAAATCCTATCTTATCATCTATGATGATCTCAAAATAAAAAATTGTATATGGAAAGCACTAGGGGTGCTATTTTGGCTGAGATAAAACGCGGCAACACGCGTTTTGATCCCTTATAACCCGATCTGGATAATACCAGCGTGGGGAAGTGCAGGATGACCGATACGACGCCTTTTTTTGCGTCTTCCGTTCTATGACTGCATATTCCCTATGGATATGCAGTTTTTTATTTTCCCAAAAAACAACCAGGAGGTCGGAGAAATGAACAACGTATGCGGCACAAGCAGAATCGCCGGTTTTCGATTTTCTTTATACCCGATGACAGATGATTTTATCAATGTGATCATGTCGGCGCTGAAGGAAACCGATACATCAAAGGTTTGGAAGAAGACAGATCATATCAGCACATGCTTTCGCGGGAAAATGGATCATGTATTTGACGCCGCCAAAGCTGTATACCTTCACGCAGCCAAAAGCGGAAAGCACATCGTCATGAACGGAACCTTTTCTATCGGCTGCCCGGGTGATACACAGGGTGATTCGTTTCTTTTTGAAGATGGCAAAAGATTGAATGACGAAAATACCCGTGAGATCCGAGCGGAGGCCCCTTGTCAGTTTGCGCTCTATCCGATGAATGAACTGGATTATATGGGCATCATTTCAGAAGCGGTCGATATCGCTAAAGCGCAAGGCACTTTTGTGCAGGGTGTGCATTATGCAAGCGAGCTTGACGGAGACGCTCACGATGTGTTCCGCACATTGGAGGCCGCATTCCGGCTCGCAGAAGAAAAAACAAATCATGTGACGATGACTGTGAACTTCTCGGCAAACAGTCCGTCAAGAAAGCAGGGATCAAATGAAAAGCTGGAAGGTTAGAGAAATTGTTGTTATGTCTGTAATCAGTGTTGTATTTGCCGTTATTTATTTATTATTTACGCATTTCGGAAATGTGCTTGCAGGTTTTTTCGGTCCGATGGGCTATGAACCGATTTACGGCATCTGGTTTATCGTATCTATTATTGCCGCTTATATCATCAGAAAACCCGGCGCGGCGCTCATTTCAGAAACCATTGCCGCGTTTGTTGAATGCCTGCTCGGCAATCCGTCAGGTCCGATGGTGATTGTGGTGGGACTTGTTCAAGGCCTCGGGGCTGAAGCGGTCTTTTTTGCCGCGCGCTGGAGAGTGTATTCTCTCCCTATTGTCCTTCTTGCCGGGATGGGCTCGTCAGTGACAAGCTTTATTTATGACTTATTCGTGGCCGGATATGCTGCACTGTCGCCGGGCTACTTGCTGCTCATGCTCATCATTCGTCTGTTTTCCGGAGCGCTTCTTGCAGGCCTTCTCGGAAAAGTTATCAGTGACTCACTCGCCTATACCGGCGTATTAAACGGCATGGCGCTCGGAAAGGAACTCAAGAAGAAACGGAAACAGGTGTCCCAGCATGCAGGGTTCTAATGAGCTCCTCAGCATCGACCGCCTGACTTTTTCCTACGAAGAAGATGAAAAGCCGATTTTTAAAGACTTGACGTTTCAGCTTCAAAAGGGAGAACGGGCACTATTGCTCGGGCCTAGCGGATGCGGCAAAAGCTCGCTGGCCCTCTGTATAAATGGCCTTTACCCAGAAGCTTGTGATGCGGCGCAGACTGGGCGCATCTCACTTTTCCAAAAAAATATTGAAGATTTTCAAGCTTCTGAAAAGCCCTCTTTACATATCGGAGTGGTCTTTCAAGATCCAGACCAGCAGTTTTGCATGCTCACGGTTGAAGATGAAATCGCTTTTGGGTTGGAAAACCTGCAAATGCCCAAGGAAGAAATGAAAGAGAGAATCGATGATGTATTAGTAAAACTCGATTTAACCGGCTTGAAGAATCAAACTATCTCAGCCCTGTCCGGGGGAACAAAGCAGAAAGTCGCGCTGGCTTGTATTTTGGCGATGGAGCCTGATCTTATTATTCTGGACGAACCGACTTCTCTTCTTGATCCTCATTCAGCACGCAGCTTTGTTCACATGATAAAGGAGCTGCAGGAGGAAAAGGGCTTCGGGCTTCTCGTCATTGAACACCAGCTTGACGAGTGGGCCCCTTGGGTGGAACGGACAATTGTGCTTGACGCATCGGGACAGAAAGTGATGGATGGTGAAACACCGGATATCTTTCAATTCCGTTCAGAAGAACTGAAAAAGATCGGCGTTGCCATTCCTCATGTCGCAGCCATGCAGGAAAACTTGAGCGCACCATTTACTTTGTCAAAAGAGATGCTGTTTACACAGCCGGTTCCCGCTTTCAAAGAAGGCAAGAATCTCCCTCTGACTGAGGATGTGTTAGAGGTAAACAGGCTTTCGTTTTCAAGAGGGCAGCGGGTGATCTTCTCAGACATCAGCTTTTCGCTTCGCGCGGGATCATTGACGGCTGTCGTCGGACAGAACGGGACGGGAAAATCAACGCTTTTATCAGTACTCGCACGGCTCTATAAACCGAAAAGCGGCGAAATTCGCCTGTTCGGCAAATCGCTTCATTCTTTTTCTGAAAACGAGCTGCGAAGGCAGATGGGATTTGTTTTTCAAAACCCCGAGCATCAGTTTGTCTCTGATACGGTATTTGGCGAGCTGGTCTTCGGACATGAACACCATAAGGGCGCAGGCGAAAAAGCGCATGATCTTTTGCGGCGTTTCGGCCTTGACCATGTTCTCACCCATCACCCCTTCGCTTTAAGCCAGGGACAAAAACGGCGGCTGAGCGTCGCCACTATGATGATGCACGATCTGAAGATTTTACTTTTGGATGAGCCGACCTTCGGGCAAGACGCGAAAACCGCTGCGGAATGTATGGAGCTGATTGAAAGCATCCAGGCGGCCGGAACAGCTGTTTTGATGATCACACATGATATGGAACTTGTCTCAGCTTTTGCCGACAACGTTCTTGTGCTTCACGACACAAAATTGGTTTATCAAGGTGCTCCGGCGCCGTTATTTTCAGAGCAGAATGAAATTATTCAACAAGCAAAACTGGCATGGCCGCTTCAATATGAATGGCTGCACCATAAACAGCAGGAGGAACATCATGAACCAGCAATTACAAACCATTAATCCGACAATAAAAGCTGCTGCTGTGTTTTGCTGTGTTGTGATGCTGTCGTTCATTTATAACCCCTACACTCCAGCATGTTTTTATGTGATTATCGTAGTCGGGGTTCTGTCCGCGGCACGAATTTCTCTGAAAAAATGGCTCCTGTTTACGATCCCCTTTCTGATTTTGGCAGCCGGGTGTATGTGGACAGCGGCGGTCTTCGGTAAAGTGCCGACGACCGCTGACAATTTTTTGTTTGAAGCCGGCCCTTTTGAAATAAACCGTGAAAATGCTTTGGTAGGCATTTCACTCGGTTTTCGTATTTTATGCTTTTCGGCCCTTTCCATGATGTTTATTTTCACGACTGATCCGATATTATTTATGCTCAGCCTTGTTCAGCAATGCAGGCTTTCACCGAAGCTTGCGTACGGCATTATCGCAGGTTTTCGTTTTCTTCCGCTGTTAAAAGACGAAGTTCAGATCATTCAGCAGACGCACAAAATCAGAGGCGGCGCATCCGGAAACGGACTGAAGGAAAAGCTCGCATCTATGAAGCGATATACGATTCCTTTACTGGCGAGCGCCATCAGAAAGGCTGAACGGACGGCAATTGCAATGGAATCTAAAGGCTTTACCGGCAGCCGGAATCGGACGTACTACAGAACCCTTACGGTCGCACCCCGTGATTGGCTGTTTTTCTTTCTGGTGCTTTTGCTGTTCAGCGTTAGCTTTTTTATCTCTTTATGCTTTTCTTGACGTGAAAAAACCACTATTTTTAAATAGTGGTTTTTTTTACATGGTGATTGTCTTATTTATCATAGTTGAGAGCTTGGGCAAGGTTGGCTTTGATCTTGATATTCGTAAAGTCAACCCCTAGCTGGACAGCCGTCTGGGCGATTTCAGGCCTGATTCCTGACAAAGTAGAGCTGACACCGATCAAAGTAAGCGCCTCGATTAATTTGAAAATTTGGTGAGCCACCATCGTATCCACAACAACCACACCTGAAAGGTCGATTAATAAATGCTCAACACGTCTTTTCGCACAGGCGTCAAGCGTATTTTCAAGTATGAATTTTGCCCGTTCGGTATCAATATCCCCTACAAGCGGAAGGAGAGCAGTTCTTTGGCTGAGAGTAATGACAGGGGAGCTTAAATCTAAAATCATTTCTCTCTGCGCATTTAATTGCTTTTTAGCATTTTTCTCAGCATGATCCACAAATGTATAGATCGTAAAATCAAATACCTTTACAATCAAATCAGCCCACTTCTTACTTTCCCCTTCTGCAAACTCAGATGAGTTCGATGCAACAAACGTGTCAAAATACTTCTTATATAATGTCCGGTTTCTCATAAATTCACGGATTACGTATTGGACTGGCGTATCTAAATGTTTCTGATCGTTTGTGAGTTCGATAACCCATTCTTGAAATACTTGAAGAAATTCTTTCTCAGGCTTAATATACATTTGGTTGAGATTTCTGTAAAACTCTTTATCCTGCTCAGTCAGTTCCTCAACCACAACTGGATCTTTTAAGGCATAGATAGAATCCGGATCGGTTTCTTCCATTGTGTCGATCCATTCTTTAGCCATTTGTTCAACATGGTCAGAAAAAAACGTAAATAATTTCTCATTCAGTTTCATTGCTTTGCTCCTTTCCCAAAAACTATTATAACCCGACAAAGAGCTGAATCCCAGCCATATCTATAGTCCTTCCTTAATTTGCTGTTTTTCTCTTAAAATACATTATTTTCAAAATATTTAGTTCATTTTCTTCTTTCCTCTATTTTCAAAATAATTCAAATGACTCTATCCGTCTCTACTTTATTTTCATATAATGGAAGCAACACCCTTGTATCCACTTGCAAGCATAAAAAAGGAGGGCTTTTTTATGAATGGTGAAATCCGCTTGATCCCGTATGTCACAAATGAGAAGATTATGGATGTGAACGAGCTTCCAGAGGGTATTAAAGTGATTAAGGCGCCAGAATTGTGGGAGAAAGGGTTTAAAGGGAAGAATGTGACGGTCGCTGTGCTGGATACCGGCTGCGATACGGAGCATCCTGATTTAAAAAATCAGATCATCGGAGGCAAGAACTTTACTGACGATGACGGCGGCAAGGAAGACGCCATTTCTGATTACAACGGCCATGGAACACACGTCGCAGGAACGATCGCCGCTAATGATTCAAACGGCGGTATCGCAGGTGTCGCACCGGAAGCAAGCCTTTTAATCGTTAAAGTTCTGGGAGGCGAAAACGGAAGCGGACAGTACGAGTGGATTATCAACGGCATTAACTATGCTGTGGAGCAAAAGGCTGATATTATCTCTATGTCGCTCGGCGGACCGAGTGATGTGCCTGAGCTGCAGGAAGCCGTCTCAAACGCCGTGAAAAACGGAGTGCTTGTCGTTTGCGCCGCCGGGAATGAAGGTGACGGAGATGAGCGTACTGAAGAGCTTTCTTATCCAGCCGCTTATAACGAAGTCATCGCCGTCGGATCTGTATCGGTCGCGCGTGAATCGTCAGAATTTTCAAACGCAAATAAAGAAATCGACCTTGTTGCTCCCGGGGAAAATATTTTGTCCACTCTTCCGAATAAGAAGTATGGAAAACTGACAGGCACTTCAATGGCCGCCCCCCACGTCAGCGGAGCGCTTGCTTTGATTAAAGGATTTGAAGAAGACGCGTTCCAAAGAACGCTGTCAGAGTCTGAAATTTATGCGCAGCTTGTGCGCCGCACTCTGCCGCTTCAATATTCAAAAACATTGGCCGGCAATGGATTTCTCTATTTGACCGCGCCTGATGCTTTATCGGAAAAAGCGGAGCAGGCACACTTATTGTCTCTATAGATTTATTTTTTCACGATAATATATTCGTTGGTAAGCCTTCTATCCTGTTTCAAACGTTGCCAAAAAGTTTGAAATGAATTTTCGAATTTTTATTGACAATGAATTTGAAAAGCTGTTAAGATTACCAACAAATGATTTAACTTTTCTAAAAATTAATAAGATTTTCTCTTATCGAGAGTTGGGCGAGGGATTGGCCTTTTGACCCCAACAGCAACCGACCGTAATGCCATTGTGAAATGGGGCGCACTGATTTTCGCGCCGAGACTTTTGTCTCTTTAAGGCACGGTGCTAATTCCATCAGATTTATCTGAGAGATAAGAGAGGCTGACGTTTGAATAAAAGCCTCTTTCTCTCTTGGGAAAGAGGCTTTTTTGTTTCTATTGTTAGGAAACCTCTTGGCCCCTTTTTAGCGGGGAAAAGAGTGTTTTATATAAAAGGAGGAAAAATAATAATGACAACGATCAAAACATCGAATCTGGGTTTTCCGAGAATTGGTTTAAACAGAGAATGGAAAAAATCGCTTGAAGCTTTCTGGAAAGGGAATAGCGACAAGGACACGTTCCTCAAACAAATGGATGAATTGTTTTTAACTGCTGTTAAAACGCAGATTGACCAAAAGATTGATATTGTGCCAGTTTCTGATTTCACCCACTATGACCATGTATTGGACACAGCGATCAGCTTTAACTGGATCCCAGAACGATTCAAACATATAACAGACGCTACAGATACATATTTTGCCCTTGCCCGCGGTATTAAAGACGCTGTATCAAGCGAAATGACAAAGTGGTTTAATACAAACTACCATTACATCGTTCCTGAATACAACAAAGATATTGAATTTCGTCTCACCAGAAATAAACAGCTTGAAGACTACCGCCGGGTTAAGCAGGCGTTTGGCGTAGAAACAAAACCGGTGATCGTCGGTCCTTACACCTTTGTCACGCTTGCTAAGGGCTACGAGCAATCAGAAGCAAAAGAGATTCAAAAGCGCCTTGTTCCGCTTTATGT
Organism: Bacillus atrophaeus; assembly: GCF_039519175.1. Lineage (NCBI taxonomy): Bacteria > Bacillati > Bacillota > Bacilli > Caryophanales > Bacillaceae > Bacillus > Bacillus atrophaeus. The sequence goes on along the minus strand of NZ_CP154443.1, from coordinate 2,742,417 downwards.
CCAGCTTTTAAAAGAACTTGAACAAGAAGGCGTACAATGGGTTCAAATTGATGAGCCTGCGCTTGTGACAGCTTCTTCTGAAGATGTTTCAGCAGCGAAAGAGCTATATCAAGCCATCACAAACGAGCTTTCCGGCCTTAACGTGCTTCTGCAAACTTATTTTGATTCGGTTGATGCTTATGAAGAATTGATTTCCTACCCAGTCCAAGGAATCGGGCTTGATTTTGTACATGATAAAGGCCGAAACCTTGAACAGCTGAAAGCGCACGGCTTTCCGAAAGATAAAGTGCTTGCAGCAGGCGTGATTGACGGACGTAACATCTGGAAAACTGACCTTGACGAACGGCTGGACGCGATCCTCGCCCTTCTCAGCAGCACGGATATTAATGAGCTGTGGATTCAGCCTTCTAACAGCCTGCTTCATGTTCCCGTTGCGAAACACCCTGACGAACACTTGGAAAAAGATTTGCTGAACGGCCTGTCTTACGCGAAAGAAAAGTTAGCTGAGCTTTCTGCATTGAAGGAAGGCCTGCTGTCAGGAAAAGCAGCCATCAGCGCAGACATTCAACAGGCTAAAGCTGATCTGCAGGCATTGAAACAGTTTGCGACAGGTGCAAATTCCGAGCAAAAGGAAGAGCTTAATCAATTAACTGAAAAAGACTTCAAGCGTCCGATCCCGTTTGAGGAACGCTTGAAAATACAAAATGAATCATTGGGTCTGCCGCTTCTCCCGACAACAACGATCGGAAGCTTCCCTCAGTCTGCTGAAGTCCGGAGCGCACGCCAAAAATGGCGTAAAAGCGAATGGTCTGATGAGCAATATCAGGAATTCATCAACGCTGAAACAAAAAGATGGATTGACATTCAGGAAGAACTGGATCTCGATGTCCTTGTTCACGGGGAGTTTGAGCGGACTGATATGGTCGAATACTTCGGTGAAAAGCTTGCGGGCTTCGCCTTTACAAAATATGCCTGGGTACAATCATATGGCTCACGCTGCGTACGTCCGCCAGTTATTTACGGGGATGTTGAATTTATCGAACCGATGACGGTGAAAGACACAGTTTACGCCCAATCGTTAACATCCAAGCAAGTCAAAGGAATGCTGACAGGTCCTGTTACGATTTTAAACTGGTCATTCCCTCGGAACGATATTTCAAGAAAAGAAATCGCCTTCCAAATCGGTCTGGCGCTTCGTAAAGAGGTAAAAGCTTTGGAGGATGCCGGCATTCAAATTATCCAAGTGGATGAGCCTGCTCTGCGCGAAGGCCTTCCATTAAAAGAAAACGACTGGGAAGAATACTTGACGTGGGCTGCCGAGGCATTCAGGCTAACAACGTCTGCCGTGAAAAATGATACACAAATTCATACGCATATGTGTTACAGCAACTTTGAAGATATTGTGGACACGATTAATGACCTTGATGCGGATGTCATCACAATTGAGCACAGCCGAAGCCATGGCGGATTCTTAGACTACTTGAAAGACCACCCTTACCTGAAAGGACTCGGGCTGGGCGTATATGACATTCATAGTCCGCGTGTACCGCCGACTGAAGAAATTTACAAAATCATCGACGAAGCGCTCACTGTCTGCCCGACAGACCGTTTCTGGGTTAACCCTGACTGCGGATTGAAAACAAGACATCAGGAAGAAACCATCGCAGCACTAAAAAATATGGTCGAAGCGGCCAAACAAGCGAGAGCGAAGCAAAGTCAGCTCGTATAAAGATATTTGCCAGAAACCATCCGCTATTGACAAAAGCCAGGTCATTTATCATGATCTGGCTTTTGTCCGCCTTTCAGTGTGATTGATCGAGCGGACTTTCACAGGAGGTGTTGACAACGGCGTTCGGGCAGAGCCCCGTGCTTTAGCCGTTGGTCCTCCTTTCTATTCGAAATGCGGGGGTTTGTCGACATACTGTTTTCTATAGAGAGACAGCACTTTCCCGATGCTCCCCGTCCCCCTCTTTTTTAATAGTTATCGTTCCAGCCGCATCAATTGTTAATAGTGTCAATGACGTATCATGTATGTAAGAGGAATTCCACACCTCTGAGATTCCCCGCTTCTTCACAATATTCAGCAGCATTAAAATAAAGACAGAGTGGGTCACCAGCAGGACATTGCCTGACTGGTGACGGTCTGTCAGCATTTGGAGAGCACGTTTAACCCTTTGTTCAAGTTCCTCAAAGGTTTCCCCGTCTGCAGGCTGATATGCTGTCGGCTGATGAAAATAAGCGTGCAAGCGTTCAGGTTCTTCTTTTTCAATGTCTTCTTGCTTTTTTCCTTCCCATGTTCCAAGTGACATTTCTCTAAATAGATCTTCCTTTTCGAGCGGTACCTGACGATTGCCTAATATGGCTTTCGCTGTGTCTTCTGTTCGTTTGCTTGTACTTATGTAAACCTTTTGAAAGTCTGTATGTTTCAGCCGTTCTCCAAGGGCGCGGGCACGCCTTAATCCCTCTGCTGTTAAATCAGAGTCCTGCCAACCCTGCATTCTGTGCTCCGTATTCCATTCCGTCTGGCCGTGTCTGACGATATACAAAGATAACACCTTCTCCCTCCTCCTGTTTCTTATTGTAATAAATTTTCTAAAATGATTGTGTCTTTTTGCCTTTTTCGAGAATGTTCTTTCAATTTCATTTCGGCTATACTTATATTATTCGATCGACTGGAGGGGTTTTTGGATGAATCATAATGAGTTCTTGCAGCGTGCTGTCGAGCTGGCTGCTGAAGGGGTGAATGCCGGGATCGGCGGTCCTTTCGGAGCAGTTATAGTAAAGGACGGAAAGATTATTGCAGAGGGACAAAATAATGTGACAACAAGCAATGATCCGACAGCCCATGCGGAAGTAACGGCGATCAGAAACGCATGTAAAGCGCTTGGGTCTTATCAGCTCGATGATTGTATTCTCTATACAAGCTGTGAGCCTTGTCCGATGTGTTTGGGCGCTATTTATTGGGCTAGGCTAAAGGCGGTTTATTATGCTTCTGAGCATACTGATGCAGCAAATGCCGGATTTGATGATTCATTTATATATGATGAAATTGAAAAGCCGCTTTCGGAAAGGGTCATACCATTCCGTCAAGTGCATCTTTCAGAACACTTATCTCCTTTTCAGGCTTGGCAGGCTTTTGCCGATAAAAAAGAATACTGATATCATCCATTAAACGCCTGCTGTTACAAGCAGGCGTTTTATAAATGAAGAAGCAGACCTGAAACATGGACATATTCGATGAATATACATGTATAGCAGTGCGTTCACGCAAATAACAGGGACAAAATTCTCATTGAACCGCGGCTTAAAAGACTTCACCCACTTTGATAAAGGAGGGACATGATGTCACAACCTAATTTACCTAATATTACACCGGTTGTTACACTTTCGAGAGATGATACCATCAACCTTTTGCTTTCTTCAATTGCAATGGAAGAACTGGGGATGGCCCATATTCTTAACGCCGAAGGGGAAAAAATCCAATATGCGCTCGGGACCCTTCCCGGCCTGACAGGTCCGCCTTCTACACTTGACGATGTTCTTAACATGAATGCCAGCGTCCGCGACACGCTGGATAGCTTAATGAAACAAGAGTTGCTGCTTGGATCAAAGTTGGACAGTATTGCAAATATCCCTACGCTTGCAGGGCCGACTGGGGTAACCGGACCGACAGGACCAGCTGGAGGACCGACCGGGCCTGCTGGGGCTATCGGACCGACGGGCACGACGGGGGCAACAGGACCAGGCGGGCCGACGGGCGTCACCGGAGCCGGTTTACAAGGAATCGTTGTATTTAATCCGCTTGTTGCCCCTACTTACACGGTCGGGCAAGTTGTGCTGTACAACGGAAGTTCATACGTGGTAAATACTGCTTCCCCCGCAGGCTTCCCAGACGCTTCTGCTGATTATACCCTCTTGGCTTCAGCCGGACCGACAGGATCAACCGGACCGACAGGAGCGACTGGAGCGACTGGTACAGGCTTACAGGGCATTACGCCCTTTGATCCTGCAGCGGCGCCATTTTATCTCGCTGGCCAGGTTGTTCTTTATGAAGGCTCTTCCTATGTAGTAAATATATCAAACCCATCCGGAGTACCGGGGACATCACCTGATTACACTTTGTTAGCTTCCGCAGGACCGACCGGACCGACGGGCGTCACCGGTGCAGGCCTTCAAGGAATTGTTCCGTTTGATCCGTTAGCTGCACCGGGCTATGAAGCAGGGCAAACTGTGACATTCAATGGTAGTTCATATGTGGCAAATACATCCAGCCCCTCCGGAACCCCAGGAACTTCAGCAGATTATACCTTATTAGCAGCAGCCGGGACTAACGGTGCGACAGGAAGCAACGGACCGGCGGGTACCACCGGAGATACTGGCGGTACAGGGGCCACTGGTGTAACCGGACCGACGGGCGCGACGGGTGCATCTGGTGCAACAGGAGTGACCGGGCCAACGGGTATCACAGGCGTAACCGGGGTTACTGGACCTACCGGTACTGCAGGCGTGACGGGGATTACCGGGCCTACTGGCCTTACTGGCGCTACAGGGGTGACCGGACCTACCGGTACTGCAGGCGTGACGGGGATTACCGGGCCTACTGGCCTTACTGGCGCTACAGGGGTGACCGGGGTAACAGGAGCGACAGGCGTAACTGGCGTAACCGGGCCAACCGGCGTGACTGGTGCCACAGGCATCACTGGGCCGACCGGCTTTACCGGCGCTACAGGGATGACCGGACCGACTGGCATTACCGGCACCGGGGTGACCGTAACTTCCGGCTTCGCAAGTAATACCACTGGCGGCTTAATAGCCGTTGTTGCAGGCGGCACTACCATTCCTCTGCCTAGCGATCAAAACCTCTCTGCTGACATTACAGTGAATGGCGCCAACACTGTCTTTACTGTGGGACCTGCAGGGCGTTATTATATTTCATATCAAATCAATTTGACGGCAGGTCTGCTTGTAAGCTCCCGAATATTAATCAACGGCTCAGCCTTTACAAGTTCTATTATTTCTCCGGCCGTTTCTTTATCTAATTTCAACAACTCTTTTATCACCACTCTTGCCGCGGGAAGCACAATACAGCTTCAGCTTTTCGGTTTATTAGGAGCCGCCACCCTTCTCGGCGGAAGTGCGGGAGCTGCGCTGTCCATTATCCGTTTATCCTAAATGAAAAAGAAAAAAAGGATCAGGCTTTTGTGCGCTGATCCTTTTTTAATTGGGAGAGGAGCGTTTGGGCATCTTTAAACCGTGGATTGATTTTGACAGCCTTTTTTAAATAGGCGATTGCCGTCATGTCATGATTTAATTCAGCATGGCAAGCCCCCATGTAATAAAATGCCCTAAAATCAGAAGCTCCTTTTAATATGATGTGCTCAATATGTTTGCTTTCTGTTTGTGTGCTTATCTCAAACGCTTTAATCGCCGCCCTGTATTTGTTTAAATGATATAAAATAACCCCTTTACAGAAATGCAGGTTGACATAGTCAGGATAGAGCTGAAGGGCTTTATCAATGCCTTGCTCTGCTTCTTCGTACCTTTTCAGCTCCAGCAATATGCTATATTTTAAAAAGTAGAGAAGGGATGGCGGCATCCGCTGCTCGCTTAAAAATTGAAAAATTGACCCATTCACCAGATGCAGCGCTTTTTCGTATTCTTTCACTCTGTAGCATTCACTTGCCAAGTGATAGACAAGCCATGGGTCAGATGTTTTTTGTGAAAACTCTTCATTTAAGATGCTTATATTACGCTTATGCTTTTGTTTCCATTTCTCTTCTTGGTCTAAATAGCCGTAATGATGAATGGTACATGGAAGAGAAAAATAAGCAGTGTTATCTTCCCCTTCTTCTAGATCTAATGTTTCATGAATTTTCCCTTTAAAAGAAATGCCCTGATGATTACGAAACAGCCTTGTCTGCATGCTTTCGAACGCTTCATTTTCGTCCCATTGCTTTCCTGTATAGCTAATGATTTTTAAAAGTCCGAGAGAAGGAAGGTCATTATGTAATAGCGAAGGCAATATGCTTCCTGTCTCTTGATCAAGTTCCTCATCTGCGTCTAAAAACAAAATCCAGTCTCCTTTAGCGTGCTGCAGCCCGGCATTTCTCGCCTTTGCAAAATCATTTTTCCATTCATGGGTGTACACCTGTGCATTGAAGCTTTTGCAAATTTGAACGGTTTGATCTTCTGAACCCGTATCGACAACCACAATCTCGTCGGCTATATCTTGTACACTTGATAAACAACGGGATATATGCCGCTCTTCATTTTTCACAATCATGCACAATGTCAGCTTGGGTTCCGTTTTTTCATTCATCAGTCTCACCTTTTTCTGTATAGAAGTTGTTGATTAAACCAAGGGGGAGCGGGCTTTCCTTTACTGAAAGTATAGTTGCGCCTGCTCTGCTTTATAGCGGCTTCTGCCGTTTGTTTATTTTCTTCCTCCAGCCATTCTTTGATATGCCAAATGGCGTGTTTTGTGGCGGGATGCTGTTTAAAGGATGGCGGGCATTCTGTGATGAAATGCCTGGTATGTTTCATGAGACACCGCATTTTCTTCACATGCTGCCTGTATAAACATACATCTTCACTTTCATTACTGATCATCAAAAGCAGCCGTCCGCCCGTCTCTTTTTGCCACTGACATAACGCAGAAAACAGCCGAATCTCTTCTTTAAAACTTGTGTTTACCCTTTTATTGACGGTTGTACTTAACAGCCTTAATAGGGCAACGGTGAGGCAATGAAGTGCTTCGACGGTTTGATGGCGGGCTTTTTTCATGTCTGGATGCGGCACTCCGGTCACCTCTCGCCCTGTATTGAATCACTTTTGTCATCGCATTTCTCACATTCTTCGCATTCTTCACATTCTTCACACTCACAGCAATCAATGCGGCCGTAAAATAAATCGTCACATGGATCATGTCTGTGAGGGGGCTCTGGATGATACGGCTCACATGGATCGTTTGGATCATCAGGGTCTTCAGGATCATCCGGATCATTTGGGTCTTCAGGATCGTCTGGATCGTCTGGATCATCAGGGTCTTCAGGATCGCCGGGATCTTCAGGATCTATGCAACTTTCAGATTCCTGCAGATAAATGATGTCCTCCAGCTTCGTTTGCAATAGCAGCTGGGATTTCATAACGGTGCGCAAAAGCCGTTCTACGCTTCTATTCATCTCTAATAATTCATGAAAAGGAGGATGATTTTCAGCCGACAGGCAGGTTTGAATTTTTTCTGCTTCTGCCTGTAAAATAGCGGAGAGTCCTATTTCTTCCATGGCAACGGATGAAAGAAGGAGGTTCAGGGTTTCGCATCTGGTGAGTGAAATGTCTGGGGTAATATTAGGTATGTTTGGAAGAGACATGATTTCTCCCTCATTTCTCTTGGTGTTCCATACTGGAAGGGTCTATACCGTATAATATTCTTTAGAAGCAGAGATCATTACTTTTGATTGTGTTCTGCATAAGAAAACATCCTGAGAAAGTGGCTCAGGATGTTAGGATCAAGCTGTTATTTTAATTTTAATTGGACATCAACATTTCCTCTTGTCGCTTTCGAATACGGACAAAAATCATGGGCTGCTTCCACAAGTTCTTTGGCTTTTCCCTCGTCAAGCCCTTTTGTGCTGACAACAAGTGTCACTCCGATTTTAAAGCCGCCGTCACTTTCATCTTTCATGAGGCTGACTTGGCCTTCCACTTCTGAATCGATGTCAATCTTTTGTTCCTTGGCAACATGCTCAAGGGCTCCGCCGAAGCATGCTGCATATCCCGCTGCAAACAGCTGCTCAGGATTTGTTCCTGTTTCTCCGTCTTTTTTTGCGTTCGGCATTACGATATTAAAATCGAGTACGCCGTCTTCTGATTTAATATGGCCTGCTCTTCCGCCTTTAGCGGTTACTTTTGCTGTAAATAGTGATCCCATGTTGTTATACCTCCTCATTGTTCTTTATTGTTATATTTCCCTTTTGTCCGTTTTTAAACCTCGACAACGCATATCCGGTGCAAAAATAGGAAAAAAGCGCAATTTCAGCTACAATAGAAAATAACGTTATAAAGAGTTGGTGAAGAATGATGGCAAAAAAAGAATTTGAACATATGAAACTTGAAAATCAGCTTTGTTTTTTGCTTTACGCAAGCTCACGGGAAATGACAAAACAGTACAAGCCTCTTCTGGATAAGCTGAATGTGACATACCCGCAATATTTAGCGCTGCTTTTATTATGGGAGCATGAAGAGCTGAATGTAAAAAAAATGGGCGAGCTGCTGTATTTGGATTCCGGTACTTTGACTCCTATGCTGAAGCGGATGGAACAGAATGGACTGATTGTAAGAGAGCGATCTCTTGAAGATGAACGGTCGGTGACCATCAAAATGACAGAGGCCGGGAAGTCGCTGAAAGGTGAAGCGGCAGATATTCCCGCCACCATGCTTGGGCATACAGGGCAATCTGAGGACGAATTAAGACAGTTAAAAACATCTCTCTACAATTTATTGGAAACATTGCATAATGAAAAATGAGGATGCCTTCTTTTGGAGGGCATCCTCATTTATTTATTCAGCCACAACAAGAGTGACATCAATGTTGCCGGAGGTTGCTTTTGAATACGGGCAGACTCCGTGCGCTTTTTGAACAAGTGTTTCTAGATCCGATTTAGCGATTCCCATGCCTTTCACCTGTAATGTCACGCCTAGCTTGAACCCTTGATCTTCTTCGTCTTTTAAAAGGCTGACATTCGCTGTGACCTCTGTTTCAATTTTAAGTCGTTCTTTTCTGGCCACAAGCTGAAGGGCGCTGTCAAAGCATGCCGCATATCCCGCAGCAAACAGCTGTTCAGGGTTTGTCGCTTTTTCTACTTTTTTTGCTCTTGGCGTACCCGGCATTGCCACATCCAGCTCAAGAACCCCATCAGATGAAACGATTCTTCCTTCTCTTCCTCCGACAGCAGAAACCGATGCCGTAAATAATGTATTTGTCATTGTTTTATCCTCCTTTTAAGTTGTTTACAATTAAATTGTACACAATTTAAATGCGTTCGTCAATTTTTTCTCATACAAAAAAACTTATCCCTCGCAGGGATAAGTTTTTGCCACACTTGATTTACACACGTATTTGTCCGTTTCCTTTGATAAAATATTTTGTTGAAGTCAAAGCAGGAAGCCCCATCGGCCCTCTCGCATGAAGCTTTTGCGTGCTGATGCCGATTTCCGCGCCGTACCCGAATTCAAAGCCGTCTGTAAAACGGGTTGACGCATTGTGATAAACAGCGGCTGCATCCACTGCAGTTTGAAAATAAGAGGCGTTCTTATCGTTTTCAGTCAAAATCGCTTCAGAATGGTTTGTGCCGTACATTTGAATATGGCGGACAGCTCCCTGTACATCCTCGACTGTCTTGACACTGAGTACCTTCGCCAAATATTCTGTTTCCCAATCCGTTTCATCAGCCTTAACGCTTGAAGGATGGAGCTTGCAAATGAATTCATCGCCGCGAATTTCCACACCTGCTTTTTCCAGGTGATCCAGCAGTTCCTTGCCATGCTGCTCCGCCCACTTTTGATGTATAAGTAAGGATTCAATCGCATTACATACGGAAGGGCGCTGGGTTTTGGCGTTTACGACAATTTCTTCCGCCATTTTGCGGTCTGCTGATTCATCTATGAAAATATGACAGTTGCCGGCACCGGTTTCTAAAACGGGCACGGTTGACTCTCTTACCACCAAATCAATCAGGTTTTTGCCTCCGCGCGGAATTAACACATCCAGGCCATCATTTAATGTAAACAGCTGTTTGGCTGTCTCTTTGCTTGTATCTTCTATCAGCTGAACCGCATGAACCGGCAGCGCCGATTGTTCAAGAGCGCTGTGAATCACACGGACAAGCGCTTTATTGCTGTGAATGGCGGAAGAGCTTCCGCGGAGAACGACAGCGTTTCCTGTTTTCAGGCACAGAGTCGCTGCATCAACGGTCACATTCGGCCGGGCTTCATAAATCATACCGACAACTCCGAGCGGAACACGGATTTTTTCAATCAACAGGCCGTTGTCTTTTTCGATTGTTTCCAGTTTTTCACCGGTTGGGTCTTCTAAGCCGACGAGCAGTTCAACTGCGTCAGCTATGTCAAGTATGCGTTTTTCATCTAAGGTCAGCCGATCAAGCACGTCCGGCGTTAAGCCTTTTTCTTTTCCGGCTTCGATGTCTTTTGTGTTTTCTGTTAATAAAAATTGAATCTCGTCCCGAAGGCTTCCTGCAATGTTGCGCAGCGCTTCATTTTTCTCCTGCGTTGTTTTTAAGATCATGTCGGCTGCTGCTTCCTTCGCCAGATTCGCTTTTATAACTACTTCACTCATGTTTACGCCCCCTACTCTTTTAGATTGACCCAGTCATCCCTGTGTATGACCTCATACGTTTTTGTGTAATCAAGCTGATCGCTGCGTTTTCCCTTCACCGCCATAATTTCCTCGGATGAGTAATATGTTTGGCCTTTGCCGATCATACCGCCGGGCCCCATCACTTCCACAACGGCTCCTTTTGAAAAACTGCCTCTCACATCAACCACGCCTGCCGGCAGAAGGCTGCCCCCTTTATAGGCCATTGCCTGCTCGGCCCCTCCGTCGATGATGATTTTCCCTGAAATAGGAGAATGAAATTGAATCCACTGCCTTCTGTTGTTCACAGATGATAAGTCTTGATCGCCGATATATGTGCCGTCTCCGTTCCCGTTTAAAATATCAGACAGTTTATGAGCACCTTTGCCTGTTCCGATAAAGACCTTCACGCCGAGGGACAGAGCCGTTTTTGCGGCCAAAAGCTTAGATTTCATACCTCCCGTGCCGACTTTAGAGCCTGTCGAGCCCGCATAGCCCAATAATTCGGGAGTGATATCAGCCAAATAATCAAATCGCTTCGCCTCGGGGTTGTCATTCGGATTGGCGTCGTACAGCCCGTTAATATCAGTGAGGATCATCAGCTGATCGGCATGAATCAAACCGCTGACCAAACTTGAAAGCATATCATTATCACCAAAGGTCAGCTCTTCAACAGACGTTGAATCATTTTCATTAATGATCGGCACAACACCTCGTTCAATTAATTCCATTATGGTCGCATACGCGTTTCGGTACCGTTCTCTTTTCGAAAAATCATTTCTCGTCAAAAGGATTTGTCCCGGAGTAAGAGAATACTGTTTAAATTGATTCATATATTGCTGCATTAAGAGGGTCTGACCGACTGCGGCTGCCGCTTGCTTGCCTTTAATCGTGACGGGCCGCGCCGGGTAGCCGAGGCTTGAAAAACCGGCCGCCACCGCTCCAGATGTGATTAAAATCATTTCATGCCCGGCCTGTTTCAAAAAAGAAATAGCCTGGACATGCTCTGCGATTTTCGCCTCGTCAATGCTCCCTTTGCTATTGGTGAGGGAACTGCTTCCGATTTTCACAACGATTCTTTGTTTTTTCATTTTCTTACCTCCGTGGCTTCTAACGCCATCATTGCAATAAAAAAGCCCATTTCATCCTCATATAAGGACGAAATGGGCTTTCCGTGGTACCACCTTGTTTGAACATGCTTTACACATATTCCGCTTCCCTGTAACGCCAGGTTATGCGCCTAGGTTTTCCCCCTAAGACTCCGAGGCAGGTTCAGCAGGTTTCATGCGGCAAAATGTTTCAGCCAGTCATTTTGCTCTCTGTCACAGAAAGATCTGCATACTAGTCCTCTTCAACGCTCAATGATTTTTTTATATTATGCAAAGAAAAAAGACTCTTGTCAAGAATTATTTGTCAATAATATAAAACAGCCCGCCTCTCGGACGGACTGTTCATCTTAATTAAAAACAATCGTTTTATTTTCATGAACGATAACGCGGTCTTCCAAATGCCATTTCACAGCTCGGGCCAAAACGCTGCGTTCAATCGTTCTGCCAATGTTTTTCAAGGCGTCTGTGTTGTCGCGGTGATCGACGCGCTCAATATCCTGTTCAATGATCGGGCCTTCATCAAGATCATTTGTCACATAATGGGACGTGGCACCGATTAATTTAACACCCCGTTCATAGGCGCGCTTATACGGATTGGCTCCGATAAAGGCGGGCAGGAAGGAATGATGGATGTTAATGATCCGGTTCGGATGAGCAGAAACAAAGCCCGGCGTCAAAATTTGCATATAACGGGCAAGAACAATGACATCAATGCCATATTGATCAAGCAATTCAAGCTGCTGCTTTTCAACTTCGGCCCTGATATCTTTGTTCGCTTTCATATAGTGGAATGGGATGTTCAGCGGTTCGACCAGCTCTCTTGCATCTTCATGGTTGCTGATGACAACCGCGATTTCGGCCAATAAATTCCCGCTTTGCCATTCCCAAATCAGTTCATGCAGACAGTGAAGCTCTTTTGAAACGAAAATAGCGACGCGTTTTAATTCACTTGCCATCGTTAAACTCCACGTCATATTAAACGGCTCAGCGATAGATGCAAATGCCTGTTTTAATTGTTCTTTTTTCTCGCGAATGCCGTCGCAGTCGAATTCGATTCTGAGGAAAAAGCGTCCGCCTTCAGGATCAGTCGTATATTGATTCGACTCTATGATGTTCGCTCCGTGTTCAAACAGAAAAGCCGAAACGGCAGCAACAATTCCAGGCTGATCGGGACAGCTGACAAGCAGGCGCCCTTTATTTTCATTTCCTTCCCGGTATTCCTTTAACCGATGGGTCATATATGATTTCATGTGTAATCCCTCTTATCTTTCTAATTCGTAAACTAATTATCCATTATACTGAAGATCTGATATAAATCAATTTACGACAGAATTTTCAATCCGACGGCCGAGGATAAAATGAGCGCAATAAAGAAAATCCGTTTCGCGTCTTTCGGCTCTCCGTAGAACAGGATGCCGACTAATGCGCCGCCCGCCGCGCCAATGCCTGTCCAGACGGCGTAGGCAGTGCCCATCGGAATGGTTTCCATCGCGTAAGACAGCAATGAAAATGATGCGGCAAAGCCGACAATGATGCACAGCAGCCATTTCAGGCTTTTATCTTTTTGAAATTGATTCATAAGTGTAACGCCGAGCATTTCCAAAAGGCCCGCGAATAATAAACTGATCCATGCCGCCATTACGCTTTGCTCCCTTCTTTATCAGGCTGATCCTGTGTAACCAGTTTCAAACCGATCACTCCGATAAGCAAGACCCCTATTAAGGCCAGTTTTGCAAATTTAACCTCTCCATGAAACAAAATGATTTCACAAAGCACTGTCCCAGCTGTCCCAAGACCCGTAAACACGGCATATACCGTACCTACCGGCAGGCTGTTTGTCGCCTTCATTAATAAGTAAAAGCTCACTATAATACCGATAGCCGTCCCGGTCCAAGTCAAAGCAGAATCCGCGTGCTTTAAGCCGACCACCCAAATGACCTCAAAGATTGCAGCCAAAATGACTAAACCCCATTTCATTATCATCAATCCTTTCTTTATGTCCTATATGGTTCCCTGAGAAAACAGAAAAAACCCGGGCGGTAATCTCTTATGAGATTGACTCTCCCGGGCTTTTCTCCCTCCGTGTGCATATGCATCCGCAAATCTGATACATATGTGTTTTCTCTCGGACCAGACTATGTCAGATTGACATACGGAACCCTAGAAAACTTCGTCTGTTTAGTATCATACTACACCTTAACCCCTTCTTCAATCAGAAGATTTTCTTTCATAAACACAAAGGGGTTTTCCCCGCTTCTCAATAGTGCGGTTATATGCCATCCCGATTCTTTCTGCCACACGGATCGAAGGGGTGTTTTCAGGATCGATAAGCGCGATCATTTTTCCGTATTGACATGCATTGAAGCCATAGTCAAGACAGCCTCGTGCTGCTTCTGTCGCATAGCCGTTCCTCCAGTGCCGCCGGGCAAACATGTATCCGATTTCCATATATATTTCATTGCCTATCTTCTGAGGAACAATGCCGCATTGGCCTAAAAATTCACCCGTCTGTTTGTCTTCCGCTATCCACAGGCTGACGCGATAACCTTTTTCATTCCGTTTGTTCCAGTCAATCCACTCCTGAGTTTCCCGTTCGTTTTTGACGCCCGGGTAATACTTCATCACCTCTTTATCGGTAAATAACCTCAGCAAATGTTCTTTGTCACGGTCTTCCATGCTGCGTAAACGGATTCGGTCCGTCGTCAGTCTCGTTTCAGAGGGCATTTTCCGTTATGTCCTTTCTCCATTCTGCTTTTAAAGCTTCAATATGGGCTTGATGATAGCGATTGTGATCCGCCATATGCCAAATGCCCCAGCGGATGGTTGCTGTGTCTTTATCATAAGAAAGCTCCCGGTTTACATCAGCTTCCTTTAAAGTGACGCATACGTTCCTGAGCTCGGTTAATACATGCTGGAGGCGGTTCAGATAATAATGAAGGGGCTGGCCTTTTACTTCAGGCAAACATCCATTTTCATTGATCATTGGCCCGTACAGTTTTATAATGTGCTCCGGAATCCGATTTTCCTTTATACGCCACACCCATCTGATGTCGACATTTGCGATATGGTGCAGGAGCTGGGCAGTGCTGTTTTTTGTTTTGCTTCGGCCTTTGTAATCAAGCTGTTCCAGGGTCATATGGTTAACAATGGAGAAGAGACGGGTCATATTTTCTTCCGCTGCAGAATACAACAGGCTTACTGTCGGTGCCATATCGTCACGGATGGCCAAGTCTTTCATAGCTTTCACTCCTTTTTCTCCATTACATTTATACAAAGCGCCGGAAAATCCTTTTTGTTTATGAAAAAACACCCCGTTCTATGCAGAAGGGGTGTAAGGCAGTCTGCCAAACCATTGATATCTGTGTCTGGAGATAAACTGATACAGCGGTTTGCCGAGTTTATCAGCGAAAGGCAAATAGAGAAGCCAGCCGAGGGGCGCGGTCAGCGGCAAAACAGACAAAATTTTTCTCACGGTGTAAAACCCTTTCAGCATGACGTTGTTCGCTGTCAGCATATGTATTTCATCATACACATCTTTGTATTTCAGCGCTTTTTCATAGGTTGACTGGTCGATCTCCTGAACGGGAAACCACCGTAAACGCTGCGCCCAGTCCAGCTTTTTCAAAACGGCTTTCAAACTGCGGCAGAGCGGACATTGTGCATCATAAAAGACGAGATTCTGTTCCATCGCAATATTCCTCCTTTTCCCTTCTTATTCCACGAAAAGAGAGACGATGAAACGTATTAACTTCTTGAGGCAGTATTTGTCCGTTTATTCTCTATCAGTAATAGTATGATAAGCAGCACGAATGGCAGGAAACTTTGTATAATCTGAGCTTCGTTAGAAGTCCATTTTAAGCCGTCAAACAGAACATGCGTAATAATGACAAATATCGGGAGAAGCGCCGGCAGTTTTGCCCCGGCCCGAAAGCAAAGCCCGATGATGACGAGAGCCGCGGCAGCCGTGACGATCCAGCGGCCGGTTTGTCCAACTGATACTGTGGGTGTGCCGTAAACCTTATCGAGTAACATCATGAGAGCGGGCAATGCGACCGAAGTCATTCCGAAAGCATACAGCCAAAGAAAAGAGCTTTTCTTTTTACCGACAGTCAGCCGTAAAACCAAGATTAATAAAATCATATTGACCAAGACGCACAGCGGATAGCCCGCCAGCTTATATAGAGAATAATCTAATTGATCGGAAAGAGCGTCGTTTAATACAAAATAGGAAAGAATACCGACAAACATTGAAAAGGCCAAGCTCAGACTCTCTTTAAGGTGATTTGGAAGTTCTTTAGAAAGCGTTTGAGCGTATTGTTTCGGAGAATGCCCGAACAGTTCGGCCGCGGTTTTGCCTTCCTTTTCTCCTTCTATTGCATGGACTGTCATTTCATCCAGGATTTCTTGCACTTCTTTTTCGCTTTTTCCTGTCGTCATCAAGTACACTCGTACATCGTTCAAGTATTGTGTCGTTTCTTTGGACAGCATCACTTCTCATCCTTTCTTATCAGGGCGTGCACGCTGGCGGACAGCTGATTCCAGCGTTCTGTGAACTCTATTAATTCAGCTTGCCCCTTCTCAGTCAGTGTGTAATATTTGCGTTTCGGTCCGTTTGCAGATGCTTTCAATTCTGTTTGGACCCATTTCTCTTTTTGCATCCGGAGCAATATAGGGTAAATGCTTCCTTCGCTAATGTTGTCAAAACCATAATGTGCAAGCACTTTGGTCATTTCGTATCCGTAAATCTCTCCTTCCGATATGACAGCCAGCAGGCAGCCTTCCAGTATTCCTTTCAGCATTTGTGTTGAACTCATGGCCATGCTCCTTTTCTGGTATCTTGTATTACAAGATACACTAATCTTATCACCCGCTACTTTGTAATACAAGATAGCAAATCAAAAAAAAGCCTTAGACGGCTTAATTTTTATTTCCCGGTTTGTACAAATAGGGATCATGGGTGTTCGCATCCTGAGACATATTCAAATCCAGTGAGAGATCGCCGTTTGAATTCATTGCCCCGAGAGTGACCAAAGACAGCTCTTTGGCTGAGTATCCCTTTTCTTCAAGCTTTTCAAATAACCAGCTGCGGTTTTTCTTAAGATATTTTAAGTTATGATCGAGAATTTCTCCGTCCAGTATGAGAGGAATCGGGATAAAATTCCGTTCCGCGTCTATTTTTAAGTCACGCACCTGAACCGGTCTTGCTTCCTCTTTCGGGATGACACTGACTACGCCTGTTTCTTCAATAATGGCAAGGTCAATATCCGCGGGATCGGCGAAGCCTTTTTCCCTCAGCTTTCCGAGCAATTCATTAATCGTCAGCTTTTCTTTTCGCAATCCCCTTTCGTCAATATCCCCGTTTCTGATCAAAACGGTCGGACTTACCACAAGCATCCATCTCCATTTATTGTTGAGGGACAGCTTGTTCATCAGGATATACAAAATTAAAAAGCAGATCGCGTAATAAACCGACATCGGAAGCTTGGATGTCAGTATCGGTTCACTGATAATCGTTCCGACCGCAAACGTTAACAAGAGATCAAAATTGGTCATTTGAGAAACGGCTTTTTTCCCTGCAATCCGAAAAAGAGTGTAAGCAATTGAGAATACAATGACGGGCTTCAGCAAAAAGACCCATACGTACCCTACCACTGATGCATGCCCCCCATCCGTTTTTTATAGTTGCTGTATTATTTCCCGGATGGGTTAACAATATGCAAAAAAGCCGCTATCACAAGCGGCTTTGTATTACCAAGGCTTATCCGTACCGAGGGCATTCGCCAAAGCCTGGCTGTGTTTTAAACGGCTTTTCCGTTCGGCCGCCCGTTGAACGGCTGTATTGTGAAGCATAATCTCCTCTTCTGTTTCCGGCACAATTCTCGGGACGGGCACCGGCTTGCCGTTTGGATCAAGGGCGACAAATGTTAAAAATGAAGTTGCGGCCAAAGCCCGCTCTCCTGTCATTAAATGCTCCTTAATCACTTTAACAAACACCTCCATCGAAGACGTGCCTACCCATGTGACATATGATTCCAGACAGACCGATTCCTGCTGTCCGATCGGCTTTAAAAAATCTACAGAGTCCATTGAAGCCGTTACCGTTTCACATCTGCAATGGCGCGCGGCCGAAATGGAAGCAATGTCATCAATATAACTCATCAGCTTTCCGCCGAACAGTGTGTTGTGATTATTCGTATCAAGCGGGAACACCCTGCTTGTTTTGACCACTTTTGTCTCTTTACAATATTTTGATTCAGGCGTCTTCATACCCCATACTCTCCTTTGATGTCTGATCACTAAGATTGAATACCAGTCATATTCTCCTATTAAACAACATTCTCTGTATTTTGTCTAAAATTTAAGATGTTTTGTGTGTGAGGTATTCTCTCTGAAACGTTTATTCTTCCGTAAGGTGAGGGAATAATATACGTATTCATAAACGGTCAGGAGGAGATTACACATGGAGCAATCCATCCCAAAACTCGAGCCGAAAGCGGCGTGCAGAACCGAATACGACGTCTTACAAAAGGTGGTTCTCTGCAGTCCGGAACACATGACAATCAAAGATATTATTAATGAAACACAAAAACATTTCGAACATGACAATATCAATGTAAGTATTGCCAAAAAACAGCACAATCATTTGATTGAAGCGTTAGAATCCCAAAACATAGAGGTCATTCTTTTGCCCGTTTCATCTCAGTTTCCCGAGCAAGTGTTTACACGCGATATCGGCTTTACAATAGGTGAGACGGTATTTATCTCCCAGATGGCAGCCCCTGTTCGCCAGGGTGAGGAAAACGTATTGACAGAGCTGTTACATAAACACAATGTTCCCTTTACTCCTATCAAGAATACAAATATTGAAGGCGGAGACGTCATTGCGGCAGGAGACACCGTTTACGTCGGCATTAGTGAACGGACGGAAGACGCCGCTGTCGATCAATTACAGCAGGCGCTTCCTGAGCTTACAATTGTCTCCGTACCGATGAAAAAAGAGTTTTTGCATTTAGATTGTGTTTTTAATATTATTTCTGAAAAAGAAGCGCTTGTTTATCCACCTGCCCTAAGGCAAAAAGAACTTGATCTGCTGTCAGCGCGTTTTGACTTGATTGAGGTACCTGATGACGAGCAATTCACTCTCGGCACGAATGTGCTTTCTTTAGGAAATAACACCATCCTCAGTCTGCCGCAAAATCATCATGTCAATCAAGAGCTTGCTGCACGAGGATTCCATGTCATCAAAGTGGAGCTGTCTGAAATTATTAAATCTGGGGGATCATTCAGATGCTGCACAATGCCGCTTCTGAGGACTGAATAAAGAATATTCCCCCATTTTCATCGTTTGAACAGAAAATTTACCCAAGATGCGTTACTATAGAGGAGACATGACTTTAAGGGGGAAAAACGGATGACAAAGTACATAGGTTATATAGGAACATATACGAAGGGCGGCAGTGAAGGAATTTATTCGTTCGAGCTTGATACTGAAAAGAAAACACTCAGCCAGCCTAAGACTGCCGCAAAGCTTGGCAACCCGACTTATGTCACGCCGAATAAAGATAACAGCGTTTTGTATTCCATCGTAAAAGCCGATGGACAGGGCGGTGTGGCTGCCTATCAAATTGATCCCGCAACAGGAGATTTAACCTTGCTGAACCAACAGTTGATAGACGGCCCATCCCCATGCCATGTAAGTGTGGATGATAAAAACCAATTTGTTTTAACTGCTAATTATCACAGCGGAAAGGTACACGCTTTCCCGGTTCTCGCTGACGGAAGCCTTGAACAAGCCGTAACTGAAGCCGCCCATAGCGGGACAGGCCCTCACGAAAGACAGGAAAAGCCGCATACACATTACGCCGGCTTTA
Source organism: Bacillus atrophaeus (assembly GCF_039519175.1). Lineage (NCBI taxonomy): Bacteria > Bacillati > Bacillota > Bacilli > Caryophanales > Bacillaceae > Bacillus > Bacillus atrophaeus. The sequence goes on along the minus strand of NZ_CP154443.1, from coordinate 2,723,065 downwards.
CACCTGAACATAATTATGTGGTAGCGGTTGATTTAGGGACTGATAAGCTTTACACATACCAGCTGAAAGACGGTGAGCTGAGAGAAGTCAGCACCCATTCCTTTGCACCGGGCGCAGGGCCTCGGCACATTGCCTTTCATCCGAAAGAAAAATACGCTTATATCATGACTGAACTCAGCAATGAAGTCATTGCACTTGAATATGCTCCGACACCTGGAGAGTTCAGACAAATCCAAGTGGTATCTGCTCTGCCTGACGATTTCACAGATAAAAGCCAAGGAAGCGCGATTCACGTATCGAAAGACGGCCGTTTTGTTTATGCAGCCAATCGCGGTCACGACAGCATTGCCGTTTTTAAAGTAAATCAATATTCCGGCGAGCTGGCTTTTGTGGAAAGAACATCAACGGAAGGCAGCTGGCCGCGTGATTTTGCTTTTGACCCTTCTGAAAAGTTCTTAGTGGCGTCAAATGAAGAAACCGGTAACCTCGTGTTGTTTGAAAGAGATGAAGAAACGGGCAGACTCACACTGATCCAGTCCGATATTTCGGTGCCATATCCAGTGTGCGTGAAATTTTTACATCAAGCTTAATAGGCGGGCAGACTCCTTTTCTTAGGAGCCTGCCCTTTTTTGATGTACAGGGCGCATCGCCATCCTCGGCGCTCAAACATCAATCTTACTTTTCTCTTTGAATGGCCCGCGCTCTTTCCGGTATAAATGGCAGGCGACAAACCGGCCCGTTTCTACTTCTTCAAGCATCGGCCGGCTTTCCTTGCATTCCGGCATCGCCTCCGGACATCTTGTCCTGAACACACAGCCAGACGGCGGATTGACCGGGCTTGGCAATTCTCCTTTCAGAATAATGCGCTCACGCTTGTCCTCCAATTCAGGGTCCGGAATCGGAATAGAGGACAACAGCGCCTTTGTATAAGGATGCAGGGGCTCCCGATAGAGTGCGCCGCTTTCAGTAATTTCCATCATATGGCCTAAATACATAACCCCGATCCGGTCGCTGATATGCTTAACCATTGATAAATCATGGGCAATGAACAAAAACGTCAGCCCTTTTTCCTTTTGAATCCGTTTCAGAAGATTAACGACCTGTGCTTGTACCGACACATCTAGCGCTGAAATCGGCTCGTCCGCAACGATAAATTCCGGATGTAAGGAGAGCGCTCTGGCGATTCCGATTCTCTGCCTTTGCCCGCCGCTGAATTCATGCGGATAGCGGCTTCCAAAAGCAGGATGAAGCCCCACCGATTCGAGAAGCTCGTCCGCAATCTGAAGACGCGCTTTATGGGTATTGTAAAGCTGATGAATTTCCATCGGCTCCATAATAATTTCCCTGACAGTCAGACGCGGGTTGAGAGAAGCATAGGGGTCTTGAAAGATCATTTGCAGTTTGCGGTTCAAAGTAAAATGATCCTTCTCGCTTACATCATGCAGGTCTGTTCCCCTGTACGTGATTTTTCCGGCTGTAGGATGATAAAGGCGCATTAACACTCTTCCCAAAGTGGATTTCCCGCAGCCGGATTCACCTACAAGCCCGAAGGTTTCCCCTTCGTATATGTGAAAAGTAACCCCGTCTACAGCTTTTACCGTTTTCTTTCTTCCTGCATCAAAATGCATTTTGAGCTGATTGACGTGCAGAAGCGGTGCTGTTGCCATTTGCCTTCCCCCCTCATTTGATGTAATAGCGGCGTGCTGTGCATAATTCTTTTTCATATACCGTGCCTTTCAGCGTAATGATTTCAATGCTTTTCCCTGTCTTTGGGGAATGGAGCATTCGGCCGCCGCCTATTGCCAAACCGACGTGGTGAATGGCTCCTTTTCCTTCCTCATAAGCAAAAAACAGCAGGTCGCCCGGCTCCATTTCTTCAATCTCTATGCGGCTGCCCGCTTTAGCCTGATCGCCAGCATCACGGGGAATGATATAGCCGTTCGCTTTAAAGATACTGTACATAAACCCGGAGCAGTCGAATCCAAATCCGCTCATTCCGCCCCATAAATAAGGAAGCCCGATAAAAGCCTTACCCGTCTGGATGATATCAGCAGCCGTTCCCTGCCTTTCCCGCACCGGCTGAGCATCTGTTTTCTTCAGCAGCCGATCGCCAAATGGTGTTTCTACCTTATAAAACCCGTCCGATTCACTATGCAGCGGCAGGCTTGTTAAAAAGCTCACTTCCATCTCTTTTTCTCTGTCATTCTTGTATAAAAAAGCAGCAGGCTTGGTTACATACACATCGCCCTGCTTGTCGGTCTCATCCATTTTGCTCAGCTGGCACTTTCTCATCCACCCTGGATAACCGCGTTCGTTTTTGCCTGACGGCTGTCCTGGAACAACAACGGAGGCCCATTCTTCTTCCTCTGAAACTACCGTTACTTCTCCGCCGAAGAGAACCTGTGATTGGATGATGTTCTCTGTACACAGGCAAAGGCGCTGATCATAGGTCATTTCTTTCAGCCATTCTCTGACACGCACGGTTTTCCCAAGCATCGGCTGATCCGCTTTCCGAGGTGATGCAGGTGCCGTCCATATGTTGGCTACTGCCGATCGGACCGTATAGTTCATCGTTCTGCCCCTTCCTTTTGCAGCATCACTCCTGAAATGCCAAGCCCCGGTTCATCCGGAATCGTAATCGCGCTGCCGCTGTAGATGATGCCGCCCTGTATCAAATCTTGCTTCAGCATAAGCGGCGCATCAAAATCAAAGCGCGTCACGTTTTTTTTGCCGGCGGCGAAATGAGCCGCCGCTGTGATGCCGAGCTTTGTTTCAATCATGCTGCCGACCATGCACTCTACGCCGCACGCTTCCGCCAGCGCGTTTATTTTCACGGCCCCGGTGATGCCTCCCGCCTTCATCAGCTTAATGTTGATTAAATCCGCGCTGCGTGTTTTCAGTACCGCCAGCGCCTGACGCGGGGTAAAGACACTTTCGTCCGCCATAATCGGTGTTTCCGTCGCGTCAGTAACCTGCTTCAGTCCGGCAAGATCATCTTTATGGACGGGCTGCTCAACAAGCTCAATATCAAGCCCCGCGTCCTCCATTTTTCGAATGGCGGAAACCGCCTCTTTCGGCGTCCAGCCTTGATTAGCATCAAGACGAAGCTTGACGTTTGAACCGACGCGTTTTCTGATTTCATGGATACGGGCGATATCGGTCTGCACTTTGTCTTTTCCAACCTTTACTTTTAACGTCAGAAAGCCTTGTTTGAGGTAGCTTACGGCATCCTCGCCCATTTCCCGGGGCGAGTTGACGCTGACGGTATAATCTGTTTCCAGCGTCCGGCGAAAACCGCCAAGCATCTGGTAAAGCGGGAGTCCGCACATTTGGGCCCAGCCGTCGTAAACGGCCATCTCAACCGCCGCTTTTGCGCTATAATTACGTTCAAGCAGTCGGTCGATGTCGTGAAAAATCGCTTCACAGCTGTCCAGGCTTCTCCCGAGTAAAGCAGGCTTCAAGACGTGATGAATGGCGCTTTCAATACTGTCTATACTGTCTCCGGTAATCACAATTGTGGGCGGCGCTTCTCCCCATCCGCTCAAGCCGTTGTCATACACGATTTTTACAATGACAGATTCAGCCGTATACACCGTTCTCAGCGCTGTTTTGAAAGGCTTTTTTAACGGTACGGCGATTCGTTCTGTTTCAATTCCCGCAATCTTCATATCAATCTCGCCCCTTTAGAAATTCCCGCTTCAATCGTAAGGGTTTTTGCTGCTGTGTCCATCACTGCACGGGCTCCGACCGGAACGGCGATGCTCGGGGAACAGTGGCCGATTTTAAATCCCATTAAGGCAGGCTTTCCGGCTTTTGTGATGTAGTCCTCTATCACCTGTTCAAGTGTTAACGATTTCTCCCGTTTGACGGGCACACAATTGTGAAAATCACAAACGAGTATCCCGGCGGCATCTTCAAACTTGCCGGCCATTTTTAAATGGTTAAGCATCCTGTCGATTTGATAAGGCTCTTCGTCCACGTCTTCTATAAACAGCAGTTTGCCTTTCGTATCAATTTCAAACGGTGTACCGAGTGTGGCAGTGAGTAACGATAAATTTCCGCCGGCCAGCCGGCCTTCGGCTTTACCCAGCGTCAGCACCTTGAGCGGAGAGATGTCTTCTGTATAAGTACATTCAGTTTCTTCAAATAATTGATGGTAGGAAGCTTTGGTCAATGGATCAACATCTTCGCGTCCGATGTCAGAACTCAGCATCGGGCCGTGAAACGTGACTAACCCTGTGTTTTGATTTATGGCGGTATGAAGATACGTAATATCACTATATCCCCAAAAAATCTTCGGGTTGCTGCGGATGATGTCGTAATCAATATCCTGAGCGATCCGTCCTGTTCCGAAACCGCCGCAGGCGCATAACACCGCCTTTACATTTTGGTCCTTAAACATCTCATGCAGGTCAGACAAACGCTCCTCATCCCGTCCCGCCAAATAGCCGTGCTGGTTTTTCAAAGCTTCGCCAATCTTGACCTGAAGCCCCAGCTCTTCTAAAAATAAGAGCGCGGTTTTCAGCTTCTCCGGGTCCGGCGGACTAGCTGGGGCTATCACTCCGACTGTGTCGCCCTTCTTTAATGCCGGTGGCTTGTGATTCACTTCGTCCCGCTCCCTTCATTTTGCTTTCCACCCTACGTATACGTTTTGGAAAGTGAAAAAATACCGCTCCTTCTTATAAAAGAGAGCAGCATTTTCCGCTTGACCATAATCAGTTTTTTTCCGCCCATTTTAAGTCGATATAGCCGACGGGGTGGCGGACGATTCCTTTTACATTTTTTTGATAAAGATGAACCTGATTGTAGAAATAAATCGGTATAATCGGCGCCTCGCCTAATAACAGTTTTTCCGCCTGGTGCATGAGTGCAAACCGTTTTTCTTCATTCGCTTCCGTTTTCGCCTGTTTGATCAGCTGATCGTATTGCTCATTGCCCCAGCCTGTGCGGTTCATTGAATTGTCCGTCTGGAAGGCTTCCAGAAAATTGATAGGATCGGCGTAATCCGCTAAAAATGAACTTTGCGAGAATTGAAATTTAAGAGCTTTTTGATCCTCTAAAAACACATTCCATTCCATGTTGGCAAGCTTGATATCAATTCCCAGCTCACTTTTCAGTTTTTGCTGGATGGCTTCAGCGATTTTTTTATGCTCAGGTTTTGTGCTGTAGGTCAAGGTAATGGCTGGCAGTTTATCATAGTTTTCTTCTTTCATGCCTTTTTCTAAAAGCTGCTTTGCCTGACTTTTATTGAAGGAGATGAGGTCTCCGCCTGCTTCACGAAAATCCTTGCCGTCAGGCTGGGCCAATCCCGGAGAAACAAAGGCGTGTGCCGGCTTTTCTTTATTTTTCGTGACATAATCAACGATTTCCTTTTGGTCAACCGCCATAGCAAAAGCTCTTCTAATGTTTTTATTTTGGAACGGCTCCATGTTTACATTAAAACGATAAAAGTACAAACCGGCTTGGTCTGTAATATGAACGTTATCTTGATCAAGCAGTTGTTCGCTTAATTCAGCAGGCACATAAGCGCTATCTAACTCATCAGACTGAAACATTTGATAGTCTGTGTTGCGGTCATCAACCATCGCCCATTTGACTTTATCGAGCTTAACTGAATCTTTATCCCAGTACGTGTCGCTTTTTTCCATTGTCATGTTGTCATCATGCTTCCAACCCGTCAGCTTAAATGGGCCGTTGCCGACAAATGTGCTTGCTTGGGCAAACCATTTTGGGTCTTTGTTTGCCACTTTTTCATTAATCGGAAAGTATGCGGGGTTTGAAATAACGCTCAGAAAATATTTCTGCGGCGCGGCGAGTGTGACTTCAAGCGTCTTATCATCTTTAGCCGTCACTTTCACCTCGTCCTTTGCGCCTTTCCCGCTGTTAAACGCTTCGCCGCCTTCAATTAAGTAGCCGAGAAAAGCGGAAGACGCACCTGTTTTCGGATCAAGCATCCGTTTCCACGCATATTCAAAATCTCCGGCTGTCACCGGATCTCCGTTTGTCCATTTGGCATCTTTGCGAATGGTAAATGTATATGTTTTTTGATCCTTAGATACCGTCCATTTTTCCGCCATCGCCGGTTCAGGCTCATGGTCTTTGCCAAGACGGGTTAAGCCTTCCATGAGGTTATTTAACGGCTCCCACGACACTCGGTCAAAACCTTTAGGCGGATCAAAGGATGTCGGCTCTTTTTCATTATTTAAATAAAGCACTTTTTCACCGCCGGATTTGTTTGCTTTGTCGTCCCCTGTTTCTTTTCCGGCCTGTTCATTTGCCGTGCATCCCACCAACGCAAACGAAAGCGTCAGCGCAAGTCCCATACTCCATAGCCTTTTCATCTTTTTCCCCCTTATTGTTTGTCTTTCGTACCGACAGAGACAGCCGCTTGTTCAGCCCGTTTATCCTGCAGCCAGCAATGAACCGAATGGCTTGTTGATCTGACCGTTTGATCAGGATACACTCTGTCGCACACCGTCATCCTGTACGGACACCGGGCGGCAAACGGGCACCCTGCCGGCGGCGCGAATAAATCCGGCGGCGTGCCGTCAATCGGAATCAGTTCCGCATCTTCCAGATCTAGCCGCGGGACGGAATTCAGCAGCCCTTTCGTATAAGGATGCTGAGGCTGATAAAAAATATCTTCTCTCGTTCCGATTTCCGCGATTTTACCTGCATACATCACAGCAACCCTGTCAGCGACTTGAGCCACGACACCCAAATCATGTGTAATGAGAATAATAGACACTTTGGTTTTTCTTTGAATCTCTTTAAATAATTCAAGAATCTGTGCCTGAATCGTTACGTCAAGCGCCGTCGTCGGTTCATCGGCAATTAAAATATCAGGCTCGCAGATCAGCGCCATCGCAATAACAATCCGCTGTCTCATGCCTCCGCTGAACTGATGGGGATATTGCTTCAATCGCTCCTTGGGATCAGGAATGCCAACCAAGGACAGCATGGAGAGCACCGCCTCCTTAGCCGCTTTCTTCGACATCGTCTGGTGCTGCAAAAGCGCTTCGGTCAGCTGGTCTCCGACGGTTAACGTGGGATTTAAAGCCGTCATCGGGTCCTGAAAAATCATGGAGATATCCGCCCCCCTGATGCTTCTCATTTCCCGTTCCGGAATTTTACAAAGGTCTTTATGTTTAAACTGTATGTGACCGGAAGTAATTTTTGCCGAATATTTAGGCAGCAGTCCCATAATGCTTTGAGAGGTGACGCTTTTTCCGCAGCCTGATTCGCCGACAATGGCAAATGTCTCCCCTTCGAACAAATCAAAACTGACCCCCCTGACAGCTTGAACAGAGCCGCCGTATGTAGCAAAAGAGACGTGCAGATCGTGAACTGAAAGGACTTTTTGCATAACACTACCTCCTGAGCTTAGGGTCTAACGCATCCTGCAATCCGTCGCCAAGCACATTAAACGCGTACATCGTTAATGAGATAAAAAAGGCCGGAAAAAATAAGCGCCACCAATGCCCTGACAAAATGGTCGGCAAGCCGTCATTCGCCATCACACCCCAGCTTGCAAACGGCGCTTGAATACCGAGCCCGAGGAAACTCAAGAAGGCTTCCGCAAAGATGGCAGTCGGCACCGTTAATGTCATCTGCACGATAATCGCACCCATTGTATTGGGCAGCAAATTTTTGCGTATAATCCGACGGGTGCCCGCCCCAAAGGTTTTTGAAGCCAGTACATATTCATAGTGCTTCAATTGAAGCACCTGGCCTCTGACAATGCGCGCCATGCCAACCCATCCCGTGACGGTCAGCGCCACAATAATGGTTCCGAGACCAGGGCCCATCAGCACCATTAACAAAATAACGACAAGCAAATATGGCAGACCGTACAGCACTTCGATGATTCTCATCATCACACTGTCTGTCTTACCGCCTTTGTAACCGGCAATTCCCCCGTAGATAACGCCGATCACAAAATCAATGAGCGCGGCCATCACGCCGACAAATAAGGAAATTCTCGCGCCGTACCATGTTCTTGTAAAAACATCCCTGCCAAGCTCATCCGTCCCAAACCAATGTGTGGCTGACGGAGGAAGATTTTGTTCAGAGAGGGCTTGGCGCGTTACGCTATGGGGTGAAATAAGCGGCCCGATGGCAGCCATCAGTAATAGGAAGATCAGAATGCCGAGCCCGGCCATCGCTAATTTATTTTTCTTCAGCCTTCGCCACGCGTCCTGTGCGTATGACAGACTGGGCCGTTTTACTGATTCTGCTTCTTGATTATTTTCTGTGTTCGGGGTAAACCACTCGTCTGGCACATGAGTGTGCTTTTTTGATGACCGATCATCCGTTTGTACAGGGAGATTCATATGTTTCACCCTTTCTTATGCAGTTTAATGCGCGGATCTAAAAGACCGTAAGCCAAATCAACCAAAAACAGCATGACGATGAGAATCAAGCTGTAAAAAACCGTTGTTCCCATAATCACCGGATAGTCCCGCTGGTTAATGCTTTCCACAAAATATTTTCCCATCCCCGGAATGGCAAAGATTTTTTCAATGACAAAGCTTCCTGTCAAAATGCTTGCAACAAGTGTGCCCAATACGGTAATCACTGGCATAAGTGCGTTTCTGAGTGCGTGTTTTACAATAATTTTGAGCGGAGACAAGCCCTTAGCTTTCGCCGTGCGGATGTAATCCTGAGTGAGGACCTCCACCATGCTTGATCTTGTCAGCCTGGCGATGATCGCCATAGGCCCGACCGCAAGTGCAACGGTTGGAAGAACCATATGCATCGGGCTCGTCCATGTTGCGGCGGGAAATAGTTTCAGGTTGACTGCGAGCTGCTGGATCAGTACAGTCGCCATGATAAAATTCGGGATGGAAATTCCGAGTACCGCGATACTCATCGCGGCATAATCCAAAAAGCCGTTATGGCGGAGCGCAGCCGTCACACCGAGCACAAGCCCGGAAATCACGGCAATCACGATTGCTGTCATGCCAAGCTCAAAAGAGACGGGAAATCCGCGTTCCAGCATATCATTTACGCTTTCTGACGGTTTTTTAATAGAAGGGCCGAAATCAAATGTAATAATGGATTTCACATAGATGGCGTATTGGATGAGAAGAGGATCGTTTAAATGGTAGTAGGTTTCAAGATTTTTTTGGACCGCTTCATTTGTGCCGCGTTCTTCGTTAAAAGGAGAACCCGGAATGACCTTCATCATGACAAAAGTCAGGGTGGTAATGACCAAAATCGTTGCAGCCATTGCCAAAAAACGCTTTATGATATATTGTGCCAAAGCCGAACACCCCTTTAACAGAATGATGTTTGAGCAGCAAGTTCTGTCATGACCAGCATGGCCTGATAGGCTTCAAGCATATCTTTCGCTTGGAATTGAACGATGGTGGTTCCTGGTTTAATCTCGGTGCCGGGCATCAGATTCGCCCATTCCGCCTGCCCGTAGTTAGCAAATTCGATGCTGAGTACAGGCCTGTCAGGCGGAGTCAGCGGCTTGACCTTGTCCTTATTACGCAGCGCGTAAGCCGTTTTTTCCGTCAAAAGCCGGCCGGCCTTAGCAGGTGACAGACATTTGACCGCGGATCTTGAAATCGTTTCTTTAACAGCTGCCGTGGTAACATTTGGAATCAGCGCTTCCGCCTCTCTTGCCGCCTGATCGTCTCCGGCCACCATAATAACCGGGACATCAAAGAAGCCGGCAGTATACGCGTTTAATCCCAGCTCGCCAACAGGCTGATCGTTTATGTAAAAATGACGCACGGCGAAAATCATACTATGCGACATGACGCCCGGAACGGACGCTCTTGCATGATATCCTACAAAGACAGCGCCTGAAAACGTCTCATCAAGCCCTTGAACCATAGAAAACGGCTTGACATCGCCTGAAATCAGATCAGCCTCCGGATGCAGTTTTTCAATCAGCAGATTGTTCATTTTCGAATGGCTGTCATTCACGAGCACTTCAGAACAGCCGCTGTTGAACGCTTCCGCAATTACATAGTTTGCTTCCTCGGTCATGATCACCCTCCCCCGCTCATAGTTATGCTTGCGGGAATTGACGAAGGTATCGTCCGGAAGACCTGAAATTCCTTCCATATCCACAGACATATATAACTTCATACGACCCCTCCTTTTTCTCTCAAATTTTTTACTAAATTATGAATTTTCTAACAAATTATATTAAAAAAAGACGTAAATTGCAATACGGCTGATAGATTTCAACCTTCTATTACTAGTAAAAAAAGAATCCCTCTATAGGGATTCTTTTTTCATATTTGGTCTTTAACCGCTTCTGTCAGCTGTTTATATTTTTTCAGCGTTTTCTCAAATACCTCGTCGAACACCTCTGGCATGGCTGACTGGATGACTTCGGCGCCTTCTCCCGTAATGCCGCCTTTTGTGGCGACGCGGCCGAGGGTTTCCTGAAAAGACATGTTCTTTTCCGTCAACAGCTTCCCTGTTCCATAAAGCGAATGAATCAGAAAATCAAAAGCTTCCTCTTTTGTCAGCCCGCTGTTTCTTACCGCGGACTCTGCGAACTCCTCAAATATTGCCGCAATCAGCCCCGGCGCAGAGCTTGTTAAATTGCTTGCCGCGTTCAGGTCAGTTTCCTTGATTTCCCTCACTGTGCTGAAAGCTGATAATAACTCATTCAGATCTCTTTTCTTTTGGGAAGACACCGTTTCGCCGTGAACAACAAGCGATACACCTGTCTCTGCTTCCGAGGTTAATGTCGGAATATATCGGCTGACCGCGTTTTTCGTTTCGGCTTGCAGCTCGGCTACCGGCACACCTGCCGCAATAGAAACAATGTGGGCGTCATGATTGATATGAGGCGTCAGACGGCGCAATGTTTCCTTTACATAAACAGGCGGCACACATATCAAAACTATCCAACACTCCGTAGCCCAAGACTCAAGAGGACCAATTGTAACGTCCGGGTGGTCTGCTTCCAATTTTTGAAGACGCTCTCCTCTTGACCTTGTATCAATATAAAGTTCGTTTGCGCGGATGAATTGATGCTTCAATAACTGAAAAGCAATCATATCCGCCATACTGCCGTATCCGATTAAACCGATTTTTGTCATTCGGATCAACCCCTTTCCCATTTCTTATATCCTTAAGCAGTGTACCCTTTTCGGAGAATTTTTGCACTTTTTCACAATTTCACATATTCTTTTCATTTTTATCCCACAGTTTTCGTTTATGATAAACTCAAGAAATAAAACTGACTTGCTAACTATTAAAAATGAGATGAACTATAGAAACGGAGTGAGCATGATGGATAACTATCGTGACGAAAACAAAACAGAAGAAAAAGATCATGAGGTCATTTCAGTGAAGGAGAATCATCAGCAAGAGCCGCATTCGGCCCGGCATGTGATGAGTGATGAGACGAAGAGAAAACGCGGACTCGGCTGGTTCCGCCCGCTGCTCGGCGGGGTCATCGGCGGAAGCCTTGCACTTGGAATCTATACATTTACGCCGCTTGGAGACCATGATGCCTCAGAAACAACAAAGCAGATATCACCCCAGCAGCAAACAGAATCTTTATCTGCAAAAAACACTGCCGCAAAGTCTAGCAAAAGCTCAAACAGTTCTTCGGCAAGCACGACAGCGGACTCTGATAAAATTTCAAATATGGTGGAAGATATCTCACCGGCAATTGTCGGCATTACGAATCTCCAAGCTCAGTCAAACAGCTCGAACTCCCTTTTCGGTTCAGATTCTTCTGGCTCAAGCAGCGGCGGAGATACTGAAAGCGGCTCTGGTTCTGGCGTCATTTTCAAAAAAGACAATGGCAAAGCCTATATTATTACAAATAACCATGTGGTAGAAGGCGCTTCTTCTCTAAAAGTCTCATTATACGACGGTACGGAATTGACAGCCAAACTTGTCGGAAGTGATTCTCTAACCGACTTAGCGGTCCTTGAAATCAGTGATAAGCACGTCACAAAAGTGGCAAACTTCGGCGACTCATCTGATCTCAGAACAGGCGAATCCGTCATTGCCATCGGCGATCCGCTTGGAAAAGACCTCTCCCGCACGGTAACTCAGGGAATTGTGAGCGGTGTGGACAGAACCGTTTCCATGTCAACATCAGCCGGAGAAACAAACATTAACGTCATTCAGACAGACGCGGCAATCAACCCAGGCAACAGCGGCGGTCCGTTATTAAATACAGATGGCAAAATTGTCGGAATCAACAGCATGAAAATCAGTGAGGATGATGTAGAAGGCATCGGCTTTGCTATCCCGAGTAATGATGTCAAACCGATCGCGGAAGAATTGCTGTCAAAGGGAGAAATTGAACGCCCGTACATTGGTGTCAGCATGCTTGATTTGGCACAAGTTCCGCAAACCTATCAAGAAGGCACCCTCGGCCTGTTCGGCAAACAGCTGAACAAAGGCGTTTACATCCGTGAAGTCGCTTCCGGTTCTCCGGCTGCTGATGCAGGACTAAAAGCGGAAGATATCATCATCAGTGTAAAAGGCAAAGAAACCGACACCGGCAGCGAACTCCGCAATATCTTGTACAAAGATGCAAATGTAGGTGACACTGTCGAAGTGAAAATTCTCAGAAACGGAAAAGAAATGACGAAAAAAGTCAAGCTTGACCAAAAAGAAGAAACAACATCTTAATATATGATTCCCCCAAGGCGGCTTATGCGGCCTTGTTTTTTTATGCAGACATATGTCCTGCCATTGTGAGTTTTCTCTACACTCAATCGTTTGGACAGGTTGATGGCTTGGATTGATAGTATCTATTAATCTGCGAAAAAACGTTTTTCCTTCACTAAATGAATAGAGGTTATAAGCCCCCTTTCATGCTGCGACGCTATATTTTGGGAATCTTCAATATCCTATGGCCATAGATTAAATTCACAGACAGCATTCAAGTTCACGGATGCAGTCTTGCGGAAGCTAACATGAGACATGACAACCCTGCTGAGGACGTTATAATTTAGCCTTTATTAAACAAGGCATTTTCAACTGAATGGCAATGAAGATGACAGAAAAAACGCCCGCTCCCTTTTCCAAAAACTCAGCCGACTGTAAAAAAACGCATGTCTGGATGAGCAGAAACAGCAAATCATTCCGGACTGAAACACCGGATAGCTTAACCTTCCCTATGTGCTTGTCCATCGGCATTTATATTTCTTTCAAAGGAAAGCCGCTCATGAACACCTGAGGATGCAAGCTCCTTCTATGAATGCTTGCTAGTGTTTTAAGATACGGGAAGTACCAAGCACTTTTCGCATACTCACATACACGGCCACAGACATCAAAAATCCCCGTCCGTTTAAAACGGACAGGGGATTTTTCATTTATTACATTCTGTGATCCTGATAGAGCTTTCTATTTTCTAAGCCGTAGCTTTTCTGCACGATATAGAGAGGGCGGTCTTTCGCTTCGTCATAAATTCGCCCAATGTATTCACCGATCATTCCAAGCATCAATAAGACGATGCCGCTGAATAGGAGCTGAATGACGATGAGTGATGACCATCCTGTAATCGTGCTGTCTGTGAACAATTTCATATAAAGCACGATCAGCATATAGAGAAAACCTGCGCCTGACATGAGGATTCCGGCAAAACTGGCCAGCTTCAACGGCTTATGAGAAAACGTAGTGATACCGTCCATTGAGAGCTTAAGCATTTTTTTCAGCGGATATTTTGTTTCGCCTGCAAGCCTTTCATCACGCTCGTATTCAACCGCTGTCTGCTTGAATCCTACCCAGCTGACAAGCCCTCTGACGAAAGGATTTTTTTCCTTCAATTTTTTCATTTCGTCGCATACCTTTCTGTCCAGGAGACGGAAATCTCCTGTGTCGATTGGTATATCAATATCTGTCATGCTCCGCAGCAGACGGTAAAACATGGCTGCTGTTTGTTTTTTGAAGAAAGTTTCGCCTTTTCGTTTTGTACGGACCGCGTACACAACTTCATAGCCTTCCTTCCATTTTTCGATCATGTCCAATATCAGTTCCGGCGGGTCCTGCAAATCGGCATCAATGACGACGATAGCGTTTCCCTGCGCATAATCCATTCCGGCTGTAATCGCGATTTGATGGCCAAAATTTCTGGAAAAGTCGATAACTTTCACTCTCGGATCAATAAGGCTGTGTTCCCTTAAAATCTCAACGCTTCGATCGCGGCTCCCGTCATTGACAAAGAGAAGCTCATAGTTTTCTTTCGTTCTATCCATCACTTCTTTTAAGCGCTGATAGGTTTCTTGAATGACGAGTTCTTCGTTATACACAGGAACAACAATCGAATATTGAATATGTCTGCTCATTCTTTTCCCCTCCTATTCATCCGCACTTAGTTCATATAAAGTAGATGATTGATTCATTCCGCCAGGTCCGCCGCCCATTTTGCCCTTCTGGCCGGAGCTGCTGCTTTCGCTTGATGTGTCTGACGACCTGTTACTTGATGATTTTTGTTCAGACTGATCTGTCGTGGCGTTTTTATCCGTGCTTGATTGCCATTTATCAGCAGAAACTTCTTTACCGTTTTTCTGAACCCACTCAACAATTTCATTGTCTCCGCCCATACCCATTCCGGAAGACAAGAAGTACTTCACCTTACCTTCTTTCACCAGCTTTTTAAATTGAGTAAGCGTGATCGCCGGGTCTGAACCGCTGTATCCGCCAATCGCCATCACCGCTTTTTTCGTCTTAATGATATACGGCGCCGCTGCGTTCGCGTTGGTTGTCGCGAATAGGTAGGTAGAGCCGGAATTGTTTTCTTCTAAATACTTGATCAGTTTTTCGTCTACGCTTGCGTCTGCCATTCCCATACCGCTGCTTGAAGCGAGCTGAGGGCCGGTTTCAGGCAGTGCGCTGTTGCCTCCGTACAGAAGCGGCGTGCTCGCCCAGTAAATCGGCACAACAAGTAAAACGAGAAGACCGACAAGTGACAAGTAGTACGTGATTGGTTTTTGGCGTTGTTTCATGACCAGAAGCGCGATTGCTGATACCGCTCCCATTACGCCTACGCCAATGCTCCATCCTAAACCGATTTGATCATTGTAGTTCCGAAGAATAAACAATTCAAATCCTGTTGTGGCAATAATCGCTGCCGGGAGAAGCCATGATTTCCAGCCTTTATGATTGCGATACAGATGGACAAGAGCGACCCATCCCGCTCCGACAAGCGCTGCAATCGGCGGTGCCAGCATAATGAGATAATAATGATGGAAAAACTCTGCTACGCTGAAGAATCCGGCAATCGGCACAAGCCATGCAACCCAGAAAACCGTTTCCTTTTGCTGAACAGATAATCTTCTTCTTTCTTTTGCGCCTGCGATAAACAAACCTGCAATTCCAAAGAGTGCAAACGGCAATAGCCAGCTGATTTGGTCAGATAATTCAGTTTGGAAGAGTCGAAGCGGACCAGGAGTTCCTGTTCCAAACATTCCGGTGCCTGATTGCATTTTTGAACCACTGCCAGAACCGCTTTTTCCTCCGTCTCCGCCGCCGCTTAGAGGACCGCCTTGACCGCGGCTCGGCATTTCGCCGCCGCTTGGCATCTCTCCATTAGCCGGCGGACCGGATGTGCTGCTGCTCGATTTGTCATCACTTGATGAACTGTTATCAGAAGAAGACGTTTCTTTCGAAGCGTTATCGTTTGGTCCTCCCTGTCCGCCTGACCCAGAATTTTGGCCTGTCAGCCGTTGAATTCCGTTGTATCCAAAGGCAAGCTCTAATACAGAGTTGGTTTGGCTGCTTCCGATATAAGGACGATCGCTCGAAGATACATTGTCAACAACAAGCGCCCACGAAACAGAAACAGCTAATAAAACTACCAGTGAACTTGCTAATGAAATGATTTTTTTCTTGATTGTGGCATTCGCGGCAATCATGTAGAACAATAAGAAAGCCGGTAAAATCATATATGCCTGAAGCATTTTCGTGTTAAAGCCGACACCGACAACAAAGAACGCTGCTAATAACCAAATCAGCTTGCCTTTTCTGACGGCTTTAAAGAGAAGCCAGGTTGCGAGTAATAAGAAAAAGACAAGTAATGCATCAACATTGTTTGTCCGGGCTACGGCCACCGCAATCGGTGTACATGCCATAACGAATGCAGCGATTCGCGCTGCCACCTTTCCGAACGTCGGTTTAATCAGCAGATACATTAAGAGTACAGAGCCGACGCCCGCTAATGCTTGAGGCAGAATAACGCTCCAGCCGTGCATTCCAAATATAAGTGCGCTGATCGTTTGCAGCTGAAACGTAATCGGGGGTTTATCCACCGTTATAAAACCTGCTGCATCGAATGAAGCATAAAAGAAATTATGAAAGCTTTGCATCATACTTGTTACTGCTGCGGTGTAATAAGGATTCACCGTATCGTCATTCCAAATGTTATACATATTTAAGAATGCAGATGCGAGCAGAATGAGAATTAAGAAAATATCTATCTCGCGTTTTTTCATCTTCACGTGTTTCTTCACTCCTTTTCGTCTAACTGTGAATAAGTGTAACAAGCAAATGTGAAAAAATTATTAATAAAAAAAGACAATTATTTTGCCATCCGCAATTAGTGAAAAAGATTCACCAGAAGCTTATGCAGTAAGCACAATATCCTCTTTTCCGGTGAATGTTTGTACCTATGAAGGCAGGTTCTCCGAAATAAATTTGTTTACATCAACTGCCTGGATTTCTGCGCACAAAAAAACGCCTTCCGATTCACAGAAAGGCGTTTCCTTCTTCTATCATCCTCATATGGGCGTTTGCACTACTTAATAGGCTTCAGCCGCGCTTCAATGTCACTGCGGCGATGCTCAAGATAAGGCGGAAGCGCAATGGTCTGGCCCAGCTCGTCAATATCTTCATCGACCATAAAGCCCGGGCCATCCGTTGATAATTCAAAAAGAATTCCGTTTGGCTCCCTGAAATACAGTGCCTTGAAATAATAACGCTCGACAATTCCAGAGTTGCTAAAGCCTTCACGGCTGATGATGCGGTGCCAGACGGCAAGCTCCTCTTCATCCTTCACGCGAAATGCAACATGATGGACGCTTCCTTTTCCTGACCGTTCACGCGGAAGATCACTTCTTTCAATAAGATGCACCTCGGTCGCTGCGCCGCCTTCCCCGGATTCCAAAATAACAGCCGATCCTTGGCCGTCACGTGTTTCTTGTCCGATTTCAGTAAAACCGAGAATCTGTGTCAGCACATGTAAAGTTGGTTCCGCATATGGCACTGTCAGCTCAATCGGCCCAAGACCGCGGAAGGAATACTCAGCCGGAATGCCGCTTTGCTCCACCGGCGTGCCATAGTCCTTGCCTTTTTCGTCGGCAGTCAGCACAAGCCGCTGTCCTTCATGGTCTTGGAAAGCAAGCGTTTCCCGCCCTGCTATTTTTGTGATATCGCTATGCGCGACCTGATGCTCTTCAAAGCGTTTCTTCCAATAATGCAAGGCTTCTGTTCCCGGGACACGCAAGCCTATAGAAGAAATGCTGTTTGTGCCTGCATGGAAAGGCGCGATGCGCGGGATTTCAAAAAACGTCAGCTCTGTTCCCGGATTAGCAACCTGATCTCCGTAAAATAAGTGGTACATCGTCGGCTCATCTTGATTGACAGATTTTTTGACCAGCTTCAGCCCCATGACCTTACTATAGAAATCTAAATTTTTCTGAGCGTCGGCCGTTAAGGCGGACACGTGATGGATACCGTTGACTTTCATATATTTTCCTCCAATTTCAGATAATATCTCGAATTCGAGATATAACTGTATAAATTATTTAGTAGTTTTCTACTTACAACGTATTTTATTCGAAAGTAAATGTCAACTAATCCGCTTAAAGCGTGTCCCCTGATATTCTCTTTTAAAAAAACAAATGTACACTTTAAACAAATAACCTGCCATATCAAATGCCCGTCCGCCACATATGAGCAAATAAAAGGCGTACTATAATCACTAAAATCAAATTTAATGTTCGTTTTTTAAAGTTAAAAGTTATGCGTTTTTATGAATTTAATATAAAATCACAACCAAATATCTAAAGTCAGAAAATTTATTTAACTCCAGTTTTCTGAAATAGGGTTTACAATATGAAAAATAGATTCTTCATCTGAAGACTGAACATCTTAGGAGGAAATAAAATGAATACTGAAGAAAACGGATTAAAAAAAGAGATAGGTCTTTCATTTGCTCTTTCTCTTGTTATCGGCACTATTATCGGTTCTGGCGTGTTCATGAAACCCGGCGCTGTGATGGCCTATTCCGGCAGTTCCCAGACCGCGCTGCTGGCTTGGCTCTTAGGAGGCATTCTGACACTGGCCGGCGGGCTGACTGTAGCGGAAATCGGCACACAAATTCCGAAAACAGGCGGGCTGTATACATATCTTGAGGAAGTATACGGAGAGTTTTGGGGCTTTTTATGCGGCTGGGTGCAAATCATCATTTACGGGCCTGCGATTATCGGCGCATTGGGACTTTATTTCGGTTCATTACTGACAAACCTCTTCGGATGGGACGGCGGCTGGTCAAAGATCGCGGGAATGGCTGCGGTTGTCTTCCTATGTGTCGTTAATATTTTGGGAACCAAATACGGCGGCTTTGTCCAAGCACTTACTACGATCGGAAAGCTGATCCCGATTATTTTCATTATCGTATTTGGGCTTTGGAAAGGCGATCAGCATATTTTCAGCACAGTCAACGAAAGCATTGCCGATATGAATTTCGGTGCTGCCATTTTGGCGACATTATTTGCGTATGACGGCTGGATCTTGCTTGCCGCTCTCGGCGGTGAAATGAAAAACCCTGAAAAACTGCTGCCCCGGGCGATGACAGGCGGGCTTTTGATTGTGACGGCGATTTACCTCTTCATTAACTTCGCCCTGCTTCATATGCTCTCCGCCAACGATATCGTCAGACTCGGTGAAAACGCGACAAGCACCGCGGCAACCATGCTGTTTGGCCCAATTGGCGGAAAGTTGATCAGCATAGGAATTATCGTAAGTATTTTCGGCTGCTTAAACGGAAAGATTCTATCCTTCCCGCGGATCTCATTTGCCATGGCGGAACGGAAACAGCTTCCTTTTTCAGAGCAGCTGTCACGTGTTCACCCGACATTCCGCACGCCATGGATAGCGGTTTCCTTTCAGATTGCCCTGACGGTTATCCTGATGTTCCTTAGTAATCCTGATAAGCTTTCTGAAATCTCGATTTTCATGATTTATATTTTTTATGTCATGGCATTTTTCGCCGTGTTTTTACTTCGAAAACGAAATAAAGGCAAAGAGCGCGCCTACAGCGTGCCGCTTTATCCGATTGTACCGATTCTTGCCATAATAGGTTCGCTCTTCGTTTTGGGGAGCACCATTATGACTGACACACTAAGCTGCGGCTTATCCATACTCATCGGTCTGGCCGGGCTGCCTATTTATTTCTGGAGAAAAAAACGCAAAGCAAGCTGACTAAGAAACGGCTCCTTCATACGGAGCTGTTTTTTTTGCTGTAATCAGAAACAAATCTTGACATGAAAAACATTTCTTTTGTTATACTTTTTACGTTAAAGATAAAAGATTTTGAAATATGCCGTTTTTTTGCTGAATCAGGTCAAAATAAGCAGGACGTGGTATGACATGTTTTTTCAAAAAAATCAAGTCCCGTTTTTTTTCGACTTTTCCTGTTTTTTTTCGACAAAAGGCTATATAATAATTTGATGTGTGCATTGTCTCATTCAAACAATGGAGGGTTTTACATGATAAGAAGAAAAAAAGATAAGTTTTCACTCCTTTTGACAGAAATCGCAAAAAATATAGACGAAACTGCAGAATATTTTGTTAATTTCAAAGTCACAAACCAAACGACGCTTAAAGAGTTTGCGGACACGTTAAAGGAATATGAAACAAAGGGAGATAATCATGTCCATATCATGATTAAAGAGCTGAATAAGGCTTTTATTACCCCTATTGAACGTGAAGACATCCTTCAGCTGACAAACAGCCTAGATGATGTATTGGACGGAATCGAGCATTTCTCCGCGATGATGGAAATTTTCTCAATCACCTCTTCTGATGAGCATATTGATAAATTCAGCGGATATATCAGAGAATGCGCAAAAGAAATTTTAATTACGATTGAACTGCTAGCAGACAACCGGTTAAAAGATATCCAGCCGCACGCCATTAAAATTAAAGAATACGAACACAGCTGTGACAATCTGCACCGGAAATCATTAAAAAATCTTTTCGGTACGGAAAAAGATCCGATTAAGGTAATCCAATACCGTGAAATTTATGAAACGCTTGAGGAAATTGCAGACTCCTGCCAAAGCGTTGCCAATAATCTTGAAACCATCATTATGAAAAACGCGTAACGAGGGGTAATAATGGATATTCTATTTATTTTAACGATATTAATTGTCATTTTCGCTTTGGCGTTTGATTTCATTAATGGGTTTCACGATACAGCGAACGCAATTGCAACCTCCGTTTCCACTAAAGCGCTAAAACCGCGTCACGCCATCATTATGGCCGCGATTATGAACTTTGTGGGCGCGATGACTTTCACAGGCGTTGCGAAAACGATTACGAAAGACATTGTGGACCCGTTCACACTTGAAAACGGTTCGGTTGTCATTTTGGCTGCCTTGAGTGCGGCGATTACTTGGAATCTTCTCACTTGGTATTACGGCATTCCGAGCAGCTCATCTCACGCGATTATCGGCGCGATTGCCGGAGCGGCGATTGCTTCTTCAGGATTCAGTTCGCTTAACTATAAAGGGTTTGTCAAAATTATCGAAGCTTTGATCCTTTCCCCGATCATCGCCTTTGTTTTAGGTTTTATTGTCTACAGCATTGTAAAGCTGATCTTTAAAGACAGCAATTTGGCGAAAACGAACAAACGCTTTCGCAGAGTGCAGATTTTAACGGCCGCTGTCCAGTCATACACACATGGAACGAATGACGCCCAAAAAGCGATGGGTATCATTACGATGGCCCTTATCGCCGGAAATTTACATACTACAGATGACATCCCGCATTGGGTGCAATTTGCGTGTGCGACTGCGATGGGTCTCGGTACTTCCATCGGCGGCTGGAAAATCATTAAAACCGTCGGCGGCAAAATTATGAAGATTCGTCCGGTCAACGGTGTTTCTGCTGATTTAACAGGTGCAGCCATTATTTTCGGAGCAACATTTATTCACTTGCCTGTCAGCACGACACACGTTATTTCTTCTTCCATACTTGGTGTCGGCGCGTCTCACCGTGTGAAAGGCGTGAACTGGGGCACTGCAAAACGCATGCTGATTACTTGGGTCATTACGCTGCCGATTTCCGGTACACTCGGCGCCATCGCCTACTTTATTTTAAATATGATATTCTAATGCAAAACCGTTTCCTCTCTGAGGAGCGGTTTTTTTCATGTGACAGGAAATCCAGACATATCCATAGAATGAATATAGGCAGAACTTATTCGGATGTGAGGGATACGCATGCTTTTATTCTTTCAGATTATGGTTTGGTGCATAATGGCCGCATTAGGCCTATACGTATATGCGGTGTGGCGGTTTGAAGCAAAGGTGAAAGAAAAAATGTTTGCGATCCGGAAAACGTGGTATTTGATCTTTGTGATCGGCGCCATGGTATACTGGACGTATGACCCCTCTTCTCTTTTCAGGGAATGGACGAATTATTTGATTGTCGCTGTCAGCTTTGCTTTGATTGACGCCTTTATCTTTTTGAGCGCTTACGTAAAGAAACTTGCCGGCAATGAATTAGAAACCGACACACGGGAAATCCTTGAAGAAAACAATGAAATGCTCCACGTTTATCTTGATAAATTAAAAACGTACCAATACCTATTGAAAAATGAACCGATCCATGTTTATTATGGAAGTATAGAAGCATACGCCGAGGGCATCGATAAGCTGCTCAAAACCTATGCCGACAAAATGAACTTAACGGCTTCGCTGTGTGAATATTCGACACAGCTAGAAAAAGACCGCTTAACCGAGCATATGGATGATGCATTTGAGGTGCAGAGCCGGCTGGATCGAAAAGATGTATACTATGATCAGCACGGGAAGCTGGCACTCATCCCTTTTACAGTCCAGACACGCAGCTATGTCATCAAGCTGGCGTCAGACAGCATTGTAACAGAATTTGATTATTTGCTTTTCACATCATTAACTAGCATTTACGATTTGGTGCTGCCAATTGAGGAGGAAGGTGACGGATAATGGAACGTGCTTTTCAAAACGATCATTCGACCCGCGCGGCTAAACCGTTTAAGATATTAAAAAAGAGATCAACCACCAGCGTCGCAAGCTACCAGGTCAGCCCCCACACGGCAAGAATTTTCAAAGAAAATGAGCGGCTGATTGACGAGTATAAAAGAAAAAAAGCATGATCACACTAAAGGACAAGGGAAACGGCTCTTGTCCTTATTCCTTTTCTCCGTCTGTGACATATAATAGGAGCAATCAGAGGATAGTCAAGGTGATGATGTGAAAAAAATTGTACGGCGTGTGAAATTCATAGATTATGGAAAGTTCGGACTGTCGGGATATTCGCTTAAAATGAAGGAGCGGAGTATCGGAATCCTAAAGAGATTGAAGAAGAAAAAATAAAATCCCGGGGTGATCCGGGATTTCTATTTTGCTGAAGAAGTCCGAAACCATATGCGTTTCGGACTCTCTAAATGGTTAGGATAACTGGGCAGCGATTTTCGCTTTTGTGGCCGGTCCGTAAATGCCGTCAACCGTCAACCCGTTAACAGATTGAAAACGGGATACCGCGTTTGCCGTTTTTGGTCCGTAAATGCCATCTATCCCATTGTTTACTGCCCCTTTATCAGGGTAAAAATAAAGTGCTGCCAGCGCATTTTGAACCTGGTACACTTTTTCCCCCGATGTATAAGGCGTTGTCAGCTGCAAAATGCCGTCAGGAAGCGGATATGCTTCAGGCTCTACAGCTTGTGCAGGGGCACTGACGATCAGCACTTGTCCGACTTGAATCAGGTTTGGGTCCTTAATATTGTTCCACTCCTGTAAATCTGCCACACTTACACCAAATTTTCTTGCGATCGCTGAGAGTGTGTCGCCTTTTTGGACAGTATACGTTTGAACGCCTCCGCCGCCGATTCCCGCTTTAAATTGTTCCCATGTATCCAATAGCTTTCTCGGGCATTCTTTGCCGGACCAATGCTTGTGAGGCACGACATTTGCAAGCGTAATGCTGTGCGATCCCATTAATGTTTTGATCAGCCATTGGGCGTTTGCGGTCGCCAGTTGAAAATTCCCATCGGCATTTTCGCAAATTTCAATTCCAATAGATTGGCGGTTTCCGCTTCCGTTGCCGTCTCCGGCATGCCAGCCGTTTTCATTCAGCGGCAAATGCTGATAAATTTCCTTATCATCAACCGTAAAATGCCAGCTTGTCGGTGTATCCGGATTTTTCACATAACGGGCGTGCATTTCGGCATTGGCTCCGACGGACGTGTTTGCCGTATTGTGAACTGTAATATAAATCGGCGTCATTGCATAACCCGGACGATTATTGGCACCTACGGGAATAAAATCTTGGATAATGTTAACCATTTGAATCTCTCCTTATTTTGTTAAATTGTTTTGTTTTAATAAAGATTGCTGCCGCTTTCCTTTTTCTGTTACATAATTGTTTTTAAACCAAGCGGCAAGTGTTGTGACAACCGTAAACAAGACAGACCCCGCTGCATAAAACGTGTCTGCCAGCTGATTCACTTGTTCCTCTCTGATGTCTAAAGGCGATTTGCCAAACATCAGCAGCGTTTGGTTTACTAAGGCAAGCAAAAGAAGCACCGTCCTGATGACCGTGCCTTTATCATATGTTTTCAATGTGGCTCCTCCTTATTTTTGCAGCAAATTATACATAATCCCGATGGCGCCTCCGATGATGCCGGTGCAGATCGCGGTAACGATTGCCCCTGTGATGGTGCGCTTAATCCAAGTGGTATTTTCTTCAATTTTATTCAGTTTTTCATTCAGGGTCATAATCTGCTGATCTTGGCGGTCAGATGATCGTTCCAATGCGGATACTCTCTGCTCCAGCGCCCTATGATCGCTCTTTATGTCCGTACATTCTTTTTGAAACGCGTTTATATCAAAAGACGCGTCTTCATTTAACATTTTTTATGCCTCCTTTACACTCGATTGCACCTCCTCTCTGAGGGCCGGCCGTAACCTAAGGTTGTTGTAATGTCAGGAAACGGCCGTTCCTTTGACAGACAGGCTGCCGCCGCTTATTTCCGCTATTTCCATAACGATTTCTTTATAACCTGTCATATCGAAAATCCATGCTTCTGCTTTTCCTGATGTGCTGCCGGACATTTCACCATCATCTGATTTCTTGCCTCGGATTGGAAGATTGGCTCCTGAAAAGGATCTTCCCCAAAAGCTCACTTCGCTTTTCTCTGCTGTACCGTATATTTCCACCAGCAGCTTTTTATACGTTCCTACAGTCAGGACCGCTCCTTCTCCGGCATTCTCAGCATTTTCATGAAAAACAAAATCTTTGGTGCTGGCTTGAGCTCCCTCTACCTTCAGCCTCCCCTCTTCAGTTGTATTAGCGGCTTCAAACGTAATCGGCAAAGGGGCTGCTTCAGTAATATGAACATCCACTTCCCCCGCTCCGACGGATTGATATAAAACAAACTCAGACTGCTGTAAGTTTCCGTTTACATAACGGAAACGGTAATATCTTTTGGTTAGATATACCCATTCAGTTGCTGTGAGTACGCCGGGCCCGATGTCAGCCGAAGCTGTAGTGGACCAGGAATGGTTATTATCACTTTCTTCCACATACAGCGTGCCGCCGCGATCAGAATACGCCCATCCTTTTATTTTTGAAATCAAGACCGCGCCCAGACGATCTTGGCCATACTGGCTATACGCTTCAGTTGCTTTTAACGCGGCATTGGTCAAAAGCTCCGCCACACCTGAAAGATTTGATACAGGTGTTACAAAATCTGTTTTTTCTCCCCTGTAAGGTTTTACCGCCCCTGCTTTTCCTGTTCGATCAGCGGGGAATTCGTAACGATATTGCGTCATGTTCACCCTCCTTTTTTATTCGTTTCGTTCGGTTTTCGATCATTCACCTCCTTTCAAAGGCAAAATAAAAAAGCCTTTAAATGGCTTTACCGGTGATTTCTTTATATTGGTCAGGCGTGATTAATTTTTTGTTGACTCCTTCTGCTAAGTCCTCAATGGAACAATCATTGTATCGCATCGCCTGCTTGACCATATTAGCCGTGGCCCATTTATAATAAAAGGCAAGCACCCAATAATTCATTCAGAAACATCTCCTTTCAACGAGAGAAGCTCAAGCTTTATTCCTGACAATTCGCTTCCCAATGTTTCATTCAGCTCCTCAAGCTGCTTACGGGCCAATTTTTCTTGAGACAATTGCTGTGCGAGCAATTCAAGCTGGTCCGGCGGCTCATATGGCGGATTTTGCTGCAATTCTTCCCACCAGGCCTGCAAGTCTTCTTTTGTTGGGATAGGCGCTCGGATGTTCCATTCAGCTATATAAGATCCGTCTCCATCGTTTTGGATGATAAAATCTTTCGTTGGATCTGCTTCAGGGTATTTGTAAAGAATCGCTGTTGCTATAATCATATTTACCTCCTAAACTGTTGGATAATTGAGTCCTCCAATTTCCTGAATGTCAAAAAAGTTGAATACGCCATCTTGATTATCTACACCTCTTCTGTTACTGCCTCCATAATTACAATAACAATAGATTTCTATATAGTCACCTTTGTTCATCGGAACAGTTGCGTTTCCGTTCAGGCCAACTTTCAACTCAGTATCCTTATTCTCAAAATACCCTCTTAAATGATGAAGCGTTTTATAGGCGTTGCCGTTCAAATAAACTTTAATATGAAGATTTATATATGCTGGATAATTTATCATATAAAGGCCTGCACCAACCAGATACATACCATCATTCGGTGCCACAAACCTATTGTTAGTTGTGTCAAAGGCATTGTGGCTATCTTTTATTTTTCGATTGAACTGAATTTTTGTAGAAGTTGCCGGCTCTAAATACTGAATACCGGTCGTACCGATGTTGGCATGCGCAAAACCGGAAATTTTTTCCCATGGTGTCCATCCTGATTCAAGCCACCAATGGCGAATCCAAGTACCTGTTAAATAATTTTTTCCGTTTCGCGAATCTGCGTTCCCATAAAAATATTGAGTGAATCGGGCATTATTCCATTTTTCATTTTTAATTAGACCATAACCTAATGGATAACCAGTTTGATTATCATCATATATTTTCATTAAGGTAATGCCAAATGGATATTCAGTACCTGGAGTTCTCGCATCTTCAATTCCCGAAGCAATAGGAAGAACCGTTAACTTTTCGTTTGAAAAATTAGAGTCGGTGTAGTCTTTAGCATCAGAGACAGCTTTTTCTATCCTCATTTGAGCGGCATTTGCAGTATCGAGCTTATTCCACCCTTGCCAACCGACTTTATTTCCATCATAATAATTTGTAAAAACATTGTTCTTGTAATCCATGGCATATACCCAGCCATACATCCCTTTTCCATCAGCGTCCTGACTTGTCATTTGATAAAATCCTCTTGTAGAAGCTTCAGATGGAGAATTAACCGCCGTTCCAATTGCGTAGAATGTTCCCATGCCCCTTCCACGATTAATGATTGCTTGAAGCATATCCTCCCCAGCATTTACAGAAAAAGCAATTCCGCCATAATCATTTGTGATTTTTGTTAACTGACTGCCATTCCATTTGTCTTTGTCTGTTTGAGTAACATGAATGGATGTATTTTTGGCGTGAGCATCGACTTTTTCCTGAACGGATTTTTCCGTCTCAAACCTTATCCAATCAGACCAATTGCCACCTACTAAACTTTTTCTCCATATACCTCCATCATTAGCCAGCGCGATGGCTTCCCCGTAGGTAGATGAGGAATGCAAATATATGCCGCGCGTGGATTGAGGCGGTGTATTGATTCCTGAGTTTGCGGTATAAAATGTGAATGTCTTATATTGGCTAACAGCGACTTTATGAAAATCCAAACCATTACTTATATTAAGTAAAACGGCTCCATTATCTTTTGTGAATTTAGATAATTGTCCGCCGTCCCATTTCTCCCGCTCGTCCTTTGTGATATGGCGATCCTGATCTTGATCATGCTGATCAAAATCCTTTTTTGCCGCCTGCTGCACATCATCCACGCTGCCAAGCCCGATTTGCGCTTTCGTTGTGTTGTGCGGATTATTCATATCATTTTTATGGGCAGCCAGGTCTGTATGCGCGTCCTTGATTCCTTTCTCCCAGCGATTCACGTCATCTTCATTGATCGGATCATCCGGGAGCCAGTCTGTTTTTTCTTCGTAAGCCATGTTTACACCACCTCAAAAGTAAATCGGAAGTCTAGCGTTCTATTGTCGCTGACGTCTAAATCTGTGCTTCGTTCTGTGATCACGTTATCCGCTTCATCAAAAATTTGGACTTGGTTAATATGTTTGATATCTTCTTCCCGCTGTGTGAGAACCGTCACCGTTGCGCCTTTTATAGAGAGTTCGACTATTTTTGTTTCCTGCCCATTGAGCAAAACTTTTTGAATTCTGTTCTTTAAATCGGCAGCGGTTCGTTCTCTGTATGCTTTTGTAATCATGTTAAGACCACCTCGTTATTATTAAGGGTTACGGAATAACCGACCCTCAGTTCACTGGCCGTCCGGTACCTGCGATGATTGAAGATGACCGTATCTTTTATCTGCAGCGGTTCGTTAAAACCGGCCCGGAGTGTGTAGTCCAAATGGGCGGGTTTCATATTTTCGAGCGTTTCAATCAATTCGCCTATATGCTGGAGGTCATCAATATCAATGTCAACATTAAAATGGTACTGGTTTGGCAGGAGCCTGACACGGGAGGACGGATGTTTCAAAAATCGGTTTAGCGCCTGTTCAATGGCTCTATACGTAACAGGCGGGATGTTCGACATTTTGGAAATCAGCCGTAACCGTCTGATTTCATAAGTGTCGCCTGATTCCCGCGGTACATCCAAAATCCTTTCCCAGCGATCCAGCCCCCAGGTCGCCGTCGATACAAACAGCTGGTCTGTGACCTCGAATATACTATTATTTTGTTTTTCAAACTCAGGCGCCTCCGTCTGCAGCAGTTCCTTCATTTCCTTTAACCGTGTTAAAAATGAAGGAAGGTATGCACTCATTTCATCGAGTTTGCTCAATGATATTCACCTGCCCGAGTTTTGGTATTTCAACATCGTTCAGCACTAAATTTTCAGCCAGCCCATTGATTTTGATGTCGGAATAATCGCTGACCGATGAAGCGTTATAAACGATATTATTGATTTGTGAAAGACGGATCACATTGTCTTCAAATGCCATTTTCTTAAAGAGCTGTAAAACGCCGGCTTCGATGTCTGCTTTTACGTCTTCGATCGAACGATTCAGCTCCGGCAGGACTTCCGCAGAAATTTCAACTTCTTTCCACACCGCGCTTTCCACTGTGACAAATGCACCGATGGGCGCTTCTCCTTCCCCCTGGCCCTCTTCGGGATCAATCGCATCTTTTACTTTTTTGACTAAAATATCGGATGCGGGTTCAAGAGTGGCATTGGTTATGACAATCTTCACCGTGCCTTCCCCGTTCCAGAGAGGAAATATTTTCGCTTTTCCGACGCCGTCCACTTCTTCCGCCCATTGCTTATAGTGCTGCTTATTGGCACTGACAGCCTCACGGCGAACGCGTGTAAAATATCGGTCTCGTAAACTGTCATCTCGCTCTTCTTCCCGGCCGGGGATTAAAATATCCTTCACAATTGCTTTCTCAAGACCCGGGATCGTATCAAGAGACAAAAGATTCTGCCCGGAAATATTCGCGTTGCCGGCTTCCCCTGCCGTTTCACATTCAAGTGTCCCATCTGCTGTATATTGAAAATAGAGATTGTCAGCGAAAAAGCGGGAGCCTGTAGGAATTGTAATACCCGGTGTGAATTCTCCCGCCCTGACAGCCTTTGTCGCTGCTAATCTTTCAATGCCCGCTTCCGTTGCCCGCCGGTCCAGAAATTCTCCTTGTGCTGTATCTGAAAATACTAATTCTAATACGGTATCAAGCCAAATATATGATTTGGCGAGTTCAGCCGCCGCAGGTGCTAATGCGTTGTAAATAACGCTGCCTTCCCTCGTATCAATATCAGCGGAAATGCGCGAAAGCATCCGCTCCATAATCTCTTCAAATGTCTGATCTTCAAACATCTTCGCCAATCACCTCCTCGATCTCAAGCTTTCCTTCATCGGTTTCGATGATAAACGAGACAAAAAACGCATCATCTTTTTTCTCAATCTCAAAATCTGTGACGGCTGAAATACGGTCATCATAAATCAACGCTTCTTCAATAAGTCTCGGGATCTCCATTTTCTTGTAAGCCTCGGTCGTTTCGCTGTCCGAAAGAACCTCTTGAAGCTCGTTTCCGAGATCATGGCTGAAGACAGAGTATGAGTAACGCTCCGTGTGCAGCGCGATATAGACAAATTGCCTGATCGCTTCGAGTCCCGTTATCAGTTCGTTTGTAATATGGCCGTTATCAAAATCAATGTAATAGGTTCGCGAGGTTTCAATGGCCTCGACGCCGTCTTCAATGTCTTCAAAATCAACTTCCGGTGTAAGAGCCATGATGCCCACTCCTTTATGAATTGGTTCAATTAAAAAAAGACCCTTCGAATGTCGAAGGGGCCTTTTGATTTCAGGCTGGTCAATAGTTGGAAATCTCTATTAAATTCCCATCCGGATCTCTTATATAGATAGAGGTGATTTCCCCTAAAGCGCCTGTTCTTTTGACAGGCCCTTCTTCTAATGGGATATGGCAGCTGGTTACATGCTGAATGACTTCATGCACTTCCGTCTCGGTGATAAAGCAAAGGTCCGCTGAACCCGGAGTCGGCGTCTTTGCTTTTGGGTCGAATTCATTTTCGGCTTCATGCAGGTTGATCTTTTGCTCCCCGAACTGCAGCGCTTTTCTGCCTTCTCCAAATGTGATCACCTTCATGCCCAGCACTTGGTTATAAAAATCACATGTTCTTTGAATGTTTTTTACGGTTAACACCAAATGGTCCAAACGATTGATGTCCAAAAAGGCTCCCCCTTTTCATAAATGATACGACGGAGCTTTTCAAAACACAATCGAAAGCCGGACTCTAAATTTTATCCATGATAAAAAACGATTGTCCGCCGCTCAAGGCCGCTATCATCACATATTCACCGGCAGTAAGCACATCGTCTCCTCCATCCTGCATCCGTTTGGGAATGATCAGTAAATCTGCCGGAATGATCAGCTTGCTGTTTTCTTTCAGTTTGATTTCGACAGGGGAAACGGAAACCACTTCAGCCGTCATCAGTTCAACCGGTGACTCAGCATGAACGGCGCCTACAGCTAACTGTTTAATGGCGTCACTTAATTTCATCACGAAGCCCCTTCCGGAATCGTATTTTTTTCAACCACATCAATGGTCATCGTATGTTTTGTTCCTTTAAACTCATGCCTGTCAGAATCAACCCAATACGTTTTCTTAACCCCTGCCTCCGGGATTGAAATATACACCGGCAATCCGCTCTGCAGATCTGGAATGCCAATCGCCTGAATATTTTTCAGTTCTTTTTTGACACCTTTCTTTTCAGCCTGACGCACTTTAGCCCGCTGCTGAAGCTGGGCTTGGTTGATGTCGTCAGAAACCGTCTCCACATATTGAAGAACGCCGTATTTGCTCATGCCTGCGCTGTCTTTGGCAGTGGCTTTATACGTTTTATTATCCTTTTGGCGGCGCATCACCACTCGTGTCGCTGTATCGTTAATCGATGTGCTGTATTGGTATCCCGTAATATTAACGCCAGTTTCCAGCACCCAGATTTCAGCCGGGTCAGGCCACTCCCGCAGTCCAAGCTTTCCTTTTTCCGAATAAAGCTGATAATTGCGGCCGGTCTGGCTCTTGGTCTGCTTTAAAGCCTTCAGCATGATGTCATAAAGACTCGTATCATTTTTAAATACGAGAGACTTGATGGTATGGCCCGTGTTGGCGATCGTTGTGACGGGGATTTGAAAATCATTGGCAATTCTCTTAATCATTTGGTCGGCCCGCTGGTTCGAAAACACATAAACATCCTGATTTTTCACCAAGTATTGCAGCATATCATAAGCGCTGAACGCCAGTGTATGCTCATCCGGTGTTCTTGCGAAGACGATTCCCCTGAAAAGCTCTTTGCCTTTCCATTTAAATAAAACGGTATCGCCCTCTGATACACTGTAATACGTTTGGCTGCCTTGTTTTGTAACAATGGTCGCCTCAATGGAGCGCGGCGCCTGATACCTGTGCCCTTCAAGAGAGACGCTTTCTGCCACCAGCTCAAACCATTCCGTTTCTTTAATGACGAATAGTTCTATCATCTGTCATCACCTGTTTCATTGCGGAATCTTCAATTTCTGTCCCGGGAAAATCCAATGTCCCGGCTGGCGTATGTTTCGTTTGCTGCGTTTAATCATAGCCGTTTTATTGGCGTTCCAAATCTTGCGCCATTTCGTGCTGCTGCCGTAAAACTTTCCGGCGAGGTCCCAGAGCGTGTCTCCTTTTTTCACTGTATAGGTTTTAGGAGATGCTTTAGACGGGCGTTTTGTTTTTGTTTTTTTCTTTTGTTTGATCTTTCGTGGTGATGCGGTTTTGTATTCTTTCAACACAATGTCAAAATCCCGATCACCTATTTCATTGTCCCCTTCACTATATTTGAAGCTTTCAATACTGCATGTCATATTGATTTTTGTTCCAGTAATTAAAAATTGGACAGGCTTTTTAGCCTTCATCCATTTTTCAATTTTAACAATGGCGTTCTCCGGAGAAGGTATATTCTTATATTCAGCTATCGGGCTATACTTTTTTGGAAAAAAAGAAGAAAAAGAGATTTCTTTAGCTCCTGGCTCTTCAATAAATGTGATATCACCCAGCCCTGTTATTTTTACTGAGTCATTTTGTAAGCTATTAGATACGTCAATCGTCTCGGGAAGAACGGGAAATCGCAGCTTTTCCTTCCCCTGTGATATCCAAAATTCATAGACAGACTTAGTCAAAAGCCACGACCCCCTTTGTTCCGGTGTTAATGTCTTTTTGTAATTCATCAAGTAATGCTTGCCTGATTTTAGCTACTAGACTGTCAGCATCCTGTCCGTTATGAAAATGCTGGTCGCCATTGAATTCAATCTTTATTTCTTTCGTTCCGGCTGTTTGTACCGTTTGCCGGCTTCCGGAAGTAACGGCTGCTGATACTTGTCCTGATGAAAGCTCAGACTGCTGAGTTTGTGATGGATCTGTTACTTCCATTCCTAAAGCTTGGGCTGCTCTCTGAAGGAGGTAGCGGCCGCGAATGCCCCGCTCCTCCGGAATAATCCATTCCCGCTTGTTCCCTTCACCGACACGGGCGATTTGTTCTTTTGTGATCAGTCCGCCGTTGGCATATCCAACATACGGTCCGCCACGTCTCAAGCTTTTAATACCAGGCACATTGTCAATTGAGCCGTATCTGCTCTTAATATATCCGATCGCGGCAGCAGCATTGTGAACCGGATTTCTGATGTTACCCATGCCCGGCGCTTTATGTGCATTAAAAGTGGTCGGTATTGTCTGCATGAGCCCTTGGGATGGATTTCCCGCCTTCGCGTTGCTATCCCACAGGTTAATAGAGTTCGGGTTGCCCCCTGATTCATACTGTGCAATCGTCATTAATCCCGAGAGCCAGCTCAATGGTGTCTTTGTGGCCATCATTGCTGCCATAAGCCACTGTTTCACATTTCCCCCTACTGCACCCATTCCGGAATAAGCAGCTGCCAGTGTACCGGCTTGCTTTTCAGCGTATTTTTTCACATCGACAGAATCTAACCCTTTTACTACACCAACAGATGCAAAGCGACCGAGACTCATCATAACTCGAGAAGGAGAATGAATATCCAGCTCTTCACGGAATGCCTTCTCAACTTTTTTGGCCAGTTCCTTGGCAGCCTCATGGACTTCACTTGCCTTTGAAGTCATACCTGAAACAAAATTCCCGATCATACCGGTTCCCCAGCCGTTTGATGATTCTTTAGATCGCAAAAACGGCTTATTCACATGTGTATTTACATATTGATCAGTACCGGTTTGGGAACTATTTTGTCCTGAAGCAAACCCTTTAATTGTACCGCTTCCCCATGAAGAGGATTTATTCACAGTGTTCTGGAATGGTGTTTTGACTTTCGTCTGCAGGAATCCATCTGTTCCGGTTGCCGTACTGTTCTGACCATTAGCATAACCATTGACCACCTGTTTTCCGTAATTCGGAGTGTAAGAGATCAAATTTTTCATAGGCTGGCCGACGTTTTTCTGTTTCCAAGTGTCCATTGAAACGACATTATCGCCAATACCTTGATCGAAGCCTTGTGTGAACTGTTGACCGAAAGAAGCCGCCTGTTCATTTAGGCTCGACGTATCAACAGTAGGAGCTACCGTCGCTGAGACTGATGCTCCGCCGGCTAATGGTGAAACAGCAGTTTCTCCACCTGCAGATGAAGCAGAAGCCATGTCGTCAACAACGCTCATTCCTAGTTTAGAAGCAGCCTGAGAAAGAAGCATTTTACCGCGGCCCTTGTTGTTATCAACAGGGATCACAAACTCTTTACCCGCTTCGCCAATCCATGAAATGGTCGGTTTCGTAATATAACCACCCGTCGCATTCCTTTCAAGAACGCTCTTTTGTTTAGGGAAAATACTTGTAGGCGCTGATGACTGCGACTGAACAAGACCAGCAATTCCTCCGCCACCGCTAGAATTTTTACCAGATGAAGACTTGCCAGATTTACCTGTTGCATCTTCACCTCTACCGATAAGGTTATTTATGAACCGTCCTCCAGCGCCAGCCAATTCTTGGAGTTTAATGACCCATGCAAAAGTATCTTGGAATTTCTCCTTAATTCCGTCGGCTATGTCACTTAACGGATCACCAACATTTTCACGGAACCAATTCTCAATACCTTTCCAAGCGTCTTTAACAGCTTTTTTGGCTGACTCAAATTTCTCCGAAATTGATTTCTTCGCATCTTCTACCTTTGAAACAATTGGATTCCATACATTTTCACTAAACCAAGCTGAAACTGCACTCCACTTGTCAGATATCCACGTCCATGCTTCGTTAAGCTTTGTCCAGATCCAGTTTGCTGCATTAGTGACAGCATCACTTACCGGCGTCCACACATTATCCATAAACCAAGTTGAGACTGTAGACCATAATTCGGAAATAAATGTCCATGCTTCATTAAGCTTTGTCCATACCCACGTGGCGGCAGTCGTCACCGCATTACTTAGTGGATTCCACACATTATCCATGAACCAAGTGGAGACAGTGGACCATAATTCGGAAATAAATGTCCACGCTTCATTAATTTTCGTCCATATCCATAATGCCGCTGTAGTCACAGCATCACTTACCGGCGTCCACACATTATCCATGAACCATGTGGAGACAGTGGACCATGTGTCTGAGATCCAAGTCCAAGCGTCATTTATTTTTGTCCAAATCCAATCAGCAGCATCAGTGACACCGTCAACTAATGGATTCCAGACATTATCCATAAACCAGGATGACACGTCATTCCAGGTATCAGTCAGCCATTTCTTAGCATCCTCGAATTTTTCGGTGATCATATCAATCTTATCTCCGGCCCAATCACTAACAGGGGTCCAGACATTATCCATAAACCAATCCGAAAAATCAGACCAAGTATCACTGATCCAATCGACGGCATTTTTTGCACCGTCAACAATTCCATCCCACGCTTTAGAAGCGCCGCCATCATCAAACCATTTGCCAATGGATGATCCTATATCAGAACCCCCAATACCGCCTGCGATACTGCCAACAACTCCGCCGGCAGCAGTGCCGACAACAGGAACAACAGAACCGACGGCTGCCCCTGCGGCTCCTCCTGCAGCAGCTCCGCCAAGATTCCCCGCAAAAGAACCGACTTTCTCTCCTGCATTTTCTTTGTTCATCCCGAGTAAATCGGTTGCAGCTAATGCAGTTCCCAAAAGAGGGATACCTTTCGCAAATTTCCCCAAACCTTTTAAAGGCGTTAAAACTTTCCCCCATTTTGATGAGTCGGTGGCAGTGGACCTCATGCTTCCGAGCCAGTTTCTGAACTTAGAGCCAGAATTTCTTCCGCTTGTGGCATTTTCTCCTGATGCACCGCTCTGACGTCTTTGTAATACCTCGCCTGGAACTCTCAGTGTTCGTCCTGAAGTCCCTGCACTTGTCGGACTTTTTCTTTTTTTATATCTTTTGTTGGCTTTGCTTTCAGAGCTATTACCTCCGCACCCACAGCAGCAGCAACAGCATCTCTGCCCAGTGTTGCGTTTATCAACTTTCTCATTACTCTGCGTATTCCCAGGCGCATGATCTGGGGTATTTTCTTCATTATCATTTTTTTTTAACCAAGGAATTTTTTCAAATAACGAGTCAAGAATCTTTTCTATCACTTTATCTTTAAAAGCTGTTCCGAAGTCTTCTAATGTTTGCATAAACCAATTCTTTTTTTCTTCCGGTTTCTTCTCGTTGATCTTATCAGCAGCTAATTTTTCTTTAGCGATAATATTAACTGTATATGTTTTTTCAAAATCTCTTAAAAGGGCTGTAATTCGATTAACAGTTTTTGTTATTTCATCAACCACTTTTAATTTAACTGTATACGTTTTTTCAAAATGGCTTAAAAGGGCTGTAATTCGATTAACGGTTTTTGTTATTTCATCAATCACTTTTAATTTAACTGAATACCCATTTTTAAGGTTCTTTTGCAAATATCCCAATATTCGTTTTGTAGCTGGGGTGATTTGATCATTGACGAAAAGACCGACTGAAAACTGATTCCCGCTCAACATTTTTCTTATTTTTTTATAAGCATCTGTTACATGTTCAATTAGACTTACATTAATGATTCTTTCTTTCGGGAGCCGTTTTAACTTATGCTCAATAACATCAAGCCCGGCAGTAGCCTGGTCATCAAGAACCACTTTAATTTCAAGTGATTTTGCAAATTTTAAGACAATATAGTCATTGATCTTTCTCAATTTGTAAAAGGCTTGGTCCTCTGCCTTAATACTGATTTTGATTTGTCGATTAATGGTTTTCACCTTTTTTTCGACCATTTGAAACCCTTTATGAATTCGTTTTAACTTTTTAGAAACTTTATCTTCCAGGTCAAAACGAGCTGTCAATTTAGCGATATTATGTACCTCCTTTCCTCGATTCTTTTTCCATTAATTCAAGCTTATATCCAATCAGTCCATACAAAAGCGCCTTAAAGTTTCTAGGCGCTTCATACAGTTCTAATAAATCCGATGGAGAATAATGAAGCTCGTGCATCGCATAGTAGAGATACACGGTTTCTTTATGCCCATCCTTGATTAGTTTTTTACTTCTTCTTCCAGATCCTCTAATTCATCTTCGAAACCATTAATCTCAATCGCTTTGTTGAGCCAGTTTGCGTATTCGCCTCCAACTGAGAGGACGCGTTTCGCAACTTCTACCGGGTCAGCCGTTTTGTAAGCTTCTCGAAGCTCTTTTGAACGGAAGTCCGGATAAACGGTTGATTCAACTGCGATTCGGGCATAAAAGCGCTGGCTGTCTAAATCTTTTACACGGCCTCTGCCTTTGACATTTTTATAAGTTGTTGTTTCTTTCTCTAATTCATCAATGCGCTCCGTCGTGATCGCTTTAAATATAAATGGTACGATGTCCCCTTTTTTATCAACAAAACGCTTAGAGATCGGCACTTTGATTTCTTCGGCTTCGATTGTTTTTCCCGGCATAAAAAAGGAAAGATCATATACGTTTTCGTTCTTCTCGCTCATGTAAAAAACTCCCTTATCTTTAAATTGATTTCATCATTTAAAAACAGACCTTTCTGAGAAAGGTCTGCGTATGGCTGGTTCAGTTTTGATTAAAACGTGTCAGAAAGCTTTTCAGGCACGTCAAAATCTTCAAATGTAAACGGGACTTCTTCCTCTAATGCTTCAGAATCTACATCGAGGCTTGCGATTTTTGCGGAGTCGAAGTTTACGTCGTAAAGCGTGACTCGTTCCGTGCCTCGTCCGGAAGATTTATCATCTAACACAGCCTGCAGGGTGAAATAAGGATCGCTGCCTTTTTTCACGTAATCCATCATGAGGATCACAAATTTTGATGTGACTTTGTAAAACGTCGCTGTGCCTGTTCCGTTTGCGCCTGTTGTTTTATGGCCTGTCATTCGGCGTCCCATAATGTTGACTTCTGATTTGTTTTTCTCTACGTTTGCTTCAAAGGTTTTAATGTGCGCCATTTCTTCTCCATCGAGAAATAAGCGGCCTTCTTTACCTGAAATTGTATTTTGTGCTTTTAATGCCATTTTAGTTTACCTCCACGTTAAAGTAGAATTTTTCTGCTGCGTCCATAGGTTTCACGGCGAGATCAATGAGGAAGCCGTCACGGTCTTCATTCAAAGCAATTGAAATATCTTCATCTGAATCAAAATCCGTAATGCCGTCCGCATCCTGAAGAGTGGTCATGTATTGAGTAATCATTGTTTTCACATACTGAAGCCCGTCCTCAGATGCCGGAATATCGCTTCCGCTGCCTTTCCTTGATTTAATTAAGGCTTTCAGCTCACGTGTTAAATCGTTATTAACCGCATCAAGCACACGGACAATTTTATTTTTCGCAAACTTTTTGTTTTTCTCAGCTGTAAAAGTCGTTAATGAGTTAATGTCTTTTTCTACGCTGACGGACTTATCGCGCGCGTCATACGTAAAGAGAAATTCACCCTTGCCAAGGCGCTCGACAATGCTGTCGTGATCAAGGCGGTTTAACACATCAACGGCTCCCTCGTATTCCACAAATGTCAGGGATTGATTGAAAGTGGCACCGGCGCTTGCGCCCGCAACCCAAGCAGTTGCTTTCTCGGCTGTTACTTCTGTGCCGTCCTCTAGGAGCACCCCTTCTGTCACATTAATAATGCCTTCATAATCCCCATGGTAATGGGCTGTTACGCCTTGCACCTTTTGCCCTTGGCCGTCGCGCAGACGTTGAATGAAAGCGGCAAACGTCGCTTTCAGCTGGTCGTTATCAGCAACCGGCAGCGCGATCACATCGAAGTTTTCTGTTTCAGCAGCGGCTAAGAAATCAGTATAATCCGAGTTCACAGGCGTTTTATCAGTCCCGCCCGACAAACGGATGCCGGCTGCCGCGCTTAATGTACCCCCTGTTGATTCTTCCTCCGAGCCTGTCAAAGGAATTGAGGCGGACAGATCGCCTGCTCCTGTGAAGGAAACATAGTCGTTTGCCGTTAACTCTTCTGCTTTCTTGACTGTTTGCTTATCGACTTCGGATTCGTCCATATAGGTGGTGACATCAAACGCTTGGGAATCAAGCACATTTTCATTGACACGGATGATGATGTCATTTCCTTTTGAGCCTCCGTATAAAGCGGTCGCTTTTACGCCTTCTGCAATATCCGCTGACGCACGGACACCTTCTGTCAGGCGATACATCAGTACCGTTTGCGCATTTTTCTTCGCTTCACGCAAAAGCAGCAAAGACGGATCTTCAATACTGAGACCTACCTTTTTATTCAGATCTTCCACACTTGAAATGGACACAAAGGTTTTGGCCTCTCCCCAGTTTGATGCGACAGGAAGCGCTACAGTCCCCCGTTCACCGAGTGATACCCGTTCCTGTGCCGTTGTTTTAAAGTTAAAATAAATGCCTGCACGATCTTTTTCTTTGCCTGTTGTAAATGTTCCGCCATTCATATTACATGACCTCCTTGGTTAAAAATGTTTGGATGTACTTACGCACTTCTGATTTTGTCATATGTGTTTTTTGCACGCCGAATAAAGCCCCCAGGAGAATTTCCGGTTTTACGCCGAAAAGCTCCTTTGCGTGCTTGGTTAAATCGGCTGTGGCAAAAAGAGCTTCTGTTCCCTCAGTTTTTCCAGCCTTTATGGTATTGTTTTTTTTCACTTTTACTTCACCCCGCTGTTTATATCAATATCCTGCAAAACAGGCTGTTCCGTCTTTTGATAGTAGTACCGGCTGCTCCAGCGGACGGTCATCACCGCCTCGCCTCTGTCTCCAACCCTCGTTTCCATCCGTGTAATCCGAATAAAATCACCTGTTTCAGCGCCTGACTCATCAAGCAGCGGAACGATATTTCTGCACTCCCTGACTGTGTCGGCGAGCCGGTCTGCTTCTTTCAGCGCCAGGGCGGAATTCGTGTGGAACAGCTTCATATTGAGGCTGTAGGTTTTCTTGAAGGTTGATACCGTATCGGTTTCTTCAAAAACAGAAGGAACGGGGACATATAATGACGGAATCTGAAAATGATCAGGCAGTTCGCTGTCATAAATCGGGACAGGCCATTGCTTGTAGAAAAAAGCCATAATTGATCCTGTTTCACTGTTCATCCCATTCCTCCTTACAATGTTTTGAGCCATTGACGCAATTTTTGCTCCAATGATTTCGCAAATACCTGTTCAAATAAAATAAGCGCATTATCCCAATAGCCTGTGCCGCTGACCCATTTTTTCTTAAGCGCCATTCCGGTTGAAGAGGCAGGATCATAGACGAACCGCGCGCCTTGAAAATAACCCGGCACCCATTTCACGCCGTCGCCTTCAGTTGTCCAGCGGCCGTCGTTCACAAACGATGCATATTCAAGGTTCGAACCGACTTCAAGGGATAAGCCGCCGCTTTCTGCGATCCAAATATGATCGGCGTCCCCTTTTTGAAATGAAGAAAACAGCCTCTCCGTATCAATGGATTGGGAACTGATCAGTTCGTCTTGCACCATATCCAGAAAGTCTTGTCCGGATTGCTCCAGCCATTTGGCAGCCTGACGGGAAAATCCCCCGGATGCGGCTTCTTTCAGTGAGGCGTTTAATTTTGAAAGCCCTTTGATTTTCATAGGCTTTCATCCCTGACAGCAGTGACTTCCCAATGGTGGTTTCTCAGCTTTTTCGGCAACTCCAAAATATAACCGACACCATCCCATATCACCTTGTCGTTTACACGAACATCCGCTGATAATGGAAAGTGGACGAGAAAGCTGCGATAAACCGTATGGTTCGGAAGCTGCTGGATCAGCAGCTGCTGTTTTTCTGTGAAATAACAGGGCACATTCTGTTCATCAGGCGTGTCCGGATAAGTAAAAACAGGCTGCAGCTTGTTCGCCGGAATTCCGAACTTCCCGCTTGGTGCCGGTGCGGCC
Organism: Bacillus atrophaeus; assembly: GCF_039519175.1. Lineage (NCBI taxonomy): Bacteria > Bacillati > Bacillota > Bacilli > Caryophanales > Bacillaceae > Bacillus > Bacillus atrophaeus. The sequence continues at coordinate 2,682,769 of NZ_CP154443.1, read as the reverse complement.
GTTTCATGATAAATATCACAACGATGAACAAGCATCCGTGTATAGCTCATAGCGTCCGCACCTTGAGTTTGGAGGACGCAGGAGAATATCCGGCAGCAATGTACTCCTGAAGCAGGTTATATACGTCAGGCTTTTGAATACCGCCATTTGTTGAGATGGTGTAAGAATAGTCTCCCATTTTTTCAGACTGATAGCTTGAAACACTCGTTTCATCGCTGTTTACCAGCGCAAAATATTGGGCGAGCTTAAGCAAAGCAAGTCTGGCTTTGTCGGGAAGAGGAACATAAACGGCATCCGTAAAATGGTGGCCTGTGATTCTTGCCGCCTCCGCCTCAGCTTCGATAATATCCTGCGTAAGCAAATGCGCCGGTCTGTTTTGCACCTGTTCAAAGACTGAATAAGAGGCAACGTCAGTCGGTTCAATAAGCATAAGCTGACAACCCCATTTCCGGTTTATTCTTTCACGTTAATCAATTTTGCGACAGCGTCTTCTTCTTCGAATTTACTGTCAAGCTTAGCCGTCAACACAATAATAAATTTACGAGAGCGAATATCCTTGTCCACTTCGATTCTAATATTGCGGGAAAAGCCTAGAATAATATTTTTCGGATGAGTCAAAATGATATCAGACGCATCATATTGCGCGTCTCCTTCGCCAACCGTATAAGGCTGAATATTGGACACTCCCTTGACCGGTACGCCGAATGCCGTAGACAATCCGCCTTGAACGGCGAGGTCCCCTAAATTCGTCTGACGATCCGCCACCCGGTCTTTCCACTCAATTTCCATTCCGTGAGACGTAAAGAATCTGAATTCCTGCGGGATACGCAAATATTTCGGCGGGACTGCCTTCAGCCCTTTTTTAAATGTACCTCTGGAAAGCTCTTCACCAGCCGCGTCAACAATGTGAGATACCGCCTGTTTACGGATTCCGTCAAGCTGTGCGAGGTATGGATCCTTGGAAGCAGTATCACCGTTTACAATCAACTCTTCGATATCAACAGCCGCCCGTTCCGCCAGGATTTGCATAATGGTTTGCTGAAGCCCGTCTTTTTCTATGTTGTTTTCCAGCGTGTCATACGTAATATTAATCTCCGCAATGACTTCTTTTGTGTTCAGCTGTACCGTGCTCGTTGAAGGAACAGTCAGCTCGTCATTTGATAAAGCCTTGCCCTCTTCAGCAGCACGCAAAATGCGCTGGCCGAAGCCGATTTTCTCAAATTTTTGTGAATCGTTTTCCATTTGAATCACACGGGATTCGCTGAAAATCGTAGGTGTGTTCTGCACCATACGGATAAATGCCGATGCTTGCGCAGGGTTCATAAGCCCTCCGCTTTTTAATGCTGAAAGCGACATTTCCGCTTTTTGAATGATGTCTTGATTTCTCAAATTGATTTCCTCCTCCTGACTGGTTTACAGCAGTCCGCTCCAAATTGATTTTTTGATTTGTTCTGCATTCCCGTTGCCGTCATCGGCGGTCTGTTTAGATGCGCCTCTTGTTTTTTCCAGCGCTTCAATGCGTTCGACAAGCGGGGCGAGCATATCTTCCACAAGCTTTTTCAGACGCTCTTCCTCTTCTGTCTGCTCCGGTTTTTCTTCCGCTGCTTCTGTATTTTTTTCGATTGCATCAAGCCGCTTTAACAACGGGTACAATGCATGTTCAATGGATTCTTTCATGTCTTCCTTTTTCATATCCTTGGTGTCCTCCCCCATTTTCTGAAATCTGGTTTTCAGTCCTCTTTGACTGTCGCGATCAGACAGCAGCTGCTTGAATACACCCATCAATCCGGATGCTTTTTCATCAGGCTCTTCTTCATGCGTATCCGCAGTGCCCGCCATACTGTATCCTGTGATGACACCTGCTTTGATTTGCTCCCATACCTCATCGGCAGCTCTTGTCACGAGCACCCAAGAGCCCTTTTTAATCAGCCTTGTGCCGATCTGGAAATCATCCGGCGCCACATACGATTCGACCACTTCGCCAGTTCCGCTTTGAAAATTGTGGTTGATGTCGATATTGCGGGCCTCCGCGAGAAAACCGTGGGCGGCCTTTTCAATTTCTGCAGCCGTCATATAATCGCCGTGCGCATCCGGCACATCCGGTTCGTAAACGATCCCATACACGAGTTTTTGTTCCTCACTCCCGCTTTTGGTAAATAGCCGGACTTCTTTCTCAAATGCCGGAGGCCCGGCAGACTTCGTAAAGAAAAACTCCGTCTGATTAGCAGCTTTGTCCACATAGCTCACAAAGCTGATTTTGGCATTTTTCAATTCTCTCGGCACCTGTTGCTTTCACCCCCTTTCAGGACTTTTTTAAACTTTCAATGCTTTCCTTTACGTCCTGTAAAAGAGCGGATTGGTCCTGCGGCTCGACGTCTTGTGCAGCCGGTCTGTTGTAGATGTCTTCCGGCCATTCCTCAAGGGTTTTGCCGAGCACCCGTCCGGCAAGATCTCTTAAATCATTAGGAGAGACTGCACCAGCCGTAATAAAAGGACCCAGCACTTTTGCGATCTCAAGCGGATCACGAAAGTCGGGTCCTTTTAATGTTAGCCTTGCGTCATGAATATCCAATTCCGGCAAAAGAAGCGTGTTCAGTTTGTTTACGAGAATTTTCCTCTCCGGCTGAAACACCTGCTCTTCTGTTATTTTTCTGGCCGTATCGGCTGTCGCCCGGTTATATTCTTGCGCCTCGCCGGTATAGAGCGGCGGCAGACGGAAGGCGGAGCGGAGTTTATTTCTGCTTTTGTCATCGTATTCCAAAAACAGCGCGTCATTTTGCAAAATTTCCGCAAGCGACTTGATTTCGACGGAAACAGGAGTAATGTCTTCTCCTCCGTGCAGGTCTTTTTCCTTGGCAATGCCTTCAGCTTCAATGAGGAGAAATTTATGGGCGTTTTCGACTCCTTCAAGATCATTCATATAGTCTTGCAGCTCTTTATACGAAGCTTCGGACAGCATTCCGTTTTCGACTGTAATCGCAGCAGGCACATGGCGTCCCTGCTTAAAATACATGAAGTTGAGTTCTTCCGCTTTTCTTGCGCCATATAAATTGACGATGTTTCCCACCCATCGGGGAACACCGTATGAGCCGCTGCCAATTTTGAGGTGAATTGCTTCATTTGCCTGAAAATCCTCAGACAGCGTTTTCACATATTCTCCCGTTCGCATGTCCATGTTGCGCGGGTCTCCGTATTCCTTAAAAAATACTTTTTGCCCGTTTATCATTTGTACATATTTGCGAAAACGCTTTTGCCTTTTAATCGTCTTCGGTATGCCGTTTTCCTGGTATGTAAACATCACCTCAACAGGCTCAGACACACCGCATACCCGCATGTTTTTTACATCTAAATATTCGATGCCGGCCGGTTTTCCAGTTCCGTCCCGGAGCACTTCCATAAACCCGTTCCCCGTTTTCTCCCTGTCTTCAATGGCATAGCCTAAAATCACTTCAGCTGATTCATCAAAATGAAGGCAGCGGTAAAACGCTTCAAGCCGTGACCAATCTTTTTCCGCTCTTTTCTTTTTTGCCCGGTTGACATCTGAGCCGTTAATGTCAAATGTATATTCAACATCGAAGCCGAAGCCGGTAATATTGACCCGGTACGCATCTATGCACTGCTGAAGAATCGTAGAATATTCGGCGATCGTTTTCAGCTCGGTGATGTTATAGGGCGGAGCGATAATGTCTTCTCCATACATATCAGAGAACTGGTCTTCATAAAGCTGCTTCGTCTTTGGAGCTGAGGCATTTGCTTTTAATACGGTGGCCCTGACTGTTTGGTTCTGCGGCACTTTTATTTCCTCCTTTCTCGATTCGGACGGGTCCTTTCACTGGACGATTCTTTTAAATCGGCCACTTCATAGTCATCAAGCGCGTACCAGATCGCAGATAATGTGTGCGGATCAATGGTAAACTCATCCTCAATCAGCGCTCCGTCCTTATCTTTTGCATAGGTTAACGTTTGCAGCTCATAGATCGCATTTTGACAGCGGTCTGAGCAGATAATCTTCTTGAAACGCTTCACCTTTTTTGTATATTGCAAACGTGACCCCTGAAACTTCCTGGCTGCTACCATGCGAAAGCCCTGCTGGCGGAAATATTGGATGCTTTTAGGCTCTGCGGAATCAGCTTTAATGACTTCCTGTTTCTCGGCAAGCTCGTGAAGCTCCTCAGCCGTTCGGTCATCAGTCATTTTGTTTTTGTAGTACTCCCAGTAAATGTACAGATGCTTTTTCTCAGGATCAACGGCAAGCCGAATGACGGCATTGTAGGATTCTTCAAAGCCAAAATCCATTCCCGTCCGAAAAATCGGCCGGCTGATGTTTGCGATGCATTGCTCCGCCTGTTCATGCGGCAGGACTTCAAATTGCGGCAGAACGCGAACGCCGTTAACGCCGAATCGGCCTTGGCGGGCAATCCTGTACAAGTCAGGATCGTACCGTTTCAATCCGTCCAGCTGTTTCACATAGCTCTCCGGAAGAAACAAGTTATCAAGCGCGGTGGAATGATGATAATACGTGTCCCCAGAAACAATTGTGCGTTTCTTGTACAGCTCTTGATCATCCAATATGTAACGCTTATTCCGCTCATCACGAAAAAAATGCCGGTACGTCCAATTGGATGTGCCGACTGGATTTGTTGTGCAGATCATATGAAGGTCAAGCTTCGGATGGCGCAAACGGCCGATCAGCTCCTTAAAACCTTCGTACTTCACTTCAGAGCACTCTTCAATCCATATTAAAGAAATATTATGAACGGATTTTAATTTCGCAGGGTTGTCCATTCCTTTAAACATGATGCGGCTGCCGTTTGCAAATCGCAGCTGAAGCGGTGAAGAAAGCGGAGTCACCGCCCGATTCAGACTGAGCTCCTCTATGATTTCTTCAAAAAGCGCGAAGGTGGAATCACGATGGGTGTCAAACACCTCGCGAATCACAAGCGCTGTCCGTTTTTCCTTTAACAGCTTCAGAAGGATTTTCAGTGCGGTGTGATAGCTCTTTGACGATCCATAGCCCCCGACGAGAAATTGATATGTTTCATTCCAATTGAACAAGTACTCTTCGAAATGAGGATTGACTTCTTTTACAATCATGCTTTCTCCTCTTTGCGCGTTATCATGATTTCAACCGGATTTTCGCCCTCATCTGACTGATCCAGCTTCTGTTTTGCAAGCTTCAGCTTTTCATTTTCAATCTTTTGCTTAAATTGATCAGGGAATAAATCAAAGTATAATGACAGCTTTTCCAGCGCTTTCATCTTGTCAGCCAGCTTAATCGCAATGCCTTCTTTTCCAAGCTTTGCTTCTGTCACGATTGTTCCGTCTACAAGACCTGAGTCCTTTACATCGACAAAGCTGATTTCCTTCATGATCGGATTGTCATCCTCATCAAACAACGGGCCTGACTTTCCGAAAGCCTGTACTTCTTTTTTTCCGAAGGTCACGTAGTCTGTAATATCAGCGAATGCGATTTTGACATACACTTGCAGCACATCCATCGCTTCAATGAAAACTTCATTGACCATCTCTTTTTTGATCCTCTTGATTTCAGCGGCGACTTTTTCATATTTAAGCAGCCTGCATCCTGTGACATGGGCGCTGTCAGGGGAATATCCCGCTCTGATTGCTGATTGTGTCGCGTTAAAGCTTTTCACATAATAGAGGCAAAACAAGCGCTGGCGTTCATTTAATTCATCATTGTCAATTTGCAGACGATGTTTGCCTTTGCTTGCTGCTTTCGAGAACAAGGATTCCTTCCACTTGTCCTGTTTCTTCCATATTCCTATTGTTTTAGCGGAAACGCCTATTTTTTCGGCAATGGCCCGATTTGTGATATCGCCCTGATATTTTTGATAAATGTTAAATGCTTTCTCTCGCTGTTGTGTTTTCATGCTACGCCATCACCGCCACCTCCGAAATAGATTTCTATTAAAAAGAGCGGCTGAACGATCAGCCGCTTATTGTTTCATGCTCTATTCACTTATAGGTGGCAAACGTATGACAGCTTTTTAAGCTAAAGACAGTTTTCTTTCCTCTTTTTGTTTATGAATCTTTAATAAGGCCCGTTTGATGGTGGTTTGTACGGTTGATTTTTTCACGCCTAAAAGCGCGGCGATCCGTTCATATGAAAAGCATTCCACCTTATGCAAAAGAAACATTTCTTTTTCCCGTTCCGTTAACAATGATAATGCTTCTTTTATCCTTCGTCGGTCTTCGTCAGACACCTGTCCGTCCGGCACGAAATCAATAGCCGAGGAAAAAGATTCGATGATTCTCGGATCTTTAATGAGCAGCCTTTGATAGGCGTCGCGGCGGTCAATGGCTCTTCGGATTCCTGGCTGCCTTCCTTTTTCCAGCCATTCTGTCACATATTCTAAATCCGTAATGATGCTTCTGATAATTTTTTTATCTTTCAGCTTTTCAGCGGACAGCTCTGATTCGTCAGCTTCTCCAAGCTGTTTATACAGCTTTCTTGTCTGTTTCAATGTGCGTTTGTATTCAAATAATAAGTCTTCCATTCTGTTATCCTCCTCATTTTCGGAACAAAAAAAGGACACCAATCAACGCACAGATTTTGTGCAATTGATCAGTGTCCTCAGGCTTTCCGTCTTGGACATATTCTTTTGTGAAAGCTTTAATTCAATTTGTACCCAATTTCAAAATCGACGCGGGCCAGGTCTCCTTTTCTTGTTTCGACAAGGGTTTTTCCGTGCTCCGGCGCTTCTGTAAGCCAGGCTTCTCCCTTTAATCCGTCGACAATAATCACGCGGACCTTCCCATCCTCAAGCTGGCTTGCGAGTGTGATAGTATCTATGTTTATAAGTTTTTTAGGATTCATTATTTATTTTCCCCCGTTTTTGTGTGTCCTCTGCTTTTTCCTTCACCCGTTCAAGCTTATCTATGACAACGTGTTTGCAGTCCGGCGACTCGCCTTTCAGAAAATCGAGCGCGTCCTTTACCGCTTCCAATAGCTCAGGCGCTGAAGCCATGAGCCGTGCATTTCCGTCTTGCGAGTACGAGCTGAGGTCAAACACAGCTGCGATCAGCCTGCCGTTTGAATAAGGGAATCTCCCCTTATCTTCTTCACTGTAAGCAGAATAAATATAGATCGGTTTTGATTCGCCGCCCGAGACTGCCTGCCACGGAGCGGGACTGCTTTTCCATTGTTTATTTTGCACTTGATCCTCACTTTCCGTCATCTTCATACCATTCTTCAATTTCTTTTTCCTTCCGTTTCGCCTGAAAAAACAGACATAACAAGGCCTTGATAAGCTTAATCAAGAGCATTCAGCCTCGCTTTCCCGGCTTCAATCACCAGTTCCAAATACGCAATAACAGGTGTCAAATCAGAGCCGGCCCTGCAATTCGGGCATGGCCTAAAAACGGCTCCAATGCTTGTCGATTCAACGATCACTTTTTTGTTTTTGCACAGCCTGCACATTACCGTATGCCCTCCAATCTATGATTCAGATCAAATACGTTTCCTTTTATAATCACTAAGTAGTCGCTGCACATTTCATAGATTCTTGTCCCGAGCGCTTCATCCACCCTCACAAGTTCTTCGACGGTGAGTTCGCTTGAAAGGAGAATCGGTTTATGATTTAAGTAGCGATAATTGATGACTGAATACATTTGTTCAATCTGCCAGTCAGTAGCTCTCGGCTTTCCGTTGGCAGGCTTAAATAAATCATCAATGAACAGAACGCCGGACTGTTTGATACGGCTGAGCTTTGCTTCCAGCAAATCGAAATCATTTTTTAAATCAGTAAAACCCTCCACAAACGGAAAATATACGACAGGAACGTGCTGCGTTTTCATCAGCCGGTTGGCAGCAGCTGTAAGCAAATGCGTTTTACCTGAGCCGGGCTGCCCTAAAAGAGCTATACTGTTTTTACGTGCGGACTGTATGTCTTGAAAGTGTTCAACAAATTCGGCCGCACACTCGTACGCATCAATCACTGCCTGAGGCTTCCCTGCCGTATGGAATCCCTCAAAGCTCAGCTTGCTGAATTCAGCGGTAATTTCACTTGCGCCGAGCAGCCGCCTTACTTTTCGTTCACCGACACAGCCGCATACCGCCCATATGTCCTGTCCGTTTTGTTTTTTGAGAAAGCCCCCTTGGTCCTTGCAAGCCGGACAATCATAACGGTTTTCGTCTGATTCGTCCGATTTGTTCACCAGTAATGGATGTTTTCCGCTTCTCAGTTCGGCAAGGATTTGTTCGAGCGTTCGTTTGGTCATTTGGCATATTCCTTTCTTTTAAAGGCATAAAGTCTTTTTTTACTTGCTGAGCGGAAAATCGGTCATCAATGAATTTCGCGCAATAACTGAAGGCCTTTATCGTTTCCGCGGCACTTGTACGCCGTTTTTCAAAAGCGTCAAAACATTGGTCAAGCCATTTGATTGTCTGCAGCACGGGAACACCCCGGCCGACAATTCGGGCGATGGCTTGATAATCACGAGAGGAAGGGTATACAGTGCGCCCCTCTTGCGCAGATCTCAGCTCTGTAAAATGGTTTGCAATGGCATCAACCGCTTTATCAGCAGCAGTATGAATCATTGTGTTATCTTTATCAGACAGGACGTTATTGTCCGTCCTTTGCGGCATCTTTGTCCGCTCCATAGCGCCAGAGTGGTCTTGCTTGTCCGTTCTGGGAATAAACTTTTTCGAATGCCGGACTGAAATCATTACTCCGTAAGGCGCACGCCTCACTAAGATGTAACCGTTCTTTTCCAACTGGTCGAGCCATCTTCTGACGGTTTTTTCACTGACTCCGAATACGTCCGCCATCTCCTTTGCTTTTAACGGCTTATGTCCCAGCACAATGCCCCAGTTCACGCCATCTTTTCTTCTCTCTTTAGTCGTTGAGCTGATAAACCACAGAAACAGCCACACAGCCGAACCCATTTTGTCATAATGTTCTGAATTCAACAGTCCTGAATATGTGAAAAACGGATAGCTTTTATTCCTCTCCACCTTGCTCCCCCGCCTTCTTCAATCGCAAATACAGTTCGTATTGCGCACGATTTTCAAATTGAAACACAGGATGGCCGTTCGACGTGAATGTGATCGATCCGCCTGTCTTTCCAAGGTGCTGCTGATCTATGGGATTTTGACTGAAAACAATTTTAATCGGATTCATTTACCCGCCTCCTGATACAAAATTTTTCTCTTTTTGATACGTTTTGTATCTTTATGTTTTTGATTATAAACGATACATTACGTATCATCAAGTTATTTTTGATACTTTTTTTATCAATTATTTATTTTGATACCGTTTGTATCTATAATAAGAGTAACTTAGGGAGTTTCCAAAAAGAGAGGTCATACGATGATAGGCGGCAGATTGAAGAGTCTCAGAGGAAAAAAAACACAAGAAGAAATCGCAAACCATATCGGTGTATCACGCGCCAGATATTCTCACTATGAAAACGGCCGCAGCGAACCTGATTATGAAACACTGCAAAAATTGGCCGATTACTTTCAAGTGACAACCGATTATTTGCTGACAGGAAAAGAAAAAAAGTCTGACGATGACATCTTTTCAGACCCGGATTTACAGATCGCTTATCGGGATATGCGGGACTTTTCTCCGGAAAGCAAACAGCAAGCGATCGAATTCATTAACTATTTAAAAGAAAAAGAGAAAAACCGAAAACCGAAAAATAAATAAATGTCCTTTGTTCTCTAAATAATATGATAAATAGGCCGATATAAAGAATGGTGTTTATTTTTATAAGAAAAGGGAAAGACTTCTACAAACTTTTTCAGTCCTGTAACAGGGCTTTTCTTTCTCACACAAAACGGAACATATGTTCGAAAAGGGGTATTCAATTGGGCGATTACTTATCACATCTGGAGGAATACGTAAAAAATGTATACTGCCGTCTGGGAATGACTTCTCCTCAGCACATTGACATGCTGAGAATTGCAAGAGAACTTGATATTTGGGTTCATTTTGAAGACACAGGAAGTATGATGGTGAAGCATGACGGAATGTACAGTATTGTCTTAAATCAAAGGCAATCCGCAGAGGAGCAATGGGAGGACTTTGCGCATGAGCTGTGCCACGTGTTAAAGCACGCCGGCAATCACTTTCATATGAACAAGCTTTTTAGAGAGCTTCAGGAATTTCAAGCCAATCAATTTATGTATCACTTCTGTGTGCCGACCTTTATGCTGTTACAAATGGAATTTCCGCAGTGGAGAAGCCACGCTGTTTCCATGATTGCTTCCGTGTTCCGCGTTACAAAGAAATTTGCGGAAAGAAGGCTGGAGCTTTTCGAACAGCGTAAAGCAGGTATTCAATTTCAGAAGCGGCTGGCTTATCTCCTGTCAGATAAGCGGCACACTAAAGACGCTCCCCGTGAATGGTTCGGCTATCAGGAAACTGAGCAGCCGCAATCACTGGTTGCCGAACAGCAAATGCAATATCATTACAGTAAGTATTAATTAGCAAAGCCGGCCTGTTTTACAAGACAGGCCGGCTGACAGTCCAGAACTTTGACATTGGGTATTGAAGCTCTTTTATACAAGAGTATTCCTCCCACTGCACATTCACACAACTTACGAAGGCAGTGAGAGATATTGCAGGTCCAGTACCCAATCATTCTCTGCAAAAGGCAGCCTTTACCGCGCTGACATATCGTGAGAAATGCTCATTTTTTGTCCGGTCCCGCTCTCGCCATCCAAAGTCGTCAAATAATGCGCTTCGCTGAGCCGTGCTTAACTCTAATTGGACGCCAAGCGTTTTATTGCTTCTGTTCACAATATTCATCGGATGCACACCAGCCAATTGCTCTTTATCCGACACAAGTTCAGCGCTGAATCCTGATGCCTTCAGGCTTTCAGCAACAGCCGCGGCTCTGGGCCGGTCAGTGCCGCCGACCAAGGTGTGCCGCCGGTTCGGATCCCGGTAGCCGTGAATGGAAAGTGCGTATTGATGTGCCTTTACCTTCTCAAGTGCGAGCGGTTCATTAAACCTAGTGCTTGTCACATGCAAGGCTTGGTTGTTGCGGCGTTTCATTCCTTCAAACAGATAAACGGAACATTCATCGGAAAAGGCCCTCACCAGCTCGCTTACTCCCGGCTCAATTCCGCCGCCGTGCGGGCTCAGTACGATGCGGTCGCTTCCGCTATTCTCCTCATAGATAATCCGGTATTCTGATTCTGCAGCGGCGAGAGACTTAAAACTGTGATAGACATCTTTCATTTCTGGTGCGCTCCTTTATTTAGTGGCACCAGTTTATCCTATAAAACTATAAATGAAAACCCTTTTGTAGTATGATGTGCTGGAAGAAACTCGTATGGAGGGGATCGTATGGGATTTATCAACGGCATGTTCGGAAATGCCTCAACTGTTTCAAAAGCATCTGCCGAAGCAGAACTCGCTTCTATTTTAATAGAGGGAGAGAGTGTGGATGCTGCATTTAAATTAGTGCGTGATTTAATCGTCTTTACGGAGAAACGCCTGATTCTTGTCGATAAACAGGGCCTCACAGGAAAAAAGACAGAATACCAATCTATACCGTATAAAAGCATTTCCAGGTTCAGCATTGAAACGGCCGGCCGTTTTGATCTTGATTCAGAGCTTAATATTTGGATTTCAGGCACTGAACTTCCGGCGGTATCAAAGCAATTCAAGAAGGATGACAGCATTTACGACATTCAAAAGGTGCTTGCTGCGGTTTGTATGTAATAACTCTTTTTATTGACCAAAAAGAAGCTTCTGCACGAAGAGAAGCTTCCTTTTTTCAATTATACGAGTTTCGCCATCATCCGCGCTTTCGTCTTCGGCCCATAAATTCCATCAGCCGTTAAGCCGTTCATTAATTGGAACCGTTTTACCGCATTTGCCGTTTTTGCTCCGTAAAAGCCGTCTACCCCGTTGTTTTTCGCCCCTTTGTCAGGATAAAAATAAAGAGCTGCCAGCGCTCTTTGCACTTGAATGACTTTTGTTCCCTTCGTCAGCGGACTCGTTAATTTGATCACACCTGATGGGAGCGGATATGCAGGAGCTGATTCGCTTACCGCTGCGGACTTTGCTTGCGTCTGATTGATTTTCAGTACCTGGCCGGCTTTGATTTTATTAGGATCTGAGATATTGTTCCAGCTTTGCAGCTGCTTCACACTGACACCTGAGGCTTTGGCAATCGCAGATAACGTATCTCCTTTCTTCACCTGATAAGATGAAGTCACGGCTGCTGTCTTTTTTGAAGAGAAACTGCTGCCGCTTACTTCTTTCTCAATAGCGGCCTTCACTTGATCCCAGCGTCCCTCTGATAAGATGCGGTGCGGACAATACTTGCCGTTCCAATCCTGATGCTTTCTGACCCGGTCGATGCCCCAGCCTCGCTCCTTTAAAAGCTGCGCCACAAATTTCACAGCCAAGGCTTCAGCCGTCCGGTACTTTTCGCCTCCCGACTTGCTGTAGCAAATTTCCACACCGATGGACTTGCGGTTTCCAGTGCCGTTCGTGCCGTCTCCCGTATGCCATGCGTTCCGGTTCAAAGGCAGTCCCTGAATCACTTCTTTGTCATCAACCGCAAAGTGGAAGCTTGTAGAGCTATTGTTCCCGATCATGTAGCTGATTTCATTAGCGGCAGACGCGTCATTCGCCGTATTGTGAATCGTAATGTATTCAGCATTCATAGCGTTGGGACATTTCAGCGTGTACTTATCCGCAGAAACCAGATTCTTCTTGACTTCAATCGTCACCTATCATCTCTCCTTTTTCTTTTTATCATGAATAGGTGGCATTCGTAGGACGGGCAGAGTATGACATCAGCCCTTCATTACTGGTTAAAAGTGTTAAAATCGAGATAGATAGGAGAAATGAATGATGAAGACTTATTTGATGCTGACTGTAAAAACAGATCGTTTTGGTACGGGGCACGTACCCGGCCACTATGCAGGTTTGGACCGTTTACAAGCGGAAAACCGCTTAAACATGTTCGGTCTATTCAGCGATGCCACGGGCGGCTTATACGTAATCGAGGTGAATTCATTAGAGGAAACGTCTGAAACCGGTTCATTCGGAACCACTTGTTAAGAGCAGGTTCTCTCAACTTATTAAGAAGAATCCGGCGGATAAAAAAGACCCTTCAGCAAAACGAAGGGTCTTTTTGGCTATTGTCACGTTTGGTTGCGCGCTGCAATATCAAACGTATTCCCTGTTTTGTCTGCTGTTTCACCTGCATGAGGCATCACCTGAGTAAAGCTGAATCCGACCGCAACGAGCAACAAACCTGTCATCAATTTAGATTTCATATAAACAATCTCCTCTCTGGATTTGTTTTTGTGCGTGCACCATCTTTTCGTAAAATGCGAGTGCTTTTTCGGGCTGTCCATTTTCAATATAAAATTGGGCAGCATCATGCGCCAGCTCTTCGACATAGGGATATAGCATATTTTCCTCAAGAAATTGGAATGTGCGAGCCACTGATTCTGTATCAACGCTCTTTCCGTATAAGGCATGCAGAAACTGAAACAGCTTTACAAATAATTCATCACAATATTGATAGGCAATTTCCAAGCCTTGCTGATATTGCTCCTGCGCTGCGGTGTAATTTTTTTGTTTATAAAGAACTTGAGTTAATGAGTAGATAGAATGCGGAAGATTGTCGAACTTTTCTGACTTGCAAATGGATACGGATTTCTCAAAGTATTCAGCTGCCTTGTAGAGGTCGCCCATTTTTTCGTAACAGTTTCCAAGATTGTATAAGGCCGAACTAATGAGACGGGGGCTGCCTTCTTTTTTTGCAAGATCTAAAGCCAGTTCTAGGTGGGGCAATGCTCTTTCTGGATACTGCATATCATCATAATTCCCTGCAATAACGAATTCACATTGGATTCTGCGGACGGTGTAAGTTTCATACGATTGGTATGTCTCTAGCGCCTGGATGGCATAACTCATCGAAACATAGGTCTGTTTTAAGTTGTAAAAAATCTCAGCCATTTTAAAAGCAAACTCAGCTTTTTCAATATCATCTGAAACAAAAGCAAGATTTTTTTCTGCCCGTTTGTAAAACATCATCGCGTTCAGAAACATTTTCTGTTTAAATTCATACATCCCGCGAAAAAAATTGAAGTAATAGTCGAGCAGTCCGGTCAGCTTGTACTGATTCCCTTCAATGTCTTCTAATAATTCTGAAAATTCTAGTTGAGATGCGTCCCCTTCCAAAGGCTTGATGTAATCCAGCATGACGCGATGTCTAAATTCCATTAAAGAATAATACAGCAGTAAATCTTGGTCTTCTTCCATATCCTCAATTTCTCTCTCTACTTCCAGCTTGACGCGTTCTGCATCTGCCACGTGGAACTGTCGGATATGTGTGTACCATTCATTAATTTTTAGCCCGACAAAAGAGGACGGAATAGTCTGCTTCATCCTCAATTTATCCCCCCTTTATGAATGACCGAGATATGTCATATTTTATCATATTTACAAGAAAAAGAAGAACGCAAAAAGACCGCAATTGTCGAATTTCGGCTAACCGCAAGCTTATTTCGAAAAGAAAAAGCCGAATTCTCCGCTATTTCCTCAGATTCTTCTGCATAATTTAAATGCTTAAGGCTTTTTGCTTGTGTCTTGATGATTAATGATATAGCATTTCATTGCAGTTTCATTTTCCTAACTATGGAGGGGTGTCCTATGAGTAAAACGAGTCACATTGTCAGCCATTTTTTATCACACCGGAACGTAACAGTTGAACTGATCGAAAAAATCAGCAAAGAGCATTATAGCTACAAACCTGCGGAAACATCCATGTCAGCAGAAGAGATGGCCAAACACATGCTTTTCTCTTTCTATCAATTCGCAAATGTCATTAAAGAAGGAAGCCCGGCTCCTTTCCAAAACCCGCCGGAAGAAACAGAGACTGATCTTAACGTGTTAGCGAAATCATATACTGAAAAAACAGCTGCCATTTTGGAAGATTTGACAGAGGAGCAGATGAATAAAGAAATTGATCTGACAGCCGCCTTTGGCAGAAAAGTAACTGGTGCGGCGCTGCTGCAGCTTGCAATGGAGCATGAAATCCACCATAAAGGCAATCTCTTTGTTTATGTCAGAGAGATGGGACATACGGAATTGCCCTTTTATCAACAAAAATAAGCTAAACGAAAAAAGATACCTGCCGTCCAGGTATCTTTTCTTTGTTATCCCATAATTAGCAGCGTCCATGTGTTTAAATGGCTGCCACTTTCGCATCTGAATAAAAAAAGACGCATATCAATATTTATCACGGCTTGGAGCAAGGAGATCAAAGGCTTGTCGTTGAACTTGTGACAGACCATGTGAATAAAGATGTGAAGTGAAAAATAGGCACGCCGGTCTTGATCTGGGAAACCAGAATCAAGACCGGCTTTTTTTGTATGGTTGGGTATCACTCTTTTCAGATGTTTTCATTAATATATATAAAATTCTAAATTTTCGATTGCTAAAACGGGATTAATTATATATAATCTTATAAAAATAATCGGAATTAAGCAGGAGGCATTATGATCAGCATCAGCATTATAATTATGGGTTTGTTTGTAGGCACTCTGGTTGGTTTAACAGGGGTTGGAGGCGCCGCGCTTTTGACCCCGCTTTTGATTTTATTGGGAATTAATCCGTCCATTGCGGTCGGAACTGATCTTGTTTATAATTCGATCACAAAGCTGTTTGGCGTTGCTTCACATTGGAAACAAAAAACCATCAACCTCAAGCTCGTCAAATACTTAGCCATCGGCAGCATTCCGAGCGCTTCGGCTGCGATTGGAATTCTTCACATGTTCCCTGCCTTTCACCAGCACCAAGAGGAGATTATCAAACACGCGCTCGGTTATGTGATGACATTGGTTGCGCTCTCCATTATCATTCGTGTTTTTTTAGATAAAAAACTGCGTCCGAACCGCTGGCAGCTGAAATCCCTGGAGGATAAACGCGCGCTTACAATTCTGATCGGAGTGGTATTCGGTTTTATCGTGGGGTTAACCTCAATTGGGTCCGGCTCGTTATTTGCGATTGCTATGCTGTATTTATTCAAAATGAAAACCTCTGAAATCGTTGGAACCGATATCGCCCATGCCTTTCTGCTCGTCACGGTAGCGGGTCTGCTGAATGCGAGTTTCGGAAGCGTCGATTATCTGTTAGCTGCCAATTTGCTGATCGGATCGATTCCCGGCGTCCTGCTCGGCAGCCATTTCTCGCCTAAATTTTCGCCCCGTCCCTTACAATTCATTATGGCCGCGATCATATTAATAAGCGGGTTAAAACTGATTTAACTGCGTAAAGGCCATCCGCTGCCGGATAGCCTTTTTTTCTTTATAGCGTAACACCCGATTTAAAAATGGCCAATTCTCTGAAATCATTCTTTTCATTATTCACAAATTTCCCGCTTGCAGCCTCAATGATATAATCAATAAACTCTTTTAAGACCGTTTCCTCAGATATATTGTCTTCTAACATACGGCCCGCATCAAAATCAATCCAGTGGGGTTTCGTTTGATAGAGCTGAGAATTCGTTGATATCTTCACCGTCGGGACAAATGTGCCGAACGGCGTGCCTCTTCCCGTCGTAAACAGCACAATCTGGCACCCGGCCGCGGCTAAAGCGGAGGAAGCGATTAAATCATTTCCCGGCGCACTCAGCAGGGTTAAGCCTTTTGTCTTGAGAACTTCCCCGTACTTTAACACATCCGCCACCTTAGATATGCCGGCTTTTTGCGTACAGCCAAGTGATTTATCTTCAAGCGTCGAAATGCCCCCCTCCTTGTTTCCGGGTGACGGATTTTCATAGACCGGCTGTTCGTGTTTGACAAAATAGTGTTTAAAATCGTTAATCAAATCGACGATCTTATGAAACACCTCTTCATCAGCAGCCCTTTGCATCAATATCGTTTCAGCACCGAACATTTCCGGCACTTCAGTGAGAACGGTGCTGCCCCCTTGAGCGATAATATAATCGGAAAACCTGCCCAATAAGGGGTTGGCGGTGATTCCTGAAAAGCCGTCTGAACCTCCGCACTTCAAGCCGATTTTCAGCTCTGATAATGGGATATCCTCACGTTTATCTGTTTTTGCCGCTTCATGTATCTCCTTCAGCAGTGTCACGCCTTCTGATAATTCATCTTTCACAGACTGAGACTCAAGAAATTTCACCCGGTCTGTCTCCGTATCATGAAGCGCTTTTTTAAGGACTGACAATTCATTATTCTCGCAGCCGAGTCCTAAAACCAATACACCGCCCGCATTAGGATGACGTATGGCGTTGAGCAGCATTTGTTTCGTATTTTCGTGATCATCGCCAAGCTGCGAACAGCCGTATTGGTGCTTTAATACGAGTACATTGTCAAACGGAGCAATGTCTCCTATTTCTTTCTCAAACCGCTGAATCATTTTCTCTGCGATGCCGTTCACACAGCCTACGGTCGGCACAATCCATAGTTCGTTCCGCACGCCGGCACTTCCGTTTTCTCTTCGATATCCTTTAAATGTCCTGCTTTCATAAGGAAAAGGATTTTCTTCGAAGACCGGTGTATAGCTATATGTTTGGATATCACTTAGATTTGTTTTGGAATTATGGACGTGAATATGCTCGCCGGCAGAGATGTCTTTTGTCGCCCGTCCGATGGGAAAACCATACTTGATAATACTGCTGTTCTCTTTTATATCAATTAATGCTATTTTGTGGCCTTTTTTGATATGGTCCTTTAGCTCAACCGTTTGGCCGTCCGTTTGTAGCTGCTCTCCTTTTTTCATATCCCGCAAAGCCAGGAGCACGTTATCATTTTTATGAATTTGCACATATGCTTTCAATTCACTTCACCTCTTTTATACAGCATTCTTCAAGCGCTTGTTTCATCCCCCGTTCATGAATCATACCTAGGAAAAAAGCGGTTCTTTTGGTCAGCCCGGGGATCTCATTCAAATTCGAGCCCCACAGCTGCTGTTCGCCTAATGCAGTTGAAGCTATGGTGTACATATCTTTATCCTGCCCGCTCCATACTTTTTTGAAAAAGCTGAGAATGTTCGGACTGTCCTGAAGCTCAATGGTTTCCCCATCTCTGATACCCCGGTAATAATAAAGCAGAGCGCTTAACGCAAACACCAAACGTTCCGGCAGATGCCCCTTCTGTCTGACATAAACGGCTAGGGTTGGAAGATTCCGCGTGGTGAATTTAGAGACAGAGTTTAGCGCGATGCTGTGCAAATAATGTTTCATAAACGGATTTTTAAACCGTTCAAGCACCTCCTCCGCATATTCAGTAAGCCCTTCCATGTCTAAAGTCGGTATGATTTCTTCAAAAATAAGCTCTCGGACGAAGCGCCCCGTCACCTCATGCTCAATCGTTTCGCCAACCGTATCCAAGCCGTACAAATATGATACTGGCGTTATTGCCGTATGAGCGCCATTTAACATTCTGACTTTCTTCGTCCGGTAAGGAGCAAGATCATCAACAATCAACGTATTTAAGCCGGCCTTGGCGAAAGGAAGTTCATCCTTAAGATCATCGGGGCCTTCTATCACCCATAAATGATATTGCTCCCCCACTACGACTAAATTGTCTTGATAACCAAGCGCAGCGGTGATCTCATCAATCGTGTCAACAGGAAAACCGGGAACAATCCGGTCTACTAAACTATTACAAAATGTATTAGCATGATGAATCCAGTTCGTAAAACCTTCTCCCAATTGCCAAAGCGCCGCATATTTGAGAACGATTTCCTTCAGCTTGCGGCCGTTTTCTTCAATTAATTCACAAGGAATGATTATACAGCCCTTTGTCGAATTTCCCGTAAATGCCTGATACCGAAAGTATAGAAATGCTGTTAATTTCCCAGGGAATGTTTGCTGCGGCTTATCATCCAAACGGTCTTCCTCATTAAACATAATGCCGGCCTCGGTTGTATTAGAGACGATAAAACGAAGCTCCTCTTCGGCGGCAAGCTTTTTAAAAGATTGATAGTCAGAAAAAAGATCAATGCCGCGGCTGATGGAGCTGATAATCATATGCTCGCTTTTCGGGTGTCCATTTTTCATACCCTGCAAAAAAAGAGTATATAATCCATCCTGCTCATTTAATGTCTTGATTTTTTTCGAACCTCTCGGCTGCACCGCGACCACACTTCCTTGAAATCCAGCCTCCTGATTCAGCTTCTCAACCTGCCAGTCAACAAACGCCCGCAGAAAGTTTCCTTCTCCGAATTGAAGAATTTTTTCAGGATATTGCTTGTATCCTTCATAGATGCTTTTATTAAGCTTTTGCAAAGAGTACCGCCTCCTTTTCGATTTTATGCACACGTTAACATTTTCGCGTATAAGGAATCCCGCTTGTAAACGGGTCATTGCTGTGTAAGTTTTCTGACCGAATCTCTTACTATAAACTCGGTGTTTTCGAATATTTTTTCGCTCTTGAGACACGGGTCGTGAATCAGCGCTAAAATTTTTTCCGCACCGAGTACACTTATATTTTCAACCGGCCGTTTGACCGTTGAGAGCCTCGGCGTGATATATTGAGAAAAACCAATGTCATCAAATCCGATAACAGATATATCATCAGGGACACGCAGCCCTTTCGCGAAAATGGCGTTCATCGCTCCAATGGCCATGTCATCATTTGAACAAAAGACTGCCGTGGGAGGATGCGGAAGCGCCAGCAGCTTATCCATCGCCTGAAATCCGCTTTCCATATCATATTGTCCCTTTACACTGTATTCATGATTGATCGGAATATGATGGCGAATTAACGCTGACAAATAGCCTTCTTTACGCTGCTGGGACGACTTAAAGCCCTCGATTCCCTCAATAATTGCGATATCTCTATGGCCGTTTTTAATAAAGTATTCGACTGCTTGCTGAGAACCTTCTTTATCATTCGATAAAATGTTCGTAATGCTTCTGTCATCAATATCCCGGTTCAGGACGACAAGCGGGATGTTTTTTTCTCGAATATGGTAAATAAACGAGTTGTCAATATCACTCTGGCTCATCAAAATAATGCCGTCATATCTGATATGGTTAATGGTGTCGTAGCTTTTAAGATCATCAATTCCCCGCACAAACAGATTATATTCTTCACTGATGACACGGTTTACGCCTTTAATGGTATCGGCGAAGAAACTGTGTGAGGTGCCGTTTGTGATGCTTGTAAAGAAAAGCCCGATGGTGTGGGATTTCTGCATGGCAAGACTTTTGGCATTGACATTTGGCGTGTAATTCAGCTGTGTTGCGAGGTCAAGGATTTTTTTCTTTGTATGCTCTTTAATGTACGGGCTGTCATTCAGCGCTCTGGAAACGGTCGTGTGGGATACGTTTGCGAGTTTTGCGATATCTTTTATGGTTACCATCTGTTTCCCTTCCTTATTTAGCCTGCTGCGATTTTAATCATATTGTATCATCAACGTCCAGCCTCTAACACTTTGTTTAATGTGTTTTGGCGCTGTTTAACTCTTTAATGATCTCTGCATGCTGTCTGTCGGTTAATTTGTACATCCACCCGATAATCAGCATCGCGCATGTTAAAGCAATCGCCGGATATAAAAGAAGCAGCCCTTTAATCCCCGTCAGCGTATCAGCGGTTTGTACGGCATTCGGCACATACCCAATGAGACTCAGACCCACGCCGGAAAGGAACCCCGACAGAGATTGTGCAAGCTTTCGCGAAAAATTAAACAGCGAATAGGTGGTGGCTTCTTTCCGCACCCCTGATTTCCATTCGCCGTAATCAATAATATCAGAGACAAGCGCCCACGTTATGCCGTTGGGAATACTGATCCCGATAAATGCAATGCTTGCCAGAATGGTAAACAGATAGACATTTGCAGGCAGGAAGAAATTAGCGAGATCAGCCGCAATACTGATGGAAAAGCCGATCATGGCCGTTTGTTTTTTTCCAAACCGCTTCACAAGCTTTGGCAGAAAAACAACACCTAAGAAGGACGAGCCTATAATGATAAAACTCATATATGACATTAATTGAACGTTATGAAGATTATATTGGGCAAAATACACAAGCATCGCTGATTTGATGTTATAAGCGGAGATAGAAAAAATCGTCATTAGTACTAGAGTCAGCAATGGCTTATTGATGATAAACGTTTTCGCAACGGATGTGAAAGATAACTTCTCCTTCGGGGCTTCATGTACGATAATTCTCTCTTTACAATTTCGATAACAGATATAAAAGCCGGCAACGCCAATAACAGACATCATTCCCATCACAACTGGATAGCCGATATGCACATTGTCGAACTGTACGAGAATCGGAATAACAATCACGCTCGTGATGAGCAAGGCGCCCAATGAACCAATTTGGCGAAACGTTGAAAGAGCGGTCCTGTCTTCTGCATCCTGTGTAATCGCCGCGCCGAGCGAACCGTACGGGATGTTGACAAACGAATAAGCCACCCCCCACAGCATGTACGACGCGTACGCATATACAAGCTTCCATGTAATGGAGACATCCGGCGAAACGAAAATCAAGACGGTCAAAACCGCAAGCACGATGCTTCCGAATAACAGATACGGCCGGAATTTACCTCTTGGCCCGATATTTTTTCTGTAATCAATAGCTGAGCCGACAATCGGATCGGTAATGGCCGCAAACAGCTTGCTGACTAAAAAAATACTTCCTGCATATACGGCCGGAATGCCGGCGACATCCGTGAAAAATTTCAATAAATAAATTTGCCCCAGATCAAACATAAATCCGTTCCCAAAATCACCGAAACCGTAGGATACCTTCTCTTTCAAACTCAGCTTTTTTTCTTTGACATGAGTAGATGCATCCGTATTTATAACTATCTGGCTCATAAGTCACCTCAAATGGATGAGTATTTTCAAAAGCGGAAGTACTCTTTTGCATTGTTATAGCAAATTCCCTGGACAATTCCTCCCAATAGCTCCGCATCAAGCGGCGCCTCTCCATTCTCCGCCCACTCTCCGATCAGATTGCAGACAATTCTTCGGAAATATTCATGGCGCGTGTATGAAAGAAAACTTCTTGAATCTGTCAGCATCCCAATAAACCGGCTGAAAAGGCCTACGTTTGATAACGCTTTCATTTGTTCGGTCATACCGTCTTTTGAATCATTGAACCACCATGCCGTGCCGAACTGAATTTTCCCCGGTGTCACGCCGTCTTGAAAGCTGTTGATCATGCTGGCGATAACATAGTTATCATTGGGATTCAGGGAATACAAAACCGTTTTTGGCAGCTGGTTTTTCTCCTCAACGGAGTTTAGGAGCCGGTACAGAGGCTTGGCGATTTTTTCATCATTCATAGAATCATAACCGGAATCCGGTCCTAATTTTTTCATCATTTTCGTATTGGTATTTCGCAGCGCGTTGATATGAAATTGCATCGCCCAGTCTAATTCAGTATATAACCCGCAGAGAAATTGAAGCGTATACGTTTTAAACTTCTTCTCATCCTCATAAGAGACTCCGCTTCCTTGCAATCTCGCAGAAAAGATAGTGCCCGCTTCATCCTTTGTTGTCTCTGCATAAACCATCGAGTCAATCGCATGATCGGATACCCGCCCGCCTGCTGAATGAAAAAAACGAACCCGTTTCTCTAAAGCCTGTAAAAAGCCATCATAGTCTGTAATGGAAGAGGCTGCTGCGTGTTCTAACGCCTGCACCCACTCAAGAAAGCCTTCGCGGTTGATTTCAAGTCCCTTATCCGGCCGGAATCCGGGTACAACTTTGACAGGAAATTCGCCGCTTTCCTTTAATGAAAGATGATATTCCAATGAATCTATGGGATCATCCGTCGTACATATCACTCTTACATTTGATTTTGTGATAAAATCTCTGGCTGTAAAACCTTCGCCTTGAAGAAGCTCGTTTGTGCGCTGCCAAATGGCGGGAGCCGTTTTTTCATTAAGTATGTCATAAATTCCGAAAAAACGGCGCAGTTCCAAATGAGTCCAATTATACAGCGGATTTCCAATTGCCATCGGCACCGTCCTCGCCCACGCCATAAATTTCTCTTCGTCTGATGCATCACCAGTAATAAATCTTTCTTCAATGCCATTCGATCTCATGATCCGCCATTTGTAATGATCTCCGTACAGCCATGCCTCCGTTATATTGTTAAATCTTTTACTCTCATAGATTTCTTTCGGACTTAAATGGCAATGATAATCAATAATCGGCATCTCTTTTGCATAGTTTTGATACAAATTGACAGCGGTTTCATTATTAAGCAGAAATTGTTCGTCCATAAATGATTTCATCTTCTCACCGTCTTTCTATTATATTTTGCGCCAAAATGTTAACGTTAACATTTTGGTTGGTTTCATTTTACCTGTTTATTCCTGTAACTTCAATCTCTATTTACAAATAAATTGTTAACGCTCTCATTTTTGGAACCTAAAAACGCTATTGGCATAATTACTTTTCACCATACAATGTTGACATCTAAATTCTTGGTATAATCATTATAAGAACGAACATTCTGGGTGTAAGGTTGAGCAATTTATTAAGCCACATAGACAAACTATCACATACCCATGGGTAAAACGCTATGTTGAACCTTCATCGTCTTTTGGCGGTCGTCTAATCAACGAAATGAGAGAAACTCGTTTCAAAGAAGGTTTTGAGTGTCCTCATTGTGCATCCGAACACGTTGTCCGATTTGGAAAATGTAGTGTGTAGTTTTAGAGATAATAGTCTAATTGGATAAATAATTTAATATTGGAGTGCTTATAATGATAAATTTTTTTGAGTATAACTGGCAGGTTAGAGACGAATGGTTTCACTGGTGCAATCAACTAACAACAGAAGAGTTGTTAAAAGACCGCATAGGTGGAGTAGGCAGTATTTTATACACTCTTTTTCACATTATCGACGTTGAATATAGTTGGCTTCGTGGTATTCAGGGTAAAGAAGATGTGGTATTTAATTTTGATGATGATAAGACTCTTGCGAGGGTTATAACTCTCTCAAATACATTGCGATATGAAATAGTTGAATTTTTAAAGACTAATACACATGAAATACACGATGGATTTGTAACGGTTCCCTGGGATGAAAATGAATACACTAAAAATGAAATATTACATCATATAATTGCCCACGAAATTCACCATATCGGTCAACTTTCTGTTTGGGCAAGAGAATTAGAACTAATGCCTGTACCTGCTAATTTTATCGGCAGAAAGTTAAAATCTGTATATTCCTTTTAAAGTAAGGTTAGTTGAACAGGATTGGGAACCATTAGGTGGGTTCCTTTATTTTTATCTAATAATCAACATTAACATTTAACACAGCCTAAAAATAAAAAAAGACATTACCTCCAAGCGTCCCAGAAAGGGCGCTTTTCGGCAATGTCTACAGACAGCTTGTAAGACTTAGTAAGCCAAGCTGAAAAGACCTTTAATATGTGTTAAATAACGTACATTACTTGCTTCTTTCATCAAGGAAGCAGGCATACCTTTAAGAGGCGTAGCGTTTGCTCCAATGATCGCAACCGCGTCTTTGCGGCCAAGACTTGCAAGTGTACCGGAGTTTACCGGCTTGAACGTTTCTAACGTTTTGTTTTCTAAGTAAGCATACAGGTTGTAACCGATAAGCTCACCCATTTGCCAAGCAATTTGCGCTGTCGGCGGGTATGGACGGCCGTCCGGCGCAAAGTAAACCGCGCTGTCTCCGGCAACAAATACATCTTCGTGAGAAGTAGATTGAAGGAAATCATTAACAGTAGCGCGTCCGCGATTCACTTCAAGGCCAGATTCGCCCACTAATGGATTTCCTTGTACGCCGCCAGTCCAAACAAATGTGTTTGTCACGATTTTTTGGCCGTCTTTCAGGTCAACAACGTTTCCTTCCACATTTGTAACAGGAAGACCTGTTAAGAACTCAACGCCTCGTTTTTCAAGACTTGCAGTCGCGCGTTCGATTAAGTCGTCAGGAAGCACAGGAAGGATTTTCGGACCTGCTTCAACCAATTTCAGCTTAATTTCGTTAGGGTCTACGCCGTAGCTTTTCGCAAGATTCGGCATGATGTCAGCAAGTTCACCGACAAGTTCAACACCAGTTAACCCGCCGCCGCCGATAAGGATCGTTGCGTCAGCTTCATTTTTTGTTTTCGCATACTCGCGCACACGGTCTTCAACATGCTTGTAAATCTTGTTCGCATCTTCAGCTGATTTAAGCACCATGCTGTTTTCTTGAAGTCCTGGGATGCCGAAGTAAGCTGTTACGCTTCCAAGTCCTACAACAAGCGCATCATACGTTAATGAAGAACCGTCTGAAAGAGCCACTTCTTTTTTATCAACAGAGAAAGAGTTTACAGCTGCGATTTTAAGATCGATATCTTTTCCTTTTAAAAGCTTCTCTAACGGCATAGCAATCGCTTTTTCAGAAACGTTGCCTGCTGCCAGACGGTGTAATTCCGTAATGATTTGATGAGTCGGGTATTTGTTAACCACTGTTACTCGCGCTTCATCTTTACTGTAATGTTTGCGAACTGTTAAAGCAGATAGGACACCGCCGTAGCCAGCGCCTAAAATGACAATATGTTTTGACATCGTAAATCCTCCGTCCTTTATTCAAATTAATCTACGTATATTATTTTTGGTTTTCGCGTTCAGACATGACCTGCAAGTAGCTTTGAGCGAAGCGGAACAGCTTCTGAGCCTGAGGGTCTTTCAGCATTCTGAGCAAACCGAAAAGTCCGATGACTTCATTGCTTTCATCCGCGCGGTCTTTTGCTTCAATTGCTGTTGCAGCTACTTCTTTAGCCGTTTCTTTTACAGGCTCAAGAATTTCTGTAAGCGCACCCACTGTGTCGCTCTTCAATACTTCATCAGTCGCAACTGACTGTGCGAAATCATATGACTTCGTCAAAATGTTCACCAACTCAGTCAGTTTTGGAAGCTGGTCTACTAATGCAGTCAATGATTCTTGAACTTCTGGTTTTAACAGCTGATCAATTAAATCTTGTTGACCTTGGCTAACAGATACATTTGTTTGATCGATTGTTTCTGGCATATCCGATTCTCCTTTACTATAAGCGATGTGCTGATTTTTTTTGGAAAGGGCAGTACACTCTCAATCCCACGCCTTTCAGGGCATGAGAAGAAGGATTGTGAATTTATGCACAATCATCTGCAAAAATAAATGTTTCCTACCCAGTTTTTCACTTTGCCATATTCAGTATTATTTTTATCTCCTAAAAACAATTGAATAAGTCAAAATCCCTTTTCCCCTCTGAAAATAGCAAACTTAAAAAACCCAATTTATATTTACTTCTATATGATAACACTTTTTGAACAAAATTTGAACGTGAATTGTTTCGTTTATGAAATTAATTTATATGGAGCTTGAGTTATAACGTTTCTAAAATACTATATATTTACAAAAAATAAATTTAAGCCTTCTGCCAAATATCAAGGAGCGGCTCTCTTTTTCCCGTTATTGGATCTCGGTCTGGAAGCGGCACTCGTTTGATTCTTTCTATCGCTTCTGTGCGCTCTCCCGGTTTTCCTGTCTTCAGATCGTACTGCCGGCCGTCCGGGTAAGCCCCGATAACAGTAAAATCTGAGCTTGAGTCTATATTCTTATGCCCCGTTCCTGCGGGAATCACCGCCGCATCCCCCTCCTGCACGCTGATGCTGACTCCTTCTTCCCCGCCGAATTGAATGGTGGCGCTTCCTTTTATGACCACAAGCACTTCGTGGGTATTGCTGTGGTAATGGTGCTGTTGAAATACGCCCCCTGCCCAGCTGTTTGTCCAGTGGTTTTGGTTTACGATTTGCTCCGCCTGCTCCAGCCGGCCTTTTAAAGCTTCTTTGTAAATAACGAGCGGAAGGGCCGGATGATTCGGAATGCTACCGCCGTCTTGCAGAAAAAATGTGTCTGTTTTCATTTAATCGCCTCCTGTTTTTTTCATTCCACTTCTAAAACCTCTCAAAACACGATAACTTTCTGACAACTTATTGCGATAAGACTCTGCGGATAGTATAGTATAAAAAATATCATGCCAAAATGAGGGATATTATGAAAGCGATATTAGTAGGAATATTGGCTTCACTTTTCTTTGCTGTTACTTTTGTTTTGAACAGAGCGATGGAGCTTTCCGGGGGAAGCTGGTATTGGAGCGCTTCTTTACGCTTTATTTTTATGGTTCCGTTTTTATTATTCATCGTCATGATGAGGGGGAAATTAACGCCTCTTTTAAAAGAAATGCGCAAACACCCGTTGTTTTGGCTCAAGTGGAGTTTTGTAGGCTTTGTGCTTTTTTACGCTCCGATAACTTTTGCCGCTGCATTCGGACCGGGATGGCTGGTAGCCGGGACATGGCAGATTACCATTGTGGCCGGTGTGCTTTTATCCCCTTTCTTTTATGAAACAAAGGACCTTCCGGGCGGTCCGCAGCTTGTGCGGCAAAAGATTCCGCTCGCTGCCCTGATGACGTCTTTTATCATTCTTCTCGGGGCGGGGATCATCCAGCTTCAGCATGCGGAATCTCTATCTGCCAAGATGCTGCTTTTCAGTGTATTGCCTGTTGTCATCGCAGCTTTTGCTTATCCGCTTGGAAATCGAAAAATGCTCGTCAAATATGGAGGGAAGCTTGATACATTTCAAAGGGTGCTTGGCATGACATTGGCAAGCCTTCCGTTCTGGCTTCTGTTAGCTGCTTACGGTTGGTGGTCTGACGGTCTGCCAAGCATGGGACAGACGGTTCAATCTTTTATCGTCGCCATCAGTTCGGGCATTGTTGCGACAGTATTATTTTTTTGGGCGACTGACATGGTAAGGAATCATCCGCAAAAGCTCGCCGCGGTTGAAGCGACACAATCTGGCGAAGTGATTTTTGCCTTGCTTGGCGAAATGATTTTATTATCAGGTGCATTCCCATCTCTCCTATCATTTTCAGGCTTGTTATTCATCATTACGGGAATGATTTTACACACCTTCGCCTCCAGGCAAAGAATTCCCAAAGCTGCTGCCAAAGAGAAAGCACAATCTATCTGATAGGATGATATTCAATCCGGAGAACATATCACAGTGTTCTCCGGATTTCTGCTTTCCCTCCTCTTTACAAGTGCTGAATTCACGTTATATTTATGTATATTCTCGCTTTTCTTTTTTACGGAAAGGCTCAAAAAAGGTGATGAATCAATGAAAGAAACATCTATGAACAGCGGCACATCTGCCATTTCCTTTACTTCAGTTACAAAAAGCTATGAACAAAACGGGGCATCCTTTGAGGTCTTACAAGGCATAACGGGAGAAGTGAAGCAAGGCGATTTTGTCATGGTCTTAGGCCCGTCCGGCTCAGGAAAAAGCACGCTGCTGTCGATATGCAATTTAATGAAAACGCCTGATGAAGGCGAAGTGTACATACATGGGAAGGAGGTCAGAGACTGGAACATCAGTGAACTTAGAAGAACAGTCAGCCTTGCTTTCCAATCCGCGCCCGTTCTAGACGGAACCGTAAGGGACAACCTGTCTCTGGCCGCAAAACTGCATCAAAAACAGCTCTATACCCCAGAAGAGCTTGCGCGCCTCACAGGGCTTTCTGACGAATTGTTAGATCGCAGCGCGCGGGATTTATCAGGCGGTCAGCGGCAAAAGCTATCTTTGGCAAGAACGCTTTCGAACCCCTCTTCTATTTTATTATTAGATGAGATCACATCCGCCTTAGACCCAGTTTCGGCCCTAGAGATTGAAGAGCTGATCATCAGATTGCACAAAGAAAAAAAACTGACGGTCATGTGGGTGACCCATAACATTGAACAGGCAAAAAGGGTTGCTGATACAATCTGGTTTATGGCCGATGGCCGGGTGCTGGAAACTGCTGAAAGCGGGGTCTTTTTTACTGATCCAAAGCATGAGGCGGCCAGAGAATTTTTGAAGGGAGGCACCCGGTGATGGATTACCTTTCTCTCTCATTGACAATGATCTTTGTTCTGATCGCTTTATTTTTATCCAAATCATTTAAAGCCGGTGTGGAAAAAGATATGATCATCGCGACGATAAGAGCCGCGGTTCAGCTTCTTTTGATCGGTTATATTTTGTCGCTGATTTTCCACTCGGACCACCCGGCATTTATCATTCTAATGGTACTGTTAATGCTCGCCGTGGCAGCTCAAAATGTTGTAAAACGCAAAAAGATAACGATCGGATCATTTTGGAGAGTGTTTCTTACTCTGGCCATTGTAGAAATCGTCACCCAAGGGGTTCTTCTGGCGCTCCAAGTGATTCCGCTCACCGCCAGATATGTTATTCCCATAAGCGGAATGGTGATCGGAAATTCTATGGTGCTGGCAAGCCTGTTTTTAAATCGGCTCGGCTCTGAAATTACGGTGCGCAAAGAGGAAATTCAACTCATTTTGTCACTTGGCGGAACACCTAAGCAATCCATTCAGCATATCCTCACTTCCTGTATGAAAATGAGTATGATACCGACGCTTGAAAGCCAAAAAACATTAGGGCTCGTACAGCTTCCAGGTATGATGACAGGCCAAATCCTGGCCGGAGCGGACCCGATACAGGCGGTGCGCTTTCAATTATTGATTGTGTTTACAACCATGGCCTCAGCCGCGCTGACGTGCGTCATTTTAAGCGTGCTTACATATCCGTCTCTATTTACAGTACACCAGCAGTTAAAGCAGCAATCATAAGACAAAAAGCCGCTGTTCCCATTGGGAAAGCGGCTTTTTTACAGGCTGGCCATCCAGCTTAACTCTTTCTCCCCTTCACATTCTCTTGCTTCTCCTCATTTACATGTAAATGAAATCCTCTCCTTTATTTATTTTTTACAAAAAACAGGACAATTCGTTAGTGAATCGTTTTTTTTACGTGCGATCAGGCTTACCCATGTGTCATTTCAGTCTCAGCCATTAATTTTCCGGCTGCGTCTCATAGAAGCGGGACAGCTCTATAATCATAGCGCCCATCCGCTCAATATCGGGCGCTAGCAATCGGCTGATTCCTTCTTCCCGTAGCGCCTCAGCGGTCACTTTGCCGACAGCTGACGCTAAGACGTCTTCCTTAAATGCATCCTTGACTTGATTAATGCTGCCTTTTTCTCTGGCAAAATCAAAAAGCGAACGGACCTGAACCGCCGTGGTAAAACAGACCGCGTCAAGCTTACGATCCATCAGTTCACGGCATAATAAGTCCACAGTTTCCGGTTCAGGCGGAATATGCCGATAAGGCAAAATCGGCAATACAGATGCTCCTTTTTCTTTAAGAAAAGCTATTAACGACGGCGCCTTTTCTCCATGAAGCTGCACCATGACCCTTTTTCCCGAAAAATCATACGCTTCTAAAGAGCGTATCAGCCCTCCGGTTGTTCCATCCTCGTCAACTGCTGCCGGAACCATGTCCATTTTTTTCAGAGCGGCAAATGTTTTGTATCCTCTGCAAGCAATTTTCGCTTCTCGAAGCGTTTTTAAAAATGGCTCCTTCACTCCGATTTTTTCTGCCAAGTCGACCAAAGTCTCAGTACCGATACCGGTCGTAAAAATCACCCAATCTGCTTGTTCTTCAACAAATCTACGTAAATCGGGTTCCACTTGCTTGTCAGCTAAGAAAACCGTCCCTTGAAGAGAACGAACAACAGGCACTCCCCCTTGTTTTTTGATCAGCGTGCTGATTTCTTCCGTTTTCCGCGACCCGCCGATGGCAATGCGCTTCCCAAGTAATCCTTTTCCCATAGCTGTTCCCTCTTCCCGTATGTAGTGTCAGCGACAGCCTATTTGAATGGACCTTATCATTACTTTTTATCAAAAGAGACCATCCAACACACCGTTCATTCGCTCATCCAATTTCCTATCAATATAAGATATTGTTGCGTAAACTATTTCGAAAAGCAAGAAAAATAAAGCCTTTGCATGCCGTTGAATACACGGGGCGATTGCTGTAATATTAACCACTGAGACAATTGATTACCGGAGGTTTTATGATGGAAACTGCAAAAGAGTATGAAACAAAAGGATATGACACAACCGTTATTTACGAATTTAATGAATATCCCGACGTGCATAGCGGGCGCTGTGACAATTGTGACTATACGCTGTTTAAAAGCTCAGTGAAGAGCGGAAAATTCCTAAGAGAATGCCGCAGGTGCGGACTGAAAAAGAATATTTAAATAGGGGGTTTGATTTTATGGGCAGAAAAGTTCACTTTGGCGAGCAAGAAGTCACTTTATTCTTAACCGGCTTACATCCTTTTCTGGCTCTCAAACATAAAATCAGCATGCCTTACGGTAACATTGAAAGTGTAAATGTCGATTATTTTGATGCACCCAAATGGATGCTCAGAATGCCCGGAACCTCAATTTCACCTCTTCATATATATGAAGGCAGCTATAAATATGCGGATGAATGGTATTTTCTTTCCTATGAACGAAGAGAGCCTCTTGTCATCATTGAATTAGACGGCCATAAAAAATATCGTTATGTTATATTTGCGATTGACGATCCGACGGGAACGGCTGCCGAGATTCGGAGGCGGATTAGGGAATATCATGAAAGATGAGCCGTGTTACGTTTTCGTTTTAAAAATAGAAAACTCACGATCTATGTTATTTTCGCTTCTTTATCTAAACCGCTGATGATCTCTTCCACTGTCTCTTCCGGCGTTATATGTGAGGAGTCGATCCATAAACCGATCCGCGGCGTTTCCGTTTGCAACACTTTCTCAAGAGAGAGAATCTCTATTTTGCCGTACCCTTTCTTCGGACGGGAAAACTCCCTGGCCGCTATTATGTCTGGGTGAGGCGCCAAGACGATGACATACAAGGGACGACTTTTTATAAACTCCACCATGTCGCCTAACATCGGACCAATGATGACATCTTGCAAAACGACATTGAATCCCGATTCAAAATACATATCCGCTGCTTTAGCTGCCAGCCGGTGACGAAGGAGCAATTGTTCCAACGCTTCCTTTGAGGGAGTGTCTGACATTTGCACCTCGCCATTAACTATCATTTTTCTAAATACATCTCCCCGTACATGAACACTTTTCTCCAAACGCTCTGATAGAAGCTGCGCAACGGTAGATTTACCTGCTGCCATGACCCCGGTAATTAAATAAATCGCATTTTCTTTTTCCATAACATCACACCCTTCTCCGTAAAAAAACCGGAATCTTAAGCAGATGCCGGTTCAAATTGTTTATTGCGGAACGACAGACTTTTTCATAAACGTTTCGATCTCCGCCGCGCCCTGTTCTGCTCCGCCTGCTTCCTTTACATCTTTCTGCATATCTTTCACGCGGCTGTGAATCTCTTTGTCAGAGAATATATTACCGATCGCCTGTTGCAAACGAGGTACACTGACCTCTTCTTTCGGCAGGTAGATTCCCAGCCCTAATTCTTCAACACGCTGAGCTGTGAGTTCCTGTTCATGCATTTGCGGAATCACTACAAGCGGCACTCCCTCGTTCATCGCTTCCATCGTGCTGTTCATTCCTCCGTGAGAAATAAATACATCAGCTTCCGTCAATACGTCCAGCTGCGGAACGCGCTGGCGGACCGTGAAGTTGTCAGGAATATCACCAAGACTGTCAGGCTCAATTGATTTTCCTACTGACATAATGACATGCCATTCAGACCCCCCAAAAGCCTCCATACACATTTGATAGAATTCCGGCCAGGCGTTGAAGGCCGTTCCCAGTGAAATCAGCATAAGCGGGCGATCGCCTTTCTCTTTTAACAACAGGCGCTCTTGTTCGCTTCGTTTTCCAAGAGACGGACCGATAAAACAGAAGCGGTCGTCGAAGGTTTCGTTCTTAATCTGAAAAGAGCGCGGCATAAAGACAATATTAAACGCTTCTGGTATAGCCAGTTGTTCAAATGAGACAGCCGGTAAGTTTTCTTGCTTCAGAAAGGCCTGAAATTCAGCCTCTGCTTCTTTGACTTGTTGGAGCATCTCCTCAGTTCCCATCTGAAAGGATTCATTTTGAGCGTATGACGAACAGAGTCTGACAGCCGGCACTTGAAGCTTATCGGCTAACAGTTTTCCCGCCAGTGCGATAAAATCATAGACGATAAGGTCAGGCTGGTCATCTTTATACAATTCTTCTAGCTGGGGCAAGATTCCAAGCGATTCTTTCAAAAACATAAGCGGCGTTTCGTTTTTTTCCATCAATTCTTTAATTTGCTGAGGATCTACGGAAATGGTTGTTTCATATAAAAGCGGGCGGGCTCCCGCTTGTTGAACCGCCGGGGCAAATTCCTCTGTCGTAGCGTATGTTACCCGATGTCCTTTTTCACAAAGCTTCTCCACTAATGCAAGTGTGGGGTTTACATGGCCATACGCAGGGATATTAATAATTGTGATATGATGCTGTTTCATTTTTCAGCCTCCAGTCTTAGTTTGAGTCTTTTGTTTCTGGAAAATTCTAAACTTTTACACGAAAACTCTTTAATCCATAAATCACACTGTTTGCAATTGGCGATATACTGATACGTTCCATGCCAGGGAACGCATTTGTCAGAGCTTTCAAAGCAATTTGTGCTTCAAGACGCGCAAGCGGAGCACCTAAACAAAAGTGATTGCCGTGACCAAACGCAATATGCGGATTAGGATAACGATGAATATCAAATATGTGTGCCTGTTCAAACTTCGCTTCATCACGATTCGCAGATGCCACAAAAGCCAAAACCATATCTCCTTCTCTGATGAGATGCCCTCTTATTTCCACATCCTGTTTGGCGATTCGCCGCAAAATCGGTGCGGGAGCCCTGAAACGCAAGGCTTCCTCCACTGCCTGAGGAATAAGCGCCGGGTCGTCCCTGAGCTCATCATAAGCCCCAGGCATGTCTAATATGCTGTACATCGCGTTTGATATTAAGTTGGTCGTCGTTTCATTCCCTGCCACAAGGAGTAAATTACAAAACGGGATCAATTCTTCTCCGGAAAGCTTCTCACCTTCTTCTTCCGCTTTGACTAAAATCGAGATGAGATCTTCTTCCGGTTTTTTCCGTTTCTCTTCTATGATGGCGGCAAAAAACGCCGCTAACTCTTGTTCGCATTTGTTTCTTTCTTCCTGAAAAGCTTTTTCTGCTTCCTCACTGCCATCCTTTGGTGTGCTTACGAGAATGTCCGACCACTTTTTAAATTGATCCATATACTCTGAAGGCACGCCCAGCAGTTCAGATATCACAACGACAGGAAGAGGATAAGAGAAATCCTGCACTAGATCAAACTCCCGGCTTCCAAGTAAACGATCAATTAATTCATCTGTAATGCCCTGAATCCTCGATTCCCACTGCTTCAAGACCCGTGGAGTAAACGCTTTGTTGACAACTGAACGAATTTGCGTATGTCTCGGCGGGTCCATATTAATGATTGAATTGCCCAGTGAATTCGCTTGCTGCTTCACATAATTGGAAAAACCATTTTTATCCCCGATTATTTTTTTCACATCTTCATAAAGAAAAACGCTCCACACTTGGTTTTCTTCATCATAATGGACAGGGGATTCCCTTCTCATTGATTCGTACCACGGAAATGGATGGTAAGCATCCTGTTTGTTTATCCCTTTCAATATAGCTCGCTTTAAAGCCTGCCGCTGATTTACTACATTCATTTTCTCACTCCCCATCAAACAATGTGTTGTTCTCGTCACCACCTCCTGCTATCGCCAAAGAGAGGGATGTAAAATTAAATTCTTGAATCAGGAAGTCGGTTTTGAAACAACGAGGTGCAAAGAGGCATCATATATACCCTCTCGAATTTCGTTCATCTTACCATAATCTTTCATTTTTTTTCTATTCATCGCCATTGATACGGCTCACAACGTGACTATAGGCATAATCATCGGATACTGACTCAGATTCACCAGCTTATCAACACCCAAAAACAACTTTGTTCAAACCATATGAACTATTAAAAAAAATGACTTTTCCATTATTTCAATAAAGTACGATATATGATTAAATGAAGAGTAAAATTGTGAAGGAGAGAACAATATGACAGCCCAGACTAATCGTCAAAAACTGTACGCAGGAATGATACTTTCACTCGTATTTGTGATGTTTGTGTTCTCTTTCTCTGAGAAACATTCAAAACCGCTTGCTGAAGGAAATAAACAGGAAAACTGGCACACCGTGGTCGATAAAGCGTCAGTTGATGTATATGGAAATCAATTAATTGAAGTAAATCAATTGAAAAAGAAACTTGGCAGCAAAAAAGCCGATTCTATTATCACGCTTCTTAAACTGGCCAGTGAGAAACATATCGCGTTATAAA
This sequence comes from Bacillus atrophaeus, assembly GCF_039519175.1. Taxonomy (NCBI): domain Bacteria; kingdom Bacillati; phylum Bacillota; class Bacilli; order Caryophanales; family Bacillaceae; genus Bacillus; species Bacillus atrophaeus. The sequence continues at coordinate 2,647,562 of NZ_CP154443.1, read as the reverse complement.
TAAAAGAGCCTTTCGGGCTCTTTCATTGTTAATCAAACACCGTTTCCTTTTTCGGATCTTGCAAAAAGTCAAAAAGCATACGGAGCTGTGAGGCTGTATTTCTTTTCGGGGATAAACGAGGCAGACTGTCTGCTGAAAAAAAAGCTGTATGATTCGTCTCTAAACCGCTTTTTGCTTGCCCGCCGACAATTCTGCATTGAATAAAGATCTTATAGTAATGGTAAGGCTGAGGCGGATGAGGATGCTTATGGGTGTCCAAAACGGCCAGTAATTTATCGGGAACGGTATCATATCCTGATTCTTCTTTGATTTCTTTTACAACATTTTCAGCCGGCGATAATCCAATCTCACAGAACCCGCCCGGCAGCGACCACAGATCATCATGGATCTCCCGTACAAGCAAAATACGATTCTCATGAAATACCACGCCGCGAACATCCGCTTTCGGAGTCGGATAGCCCGGCTCGCCCACAAATAAGTCTGCAATCATTTCTATATCCGAATCAGAGTAATCTGCCATCATTTCCATGCCGACCTTATTTAACTCCTCATATCTTTCTCTGTCATAGGCGTCTTTCGAAAAAGCGAGACCCGCCTGCGCTATTGCTTGAATGCGCTTCGCCCGCTCAAGCCACTTTATATTCATGTATATCACCTCAACTGAACAAATCTGAAAGTCCTTACCATTATACCATATTCTGGTTATCGACTTATAAAAAATAAGCACGCTTCCTAGGTGCGAAAAACGTGCCATGAGCTGTACCTATCTAAGTGTGATGAGATAATGAATATTTTCTTCTTTTGTCAAATCAAAAAAAGATGGTTTATAGACGAGCGTGAGGTCCTTTTCCCCTTTAGGAACCACGAAACTGATTGTTCCGGTTACTTTTTTGCCGGAAGCTAAGTTTCCTGCTTGAATGTACGTGTCTATATCTGGGGTCGATACTATATTAGGTAAAATGGTTTTATCTTTCCCGTCCTTTAATTCAAACCCTAATATACTGTAGTCTATTGATTTTTCGCCTTTATTTTCAATTGTTACCTCTGCAATTAAAAATTCCTCGTTCTTTTGCAGAGATCTTTCTTTTTCTTCACTTAATTTCACCTTATACTCGCCTTTTTGTGCAGTATAAATCTTATTGACTGAGAAATTAGTGTTCATAGCTTTAAAAGTCTCGCCACTCTTATGTACCTCTTCATCTGTTTTGTTTTCAGTTTTGTCTTTTGTTGTTTCTTCTTTCTTTTCGCTTGCTTTCTTTTCTTCCTTTTGTTCAGCTGAAGCATCGTTTGATTGGCTGCATGCCGTAAGCGCTAAACCAATTGTCAGCATGAATAATAACAATAAGACTTTTTTCATTCCTGTTCCCCCATCTAAAGTAATCGTTTTCTATTATAAATAGATTACCTCTCTCATTAACAGGGAATAAAGTAATGTTTTTACCAAACTTCATAAACTTTCCCTTCATTTGTACGGTAAAAAGGCTGAGTCATATGATCTTTTCGGATTTACAGCCGATTTGAAGCGGTGTTTCACAAAAAACCCGAGCTGCCGTTTTCAGCTCGGGTGTCAGGAATCAATCTCGTTTATCCATGTCACTGTTGTCGTGCGGCTCTTGATGATGCTGCTGATGTTCGGGAGGCTGGGTATTTCTCTCCTTCTTCTTTGTATCCTCCCCCATGCCTTTCAGAAAAGTAAACAGCATGGTGACCGCCTTATTGATTTCCGGGTCTCTTAAGGAACGGAGAATATCAAAATAGCCTATTTTTTCGTTGCTGTCTTTTTGTTCCGCTGCAGCTGCCACACCGGCGTTGATCTTCAGGATGAAAGGCTCCAGCTGTTTTACATTGAGCATTCCGAGCGTGCCACCAAGCAAAAGAAGATTCTTCAGCATATTTGCCGTTTCAGGCTTGTCCGCTGTTTTCACCAATATATCCATCACCTTGTCGCCTTGGCCAAACAGTCCGCTCAATGCAGACAGAATCCCGCGGTCATTCATATGGCCCAGGATATGCATCGTTTCGAGAATGGCCTCTTTATGATCAATTAAAGCCGTTTCAATTTCCTCTAAATCCCGTTTGCGCTGATCCTCTTCTGTCACAGTTTGTTTTTGAATCTTTGTGATCGCTTTAGCCATTATGTTTCAGCCCTTTCTTTACAGCATCTCCAGGGAACATATAATCCTTCCGCGCCCATTTCCTTTGAACCTGCACACCGATTTGCGGCTGAGGATTTCCGTTTCGATGGTTGATTTTCGGAAGCGGATTAATTCCATCATGTTTTAAAATTTCCATTTTCGCAGAGGTTTCTTTATAAGCAGGTGTATCTGTATCCTTGTCTGAATAGCTGCTTGTTAACAGGTTGATCGCCGCCTCTTTGGAATCGTTCATCGGCAAGTAGACTTCCTTTCCTTTGACGCGATCAGTGATGAGGCATTTCACCTTCACATTTCCATATGGTGAAGTCAGCCTCACCAGTGTGCCGTCTTTGATCCCTCTTTCTTCGGCGAGCTCATGGGAAATCTCCAAAAATGCATTCGGCGTTTTTTCAGAAATACCTTTTGATTTATACGTCAGATTGCCTTCATGGAAATGCTCTAAAAGACGCCCGTTATTTACGTGAATATCGTATTCCTCGCCAAACTCTGACGGCTTGGTCCACTGAACTGGGTAGAGAACGGCTTTGCCGTCCGGAAACGGGAATTCTTCTTCAAATAATAATGGCGAATCTGTTCCGTCTGCGCTCACTGGCCATTGCAGGGAGCTGTATCCTTCAAGCCGTTCGTATGTTACACCGGCATATAATGGCGAGAGCATCGCAGCCTCTTGCATGATGTCAGCCGGATGATCGTAACTCCAATCCGCACCTAATTGATTGGCGATTTCCATAATAATCTGCCAGTCCGGTTTTGATTCCCCAAGCGGCTCAAAGACTTGATAAAGACGCTGAATCCGGCGCTCCGTATTCGTAAAGGTTCCGTCTTTTTCAAGACTTGGGCTTGCCGGAAGCACAACATCCGCATATTCCGCTGTACGGGACAGGAAAATGTCCTGAACGACAAAGAAGTCAAGCTTCTCGTAAGCAGCGTGAACGTGATTAATATTGGAATCCACAAGCCCCATTTCTTCCCCTTTGACATACATAGCTTTCAGCTGCCCAGAGTGAATTTCTTCAATCATTTCATGGTTTGTCATACCTGGTTCGGCCGGTATTTCCGTCCCCCAGCCTTGTTTATATTTTTCCCGCACTTTTTCGTCTGTCACTTTTTCATAGCCCGGCAGGCTATCCGGCATACTTCCGAAGTCGCTGGCTCCCTGTACATTATTGTGGCCGCGCAACGGATAAGAACCGGTGCCCGGCTTCCCATAATTTCCTGTCACCAGCAGCAGGTTGGAAATCGCTGTGCTCGTATCGCTGCCTCCGATATGCTGCGTGACCCCCATCGCCCATAATGCACACATACTGTCCGCTTCGTGAATCATGTTTGCGATCTTGATAAGTGTTTGCTTATCAATGCCGGTTTGTTTTTCTGCGTATTCCATTGTGTACGGCTCAAGACTCTTCACAAATTGATCCAGACCATTGACCCTATCATTAAGAAATGCCTCATCGGCCATGCCATTATCAATCAAATACTTTGAAACCGCATTAAGCCAGACGATATCGGAACCCGCGTCAGGCTGGATAAATAAGTCGGAACGCTCTGCCATTTCATGCTTTCTGAGGTCAGCTACAATCACTTTTTGGCCTCTCAATTTGTGGGCTCTTTTGATTCTTGTCGATAATACAGGGTGTGATTCAGACGTGTTGGAGCCGATAATCAATATAAGCTCTGCCTTTTCTATATCCTGAATCGAACCTGAATCTCCTCCGTATCCGACTGTCCGGAATAATCCGGCTGTAGCGGGGGATTGGCAATAGCGGGAGCAGTTATCCACATTATTTGTGCCGATCACTCCCCTTGCGAGCTTTTGCATGAGATAGGATTCTTCATTCGTACATTTCGAAGACGTAATAAAAGCAAGCGCGTCAGGGCCGTATTCCTCTTTAATACTTGAAAACTTATCGGCAATCAGCGCTAACGCTTCCTCCCATTCCGCTTCACGGAAATGGTCGCCCTCCCGGATCAGCGGCTTTGTCAGCCTTTCCTCGCTGTTTACAAAATCCCAGCCGAATTTTCCTTTGACACATGTGGAAATACCGTTGGCAGGGGCTTCTTGCTGCGGTTCGACCTTCAAAATGTCTCTGCCTTTCGTCCAAATGTCAAAGCTGCACCCGACTCCGCAATATGTGCATACAGTTTTCGTTTTCTTTATTCTTTCATCTCGCATCGCCGATTCCATGTCTGAAATGGCAAGAATGGAACCATAGCCGGTCTCAACGCTTTTTGTCATTTCAATCATCGGGCGAAGGGTTTCTTCAGTTATACCCGTTAAATAACCAGCTTCCCCTTCCATCCCTTTTTCCATCATCGCGTTGCACGGACAAACGGTGGAGCAATGGCCGCAGGAGACGCATGAGGATTCGTTAATGGGTACGTCGTTATCCCAAATCACACGCGGACGTTTACGTTCCCAATCTATTGTCAGCGTCTCAGTTACCTGTACGTCCTGACATGCCTCTACACAGCGTCCGCACAAAATGCATTGGTCCGGATCATAACGGTAAAACGGGTGAGACTCGTCTTTATGGTACGGTTTTTGGTCGAACGGAATGCTTTGGTGATTGATTTTCATTTCCTTCACCGTATTATGTATTTCGCATCCCCCGTTGTTGTAATCACAAACCGTACAGTATAGTTCGTGATTATATAAAATGTTATCCATCCCAATCACTTGCGCCTTTTTCACCTCAGAGGAGAGAGTATCAATCACATCTCCATCTTTTAATTCGGCTGAGCATGATCTCACCAGTTCCCCATTTACACTGACAATACAAGTATCACAAGTCTCAATCGGGCCGAGGCTCGGATGATAGCATACATGCGGCACTTCAATAGAGCTGTCAGAAAGCAGATTCAGCACGTTTTGTTCCCCGGCTGTCTCCATTTCGACGCCATTTACAATCACTTTACAATTTGTCATCTGACATTTCCCCTTTCTCCCCCTTGTATATCACTAACTAAACATTTCAGTTCCCTCACAGCCGAACATCAAAACATGAAGAAGCCATGTTTTGGCTAGGAAGCTCAAGGGAAACGATATTATATCTTGATGGAGGAGGTATAAAATGCTCACAAAAAAAACGATGGCTGCTGCGGTCACAGTGACTGTATTGACAGGTTCTGTATTAGGATTGGGAATGGTGTCCTTTTCTGCGCCGGCACAAGCTGCGTCTCAATCGGCAGCTGCATCTGAAACGACAAACCCACGAGCAGCTGAGATTCTGAACGAGCTTTACAACACCGCCTTTAAAGGAGAAATGCCTCAAGATATCGAAGGTCTGAAACTCAACAAAAGCACACAAAGCGATGTCTATAACAAAATCGGAGAACCGGAGAAAAAAGCGGATGCCGGCAACCCATTCGATTTATACAGCTCAAATATGGGAAATCCCGGATATGGATTTTCCTATAACAAAGACAATACCATTTCACAAATCCGCTACTTCGGAACCGGGGTGGAAAGACAGCAAAACCTCGGCGGAATCACGCCGGCTGTGTTAAGTGAACAAATCGGCAGCGCGGATAAAATTCTAACTGTTCCGCACACAAATGAAACAGATTATGTTTACTTCACAGGCGACTATGAGCTTCATTTTGTCATCGGCAGCGACCAGACAGCCGACCATGTAAACTTAAAAGCGAGATAGATGTTTAGAGAAGAGCAGCGGCTATCAGAGCCGCTGCTTTTTTTATTGTGGACACACTCACCCATATTCCTTACAATACATCTGGAGAATACGTGCGGGAAGATATGTGAAATGAGGTTTTTCAGATGATTGATGAACGGAATAGATTTGCTTATGCCGGAATGGCTGCTGTTGTCATGGGGCTGGGATTATTGTCCAGAAAAATCTCTGATGTTCTGCCGGATGTATTGAATATCTATGCAGGCGACGCACTGTGGGCGCTGATGATTTTCCTTGGGGCCGGATTTGTTTTCCATACGATGAAAACATCGCGGGCGGGATTGATAAGCCTTGCGTTTTGCTACCTTATTGAATGCAGCCAACTGTACCATGCCGACTGGATTGATCGGATCAGAGACACAACACTTGGCGGATTGGTGTTAGGGTATGGGTTTTTATGGAGCGATTTGGGAGCTTATACGATAGGAATTGGGATAGGTGTTGTGATAGACATTACCTGCAGGGATTTCAGGAGACACAAATTAAAACACAGATGAATCAGCTGATCTGATTACACTGCAAGTGACTTCTTAGAAAAAAGACCTTTAAATAAATAAAAACGACAGACATGCATTTTCGCATGGGAGAGTAATATGATTTATTGTTTCTCATTTGAAGGAGGTAAAGTGATTGATGAAAAGCTTGTTCATGAAAGTGTCCTTGATGTTTCTAGTCACTGCATTGTTTTTGGCCGGCAAAGGCATTCCCGTTAACGCCGAAACCCATTCCTACGATGGAAAAAGCCCATATTACAATGACTGTGATTCCAGCGGTTCCACAAAAAAATCCTCTAACTTAGTGAATGCAAACAATCAAGTCATTGGCGTGGTGGAACTGAAATTCAGCAGTACTTGTAAAACAGCTTGGGCTAAAATTTCGATGAACAACACGCTGACATCCGGTTATGAAGCGAATGCGGAGATTACCCGCAACACGGATGGAAAGCGGTATAACTGTGATTCTTCAGGAGGCAATGGCAAGGCGGTGGCAGGTCAAAAATCTTGTTATACGCCGATGGTTTATGATTTAGACCCCAGGAGTTCATACGCTTTTGGCAAATATTCTGGACCAAGCCTGAATGTGTGGGCTACAACTGGCTCTTATTGATTTCAAAATAAAATAAAGGCTGCCAAGATCCCCCCTTGGCAGCCTTTCAAAACTATTTTTCTTCTCTTTGTTTTTTTATTTCCTCCATTTGCGTAACAGTTACCAATTGATACCCTTCATCTGTTAATTTGCGAATAATTTCATCCGCTGCATCCGCAGATGTGGAATAGATGTCATGGATCAGTATCGTTTTTCCGTCCCCCGCTTGGCTTAAAACGTGATTGACGACAGTTTTTTTATCACGGTATTTCCAATCTTCCGGATCAACATCCCATAAAGCGACTTTCATGTTAAAAGCGCTGCGCAGAGAATCATTTAAACCGCCATATGGAGGCCTTACGTGTGTCGGCCGGTAGCCGCTTATCTTTTCAATGATATTCTGTGTGTCATTGATCTGTTTCATCGCTTCTTGAACGGAAAGCCTTGTAAGAAGCGGATGGCTCCATGAATGGTTCCCGACCTCATGTCCTTCTTTCAGCGTTCTCTTTAAGGTTTCAGGATAATATTGAACCCTGTTTCCCAGCACAAAAAACGTAGCGTGCCCATTGTATTTCTTTAACGAATCCAAAATTTGATTGGTTGTCGCAGGATTCGGGCCATCATCAAAGGTTAAAGCAATAGCTTTTTGAGCGGGATCAATCGTTTCCTCTTTTGGCAGGGAAATGACTTCGTGTTTAGGTTTATTTTCCTTGATTTTATTCTTGTTTTTCTCTTTATTCAAATACTTTTCTTTCATCATATCTTTCAAAAGATCTTTTTTAATCGCAATGGATTGCTCACCGAGATATCCGGCTGCTACCTGATATTTATCAAAATAAATTTCCAGATAATCTTCCTTTACCGCAAAATGGCTGAAGTTTTTCTGAGTCGGAGCCGTTCCTTCTTTTAACAGCTCATCATTGGCGGCAATCTCTTTTTCTTTCTTTAATTCTTGATAAGATATGTATGAAAGCTGATTCAGATAATCTGTGTCTTTTTTAAAAACATCATTAAGCTTGATAAATTTTTGCTTATCAAAGTCAAAATTAAATGTCGTTTGAGTTGTTTCTCCATTCGCGCCGCCTAAATATTTATATTCATTGAACACGACTGCTACCGATTGCTTTGCGTAATGAACGATATTGTAATTTATATTTAATTCGTATCGCGTTTTCGTGCTTTCCTGATTTGCTTTTTTGTATTCCTGCTGAAACTTATGAAGTTCTTTTTCTGCATAACTCTTAAACTTCTCATCAATAACTTTATTTTTAAATACAGGATAGTTGACGGCATAGTTATACGTTTTTCCATCGTTAACGAGAGTAGCAATCTCTACATCGCCGTATGTTGAATCCATTTTTATCTTTTTCTTTTCATTGTCGTTTGAGATTTTATTTTGACAGTAACCAATGATGCCCGCCATTAATACAATCAGCAATAGCACATTGATCCACTTTATTCTGCTTGCAAACAAATCTTTCTCCTTCTTTCGTAATCATTTCGTTTTAAAATCCACAGATGATAAACTTTAGCCCTATATTCCTTTCTTTACATCAAGCGATCATCCTAACTTTCAAATTGACATCTAATTGTAACAATAAAGTAACATTCGTTTCCCATTTGTAATATTAAGAGTTTTAGCAGTTCTTGTCAAACATTTTTCATATGATTTGAAAAGAAAAATCCTTGAGAATCAGCCAAGATCCCAGAAAAAAAAGATGTACTTACACTATCTGGGAAAAAGGGAATATAGTAAACAGAATAAAAAAACCAGGGAGGTTTTCCTCTTGAATTATCCTTATTATGAAGATTTTGAACAAATCGATTTTGCCGATGAAAGACAGCCTTATTATTATCCGCGCCCGAGACCGAGACCGCCATTTTATCCGCCTTACTACTATCCAAGACCAAGACCCTATTATCCATTTTATCCCCCTTATTACTACTATCCGAGACCTTACTATCCGTGGCAATACGGATATGGATATAGCGGAAGGCCCTAAATTGGTTTAAGGCATAACGGAACACTTGTGACGAGGGGGCGCTTCATATTAAAATAAGGATGAACTCCATCCTTTTCCGCCCCGAATTATGGAGTGATTTTGTTATTTCAGAGGCAGAACAAAAAGAATTGCTTAAAAACATCGAAATCACGAGAGAAAAAATGATACTGTCAGCAGTCAAAAAAGGCCGGATTCATCCTGACACGATCAGACTGAGCGAAGCATTAGATGTATTGCTGAATCAGTATCATGCAGATAGAAAGGGGGATTAGCCCCCTTTTTATGTTGTCTAAAACTTCTTCGGACTCCCTCTTTACATATATTTCATCACCGGCGATAAGCACCCTGATTACTTACTTTAGATTCACTTTCTTTAGCTCACGCAAGGAAGCCAGACCTGATTCCTCTTGGCATAAATAGGCGAACACTCATATTCCGAAAACATAATATGTACTACACAAGTCTAGATATTGGAGGCTCTTATATGTATTCACACTTGAATTCGCATTGGCCTTATTCAACTAAAAAAACCTCTTCCTCAGCATGGGGTTACCATCCGCAGGAATTTGCAGAAAGGCTCAGAAATCTGGAATATAAAATGGAACAATTACTTAAAATGAGCGAACAAAACAATCAATTGCTGCGTTCAATTGAAGAACAACAAAACCGCGTATGCACAAACGGCGGCAGCGGCGGATCAGTCATTGTCCGAATGTAAGAGAAACACATCTGAATAAACCAAAAAAAGGCGGCTCACCGCCCTTTTTTAATGCGCTTTATTCCACTTTCACAGACAAAATATGAGGGATTGACTGAATCGTTTTAATGAGCTCTACTTTACCGCTTTTATTCTTGGCTTTCCCTTTTACCTCAACGGCATATATGATTTGATCCCCTGCTGTTTTGTTCTTTATTTCATAAGAAGATATTAAAATGCCCTTTGCTTCTATGTGCTCAAGAATTTTGTATATAGAATCTTTTTGGTCCGCATCAAAGCCGATGAATAAAGAATGCGTGGATATCGATTTGAACAAGACATTTAAAAGTTCAAGACCGATCAATGCCAGTATCGTCCCGCTGATTCCGATTACATACATTCCGGCGCCGATTGTCAGTCCTATTCCCGAAGTAGCCCAAATGCCGGCCGCCGTCGTAAGACCGCGAACAATATGCCTTTGTAAAATGATGGTTCCCGCACCTAAAAATCCGACCCCGCTTACGACTTGTGCGGCGACCCGGCTTGGATCCAAGGACGTATGTTCATTCTGAATGATATCGGAAAACCCATATTTAGATACAAGCATCATTAATGCACTGCCTACTGCAACTAAGAAATGCGTCCGCAAGCCGGCTTCTTTCGCTCTAAATTCTCTTTCTAAACCGATAAGTGCGCCTAAAAAGCCCGCAACCGCTAAGCGAATTACAAAATCAATGTCCATCCTGTCACTCCTTTCCATATCTAAATACCACAAAATTGCGGTTTATATACTACCGGGCAGAAATTAGAGTGTATAACTTGAGACGGGACGAACAGACTGAGAATAGTTAGAAAAAACTTGTACGGACTTGTTCAAAAGAAGGCTCGCTCTACTGTACGATAAATAATACTCTCGTACCATCAGAATAACCGCTCATTTGATTCCCGACCCATGAACCGGCGCCTCGATTATCAGATGGGGTGACATACCGGATATCCGCCCCGGCCCCGCCTTCTTCACATACAGCCATCGGCCACTCATCCCGGTCATACCCCGGTTTCGTAGGAATCCCCTTTAAAGACTCCTCCCTGCGCTCATCCGCCCCGGCCCTGTCAATCGTACATACATCTGAATGCCCGGCCGCTATCGCATCTTTAATGTGATCGCCGGTTTCAGGATAGCGTGAAAATGGGAAGTAAAGAACCTGATCATACCGTGATGCGCCTTTGACATCCTGCGGAGCATACACTTCCGCACCCATCAATCCAAACAATATCGCTGCGGTCAGAAATAAGCTCGTGATCCATTTTTTCATCGTATACATTCAACCCCCATTTTGTACTTACAGTTAAATGTATGGCGGGTGTTTACAGATTATTTAAATGATCTGTATGAATATTAAATGAGCAATGCGAAATTGAACGTTTACCCTACGGAGTTCGTCCAATCGATTTAACTCAAAAGTGAATAACCTATCATAATTAAACAGAGAAAGGAGCATGAATATGAGTCATTTCTATGAAGATGATGAGGATCACTATTCAAAAGCAAAATCAGATAGCCATGCAAAAGCGAAGGCTTATGCCCAAAATGACAACGATTTAAAAAATGAAGATCGAAATACTAATATTGCAAAAGTCGAAAATAGCGGAAATTCAAAAGTGGATATTAAAGTTGATGTAGATACGAAAGCAACAAAAGTGCGTACTGAAGACGACCCTGATGAAGAATCAGCACAATCTCAAAACCAAAATAATTCAAATAATAATTCAAACCCATCGTAAAGACTCGGAACGATTGATTTAAAAAAACCCTCAGCCTTTAAAGAAAATGGTGAAATCCATGGAAGACAAAGTTCATAACATAATGGAGTTTAATAAAAAAAGGCCCGAGATCGAAAAAGCCAACCCGGAAAATACTCATATCAAAGGTTCCATCATAGAACACAGCGGAAATTCAGAAGCCAATGTTCACGTAAATATTCAAATTGATACAATGCCGATCGCATTCGCCATTTTGTGCTCCTCATTGGCCTCCAATCAAATATCAAAAGAAGAATTCGATTCCGCCTACCATCAACTATTAAATATGAATGTTGATTATATGAGCCAAAAAAACGCAGGCGATCCATCTCACGTGAAACTCATTGATCAGCAGGTTTGGGAGAAGTAATATCTTCTCTCTTTTACATAGAGACTTTATGGAAATCAGCCTTTTGTAACTTTGTAATGTAGTTAGCTATTCTGATAGAAAAAAACAATAGACCCGTCTATTTAGACGAGTCTAATAATTTATGTGTATAAGTTTGAATGGGTGCACCCTTTTTTCTTTCCCAGCTCTATGCCGCTGTATCCATGATTTCATAGTGTTCACTGACACCCCGTATTTTTCGGCAAGCTCCTTGTATTTTGACGTAATCTTTCTGCGCCTGAATATGCTTTTCTGCCATTTACATTCACCGCCGCCTCCTTTTGAATTGTGTTTGTTTTGAAGAGAAACCACCCCGCACTCTAGCCGTTAACCACCAATTTCCCATCCTGTTATTTACTATAATTTGTATAACTTCTTTTCTATATACTTATCAATATCTCTAAAATACGCCGCCGCAGACAATGAAATGATTGCCCCGATTAAACAAGATTCGCTTTCATATCCGGCCTGTAATTGTCTGGAAGTATGTCAGGAATCCGTATTCCATCAGCAGAAGCAATATTCTTAGTGCCAACAAATCCCCCTAGCTTAATTAGTCGTTCACAAAAGGTTAACATAAATTTACATGAACAATTTTTACAATTCATGTAATAATACAGTTGTATCAAAAAAAATAAAGGGAGTGTTTAAGAATGAAAATGAAAAAAGTTTTAACTGGTTCCGCATTGTCCCTTGCTATGCTTGTTTCTGCAGTCCCTGCTTTAGCCGCAAGCCCAATTACAGCGGGAGTTGAAAAACAAACTGAAGTATCTACACAAGCTGTCAAAAAAACTATTGAAATTCCTGGTTATTCTTCTCGCTGGTCTATTCCTAATACAACAGTGTTTATGGGATCAACATTCTATTTAAAGGATGCTCGGCAAGAAAGCAACGGAACTTGGACGGGAATATTTGAAGGTTGGTATAACGGTTAATAAGATGTGAAGGGTGAAAAGCCCTTCACTTTTTTATATTCTTGGATGCCAGCCGATTCAGCAGCAAGCGCAATACCCCCTATTTCCGACAGAATAGCACTCACAAAGAATGCAACCGCTACGGGAGCCCAGACCACCGCTTTAGAACAGAAGTTGAGGCCGAAAATACATTGCCCCTGAAAAAACTGCTTTCGTGGCTTTTGCAGAGAAATGGCTTGAAAAGAAACTCTTAAACCTTACTCTTACAGGACGTCTAAAAGTATTTCTAGTCATTTAAACAATCATATCCTTCCAGTATTAAGCCATAAAAATAGATAAAATAAAAAGCCTTCACATTGTTGATTTTATTGATGCGTTATCTAAAGGAAGAAGTGGCGGGTTAGGCGTCCAAACAATCAGAGATATATTTAAAATTCTTCAAGAATAGGTCAATTCCTAGAACAATTAATGGCGAATCACTTATAAGAAACCAAAATCAAAAAGCTCAAAACGCTTTGTTAAGATGTCTGATTTTTATATGGATGAGTTAGCCTCCATTACAAAATGAGATGAGAGCGTGATGTTTCCCCACAACGCGGCCGCGTCTTGATCACGCTCTTTGACAGGGAGTTTCTCTCTGTTTAGTAAGGGAGGGTGTTAGCAGCACCCTCTTTTTTTATAGAAAACAAGCCGTATTTAGGACTTGCCTTTTTGCGGGAATAACCCAATGACTACTTTTCCTTTTGCTCTTTCCTATTCTCCGCTTGAATTTTTAATGATCTATAGGTTTTCAGCTCTTTTATGACAGTGTTACGTACTTCCTTTTCATTCACTTCCGGAATAAAAGACAACTGTTTTGCTGCTTGCATATGAGTACCTCCTAAATAGTAGAAGCGGGCACTAAACAATGCCAACACTAAGGTAATAAGTTCAGTGCCCGCTGGGGGTTTCTCATCTTGGGCTTATCTTCTATGAAGTTTTTATATAATTGTCATTTATTTTATTGGTGATAAATAAAGATCTGAAAATCTATACTAGCAATAAAACCCGCATTAGTTTCCCCATAAATTTCAAGTTCACCATTCATTTTTTTACTTTTCCAACCCCAATTAACTGATGAGTTTGTTCAATCAAGCTTCCAATGAAAGTTGATGTAAGTCTTCAAGTTCAAAAGGTCGGTTCATTTTGCAGCACTCCCCGTGTTATAAAATTAATTGTCGAGATTAACTAAACCGGGGCCTAGTGCTGCGGTTTTTTTGTTTAGGACATTTCGCTTATCAAGTTCTTCCTCTGTCAAATTGAAAGATCAGGCCGTTACTTCTATGAGTCTTTCTTTTTAACAGAAACCGCAGATATAGCAGCAGAAATAACTATCCGCTCCGCTTCTTATACACTCTCTGTAACATGGAGAATTAAAAAAGGGAGGGCGCCCATACACATATTGGGAGCTTCCTGGATAAGTCCATGGATAAGAATTATATTGTTGTCGCTGATACAAATGGAAAGGCGGGTAATAATACAACATTTTCAACTCCTTTTTCAGTTTCCAATATTATACTTACCCACACCCTTTTTAGGTGTTTGTCTCTTGCATAATTGGGCGGTTGCCTAATAAATGGATAAAAAAAGTGGATTTTTGTTGCGCAAAGTCCGTGCCCTGGAACCATCACAAAATCTTCCGTAAGACGTTTTATAGGATAATCTCTCCTTGTGGGCACCAATAACCCTCCATCCATTTTTAAGCCGGCTGAGCAGCTCTTATTTTCTCAAAGGTTCATAGAGGTGGACGGCTTGTCCATCCTCCATGCGAAACAGCAAATACCAACGCCGCTTCCTTTTACACATTAGGCTGCTCTGTGTTCGCCCTCATCCTGGTTGTCTTCTTTTTCATCGCTTGAAGGCAAATGGTATTCACTGCTTTCATCCAGAGGAATAGATGGTTTTTCTTTTTCCATAGGCTGAGCTTCTGCGACCTGATCCTGTTTCCAATCCCACCAATCTTCAGTGAGTGGAGCAACTTCTTTTCTGTATTCGTTAATGAGATCCACAATGGCTCCTGATGACATATCAAGCTCATTAGCAAGCTTTCGGTATGATTCCCCTTCAATGCGGCGTTTCGCGATTTCAGCAATATTTTCAGGGAATCACTCAAGTGCTGGAGCCATGCCCTCAGTAATAAATGAGTCGACAACTCCCGCTCAATTTACAAGCACTTTCCAAGCGGGCTCGAACCGCTGACCTCTTCCTTACCATGGAGGATGTCGGCAAAAGTCTTAGAAAAGTTTGGTATGATAAAAGCTTTTATAGCAAGGTTTCATTAGACACAAATACGGTTTAGACAAATTTAAAATGGGGACGTATAATCTTGTTCGTCCCCATTTTGTCCCCATGTCCCCAATAAACCATCTAATCAGCTATCTCTGTTTACATTAGTTCCTCCATTTATAAATAAATGATCCAATAGAATCTCCCACTCCCTTTAAATAGAAATATATGGTAAAAAAGTCTCTGTTACGAGAAACAGATAACCGTTACAATCGACATGGGCGCCCATTTTTTTTAATAAGGGAGGAGTTATATGAAGAAAAAAGCAGTTTTAATGAGTATCCTGTCACTGTCTTTATTAACCACCTCAATTAGTCCAAGCTTAGCTTCAGCAAAAAACACAGAAACAACCCAGACTAAATCCTCTATGATTCTCTACCAGGATGAATTTGTTCAAAATATGGATGGAGAAAAAACCACAGTCAGAACCGTTGAAGATGTCGACACCATCACCACTACATTCAAAAGTCAAAAAGGAACCCAAGAATTTAAAACTGATAAGGATTCAGGAAAGATTACAGTTAGTAGCAACTATTTAAGTGATGCCGCTGTGAAAGAAAACGAGGAACAAGTCAACCAAATTGCAAACCAATTTGTTGACGATAATAAAGAGGCTATTACTTCAAACAATGCTTCTTTATCCAAAGTAAACTCAGATTCCATTGATATTCAGAAAAGAAAAGGTAAATGGGCATGGAGTAAATGGGAAAAATACAGAATCCGAGTAGAAGATAAGGCTACAACCGGGATTATTACAGCTGCTATCTTGGCCAGAATTCCGTATATTGGCTGGATAGCGGGTGCTGCCGCCGGAATATATATTCAATACAAAATGAAAACCGGGTATTTCAGCGTAAAATACGGAACAGCCGCAGACACTAACCAGTGCTACCTATGGTCTAAAAAACGAGTGAAATTGTTCCAAGATAGCAAGCGGAAAAAACTGAAACTTGACGAGACATCTAGCCCATGGAAAGTTTACATGTGTGGTACTGGTTGATCAAAACAAAAAAGAACACTCTTTACTTGGGAAGTCCCGAGTTAGAGTGTTCTTTTTTTAATCATGTTTTTTATAGAGCGTTTTAAGCAAAATGAATTGGTATGCTCCGAAAATTAAAGTTAGAATGATCACTGCTGTAATTACTTGTTCAGCCGGTAAAATAAAATAAACAAGAACGAAAGAGAGCAAAAGTACAACGTAGCCAATATTAAAGGCCTTTTTAAATGTCATTTAACTCCCTCCTTTTTACAATCATATCATGATCATTGACCACATATAACATTTTTAAAAATTAATTTTCCATTATCTGTGTATTATTTTTAATGTTCTGGGTGATCCCACTTCCCAAGTTACATATTCTTTTCTTTTCAGAGCATCTAACAGCCCTTTCACTGTACTGGGTGAGGTTACCCCTAACAGATTCATCAATTCTCTATATGTAGGTGCAAAACCCTTTTCCTTAATGTATTTTTCGATGACCTGGAGTGTTTCAAATTGTCTTTCTGTAATTTTACGCATAATTCCTGACCCCTCTTTTATATGTTGCAGGAGAAACAGCAAGGATATTTTCGATAGTAAACGTCTTTGCTTGACGGCTGTTGAAACAAAAAGCGCGTATGTAACTCTGATTGATTTGCCGAACAATTATCGACCTTTTTGTGATAAGACCGTCATTTCTCATATAAATCATATCTAATGCTGTTTTCTCAGTTAATGAACGTTTCAAGATCGATTCCATTGCATATTTTTTCTCCTTCTTTACCTTTATTTTATACGAACTTTTGTTCTGTTTCAAGTTGAAAAGGGTATGTTTGTTCTCGTGTTATTTACTCGGAGGAGGAGGCAATCGGGATGAATGACTTTGAGCGGAAAGTATATCGGATCATTTTTAACATGACCCACTTCGGGAAAAATCCCTCTTTGGACGAATTGAAGAGAAAAACCGGGAAGGATGAACGCGCTATACGAGAAGC
Source organism: Bacillus atrophaeus (assembly GCF_039519175.1). Taxonomy (NCBI): domain Bacteria; kingdom Bacillati; phylum Bacillota; class Bacilli; order Caryophanales; family Bacillaceae; genus Bacillus; species Bacillus atrophaeus. Next base: position 2,630,524 of record NZ_CP154443.1, on the reverse strand, counting down.
GGTTAAGAATCTCATGAGGCAGCGTTTGTTGAAATGATAGAATAAATGGATTGTTTAAAAACCCCACCTTAAAAAGATGGGGTTTAAAAGGGTAATACTCACTTAGATATTAATAGCTTTTTCGGCTACATAGAAAGTTTCAGAATCATTCATAGCAGCATACGCCTTTTCCACATTTAATAAACCTGTAAAAAGAATACCAATTAAAGCGGAGCTGATTAAAAATTTCTTCATTATATAGCCTCCGTAACCTTAAGTATTTGTGTTTGGGCATGTATAGTTCTCTTTAAGAAGCTTCTTCCCTCTGCATAATTTCTTTGCTCATAATGAAAGTCGCCTAATTTTTCTGTTAATTCTGCAAAGTCAGACCACAGCCGTTTCTTTTCCAAATAGTCTAAGCTTCGATATACTTCTGTTTCATTATATTCTTCATATAATGAATTAATGATCTTTAATTTCGCCATGTATTCTTCTTCATTAGAATCTTCAGCCCGATTTAAAGCTGTTTCATAAAAGAAACGTGCTTCCTTCGGTTTGTTGCTTTGGTAAAGTACATTTGCCATCATATATAATGACCTAACACCATACACTGTATCAAGATGTTCTTTCATGTCTATTGCTTTTTTGAAGTGCTCTTCAGCTGCACTTAGGTTTTGGGCCCTAAAATAAACTAAGCCTAAATTATGAAAGATCACTCCAATGATCCTTTTTGCTTTTTTCTCATTCATTCCCTCAGCGACGCTTAAAGCTTCCCGGTAATATGATTCTGCCTCTGTCAGCCGGTACATATCGTACATATTAGCTCCAAACATCATATTGCATCCAATCACTTTCACATTATATAACTGATTCTTTTGAAACAAATGCTTAGCTTTTTTCAAATGATTCAGGGAAACAAAATGCTGATCAATTTGATAATAGGCATCCGCTATTTTGTAATGAAATTCAGCTTGTTCCATTTCATCTGAAGCAGCAGTCAATTCTCTCTCAGCTTTACGATAATAACTTATCGCTTCAACATATTCTTTATGATCAAATTCATACATCCCCCGGAAAAATAATGAGTAATATTTTAAAAGGCCTGTAAGTCTTTTTTGCGGTTTTTCTATTTTTTCTAGTAGTTCTTCTATTGTGGGACGATCCCGATATCTGTCTTCTGGCTCTAATGAGTCTAACATCAATTGATGACGGAAACACATCAGCGAATAATAAACAAGTAAATCCTGATCCTCTTCCATCTCCTCTATTTCTTGCTCCACTTCCGCCTTTAAAATCTCTGCATCAGGAACACTGAATTGCCGAATCATTTTATACCATTCATTGATTTTGACCCCTACTTGAGACGACGGTAAAACTTGATCCATACATATCCCTCCCTCTAATGTATATTTTTGTAATATTATAACTTTTCCTACAATAATCGCAAACGAAAAAAAACCGCAATCATTTTGCGGCTATTTCGCATGCAGCTATTTAGACTCAATTCTAAAGAATCATTTATGTTAAAAAAACCATGTTATTGATCATGCTTCTTTTCACCATGGTAAAATTCAGTCAAAAAAATTCATTAGGAAAGGCTATTCAAAGACGAATTGGACATGCCAGCGCTCGAACAACTAGTAATATTTATGACCATGTTTCCGAGAAACTCGAAAACAGTACAGTAAAACACTTTAATCATTTCGATCCTAGAAACCTAGGACAGAAACAGAGTTGATTTTTCGCTTCAAAATCAGCTCAAAAAACAGTTTCGTCCCCAAGTCGATGAAAGATATAAAATCACTAAATACAAAAAGTAAAAAAAACCCTTGCTACGCAAGAGTTTAAGCTATGATTCCGACTGGGCTCGAACCAGCGACCTCTACCCTGTCAAGGTAGCGCTCTCCCAGCTGAGCTACGGAATCATGGTATGTATGTGTTGCTGGGTATGTTGGTTGTCTTACTGACAAGTTCTATTATATGTGCTAATGTGCTTTCCGTCAACATCTTTTTTATAAAAACTTTATCTTCTCTTGCTCTGCTGTCTTTTCACACTTATAATTATTTTAATTTTCAAATAAATAGGGGTGGTTGAGTGAATTCTTTTATTTCTTCTGACGATGTTTGGGTGCTGTGGGGATTTATCGCGGTGTGGGCCGCGGTTAGTATCTATTTCGAACAGCGCTTTAAATGGGCTTCTGCTATTTCCGGAGCAATATTGGCGCTTGTCGGGGCGATGTTATTTACGAATATCGGGGTGCTCCCTGTTGAATCCCCTGTGTATGATTCGGTGTGGGCATATGTTGTGCCGCTTGCGATTCCTCTTTTGCTGTTTCAGATCAATGTGCGTCAGATTTTTAGCGAAAGCAGGCGTTTGCTGTTTATCTTTCTGGTAAGCGCGGGGGGAACGGTGCTTGGCAGCATTGCGGCTTTTTTTCTTTTGAAAAATCATATTCCTTTTCTTGATAAAATCGGCGGTATGATCAGCGCTTCTTATATCGGCGGAGGAATTAATTTTGCGGCGATGGCTGCGAAGTTTGAGACGCCGGGTGAATATGTTTCGGCGACTGTGGTGGCTGACAATTTCATGATGGCGTTGCTGTTTTTTATATTAATCAGCATTCCCGCTCTGAAGTGGTTTCAAATACATTATGATATGCCGTTTGAAGACAAAGTAAAGGCGGAAGGAAACGGAGAAAATAGTGCGGAAAGCTATTGGAAACGGAAAAGTATTTCCTTAAAGGATATTGCGTTTAATATGGGCGCTGCTTTTGCGCTTGTCGCAGTGAGCGTTAAGATTGCTGGTTTTTTTAAGAGTGTTTTTTCTCATCCCCTTTTGACCGGGACGTTTGGCGATCAGTATCTTGTACTTACGACTTTGACCGTCCTTGTGATTTTTCTTTTCCCTCGCTTTTTTGAAAAGCTCAATGGGTCTCAGGAGCTGGGAACCTATTTCATTTATTTGTTTTTTGTGGTGATAGGTATTCCTGCCGACCTCCGTTTAATTGTGACCAATGCGCCGCTTATTCTATTATTTGTGTTCCTCATTGCGATCAGCAATTTAATCGTTTCTCTCCTTGTCGGAAAACTGTTCCGCGTCCGCCTTGAGGAAATTCTGCTTGCCGTGAACGCCACAGTAGGCGGGCCGACGACAGCTGCGGCAATGGCGATAGCAAAGGGATGGCGGGAGCTTGTCGCGCCGATTATGCTGGTCGGAACGCTTGGCTACTTAATCGGCAACTATGTCGGTACTTTTATGGGAAATTGGTTTTCTTCCTTTTTATAAGAAGGATTTCTGAGATTTTCTTAGAATGATAAAAAACTAATGCGATAGAGATAACGAAGAGATCATGGCATGATAAAAGAAAATACCATTTATATAAGGCCCTTACCGATAGACGATGCTGAAGGAAACCTGAAGTTACAAAGCGAGAATCGAGATTTCTTTGAACTGTTTTCAATGACTCCGCTTGCGATTTTTATACGATCGAAGGACAAAGGAAGAGAATCGAACAATATAGGCAAAAACTGAAAAAAGACCAAGGATATCATTATAGAAAGAAGCCGAGTGTCCCCGGCTTCTTTTTTACCGCGCAGCTACAGGCACTATTTCTTTCAGCGCTTGTTCGAAATCGCGTTCTAAATCATCTGCATTTTCGACTCCCACACTGAGCCGCAATAATCCGTCAGTGATGCCGCGTTTTTCACGTTCTTCCTTAGGCATCGCCGCATGGGACATCGTCGCCGGGTATGACAAAATGGATTCCACTGCGCCGAGACTGACAGCAAAGACCGGGAGTGATACGTTTTCCACCAATTTTTTGACGGCCTCTTTGCTTTCAAGCTCAAATGAAAGTACGGCGCCCGCTCCGCTTGATTGGCTTTTATGGATAGCGGCGCCCGCATGATCAGACAGCCCTGGGTAATACACACGTTTTACGGCCGGATGCTGCTGGAAATATTCCGCAAGACGCAGTGCCGTCTGGCTTGCTTTTTCTAACCGGACCTGCAATGTTTTTAAACCGCGCAGTACGAGCCAGCAATCTTGCACACCAAGGACAGCGCCGAATGCGTTTTGCAGTTTATACAGTTCGCGCCCCAGTTCTTTATCTTTAACAGCCGCAAGCCCGGATAAAACATCGCTGTGTCCGCTCAAAAACTTTGTGGCGCTGTGAAGCACGATGTCTACCCCGAGATCAAGCGGTCTCTGCAATGCCGGTGTCATAAACGTGTTATCCAAGTATGTCAGACAGCCATTCTCCTTCGCCAGCTTGACGACTGCTTTAATGTCAGTAATACCAAGCGTAGGGTTTGATGGGGTTTCCATGTAAATGACTTTAGTATTTGGCTGAATGTTCCGGGCGATTTCATTTACATCGGTCATATCGACAAAGGTATGCTCAATCCCAAAGCGGGTCAAAACCTCTGTCACCATACGGAATGTTCCGCCATACACATCTTCTGTCACTAATACATGGTCACCCTGTGAAAGCAGCAAGAAAGCCGTTGAAATGGCGGCCATCCCCGAACTGAAGGCAAACCCTCTCGTTCCGCCTTCTAAAGCCGCAATCGTTTCCTCCAGAGCCGTTCTAGTCGGCGTGCCTGAGCGGCTGTAATCAAATGCGCCAAACTCTTCAAACGATGATTGGTGAAAAGTTGAGGCATGCTGGATCGGCACACTGACTGCCCCTGTTGCTCCGTCTGTTTTAAATGGATTGTGGACGAGCTGGGTTTCCAGCGTCCAATTATGATTACTCAAATGAAACAGCTCCCTCTTTGACCTGACGTAGCGCCTGTTTTAAGTCTTGTTTTAAATCTTCGGCGTGCTCAATACCGACTGAAAAGCGAAGCAAACGATTGCAGACGCCGTTTGCGATTCGGATGTCTTCCGGAATATCCATATGGGTTTGGGTCGCGGGATATGTAATAAAGCTTTCTACCCCGCCAAGGCTTTCCGCAAAACAAATCGTCTGCAAGGCTTTTAAAAACGGATTCACCCATTCTTCTTTCTGCAAACGGAATGACAGCATACCGCCTTTGCCCGGATACAGCACATCGGCGATTTCATCTTGCTCTTCCAAAAATGCCGCAAGCTCCTGCGCATTCTCTTGGTGCTGGCGCATTCTGAGGCCCAACGTCTTCATTCCCCTCATTAAAAGCCAGGAATCAAATGGCGGAAGAACGGCGCCAATCGCATTTTGGTGCTGAAACATTTCCTCACCAAGCTCCTCATCTTTCACGACGACAAGACCGGCAAGCAAATCATTATGCCCGCCCAAATACTTCGTCGCACTGTGAATGATAATATCTGCCCCAAGTTCCAAGGGACGCTGCAAAATCGGCGTGTAAAATGTATTGTCCACAATGAGAAGCAAGCCTAACTCATTGGTAATCCGGGCGATGTTTTCGATATCAGCTTCCTGCATCAGCGGATTTGTCGGCGTTTCCACGAACACCGCTTTTGTGTTTTTCGTTATTTTTGAGCGTAAACAGTCTTCGTCTGTGAAATCATCGTAAAGGAAGCTCAATCCGTATTTTCTCCATTCATTTTCAAACAGACGGTATGTGCCGCCGTACAAGTCTGAGGAGACAATCAGTTCATCACCGCTTTTGAATAAGGCCATAATCGTTTGGATGGCGGCCATGCCTGAACTGAAAGCAAACCCTCTTGCGCCGTTCTCTAGGCTTGCGATCGCATCTTCGACAAGCTGGCGTGTCGGATTTTTCGTCCGGACATAATCAAATCCGGTCGATTCGCCGATGCCTTTGTGACGGTAGGCCGTTGATAAATAAATCGGCGGGTTTACAGTTCCCGTCGTTTCTTCGCTGCGGTTTCCGATTTGGGCTAATTTCGTTTCAATATGCTCTGACATAGAACAAACACCATCCCTTTTCAAAATAAAAAACCCCTTGCTTCATAAGAAGAAGGGGTTTTACACTTCCTCTTATCTTCCAAGCACAAAAATCGCTTGCTGGATTTAGCACCTTGGCACTTCGCCTTTCTTGGCAAAGCAAACCGGTTGCTGAGGTTTCAAAGGGCCAGTCCCTCCACCTCTCACGATAAGAATGTCTCTAAATTTTCTGATTGTTTTATATTAGCGTAATTCATTTTATATTTCAACAGTTTTTTAGATCTACTGGTGAATCGGCTGCAAACACTCACAGAAGATGTTCTAAAGAGAGAAATTTCTAACAATTCGTGGTACAATAAAGGATACATAACATATGTGAAGACTTTAGATGGCCTGGAGGAATTTATTGTGGCACCAAAAACCGGAGTAATTCATGAAAAGAAGCTTTTTTCAGAAGAGCTTGGCGGGGAAATGACAATACTGGTCTATTTGCCGTCAGTCTACTCCCCTCTTTATAAGTATCACCTTATTATAGCCCAGGACGGTCATGATTATTTTAGGCTGGGCAGAATCGGCCGTCAGGTGGAAGATCTTCTCTCAAAAAGAGAGATTGACCGCAGCATCATCATCGGCGTTCCTTATAAGAACGTCAAAGAACGCAGGGAAATGTATCATCCGGAAGGCTCTAAATTTGCAAGCTATAAGCGGTTTATCGCAAATGAACTGATCCCTTATGCTGACAGCGAATATCCTACGTACGAGGTTGGATACGGCCGAACGCTGATCGGTGATTCTCTCGGAGCCACTGTTTCCTTAATGACAGCTCTTGATTACCCGAATATGTTCGGCAACGTGATTATGCAATCGCCATACGTTGACCATCATGTACTGGAGGCTGTCAGCCGGTCAGATGATATGAAGAATATCTCTATTTATCATCAAATCGGCGAAAAGGAAACAGACGTCCATACAACAGACGGACAAATCTTAGATTTTACAGCACCGAATTTGGAGCTCAAACAGCTAATTGAACAAAAACAGTCGGAATATTATTATGATACGTTTGACGGAGATCATAAATGGACCTACTGGCAGCCGTTAATTACTCCGGCGCTGAAAAAAATGCTGTAAGTCATCCAATCGCTTGCTATACTCATTATGATCAAACAATTCAGGGAGGTAATATCATGAAATACGGAATTGTTTTATTTCCATCAAAAAAACTGCAGGATCTTGCAAACTCTTACAGAAAGCGCTATGACCCAAGCTATGCACTTATCCCGCCTCACCTAACACTCAGACCCCCGTTTGAATCTTCTGAGCAAGAAGCATCTCAGATGGTGTCGCAATTAAGACAAATTGCAAAGGAATCACACCCGATTGTTTTAAAATTAACAAAATACAGCTCTTTTGCTCCTGTGAATAACGTGATTTATATTAAAGCTGAGCCGACAGACGAATTAAAAGAGCTGAATGAACAATTATACAGTGGTGTTTTAGCCGCAGAACCGGAATACAGCTTTGTCCCGCATGTAACAGTCGCCCAAGACCTTTCAGACGATGAGCATTCCGACGTGCTGGGGCAGTTAAAAATGCAGGAAGTATCCCATGAAGAAGTAATCGACCGCTTTCACTTAATGTACCAGTTAGAAAACGGATCATGGACTGTATATGAAACATTTTTGTTAGGCGGAGGAGAATAAGAGACTTGGAAGCAGTTATCGCAAAAAATGAAGAACAAATGAAAGATGCATTTTATGTAAGAAAAGAAGTCTTTGTCAAAGAACAAAACGTACCAGTTGAAGAAGAAATTGATGAGCTCGAAAACGAATCAGAGCATATCGTGGTGTATGATGGAGATCAGCCGGTCGGCGCCGGAAGATGGCGGCTTAAAGAAGGGCTCGGCAAATTAGAGCGGATTTGCGTATTAAAAAGCCACCGCTCTTCGGGCGTCGGAGTCATCATTATGCAGGCGCTGGAAAAAGCGGCAGAAGCCCGCGGCGTGTCCGGTTTTATTTTAAACGCACAGACTCAGGCAGTGCCGTTTTATGAAAAACAGGGATACAAGGTCTCATCGAAAGAGGAATTTCTCGATGCCGGCATTCCCCATTTGCAAATGATTAAATATAGATCTTTTTAATCTTTCTATATGTATAATCACTCAAATTAAATAAACGTTTAGTTGGAAAAGTAATATGGACAAAGCTGTTTGCATAACATAAGGCCCTAATGATAGGGCCTATGTTTTTTTTATAAATTTATACTTTAGTAATAGAAATAGTATTACATACTATTTCTACATTTAAAGGGGGCATTAAAATTTCACATTTTAATAAGTCCTTCCCTTCGCTCTGAACCTCTGAAATTCCAACATCCTGAAGAAAATAAGGAATTTGTGATTTAGTCATATCTTTTAGGGGATTTATTCTATCGTCAGCAGTGGTGACAAATGAGAATTTTGAACAACCAGTAAAAGATAATTTCACATTATAATTCGTGTCTTCAAAAGTCATTGTTATTTCATCACCGAAAAAACGGGATTCTAATTGTAGTACCCTTGCATCCCAATAATTTAAACTTTCAATATCGCTTTGAATCTGCTCAGCTTTCATAATTAATTACCTCACTTCTTATATGGGATATGAGCATCTGGGCTTTTTCTATCGACTATACTCAAATTTTTATCAAGTGGATTACCATTTTTATCAAATAAATGAACATGCTCGTACTTTGTCATTTTATCATGAGGATCAATTCTCATTCGGATGTTTCCACTAGTATCTCTAACATGAGCAAAACCATTGTTTTCTGTGTATTTCCATTCAGTAGGTAGAGAATCTAAAATTACCTTTTTAGACATATTGGGGATGTTTTTGGCAATGATTTCTCCTCCAAATTTCCCAACTTCCTCAGCCATTTTCGCACTTTTCCTGAAATTGTTTTTCGATTTTTTCTGTTTTTACCATGTTTTTAACTGCTTTTCCTGCAACCTTCACATATCCAGATCATTATTCATTTTAGTTAAATTGCATTATATGCTTTCATATCGCTTACAGTTTCGTCAAGGAACCGATCAAGCTCTAGTATAAAATTATAAAATCTAATGTAAATTTTACAGCTTTATTTATTGTAGAAACAGCCTTAGGTACAACTACATTCTTCATTTCTTTATTTAATTTGTTTATCTTGCTATTTATAGTTTTTTGCAAACTTTCTTTTCTGAGTTTTGCTAAATAACTGTTAGAATTACTAATTTTGTTAACTCAAAAGTGTTAAGACTACTTGAAGTTCTTTCTGTATTCTTATAACTTTATCTCCATCAGTTTCTTTTGATACAGCATACACTTTTTCTCGTTTTATGTAATTTGGTAAATTAATCGTAGATATAACAAAAATAATTAAAAATGCACTAATAAATCTTTTCAAGCGTATTCCTCCGGCCTTTTACTATTTCTTAAAATATTAAACCGATTTGGAATTAATATAAAATTACTAAATCACACCACTTTTTTAATAATACTCCAATAATTTTTATACCATGACTATATATATCCAAAGATTTTATGTAATATTCTGCAATAAAAAATCTCCGAAATGGTATCGGAGATTTTTTATTTATATTCATTAATAAAGTTTCCCTTTTCAAATCTTTTTTCATTCTTATAAAGTAACCGCTTACGTTTCGCTTTGTTCACTCTTTTTTCTGCCGCAGCTTGATTTTCCTGCTGTTTTTCAAGTTCCTTGTATACCCGCTGAAACGGGACATAGCTGATCTTTTCTGTTCCGGCATAATCCTGTTTATGGCCTATTGTGCGATTTGCATACTGAGCATATTGGTGATTTTGGATTGGACCAGCATATATCATATGATACCCTCCCCTTTGCTCTCTTTTTCCCTTAAACTTACTTTTTGAAACGCTATTCTTTTGTTATGATATTCTTTGTCTGCAAATACATGAACACCTTTAGTGGGAGGACCCCTTTTTGAAATGTGCCCGACTGAATGATCGAACAATACATTTACATACATATTCGAGAGAACATTACCAATTCCTCTATGAAGAAGCGGTAAAAGGACATTTATTTTGCGCCCATTGCGGAAGGCCTGTCATCATGCGGCTCGATATTCTTCAGGAACCTGAATTTCTCCACCGTGAAAAAGGAGATTTCTCAGCTTGCGAAGAGGCTTGCCATTCAACACCCCGCAAACAGGAAGCAAAAAAGGAAGATTACGAGGAATCTGGCGTTTTCCGTTTACCTAAAGGCAAAGCCATTTCAGCCGATAAATCTCCCGTCCTGACAGAATGGCAGCCGCCAAGAAAGATAAACCCCGGCACGCCTTTTCTAAAAAAACCGGAAGCACAGCACTTGTCTCTTTTTCCAACGATCGGTTTAAACACTGATCAGCTTCAGGCTGTAACGGAAACGGAAGGTCCGCTGCTTGTGCTTGCCGGTGCGGGGAGCGGAAAAACACGCGTGCTGACCGCACGCGCCGCCCATATGATTGAACACCTCGGCGTATCGCCGGAGAACATGCTGCTTGTGACCTTTACGACAAAAGCAGTCGCCGAAATGAAAGAGCGGATGGCTAATGAATACGGACTGGCGCCCCAACATGTAGGAAGGCTTGTCACCGGAACGTTCCACAGCTTATTTTATAAGATTCTCTATCATTATGATTCTTCCAAATGGAACGGAGACCATTTGCTGAAAATGGAATGGCAAAAGGAGCAGTATATAAAAAAAGCGCTTTATGAAGAAGGAGCAGATGAAAAAGAGTTTCCCGTCGATCAAGCAATCCAGCAGATCAGCTATTGGAAAAACTCTTATTTGCCCGGAGAACGCATTCCTTTAAAGGATGAGTGGGAAAAACAAGTCTACCGGCTGTACGAGCATTACGAACGGCAGAAAAAAGAACATGGCCAATTTGATTTTGATGATATGGCGTCCGCGTGCTATGAACTGTTTCAATCGCGGCCTGATATTCTCGAACATTACCAGACTCGCTTCACTTATATTTTAATAGATGAGTTCCAAGACATAAATCCGGTGCAATATAAAATTATGCAAATGCTTGCCAGCCCAGAACAAAATCTGTGCTGTGTCGGAGATGATGATCAGTCAATTTACGCGTTTCGCGGAAGCAGCCCTTCTTTTATCCTCGACTTTCAGAAGGATTATCCCGGGGCAAAGACCGTTTACTTAACGGCCAATTACAGATCGACTCATCCGATTGTCTCAAGCGCTGATCTTGTGGTGAAGAAAAATAAAAAGCGGTATGTGAAAACGTTAGAAGCCACCCGTGACGATGTGCAGCACCCGGTATTGTTTTATCCTTATGACGAAGAGGAAGAAGCGACTATGGTCGTGTCCGATATAAAAGAAAAAATTCAAAACGGCGCGCGTCCGGAAGACTTCGCGGTTCTTTACCGGACAAACAGCGGCGGGCGGGCCATTTACGAACGGCTTCATCAATCATCAGTTCCATATACAGCGGATCGCGGCGTTCAATCCTTTTACAGCAGAAGAATCGTCCGCCAAATTCTGGCTTACTTATATGTCAGCCAGAACGAAGATGATACAGAAGCCATCAAACATCTGCTTCCCGCACTGTTTTTAAAACAGTCAGCCTTAAATACGTTAAAGGCTCTCTCGATTACGGAAGATTGCTCGATGGTCAAAGCTCTCACAAAGCTTCCGGACCTCAAGCCCTTCCAGCTGAATAAAATCAAAAAAATCGTGCCGTTTTTCGCCAGCCTTCGCACCATGAAACCGGTAGAAGCCATCACGTTTGCTGAAGGTAAGATGGGCTTTTCAGAGTATTTAAAAAAACGCGGCAACGAAGGAAACAAGCTGGAAAAAGGGTCGGATGACCTCCGGGATGTAAAGGTTGTCGCCAAGAAATTTAAGACCATACCTGACTTTCTCGCTCATGTCGATCATATGCGCGCTGCTGAAAAGAACAAAACAGCAGAAAACGGCGTCCAGCTTATGACCGTTCACCGTTCCAAAGGATTAGAATTCAAAACGGTCTATGTACTAGGAGCGGTAGACGGCTCGATTCCGCACGATTTCTCGCTTGAAACGGCGAGAAAAGGAGACGAAACCGCTCTTGAAGAAGAAAGAAGACTGCTATACGTTGCGATGACCCGGGCAGAACAGCATTTGTATATTTCCTGTCCGGCAAATCGGCGGGGAAAAACCGCTCACCGCTCCAGATTTTTGCAGCCGCTTATGCTGCAGAACAAACGATCGTCCTTACACAAATAAAATGGAAATCAGCCTGACAGGCCATCTGTCAGGCTGTTTCAAATAAAGAAGGCCCGCCATTTAAAACAGCAGGACCCAGTGATGCTTATTTATTGTTAAGCATTTTTGAAATCGTGCCAAAATCAAGCTTTTCTTTTCCGCTCGTAATGGACTCAACGATCTTATCTTCTAACTCTTTCGGCACGCGTTTGTTCGCAAGCTGCGATACACGCTTAATCACGCTTCTGACTGTATTCTCGTCTTTAAAATTGGCGTTTTGCAAAGAGCCGGCAAGATTCATGACATCGTTCATATTCACGCCTGTTTTCTTTTCAATATTCTTAAAAAATTGATTATCCATCATGTGCCTCCTTTTGTTGGAGTAATACATTATTGTATGAGCGCCGCACGATAGTGTGCTTTTTCCACGGTGAGAAAATTGCGGTCCGCCCACAAGTTTTTTGATTCACATGAATGATTTACACAAGGTAAGGAAGCACGGGGCAAGTTCCCGTACTTCCTCTAGTTAGATCATATTAACCAAAAAAAGATGCGCCTACGATAATAAGAAGAATGAACAATACGACCACAAGAACGAATGTGGAACCGTATCCGCCTCCAGAATATCCTCCAGCGTAACCTCCGCCGCTATAGCAGCCTCCGCCGTATCCGTATCCGAAACCCATAATTAAGCACCTCCTTTACTCTCTATACACTATGTGACTCAAATCATTTGGCTTGGATAAATGCATAGGGCGCTTGCGGATTTATGGATGTTTTGGAAATTCTGCGTGTTTCTTCAGCCGGGCTTCCGTCTCTTCCGCAAACGTTTCGATCTCTTGTTCAAAGGTCATACCGGTTTGATCAAACCGGGCTAATTCCTTCTCGATATTTCGGATCTTTTTGTCATGCTCCCTTTGCTTTTCATCATGCGGCCGGTATTTTCCATTTATATACGCTTCAAATTCGCTCACTGTATCCCCCCTGTTCATGATGTATGCAAAGGGGAGCGAACTTGTTTCTAAAAAAACAAAAAACCGGACATCTCCGGTTTCTCCGCCAGGCTACTGAGGCTTTTTCTTGCCGCCGCATCCGCAGCCTTTCTTTTTTATTTTTTTGGAATAAGGTTGTTGATTGGTTGAACCTTGATATGGAGATTTTTGGGAAGGTTTGCTTAGTTGGCTCATAGTGAATCCTTCCTTTCATTATGTCATATATGCTAATTTATGCTTTTTTTGTTTGAAAGTTTCTGGTGGGTTCGCCTTATTCTTGCAGCCACTTCGAAACAAGAGTTTCAATGATTCCGGCAAGACCGGCGATGGCCAACAGTAAAATCAGATACTGAGCGATAGCTGGGATAAGCGCCTGGCACACGATTAAAAATCCGGCGCACCACACACCCGTACACCAATAACAGCTGAGCAATTCTCCTATAAACGCTCTTACGCCTGTTCCTTTGATGACAATATACGTCTCGACATTCCCGTTTGCATCTGTTTCCTCCTTCTCTTCATGAAAAAGGCTTCTGAGAGGCGCCATGATGGTGTCGAATACGAAAAGCCGCGCCAGGCGAAACACTGCAAACGAAAGAAGAATAAAAGAAAGCCAATTGATAACCACTGATTCACTCCTTTTTTAAACATGACCTCTTTTACATATATGCCAAAACCCTGATCCTCATGAATCGCATCTTGTCCGGTAAAAAAATGGGTGCGGATTGGTTGTTTTTCTTATTCCGCTCTGCACTTGATCTGCATTATATAAAGTATGGATAAGAAAGGAGTGAAGGTTATGTCGTTTGAAGAAAAAGCTGAATCACTGCATCCTCAAATATTTGAACAATTATCCAACGAATTCGAGCAGCAAATCGAAGTGATTGATTGTGAAAATATCACCATTGATACAACACATATAACGGCCGCTCTTTCCATACAAGCTTCGGTTACTACAATGATTATCCTAGCGACACAACTGATGATCGCCGATCAGGACGCAGCTGACGGAGTGGTAAGTGAAATCCTCATCCTGGATGATTGTCAGATCAAAAAAAGAACGGTCATTCAAGTCATCAACAGCCGAAATATCAGGATCACTCTGGCAGCAGACGATATCATGGCCTTTGTACAAATTCTACTTCAATTATTAAATATACTTTTCACTGAACTAGGCATCCTTTAACCCTTTCTTTTCACATACTTTAAAGTTGAGGTGAAAACAATTGGCAGATAACGAAAAGTTCAAAGAAGAGCTTGCTAAGCTTCCAGAAGTAGACCCGATGCTGAAAATGCTTGTCAGCAACGTCTTTAAAAAACACGGCGTTACGAAGGATAAATTAAAAGAAGTATCAGATGAAGAAAAAGAAATGCTTCTGGCATTAGTGAAAGACATGCAGGCAAAGTCCGATGCTTTCCTTGAAAGCCAGAGAAAGAAAAAGGAACAGGAAAAAGAAAAAGAACAAGAACAGCCAAAAAACCAAAAGCCGCAAAGCCGCAGAGAACAATTAATCGAACAGCTCCGTCAGAGACGTCAAAATCCTGATAAATAATCAAAAATAGTGTTTTTCACTAGGGTATATGCCTGAGTCAAAGTAAGAGGCTGGCTCATTTAATAATAGTAAAAGAAAAGGAGGAATAGATATGGAAAGCAGACCATATTCTTGGGTTGCACTTGATCCTGACTGCGACCATCCGCTAGACGACAAAGAAGAAAAGAAAGATAGAAAATGTAATTGCGATATTTGCTGCAATGGCAATGGGTTTGGCGACAACAATGCCTTCATCGACCAAGATCTAGCTCAGGCAAATCTCAACAAACAAGTCTCCGATGAGACAATTATTATTAGAGATTCTTGTGACATCAACGTTTCATCTACAGACGTTCAAGCGGTAACATCAGTTGTCACAGCGCTTAATGCTGCTGTTGTTACGGCTACTCTCACATCAATTGCAGACGGAGTAATTGCCGAATTAGTCGCACAAGATTTATTGCAGCTTACAGCTAATAAACAAGTAAACCGCCAAAAACTTCTTATCGAATGCTCCCGCGGCGTAAATGTCACAACAGTAGATGCTGACATCGCAGCATTGGTCTCCACAGCTACCAACACACTTGTGGCCATCTTAGTCATCACTCTCGTTCTCTAAACCTAAAAGCAGAGCTAAAAATGCTCTGCTTTTTCTTATTTTCCTGCATATATTAATTTATAGACGGATACCCACACCAAGTGGGGCTCGCGTACATATGTTGTTAAAGACTAAAGTCAAATACCCTATAAGAAGGAGCTGAAATCCATGAGCTGCGGAAAACACCATGGCCGACATGAAAACTGTGTATGCGAAGCGGTTGAAAAGATTTTAGCAGAGCAGGAGGCAGTTGAAGAACAGTGTCCCACTGGCTGCTATACCAATCTTTTAAGCCCGACCATTTCTGGAAAAGACTCAATTCCGTTTCTCTTGTACGATAAAAAAGGCGGATTGTTCTCCACATTTGGAAACGTCGGAGGATTTGTGGATGATATGCAATGCTTCGAATCCATTTTCTTCCGAGTTGAAAAATTATGCGACTGCTGTGCGACACTCTCTATTTTACGGCCCGTCGATGTAAACTGTGACACACTCAGCGTGTGCCACCCTTGTGATCCAGATTTCTTCGGTCTTGAGAAAACAGACTTTTGTATCGAAGTTGATCTAAGCTGCTTCTGCGCGATTCAATGTCTGTCTCCGGAATTAGTTGACCGGACATCGCCAAGCAAGGACAAAAAGCATCATCATCATGGATAAACACTGATTTTGCATGAAAAGAAATCCCCTTCCAAGCTTTGATTACGGATGCAAAATCATTCAGCTGCTCTCTTTATGAGCAGCTGACTCTCCATTATTTTTGCCAGTCATTTTAAAACTTTAAGGCAGGAGGGATAATATGAGCCAGAAATCATCAAGCTGTGTGCGTGAAGCGGTTGAGAATATCGAGGATCTCCAAAGCGCAGTAAAAGAAGAATGCCCGACAGGCTGCTATTCAAAGCTTTTGTCTCCATCCTATACATTAGGCGATACTGTACCATTCGCAATATTCACTTCAAAATCAAAACCTTTCGTTGCGTTCGGGAATGTCGGCGAACTGGATAACGGACCTTGTTTCAATACCGCATTCTTCAGAGTAGAAAAAGTCCATGACGGCTGTGCCACACTAAGCCTATTAATCGCATTTGACGAACATAAACACATTTTAGATTTCACAGATAAAGATACGGTTTGCGATGTGTTCCGTCTGGAAAAAACAAACTTTTGCGTAGAAGTTGATCTAGATTGCTTCTGTGCAATCAATTGCTTAAACCCAAGACTTCTTAATCGCACTCACTAAAGACAGACATCCTTTCCCAGATAAAAAAGCCTGCAGAAACCTGCAGGCTTTTTCTTTCATCTAAATAAGCTGCCGGAGGTAATCCAGACAGCCATAACCCAACTTATCAAAATCCAAGCGGATGCAAAGAGGTGATGTCATCAATTACCAGCTCTGTCGGCGCGCCGTTTCCGGTCGTGCGAAGAAGGACGGAATTATTTCTTCGTCCGACGATCACCCCTCTGTATGTTTTCCCATTCGCTTCAATCAGGCAAAGAGCTCTTGGCATATTGTGCGGAAGCTTTGTTAAAAAGTCAATTTTTTCAATAATGGACATTTTGCTCATCGGTTTTTTCACTCTTCTTGGAGGTGTTTGTTTTTCCTCCGCTTCCGCATTATGGACAGCTTCCGGTTCTTTTTCGGGCTGCTTCACTTCGGCAGCCGGCTCTTGCTCGTTTTTTTGACGATCTTCAGTTTCTTCTTGCTGCTGTGCCGGTTCCTGTTGCTGCGCCTCTTGGTGCTGCGCGGTTTCCTCATGCTGCTGTGCTTCCTGCTGCTGCAGCGTCTCCTCATGCTTCCGTGCTTCCTGCTGCTGCAACGTCTCCTCATGCTTCCGTGCTTCCTGCTGCTGCAACGTCTCCCCATGCTTCCGTGCTTCCTGCTGCTGCAGCGTCTCCCCATGCTTCCGTGCTTCCTGCTGCTGCAACGTCTCCTCATGCTTCCGTGCTTCTTGCTGCTGCACCGCACCTTTTTCTTGCTGGATATCTTTTTTCAGAGATTCTTCATGCTGCTTTTCAGCCGTTTCCGGCTTTTTCCGCTCTTCCGGCGGAGCCGTTTTGACCTTTCGCTTGATCACAATTTCCTGCATAGAAGATCTTGTTTCTGAGTAATTGGGCTGAACAATATACATGAGCGGTTTTTTATCCGCGTCTCTGTTTTTATTTGACATCTTCATCCCTCCGATTCTGTCATATCCTATCTATATGACAGAATGTTAAAAATCAGAAGAAAGAAAAAAGCAATCCCAATTGGGACTGCCTTTGACTATTTTACTTAGCGTGCGGTAATATGGAAACCTGAATCAACGTGGAGGTTTTCACCGGTGATGCCTCTGGACATATCGCTGAATAAGAATGCAGCTGTATCTCCAACCTCTTCAGGCGTTGTCGTGCGGCGGAGCGGCGCACGCTCTTCGATGTCTTTTAAGATTGAGTTGAAGTCACTGATACCTTTAGCAGACAATGTTCTGATCGGGCCAGCTGAAATACTGTTTACACGAATATTTTCTTTACCTAAATCAGCAGCTAAATATTTTACGCTTGCGTCTAGAGAAGCTTTCGCCACTCCCATGACGTTGTAATTCGGCATAACGAGTTCTCCGCCAAGGTAAGTCAATGTCACAATGCTTCCGCCTTCTGCCATGATCGGACGAGCGGCTTTGACGACAGCTGTCAATGAATATGAGCTGATATTATGCGCCAAAAGGAAGCCGTCACGATTCGTATTTAAATATTCGCCGACAAGCTCTTCTTTGTTCGCAAAAGCGATACAATGCGCGATACCGTGGATAACGCCGACCTGCTCTTTAATGCTTGCAAAACATGTGTCGATTTCCTCATCGTTTGTTACGTCACAAGGAAGTATAATTGAATCGTTTCGTTCTAATGTCCCTGCCAATTCATTCACTGACTTCTCCAAGCGTTCACCCGCATAAGTGAAAATCAGACGTGCGCCAGCTTCGTGTAAAGAACGTGCGATTCCCCATGCGATACTGCGTTTATTGGCAACTCCCATTACAACGATGTTGCGGCCTTCCAGTGAAAAATTCATATGTATAAAGCCTCCTATATTCATGTCAATACATAGTATTAGTACCTGATCTTAATATTCATCATATCATAACCAAGGGCAGAATAAAAGAACTGAAAAAAGGCACATAAAGAGATCACCTTTCAAAAGGTGATCCCTAATCAGCTGTATTTAAGCTGTTTCTTTTAAATGCAAAATGATTTGTCGGACCATGGCCTGCTCCGATTCCAAGCGTATGTTCCACCGCTTCACGAACAAAGTTTGCCGCGACTTCAAAAGCCGCATGAATCCCGTATCCTTTGGCGGTTTGAGCCGTTAAAGCAGCGGCAAAGGTACAGCCTGTTCCATGGGTATGCTTCGTATTAACATATGGATGGCTGATTTGTGTAAACGTTTTTCCATCATAAAGAAGGTCAATGATCGTTTCATCTTCCGGCTGGTGTCCGCCTTTAATAATGACATGCTGCGCCCCAAGCTCGATACATTTTTCAGCGGCCCTTTTGCGGTCATCCATCGTGTGGATTTGAATTCCTGTCAGCGCCTCTGCTTCAGGCACATTTGGCGTGATCGCATAACTTCTGGGGATCAGAAGCTCCTTCAGCGTGGCAACCGATTCATCGCGTAATAATGAGGCACCGCCTTTTGCAATCATTACCGGGTCAACAATCAGCCGTTCCAATTGATACTGATCGATTTTCCTCGCAACTTCTTCAATCATTTCCGCGCTCCACAGCATTCCCGTCTTGATTGCATCTGGTCTTAAATCTTCTGCGACTGCGTCAATTTGCCGGCCGAGCGCTTCCACAGACAGCGGATATACTCCATGAACACCTAATGTATTCTGGGCCGTCACCGCAGTAATAGCTGACATGCCGTATACATCCAGCTCTTGGAAGGTTTTTAAATCCGCCTGAATACCTGCGCCGCCTCCCGAGTCAGAGCCGGCGATGGTCAATGCTTTACTGATCCTCATAAAAAAACTCCTTTCACATTACCCGATCCACTTATGATAAAGGGATTTAGCTTTGGTAATATCATTTGTCCCGTGTATAAACGCTCTTCCGTCCTGAAACAACACCATCTTCATGTCATGTGAGCGGCATGAAATTAAATATGGGTTCGCCGTCACTTCAAGCCCTGCCTGTCTCAGCCGCACAGCAAGCGATTCGAGATCAGGCTGTTTGGCAAGTCCTGACCTGATTTGCACGGTGTCCCTGCCGCACAACACAGCCGCTTTTGTTTGATTTTCATAGGATAAAAACGGAAAATCTTTTGTGCCGCAGCTCGGGCAGGAAGCATTAACGAGACTTGCTGCGTTTATCTCAGACCGCTCATTTTTCCACAAATCAAAAGACCGAAGCATCGGTTCAGGCCGGTCTCCCGTCAAAAGCTTAAACGCGTCTGTCACCTGATAGACAGCGACCTGCAGGACGGCGGGACTGATGATGCCGGCTGTATCACACGTTAATCCTCCTAAAGGAAGTTTGTCGAGCAAACAATGAAGGCAAGGCGTAACACCAGGCAAAACAGTAAAGGTTAGTCCGTAGCTGCCGACGCATGCGCCGTAAAGAAAAGGAATCCCCATTTTCACAGCGGCATCATTAACGATCAGGCGGGTTTCAAAATTGTCGGCGGCGTCCACAATCACGGACGCTCCTTCGATCAGCTCAGAAACATTTTCAGCAGTGACATCCATGACAATCCCTTTGACATGTACGTCGCTATTAATGGAACGAAGCCGCTTTTCAGCAGCAGCGGCTTTCGGTATTTCCTTTTTCACATCGTCCTCTATATATAGCTGCTGGCGCTGTAAATTGCTCCATTCCACATAATCTCGATCAGCGATCGTCACAGACCCGACTCCCGCCCTGACAAGCATTTCAGCACTGGCTGTGCCAAGCGCGCCGCCGCCGATAACCACCGCGCACGCTTCCCTCAGCTTTTCTTGGCCTGAGGGGCCGATCGGAGCGAACAGCTCCTGTCTGGAATACCTGCCCGTCATACAGGAAGACCTTCTCCCGGGCTGCTCGCCGTTCCGTAATGTTTCACCGGAATTCGGCCCGCTTCATAGGAAAGGCGGCCCGCTTCCACTGCGAGCTTCATGGCGCGCGCCATCTTAACGGGATCATTTGCCCCGGATACAGCGGTATTTAACAAGACACCGTCCGCCCCCAATTCCATTGCATGCGCTGCATCTTTAGGAGAGCCGATTCCCGCATCAACAATGACCGGCACCTTAGCCTGTTCAATGATAAATGACAGATTCAAAGGATTAACGATTCCCTGGCCTGACCCTATCGGTGAAGCACCCGGCATAATGGCATGAACGCCAAGCTCTTCAAGCTTTCTGGCCAAGACGACATCATCAGACGTATAAGGCAGAACGATGAATCCCTCTTCCAAAAGCTGTTCAGACGCTTTTAAAGTCTCAACCGGATCCGGCAGCAAGGAACGGCTGCACCCGATTACTTCCACTTTAATCATGTCGCAAAGACCTGATGCTTTCGCAAGTCTTGCAATTCTGACCGCTTCTTCCGCGGTACTTGCTCCCGCTGTGTTTGGAAGCAGTGTATATTTGGATAAATCAAGCTGTTCCAGAAAATTCGGCTGGGACGCTTCAAAAATATTCATTCTCCTGACAGCAAAAGTTAAAATATCAGACGCAGAAACGTGTACCGCTTCCTTTTGGATTTCAAATGTTGGATATTTCCCTGTTCCCAATAGTAATCTTGAAGAAAATTGCTTTCCGCCAATTGTTAGCATTTCTCATCCGCCTCCTACAAAATGGACAATTTCTATAACATCCCGATCACAGAGATTAATATGCCGATAGTTCTCTTTATCAATGATTTCTTTATTTCTCTCCACAATGACAATTTTATTTTCAAGCTGGTAGGACGCGAGTAAATCTTGGATAGTGCCGGTGTCCTTGTCCCATTCCACTTGTTTTCCATTCAGCTGAAGCATCATGCCTGAACCGCCTCCTTGCGATCAATACTAAACGCGTCTATCCATTTTTGATTGACCTTTCTGTCCATGACCAAATCGCAAATTACTTCACCAGTAGCCGGAGCCAGCAAAATTCCGTTTCTGAAGTGGCCTGCGGCAAATAGAATCCTGCTATCCTCCGGGTGCCTGCCGATATAAGGTTTGCCGTCTCCAGTTCCCGGCCGCAGCCCAGCCCAAAAACGGTCTACCTTCATATATTGGATGGCCGGCAGCATTGTTTTTGCTTTCTGCATAACGGATTCAAGTCCGCCAAGTTCCGGCTTATCACTCCAATCTCCCGGTTTCATTGTCGCCCCGACGACCAATCTGCCGCTTTTTCTCGGAACGATATAGCAATGGTCATGATAAAGTGTTTTCGTAAGCGGAAAATCGTCATTCCAGACAGAAAGGCACTCTCCCTTAACAGGGAAAAACGCTTGGTTCAGACCGAGCTGCTTAAAAAACTGCCCGCTCCATACCCCGCTCGCCACGACAACATAATCCGCATAAACTTCACCGGCCGTCGTTGTGATGCAGACGGCATCTCCGTCCCGTTTTATTTCCGTAACGGATGTGTGTTCATACAACTCAGTGCCTGAAAGCCTTGCCGCTTTGGCGTAAGCCTTGCATACGTAAAAAGGCTCAACATGAACATCAGCTTTAATCAGGCTGGCTCCGGCAATCTCTTTTGACGTATACGGCTCATTCTCCAGCACTTCTTCTTTTGTATGCCAGCTTACGGAGTCTAAATCGTCCATCTGCCGTAAACGAGCGACGTCTTCTTCTGAAAACGCCAGCTTATACATTCCGCCGTTGTGCCGTCTGATATCAATGCCTGACCGTTCATTCAGCTCGGCTTCAAGCGCCTGATATAAACGCTGGCTGTACATGGCAAAATCAAAAAACGCATCCCGCGCCTCGCACTCGGCGTGAGCTCCAAGCATTCCCGCAGCTGCGCTCGTTGTTTTTCCGCCGATTGTTCCGCTCTCAAACAAAGCCGTTTTTTGCTTTTCTTTTGACAAATGATAAGCGATGGCTGAACCAATGATCCCGCCGCCGATGATGACTGTATCATAGTGCCTTTTCATACTTGTTCTCCTTTAGCTTGCGGGAATAGCTTCTGGAGGCTTCCAAAGGATCCGGCGCTGAAAATATTCCGGACATGACAGCAATCCCCGCGGGATCGGCTTGTCTCACTTCGGGTATCCTAGAGGGCGTTATACCTCCTAATGCAATCACCGGTATCGCAAGCGTTTGTTTTATTTCTGTCAAGAGTTGCACACCCCTGCCTTCTAAACCTTGTTTGCATTCCGTTTCAAACACATGCCCGAACAGCACGTAATCCGCATCATCACGTTCTGCTTGAACGGCTTCTTCAAGCGAATGAACAGACCGTCCGATATGAAGATGAGGAAACCTCGCTCTCACCCGTTTTGCCGAAAAACTATGGCCCGGCAGCTGAACACGATGAATATTGGCAAAGAGCGCAATATCCACCCGATCATTCACAATCAGCTTTTGCTTCTCAACACCACCTTGATAAATAAGCTCAAGCAGCTTCAGGATATCATCGGCCGATTTTGACCGTTCTCTGATATGAATGAAATCAACCTCATCTTTAACGGCAATGATCGAAGCCGCGAGATGTTCAACACGCTGGCAATTATCAGTTATCGCGTGCAGCTCCAAGTTTCTCCACCTCTTTTGCGGCGCTGTTCGACCAGCCTTCTTTTCGGTAGGCCATTCCCCAAAATTGGTACTCGTAATAGCTGGAAATGACAAAATTCTCTTTCATTTTGGCGCGGACTTCCTCCGTGCTGCTTTCCGCTAATTCATCTAATCTGTTAATCTGTTCTTCCACCTGCTGTTTAAACCAGTCGCCGCCATAGGTATTTATCCATTTTTCATAAATCGGATGACCCGGATCACATTCAAGCAGCCTCTCGCCCACTTCATAATAAAGCCAATAGCATGGCAAAAGAGCAGCCAAAATTTCCGCAAAGTTCCCGCTCATCACCGAACGGTACATATGGGAGGTATAAGAATACGCAGTAGGAGACGGCTTAAACTCCTCACGCTCTTTTTCACTGATTTCCAAAAGCTCTGTAAATTCTCGGTGCAGCGCCATTTCCGATTCATATGTGCCTTGCGCGTGGCTTGCCATTCGCCCCGTCGTAAAAAGATCCTTGGCATATGCAGCACCGAACGACTGGACCTTTGCAAAATGCGTTAAGTAATAAGAGTCTTGAAGAACATAATATTTAAACCGGTCAATCGGGAGGCTTCCGTCACCAATTCCCTGCACAAACGGATGGACAAAGCTTCCATCCCACCATTCTGCTGCTGCCTGACGACACTCTTGCGAAAACTTCATCATGTCATTCCTCCATTCTGCTGCTGCCTGACGACACTCTTGCGAAAACTTCATCATGTCATTCCTCCATTCTGAAAAATAAAAAAACCACTTTCCCGAAAGGAAAAGTGGTTTGGAATTTGCATAGATAAAATAACCCAAATACCGCTCCACTTCCCTACGCAGGTTTTAACCTGTTCAAGTTATGAGGGTCTAAAAGTCTCACTTTTATCTCAGCCCTTTTGAAGGGCACCCCTAGTGGTCATACAATTATATTTTAATTTTTACTGCACCTCTATATTAACATGAATCCATTTTTGGTCAAGGTTTATCCTTCCAGTGTTCTTTTCATTTCCGTCACATACTTACGTGATCCGGTCACGATCAGACGGTCACCTGATTGAAGCCTTGTATCTCCATGGGGAACAATGCTGTCCACCCCTCTGAAAATCCTGACAAAAATGACATCTCCCGTTAGAGGGAATTCACGCAAAATTACACCATCGTATTTGCTGTTTTCCATATTAATTTGGTACAGCGAAGATTCCTGGTTTGTGAGCAACTTCATAACACCAGGAGCCTCGATAAGCGCACGCAGCAGTGTCTTAGTGGAAAGCAAAATGGAAAAAGTATTGATGCCTTCCTCCTTTAATTCAGCTTCATGTTCAACTGAGCCGACGCTTGCGATGACGCGTTCCGTTCCTTTTTCTTTGGCGTAAAGAGCAATATCAGCATTTACATCTTCATTACCTGTCGCCACAACGAGGACATCCGTCTCAAATATCCCATGTGACTCAAGGGTTTCACGCTCATAATCAGAAATGGTTTCCACGCTGAAAACAGAGTCTGACAGCTTTTCTTCTGCATTTTCCTGATATACGTGGACCACCCTGACTTCATACTCTTCCTCAGGTAATTCCAATGTTACCGGCAGCGTCATCTGATTGGCGCCAATAAACGTAATGGTCTTTTTCTCCTCCGGCTCCTCTTCTCTTTTAAACAATTTCTTAAAGCCGACAGGCGTTATAATGCTTGCAATGACAGCAACCAAAGTCAGCGCCCCTGACATATTCGCGCTGATGATATGCAGGCGTTCTCCAATCGTCGCAGCCGCAATGACAAGAGAAAGCGTAGACGTCAATAAAAAGCCCGATGCCCATACCGTCCTGTTGTCATACCATTTTTTCAAGTAAAGGACAGGAAGGATTTTGCTCAATAGCAGCGCGATTAAGAGAAGCGGAATCATGATTAAAATCAATGGGTCCTGAAAAAGCGACCAAATGTCTAATTTAACACCGACCATCACGAAGAAAATCGGAATCAAAAAGCCGTAGCCGAAGGAATCCAGCTGCTGCACCAGCTCTTTGTTCGGCGAAAGCAGAGAAACAAGCACACCAGCTAAAAATGCGCCGAGAATATTTTCAGCTCCAAGTGATTCAGACAATGCGACAAGGACGATAATCAACGTGAAAATCGCACGTGTACCAATTTGGATCGTTCCTTTTGACATCGACTCCACGAAAGAACGATGCTTAAAGATCCGCCCGAAGAAATAAAGCACAACTCCGGCTGCAAACAAAATCATTAAGAGCCACATGTTTCCATTATCGTTCCCATACAAGGAAGCAAAAACAGCGAGAAGAATCATAGTAACCAAGTCAGCAATGACAGCCACAAGCAAAATGATCTGCCCGATATTTGAATTCATTATCCGCTCTTCTTTTAAAGTCGGCACAACAACGCCTAAAGAAATGGTTGATATAATCAGCGTCATTAAAAAGGCGTTATCAATAAACCCGGCCAGCACAAATGCATAGGATAGCGCCAAAGATAAAACAAAGATGCCGAGAAAGATGACAGACGCTGTTTTAAATGTATTCGGTGCCTCCTTGCCGTTCGGGAGAAATTGTTTTTTCTTGCCTTTCTCAAAAGACGAAAAATCAATTTCCAGCCCGCTTAAAAACATTAAAAAGATAAATCCGAGCACAGAGAGCGTTTCAAGCCACGTATCACCCTCTACTACTAAATTAAAGCCGCTTTTTCCAATAATTAGCCCCATGATAATCTCAGCTACTACCACGGGGATACTGAGCTTAAAACGATGCAAAAGAATCGGAGTTAAAAATGCGACTACAAGTACAACAACTAAAGAAGCGACAGATGTATGCTCCATATATAAAAAACCTCCTTTAAGAAACCATTCAAAACCAGGATAAAGTGAGTTTTCACAAGCACGAACGGAACCTTTTTTAAAAAAACATAACGTGATTTTAACAAGGTCAGACATGAAAAAAAAGTGATAAGGCTTATTTCTTTTATCAAATACAATTTCTTTCTATAATTTGCACATAAAGCGATGTGATGAGTCACGAGAATTTGCTTCATAATAAATAAAATAACATGAGGAGGATCTAAAAATGGCCTACGATGTAATCGGCGATATTCATGGATGTTATGATGAAATGATCGCATTGATCAAAAAACTCGGCTACACCATCCAAAACGGGGTGCCTGTCCATTCTGACGGCAGAATGCTCGTATTCGCAGGGGATCTGACAGACAGAGGGCCAAAGTCAATCGAGGTTGTTCGATTTGTGGCAAAAGCGTATGAGAAAGGTGCAGTCCGTTATGTCCCGGGAAATCATTGCAATAAACTATACCGTTTTTTAAAAGGAAATCCCGTTAAAGTCCTGCACGGACTTGAAACAACCGAGGCCGAGCTCAAGCAGCTTTCCGATGAGGACAGGACGGCGGTGAAGGAGCAATTTATCAGATTATATGAAAAGGCGCCGCTTTACGACATCTTACATAACGGAGATCTGGTTGTCGCCCATGCTGGCATAAAGGCTGACGATATCGGTAAACAATCAAGGAAAGTAAAGGATTTTGTCCTGTATGGAGATGTAACGGGTGAAACACTGCCGGACGGAAGACCCGTAAGAAGAGATTGGGCCGCCACATATAATGGCAAAGCATGGGTGGTGTACGGCCATACCCCGGTAAAAAAACCAAGAATCGTCAATCGGACTATTAATATTGACACTGGCTGTGTATTCGGAAATCAGCTGACAGCTTTCCGGTTTCCTGAACATGAGACTGTCTCCGTTGAAAGCTCAATGCCGTATGATGAATCACGTTTTCGCGAACAGTAAAAAAAGAGAAGCCAGAGCATTGAGGATGCTCTGGCTTCTTTGTCCTTGAAGGATGGCCGCCGTACATTGAGAGAAGCGTTTGTTAACGGCTTTCCTCTATTAATTGCTGCATATCTTGCGGAACCGGGGCATAAAAGACCATCGTTTCATCCGTCAGCGGGTGGATAAAGGACAGCCTTTCACTGTGGAGGGCCTGTCTGCTGATCTTCTGCCTTGTTCCCCCATACAGCGTGTCACCGCATAAAGGGTGGCCGAGATGGCTCATATGAACACGGATTTGATGGGTTCTACCCGTTTCAAGCTCCAATGTCACCGATGTTAAGCCGTTTGTCTTTTCATTGACTTGAAAATGAGTAACAGCCCGCTGTCCGCCGGGTGTGACCATTCGTTCTATAATGCTGTCCGGCTTTCTGCCGATCGGCGCGTCAACCGTGCCTTCAGCTTGCTCCATGCTGCCGTGCACAACTGCGAGATAGCGCCTTTTGACCAGTCCGTTTTTTTGCCCCGTGGATAAAATGGAATGTGCAAACCGATGCTTCGCAATCAGCATCACACCCGATGTGTCTCTGTCAAGCCGAGTGACAAGATGAACCGTAGCACGCACGCCGTTTTTCTTATAATGGCCGAGGATGCCGTTTGCGATGCTTCCGGAAGGGTGCTCTCTGGAAGGTATAGATGAAACATACGGCTGTTTGTTGATCACAAGCACATGGTCATCTTCATACAACACATGCAACGGAACCGGCTCTGGAAAAAGAGACGCGCTCACCTGTTCCTCGGGAAACTCGAACACCAGTGTGTCTCCAAGCTTCAGTACATATTTTACTGTGACGTGACCGCCGTTAATGAGAATATCTCCGCCTCCGAATTTAATATCCGTCAGCATGCGTTTTGAAATCCCCATCTTTTCGGCGTATTCTTTTACCGTCATGCCCTCATCAGCAGAACTGATCTCTTTCCGAATAAAAAAATTCTTCAATATATTTCCTCGCTTTACTCGCCTTTACCGATAAAGGAATCCTGCACCCTTTTCCAAAATGGAAACGGACGGAATCTTGCGAATCTTACTTTTTCAGAAGCCACTCGGCATTGGATGGATTTCACATCCTTATGAAGGAGCGTCAGATGGTCGATGGTGACTTGAAAATCAACCTCATTTCTCGGTTTGATCACACAAGTATGGTGATCGGGAAGAAGGAGCGGCGAGCCTACCGTACGAAAAACACGGTTATTAATAGATGCCATCTCTGCAAGCTGGATGGCTCTGATAGACGGATGGATGATCGCTCCGCCCAGCGCTTTATTATAAGCGGTGCTTCCCGATGGCGTTGACAGGCAGAGGCCGTCTCCCCGGAATGTTTCGAATAGCTGCCCTTTTATTTCCACGTCAGCCACAAGGCTGCCTTCAATACTCTTAATGGTGCATTCATTCAGCGCCAGATACTTCTCTTCCCGCTCGCCCTCATGATATCTGACAGTTACTTCGAGTATCGGGTATTCCACAATATGATAAGGCGTTTTCGCTATCGCAAGAACAAGCTTTTCAATCTCATGGGGAACCCAATCTGCATAAAACCCAAGATGGCCGGTATGGACACCGACAAAAGCCGTTTTGTCCAAACGTTCGCTGTATCTGTGGAAGGCATAAAGCAACGTTCCGTCTCCGCCGACAGAAATCACGATTTCAGGTTCGTCTTCATCCAATTCCATATCAAAATCCAATAAATACGCCTGTATTTTGCTTTTCAGCGTGTCAGACACGCTGTCTCCTTTTGACGATACGGAAAATTTCACGTCTTCTTCCCCCTTTTCTTATTGATGCTCACTGCCTTTTTTCTTTCTTGAGAAGGCTGCTTGAGCTTCTTGAATCTCACCTCTGATTTCAGACATCTCTTCATCAAGCCGGGATGCCGCTTCGGAAGCCCGCTGAAGCCTCAGCTTTACTTTTTCAGGTATGTTTCCGCTGTATTTATAATTTAATGAATGCTCAATTGTCGCCCAAAAGTTCATCGCAAGCGTACGGACCTGAATTTCAACCAGAACATGTTTTTCACCGGCGGGCGTCTGCAAAGGGTATAAAACAACAAGGTGATAGGAGCGGTACCCGCTTTCTTTATGCTCTGCGATATAATCACGCTTATCCACGACAGTGAAATCTTTCCTTGCAAACAGCATGTCTTTTACCATTTGAATGTCATCCACAAATTGGCACATAATTCTAAGGCCCGCAATATCCTGCATAGTCTCAATTTCATGTAATGGGATGCTTTTCCGTCTGGCTTTCTCCAGAATGCTTGCCACCGGCTTCACCCGGCCTGTCACAAACTCGATCGGCGAATGGTCATCCTCATATTCATAAAGTGTTCTGATTCCCTTCAGCTTCACTTTCAATTCCTCTACTGCCTGGCGGTACGGCACTAAAAACTGCTCCCATTGTTTGTCATCCATCTTACATCCCCCAATTCCGGACCCTAGTTTTTTCTAGAGGAATACACTTCTCACTTTTTCTTCCATTTCCTCACCGTAATTTGCATTATCTTTAATATTTTCTAAAAGGTATTCAAGTTCCTCATGCAGGCCTGACAGCTCTATCATTTGGTTCCCCGCTTCTAAAAATACCGGTTTCCTATCACTGTGGGCCTGTTTCAGTTCCGGCCATACATTTTCCTTTATAATGACATATTCAAATGAATCAGCCAATTCAAGTATGTATACAAAAGCAAAGTGGTCAGAATCAACAAGCATTTGACCTGACGCCTTGCGCTCCGCTTCGTCTCCCTCTGCCTGACATGTAAAGCGAAGCTGATCATCCGTTAATGTTGCATTCATGATTTCAATTCTCTTTTGCATAATGCTCTCCTTTTTTCAACAAAGTACAGATTTATTTTATCATATCAAGATCAATATTGATAAACGTAACATCTAAAGAGATAATAGTAAAAATACGATTTACAGTGCGGAAAGGAAGAAAAGCATGGCCCAGGAAATTGAAATTGAATTTAAAAATCTGCTCACAAAAAACGAGTTTGAAAAACTGACACAAGCTTACCAGCTAGACAATGAGGATTTTGTCTTACAGGAGAACCACTATTTTGATACAGAAAGCTTTGCGCTAAAACATAAGGGTGCAGCCCTGAGAATCCGTAAAAAGAACGGCCGGTATGTGCTGACGTTAAAAGAACCGGCAGCCGTCGGACTTTTAGAAACCCATCAAGCGTTAACGGAAGTGCCAGAATTTGAGAAATTCATTGTTCCGGCCGGCCCTGTTCAGGACCAGCTCGTCCAGCTTGAGGTTGACTGCGAGGCGATCCGCTATTTTGGGTCGCTTGCCACAAATCGGGCAGAAAAAGAATCCGAAAAGGGCTTAATAGTTTTAGACCACAGCCGATATTTAAATAAAGAGGATTTTGAATTGGAATTCGAAGCAGCAGACTGGGATGAAGGCAAACTGGCTTTCGAAAAGCTTCTTCAGCAGTTCAGCATTCCTCAGCGTGAAACAAAAAATAAAATCTTTCGTTTTTATGAACAAAAACGAAAGTCATTATAAGGTGGAATGACAAAGTGAACGTAACGAATTGGGCGGCTCTGCTTCAGCTTCAGGCATTACAATCAATCGCCAGCACAAATACAGGGAGCACTCAAGCCTCAAGCAGCCCGCTTTCAAACTTCAGCTCTTTGCTCAGCCAGTATACACAGAACATAAGCCCGCAGTCCGCATCCTTGGCATCAAACCTGCAAACACAGGCAAACAGTTCTTATAGGCTGTCGCCGTCAATGCTTTCATCTAACAGGCTGGACTCTTTATCAGGCAGCATACCGAATATAGAAGAAAGCGCACCGGAAGCCGTAAGCAGCTCAGCGGCAAATACAGGCCCAGCATTCACAGCAAAAGGCGATTTTTCAATCGACAGCGCCATTAAAAAAGCGGCGGACAAACACGGTGTTGATGAAAACCTGATTCGTGCGGTGATACAGCAGGAATCAGGCTTCAACTCGAAAGCCGTAAGCGGCTCAGGCGCCATGGGACTCATGCAGCTGATGCCGTCAACCGCAAGCTCTCTCGGCGTGTCAAACGCGCTTGACCCTGCGCAAAATATAGAGGGCGGAACAAAATATTTGAAGCAAATGCTGTCCAAATATGACGGAAATGTTTCCATGGCTTTGGCAGCCTATAACGCCGGACCGGGAAATGTGGATAAATACGGAGGCATTCCTCCCTTTAAGGAAACTCAAAACTACGTAAAAAAAGTCACTGCAAACTATTACGCTTAAACCAGAGCGGCTATGAGCCCTCTGGTTTTTTTGCGGAGTGAAATCTTACACATTCATGAATTTAATGTGATATGATATGAAATACAAGCGCGGTACTGTGCGATTTTCCGGCACATCAGGCAAACCCTGAGCGCATAAAAGGCAGTTTGTTTGTAGAAATTAGGCCTTGTTGCTAAAATAAATGGTAGATGAAAATAATAAACACTACATGTACTTTCGCAATAGGAATTATGATTCCTATTAGCCATATTTAAAGGAGTAGTCAACATGGGACAATCGTTTAACGCACCTTATGAAGCGATTGGAGAAGAACTTCTATCGCAACTTGTTGATACTTTTTATGAGCGTGTCGCGTCTCATCCTTTGCTGAAGCCGATATTTCCGAGCGATTTGACAGAAACGGCCAGAAAACAAAAGCAATTTCTGACTCAGTATTTAGGCGGACCGCCTCTTTATACTGAAGAACACGGCCATCCAATGCTCAGAGCACGTCATCTTCCTTTTCCCATCACGCATGAGAGGGCGGATGCATGGCTCAGCTGTATGAGTGACGCAATGGACCATGTCGGTTTAGAAGGGGACATTCGTGAATTCCTGTTCGGGCGGCTGGAATTGACAGCAAGGCATATGGTGAACCAGACAGAAGCGGAGGAACGATCATTTTGACAAACTTTCAACATGACCAATACTTCGCCCATTGCCACGGTCACCCAAAAAAACCGCTGGAAATTTACATGTTTGTTGATCCTTTATGTCCTGAATGCTGGTCCTTAGAGCCTGTCATAAAAAAGCTGAAAATCCGCTACGGCCGTTTTTTTACCCTGCGGATTATTGCAGCCGCAAGTATCACATCTTTAAACAAGCAAAAACGAAAAAAGCATCTTCTGGCGGAGGCTTGGGAAAAAATCGCAAACCGCTCCGGCATGTCCTGTGACGGGACTTTGTGGCTCGAACAAGAACAGCCGCTCTCTTCCCCGTATCTTGCAGCTCTCGCTTTAAAAGCGGCAGAGCTTCAAGGACGAAAAGCCGGAATACAATTTCTCCGCAATATGCAGGAAAGCCTGTTTGTTGCAAAGCAAAATATTACGGAGGAAAAAACGCTGCTGAAGATCGCTGAAAAAACAAAGCTTGATCTTGAAGAATTCAAAAAGGATCTTCACTCTCAAAGTGCGGTTAAAGCGCTCCAATGCGACATGAAGATTGCAGCTGAAATGGATGTTACCGTAAACCCGACTCTTACATTTTTTAATACACAGCATGATGACGAAGGGCTTAAGGTGCCTGGAAATTATTCATATGAGGTGTATGAAGAGATTTTATTCGAAATGCTGGGCGACGAGCCAAAGCCTTCAGAAACACCGCCGCTCGAATGCTTTATTGAATACTTTCGCTTTGTGGCCTCGAAGGAAATTGCACTTGTATATGATTTAACTCTTGAAGAGGTTGAAAGAGAAATGAAAAAACTGGCGTTTGCCAAGAAGGTTGCCAAGGTCGAAGCAAAGCACGGAATGTTTTGGCAGTCTCTTGCCGGCAGCCCCGATCAATTACATTCATGTGAGAAATAGCCGCAGGCGTTTATATCGCTTGGGGCTGTTTTTTTGACCCGAAAACGAACATAAGTTCTATTTAAAGTTATAAAGAAACCGCGCCGGGATAAGCGCGGTTTCATATGTCTTAACGAC
The DNA here is from genome assembly GCF_039519175.1 of Bacillus atrophaeus. Classification (NCBI taxonomy): domain Bacteria; kingdom Bacillati; phylum Bacillota; class Bacilli; order Caryophanales; family Bacillaceae; genus Bacillus; species Bacillus atrophaeus. Next base: position 2,597,850 of record NZ_CP154443.1, on the reverse strand, counting down.
AACAAAGGGGATGGGAGAAATTTTTCACGGTCAAACAAAGGGGTAATGTTTGTTTGTGATCAATTTCACATCCTTATCATATCAAAAGTTGTCGACTCTTGACAAGCCATACGATTAATGTTCATATTTTTGTCACAAAACATAACTTACCGAATATGTTCATATGCTTGTAATGAACAAGGACGAGGAGGAAGGTCATGCTTTACACAGTTATTTCTATTGTATTGATTGTCTTCTTTTTCTTTTTAAATTTATTAGCCATGATGCACATGCTGCCGATTTACATTACATCTCCCCTATTGTTTCTGTCCATCTTATTTGCCCTGTACCGTTTGAATCACCGCAAAACGTTTAAAGGATTTTAAAGAGCCTGTGCATTCGCTTGCACAGGCTCTCGCTTTTAAGAATGCTTCACTTTTAACAGCAATTCTTCCATTTCATCAAGTTTTTCCTCAAACATTTTGCATGCGGCCTCGATTGGTTCAGGCGATGTCATATCAACGCCCGCTTTTTTCAAAATATCAATCGGGTACTCAGAGCTGCCCGCTTTCAGGAAGTCAACGTACCGGTCAACAGCAGGCTTTCCTTCCTTCAAAATCTGGCTGCTCAGCGCTTGGGCTGCACTATAGCCCGTTGCATATTGATACACATAGTAATTGTAATAAAAATGCGGGATTCTTGACCACTCCAGCCCGATTTCTTTATCAATCACCATATTATCGCCAAAATACTTTTTATTAAGATCATAATACATACTGCTCAGAAGCTCAGGAGTTAACGGTTCTCCCTCTTGCGCTTTCATATGGATTTGATGCTCAAATTCGGCGAACATCGTTTGTCTGAAGACCGTTCCTCTAAAGCCCTCAAGCATATGGTTAAGAAGATATAAGCGCTGCTTTTCATCCTTTAAGTTGTTCAGCATATATTCTCCGAGAAGCGCTTCGTTTGTCGTTGACGCCACTTCAGCGACAAAGATGCTGTAATTGCCATATTGGTATGGCTGATGCTTTCTCGTATAATAGCTGTGCACTGAATGGCCGAATTCATGAACGAGCGTAAACAGGTTATTGACATTATCGTGCCAGTTCATCAAGATATACGGATTCGTGCCGTACGTGCCTGAAGAATAGGCGCCGCTGCGTTTTCCTTTATTTTCGTACACGTCCACCCATCGGTTTTCAAGGCCCTCTTTTAAAATAGACGCATACTCGTCACCTAAAGGAGCAAGCCCTTTGAGCATATACTCTTTCGCTTCGTCATATGTGACCTTCATACCTGCATCCTTCACAAGCGGCGTGTACAAATCATAGATATGAACTTCATCAAGCTCAAGCACTTTCTTTCTCAGCTCGATATAACGGTGTAACAGCGGCAGATGCTTATTAATGGTTTTAATAAGATTATCGTACACTTCCTCAGGAATGCTGTTGTTTGAAAGCGCGGCTTCCCGGGCGGATTTATACTTTTTCACCCTCGCATAGAAATTGTCCTTTTTTACGGTGCCGCTGAGGGTCGTCGCCATTGTGTTTTTATATTGGCCGTATGTTTTGTAAACAGCTTCAAAAGCGTTTTTGCGCACTTCACGGTTTTCGCTTTCCAGAAAGTTAATGAAATTGCCGTGAGTAATCTGCTTTTCTTGCCCATTTTCATCCTTGATGGATGGGAACGTAATATCTGCATTATTCAGTACACTGAAAGTATTTGAAGAAGAAGACAGCGCTTCAGAAGCTTCAGCCAACAATGCTTCCTCTTTTTCGCTTAATACGTGCGGGCGTTCTTTTGTAATTTCCTCAATCGCATGTGAGTAAAGCTTCAGCTCTTCTTTTTCAAGAAGGAATTGCTGCAGTTTTTCTTCTTGTATGGATAAGATTTCAGGAACCATGTACGCGGTTGCGCTTGCAGCTTGTGTATACAGATTGGCAGCCTTGTCATTCAGACCTTGATAAAAGGAATTCCCTGTATCCTGGTCAGAACGCATATGCGCATATGTGTACAGCTTGCCCAATCGTTCCATTACTTTGTCCTGATAAGTAAGGGCTTCGTATAAATTATCCGCAGAATGATCGAGCGTTCCTTTAAATTCAGAAAGATTAGGAATTAACTCTTTCACAGCTTGAAATTCTTTATTCCAGGCCTCATCACTAGGAAAAATATCCTCTAGTTTCCACGTATCTTCTGCCTTTACTTCGCTTCTGTCAGGCAGTTGGTTTGCTTTTTTTTCCTCAGTCATGGTGATCCCCCTCGTTTTCTTTAATTCAAGCCAATTGAAAAAACGGCTGTTTCTCAACAAACTTGTATTGTGATTATCTTCCGGTTTTTCACTGCCATTTGTCAAATCATATGCGGTGAAGAAGACAACGCATGCCAAAAACACAGTAAAAAAGCGAAAAACACTCCGTTTCTTGCCTTTCACATCCAGCCACCACCTTTTCTTTAGGGTGAGCCAAATGAAACGATCTCATTCCCCAAAACAGGTTTGGTCGCGCTCCATAACACCCTCAAGCGTGCGGCAGTCATGAACTGGATTTCACCATATATACTTCTTTCTCACCCTCCATTAAAAATTCCTTCCCGCACAGAAAATTGATGTACTGTTTCAATGCCTCACGTAAAAGCTGTTCGCTATATTCGTACCTTAAATGAATCCGTTTTTTTTGAATCTGCATCTTACAAAATCGAAAAACAGCAGAAAACCTGATGGACATACGCTTTTCTGCGAGGTCGGTCATATACAGATAAAGATGGCCCTGCCATATGAAAACAGGACTTAAAAAAACGGCTCCAAGAGGAATGGGGGCAAATACTTCAGGCGGTAAAAATGGTAGCGGCGTCTGGCGTTTTTCATAAAAAAGGAGCCGAAGATGATTCGCTTCTTTGGATAAAAAACGGGGAGGTTTATGCCGAAAACGGGTAATGGCGTTTTGCCAGGCAGCAGGCTGAAAGGAAGGCGCGGATGCTGAGAACCACATATCCTTCACATTTGCTTTTGTGAGCGGGATTGCTTCGAGTGAGGCGCAGGCATAATTCGCATAGAACGGGGTAATATGATGGAGCTTATAGAAGGAGCGTGCTTCCGGACAGTAAAACAACAGGAACTGCCGTGGATTCTCCTTCATGAATTGCCAATGAAAAGCAGATAGCTGGAAAAAGTGCCTTGACGTGCGTTTTAAACGGTTTCCGCCGATGATCCAGAGCGGTTCAGCCCCTGCTTGCTTTAAGCCTTGCGTGCGTTTATATAAGAGGTCTGGAGCGAGGTTCGCGCATTGAAATTCAAAAGCCAGCATGTCTCCTTGTACATTTGCCATAATGTCAGGCCTTTGCTGTATGCTTTTTACATATGGCTCCAGAACAGGTGAGCATCCTTTCGCTTTCAGCCAAGAATAAAGCTGCTTTTTCCCTTCTAAATGGTAGGCGCTCTCCGGTTCAAACTCTATGGTGCAAGCTTTATTCTGCTTATGGGCAAAATGCGGAGCTTTTAAAGAGCCGAGCTTGACATCGAGCTGTTCTCTGCAAACCGGACAAAAGAATTTCGTTTTTCTCAATTCCGATGCTTCTGTTGCAGCATATCTTTCTTTCATCAGGTAAACAGTCTTACCTTCTGATGTCACAGCACTAAACAATATCCATCTCTCCCTTCCAGATTCTTTATGAATTCTGTAAGAAGATGATGAATTCCTGTTGTCTTTTCTTTCTATAAAAACGTCATACTCCCATTTTCCACCCTCAAAATTGTGTTTTCGGATAAGAAAAAAACCGATTTCCGTTAAGAAATCGGTCTGCTATGATGCAAAGTGTTTTTTTATTGTATCCAGAACATCCTCTGAAATAATCAGCTTGCCGTATTCTTCGATGCGGTGTATGCTGATTGAGGATTCATATGTGTACTCTAACAGGATGCTTAGCTGATTTTCAACCTCTTCATCAGACATTTCTTGAAAATCTACATATAAATAATACCGGTTTTCAAACGAATAAAGCGTCGTTTTGCTTCCGTTTACGTTCAAATTTGAAAGAGAAATCAAGTCCTCAAAATCATCAAACCGCAAGACGAATTGAAGCTTTTGCTCCTTCTCTTCTTGATTGTCGGCTTGCTCTTCTTTTTGAAAATCATCCAGCAAGGCATCGAGATTCTCATCTGCTTGTTCTTGCTTTTTATCTTCAGGTATCGGCAGTTCGAGCTTTTGTCCGTCTTTAGAAAGCTGGGCTTTTGTAACGATAATCTCCAAGCCTTTATCGAGTGCCTGAACTTGAATCCAAAGAGGACCTTCTACAGCGAATTCTTCTTCCTCATGAACTTCATCCATGACTTCCCAGAACAGTTCTTCACTGCGCTCACGGTTATACCAAATCTCTTCTCTGTCGAAACCGCGGTCTTCAATATCTCCATATGACATATAAAACTTTACAGTATGTTCGTTTATTCTTTCTATTTCCATTTTGCCAACCTTCCCTTCTATATAAGATGTTGAAGGGACATCTAAGCTCCCGATTAATTGTACTTTACTACACTTTACCCATTCCGTCCACATCTTAACCTTGTCCCCAAGACAGTGTGAAATTCTTTATATTTCTATTTTATGATAAAACAGTCACAAAAGAAATAAAAATGCATTATCGGCTGAAAAACGGCTTGTCTTCTGCCCGCTATCATAAAAAATAACCCGCTTCATATATTAGTTGTACAAGCGATGAAACAAAAAGCGAGGTGCCTGTACATGGAGCATGATTATCTGTTTTCGCTGCTGCTCATCATCGGGATAGATCTGATCCTCGGCGGAGATAACGCTGTTGTGATTGCGATGGCTTGCAGGAACTTACCGGAAAAACAAAGACAAAAAGCGATTATCTTCGGAACCTTTATTGCGGTGGCCATGCGGGTCGGGCTTACGAGTGCAGCGGTGTATCTGCTGAAAGTTCCTTTTCTGCAATGCGCCGGCGGAGTGTTTCTTTTATATCTCGGTTACCAGCTGCTTATTGAAAAGAAAAACACCCAGCACGTAAAAAGCAGCACCTCCTTATGGAAGGCCATTCGGACGATTGTCCTCGCCGATCTCTTTATGTCGCTTGACAATGTTATAGCAGTGGCCGGGGCATCACACGGCGACCTTTTTCTCGTGATGGTCGGTTTATTTGTATCAGTTCCGATTATTATTTGGGGCAGCAAACTGATTCACATTGCGCTGAATAGGGTGCCGCTTTTGATTTATGCAGGAAGCGGGCTGCTGGCATATACAGGAGGAGAAATGATTGTCAGAGATCAAAAGCTGTCTTATTTTATGGCGCAGCATAGTCTTGTTGAAACGCTGCTTCCTGTTCTGACAGTTGTGTTTGTTATCCTTGCCAGCATTTATTATGAACAGATCGCTGACAAAAAATAAAGAAGGCTGATAAAACATCAGCCTTCTTTTATATATTAATTAGCTAAACGCTGTGCTTCTCTTAACTGGAAGGAGCGGACTTTTCTTGGTAAGAAACGTCTGATCTCATCTTCATTGTAGCCGACCTGCAAACGTTTTTCATCGATGATAATCGGGCGGCGAAGCAGTCCCGGATGTTCATTGATCAATGTGTATAAATCTTGAAGCGGCATTGATTCAACATTTACGTTAAGCTTTTGGAATACTTTTGAACGGGTGGAAATGATTTCGTCCGTTCCGTCTTCCGTCATGCGTAAAATTTGTTTTATTTCATCAATTGATAAAGGTTCAGAGAAAATGTTTCTTTCTTCAAATGGAATCTCGTGCTCTTCCAGCCACGCTCTTGCTTTTCTGCATGAAGTACAGCTTGGTGATGTGTATAATGTAACCATTTAATCTTCACTCCTCTAATTAGTAGGATGAACATGTTTTTTATTCTTAAATTGAAATAACTCTAAAAAAGGAATCTTTATAGGTATTATACTATAAAAAAGTAAGTGTGAATAGTGTCCTAAGAAAAAAATGTGTCAATCCGGCAAATTTTCACGATCAAACCATCTTTATATTCTCAATTAGCTTAGCTGATCGAAAATGTTTTTTTGTTTTTTATCATCAATGACCTTTAGGACCTCATCCGTTTTTTCGTATGAATCTCCGTACCATTGTTCATCTTTATAGATATGAATTTTTTCATATGTCTGCTTCATCGCTTCTAACATTTCTTCTTCAGATTCTGTTTTTGGTGACCAGTACAAAATCTCCATTTTGTTCACTTCATTCGTAGCCAATGAACGGCGCTGGTACCCAATTGACTGAGCATGCTTAAAATGCTCTCTTTGGTAAAATTTCAGGCGCTTCTCTGTATCTGCATCATCTTCATCCACAGGCTCAACCTCAAGCAATATCGGTTTGTTTTTCTTTTTCAGTTCACCGATCAATTTGCCTCCGAGTCCCTGCCCTCTTGCGTCTTTCGATATATACAGATAATCAATAAAGATAAAAGAATCAAACTCCGCATACATTAATACGTGATGTTTGCCTTCTTCTTTATGGTAAATATCGCTTCGTTCTTTTAACAAAGCTTCCATATGCGCTTTGGATTTCATTTCCTCAATTGGAAAGTATTCATTTAACTTTTGGTACCAGTTCATTGATCTGCTCCTTATGAGTTCGTTATCTTCACACTCTTAGATATACCCCATTTCTTTTTGTTTAAACAGCCTTACATCTATTAAGACGAACAAGCCTAAAACTTGGTTTCATTTTTTTTCAGACAAAAAAAACGGAGCCTCTGCTCCGTTTTAATCAAGCGGCGTGTAATCCACATCTTTTGTATAATGATTTGCCGCGTCCCAAAGTAAAAACTCATCAATGCCTGCTTCGTTCAACGCCTTAATTTGGTCTTCAATCTGCTGTTTTCCGTAGTGCTGATAATTGCCGCTTCCAAGATAAGAGGCTGTAAAATCTTGAAGCCATGGCCGTGATGAAGGCGGATTTTTCAGTTTTCCGAGTTTGCTATTTTCTACTTTAGCGTATTCCTTTATGACTTTGTATGGTTCAAGGTCCGGCTTATCAATTCCGAAATAGCTTGTCCAGTGACTCGGATAAATCATGGAAGAAATAACATCAACATGCTCGGAAATTTTGCTGAAATTCTGTCCGATGCCCGGCGCTTCAGGCAGCGTGGCGGAATAACCAAAAATATCGGCGGATACATCAACGCCGTACGGCTTCAGTTTATCTTTCGCATAACTGACAAAATCGGTGACCGCGTGTACACGTTTTTGGACATTATCATCAGCGCTTTTTCCATACTCTCCATGATCGTAAGTCAGTTCATCATCCCGTTTTTCAAAGCCTTCAGGAAAGCGTACGTAGTCAAACTGAACTTCTTTAAATCCCATTTTGGCTGCTTCTTTTGCTAAGTTCACGTTGTAATTCCAAACTTCTTTCATAAATGGGTTGACAAACGATTCCCCGCGCCCGTTTTTCCAGACACTTCCGTCTTTTTCTTTGAAGGACCATTCAGGCTTTTTATTCGCAAGAACCGTGTCTTTAAATACGACAATTCTAGCTATCGGATAGATATGTTTCTCTTCCATTTTTTTAAGCATCGCTTTTGGGTCTTTGATGTATTTCTTACTGATATCGTAATATGGAGAATTTTTATCAGGCTGGTAAGTGAGATTTCCGTTATCATCTTTTACGTCAATGACCATAGTGTTCAATTCTGTTTTCTCAACAAAATCAGTCAGAGAATCAAATCTGCTGCCGCCCGCTGAATGTCCCGTCACGTAAATTCCTCTCACCGCGTCAGGATATGTAAAATGAAAGCCCGAATCATACGCGAATCTGGACATCCCTTTAGGCAGTTCTTTCTTTTCGAGAGCTACTTTTAATAAAGGCTGCGGTTCTTTCTGCGCTGCTTCCGCCGGATAGGCCGCAAAACTGAGAAGCAAGCCTGCTATGATTGAATACTTCATAAAACGCACAATTATCCCCTCCTGGCTTCCATTATAGGAAAATGAGGGGTCGCTTGGTAAGTTTCAATGTGCGCGGGCTTGATTCTGATAATGAGAAAGCCTCGGCTTTAGCTATTGCAATGACGAAAGTAATCAAATACAAAACAGCCGCAGCCGTGAAGGCAAAACGTGCATTTGTTCCTTCCGCGATCTGCCCCATAATCGGCTACGGCACAGTACTCCAAGAAGTAAACAGCGCGTTTTTCGCCGCCATGATGGCTGCCCGGCTTTTTGCAAGAGAAATAGATACCGGCTGCCTCCCCTCCATTTTCTTCTATTATAATAAACATCATCAATACCGCGAACATTTCATAAAAAAACCTTCAAGATGGCTGACTCTTGAAGGTTTTGGAACGTGCTTATTTGTATGATTGAAATTCCGCTTCCGTACACATAACAAAATGCCCTGGTGAAGCTTCACGGAACTCCATCTTTTCCCCGTCCTTTAATTGATGGACGGACGGATCATACTTGTGGCGGATCCGGTTTCTTTCGTAATCCGGATCGGGAAGCGGAATTGCAGAAAGCAATGATTTTGTATATGGATGAAGCGGGTTTTCATAGAGTTCGTCAGCCGGAGCCAGTTCCACCAGCTTTCCGAAATACATGACACCGATTCGATCACTGATATATTTGACCATGGATAAATCATGGGCAATAAACAGATATGTGAGTCCTTTCTCCTTTTGCAATTCCTTCATTAAATTGACAACCTGTGCCTGAATGGAAACATCCAGTGCAGAAATCGGTTCGTCCGCAATGATAAAATCAGGATCAACGGCCAGCGCTCTGGCAATCCCGATACGCTGGCGCTGCCCTCCTGAAAATTCATGGGGGTAACGATTGGCGTGTTCCTTGTTCAGACCGACGGTTTCAAGCAGCTCTTGGACGCGCTGCATGCGTTCTTTTTTCGTCTTTGTCAGCTTATGAATGTCGAGGCCCTCCGCAATGATATCAGCAACAGTCATTCTCGGATTCAGAGAGGCGTATGGATCTTGGAAAATCATTTGCATTTTTCGGTTGAATTCGAGCAGCTTTTTACGGGATTTTTTCCCGTGGACATTTTCACCGTTGAACAGAACCTCTCCGTCCGTTGCATCGTACAGTCGAATGATGCTTCGGCCTGTTGTGGATTTTCCGCACCCGGATTCGCCGACAAGGCCAAGCGTTTCTCCTCTGTAGATATCAAAAGAAAGATCATCTACAGCTTTTACCGTACCTTTAGATGTGAAAAAATGCTGTTTTAAATGTTTGATTTCAAGTAATTTCTCAGTCACTTCATTCACCTTCTTCCACTAGGACAGGGATTTCATACGTATGTTGCAGCTGGCGCATTTTTGCTTTGACCGCTTCCGGAGGCTCAACCTTCGGCGCATCGGGATGGAGCAACCACGATTTCACATAATGCGTATCGGAAATTTTGTACATCGGCGGCTCCTGTTCAAAGTCAATTTTCATCGCATACGAGCTGCGAAGCGCAAACGCATCTCCTTTTGGAGGATTTGTCAGATCAGGCGGCGTTCCCGGAATAGCCGTCAGCTGTTCATCACCCGTGCTTTCAAGGCTTGGCATGGACGCAAGCAGCCCCCATGTATACGGGTGTCTCGGATTGTAAAAGATTTCGTCAACGGTGCCTGTTTCAACAATCTGGCCTGCGTACATCACGGCCACACGGTCCGCCACATTGGCTACAACACCAAGGTCATGCGTGATAAAGATAATGGATGTGTCAATTTTCTTCTGCAGATCTTTCATCAATTCTAAAATCTGAGCTTGTATCGTCACATCGAGTGCGGTTGTAGGTTCATCGGCTATTAACAGCTTCGGGTTTGCCGCAAGCGCCATGGCAATGACCACACGCTGCCTCATCCCGCCTGAAAATTCATGAGGAAACTGATTGACCCGTTTTTCCGGCATCGGAATCCCTACAAGATCAAGTAATTCAACAGCACGTTTAGCTGCGGCATCTTTAGAGATTTTCTCATGTTTAAAAAGTACTTCTGTAATTTGTTTGCCGACTTTCATCGTCGGGTTTAAAGACGTCATCGGATCTTGAAATATCATGCCGATTTCTTTGCCTCGGATTGACTGCATGTCTTTTTCTGACATAGGCACCAGATCCCTGCCGTCAAATAAAATCTGGCCGCGCTTGAAGTAACCCGGCGGCATCGGAATCAGCTTCATAATTGCTTGGGAAGTCACACTCTTTCCGGAACCTGACTCTCCCACGATCGCCAATGTTTCTCCTTTATTCAGATGAAAATTCACCCCGCGGATCGCCTGAACCTCTCCGCCGTATGTTTTAAATGAAATTGCTAAGTCTTTTACTTCTAATAGGCGTGTCACCCGTATCACTCCCTTATTTACGTAACTTAGGATCCAGCGCGTCTCTCAATCCGTCACCGACCACGTTAAAGCCAAACATCGTGATGCAAATAAAACCGGCAGGGAAAAACAAACGCCAAGGATAGTAGGTCAATGCAGGCAATCCGTCAGAAGCCATCGTTCCCCAGCTTGCAAGCGGGGCAGGAACTCCCAGTCCCAAATAACTTAGAAATGCTTCTGTAAAGATCGCAGTCGGAACAGTTAAGGTCATTGTGACCAAAATCGGTCCCATCGCGTTAGGCACGATATGTTTAAACAGCAAACGTGAGGTTTTTGCTCCTAAAGTTTGTGAAGCCAGCACATATTCCTGGTTCTTCAGCTGAAGGACTTGTCCGCGGACAATTCTTGCCATATTGATCCACCCGGTAATCGTCATCGCGATAATAATCGTCATTAAGCCCTTTGGCAGCACGACCATTAACAAAATAACCATTAGTAATGAAGGAACAGCCCATAAAATATCTGCAATACGCATCATAATCTCGTCAGTTCGTCCTCCGCGGAAACCTGAAATGCTTCCCCAAATGACGCCGATCAATAAGTCAAGAACGGCTGCGGCTACACCGATGAAGATAGAAATCCGCGCGCCGACCCATGTCCTGACAAATATATCCCTTCCCAGGTCATCTGTTCCGAACCAATGATCTTTTGACGGCGGCTTGTCAGCATTTAATAGATTGGTAGTGGAATAATCATATTTTGAGAACAAAGGCGCAAAAATAGCCATAAGTACGATAAGAATGATAATCACAAGTCCGACCATCGCAAGCTTGTTGCTGCGAAAGCGCAGCATCGCATCTTTCCAAAGGGAAAGGCTCTTTTTAGATATTTTCTCAGCATCTCTGGCATCCGCTGCAGCTGGTTCAAACATGTCTTTTGGAATATTCTGCATGGCCTAGGCTCCTTTCTTTGCTTTGGAAAGCTTGATTCTTGGATCGATGATTCCGTATAGCACGTCTACTATAAGTACGCATAAAAGCAGAATAACACTGAAGAAAACCGTTACGCCCATGATTACAGTGTAATCCCGATTGGAAATACTGTTTACAAAGTGGGCGCCCAATCCGGGTATACCGAAAATCGTTTCAATGATAAAGCTTCCTGTTAAAACTTGCGCAGCCATCGGGCCCACATATGTAACGACCGGCAAAAGTGCGTTTCTCAGCGCGTGCCTTACCGTTACAATCGGTCTTGATAAGCCTTTCGCTTTCGCTGTCCGAATATAATCACTGTTTAATACTTCTATCATACTTGAACGGGAAAGTCTGGCGATAAATGCCATCGGCATCGAAGCGAGCGCAATTGAAGGCAAAAAGGTGTATGCCCAGGAATCCCATCCTGCGACAGGAAAAATCCCCAGTTTCATAGAGAATATGTATTGTAAGACAGCCGCCATGATAAAACTCGGAACTGAAATACCGAAAATCGTTAAAATTGCAACTGTATAATCCTGCCACTTATTATGATAAAGAGCCGCAATAACCCCAAACAATACACCAAACGCTAAAGCGAGGAGAATGGCTTCTGCTCCAAGAGTAAATGAAACGGGGAAACCTGAACTGATCAAATCATTAACGCTTTGGCCTTTATATTTAAAAGATGGTCCGAAATCCCATACCGCTACTGATTTTAAGTAGCTGACATATTGGACAAAAAGCGGCTTGTCCAAGCCGTAATGCGAATTTAAGTTAGCTTCAATTTCAGGCGGAAGTTTTCTTTCACCCGCAAATGGCCCGCCCGGTGCTGCCTGCATTAAGAAGAATGTTACGGTTACAATCACAAATAACGTGATAATCATATAAACTAAACGTCTTCCGATATACTTTAGCAAAGGGATACACCTCCATGTTTTTTGCATTTTTATACTCCATCAGTAAGAAAGGTATACGGGGAACCCTTCCCCATATACCTTAAAATCTTTTGTTTTCAGATGAAGAACCTATTTAAAATAAGCATTTCTAAAATAAATCTCACCAGTACCCGTCAGGATTGCGCCTTTTAGGTTTTCGTCCTGCACCCATGGATCAGTATAGAAATAGATCGGGGCAACAGGCATTTCATCAATAAAGATGCCCTCTGCTTTTTTAAGCAGTTTCGCACGCTTCGTTTCGTCTATTTCCGTTTGAGAATCATTCAGAAGTTTTTTGAATTCAGCGTTTTCCCAGCCTGTATCATTGTTGCCGCCTTCTTTATCTTTGAACAATTCAAGGAAGGTGATCGGGTCATTATAATCGGCAAGCCAGCCCAAACGGCCGATTTGATAGTCTTGGCTGTGAAGCTTGTCGATGTAGACATTCCATTCGGAATTATCAAGCTCTACATTGACGCCAAGGTTCTTTTTCCACATTTCCTGGACGGCTTGAGCAATTTTCGCGTGGGCGTCATCCGTGTTGTAAGATACTTTAACCGTCGGCAGTTCAGATGCTTTGCTCAGACCCATTTCTTTGAGCCCTTTTTCCAGATATTCTTTTGCCGTTTTAACATCATTATCTTTGAAGTAGCCTTTGTCGTTGTCTTCAAATCCCTTCATTGTCGGCGGAACGGCAGCCGTAGCCGGGATTTGCTCTCCTTGCGTCACATTTTCAACAATAGATTGACGGTTGATTGAATAACTTAACGCTTTACGGATGTTCACATTATTCAATGGCTTAGCTTCAGTATTAAATTTGTACCAGTACACTCCCGCAATCGGTTCTACATGAAGAGAACCGTCTTTTTTCAAGCTTGGAAGTGATTCTGTCGGAAGCTGCCCAAGCGGCATACCCGCCCAATCCAGCTCTCCCGCTTGGAATTTTTTCAGCTCAGTGTTGTTGTTATTAATCATGGTCATGTTGATATTTTTCAGCTTGACTTTGTCTTTATCCCAATACTGGTCGTTCTTTTCAAGTTTGATAGAACCGCTGTGTTTCCATGACGCTAATTTGAATGGCCCGTTTGAGACATAATCGTCACCGGCATTCGTGTTCCATTTTTTATTTTTCTCTGCAATTTTTTTATTAATCGGCATATAAGTATAGAACGCGGTTAACTGAGTGAAATAAGGTGTCGGGTTATTCAATTCAACCTTTAATGTTTTGTCGTTTTCCGCTTTTACACCAACATCGTCAAGGCTGCCTTTGCCTGTGTTTGCAGCTTCAGCGCCTTTGATGTAATAAAGTTCGTAAGCATATTGTGACTCGTTCGCCGGGTCAAGCGCCCATTTCCAGGCATACTCGAAATCTTCGGCAGTTACCGGATCTCCGTTTGACCATTTCGCGCCGTCACGGATCGTAAAGGTATATGTTTTTCCATCGTCACTTTTTTCGATCTTTGAAGCTGCTCCTTCTTCAGGTTCCCCGTCTGAATTGATACGAGTCAATCCTTCAAAAGTCTGGCGAATGACTCCGCCGGACACTGAATCATTAGCCAATCCAGGATGCAGTGAAAAAGGCTCAGTTTTAATATTTATATTCAGTGTTGTTTTCCCTTTACTGTCTTTACCATCACCACTGCTGTTAGTTCCGCCGCCAAAGCCGCATGCGCTTAAGACGAGAGTGAAAATAAGCAGCAAACTTACAATCGACCAACGCTTCTTCAATGAAGTAGCCCCCCTAAAATAATTTTTCAGCTCCTTACGGCTAAATCCTCAGAAATATCAGACAAATGAACCTATGTTTTCGTAACATTTACTCAGTTCCGTCTATTCTGATTATTTTTTGTAAAAAAGCTGTAACAAAGAAGTGAACAAGTTCATTATAATGAAACAAATAATTTATTGCAATATTATTTTTTCAATTTAAAATATTTAAACTTCGTCAGTTTTTCTCTCAAAAACGAGATATACTTCGATGTTTTAAAGCGGAAATTGACTAAATTTTTTTGAGATTTTCCAGTTCGTAATGCTTTTTACATATAATAATAAGCGGAAAATCATTGATATTCTTTATCATTTAGCGGCCTGAAGACATGTGCTATTCGATGGGCAGCTACAAATAAATTGGTAAAAATGGTGTTTTTACTTGATGACATTTGGTTATAATTGATTTATAATGAAGCAATCAAATGTAAACTTTGCTATGAAAAAGAGTAGTACACATTCACCCCGTTTACAGAGAGTCTGCGATGCTGGGAGCAGATAATGGGCAATGTGGAATGGACTTTGGAGCAGCTGACCGAACTTGAAGTAGGCTCAGACGGAGCAGTCTCCGTTACCAACGTCTGGAGTGATTCCATTTTAATGGAATAATCAGGGTGGCACCACGGTTCATTCGTCCCTTTTTTATAGAGGGAGAATGGGCCTTTTTTATTATGCAGTAGAAATGAGGATGATGTTCAAATGAAAAAAACGATTTTTTCCGGCATTCAGCCGAGCGGCTCAGTAACACTAGGCAACTATATTGGAGCGATGAAACAATTTGTCGACTTGCAGCACGACTATAACGGTTACTTCTGTATCGTTGACCAGCATGCGATTACAGTTCCCCAGGACCGTCTTGAATTGCGGAAGAATATACGTAATCTTGCGGCGCTGTATTTGGCAGTCGGGCTTGATCCTGAAAAAGCAACACTGTTTATACAATCAGAGGTACCCGCTCATGCCCAGGCCGGATGGATGCTGCAATGTGTCGCTTATATCGGTGAACTCGAACGCATGACGCAATTTAAGGACAAGTCTAAAGGCAAGGAAGCCGTTGTTTCCGGACTGTTAACATACCCGCCGTTAATGGCCGGTGATATTTTGCTGTATGGCACAGATCTTGTTCCTGTCGGCGAGGATCAAAAGCAGCATCTTGAACTGACGCGAAATCTTGCCGAGCGCTTCAACAAAAAATATAACGATATTTTCACGATTCCTGAGGTTAAGATTCCGAAGGTCGGGGCGCGTATTATGTCTCTGGCTGATCCCCTCAAAAAAATGAGCAAATCAGATCCAAACCAAAAAGCGTTTATCACACTGCTTGATGATCCAAAGCAGCTTGAAAAGAAAATCAAAAGCGCTGTGACGGACTCTGAAGGTATTGTGAAATTTGATAAAGAAAACAAGCCCGGTGTTTCAAACCTTCTTACGATTTATTCAATCCTTGGCAACACTACAGTTGAAGAGCTTGAAGCGAAATATGAAGGCAAAGGCTACGGCGAGTTTAAAAGCGATGTAGCCGAGGTTGTAGTCGGTGCGTTAAAGCCGATCCAAGACCGCTATTACGAATTAATCGAAACAGATGAATTAGACCGGATTCTTGATGAAGGCGCTGAACGCGCTAACAAAACAGCCGGCAAAATGCTGAAAAAAATGGAGAACGCAATGGGTCTCGGACGGAAAAGACGCTAATTGAAAAAACCGCTTTTTGCTTTGAAGCAAAGAGCGGTTTTTATTTAATTCACTTTCGATTCATTTTCCATTTCCCATAACTTTTCGAAAAACGGCTGTCCTTTTATCAGGTTTTCGCAAAACGAGAGATGCTTGTCCGACCAGCCTTCGATTGTCTCGTTGTAAAGCATGTTCCATATCTCTTCAAAGCTCATTCTCTTGATCTGCCCGTACATATGCGGATTCCATTCAGTGTACCAATAAGCGATCTCGGCTCTGTTATTGAGCCCTTTCAGCTGATCAAGCGCCATAAACATGAGCTGTTTAATTTGGCGTTCTTTCCTCGTCAGCCCTCTGACATGCTCCGGCGCCAAGGACAAAATGTGGTATTCCTTAGAAGATTCCAGTTTGTTCGGTTCAAATTCATAGGTTTCAGGTTCTACATCCTTAATCATTTCATATACAAGCTGTTCCTGTCTCGGAATCAGGCGGCTTTTTCTGACCGGGATGGTATAGCCGATTGTATCAACGGCCAAGATGCCGATTCCGTCCGTCACCACAAAGCAGTACTCAAGCTTCGTCCGCTCATGGTTTTTTCTGATATACGATTTTTGATGGACACCATCGAGCAATTCTTTCGGAAGCTCTGATAGATCATTTTCTATGTAATGATACAACACCGACGGGACTCTCAAAAGAGGCACCTGATCCAAAAGCTCTACCGTATCCTCCTTGCGCCATTCGTGAAAGTGGCATACATTGTAGCCATTCTCTTCCCCTTCAAACCAATTCACCCACACATCATGAAGAAATAACATCTCTGACCCCTCACTTTATAAAAACTGTTGTCCACAGTATAGGCAAGGAAGAGAGAAATTATTCCAATGAAAATGATGAAATATATAAGCGGCGGTCGACTTATTATTTTTTCAGGCATAATAAAAAGCAGATTCTCTATGAAGATAATCTCACAATAGAAACCTGCTTTTCATTTTGTTTTTGTCACTGATTCTGACATTAGTTTCGTTTTTCTTTTATTTAATATTTTTCGGATCAAGCGCATCACGCAGCCCATCTCCGACGAAGTTAAAGCACAGAACGGTAATTAAAATAAATAGCCCGGGAAATAACGGGTACCACCACGCTTGAATCATAAGCGTGAAGTTTTGCGCATCCTGCAGCATATTCCCCCAGCTTGCGATCGGGGGCTGGATGCCGAAGCCCAGGTAGCTTAATGTTGACTCCGCTAAAATGACGCCGCCTACTTTAAGAGTAGCAGACACAATAATCGGTCCGAGGCTATTAGGCAAAATATGCGAAAAGATAATTTTGTAATTTCTTGTCCCGATCGTTTTAGCAGCTAAAACAAATTCCCTTGAGCGGAGTGATAAAAACTCTCCCCTTACAAGACGCGCCGTCGTTGTCCACCCTGTTAATGAAAAAATCAAAATCAGTTTATCCATCCCCGGCTGGAATATCGTTACTAATGTGATCAGAAGAAAAATATCAGGAATGGATAGTACTACATCAACCGTTCTCATCAAGATGGCGTCCACAATTCCTTTAAAATATCCGGCAATCGCCCCAACGACCGTACCGATTGTAATCGCACCTATTACAGAAGCAAATCCTACAAGCAACGATACACGTGCCCCATATAAGATTCTTGTAAAGATATCGCGGCCGAATTTATCTGTCCCCATCAGATTTTGAGCGCTCGGCGGCTTTAATTTATTGATAAGGCTCTGGCTTTCTGGTGAATAAGGCGCAACGAATGGCGCAAACACCGCCAGCAGAATGATAATCGTTAATATAAATCCTCCTGCTACAGCCAGTTTGTTTTTAAAAAACTTTTCAAAAAAGATTTTTGTCATTGTTTCTGGTTTTTCACGAATGTTTTCCTTCAGCTTAACCTCATTAGAGGGTGTCGCAGTATTTGGTTGTGACATGTTATCTCTCCCTCTCTGTTAATACTCAATACGCGGATCGACCAATGCGTATAAAATATCGGCAATTAAATTTCCGACGACTACCAAAACAGCAGAAATGACTGTCATTGCCATAATGACCGGATAATCTCTGGAAAACGCTGAATCTATAAATAGTTTGCCAAGTCCCGGCCAAGTGAAAATTTGCTCAACCACAACCGCTCCTCCAATAAACGAAGGAATCATCAAACCGAAAATCGTAATAACAGGAAGAAGGCCATTTCGCAAACCATGCTTAAAAATGACTTTATTTTCTCTAAATCCCTTCGCGCGAGCAGTCCGTATATAGTCCTGTTTCATTACATCAAGCATACTGGATCTGGTATATCTCGTAATGCCTGCCATATCTGCCGTTGCTAAAACAAATGACGGCAGAATCAAGTGATGAAGCCTGTCAAATATATTGAAATCAGCATTTAATGTGCCGACCCCGCCAGTTGGGAACCACCCGAGATTTACAGAGAGAAACATAATGAGGATTAATCCAAACCAGAAATTCGGTATTGCCAGCCCTAAAAATGAAGTAAACGTAATACCATAATCAAGTTTAGAATAAGGACGTTTCGCAGAAAGAACACCAAATGGTATCGAAATCAGAAGAGCGACAAAGGTTGAGAATATCATTAACACCAGCGTATTGGGCAGGCGCGAAAGAATTAATTCGGAAACAGGGGTGCCTTTTTTAACAATAGACGTACCAAAGTCGCCTTGAACCATATTTCCGAGCCATTTTAAATACTGAACAGGCTCAGGATCATTCAATCCGTATTTTTCAATAAACTTTGCTCTGTCTGCTTGGCTGATGGTCGGGTCCATCATCAGGGACATCGGATCACCTGGCGCCGCCTTCATAATAGCAAAAGACAATATGGTAATTCCTAAAAGAATCGGCAGAGACATTAATGTTCTTCTAATAACGTATGTAACCATACACTTGTCCCCTTTTAAAATAAAATGAGAAAGAGAAGGAAGAAATTCCCTTCCCTTTCTGGAAAATGCTATTATTATTGATCAAGCCACCATTTTTCAATATGATATAAATCATTTTTAGGGTGGAATACATACCCCTGCATATTGGATGGAATCGCTCGGTGATAATTGTAATAGAATAAGAAACTGTACGGCTGATCTTCGGCTATCAGCTTATAAATTTCTTCATATTTCTTCTGATATTCTTTTCGGTCTGTAATGGTCTTAGCTTCTTCAAGAAGCTTATCGACCTCTTTGTTTTTATACCAAATATTATTTAAACCATTTTCAGATTGGCTTGAATGGAAGATGGTGTACTGATCCGGGAATGTTGCAAGACTCCAGCCCAGAAGCAACGCGTCGTAATCCCAGTTCGGAGCACTTGTTTGCTCAATCAGCGCACTGAATTCAACAATTTGCGGCTTCGCTTCAACGCCCACCTCTTTTAACTGCTGCTGGACTACTACCGCTAAATCTTCTCGAATTTTATTCCCCTGGTTTGTTTTAATGGTGAAAGAGAATTTTTTTCCGTCTTTATCCAGGATGCCGTCTCCATCCGTATCTTTCCATCCGGCTTCTTTCAATAGCTTTTTAGCTTTTTTCTGATTAAAGTTAAAGGTTGGAATTTTGCCTTTAGGGTAATTCCAAGAAAGCGGGCTTTCCGGTACGTCTGCCACTTCACCGTCTCCGTTAAGCACTTGGTCCACCATTGCTTTACGGTCAAGCGCATATGTCAGAGCTTGACGTACTTTTTTGTCTTTAAACAAGTCATTTTTTTGGTTCCAGCCAATGTAGCTATAGTTAAGGCCTAGATCAGATTTAACCTTTACATGATCAAACGTTTGAACGGTCTCAAAATCTGTGCCCGGCACCACAAAGAAATCTACGTCTCCCGCTTTCAACTGGGCAACGGCAGCATTTGCATCCGGGATCGTTTTGACTGTTACGGTGTCTAGGTATGGTCTTCCGCCATAATAATCGTCATTTGCTTCAAGTTTTACATAATCACCTTTTTTCCATTCTGAGAACTTAAATGGCCCTGAACCAATTGGATTTTTGCGGTTAAATTCGTTCTCGCCAAGTTCCGCAACAGGAACATCTCCTAAAATATGTTTAGGGAGTATTCCATAACTGTCTAAAACGACGTTATAAAAATAAGCATCCTTTTTCTTTAGTTTAAACTCAATTTCGTAATCACCTTTTTTGGTTACAGATTTAAGGGACTCAAATCCCGACCCGCGTTCTCCATTGTAGTCCTTATCCAGAGGAATACTGTATGTGAACACAACATCATCTGCTGTCAGCTCTTTCCCATCGTGAAATTTAACGCCTTCCTTAATTTTCACGTCATAGGTCAGACCGTCATCTGATTCAGTGACTTTTTCAGCAAGTGCAGGTTTTACATTTAATTTCTCATCCGTTTCCAAAAGTGTGCTGAAAATCATGCCTTCAATATCTGAACTTGCAACATCTGTTGAATAGAGAGGGTTAAACAAGGTAGGCTCACCAGTTGAGGCTACAACCAAGTCCCCGCCCTTCTGCGGTTTTCCGGCTGGTTTGTTTTCGCTGCTTGTTGATTTTGATCCTGAGCAGGCTGATAAGAAAATGGCCAGAACCATCAGTACACTTAGCATCGTCAGTGCTGTTTTTCTTACTTTCATCTTCATTTCCCCCTTTGAAATGTAAGTTGTCAGTTAGATCGTGTTGATTATGTAGTACGCATACCCCCTCTCAAGTCTCGCTGCGCCGTGACTCTTCGTTAACCGTAAAGGTGACAGGCGACAAAATGGTTGGGAGCGGCTTCTTTAAATTCGGGTATTTGTTCTTTGCATATGGCTTTTGCGGCGGGGCATCTTGTGTGGAAAACACAGCCTTTCGGCGGATTGGCCGGACTTGGCAGTTCTCCTTTTAAGACGATACGCTCGCGTTTGACGGCTCCTTTTTTTCTTGTGACGGGTACAGAGGATAGGAGCGCCTGGGTATACGGGTGAAGCGGGTTATCGTAGAGCTCATGCTTATCTGTCAGCTCCATCATTTTACCTAAATACATGACGCCGACTCTGTCGCTGATATGCCGCACAACGCTTAAATCGTGAGAGATAAATAGATACGTCAGGTTAAACTCTTCCTGCAATTCTTCCATTAAGTTGATCACTTGGGCTTGGATTGATACGTCAAGCGCAGAAACCGGTTCGTCCGCTATGATCAGTTCCGGATTTAAAGTCAGGGCTCTCGCAATGCCGATCCGCTGCCGCTGTCCGCCTGAAAATTCATGGGGATAGCGATTGGCGAAGGATGGATGGAGGCCGACTCTTGCCAAAAGCTCTTCTACTTTCTCGTTTCGTTCCTTCATGCTGTACATATGATGGGTATTGAACGGTTCCTTAATAATGGATCGCAGGGTTTTTCTCGGATTTAATGAAGCGAACGGATCTTGGAATACCATTTGAATGTTTTTGCGGACACTTTTTCGCAAACTTTCCTCTGACAGGCTGGAAATATCTTGGCCTTTGAATAGAATCTGGCCTTCCGTCGGCTTGTAGAGTCTGATCATCGTACGTCCCGCTGTCGATTTCCCGCAGCCGGATTCTCCTACAATCCCGAGTGTTTCTCCTTTTTTTAAAGAAAATGAAACACCGTCAACAGCCTTTACATCACCCACTTTCCTTTGAAAAAAACCAGATCGGATTGGAAAATATTTTTTGACGTTTTTCAGTTCTAAGATTGTTTCTTCCTTGGCTGTTGTCATGTTTGGTCGGCACCCTCTTCCTCATATAAAAAACATCTCACAGAACGCCCGCTTGGATGGGCCAAAAGCGCAGGCTGATCCGTCCAGCATTTGTCCATTGCTTTTGAACATCTCGGGGCAAACCGGCAGCCCGCCGGCAAATTGTCCGGTGTCGGCACACTGCCTTTGATTGCATTTAATGTATCAATCTCTCCATCTATCACTGGAATCGAGGTAAGCAGACCTTCTGTGTACGGATGTAGCGGTTCTAAAAACAACTCATCCACTGTCGCATTTTCTACGACTTGTCCGCAGTACATGACGATCACTCTGTCGGCCGCCTCTGACACGACACCTAAATCGTGTGTAATGAGAAGGATAGAGGTGTTGAATTTTTGACAGAGCTCTTTCATCAGTTCAAGCACTTGGGATTGTATGGTGACATCGAGTGCTGTCGTCGGCTCGTCGGCAATCAGAAGCTTCGGGTTGCAGCTCAGCGCAATCGCAATCATGACCCTTTGTCTCATTCCGCCTGACAGACGGTGGGGGTAATCCTTCATGATTTGCTCAGCCCTGGAGAATCCGACCATCTGCAAAAGTTCAATTGCTCTTTTGCGTGCTTCTTTTTTATTCATATTTTTATGGTAGATAAGCACTTCGGTAATTTGTTCGCCGATGGTTAACACCGGGTTAAGGGAGGTCATTGGTTCTTGAAAGATCATGGATACGTCGTTGCCGCGGATTTTGCAATAGTCATTTTCGGTGTATGTTACAAGGTCCTTGCCTTCTAGGGTAATGGAGCCATCCATTATTTGTCCGCCAGAGCTTTGGACCAGGCCCATAATGGAAAGGGAAGTAATGCTTTTGCCGGAGCCAGATTCTCCGACAAGCGCGACGGTTTCTCCTTTATTGATATGAAAATCAACTCCGTCTACTGCCGGGATCGGCTGCTTTTTTCTGAAAAAATATGTTTTTAAATTCTGCACTTCTAACAATGTGCTCATAATACTCTCCTTTCACCATCATGGTGTAAAAAATGTTTTAGAGAGAAAATAAACTTTCTATTCTGAAATCACAAAAAATATTGAATTGCCATAAAATTTTATAGTTGTATATTATTACAACACTTTTACAAAAGCAAGAATTTTTTAGGATAAATGTAATATTATTAATTAAATTCCAGACTTTTAATCTTTTAAAGCGTTGCTTCCAGAAAGGTTTCTGACTGGATACTTATTCCGTCCTTGGTATTTACCTTTTTCTCAGTTAAATATTTTTTTACAATATTGAATCCGACTGCATATCCCAGCATGCTCGGATAATATCCTTTTCCAAACAAAAGCTGCGGGTATAATGCGCTTTCCCGCTTTAGATGAAGATGTGGCGCGATCTTTTTTTTGTAAAGCAGCTGAAGCTGGTCCTGTGTATAGTAAGAAGTCCATTCTGCCGTTTGGCTGCTGCCGAACCTCTCATAAACAGCATATTCTGCCAATCCTTCCATGATGATTGTATCAAGAAGTGTGACGTCTTTTTCTTGTTTTGTCATATGTTCTAACCGGCAAACGTGATGATATTCATGGGTCATTAAGGCCGAGACAGAGGAATTCGGAGGATCTGACGGGAGAAAAAGGAACATTTTGTCCCGAAAAGCAAGGCCTGATTTCGAACTGAACTCCAAGCGAATTTTCCGGTTGTGCTCGTCAACCGGCAGCACGATAATGGGTACATCCGGCCCCTCCCATTTCTTCATCAAACATTGCTCTTCCTTTTGGATATGACGAAAGCTTCCTTTTTCTTTCAACAAATTTATTGTATGTTTGCCGTCTTTTAGACTGCGGAACATTCCGTGGTTTTGGAGGTGGCCGAGTATTGCTTTCCAGTCTTCTTTTGCGGCTCCTGAAAAGAAGGGAACAATGTGGCGGGACAAGTCATCTATAGATGTTGAGGACTCGAACCAGCTATACGTTTTTTTTACACTCAAGTGAATCGCCTCCTTTTCGTATTCTATGCACGGCAAAAAAACCGGCTACCTTAATAGGCAGCCGGCAAGTCGTGATGTTATTGATATTTTTTGAAGATCAAGGTCGCATTATGTCCGCCGAATCCGAGCGAGTTGCTGAGGACAACATTTAAGTCCTGTTTCCGCGCTGTGTCCGGTACATAATCAAGGTCGCATTCTTCGTCTGGTGTTTCGATATTAATCGTCGGCGGAATGATTCCGTCTTTAATGGCCAGTACAGAAAAAATCGCTTCAACTCCGCCAGCCGCACCCAGAAGGTGGCCTGTCATTGATTTTGTAGAGCTGATCGCAAGTTTATTCGCGTGCTCGCCGAAAACGGTTTTAATCGCCATTGTTTCGTATTTATCGTTATAGTACGTGCTTGTACCGTGAGCGTTAATGTAATCAATCTCTTCTGGCGCAAGCCCTGCGTCTTTAATCGCTTCCTGCATGGCTCTTGCTCCGCCCTCACCGTCTTGAGCAGGCGCGGTAATGTGGTAAGCGTCTCCGGTTGAACCGTAGCCGACTATTTCCCCATAAATCTTCGCTCCGCGGGCAAGTGCGTGTTCAAGCTCTTCAAGAACCACGATACCTGCTCCTTCACCCATAACAAATCCGTCACGGTTTTTATCAAACGGGCGGCTCGCTGTTTTCGGGTCCGGATTAGTTGAGAGCGCTTTGTTTGCGCTGAATCCCGCAAACGACATTCTTGTCAGCGGCGCTTCTGTTCCGCCTGTGATCATCGCGTCTGCATCACCGCGCTGAATGACTTTGAACGCGTCACCAATCGAGTTTGTTCCTGTTGCGCACGCTGTCACGGTACAAGAGTTGACTCCTTTGGCACCTAAAGCGATTGAAATTTGGCCTGTCGCCATGTCTGGAATCATCATCGGAACGAAGAACGGACTTACCCGTCTCGGCCCTTTCGTTAAGAAGATTTCAAATTGTGATTCAAGCGTTTCCAGGCCTCCGATGCCGGAACCGACCCATACGCCGACTCTCGGTGCGATATCATCCGTAATCTCAAGGCCGGCGTCTTGAACGGCCATTTTAGCGGCTACCACAGCGTACTGTGTGAACCGATCCATTTTTCTTGCTTCTTTTCTATCCATATAATCTTCAACATTGAAGTCTTTCAATTCAGCGGCTACTTTAGCCGGATATTCTTCTGAGTCAACACGTGTAATCGGACCGATTCCAGATACACCGTTGATTGCGTTCTTCCAGCTTGTCTCGACATCATTGCCCAACGGGGATAATGTCCCAAGTCCTGTAACGACTACTCTTTTTTTATTCATATTGTGCACCTCACCCTTTTTCTATCGGCCCCAGCGCAATGCAATGGCGCCCCATGTTAATCCTCCGCCGAATCCAACCATGACGACTACATCGCCGTCTTTGATTTTTCCGGCTTCCAACTCTTCTACGAATGAAATCGGTATAGACGCGGCAGATGTGTTTCCATATTTATGAACGGTTTTAGACATCTTTTCGACAGGAAGCTCCAAACGCTCGCGCGCCGCTTCCATTATGCGGATGTTCGCCTGGTGCGGAATGAGAAAATCGACATCTTCTTTTGAGAGGCCGGCTTTTTCAATGACATTCACGCTTGACTGACCCATTTGGCGAACGGCAAATTTGAACACTTCTCTTCCATGCATGATTGTATGTCCTTTTTCATCCAAGTACAAGTGCTGACCGCCTGTGCCGTCCGCTCCAAGCTCAAATGAAAGGATCCCTCTGTCATCACTGACAGGCCCGACCACCGCAGCGCCCGCTCCGTCTCCAAACAGAACGGCAGTGTTGCGGTCTTCCCAGTCTGTAATGCTGGAGAGTTTCTCAACGCCTATAACGAGAACATGTTTATATGTTCCTGCTTCTATAAATTGTTTACCTGTGACAAGCCCGTACATGAACCCTGCGCATGCCGCGCTGATATCCATCGCACACGCTTTTTTCGCGCCCAGCTGTTCTTGAATCATGCATGAGACAGTCGGAAATGATTGATCCGGTGTGACGGTGGCAACGAGAATCATATCAAGATCCTCAGGCGCGACCTCAGCTTGTTCAAGCGCTTTTTTGGCAGCGGCAACAGCCATATGTGATGAATACGTATCCTCTGAGGCTATTCTTCTTTCTTCTATCCCTGTTCTTGTACGAATCCACTCGTCAGAAGTTTCAACCATCTTTTCTAAATCATGATTCGTCAAAACCTTTTCAGGGATAAAACGGCCCATTCCAAGTATTCCAGCTTTCATCGGGAAGACTCCTTTATATCTTAAATTTAGAAGATCAAACGTTATGATCAATTATTAGTATCTGGTACTAATCCTACCCTATTTTTTTTCTGTTGGCAATATATTCGTCTAATCTATCAGCGCTCTTCTGTCATAGATTATGTTATAAGGACGAAAAGGAGGCGTATATTGTTGGATGTATTTTCAAAAATGATGTTTGGCGATTCCGCAGAAAAAAAAGAGAAACAGGACGAAAAAGAAGCGGTTTCCCGTTCGGGCGAAGAGGAGACTGCCGAAGCTGTCGACTACATGCATGTCATGAACCAAATCGGCTCTATTATGAACTCGCTTGACCAATTAAAACCTGTTTTAAAAGACCTCGGCCCGATGGTTACCGCTTTAAAGAAAAAAATCATGTGAAAAGCCACTTCAATAAAAGTGGCTTTTTATTATTCATTTTCTGATTTTGCGTCGGACTTGCCAAGCTCGTAAGCTTCCGCCATCACCGTTGAAAACAGATTCATAAATGGCTGTATGGACTCGGCAGATAGCTCGATCCCCGATTTTTCCAGCTCCGCTTTTGCTTCCGGCAAATATTTCATCGCGATTTGCAAAAATTCAAGTGATTTTTCATGCTGCATTCGTATTCACTCCGTTACTCTTTTTTCGGCAGTTCATCTGTTCGATTATACGTTTTGATAAGAGCGGCAATTTTATCTTGGAAGGCTTTGTCAACTAGAGGACTGAATGTCCCCATTTCAACGACATGATCTTTAAAATCGAAATAGTGATCTCCGCTTTCCAAAATGCCGTTGCTGTATTGCTCGGCTATGATGCCATAGGCCTTGTCCACATTTTGAACAGTACTTGTCAAAACGGTATTTTCGCCCAGATCAGACTGGTCTGTGACATAGCCGATCGCATAGAGACCGTCTTTTTTAATTTGTTGAATGACAGGAACATTATACCCATCTCCGGCGGGATATACAACATCCGCGCCTTCCTCTTTTATCTTCTCATAAAGCTTCACGGCTGTGGTATCGTCATCCCAGTGGTCTGTATATTTCGTATTGATAGTGATGTCCGGATTTTCATACTTGGCCCCTTTGATGAAGCCGTCTACTTCAGGCTGCCATTTAAAAGAAGCAATCACGCCGATTTGATTGGTTTTGGACATATGTGCGGCTGTCATCCCGCCGAAAAACCCCATCGCTTCTCCGTTAAGATGAACGCTTGTGACGTTGTCGGCTTTTGATTCCGCGTTAGAAATGACAAATTCCATGTCCGGGTAATCCTCACTGACCAGATTAAACATTTCTTCGTATTCACTGCCATGGCCAAAAAGAAGGTTTATCCCTCTCTTGTGGTAATCTTCAATGGCGTTTAATATATCCTCATCAGTCTTAACGCCTTCTTTATAGTAGACGTCGACATTATATGCAGATTGTATACTTAGTAAACCTTTATACCCTTTTGTTCCCCACACTAGATCATTGATTGTATCGGGAAAGAGCATACCGACCTTCTCAATTTTTCCTTTAAACGGAGTTTGTCCACATCCGCTCAGTAACAGGAGGACAGAAAAGATCATGACAAGCCTAGTGATCATGTCATGTTCAACCCCTTTTGCAAGCTATAACATGTATATTCCATATACGTTTATTGTATCTGGAAAGCTCGAAACATGGAAGGTATTTCTTAATATTTGTCGAATAATGATGAAAATTGTCTTTTCCACTCGATAATTTTTGTTTTTGCTTCCTCTTCCGGCGTTTGTTCTGCGACTTGCAAATGAATAACTTTACTTCTGTCCTTCTCGGTTCCTGACACAAGATAGTTCCTCAGCTGGTCAGCCACGTCATCAACGAAAAAGCTGTTTTCCGTTTTTTCTTCTTGCTCTTCTTTCCATGGGCCGTACATTCTCGGAAGAATAATGCAACTGACCGCATCATTTTTCACTTCTTCTTCCCACTTCTCCCTGTCATGTTCATAGACAAGTATATAAACAGTTTCGTTTTTGAAGCTGTCTGCAGAAAAATCGCCGCTCCCATATTGGACACAGACTTTATCATATTGTTTGTCCCCGATATTCTTTAATTGGCGAAAGTGTTCGTTTCTTCCGAGCCACATCAGCCGTTCTTCCAAATAGATTCGTCTATTCTCATTATCCGGACTTGCCAGAATGACATCAACGTCATTACCTTCATCCATCATTCTTTCGCATAATGAAAGGCCGAAAAATTCATCTGCACCAATAATCAGCATTGAGTCCATTGATCTGCCGCCCTTCTTGTTTTTAATATTCAGCAAAGCAAAACAGCCCTCGGTAAAGAGAAGGCTGCTGTTATTGTATTCACTATAATTCTTTTTCATGCCTGTGAAAGAAGTTACAGATAGATGTGTAGATTCTGGTCGGGTGCTCAAATAAGTGGAATGTGATATCCACCGGGCAGCCTGCGTTTTTTTGCGTGTCCTTGTAAACTCCTGCATGCATGCTGTATGGGTAAGGCGCTCCGGTCATCCGCTGCCAGATGTGCACAGGCAGCCTGCTCGGATAGCCTTTTATCGTTTTATAAGAACGTTCGGCCGCTTCTTTTTCTGTTATTCCGTAGCTTTCGGCTGCTTCTTTTAAGAATTGTTTGTAGAAAAATTTGTTTTCTTTTTCTGATTCATAATGTGCCTGAAGATCGAGACAAGGATTCAGCATCGCTGCTGAACGGATGTGGTCCGGGGAAAAACGAAGCAGTTCATCAGCAACGAGGGCGCCCATTCCGTCTGCTAATATATGAATCTTCTGATTGAGGATCTCCTGCTTTAACACAAAGTGGATCAGCTGTTTGGCATACGTGACCGCTTTTTCTGCGCCCCAGTGCCTTCCGTACAAATTGCTGTTAAAAATCGTATATCCTTCTTCCCTCAGCATATTCAACAGCTGATTTCTCCCATAATGCTGAAGCCAAAAGCTGGTCTCATCACCGACGAAGTGAGTCCGGTCTCCCAATATAAAGATACCGAATCCGTTCGGCCGATACGGCAGATGAATGACGTTTTGCTCCGATCCCATTTGAAAATATCTTTCCGTTAATCCCATCGCCTGCCCGCCTCCTTTCGCAGCTTCATCTCACGCTATACTATGCTATGTAGAAAGAAACAAAACGAATAAGGTAAAGTCCTAGTGATGCCTTGAATTGGCTATTATACCAATAGACGATATTTATTTTTATTTTACCATTAAAATGAAGATCAAGCAGAATGATGAAATGAAGAGGGGCATTAAAATTAGCTTCCTACTCTACTTTATATATGGTATGATAACCTTTAGAATAGAATGAGAAGGACGAGGTGGAAACGTGCGATTTATTGTTGCTTTTATTTGGACGTTCCTTTTATCACATATGGCTTGCTACTTGATCGCCTCTATGAACAGAGCCGAATATAACGTGACAACATCTTCTGTTATCGCTGTTATTATCACAGTGCTGGTTATTGTTCTCGGCGAGATGCTTCCTATGAAGAATGAAACAAGCCAACAGCATTAAAAAAACCTGCTTATGCGCAGGTTTTTTTTTACGGCTTTCTTTGGTATGTCCATAGCCTGTTATGATTCGATGTCTCAGGAAACATGTCTCCTGCCGTCAAATGAATTTTTTTCGGGTTTTTCACCATGCTTCCTGTTTCGCCGATTTCTACGTACGCGCCGTTATTAGGCGCTTTTTGCCCAGGTCGGAATTGATGCTGCTGTCCCATTGTATCCCTCCTTTAGCTTTTTGATGTAGTATGCGTTTAAATATCAATAATATGTCTCATAAAAAAACTGCTGAGTATTCCTCAGCAGTTTTTTGTCTTCATCCTTTGTAAAGGATCGCCTTCAGCAAGGCTTTTTGGACATGCAGACGATTTTCAGCTTGTTGGAATACCGCGGAGTTGGGACCGTCAATAATCTCTGCGGTTACCTCTTCTTCGCGATGGGCAGGCAGGCAATGCAAAAATGTATAGTCAGGTTTTGCATGTTTGACAAGTGATGCATTCACCTGGTAAGGCGTAAAGACCGTCAGACGTTCATTTGTTTCCGCTTCCTGCCCCATGCTTGTGAAAACGTCGGAATAAATCACATCGGCCCCTTTGACGGCTTCGACTGGGTCAGCAGTCAGCGTTATAGAGGAACCGGAGACGCCGGCATACTCTTTTGCAGCATTGGCCGCTTCATCAAGAACCTCATAGCCCTTTGGCGAAGCGATTGAGACATCACATCCCATTTTGGCGCAGCCAACCATAAGAGAATGGGCTACATTGTTCCCGTCACCGATATAGGCGACTTTTACACCCTTTAATTTCCCTTTGATCTCTTTGATCGTCAAAAGGTCTGCCAGCGCCTGACATGGGTGATATTTATCTGTCAGCCCGTTGATTACCGGGATGTCCGCATGCTCGGCAAGCTCCTCGACCTTTTCATGCTCAAATGTCCGGATCATTATCGCATCCACGTAGCCGGACAGCACTTTCGCTGTATCCGCCACAGTCTCGCCGCGCCCAAGCTGGAGATCTTTCTGGCTTAAGAAGAGCGCGTTTCCGCCAAGCTGCGCCATTCCCGCTTCAAATGAAACACGCGTCCGCGTTGAAGACTTTTCGAAAATCATCGCAAGCGTTTTTCCTTGAAAGATCGGCTGGATTTTGTTTTGTTTCAAATCGGCGGCTTCGGTGAGCAGAGCGCTTATGTCCGACTCGCTGAGGTCTTTCAATGTTAATAGGTCTTTACCGTACAAACTGGTTTGTGCGTCTCCAATTTTCACTGTGTGCATGGTGCCACTTCCTTTTTATAAAGATCTCTGAGAGAAACAGGCCGATGATGCCCGGAGCCGCTGTTTAAAAACGCCCGGACTGTTTCCGCTTCTGTGAAAATCGTTACGCCGTGTGTCATTGCTTCTACCCGCTGCGTACGCGCTTCTTCAGAGTGATTCAGATTAATGTGGACTGCTTTATCTTTCTGTTCGATCCATGCGGAAAATGGACCTTCGTATACTGAGAAGCCCGCGCTTTCCGCAAGGCTCTTCAAGTTGTCGTTCCCGCCTTCTAAGAAGATGCTTCCTTTTTTCTCCCAGAGGCCGGCATAGATTTTTTTCATTGCGCTATCCGCATCAAACGCAACACACATGCCTTCGCCTGTCGACTTCATTTCCGGCCCGAGCTTTACATCCACATCCTGTATGGCATGTGAAGAGAATACCGGGAATTTCACTGCCACGCCATGCTGATTTTGAACGGATGGGTTTACGTCCTTTAAGGACGCTCCTGCTAAAAGCTGTGTGGCGAGCGGGATCATCTGAACGCCCATCACCTTGCTGACGACCGGAACTGTGCGGCTTGCTCTCGGATTCACTTCAAGAACGAGAATGTTCCCATTGTCTATAACAAATTGAATGTTCATAATCCCTTTAAACGAAAGTTTTTGGGCGATTTTTCGAGCTGCTTTTTTCATACCTTGTTCTTGTTCAGCGGTAAGGGACGGCCCCGGCAGAACGGCAAAGCTGTCGCCGGAATGGACGCCCGCCCGTTCAATATGTTCCACGTATGTCGGAATAAAGACTTCTTCCCCGTCAGAAATTAAGTCAAGCTCCACTTCTTTTCCCGAGATATACTGATCAATTAAAATCGGGTACGGCATAGCGTTTTCGTCATCAAGCAATTGTGAAAGCGCCTCTTCTGACTCAACGATCATCATTCCCATTCCGCCGATGACATAGGATGGCCGGATTAGTACAGGGTAGCCGATTCCCTTCGCTTTTTGCGCCGCTTCTTCTTTGGAATAAGCTGTTTCACCTTTTGCGTGTGCAAGCCCGAGCTCATCGAGCAGCTGATAAAATTGGTCCCGGTCTTCTAAGGCGTCAAGCGTCTCAAACGATGTGCCGAGAAGAACGATGCCGGCTTTTTCAAGTTCTTCTGCTGCATTGATTGCCGTTTGCCCTCCGAATTGCACGATGGCAAAATCAATGTCTTCGTGCTCCGCTACGTTTAAAATGTGCTCTGTCGTAATCGGTTCAAAATAAAGGCGGTCCGCAATTTCATAATCAGTGCTCACCGTTTCGGGATTATTGTTGATCATAATCGTTTCAAACCCGAGCTTTTGCAAGGTAAGGACTCCGTGGACGGCGCTGTAATCAAATTCAACTCCCTGGCCGATACGAATCGGGCCTGAGCCGATAATAAGGGCGCGTTTCTTTTCTTTGCGGCTGACATCTCCGTCGCTTTCGCCAAAATAGGTCGAATAAAAATAATTGGTTTTCGCATCAAACTCAGCGGCGCATGTATCGACGATTTTATAAGACGCGGTAATTCCCGCCTTCTTCCGCAGCTTGCGGACTTGTTCTTCTGTTTTCCCGGTAAGGGAGGCAATCGTGATATCTGAAAAGCCTTTTTCCTTCGCTTTTTTCAGCAAATCAAAAGAGATGTCACCGCATTCTTCCATCATGCGGTTTTCCAGCTCAATGATATGGTGAAAGGCATGCAGGAAAAACGGGTCAATCTTGGTTTTTTCATGTATTTCTTCTATTGAAATACGACGGCTTAAAAGCTCCATGACAACAAAAAATCTGCGGTCATCTGGGGTAATAGCTAACTCCCACAGGGCATCTGCAGACAATCCGCCAAGTTCCGGAAGGTGTGTGCCGATATTTTTCAACTCAAGGGAGGCCGCCGCTTTTTGAATCGCCGCTTCTAAATTTCGTTCAATCGCCATGACTTCGCCGGTCGCTTTCATTTTGGTGCCGAGTGTGCGGTCGGCATTTTTAAATTTGTCAAACGGCCAGCGCGGGAATTTCACGATGACGTAGTCAAGCGCCGGTTCAAAGCTCGCATAAGTGGAGCCTGTGAGCGGATTTTTCAATTCATCAAGTGTATAACCGACTGCAAGCTTTGCCGCCATTTTTGCAATCGGATATCCGGTCGCTTTTGACGCGAGTGCGGATGAACGGCTGACGCGCGGATTCACTTCAATGACATAATATTGTTTGCTCAAAGGATCAAGCGCAAATTGAATGTTACAGCCTCCGACTACGTCAAGAGCTGAAATGATGGTCAGGCTCGCCGTGCGCAGCATTTGATAATCTTCATCTGTCAGTGTTTGTGATGGTGCGACAACTATTGAATCGCCTGTATGGACACCGACCGGATCAATGTTTTCCATGTTGCAGACGGTAATGCATGTATTTTTACTGTCACGCATGACTTCATATTCAATTTCTTTAAAGCCGGCAATGCTTTTTTCGATCAGGCATTGATGGATCGGGCTCGCTAACAGCGCCTGCTTAATCAGAGGAAGAAACACCTCTTTTGAAGGGGCGATCCCTCCACCTTTTCCGCCAAGTGTAAAAGCGGGTCTGACAATGACCGGAAAGCCGATCGCTTCTGCAAAGCGCAGGGCATCTTCTTCGTTATCGACAATTTCACTGTCAGGCACAGGCTGATTGAGCTCCTTCATAAGCGAGCGGAATTTTTCCCGATCTTCTCCTTTTTCAATTGTGTCGACCGATGTGCCCAAAAGCTTCACTCCATTCGCTTTCAGCACTTCTGCTTTTTCGAGCTCAACTGCGAGATTTAAGGCCGTCTGTCCGCCTAAATTCGCAAGCAGTCCGTCCGGCTTTTCTTTTTTGATGATCTCCTTCAGGCTATCTGTCGTCAGCGGCTCAAAATAGATTTCATCTGCGAATGCCTCGTCGGTCATGATGGTCGCCGGGTTATTGTTAACGAGAATGACCCGGTAGCCTTCTTCTTTCAGCGCCATGCACCCTTGAGTGCCTGAATAGTCAAATTCTGCGGCCTGGCCAATGACGATCGGACCGGAGCCGATTACTAATATGCTTGAAATATTGGTGTCTTTAGGCATGAGCGATTTCTCTCCTTGCTGGTGTTACATTCTTTAAATAGTCATCAAAAATCCATTCGCTTTCAGCCGGGCCGGGGTGGGCTTCCGGATGAAATTGGACACTCATGACAGGAAGCTTCTTATGAGAAAGCCCTTCGACAGATGTGTCATTTACATGGTGAAATCTGATGGACAGTTCTTGATCATTAATTGAGTTTTCATCGACCACATAGCTGTGGTTTTGGCTTGTCATAAAGACCTGGTTCGTTTTGCGGTCAATGACCGGATGGTTTGCGCCCCTGTGCCCGAACGGCAGCTTATACGTATTTCCTCCAAAGGCAAGTGCGATCAGTTGGTGGCCGAGACAAATGCCAAGTGTCGGAAAGCGGCTGATGATGTTTTTGATTTGATCCATATACGGCTTTATGGCTTTCGGATCGCCCGGTCCGTTGGATAATACGATGCCGTCCGGTTTGATTTGATAAACGGCTTCCATTTGTTGATAAGGAATGACGGTGACCTTGCAGCCTCTCTTCACCAAAGCCGAGGCGATTGATTTTTTATAACCGAAGTCAATCAAAGCAATATGCCTGTTTCCGTCTCCCTCCGTGGTAATCTCTTGTGCGGAAGCCTGCTCCGCCACGTTTTCCGGCTGTAAAGAAAGCTCCGCCTCCGTTTTGGATGTCGTTACCGCGGCGCTCATAGTGCCTTTCGTGCGGATTTTTTTGACAACCGCGCGTGTATCAACGTGGGACAACAGCGGGATGTTCCATTTGTTCAGGTACTCCTTGAGGCTGTATACCGCTTCATGATGAGAAAAATGCTCACACGCTTCATATACGACCGCGGCTTTTATATGGGGCTTTTTGCTTTCAAAATCGTTCTCGTTAATCCCGTAATTTCCGATCAGCGGGTACGTGAACACGATAATTTGCCCTGTGTATGATGGATCTGTCAGCACTTCCTGATAACCTGTCATGCCGGTAAAAAAAACAGTCTCCCCCGTGCAATTTTCGTTTCCGTCCAGCTCCCCGCTGAATGACGTTCCGTCTTCTAACACTAAATAACCTTCCATCTCAAAGCCCACCTCTTGATGAATAATTAATAATAATTTTGTATTTTTATGCTTTCGTAGGTAAAAAAATTTATCGGTTTACAGCAGTATGCTGAGCAATCGCTTGTTTGAGTTTGCCAACGGCCGACGATAATTCATCTTTTGATACAGTGAGCGGCGGAAGCAAACGAATCACATTCGGTCCGGCCGGCAATACGAGCAAGCCCAATGTCTGCAATTCTGAAATGATATGAGAAACCGGTCCGTCACACTCAATCCCAACCATTAATCCTTTTCCGCGAATCTGTTTTACAAACGGGCCGTTCAGCTCTGTTTGTAATAGCGAGAGCAAGTATTCCCCTTTTTCCTCCGCCTCTTGGAGAAATTCAGGCTGGAATACAATTTGTAATGTCGCATTGACGGCCGCCATCGCCAGCATATTTCCTCCGAAGGTCGTTCCGTGAGAACCGGGAGTAAAGGCGTCTGCTAATGTTTTCTTGCCGATCACCGCTCCGACCGGAAAACCGTTTCCTAAGCCTTTCGCCACTGTAATAATATCCGGTGAGAGGCCGAAATGTTCGTAAGCGAAGCCTTTTCCTGTCCGCCCGATTCCAGTTTGGATTTCGTCAATGATCAAAAGCGCTTGTTTGTCGCTGCAAAATGTCTGCACGGCTTCTAAAAAGTCAGCGTTTGCCGGATTCACTCCGCCTTCTCCCTGAATTGTTTCAAGCATGACTGCGGCGATCCCTTCCTCGTCTTTAAGCGTTTCAAAAGCGGATGGATCATTGTAAGGCAGGTAATGAAAACCTTCCAGCATCGGTCCGAAGCCTGTTTTGATTTTGTCCTGTCCGGTAGCAGCCATCCCCGCATATGTCCGTCCATGGAAGGATTGGAGAAATGTGACGATTTTTGTTTTGCCGGTCGCTTTTCTCGCCAGCTTAATCGCTCCTTCATTCGCTTCCGCCCCGCTGTTGCAGAAAAACACAAGATCTCCAGCACTATGAGCGGCAAGCTGATCAGCCGCTTCCTCTTGCAAGGCGTTTTGAAAAAGGTTGGAAACATGCCATACGCTGTCGAGCTGTTGTTTGACCGCTTCCGTAACAGCCTCATGGCAGTGGCCCAGATTGGAAACGGCGATGCCTTGGATAAAGTCCAGATATGTTTTTCCATTTTCATCCTCCGCCATCGTTCCTTTTGCTTTCTTGATATCAATATCCCAACGGCTGTAGGTTTGAAATAAGCTGCTCACGAAACTGCCTCCTTTTCCTTCACGATTTTTGTTCCTTGAAATGTTTTGCCTGAGAAAAATGAACCCTTCCCGTTTACAATCATGACTTCTTTTAATTGGCCTGATAAAGCGGATAAGGCTGATTTGACCTTCGGAATCATTCCGCCTGAAATAACCCCCTGCTCAATTAATTCGTCAATCTCCTGCGGTGAAAGGATATCAAGCCGTTTTTGTTTCTTCATGATTCCTTCAACATCTGTAACGTACATAAGCTTATCGGCTTTGAGCGCTTCCGCTACCGCGGATGCCGCGAGATCTGCATTAACGTTCAGCGTCTTATAATCACTTGTCATCGACAGCGGCGCGATCACCGGGATGATGCCTTCTTCCATCAACGCGTTGACTATCGTTGTATCGACCTGTTTAATGGCTCCGACTTCGCCGTATGTGTACCGGTCAAGATAGTCCGCCTGAAGAAGTCCGCCATCCTTGCCTGATACGCCGGCAGCCTTCAGCCCGTTTTTAGCCAGCTCCGCCACGAAAAATTTATTCACGACACCTGACAGCACCATTTCGGCAACTTCTAAAACCGGCTTTGTTGTTTTCCGCTGTCCGCCCACAAATTCTGTCTGGATGTTTAATTTTTTCAGCATATCTGTAATTTCCGGGCCGCCGCCGTGGACGATGGCGATATTCCAGCCTGATTGCATCAATTCTTTTACATTATGATAAAATTCGGCGGAAAGCTCCCGGATGACGCTCCCCCCGCATTTGAAAACAATTGTTTTATCCATTGCGCTCCCCTTGTTATGTGCGATAGCTCGCATTGATTTTGATATAATCATAGGTTAAATCACAGCCCCATGCTCTTCCGTTCCCTTCGCCTTCACACAAGCGGATGACAATTGTAATCTCATCTCCGCTTAAGTATTCCTTCGCCTTCATTTCTGAGAATGGCTGGGGCTCATTGTTTTTAAACAAGCACTGCCCGCCTAGAAAAACCTCCACTTGCTCTGCCGTCACACTTGCCGTACTGTGGCCAATCGCTCCGATAATGCGCCCCCAGTTGGCATCCGTCCCGTAAACGGCGGTTTTTACAAGGCTTGAACCGACTATTTTTTTGGCGATTACGTTTGCTTCAAGATCGTTCTTCGCGCCTTTTACTTGGGCCTCGATCAGCTTCGTCGCACCTTCACCGTCTCTGGCAATGTCTTTGGCAAGATCTTCGCAGACTAGTAAAAGCCCTTTTTTAAATAATGGCCACTCATCGTGCGCTTCGGTGAGGCATTCATTTTCCGCACAGCCATTTGCCATGACAAGCACCATATCGTTCGTTGAAGTTTCTCCGTCAACCGTAATTTGATTAAAGGAGACATCTGTAATCTCACGAAGTGCGTTGTGCAGCGCTTTTTCTTCCACAGCCGCGTCAGTTGTGACAAAGCCGAGCATTGTCGCCATATTCGGATGGATCATGCCTGACCCTTTCGCCGCTCCCCCGATCGTGACCTTTTTATCACCGATTGTGAGTTCGTAACAGGTCTGCTTCATTACTGTGTCTGTCGTCAAAATCGCTTCTTCAAAATCTCCGGAACCCCCTGGCGTGTCTTTCAAAAGCTTGATCCCCGCCTGGATTTTTTCCATATCCAAATGCTCTCCGATCACCCCTGTTGAGGAAACGGCGACTAGTTCAGGGTCTACATTCAGCAGTTCGGCACAGTCGGCGCGCATATTGTAAGCATCCTCCAAGCCTTGCTCTCCGGTGCAGGCGTTGGCGATGGCGCTGTTTACGATGACCGCTTTTAAGTCTGAGCCTTGTTTTAAACTGTCCTGAGTGACTTTGATCGGCGCGGCCTGAAAGTGGCTTTGTGTGTACACAGCGGCGCTTGTTGCAGGCGTTTCACTGATGATGACGCCGAGATCCTTCTTTGAATAGCGCAGACCGCAGTGCACACCCTTTGCTTCAAACCCTTTCGGCGAAGAAACGCCGCCTGTTACTTTTGTGATATATTCTTGACTCAACTGAATCATGGTTCGATTTCTCCCCTGTTCTATGGATAAATTGGCATCATGGTAAGCCCTGTTTCTTCCTTCCAGCCGTTCATAATATTTAAATTTTGGACTGCCTGCCCGCTGGCGCCTTTCATTAAGTTATCAATCACTGATACGACCGTCACCCTGTTTGTTCTTTCGTCAATGGTTATGCCGATATCACAAAAATTGCTGCCCCACACTTCCTTTGTTGCCGGAAAATGTCCTTGGGGCCTGACTCTCACAAAATATGAATCTTGGTAAAATTCCGAATACAGATTTTGCAGATCATCTCCTGACATATTTGTCGTTACCTGTGTATACATTGTCGCCATGATTCCTCTCGTCATTGGAACCAAATGGGCGGAAAATGTAATATTCTCCATTGCCGGATGCCATTCTTTTAACAGCTGTTCAATCTCCGGCGTATGCTGATGCTCGTTAACCTTATAAATTTTAAAATTGTCGTTCAGCTCGGAAAAATGAGTTCCCATAGAGGCTTTTCGTCCGGCTCCCGAAACACCCGTCTTTGCATCAACGATTAAAAAGGATTCATCGAGCAGCTTGTTTTGTACTAGAGGAGCGAGACCGAGCAAAACGGCTGTCGGGAAGCAGCCCGGGTTTGCAATCAGCTTTGCTTTTTTAATGTGTTCTCTGTTGATTTCAGATAAGCCGTATACCGTCTCTTTAATTGTCTGTTCCGGCGCGGCCGTCCGTTTATACCATTTTTCATATACCGCAGGCTCTTGTATCCTCAGGTCACCGGAAAGATCAATAACCGGAATTCCCGCGTCCGCAAGCTGCGGAGTCAGTTCACTTGATACACCGGGAGGCGTCGCAAGAAACATCACATCTGCTTCATGTTTAATGGTATTCATATTAATTGGCTGCAAGGTTTGATGCACCAGACCGCTCAGATGCGGATATGTCTCACTATATGCATTTCCCTGCCCGCTCGATGAATAAAGTATGCATTCTTCTGCATGCGGGTGATTTCTGAGAATCCTGACAAGTTCAGCGCCTCCATAGCCTGTAGCGCCTACAATACCTATTTTCAAACGTGTTCACCTTCTTGGTTTTTGTGAAATTATTTAACATTATAACATGAATAAAAATTAATTCAATCGTATATTTAATATTTTTATTCATTTGAAAATTTTCTGTTCATTAAAAAAACCCGCTGCGAAAAACGGGCTGCCGACTATCATAAAATCACTAATTCTTTCTTATCGCAGGGGCTATTCTGATGGAACAAAAATGACCCGGCCTTCCTGGAAGGCCGGGTCATTCATTTCACTCTCGGTTTTGATACAACATCAGTCCGCTCACAAAGAAGACTATTGAACTGGCGTAGAAGATAATATGCACTGTAAAGAAATCTGCAAGAAAACCGCCCAGTATAATCGCAGCCGCGGAAAAAACGGCGGTCCAAAAGTGATAGCTGCCAATCTTTCTTCCGCGTTCTCCGCTGTCTGTATAGTCGGCAATAAGAATTTTTTCGCCATGCTTTTGCATAGCGCCAAGCAGACCTAAGAGAACTTGCACAATGTACACTTGAGAAACGTCGGAGATATGCGGGAAATATAAAAGAAGCACCGCCATTCCCCAAGAGTTGGCCATAAGGAAATAACGGTTATCTACTCTAGCCGACAGCCTGCCGAGCAGCGGATGAATAAGCGCCCCGCTCAGACCGAATAAGCCATAGGACAAGCCGAACTGTGTATAGCTGGAACCGATGTTTTTAATAAACAAAATATAAAACGGAAAGATTAAACTGCTGGCGAAAAATACGCTGCTTTGGGAAAGAATCAGCCATTTCAATTTGTTGTGTTTCATGGTTTGTACCTCTGATAAAAGTAATTCATAAACCGCTCATTCGGGTCATACGTTTGTTTTTTGCGAAAAAATGCTTCGCTTTTTGGATATGCCTCTCTCATCTGTGCCTTTGTCTGATACGTCATGTATGGCAGATAATAACTTCCGTGATGCTTTAGGGCAACGTCTGTCATGCTTCTGATGATCCGTGCGGTATCAGCCTGCTCTTCTTTAGAAAAGCCCTCATTGATTAACAGAACGAGCGAAAACATATCATCTTTCGCATAAGACAGATCGGCTTTTTCATTTTTTTGCACATACCGGATCGTAATGTTCAGGAGATTGAAGTCTTCATGCGACAATGTTTGCCTCAGATCATCAATGTAGGACGTATACTCTTTAACCGGGACAAAATATTCTTGCAGGACGTCTGTATTTTCATTGTTTTCGTATTCGAGAAATTCCGATTCAGACCGCATCACGTTATTTCTTGTGATGATCGTTCCGGTTTGTTTCAGGAAATAGGATTGCTGCGTGCTCCACAGCCAATTCTTGCCCCAACCATACCGCCGTGACAGGCCAAGCGCGAATTTTGTCAGCTCTGTATGCTCATCTTCTTTTAATTCGTTGTTCGATTTGATTTCATCCTGATCATCAGCCAATAAGTAATTCGTCACGTACATATCTTGCAGGAACCCTTTGTCGCCTGTCGAGATGCGGGCTAAATGCATGCGCACATCGGGATTCCCCTTCACCTGTTCTCTAAAATAATCGGCGTATGTCTTATAATTCATTTTCTCGGTTTGCATCTGATACAGCTCGTCATCCGTCAACTCAAGCTCAACATCAAGAATCACGCCAAATAGCCCGTATCCTCCGATGACCGCGGAAAACAAGTCATCCTTCGGAGTAACGGTGACGATGCTGCCGTCCGCTTTTAAGAGCCTGAATGATTTGACCGTATCAATGAGCGAGCCGTAGCGAATATCACGTCCGTGGGCGTTGGCGCTGAGCGACCCTCCAATGGTGAAAATGTTTTGTGACTGCATGACTTTTACGGCAAGGCCGTATGGATTGACGTATTTCTGTATGTCATTCCATGTCGCTCCGCTCTGGACCCTGATGATTTTTTTCTCTTTGTTGAATGCTAAGATTTTATTATAGCTTGTCATGTCAAGAACGATGCCGTCCTCATAATATGTATGGCCGCCCATGGAGTGCTGGGTACCGGCAATTGAAATTTTTATGTTTTTTCGATTGGCCTCTTTCACCGTTTCGATCAGTGTTTCCTCTTCTTTCCCTTTGACCGTTTGCTTAATTTTCATCGGGAACAGGCGGCTGACATCGGTCATGCCTCCTGCCTCTGTTTTCTGGCCGGAATGGACAGAGTACGCAAACAGGGCCGCATATACGCCGAGGCAAAGGACAAAGGCAAGCGTTGTTTTCTTCTTCATGGCACTCTCCCTGCTTTGTTTGCGTTAAGTATACCATGATTGCGCACTCTTTTTTCCAATTTATCCGGCCCGTTTTTCCGCACGCCGGTCCGCTACGATAAAGCAGGCATGAATGGCGCCCGGCAGCCAGAAGATTGCCGTTAAAATCAGATTTAACACAGCTTGAAACGGTTTTCCCGAAAACAAGACGGCAAGCGGGGGACATAATACGGCAAGCAAGTACATCATATGTTTTTCACTCCTCTCTATGCAGAAAAGGACAGCCTCCATTTGTTCAGCTGTCCTTTTCTCTCTTATTGTATACCAAGTGCGATTTTTGCATATCTTGACATTTTATCCCTTGTCCACGGCGGGTTCCAGACGATATGAACTTCTGTTTCTTTCACGTCGGGAATATCCGCTAAAGCTTTTTTCACTTCATCCACGATCACCGGTGCCAAAGGACAGCCCATTGACGTCAGTGTCATCGTCACATGCGTTAAGCCGTCTTCGTCCATATCGACATCGTATACAAGGCCAAGGTTTACGATATCCACGCCAAGCTCAGGATCAACGACTTGCTCTAGAGCGCCCATAATGTTTTCTTTTAATGCTTCTTCCACGTTCTATCACTCCTTTTTCTCCAGTATAACGTAAATCCGGTTTGTGTTAACACCATTGTGCTCTATAAATGCGTCTCAAACCAGGCGACGGTTTTTAACAACGCTTCCCGCGACACTTTATGGTCAGCCTTTTCGTCTGCGATAAATTGCAGAAGCTCAGGCTGCTCGCTGTACAGCGGTTTAATGGTGTCGTAAAATTTGCGGGTCGGCGCGTAAGGAACAACCTTATCTTTCACACCGTGCCAAAACAGGAGAGGACGATGACGCAAGGAGTCAGGCTGAAGGCTGAGATCTCTTGTTTTCAGCCGTTCGATGAGATCATCTACTCTCTCTTGCGGGACATCAATATTGATTCCCTGCGATTTGATGTGCTCAATTTGCTGCTGAAACAGTTCTACATAATTCGGACTTCCCATCAGGCTGACACCGGCTTTCACCCAATCATACGCCGTCATTGCGCCGAGAGTGGTTATTCCGCCCATGGACGTGCCGGCCAGTCCGATGCGTCCGCCGTCTATAAGATCACGCTTTTCGAAGTATGTTTTGAGCACATTCAGTTCTTCAATTTCATTGAGCACAATGTCCCAGAAATGGCCCGCAAGCTCTTCTCCGGTCATGTTCTCCCCCCGCTCCCCATGAAAAAGAGCCTCCGGCAAAACAGCTCTGAAA
Source organism: Bacillus atrophaeus (assembly GCF_039519175.1). Lineage (NCBI taxonomy): Bacteria > Bacillati > Bacillota > Bacilli > Caryophanales > Bacillaceae > Bacillus > Bacillus atrophaeus. The sequence goes on along the minus strand of NZ_CP154443.1, from coordinate 2,555,610 downwards.
CCTTTTTGGGCAAGTAAATAAGCAAAGTGAAGGTTGTGTTCCTTCGCGCTTGTAAATCCGTGTATAAAGAAAACAAGAGGAACGGCGCGGCGGCTGTTCTCTTCCTTTACAATATGTAAAAACGGAATGCCGGAAACGGTTTGGTTTTCAATTTGAATCACGAAGCTCCCTCCTTAGGATAACCATAATCATAAGTGTAACATGTAGACAATAAAGATGGTAAAAAGCTACACTGTAGATAAGGAAGAAAACGCAAAATCTAAGATTATAAAGGAGCTTTTATGGAGACAAAACCTTATTTAATCGCTTTAGATTTAGATGGAACATTATTAAAGGATGATAAAACAATATCAGAAGATACCCTTCGCACCATCCGAAAGGTCAAAGAAGCCGGACATTACGTCTGTATTTCGACAGGCCGGCCGTACCGCTCCAGCTCAATGTATTATGAGCAGATGGGGCTTACGACGCCGATCGTCAATTTTAACGGGGCGTTTGTTCACCATCCGCAAGATGAGAGCTGGGGACGGTATCATACCTCCTTGCCGCTTGAAGTCGTAAAACAGCTCGTTGATATCAGCGAAACGTACAGTGTGCATAATGTACTTGCGGAAGTCATCGACGATGTGTATTTTCATTATCATGATGAACGGCTTATTGACGCATTTAATATGAATACAACAAATGTAACGGTCGGTGATTTACGTGACAATCTGGGTGAGGATGTCACCTCTGTGTTAATTCACGCCAAAGAGGAAGATGTGCCGGACATCCGCGCTTACTTGTCCGATGTTCACGCGGAAGTGATTGATCACAGAAGATGGGCGGCGCCGTGGCATGTGATTGAAATTATTAAAAGCGGCATGAACAAAGCGGTTGGATTAAAAAAAATCAGCGATTACTACCAGATCCCCGCAGAGCGCATCATCGCTTTCGGCGATGAAGATAATGACCTGGAAATGCTTGCGTTTGCCGGATGCGGCGTTGCGATGGAGAATGGCATTGATTCCGTCAAGCAAATTGCGGATACAACCACTTTTTCAAATGAAGAGGATGGCGTTTCCCGTTTTTTAAAACAACATTTTTCGCTTTAATTTTTCCCACTCATAAACCGCCGGCAGCCCTTCCATACTAAGCAGGACGACTCATCTCGTCACAATATGGAAGGGGGCATTCTCGAAATGGGTAAACGAAGCAAATCAAAAAGGTTTATTCAGCAGGGTAAGGACTCCGTCAGTCTTCATGACGCAAGATTTCCATATCGGTCTACACTTGAAGAGTCCCAGCATACCGCAGCAAAAAATGCGGCTGAAGGACAGGTTGAATTTTAATGAGAAACGAATTGTTCACTCAGGCGAAATCATTTGTTAATCAGGCTGTTATGATTGCAGGCGGCTTTGAAGAAGGCGATCAGCAAAAAGCCATTCTAAGAGCAAAAAATGCTGTGTCTTCCGCGTATGCCAATTCGACAGATGCAGAACGTCACCAGCTTCATCAATTCCAGGATCAGCTGGATAACTTGCAATAAAAAAACTATGGCGGGCACCCGCCATAGTTTTTTATTTCACTTCAAATTGCTGAACAGCCTGAATTTGCTTCAAGTGTTCTGCCTTTCCCTTAAAGGTCACTTTTACTTCATAAGTCCCCGGCTCCGGCACTTCCTTCCACTCATCGGAAAAGTCGTATGTTTCGCCAGGTTCAAGCGTCAAGTTCTGAAAGGCCTGTGTAAACATTTTATCTTTGGAATAACGGTATCTTTCTTTGTGTTCAGAATCGTAGACGACAAGCTCAAATTTCTGCCCGGTGCTGAATTGAAAGTCCACAGCATTTTCACCTTGGTTCTCTAGTGACATGTTAAACTTGATTTGTTCAGGCTCTTGAATCGGTTCAACGGTTAATACAACCTCTTGATTTTCCATTCCGCCTGATACCTCCTTGTCGGGTTCTGACTCTTTTTGCCCGCAGCCTATTAAAAGCAGCGCAGGCAAGAGCATCACAAGCAGCCGCTTCATGACATCCACCTGCTTTCATCAGTCTTTTCTGAAAAAACCAAAAATCCCGGTCGTTTGGACAATATTCGTAAATGCCTTCGGGTCAACCTCTTTGACGATTTTTTCCAAATCGTAAAGTTCATACCTTGTGATGACGATGACCATCATTTCTTTTGGTTCATTCGTAAATGCGCCTTTTGCCGGAACAGTCGTGATGCCCCGAACCATTTTTCCATAAATTTCTTCTTTGATTTCATCCGCTTTTTTCGTCACGATCATCGCCGTCAGCTTCATGTGGCGGGTGTGGATCGCGTCAATCACCCTCGTTGTCACATAAAGTGTAACAAGGGTATATAAAGCTTTCTCCCAACCTTGCAATAATCCTGCCGTCAGAATGATAATCCCGTTCAGAATAAAGAAATACGTGCCGATAGGTTTATCCTTCCACTTTGCGAGCACCATGGCGATGATATCTAGTCCGCCTGTCGACCCGCCGTATTTTAATGTAATACCGATTCCGACTGCGGAAATGACACCGCCAAATACCGCATTCAACAGGATATCATGTGACAGCCTGGTTTCCGGAAGCACACCCATAAAAACGGTTGTCATAGCGACGCTCAAAATGCTGTAAACCGTAAACGATTTTCCGACTTTCAGCCATCCTAAAATGCCGACCGGAATATTTAAGAGGAACAGCAAAATCCCTGTCGAAATATAAAAAGGGGCGTATTGGTCGACGACGCTTGATAACAGCTGGGCGACACCGGTAAAGCCGCTGGCATACACATCAGCGGGAATCAAAAATAAATTCAGCCCTGCCGCATTAAGTAAAGCGCCGATCACAACAATGATTATTTTTTTTGTCAGTTCTAGTACCATGGCTTTGTTCCTCCGCTTATTCATATTATTATCTTTTCCCTTAAATCAAATATTTGAACACGAATTTGGCAAATTAATATGATATAGTTGGCTTACCTCTTACTTTTTAGAGCGATATTGGAAAGAAGGGATATTTATATGAAAGTTCATCTCATCGCCGACAGCGCGGCTGATTTGCCCCGTTCTTTTTTCGAGGCGAACGACATTGGCTTTATACCTCTCAGAGTTTCTCTTGATGACAAAGAATATGAAGATGCGGTAACGATTCAGGCGAATGAAGTATTGGAGGCAATGAAAAACGGGAAAGCTCCCAAGACCTCCCAAGCGTCACCGCAGACGATTAAAAACACGTTTCTGCAATTCGCCGAAACAGGAGAACCTGCGCTCTATGTCGCTTTCTCCTCTGGGCTCTCCGGCACTTATCAGACCGCTGTGATGATGGCAAATGAAGTAAAGGAAGAATATCCTGATTTTGATTTGCGGATCATTGATTCCAAATGCGCTTCATTAGGATACGGTCTTGCAGTGCGATACGCGCAAGAGCTCTGTGTCGACGGAAATACAATACAAGAAATTGAAACGTCTGTAAAGGACTTTTGCGCTCATCTTGAGCATATTTTCACTGTGGATGATTTAACTTATCTTGCAAGAGGCGGCAGAATTTCCAAAGCCTCCGCTTTTGTAGGCGGGCTTTTAAATATTAAACCGCTTCTGCACATGGAGGACGGGAAACTTATTCCGTTAGAAAAAATCAGAGGCAAAAAAAAGCTGTTAAAGCGGATCATTGAAGTAATGGCCGAACGCGGAGACAATTGGAGCGGGCAGACAGTCGGCATCAGCTACGCCGATAACGAAGACACCGCGCTTGAAATGAAACAGCTGATTGAAGACGCCTTTCATCCGAAAGAGATTATCATGCATACGATCGGATCGGCCGTAGGCTCCCATTCCGGTCCGGGAACGCTGGCGATTTTTTTCTCAAGTAAATCATAAACAACAAAACCGGTAAGCTTTATGATAAGGACTGCCGGTTTTTTACTTTTCTCTTATATGCATGCAGGACCGAAGCAGATTGCTTTGAACCTTCACCGTACAAATATTGGCCGCCTCGATAGCTGCTTGTTTCCTCATACTAAGAATCTGGGATGCTGTTACATAAAAACTTAACGCCCGATAATAAATTTGCTCTTAGGCTTCGCTCCCAACATTCAGCGTATAAACATCCTCCTATTAGGCTGCCGCTATTCTACTAATTTCTTATTCACGTAAATAATGACGCCGGCCCCATATGCCAAAATGAGCGGCGGGATCAGCTGCTCCTGTCCGGGAAATGCGATAAAGCTGTTCAGCAGAATAAATAAACCGGAATTCAAGAAAAAGCAGCCTGCAATTCTTGCCAGCCTATCCTTGTCACGGATACGCGCCTCATTAAAACCGGCCAGTATCCAAGTTTGTTTTTTTATTCCTACATAATAGGCTATCCAAAAGAAAAGAAGCGAAATGATCGTTAACAGATAATTGATGCTTAAATCCATGTTACGGCCTCCCCGTGTTACTTAAAATTCAAAAAAGAAAAAAAACGGCACAGCTACAACACCAACTAAACCGCTGCCAGATTTGCTATAACGATGATCTCTTTTTGAGATTTCATTTTGTTTTTTCTGACAGAAATAGACGATTGTCCCGTTGTTCCTCACGCCCAATAACGCTTCAGCAAACTCCTTCGGCTGCGAAAATTCCTCAGAAATCACATTTGGGAGTTTCTCGGCCTTTGTTTTGTCATTCTTCACAAATACGCGACCCTCATTTCCCCGATTGCATTCTCTCTTTCTACATCAGACATATTCTTCAGCTCTGTATATAGTTCCTCTGCATAACGCTCTATGTTCTGCTGTTTTTTCATGAGGTTAGTAAAGCATGGAGCGTTTCGCGGAGTATTCCCCAAATCCTGTCCGGACTCCTCGGCACTTGGAGACCATACTCAATTGGATATATTCACCGCAAAAAAAGCAGGCTTGCTCTCTGGCAGCCTGCTCTCTACTTTATTGCTTTTCATATGTCCAGCCGTTTTCCTGATAGACCTTGTTATTCTTCATCAAGTGTCCGAGCGCCCGTTTAAAGGCGGCCTTGCTCATCTGAAAGCGTTGGCGGATATCTTCCGGGTCGCTCTTGTCTCCGTATGGCATGGCGCCGTTTCTCGTTCTCATATAAGTAAGGATTTGCTCGGCGTCTACTGACAACGCATCCTGTTTCCGCGGGAGAAGCGACATGTTCACCGACCCGTCATCCTTCACTTCAATCACCCGTCCTGTGATTCTTGATCCGAGTCTCGGCTCTTCTTTTCTTTCAGAAGGGTGAATGAAGGCGCGAATGCCGTCGTCTGTGATCAGGAAAGAACCGGAAGCGATAAGCCTGTACACCGTTCCTGTCAGCTCTTTATTCATCATATCTTCTGACGCTTCAGTAAACAGCTCGCTGATGATGTCCTCCGGCGCGGGTTTTGCAAACATGCGTCCGCGGTTTGTCACTTTCAGCATACAATACAGCTTGTCCCCTCTTTGCGGCCACACGGATTCGTACGGAGGAAGATGCTCTGTTGCGACAAGCGCGTCCTTAGATAAGCCGACATCGACGAACACGCCCATATCGTCTACTGCATCCACTACATCTACCCATCCATATTGCTCGGCGCTGATGACCGGTATTTTCATCGTTGCCGCAAGCCTTTCCTGCTGGTCAACGTAGATGAATACCTCTACTTCGTCTCTTTCTTCTATATCCTCTGTCACTTCACTGTTATGTAAGAGAACCGTGTCTTCTCCGTCGGTTAAAAAGTAACCGAAATCTGTTTGGTGATCTATACTCAAGGTTAATTGCTGCCCTGGTCTCATGCTATCGTCCTTCCTATTCCGCTTATGTTTTTGGCGGATGTTGTTCCTTATTTTTTTCCAATCATCCCAAATTGATTCTTTGTTCTGTTGGAAGTTTCTCTTTATTCTACTATAATCAACACATAAGTTAAATGTTATGGAGGTTTTCATATGGCAAAAGAAAGTTCTTTTGATATTGTGTCCAAGGTTGAATTCCCGGAAGTCCAAAACGCAATTCAGATTGCATTGAAGGAAATCGGCACCCGCTATGACTTCAAAGGCAGTAAAAGCGACATTACGTTAGAAAAAGAGGATCTCGTTCTGGTTTCCGATGATGAATTCAAAATGAGCCAGCTTAAGGATGTGCTCACAGGCAAACTCATTAAAAGAAATGTTCCGACCAAAAACATCGAATATTCAAAAATCGAGAATGCCTCCGGCGGCACTGTGAGACAGCGCGCGAAGCTAGTTCAAGGGATCGATAAAGAGAACGCCAAAAAAATCAACACGATCATTAAAAACTCAGGTCTGAAAGTGAAATCCCAAGTCCAGGATGATCAGGTACGGGTGACCGGAAAAAGCAAGGACGATCTTCAGCAGATTATGTCTGCCGTCCGCGGTGCTGACCTGCCGATTGACGTTCAATTTATAAATTTCCGATAAATTTTACATTTGCTATTGATTATTGTCTATATTTTCGGTAAATTTGGAGAAAGGAAAATTCCTCATCTCTTTTTGGGGAATTCCGGATTTCATTTGCTCAATTAAAAACTGAATCATTGTTCTTATCAAGAGAAGCTGAGGGACTGGCCCGAAGAAGCTTCAGCAACCGGTGTAATGATTGCATTCGCAGTCATGACCAAGGTGCTAAATCCAGCAAGCTTGAACAGCTTGGAAGATAAGAAGATAGACAAATCTTTTATAAAGTCTTCTTCTTAAGAGGACTTTTTTTAATTCTCTTTTTTCCTTGCTGAATGTTATGAAGGAGGCAGACAATGGGACTTTTAGAAGATTTGAAACATCAGGTATTAATCGGAGACGGCGCTATGGGGACGCTTCTTTATTCATATGGCATTGACAGATGCTTTGAAGAATTGAATGTGTCAAAGCCGGAGGAAATCAAACGAATTCATGAAGCGTATGTTCAGGCGGGCGCACATATTATTCAAACCAATACATACGGGGCCAACTATATCAAATTATCCCGGCACGGACTTGAAGATGAAACCAAAAAAATCAATAAAGAAGCCGTCAAAATCGCGCGTGCCTCGTCTGGCGGAGCGTATGTGCTCGGAACGATGGGCGGCATCCGCACCTTTAACAAAAATGCGTACAGCCTTGAGGAAATTAAAAGAAGCTTTCGGGAACAGCTTTATCTTTTGCTGCACGAAGAGCCGGACGGACTCCTTTTGGAAACCTATTATGATCTTGAAGAAGCACAGGAAGTCTTAAAAATTGCCAGAAAGGAAACGGATTTGCCGATCGTACTGAATGTCTCGATGCATGAACAAGGGGTGCTTCAAGACGGAACGCCTCTATCGGAAGCTCTTCGATCGCTTGTCGGTCTTGGTGCTGATGTGACGGGCATTAACTGCCGGCTCGGCCCTTATCATATGATTGAAGCGCTCACCGAGGTGCCGATTTTTGATGATGCGTTTTTATCCGTTTATCCTAACAGCTCCCTGCCATCCCTAGAAGAAGGACGGCTTGTGTATGAAACAGATGATACGTATTTCCAAAACAGCGCCATTGAATTCCGAAAACAAGGCGCACGGATTATTGGAGGCTGCTGCGGCACAACCCCGAGCCACATTCGGGCCATGGCAGATGCAGTCGGCGGCCTTGAGCCTATTACGGAAAAAGAAGTGAAAGTCAGAGCGCAGGAAACCATCTCCATTCAGCACGAGCGGACCGAGCCGGGATTAGATGAAATCGCCTCTCAAAAAAGGTCAATAATCGTAGAGCTTGATCCGCCGAAAAAGTTGAACTTTGAGAAATTCCTTTCCGCTGCAAGCGAATTAAAAGAAGCCGGAATAGAGGCGCTGACGCTTGCCGATAACTCACTCGCGACTCCGAGAATCAGCAATGTTGCCTGCGGAGCGCTTTTGAAGCAGCAGATGGATATCAGATCTCTCGTTCATATAACATGCAGAGACCGAAATATTATCGGCTTGCAGTCACATTTAATGGGGCTCGACACTTTAGGCTTAAACGATATTTTGGCGGTTACAGGCGATCCTTCTAAAATCGGTGATTTTCCGGGGGCCACATCTGTTTATGACTTAACATCCTTTGATTTAATCAGGCTGATCAAGCAATTCAATGAAGGGCTTTCCTTATCGGGGAAACCGCTCGGCAGAAAGACCAATTTTTCTGTCGCCGGGGCGTTTAATCCCAACGTCCGCCACCTTGACAAAGCGGTGAAACGGCTTGAGAAAAAAATCGATTGCGGCGCCGATTATTTTATCTCACAGCCAGTCTACTCAGAGCAGCAGCTTGTCGACATCCATAACGAAATCAAGCATCTCAAGACGCCTGTTTACATTGGCATTATGCCGTTAACCAGCAGCCGCAACGCCGAATTTATTCATCATGAAATTCCCGGCATCAAACTGTCGGATTCCATTCGCGAGAAAATGGCGCTTGCCGGTGAAGATAAGCAAAAACAAAAAGCGGAAGGCCTCGCCATCGCCCGCTCTCTTCTCGATACGGCATGTGAGCTGTTTAACGGAGTTTATCTGATCACGCCTTTCCTCCGGTCTGACTTAACGGCGGAGCTTACTTCCTATATTCAGAAAAAAGACGAAAAGCGCGAGAATGTGTTTTTGCACTAAACGTGAAAAGGGCTGCCTGAATAAATCAGGCGGCCCTCCTCTTTATGGATGGCAGGTGATAATATAAAGAGGTGTCTCCCCTTCTCTTCAAACCATTAGTAAAAGGAGGATATCATGATTCTTGTCAATGAAATTTCAGCAGAAGATACTTATGAAATCAGACATATGATCTTGCGTCCGCACCAAACGATAGAACAATGTAAATATGAACGAGACAAAGAGGAAGGCAGCTTTCACCTCGGCGCTTTTTTTGACGGAACGCTGATCAGCGTAGCTTCTTTTTATCGCCAAGATCATCCCTTGATTGAAGCTGGCCCATCCTATCAGATGAGGGGAATGGCGACGCTTGCCGGATACCGCAAGCAGAGAGCCGGAAGCACGCTTGTCACTCGCGCTGAACAGAAGCTTGCCGATATGGGGGCAAAAACGGTATGGTGCAACGCCAGATGCCACGTGCAAGGGTACTACGAAAAGCTTGGCTGGAAGGATACTGGTGATCCATTTGATCTCCCTGGTATCGGACCTCATATTGTAATGTATAAAAAACTCAAGTAAGACGGTGATAATGATGCCAATGAGTGATGCTGCGCTTTCCGTTTTAACAGAAAAAGATGTGCCTGGCCTGTTTGCATTGTGCCGGCACGCAGGCTGGCCGGGTTATGATGAGCGGGAGCTGGAGCTTTTGCTGCAAAACGGACGCCTTTTTGGTTATAAGGACAGCAAAGGAACTCTTCTTTCTTGCTCCGGCATTTTTTCATACGGGGCTTTTGCTTCGCTTGGCCTTGTGATCGTACAAAAAGAATTCAGAGGGGCCGGTCTCGGCAAAAAGATGGTGGAAGCATGCATCGGCGAACTAAACGATACCATTCCGATTATGCTTGTCGCCACCGAGCAAGGCCTGCCGCTTTATCAAAAAGCCGGATTTCAGCAAATCAGTTCCATTTATAAGTATGTGTGTGACCGCTTTTTGCCTCACACAGCGGATTCTGATATAGACATTGCACCTTTTCAGCCAAAGGATTTTCAGGCTTTAACAAAAACAGACCGGGCGGCTTTCGGAACAGGCAGAGAACGCCTGCTTCAGCAGCTCATTTCCGGCTGTTTAGAATGTTCCGTTGTCAAAAACAAAGATGGCAGCATTGTCGGGTACGGACTTTCCCGCCAGACGCCGGACAGCTTGAGAATAGGGCCTTTAATCGCACCTTCCAGAGAATGTGCGGCTCTGTTAATCAATGAGCTTGCGGATGGAAAGCAAGGACGGATTCGAATTGATATTTCCGGAGACTACCGCTGTATCGATCTTGATCTGGCGGCCATGGGGTTTGTACGAGATACTGAATCGCCGCTGATGGTTCTTCAAAAGAGCTCTTTTCCGGAACGAAACGGACACTTAGTCGCCGTTACGTCACAAGGACTCGGCTGATTCAAAATACATGATAAATGCCCGAATACGGTCCATTCCGTATTCGGTTTTTTACATATGACTGAGCGTTAATCTTTTCTGAATAAACCGATACATCAAGGACATTCTAACAAGAAAAGGAGTGAGCCTTGGTGGCACAAACAAAACAACCTAATGTGATGACTATTGTGGCAATCGGTTCTATACCGCTCATTTTAACACTGGGTAATTCCATGTTAATCCCGATCTTACCGCAAATGAAATCCGAACTTCATTTATCTCAATTTCAAGTCAGTCTTGTCATAACGGTTTTTTCGATAACCGCAGCTGTTTTTATACCGATTGTCGGCTACCTCGCAGATCGTTTTTCCCGTAAGAAAATTATTATTCCTTGCTTATTTCTGTACGGGATAGGCGGATTAATCGCCGGTTTTTTCCACCAATCGTTTCCTTTGATCATGGCGGGACGCGCCCTGCAGGGACTCGGCGCTGCAGGGACAGGCCCAATCGCTATGGCCCTGTCGGCGGATCTGTTTAAAGGGGCGCAGGAAAGCAAAGTGCTCGGAATCGTCGAAGCGTCAAACGGAATGGGAAAAGTCCTTTCACCCATTATCGGCTCTCTTATAGCCTTACTTGTTTGGTATGGAGCTTTTTTTGCATTCCCTGCATTTTGCGCTCTTTCTATTCTGCTGACGTGGATTTTTATTAAGGAGAAGAAAAAAGAAGAGGAGCCGCCAACCATAGGAAAATACGCAAAAGGATTATTAAGCGTATTTAAACAAGAGGGCAGATGGCTTTTCACCGCATATTTAGCGGGAGCAACTTGTTTATTTACCCTATTCGGGATCTTATTTTACTTTTCGGATGTACTGGAGAAAACCTATGATACCGATGGCGTAAAAAAAGGGCTGATTCTGGCCATTCCGCTATTGGTCATGTGTGTGACTTCATATATTACCGGAAGTAAAATCGGACAAAAGCAATCCTTAATGAAAAAGCTGATTGTTCTTGGTTTGGCGCTGATGACTATTTCTTATGCCACGCTATCTTTTTTTGAACAATTGGTTCTCTTTATCAGCATTCTTGTCATCAGCAGTGTCGGCACCGGGCTTGTGCTGCCTTGTATCAACAGCTTCATCACCGGAGCTGTCGGGAAAGACCGAAGAGGATTTGTAACGTCATTATACGGATCGGTTCGGTTTTTAGGTGTCGCGATCGGACCTCCGATTTTCGGACGCTTAATGGAATGGTCAAGACCCGGCATGTTTTTAAGCATCGCCGGCTTAACACTGGCTGTCGGCATTCTCGTGCTGCTTCTCGTCCATGTGAATCAAAATGAAGAAGAAACCAAAGAGAAAGAAAAGCCGCACCTGTCAAGTGAACGTCTGCAGCCCGCTAAAGAAAGGTAGCACAGAGCTTTGAAAATTGAACGTATTGAAACATTCCCGCTTTTCCACCGCTTGGAAGAGCCCTATGGGGATGCAAATGGATATAAGCAATATCGGACGTGTTATCTCATCAGAATCATTACTGACACCGGGATAGATGGCTGGGGTGAATGCGTAGATTGGCTGCCCTCTTTACATGTCGGATTTACCAACCGCATTATCCCTTACCTTCTTGGAAAACAGGCCGGCTGCCGGCTGCCTTTAGTTCGCACCGTAAAAAAGTGGCATCAGCGAGCGGCATCAGCTGTCAGTATGGCGTTAACCGAGATAGCGGCAAAGGCCGCCAATTGTTCCGTATGTGAATTATGGGGAGGGAGCTACAGGCGGCAAATACCTGTATACGCCTCTTTCCAGTCATATTCTGATCATCAGCAGTGGATCAGCAGTTCTCTTCTTCATACTGAAGCAATGCTGAAAAAAGGGTTTAAACAAATAAAAGTAAAAATAGGCGGCAAATCGTTTGAAGAGGATGCCGCCCATATCAAAGCGCTTCAGCATGCATGCGGCGATTCAGTCTCTATTATATTGGATGCCAATCAAAGCTATGACGCGGCAACCGCTTTACTGTGGGAGCGCTATTTTTCACAATGGACGAATATTCTTTGGCTTGAGGAGCCTGTCCCTCTTGACCACATACAAGATAATGCTCTGCTCAGAAGCCGCCTCTCTGTCCCTCTTGCAGGAGGCGAAAATATAAAAGGCGCAAAGCAATTTGTTCCTCTTCTTTCCCAGCGCGGTTTTGATATCATTCAGCCAGATGTCATGCATGTGAATGGAATTGACGAGTTTCGCGACTGTCTGCAGCTCGCCCGTCACTTCGGCGTCAGGGTTTCCCCTCATGCCTATGACGGTGCACTTTCGAGGCTATATGCATTATTTTCACAAGCCTGCCTGCCGCCTTGGTCAAAAATGGAGCACAATCAGATTGAACCGCTCGAATGGGATGTGATGGACAATCCTTTTACAGATCTTGTGCCCCTTCAGCCTGCAAACGGAACGATTGATATCCCTGCCGGAACGGGCATCGGCACAGAAATCAATATGGATTTGATCAATCATTATACATGGGACGGTTCAGCCTATTAGGCTGAACCTCTTTTATTTTGACATAATAAAAGGACAGCCTCATAAAATATAAACAACGGACGAGTCTTTTTTAAAGGAGCGGCTCATGAAAGTAAAAATGATATGTATGATTCTTGCAGGAGGCGTTTTACAAGGGCTTGGCATGTCCTTGTTTTTGTTCCCTCATGATATCCCTTCAGGTGGAGCGGCTGGCGTTGCCGTTTTATTCAACTATTTGTTTCATATTCCGCATGGCATTTCGGTTTGGGCTGTGAATGTGTCCATGCTTTTCACCGCCCTGAAATGGCTGGAAATGAGAACGTTTGTCGGAACCCTTGCCTCTATTACAGTCACATCTGTCTCGGTATTGATTTTCGATTCCGCCTTTCCCGATGTAGCCGCAAATCTTTGGCTTGATTTGGCAGGCGGGTCTCTTTTATTAGGGCTTGGCATCGGCCTTTTATACAAATACAAAATTTCCAACGGGGGTTTTGGCGCCCTCGCGCTCATGATTTCCATCTACCGCGGAGGGAATCCCGGCAATATTTTATTAGCCATAAATTGTGTGATCTTTTTGATTACCGCTTCTATTATTGCCTGGGCCATCGTGTTCCAAGCACTTATTTGCCAATTAATTTCCACGAGAGTGATTGATGTAATCTATCAAATCCGTTTTGCCTCCCTTCCTCTCTTGACGCCTATGTACCGTAAAAAATGATAATGCAAGGCTCTAAAGGCTCTCCCTTTTGAAACGAGAGCCCTTAAGCCGCTTCTTTTACAGATAGAAAGTATCGGATCGCAATCCCAGCCGCAAGGTTTCTAAAGAAATCACATCTTGAAATGAAATATTGGCCATGTTCACATTTGGACCGGCTTTTTGGATAAAACCTGTTTGAAGCGTTTTATTTGGGGCTTCAAAAATCAGTTTGTTGATATCAATTCCGGAAGATAAGATATCATCAGTTATATGAAACCGGATATCTCCATTACTGGAGCACAGGCCTCCTGTTCCGCTCTCTCTTGCTTCCGTTATGACTTTTTCAGAACCGGCTTCTATATCTTCGAGAATAGATTCGATCCACTCTTCCGGCCCTTGCTGATTCGATATCACGTTATCCTTGCTTCCCACTTCACTGAATACATTAAATTCACTCGAAAAATCTGTAATGTATGCCGCTTTTTCTTTATTGGTTATCGGAATTGTTCCGTTTGATATTTCAATATACTCACAGCCGTATGATGTACAGTACCGATAAAATTCATCGACCTTTTTCTGGCTTGCATACTTTTCAAATAGTGTGCCTCCGAAGAAGTACTTCACGTCATTCTCTTTCAGGCAGCTGATCTTCTCCTCCAAATCTTTCGTAATCAACGATGTCCCCCAGCCGAATTTGACAAAATCAATATAATCGGCCGCTCCTTCGATTGAATCTTTAAAAAAACGCAGTGGATAGCCATTATCAATTAAAATGGTCAGGCCGGTTTTTCTCGGTTTGATTGTTCTCAATGGCAAATCAAGCGTGAAATGATTCATATTATAACCCTCTCAATCATTGGTACTTCTTTTTCCGGATTGATTTTCATCACAAAATGGCCCGGTATTTCTTTTATGCAATAAGTGATATCGTCCGGATCAAATAATGGATTCTCACGATCGAAAAACTTCTCGGCAACATGAGAGTTTTTGATTCTCATAACGGCCTCAGCGGGTGCGATCGTCTGCTTGCCTTCAATGATGTCTTTGATATATTCAGCGCAGGCCATATCATCATCACCTGTCGGGTGGGAAGCTATGATGTTGATCACGGGCTCCTTTTGCCGGCGGCTAAGTGCAGCGGCATATTCCGCCGTTGTTTTCGCATTCGAAAAACCGGTGACCAGAATGTGTTCAGCCTGTAATGCGTGCAATGCCGCGTTTACGCCGTTAGTTGTTTTTTGAATGAGCGTCTTCCCCCCCATATCATGTCCCGCCGCGCGTTTAGGAGAGTTATCTAAATCAAATCCTTTGATCCCGACGCCATTCACCTCCCCCGTTAATAGATAATCCGGGTATGTTTTTTTCAGACGAAATGCTTCTTTCGTTGTTCTGACTAATAGAATCTTCTTCACCCCTCCGATAAAAGCATAATGGGCGACGGTGAATGCTCTGATCACATCAATTACGATATTGATGTCTGCCGGGGCGGGCGAATAATCATTTCCCTGATAAATCGTAACCGGCATCCTACCCCTCCCTTCAGGCAATAAACATTGCGGTCAAGTCAAAAAAGTATATTCATCAAACCGCCTATTGGTTCCCCGCCTCCCTGCCAATCTATGAAAGATAAGGGGTAAAAACCAAGAACATTTAAGGAAAAGGTGAATAGTCTGCCTATAACTTAATCTATAGTTCAGAGAACAAACGAAGAGTTTCAGGAGCGGAGGGAATAAAGTTGAGCGAACACATTACCTATGAAACATGGAGTGATACGGCTGCAAATGATATAACGGCAAAGCTCATCGACGAACTTGATGTTCTGAAATGGGCTTTCCGGACTTATGGGAATCAGATCGTATATGCCTGCAGTTTCGGCGCTGAGGGAATGGTGCTTCTTGATTTGATCTCTAAGATCAATAAAAATGCGCACATTATTTTTTTGGATACAGGACTGCATTTTAAAGAAACGTACGAACTCATTGAAACAGCCAAGATCAAATATCCCGGGTTTACCATTCAGCTTCTCGAGCCTGCTCTGAGTGTAGAGGACCAGGAAAAGACATATGGCAGCGAGCTGTGGAAACACAATCCGAATTTGTGCTGCCAGATGCGAAAAATCGAGCCTTTGCAAAAACACTTATCGGGAATGGATGCATGGATTTCAGGGCTTCGACGGGAACAATCACCTGCAAGAAAACATGTCAAATTCATCAACAGGGACCAAAAATTTAAATTAATTAAAATCTGCCCTCTTATTCACTGGACATGGAATGACGTGTGGAATTACATTCAGCTCAACGATCTGCCGTACAACAAGCTGCACGATCAAAATTACCCGAGCATAGGCTGTGAAATGTGTACATTGCCTTCTTCCAATCCGCATGATGAAAGAGCGGGAAGATGGGCCGGGCGCGAAAAAACGGAGTGCGGACTGCACCTAGAGTAATCTAACTCATACAGAAATAATCAAAATGAACCTTAAAAGATGGAGGTTTTATCAAGTGAATGTAAATGAGCCTCATGGAGGGATTTTAATAAACCGGGTGGATCGTGAATGCTCTTTTGAAGGTTGTGTATGCGAAGCCGAGCTTGATCAGCTGGCATTGAGCGACCTTGAGCTGATCGCCATTGGAGGGTATAGTCCGTTAACGGGATTTCTAGGAGAGAAAGACTACCAATCTGTTGTGAAAGAAATGCGTTTGGCAGACGGTCTGCCATGGAGTTTGCCGGTCACGCTGCCTGTCAATGAAGAAACCGCAAAGCAGTTGTCCATTGGCGAAAAGGTTGCATTGGTGAAAGATACAGTTCCTTATGGAACCATGACCGTTACCGATATCTATCAGCCTGATAAGATTCAGGAAGCTCTGTCTGTTTTTCAAACGGATGACCCAGCTCATCCAGGCGTTAAAAAATTGCTGGAGCGGCCCGGCACTTATATCGGCGGCCCTATCACCGCAAGCCGCCTGCCTGAAAAAGCGTTTGAACAGTTCTATTGCACCCCGGCCGATACAAGGGCCGCTTTTGATAAACTAGGCTGGAAAACCATCGTCGGCTTTCAAACCCGCAACCCCGTTCACAGAGCGCACGAATATATCCAAAAATCGGCGCTAGAAATAACAGATGGCTTGCTGCTCCATCCGCTTGTCGGAGAAACAAAAGCAGATGATATACCAAGTGATATCAGGATGGAGAGCTATCAAGTATTGCTTGATCATTATTATCCGAAAGACCGCGTGATGTTATCGGTATTCCCGGCGGCTATGCGTTATGCGGGGCCGCGCGAAGCCATTTTCCATGCTCTCGTCCGAAAAAATTACGGGTGTACGCATTTTATCGTCGGCCGCGATCACGCGGGTGTCGGCAGCTACTACGGCACGTATGACGCGCAACAGATATTCCAGTCATTTACTGAAGAGGAGCTGGGCATTAAGCCGCTGTTCTTCGAGCATAGCTTTTATTGCCGGAAATGCGGAAACATGGGCACCTCTAAAACTTGCCCCCACAGTGCGAGAGACCACATTCACTTATCCGGAACAAAAGTAAGAGAACTGCTGCGCCAAGGCAAAAAGCTCCCTAAAGAATTCAGCAGGCCGGAAGTTGCCAATGTCCTGATGAAAGGTCTGCATCAAAAGCCGATTGCCATCCAGCATATAACGGAGGTCCATCATGAGCAATAACCAGCATATCGTCTGGCACCCCACGGCTGTGATGAAGGCTGACAGGCAAAAGTTAAATCGGCACAAAAGCTGTGTTCTTTGGTTTACCGGCTTATCAGGCTCAGGCAAATCCGTGATGGCCAATGCGGTTGATGAAAAGCTGTATGAACGAGGCATACAAAGCTACGTGCTCGACGGTGACAACATCCGGCACGGTTTGAACCAAGACCTTGGCTTCCGTGCCGAAGACAGAGTAGAAAACATCCGGCGGATCGGAGAGGTCGCAAAGCTCTTTGTAGATAGCGGCCAGATTATCCTAACGGCTTTTATCTCTCCATTCAGAGAAGACCGAAAGATGGTTAAAGAGAAATTTCCTCAAGAAGAATTTTTTGAAATTTATATCAAATGCCCCCTGAATATTTGCGAAGAACGCGATCCTAAAGGGCTTTACAAAAAAGCGAGGAGCGGAGAAATCAAACATTTCACGGGAATCGACTCTCCTTATGAAGCTCCGCTTTCGCCTGATCTGACGATTGAATCAGATAAAATATCCATTGCGGATGCAGCAGACTTGATCATTCATGAACTGCATACTAAAGGAATCATATAAACGTGTGAAAAGAACCCGAATCCTTACATCGGGTTTTTTCGCGCTTTACCTTGAAAACCGCATGATTTCATTATTTAATTTTTCTTTCTCGTCAAAAAAGAGCCCATGGCCGCTTTCTTCAAACGGAATTAATTTGGCTTGTTTGATGCCGCGCTTCATTTCTCTGGCGAAATCAAACGGACATACCTTATCCTTGACGCCGTGCATAATGAGAGTCGGCACCTTAATGTCTCCGAGCTCTTTTCTTAAATCCTCGTCTCTTAAAGCTATAGCGGAATGAATCGTGCCATAGGGGGAAGCATTCAGATTCAGCTCCTGAAACCATTGCCTGAATTCCGGAGAGATATGCTTTTCAAAAAATAATTGCCCGAAATCTGCAAGTGCTTTCGGTCGGTCATTTCTGAATTGGACAATCAAGTCGTCGACGTCTTTTTTCAAGAAGCCATACGGGTAATACGGCCGCTTTGTAAACGCAGGCGCCGCGGCTCCCATCAAAATCAGCTTCTTAATATCTGCTTCGTCGTGCCTCGACATGTAACGGATGGCGATGGCTCCCCCCATTGAAAATCCGGCGAGCACGGCATCTTCAAGCTGCAAGGTGTATATGACAGCCTTTACATCATCTGCCATCGTGTCATAATCATATCCGGTCCACGGGCGGTCAGATTTTCCGTAGCCTCTAAAGTCGATGCCGATAAAACGGAAGCCTCTTTTCGGCAGCTCATTCATTTGATACTCATACATCTGGTGATTCAACGGCCAGCCATGCAAAAAGACAATCGGCCGGCCCGAACCGAGATCTTCCACAAATAGCGTCACATGCTCTTCAGTTTGAATGTAATGCCCCATTTTAAAACCTCCTGTCATGTTCCCCAGTGATCATCCGCCGCCCCTTGACGTGAAAGGACCTTCCCATTATGCTTTTAGAAATAAGCGGGACGAACCGCCATTAAACACAGTAAACATGCTGATATTCTCGGCCGGTTGAACAGTCAAAGTTTTATCGTTATAAAACTTCGCTCTGTATTCAGCCTTGGAGTTCCCTGTTTTAATCGCCGCTCCGCGGTTAACTTCACCAGCCTTAAAAGGCGCTCATTTAACTATATGTATCGCATAGCTTTGCAATTTATTATCAAACTCTAAAAAAATGTCTCAGCGGAGTATCTTGCCGCAAGATCAGTAAAGGATGTCATCAGATGAATACAAGCACCATTCAAAAACCCCGAATTCCGGAAACCCTTACAGCAGCCAGCTTCGGCGAAGGGCTGACGCAAGATGATCAACTCGAGATGTGCCTGATTGAAGATTGTTCGATCATTGGGGAAGACATTGAAAGAATATGCGCAGATCAGGTGGTTTTCAGAAATGTGGCATTTATTGATGTCTCATTCCGGAACATTGAATTAACCGATGTGCTGTTTGAAAAGTGTGATCTGTCAAATGCCGATTTTAGCGGCGCTATTATCCACAGAACCGAATGGAGACAGTCAAAGCTGCTAGGAATCAATTTGGCAGAAGCAACCATGCGGAATGTTTTGTTCAGCCAGTGCCCCGCCAATTTCAGTTCGTTCCTTTTTTCTAATATGAAACAGGTTCGTTTTGATCAATGCTCACTTTTGCAATGTGAATGCAATGACGCTGTCTTTCAGCACACACATTTTGATTCGTGTGACTTGGAGGGCGCAAACTTTATCGGGACGTCTCTTCAAAAAATGGACCTCAGCAGCTGCCGGTTTGAACAGATTCATGTTTCACTTGAAAAGCTGAAAGGCTGCAAAATAACTCCGCAACAGGCCATCGTATTCGCCAGAGCACTCGGCGCGGTCATTACATAAGAGAAATGAACACAGGGAGCCCCCTTTTATTTCGTGTGCTCGGACATCAATTGCCGCGCCGTTTCTGCTAATACCTTAATGCCCTTCTCGATATCAGGAAGGGCGGCGTATGAATAAGACAGCCGCAAGCTTTGCCGGTCATCTGGATCATATACTGAACCGGGATTCAGGAGAACGTTTTTTGTCAGCGCCTGGTTAAATAACCGTCTGACAGGGAGCGGCCGATGAAATGTCACCCAAATATAGAAACTGCCTGCGAAAACGTTCCATCGGGCGATATCTCCCGCATATCGCTGCAGAAAACGGAGTGTTGCATCTCTTCTGGCTTTCAGCTCTCTCCCACGCAAGATGCTCTTCATAACGGTCTTCTGACAGCCACTTTGCCGCAGCCCACTGGGACAAAGCGCTTGAACCGTAATCTGTCTGCATTTTGATATCAGCCAGCCTCTCAATCACCGGTTCAGGTCCGGTCACCCAGCCGATGCGAGGTCCCGGACTCACCGTCTTGGATAACGTGCCCAGATACAGGACATTTCCTTCCCTATCCATCGACTTTATTGGGGGCGGCGGCTTTTCTTCAAACCACAAATCTCCGTACGCATCGTCCTCTATGATTGGCATCCGTTCGTTTGTTGTCAGCCGAATCATTTCTTGTCTCCGCTGTTTTGAAAGCACAGTTCCGGCAGAATGTTGTTGTGCAGCAGATTCCCGCCTTTGAAACGATCATGCTTACGTGCAGATTTTTGTTTCTTGCTTATATGGGCTGGGTGACATGGCACAGCCGGCCGGATCCGGATGAGACGCAAAAGAACGTGTTCAGCGCTAAAAAACAAGCCGCATTTGCGGCAACGGTTTCCCTCTTAAATCCGCACGCCATTTTGGACACTGTCGGTGTGATCAGCACCCAATCGCTTCCATACACGGGACTTGATAAATGGTTATATACGCGCTGTCTTGCATGGCCGTTTCTTGGGTTTATCGTGCTGGTTTTGGCCGTGCGAATATTTAAAACGCTGGATACGGGCGGAGGACTGATGATCGTATTAAATAAATGTTCAGCTTTGGTGATGCGGGGGGCTGCAATTTGCTGCACTGCTGTTTTAAAAAAAGGAATTGCCGAATAAAAAAGAGAATAATAAATATGAGGGGGAGTCAGATGAATAATATAGAACAGCTTTATCAGTATCACACATGGGCAAACAAACGGATTTTTGAACACGTAAAAAGCCTGCCGGCCGACATTGCCAATCAAGAAACGAAGAGTGTTTTTTCTTCCATAAATGAAGTGCTGTTTCACATGTGCCAAACAGATCATATATGGCTCAGAACGCTGTTAGGAGATTCTTTTCAAGACGCTATTGACGATCTGAGCCAATTTCAAGGTATTCGGGGGCAGCTCGAAGCGATTGAAAATCAGTTTCTGTCCTTAAACGGGCAGTATAGAGATTTTTTCACCCGCCAGAAAAACTTGGACCAGCCTTTTTCCATTTATCATCAGCACTACGGCACGCTTGACACCACATACGCAGAAATCATGCAGCATATTATCAACCACGGTACGTATCATCGCGGGAATATTACGGCGATGCTGCGGCAGCTGGGGCATAAAGGAATTGCAACTGACTATATCCAATATTTGTATGGATTGAAGCAGTAAGACAAGCGGCTGGCAATCTTTTCGACTGTCAGCCCGTAAAAGAGATGCCTCTACCTGTTTCGTTCACGAACAGGCAAACCGCCCATATATGTTTTTGCACGTTTAGCATAATCATAAGGATCATAGATCGCCGGGCCCTGTTCCGCTTCAACGATGACCCAGCCGCTGTACCGCCTTTTCCGCCAGCTCTTTCACAATGGAATGGGCGCAACATCAAAATCTCCGTCCCCGGCACCGTAAAACCCTTTACGGACAGCCTGGAAATCCAGATTTTTTTCTTGAACCTCATAAAAAATGTCCTTTCTTACGTCCTTTAGATGCACATATCTGATTCTATTAAAATAGGTTTTCAATACTTCCAGCTGGTCGCATCTCGATCCGGAAGGTCGTCGTTCGCCCAACTGATCGGAGCAATTCCAAGCGTGATGCCTTCGTTTGAATCATTTCCCGCTTTCTCTTCCATCTTTCAAAGCCGGCATCATTCTGCTGCAAGGGCGCTTTGGCGTGTTACACATCTGCGTGAATTTTATCCATGTGAATCTTTACAGGTTTGCCGGTTTTGTATGAGTCGGTTGCTGCAATTCCGATTTCTAAATTGATCGTTGCGTCGACCTCGGTGACAAGCGGACGTTTTCCTGTTTGAACGCATTCAGCAAAATGCTGGAGTTCTAAACAATATGCCTCGTGAAAACGAGTTTGAAAGTCTGGTATGATCTCATAGTTGCTGCCTGCTGACGTTAGGATCGTCACATTCTGATTTCGCAATGTTCCAACAAATATACTGCCTTCTGTCCCGATAATTTCCGCTCGGATATCATGGCCGTAAGGGGAGGTCCTGCTTGCTTCAACATCACCGGCCGCACCTGAATCAAACTCAAGATAGGTTAACGCTTGATCAACGTCACCGTACTCTTCCATAAACGGATTGTTCAAAATCCGGCCATGTCCGGAAACAGAGGTGATTTCGGCTCCCATCACATAACGAGCAATGTCATAGTCGTGTATCGAGCAGTCGATAAAAATTCCGCCGCTGTGTTTGATAAACTCCGGAGGGGGTGAACCGCTGTCCCTCGTAAAGCCTTTAAAGTAAATGGGCTTGCCGATTTCTCCGGCGTCTATGCGCCTTTTTGCATCTGCATATGCGGGATCGAATCGCCTCATAAAGCCGACCTGGCAGATGACGCTTGTTTCTTTTACCTTTTCTGTCACTTCTTTTGATTCTTCAAGGTTCAGCGTCAACGGCTTCTCAACGAAGATTTGCTTGCCGTGTTCCGCGGCTTTTTTGATCACCTCTGCATGGGTGCTTGTCGGGGTGACAATGATAACGGCGTCAATATTAGGATCTTCCAAAATCACATCCGGATTATCCGTCCATTTTTCCAGGCCGAACTCTTCGGCGACCTGCTCGGCCCTTCCCTTCATAGGGTCACACACGCTGACGAGCTTTGCTCCGCGCACTTCGTTGATGATGTTTCTTGCATGATAGTAACCAAGTCTCCCTAGCCCCAATACCGCGCATCTTACTTGATTCGTCATTGCCAATCAACTCCTTATGTTGTCTGACCCGGCCGCCGAAGCCTTTACATATGATGATTCCGTCCGGGATCACCCGATATGAAAGCGCTTTACATAATAGGTGAAATAAAGTGCCGTTTCGGCATCCAGTGACCGCTTAACGGTTTTCTTAAATTTGCGCAAGCGCTTTCTCAATGAGGTGATTTCATTCTACAATGCCTTTTTCCCATTCGCAATATATTTTTTGTTTTTTCACACATTCATTTTTACAAAAAAAAGACCGCTATGAAAGCCGGACTGGCGGAATGTCTTTTAATCTAGCGGTAGAATGTCTGATGACAAGCTCGGGTGATAACATGATTTTTTGTTTTGCCGTTTTCTTTCCTTTCATTTCATCAACAAGCAGTTCGACGACTCGGCGGCCCATTTCAGGAATCGGCTGAGACATCGTGGTGAGCGGCGGATCGACCATTTCTGCAAGGACGGTATTGTCGAATCCGATGATAGACAGCTCCTCCGGCACCTTGATTCCCCTTTCTCTCGCCGCCTGAATCGCCGCGCACGCCAAAACGTCGTTAAATGCAAAAATGGCGGTCGGCAAGCTTCGATCAAACAATTTGCCCGCTTCTTCTTTCCCGCTTTTCAAAGAAAATACTGTCGGGACAAAGAGCGAATCATCAATCGGCACGTCCGCCTCCTGCATGGCCTGCCGAAATCCTTTCATCCTGTCTTTTTCACCTGTTGTGGAACCGTCCCCCATGATACAGGCGATTTTTCTATGGCCCAAGGACAGCAAATGGTTCGTTGCCGCATAGCCGCCGAGAAAATCGTCGATAATGACGATGTCCATCGGAACGAGCGGTTTATCTTGAGAAATCATGGCAAGCGGAATTTCATCATTGACGATGTCTTCTAATGCGGACATGCTGTCATGATTCTCAATTCCGGTTGCAAAAATGATCCCGTCCACGCTTTTTTGCTTGAGAATTGAGAAGTATTTCGCTTCTTTTTTCGAATCATGATCCGTGCTGCAAATAATGATATTGAACCCAAGCTCGTCTGCCCTGTCTTCAATGCTTTTTGCCAGCTCGCCAAAAAAGGGATTCGATATATCCGGAGTCAGCAGGCCGATAATATTCGAGCGTTTTCCTGTCAGCGCGGAGGCGTGCACATTAGGCAGATAATCCATTTCTTTCATGACATCCAACACCTTCTGCCGGGTTTTCACGCTGATTCTGCCGGTATTGTTAATGACACGCGATACTGTTGTAATGGAGACGCCTGCCGCTTTTGCCACGTCATAAATTGTTTTTTTCATCATAAATCCCTCATCCGTTCCTTCATCATTTTCGTGTTTCATTATTTTATCAGAAAAGAACAGGGCTGCGGAAGGCGGACGGATCAGGATATGAGGCATCGTTTATCATTGTACAAAAAAAGCCATGATGAAAGAGTCGATCATCATAACGAAAAACAGTATACAAAAATAAAAAAGAGAATAGATAAACATACCCTTTGACCATTGAACATCATCATCTGTTTTAAATCCCTGATAGCTTTTATATATCCATATGAATCCGAGGATTAAGGCAGAAATAAAATAGAGCGGGCTTAAATGATGAAGGCCTACATAAAAAGACAGCAGAAGTGTGACGGGAATGAGCACTGTAATATAACGGTGTATGCTTATTTTTGTCACATGATTGCCTTTTACAACCGGCAATAGCGGGACGCCTGCCGCTCGATACTCTTCTTTTCGCCTGATGCCGATTGCCCAAAAATGAGGAGGCTGCCATAAGAACATAATGGCGTACAGTACAACTGCTGTCATGTCTATATGTCCCGCCACAGCGCAATATCCCATCAATGGCGGCGCGGCTCCTGGAAAACTCCCCACAACCGTGCTCCAGACGGACGTTCTTTTAAACCAGATCGTATAAATCACGGCATAGAAAATAAAAGCTAAAAAACCTAAAACAGCGGTTAACACATTCAGGGCCGCCAGCATCCCCAATCCGGCTATTCCTAAGAATGTACCAAAAGTGATAATCGAGGCCGCAGACATTTTCCCAGTGACAGATGCCCGATGACGTGTACGGGCCATTTTGGCATCAATCTTTCTGTCAAAATAATTGTTATATACTGTGCCTGAGGCCATAACAAACGCCGTTCCGATCATAGCCGCCAGCATGGTCACAAAAAACGCGGAGCCTGTTAAAGCTTTTTCTGAACTCACATAAGCGATCCAAAACCCGCCGAATGCGGCAATTGAGTTTGATATAATAATTCCCGGTTTTACAAGCTTGATATAATCTTTAATTGTGACCCGGTTTTGCTCAAAACCGAAAACCGTTTCAGGTTTATCCACAAATCAGCACCTCCTCTTATCTTTCAGACGAATAGAAACCGCCCTATTCTATCCTACCAAGAGAAGGTGCACATACGAAACGTTTCTATAAAACATTCACTTTATTGTCAAATATTGAAAAATAACTACTCGATTTTACGGCTTACGATTTTACGGTATTCAATCGGTGACACGCCTTCAGTCTGTTTGAAGAGCTTTGAAAAATAAGTCGGGTCCTCCATTCCGATGGTTTCCGCGATAACCCCCATTTTGTCATTTGTTGAAGACAGCAGGCGCTTCGCCTCTGTCATTCTCACCTTGTTTGTATATTGGCCCGGAGTTACTCCGAGCACTTGCTGCATACAGCGGGTCACGTAATCCTGATGATAGTGGAGCGCATAAGAGAGGTCCTTTATCGTCACCCGCTCTTTATAATGCTCTTGCAAGTATCTGGCGGCATCCCATGCAACCCGCTCTTTAGCTGACGGAATCTGAAATGACTCTTTTTGGAGATGCAGCAAAAGCTCTTCGAACAGGATTTGCTTGCGCAGCGGCAAATCCGAGTTTTCAGCAGTGTAATCCATTAAGCTGTCAAATTGTTTTTCCATAAATAGCGGACGCTGCACCTTTCCTTTGCGAGGCAAGGCCAGGCGGTAGCGGGCCGGCTCTTCAAAGCTGCCTTTTTCCTGCAGCAGCTCCGCCCAATTGTTTCCGCCTTTTTGCGTGAATTCATACCTTTTTTCGTCGAAATGAAGCCAATAATAGGAGGTATTTTCTTCACAGCCCCTTGAGCCGAAATGCTCCAAGCCGGGCGACAGCAAAATATATTCGCCTCCTCCCACCGAGAAGGTCTGGTCATTTTCTGTTATATATAAGGTTCCTTGTTTTACATAGATAAGATCAAATACGGAAAAAATTCGTCTCGCATGCATTTCGCCTTTTTTAAAAACACCTTCACCGGCTGCGATAAAGACCGGAAAAGGCGGCACTGTAAACATGATGCGCGGCACTTTTTTCATCCTCCTTTTTAAGTCGGATTATTGCAAGAAGTTTCGGTTCTCTCCCTTTTTATTATAAGGAAATGGCGGTACACTTTAAAACGTTGATTTTTTTAAAAGAAAGGGGTAGCGCTATGAAACAGGCTGTCTTACGTCAAACTGCATTGAAACAACCTGCTGATCAAAAACTCTCATTATTTTCGCTGACTTGGCCGATATTTATTGAGGTTTCATTATATATGTTTATGGGGAATGCCGACACTCTGATGCTCAGTCAATATTCCGATAACAGCGTGGCTGCGGTCGGTGTGAGCAACCAGATTTTGAATTTAATTATCGTGATGTTCAGCTTTATCGCTACAGGAACGACCATCATTATTTCTCAATTTTTGGGCTCAAAGCAAAAGAAAGAAGCGATAGAGGTCGCTTACGTATCCATCGGGGCTAACTTTGTTATCAGTCTCGTCATCAGCGCCGCTGTGTTTATGGCAGCCGTTCCGATGCTGCATATGATGGGGCTGACCAATGACCTGATGCCCGATGCGAAAATCTTTTTACAGGTTGTCGGAGGTCTTTCGTTTATTCAGGCGTTAATCATGACGTTCAGTGCGATTTTAAAGAGCTACGGCTATACAAAAGATACAATGTTTGTCACCATCGGCATGAACGTTTTAAATATTGCCGGTAACTTTCTCGTCATTTTCGGGCCGTTCGGATTGCCTGTTCTCGGCGTGGCCGGTGTTGCTATGTCAACATCCATCGCCCGCGTCATCGGATTAATTGCTATGATCGTAATTGTTAATAAACGCATCAATCTAACGTTGACATTGAAAAAAGTGTTTCACGTGCATAAAGAGCATTTGCGCAAGCTGTTGAAAATCGGAATTCCTTCGGCCGGGGAGCAGCTTTCCTACAACATTTCACAAATGGTGATTACTTATTTTATCGCCATTATGGGCGCACAGGCTCTCACTACAAAAGTATACACACAAAACATCACAATGTTTATCCTGCTGTTTGGGACCGCCATCAGTCAAGGAACACAGATTTTAATCGGCCGATATATCGGCGCCAAACAATTTGACAATGCCTATGACCGCTGTATGAAAAGCCTGTATTGGGCGCTCGGAATCGCTGCGGGAACTTCAGTTATCATGTCTCTGTTTTCCAAACAGCTCATCGGCATCTTCAGCCAGAACCCTGATATTATCGCAACAGCAAGCATGCTGATTGTCATGACGATTATTCTTGAACCCGGCCGTTCATTTAATGTCATCATCATCAACTCCTTGCGTGCTGCTGGTGATGCGAAGTTTCCGGTCTACATGGCGATGATTTCAATGTGGGGCATCGGACTTCCGCTCGCGTATCTTTTCGGCATCCATTTAGGATTCGGCCTTGCCGGCGTTTGGATTTCCTTTATCGCAGATGAATGGATCAGAGGAATTTTAATGTACAGAAGATGGCGCTCCCGAATTTGGATTCAAAAAGGAATAGCATAAATCCCGGTCTCTAAAGAGAGCCGGGATTTTTTTTAAGCTGCTGCAGGATGGCGTCTGCTTCCTCTTCCGTCAGCGTCATATTCTTGGTAAAAACTTCGTAATGTTCCGCTCTGATTTTTTCTAAAACGGCTTTATATAAAGAAGCTGCGGCTTTTACTGATGATTGGGAATATCGAGGAAAGAGGGACATTGCGTCGAAGCATTCCTCGGCATACGCTTCCGCTTCAAAGGCGACATACTCCCATGTTGAAACGAAGGCCTTATTAACCGTCTCATTGCAAAAATCATCTTCTGTATAACCGAATTGCCGCATCGCCTGCTGAGGAAAACAAATACGCTTTTTCCGGCGATAATCCTTACCGGCATCCCGCAGCATGCGGGTCAGCTGGATAGCCAAGCCGAGGGATACGGCAGCCTGGCGAAGTTTTTCTTTATTTCTTTTGGTGAGAATCGGCAAAAGCATTAATCCGGCTGTGCTTCCCGTTTGATATGCAAACATGAGCAATTCATCGAGCGTTTCAAATCTCGTTTTTTCGTTATTTTCATGAATACCGGCGATGAACTCCCGAAAAGGTTCCGCTTCTAACGCAAACTGCCTGAAAGCATCGGCAAGCGCAGCCCACAAAAAATGATTCTCTTCATATGTACCGGCGAGACATTGTTCCGCATCTCTTTCTAATGCAGACAACTCGTCTTTATCGTCTATCGTAATAGCTGTATGGCAAAAAGCATAAACCGCACAGGCCGCCTGCCTTCTTTTCAGCGGAAGGAACGTAAATGCTTGATAACATGTCGGGGCATGTGTTTTTGTGATTTCTTCACATTGCTGATAGGCTCTTTTGATATCAGCCATTCGTATTCACTCCTTTCCAAAATTCTTCTCCAAGTCTATTATGTTTTTGCGGCTTTGTCACATATCATCGTATCCCGAAGCTCGTCCTTTATCTATAAAACATATGCCGGTTCCTTATCAGGAACCGGCATATGAATTTTATTCGTCTATATCAATGCGGTATGCTTCAAACCATGTATGGATTTGAGCAAGATGCGCAATCAGCTGCGGCCCCTTCATTAACTGCCCAAACCAAGGCACCTGAAAGGATGAACCTTCTGTTTCTAATAGCTGATCCATTTTATTTTTGTTCAGAAGCGTGTGAAGCACCGAATCCTTCTGGCTCAGAAGTTGTTTCAGCCACTCACTGACCGCTCTTGTGTATTCCGGATGATGGGTTTTCGGATAAGGGCTTTTTTTGCGGTACAAAATCTCGTCTGGTAAAATCCCCTCAAGCGCTTTGCGTAAAATCCCCTTTTCCCGCTGGTCATGCATTTTGTACTCCCACGGTATATTCCATACATACTCTACAAGGCGGTGGTCGGCAAACGGAACCCGCACTTCAAGGCTTGCTCCCATGCTCATCCGGTCCTTGCGATCCAATAGATTTGTCATAAACCACAGCATATTCAAATAGAAAAGCTGTCTTCTTACTTTATCTTCCCCGGTTTCTCCGTCTAATAACGGCGTTTCCGCCAAGGTTTCTTCATATTTGGCATTCACGTATTCTCTCAGATTCAGCTTTTTTTGCCACGAATCTTGTAACAGGGTAATTCGCTCTTCTGTAGATCTCATCCACGGAAATCCCGCCTCCGCATCAGCAGTATGGAACCACGGATACCCGCCGAATATTTCATCCGCACACTCCCCGGAGAGGCCGACGACAAAGTCTTTTTTCATCTCCCGGCAAAACCACAGTAAAGAAGAATCGACATCCGCCATTCCCGGCAAATCTCTCACATACACAGCCTCTTCCAAATATTCAACAAGCTTTGCCTGGCTGATAACACATTTGTGATGCTGTGTGCCGAATGCTTCTGTCATTTTTTCAATCCAGGGGCCATCGTCGTTCGGCTGAAACGCGCTTGCCTTAAAAAATTTGTCGTTCTCCTCGTAATCAATCGAATAAGTATGAAGCGGGCCTTTTCCTTCTTTTTCAAAATGGCCTGCTGCAATGGCAGTGATGGCGCTTGAATCAAGCCCGCCGGATAAGAACGTACAGACCGGCACATCCGACACGAGCTGTCGTGTCACCGCGTCTTGAAATAAGTACCTTACGTTTGCGACAGTCTCGCCAAAGCTGTCTGTATGTTTCTTGCTTTCCACATTCCAATAGCGCCACATATTCAGCCCGTCTTTTGTAAAGGTCAGTGCGTGTGCGGGACGAACTTCTTTTATCCCTTTAAATACACCCATACCGGGGGTTCTAGACGGGCCGAGCCCAAATATCTCGGCAAGCCCGTTTCTGTCCACGCGGGCCGGCACATCAGGATGGGCGAGTATGGCTTTGATTTCGGAGCCAAATAGAAACGAAGAACCTTTCTCCGTATAAAAAAACGGCTTCACGCCGAGCCGATCCCTCGCCGCAAATAACTGATTCCGTTTTTCATCCCAAACGGCAAAGGCAAAAATGCCATTCAGGCGATGAACGCATTCTTCCTGCCATTCAATATAGCTGTGCAGCAAGACCTCCGTGTCAGAAGTCCGTTCGAACCGATGGCCGCGAGCCTGCAGTTCTTTTCGTAAATCTTCTGTATTATACAGTTCGCCATTGTAAATGATGGTATACGTATTTCCTTGAAAAGTACAAGCCATCGGCTGGCGCCCGCCTTCAATGTCCACAACCGCAAGCCTTTTATGTCCGAATAAAACATGATGCTTTCCCCAAACGTTTGTATCATCAGGTCCTCGTTTGGAAAGAGTGTCTGTCATTTTGTTCATCGTTTGTTTTTCTTGGACGAGCTGCTTTTTAAAATCGACCCAACCCGTAATACCGCACATGTAATATCAGCTCCAATCCCGTTTCTTTCGGTATCAAATTCGTATCCTTCAGCACCTTTCTTAGCTTATGCATCTATAGGCTTATAGTTGATTTGTCCCATGAAGACTTGTATGAGACAAGCCTGAATTGGAAAGAACGGTGAGGATGAAATAAAAAAGGAGATTACCCTATTCTATGAAGCGAAAACAGTATTTATTTACAGAAGAAAGAAAATGGGAATATGGAACAATCATCGTAGAAGACGGGATATGCGTCATTGAAAATGAGGAAGGCGATATGCTGCTTGCCGAAAGCCTTCCGAATGCCCCCGTTTATATTCAGCTTAACGGAGTATGGGAGAAAGCCGGCATTTCAAGCAGCTTTGCCGTGATCCGTGACGGACGGCGTATTCCGCTTTCCGGCGGGGAAAGCATCCGCTATGAAAAGTCGATTAAGCGTCCGTTAATGGCTCTTTTGGATTCGCTTGATGATGAGACCTTTCTTGCGTTTTTACAGCATTTACGTGTCTTCGGCTTATCTGTATTTGACTGTGTTTTTTCTTATAATAAAGGTTTATTTTCAGGCGGCAGTCCGGAAGAAGAAGAGGGCGTGTCCTTTTATCATTTTTCAAATGATGAAGCTCAGTGCGCTTTGCAGCATCATTACAGCAGAGGGCCCTCCTCAAACGACCGGTTTGAATGGACAGCCTCTGATGGGAAACGATCCATTATGTACTCCGCTGTTCAGCGGGACGGAACTGAATAAAAAAACAGGCGGCCGCCGAGGCTCCGCCTGTTTTTTCTATTTTTCCACAACCACTTTTACCGCTTTGCTTTCTTTTTTATCTGTATCGGCCGCCGTGACATAAAGGACGGTTCCCGCTTTTTGTTTTTTGATTTTTACAGAAAACGCTCCTTTATTATCCGCTTTCGCCGAGGCTATGACCTTTTTCGATTTATTTTTGACCTTGATTGCTGCCTTACTGTTTGCTTTTCCTTTTACTGCCGTGTCTTTCGCTTTCACTCCATTTACTTTTGGAGCGCCTGATGGTTTGCCTTTTACCACCACTGTTTTGACAGACGTTTTTGCATCACCCAATGAGGCATTGATATGCAATACTTGATCTTTTTTCTGGGTTGGAATATTAACTTTGAATTTGCCGTCTTTTCCGGCTTTTGCGCTGCCCAGCTTTTTCTTGCCGTTTTTAACTTCAACTGCCGTGCCTGCTTTTGCTGTTCCCCGGACGGCTGTCTGCGTATCTTCAAGCTTGTTGATCTTCACTTGTAAATCTACCGCGCTGACCGCCTTCATCACATTCAAACGGCCGTGGCCGGAATGCCAGTCAACGCCGGGAATATGAGGAATTTCAATCGGATCACCGTTTTCGTCATACAGTTCTTCTTCTCCGCCGTCCACACTGTCAAAGGAAATATCGTCAGCTGTACGCTTCAGAATATCCTCAACTTCATTCGGTTTCAGCTTCGGATTTTGAGAAAGTAATAGTCCGGCGGCCGCAGCAGCATATGGCGTCGCCATTGAAGTTCCGCTCATATACGTCACGTTTCCGTTCGGCACCAAGCTTGGAATATCAGAACCCGGCGCTGTGATATCCAGCCCTTTTCCATAGTTTGAGAAATCAGCCGTCATATCCATGCGGTTGCTTGCTCCGACTGACATTACATATTTAGAAGAAGCAGGATACGACAGCTCGCTTTCTCCGTCATTTCCGCTTGCCGCCGCGATCGTGACATTTTTGGATGCAGCATACTTCAACGCAAATTCAAGCACCCGGCTGTATCCCCCGCCCAGGCTCAAATTGATGACTTTTGCTCCTTTGTCAGCCGCGTATTTGATGCCGAGCGCGATTTGCTCAGTATCTCCGGCCCCGGTGGAATCGAGCACTTTAACAGGTATAATGTTTGCTTTAGCATGTAAACCCGCCATTGAATATCCATTGCCGCTTTCTGCCGCGATAATACCGGCGACATGTGTTCCATGTCCTTGATCATCCATCGCATTATTGTTTCGTCCGACGAAATTGCGTCCTAAATCCGTCCTTACCTTTCCTTCCAAATCTGAAAGGGTGCTGTCAACGCCCGTATCCACAACAGCGATCAGCGTGTCATTCAGCTTGCGTTTTGCAAGCAGGGCATTTGCCGATTCTGATTTCACGTCCGCCCCCTTCACGCCGCCGTCTTCCCCGTTATTTTTGAGCGGCCATTGATAGGAGTATTGAATATCCTTAGACAGACTTTTGTATTCCTGTACAGGTTCAGCAAACTCTACGTTGGACATTTTTGATAAAGAAGAAGCCGCGCTCTTCACTCGTTTTGCACTTGCTGTATACGACCCGTTTTGTTTTTGATCCTTCGGCAGTTCGAACGAATAGAGATTATCGAACAGTTTTTTTGCATTTTTCACGTTTTCTATATCTTTTTTCGATTGCGCGCTGGCCGTAAAGCCTTTCATTTCATTATTTACGGACTGAAGGCTCTTCTTGTCCTTCACTTTAAAGATGACTTTTCCGGTCTGAACGTTGCTTTCAGGCGCGAGCTTGTTTTCTGTTAAAAATGCTCCCGCCGTCTTTCCCTTTACTTGATTTATTTTCAATTGCTCCGCTTGTTTTTTCATGTCTTCTCTCAGGAAAGAAGGAACGGATTTTATTGCCGTTTCATACAGGCGAGTTATCGCTTTTTGATCGTTTTCCGTTATGGTATACGAAGAATCCGCGCCATTTTCAGATACATCTTTGAACATTGGCTGCAGCGTCACAAGATCCTGATATACCGCATTTCTCGTCTCTTTATTCAGAGCAAGTTTAGCGACGATGAACGGAGCTGCCTTATAATAGAGGCCGGACATCTGTTTACCTAGAGCCGTTTGATTCAGCTGATCATCACGAATGGCTCTCAGCTGCTTTAAGATGTCTTTACCTGACTTTTTCTGGTCAACACTCATTTCCACCGGACAAGACTCTTCTTCAAGGTCAGCCGGCTGAAGCTTTGTTCCTTTGTAGCTGATGGAGTACGCCGCTTCCGTGGTTTTGTCGGATTCGCCATTTTCAGCAGCAACCGCATCCCCGTCTTCAGCTTCTTCCCCGACATACTCCACCTTTATGTAGTAAGGCCCCTTCCAGGCATGAGGAATGTTGATTTCACTTTTTCCTTCTTGCGCAGTATAAGACCGGTACATATCAAAGGTTTCGTCTTTTTGCGCTTTTTCTTTGCTGGCATAAACGCTTACATTTAAAAAGGATTCACTCTTAACCGACAATGCCATATGAGAATCGTTGAAGATTTCATCTTTGCCCGGAGAGATTTGGTACCATTGAGACTGCTCCGGCTCCTTTAGCATTCCGGTTTGTTCTTTTCCATTTTCCAAAATTGAGGCATCTTCAATCGTACTGCCTGAAGCAGATACTTCTCTGAACGGCGTAAAGAGACTGATGACAAGCGTAAAGATCAAAACCGACGCCCAGAAAGAACTCACTTTTGTTCGTTTCATTTCATAACCTCCTGAAAAATTCTGATTCTTTTTGAAGAGTATCACAATTTAACAGATTCGGAAGTTATTTAAGGGGACATTTAAGGTAATTTTAAGTATTTTTGGAATTTATATAAATCTGCTAAAATATTGTACACAAGCACATCGTTTCCTGAGAGCATAAAAAAACCCGGTTAAGGATTTTGTCCCTTAACCGGATCATCTTTTAAAACAAATGAAAGCCGATCGGCAAATGCAAGCCGAGTAAAACAGTAAGAACGAGAACAATGATAAAACCGATCCACAAGCCTCCAGTTGATTTCTCTTTTTTCTTGCGGATCAGGATCATTTCCATTAAGCCGATCGTGATAATGCCGAGCAGCATTTTTCCGGCGTATTCTCCGTTAAAGTTGGCGAACCGGATAAATAGCTCAGCGCCTGTCAAAATGATGAGAATATAAAATAATCTCAGGATCATGTGAGTGATTTTGGCGCCCTTCGCACTTCCAGAAGAATAAAGCCCGTAGCTGACGAAAAGCAAAATCAACGCCACGATCCATGATGCAATATGCATGTGTGTCATACACGTTTCCCCCTATCAGATAAATATACCCCACTTATAGTACCATGAACTTGTCCCCGGCAACAAAATGAATTTCTCAAAAAGCCAGCCGGACAATCAGCCCATGCGATTTGATAAAGTCCCGATTGGTTCAATGGTAATGTCAATGCTGTCTCCCGCCTGTAAAAACTTCGGCGGGGTAAATCCTTTGCCGACACCGGACGGCGTGCCTGTCGCGATAATATCCCCTGCTTCAAGCGTCATGCCCTTCGACAGCGTTTCAATTAACTCTGCAATCGAAAAAATCATATCGCTTGTCGAGCCGGACTGGCGCAGTTCGCCGTTGACTCTCGTTTCAACCTGTAAGCACTGAGGGTCCGGAATCAATGATTTATGTACAAGCACCGGTCCCATCGGACAGGTAGAATCAAGGCTTTTGCCAATGAAAAATTGCTTATGCTTTTTTTGAAGGTCACGGGCTGTGACATCGTTAATTATCGTATATCCGAAAATGTGGTCATACGCTTCTTCCTTAGAGATATGTGTCCCGCTTTTACCGATGACGACCGCAAGCTCCCCCTCATAGTCAAGCTGTGCAGTGACTTGTGAATGGCAGTTGATCACATCGCCGTGCCCTGTGACGGTTGTCGGCGACTTTGTAAATACCATCGGATACTCGGGTATGTCTGCCTCACTCCCCATTTCAATCGCATGATCCTTATAGTTTTTCCCGATACACATCACGTTTTTAGATGGCTTAGGGATAGGCGCGTGCAGTTTCACGTCTGACAGTGAATAAATAAATGAACCAAGCTCATCATTTGGTTTTTTGGCCCATTCCGCAAGTTGGCGGGCATGCGCCACAAATTTGTCTCCTTCTGCAATGCATTCCGCAAGCGTAGTCGGAATTGTTTCAAGTTCAAACAGTTTTTTTTCAGCCTTTTGCAAATCCATAATTTTGTGATCATCAATAATCAGGCCGACAAATATTCGGTTGTATAGTTCCCCTGTCGCAAATTTCATCTTATTCCCCCATCGTCTTTATATCAAAACGCGCTATTTATTTTATTCTCTATTAAAAATGAGAAACCCTTTTTTCTCCGTCATGAGTTTAGGCAAAGAATAACGAGCTGCACAGTTTCGGGACATGCTCCTTGTACATATCATACATATGGCGTAAAGGAGGAAAGGAAAAGAATATGGAAACGATAAGTCTATATTTTCATCCGCAGCAGATACAAAGCAATGGCTCAGCAGCGGGCCTGCTCGTCTCAGAATCTGCAGCCTCACGTATTCTTATCAGAAACCGGGGCGGCCTGAATAAGAAATCTTATGTAATAGAATATGAGAACGCGTTGCACGGAAAAAGGACGATATATTTGAACGCGGAGGAGCATGATCCCTCACTTATCAGACGAAGGCTGGCCTATCACTTTTTCAGCCAAATCGGCGTTCTCTCTCCTCTTGCTTCCCATGTGTTTCTTCATATAAATGGCCGGGAAGAAGGCATTTATGTCAAAATCGAAGCGGTTGACGACCATTTCTTAAAGGAGCGCCATATGCCGTGGGGGGCGATTTACGAAGCCCGCCATACCGATCCGAGAATTCCGCTCTTTGGCACAGAGAACGGGCTTTTTAATGCGTTAAGCAATATGAACACACCCATGCATGACGCGTACTTACAAGAATTTCTTTCCTTTATTCATTCAGCGGCTGATGACGAATTTGCCGCGCGCATCAAAACATACCTTGATGTGAAGCTTTTTTACTTATGGCTGATCGGAAGCGCCTGCACCCGGCACTCATCCCATTTCGCCCTTTATTTAAACGGAGACGCCGGCCGCTTTCAAATCGTGCCGCAAGAGTCGCGAGAGCTTGTATTGAACACATTGGCAGACGATGACATGCTGCTTGCAAACGGACAAACGCTGGCTGCCAGACTGCTCGCTATTACCGCCTTTAAAGCACAGTATCACGCTCTATTAAAAAATGTGTTAACAAGGGAATTTACGATAGACCGTCTGTCTCAGAAAATCAGAGAGTGGCACCTTGACATTTGCCCGCGGATTAGCGGCGACCCATATATCAGCGGCACCTGCTCCTCATTAGAACGGGAACAGACAAAAATCTTACATGATATCGAACATCGGCAGGCCTTATTGCACCTACAGCTGGCCACACTCTAGCTGTCTCTTATCCTGGCCCGCTTTCTTTTAACATAAAATTTTGTCACATTTTTTGTCATATTGACGAAAGAAAACCTTTTATACAAAAATAGGTTATACTAACCATATCCTCCGTTTTCCAAAATAAATTCGAGAGTTGGAGACCGTCATGATGAACAGAAAAATTGAAGAAAAGAGAATGACTTTAATCGAGACAGCCCAAAAATTCGGCATGAATTCCAAAGAGGCGATTCAATGCAGCCAAGAGCTGGACAACCTCTTAAATGATGGCATTAAGCAGGACATTATTCCTTCCGAAAAGAGGGAAGACGCCAATAGGTAAGCTTCCGCCATACATATTCAAACGGACCGTAGCGGAACGTTTTAACCCATAATCTGCTGAATACCAGCTGACACGCATAAAAAATCAGCGCGATACCAATCATTTCCGCTGAAGAAAACATCCCGTAGAATCCCAGTCCGTAGCCGTAAAAAAACAGGCTTAAAAAAATCGTCTGAAACAAATATTGAGTCAGCGAGAGCCTGCCGACATAGGAAAACATGCGAAGAACAGAGCCAGCCTGCCGCTTTTTATTCCATAACAGCAGGAATCCTGATACATAGCCAAGGGCAAGAATCGGCCCTCCCGCCATCTGCTGTATGTAAATCCATGTCATATTCCAGCCAAACCACACGGGAGTAAGCTTAAGCAACAGACCGGCGGCTAACGAACACCACATCAGCACGAGCAATTCACTTTTTACACCCGCGGATATTTCTTTTTCAAACCATCCTCTTTTATAAGCATAAATACCGATAAGAAAACAAGGCACGATGATACAAGCAGAGAGCGGCAGCACCGCCACATTTTCCGTCAGCCATTCGCTGAATCGAAAAGCGGTAATGTCACCAAAGCTTCCATGCTGCAAAATCGCCGCCGTCTGATCAGGCGCACCAAGCAGATCCTGCATCTCTTCCGCCGGAACCAGCAGCATGAGAAGCATCAAAAGAGATAAAATCCCGTACGGAATACAATATAAGCACACCGCCCAAATCAATAGCACAGACTTCTTCCGTTTCAGAAAGAAAAACAGCAGAAAACCGAGGATGCCATATGTAAACAATATATCGCCAGACCACACAAAAACCGCGTGAAGGATGCCGATCGCTGTTAAAACGAGCAGTCTTCTTGTGTAAAATGCCCCAAATGAAAGCCCTTTGGCGCGGATTCTCTCATAAAACAGGATCGCCCCCGTCCCAAAAAGGAAAGAAAACAGCGGATAAAAACTTCCTTCAATTAAAATGGCAATCAGCGCTTCACACCAATAGGAAATCGTTCCAGGCATACTCTGGACGATTGTCATCGTTTGGGCTATCGGCGCTTTGAAATCAAAAATATTCACAAGAAGAATTCCTAATATACTGATTCCCCTCAGCAAATCAAGCGATACAATCCGCTCATCGGACTGCGTTGGCGCAGGACTTTGATTCATTTTTACGTTCTCCTTTATTTTTTCGCTCACAAAAATGTGCATTTGTCATAAGCTATCGTGAATAGCCCAAATGGATGTATATCCTTACTCACTTTACTTGTTTTGCCTCATTTTTACAATAAAGGATGTGCCCGTATGCCAGCGATTGTCGGAGCGTTTAAAATTAATGCAGTCGGTACGAGCGGAGTCGTTCATATCGGCGATTGCATCACCATTTCCCCCCAAAGCCAGGTCAAGACATTTGCGGGTGCGGGCAGCTTTATTACAGGAGACAATCTCACGCTTACGAATTACAAAAATACGACCAATGTGTACGATAAAGATATGGTCGATCAGCCGATCGCGGGCAATGCTTAAAGGAGTGCATGCTTCATGAACTTTTATATTAATCAGACCATCCAAATCAATTATCTGCGGGTGGAATCTGTCAGCAACTCCTCGGTGCTGCAGATCGGCAGCGCGGGCTCGATTAAATCACTTTCTAACTTATACAACACAGGCAGCTATGTTGAAGCGGCTCCGTCCCTTTCCCCTGGCGGAGCCGTAACGTCAGAGGATTCCGACTCTACTCCATTCGTGCCGCTGCAGGCGCCAAGCCGTTAATGTCTACAAATGAATGCGGGGTGTGAATAAAACATGTATGATCAATCGGTTTCATCATACTTACAAAATTTAAATTCCTTTGTTCAGCAGCAGGCTGTGAAGATCCAGCAGCTTGAAAGGGAACTTAAAGAAATCCAATCCTCAATGGAGAATATGAAACAGCGGCCTGCCACCAATATTGAACGTGTTGAATATAAATTCGACCAGTTGAAAATCGAACGGCTGGAGGGCACGCTGAATATCGGCTTAAACCCGACAGATCCGGAAGGTGTCCAGAATTTCGAGGTGAGCCAAACGCCGCCGGGCATTGGAATCATGCAGCAAGAGCAATCTGCACAGCTTATGCAGCAAATCCGGCAAAACGTCGATATGTACCTGTCAGAGGACATTACATCGGTATTAGAACAGCTTGAGAATCAGTATGAAAGCAGACTGGACGACACAAACAGGCATCATATTATTGAAGATATCAGAAAACAAATGGACAGCCGGATCCGATACTATGTATCTCATATAAAAAAAGAAGAGAATATGCCGCCTGCACAATACGCAGAGCAGATTGCAGAGCATGTGAAGCGAGATATCATCCGGGCTATTGAACACTTTATTGAACATATTCCCCCGGAAATGAAAGGTGATGATCAATCATGATGTTTACAGTCGTCAATCGAAAGCTTGAAATCGGAGATATTCGCACCGACGGGGTGTCCAGTTCTTCTTTATTTATTATCGGAGATACGGACTCTATTTATTTGTCTTCTATTTTCGATACACCGCCGGAATCACTTATTATCGGACCATTAGTTCCGCTGGCGCCTGAATAATAATGCTTAAACGATTATCACACCTCAGGTTTGCAAAAATAAACTCGATCGGGATCTCAAGTGTTTTTCAAGCCGGAGATACAAATGAAATTGATATGAATGTAAAAGTTTTCGCCGTACAACGGTATATCCCTTTGTATGAGGCAAAGGAAGGCTCCTTTAACAGAGACGAATATCAAATATTTCAGCAGCCTGCAGTGAAGCCTCTTCCGGAAACCGGTATACAGAGCGCCTTTTGTCATGAAGTCCCCTCAATTCGTGTCCGCAGCGTGAACATACAAGGGGTGTCTTCTTCCTCTGTTTTTCATATTGGGTCTGCTTCGGCGGTGTGCGGCGATGCGAGAGTCAAACATATCCGAGAGATTCCGTTCTCAAACTCACAAACGTCCCAGAGCTGACATATAATACTCTTGAGACTTCTATAGAGGGTGTCGTTTATGCCAGCAATTGTCGGGCCTATAGCTATCAATTCCATATCGGGCGGAGTCGTAAACTTTGGTGATTCCTTTTACCTTTCTCCTAAGAGTTCCTCAAAATCTGCGCTCGGTTCGGGAGCAGGAAATACAGGAGATTTCCTTATTTTAAACAACGCAGTAAACGCAACAAACTATATAGACCCCGATGTCAGCGATCAGGATATGGTTGGAAATGGATAAAAAGCAGCCACTCTGCCAAGAGGAGGCTGCTTTTTGCTATCGTTTCTTTTTTCGTTCATTTGCTTTTCTTGTTTTAACCAGCTTGGCTGCCGGCTGTTTTCTGATCCACTTCACAAATTTTGCAAGCTGCGGATCACGCCGAAGCTCTTCAATGCCGGACAGCCTGGCCGCAAGCTCCTGATTCGTGTATAAGGCATGGATCTGCTTATGGCAAGGAATACAAAGCATCGCGGTCAGCAGGAAGGTGCCGCCTTCTTCCTTCGGTGTCAGGTGGTGTTCTGTCAGCAGGACATTCTGCCGGCCGCACAGTTTACAATGTCCGACAGTCTGTTTAGGCACAGCGCAAAGCCCCCTTTTACATCAATTCAAGCGTCACCTGTGTTCCCCTTCCGCTCGGTTCAGCAGGATGAACGATGAGTTTTTTCGGAAGCCGCGAACGCAGTTCCTGCACATGGCTGATCACGCCGACTGACAGGTTGTCCGACTGAAGCTTCTCCAAAGCGGTAACGACCGTATCCAGCAAGTCTTGGTCCAGTGTGCCAAATCCTTCATCAAGGAAGAAAAATTGCAGCGGATACTCACCTCGAAGCTGGATTTGTGCAGACAGCGCAAGTGCTAGTGAAAGCGAGGTGAGAAAGGTTTCCCCTCCCGACAAGCTCGAAACGGGACGCTTGACCCCTCCGTTTGCATCGTCACGCATCACAAAACCGCCTTCTGAATCGACTTCTATTGCATACCGCTGCCGCGTCAGCACGCCAAGCCGCGCGGATGCGTCTCTTGCAACGCTTTCGAGCTGTTCCTCCGCTAAAAATTCGACAAAGGTATTTCCTTTAAATACAGATTGCAGCTTATCCAGCCTGTCAATGTGTGTCTGCCATTTTTTCAGTTCGGCTTCAATTTCTTTAAATCGTTTGTGATGATCACGCATCACAGCAAGAGCTTTGCCGGCCGCGCCCCTTTCTTCCATGGCGGCGCCAAACATGTCCTCGGCTTCTTTAAGCGCTGCGACAGTTTCATTCCATTCGTTTTCGGTTACATGTCTTCCGTCCAGTTTATCGGTGACACGCTTTAAGTTTGCTGCGTTTTGTTTCATTTTATCCATATATTGGTCAATTTCATTTTTCATGTTCTCAAGCTCGTCTGACGGAATCAAGCTTCGTTCTATTTGTTCCGGCTGATCGAAAGAGGTATCTTTGGCGTATGTCAGCCATACGGTCTCGGCTTTGGACAGCCTTTCTTTCGCTTCTTGGTGTGAGAGCTCGCTTCCGTTTGCCCGCCCCTTTGCCTGATTGAGCGTCATCTGGGCATTTTTCAAGCTTTCATAAAGGATATGTTCTTTCTCTTTTAAAAGCTTTAATTCCTGTTCTACGGCTCGGAGATTCGTTTGCACCGATTGTTCTTTTACATGCTCGCCCAGCTCTTTTTGGTACTCTAAAATGGCGCCGCTGATGCGTTCGGTCTCATAGTGAAGCTCCAGCCGTTTCCGTTCGAGTCGATGGATAAGATCCTGAAGTCTCTCTTTTTCCGATTCATGCTCCTTTAAAAACGCAATGCTTCGCTCAATTCTGTTCTCACATTCCTCGGCAGCGCGATCTTTTTCCTCGATAGCCTGCTGCCAAGTTTCCACTTGATCCGGATGCAGGTCTTTGCATGTTTCCGAGAACGTTTTTTGCTGGTTGTGCAAAGAGGTTTGGAGTTCATCTAATGCCTGGCTGATGCGGGCGGCCTCTTTTTCCTCGTAGCTGATTCGCTCATTGAGCTGTTCCGCCTGTCTTGACGCCTCTTGATATGCGCCGA
The DNA here is from genome assembly GCF_039519175.1 of Bacillus atrophaeus. Lineage (NCBI taxonomy): Bacteria > Bacillati > Bacillota > Bacilli > Caryophanales > Bacillaceae > Bacillus > Bacillus atrophaeus. The sequence continues at coordinate 2,513,905 of NZ_CP154443.1, read as the reverse complement.
GCATTCGGGTGATCTGCGTCTTGACAGACAATATATCCTGTTTTATTTGTTTCCATTCTATGTTAACGGCATGGAATGCTTCTGTAAGCGGGCTGTCTTCATGAGAAGCAGCAGGCTCAAGGGTTTGGTTTTGAACCGTCTGTAAAAACGGGCATTCCTCGATGAAACGCGCCGATTGCTCCTCAAGTGTGATTTTCGCAGAAAGAATATCCTGCGCAAGGACCGCTGCGTCTGTTATTAGAACTTCTGTCTGAGCGATGCTTTCCTCAATATTTGCAGCAGGTATATAGGTTTCATGTGCTGATGCGGCCGGATCATGCTGAGTTGAACCGCAAACAGGGCAAGGCTTTCCGTTGATAAGCTTTTCCGATAATTCTTTCGTTAACGCTGCCGTCCGCGCTTCCTCGCGCTGGGTGTGAAGCATTTTTTGCGTCTGTCTCGCGCGTTCGGCCGTTCGAGCCAGTGACCGTTCTGTTTCGCACACCATATCATATACAGCCTGTACCGTCTGATAGGCTTGAATGATATTTTCTTCCTCTGTTTTGGCTTTTAGCGCGAGCTTCTCTTTTTCTGAATTCATGTCATGCAAGGTGCGAGTTACCGCGTGATTTCGCGCGTTTTCTTTTTCGATCAGGCCTTCTGTCTGCTTCATGTGTAAGACAAGTTCGGCCGCTTTCTGGCAGTTCTTTCGTTCTTGGGCAGTCACCTGCACGGCTTTCAGCTGTTCTTTTAGCTCAGCCTGTCTGTTTTGTCCGCGTGCGAGCCGGTCTTTTACCGTTTCTGCTTCCTTGACGGCGGCTTGGCAGGATTCTTCCTTTTTCTTAAGCTCCGCTTTTGTTCGTTCTGCCTCTTGCTTCGCCTCTGTCAGTTTGATTTCGATTTTTTGAAGCCGTGTGAGCTGCTCCTGCCGCTTGACAAGCTCGGGTTCTTTTTCGCTTTTGTGCCGGCGCCAGTCTTCGTACTCTTTATTCTTTTGGTCAAATGAGCTGCTGCTCTTCGTGAATTCCTCATTCGCAAGCTCTTTTTCACGGGCGGTGTCTTTTTCGTGTCGGATGGCTTCTATATAGCCTTCCGCATAAGGCTTTAAGGCGGCGGCGGTTTCCCCTTCTGAAAGCCGGGTGCGCATAGCGTCCACACGCGGCTGTTCCTCTTGAAGACGCTTTTGTTCCTCCTCATAAACCCCTTTTTCCTTCTGAAGATTCCAGATATCCTGATGCTCTGTATACCGCTCTTTTTCTTGCTCTCTTTTCTTCCTCATACCTTCAAGTCGCTCTTCGGCCTCATGAAGCGCCTGTTCAGCTTGCTCAAGCGCTTCAGCCCCGGCTTCTCCAAGCCCAGACTGCTCGGCAAGCATTTCATTTTTTTTCGAATTGGCTTCCTGCACCTGGCGTCTCAGTTTTTTTACGAGCCTGTCGCCGTACTGCTCAAGGTTGAATAAGCGCTGAAGCATATGCCGGCGTTCTGCGCCTTTTAGAGAAAGGAATTCTGCAAACTTTCCTTGCGGCAGAACGACCGCCCGGGTGAAATCGTCGATTGTCAATCCAAGAAGTTCCTCGACCTTTTTATTCACTTCATTCGCTTTGTCGGCGAGTACGGTTTGTTCATCCTTTATCTCGATAAAACGGCAGAGAGCTGTTTTCACCTTTGTCTCATCTGTTCTTTTGAAGACACGCTCTACTTTGTACGAGGTTTGATGATTTGATTGGAGCGCGAAGGTAAAGGAGACGGAAAGCTGGTCTTCCGCGTGGTTTAAAATGCCGTGCGTATTATTCGCCGCCCGCTCGACCTTCCCGTAAAGAGCAAGTGTCATCGCATCGAGAATCGAGGATTTTCCGCTTCCCGTCGGTCCGAAAATGCCGAAAACCCCGGCGCCTGAAAGACCGTCAAAATCAATGGTCTGCTCCTCTCTAAAGCTGTGGAGCCCTTTTATCGTTAATGCGATCGGCTTCATCTTGCTTCCTCCTCATCATCCGCTCCTGATGCAAGCTCTAAAAACAGCTTCACCATTTCCTCATCCGGCACAGCGCCGCCTGTCTGTTTTTCATAAAATTTCTTAAACCGGTCTTCAATAGATGCATGTTCAATTTCAATTGGCTCGGCTGCCGTGTCTTTCTCTTCGAAAATCGGACGGATATGAATAAATCCGGGATGTGATTTTCGCAAACGGTGGATTTCCTCCAGTGATAGCTGATCAGTCACTCGTATTTCAAGATCAATCCAAGCGTTGGTATCACGCCCTTCTTCCAGCCAGCTATAGACCTCGCTCAGCCCGTTTGCCGCTTTCCACTTCACAAGTGGTTTGCCGCTTGATAAGAAAATCTCTTTCCAAGAAGCTTTCCCGGCCGGACCGGCTTCCACGACAGTCACCGATTTGGCGTAGCCCGCTTCAGAAAAGCTGTATGCAAGCGGTGATCCTGAATAACGCGCCAGCGTCTTTGCCCGCTTAATCGTCTGCGGACGGTGAAGATGGCCAAGCGCCACATAAGCTGCGTCTGCCGGAAGGCTTTCAGCCGCAACCGTATAAGCTCCGCCCACTTCAATCGGCCGTTCAGAATCCGTCTGATTTCCGCCGGCAACGTACAGATGGCTTGCCGCTATTTTGACAGCGCCTTTTTGGCATTGCCTGCTCATATGTTCAAACGCCTGTCTGATTTTGATGTCATAATGGTCACGGAGAAGTTTTTCCTCAAAGGTATCAGACAGAACTTCGTTTAATCTCGCTTCAGACGGATAAGCAAGCGCCGCAACAGCTAAAAGCTCATCTGCGGACGGCACTTCGATATGAACCGGCTCTGTCTTCGGATAGCCGATCAAATGGATGCCGTGCTCTGTCGTCAGCGGTGAAGCGGCTGACAAACGGTCTGGATTATCATGGTTTCCGGCAATCACAACAACCGGGCGTTTTCCGCTGTCTGAAAGAGCGGAAAGACTTTCATAAAACAGCTGCTCGGCAAGGGCCGGCGGATTTACCGTGTCAAACGCGTCACCCGCCATGACTACCGCGTCAATTTTTTCTTCTTTTACAATCCTGTTCAGCTCTTCTAAAAATTCCGCCTGCTCATTTAGGCGGCTTCTTCCTTCAAGTGTTTTTCCCAAATGCCAATCAGCCGTATGTAAAATCCGCAAAAGGCCTCACCTCTCTTTTTATAGAAAAAGAGATCCGCTCCCATTCGAAACAGGGAGCTAATGGATCTCGTTATACGTTCAAAACGTGTCCTCCATCGAAGAAGTAGAGTGCACGTCCCTTCACATTGGTTTTCGTTATTTGTTCTACAGCTTTTGTGTATAACTCGATTTGAGTTTCGTACCGTTTTTTAAGAATAGGAGCCGCCCCCTCAAATCCGTGCTGGAATTTCCCTTCGATTCGGTCCGTTTTGTAATCCAGCAAGTAAAGCCCTTCATCAGTCTCATACAGACAGTCAATAATCCCTTGCACCAATATAGGCTCATCTTTAGATTCAGTGTCCAGAAACGCATCTTGTGCTGAAAGCGCCATGCTAAACGGCACTTCGCGGTTAATCCATTTTGCGCCGATCAGCTTTTCGCCGATTTCAGTATGGAAAAATTGCACGATTTCCTCTAGGTCAATAACGGCTTGCTGGTCTTCGGTGAGCAGCTCTTTTTCATAAAGACGTTTGACAATACATTCCGCTTCCTCTTTTGACGGTACATGTGTAAGCGGGATATGCTGCATAACGGTGTGCATCGCCGTTCCTTTTTCAGCCGCAGTCAGCCCTTTTTTCATCATAAACGCAGGGCGCCTGTACAACATGTTTCCGTCAGCTGGTCTGATAAGAGAGCGGCCGCTGTATTCGTCCTCGTATTCTTTCTTTCTCTTGATCTCGGAAACAGACTGCTTCGTGCGAATTTTTGTCACGTCGTGATAAGGGTATCGCCATGACAGGCGTTGCCGAGCTTGTTCTTCGAATTCAAACGAACCGGACACAGGCTCACCGCGGCGGATGGCGTCAAGACGGCCGCTCTTTTCCTCTTGTCTTTCTTCCAGATCATCATCCAATAAATCTTGGGCGCTGACCATTTGGATGTTAAACCGGGCAGGGTGTTCTGATATGTCAGCTTGACTCGCAAGCCCTTGTAAAGCATCTGTCCCCATGTCTCTGTGACGAATCAATGCGGGACCGATGAAATCCAAATACGTTTTCGCCTGATACCGCTCAAAATCCGGGAGAAGCCAGTCTGGCTGAGACGCTGAAGCCTGCCATTTGGCCAGCTGCTTCTCACGATTCTTGCAGGAGCCGACAAGAAACAGCTTTTCCTTCGCTCTTGTTAAAGCCACGTATAGCACACGCAGCTCTTCTGACAGCAGCTCCCGGCGCATTTTTTTCTTCATGGCGATGAGCGGAAGTGTCGGATAGCTGATGCGCCATTCGGGGTGAATAAACTTTGTGCCGAAACCAAGCTCTTTGTCCAGCAGATATGATTTATTCAAATCCATCATATTAAAATTCCGTCCAAGTCCCGCAGCGAATACGACAGGGAATTCAAGCCCCTTGCTGCTGTGAATCGTCATCAGGCGGACCACGTCCTCCTGCTCGCTGAGCGCTCTCGCTGTCCCGAGGTCATCGCCCCGTTCCTGCATACGTTCTATAAACCGCAAGAAACGAAATAAACCGCGAAATGCCGTCGATTCATACTGGCGGGACCGGTCATAGAGAACGCGCAAATTGGCCTGCCGCTGTTTTCCGCCCGGCATACCGCCGACATAGTCCATATATTTGCTGTCACGATAAACTTCCCATATCAGCTCGGAAACTGAATGGTTTTTCGAAAAAGAGCGCCATTTTTGCAAAAGCTCAAAAAACGTGTTCAGCTTTTGATATAGCTCGTCATTTCGGTCCCCGCCTGAAAGATAGTCCTTCATCGCTTCATAGAAAGGCGCTTTTTTATTATGCATCCGAATGAGCGAAAGTTCATTTTCATCTGCGCCGACAATCGGCGAGCGCAGCACGGAAGCGAGAGGAATATCTTGGTACGGATTATCAATCACTTTTAAAGCGGAAATCGCAACAGACACCTCGACCGCTTCAAAATAGCCTGATGTCAAATTGGCATAGACGGGTATGCCTTGAGCTTTCAGTTCTTCCATGATTTGCGGCGCCCACGGCATGGAACGCAGTAAAATCACGATATCGCGGTAGCGGATATTGCTGTGTGTTTTCGATTTTCCATCATAGACTTTGTAAGGAGAGGATACGAGCTTTCGAATCTGCTTTGCAATCGCTTTTGCTTCAAGCTGAACGGTTTCGAGCTCTTCTGTTTCTTCACTCGCCTCTTTTTCCTCCGCTCTGTCAATCAGCAACAGCTCCGTTTCAGTCTGGTCATTCGGAGGGTAAGAGGCTCCTAGCTTCAATTCCGCCTGCTCATCATAATCAACCTCGCCGACCTTGCCGCCCATGAGCTGCTTAAACAGAAAGTTCGTGCTGTCTAAAATATCCGCCCGGCTTCGAAAGTTTTTGTTCAAATCAATTTTCCGGCCTGTCCCCTCTCCCGTTTCGGTAAATCGTTTATATTTAGAAAGGAAAAGAAGCGGTTCGGCAAGCCTGAATCGGTAGATGGACTGTTTGACGTCCCCTACCATAAACAAGTTTCCTGAAGCTTCAGGCCCGCTTGTGACAAGCTGCAGGATGGCTTCCTGCACAAGATTCGTATCTTGATATTCGTCAACCAGCACCTCTTGGAACTGCTCTTGATAGTAAGCCGCCGCCTCACTCGGCTTGCGCTCCCCCGACTCATTCACGGCTGTCAGGATAGACAAGCAGTAATGCTCCAAGTCAGAGAAATCAATAATTGATTTCTCTTGTTTGGCGGCTTCAAACCGTTTTCCGTAGCTGATGACAAGCTGGACGAGCGTTTCAATCACAGGCTTCATATCCGACAGGCTCTTCAGATGCTGCTCGGGGCTTCTTGTGAAATAATCCGTTTTTAGTTTTTCCAGCAGTTTTTTCGCGCCGTTCCGTAAATCCGTCGCTTCTTCTGTGAGCGCCTGGTCAAATTCATCTCCTTTGACCGCTTTGGCACGCTTAAAGGAGACTGCGGGAACCCGCTTGTATAATTCAGTGAAATCCGCCGAATGTGCGATCAGATCCTCTGTCTGTGCAAGATCATCCAGAAAATTATCAGCGCGCGGCGCAGGGCCGCCCGGCACTTTTGTCAGCTCAAGCGCCCGCTGAAGCTTCTCTTTCACAGCACTCAGCACCATCGCAATGTCTTCTTTCATATATGGATAAAACGGCAGTTCTTCAATCGTACTTTTTTCTGAGGCATCGTAAAGATGAACGAAACCTTCCAGCCACGTTTTTGGATCGGGATGGGAACGGGAAAACTCATACACCCGTTTCACGAGGTGCTGAAGGTCTAAGTCGTGCCGGTCTGTCGTATACCGGTCCACCAGTTCGAAAAACGCTTTTTCACCCTTCGCGTATTCGTCTTCAAACAGTTCATCAAGGACCTCGTCCCCGAGCAGCTCGCCTTCTGTCTGATCGGCAATCCGAAAGCCCGGATCAAGATCAATGAGATAATAATATTTTCTGAGCACCTGCAAGCAGAACGAATGAAGGGTTGAAATGCTGGCCCGGTTCAACAGTGACAGCTGCCGCCTGATATGAAGAGAGCCGGGACGTTTCACGAGCTCTTTTTCCAAAGCCTCCGCGATCCGGTGCTTCATTTCAGCCGCAGATGCGTTCGTAAATGTCACGACCAAAAGACGGTCCACATCTATCGGATTTTCCTCCGCGGTAATTTTTCGGATCATTCTCTCAACAAGCACAGCGGTTTTTCCCGATCCAGCGGCCGCTGCAACGAGAATATCCTGTCCGGATGAGACAATGGCGTTCCACTGGTCATCTGTCCAGGTGCTGTCTGCCGGTTTAGGAATTTGCATCGCCATCTCCCTCCTTTTTCAGCCAATCTAATATGGTATGATCTTTTTCCGCTTTCAGCGTGCGATATTCGTTTTCTTCCAATGATTCATCGAACTGGCATACTGATTTGAATGAGCAGTATGTGCAGGGTGTTTTATCTTTCAGCTTATACGGCTCAATCGACACACACCCGTCGGTGATTTGTTCGCCGGCCTCCTGAAAGGTCCGCCGCACGTGCTGTGTCAGCAGATGAAATTCCTCTTCTCCGACCGCCGCTGAATCAGACCTTAATGAACCGTCTTTTTTAAGCCCGGCATTAATGATATTTGACCTTCCCTCTTGGAGCGTCGTATCCATTAATCGAATCGCTTCCTGATCGCCGAGCAGCAGGCCTTTCATCTTAAATTTCTTAAAAATTTCCTGCTCTATTTCATCAAGCCCGAGCGGAACGCTGGCTTGAATCATCGGGTCGTGAATATGGAAATAAAGAACGCCGGCCGGTGTAGCCTTCATGCCGAGCCAATCTGCCGAATACGTAATGGATAAATCAAGGTACGTGAGCATTTGCAGAGCAAGGCCGTAGTATACCTCTGACAAATCAAGACCCTTGTCGCTGGATTTATAATCCACTATTCTCAGCAGCAGCCCTTTTGAACTTTCCGCTTTATCCACGCGGTCAATGCGTCCGACAAGCTCCATCGTGCAGCCGTTTTTTAATGTGAATGTAAGAGGCGGCAGCGGGCCTTTCCCGCCAAAACCAAGCTCAAGCCCAACCGGTGCAAACCCGCTCGCCTTCGCATGCTCGCTTAAAATGCCGGACACGCGCGCCACAATTTTTTGCAGCTTTTCCTTGACATAATAATGTCTGTTTGAGCTAAGCAGAATTTCTTTTTGGAGCTTCGGCGCGAGCCGCTCCACCGCCTCGTAAGAGAACTTGTTACATTGGTCTTTTGTTAAATCGCGCCAATCCAGCTTTTGTTCACGAAGCCGGTCTGAAATCAGCTTCAGACTGGAATGGAACAGCTGTCCGATATCCGGCGCTTCCAGCTTGAAAAATTGCCGTTCTTTCAGATGTAAGCCGTGGGACGCAAAATGGGAGAACGGACAAGCGTTAAAGGTCTCCATTCTGGACACACTTCCATGAATATGCTCGCCGTACAGCTGTCTCGATACAGCGCGTTCAAGCGGTTTGACTTCATTTCTGAAAAACAGGCTGGAGAAAAGTTTTTTCGAGTTCAGCCTGTCCGGTTCATTCATCAATACATTATACGTGCTCCACCATACATCACTGATGTCATACTCCCTTAACCACAACCTGAATTGGCTTGCCGTATACGATTGCGCCACGCTTTTATTGACGAGATACAAGAGCTGTTCGCAGTCGCTGACCTGTTCCGGTTCATTGGTCAAAAGCCTTTCCTGATGCTCCGGAAACAGTTCTGTAAGCCGTTTGACCAAAATTGACGGCAAAAGCGTTTTACCTTCGGCGTCTGCGATCGGGTAGGATACATAAAGGCGGTCAGATGGACTGGAAAGCGCCATATATATGAGAAAGTGCTCATCAAGCAGACGTTCGCGCCCTCCGGATGACAGCTCGACTCCAATGGTTTTCAGCCATTCCCTGTCGTCATCAGACAGCACCCCGTCATCCTCAGGCCGCGCCGGAAGTACGCCGTCGTTCGCACCGATAACAAAGGTGCAGCGTGTACCGTACATTCTCGATAAATCCATATTGCCGACAAAGACTTGATCGAGTGCAGGCGGAATCAGAGCGAATTTTAACGATTCCGCACCCGTCTCCATCATTTGCTGAAAAAGAGACAGCGAAATTTCGTCTTCGCCCATCATTTCCACAAATTCCTCGAGAAGCTGTATGACAGCGTCCCAAGCCTGATTATGCTGCTGCGCTTCGATAATTCTCCCGTCCTCTTCCGCGCGCTGTCTTTCTTGGTCCAGCTTTAACGGAATATCCGTTTCTTCTAAATAAAGATAAAGAGCCTCCGCCATGTCTTGGACCGTCTTTGCTTGTTTCATCCGTTTTTGAAGACGGAAAAGCGGCGGAACAATCCAGTCTTTTGTGTCATTCAGCATGTTTTCCATTTCAATCTCTTGATCTGTTTGCGCAAAATCATCATCCAGTGAAACAAACCGCCTGTAAACAAAACGGTCGCCTCTCGTCCATCGGTCGCCTTTAATTCCGTAAGCGATACAATAGTTTTCCAGTTGATCGACCTGCTCCCTTATGATGTTCTTCGGACGGTCAAGCGGGAATAGCAGTTCGGTTTTCACACAGCGAAACACCGCTTCATATCTCCAATTTCCCTTTATGACATCAAGGCTTGAACGGATAAACTCAACAAGCGGATGGTTCAGCATGGATGCCTTTCCATCTATAAAGTAAGGAATTTCATAATCTGCAAATACTTCTTTAACCATATCCTTATAATCTTCCAGCTGGCGGGCGAGAATTGCCATATCCTTGTAGCGTAATCCCTTATCTCTTACAAGAGCATGAATTTCACGGGCAATTCCTTCCAGCTCTGTCCGCCTGTTCGCAGCCTGCATCACGGTAAAGGCTTCTTGCTTTTCCAAAAACGGAACAGCCGGGCGCGCGTCATACATTGCTTCTAAATGGGCAAGCTCCGGTGTTTGCTGATATCGTTTCGTCTCGGTCAGTTCTCTGTTTGTGATGTCCAAATGAAGCTCCGAAGCTGCTTGATGGAGCTGATAATATGTTTTGCCTGTCATTCTGAACAGATCCAGCTCATCAGGCGCCTGCACATGTGACGGCTTGTCCGCCGTCAGTGAAAACGTCACATGCTCAGCCTGTGCCATAAGCTGCGTAAGCACTCTGAATTCCTGCGGAGTAAACTGATAAAAGCCGTCTACATAGACATGCGCCCCTTTCAAATCTTCCGCATACGGGATCTGTTCCGCCAGCAGCGTTAAATAATCCTCTGAATGAAGATACTGGTTTTCAAGGCTCTTTTCCATCTGCTGATATAAAATATACAAATCATGCAGCTTATCGGTTAACACCCGCTCGCCGCGATAGTCTGTGGCAGTTCCGCTTTCAATCATGCGGCGGATATCTTCAGGCTCAAGGCAGTACCGTTTAAATTCCGTCAGCATCCGTTCTACCTGTTCGGTAAACCCGCTTTTGTCACTCGCTTTTTGATAGACTTTAAACTCCTGTTTATGCTCTTCAATGAGCTTTCTCAAAAGCATTTGGATTCCCGTGCTGGTGACAAACGGCCGGTTCATTCCGCCCGTATGCTGCAGGACACGCCAGGCCAAACGTGAAAAGCTGAACACTTGAGCGCGTATCATTCCGCCTATACCAGGCGTTTTAGCAAGCTCATATTCCATTAAAAACGTCATTTGATCCGGGACTAGAAAAATGATCGGTTTCCCGAATGGATTCCGGCGCAGCTCATCTTGAATGCTGTCTATGATCAGCTTCGTTTTTCCACTCCCGGATCTGCCTACTAAAAACTCTGCTCCCAAATTAGAAGTCCCCTCTCTTGTAATCTTTCTATATTTTATCGAATGTTGACGAAAATGACCAATCTGATCTATTGGTAAAAACGGCCTTTTCATGTCCAATTCCGGGAAAAACCGCTTCCGCCTTCACATAAAACAATCAGCACATATCACTAAAGCGGTCATATACTTTAATGACAGCCCAACTCTAAGAGCAGAGGTGAATCCCTTGCATTACGGCTATTATCCATATCCGCAGCAGCTTCGTGAAGATCCCGTTTTAATTAAGAATTTGGAAAAGGCCATTAACGGAGAATACAGTGCAGTTCAATATTATCGCAAGCTCTCCCAATTAGCGCACCGGGAGGAAGTAAGAAAACAAATTGAGGAAATCAGAAAAGATGAACTTCGCCATCTCCGCGCCTTCTCCTCACTGTATTCATCCATTACCGGAAAACAAATCATGCCTAAACAAACGGAAGATTGTCCCGACTCATTCGCGAGAGGGCTTGACGCAGCCTTTAAGGATGAACAGAAAACCGTTGATTTTTATTTACGCACCGCGGAGGAAACCACAAACCTAAAGGCAAAAGGCACTTTTACCCGCGCTGCACGAGATGAACAAAACCATGCCGTCTGGTTTTTGTATTACATGGTAACCCTTTAGCCTATATACCCGTTTTGGGTATATATACATAAGTTTGTTTTCATTCTATGTTTCGGGAAATGGTTCAGCATACAATGTTTTTAGAGGTATGTATGATGACACAACATGCAGAAGCTTGCCTTGAGGCGTGCGTGAGCTGTATCGAAGCCTTTAACACCTGTTTCAGCCGCTGCCTGAAAGAGCAAGCCCATCACGACTTAAGCGGCTGTATCCGGCTGGACAGAGAATGCGCCGACATATGCGAGTTGGCTGTAAAAGCGATGCAAACAGACAGCCCGTTTATGAAGCAAATTTGCGCCCTCTGCGCCGATGTGTGTGAAGCTTGCGGCACAGAATGTCAAAAGCATGATCATGACCATTGCCAAGCGTGTGCGAAGTCTTGCTTTGCCTGTGCTGAGCAATGCCGAAGCATGGCAGCGTCTTAAAAGACGGAGAGGGTTCAATAATAGAACCCTCTTTTTTATTTGGACAGCCACACGGAGTACAAATCAATCCACCCCTCTTCATCAAGCATCAGGCCTTTCACATTCTCACTTGATGTCACCTGCAGCACATTTTGATACAGCGGGATCGCATTGAACTCCTGTATAAGCTGACGGTCAATGTCCTGCAGCATATGGATTCTCGAACAGCGGTCAGACATTGAAAATATCCGTACTGTCATTCCTGAGCATATCTGTTCCAGCTTTTCAGATAGATGCTGACACAAAAAACTGTTCTCCGACAGCAGCAAATGCATAAAACCAAACTCACTGTCTTGATAAAACGTCGCACTGTCATGAATGATATCCGCCATCTGCACGATTTCGTGCCGGCGCAGATCAGCAGAATCACAGAATTGAAGTGTAAGCCTGATGCCATGTTGGGCGCAAACATTTTGAATCCACTCGGCATCCTCACGATGATCTGTTTCCGAAAAGGTATACAGCACCAGCGTTTCTCCCTTATATCCGCTTTGCTTCAGCAATTCAGAAGGTGAAACGCCTCCCCAATCAAAAGGACTCGAATGCAAAAAAGACGTAACCGGGGTTCTGCGGTGCCCTCCCGCTTCACGAACGAGCCGTTCAGAGGAAATCAGCAGGCGGAGCGCTTTTCTAAAGCTTCTATGCTGCAGAGGCCCCTTCTTTTTCAGATTGAGTGACAAATACTGAACATGTCGCTCATCAAAAACAGTTTGCTGCTCAGAAAATGTTTGTTTTTCTTGAATGGTAAAACCGTTCATCTCTCCGGCTTGTTCAGAAAAGACAAACTCAACGCGATCCAAAAAGGGCCGTCCCTTGAAGTAGCGCTCATTGGCTTCAAGCACAAGGATCTGCTCGCAATGCTGATTCACCCGAAAAGGCCCTGTTCCATTGATCCCGCTTCCCTGTTCCGCTGGCAGAATGGACAGCCGTTCATCACAAAGAACATACGGCAAAAGCTCATTCGGCTTATCAAGTATGATCTCCACACAATAAGGGCCATTTTCTAAGACTTGTTTCACTCCGTGTAACAGCCATTTATACGGGTTGTCAGCCTGTGTCAAAAAGCGCTGAAACGTAAACGCAACATCCCGCGCTGTCAGCGGCTGTCCATTATGAAAAGACACACCCTTTCGAAGAAAAAATCTCCATCGTTTTTTCCCGTCCTCTTCCCATCCATGTATCAAATGAGACTTCGGCTCCTGCACAGCCGGATCAAACGTGAGCAATGTATCAAATATCTGCTTGACGAAATGCCCCTCAGACCGCAAAAATATTTGGCACGGGTCCAAACTGCTGACAGATTCAGGGGTGATGAACAGCCGGAGAACATCCTTTTCTCCATTCCCGCCGGTCTCTGTCACAAAACCGAATACCTCAGAAATCCACATACCATATTCGTTTTGAAGCCCCGGAAACGCGGACTGATACTGCTGAAGCAGCTCCTTTGCCTTTTTAAGCTTTCCAGCCATTGTATATTCCTTGGCAGTTTGAAGAAGCAGTTCCTCAGGCTGGCGAAGAAATGCGATTTTGGATTTGCGGCCGCGCCCTGCCCCGCTTTCCCGTATGATCCAATTCTTATTCTCCAGCTTATGTAATATGAGCTTTGCATTTCTTACTGTACAAAATAAACAGTCAGCAACTTCAGTGAGCGTCATTTCGTTCATTTGTCCATATGCAGCGCGTCCTGTTTTTACAAGTGCCACGTAGTGCTCAATCAGCTTCAATCCCCGCACCTCCCGACAAAAGGGGAATCTTTTTCTCTTATTGTCTTCACTTTTTGGGCCGCCGCCCCTTCTATACACTACTACTATATCAAACAGCGAAAGGCGGCGATCACATGTTGACCAGCTTTCAAGCTATAAAATCGAGATATACCGCTCCAGTTTGGCTCCGCTTTATCGGCGAAATGCTGACAAGCCTGACAGGTGCAATGATGGGTCCTTTTATGGTGCTGTACCTGCATGAACAATTAAACGGCAGTGTCATGATTCCGATGCTTATTATCAGCCTTCAACCATTTGCTGATATTTGCCTGACACTCGTTGCAGGACGGGTAACGGACCAGCTCGGGCGGCGCACAGCGATTCTGATCGCATTGCTGCTGCAATCAGCGGCCATGACGGGGTTTGTGTTTGCCGATCATGCGTATGTTTTTGCCATTCTCTACGCCATGAATGGCATCGGGAGATCGTTGTACATACCTGCTTCCCGTGCCCAAATCGCCGAAAGCACGCCGGAAAGCAGACGTTCGGAAGTGTTTGCGGTTATCAATTCGATCTATTCGGCTGGCCTGACGGCAGGGCCACTATTGGGGATGCTGCTGTACAATCATAACCCCGTGTGGATATTCACTTTAGATGCTGCGGCATTGTTCATCTACTTTCTGATCGCTGCACTGAAACTGCCAGAAACAAAGCCGCTAAAGTCAGCTGTAACATCGGAAATATCCGAGAGCTTTACGATATACAGGCCTGTACTGCTTCTGTTGCTGCTTTCTCTCCCCATCAGCATGTTATACGCGCAAACAGAAACAACATACAGGCTGTTCAGCAAAAACATGTTTTCTGATTATCTATCCATGCTGACCATCTACTCGGCTGCAAAAGCTTTATTCAGCTTTATTCTCCAAGTTCCTCTTGTAAAAGGGACAGAAAAGCTTTCAATGAAAACGATCCTTTTCTTTACTTATATCTGCTACTCACTTGCGGCTGCCGGCTTTGCATGCTCAACCTCCCTGACAATGCTTTTAGTGACGGCAGCGGTGATGACAGTTGGCGAAAGTATTGGACTAACTCACATCCAGACCTTCATTTCGAAATTGGCACCGCCTCATCTGCTCGGCCGGTTTTATGCGGTATACGGCCTACATTGGGATATATCCCGCTCAATCGGACCACTGGCAGGCGGGCTGATCCTGACATCGTTTGGCGGAGAAGTGATTTTTTACGCCCTTGCCGTGTGTTTGCTGGCAGCGGGTTTATCCCTGACTTACACAATAGAGAAGCTCGAACACAAGGTCATAAGAAAAATGAATGGCTAATAGAAAATAATTCATAATTTCTTTATCAATGAAAATATACTATAGTAATAATACATTCACTACGTGAACAATTGGAGTGTTACGTGTAAAGGAAGAAGGGTTTTCATTGAAGAAAGACAAAAATCTCCTTACAGATATTTGGTTTATCGCCATCAGTGCAGCAGGGGGGTTTATTCTTTCGTTAACCGGGATGTCAATCGGATGGATGATCGGCACGCTGCTTGTCAGCTGCTGTCTCGCCATGCTCCGCCCGTCATGGCTGATGATGGCACCCGACCAAAAAGGCATTAACAAACGCTGGCTCGCTCTCGGACAAATGATCCTCGGGATAGAGTTAGGACAAAAACTAAACTTGTCCGTCCTCTCAGTTTTAAAAGACCACTGGCTTTCAGTGGGAATTATGCTGATATTGTCCATACTTCTCGCCATGCTGTCCGGTTATGTGCTTTGGCGTTTCAGTAAAACGGATATGATGACAAGTTTTGTAGGCACGGCGCCCGGCGGACTTTCCGCTATGCCCAGCATCGCTCAGGAAGTCGGCGCAAACACCGCCATCGTAAGTCTTGTGCAAATGATGCGGGTGCTTCTCGTCGTTTTGTCCATTCCTTTTCTTGTGATCTTTTTATATGCAAAACAAGGCAGCGCAGCGGTTGATGCCCAGCATACGATTTCAAGCGCAACAGTGGAATTAGGCCTTGGGCCGGTGCTATGGACCGGATGTTTGGCACTCATCGCGTGGGGCGCGTGTAAAGCGGCTAAATGGCTGAAATTCCCCGCTCCGTGGCTGCTCGGCAGCATGCTCGGCGTTGCGGCCGTCCAAATCGGCGGGGCCTCTGTGACAGGACATGACATGCTCGCGTGGTGGCCTTCGCAGGCAAACCATGTGTCACAAATCTTTCTCGGCGCAACAATCGGCTCTAAAATGTACAGAAGTATGTTTGCAGGTGTGACGCGTATCCTTTTCGTCGCCTTGGTTTCGTCAATCGGTTTAATCGCAGCCATGCTGTTAAGCGCCGCTATTGTTTCCAAGCTGACTGGAATCTCTTTGATCACGTCTGTTCTTGCTTTTGCGCCAGGCGGAATAGCTGAGATGGCAACAACTTCCGTCACCCTGCACGCAGATTCCACCTTTGTTGTGGCGGTTCAGGTGATTCGGGTGATCCTCGTCATCGCCATGCTTCCGCCGTTCTATCGGCTGCTGCACCACCTTCATGATGGAAAGAAGGAAACGGAAAGCTCCTATAACGCGAGCTGATCATAACGGCAGAAAAAAACACGCACAGTGGCTGCGTGTTTTTTTTCTGATTTAAAGATCTTGGATTACATGATCAATCGTATCCGACGCAGGATACCAATTTGTCACCAGATCCCGAAAAAGCCTTTCCGCAAACAAAATCTCTTCATCGGTATATCGGTCAAAAAATGAGATGAAACGCTGTTCAATTTTTTGATGATAGTATTGATGCAAGCCGTGCAGCTTCTTCCCGGCCGGTGTCAGCCGGAAATATACTTCCTTCTTATTATCACTGAGCTGTGTCCTGCGAAGAAAATCCGCTTTGAGCAGTTTTGAGCTGATGCGGGATACCGTGGCTTTTGTGGTATTCATTTTATCTGCAATAGAGGTGACATTGATCGGCTCATGCTCCCCAATACAAGACAGAACGTGGATTTCCGTCATTGTCAATTGGGGCTTTTGGCTGCTTCCATGATCCAGTTTCTTCATCTCGTCAGATAAGAATGTTTTGATAATGCCTTCCCATTTCTCCTGCTGATGAATCAGCTCAGTATATAACTCAAAAATGGCGCGTTTGGCTTGCTCTTGATTTAATTGATCCATACGTCTCTTCCATCCTTTTCATTCGTTTGTTTCTTTTACTATAACGTTTTGTTACAGATGAAACAATCGAATTCATGTTACACTCAGCAGCCAGCCGAACACCAGCGGCTGATACCTGCTTGAATGGCAGCGGAACAATCGGGGTCTGATGCATCGACCGCCCAAGCGACGTGGCCATCCGGACGTATCAATGCAGTATGGACGCCGCACCATTGTTCACGTGGTTCAGCGAAGGAGGCGAAAACGGTCTGAAACACGTCGGACCGGGACTCATGACCAGCTTCCTGCCGCAGCGACAGCAGAACATATTTCCCTGATCGCAGGAAATTGTAAAGCTGCTCGGATTTACCGTCAGGAAGGACCAGTTCTACATTCGACAGCCTCGTTCCATTGAGGACATGAGCCGGCATCTTTTGATCAGCCTTATAATACACATCAAGAGCAGATATTTGTCCCGCAATATATTGGTTGACCTCAGGAAATGCCAGTATATTTGACATCATACTTCGCAAATGGAGTCCGGCCGGCGTGAAATCCAAGAGGCGTGTCTGCACTTCCGTGTTCGACAGAAGATCTTCAGCAACAGGATGCCGTTCAGCATGATAGCTGTCCAGCAGCCATGACGGCGCAGAGCCGTTGATGTCCGCCGCCAGCTTCCACCCCAGATTCATGGCATCCTGAAGGCCGACATTCAAACCTTGCCCTCCCGCAGGAAAATGGATGTGAGCCGCATCCCCCGCAAGAAATACCCTTCCGTTCCGATACTGTTTTGCCTGGCGGGCGGCATTCCCGAATCGAGACGTCCACACAGAATCGGTCAGGCCAAAATCAGTTCCGCAAATACGCATGAGGTCTGCTTTCAATTCCTCTTCTGTAACAGGTACATCCTTCGGCGTCTGAGCACGATAAGGGCTGGCAACCACTACCCGATAAAGCTTCGGAGAAAGAGGAACAATCATGGCTCCCCCCTGTTTTGTACAAAGGGAAAGAACGCCTGATGCCGGTGGAGAAAGCAGCTTGACATCTCCAAGAGCTGCCGTCACCGTACTGTCCGTTCCGATAAATTCAATTCCCGCCTGCTTTCGGACAATGCTTCCCGCTCCGTCAGCACCCGCGACAAACAAACTTCGCAGAGTACGCACAGTGCCATCATGCTCCCTCACGATCGTTTGAGCCATTTCCCCATTTTGGGTAACGGCCAGCGCTTCCGCTCCGCGAAAAATATCCACGCCCAAACCGCGCGCATATTCCTCCAGCAGCTGTCCAGTCATCGCCTGAGGGAGCAGCAGGGTATAATTAGTGCTTGTATCCAAACCGGAAAAATCAAGACGGGTATCGAGCATAGAAAAATGCCCTGAAGATATTTTTTTCCCTTGTGATGCAAAACGATTCAGCAATCCCCTCATCTCAAGAAGCTCAAGCGTGCGGGGATGAAGCGTCAGTGCCCTGGAATGCGGGACAGGCTGCTCAAGACGCTCAATCACACATGTCTTCACGCCTGCCAAAGCAAGTTCCGAAGCCAGCATAAATCCGACCGGCCCGCCTCCGATAATGACTGTCTGGTAATCCATATTCACCACTCCTTTTTTATTACGAGGGAAACAAAAACAAAAGAATATCATCCATGAACCTTAATTCAGACTTTTTATTTTTTGTTACACACGTAACAATATTTATTATAATGATTCCAAGCTTGTGTATCAACACCTTTTTTCCAAATTTATCACAAAAAAAGACGCCGGTATATTGGCGTCTTTTGGTTTTTTATAGAGCCTCAATCAGAAATGACTCCGACGATATCTTTATCCTTAACCGGTCCAAAATGGCGGCTGTCAAAGCTGTAAATACGATTATCTCCAATTACAAAATATTGTCCCTTTGGCACCGCATCTTTACCTATTGCTTCCTTTAGCGTAAAATCTCCGGTCACATGGCTCCCCGCAGATACGGATTTTAGAGATTTCAAAAAAGGTTCTTTAACCTGTTTTCCATTGACATACAGCTTATCATCCCGATATTGGATAGACTCCCCTGGCAAGCCGATCACCCGTTTGATCAGCACCTTTTTTTCCGGGCCTTTAAACAGCACGATATCAAAACGGCGGATGGTTTTAAAGCGATGCGAAAACTTATTGACCATCAGCTCATTCCCTTCCTGAAAGGTCGGTTTCATACTGATGCCTTCAACTTTATAATCAATAAAAACAGCATTTTTAGCCTGAATGACCAGAACCACACACACCACACCGGCCATGAACCAAAACCGTTTTTTCAAAATTATTGTCTCCCTCCGTCGTTTTCCTGCTGACTGGCTCTCACATGTAAACGCCGTTCCACTCTCTTGCCGACATACCATAATACAACAATGACCAATACGGCAATGATTGTCCGAATAGGCTGAGTAATCAGCGCGTGGAGATCATAACCGATGAAGCTGATCATAAAAATCATAACAAGCTTCCCCGAAGCCGCCGCCAAAATAAACGGCCGCATTCCAATCCTTGATAAGCCGGCGACGACATTCACCGCTGCTGACGGCGTAAAAGGGAAGCAAAGCAGAATAAACAGCGGTCCAAAGCCGCGCCTTTCCACCCACTGCATCAGCTTTCTGACTGACTGATGTCTGCGGATAAATCCGAGAATTCTCCTCTGCCCGTATCTGCGGACGATAAAAAAAACAAGCACCGATCCGGCAGTTGATCCCAGCCAGGACAAGATAAACCCTTCCCACAATCCGAAGGAATTCGTATTCGCCACCACAAAGACGATCAAAGGCAAGAAAGGAAGAAATGCTTCAATTAAAGGAAGCAAAACAGCAATCAACGGACCAAAAGCCCTGTAGCTCTGAAATAATTCAGTTAAACGATCCTCAGTCAAATAAGAAAAAAAATGCTCCAACATTTATACTCCTCATCAGGTTTGTCTATCCTTATTCTACACATTATCGGCAAAAAACTAAAAAATTTCGGTCTTTTTTCTCAGACCTTGAAACATTTCTTATGCCGATATAGAATACAAATAAGAACAAACGTTCCCAAAGAAAGAAGGGACTTACATGCCAAACACAAAGGCAGAAGTATATGACATCATTGAAAGGGCGCTCTTTTTGCCGATGGCCATCACGATTTTAAACCGCGACCTGGACAGCATCGGAAAAAGCACACTCAAACTGAAACAGCCCTATATACAACTTATCAAACAATCAATAAAAATAGCACAAAAGGATTTGATCGGCATACGACAAGAACTGCGGAAAAGGAAGATTAAAATTCATCAGGCGGACCGGGATGATGCGTTTACGTTTTATGTGTTCGCCATCAACGGGTACGAGGAAAATCACCGTTACTTCAATCCGCGGATTCGGGAGCAGGTAAGCGGATTACTGGAGCATTATTTATTTGCGGCTGAAAAAAGCAACTGACGTAAATTATAATTAACAGACAATTCACACTATACAAATTGAAACATTTTATTTATAATTCGAAACACGTATTATTAACCCCGTCAGCCGAACCCTTGATTTTCGACAGATAAGGAGGAGCATTATGAAACTGATTCATGTACTTGCGGCTTTACCCTTTATCGGAATTTTATTCGGGATTCAATTTGCCAACAAAGTCACTCCTTACCTTTTCGGTATGCCCTTTATTCTTGCTTACATTGTCATGTGGGCGCTCTTGACCTCTGTACTGATGACCATTGTATATGTCTTGGACAAGGAAAATAAGGAAGGTGGGACAAAATGAATGCAGCGCTGATCATTATTTTTAGTGTACTCTTATTTTGCATGTACCTTGGCATACGGGCCAAAAAAGGAAAAGATATGAACCTTGAGCAATGGACGGTCGGAGGACGCGGGTTCGGCACTATCTTTGTCTTTTTGCTTATGGCGGGAGAAATTTATACCACCTTTACATTTTTAGGCGGAAGCGGCTGGGCTTACGGCAAAGGCGGGCCGGCCTTTTATATCATCGCTTACGGTTGTTTGGCCTATATCATATCTTATTGGCTTCTACCAGCCGTCTGGACATATTCTAAAGAGCACAAGCTTATGTCACAATCCGACTTTTTCATCAAAAAATATGATAGTCCTCTGCTGGGCATCATTGTCTCCTTAGTCGGAATTGCGGCGCTGATTCCTTATCTTGTTTTACAGCTGAAAGGGCTCGGGTTAATTGTATCAGAAACATCCTACGGGCAAATCACCCCGGCTGCGGCCATTTGGATCGGGGCCGTTTCCACCACGGTTTATGTTATGGTTTCCGGCATTCACGGGTCGGCTTGGATATCGGTTGTCAAAGATATTTTAATATTGGTCGTGGCTTTGTTTCTCGGACTTTACCTGCCCTTTCATTACTATGGCGGTTTTCAGGACATGTTCCAACAGCTCGACGCGGCAAAACCCGGCTTTCTCACCCTGCCGGAAAGCGGACAGGGCGTCTCTTGGTTCAGCTCAACCGTATTATTAACAGCACTCGGATTTTACATGTGGCCCCATACCTTCGCAGCTTCCTATTCAGCGGAAAACCCAAAAGTATTTCGGAAAAATGCCATGATTATGCCTTTATATCAGCTTGTCCTGTTATTTGTCCTTTTTGTCGGTTTTGCTGCGATTTTACAGGTTCCGGGATTGAAAGGTGCGGATGCGGATTTGTCTCTCTTGAGGCTGTCTCTTCAGACATTTGACCCTTGGATTGTCGGGGTCATCGGAGCAGCGGGATTACTCACGGCTCTTGTGCCGGGCTCCATGATTTTAATGGCCGCCTCCACATTGTTTGCCAAAAATGTGTATCAGGCACTTGCTCCGAACACCGCTGAACAGCACGTGACAACATTGGCGAAATACACCGTTCCCGTTATTGCTCTGATTTCAGTGTACTTTACATTCAAAGGCGGAAACACCATTGTCACTCTGCTCCTGATGGGATACAGCCTTGTCACTCAACTGTTCCCGGCACTGCTTTTCAGCCTGCCGAAACACCGTTTCGTGACAAAACAAGGCGCTTTTGCCGGCATTATAACAGGAGTCGGCGCAGTCGCATATATTACGCTGACCGAAACGACAATCGGAACATTGCTGCCGTTTTTGCCTCAAATGATGAAAGATTTGAATGTAGGCATCATCGCCCTGCTGCTCAATGTTACAGTTATGATGGCTGTCAGCATGTGGACAAGGAAAACAAAGGCCGGCTCAGCCGGTCACGCATCGTATAATAAAAAAGCAATCTGACATGTTCAGATTGCTTTTTTGCCGGTATTACCGTTCGCACGCGATGTAATCCTTATCACGGTCGCTCTTTTTATTAGCGTCATACAGCGCCTTTGAGACGTAAGGCTTGTACTTCGTTTTTCCGCCTTTATTCTTCACCTTAGCTGAACGGGCAACCCCGCCCTTATAATCTTTGTTCAGCGCTTTACAATTTTTATACGTCTTCACCTTTGTCTTTGCTTCTGCTGTATGATCTGCCCCGTAAGAAAAACCGAAAATCAGGCCTAAGCACAACAGAACGGCAGCTGCCTTTTTAAACATCTCATCCATCCCCCTATTTGCAGTTGTTTCATAGCTAGATTTATCATAATTGAAATAATCGCCATTTACAATATAAATAGGAAGAAAGATTGAGATATCAAGCGCATCTTTTTGGCCGGCTCAAGTATGATCTTTGATCAAACTTCAGCGTTCACACATCTTCAGCCGCACATTCATAATAGGATTAACGTTTTGTGGGCCTGTTCCCATTATTCCCTCAGTACCGCTCGCCCAGCTCGCGCAAAATAAAATCATAAATCATCCGCGTGCGTTCTTCCTTCGGGTACAGCATGAATTCCTGCCGTTTTGGCGCGTGTTCGACCCGGTCTTGGAATTTTGTTCTGAGCCATGCCGTGCGGTAGACCTGGTTTTCGAACGAATTGCAGGAGACCGGGAGCTCCATTGTTTTTCCATTGGAAAAGGTCACAGCTGTATCGTCGAATTCCGTGGCTTTAAATTCTTTTACATGCACGTGTGAAATCCAGCCGCATTGGGGTCTTGTTGAAGAAAGTGTAGGGAATAAAAAGATATGGTTGGAAAGGTCCACCATGATCGGCGGCTTGTGAGAAATGTTAATCACTTCATAGGTTCCCGCTTTTCTTCCCGCATAACTTGAGCCAAAGTAACGGCAGCTTCGGTCGACAATTTGCAGCGGCTTCATGCTGACATAAAACGTGCAGTCCTTTTCAATGATCTTTGAGTACATTTTCCCGTTCATCGGTTCGGGCAATACGGCGATTGTTGAGCTGTTTACTTCGTAGGTGTCTAGGGGTGCGTCAGTTTTCTGACTCATGATACTTCCTCCATTTCTTTTTTTTGCAAAATTTATACTTAATAATCTATCATCAACGTAAATAAAACGACAGGATTTTTTTCAAAACAGTTCAAAATAATCTTTTAAAGGTAGTTATTAGTTCTATATTACTATTTAAAATAATATTTCTTCTTATCACCGATACTATTTTCTATCTTTCTACCCTTTAAACATTTGTTCCTCTCCGCTTTTTGCAGGATATGTCGATATTTTTCCAAGTATTAGTTGTCTAAAAATTATAAAAATTTATTGATTTTTCTGACCGTAATCCATATACTTAAAAAAAGGCATTGGGGGGATTCTTTATGAAAGAGAAAAAATCGTACACTGAGCTCATGAAGTCCCGCAACACGCAAAAAACAAAAGAATTTGATGTAACGATGATGGATATTTACATTCAAATGGTGCTCGATGAATCCTTGTTTAAGCGTCGGTTGACCATGCTGACTGATAAAATCAATAAAGCGTTAGATGAAAAAGATAAAGAAGCGTTCCTTACGCTCTCTAAAGAATATGCCGCTCTCAAGCAGAGTGAATAAGCCAATCCTACATGGATTGGCTTTTTTATATTATCCGTTTACAATTGTTCCCCCGTTGACATGAATCGTCTGCCCCGTTACATAAGTCGAGTCATCACTGGCTAAGTATAAGTAGCTTGGAGCCACTTCAACAGGCTGTCCCGGCCGTTCCATCGGCACATCTGAACCGAAAACTTCTACATCTTTAGCCGCAAAGCTTGCCGGAATGAGCGGAGTCCAAATCGGACCGGGCGCCACAGCATTTACCCTGATCCCCTGTTTGACAAGAGATTGAGAAAGCGACCGTGTGAACGTAACAATGGCTCCTTTAGTTGCTGAATAATCAATCAGCCTTTCATTTCCTTGATAGGCCGTGATGGAGGCTGTGTTAATAATCGAGCATCCTTTTTTCAGATGCGGCAATACAGCCTTTGTTAAGTAGAACATGGAGAAGATATTGGTCTGAAATGTTCTGACCAGCTGGTGGCTTGTGATTTTTTCAATACCTGTCTGCACATGCTGCTCTGCCGCGTTGTTCACCAGAATATCAATGGACGGAAACGCTTGGCTCGCCTGTCTTACGATATCATTACAAAAAGCTTCATCTCCGACATCGCCTGCAATCAGCAGACACTTCACGCCTTCGTTCTCTACATATTGCTTCGTCTCTTCCGCATCCTTATGTTCATTTAAATACACAATGACAACATTTGCGCCTTCCTTAGCAAATAACACAGAAACGGCGCGTCCGATTCCGCTGTCGCCTCCGGTGATAATAGCCGTTTTCCCCTCCAGCTTCTTCTCTTTTTTCGGCTTATCAAACACCGGCCGCGGGTCCATGACATATTCAAAACCCGGCTGCTGGTTCTGATGCTGGGGCGGCAATGTTTTCTTTTTTTGATTCGTCAAACGTATCACTCCTTTCTCAATAAACCTTTTTATTTTATGAAAAAAGAAAGCTTTCTATCACATGATTTATTAGATGTATGAATATGAGCATAATGGAAAAATTAAGAATAACTTGCAAGGGAGGTATTATTTCGTGACTACTCAACCGTTTTCACACGACAACGCTCCGGAGTCATATTGGAGAGCATCAGCGGATGTCCCCTCTTTTCCCGAACTTCAGGAAGATACAGAAACTGATGTGACGATTATCGGCGGCGGAATAACCGGAATCACTACAGCCTATGAACTGACAAAAAGAGGCTTCCGTGTGACGCTGATTGAAGCCAATCAAGTTCTGAACGGAACAACAGCCCATACCACGGCAAAAATCACGGCCCAGCATGACTTGATATATGACGAGTTAATCAATCATATCGGCATGCCAAACGCGAGGCTCTATTATGAAGCCAACCAAAAAGCGCTTTTTTACATTAAAGATATTGTGAAGGAGAAACAGATTTCTTGCGATTTTACAGAACAGGATGCGTATATTTACGCAACGAGCGAGTCATCTGTCAAAAAAATCAGGGACGAGCACGAGGCCTATACAAAGCTTGGGATAGAGCGGGAACTTGTTAAGGAACTGCCTGTCCCCGTTGATATCAAGTTGGGGCTTGTCATGAAGCATCAGGCTCAGTTTCATCCGCTGCTTTACCTCACAGCCCTGCTTGATGACATCGTAAAGAACGGCGGGCGGATTTTTGAGCAGACAGCGGCGCTTGATATTAAAAAAGGCGTGCTGCCTGAGGTTGTAACTAAAAACAGACACGCCATTAAAAGCAAATATATTGTATGCTGTTCACACTTTCCTTTTTATGACGGCGGCGGGTTATATTCTGCCAGAATGTACTCTGACAGATCTTATATTCTTGCAGTTAAACCGAAAATCGAATACCCGGAAGGCATGTATTTAAGTATTGATCAGCCGTCAAGATCGCTCCGATATACCGAGATGAACGGAGACAAGCTTGTTCTGGTGAGCGGTGAAAGCCACAAAACCGGTCAGGGAAAAGAAATGTCAGAGCATTACGAAGCGCTGAAACAGTTCGCAGAAAACACAATCGGAATTGAAAGCATTCCGTATCACTGGTCAACCCAAGATCTTGTCAGCATTGACAAAATCCCATTCATCGGGCCGATCTCAAAAAACGAAGACAATATCCTTGTCGCCACCGGGTTTAAAAAATGGGGGATGACAAGTTCAGCCGTTGCGGCAAACATCTTGTCTGACCATATTGAAAACAAACAGAATTCATACGCAAACATCTTCACTCCGTCCCGTTTCCATCCCGATCCCGGCTTAAAAAAGATCATTTCCTACAATGCCGATGTCGCCAAGCATTTCATTAAAGGAAAGCTTGAAAAACCGGATGTGACACCGGAGGATGTAGAAACGGGAGAAGGAAAAATCGTCACCGTAAACGGCAAAAGAGCCGGTGCATATAGAGATGAACAAGGGTGCTTGCATCTCGTTGATACGACCTGCACGCATTTAGGCTGCGAAGTTGAATGGAACGACGGCGAGCACACATGGGACTGCCCGTGCCACGGGTCCCGCTTCAAGCCAAACGGCGAGGTGGCGGAAGGCCCTGCCATTAAGCCGCTGAAACAAATAAAGAATGACTAAAACCGTTCATGCTTGCAGAACGGTTTTTCTAATTCCGCTAAAAAATCAAATAATAGGAAAATATTTTGCCCTATTACCTTCATTCATGCTCCCCGTATACCGATAAAAAAGAAAAAGGCAAAATAGCCAAAGAGAATATGATCTGGGGGACCACACATTGTTATTTAAAAAAGACAGAAAAAAAGATACGGCTTATTTTTCAGCTTCACCTGTTCAAGAAAAAAACCGGATTCAACTGACAGATCGGTTTTCAGATGTAAAAAAACAACTTAGAATGGTCAGATTAGAGGATGCAGAACTCCATGTCTTACAGGAACTGCAGCCTCTGATTAAAGAGAATATAGTAAGTATCGTAGATGCTTTTTATGAAAACTTGGGTCATGAAAGCTCTTTAATGGACATCATTAATGACCACAGCTCGGTCGACCGCTTGAAACAAACGTTAAAACGGCATATTCAGGAAATGTTTGGTGGCGTGATCAATGATGAATTTATTGAAAAAAGAAACAGAATCGCCTCGATTCATTTAAAAATCGGGCTGCTTCCGAAATGGTACATGGGCGCTTTTCAGGATTTGCTGCTCTCCATGATCAGCATTTATGAACGATCCATTTCAGACCATCAAGAGCTTCTTAAAGCCATCAAAGCAACGACAAAAATATTAAATCTGGAGCAGCAGCTTGTACTTGAAGCATTTCAAGATGAGTACAGACAAAGCCGGGATGATCAAGAGGAAAAGAAAGCCGTTCTTCACCAGAAAATCCAGGAAACATCCGGCTCATTGGCAAATCTTTTTTCAGAAACAACACGTTCCGTACAGGAGCTTGTCGACAAATCCGAAGGCATCTCTGAAGCGTCCAAAGCGGGCACTGTTACTTCTATTCATGTAGAAGAAAAATCAATCGGCGGAAAAAAAGAATTGGAAATCCAGCAAAAACAAATGAACAAAATTGACAGCAGCCTTGTCCAAATTGAGAAAGAAATGGAGAAGCTGAATGATATCGCCCAACAAATTGAGAAGATTTTCGGCATCGTCACCGGCATAGCCGAGCAAACGAATCTTCTGTCTTTAAACGCCTCGATTGAGTCGGCACGGGCCGGTGAGCATGGCAAAGGCTTTGCCGTTGTCGCCAACGAAGTTCGAAAACTTTCTGAAGATACGAAAAAGACAGTTTCGACAGTATCCGAACTCGTTAACAATACGAACACGCAAATCAACATCGTGTCAAAGCATATTAAAGATGTGAACCATCTTGTAACGGAAAGTAAAGAAAAAATGGCTCAAATCAACCGCCTGTTTGATGACATTGTCAACAGCATGAAAGTCAGCAAAGACCAAACCGGCAGAATTGATGTCGATCTTCAAGCCTTTCTCGGGGGCCTTCAAGAAGTGAGCCGTGCAGTTTCCCATGTGGCTTCTTCTGTAGATTCTCTTGTGATTTTGACAGAAGAATAGAATAACAAAAAAACCAGCCTTACATCGGCTGGTTTTTTGTTATTTCATTTGTTAACCGAATTAAAATAAAAGCTGACATATAAAACAGCGGCGTTTAAAGTATAACCATATTTTACAGAGTTGGAGGTTACGAGATGATAAAACTGATAGATACTTGCTGGTGTCAAGTTCAATGCTTTTTCATAAAATCATATAATTTCATGCAAAACGCAAAAAAATGATGCCAAATGTCCGATCGCTCTCTTTTTGAATTTACATTTATATCCTTTTGGGTGTATTATCAGATTATTTTTCTTACCATTTTGTCTTCCGATCATCTATTTGAACCTCAATGAGAGAATGCCGTGTAAAGGGCCCGTATATGACGATCACCCCTCGCTGTTAAAATTGGGCAGATTCAG
This sequence comes from Bacillus atrophaeus, assembly GCF_039519175.1. NCBI lineage: Bacteria > Bacillati > Bacillota > Bacilli > Caryophanales > Bacillaceae > Bacillus > Bacillus atrophaeus. The sequence continues at coordinate 2,486,239 of NZ_CP154443.1, read as the reverse complement.
AAGGTTGAAAGAACTGATTCACCGCTTCATCGGTTACATCTGAAACGTGTTGATATTCATAGTTCGGTGATTGATCACGGTCGATAAGGACGGATCGTACACCTTCAAAGAAATCGTTATGCTTCAAAAAGTTCTTTGCCAGTACCAGATCCGTGGCAAAGCATTCTTCCAGCGTTTTATGCTTGCCGTCGATCAGTTGTTTTAGCGTGATCTTCAATGAAAATGGAGACTTGGAAAGAAGCAGTTTTTTTACATTCACGCTAAAATCGCTTCCCTCGCTTTCGTCGAGCGACTGAAGGATCTCTTCCAACGTATCAAATCTAAAATGATGATCGATCGCTTTTTGATAAGAAGCGAGCTTGCTCTCTTGAGGTGGCTCCGCTTTACATTCCCCGATCATCTGATCAAGCCTTTCCTCAACGTTTACAAGGTTCCAGTCCGTATGTTCCACTTTTTGGATCAATCGCTCTAAAGCGCCGCTCTCCATGTAGATGTCTGCACCGTTCATATACAGCACATCAGCGGCATGGATGACAGACGCCGTTAATCCGAGATATCGCCCCAAGTGTCCCGGAGCTTTGTTTAAAAAACAGGCTGCGCCGACGTCGGGAAAGAAACCGATATTCATTTCGGGCATCGCCCATTTCGTCCTCTCCGTCACAATCCGATGACTGGCCCCATACGTCAGGCCTACCCCTCCACCCATCACGATGCCGTCCAAGCAGGCGATGACCGGCTTCGGAAATTGATAGACTGCCATGTCGACCTCATATTCTTTTTCGAAAAATCGCTCTGCATCTTGCAAAGCCGATGTTGACGAACGAGCTTCATAGAGTGCCTTAATATCGCCGCCGGCACAAAGCCCTTTTGGACCTGCGCCTTTGATGACCACGACAGAAACGCTATGATCTGTCTTCCATTCTCTTAATTTTTCACCAATCAGCCGAACCATTTCATAAGATAGTGAGTTGAGAGCTTTCGGGCGGTTCAGAACAATGGTTGCGGCTCCGTTTTGATTGACGGAAAACAAAACTTCATCGGACATCTTGATCCTCTCCTTTTATGAATGGTGAAAGTCTGGTTTGCGTTTCTCAACAAATGCGTGGATTCCTTCTTTGGCATCGGACGTCAAAAACAGCTCGGCAAACCTTTTTCGTTCCCTTTCCAGCCCTTGTTCCATGCTCTCGTTGCTCCCTTGTATGATACATTCCACTGCCCGCATGACACTGGTCATGCTTTTTCCTTCCAGAAATGACGCCGCGACAGCTCTTGCCGTCTTCAACACTTCTTCTTTCTTCACGGCCAGCTTCGCGATCTTAAGCTCTACTGCCTCATGAGCTGAAAGTGTTCGGCTCGTCAGGATGAGATCAAGTGCTGTGGCAGTATCTGTTATATTGCGAAGCCGCTGTGTACCTCCAAACGCTGGAATCAGACCGAGCTTTAATTCCGGAAGACCTACTGTAGCCTGATCTGATATGATTCTGAAGTGGCAGCTCATCGCCAGTTCAAGACCTCCGCCAAGAGCTGGTCCGTTTATCGCAGCAATGACGGGTTTTTTTAGCGCTTCGATTTCATCACAGAGCGCCTGTCCTCCTTCGGCGAGCGCCAACCCTTGTTCCTGGTCCCCTAATTTTGAAACGAATTCTTTTATGTCCGCTCCTGCCGCAAAGAAGCGGCCCGCTCCTGTAATGATAATCGCTTTTGTATCATCATCTTGGGCCAGTTCCTGAAAAAGGGATCGCATTTCAGCGATACAGGAAGAGGATAGTGTATTTGCCGGCGGATTGTTCAATGTGACGGTCGTGATATCATTTTCCTTTTCAAGCGTTATATATTTGTAGCTCAACATTTATCCCTCCCGATTGAAGCTAGCTGTTCAATAGAAAGACCCCTCTAAAGGTTTTGTCCTGCAATTAGAGGGATCCTATTTTAGAGATTCTCAGGTTAAAACCAGCGTTCGGTGACGACTTTTTTGCGTGTGTAAAATTGGACGCCGTCTTTTCCGTTTGTCCCAAGATCTCCATAGAAAGAGGCTTTATTCCCTGCGAAGGAGAAGTACGCCATTGGAGCCGGTACATTGACATTCACGCCGATCATACCGGCATCAATTTTGTCGCGGAACTGCTGCACGCTTTTGCCGCTCGACGTGTAGATCACAGCACCGTTGGCAAAATTGGACTTATTGGCAAGTTCGATTCCCTCATCAATGTCTTTTACTCGTACGACACTCAATACCGGCGCGAAGATTTCGTCCTGCCATATTTTCATGTCCGGGTTCACATGATCGAAAATGGTGGCCCCCACATAGTATCCTTCCTGAATATCCGGATCGCGTCCGTCTACGGCCAATGCGGCGCCTTCTTTAATACCGCTGTCTATATAATCAAGGACGCGGTTTTTGTGGACTTCACGTATCAGCGGGCCGACAAAGTGATTCTCGGATCTGCCGTCTCCTGTTTCCAGCTTTCGTGTTTCAGAAACGAGCAATTCCATAAATTCATCGGCGATCTCATCAACGACCGCTGCCACAGAGCATGCCATACAGCGTTCCCCGCTGCTGCCGAACGCCGCTCCAATGATGCCCTGTACTGTTTTTTCAAGATGGCAATCCGCCAGGACAATCGCATGGTTTTTAGCGCCGGCAAGCGCCTGAACGCGTTTTCCGTTAGCTGTACCCGTTTGATACACATGCCTTGCCACCGGCTCTGAACCAACGAAGGAAACGGCTTTGATATCTTCATTCTCCAATATACCGTTCACGACATCCTTTGCTCCATGTACGAGGTTGAGGACACCTTTAGGAAAACCTGATTCATAGAACAGCTCTACCAGTTTCTCTGCGAGTATAGGTGTACGTTCTGAAGCTTTTAGGACGAACGTGTTTCCGCACGCGATGGCGAGTGGAAACATCCACAGGGGAACCATCATTGGAAAGTTAAATGGCGTAATTCCGGCAACGACTCCTAAAGGATAGCGCCAGATCGATCCATCGATGCCGTTTGCTATCCCGGGCAGGGATTCTCCCATCATTAAAGTGGGTGTTGCGGTCGCAAGCTCAACGACTTCGATTCCCCGCTGCACTTCTCCGCGGGCATCCTTTAACGTTTTGCCGTTTTCCATCGTAATGATTTCTGCCAACTGTTCTTTTTGCTCTTGAAGAAGCTGCAGGTATTTGTATAAAAGTCTTGACCGGTTGGGCACAGGCACCAATGACCAAGTCTGATAAGCATGTTGAGCGGCCTGTACGGCGCGATCTACATCCGCTCTCGTAGATAGAGGTACATAAGCGATTATTTTTCCGTTTGCAGGATTGATCACTTCTTCGACTTCGGCGCCTGTAGAATCAACCCATTCTCCATTGATGTTGTTCTGCATTTTTTTCATATTGGTTGTCAACATCTGCTTTATCACCTTTCCTTATCAAATAGTCGTCGTCTGTTCACTTATTTTTTTGTATAAGACAGACATATCCTTTTCGCCATATCCGTTCTTTTCGGCTTCTTCGTAAAGGTCAAAGAGGATTTTGCTCACCGGCAGGTCCACCTTGTTCTTTTTAGCTAAATCCAGTGCAAAGCCAAGGTCTTTGAGCAGCAACTTCAAAGAAAAGCCTGGTTCATAGTGATCATCCGCTATAAAACTTTTATAGTTGCGCTCATAAATACGGCTCTGCCCATAACTAACGTTCAGCATCTCAAACAATTGATCAAGATCTAGATTGCTTATTTTTGCAAGATGCAGAGCTTCGCTAACACCGGCTGTATAAAATCCTATCAAGAGGTTGTTGATCAACTTCGTGTTCGTACCGCTGTCGATGTTCTCGTTTACGTGAAAAATATTCTCGCCCATTGCCTTAAAAACAGGCACTGCCTCATCGAAAGCGGACTTCGCACCGCCTACCATAAAGGTTAGCGTCCGGTTGACCGCCCCTATTACACCGCCGCTGACAGGTGCCGCAAGAAAAGCAACACCTTTATTCCTGGCTGCCTCTTCAATTCGTTGATTCAGTTCAGGAGCGACCGTACTCGTATCGATCAGCAGGATGCCGGGTTCAGCCAGGCTTACGAGCCCCTTTTCCCCTAGAAAAACCTTCTCTGCTGCGTTTGATGAAGGAAGGCTTGTGAGGATCACATCACAGAGTTCAACCATCTTTTCAACCGATATGCCGATCGTTCCTCCTGCTTGATGAAAGGAGATCTCAGCTTCTTTGTTCAGATCCATTCCATACACAGTAAAGTTTGACAGAAGCAAGTTTTGCGACATAGGAAGACCCATGTTTCCCAATCCGATAAACCCGATTTTTTTCACAAGACGTCACTCCGTTCACACAATATATTTTTCATGATCGGCTATTCTTTCTGCGATTTCGCGTTTTTGAGTAAACAGGTTGCTGAAGAGGGGCAAAGGAAGGCTGCGAATCTCTTCCAATACGAGTTTTCTTTCGGCCTCATCTGATACGACCCCCGATAAAACGGACACCGCCATCTCTTCAATTCTGCGGAAGCTTTCTTCACAAATGACGTTCGTCATCATCTCTTTCAACCGTTCTTTTTCTTTCCCGTTCTTTTGTATCGCTTTTTTCGTCCGAATGTCAACGGATTCCAACACATAGATTTCTTTCTTCATGTCGGCGAGCAGCCGCGAGTATTCTTGCTCCTGCTGAATGTTAACGCCAGAGTTTGTCAGCGCTTTCAAAGATTTGTTGAGAAGCCACTTAGACAGCTGAATGAATTGCTTGTTTCGGTTTTCTTGCTTGCTTAATTGAGTTTCAAGCCTTATGCCACCGTTTTGATCCGCTTTTTTCATCAAAAGTTTGGCGATCGTCAGACGGTTTATTTCGTTTGTACCTTCGAAAATCCGGTTGATCCGTACATCTCGGTACAATCGTTCCACTTCATACTCCTGCATGTATCCGTAGCCGCCGTGGATCTGTACCGCTTCATCTACGATCCGGCCAAGTACATCGGAGCAGTTTACTTTATTGATCGCACATTCGGATGCATAGGTTGCTAGTTCTCTCAATCTATCGTCTAATGGATCAGCGCAATCAAAAACATTGTCCAAGCTGCCTGCCGTCCTGTAGGCGGCGCTTTCCGCTCCATAAATCGAAATCGCCATATCCGCAATCTTCTCTTGAATCATGGAAAAACTGATGATCGGCCTGTTAAACTGTTTACGCTGTTTGGCGTAGTTCACGGCAAGCTTCAATGCTTGTTTCGATGTTCCAATGTTCGAAAACGCCAGCTTTAATCGCGCCATGTTTAAAATGTTCAAGGCCACGCGATGCCCTTTTCCGACTTCCCCCAGAACATTCTCTATTGGAATGCTGACCTCTTCCAAGATTAAGGTTGCTGTCGAAGATCCTTTTATCCCCATCTTCTTCTCTTCAGGCCCGACCGAAACGCCTTCGAACGACCGCTCGACGATAAATGCGGTCATGCCTTCAGTCGTTTTCGCAAAGACAACATAGACATCAGCCACTTGCGCGTTCGTAATCCACTGTTTTTCACCATTTAAAATCCAGGCTGTTCCTTCCTCGTTCAAGACGGCCGTCGTTTTTGCGTTTAAAGCGTCTGATCCTGCGCTAGGCTCTGTTAGGGCATACGCTCCGATCCATTCTCCCGCAGCGAGCTTCGGAAGGTATTTATGTTTTTGTTCTTCTGTTCCATAATAAACGTATGGCAATGTCCCTACACCCGCATGAATATTAAAGGAGACGCTGAACGATCCGCCAGCTCCCATCTTTTCGGCTACAAGCCCTGAAAGCTTCTTGTTTAGAGACAGTCCGCCATATTCTTCTGGAACTTCGATACCGAGTAAGCCGAGCGCTCCCGCTTCTTGAAACAATTTCTTTACGTTCTCGTGATCATGCTGATCAATCGATTCAATAAGGGGTGTTACTTCGTTTTTGACAAATAATTCTGTGGTTTTTAAAATAAGTTGATCTTCCTCATTAAAATCTTCCGGTGTAAATACTTCAGCAGCCGATTCATGATGAGAAATGAAGGGTTCATTCCATCTAAGCTCTTCTTTACCCATCGCTTTCCTCCTCGCTTTCACTCATGAATATGAACTGTGATAAAAAAGCGATGAATCCGATCACATCTCTTTCTTGATACGAATCATCGCCTTCTTTTCTCATGGTGTGTTTTTTGCCTTATGTTCTTCGTTAAGAATTGTTTTTTGCCATTTCTTTATCCGGATTTTTATCGTGTCATATAGCTTACTTCTCGTTTGCCTATCCTTTATTGCTTCTTTTTGTGTTGAACCATTCGTTCATAGGCTTTTGCTGCTGCCCGGGAAGGATGTCCTCGGATAGATGACCATCTGAAAGCCAAAGTCCTGAAATTCTTCAGCGGATTTCGAGCGACTCAGGGAAGATCGCGACTCTCTGGCGCGTTTATGAAATACCTGCAGAGCTTTTGAAAACATTCATATTCGATAAACACCATCTAACCACCGGGAAAATTTCTCTTTATCTTTCAATCATTCTTCCTTCCATTTCCCGAAAGCCCTTCAATTATTTTTTTGTAAGCCCTTTCAATAATGTTCGAAAAAACTTCTTCTTTTCACTCATTCCTGTCCGCCTCATAATTTCTTGCAACTGCTGCTCATAATAGGAGGCAGCGTAAGTTAATTTTCACCACTAAAGTTGTTCATGATGCACGCAATCGGTATCATACTCAACTGTTCCAAACAAAGAAGTCTTCTCGAACCTTCCCATCTTCGTGCTGGTAAAGACAGCTGCTGTTTCGAATCGCTCCCAAATACAGTTGCTGGACATCGGCGGGATCTAACAGAACTTCCCTTTTGAGCAAATGATTTCTGCACGTATTTAGCTTTCAAATCAATCATAACAAATATATGGAAAATTCCCAAATGTTTTGTGGTTGATTTCATTTTACTTTTAAAGGCTTGGTTATATTCTTCCCCAAATATTGCACCGGATGATGGCTGCATCGGTCCCTCATTTTATGAAGTACAAAGGCGCGCGGACTGCAAATATATTGTCGCAGCAATCGGAAGCGGCGGCGTAATTGGGCTGGCTCTTTTATTTGAGGCCTTAGTTTAAATCTTTTTTCGGTTTTCTAGTATAATAAACATATATCGAATCAACAACCGACACATCGAAAGGTGGGATTTTTATGACAGCCGTTTGTTTAGTCAGGCATGGAGAAACAGATTGGAACGCCCAAAAAAAATTGCAGGGCAGCACTGACATTCCTTTAAACGCAGCGGGAGAGCGTCAGGCCAAAGAAACAGGAGAGTATTTAAAGGACTTTAATTGGGATATCATTGTGACAAGCCCAATGAAACGAGCGAAAAAAACAGCAGAAATCATAAATGAATATTTGCACCTTCCCATTGCAGTGATGGAGGATTTCAAAGAGCGGGACTATGGCGATGCGGAAGGCATGTCACTTGAAGAGCGGAGAAAACGCTATCCAGATAAAAACTATCCGAATATGGAGACTTTAGAAGACTTAACAGCCAGGCTGATGGAGGGTTTAGTAAAGGTGAATCACGCGTACCCAAACCAAAAGGTATTGATTGTCGCTCACGGCGTGGCGATTCACGCCCTTTTGTCAGAAATATCCGCCGGAGAAATCAACCTTGAAAACACAAGGCTTGTTAATGCATGCTTAAGCAACATTCAATATATTGAAGACAAATGGCATGTGAAGGATTACAACCTGAGCAGCCATTTATCTTCTTATATATAAAATAAAGACAGGCTTATATCGCCTGTCTTTACCTTTTCTTCCTCCGATTTGACGCTCTCCATAATTGATATAGAAAAAATGGCCCGCCCACAACAGCGACAATTAAACCGGCGGGAATTTCAATTGGCGGAATCAGCCCTCTGCCAATAGCATCGGCCGTTAATAAAATAATGGCCCCGATTAGAGCGGAGATAGGGATTAATTGTTTAGAATAAAAGCCGCCCAGCTTCCTGGCGATATGAGGCGTCATCAAGCCGATAAACCCGATGGTCCCCACTGCCGACACTGCCGCCGCGGTTAAAAAAACGGTGATGGCGAGCAAAAGAAGCCGGGTTTTTTCAAGACTGACACCTAAGCCTTTCGCGATATCATCTCCCGATTTTATCAAGTCCATCGGTCCAGCCAGAAACAAAGCAAGAGGAATCAGAATGACGGCCCATATCAACAGAGAAAGGACATCGTCCCATTCCCTTCCCCATAAACTGCCGCTCAGCCAAACCAACGCACTGTTTACATTAGGGCTTATTCTGGAAATCAAAAGCTGGATGCCTGAATGGCAAAACGCGCTTACGGCACAGCCGACCAGCGCTAATCGCACGGGAGATATTCCCTCGCGATACGCAAGCAAATAGACAAATACAGCCGCAGCCACACTGCCGCTAAAAGCCGCTCCTGCTAAAATAAATGAGTGTGCCCCCGGAAGCAAAATCGTGACAATTGCCGCCCCAAGTCCGGCACCGCCTGTTAGCCCCAGAGTGTCCGGTGCGGCCAAAGGATTCCGCATTACCGATTGGGCAATGACGCCGCTGACCGCAAGCGCAGCGCCTGCAAGCACCGCCAAGGCGATTCTGGGCAGCCTAAATTCGAATAACGTAAACTGTATACCCGGGTCTCCCACTCCGACAAGAGCCTTTATGATGTCCGCAAACGCAATCGGCGTATCGCCAATTCTCAAATTAAAAAGAATAAGCAGGACAAGCAGGATGGTAAGCAGCGTAATGATTCCCCAAGTTTTTTTAGCTGTATTTTTTTTCATCTGTCAGTTCCCTCTTTTCTCTTCCTCGCTAAATAAATAAAGAAAGGCGATCCGATAAAAGCGGTTACCACACCGACAGGCGTTTCATAAGGAAAATACACAAATCTGGAGGAAATATCCGCAAACAGCAGGAGAGAAGCGCCGAGCAAAGCGGACAAGGGAATAACGACCCGATAATCAGCTCCGGCCATATAACGAACCATATGCGGGACCATTAAACCGATAAACCCGATAGGTCCCGCTACCGAAACAGAACCCCCTGCCAAAGCGATGACGGTTAATCCGATCAACACTCGGCTGAACCATACCTTCTGCCCAAGAGCTTTAGATACGTCTTCGCCAAGACTTAATACAGATGCCGTTCTCCCCAGCAGCACCGCAACAAGCAACGCAGTCACGCTCACTGGAATCAAGAAGGCTATTTTTTCCCAACTGCTTCCTGAAAGAGAACCCGCAAGCCAAAATAAAATGGTTTCTGTATTTTCTTCATTAAAGATCAATAACATCTGGGTAATAGAGGCTAAAATCGCCTGAATGACGATGCCCGTCAGCGCAAAGCCAATCTCTTTTTGACCTTCATTAAAAAAAGAAGAAACAGCATAAACCGCCAAAACTGACGCGCCCCCGCCCATGAAAGCTCCAATCATTGTAAAATGAAGCGGGACGGCTGCCGGAAAGACCACAAGAAGCAAGACGACCGCGGCTGACGCGCCCGCATTTATACCAAAAATCCCCGGGGACGCCAGCGCATTTCTGGTCATCGCCTGCATCAGCGCGCCCGCGGCGCCCAGATTTGCACCGATGAAAGCAGCCTCAATGGCACGCGGAATCCGAATCGACAGGATAATAGAATGAAGCTTTGACCCATCGTCATGAAATACCGCATCAATGATGTCTGGCATAGGAATATAGGAAGAACCTGCGGAAATGGATAGCGTAAAGCTTAAAAGCAGCAAAGCAATCAGAAACGCCGCAAGCAGCGCATACTTTCTCCGGCTTCTCGTCCCTTCTTTCTGCTGAGAAACAGAGCGCATGTTGTGTTCAGTCCTCTCTCAAAAATGAAATAAACAACATCAAATGCCCCGGCGAACCAAAGCATTTGATATTGTTTTAGGATGGAAGCATATTTTTTTCGATCTCATCTAAAATAGCATCAGCCCCGTCAACACTGCGGCGAAGTGACCACACCGCCCGATCAACGTGATAGACGTGTCCGTTTTTCACCGCAGACAGCTTCTTCCACAGAGGGTCTTTTTCGATCGGCCGTTTGCCGTCTTGATCTACATTGTCTGTTTTCCCTGTCATTAAAACAATAACATCAGGATCTGTATCCAAAAGCTGCTCAAGCGTCATCTTCATATTAACGGATTCTCCGTTGCTTGTTTTGCTGTTGTCAGATTTATTGATCGCGTATCTGTAACCGACTTGGGCCAGCAGACGCGAAGTGAAAAAGTTTTCATCTCTTGCGGTAATTGCGTCATTGGTATTCCCGATTAAGAGAACAGACTCTCCCTGAGCTCCAATCTTTCTTTTTACATTGCTCAGCTTTTCTTCATGCGCTGTCAGCTGTTTCTCCATCTCGCTCTCTTTTCCCACTGCCTTTGCAATTGTCAGAGAAGCATCAAGCGTATCCTGGTAATCTGCGTTTAAATTTTCCAAAGCAATCGTTGGCGCGATTTTTTGGAGCTGCTCGTACACTCCGCTGTGCCGGCTAGAATCAGCAATGATTAAATCTGGTTTTAATGAAGCGATTTTTTCCATGCTGGGCTGCGACCGGGTGCCGACTGACGTGTAGCCGTTAATTTTTTTCAGCACATCCTTGTTAATCAGCTGCTTCGCTTTATTATCATCCGCCACACCGACGGGTTTAATGCCGAGGTCTAATAATGTATCGATAAAGCCTAATTCAAGAACAACAACCCGTTTTGGGTTTTTGGCGACTTTTGTTTTTCCTAAATCATGTTTGATTGTAATCTGCTCTTCAGCACTTTTTTTATTGCCTGCTGAAGAAGAGCATGCCGCTGCGGTCACAGCGAGTATGACAACTGTAAGAATTGTCAGTATTTTCTTCATAGCTTTCAACTCTCTCCTGTTTGTTCTATTGTTTTCTTCTATAGGGCAATACCCATGAAATATTATAGCATGGACGAAACAAATAACAATGATAATCATTATCAACAATTGCTTTTATTACTTATTTAAATAGATTCAACAATAAAAAAAGGCCCCTCGCGAGAGACCTTTCTTTATTATAGTTCCACAATGACTCTTCCTTGAATTTTATTTTCCAAAATATCGTTCAATGCATCAGGCACTTCCTGTAACGATATCTCTTTGTCGACTATATTCAGCAGATGATCAGGCTTTAAGTCTCCAGCCATTCGCTGCCAAACTGCTTTTCTCGTTTCCATCGGACAGTAAACTGAATCGATTCCCAGCAGATTCACTCCGCGGAGAATAAACGGAAATACCGTCGCAGGAACCTCTCCTCCGCCCGTCAATCCGCTGACAGCGACAGAGCCGCCATATTGAATCTTGCTTAAAAGTGAAGCAAGCTGTTTTCCGCCGACAGGATCGACAGCTCCCTGCCATTGCTGCTTAGATAACACCTTCAGCTTGCCGTCATAGACGTCTTCCCGGCTGATCACTTCATTTGCCCCCAGCTGTTTAAGGTAATCAGCAGCGGCTTGATTTCCGGTGCTCGCAACGACATGATATCCCCGCTGACTCAGGATGGAAATGGCAATGCCTCCTACGCCTCCGGTTGCCCCTGTGACAAGTACACTGCCCTTTTCCGGGGACAGTCCGTTTTCTTCAAGGCGGTGGACGGACAATGCGGCGGTAAAGCCCGCTGTTCCGTAAACCATCGCTTCTTTTTGGGAGAGTTGCTTAGGCAAAGAGACAAGCCAATCTCCGGGAACAGATACATACTCGCTCAACCCGCCATGACGGGAGACACCGAGTTCATAGCTTGTCGCAATGACTTCATCTCCCTCTTGAAACCGGGAATCATTTGAAGATACGACAGTACCCGCCGCATCAATCCCCAGAATAAGCGGATATTCTCTGACAACATTTCCGCCCGCTTTGCCGGCCAGCCCGTCCTTATAGTTTATTCCTGAAAAGGCGGTTTTGATCAGAACGCCGTCTGGCGGCAAATCTTCATCCGTCATAGTTGTCACTTTTACTGATACATCATCACCGTGTTTTTCTGCAAGCACGGCTTGAAAAGATTTGGTCATACGGCACACTCCTTTTTAGCTTCTATCGTACCGAAATGCCTTCGAAAAACCAAATCATTCAGCTTCGTTTTTTATGTCGTCTGCACCTTGCAGATGTAATGGATAAAATCGGTATCCTCTTCATAGCCGTTCTGCTCATATAAACTTCTTGCAGCATGATTGTCCGTAGCGGTTTGAAGCGACAGCGACTTCGCTCCATTTTGTGCTGCAAACTCCTTCGCAGCCGCCAAAAGCTTTTGGCCGGCTCCTTTTTTTCGGGCATGTTCGGCAACAAATAAATCATTCAATATGTAAGTTCTTTTCATCGCCACGGATGAAAAAACTGGATAGAGCTGGGCAAATCCAAGATATTCACCATTTTCCGCTGCCGTAAAGATAACAGATTCTCCATTTTTTAAACGTGTTTTCAAAAACGTCTCTGCCCCGTCCAGATCTTGCGCTTGGCGATAAAACTCCCGGTATTTATTAAAAAGCGGTGTGATTCCTTTGATATCCTTCAGTTCTGCTTGATAAATGTTCATCATTTATTCTCCCTTTCTATAAGATTCAGATGAACCTATTTTACATTAATCAGAATTTTTTATACAAATTATTTTGTTATGCATACAGTGATAGAATATCAAAATAGTATTCGTTTCTTCTTGTCATTTGACAGGCAGGTCATTTGCACTGATTTTCTTGTTCGGAAAAATAAGAGATTCAGGAGATTCTGCCTGATTTCATCAGAAATTTCTACACCATGATCATTTACTCATGCCAATTTTCATTTTTTCTTCAATATTTTTAGATCTTTCGAGTCTCTACTGAAATAACGAGAGATGATATACCTAAATAGAATTAAAACGCTCGTAAAAAAATGGGTCTACTAAAAAACGCTTCCATCTATTACAATAAATTTACAGAATAATCCCAAAGATAGGATTATTCTAAATTCGGTATAAGGAGAGGGTAAAGAGTGAGAAGCAGGAAATTATGGATCGGCTTGTTGTTTGCATTCACTTTAGTCTTTACGATGGCGTTCAGCAGTATGTCCCCGGCTCAGGCTGCAGGAAAAAGCAGTGAAGAAAAGAAGTATATTGTCGGATTTAAACAGACAATGGGGGCAATGAGCGCCGCAGCGAAAAAAGATGTCATTGCTGAAAACGGCGGAAAATTACAGAAACAGTTCAAGTATGTAGATGCGGCGACAGCGACTTTAGACAAAGAGGCTGTAAAAGAGCTGAAAAATGATCCAAGCATCGCATACGTGGAAGAAGATCACACAGCTCACGCATTAGCTCAGTCAGTACCTTATGGCATCTCCCAAATCAAAGCGCCTGCTGTACATTCCCAGGGCTACACCGGCTCTAACGTTAAAGTCGCTGTAATCGACAGCGGCATCGACTCTTCTCATCCTGATTTAAAAGTCAGCGGCGGAGCAAGCTTTGTCCCGTCTGAGCCAAACCCTTTCCAAGATGGAAATTCACACGGAACTCACGTTGCCGGAACTGTTGCAGCGCTTAATAACTCAGTTGGTGTACTTGGTGTCGCGCCAAGCGCATCCCTATATGCTGTAAAAGTTCTTTCTTCTTCAGGAAGCGGTGATTACAGCTGGATTATTAACGGAATCGAATGGGCAATTTCCAACAACATGGACGTCATTAATATGAGCCTTGGCGGACCACAAGGTTCAACAGCTTTAAAAGCAGTTGTAGATAAAGCTGTTTCTCAAGGAATCGTTGTAGTGGCTGCAGCCGGAAACAGCGGTTCATCAGGAAGCACAAGCACAGTCGGCTATCCTGCGAAATACCCTTCTGTCATTGCGGTTGGCGCGGTGGACAGCAATAACCAAAGAGCATCTTTCTCCAGCGCAGGCTCTGAGCTAGATGTCATGGCACCGGGCGTTTCAATTCAAAGCACACTTCCGGGAAGCAGCTACGGTTCTTACAACGGAACATCAATGGCTTCTCCGCATGTTGCCGGAGCCGCTGCATTGGTTCTTTCTAAGCACCCTAACTGGACAAACTCTCAAGTCCGCAACAGTTTAGAAAGCACTGCCACTAACCTTGGAAACTCTTTCTACTACGGAAAAGGCTTAATCAACGTTCAGGCAGCAGCGCAATAAGCAAAAAAAGAGAAGCAGGTTCATGCCTGCTTCTCTTTTTTATTGATCAGAATCTGGCTTGGATGTCGGGTCCTCTTCGGTTTTCTCGTTTGTTTCCGCATGCTCAATCCGCTCCATAATAGAAGGGTGGCTATTTCTGAACAACTTGACTAAAAGCGGCGGATTGACTTGGGTGAGCCCCGTTACAGCTAAATCCTGAAACGTATCGACAGCAGCTTCCCGGTCTCTAGTCAGCTCCATCCCATATTGATCAGCAGCATTCTCCTGATAGCGGGAAACCGCATTTGAAAAAGGCGTTGACGCAAATGTCAGCACGGAAATCAGCAGAAGCAGCAAAGGAAGAGCCGCTATATCCCCTTTTCCATTGATATGAAGCATTGCGCCGAAAGTACGGACAACCTGCCTGTAAATTTTATCAATCACATACAATCCCGTTAGCGACAGCAGCAAATAGCCAGCCAGTCCGATATAAACATGCTTCATGACGTAGTGGCCCATTTCATGCCCCATAATAAACAAAATTTCAGAATCGTTCAGTTTGTTGAGCGTCGTATCCCACAGAACGATCCGTTTATTGGCCCCGATCCCTGTCACATAAGCGTTCAGCGCATTTGTTTTTTCCGACATATTGACTTCGTACACGTGATCTGCCGGAATATCAGCTTCGTTCGCCAAGGCTAAAATTTTGCTTTCCAGCTCTTTGTTCTGCAACGGGTAAAAATCGTTATATAGAGGATCAATGACAACGGGCTGTAAAAAGAACAAAAACAGGGTAAACGGCACGGTTAAACACCATGCATAAAGCCACCATCTTTTTTCATGCTTTGAGATGAGCCAGTAAAACACAAGCACACAGACTGTAAACAGCGGAAAACCGATCCAAAAATCAATGATTTGGTCTTTTGCCCAACTGGCCGCTGTTTGTGTCGAAATGTTATAGTCAAGAGCCACCTGATAGCCGATCCAGTCTAATGGCAAAGTGACTGCTGCGACGATGAGAGACAGAACAAACACAAAACCGGCCACCTGCAAAAACTGAAATCGCACAGCCGTTACCATCCACTGCTTAATTTTCTTCGAAATGCCGGTAATTAATAGAATAAAAAATAAAAACCAATCAAGCGGAATGCCGATAAAAAATAAAAAGTTCTTTATGTTTGAATATTGTTCCGCGACCGCCAGTTGAGACGGCTTCATAAACGAGGCAGGATCAGCTTCCGTTCCTCTTACAGCTTCAGGCACAGCGGCATCGCCCGTCATAAAGAGGTACCAATAAATAAAAAGGCCGTATAACACATAAACAAGGCCCGCTCCCGCAATCCATTTGCGCATCGTTGTCTCACCCCTTACATCACTAACTTTACTTCTATTGTAATCATTTTTTTAGATTCTTAGAACCAAGCCCTTTGTTTCTCCCATGACTGCCAAATGTATAATCAACCTCACACAGCTTCAATCATTTGTCAATTTTTTCTCAATATATGGGGATGGAAAGCTTTACTGCTGGGGAAACTATGAAATGTTTGGAGTGATGTGCATGAAAAAAATAGTGGCGGTCATCGTCGTTCTCGGTCTTTTGCTTGTTGCTTTTTTCTATCTGTACAGCCGATCAGGAGACGTTTTTCAATCGGTCAACGCGGATTTGATTACGTTGTCTTCGGACGAAAATGAAGATATCGAAATTGAAAGAAGACAGCATGTAAAAGATATGCTGGACATCATGAACCAGGGAAAACAAATAAAGACAGACAAACAGTCAAATCCTGACTATGAAGGAACGGTGAAGTTCCATGAAGATCGCTTTGATTCATTCAGCTTATGGTTCGATGATAATAAACAGGCTGTCTTTTTACATGAAGGAACGTATTACAAATTAACCCGAAACGATACGAAGGCTTTGCAAACCATTATCAAAAAAGAAGCAAAAGATTGACCGTTCACCGCAGCATGAAAAAGCGAAGCCCTTTTGGCTTCGCATTTTTTGTATGTCATTTAGGCAGGGTATCCCTCAGCGCCCTTCTTAAAATCTTCCCTGTCGCGTTTTTAGGAATTTCCTCAAGAAAGATAATCGCGGCGGGACGTTTATATTTGGCAAGATGCTTTTCACAATGCTGCATAATCTCTTCTTCCGTTAAAGAAAGCCGTTTTGGCACAATATAGCAATTGACCGCCTCCCCGCTTTTCGCATCAGGCACGCCGATCACAACAGCTTCTTTGACATCTTCATGGCTGTACAGCACCTCTTCTACCTCGCGAGGATACACATTGTACCCGCCGACAATAATCATGTCCTTTTTACGGTCCACAATGTAAAAGTAGCCATCCTCATCACGTCTGGCCAAATCCCCAGTATACAGCCATCCGTCTTTTAACGCATGCTTCGTCTCGATCGGCATCTTGTAATAGCCCTTCATTACATTGGGGCCTTTTACGATCAGCTCCCCAACCTGATGATCCGGCAGCTCACGGCCGAGAGGATCGACGACTTTATTTTCTACGTGTAAGATGTTTGTCCCAATGGAGCCCGGCTTCCTCCCTCTGTCAAACGGATTAAAGCAGGTGACCGGAGAAGCTTCGGAAAGCCCGTACCCTTCTAAAATGGCAACGGAGAATTTTTCTTCAAAAGCGTTTAATAGAGCGACCGGCATTGAAGCGCCGCCTGAGATGCATAATCTGATAGAAGCAAAATCATCGGGAGAACCTTTTTCATACTGATATAAGTAGTTATACATCGTCGGAACGCCGGCAAATATGGTCGCCTCCCGGTCTTTAACCAGCTTAAAAATAGCCGCCGGGCTGAATTGAGGCTCAATCAGCACACAAGCTCCGCTCATAAGCGGTGCGTTCATACAGACGGTTAAGCAAAACACGTGAAACATCGGCAACGCGGCGACAATTTTGTCTCTCTCATCCATTCCCAGATAACCGGCGACATCATTTGCATTAGAGTATAAATTTTGATGGGTCAGCATGGCGCCTTTCGGTTTTCCCGTTGTTCCCGAGGTGTATAAAATAACAGCGGTGTCATCATGAGAGAGCTCCGGGTAGCTTCGGCTCCGATTGATCGGATTCATCATCTTTGTAACCGTTGTCATTTTTGTTTTTACCTGAGGGTCTTCCGCCTCCGGCTCTGCTGTGCTTGTTTGGCTTAAAATCACGTGTTCCACCTTAGGCAAGGCTTCATGCATGCGCTCATACACCGGCAGCAGCTGATCAATACCGACAATCGCTTTCACATCGCTGTTTGTCAGCATATAGCCGATTTCTGTCGGTGTGTATGTCGGGTTAATCGGCACAACCACAATTCCGGCTTTCAGCGCTCCAAAAAACGAGATGACAAAATCAGGTGTATTGCCGAGCAGCAGCGCAAGATGGTCCCCTTTTTCCATCCCTAAATCCTGCAACCCATTGGCAAATCTGAAAATGCTCTCTCTCAGTTCTTCATACGTAATAGACTCGCCGCCAAATATACAAGCGGTTTTGTCAGGCTTCACAGCTGCTGTTTCCTCTAATTTGGAAACCAGATTCATTCTCCCACCCCTTTTGTAAAAAATGAATGAATAGCCATTCATTAAACGAAATAAGCTTTCCCCCTTATTATAGAGAAACAGGAAAAAACACTCAAGAGCAAAAAGCCCCGAGTGTCAGCAAACGCTTATCAATTTTACAAATTTTTCAATGCCTCGGCGATCGGTGTTTCTCCCGCTGTCAGATCGAAGGCTTGATTTTCTGTATTGGATTCGTCTAATGATGCTATGACAGCTGCCGCTACATCGTCGCGGGAGATCGAGCCTCTTTCTACATCAGCGGCTGCGGAAACAAGACCGGTGCCCGCTTCGTTCAGAAGGCCTCCCGGGCGGATAATCGTATATGTTAATCCGCTTGCTTCAAGGATTTTATCTGCGTAATGCTTGGCTGCATAATAAGGTTTTAAAGACTCATTCCAATTTTCACGATTGTGGGCTTGCAGAGCGCTGATCATGATAAACCGCTTGATTCCCGCAATCTCGGCCGCTTCAATTGCTTTTGCCGCTCCGTCGAGATCGATCAATAGTGTTTTATCATGTCCTGTGCTCCCGCCTGAACCCGCTGTAAACACAATCGCATCACAGCCCTTTGCAGCAGCCGCGATTTCTTCCGGGCTTCCTTCTAAGTTAGCAATGACAGCCTCTGTGCCAGATGCTTGAAGCGCCTCTTTTTGCTCTGGTTTTCTGACCATCGCTCTGACCGTATGGGCGCCGTTTTTCTGAAATTGCCCGACAAGCCTTTGCCCGATCTGTCCGTTAGCTCCAATTAAAAACACCTTCATTATGCATATCCCTCCTATCATTTCTTCTTATATTATTTCAAAACTGCTTTTACATATCAAACGATGCGTTTATGCAATGTTCTTTATTAATAAATCAATTCTAGAAAATCGTCTGTTCCGATCTTTCCGAAGTAGTGTTTCATATCAAAATCTTCTAAAGCGTCTGCAATCGCCTTGCGCTCGTATTGTTTTCCGATCAGCGCGTTTTCAATATCAGTTACATCTCCGACACCAAAGAAATCTCCGAATATGCTGCAGTCCTCTATGATTCCTTTTTTGACTTCCAAACGCAAATCGATTGATCCAATCGGAAAGCGCTTTGAGTGCTGCAGGTTGAACTTCGGAGATTTCCCGAAATTCCAGTCCCAATTTTGATAGCGTTCTTCGGAAATCTTGTTAATGATTTTCCAGTCTTCTTCCGTCAATTTATATTCAGGCACCTTGGTAATGTCATTTGTATTGAAAATATGGTGAAGCAAATGGCTGCGAAATTCGTTTGTCGACATTTTATCATCAAGAAACTCACTGATGTTTGCCACACGGCTTCTGATGGATTTAATGCCTTTTGATTCGATTTTATCCTTCTTCACCTTTAACGCCGACACCACATTGTCAATTGCTGAATCCAACAGAAGCGTCCCGTGGCTGAAAATCCGGCCTTTCGTCGCAAACTGGGCATTCCCCGAAATTTTCCGGCCGTTTGCGACAATATCGTTCCGTCCGCTTAATTCAGCATCCACGCCAAGCTGTTTCAAAGCCTGGATCACCGGCTCTGTGAACTTCTTGAAGTTGTGAAAGCTGTCCCCGTCATCTTTTGTGATGAAGCTGAAATTCAGATTTCCCAAATCATGATAGACAGCACCGCCGCCTGACAGACGCCGAACCACAATAATTCCGTTGTCCTCAACATACTTCGTATTGATTTCTTCAATCGTATTTTGATTTTTCCCGATAATAATCGACGGCTGATTCACATAAAAAAGCAAATAAGGCTGCTCGGGATCTAAATATTTCAAACAATACTCCTCAATCGCAAGGTTTATCCTCGGATCATTTATATTTTGATTATCTATAAATAACATGCTGCTCCTCCTTTTATTTTCCCCACACAAGACCTGACTTCGCTATATCCACGTTGCCATGAAAAACGGTTTTCGCTTCATCGCGCAGACGCTCATGAACACCAAAGTGCGGCAAATGTGTGAGAAGCAATTCTTTTGCGCCCGCCCGCTCAGCGATGCGTCCCGCTTCAAGGCTGTTCATATGGCCTGCGCTTTTTCCGTCTTGATCCGCGTAAAAATTGCACTCTGATATCAATAAATCAGCATCCTTGGCAAATGGAATAAATGAATCCTGATAGCTTGAATCGGCTGTATACACAACGGTATGGATTCCATCAGTAATTCGCATGGCATAACAAACGACCGGATGAACGGTTTTTAAGAAAGTGATCGTAAAAGGGCCCGCGGTCAGCGGCTGATCCGGCTGATAAGCCATTCCTTTTGTATGTGATTTATATGTAAGCCGCTGAAACTGTTCTATATCAGCATCATGGCCGTAGATCGGAAGCGCTTCCTTTCCTTTACCGAGAAAAGAACCGACTTGTTTGGCAAATTGCAGCGGCCCGATGTCTGCGATATGGTCATGGTGATAATGGGACAGTATGACGGCGTCCAGCTCTTCAGCAGGCACATATGCAAATAGCTTTGACAAAACAGCGCTTCCGCAATCGACAAGCAAAGAGTAATCACCCGATTGAAACAGATATCCCGATGTCGCTTCATGTGCAGCAGGAAATCCGCCATAGCACCCGATAACAGTAACTTTCATATTGTCCTCCCATCTATTCTTTAAAAATAACCCCACTCCAATATACCTATTTTTCTTAAAAATTGCATGTTTTAAACATTGTATCAAAACAGTTATTGATTTTTACAATCTGTTATATTACAATGATGTCATAACAAAGGGAAAAGAGGGATTGGTTATGTTAGGGAAAATTACAGAATTTTTTAGAAACCTGCCTTCTAAAAAGTGCGGGGAATGCGGAAAAGAGATATCTGAACAGCATGAGTGTTATGGAAATGTTTGCGATCGTTGTATGAAAATTAGCGATATGTAAATAAAAAGCAATTCCTTATCTCACTCTTTTGCAGTGGGATTTTTTTATGGGCATTGCTTTTCTGACTGATAATTCTAAAATAATGATTCATTTTAAACAGGACAAACCTCACCTTAATTGGATGATTATAGAAGGTTTACTGAATTTGTCAGATTATTCTATATTTTCTAACTCTATTTAACTATAGACGAAATGTTTTCTTATCCAGTATAATTTGATCTATTAGTGAGAATTAATATATGTCTTTTATGATATATTAGTATTTTTTCTTCGGGAGGGTATCTATGAAAAAATTACGCTTTGGATTAGCAACTCAAATATTTGTTGGTCTTATACTCGGGGTAGTCGTAGGGGTCATTTGGTATGGCAACCCTGCGGTAGTTACGTACTTACAGCCTGTGGGCGACTTGTTTTTACGTTTAATTAAAATGATTGTCATCCCGATTGTTGTCTCAAGCTTAATTATCGGTGTAGCCGGAGCGGGAAGCGGCAAGCAAGTCGGTAAACTTGGATTCCGTACTATTCTCTATTTTGAGATAATTACAACATTTGCGATTATTCTCGGCCTTGCCCTTGCAAATCTATTCCAGCCGGGAACGGGTGTTAACATCGAAAGTGCGCAAAAATCAGACATCAGCCAATATGTTGAAACAGAGAAAGAGCAAAGCACAAAATCAGTGGCAGAGACATTTCTCCATATTGTGCCGACAAACTTCTTCCAATCATTGGCTGAAGGCGATCTGCTTGCGATCATTTGTTTTACCGTCTTATTTGCATTAGGCATTTCAGCAATCGGCGAAAGAGGAAAGCCTGTTTTGGCCTTTTTTGACGGTGTATCCCACGCTATGTTCCATGTGGTGAATCTTGTCATGAAAGTGGCGCCGTTTGGAGTTTTCGCTCTTATCGGTGTTACCGTTTCCAAATTCGGGCTCGGTTCATTGCTTTCCCTAGGAAAGCTCGTCGGATTGGTTTACGTCGCGCTTGCTTTCTTCTTAATCGTAATCTTTGGGATCGTCGGTAAACTTGCCGGTGTGAACATATTTAAATTCCTTGCCTATATGAAGGACGAAATTTTACTGGCGTTCAGTACGTCCAGTTCAGAAACCGTTCTTCCTCGCATCATGGAAAAAATGGAGAAAATCGGCTGTCCAAAAGGTATCGTTTCTTTTGTCGTGCCGATCGGATATACGTTTAACTTAGACGGCTCTGTGCTCTATCAATCCATTGCCGCCCTGTTCCTAGCGCAGGTGTACGGAATTGACTTGACGATTTGGCATCAGATTACACTTGTACTTGTCTTGATGGTCACTTCTAAAGGTATGGCTGCCGTGCCTGGCACTTCTTTTGTCGTCTTGCTTGCGACATTGGGAACCATCGGCGTTCCGGCAGAAGGACTTGCCTTCATCGCAGGTGTTGACCGGATCATGGATATGGCCCGTACTGTAGTAAACTTGACAGGTAACGCACTGGCTTCAGTTGTTATGTCAAAATGGGAAGGCCAATACGATCCTGTTAAAGGAGCGGAAATCATGAGCCGTTCTAAAACAGAACAAGACGCTACGATTTCCGGTTAATCAAAAAGCCTGTCGGACTATAGTCCGGCAGGCTTTTTGTTATGTTTGTCAGCCTGATACTTCGGCTGATTCTAGTGAACCATAATCTTCTCCCTTTTATACCATAGGAGATTGCACATAATAGTATAAAAGCTTGGCAGTATGGCGCAGAGACGATTCATGGGTGCGCTCAAACGCGTGTGACGCATCAATGCCCGGACCGATCAGCCCATGGACGATATCATGTCCAGATTTGATTGCTGCTGACGCATCTGAACCGTAATACGGATAGATATCAAGCTTATACTCAATCCCATGTTTCTCCGCCAGCTCCGTCAGATGCTTTCTCAATTGATAATGGTACGGTCCGCTGGCATCCTTTACACAAATAGAAACTGTATATTCATCTGTTGCTTGCCCGTCTCCGATAGCCCCCATGTCAACAGCCAAGTATTCTACCGTTTCCGCCGGAATATTGGAATTCCCGCCATACCCGATTTCTTCATTATTAGAAATGAGAAAATGAGTGGTGTACGGCAGCTCGATCTCTTCTGTTTTGATTTGGCGGATCAATTGCAGCAGTAAGGCGACACTGGCTTTATCATCAAGATGGCGTGATTTGATAAAACCGCTCGGCGTAACCTCTACACGCGGGTCAAATGAAACAAAATCACCGACTCCAATGCCCAGCTCCTCTGTATCACGCCTGCTGCGCACCGGTTCGTCAAGCCGTATCTCCATGTTCTCCTGATTGCGTTCAGCCTTTCCTGCATCTTTGTAAACGTGCACAGAGGTTTGATGCATCAAAATGGTGCCCGTATACGTTTTTCCTGAAGAGGTTTCAATTTGGCAATACTCACCCTCAATCGAGTTATAGCGGAATCCCCCGATTAAATCAATCTTCAGTCTGCCGTCAGCTTTTATTTCCTTCACCATGGCGCCGAGTGTGTCAACGTGCGCCGTCAGCATCCGGTGGCGCTCTTCATTTCGTCCCGGCAACGTTGCGATCAAACCTCCCTTATGATTTCGAATGGTTTCTACCTTCCACTCTTTTAAGAGGCTTTCAATATATGCAATCACCTCAAATGTATTTCCCGTTGGACTTGGTATTTGGACAAGCTCTTTGATAAGCTTCATTGTTTTTCGAACTGACGTCAAAACCATTCCTCCTTTTTATCATTCTATTTCTTCTTAAAATATACTCTTTACCCGATGGACACGTCCAATCTTTTTCTATTCATTCATCATATGTTGTAGGGAGGCATGGGAATAGGAGGGGTATCTATGTGCTGTCGTCATTCACATAAACGGAAATTCCACGATGATTGGTTCGATGATTTCTGGTTCTTTGATGACTGGTTCGATAAAGATTGCCATGACCACGACCCTTGTAAAAAGAAGAGAGAGTGTCATGACCCTTGCAAAAAGAAAAGAAAGAAACACCATTGTGGCTGTAATTGTAATAAACACAGAAGCTGGTAAATCCAAATAAGAAATATTCTTTATGACCCATGCTGAAAAGAATATTTCTTTTCAAGACTTCTTCCAAGCAGTTTGAATGATTTTCTGCTTGGGGGAGTTTTTTTGTTTCGCGGCTCAGCCGGGTGATACAGAGGACGGTGTTAAAGATCAAATACGTTCCCTCTCATCCGTTATCTTCTCTCTTTTTAACAAAATACCTTCTTATTTTGCTATTTTTTAGTACCAGATACTAATATCTAATGTTATAATCTGATCATAAAGGAGTGGTGACATTGTCTAAGGCAAAGATTTCAGCCATTGGCACCTATGTGCCGAGCAAGCGTTTAACAAATAAAGATCTTGAAAAAATCGTTGATACCTCGGATGAATGGATTGTTCAGCGTACAGGGATGAAAGAGCGCCGCATTGCCGGTGATCACGAATTCACCTCTGATTTGTGTATTGAAGCTGTAAAGGATTTACAGAGACGATATGAAGGCACTCTCGAAGATGTGGATATGATTCTTGTAGCCACGACCACATCGGACTATGCATTTCCGAGCACGGCCTGCCGCGTTCAAGAGTACTTCGGCTGGGAACAGACCGGCGCTCTTGATATCAATGCAACGTGCGCGGGGCTGACATATGGGCTTCATATGGCAAATGGATTGATTACATCCGGCCTGCATAAAAAAGTGATCGTTATCGCCGGAGAGACATTATCAAAAGTAACGGACTACACTGACAGAACGACCTGCGTCCTGTTTGGCGATGCCGCCGGCGCATTATTGGTTGAATATGATGAACAATCCCCTGGCTTTTTGGCCTCCGTTCAGGGTACAAACGGCAATGGAGCCGATGTTCTGTACCGCACGGGGCTGCGAAGCGATCTAAACGGCCAAAAGCTCGAAGAAACGGGGAAAATGGTGCAAAACGGCCGTGAAGTATACAAATGGGCCGCCAGAACGGTGCCTGCGGAGTTTCACCAGCTCATACATAAAGCTGACTTGCGTCCAGAGGACCTCGATTGGTTTGTTCCGCACAGCGCCAATATGCGCATGATTGAGTCTATTTGTGAAAAAGCACTGTTCCCCGCAGAAAAAACACTCACAAGTGTTGAATACTTCGGAAATACGTCTTCTGTTTCAATTATTTTGGCGCTTGATTTAGCTGTGAAGGCAGGCAAGCTGAAAAAAGACCATACGCTAGTGTTATTTGGATTTGGCGGAGGGCTGACTTATACAGGCTTACTGATAAGATGGGGATTTTAACAAAAAAGAACTTGTTTCCGTGTTCGGAAACAAGTTCTTTTTTTAAAGCTTCATTATGCCGGCTGATCCTCTGTTGGTGTTTCTTCTTTCCGGCTCAAGATTGTAAAGTAAGTAATACTTAACAGGATCATCACGAAAGCAATACCGAGTAATATACCGGCCTGATGCCACATGTAAGCGAAATCTCCGTTTGAGATAACCGCCCTGAATCCATTAATGCTGTACGTCATCGGCAATGCCCAGTGGATGACCTGATAGAAATTCGGGAGCAGTTCTAACGGGAATGTTCCGCCGCTTGCTCCGAGCTGCAGCACCAGAATGATGACCGCAATAAATCGGCCCGGATTGCCCATCGTCGTCGCCAATAATTGTATTATTGACAGGAAGGCGAGACTTGTAATGATGGTAAAGATATAAAATCTCCAGGTGCTTTCTACATCAAGTCCCAAGCCTTTCAATAGCACTGTGGCCACGATAAGGGCCTGAATCACCCCGACAAGCACAATAACGCTAAACTTGCTGAAGAACCATTCAAAGCCGTTTCTCGGCCGTCCTGAGGCTTCTTTTAGCGGGAACACGACTGTCAGCATCAAACCTCCGACATACAAGCCCATAGATAAAATATACGGGGTTAATCCGGTACCGTAGTTAGGAACGGAATGAATCGCATTATCGTCTGTCTCAACCGGTTCGGCAATCATGCTGTATGTCTTGTCATCAGCTTTGACATCTCCAGTTTCATCAGCCGCATCCTTCAGTTTATTTGACAGTTCGCCTGTTCCGTCCAACAGTTTGCCAAGACCGCTGTCTAGCGACCCTGATCCTTCGGCAAGCTGAGAAGAACCATTTTGCAGCTGATTAGTGCCGTCTAAAAGCTTCAACAGGCCGCCTGATACTTGGGAGCTCCCTGAGACTAATTCACTTGATCCGGCTTTTGCTTCAGCAAACTTTTTATTGTATTCGCCAATACCTGCCGTCAGTTTATTTTGATTTTCATTTATCGCTTGCGCTCCGGTGTAAAGTTTAGTTGTTCC
The DNA here is from genome assembly GCF_039519175.1 of Bacillus atrophaeus. Classification (NCBI taxonomy): domain Bacteria; kingdom Bacillati; phylum Bacillota; class Bacilli; order Caryophanales; family Bacillaceae; genus Bacillus; species Bacillus atrophaeus. The sequence goes on along the minus strand of NZ_CP154443.1, from coordinate 2,460,386 downwards.
TTCCTCCAATTGGTTAATGGCATTTTGAATGTCGACTGCTCCGTTATATAACTTAGACGTGGCCTGAGGGAGTGCCTTCAATTCCTGCACTTTTGCTTTCACTTCTTCCAGCGAACTTTTTATACCTGAGATATCAGGAAGATTCCCTGCTGAAGGAAGCTGATTCAAAATCTTATCCACATCGGGAAGATCAATCTTCGGAAGCTGGTTATCGACTGAATTGATTAATTGACTTTTTTGTTCATCTGTTAAAAATTTGCTTGAATTGATAATATTTTTTAATGCTTTATCACGATTTTTAATATTTTGTTCGAGCTCTTTCAGTTGTTTGCTGAACTTCTGCACTTCTGTTTCTGTGTCTTGAAGATTTTTAATTGCTTGTTCGAGCCCGCTTGTATCTATCGAATTAATGAACTTTTCGGCCTCTGTCACTTTTTGAGAAGTCTCTAAAGCCTTCTGATTCATCTCATTGAGTCCATTTGTCAAATTCGGAATATTTTTTTGCAATTGGCGTTGGCCGTCTAAACTTTGTTTCAGGCCATCGCTCAGCTCACCGGTTTTTTCTGCAAGCAGACCAGAATTTTCATAGATAGTATTACTGCTTTCTTGGAATTTGCCTAACGAGCTGTCTAGCGTTTTAATGCCGCTCGTCACTTTGGCCGCGCCGTCTGACAGCTGTTTCGTTTTATCACTGAGGGTTGCGGTGCTCTCAGTCAGTTTCTCCAAATTCTCTTTCAGCTGCGAACTTCCGTTTTTCGCGTCTTTTGTACCGTCATCAATTTTCTTTGCTCCGCTGCTCGCGTCGCCTAAACCTTTGGCAATATCCTTAAAGTTATTAAAAATAACTTCAGCGTATTGCTTTGTCACTTCTTTTGACACGGAGGCTTTCAGCTTATCTATCGCCTTTTCGCTGATTGTCGCTCCGACATAGTTCGAACCGGCATTCGTATGGTACTTCAAATCTAGTTTTTTCGGATTTTTCTCAAGCACGGTGCTGGCGTTTTTTGAGAAATCTTCCGGAATCTCGACAACTAAATAGTATTTTTGATTTAATAAGTCCTTTAAAGATTGATCGAGATCGTTTGAAAAGTGCCAGTCAAAATTTTCATTGTCTTTTAATTCTTTTACCAGGTCATCGCCGATCTGAAGATTTTCCCCTTCATATTTTTCCCCTTTGTCTTGGTTCACAACGACAACCGGGAGCTGATCGACTGTGCCGTAAGGGTCCCAATATGCCTTTAAGAAAACCCCGCTGTAAATCAGCGGAACAAACAAAATTGCGATAATGGGGATTAATAGCTTTTTACTTGTCAGGATGTCTTTCCATTGACTCCGTATTGTGCTCATCCTTGATGCCTCCTAATTAAAACTGACTCATTCGCGGGAACGGCCATCCACATCTAAAAAAGGAAGGATTATCTAAGTAGACAATCCTTTCACTACATACAACTCCAGCAGCTCTGCAATCGTTTCTTTTGTGAGCGGCTGGTGATTTTTTTCCCAATCAAAAATAAGGGCAATATAAAGCTTCAGCATAATAAAGGCGGTCAGCTCGGGATCACACGGTTTGATTTCACCGCTCTGAACGGCCGCTTCTATCTTTCTTGTAATGTAAAGAAGAATCATGCGTTCCATCTTTTGAATGACCTCTTGAACTGCCATTGTACCAATCTCAGCATTTTCTTGGAAGATCTTAATCGTCAGCTGATGTGTTTTTCTAAACTCAAGAATCGCAAACAGCGCCCGATGAACATTTTCATGAAATGGCAGGCCAGGGTCCATCGCTTCGTCCGCCGTTTGCTTCATTTCTTTTAATAACGTAGAAAAAATGTCGTCAAACAGCTCTTCCTTGTTTTTAAAAAAAGTGTAGATGGTTCCCTTTCCTACATTCGCAAGCTTCGCTACCAAATCCATTGTGGTCGCTTTATAGCCGAATTGTGTAAAAGACTTTGTTGCCGCATCCAATATAAGCTTTTTTCGATCTATGGACATGTTTTACACCTCAATGAATTGACCGTTTGAACAATTTAGTCATTAAGTACATAAGATAATTTAACATAACGCCTTAAAAGATTCAATTATTTTTTACGTAGTGTTGGTTTGCCCATATGCTGAGAGAACATGTAAATCAGCATAAAAAAAAATCCTCCGCAGAGGAGGATTTCATCATTCGAATAAATAAGCAAGTACGTCTGAAACGGCGCTTTTCCCTTGGTCGATACAGTCCGGAATCCCAACGCCTTCGAATGAAGCGCCCGTCATGTAAACTCCCGGATAGGAAGCAGCCAGTGCTTCGCGCACTTTTTTTATACGCTGTTTGTGGCCGACATGATATTGAGGCATACTCTCATTCCAGCGTGTGACGCACGTCATTTCAGGTTCGCCTTTGATTTTCATGACTTTCTTTAGGTCTTCTAATACAATTTTGATAATCTCATTATCAGACAGTTCGACGATTGATTCATCACCCGCTTTTCCGACATAAGCCCTGAGGAGCGTTTTGCCTTCCGGAGCAGAGTGCGGCCATTTTTTATTCGTCCAAGTACAGGCCGTTATTGAAAAATCACTGTTTCTTGAGATGACAAAACCCGTTCCTTCATGCTCCATTTGGACAGCCTCTTGTGGAAAGCCAAGCGCGACATTCGCCACAGAGGTAGAGTGCATGTCTTTTAACTGGCTGACAGCTGGCAGATCCGGAAACATTCCGGCAGCCGATTTGTGCGGTGAGGTCACAATCGCTGCATCGGCATCCAGCGTCATCCCGTTATCAAGAGCGATGGAGCAGCCCTTTTCTCCGCGGCTGATATTGGTTACTTTTGTGCCCTTGTATACCTTCGTCAGCTTCAGCTGGTTTTCCAGCTCTTCGACGAGTGTCTGCAAGCCGGTCTTTAAGGTTTGGAATTGCCCTTGTTTTTTAGCCGTTAACTGCTGTCCGGAGCCCTGAGGCCCTGTTTTTTTCATGCCGAGGATCAAGCTTCTGTGCTTTTGTTCGGTCTGATAAAACTGCGGGAACGTCGACATCAGGCTGAGCCTGTCAATGTCACCCGCATAAATACCGGATAATAACGGCTCAATCAAATTTTCAACAACTTCGTCACCGACACGCCTGCGGAAGAATTCACCCAGGGACTGATCTTCCTTCGGCTTGCTTGCGGGCAAAACGAAATCCATAGCCGCCCGCGCTTTGCCGGAAAATGAAAATAAGCCGGTAGACATAAATGGCGCTATTTTAGTAGGTATGCCCATAACAGCACCCTTTGGCATCGGGTGAAGCGTTTCGTTAACCAGCACATAAGACTGCCCCGTCGCATTGTTGACAAGCAAATGCTCAAGGCCTAAATCTTTGACAAGCTCCGGTGCGCTTTTTTTTCTTTCTAAAAATGAGTCCGGCCCTCTTTCAATAATATAACCGTCCTTGCGGGCCGTTTGAATTTTTCCGCCAACTCTCGGGCTTGCTTCGACTAATGTCACAGAAAGCGGCAAATTTTTCTCTCTGATTTCTTTTTCCATATAGAAGGCGGAGGCCAATCCCGTGATGCCGCCGCCGATGATGACAAGATGCTTTTTGCCGTCACTCATTTCAATCGCCTTCTTTAACTTTTATTCCCCAATTTTTTCCAATACTACAGTTGCTAAAGCATCAATGAATTCCGGCTTTGCGTTTGGCATTTCCGGCCGGTAGTAGCTGGCGCCGATATCGTCTGTTACGACTTTGCACTCATAATCATTGTCATACAGCACTTCTAAATGATCAGCGACAAATCCCACAGGCACATACACAAATGCTTTGTAGCCTTTTTGTTCATACAAGTCGCGTGTTAAATCCTGGACATCCGGACCGAGCCACGGATCAGGCGTGTTTCCTTCACTTTGCCAGCCTACGGCATATTCGGAAACGCCGGCTCCTTCAGCAATCATTTTTGCTGATTCATGAAGCTGGTCGGGATAAGGGTCGCCAAACTCCTTGATTTTTTCAGGAAGGCTGTGCGCGGAAACGATCAGTACAGCTCTGTCTCTTTCCTCTTTCGGCATCGCTTCGTACGTATCTTTTACTTGATTTGTCCAATATGACACGAATTTCGGTTCGTCATACCAGCTTTCAACAGAGGTGATCGTTAATCCGCCAAGCTTTTCGGCTTCTTCCTTCGCACGTTTATTATAAGACTGTACACTGAATGTGGAAAAATGCGGAGCAAGCACAAGGCTGACCGCTTCCGTAATACCGTCTTTATGCATTGCGGCTACCGCGTCTTCAATAAACGGTTCGATATGTTTCAGCCCGATGTAAACTTGGAATGTGACATCATTCTGGATGCTGTTCAAATGCTGCTCAAGCTTTTCAGCTTGTTCCTGCGTAATTTTTGCAAGCGGCGAAATGCCCCCGATGGCTTCATATCTGTCTTTTAAATCTTGAAGCATGTCGGGTTCCGGCTTTCTGCCTCTTCTGATATGTGTATAATAACGTTCTATATCTTCTTCTTTATAAGGCGTGCCGTACGCCATAACGAGAAGCCCCATTTTCTTCTTACTCACTGTTTAACACCCTCTTTAGATGATCTAACATAATTTTGACAGGCTTTTGGCGAGATACCAAAGGATATGCTCAGGAATATTGCCCCAATTTCTGCTCATGAGAATACTCATGAACAAACGATGTCAGCTTCTTCAAAACGTCAGGGCTGACATCGGGGAAAACCCCGTGTCCAAGGTTGAAAATAAAGCTGTCAGATTTCATGCCTTGGTCAAGTATATCTTTTGCTTTCTTCTCAATAACGTCCCATGGGGCCAGCAGGATCGAAGGGTCCAGATTGCCTTGAACCGTTTTGGTGATCCCTTGAGCCCTGGCTTCATCAATGCCCAATCTCCAGTCCAAGCCGACGACATCAAGCGGGAGATCATGCCAATCTGACGCTAAATGGCTTGCGCCGACACCGTGCATGATAAGCGGTACATTTTGATCAGCAAGCTCGGTGAATATTCTATTCATGACAGGTTTGATATACGTGCGGTAATCCGCCTGATTCAGCGCGCCGACCCATGAATCAAAAATTTGAAAGGCTTTTGCGCCTGCCTTAATCTGCGCTTTGGCATACACAATAATCATGTCAGCCAGCTTATTCATCAGCTGATTCCACGCGTCCGGCATACTGTACATGAATGCTTTTGTTTTATTGTAGTTTTTTGACGGGCCGCCTTCGATCATATAACTGGCCAGTGTAAAAGGTGCACCTGAGAAACCGATGAGCGGAACGTTCAGCTGCTCATTTACGAGTAGCCGAATCGTTTCAAGCACGTAAGGAACATCCTGTTCAGGCTCCAGCACGCCAAGCTTTTCGATATCTTGTAACGACCGGACCGGATTATCAATGACTGGCCCGATACCGTTTTTTATTTCCACATCAACCCCGATATACGGAAGAGGGGTCATAATGTCTTTATAAAGGATTGCGGCATCGACGCCGTACTGCTCGACGGGAAGCCTTGTCACATATGCGCACAGCTCAGGCTGATGCGTAATTTCGACCAAACCGTATTTTTCCTTAAGCGCCCGATATTCAGGCTGTGAACGCCCTGCCTGTCTCATATACCAAACAGGCACATGATCTGCTTTCCCGCCGCGTGCTGCTTTTAATAATGTCTCATTAAATGCTTTACTCATCTCTCATTTCCACCTTTCATCCTGCAACCATACGTTCGTATTCATCGCTCATTACACTATACCTTGTTTTATGCGAATGGTATATAAATGAAGCGCAAAGTTCAAAAAATCGCCGAATTCATTAAGAGGAAAATAATTTGGGCTGAACGTAATCGGTGCCTTCCCCTTCTTTTTTCGTCTGTGTATTATAAGGCACAATTTTATATGAAGCGCCTGAGAACAAGTTGGCATAAGGAATGTCATAGCTATCTTTCCCTTCGGTTGAATCAAGGAGCGTTTCCTCGCCGTCTTTTTTCACATATATCCTGTAAACCACTCTCTTATCCTCTTGAGCGTCCCACTTTAATACAACTGTAAACAACCCCGCCGCTTTAAACGTATAATCAGCGCTTACTGTTTTTACCGGTTCCAGCACAATCGGGCTTTCCAGTTCTTTCACTTTGTCCGGTTTGCTGAATGCAGATCCATTCTCGCCGGCCTGTGTCAAAATATCCTTAAACAGTCTTGTCGGATAAGAGCTTCCCCCTTTTAAATAATGGTTTTTATCAGTTTTATCATAGCCCATCCAAACGGTTCCTGCAGTATCAGGCGTATAGCCGGTAAACCAAGCGTCTTTTGTCGCGCCCGGGATTTCAGTAAAAGATGTAGTCCCTGTTTTCCCCGCCAGATCGCCATGATAGACCCCTGACGTCGCGGTGCCTTTTTTCACGACCTGCTGAAGCATTCTTGTCATATTCCAAGCGGTTTGTTTGCTGAATACCCGTTTCGCGGACGCTTTATGGCCGGCTACAGTTTCACCGTCTTCATCTGTTATTTTTGTGATAAAAAATGGTTCTGTATAGGTTCCTCCGGCTGCAAAGGTATGAAAAGCGCCGGCAAGTTGAAGCGGCGAAACGCCCTTTTCCAAACCACCCAGTGCAAGCGCCAGACCGTCGTCAGGTATATCAATGCCGTTTGCTTTTAAATAAGATTTGGCGGTTTCAATTCCGACTTCGTTTAATGTCCAGACAGCGGGAGCGTTTTTGCTGTAGGTAATGGCATCTGACATAGTCACCTCTCCCCCGTACTGTCCGTCATAGTTTTTTGGCGTGTAATCTCCATACGTTTTCATTTCATCCTGAAGAAGTGAATAGGGCTTAAACTTCTTTTCTTGCATGGCCGGCCCGTATACCGCCAGCGGTTTAAAAGTAGAACCGGGCTGCCGCACCGCTGTTACGCGGTTATAACCCCGGGATGTATATTCTCTCCCGCCGATCGCCGCTTTTACACCGCCTGTTTTGTTATTGATGAACACCGCGCTTCCCTCGGCGTTCTCATCCGTTCCCGGATAATAACGGGATTCCTTCATGAGCGTATAGGCTGTTTTTTGAAGTTTGGAATCAAGCGGCACTTTAATCGTATAGCCGCCTTGAAGAAGCTGTTCTCCGGAGATGGAATACTTCGTCTCCGCTTCTTTCATTACAAGGTCAATGTAACTGTCAAACCACGGCGTTTCAGATTTTTTCTTGATGTGCAGCCCTAGGGTTTGACCTTGGGCTCTGACCGCTTCCTTTGCGCTGATAATGCCTTGTTCATTCATCATGCTGAGAATGGTATCACGGCGCTCTTTGTTTTTGTCAGGGTGCAAGATTGGCGAATAAGTAGAAGGCGCCTTAGGAATGGCCGCCAGTACAGCGCCTTCTGACACCGTTAAATCCTTAACCTCTTTATTGAAATAATAGTGTGATGCCGCTTGAATGCCGTATACGCCGTGCCCGAAATAAAGCTGGTTTAAATACATTTCAAGCAGCTTGTCCTTGCTGTAATCCCGTTCAAGATTTATGGCAATAATCACTTCTTTTGTTTTTCTTAAAAATGTCTTGTCATTAGTCAAAAAGATGTTTTTGGCAAGCTGCTGCGTGATGGTGCTTCCGCCTTCCACCTTGCCTCCCGCTAAGATATCACGGTAAACCGCCCTTCCGACAGACTGCAAATCAATTCCATGATGCTCGTAGAATCGTTTATCCTCAACAGCCACAAATGCTTTGCTGACATGCTTCGGTATATCGTCAAAAGTGACAGGCTCGCGGTTTTCAGTGTAAAGACTCGCAACTTCATCGCCATTTTGATCAACTATTTTAGATGAAGCATGAAGAATAAGCTTCTTTTCATCAATAACATAATGGCCGAGAAAAATAATTGAAATGTATCCTATTAAAGCGAGAAAAGCGGTTACAGCTAAAATGAATAAAGGAATGATGATTCTCTTTTTCTTCTTGAACATAAACTCACCTCGCCTTTCTACGTGTAGTATGGGAAAATTTGTTTCGAATTATGTTTGAATGAGTCGCCAATAGAAACTTATACCATTCTTTTGTTATACTAGCAAGCAGGAGGTGGCAAATATGAATGTTTATATTACATATGGGACAGCCGATTTTTTAAAGACCATTGCTGAAAAGAATTCTTCGGAGAATATGCTGCTGATGCAAGGTCAGGAAAATGCGATCCTTGTGCATGAAACAGAAGGACCGACTGTATTTCAGGCGCCCCATCAATATGAAAGCATTGACCAAGCTGGAGAAATCCGCAATCCGGGTTTTGCGGTATTAAACAATATTGCCGTAACACCGGAAGGAAGACCCTTGTTTGAAAACCGCTTTAAAAACAGAGCCGGAAAAGTAGAAAACGAACCTGGTTTTGAAGCAATCAGAGTGCTGAGACCGATTGAGAGCGACACCTATGTCATTCTCACCCTTTGGGAAACGGAAAAAGCCTTCAATGACTGGCAGCAGTCCGCGTCCTACAGCGAGGCTCACAAAAAACGGAACACTTCTGCAGGAATCGACACAACGTCCATGTTCTCCCGCCCTTCGTATGTGACCACTTATTTCGCAGTTGAATAGCTGCCGGATTTTTCCGGCAGTTTTTTTCGTGTTTCCGCCCATTATTTCCTTGGAAATGACATTCTTCCCTATGATACAGCTTTGCACCATATGCCCGCCTATGAATATTCTGTAGCAAAGCGGAATATAAACGGAGTGATCTGAATGGAAGTCACGGGCATGTCGATTCATGTTTTATATGTGCTTTTCATAGGAGCTATTATCCTTTTTATGCTGTTAAGAAAAGATACGACCTTCATTTCGTTAGCGGGTATTTTTACGATTTCCTTATTGGCCACACAATCGCTTCATGCGTCTGTCAGCAGTTTATTTCATAGTTTCATTTATGCGGCGTCAGAATTGCTTCCTACTATTTTCATCATTTGCTTTATTGTTTCTATGAGTGAGATCTTAACGAAAACCGGGATAAATGATGCGATGATTTCTCCTTTTGCACGGCTGATCAAAGGCCCAGTTATCGCCTATTGGCTCATTGGCGGACTTATGTTTGCCATTTCGCTGTTTTTCTGGCCCTCTCCGGGAGTGGCGTTAATCGGAGCGATATTGCTTCCCGCCGCCATCCGCGCCGGCCTTTCTCCCATTGCGGCCGCCATGTCGATGAATTTGTTTGGCCACGGTTTTGCCCTCTCTGGTGATTTTGTCATTCAGGCGGCCCCGAAGCTTACTGCTGATGCAGCCGGAATTCCTGTACATGATGTGATGTCGGCAAGCATTCCGCTCGTCCTTATCATGGGCCTTACTACAACAGTCACAGCCTTTATCATCATCCTGCGGGATCAAAGAAAACAAAACAAGACAAAACTGAAAACAGCTTCCGTCCTGCCTTCCCCTGCAAATGAAAATACCGAGATGTATTTGCCGAAACGCCTGAGAACGACGCTGGCTCTCTTTATTCCCATTGTTTTTCTGGCTGATATCGGCTGCATGCTGATCCTTGACCTCCAAGGCAACGATGCCACGGCATTGATTGGCGGTACGGCGATTATGATATTAATGACTGTCCATTTCATCGTCTACAAACAAAAAAGCCTTGAAAAAATCACCGGATATTTTATTGAAGGCTTCCAATTCGGTTTTAAGGTGTTTGGCCCTGTTATACCGATTGCCGCTTTCTTTTATCTTGGCGACTCAGGCTTTAAGCATATACTCGGCACCCCTCTTCCCGAAGGATCTGACGGGATCGTCAATGACCTCGGTTTTGCCTTATCTCACGCTATTCCCATGTCTAAGGAGTTTGCCGCCATCACTCTTACTGCCGTTGGTGCAGTGACGGGCCTTGACGGCTCAGGCTTTTCAGGCATTTCTCTCAACGGTTCCATCGCCAAGCTTTTTTCGGCCGCCTTACATGCCGATCCCGCAGTCTTAACGGCACTCGGGCAAATTTCCGCCATTTGGGTCGGAGGCGGAACGCTGATACCGTGGGCACTCATCCCCGCCGCGGCGATTTGCAAAGTAGACCCGTTTGAACTGGCGAGAAAAAACTTCTTTCCCGTTGTCATCGGTTTATTGGCAACCACGGCGGCAGCCATTTTTATTCTTTGATGATCAAGAGATTGAAATTTTCTGAATTTTTCTATACAATCATGGGAAAAGATGACCAAAAAGGAGATGCTGCTTTTGTCACTTTCGACACTTCAAAAAAGTATAAATGAACAGCTTGATAGCTGTTTTGATGAAATGGTAAAGCACAGACGGTTCTTTCATATGAATCCTGAACTTTCTTTTCAGGAAGAAAAGACGGCGGCGTTTATCGCTTCTTTTTATGAAAAACTCGGTGTTCCGATCCGGACACAAGTCGGGGGACGCGGAGTTTTGGCTTATATTGAAGGCAGCGAACCCGGTCCGGCTGTTGCGTTGAGAGCTGATTTTGACGCCCTCCCCATTCAAGATGCCAAAGATGTTCCCTACGCTTCTACAGTGCCCGGTGTCATGCATGCATGCGGGCATGACGGCCATACGGCGACCTTACTCTCGGTTGCAAAGGTGCTCTACCAAAACAGACATAAGCTGAAGGGAAAATTCATCATAATTCATCAGCATGCGGAAGAATATGCCCCGGGCGGAGCGGAGCCGATGATTGCCGACGGCTGCCTCGAGGAAGCGGATGTTATATTCGGCACCCATTTGTGGGCGACAGAACCGCTTGGAACCATCCTTTACCGAACAGGTGCGGTGATGGCGGCGGCTGACAGGTTTACAATCAGCATTCGCGGAAAAGGAGGGCACGGTGCTCACCCTCATGATACAAAAGATGCCGTTCTCATCGGATCACAGATTGTAACCGCCCTTCAGCACATTGTCAGCCGAAAGGTCAATCCGATTCAGTCTGCCGTTATTTCAACCGGCTCATTCGTCGCCAGTAATCCGTTTAATGTGATTGCGGATCAAGCCACACTGATCGGCACGGCACGTTCTTTTGATGAAAATGTACGCAGCCTTTTGGAAAAGGAAATTGAATCTGTCGTTAAAGGAGTTTGCGATATGCATGCGGCCTCCTATGATTACAGCTATGAACGCGGTTATCCGGCAGTTGTCAATCACCCGGAAGAAACAGACCACCTAGCCAGCATCGCAAAGATAACAGAAGGCGTGGAGCATGTGATCGAAGCTGAGCCGCAAATGGGCGGTGAGGATTTCGCCTATTACTTGCAGCATGTGAAAGGAACCTTTTTCTTCACAGGAGCTGCCCCTGAAGATCCTGAATGTGTTCACCCCCATCACCACCCTAAATTTGATATCAATGAAAAAGCAATGCTGACAGCCGCCAAAGTGCTTGCAGGGGCTGCAATCTCATATCATCATTCATAAAAAAACAGCCGGCATTTATTCTCCGGCTGTTTCTTTTAGTAATCTCAGATGAAACACATGTCTTGCCGTCTCTCCCAGCTGTGCAAGCAGTTTGTAGTTGGCGATTCCGCCCACCGCCGCGCCGATGCCCGGCAATAGCTGAAATAGCTTGACAACATCAATATAATCCCGGTATTCCTGCTGAAAGACTCTCCAGTCAATGTCTTCTTTGACCGTTTCCCAATTCTCCAGTGCGGAAAAAACTTTTTTCCGATGTTCCTCGCTTGAGAATGCAAGCTGAAAAATGAGCAGAAGGTATAACCTCTCGTCACGGTCCTTTACATCAAAACCGTAAATGGACGACAATGTAAATAAACATTTCATTTTTATGCTGAGCAGCAGCGGAAAATCGGCTACCCCCAGCATAAAACCGCCCGCTCCGGTGCCAATCCCTTCAGCAGTGGCCATCTTTTGATAGGAAGCAATCGTTTTTTTAGCAAGCTTATCCTTTTCTCTGACGGAAAGGCTGCTTGTGTCCTTTTTAAAGGCTGTCATATTAGAACCAAGCATGGTCGCTTCCACCATCTTTTTTATGCTCTCGGTTACCGCTGCATGAATTTTCTCAGGAATGCGCTCATTCACCTTCATTTGCACACCCTTCGAAAACCGTTCAAACATCGAGGACTTTCTTAAAAAACGCATTTTCCATTGAAACGCTTCGCTTAACAGCAGCTCGCTGTCTGTCATCAGCTTCCACTCCTTCGTCTCGCTTTTTTATTACACGATATGAATGGAAAAAAGGTTTCAATCAAATCTTTCCGTATTTTTTCAATCTGGCGCTCATGTATGACGGTAGCAGGGCAAAGATAAGCACTGCGGAACCGATTAAAGCGTACAGCCCGCCTGTCAAACCCGCCGCATAGACAGAAGCGGCAATCAAGATCAATGCCTGCACGCCTAAAGCTGTTTTTAACAAAGCAAAATAACTTTTCATCTTCTCTTCCTTCTTCACTGGATACAGCTCCTGCAAGGAAAGGTGATCAAAATGACCGAAAAGCGGGAGCATCTGGATGCCCGTGATAAATAAAGTGAACACGGTTAAAACCGCTGCGATCCACTCACTTGAAGAGGCATACATAATAATCAGCGCGAAAATAACCGTCAGCCTCACTTGTATTCCCAAATAATCACTCGACCGCAAGAAGGCGCGCGCATACATATAAGAGAACGTTTTTCGCTGTTCAAACGGGATAAGCCGCAGCAAAAAGTCAAGATACGCCCTGCGCTTGGCTCTCTTTTTCAAATGCGGCACATCTGTAAACAGATTGGCGATTCTGTAAAACCGCTGTTTCCGTCTCAATTCGTAATCAATATGCGCTTCCCATTTAAATGATTTATGCTTTGCAGCCGCTGTAAAGTACATCAGAAGCGCTGCCATGATGACATACACAACAACAGCGTATATATACAAAGATTGCAATACAAAGTAAAGGACAAGGGCATTGGCTACAAATCTGACCATAGCGTCTGTCAGCTTTTTGTTTCGGTCACTCAGAAAGGTGATCCTCCACTCCATCGCCTGATTCCACCCTTTCAGGATCAGCAGCTGTATGAAAACAACTGTATAAGAAACAAGCGTTGCCGCCGGATTAACGGCAAAATAAAGCGGCATACAGACTAAAGTAAGAGCGATCAGCGGAAAAAGCTGAGAAAGATAGCTGTACGTAAACGCCTGCTTTAAATAAGGCTCCATTTTCGGTTCAAGGGGCAATAGAAAGACCAGATCGGCTTCCTTCAGCAACGTCCGTACATATGAACCGGTAAGGATAAGGGAAAACAGCACCGCCATCACCCAAAAGGACGGAAAATGGGCGGGTATATCCTTCACCCATTTGCTGTACCAGCTCGCCGCCCCGGCAATAAAAAAAATCAGGACGATGACGAGATGGTCATTGAGCATATATTTCATATACATTCTAGTTTCTTTTATATGCTCTTGAAGCCGTGACTGCCAAATATCAAGCATATTATTCATGGCCGTCTTCTTCCTTTGTCAGTTCAATATATAAATCGTCCAGCGCCGCATCCCTCATTCCGAACTGTTCTCTGAGATCGGCCAGCGTTCCGCTCGCCCGCACCTCGCCGTTATGTAAAATGATAAATGAGTCACAATAGCGTTCTGCCGTCGCCAGAATATGCGTGGACATGAGGACGCTCGCCCCGCCCCTTTTGACTTCATTCATCCGTTCCAGCAGCGCGTTGATAGCGAGCGGGTCCAATCCCAGAAACGGCTCATCAATAATATAAAGCTCAGGCTCTGCAAGGAACGCGCACATAATCATAACCTTCTGCTTCATTCCTTTGGAGAAGTGGGCCGGAAACCATTTCAGCCGTTTTTCCATCCGGAATTCTTTTAAAAGCGGTGGGAGCCTTTTTTCTAACGTGTCTTTTGAAAGCCCGTACGCCATAGCCGTCAATTCAAGGTGCTCCATTAGCGTCAGCTCTTCATATAAGACGGGTGTTTCCGGTATATAGGTGAATTGCGACCGATAGCCGGTCGGATCGTCAGCGAATGTTTTGCCGTTTAATTCAATCGCGCCTTTATGCGGGTCCATTAAACCGATGATATGTCTGATTGTCGTACTTTTGCCTGCTCCATTCAGCCCGATTAAACCGACGATCTGATTCGGTTCAAGAGTGAAGGAAATATTTTTTAAGACCGGGTTTCTTGTGTACCCGCCGGTCACATTATTTACCGATAGCAGAGACATAGTTTCTCCCCTTCAATTTGTTTTCTTAATAGTACCAAAAATAAAGGCTGATTTGAAACGATTCCCTTTTCCTGAATTCTTAAAAATAGCTGTAATAAACAAACCGATTCCGGGACATTATAATGGTTGTAGAGGAAAAAGCTTTAATCAACTGAAAAACGAGGTGTTTGTCAAAGACGTCTTAAAAACAGTTGGATAGAAATTCACATGTCCAATGCTTAGACCATTTCTCATTCACTAAATTGATGAATTTCTTCATTAAACATGAAGCTGACTGTCAAATGAGGTGTTTGTCGCAGGAATCTATAGGCGTTAAAAAAGTCTTCATTTTATAAACAAATGAGGTGCTTACAAAAGGCATATCCGAATTTTCTTAACTTAAGCTATTCCTCTGCATGCAGGGTGAACGCTCGCCGTTCATCCTGTTTTCTATTTTCTGCATTTCTGTGGTACGATGAGTTTATACATAAAAAAACAATTTCATAAGGAGGAACCCTCATGCATAGTGCAGAGAATTGTATCTTTTGTAAAATTATCGCCGGCGAAATCCCGTCAGCAAAGGTTTATGAAGATGAACATGTGCTGGCATTTCTCGATATCAGCCAAGTGACGAAAGGCCACACCCTCGTTATCCCGAAAACACATATTGAAAATGTTTACGAATTTACAGACGAATTAGCGAAACAATATTTTCACGCCGTTCCGAAAATTGCCCGCGCCATCAGGGATGAATTTGAACCGATCGGCTTAAATACGTTAAACAACAACGGCGAAAAAGCAGGACAATCTGTTTTCCATTACCATATGCATATTATCCCGCGCTATGGAAAAGGAGACGGTTTCGGAGCAGTGTGGAAAACACATGCAGATGATTACAAACCGGAAGATCTGCAAGACATTTCTTCATCCATTGCCAAACGCCTGGCCTCATCATAAGATGGGGTTTTTTGTTATGGGAACAAATCGTTATAATCCGTCACTTTCTTTAGACAATTCAAATTTTTTATAAAAAAAACTGAATTTTTGTGATAGGATAATTGTATTATTTCATACATTAACGTGGAAAACAGGGAGAGATCATGATGGAACGTACAACGAATTTTAATGCAGGTCCTGCAGCGCTGCCATTGGAAGTTCTGCAAAAAGCACAGAAAGAGTTTATTGATTTTAATGAATCCGGCATGTCTGTTATGGAGCTTTCCCACCGCAGCAATGAATATGAAGCGGTGCATCAAAAAGCGAAAAGCTTGCTGATTGAACTGATGGGCATCACGGAAGACTATGACATTCTGTTTCTTCAAGGCGGGGCAAGCCTTCAATTCTCAATGCTTCCGATGAACTTTTTAACACCTGAAAAAACCGCTCATTTTGTGATGACAGGCGCTTGGTCTGAAAAAGCGCTCGCTGAAGCGAAATTGTTCGGAAACACATCTGTGACGGCGACAAGCGAATCAGACAATTACAGCTACATTCCCGAGGTTGACCTTACGGATGTAAAAGATGGCGCATATTTACATATTACATCTAACAATACGATTTTCGGCACACAGTGGCAGGAATTCCCGAACTCTCCAATTCCGCTCGTCGCTGACATGTCCAGCGATATTTTAAGCAGAAAAATCGATGTATCCAAATTTGACGTCATTTACGGCGGTGCCCAAAAAAATCTTGGTCCTTCAGGTGTTACCGTTGTCGTAATGAAAAAATCATGGCTGCAAAATGAAAATGCCAACGTTCCGAAAATCCTAAAATATTCAACGCATACAAAAGCGGACTCACTGTACAATACACCTCCGACATTTGCGATATACATGCTGAGCCTTGTCCTAGAGTGGCTGAAAGAAAACGGCGGCATTGATGCGGCTGAACAGCGCAATGAGCAAAAGGCAGACGTGCTGTACAGATGCATTGATGAAAGCGGCGGTTTCTACAAAGGCCACGCCGAAAAAGACAGCCGTTCACGCATGAATGTCACCTTCACCCTTCGTGATGATGAGCTGACAAAGACATTTGTCCAGCAGGCAAAAGAAGAGAAAATGGTCGGGCTTGGCGGACACCGTTCTGTCGGAGGCTGCCGTGCTTCCATCTATAACGCTGTCACACTGAAAGACTGCGAAAAACTGGCAGTCTTTATGAAGAAATTCCAGCAAGAAAATGAGTAAAAAATCTTCTATGCAAACCGTTCCTTTGATATACTGTTTGCATATTATATTCTTTTAAGCCCTCGCAATAAATGACGAGCATATTATTGGAAGGCAAAAAGAGCTTAGCAGAGGAGAGCATAGTTATGAAAACAAAAGAGTTAGTCATTATGGCACTGTTTGCCGCAATCGGCGCAGGGCTCCATTCCATTATTCCGCCTTTTTTAGGCGGCATGAAGCCCGATATGATGCTGATCATGATGTTTATGGCCATCCTGCTGTTTCCGCGGGTGCAAAATGTGCTTCTGATCGGGATTGTGACCGGATTGATTTCGGCTCTGACAACCGCTTTTCCGGGCGGACAGCTTCCAAACATCATTGACAAACCGGTATCGGCGTTTCTGTTTTTCAGCCTGTTCCTTGTGTTCAGAAAGAGCCAAAAAACAGCGTCATGTGCTATTCTGACGGCTATCGGAACCATCTTGTCGGGAACGGTATTTTTATTATCAGCATTGCTTATTGTCGGTTTGCCGGGCGGTTTTGCCGCACTATTTGTCGCAATTGTCCTGCCTGCAGCCGCTGTGAATACAATCACGGTGGTTATTATGTATCCGATTGTGCAAACCATCATGAAACGGTCGAGTTTATCCGAATCGGCGTAATAATTGATTTAAAACGCCTCTTCCGAATCACACTGGAAGAGGTTTTTTTATATAAGAGAGCTGACGGCGCTTCAACAGGTTTCAAACGAGCAGTTTTGTGAAAAAGATAAGACATAGAGTGAGGGCGGTTCCGGTTGAACAAACAAGCGCCTTTTGCCGGAGAACCCTTTTCGGCGGGTAAGACGCAGCCTGGCCGAGAAGTCTGATATAGTAAACGGCGCCTGAAGCGAAAGCAAGAGTCATACATGATAACACAATCATAAAGACAGACAACCTTCTCCCTCCTTTTCACTTAAAAAATATGCTAAAATAAAGCAAGCTATGTATAGAAGTTTCTCATTCTAGCTAGAATGAGAAAAAGCTAACACATGTATGATATCCAAAGAAAAAACGGGGTGATACAAATGGCTAACGGACGTTCTCTTTTAACAGGACTATTCGTAGGCGGGATTATCGGAGGCGCGGCGGTTTTGCTTTCAGCACCTTCATCAGGTAAAGAGCTGCGCGGGAAAATTAAATCTAATTGTGAATCTTTTGAAGAAACGATCAAACGCTTAAAAACAGACGGCATGGCATTAAAAGATCAGCTAGTCAGAGCTGCGAAAGAAAGCGCTGATGTCATAAAAGACGTAAGCGGCGAGCTGCAAACCTCAATTAAAAAATGGCAGGAAGAAATTAAACCGCACCAGCAGGATCTGCAAAAGGAAATTGCGGATATTGAAGAGAAGATTAAACAGCTGGAGAAAACCTTACAAAACTAATATCCTATTCTAATTAAAAAAAGTGCGGGAAAATGGCTTCCCTGCACTTTTTTTAGGCTGAAAATCCTTATTTGGCAACGGGTGCTGAATTTATTATAAAATTCTTAAATTTTCATCTTTATTAATCTTTATTTTATTGGCATAATAGAGACAAAGATAAAGAGAAGCAGGTGAACGTAATGAATCGAGTGGAACCGCCTTATGATTTAAAAGAAGCACTTGTTTTTACTCAAAAAATGGCACAGCTGAGCAAGGCCCTTTGGAAATCTTTAGAGAAGGATTGGCAGCAATGGCTCAAGCCATACGACTTGAATATTAACGAACATCATATCTTATGGATAGCCTATCAGCTGGACGGGGCTTCAATTTCTGAAATTGCGAAGTTCGGCGTGATGCATGTATCAACGGCCTTTAATTTCTCTAAGAAGCTTGAGGAGCGGGGGTATCTAAAATTTTCGAAGCGGTTAAATGATAAAAGAAATACGTACATTCAGCTGACCGAAGAAGGGGAAAATATCTTTTCGAGCTTGCTTGAAGAATTTGATCCGACGCGCAATGCGGTATTCAAAGGATCACAGCCTTTATATCAATTATTCGGAAAATTCCCTGAAAACGCAGAAATGACATGTATTATCCGTAATATATACGGAGATGACTTTATGGAGTACTTTGAAAAATCGCTTATGAATATCGAAAACGATTTTGATATTGAAGACGGAAAATTGAAGAAAAAAGCAGACGGCGATCTTCTTGATGAAACAGCTGAACACCTCGAACCGGTCAACAGTTAGTCAAAGTTCCTGATGATTTCAATAAATTCTTCCATCAGCTCGGTATACATCCCCTGCTTATATAAGGCAAAAATCGTTTCGTGGACATCTAATTTTTCATTTAATTGTCCGGCAAAAAGCGCAAGGAGCTTTTCGAAAGTCACAAAACCTTGCGCTTTTTGTGACGCCAGCTCTTCTGCCAAATCGCGGCAAATCCGTTCAACCTCTTCCCCTTCCCGCTTGGTCAGCCCTTTTTCAATCAGCATCGCATAGAAGGGATATTGGTCCATATCTACTGTTTTCACTAATAATTGTATGTAATATTCCAATCGCTCAATGCGATGATCCATCGAATCCATCCGTTTCACTTCTTTCTATCTTTAATCTTATTTTAGCTGATAATGCAGTGAGAAGAAAGTTCTAACCGTACATTTCCCAGATTGTTTGGCGCTTTCAAAAGAATTCCTGCCAAATCCATTTTTTTTCGTGAAAAAGGATTGATTTTTTCTCTTGGGAGGAGTAAATTATTTTGAGATTGTATTCACGCTTTGTACGGAAGGATGACTTTGATGAATTGCTGGAAAACCATTAATCTTGTAAAAGATTATGGGGCCGTTCGCATCGTATTGATTGCTGTCTGTTTAATGATTATGTTTTTTATATCGAATTTTTTAGCGTTCGAACTGCTGCGGCCGAAAATGAGCTTAAGCGATGAATATGTACCTGTCTTCGGCGTTTTGCTCGTTGTTACTTTACTTGTACATAAAGCCATCCATGTCCTGCCGATCATCAGCAAAAAAAGAAAAATAGAAAAAAAGATTTACTTGTTAAGACTGCGCCAGTGGAAACGGATTCCTAAAATGACTATGCTCATTTCATTGTTGAGCCCGTTTTTGCTGATTACGCCGGTATTATTTTACGCAGGGCTGGCATTTCCAAGCCACGCTCATTATTTCTGTATTATTTCAAGCATTCATTTCGGTTATTGTCTGCCCGATTTCTTGTTTGCATTAAAATTGCTGAAAGCGCCGAAAGCGTGCTTTATAGATCAGGAAGCTGACGGCTTTGATATATTGGTTGAAAAGTAGCTGTGCCGCCCTTTTCCTACCTGATATTTCAGTTTAATTTCTATCTTTTTGTATAAATATTTGGTAATGTAATATGGGAGCAGTTCAGAGAGAGGGGGAATCTCCCATTATTTTATTCTATTTTATCGTGGCAGCCTTGTTTATTTTGTACTTTATAAACAAGCTCACAAATACATTATGCCTTGTCAGAGAGATTCCTGAAGAGCGGCAGGATAAGGTATTCAGATTCATTAATGTATCCATTTTAATTTTGCTGATCTCTTCGTTTGTAGAGATCTCCTTTACTGTTTAAACAACAACAGTAAAAAGCATAGCTGTCGGACGTCCGGCAGCTATGCTTTTTTGTTTTCTGATTAATACAGCCAAGAAGCACCGATGATGATCAATAAAATAAACAATACAACCAATAGCGCAAAACCGCCTGCGAAAACTTCGCCCATCTGAAAAGCACCTCCTCAAAAAAGGTTTATTTTCCAATTACATCTTATGCAGTTAGGTGTTAAAACGATTAGGCTGAGGTGAAAGTAAAGGACCGCTCAAACTGCAAGCGATCCTAAACTGCTTAGTAAATGTACGCTGCACCTACGATGATAAGCAAAATGAACAGTACAACGAGCAACGCGAAACCATTTGAGTATCCTCCGCTCATGCTACATACCTCCTTTTCTTGATCAATATATTTGTATGTAACTGGGGAAAGTTTGACTAGACGAATGCCCGTTATTTAAAATCTTTTTACAGAATGCCACAATATGTTATGATACGCATAGGCAATTTAATTTGGAATGATTAGGAGTGTTTGAGAAAAATGAAAAAAATGGCAATTGCAGCTATTACTGCTACAAGCATTTTGGCTCTTAGCGCTTGCAGCAGCGGCGACAAAGAAGTCATCGCTAAAACAGACGCCGGCGATGTAACGAAGGGCGAACTTTACACAAACATGAAAAAAACAGCCGGAGCGAGTGTACTGACTCAGCTTGTACAAGAAAAAGTGTTAGCTAAAAAGTATAAAGTAACGGACAAAGAAATTGACAAAAAACTAAAAGAGTATAAAACACAGCTCGGCGATCAATATTCTGCCCTCAAAGAGCAATATGGCGAGGATTACCTGAAAGAACAGGTAAAATATGAATTGCTCACACAAAAAGCCGCTGAAGATAACATCAAAGTAACTGATGACGATGTAAAAGAATATTGGGAAGGTCTGAAAGGAAAAATCCGTACAAGCCACATCCTTGTCGCTGACAAAGATACAGCTGAAGAAGTGGAGAAAAAGCTGAAAAAAGGCGAGAAATTTGAAGACCTTGCGAAAGAATACTCTACAGACAGCTCTGCAAGCAACGGCGGAGATCTTGGCTGGATTTCAAAAGATGATACCCAATTGGATGCGACTTTCAGCAAAGCGGCATTTAAGCTGAAAAAAGGCGAAGTCAGTGACCCTGTTAAAACGCAATTCGGCTACCATATCATCAAAAATACCGAGGAACGCGGAAAATATGATGACATGAAGAAAGATCTTAAGAAAGACGTGAAAGAACAAAAACTCAGCGATACATCAGCTGTTCAGGCTGCTGTTGAAAAAGTGATCAAAAAAGCTGATATTGATGTGAAAGACAAAGATTTAAAAGATACATTTAACACATCTTCAAGCACTTCCAAATAAAAAAAGCGCAGGCTCTTTTAAAGAGCTGCGCTTTTTTTATGCGATCGAATGGTTTTGATCTTCTTCTCCCTGCTTCGTTTCAGCAGAAGGAATCGGAGCCAGACGGCGTTGTTTTTCTTGTTCCATTCGCTCTATATAGATTTGTCCTTCTTTTTCAATAAAAGACTGGTCAAGCTTTTCTTCCTCTTTCGCAGTTGTCACCAGCTTATAAGCACTGAAAATGATGCCGATGATGCAAAGGTATACCCACCACGGAAAAAATAGCACGGCCTCTTCCCCCTTTTTGCATAGTTTCTTTATTTCTAACTTTATGCATCAGCCAGACAAGTTATGAGTGAAGAAGCTGATAAAAAAAGGACTGACCCTTCAAACACATCATGTGTTTGGAGGACCAGCCCTTTCGTATTATTCGTGGAACGACGGTTTATAGAATGAACGGTTTTCCAGTGCAAATACCCGCTCGGTATACTCGCCCGGCTTCACCCGTTCAAGTGCTCTGTCCATCATGTTCATTTTCGCGTCAAGGTTGTCAATGTAATGCAGAATTTCCGCTTCTTTTACCATCGGCGGTTTTGGGCTTCCCCATTCCGCTTTGCCGTGATGGCTCAAGATCAAATGCTGAAGGATCAGCACCTCTTCTGAATCAATTTGAAGCTCCTCTGCCGCTTTTGAAAGCTCAGTCACCATGATGGAGATGTGACCGAGCAGATTGCCTTCCACTGTATACGTGGTTGATACAGGGCCGGACAGCTCTTTTACTTTTCCGAGATCATGCAAAATCACGCCGGCATACAAAAGGTCACGGTCAAGCGACGGATATAAATCCGCTATCGCTTTTGCCAGATTCAGCATGGACACAACATGATACGCCAGACCGGAGACAAATTCATGATGGTTTTTGGTAGCTGCAGGATAATCTATAAACTCTGCACCGTATTTTTTGACCAGATGTCTTGTGATCCGCTGGATATTCGGGTTTTTCATTTCAAATATATATTGGGTGACAGTGTCCATCATCTCATTTTTCGGGATGGGCGCCGTTTCTAAAAAGTCATCAATGTTTACATTTTCATGCTCGCCCGCCGGTCTGATGTTTCTCAGCTTCAGCTGATTTCGACCGCGGTAGTGATGGACATCCCCGACGACCTTAACGATCGTTTGCGGCGCATAGGTGGTTTCATCGCTTTGCTTCGCATCCCATAGCTTCGCCTCAATATCACCTGATTGGTCTTGAAGCATTAATGTCAAGAATGGTTTTCCATTGCTTGCAATCCCCTTTGTTGAGGATTTAATCAATAAATATTGGTCAACCTGTTCGCCAACCTCGTGAAGCATAATACCTTTAGCCATTCTATTAAAGCTCCCTCCATATCTTACATATTACCAGTATATCACACACAGCTTTTAAGCTAAAAACTCATTTATGACAATAAATGGATCACTTGATCGTTTGGAAACGACGCTTTGACATGCTCATGACATGTGAAATAAAGGATTTGCCTATTGCCCTCAGAGAACCTGACAAGCACCTCAAGCACTCGTTTAAGACGCTCCTGATCGAAGTGAACAAAACTGTCATCAAGCTGAAATGGGAGCATAACGCCATCCTGACGGGTAAGTGCAAGCGCAAAACGTATCGATGCATATAGCTGCTCACATGTCGCCTGTGAAAGCTCTTCCGCATGAAATGTCATTCCGTCGCTGCGCATCACCATAATAGAGTCATCTGCCTCGGAAAAATATATATTCTCATAGCTTCCGCCCGTGAGCGGATGAAAAAATGCTTTTGCCGTTTCTAACAAGCGCGGCAATCCGACTTTTTTATGGCGCTCCATTTTGTCTTTGATCACTTGTCTGACCATTTGAATGGCGGCCCATTCTTTTGCAAGCGATTTGACCCGTTCTTTTTGCATTTCAGTTTGCAGCTTCAGCTCGGATACTGTTCCCGATGCCTCCAGCTGTTCTTGTCTGACCGCAAGCAATGCAAGCTGCTCCCTGGAATGATGTACATCCTCATGGAGCCGGTCTCTTCTTTCCTTTGCTTCAGAAAGCTTTCGTTTCATTTCTGAAAGCGTCCCCGATCCTGCCAGTTCAGTTGCATCGGAATGAGCCCCATGCAGCTGCGCCTTTATGTTTTGAAGCTGCTCTTCTGTCTCTTTCCGTTTCTTGCCGATTTCGGCGATAGCCCGGAAATCTTCCCTGTCATTTGCACCTGCGGCGTGAAATAGCTGGTCAATCTGAGCTTGAAAGTACTGAATCTCTTGGTCAAGATCACGCATCTGCTCCTCGGCATACTGAATTTCCGTGTCAATTTCCCTTTTTTGCTTTTCTATTTTCTCTTCACGTTCGACACTTTTTTTCAGGAAATGAATGAGGTCTGCAACGGTATGCTTATCCCCGTTCTCTGACGGCATTAACTGATTAAGCCGCGCCTCAAAAGTCCGCCGGTGTTTTTGAAGTCTTCCGGCTTCAATGGTCAGTTCGTGTTTTTTCTTGATCTCGTTTTTCAAATCTTTCATTAAGCTATAGGCATCCAGCAAAAAAGACGCGTCTTCGCTGAAACCGAGATCCTTCTTATAACTTTCGATCCTGCTTTGAGCAGGGGCCATTTCCGCTTCCCACTCTTCAAATTGCTGAATGACTCTTTCGTAACCGGCTTCTTTTTGCTGTAAAACCACTTTGAGTGTAATCAGCTGCTGTCTGTTTTGATCATCCCGCCACAGCGCTTCCTTCAGCTCATCCATTTCTCCTGAAAACACATTTGTTTTCTGCTGGCTTCTCTGCGCAGTCATACGGATGGCAGGGGCCTTTTTAAAGGTCACGAATAGATAGATTAAAACAGCAGCGGCAAAAGCAATCGCGGGCAGCCATTCCTTTACGATAAGAAAGAAGGCGGTGCAGAGGGCGCCGGCACCCAGGATGATCTTCTTTTGTTTTGCCTGCTGCTTCTCTAAGAGCATAAGCTGTGATGCCAGTTCCTCTTGCCCTTGGTAAAACCCCTGTTTTTTGAGTTCGGCTTCCTTTTCTTTTCGCTGATGATCGTTTAGCACTGCGGCAGCGGACTCTTCATACGCCCGTTCCGCTTCTTCAAGATCTCGCCGCGCCTGTTCAAATGTCTCATCAAGCTGCTTTTTTCTGTCTCTGGCTTGGCCATAGCTTTGCATTGCCTGCTGCAGCTGCCATTCGTAATCATAGGCGGTATTCATGTGCAGCAGCTCTTTTTCATCCGTTTTGCCGAGCTGCTGCAAGCCGGAAGACACGCGGGAAGAGACCTGGCGAAGCTGCGCTTGTACGGCCGAAAGCTGTTCGCCATATGATTGATACATATGATACTCTGCAAGCAGGTTTTGAATGAGCGCTTCATTCTTCAACATTTCTTCATTTGGCATAAGCTGTTGTGACTGGCTGGATAATTCCGCCGCTTTTACCCTGAGCGCCTCAAGCTGGGCTGATTTCGGATGGATATGCGACTCGTATTTCTCAAGCTGATACAATCCGTCCGCTGGAAATCGGGCGGATTGTGCCGGGTACGCCTCCATTTTTTGTTGCAGTGCCGTTTTTTGGTCTATCAGCGGCTTGATGTGGATCGCTGCATCTATATGACGAATATGTTCCGTTAAACCGGTCAGCTCCGTTTCAGCATCGGCAAGGCTTGAGGCGAGCGCTTTTTTTTCCTCGAGAAGACTGTGGTAGCCGGCTTCAAGAGATTCTGCCTGTTTCAGTTTTGCCGTAAGCTGCTTAAGCGTTTCGAGTTCCTGATTTAAACGAGGGTTTCTGCCGTTCGGTTTATAAAGACGGTCTTGTTCCTTCGCCAGCCGAGAGTCAAGCTTTGTAACCGCTTCGGCGCCGAACAAGCTCGAAAACAGCAGAAACTCTCCAATTTTATCTCTATTAAAGGTATGAATCTCCTGCAAACCGAACACATCAAAAGAATAAATTGATTTATAGAGCGCACGATCCGTGTTCCTGAGAAGCTTCTTTAAAAAATCCTCAGTTTTCACTTCACCTGCTGCCGTGTATACCCGAACCCTTCCCGAGACTCCTTTTGTCCGTTCAACCTTAATCCTGCCGTACTCATGGTGTTCCGCCTCTAAGATACCTCCGTAGACGCCGCCTGTTTTCGGCTCATACTTTTTTGTTTTCGGAAACCCAAACAGCATGCTTTCAATAAATGACATCATGGTCGTTTTTCCGGCTTCATTCAAACCGTAGATCAATTGAACCCCGGATGTTGAAAAGTGAAACGTTTGGTTTGAAAATTTTCCATATTGATAGATATGTAAAGATAGGATTCGCATCGCTTTCACCGCCTTATGTCTCAAGCACCCTGAGCTGTTTTTTTAACAAAGTTTGCGCCTGCTCTTTGATTTCCGCTATGTCTTCGTCACTGAACCGGCTGGCGTGCCTTCTGTACACCGGATGCCGCTCAAGGCCTTCAAACACTCCGTTCATCTCTTCCGATTGTTCTATTTCTGAAAACAACCCGCCAAAGAAAGGGCCGAGAGCTGCGTCCGCGTCTCCGTCCTCAGTTTCATCTTCCACAGAAAGCAGCCATATAAAATGGTCCTCCTCTGCTTCCTGCTCCTGAAACGTTTCAAGAAGTTCGTCCAGCACGCCGTTTGACGCCGTTTTCAGGAATTCGGGCGCTTCTCCCTGCAAAACCAGCCTTGCACAAACCGGTTTCTCCGTCAGCCGCAAGTCCGAAAAAACAGTCTCTACCGTTTGAAATAAAGCGGTCATATGCTCTATGCCCGTCACATCAATACTGATCTGTTCCCACAATACATCATGGGCCTGCTTAAATTCATAGGATATGTCACCGCTTGAAACATTGACGAGATAA
This sequence comes from Bacillus atrophaeus, assembly GCF_039519175.1. Classification (NCBI taxonomy): domain Bacteria; kingdom Bacillati; phylum Bacillota; class Bacilli; order Caryophanales; family Bacillaceae; genus Bacillus; species Bacillus atrophaeus. The sequence goes on along the minus strand of NZ_CP154443.1, from coordinate 2,434,356 downwards.
AAGCCCTTATCACCCGTTTCTTTCATATGCCGCCCTTGAATATTTCCGGGGTAAATAACGGCCGGATGCCGAGAAGATAGCACCTGCCGTTTATGAATGTGGCCAAGCGCCCAGTAATCCATCCCGCTTTTTTCAAGATCATCATATGTAAAAGGAGCATACGGATCGTGCCCCTCCGCCCCTGATAAAGTACCGTGAAGCATGCCGATATGAAAGGGAGCATCCGTTGACACCCGGTAACGGGAGGCCTGGTTGCTCGTAACGGCTCGGGCAGGATAGCTGAAGCCATAGATGCTGGCCGCGAGCTTGTCTTCTTTGTAAAAGGATTTTTCTTCAGGGGAAAAAGAGGTAAAGATATGCACATTATCCGGCCATTCAATCGGCGTCCATTCCCCGCCCAAATGATCATGATTTCCGAAGATGACATATACCTGAATCCCGCACTCTCTCAGCCTTGTAAACTGCTTTCTTAAAAAAAGCTGAGCTTTTAGGCTGCGGTTAGCTTCGTCAAATAAGTCACCTGCCAGCAAAACGAAATCAACGCGTTCCCGGACAGCGGCATCCATTACATGTCTTACGCTGTGAAAAGTGCTTTCTTTTATCCGTTTAAAAATCGGATCGGGCAGATGCGATATGCCGTAAAACGGGCTGTCGAGATGCAGGTCCGCAGCATGTATAAAGGTTAAATCAGTCAACGTTCCGCTCCTTTCGATGAGGTGAATTACCCCTATTTTAGCATCGTTTCCGTACGAATGCACGTTCTGCTAAAAGATTGAAAAACGCCGAAACCGCAAAAAAAAAACAGCCTGAGTGTCCCCAGACTGTTTCCCATTAGTTTTTCGATAAACGAAGCGCCTGTTTGATTGCTTTGAATGCGCTTGAATTGCCGTAAAAAAGGACGCCGCCTTTGTAGATTCTCGCCCCGATCACTGCCAAAATGATGATGGTGAGCAGGGTAATTCCAATGCCGAGCGCTGCCTGCCAAAACGGGATATCCAGCATGCCGACACGCAAAAACATAATCATCGGCGTAAAGAACGGAATAAACGATGTGGCAGTAATAAATCCCGCGTCAGGAGTGCGTATTCCAAACATTGCAATCATAAAGCCGGCCACGACCAAAAGCGTCATTGGTGTGATCGTCTGCTGCACATCCTCTATGCGGCTGACGACGCTTCCGAGAAAGGCAGCCATTGTCGCATAAAGGAAATATCCGAGCAAAAAGAAAATAACTGCGTAGATAATCGTTGAAACCGGAACATCGGTTACATTGATAAACTGACTGACCGATGATGTTGTCTCGCCGGTTTCACCGAGCTTGAGAGACGCAAAGCCAATTGACAGGATGATAGCGAGCTGCGTCACTCCGACGAGCGCAATGCCAAACAGCTTTGCAAACATCTGCTGGATCGGCGGCATGCTTGAGATCAGAATTTCCATGACGCGGGATGATTTCTCCGTCGCCACTTCCATCGCAATCATACTCGCATACATAATGACAGCGAAATAAATCATAAACAGAAGGATATAGACAAGCCCCATAACCTGCCCAAGCTCTTCCTCTGACTTCGCTCCCGTTTGCAATGCTACATTATCAACAGAGACAGGGGCATAGAGGCTGCTGATTTTTTCTTGTGAGACACCCAAGTCAGCCGTGCCCACAGCGGTTTTCGTTTGTGTCAGCGCCTGCTTCAGGTAATTGTACGCCGTCTCATCAGAAATCGTTAACGCTTTGTAAGTCCCCGATATTTCTCCGTTTTTATCTCTTTTGATGATGAACATTCCGTCCACTTTTTCATCTTTAACTTGCTGAGACACTTCTTTTTCGGATTTTTTCGTTTGTTTCATATCCAATTCGCTGTCGGCATCAACAGCTTTCAGCTGCTTTGAAAAGATCGGGTACAATTCATTTGTTTCATCAATGACCGCTATTTCCTGCTTTGCATCGTCATCAGACTGGAACATAGAGATAATCGACTCTAAATTTGTCACAAACAAAACAAGCAGTACGCTGATAACGGTTGAAATAATAAACGACTTTGCCGTGATCTTATTTTTATATGTATGGAATAGCATAATAAAAAATTTATTCATAGACAGCCCCCACCTTTTCAATGAAAATATCATGAAGTGACGGCTCTTCCAGTTCAAACTTTCTGATAAATCCTTTGCCTTGAAGCATGGAAAACAATTCTTGGGAAATGGCTTCATTGGCAATTTGAAGCTTTACTCCGTCAGACGTTTCTTTCCATTTCGTAATGCCCTCGTGCGACTTTAGAAATTCAAGATTGTCATCAGAATGAATAGACACATTCTTTTTTCCAAACGAGCGCTTAATTTCCTTCAGCTTCCCTTGGACGACTGGCTTTCCCTTTTGCAGAATACAGAGGTTTTCACACAGTTCTTCTACATGCTCCATGCGGTGGCTTGAGAATACGATGGACACTCCGCTGTTTTTAAGAGATACAACCGCATCCTTTAACAGTTCGACATTCACAGGGTCAAGGCCGCTGAATGGCTCATCAAGAATCAACAGTTCAGGCTTATGCAAGACAGCCGATATAAATTGAATTTTTTGCTGATTTCCTTTTGACAGCTCTTCTACCTTCTTATTCTCGTACTCTGTGATATTGAACCGTTCAAGCCATGTGCCGAGTTCTTTTACAGCATCTTGTTTTGCCATCCCTTTAAGACGGGCAAGATATACAAGCTGGTCTTTTACCTTTAATTTCGGGTAAAGCCCCCGTTCTTCCGGCAAATATCCGATTTTACTGGTTATACTGTAATTGACTGGCCGGCCTTTCCAGCTGATGGAGCCCTCCGTTATGCTTAATAAGCCTAATATCATTCGAAATGTGGTCGTTTTTCCTGCGCCGTTTGCGCCTAACAAGCCGAACATCTGCTGCTCCGGGATTTCAAGATGCAATCCGTCAACTGCTTTTTGTTTGCCAAATTGTTTCGTTACATGATCTATTGTCAGCACCTGACTCCCTCCTTCCTTCACCCATTATATACTATTATTGGATGAAAAATAATAAAGGATTTTCATATCTTACTAAGAATATAATTTATTAAAGGGTAAAAAGGAGGACAAATTCCATGGATTATTATTTTCTCACAGCATTCCACCCGTCGGGAGAAACGCTGATCAATGAAAGAATAGAAGCAGAAAGTGAAGAAAAGGCGAAAAAAACCGGGGAATCAATATTAAAGGAAAAGAACCTTTACAGCCATACCCACCGTTTGGTAAATGCTTCTGGAAAATTGATATTATTTCACAGATAATCTGGAAAAGCCGGCTGCAATAGGCCGGCTGAATTTGTGTGTTACGTATTAAACATCGGTTTTCGTTTCTCCAAAAATGCGCGTATCCCCTCTTGATGATCCTTCGTTTTCCTCATTCTTTCCTGAGCGCTTCGTTCGAGCGATAATACCTGTTTCAATTTGTCCTCATGCAGACTTTGGTAAATGGCTTTTGTTTCAATCATCGCTTGAAGAGGCGACGCCAAAAGCTGATTTACATACGGTTCAGCGCCCGCTGCTGGCTCCCCGCTGAATGTTCCGTCTGCAAGCCCCAGTGTGACCGCTTCCTCAGCCGACAGTTTTTTCCCGCTCCAGATCAGCTTTTTCGCTTCTGTTTCGCCCACACGTTTCATAAGAAGATAATGGCCTCCCCCGTCAGGAATAAGCCCGATGCCATTAAAGTTCATTGCAAGGCCTGCGTTCTTTTCAGCCAGAACCATATCAGCGCAAAGCGCCACGCTTAACCCGAGGCCCGCAGCGGCGCCGTGAATAGCGGCCACAGTTATTTTTTTCATTTGAAATAGTGTTATCGTGATGGTTTCAATTGTGTCCATGAGCTGCTTAAATTGCCCGGAATCATGGGGTGACGTCATCATATGAATGTCTCCGCCAGCCGAGAAACCTCTGCCGCTCCCTCTTAAAAGAACGATAAGCGCCTCGCTTTCAGCCGCTTTTACACACGCCTCTTTTAATTCATTAAGCATTTGTTCATTGAAAGCATTGTAAGCATCAGGGCGTTGAAATACAATTTCTGCGACAAGCCCCTTTGCTTCATATTGAATATAGTCCAACTAAAGCACCTCCTGTATACGCTTACAAAATTTCTTCACCTTGTATACATTCCCTTCGCTCACAGTGAAATCCTCTTTATTTTTCGAGTTCAATTGATACTGAAAAGTGCATATCATTTGAAAGTGGTCATAAATTTTTATATAGTGAAATTGACAGAATATATTCGAGAGAAAGGGGGAGGATAACGTTGGATAAATTGATGCTTGGTATGTTGTTAAGTTTATTTATGGTGTTTTTCCCCCCTTCTGATGTTGTTCTGCCTTCACAGCTTGATGCAGCGGCTGACAGCCAGCTGCAGATTTCCTCTTATCCTCAGGAAACACAATCGGCAAAAACGGCTTCGCCTGCCAGCTTGTTTTCCCCTATGGGCAAAGAATATGATCCATTGGCACAGGTTATTTTCCTGTTATCCGTCAAGCCCCTTGATCAGTCAAAGGTGAGCATTCTGGATAAAATATGTGCCGTCCCTATAAAATACCAATCAAATTACCTCCGATCATAAATACATTCAAACCATCCATCAATCGTATCAAACTTTTTTATTAGTCATCCAATACTATTTTTTTCGGAGGGAAATGTATGAATATAAAAGAGAACGACTTGCCCGGCATCGGCAAAAAATTTGAAATCGAAACAAGAAATCATGAAAAAATGACGATTATCATTCATGATGACGGAAGAAGAGAAATTTACAGGTTTGATGACCAAGATCCTGATGAGCTTCTGACCAACATCTCACTCGATGATTCCGAAGCGAGACAAATTGCCGCTATTTTAGGCGGTATGGTCTATAAGCCGCAGGCGCTGGAGTCGATTGAAATGGCATTCAGCGATCTCATCATCGAGTGGTTCAGAGTGGAAAAAGGAGCGAAATCAGTCGGCTGCACACTCGGCGAACTGGATGTTCGCCAAAACCATGATGTAACTGTGATCGCCATCATTAAGCATAATCAGGAGAAGTTCTTAAACCCCGGAGCGGATTCCATCATTGAAGAAAATGACACACTCGTTCTCTCAGGTGAAAGAAAGCATCTGAAGAAACTGACTCATGAATTTCTTTCTAGAGGGGGAGTGTGATCAGCCTATGGATCATTTGGTCTTTGAAGTCGGAACTGCGCTCGTCCTCGTGGCGATTGCCAGTTTAATTGCAAACAAAATCAACTTCTCCATTATTCCTTTCCTCATCATATTAGGAATGCTGCTTGGGCCTCACGCGCCGAAGCTGGGGATTATTGATCTGACGTTTATAGAAAGCAGCGAGATTATTGAGTTTTTCGGGCGAATGGGTGTTCTCTTTCTCCTCTTTTATCTCGGACTCGAATTCTCTGTCGGCAAATTGATTAAATCCGGAAGGTCCATTGCGGTCGGCGGGTCAATATATATCTTAATCAACTTCAGCCTCGGCCTGATATATGGATTTATTACCGGATTTTCATTTCTGGAAGTACTCGTGCTGGCCGGCGTTATCACCATTTCCTCAAGTGCGATTGTCGCGAAGGTTCTAGTTGATTTGAAAAGAACGGCAAATCCGGAAACAGAGCTGATACTTGGAATTATTATGTTTGAGGATATATTCCTTGCTGTGTATCTGTCCGTTGTGTCCGGTCTTGTGCTGGGTGACGCGACTTCTGTCGGAAGCGCGCTCTTATCAATCCTGATCGCCTTCGGATATATGCTGCTGTTCTTCATTGTGGCAAGAAAGCTCCCCGCCCTTTTGAATAAGCTGTTTGATATTCGCTCAAATGAAGTGTTTATTATCGTCATTTTCGCCGCGCTCTTTTTTATCGCCGGTTTTTCAGAAACGATTCACGTTGCCGAGGCCATCGGCGCTTTGCTTCTCGGCCTTGTATTTTCTGAAACAGAGCATTCCGATCGGATCGAACATCTTGTGGTTCCTTTCCGTGATTTCTTCGGCGCCATGTTCTTTTTCAGCTTTGGCCTCAGTATTGATCCCTTTACGCTCGGCGATGCGGTTTGGCTTGCCTTAGGCGCCGTTATTCTTACCATTGCCGGGAACTTTATCGCCGGAATGATTGCCGGAAGACGCGCGGGACTCTCACATAAAGCGTCGTCAAATATCGGCCTCACCATCGTCTCCCGCGGGGAATTTTCCATTATCGTCGCAAATCTCGGTATTGCCGGCGGACTGTCCAGCACGCTAAAGCCGTTCGCCGCGCTTTACGTATTGATATTAGCGATTCTCGGTCCGCTGCTGACGAAGGAATCGAAACGGATATACCGGCAGCTGAACAAGATATTCAAGTGGAAGCCTGAGGTTCCCATAAAGAAAAAACAGCGAGGATAAACAAAAAAGAACTGGCCTTCCTTGGAGGGTCAGTTCTTTTTTGCGGGGAGAAATTGCTGAAATGCCGCTTTTTTCTTCAGTGAGTAGTATTCTCTCCCAAGAATGGTATTAATGATTTTTTGATTTCTATAGGCGGAAAGCTTTAAGTTCGTAGCTCCCGTTCCATGAGAGTGATCGAGATTGGTCAGCGTAAAAAAGTGATGCTCCCGTTCCTTATGAAAAACAAGGCGGAAGTCATCCGTTACTTTGAAACGCTTTTCATCCTCCCATTCAATGTCATCCTTGAAATAATCAAACCATTCAGGAATGTGCGGCTTAAAGCCTGTCGCCAAAATGACCTTTTGCGAATCAACTTGGAACGTTTCATCTAATTGCCGCTGCTTGAATGTGAGCTGACAATGTTCTTTCTTTTTCTCTATGCGAGTCAGCTCCGACATCGACTGTATATACACATCAGGCGATCCGCCGGAAATGGATCTGTGATACAGCGTGTTATAAATGGCGGCAAGTGTAGCTGAATCAATTCCGTTACGCAATCCGTTAAGCTCAGGAAGTGTATTCAGCCGTTCTTGAAACGGAAGCTGATTAAAATACTCAATGTATTCCGGAGTAAACATTTCCTGGCCGAGCTTTGCGGTCTCCAATTCCCGAAATCCCGTTGAGCGGGTAATCCATTGCAGCCGGCAGCCGCGGTGTGCTGCCCCGTTAAGCAAATCAGAAAAAATTTCAGCCGCGCTTTGGCCGGAGCCGATCACTGTAATCGACTCTGCATCCTTAAGTTCATCTCTCCGATACAAATATTCCGGGCTGTAAATGGTGTCTTTCCGAAGTTCATCATTCAGCTCTACCGGAACGAACGGTTCACTGCCTGTGCCCATGACAACATGCTTTGCTTCATACACCGTCTCGCTTCCGCTTTCTGTATCTTTGACGGTCACCTGGTAGTGTTTCCCGCTGTCTGTCACACGAATGACTTCTGAGCCGAAGTTGCATGATCCGATATCAGACGCAGCCCATGCTAAATACTCGTTAAACTCCCGTCTTGGAATATCAAATTCGTTAAACGTATAGAATCGGTAGAGCCGATCTGACTTATGTAAGTAATGAAGGAAGGTATAACGGCTTTGCGGATTGGCCATCGTCACCAAATCTGCTAAAAAAGCTACCTGAAGATCTGTTCCTTCTATTAAAAGCCCTGGATGCCAGGCGAATTCCTTCTTTTTATCAAAAAAAAGTCCGTTCAATTCAGGAATATCCTCCAATAGAGCGGCAAGCCCCAAATTAAACGGTCCTATTCCTATTCCGATGACATCATACATGCACTCACGTCCTCTTAAGTTCAGTCTATACAATTTTTTCCCGAATGGATCATGTCTTAAACGCGATATCATAAAAAAGCAGCACTGCTCGCCAGTGCTGCTTTCTTTTAAAGAGACGTCTTTTCAAAAATCTGCTCTAAATATTTAATTTTTTCTTCCGTATAATGTTCAAATCTGTCGTTGTATGATTTTGGATCTTTCGGATTGGCGAAGTGTGTGATTTTTCCCGTTTTGGGATCAATGAATTTGCTTGCCGCGCCGCAGCCGATTCCGATGATCGTCTGCACCTCTTCCATAATCATAATATTATAGATGCTTTCCTGTCCCGGAACTGAGTACCCGACGTTTTCCAGATTACCGAGAATGTTTTTCTGGCGGTACAGATAGTAAGGCTCATAGCCGTTCTCTTTTGTCCAAACAACGGCATCATCCATCATTTGCGACACCTCGTCTCTGTCCGCTACTTTATACTTGTGTTTATTTCTCGTCATCTCTGACGCCCGCTTGAATGAGAGCGTATGGACGGTAAGGGATTCAGGCATTAATTTTTCTGTTTCACGAAGGCTGTTTCTGAATTCCTCCACCCCTTCTCCCGGAAGGCCGATGATTAAATCCATATTAATATTGGACATGCCGTGCTCGCGTGACAAGTGATACTTCTCAATAGTTTCTTCAACCGTATGGTGTCTGCCGATTGCCTTTAATGTTTCATTTTCATACGATTGCGGATTGATGCTGATGCGATCAATATGATATTTGTTCAGCACATCAAGCTTTTCTTCCGTAATGGTATCAGGCCGCCCCGCCTCTACAGTGATTTCCCGAATCTGTTTCACATCCGGGAACGAGCGGACCATTTCCTCATACAGCAAATCCATTTCTTCAGCGGTAATGCTGGTCGGTGTGCCTCCGCCGAAATAAATGGTTGTTACCTTTATTTCATGCCGCTTCAGCCATTCGCCGATTTTCTGCATTTCAAAGTGAAGCCCCCACAAAAACGAACCGACTCTGCCGGCCTGTCCCTGAATCGCATAAGCCGGGAAGGTGCAATAGGCGCACTTTGTCGGGCAGAAAGGAATGCCGATATATATGCTGACCTCGTCCTTGACTTGATAAAGATCCGGAACTGCGGCAAGCTGGCGGTCCACGATTTGCTGCATTAAGCTGATTTTTTCATCGTGAATCAAATAGTCCTTTTTTAATTCGGCGTGCGCTTGATGTTGCGTCATCCCGCTTTGGAGTTTTTTATGGAGCAGCTTGGTCGGCCGGATGCCTGTCAGGATTCCCCATTTTTGCGTGATGCCCGTATGTGCTTGAAGCAGATTTAAATACACGTAAGAAATTGTGTTTTTCACTTGCTTAAATGCTTCTTTTTCGTTCATGCCAGAGGAAATCGGCTTTGTATGCCGTTCTTTAATGGAGGTGCCTTTCACTTCCCCTGAAACCGTGACATTCTCTAGGCTTTCAGAATAATCCAAGCTGATGACAAGATCTGATGATTCCTCTGAACCTCCGTATGTAAGCACACATTCTTCATAAAACAAATTCGCGATATTTTGAAGCGGACGGTGCAGCCTGTCATCCGTAATGCCTTCTATTTTTATTTGCAACGTAATCACCTTATTTTCAGATTCAAAACTTTCTTTAGTGTACAAAAATAAATGGGTAAAATCAATCCGCTCCCTTTATATGCAAAAAGCCGCAGGCGCGATATCATGTGCGCATGCGGCTCTAGTTTTATATTCGTTTCATATGGTATTTATCAAGAAACCCTTTTCGCTGCTGCATACGGAAGTATTCCTTCATCATATATGCAACACCCTGTTCATCATTTGACCTCGTAACCCAGTCAGCTTTTCTTTTAATCTCTGCAGAAGCGTTCCCCATGGCGACTCCAAGACCTGCGAGTTCAATCATCGGCAGATCGTCATGCTGATGCCCGATGGCGACTACATCTTCCATTGTTAAGCCTGCGTCAGCGACAACAAGCGCCAGACCGGCTTCTTTTGATACGCCTTTTGGAACGATGTTCAGTTTTTCTTCATTCACACGGATGAGATCGACCGCCGGAAAGGCTGCAGAAATCGTTTCCATGATATCGCTCTGAATGCCGCCGCCCGCGTATACTTCAATCACAGGGGCGCTCACCGGTTCATCCATGAGCAAATCACTTAATGACTCAACAAACTGAACTGGATAAAAGATCGGGTCTGACGGATGAATCAGCGCTTTCCCCAATAAATTGGAATTCACCTTTTTCCGATTTCCGATCGAATATTTTTCATGGAGAAGTCGGATATTGCACTGATAGCTCTCTAACACTTGCACAATATTAAACGTATGGTCCTCAGAAATTTTTTTCTCAAAAAATGGCTCATCTATTTTTTGAGCGATATAGGCGCCGCTGTGAGTAACCAGCTTCGCATCCAGTTTTAGCGATTTCGCTATTTTCTGTGCAGAGCGAAAATGGCGATTGGTCACAAGAGTAACGTAAATTCCTTTTTTCTTCACATAGTCTATTGCGTCTTTTGTGGCCTGATGCAGCTTTCCGTTGGAGCGAAGAAGCGCGCCATCTATATTTAATGCAAGCATTTGTTTAGACACAGAGATGTCCCCCTCCTTGATGACTGTACTTGTCATTAGAATATGACCCTGTCTCTGTGTTTAGAACAAGTTTTCTTCACAGCAAAAAAGCCCGCGTAGGCAGACTTTGAATGAAATCTTCTTTTTAGGATACGATCGATGCAGCCATTCTCCCAATACCATTATTTCTATTTCCGAAATATCATTTATCAGGAACCCCTTTTTTGACCGAGCGCACTCGTTCACTTACTCTCTGTTGCTTATCCCCTAAAAAATCGGCAGTATATGCGACCGTATCCTCAGTAAAAATGTAAGTGTAGGCGCTTTCAACATTATTATCTCAATTTATCCGCCGGATATCAAGTATTTTTTTAATTTAAAAAATCAGCTCGGTCAGCAAAATTAAATTTTCAGCAATACTGGAGATTTACATTGATACAGAACATACATTCGTATATAATTCACATTAACAAGGAGAAAAGCGGTGACCGTATGAGTAATCTAAAAGGTATCTACAACCACGAGTTTGTTCAGAAGCTGACTCACACTATAAAAAAAGAATATCCTTCTTTTGACGCGCCTAAATGCCAAACTTTGATTTTTCGGGAAGACTGGGAGGACCTTGCATTAAAACAGCGAATGCGCCGAATAACAGTGTCTTTATATGAAACGCTCCCGAGCAAATTTAATGAAGCGCTTACCATTTTATATAAAACCGCCCCTCATTTTACGGGTCTGAGCGGAATCATATTTCCTGATTATGTCGAGCAATACGGATTAGAGCATTGGGAAGAGTCGATGGGGGCTTTAGAAGCATTTACACAATACTCTACCTCAGAGTTTGCTGTCAGGCCTTTTTTACTGCTGAATCAGGAAAGAATGATCGAACAGTTTCTGGAATGGTCTTGCCATCCGAATGACCATGTAAGGAGACTGGCTAGTGAGGGAAGCAGGCCCCGCCTTCCATGGGGAATATCTATTCCTTCATTTAAATCCGATCCCTCCCCTATCCTTCCGATCCTGCACAACCTCATACAGGATGAATCATTGTACGTAAGGAAAAGTGTGGCAAATAACCTGAATGATATCTCAAAAACACATCCAGCACTCTTGGCAGACATCACCGCAAAATGGTACGGAAAACATCATGACACAGATTGGATCATAAAACATGCTTACCGTACGTTATTAAAAAAAGGCGATAAACAAGCGCTGTCCGTTTTTGGATATGAAGATGATGAATCCATCCGATTACAGCACTTCACTTGCAGCCCTGACCGAATCTCTATTGGAGAGAGTTTATCTTTTTCCTTTCAGATTCATTCTGCAAAAAATACCAAAGTAAGAGCCGAATATGCAATTGATTATGTGAAAGCCAGAGGACAGCGGAATAAAAAAGTGTTTAAAATCACTGAGATTGATATACATCAAGGTGAAACACGAGCTTATTCAAAAACTCATTCCTTTAGAGATTTATCTACGAGAAAACACTATAAAGGAGTTCATATGATCACTATCATTATTAATGGAACTCCAAAAGAGTCGCTTGATTTTATTGTGAACTGACACATTAGGAGACCTCGGCAAAAATAAAGAACCCTTCTTTCCTAAGAAAGAAGGGTTCTGTCTCATCATCAGCCTTCAACACTGCCGTAAAGCTCTTCCAAAGGCTTCATAATCACTTTGTTCAACTCGCCGATCAGCATGCTCATGCGCTGCTCTGCTTCCATCAGCTGAGAAATTTTTTCATGCTGCTGGACAAGTGCGACTGTTTTTTGCGCCTGTTCTACTTCTTCTTGCGTGATTTCTTCACCTGACATTTGCTTTTGCTGAAGTTTCAGCTGCACGTCACGGAAGTTTTCAAACATCCGCTTTGCTGATTCATCAGCATTTACTTCATCGTAAAGCCCTTTTAAACGGGTATACTCTTCGCTTTCCCGTATTGCTTTTTCAAGATCATAGGCTGCATCATAAAAATTACCTGCCATGTTTTATTGCTCCTTTCTTCAATACCGCTAGACATACCATTCCACTATAACAGACTATGGAGCATCTTTCATTATTATACGGGCTTTCATTTAAAAAAGGATGACGAACAGGGCTTGAATAGCTCCGATCAATCCGCCTAGAAGGCCGCCTAAATATGTGATCATTTTAAATTCTTTTTTTGTAATGGACAGCACCATTTCCTCCAATCGCTGAACAGGGAACTGATCCACCTGTTCCTTAACAATTTCCTCAAGGCGCATCCTTTTCAGCACATCATCAAGATTTGCAGCGATCCCATCAAGGGCCCTGTCTAAAAGCGCCGGCAAATACGTTTGGCTCAGTTCTTTTTCATATCGGGATGCCAATGCGCCGATTGTCCCTTCAAAAAACGGTGCGGCGGAGAATGATTGCAGCACTCTTTTTTTCAAGCTGACGATTAAGGCTTTGGTATTCCATTTTTCATCAGCCTCATAAAATGAGTATTGCTTCAGCTTATCCCATTCATTATTGAGAAGATCGGAAAGCAGCCGTTTCGTTTCTTCATTACGCAAAAACTTTAACAGCTCCGGCCGCACGCGGTCCGCGAGGCTTGAATTGCCGAGAAACATTTGCACCATGCTTCCGAGCATCCCGCGTTCTTTTAAAAAGTCATCAATCATATTGCCGAGTCTTGTTTTTCCTTCTTCACCTTCAAAATAGTCACTGCTTCGTTTCAAAATATATTCGGAAACCATCGGAATCTTCTCTTCCAGCTTTTCCTGCACTTCAGGCGGCAGCCACTCTTTTAACGGCCGGTGTTCGTATTGTAGGAAGAGCTGTGAAAGTTTTTCATCCGTCCATTGGTCAATCCATGCATCCGCAGCCTCACCCGGACGCTTGATGCCGACTTTGTCCAACGCTTCATTTAATGTCATCTCAGAATCCGTCATGCGGCGGATAAACTGTTCTCCGGCTTGCAGCGCCTGTTTTTTGGCCGTTTCAGAAACAAGCCGTTTTTTAATGCCTTCTGGTGTCAAAAGATGATTGACCACCGTCAGTCCCATTTGTTTAGCAAGCTCATCTCTTCTTTTTGGAATCAGCCCGGGCGTGAAAGGGACCCGTTTGCCAAATACGTAATAAGCCTTGTATGGCCGAAATAACATTTGAATTGCTAAATGATTGGTAATCGCCCCGATTACAGCGCCGATCACAATCATAAAAATAAAAGTTCCTGCAATACCCATTCCTTTTCATCTGCCTCCATCTTAACCGAATCTTTTTTATGATACCTGAACTATATCTATTCGTATTATAGAGGTTCGTGAGACGACTTAGCAAATAAAGGAGACGGAACCTTGCCTTTAAAAATCATCTTGTTTTGTCAGGAATAAGGCAAGGAGAAGTATCGTAATCATTAAGGTAGAACACCTGCAGCAAAATCCGTCTCCGGTTTCTTGGTTAAACAGCTTGAAGCTGCTGCTGGAAGGGAATGCGATCCTTCCGTACGTGATCAGCAGTTTTTCAATAAGGGGGAGTAACAACATGATAACACTCGGTTTTATGTCTTTATCCCGCCAGCATGAAGAAGATTATGCCGCCGAATTGGCGAAGAGAGCGCCTGACTTCGGCATTCGTTTCGTCCGCTTTACGCCATTTGATATATCTCCTGACACCCTGCGTGTCAAGGCGCTTGCCCATCATCCGTCCAGCGGAAAATGGAACGAAACAGAAATAAATATTCCCGACTTTATTTATGATCGCTGTTTTTATGGGAAAGACTCTCATTCCCATAAAGCAAAACCGATCGTCGAGTGGCTCAAAAAATACCCAAAAACAGAATTTCTCGGTTTCGGTCTTCCTGATAAGTGGGCTGTGTTAAACGATTTGCAGCAAAATCCTTTGATTAACCCATATATCCCAGAAACGATTCAAATCACAAAATATGAGCAAATTTATTCGTTTTTATCAAAAGAAAAAACCTGTATTTTAAAGCCGGCGTTCGGGTCTGGCGGCAGAGGCGTCATTCTTCTCGAGCTGGGCAAAAAATCAATTACGGCCACCTATCATATCGGAAAGAATAAACAAACCAAATCTTTTTCCAATCAGGTGTCTTTTAAAACATGGTGTAAAAAAGTGCTGCAGCACCGCTACATTTTACAGCCTTATTTAAATATTCAAGATAAGGAACGGTATCCGCGTGATATTCGTATATTAATGCAGAAAAATGAGTCCGGCAGCTGGGAAACTGTCGGCAAGGCCGTGAGACGCGGCTATCAAAACGGGCTTCTGGCAAATTTATCTGGGGGGTCTGATGCTCTCAAATTTGATACATGGTTTCAAGAGATTCCGAAAAAACAGCAGGTCATTTTATTGGATGATGTCTTCTCGATTACCCAGTCCGTTCCTTATTTTCTCGACGAGCAGTACGGACCTTTATTTGAACTTGGGCTCGATATATGTCTGGCCAAGGACGGAAGAATCTGGCTGCTTGATATCAATTCAAAGCCAGGCAGAAAATCCATTTTAAAAGTCTCTCCCGAGCAAAAGGAGCAGCTCTGCACAAGTCCTTTTAAGCGCTGCTTAGGGATTCACTCGTCACGGGACCAGAAAGGAGCCCTGCCGCATGAATCGTAAAAGCTTCGTGGTCGGCATACACAAAAAAAGCGAAAACACGATGTTCCTCCCCTCCTCTATGAAGCAAAACGGTCTTTTGTATGCCGCGTTCGGTACACAGGTCGCAAGATGTCATATTTCCTTCAAGAAAAATCTTGAGCGCACAGTACTGCTTTCTGAAAATCTGTTTCACGAGCTGATGATTCCGCACCGAAGCCAGGCGAATATCATTATTCACGAGAATACGGTCTTTATCGGCCCATTAATCGGGATTTTCACGGCCGGATTTACTAAGTCTCTTTCTCAGCCATTCAAAGAACGCTCTCTCTTTTTTTCAAAGCTGCTCACCTTGAACCTTCAGTCTGGCGGGTATTGCTTTGTCTTTGGCGCCCATCAAATCCAATGGGAACACGGCACGATTGAAGCGTACCTTTACAGAGAAAACGGCTGGGAAAAGAAAACCGTCCCGCTCCCGAATGTTGTGTATGACCGCTTGCCGAACCGTAAAATAGAAGATTCTGCACTCTTACAGGAAACAAAACAGCGGCTGATAAATGAATATCAAATTCCATGGTTTAATCGCGGGTTTTTTAACAAATGGGAGGTTCATCAGCTTTTGGAAAAAGACAACCGGACGGCACCCTTCTTACCGCAATCCATCCTTCATCCGTCCGTTGAGAGCATTGACGCACTGTGTAAATCATTTGAGACCGTCTATATCAAACCGGCTAACGGCGCGCTCGGCACTGGAATTTACCAGCTGACCCAATCGGAGAAAGGACTGACCGTCAAACATACAAATGAAGAAAAATCCTTTACTTCTATTGAGTATCCGAATTCATCAGCCTTTTTAGCTGCGTTTGAAAAAGAACACGATGCCGCTTCTTTTCTTGTGCAGCAAGGTATTGATCTTATCGAATTTCAGGGACGTCCTGCCGATTTTCGCGTGCATACAAATAAGAACGCAAGCGGAAAATGGGACGTAACCGCAATTGCCGTGAAGATTTCCGGCAAAAACAGCATAACGACCCACCTCTCAAATGGAGGAACAGTGAAAACATTGGCGGAACTCTATGACGATCCTAAGGAAAGGGCCGATATGATCAGAAAGCTTTCAGTCGCCGCACTAACTGTCAGCCGTGTACTCAATGAACATATTGAAGGCTTCATCGGCGAAATCGGCTTTGACCTCGGAATCGATCAGGCCGGAAAGGTATGGATGTTTGAGGCTAATTCACGACCGGGCCGCAGTATTTTTTCGCATCCGAACTTAACCTCTGTTGATTCTCTGACAAAGCGGAGAAACTTTGAATATGCGTCTTATCTCTCGGAGCAGGCCATCGTAGCGCCTGAAAAGCTTTGGCCGTAATCCGGCGCAGCCCGGAAAACATCCGGGCACTATTTTTCTGATAATTTTGGACAAGGTCAACATGCGGAAATGAATTCCTATTCTATGAACTTTCATCAGAATAAGATACAATGTAACTAATTCGGTTCCGATCCATGTCAATTGAAATCAATTAAGGAGCGTGACACTTCATGATTTCTCATTTTAGCTGGAAGCCTTTGTTCCAAAAAGAAAAGCTGCCCGGGTGGAGAATTTCGTTTTTTCATAAAGGGACACATTATGAAGGGATTTACCATAAGACAGGAGATATTGAGTGGGGAAGGCAATTCCCCGCCCATGACGACGAGCCTTCTATTAAAAGCGAGATTCATGAGCTGATGCTCTTTCACATTTATGATTAACTGATAACTGCTTAGCCTGAAAATGGCTAAGCTTTTTTTATTCCTCTCACAACATTTACCATTCAAATGGCTGCATCAAACTTCGCAAATTTAACATAATACATAGTACAGTCAGCAGCCATTGGGCACAGCCGAGAAGGCAGTGACTCCCCGGATTCACGGCTGGTGCAACTCCAGCAAGCCCAACCATACTATATATAAAAGGAGATATTAACAATGCCAAACCAATCTGGAAGTAACTCTTCAAACCAACTACTTGTACCTGGCGCAGCTCAGGCAATTGATCAAATGAAATTCGAAATCGCTTCAGAATTCGGTGTGAACCTTGGTGCTGAAACAACTTCTCGCGCTAACGGATCTGTCGGAGGAGAAATCACTAAACGTTTAGTTTCTTTTGCTCAACAACAAATGGGCGGCGGCGTACAATAACTTAATTCAATATAATGGCTGACAGAAGGCGCGGGCTCCCGCGCCTTCTTTTGATGCTGTCACTCTTTTTTCCTATTCCACATATCCTAGGAGAAAAGGGAGGGGAAAATAGTGTCTATGATGGCGTTTGTCAATTGGGAGCTTGTACAGTTTGTAAGTATATCGATGGTTCATGAATATGTTTCCCACCGTTCTATCAATTTGTACAGGTATTCTTTTCCGCGCTGTTCAAAATGATTGCCTTCATTTTATAATAAGACGAGGGGGTTTTTGGATGAAAATAGCTTTATTTGGCGCGACTGGCCGAGTCGGACAGGCATTTCTTAAAGAAGCAGGCGCAAACAAGCGATATGATATTTACGCGCTGGCCAGAGAACAAAAGAACGTGCCTCACTTGCCTCCGGAACGGATCATCACAGGAAATGGCCGGAATCGAGATGACGTACAACATGTGATCACTGGCTCAGACATGGTGATCAGCTGTCTGGGTACAGATGGAGATGACACGCTCTCTGTGTCGATGAAACATGTCATTGACATAATGGAGGAAGAAAACATGAAGCGGCTGATTACTATCGGTACAGCCGGAATTCTCAAATCCCGGCAACATCCGCAAAAATTTCGATTTGAGACCAATGAGTCAAAGCGAAAATTGACCCGGGCGGCTGAGGAGCATGCCAAAGTCTTCACAATGCTCGAGGCTTCTGGGTTAGACTGGACCGCCATTTGTCCCACTTATCTTCCGGACGGTGAAGCAACCGGTGTTTACCGCTTTGAAAAAGACTTTTTGCCAGAGGGCGGATCAAAAATCACAGTCGGCGATACGGCACATTTTCTCTATCAACAGCTTGAAGCGCGTGACTTCATCCGAGAACGTGTCGGGCTTGCTTATTAATGTGTACATAATAATAAGCGGCATACGGAAATCCGTATGCCGCTCAAGCTATGCAATTGAATTTTGTTTTCCTTTTTGCAGCTCATACATTTGATAATATTGGCCTTTTTGCTCCATCAGCTCTTCATGGCTGCCTTTTTCGATGATGCTGCCTTTTTCCATCACAAGAATGGTGTCAGCGTTTCTAATCGTGGAAAGACGATGGGCAATGACAAATGTGGTCCGCCCTTGTTTGACAACATCTAAGGCGTTTTGGATGACCGCTTCTGTTTCGGTGTCAATATTGGCGGTGGCTTCATCTAAAATCAGGATAGCCGGATCAAAAGCGAGCGCTCTCGCAAACGAAATGAGCTGCCGCTCTCCTGAAGATAACGTGCTTCCTTTTTCAATAACAGGTTCTTCCACGCCTTTTGGCAGATTCTTTAGCAGGTTTTCGGCCCCGACTTGGCGGAGAGCTTCAGTGATCCTTTCTGCCGAAATTCTCTCATCCTCCATACTTACATTTGAACCGATTGTTCCCGAAAAAAGGTACGGGTCTTGCAGAACAATGCCCATATGGGTTCTGAGCTCATGCCTCGACATTTCGTATATGCTTTTCCCGTCAAGCAGCACATCCCCTTTTTGGGCGTCGTAAAAACGGAACAGGATGTTCAAAATCGAGCTCTTGCCTGAGCCTGTGTGGCCGACGAGGGCGATGGTTTCTCCTTTTTTCGCTTTAAACGAGATATTTTTCAGCACGTCTTCCCCTTCATTGTAAGCAAAAGATACATCCCGAAATTCGACCTGACCTGATGCGCGATTTTTTGCCGGAACCCCCTGTGCTTCTGTTTCATTTTCTGCCAATAGCTCAAACACTCTTCCCGCCGATACCCTCGCCAGTTCAAGCTTTGAAAACTGGTTGACGATACCGGTAATCGGCTGAAATAGCCGGTTTAAATAATCCACAAAGGCATACAGCACACCGATTGAGATAATCCCAGCCGCATTCAGACTGGCGCTGCCGAAATGCCAGATCAAGCCGACAAACGCCAAGTTGCGGATGACATTCACCAAGTTATGGGATAAGAGAGAGTTTAGATTCAGCATTTTGTTTTGATAATGAAAGTGCGATTCATTAAGCTGCTCAAACTCTCTCATCGTTTCCTTCTGGTGGCGGAAAGCCTGAATAATGGGCATTCCTTGAATGGATTCATTCATTTTTGCATTGATGTCGCTGTTAATGGAGCGGATCTGATGATTATAGTCCGACGCATATTTGCGATAAATAACAGACCAGATCAATATAATCGGCACGATTGCGAGGCACAGAAACGCAAGCTTTATATCAAGCAAAAACAGCGCCGTAAAAATGCCGATCATGTAAATCGCGCTTGTAACAAAAGTAGAAAGAACCGTGACATATAAATCCCTGATCGCTTCGGTATCATTGGTCACCCGCGCAACCACTTTACCGGCTGGCAGGTTGTCAAAGTATCGGACCGGAAGCGTTTGAAGGTGAGAAAACACATCCTGCCTCATTTTTTGAATAATGCGGTTGGCGCTCATTTGGAGCAAATAGTGCTGTCCGTATTGAAAAAACACAGAAAAGACAAGCAGCCCTAAATAGAGAAAAATCAAGAACAGCAGCCCATGAATCTCCGGCTGGTAAAACTTAAAAATCTCCTGTTTTGTAAGCTTTTCAGCAGGATACGCCCGGCTTTCTCCCCCTTTTGAGATGGTCAGTTTTCCGTCAGATACCTTTCTGTCCCCGTCAAAACTGACCGCTTGACCGACAAAATAATAAGACGTTCCGACCTGATAGATATGCGCCTCGTTTTCCGGGGCGCCGGGAGAATCATACCGATCCTCCCTCACGTATGATTTGCCTTGAAATGATACCGCATTTTTTTCTCCTGCTGACACTTCATACCAAGTTTTTTCGATGCCAAGTATATGGTCGTCTATCATCTTTTTTCCGATAAAGGGTCCTGTCAGCTCGGCGCCCACAGCGACCATAAGCAAAAGAACCGCGGATATCAGCAGCTTCTTATAAATAAGCGCATATTTCCATAATGTTTTTCCTGTCTTCACGCAACAGTCCCTCCTTCTTCATTAGAGGACAGCTGCTGTCGCTCATATTGTTCACGATACCACCCGTTGTTCTCGAGCAGTTCCTGATGGGTCCCTCTTTCAGATATACGCCCGCCGTCCATGACAAGAATCAGGTCTGCGTGCTCAACTGCGGATAAGCGGTGAGACGTAATAAATGTGGTCTTCCCTTGGCGGTTTTTTCTGATATTGCGAATAATCGCCGCCTCAGTTTTCGCATCGACGGCTGAAAGCGAATCATCCAAAATCAAAATATCCGGATTTCCCATTAATGCCCTCGCAATCGAAATCCGCTGCTTTTGCCCGCCTGAGAGAGCGACACCCTTTTCGCCCACCATTGTGTTTAGCCCGGCCGGCAGCATTTCCAAATCTTTTTCAAAATGCGCCTCCCGAATTACCCGCCTCACCTCTTCATCTGAGGCATCAGGATTTCCGTATAATAGATTTTCCTTAACCGTTCGCGAAAATAACAAGTGATCCTGCGGGACATAACCAATCCAACTGCGCAGACGGTCGAGCGGAATGTCCTGAATTGGGACGCCTGATAATGTAATGTCTCCATCTCCGGCGGGATATTGGCGTAAGAGCTGCTTGATGATGGTTGTTTTTCCGCTTCCCGTTTTTCCGACGATCCCGACCGTCTGCCCTTTACCCACTGTGAAAGAGACATCGCACAGGTTGCCGTGGGATGAACTGGGGTACGTAAAGCTGACGCGGCTGAAAACCATTTCGCCCGGCTCTTCAACTGCGGCAGGAAGCGTCGGTTCCACAACTTCAGGCTCGTAGAATAAGGTTTCATTGACGCGATCTAAAGACGCATTTCCGCGCTGCATCACATTAATCAATTCACCAATGGCAAACATCGGCCAAATCATCATGCCAAGATATACGTTAAAGGAAACAAGCTCGCCAAGTGTCAGCTGATTTTGAAAGACGAGATAGGCGCCGTAACCAAGTCCGATAAGGTAACTCATACCGACGAGAAGCTTGACCGTCGGCTCGAACAGGGAATCAATAAAGGCCACCCTCATATTTTTTTCGTACACGTCAGCCGTCATGTCGTTAAAGCGGCGGACATCATTTGTTTCCTGCACATAAGCCCTGATCACCCGGACGCCGGAAACAGATTCTAGCACCCTGTCATTCAGAGCGCCGAATGAATCTTGAGCCTCAGTAAACCGCGCATGAATTTTGCTTCCGTACAAGCTGATTGCCAGCGCCATAAAAGGAAGCGGAATAATCGCAGCAAATGTCAGCTTCCAGCTGATCAATATACCCATCGTCAAAAAGATCGTCAGCATATACATCGTAGAATCAGCCAACGTCAAAATTCCGAAACCTGTCGTTAAACTGACCGCTTTCAGATCATTTGTTCCGCGTGCCATTAAATCTCCTGTCCTGTATTTCTCATAAAACGGCGGAGACATGTTCAGCAAGTGCCCCATCAGCTTAGAACGGAGAATTTTTTCCATTATGTTCGCCCCGCCGAACAGCTGATACATCCAATAATAAGACATAACATACACAACAGCCGTCAAGCCGAGAAAAAGTCCAATGTAAAACACCATGCCGCTGACGGTAAACAAACCGGATTTCATATCATCTATCGCGTTTCCGAGAAGCTTGGGCGGAAACATCTCCAGCACATTGACGGCCAATAAAAGCACAATTGCAATAGTATAACGCAGCCAGTAGGCTTTAAAAAACCATCCCAGCTTTTTTAATACAGAAAACATATATCCCCATCTCCTTCACTTCGTCAGCCGCCTTCAAGTTTATCCCGGCCATTTTTCTTATTCTTCATCATGCATTCTTCTTTTGTATTCACATCCACCACACCCATCTTTCTTTAGATTTAGAATCATTTTGCATATAAAAAAGAGGCATAAAGCGTAAGCTCCATGCCTCTTTTTGCCAATTATTAACAGGCGCAGTCCGCTTTGGTGCGCGACTGAACCACTTAAACAGACGTCAGGTTACAGAATAAGGGAGGTTCGGGCTCGTCACGCGGATATGAAATTGAACGATGTTAACGTTATTTATCCTTAGCATGACAATACCTCCGTTCCGATTTTAGATTCTTTTTCATATTATAAATAAAACCTTTTTTTGTCAATCACTACTTTAAGAAAAATGGTTAGCGGTTTCATATTTCGGGTATTGTATTGTAATCCATCTTTTGAAAGGGTGAGGATCATGTTTCATGCCGATCGAATCATTGTTGCATTTGACGGAAGTGACAATAGCAAGAAAGCGCTTCAAAAAGCCATTGACCTTTCAAAAACTCTGCACGCACGGATAACTGTCGCACATTCTCATGACAGAAAAGAAAATCAGACCATCATCGACCCGCCTAGACCGGCAGCAGGCGCAAGCTATATCGGCGGAGGAATGACGAGTGTTCCCGACCCGCTTATGTCAGAAGGTGTCCAGCCGCAGCCGATGATCTATGAAGATCAAACGGAAGAAGTCGTTGCTGAAGCCAGAATGCTTTTGAATGATAACCAAATTGACGGAGACATTGATATATTAGAAGGCGATCCCGCGAGTTCAATTATCGAGCACGCAGCAGATATATCAGCCGATCTGATCGTCATGGGAAGCCGTGACCAAAACAGGCTGAAAAAACTGTTATTCGGAAGTGTCAGCGAAAAGCTGTCAGCGAAATCCGATATTCCGGTTCTGATTGTAAAGTGAGCACGCAGCAGTGCTCACTTTTTTAAATTCACAATTGTAAAAAAACAGTGTTTATCCGCTTTTTCTGCTATAATACTTTCGTGCAAAAAAGCACAAAAGCATTAAAGATCATTAATGGGGTGTTTTTTTGAATTCACAAAAACGGCTGACGTTTCCGTTGGCTGCCGGACTATTTTTATTTATATTGGCGGTTATCATTTCCTGCCTGTTTATGTTCCATACAGAACCGCATATGCCCCTGTTTCTATGCATCCTTATTCTTTCGATTGCCGGCTTAACCATCGGCTTTTCGTGGAAGGACATTGAGGAAGGCATTGTGAACGGCATAAAAAACGGAGTACAGCCAATTATTGTCCTGTCATTGATCGGCATTTTGATCGGTGCGTGGATGTACAGCGGCGCTATACCGACTGTTACCGTTTATGCTTTGTCCTTTATTGAACCAAGTCAGCTTCTGTTGACCGCATTATTTTCATGCATGATTATCAGCACACTGGTCGGATCAAGCCTGACAACAGTGAGCACGATCGGCGTAGCCTTGATAGGAGTAGCAAGCGCTGCCGGCGTTCCGCTTGAATGGACCGCCGGGGCAGTGATTTGCGGCGCCTGCTTCGGAGATAAAATGTCACCTATGTCAGATACGACCAACTTCGCTGCCGGCATTGGAGAAATTTCGATTTTCAAACACATTCGCCATATGACGGGGACGACAATCCCCGCTTTGCTTATTACGATCGTGCTGTTTTATGTAATGGGGTTATCTGTTTCGGCAAACGCCGCTTCAACAGCTAATATCGAGAAAATGATCTCAGTGATAAAAGAGGCGGCAAACGTTACTCCTTGGGCGCTGTTATCTCCGCTGCTGGTCATCCTGCTAGCAGGTAAGCGGGTATCCGTGATTCCCGTTCTGGCTGCCGGGATTGTTTCCTCCGGCATACTGACTGCCCTTTTCATTCCTGACAGCGGTGTCCAAGCATTTATCTCAGCGCTGCAAAACGGAACTGTTTATGAGACGGACAATCAGGCTGTTTCAAACATCATCAACCGGGGCGGGCTTCAGTCGATGATGGGCTCAGTCTCTCTCATTATGATCGCTTTTGCACTCGGAGGAATAATGGAGAAAATCGGTCTGATTTCAGCCTTATTGGAGGGTGTCATGAAAGGCATTCACACAAAAGGACGCCTGATTTTGGCAACCGTTTGCTCAAGCATCGGAGTGAACTTAGCAACAGGTGAACAGTACTTGTCGATTTTAATACCCGGCCAGTCATTTAAACACTTATATGACAAACAAAATATTGAACGAAAGTATCTGTCACGCTCGCTTGAAGACGGCGGCACCTTAATTAATCCGTTAATTCCGTGGGGAGTAAGCGGGGCATTTATGGCCAGCGCACTCGGCGTTCCTGTCATCGATTATTTGCCGTATGTTTTCTTCCTCTATATTTCTCCGATCATATCGGTCATTCTTGGATTTGCAAAAAAATAAACAAAACAGCACCGCTCTTTTGCAGCGGTGCTGTTTTGTTTATGATGACGAGATGCCGATCGCCTGCTGAATGCTTTCTTGAAATGCCGCCTGCAGCTGCTTCGTCAGCGGTCCCGGAACTCCGCTGCCAACCGCTTCCCCGTCAAGGGTCACAACCGGAATTACCTCTGACGTTGTAGAAGAAATAAAAATTTCCTCTGCTTGTCTGAGTTCTTCCTCGGTGACAGGCTTTTCTTCCAGCTTCCATCCGTTTTTTCGTATGAGTTCCAAAATGTTCATGCGGGTGATGCCATTTAAAATCAACTGGTTGGCCGGGTGTGTCCGGACTACCCCGTCTTTCACCGCATACACATTGGAGGATGTTCCTTCCGTTACAATTCCGTCTCTGATCAGCACAGCTTCATAAGCACCCGTTTCATAGGCCTTTTGCTTAATCATCACATTATACAGTAAATTCAGACTTTTGATATCGCATCTCAGCCAGCGGAGGTCTTTATCAGTAATCGCTGACACGCCGTGCGCCTGCTCATTTTCCGGTTTTTTCACTGGAAACGTGTACGCAGTTGTTTGCGGAGCCAATCCGGCTTCATATTGATGCTTTCTCGGCGCCACGCCTCTTGTTGTCTGAATGTATACCCCGCCGCTCTCGACACCGTTTTCTTGGACAAGCTTTTCCAGCTTCCATTCAAGATCCTCAATGCTAAACGGCAGATCGATTCCGATTTCAGCGGCGCTTCTAAAAAATCGTTCAGCATGCTCGCGTAATCCATATAAAACACCCTTGTAAACTCTGATGACTTCATAAATACCATCGCCAAATTGATAACCGCGGTCTTCAATATCAACAACGGCCTCATCCCGTTTCAATAACTGTCCATTCACTAACACCTTCATACAAACCCTCCCAAGTTTCGTGATATCCTGTTTTTCTCAAGCTGTCATTGTCAACTATTCTACCATACCGAACAAGCTGAAAAACAGAAAGAATTAGAGATATAGAAAGCGCAGGCAGAAGAGATTATTTTTTCCTTAAAAACTGATATTTCGACAATTTTTCTATGTTCTTTCCAGTTTTATTCCTGTATACTTTATGTCGGAGTACATAGGTTGTAATCATATGGCAGTGTATCTTGCAATAAAACTGCCACCAATACAGCGGTATGTAGAAATCTATGCCACTGGAGAGATTAATATGCGCCAGACGAAAGGAGACACTTCTCCTTCTGTTTTTTCACTTGTTTTTAAATTTACAAGCTTAGCAGTTTTGTGTGTGTTGCTGTTGTTAATCGTCTTTTTGGGTTACTCAGGGTCGCACGCAAAAGGTAAACAAATCACGGTCACAACCAACAGCCAGCTTCGTGACGAAAATCCGAGCCTCAAGCTCAAAAGAAACTCCCCGGATCTGCTGATTAAACATTTACAGACCGAGCAGAGCCCTGATGAAAAAACGGTCTATCTGACGTTTGATGACGGCCCGTCAGCCTCTACAAACCGCTTGCTGGATGTATTAAAAAGCGCTGATGTGAAAGCTACCTTTTTCATGCTCGGACCGCAAATGAATACATTTAAGCAGGCTGTGGAAAGATCAAAGAATGAAGGACACTCACTCGGCCTGCACGGCGTCACGCATGACAACAAACGATTCTATCAGACGCCGGTATCGCCTCTGAAAGAAATGCAGCAGGCGCGTGCTACGCTGAAAGACATCACGGGGGTCAAAACAGACCTTGTCAGAACCCCATACGGCAGCAAGCCGTCACTTACCGACACCCAGATCAAACATCTGGAAAAAGGCGGTTTTGTGTACTGGGACTGGACGATTGACAGCATGGATTGGAAATACCGCGGACCGAAATTTGTGCCGGAGGTCATCAATCAGCTTGAATATATGGAAAACAGCCATTCAAGCCGCCCACATGTCATTCTCATGCACGACCTTCCGTCCACCGTTCAATCACTGCCGGTTTTAATCAAACAACTGAAGGATAAGGGATATTCCTTTGATGTGCTGAAGGATACAATGATTCCTGTCCATGAATAAAAAATGAGGCGCCTTCGAAAGGCTGCCTCATTTTTTATCGGATAATTCTTTGGCAAACTCGCCTATTTTTCTATGAATCACAAGATCAAACAAGTCATCACAGTAAGTCGGTTCTAGGTTAATGAGAATCTGTTTCATTCCTGGAATCCGGCTTGCTTCCTCAGGTACAAAACTGGCAGGCGCCACTTCAAGTGATGTTCCGATCACCAAAAACAGATCAGCTTGACTTAATTTTTCATAAAGGGTATCAAAATGCTGCACGATGTCGCCGAAAAGGACGACGTCTGTTTTTAAGACCGTGCTGCAAATGTCGCTGTCCGTTTTTTCCGCCGTACATTGGGGCACGTCATGCTTTAGCAAATGAGAAAGATCGTAACTCGCGCCGCACGCTGGGCAGGCCGCTGTCTGGATCGATCCGTGCAATTCGTATACGTGTCTGCTTCCCGCTTTCTTATGAAGGCCGTCGATATTCTGCGTGAAAATATCGACTTGCTTCCCCTCTTTTTCCAGCTCTGCTAAATAGACATGACCCTCATTCGGCTCAAAGCGGCCGCTCATTTTCATTTGAAACAGCTCTTTGAATTTAGGCCAGAACAGGCTGGGATGGCGTTCAAAGTAATCGCGGCTCATCGCTTCCATCCTGGAGGAGTCTTCAGTCCAAATACCGCCCGCTGAGCGGAAATCCGGAATACCCGATTCCGTGCTCATGCCGGCTCCCGTCAGCACGACAATACGTTTGGCTTTGTCCACTATATCTTGATAATCCTTCAAAGCTTCACCGCCCTTTTCGATTATTTTATCATAAAAAAAACTCCGTCCGAAAGCGGCAGCTAAAGGACGGAGTGCAACGGGCTATGCCCGCTCCTTCTCCCCATTGATCCGATTCGTCTGAAACGGATCATTATGGTTTTTCTGTTTCACCAGTACGGTTTGGCCCGGGTATGCGAACTCTACGCCCTCCGCCGCCAAAATGTCTATAATACGGTAATTGATATCTTCTCTGACATCAAGGTTCTCAGCCCATGCTGTGGTTTTTGTATAAAAATTAAAGAATAGGTTGTAATAGCTGTCAGCAAACATGTCAAAGTTGACCATAATGGTGTCGTCATGCACGTCTTCATGCTCGATCAGCATTTTTCTGAGCGTTTTAATGCAGCGGTCCATTTTCTCAACAGGCGTGGCGTATGACACATGAAGCGAGAATGTAACCTGGCGTTTGTTCATTTTTGTCCAGTTCGTGATGGCTTCCATCGACAGCGTGGAGTTCGGGACGGTAACAACAGCTTCTTGTGCCGTTCTGAATCTCGTGCTTCGGAATGTGATATCCTCCACCGTTCCCGTCACGCTCGGTGTTTGAACCCAGTCGCCAATGGTAAACGGCTTTTCCGTGATAATAATGATTCCGCCGAAGAAGTTGCTGATGGTATCCTTGGCCGCAAGCGCAAATGCCAATCCGCCAAGCCCCAGCCCCGCTACAAAGCCGTTTACATCGTAATTAAATTCTTGCGCAATAACACTTACGCTGAGCGCAATAATGACAAATCGAAGCAGCTTCGATAAAAACGGGGCCAAAATATCGTCCATTTCAAGATCGAATCGCTGATTGACCTTATGGAATAAAAATGATGAGGCTGCTGTCAAATTACAGAGACCCCAAGACAACAGCGCCACAATAAACGAACGGTACACTTTGCTGATAAGCGGCATCTGCCCGTCAAAGAACGGGGAATACCGAATGGCCAAAAAAAGACCGAGGGCGACAAAAAACCACCTGGCAGGTTTATCAAAGGCAACGATCACCTGTTTAAATATTTCTGTTTTCGGCTTGTTTGTTAAATTAAAAATCAGATTGAATAAATACTTCGTAAATATCTTTCTGAGTATGAGAAAAATCAGCAAAATGCCTAAGCTGATTCCTATTTGTATCGTTTTATCAAGTGTAAAGTATTGTTGAAGATTTTCCGGCATGACGGTCGCTCCTTTATCCCAATCGAAAATTAATTATACTAAATCATTCGGCAAAAATCTCTTTTAATGTCTCAATAGACGCATAAAAACCCCGGCACAGAGCCGGGGCATAGTATCTTTCATCATATTTCAGCCAGATTCAATAGGGACAACACGTACTACTTCCTTTTCGTTTGTGTCTGATCCAGGAGAGTTGCTTTTTGCATTTCAGCATCCGTTTCGGCCTTAATTCTTTCCTCCACTCTGATTCTCCCTTTACCCATGATCTCGCCTCCTTTTTTGCTATTATAAAATAACAGAATTTTTTGTAAACAAGTCGAAAGCACTATTTTTTTGGCGAACACTGTCATACCGGTATACCGTGCTGTTTATTTTTCTTTTTTAAGATATACGCCCTAATCAGCCCGGCCTATTCTTTTTTCTCAAAAAAATTCACCACTTGGTATCGCGGCGCATATATGAACTTTGATACAATAACAGAAATGTCCATATGAGGAGCTGACACGCTTGTACACCATCGCCCATCGCGGAGCATCCGGGTACGCGCCGGAAAATACATTTGCCGCCTTCGACTTAGCTGCGGAACTGAAATCGGATATGATTGAGCTTGATGTGCAGCTCACCAAAGACCGGCACATTGTGGTGATACATGATGACAGGGTTGACCGGACGACGAACGGCACTGGCTATGTAAAGGATTATACGCTGAAAGAACTGCAAACACTTGATGCAGGGAGCTGGTTCGGCCCCGCCTTTCAAGGAGAAAAAATTCCGACACTTGAAGCCGTACTCAAGCGCTATCATCAGAAAGTCGGTCTGCTGATTGAATTGAAAGGCCCTCCTTCTCAAGTCGGACTTGAAAAAGAAGTGGGAAAGCTGTTAAGCACGTTTTCTTTCTCCATTTATAATATTGTTCAATCCTTTAACATCCGATCCATTCAGACGTTCCGCGATCTCTATCCTTCTATCCCGACAGCCGTCATTGCAAGACCGAGTTTCGGGCGATTGACGAGAAACCAATTGAAGGTCTATCAATCATGCGCGGATTATGCCAATATAAAATATACTCGGCTGAACCGTCTGCTTATATCTTCCGTCCATAAACGCGGCTTAAAAGTGTTTGCCTGGACGATAAGAGATCAAAAAACAGCCGACAAACTGCAAAGCATGGCTGTTGACGGCATCGTCACGGATTATCCTGATTTCACTTTAAAGGATGACAAACATGAAACAATATAGTGCTGTTTTTATCGGAGGCGCTGTAGGGTCCTGCCTCCGATATGGATTATCTGCATGGTTACATACAAATACGTTTCCCCTTGCAACTTGGCTTGAAAATATATCCGGAAGCTTTCTGCTCGGGCTGTTCACCGGGTTTTTTACAGTCCGGGCTAAGCGGCCTCTTCTGTCCGCTTTTTTAGGCACCGGCTTTTGCGGCGGGTTTACCACAATGTCGACGTTTTCTAAAGAATCGGTTATGATGCTGCAAACAGCCCCGGCAGCAGCCGCTGCATATATGGCTGCCTCACTTTTAGCAGGGATCGGCCTCGCGCTTGCCGGTGTTTTGTGCGGACGGCGAATCGCGGACGGACAGCAAAGGAAGGAGATTGATCCGTCATGACAATTGCCGGAATATGTATTGCTGGGGGGATCGGATCTGTGCTCCGCTTTTGGCTCGGACAGATGATTTCAGCCAAAAGGAACAGCTTCATCATTCCCATCGGTATTTTGACGATCAATATACTCGGAGCTTTCGGTCTCGGGCTGTTTACCGCACTTAACATCACCAATCCGTCCGTAAGCACCATCATCGGCACCGGATTTTTCGGCGCGTTTACCACTTTTTCCACTTTCAGTGTGGAAGCCGTTCAGCTGCTGCTTGAAAAGCGCGTAAAGGAAAGCCTGTTATACACCGCGATAACGCTATGCGGCTGCTTGGTTGCGTTTTGGTGCGGAATAGCGCTGTTATCTTGAATTTACAATAAAAATGAGGGAACTCCATTGATTGGAAGTTCCCTTTCTTATTCCGTTAAAGCTCCTTTATCTTGAAAAGATGACTGGCAGAAATCTGCTTAGGCACCTTCTGCCTTTTTTATGTTTGCTTTCTAATGAATACGATCATAGACCGGCACTATCAGCCCTTACAGAACGATTGATCGTTCTATTTAGATCATATTTCACACAGACTAACAAAAAAACCTTGAGCTTATTTTTCGCTCAAGGTTGCATTATTCAGCATAACCGGTTCGGGAATCGGCAGCTTGTGATGTGCCGCGCGTTCAGGGGTTTGGCTGACGTGTTCTTGTATGTCAATTTGCTTAATGTGCCGTCCGTCCATCTCTAGGACCTGTATCGTATACTGTCCGATTTGAATGGATTCTCCCGCTCCGATGTCAATGTTTTCTTTCAGAATCAGTCCGCCGATTGTGTCCACTTCTTCTTCTTGAATAGCTGCGCTCAAAAGCTCATTCACCTGATCTATGCGAACCTTTCCGTCCATCACATAATGGCGGTCGGACAGCTTCTGAATCAGCGGCTGCTCATCTTCGTCAAATTCGTCTCTGATTTCACCGACAATTTCTTCAAGAATATCCTCTGTCGTCACGATTCCCGAGGTTCCTCCGTATTCATCCGACAGAATCGCCAAATGAATGCGTTCCCGCTGCATTTTAATCAGCAGATCATGTATGGGAATCGTTTCAATGACTTCAATTACCGGGCGCACATACGAGCGTATCGAGATCTTCTCCCTTTCCTCATCGCTCGTAAACAGCAAGTCGGAAAACAAGTGCTTCGTGTTGACCATGCCGATTACGCTGTCTTTGTCACCGTCAGTTACGGGCCAGCGGGTGTATTTTTCTTTCAGCATGATTTGAAGCGTCTCATTCATCGTCATATCGGTTGAAACAGCGGCCATTTCTTTCCGCGGAATCATGATTTCTTTCGCTATTCGGTTATCGAATTCAAAAATCTTATTTACATATTTATATTCAGACGGATTAATTTCTCCGTTTTTCAAGCTTTCGGACAGCAGCATTCTGAGCTCTTCCTCAGAGTGAGAACTGTCGTGTTCCGACGCGGGCTTCAAACCAAACATTCCGGTCAAAAGCCTCGCAGATCCGTTGAGGACCCAAATAAAAGGATACATAAGCAAATAGAAAAAACGTAATGGACCTGCGATCAATAATGTCAGCTGTTCTGCCTTTTGAATAGCAACCGTTTTAGGGGCAAGCTCGCCTACAACGACATGCAGGAATGTAATCAAGCCGTATGCGGCCGCAAATGACAAAGCATGGGTAAGCGACGCCGGCAGACTGAATGCCTCAAACACCGGATGTAAAAGGCGTTCAAAAGCAGGTTCCCCCAGCACACCGAGTCCGATTGATGTCAAGGTGATGCCAAGCTGGGATGCGGATAAGTATTCATCCAGATCCGTAATAATACGTTTTGCGAGTATTGCCCGTTTGTTTCCTTCTGTTATAAGCTGATCAATTCTGGATCTCCTTACTTTAACAATCGCAAACTCACTTGCGACAAAAAATGCGGTTAAAGCAATGAGCACGCCAATTAAAATCAGACTGTCAATATCGTCCATTTAACCCCGCCCTTACGATAGGACAGGGAGTCACCTCCTGATAAAATCAAATTTTCTTAAGGTTGATGCGCTTGATGTATTGATGACTATGCAGAGGGCCCCATCATACCACCTCCAAGTCAATATGTTTAATAAATTGTATATTTTATTGTACCATAAATCATTCCAAAACAGAGTTTTAAATATTTTGATTTTTTGCTTCCCGAGTATAAAGGGCTTCTCTTTTAGCATGCGGCTGATGCTGTAATAGTTGCTCTATTTCTAAGCACAGTTGTTCTATCCCCTCTTCTATAGGAAGACGCTGCTGTAAAAAGTATCGTACATATATATATTGTTCCAGCAGCTGTCCGTACAGGTCCTTTGCCTTTATAGAATCCGGGGAAGCTTGACCTCGCTCGCTTAATTTCTAAGAACAATAAACTTGTGCAAATCCCCTTACATATATTAAACTATTCTCATAACTATAACGTGATGGTTGGGGAGGGATTTAGATGGGGCTGAGACTTATCGCATCAGTGAACTAGCGGCGCTTGCCGGAGTAACGAAACGAACAGTTGATTATTATACAAATCTCGGTCTGCTTACGCCGGCCAGATCCTGTTCGAATTACCGTTATTATGATGAAAACGCACTTAAACGTCTTATGTTTATTGTAGATTGCAAGCAGCAGCGATTGGCCCTGTCCGATATTAAAGATCGCCTGGAGAATCAGTTTCCCTCTTCAACTTTGAAAGATGATGAAATTGGTATTCTGACCTCAGAAATTGATCATATGAATCAAAACATCTCCGGAATCTTGCATCGGTTTGAAAGGTTGCAGCCTGAGGAACGCGATAAGCTGAAAAGCAAGCTCGCACCCGAAAAGCTGACCGTGCTTCAATCATTTTTGCTGCTGTTAAGTTAAAACATTATTTTACTTACAGGAGGTGTTACCTTCATTCTCGTTTAAGAGTGAAGGTTCTAATTGGATATTGTTAATTTGATTTTAGTCGCCGTTTTAATCGCGCTGACGGCATTTTTCGTAGCATCTGAGTTTGCCATTATCAGGATCAGAGGCTCACGGATTGATCAGTTGATCGCGGAAGGAAATAAATCAGCCATTGCCGCAAAAAAAGTGACCACGCACCTTGATGAATATTTATCAGCGTGCCAGCTGGGAATTACATTGACTTCGATTGGATTAGGGGTTTTAGGCGAATCGACGATTGAAAGGCTTCTTCACCCGCTTTTCGTACAGATGAACATGCCAGGTTCACTGTCTCACATCATCTCATTTATCCTTGCCTACGCCATCATTACTTTCCTGCACGTCGTTGTGGGAGAATTGGCGCCTAAGACGGTCGCAATTCAGAAAGCTGAAGCAGTGTCCATGCTGTTTGCCAAACCGCTGATTTGGTTCTACCGCATTATGTTCCCATTTATTTGGGTGCTGAACAACTCAGCACGATTATTGACGAAAGCTTTCGGCTTGGAGACCGTTTCTGAAAATGAACTGGCTCACTCCGAAGAAGAATTGCGGATTATCTTATCCGAAAGCTATAAAAGCGGAGAAATCAACCAATCAGAATTTAAATACGTGAATAAGATATTTGAATTTGATGACAGGCTTGCGAAAGAAATTATGATTCCAAGAACCGAAATTGTCAGCCTGCCGCACGATATTACGATCGCTGACATGATGGAAATCATTCAAATTGAAAAGTATACCCGGTACCCCGTTGAAGAAGGCGATAAAGATAATATTATCGGTGTCGTCAATATTAAAGAGGTGCTGACAGCCTGCATCAGCGGTGAGTATTCAGTTGAGTCAACAATCACCGACTTTGTGAATCCGATCATTCACGTCATTGAGTCTGCACCAATCCAAGATTTACTCGTCAAAATGCAAAAAGACAGAGTGCATATGGCTATTCTGTCAGACGAATACGGCGGAACAGCTGGACTTGTGACAGTTGAAGATATCATTGAAGAAATCGTCGGAGAAATCCGCGACGAATTCGATATTGATGAAATTAACGAAATCCGCAAGCTTGGAGACGGACATTATATGCTTGACGGGAAAGTGCTGATCGACCAAGTAAACGACCTTCTCGGCATTCATTTAGAAAACGAAGAAGTCGATACAATCGGAGGCTGGTTCCTGACCCAGAAATATGATGTTGAAAAGGACGATTCCATCATAGAAGAAGGCTGCGAATTTATTATTAATGAAATTGACGGCCACCATGTTGCTTATATTGAAGTGAAAAAGCTTCAGCACGAAGAGCTGTTAGAAGCGGCTGAACAGAAAGAAGCATAAAACAAAAAGACACCTTTTAAAAAGGTGTCTTTTTTAATTCAGTTTTTACAAACATTCCTGCCAAAGACTCGGAATAACAATTGGACACCTGAACCTGTTTTTTGATAAAATGCGATATTTCGCTACATGATTTACGGTTAAGATCATCATTTGCCGAACCGATTTCCTCTTACATTTAACCTTAAAATGACTAGCTCCTCGAATACCATGTCGAATAAAAATTTTCATGGTCATTTTTAGCTGTAAAGGCCCAAATCCGCTGACAAGCATAAATCACAATCATTTCCAATTTATAGATATTACTAATAAAACATGAATAAAAGGGGATTCTAACAGATATTAGGTGAGAATTTACTAAAAAACATTGGCTTTTCGGTAAGCATATTCTGCTCATTTCCTACTCAATGTATTAGCAGAATGAGTGAACGAATGCTCTGTTAAGAAATGAACCAAATAATTAGTG
Source organism: Bacillus atrophaeus (assembly GCF_039519175.1). Lineage (NCBI taxonomy): Bacteria > Bacillati > Bacillota > Bacilli > Caryophanales > Bacillaceae > Bacillus > Bacillus atrophaeus. Next base: position 2,399,760 of record NZ_CP154443.1, on the reverse strand, counting down.
AAATGACTCTCAACCCTAATATTGCAGATATGAGTAAAGGAGCGAAAATGGTGAAAGTAGTAGTAACAGGAGCAGCAGGCAAAATCGGCCGATGGACCGTAAGAACACTCTTAGAATCCGGTCATGATGTAATAGCATCAGATAGAAAACTCAGGGAGGAATCTGCATCGAAAAAATTTATTCAAGCTGAATTACGTGATTATGGTCAGGTATGTCAGCTTTTAAATGGTTGTGATGCAGTGGTCCATCTTGGAAATATTCCTACCGATGTGAGGAATACATCCCAAGCTATATTTGAAAATAATATGCTCGTTAATTTCAATATACTGGAAGCTTGTAAAGATTTCAAAATCCCTAAGCTTGTGTGGGCATCAAGTGAAACTGTTTTGGGCTATCCATTTGTTCCGGAGGAGCTCAGCTACCTCCCTGTAGACGAAGAGCATCCAACTATCGTCAAATCGTCATATGCGATGGCAAAGCGGCTGACTGAAATCCTCTCAGACATGTATTCCAAGCTTATCAATACACAGATAGTCACTCTTCGGTTTGCTAATATATATGAGCCTGATGAATACGAAAAAATTCCCACCATGCACTGGAATGATCAACAAAAGGATGTTCAAAAGAAAAATGCATGGGCTTATTGCGATGTCAGAGACGCCGCAAACGCTTGCCGTCTTGCAATTGAAAAGAGTAATCTAGGGAATGATGTATTCCATATTACGGCCCCTGATACAATTATGTCCGATCTCAGCGAGGATTTAGCTAAAAGATTTTTTCCAGATGTCACTTTAAAGAAGGATATTCAAGGCCACGAGACTCTGATGGCAATAGATAAAGCACGGAAGATCCTTGGTTACGAACCACGTTATACATGGCGTACTGTTCTAAATAATGATGGCACAACCAAGGCACTGCCCGAGGATCAACTTGCTTTAATAAATAAATCCATATAAAAATCATCTACAGTTATAACCGATACAAATAAATCTGAATATGGGGATTCGATGAGGCTACTCTAATATTCCACACCGCCATGTATATCGATTCCTGCCAATAGGGAAAGTAACATCCCTTTTAGAGGAAAAAAGCAATGGGAGATCAACGATCCCCCATTGCTTTTTGAATATCATAATCATTTATATTTATATCCAAATCCATTTTGAATACCATCTTCGCCAGCTGTTCCCCAACATAGGGTCCCATTGTCAAACCAGACGACCCAAGTCCATTAGCGACTATAATACCGTCCCACCCCGGAAGAGATCCTATCACCGGAACTTCCCCTGGTGTGAAGGGACGAAGACCGACTCTTGCTTCTTGAAAAGTACTGTTCGATAAACCGGGAGCCATTTCTAAGCCCTTATTCAGAAGTTCCTGTATCCCGCCTGCTGTTATTCGTACATCATAGCCGTCTATATCATCTTCTCGGGTCGCCCCAATTACGATCCTCTGGTTATAAGCTAAAAGATATTCATTAGAAGGCGGCATGACAACAGGCCAAGTATCTGTGTCGCTTACGTCAGGAACTTGTACATAAACTATTTGTGCTTTTTGGCACCTTACTTTGAAATGAATGCCTAAAGGCTCCAATAATTGATCTGCCCAAACACCTGCACAAATAATGACCTCGTCAGATGAATAGCATTTTTCACCGACAGTTACTCCTGTTACCCGATTTGAATGAAATCGAAGAGCAGCATCACCAGTTAAAAAGGTTACACCTTTTCTTTGTGCAGATCGCAATAACGCATCTCGCAGCACTTGGCCATCCACACGGGCACCCCCGCTTAAGTGAACAGAATGATAACGGCCAGCCAGCAGAGGAAACAAATCACCGGTCTCTTTTTCAGCAAGATAGGTAATCTCACCGATTTCCGGGGCATCTATTTTGCGTTCTCGCACACGCTCTTCCAATTTTACGATTTTCTCTATGTCGTAATGATTACTGAGAACTCCCACTCGAGCATAACCAGTTTCTTTCTCGCCTTCGTTTTTAAGTTCTTCTATCAGACCAGGATAAAAACGTGCTCCAGCTTTTGCTAGCTGGTACCAAGCCTGATTGCTCCGCGGTGATATCCACGGGCAAATAATACCCTTAGCTGCATGGGTAGCCTGCCCTTTATCTTTGCGGTCTATAACAAGAACATCAGCACCCATTTTTGCTAACTGATATGCTGCCGATGCACCAAGAATCCCTGCGCCGACTACTATGACTTTTTTCATCCCCAGTACCCTTTCCTAAATTGCATTTATAAACTTCTCATATATTATAACTAAGTGCAGAAAAGTATAAACAATACGCAATTTTTTCAGGGGTTTTTATTACTTTAGGACGTGGAAAAGTGGCATAGATGTTCAGCTTACAATTGTGCAGGCATACACAATCAAAGTCCACATCATCCCGGATCAATAACAGCATATGCACCTTTCAATTGCTCCCCCATACTTTGGGACTTGAGTTTAAAGCTATTCTTTAAAGCTGCTCCAGCTTCTTTTCAAGCTCTTTAATGCTGTTGTTCAAAGCATCCGTCATTGCGGCAAGCTTTTCTTTAGAAGAATAATGGGCAAAATCCTCCTGGCGAAGCGGCTTACCGATGATCAGCTTCATTTTTCCTTTTTTGAAAAGTGCCTTTCCGCTTGACGGTCCTTTGTAGGCAGCAGGAACTAGCGGCGCTTTTCCCAATTGCGCAATGGTGACGGCTCCTCTTTTCAGCGGAACATCCTCAGACGTTCTCGTTCCGCTTGGGAAGATTCCGACGATTTCGCCTTCCTTCAGCAGCTTAATCGGTGTTTTGATGCTGCTCGGCCCTGGATTTTCCCGGTCGACCGGAAACGCGTTAATGCTTTTCAAAAAAGAACCGATCCATTTATTTTGAAAAAGCTCTTTTTTCGCCATGTAATGTATTTGGTAAGGAAGAACTCCGACTCCAAGTGTGATGACGTCTACCCAGCCGGAGTGTGTACACGCAATGACGAATCCTGAATCGGCCGGAAGGTTTTCTTTGTTATAGACTTTCACCCCTCCGCGCAGAGAAAGAATGACTTTTAGAGCATTTGCACAAAACTTATACATATCGCACTTCCTTTGTTGTTGTTATCAAATGATTCTATCTGTTATCTATTATAACAACATTTTTTATTACCTGGTACTAATAATTATCATTTCCTCTTTTCATGGCGCTAAAAAGCTGAGGCGGCGGCCTCAGCTTTTTTCTTACACTTCTTCTTTTGTCGGCGGTGCCATAAATTCAGGGCCGACCGGTTCTGATATCGTTTCCTGCAAAATATGATTGATATCTTTTTTGTCCTCAGAGGTCAATTCCCAGCCTGTAATATCTGAGACGGCTTCCACTTGTTCAGGTTTTCTGGCGCCCCACAAGGCAATACCTGTCCCGGGCTGGTCTAAAATCCATCTTACAGCAAGATGAATAACCGATTTCCTGTAACGTGAGTATGCCAATTCATCGAGTTTTTTAACAGCGGCGATGTATTCTTTAAAACGCGGCTGCTGAAATTTAGGGTCCTGTTTTCGAAGGATCACCTTCAAATGTGTAATCCTCCGTCATTTTTCCGGTTAAAAGCCCGCGGCATAAGCTTCCATACAAAAGCGCAGTCAGTCCCTTTTCCCTCGCATATGGGAGAACATCCTCTTCGGCCTCCCTTTCAAACAGGTTATACGGAGGCTGAATGGCGTGAATCGGCGCCACGGCCCTAAAGGTATCCATTTGCTCCACTGAGAAGTTACTGACGCCGATCGCTCTGATCTTCCCTGCGTCATACAGCTCCTTCATGGCTTCGGCAGTCTCTTCAATCGGGACGAGAGGGTCCGGCCAGTGAACTTGATAGAGATCTATATAATCTGTTTTTAATCTTTTTAAAGAATTCTCGATTTCCTCAATGATTCTGGCACGGGTTGCATGGCGATACAGCTGGTTATGCTTCCAATCAAGCGCCGTTTTGGTCGCAAGCACGACTTGATTTCTTGCGCCATATTGCTCAATCGCCTTTCCGACAATTTCTTCTGATTGCCCGAACCCGTATGCGGGAGCCGTATCTATGAATGTAATCCCCTTTTCAAAGGCGGCGTGGATTGTTTTGATTGCGTTTTCTTCATCGGTTCCGCCCCACATGGTGCCTCCGATGGCCCACGTGCCCAATCCGATTCTTGAAGCTTCAATTTCAGTGTTAGAGATATTGATATGTTCCATTATTCCACTCCTTACCCTTTTTCTGACCTTTTCCCATTGACAAAAATGTAAAACATGTGTCAGCCCTATCTTTCAGAGCAATTTTTAGGTACTATATAATAATGGTGTTTGATTAGGTGAAAATGGAAATAAGCCGTTTGCATGTAAAGTGCAACTTTAAACCTTTCTTATGCGTGTATAACATAGAGGGGAGAAAAGGCAGTGACGATCGATGAAATATACCAAATGTACATGAATGATGTTTACAGGTTCCTGCTCTCCATGACGAAAGACAAGCATCTCGCGGAGGATCTTTTGCAGGAAACTTTTATGCGGGCATACATACACATCCACTCCTACGACCACAGCAAAGTAAAGCCATGGCTTTTTCAAGTGGCCCGAAATGCGTTTATTGATTATGTCAGAAAACATAAAAAGGAAGTGACCATTTCTGATGACTTAATCGGGAGCCTTTTTCAAACGGCTGTTCAAAGCCCGGCTCATCAGGTTGAAATCAAGGAAGTGCTGACTGGATATATGTCCGAGCTTCCCGACAATTATCGGGAGGCCTTAACGCTATATTATTTAAAGGAATTAAATTACAAAGAAGCATCCCATATTATGAATATTTCAGAGGCTAATTTTAAAAGTGTTTTATTTCGTGCCAGACAGCGGCTGAAGACACTTTATAATAGAGGTGTTAATGATGAATGAAGAATTTAAAAAGCGTTTTGAACAATATAAAAATGGAGAGATGAGCGACCAGGAAATGATCGCATTTGAAGAAGAGCTTGAGAAACTTGAAGTGTATCAAGAACTCATTGAGAGTGAAATGCAAGACGAGCCCCAATGGGACGCCACGATCAGCCCGGAAAAACAAAAAGCGATTCTGTCATATGGAAAACGAAAATCCTATTTGCGTATCTCTGTCTTGGCTGTCATTTCAACATTAATTATCTTGCCGCTTTGCACGCTGGGAAGCTACCTCTATTATGGGCTGGGAGGAAAACAAAGCACCGGAAATGAATTCATGGAAACAGCGGCTGTTACCGTAGCGCTTACAATGCCTAACGTCCTTGTTGATACGTCCGGCTTAAAAAGCCAGGTCAAACTGTTCGGAATGAATACAGAATTTCCGCTGCAAAAGCAGATCGGAACAAAAACAATAGCGGTTGGAAATGAAAGAATTGAGATGTTTTATGATAAAGTCAAAGCACCCTCTGTCAATTACTATGATTTAGAAGCCAATCAATCAAGCCATTATTTTACCCACCCTTCCGGCTTAAAGGAAAAAACGACTTCTAAAGCACAGGAAACACTGAAAAAATTGCCTGAAGGAACGGTTTCTGAAGTATATCTCTCGTATGACCGCGCGTATCCTTCAAATGATATCTATGAAAAATTCAGCGGTTATGATGTAAGGTTCCTCTGGAATGCAATTGAGACGGAAAAAAATCTGAAAGACACCCCTTATGCAGAGCCGCTAGGATTTCCCGGGAAAGATTCCAAGGTGCTTCCTACATTTGAATCACAAGGTGAATCGGATCGCGAACAATTTATCAATGCGCTCGAATATATGTCCAAGCATAAAAACTGGGTGCACGTCATTTCGAAACGTAAAGATATGAATCTGGATAACAGAGTTGATTATGTCGAACAACATGGCGTAAATGTTTACGGTTCTGTCGTGACGGGGCCGACAAAGGAAATTGAACGTCTGCTTAAAAACAAATCAGTGAAAGCAGCAAAAATCGGCGAGGTGGAACTATGGAACTGGTAAGAATATTTAAAGAGCATAATGTGTTTGGCTGGATTTCTGTCGGGACAGCTGTTCTGTCTCTGCTCATGCTGAACTTGGCCATTATCAGCAACGTCACTTTTTATTCCTATCAAATGCTGCCGTTCGCCATGGCCGCCGTCCCTTTCGGCATTGCCGAGCTGATCATTAAAAAAGGCCGCACAGGCCCGGGCCTGCTCGGTGTTGTCCTAAATCTTTTTGTTATTATCTGTGTATATACAATTGTAGCTGTCGATACGAATTTACAGTTTGGTTTTTAAAAGACGCCCCGAGAGGCGTCTTTTTTTATCCTTAATTTCGCGGCATGAATCTCAACAGCAAAATACATGGCACGAAACTTGCATGTTAAATACGTGAAATGATTTAAAGGCTTAGGAGGCAATCATGTATGCTTGATTCCACACAGAAATAAAAACGCTTACATTCGCTTGTTTCTGATCGATTTGTTTATTATTTAAAACATTATGAGGTGAAATATCGTGTCAACCCAAAACAAAGTAAACGCCGAAACAGAAGAAAAAGAAAGCTTAAATTTGTTCCTTTCAACACAAACCGTGATAAGGGAAGCGTTAAGAAAATTAGGCTACTCCAATGATGTATATGAATTAATGAAGGAACCCATTCGAATGCTGACCGTACGGATACCTGTCAAAATGGACAATGGCAGCGTTAACGTATTTACCGGTTATCGTTCTCAACATAATGATGCAGTAGGTCCGACGAAAGGCGGCGTACGATTCCATCCTGAAGTGACGGAAGAAGAGGTCAAGGCATTATCCATTTGGATGAGCTTGAAATGCGGAATTACAAATCTTCCTTATGGCGGCGGAAAAGGCGGAATTATTTGTGATCCGAGGAACATGTCTTTTGGTGAATTAGAGCGGTTAAGCCGCGGATATGTACGGGCGATCAGCCAAATTGTGGGGCCTACAAAGGATATTCCCGCTCCTGATGTGTATACGAATTCTCAAATCATGGCGTGGATGATGGATGAATACAGCCGCCTGCGCGAATTTGATTCTCCGGGTTTTATAACGGGAAAACCCCTTGTTTTAGGAGGCTCCCAAGGACGCGAAACGGCAACTGCGCAGGGCGTTACGATATGCATTGAAGAAGCTGTGAAGAAAAAAGGCATTGACTTACAAAACGCACGCATCATCATTCAAGGCTTTGGAAATGCGGGAAGCTTTCTCGCCAAATTCATGCATGATGCCGGAGCCAAAGTAATCGGCATTTCGGACGCACATGGCGCGCTGTATGACCCGAATGGACTTGATATTGATTACCTGCTTGATAGACGGGACAGCTTTGGCACAGTAACCAATTTATTCACAGATATCATTTCGAATCAAGAATTATTGGAAAAGGATTGTGATATTCTGGTGCCTGCCGCCATTTCCAATCAAATTACCGCCAAGAATGCACATGACATTAAAGCGGCGATTGTCGTAGAAGCAGCAAATGGCCCTACTACATTGGATGCGACGAAAATCTTGAATGAAAAAGGAGTGCTGCTTGTCCCAGATATCCTTGCAAGTGCAGGAGGGGTTACCGTTTCTTACTTTGAATGGGTTCAAAACAATCAAGGCTATTACTGGTCAGCGGAAGAAATTGCCGAAAAGCTGCGCAAAGTCATGGTCGACTCCTTTGAAAACATATACCAAACTTCCATTACACATAAAGTCGATATGCGGTTAGCCGCATATATGACGGGGATCAGAAAGTCTGCTGAGGCCGCCCGTTTCCGTGGCTGGGTATAACTGCAAAAATGATTGGCGCTTAAAACATAAAAATATGCCATATTATTTTGCACTTTTTATACAGATCCAGATTCCTATATCAAAAAAAATCTATCATTTTATTTTCTATATCATAAAGTTACAAAAAATATTTTACATTTTTACAATATTGGTACACAACTTGCATGATAAGAAGAGTGAAAAATTTTCAACCAACATTAGGAGGTCTCGTTATGGCAGTCTCATATTCGCACGAACCATTTACAAATTTCAAAGAAGAAAAGCAGCAAACATCATTTCAAAAATCATTGGATTATGTAAATACTCAGTTAGGCCAACATTACCCGCTGGTGATTAACGGGGAACGAGTTGAAACTGATGAAAAAATCGTCTCCATTAATCCTGCTAATAAAGAAGAAGTGATCGGCAGCGTGTCAATGGCCGACAAAGATCTTGCTGAAAAAGCGATGCAAGCTGCATTACAGGCATTTGAAACGTGGAAAAAGCAGAAACCGGAACACCGGGCAAATGTTTTATTCAAAGCGGCGGCAATCATCCGCAGAAGAAAGCATGAGTTTTCCGGCTATCTGGTAAAAGAAGCCGGGAAACCTTGGAATGAAGCAGATGCCGACACAGCAGAAGCGATAGATTTCTTAGAGTATTACGCCCGCCAGGTGCTGAAGTTAAAAGACGGAGCCGACGTAAAAAGCCGCGCAGGCGAATACAATCAATATCACTACATACCGCTTGGCGTAGGCATTATCATTTCACCATTTAACTTCCCTCTTGCGATTATGGCCGGTACGGCAGCCGCTGCCATTGTAACGGGGAATACGATCTTATTAAAACCGGCAGATGCAACGCCTGTCGTCGCAGCAAAATTTGTCGAAGTAATGGAAGAAGCAGGCTTGCCAAACGGCGTTCTTAATTTCATTCCGGGGAATGGCTCAGAAATCGGCGATTATTTAGTTGAACATCCGAAAACCCGATTTGTTTCGTTTACTGGTTCCCGGGCTGTGGGCTGCCGTATTTATGAGCGGGCATCTAAAGTACAGCCGACGCAGAAATGGCTAAAACGCGTTATCGCTGAAATGGGCGGAAAAGATACCGTTCTTGTAGATAAGGACACTGATCTTGATGCTGCGGCGTCTGCGATTGTGTATTCGGCATTCGGCTTTTCCGGACAAAAGTGTTCAGCCGGTTCACGCGCGGTCATTCATCAAGACGTCTATGACGCTGTTGTTGAAAAAGCAGCGGCATTGGCAAGAACACTGACAGTGGGAAATCCCGAAGATCCCAATACGTATATGGGGCCGGTGATACACCAAGCGTCTTACGATAAGGTCATGAGTTATATTGAAATCGGCAAGACAGAAGGCCGTCTTTTGACCGGAGGAGAAGGCGATGATTCAAAAGGCTACTTTATTCAGCCTACTATCTTTGCGGATGTGGATGAAAATGCCCGCCTGATGCAGGAAGAAATTTTTGGGCCTGTTGTGGCGCTTTGTAAGGCGCGCGATTTTGATCATATGCTGGAAGTCGCCAACAACACGGAATATGGACTGACAGGAGCCCTTTTATCGAATAACCGCGAGCATATTGAACGCGCCCGTGAAGACTTTCATGTTGGAAATTTATATTTTAACCGCGGCTGTACAGGAGCGATTGTCGGCTATCAGCCGTTTGGCGGCTTTAATATGTCAGGTACGGATTCCAAAGCAGGAGGTCCGGATTATTTAGTTCTGCATATGCAGGCAAAGACAACATCAGAAGCATATTAAACCTATAATGTAAAAACCACCCAGCAAAATAGTACGATGGGATTCTATCGTACTATTTTGTTATAACGTATACTATTTAAAGATGGAGGTACTTCTATGTATGAGAAAATAAGCCAAATGAAAATGCCGGAAAGAATCGAGGCATTGACTAAATCTCTCATCAATATTAAAAGCATAAACGGAACGGTCGGAGAAGCTGCTGCAGCCGATTTTATAAAAGAGGTGCTAACAGGTTTTCCATATTTTAAGCAGCATCCTGATCAAGTGTGGGAACAGCCTATTCCAAGTGATCCATACGGCCGTAAAAATGTTTTTGCATTACTGAAAGGCACCAAAGACAGCCAGAAAACGGTCATTTATCATGCTCATATTGATACTGTGGGAATTGAAGATTTTGGCCCGCTAAAAGACGATGCATTAGACCCGGATAAATTAGCTGAATATTTCGCTTCTTATTCGTTTCATCAAGAGGTTCAAAAAGATGCCCAATCAGGTGAGTGGATGTTCGGAAGAGGATCTGTCGATATGCAAAGCGGTATTGCCGTTCATCTGGCAAACGTTTTATACTTCTCAGAACATCTGGACGAGCTTCCGGGAAATATATTATTTATGGCAAATCCGGACGAGGAAAGCCAGCATGCCGGCATTCTGTCTGCTATTCCTGAGCTGAATCGGTTACAAAAGGAACATCACTTTACCTATTTATCTGCCATTAATACTGACTTTATTACACCGTTATATGACAACGATTCAACAAGGTACATCTACACAGGAGCCGCTGGCAAATTACTTCCCTGTTTTTATATTTACGGACGTGAAGTGCACGTAGGAGATACATTAGCAGGCATTGACCCCAACCTCATTGCTTCTGAACTGACAAGAAGAATCCACAATAACATCAATTTAGCGGAGAACATTGACGGCGAACTCATTTTACCTCCCTCTTGTTTATACCAGCGTGACAATAAAGAGGCTTATAATGTCCAAACAGCTGTGAGCAGTTATTTATATTTCAACTATTTTCTCTATGAAAAAACTGCGAAAGAAGTGATGGATCAGTTACTTCACATTTCTCTCGAAGCCTGCGAACATGTAGAAGAAAAATTATCAGATTATTATGAAGAATTTTTAAAACGCACCAATTTGCCTAAAAAAGATTTGTCCTGGCATATCCAAGTCGTAAGTCTGGAAGAGTACATGGAGGAACTACGCGCGAAAGGAATAGACCCTGACTTAAGCATCAAAGAAACCTTCAAGAAGTATGAACATCTGGAGCTGCGCATGAGATGCTTTAAGGTTGTAGAGGAATTGCAAAAGCTGGACCCTGAACAGAGTGCCAAAGTCATTGTATTCTATGCTCCTCCCTATTTGCCTCATAACTATTTGAAAGAGGAAGACAACAATGACCTGCAATTACTCAGTGTCATAAAAGAAGCAGTGGAAAAAGTCGCTGTTTCCACCGGAGAAACATTTGCCTTTAAAAAATTCTTCCCTTATTTAGCAGACGGAAGCTTTCTCTCTCTGCATGAAACAGATTCAGAAATTGCATCCTTTACTAAGAATTTTCCAGGATGGGATATCATCGGTTCCATTCCGTTCGAAGACATACGCCAGCTAAACATTCCCTCTATTAATATGGGAGTGTACGGCAAAGACGGTCATAAATGGACGGAAAGAGTATACAAGCCTTATACATTTCATGTCCTTCCGGCTCTCATTCAGCAAACGACTGTTCACCTGCTGGAAAGCGATCAATTGACCACAGATAGAAAAAAGCAAAATGGTTCAGAACATAAAACCTACACGTATTCATGCGATCACGATAACGGTTGTGTGTATTAAGGAGGAATCTGTATGGCTGAAAATCACAATAAAAATGAATTACAGCGCAGCATGAAAGGCCGGCACCTTTTTATGATTGCATTAGGCGGCGTTATTGGCACCGGGTTATTTTTAGGCTCGGGATTTACCATCAGCCAGGCTGGACCCGCCGGCGCGATTCTTGCTTATATCTTGGGCGGTTTTTTAATGTATCTGGTGATGCTGTGTCTTGGAGAACTGGCAGTTGCGATGCCCATAGCAGGTTCCTTCCAAGCCTATGCCACAAAATTCTTGGGCCCGGCCACCGGTTTTATGATCGGCTGGCTTTATTGGTTCAGCTGGGCTAATACAGTGGGATTGGAGTTTACATCTGCGGGGATTTTAATGCAAAGATGGTTTCCGTCTGTTCCGATTTGGGTGTGGTGCCTGGTTTTCGGGGTGATTATCTTTTCGATTAATGCCTTATCCGTCCGAAGTTTTGCTGAAATGGAATTCTGGTTTTCAAGCATTAAAGTAACCGCCATTGTTTTATTTATTATTATTGGAGGAGCTGCGGTATTTGGCTTTATTGATTTCCAAGGAGATCAGCAAGCGCCATTTTTATCTCATTTTTCAACAGATAAAGGCCTGTTTCCCAATGGCGTACTGGCGGTTATGTTTACATTAGTGATGGTTAACTTTTCTTTTCAGGGAACAGAGCTTGTCGGGATTGCGGCGGGTGAAAGCGAAAGCCCGGAGAAAACACTCCCCCGCTCCATTCGGAATGTCATCTGGAGAACATTGTTTTTCTTTGTACTGGCTATGTTTGTATTAGTTGCCATTCTTCCTTATGAAACAGCCGGTGTTATCGAAAGCCCGTTTGTGGCGGTATTAGACCGAATTGGTATCCCTTATGCGGGAGATATCATGAATTTTGTCATTTTAACAGCAATCTTATCAGTAGCAAATTCCGGTTTATACGCGGCGTCGAGAATGATGTGGTCGCTGTCCAAAAGCAAAATGGGGCCAGCCTTCTTAACAAAGCTGTCCAAAAAAGGAGTGCCGCTATACGCTTTGATGGTGACGATTGCGATTTCAGGCTGCTCATTAATTACAAGTATCGTTGCGGCTGAAACAGTCTATTTATGGTTCATTTCAATTTCAGGGATGATTACAGTTGTGGCGTGGATGTCTATTTGCGCCTCGCAATTTTTCTTTCGCAGACGTTTTCTTGCTGAAGGCGGAGATGTAAAAGACCTAAAATTTAAAACGCCATTTTATCCGGTTGTTCCGATTCTCGGCTTTGGGTTATACGGGCTTATTTTAGTCAGTCTCATTTTTATCCCTGATCAGCGAATCGGTTTATATTGCGGAGTGCCATTTATTGTTTTCTGCTATGTGTACTATCATTTCCGTATCAAAAAACGGCTTGAACATCAAAATCAGGTTGTGGTAGAGAAGCAAACGGATCAGGTGCAATAGAGTAAAAGAAACATACAAAAGCCAGATCATTTTTCATGCTCTGGCTTTTATGTGTTATAGTGATTTCCTGAACAAGTAGCTTTCTATAGTAAACCCTGCTTTTTCTTGATAAAATCGGTGCGCGTCAACCCGCTGAACGCCTGAAGATAGGCTGATCATGTCGTAGCCCGCCTCCTTCGCCCACTTGCACACATGTTCAAGAAGCTGTTTGCCATACCCTTTTGATCGGTTGTGTTCACTTGTGACAAGGTCCGCCACCCACACATATTCTCCTTGATGAAGAGATACCCGCGGCAGCGCTCCGCATAGCGCAGTGATCGCGCCATGATCATATAAGGCAAACAGTGTGTATGATTCTTGTTTAATACAACGTTCAATCCTTTCTAAAAAGGTCGGCTCATCAATATGGGTCCTCAGCTCGTGCATCACCGGAAAAGCCTCTTTCCACTCTTCTTTTTTTGTCAGCCTTTTTATTTCTATCATTTTTTCATCCCCTCTCTTTCGTTACAATGATTATAATCAGGTCCTGGCTTTCTTTAAATAACCACTTCACAAAAAAATGACCAGTCCAGTTGAAGAGGAGCTTTCAAAATGGATATGACACCTTTTTTGGACAACCAAGCAAGACTCCGCTATACAGGCAGCTTTATGATTATTTCAAACAAGAAATATCTCATGCCAGAATTACTAAAGGAATGAAGCTTCCTTCAAAACGGCGGAAGGCTTCATCCGCAGCTCGTGTACACGACACCCTCCCATCAGTTTCCGCTCGGCGCTATTATGACGATCACCAGAAGGCAGAAGCTGTTAGCATGGGCTAAAGAGGCGCAATCTTTTATTGTTTAGGATGATTATGACGGGGAGTTCCGATAGCGGACACCTAATCTCTTTACAAGGTGGCTGGATGATTTATTTGGGCACCTTTTCAAAATCACTTCTCCTTCCCTGCGGATCAGCTACATGATTCTCCCCCTATCTCTTATGGAGAAAGCGGAAAAAAAGGGCGGCATTATGTAAGCAAACAGTTCCAGCACACAGCCAATGGATCGTTTAGCGCAAGATAAAAAAACAGGCCCGCTGCCCGGCCTGTTTTTCTGCTAAAAAATCCCGATTAAATTTAAAAAGACGATTATAATGGCAAGCGGCACGACGAAACGAAGCAGATAATACCAAACATAAAAGAAGCCTTTGCCGACATTTGAACCGTTTCTCATTTCAGCAAACAGCTCTTCTTTTGGGATTTTCAGCGGGATAAAAATAGACAGCAGCAGAGCGCCTAATGGCATCAGGATATTGCTGACGGTGAAATCAACCACGTCAAAAAACGTTTTATCAAATATTTGCACACCGCCCAGAACACCAAATGATAAGCACGACGGGATTCCGAATAAGAAAATCAGGAATCCGCTCGTCCAGGACAATTTTTTTCTCTTTGATTCATCACCCTTGCCGATTGTCGCCACTATAATCTCAACCATCGAAAAAGCGGAAGTCAAAGCCGCGAATAAAAACGCCACAAGAAAACCAATGAAAAACAGCGTTCCAAAAGGCAGCTGGTCAAACACCGCCGGAAGCACCGTAAACAACAAAGTCGGTCCTTCGTTCGGCTGCATGCCGAATGAAAAAACAGCCGGAAAAATAGCTAAGCCCGCAAGCAAAGTCACCACTATATTCATCAAAACGATTGAACCTGCAGAGCGGGGCAGATTTTGTGTTTTCGGCAAATAAGAGCTGTAGGTCACCATGACGGAGACCCCCAGTGTTAACGTAAAAAAGGCCTGTCCAAGTGCGAATAAAACAGACTCAGAAGTAAGGTCGCTGAAATGAGGCACAAGTAAAAACGAAATGCCCTCTATTGAGTTCTCAAGCGTCACAGAACGCAGAACGAGCAAAATAAACAGGATAAATAAAATCGGCATCATAATCGCACTTACCCGTTCGATCCCCTTTTGTACACCTCTTGCCACAACCATCACGGTAAGCGCCATAAAGATAAGCTGTGCTAAAAGCGTCTGCACGGGATTTTGGATAACGGATGCAAACAAAGAACCATACTGTGCCTGTGACAAACCTGATAACGAACCCAAAGCCGTCTTCAAGAGGTACAGTAGAATCCATCCGCCGATCACACTGTAAAACGATAAGACTAGGAAACAAGCCGCTACACCAACCCAGCCAGTGAGAAACCAAGCTGTGCGGGGCGCAGCTTTTTTGTATGCATCAATAGCATTCGTCTGGCTCCGCCGGCCAAATATAAATTCGCCGATTAAAAGCGGGCAGCCCAGGAGAACTGTAAACATCACGAAAATGAGAAAAAAAGCGCCTCCCCCATTTGTTCCCGCTACGTAAGGGAATTTCCAAATCGCGCCCAATCCGATCGCCGAACCCGCGGCGGCCATGACGAAACCTAATTTCGAAGCCCATTGAACTGGTTTTTGCTCAGACAAAAAATCACCCTTCCTTTTCACCCCATATTATCTCTTATTTTTTTGCACTTTTTAAGTCTATTTTTATATTTTCTATTGTTCAGAAAATATAAAAAGAAGCGGCTGCATAGGCCGCTTCCCAGTTTATCAAAGTTTTTGATTCAATTTGGAATGCTTTCTCGAATAAAGGAAGTAAATCACCAGACCGATTAAGAGCCAGATAAAGAAACGGACGATGGTCACCCAGCCTAGGTTAATAATTAAAAACAGGCAGAAAAGAATCGCCAAAATCGGAATAAACGGAACGCCTGGGCATCTAAATGCTCTCGGAAGGTCTGGCTGTTTTTTTCGCAGGACGATGACAGCTACCGAAATCAGGACAAACGCTGACAGGGTACCGATATTCACCAGCTTCGCAAGCTCGTCTAACGGAACCAGCGCGCCGAGCAAAGCAGACAGTATGCCGAAAAACCAAGTCGCCACATAAGGTGTTTTATGCTTTGGATGGACCTTTGAAAGAGAACCCGGCACCAAGCCGTCGCGTGACATGGCAAACATCACCCTTGTCTGGCCGTAAAGCATAACAAGCATAACAGTCGTCATCCCCAATACCGCTCCGATATCAATGATGCCCGCCACCCAGTTTTGGCCGGACATCTGAAGAACGAGGGATACGGGATGGTCAACACCTTTAAATTGAGCGAATGGCACAACTCCCGTCATGATGGCAGAAACGACCACGTACAAGATCGTACAGGCTAATAAAGAAAAAATAATTCCCTTTGGCAGATCCTTCGCGGGATTCTTTGTTTCCTCCGCTGCGGAAGAGACAGCGTCAAATCCAATGAAAGAAAAGAAAACGAGCGCCGCAGCACTGAATACTCCGCCAAATCCCCCCGGCAAATACGGCTGCCAGTTATCTGGTTTAACGTAGACTGCCGCTACTGCAATGAATAAAAGCACGACAAGAATTTTTAAAATAACCATAATGTTATTGACTCTTTTTGACTCCCGAATTCCTAAGTACAACAAGAACGTAATAGCCAGCACAATCACAAAGGCAGGAAGATTAAATATCGTGACGGTGCCTTTTACAGCACCCGGAGCAGCCGTTAAAACAGTTGGAAGACCAATGCCGAGACCTGATAAAAACGATTGGAAATAACCGGACCATCCGACAGAAACCGCACTCACGGCCAGCATGTATTCTAAAATTAAATCCCAGCCGATAATAAAGGCCATCAGCTCACCTAACGTCGCATAGGTAAATGTATATACAGAACCTGATACAGGAACAGATGAAGCAAATTCGGCATATGACAGGGCCGCGAATAAGCAGGCCAGCGCCGCGACAACAAATGAGATCGTAAGACCGGGACCCGCGGTGACGGCGCCTGTTCCTGTTAATACAAAGATTCCCGTGCCGATAATCGCTCCAATGCCAAGCAATGTTAAATCAAATGCCCCAAGTTCTCTTTTTAAAGACTTTTCACCGCCTGTGGCAGCTATCAAATCTTGAATGCTTTTCTTTCTAAATACGCTTCCCTTCATCCCCATCAACTCCTATAACTTATAATCCCTATAATTTGAATCTTCTGACAATAAAGGCGATATTGAGCTATCTCCTTATTTTCTACTATATTTGTTCGTTTGAACAATAATTCCTTTCTCCTACTCAATATTATATATAAAAATTTAAAAATGAAAACAGAATTTTTAAAATATTGTACAAAATCTTTATTTTAAAATTCCCAACAAAAAACCAGCTTTCTAAGAAAGCTGGTTTCACTGGTTTTCTACCTATATTAAGTTGAGACAAAGCGGCCTCCATTAATATGAATCGTCTGCCCTGTCATATAAGAGGATTCATCCGAAGCCAACAGCACATAAGCGCCTGCATGCTCTGCCGGCTGGCCTGGTCTTTCCATCAGCGTATCCAATCCATGGTTTTTCACCTTTTCTTCTGAAAATGTTGCCGGAATAAGCGGTGTCCAGATCGGCCCCGGAGCCACCGCATTCACCCTGATCCCTTTTTCAGCAAGAGACAGTGCCATGGAGCGGGTGAAAGAAACAATCGCTCCTTTTGTACAAGAATAATCAATCAGTGATGTATCACCCTGATAAGCGGTGATGGAGGTTGTATTGATGATCGCGCTTCCCTTCCCCATGTGAGGCAGAGCCGCTTTAGTCATATGGAACATGGAAAACATGTTCGTGCGAAACGTTTGTTCAAGCTGTTCAGTCGAAATATCGAGAATATCGTTCTGCGGGTGCTGTTCAGCGGCATTATTCACCAAGATATCCAAGCCCCCGAAGTGCTTCGCTGTCTGCTCCACCGCTTTTTTACAATGCTCTTCATCTCCCACATCGCCCGGTATTAAAAGGCAATCTGCACCCGCCTGCTCAATCCGCTGCTTCGTTTCTTCAGCGTCAGCATGCTCTTCCAGATACAAAATGGCAATGTTGGCGCCTTCCTTTGCATACGCGATCGCTGCAGCTTTGCCGATTCCGCTGTCTCCCCCGGTAATAATAGCGGTCTTTCCTTTGAGTTTTCCGCTCCCTTTATAATCCGGATCTTCCGTTAAAGGCAAAGGCTCCATTTTTGACTCAATGCCGGGCTGCCTGTCCTGGTGCTGCGGCTTTTGGCCTTCTGTTTGTCTGTCCATAGGGTTCATATTAAAATCACTCCTGCACATAATGATAGTAAACGTTACCACCTTATGGGCGGGATTAAACGGTATGAATGTGCTGCTTTTACTATACGGTGAGCGCTCCGGTATACTTTGCTGACGGACGGAAAATCATATTATTTTCCGACTGCTCAAGCACATGGGCGCACCAGCCTACCATACGGCTTGCCGAAAATGTCGGTGTAAACAATTCATCTTCGAAATGGATCGCTTTCATAACCGCCGCCGCATAAAATTCTACATTTGTATACAGCTTGCGGCCTGGCTTATATATTTCTAATAAGCGGATTGCTTCAGCCTCCACATGCAGTGCAAGGTCAAGATCACGGTCATTGCCCGCGACTTCCTCCGCCTTTTGCCGCAGAGCCTCCGCCCTCGGATCTTTCGTTTTATACACTCTGTGGCCGAACCCCATCAGCCGCTCTCCCTTTTCAAGCTTCTCGGCCAAATATTTTTCCGCTTGTGATTTTTCCGCAATATCTTCCAGCATCTTTGTCACGGCAGAAGGCGCACCCCCGTGAAGCGGGCCTTTCATCGTACCCAGTGCCGATGTCACCGCAGATACTAAATCGGACTCTGTGGAAACAGTGACTCTTGCTGAAAAAGTAGACGCGTTCATGCCGTGTTCCATAGCGAGAATCATATAGGCTTCAAGCGCTTTCTTTTGAGATTCGGCGGGACGTTCGCCAGTCAGCATATAGTAGTAGTTTTCGACATGTCCGTACTGAGAAGAAGGCGCTATCGCTTTTTCTCCCTGAACCCATCTTTTCCTGTACGCAATGATGGAAGGCGTAATGGCTATAAGGCGAATCGCTTCCTCTGTTTTCGGAGGATATGTATAGGATGCTTCCCCCAATGCTGAAATGACTGTTCTCAGCACCGACATGTCGTCCATATTTTCAGGCAGTCTTTGAATGAGATATTGAATATGTTCGGGCAGCGGGCGTTCCGCGATCAGCTTTTCGTTGAAATCAAGCAATTCTGTCGGCTGAGGAAGCGATCCAAAAAGGATGAGATAGGCCGCTTCTTCAAAGCTCGCATGAAGTGCGATTTCCTTTGCATCATGGCCTCTGTATATTAAACGGCCTTTTTCTCCGTCTATATGGCTGATTGATGTTTCAACACATGTAATCCCTTTTAATCCGTGATATACCATTTCTATTCCCCCTCTTCTTCTTTCTGTTATTATAGTAAATATAATATTTAAAAAATATTGAATATTTTTAAGGAAATTAATTAAAATTATTAATCAGAGGAGATCATATATGGATTTTAAATGGCTTCACACTTTTGTAACAGCTGCAAAATATGAAAACTTCAGAAAAACAGCCGAAACGCTTTTTTTATCCCAGCCTACCGTAACCGTGCATATTAAGCTCTTGGAAGAAGAAATAAGCTGCAAGCTGTTCCAAAGAAAAGGGAGGAAAATCCAGCTGACTGAGGAAGGCAAAGCCTACTTGCCTTATGCTTTGAGACTGCTTGATGATTATGAAAAAAGCATGTCAGAACTTCACAGGGTCAGGCAAGGCTACTCACAAACCTTAAATCTCGCCGTCTCACCGCTGATCGCCGATACGGTCCTGCCGTCTGTCATGAAGCGGTATACAATGATGAATACAGAAACGGAAATAACGGTGACAATCGCTGAATCAGCCGAAATTTCGCCATTGATTAAAGCAGGCGAAGCTGATATCGGGTTAAGCTGTTTAAAGGTGCAGTCTGCCTCCTTAACCTGCCGCCCATTATATAAGGACCCGGTTGTGCTTGTCGCACCTCCTGATGCAGCTCAAGCTGCTTATACTTTCCAAGTGAAAGAACTGCTTAACCAATACTTATTGCTGACCCATAATCATCCCGATTATTGGGACGATTTGCTGCGCCAGATCAGGATCACTTTTCCTTTTGTCAGAACCATGAAGGTGACACAAACCCACATTACGAAGCGTTTTATTAAAGAAGGACTTGGAGTCTCGTTTCTCCCGTTATCAACAGTCAAGCGGGAATTAACTGCAGGACGTATGATCGAGGTTCCGTGCGAATTCACAAAACTGCCTCACGCAGGGGCGTATGCGATTGCTCTTCATGAAAACGAAAAAGAAAAAAAGTTTTTGGATTTCTTATCACATTTTCATTTTTAGCTGTAACCAATCATCATGTCACCCGTCTAATGTAATAATAAAAAACCCGTTCATTGAACGGGTTTCAAAAGGCAATTAGATTAGAAACGTTTTGCGCCAAGATAACGAGGTTTCCAATAGCTGTTGTTCAGATCGCTTGTCTGCACGCCATCAGATCCTGCATGGATGAACTTGTTGTTTCCGATATACACACCCATGTGAGAAGGGCCTGCTTGATATGTTGTAAAGAAAACAAAGTCGCCGACAGACGGGCTTGATACGCTCTTCATAGAACTCCAGTATCCCGCAGTGCTTGTTCTGCCCACGTTTGTTTGTTTATTCAGCAAGTACCAGATAAATCCGCTGCAGTCAAAACCAGAAGTAGTTGTTCCGCCCCATTTATACGGAGTGCCAGTGAGCGCTTTTGCATCAGATACAAGCTTGCTTACATTAAGTGACGTTGATGACACGTTGCTGCCTGATGATGTAGACGGTTTTGATGCAGAAACATTTGACGAGCTTTGGTTTGAACTTGAGCTTGAGCCCTTCACTTTAAGAACCTGGCCGACGCGGATTAAATCTGTTTTTAGGCCGTTTAATTTTTTCAATTCGTTAATTGTCATGCTGTATTTTTTCGAAATTTTCCAAAGACTATCACCGCTCACTACTTTATAAGTAGATGATGATGATGATGATGAACTGCTGCTTGAGCTTGTTGAGGACGATTTGCCGTTAACGGATAACGTTTGTCCTATGTAAATGATATCTGATTTTAATTTGTTTTCTGATTTAATGCTGTTGATAGATGTGCCATATTTCTTGGACAATCCCCATAAAGTATCGCCTTTTTTCACTTTGACGCTTTGTGCAGACGCCGCTCCTGCAAACAAAGTTGACCCCAAAACTACTGCTGTTGTAGCTGTTATAATTTGCTTTTTCATGATTTCCTCCCTATATATACCTATCTCATTCATTGTCTTTTTGATCATTTATCTGTTTTCTATTATAAGGATAGATTCCCAATAGAAATAGACTTGACTTCCTGTGACAAATTTCTTACTAATTCGTTTTTAAAAAAAGTTTTTAAGGGTACAAAATATTTCAATTTCATTTCAAAAGTGACAAAAACCGCGGCTGTTTGTCATGTTATTTTTCTTTCAATCTCTATATTTAGAAATAAATCAAAAAGAAGGAAGAGATAAGGGAATTCGAAAACATCACATAACCTTTTAGTCAGTATGAGCAGTCCAAAAATTGTATCTTTTATGAAGAGAACTTCTCATTTGCCAGCATGTCAAATCCTCTGTCTGGCATTTTCGTTTTCTCCAATATTTTTCTCCTGCACTCACATCTTAATGAAAAAAACGAATGCTTTTCCCTGATATACGGAAAGATAAAAAAGTATCTCATCTTTACAATTTCTAACAATGATTTACCTGCTTTTTATACAAACGAAAGCCGTATTTAACAAAGTTTCGCTACCATAATACGTGCAGAACAATAACCAAAGGAGGCATTCGGACGATGAAATTTTTTCAAAATGTGAAAGCCAAGCTCCTGCCGCTTGCTGCTGTTTCAGTGCTGACAGCCGGAATTTTCACAGGTATCGAGTTTCAGCAGGCAGAAAAAGCGGACGCCAAAAAACAAGACAAGAACGAAATCAGAAATGTCATTGTGATGATTGGAGACGGCATGGGAACGCCATACATAAACGCCTACCGTTCTCTGAAGAATAACGGCAAGACCCCGAACGATATGAAGCTCACCGAATTTGATCCTAACCTCACCGGCATGATGATGACTTACCCTGATGATCCGGATTACAATATTACAGATTCGGCGGCGGCAGGCACTGCTCTCTCAACCGGCGTCAAAACGTATAACAACGCGATCGGCGTAAACAAAAACAAAAAAAGAGTTAAATCCGTGCTTGAGGAAGCAAAAGAGCAAGGAAAATCGACCGGACTTGTCGCAACCTCTGAAATCAACCACGCCACTCCAGCAGCATACGGCGCACACAATGAATCAAGAAAAAATATGAATCAAATCGCAAATAGCTATTTTGATGATAAAATTAACGGAAAACAAAAAATTGACGTCTTGCTTGGCGGCGGAAAAACATATTTCAACCGCAAAGACAGAAATTTAACGGAAGAATTTAAGAAAACCGGTTATAGTTATGTAACGACAAAGCGTGAATTAAAAAAAGATAAAAACAAACAGATCCTTGGATTATTCGCCGATGGAGGGCTTGCGAAAGCCTTAGACCGTGACAGCCAGACTCCGTCGCTTGAAGACATGACAAGTTCGGCTATTGACCGTCTTAAACAAAACAAAAAAGGATTTTTCTTAATGGTGGAAGGCAGCCAAATCGACTGGGCCGCCCATGATAATGATGTTGTCGGGGCAATGAGTGAAGTGAAGGATTTTGAAAAAGCTTATAAAGCTGCGATTCAGTTCGCAAAAAAAGATAAGCACACCCTTGTCATCGCAACTGCTGACCATACGACCGGAGGTTTTACAATCGGTGCAAACGGCGAAAAGAATTGGCACGCCAAACCGATTTTAGCGGCGAAGCGGACTCCTGAATTTATGGCGAAGAAGATAGCCGAGGGAAAACCTGCTAAGGATGTGCTTGCCCGCTATACTGATCTTACATTTACCGCCGAGGAAATAAAAACTGTCGAAGCAGCCGCTCAAGCTGATCAAGACAAAGGCGCCTACAAAGCGATCATCAAGCTTTTCAACACCCGTTCTAACAGCGGCTGGACAAGTGCTGACCACACCGGTGAAGAGGTTCCCGTCTACGCGTACGGACCAGGAAAAGAAAAATTCACCGGGCTGATCAACAACACGGACCAGGCGAAAAAGATTTTTAAGATCTTAAAAACGGGAAAATAACATAAAAAAAGGATGCAGGCAGCCTGCATCCTTTTTCACTTTATAAATACCGCCGATGCACCCCTTTTCCGTCATAAGAGAACATCACCGGCTTATCCTCAAGAATCGATTCAATGTGAACGCTTCTTCCCCACAGCTGATACAAATAGGGAAGGACCTTCTCCAAGTATTTCAAATCCAATTCGATTCCTTCGTACCAATGCTTAATATAAAGCTCATTGTTTTTCAAATAATCTCCGTCATTGACAGTTAAATATGGAAATCCTCCGTTAACCCGCATGCTGACAAGCTGATCACGGACGGACTGCCATTCCTTATCAACGATTTTGTAATCTCTTCCCTGCTTTTGGAATAAGTACAGGTCCTCTCTCATGACTAAATCCTTCGTTAAATAATTGCGGATAAACGATATATCCGATTCTATTTCTCTGACTTCAAACATTTTTTCCCGGCCCGAATTCGGCTTAACTCCAATTTTTTTCATCTCTTCGGTCGGATTATTATACGTTTCTTCTATATTTTCAAAGATTTTCAACCCTAAATAATATGGATTAATGCCCGTTTTGGACGGCTGGACAACGCCGGCGTTCAGCTTTGCGAATTCAATGGACTCATCAGAGGTTAAATCAAGCTCGCGGATGATTCTTTGATGCCAATAGGAAGCCCAGCCTTCATTCATAATTTTTGTTTCAAGCTGCGGCCAAAAGTAGAGCATTTCCTCCCTCATCATTGTCAAAATATCACGCTGCCACGGTTCAAGCTCACGTGAATGCTCTTCAATAAAGAGCAGGATATCCTTTTCAGGCTGGGGAGGAAAATGCTTTTTCACTTTTCTTTTCTCTTGTGTTTTCTTTTTTTCATCCAATCCCCATAGATCATCGTACGGGGTGGCTGCCGCGCCCTCCTCTTCTTCCTCATCATCCATGCTCCACAACAGCTTCGGGCGCACAAGTGACGGATCTATATGCTCCTGAATCGCGAGAATAGCATCTAGAAAGGATTCTACTTCCTTTGTTCCGTGAACCCGTTCATAATATTTGATACGCTCAGCCGTTGCCGCCATGCTCTCAACCATGTCCCGCTTCGTATTTTGAAAACGGCAATTGTTTTTGAAAAAATCACAATGGGCTAATACATGAGCGACAATCAATTTATTTTGGATCAGCGCATTACTGTCCAGTAAAAAGGCGTAACATGGATCTGAATTGACGACCAGTTCATAAATTTTGCTTAATCCAAGGTCATAATGCAGCTTCATTTTGTGAAACTGCTTGCCGAAGCTCCAGTGGCTGAATCTTGTAGGCATGCCGTACGCTCCAAATGTATAAATAATTTCCGCTGGACAAATTTCATATCTCATCGGGTAGAAATCAAGGCCGAATCCCTTTGCAATTTCGGTAATTTCCTCAATCGCCCGCTGCAAATCCTTCTTTTCCTGCACGTTCAACCGAATCCCCCCTACTTGGACTTATCTATAATGTATGAGCCATCCTGTCAAAAGATGAAATGTGAAAAAGAACTTTCTTTAGGGGCTATCAAGAACTGGAAGGATAAATAAGGAAACACACTCAAGTGGTTTGCTAAATATCCGAGTGGGTAAAACACGCATATAACTTTTTCAAAAAGGAGCGATACCCATTGAATGTTGCAGACATGCTTAGTTCTTCTCTCAGTAAATTACCAAACCTAATCATCGCTTTACTCGTTTTACTCATCGGCTGGGCCATTGCCAAAGCCATCGAAAAAGGGGTTTACAAAGGGCTCCAAAAAACGAAAATGGATGACAAACTGTTTGCGGACAAAAAACCAGCCCGCTATTCATCAGAAAAAGTCATCAGCAAAGTCGTTTACTTTATCGCATTAATCATTGTGTTCATTTTATTCTTTAACATTCTGCATCTGACTGCCGTCGCTTCGCCGTTTGTCAGCATGCTTTCTGCCATTGCTGCAGCGGTTCCGAGCGTGTTGAAGGCTGGATTGATTCTATTACTCGGCTGGGCAGTCGCTTCAGTGCTGAGCTATCTTGTGAAAAAACTCGGCACGAAAATGCATATCGCTGAAAAGCTGCGCCAGTGGAATTTGATTTCAGAAGGAAAAGATATACATCAGGCTGTCTACACGGCGTCACAAATTGTTTTTTATCTCGTTTTGCTGGTCTTTTTGCCTGGTGTCTTATCCGCGCTTCAAATCAGCGGCATATCAGGTCCGTTTACGGGAATGATGGAAAGCGTGCTTTCCTTCCTGCCGAAATTATTCGCAGCGGCCCTTATCGTCTTAATCGGCTGGCTCATCGCGCGTATTGTTCGTGACATCATCACAAATTTCCTTGCCAGCATCGGCACAGAACGGGTGGCGGCGCGTATGGGACTGTCTATTTACTTAAAAGACACAAGCCTTTCAGCTATCATCGGCACGATCGCGTATGTGCTCATTTTAATTCCGGTTGTCATTTCAGCTCTAGACCAGCTTGATATCGCGGGTATATCCGGGCCTGCCGTCGCTATGCTGAATACCGTACTGACCATGCTTCCGAATATCATTATCGCCATTGTCCTCATATTGGCCGGAATTTGGGTCGGAAAATGGGTGAATACGATGGTTGCGGGACTCCTGCACCGGACAGGCTTTAACTCATTATTAGGAAAAATGGGTATCGGAACTCAGGAACCGGCGAAATTATCGCTCGCGCAAATCGTCGGCATGATTGCTCAAATTGTTGTCATTCTGCTGTTTACAGCCGAGGCGCTGCAAATTGTTCAGCTTGACTTCCTCGTGGTGATCGCAACAGGAATCATTGCCTATTTGCCGAATGTATTTGTCGCTGTCTTTATTCTCGCACTCGGCCTTTATGCCGGACAGCTTGTCAGCAAACTGCTGGCAAGCGTGATCAAAGGGCAGGAATTCAAATCATTGGCAGCTATCACGAAGTATACCATTATCGCCTTGTCGTTCTTTATGGCTCTTGACCAGCTCGGAGTGGCAGCTACAATTGTCAATTCAGCGTTTATTATTGTGCTGGGCGGGTTTGCTCTCGCATTCGGCTTATCGTTTGGACTTGGCGGAAAAGACTTCGCTGCTAACTATTTAGCAAAGATCGACCGCAAAATTCAAAACACCGAAATAAGTAAACAAAAGCGGCCGAATGAATCTGGAAATCAAGAACCACCGAATCACTTATCCTAATCAAAAAGAGTGAGCTTATCGGCTCACTCTTTTGTTATGCCTGTTTTGGCTTAATTCCTTTTTTTTCATTTTATAATAGAATATGATAAGATAGAAGAAATCTCTTATTTCGAGGTCATATTATGAAATTAACAAATTATACAGACTACTCTTTACGGGTCTTGATTTTCTTGGCCACCCAACATACAGAAGATCTTTGCAATATAAAACAAATCGCAGAAACGTATTCAATTTCAAAAAACCACCTGATGAAAGTCATTTACCAGCTCGGCCAGCTTGGTTATGTGGAAACCATCCGCGGCCGGGGCGGCGGCATACGTTTAGGTATGGCACCTGAAGATATCAACATCGGAGAGGTAGTCCGAAAAACGGAAGATGACTTTAATATTGTCGAATGCTTTGATTCGGGTAAGAATCTTTGTATTATTTCTCCGGTTTGCGGTTTGAAGCATGTATTCAACGAAGCGCTTCTGGCATATCTCTCAGTGCTGGACAAGTACACACTGGGCGATTTAGTCAAAAACAAGCAGGACATCATGCGATTGTTAAAGTGAGTGAAGGAACGCGTTTCCTTCTTTTTTTATGTATTTTTTTCAAACATAACATAGGAAAATATAACCGATCTGTCAAAAAAGACGAAATGAAATGCTTATCCAGCCGATAATAAAAATAATGATTGTTTTTTCCTTAAAATTATCTTAAAAATAAATAAGGGACATTGTTTTAAGAAAAAGCAAAATACTTTTCATGGGGGAAAAGGAGATTCATATGAAAAAGAAACTAGCGGCAGGGTTAACAGCATCCGCGATCGTAGGCACAACCATTGCTGTAACACCGGCAGAGGCACAAACCATTAAGGTAAAAAGCGGTGATTCTTTATGGAAACTTGCTCAAAACTACAATACAACCATTGACAAAATTAAGTCTGCAAATCATCTGAAGAGCACGGTGCTGTCGATCGGACAAACACTCGACATTCCAAACGGAAAATCAAGTTCATCTACCTCTTCATCATCAGCCAAGAGCGGAAAATCTGTGTACACAGTCAAAAACGGCGATTCACTTTGGCTGATTGCAAGCGATTTTAAAATGTCTGTTCAGGAACTTAAAAAACTAAACGGGCTCAGCAGCGATCTCATTCGTGCAGGACAAAAATTAAAGGTTTCAGGAACCGTTTCCAATTCCAAATCAAGCACAAACAAATCGTCCCAGGGCA
Source organism: Bacillus atrophaeus (assembly GCF_039519175.1). NCBI lineage: Bacteria > Bacillati > Bacillota > Bacilli > Caryophanales > Bacillaceae > Bacillus > Bacillus atrophaeus. Next base: position 2,372,437 of record NZ_CP154443.1, on the reverse strand, counting down.
ACAAAAAAACGTCAGCTTCAGGCACTTATACGGTTCAGCTCGGCGATTCACTTTGGAAAATCGCAAATAAAGTCAATATGTCTATCGGCGAATTAAAGGTTTTGAACAATTTAAAATCAGATACCATTTATGTGAAGCAAGTATTAAAAATAAAAGGAACGGCTTCTGATAAAACAAGTTCCAACTCAAACAGTTCATCAAAGACGAAGCCGTCATCATCAACTAAATACATAGTCAAAAGCGGCGACTCTCTCTGGAAAATCGCCAATCAGCATAATGTCTCCGTTCAGCAAATCAGAAACAGCAACAATTTAAAATCAGATGTGCTGCAAGTCGGACAAGTATTGCAGCTTTCAGGCACATCATCGAATTCTTCAACTTCACCGTCGAAGAATACCGGTTCAGGGAAGACAACGGTTTATACTGTAAAAAGCGGCGACTCTCTCTGGGTGATCGCGCAAAGGTACAATGTGACCGCCCAGCAGATCCGCGATAAAAACAATCTAAAAACAGATGTGCTGCAAGTCGGCCAGAAATTAACGATTTCAGGCACGGCTTCCACTCCTTCTACATCTTCGCCTTCAACAAGCACAGGCTCAAGAAGCACGAAGATTAACCAAATGATTGCGGCTGCCAAACAACAATTAGGAGTGCCTTACCGCTGGGGCGGCACAACGCCTTCAGGTTTTGACTGCAGCGGCTTTATCTATTATGCACTAAATAAAGTCACTTCTGTCTCCAGGTTAACAGCGGCCGGTTATTGGAATGTCATGAAATCGGTCAGCCAGCCTGCAGTCGGCGACTTTGTCTTTTTCACAACGTATGCCGCGGGTCCTTCTCATGTCGGCATTTATCTCGGAAATGGCGAATTTATTAATGCCAACGATTCAGGCGTCGTCATCTCAAAGATGAGCAATTCCTATTGGAAACAGCGCTACCTCGGAGCAAAACGTTATTTATAAACGGTTCAAACTGTATGGCCTTAGGGCTGTACAGTTTTTTTCATTGTCTTACAGCCGAAAGACGTTGATGCTGATCATATGCTTTGTCACCGGATGAAAATAGACCTCTGCATGAGCAGAAAATGTTTCTTTATTCCGGCTGACCGTCACACGAAAGACGTCTTTTGTCTGTTCATCATTAACCTCAGTTCGCCCCATATAAGCATAATCAGATAAAGAAGCGCCCTTATATTCATTCTGAAGCTTGCTCCAGGCGAGCTGCTCCCACTTCTGCACTGACTCATTCGGATTTGTTGAGTACCCTTTCGCAGCAATGGAAACGATCAAAAGGCCGCAAAAAAGAAGGGCAATGGTATACGGAAGTGATTTCATTTTCAAATTCTCCTGTGCCTAGATTTATGTATGTCATAGGGTTTCCCAATTTCCATCCGGCATTCATGTAAAACGCATTGATTTTTATGTCTCCCTCATATTGCTACTCCGCTACTGACGCAAACGCCAACTTTTCCCCGGTCAATAAAATCATCCGCTGCATAAACTAAACACGAACTTCTCACAAGAAAGGAGAAGCGATTCAGTTGAATTATGCGGATTATGATAAAGCGTTATATTATACTCATCGTTCACAGTGGGATAACTTATTGATTTTAATGGTGCGCACAGAAGACGATTTATTGTCAAAACGTATTGAGCATTTTCTGCACGCGTACCACTTTGAACATGATTATGGTGTTCTTGAAAAGGAACTGTACTCTCTTCTCCGTTATATTGACCATGCCACAGAACTGACTTATCAAGATCAATTGGCACTTTTGACATAAAAAAATCCCGGCATATCAGATGCCGGGATTTCCTGCTTTTGCGAACATTTTCAGTTCTTCCATTAATTCTTTTATACTGACTTCCATCTCTTCTGTTACCGCGGCATTATCATAATCAATATGGACGGGATCAAGCACAAGCTGCTTCGGAATGACGTTGGCGTATACTCCGCGCATGACTGTGCGCATATTCGTTAAGGCATTAATACCGCCTTTTCCGCCTCCTGCCACTGCCAATAATGCCACAGGCTTATATTTAAATTGTTCATTGCTCAGGAAGTCTATCGCATTTTTTAATGCTCCGCTCATGCCGCTATGATATTCAGGCGATAATAAAACAACCGCATCGGCCTCTTTTACACGCTGTTTAAGCTGCTGAACACGCTCTATTTCAAACTGCTCTGCTTCCCCATTAAAAATCGGCAATGTGTATTCGCTTAAGTCAATCAACCCGGTGTTGTATAAAGCTGAGATATATGAAGCGGCAATTCTTGTTCTGCCCTGTTTTCTTGCGGTTCCATTAATCACTAATATATTCAATTCGTCATCTCTCCATTCAAATGATGCTTGACTGCAAAAAGCGCCGCTTGTGTGCGGTCTGCAACATCCAGCTTAGCTAAAAGATTTGACACATGCGTTTTGACTGTTTTTTCTGAAATAAACAAGGAAGCGGCTATCTCTTTATTGCTTTTTCCGCTGGCAATCTCCTTCAAAACATCTTTTTCCCGTCTTGTCAGGTGATAGTACTTTTCCTTCTCCGGTTCATGTTGTGTCCTCATATGTGTCAGCACATGGGGCATAATAGCACTTGAGAGCTTATATTCTCCCGAATGTACCTGCCGCAGTGTTTTCACCAATTCCTCAGGCTCTGTATCTTTCAGCTGATAAGCTTTTGCACCTGCCTGAAGGGCCGGTATCGCATGCTGCTGATCAGAATAACTCGTTAAGATAATAATACTGATGCTTGGAAAAAGCGCTGCCGCTTTTTTTGTCGCCTCGATTCCATCCATATCAGGCATGGATAAATCCATCAGCACAAGATCCGGTTTGGTTTGCTCTATCACGCGGAGAGCCTCAGTCCCGGTTGAGGCCTCACCGACAACATCAATATCCTTCTGGGTTGCAAAGAAAAATCGAAGCCCTTTCCGTACGACATGGTGATCATCCGCAATCACAATTCTCATCACATTGTCCTCCCCCTCTGTTCACTAAGCGGGAGGCTGACAGAAATGACCGTGCCCGCTCCGAGCTCTGAGTGTATCGTAAACCGGCCGCCGCTGGTTTCAGCACGCTCCTTCATTCCCTTAATTCCTAGGGAAGGCAGCCCGTCATGCGCCTCCGCGCAAAATCCGCTGCCATGGTCAATGACTTCAAGTGCAATCTGTTTACCGCGTAAAGCAATATTCACATATGCCGTATCCGTCCCGGCATGTTTTTTGCAATTGTTAAGCGCCTCCTGCACGATCCGCCACAGCATAAGCTCTTGTTCATCGGAGAGAGAGGACAGGCTACCTGTCTGCTTGACATTAACGGTCAGCCCGATAAGCGTTCCGTAGCTTTTTACGGCTGAAGGCAATCCCTTTTCAAGTCCTTCAGGGCGGAGCTGCCAGATGAGTGACTTCATTTCTGCAAGGGCGTCTTGTGATAAGGTTTGGATAAAATCGATCATATCCTGAAGTGTCTTGTCTTTTGTTAATGATTTTGCCGCTTTTGCCGTTAAACTGACGGAAAACAGCATTTGGTTGACTGAATCATGAAGATCCTGAGCAAGGCGGTTACGCTCCATTAAGAGAGCGTTTTTTTGTTCATATTCGGCCAGTTTCATTCGCTGTATCGCCGTTCCGACCTGAAAAGCAACAGCCTCAAGCAGGTGAAGCTCATCCTCGTCGAATAAGGTTTTACCCGCCGCGGCAACGTTCAGCAGTCCGAAGCTTCGCCCGCCGCCTTCAAGCGGAACCGTCGCATGATGGGTGATGCCCTCTGTGTCAAAACAGTTTAATTGTTCCGCCAATTCAATCCGCTTGCAGTTCATTATATTGGCAGCCCTGGTAAGGCTCCCGTTCCTGAATTTATTCAGACAATAGCAATCACCTTCACACATCAGCACATTTTGTTTATGGCTTAAAGCCGGAGGCAAATATGCATCCGCTGCTAATGTATAGGAGCCGTCTGCGTCTATCAGGAATATCCATCCTGACTGAAGCCCGGTCAAGCTAAGCAGTTCTTTTAACACCTCATCAAGTGTGACCTTGACATCATGCCCTTGGTTCAAGGTTTCCGCAATGGTTTTTAACGTTCTTAATTTCTCCACCCTTGGTTTGCTCACTTCTCTCACTCCGGCTTTACTTCTAGTACTTGTTATTATACCAGTTATTAGCACATTTTTTCTTCTCTTATAGGATGAATTTTTTCAGACTTTTGGCTGAATAAAAAAATCACCAGCCGGAAGCTGGTGATTTGCATGGTTTATTTCGCTGATGTTTCTTGTACAATTCGGTCTACTGTCTTCATCACATCTTCTGAAAGTGCGGCAAGACGCTGGTCACTGTCTTCCGTAGAAGTGCCTTTTACGGCAAAATAGAATTTAACCTTCGGCTCTGTTCCTGACGGGCGAAGGCAGAACCAAGAACCGTCTTCAAGGAAGTATTTCAATACATTTGATTTCGGAAGGTCGATGGCCTCTTCTTTATTTTCCGCAAGGATCATTCGTTTGCTGACCGCGTAATCTTCCGCTGTCACCACTCGTTTTCCGGCGATTTGCTGCGGCGGATTGCTTCTGAACGAAGCCAGTATCGATTCGATCTGTTCAGCGCCCTGCTTCCCTTTCAGTGTTAATGATTGTAAGCCTTCACGGTAAAAACCGTATTCTTTAAAAAGGTTGATCAAAGCCTCATATAGCGATGTTCCTTGTTTCTTATAGAATGCGCACACTTCAACCGCTAAAAGCGCGGCCTGAATCGCGTCTTTGTCTCTTGCAAAGTCTCCGATCAAATAGCCGTAGCTTTCTTCATATCCGAATTGGAATGTATATTGGCCGGATGTTTCGTATTCTTTGATTTTTTCACCGATAAATTTAAAGCCTGTCAAAGTATCAATGGTATCCAGACCGAATGAAGAAGCAACATCACGGCCCATTTCACTGGTGACAATTGTTTTGAGAACGACGCCATTGTCAGGCAGGATGCCCTGTTTTTTCTTTTCGGAAAGCAAATAATGAAGCAGCAGCGCACCTGTCTGGTTTCCTGTCAGCACTGTGTATTTGCCTTCATCGTTTTTCACGGCAATGCCAAGGCGGTCGGCGTCCGGATCTGTGGCGATTAAAATATCAGCGTTTTGCTCTTCTCCAAGCTTAATGGCGTATTCAAACGCCGCATGCTCTTCCGGGTTAGGGGATTTGACGGTTGAAAAGTTCGGATCAGGAAGCTCCTGTTCTGCGACAACCGTTACATTTTTGTATCCCAGCGCTTCAAGCCCGCGTCTGACCGGTTTATTCGCTGTTCCGTGCAGCGGTGTGAAAATGACGTTCACATCGACTTCGCGTGACAATTCAGGATGTACGGAAATAGAAGTGAGCTTTTCCGTGTAGACTTTATCAATGTCTTCACCGATGATTTTAATCAAGCCTTTTTCTTTTAATACTTTTTCGTCTTCTACTTTGATTGTCAGTTCGTTTTCAATGGCATTTACCTGCTCAATGACGATATCAGCCTCACGCGGCGGAAGCTGGCCTCCGTCGTCGCCGTATACTTTATAGCCATTGTATTCCGGCGGGTTGTGGCTGGCTGTGACCACAATCCCTGCATAAGCTTTCAGTTCTCTGACAGCGAAGGATAATTCAGGCGTCGGGCGAAGCTCATCAAACACGTATGTCTGAATTCCTTGAGTGGCAAGCGTTTTTGCTGCCTCCATGGCAAACTCCGGTGACTTGTGGCGTGAATCATATGCTATGGCTACGCCTCTTTTTTTCGCTTCCTCTCCCTGCTGCAATATGTAAGCGGCAAGTCCCGCTGATGCTTTGCGGACAGTGTATACATTCATTCGGTTCGTGCCGGCTCCGATTTCTCCGCGCATGCCTCCGGTTCCGAATTCGAGGTTTTTGTAGAAACAGTCTTCAAGCGCCTGCTCATTTCCCTCTAAATCAGCTAACAAAGTTTTTATTTCGGGGTCTAATTCTTCTGTTTGTTTCCAACGCTCATAGCTCTTATTCCAGCTCATGTTCGTCCTCCTAATGATTATCTTATGTAGTTATTTTAATATGAAGCGGCTGTCTGTGTCACTTGTTAACTGCGGAGGCTGATATATATGGGATATATAGCCATTTATTTCATCTTCTAAAAGATAAAACAGGCTGTGCCACTAAGGCACAGCCCATCAAATTTTCTTACTGATCAAGCGGCACGACGGCATCGTGCAGCAGCTCATTCAGATGTTGTGTGTGTTTGTTTTTCGTCTGCTCATCCCAGTTGAAACGGTCGCTCATATACTCAATAACAGCATGTTTATACGTTTCCACCCAATGAATGTCAAAGTACAATCTGCCCGTTCTGCGGACAAAAAAGTCTGCAGGCGTGGCTGCCATTTCTTCTTCAATGCTGTAGGCAGCTTCAGCCAAGATATGAACCGGCATCTGGCGTTTGGCAGCTTCTTCTTTCATCGGTTCGACTCTTTTGAAGACGTTCTCTACGTTAGAACCGTATCTGATGGCAAGCTGCTTAGCATCCTTTTCAGACAAACCGATGGCGACGCCTTCTTTTGTTTTTGCATCAACGAAGGAAGCAAGATTTTTAGAGCCGCCGACATGTCCGCCTGAGATCGGCATTGTTTTCGTCTTACAAGAACCGAAGTCCTTTCCGCCTTCTTCTTTTAAGCGGTTGCTTACAAGATCGACAATGTGTTCAGCCATTTTTCTATAGCCGGTCAGCTTTCCGCCGGCGATAGTGATTAAACCTGATTCTGATGTCCATATCTCGTCCTTACGAGAAATTTCCGAAGGATCTTTTCCTTCTTCGTGAATCAGCGGACGAAGCCCCGCCCAGCTTGATTCCACATCATTCTCTGTGATATTTAAATCCGGGAACATATATTGGATCGCTTTTATCACATAATCGCGGTCCTCAGTCGTCATACGCGGATGCTCTAATGCTTCTTTATAAACGGTATCCGTCGTTCCTACATATGTTTTGCCTTCCCTTGGTATCGCAAACACCATACGGCCGTCCGGCGTATCAAAGTAAACCGCTTGTTTTAGCGGAAATACGGATTGGTCAAATACTAGGTGAATTCCCTTCGTATGCTGAAGATGCTTACCTTTTTTCGAATGGTCCTTTTCTCTTAATTGGTCCACCCAAGGGCCCGTCGCATTGACGACTTTTTTCGCATACACTTTATATTCTTTATTGGTCAGTAAATCTTCAATTAATACGCCGACTACTTTTCCTTTTTCGTAGAGAAGCTCTTTAACTTTGGAATAGTTCATAGGCTCGGCGCCGAATTTAACGGCTTCTTTCATTACTTCAATGGTCAATCTCGCGTCATCTGTGCGGTATTCAACGTAATACCCGCCGCCTTTTAGACCGTCCTTTTTCACCAAAGGCTCTTTTTGCAGAGTTTCTTTAGCGGACAGCATGCTTCTTCGTTCCGCCTTTTTCACGCCTGCTAAAAAGTCGTACACTCTCAAGCCGATAGAAGTTGAGAATGATCCGAATGTGCCGCCTTTATGAAACGGAAGCAGCATCCATTCAGGTGTGGTGACATGCGGGCCGTTTTCATATACGATGGCCCGTTCTTTTCCTACTTCAGCGACCATTTTAACTTCGAATTGTTTGAGGTAACGCAGTCCTCCATGGACAAGCTTAGTCGATCTGCTTGATGTTCCCGCCGCGAAGTCCTGCATTTCGCTGAGCGCGACTTTCATTCCCCTTGAAGCGGCATCCAGTGCTGTGCCTGCTCCTGTAATTCCTCCGCCTATAATAAACAAATCATATGTTTTTTTCGTCATTTCCGAAAGCATGTTATCCCGTTCAAGACTTGAAAATTGTTGATTCATTTTTAAGTTCCTCCCAGTTGTCACGGTATATAGTAAAAGAGACCACAACAGCCAAAGCGTATGTCTGCACTTTGGTGTTGTGGTCTCTCCTCATCTCAGGACCGTTATTATTAACTTGTTTTTATTATATCATACTCAATATTTATTTAAAAGCCATAGCTGCTTTTACAGCTTTTTGCCAGCCGCTGTAAAGCTCTTTACGCTGATCGTCTTTCATTTCCGGTTCAAACCGTTTATCCAGGCTCCACTGGTCGGCGATTTCTGAACGGTCTTTCCAGAAGCCGACAGCAATCCCTGCCAAATATGCCGCGCCAAGCGCAGTGGTTTCATTAATCTCCGGACGTTCGACAGGTACATTTAAAATATCTCCCTGGAACTGCATAAGGAAATTGTTTTTAACAGCGCCGCCGTCTACCCGCAACGTTTTTAATGAAATATTTGAATCGGCTTCCATTGCGTCAAGCACATCTTTCGCCTGATACGCCAGCGCTTCAAGTGTAGCGCGGATAAAATGTTCTTTTGTCGTTCCCCGCGTCAATCCGAATACGGAGCCGCGCACATCGCTGTCCCAATACGGCGTTCCCAAACCGACAAATGCCGGAACCACATAGACGCCGTCTGTTGAATCAACCCGCTTTGCATATGTTTCGCTAGACGCTGAATCCTGAAACATTCTTAATCCGTCTCTGAGCCATTGAATCGCAGAACCTGCAACAAAGATGCTGCCTTCCAGCGCGTATTCAACTTTTCCGTCGATGCCCCATGCAATTGTCGTTAACAAACCGTGCTCTGATTTAATTGCTTTTTCGCCGGTGTTCATAAGCATAAAGCAGCCGGTTCCGTACGTGTTTTTTCCCATGCCCTCTTCAAAGCACGCCTGCCCGAATAATGCGGATTGCTGGTCGCCCGCAGCGCCGGCAATCGGAATTTTTTTCCCGAAGAAATGATAATCAATCGTCTCCGCATATACGTGAGAGGACGGCTTTACTTCTGGAAGCATTGATTTCGGCACGCCCAGAATCTCAAGCAGTTCATCATCCCATTTCAATTCGTATATGTTAAACATCAGTGTGCGGGAGGCATTAGAGAAATCGGTCACATGCGCTTTCCCGCCTGACATTTTCCAAATCAGCCACGAATCAATCGTTCCGAACAACAGCTCTCCGTTCTCGGCTTTTTCTCTTGCACCGTCTACATTGTCTAAGATCCATTTTACCTTCGTACCGGAAAAATACGGATCAATCAGGAGTCCTGTTTTATCTCTGAATGTGTCGCTATAGCCTTTTTCGCGAAGCTCCTCACAGATGCCTGATGTCTGTCTTGACTGCCAAACAATCGCATTGTAGATCGGTTTCCCGGTATCTTTATCCCATACAACGGCTGTTTCCCGCTGGTTTGTGATTCCGATGCCGGCGATTTGATCAGGACTGACCCCAGATTCTGATAAAACGGATGCAATGACAGATAAGACGGAACCCCAAATTTCATTTGCGTTATGCTCGACCCATCCCGGATGCGGGAAATATTGTGTGAATTCCTTTTGGGCGGAATGCACGATCTTCCCTTTCTTATTAAAAAGAATGGCTCTTGAGCTCGTTGTGCCTTGATCTAGTGATAAAATATATGTCTCCATAAATAAGCTCCCCTTTTTAAATATATTTTGAATTTGAGAGTGTTTTAGCTGAGTGTTTTTTCGTATAGACATAGAGTCCTAACAATACCACAATTAAAATAACGCTTACAAACCAGAAGCTGATTGTAATATGCCCTTTAAACGCTGCATTGTAGAACACGCCCCCGAAGGAACCGCCTAAAATCGGTCCGACAACCGGAACCCATGCATATTTCCAATTCGATGAACCTTTCCCCGGAATCGGCAGAAAAGCGTGAGCGATTCTGGGACCTAAGTCACGCGCCGGATTAATCGCGTAGCCTGTTGTTCCTCCAAGAGAAATTCCGATGGCCACAATGAGAAAGCCGACAATCAGCGGATTCAGTCCTTGAGTAAATTCATTTGCTCCGATCGCTAATATTCCGAGCACAAGGACAAATGTCCCAACAACTTCACTTAACACGTTAGCGAATAGATGCGGGATACTCGGGCCTGTGGAAAAAACGCCAAGCTTTGCAGCCGGATCATCAGTTGCCTTCCAGTGCGGAAGGTAATGCAGAAATACAATAACCGCGCCGATAATGGCTCCGATCATTTGTGCGGCAATATACGCCGGAACCTCTTCCCAAGGAAAATCTCCTACAAACGCAAGACCTATAGTTAACGCCGGATTGAGATGGGCGCCGCTGATGCCTCCAACAGCATAAGCCGCCATTGCAACTCCCAAGCCCCAGCCAAACACAATGACAATCCAGCCAGATTGATAAGAAAGCGATTTCTTCAAATTGACTCCTGCACAAACACCTGCACCAAAAATGACAAGCAGCATCGTACCAATGACTTCTCCCCAAAATGCTGTCATAGAAATTCCTCCTAAAGTTACTATTCAACAGGTGTGACAGAGTCATAGAGATGAAAAAAACCACAACAAACGGCTTTACGGCCTGATTTCTGCCGTAAAGAGCTGTCGTGGGTCTCCGGATTCTCCATCACAATAAATTAACCTAGTACAATTGTAACAACCGGTGTAAGCGGTGTCAATCATTTTCTGTCAAGAAATTTTCATATTTTTTCCATAATTTGGTGTCTGATGTTGTCACTGCGGTGGCCCCTGCTTTTAACGCCTGTTCGACATCCAGTTCAGTACGAATAAAGCCGCCGGCAAAAATCGGAATTCCCGTCTTCTCTTTTATTTCCTTAATGAGTGACGGAACAATGCCCGGCAGCACTTCAATAAAATCCGGTTTGTGTTTGCCGACAAACTCCATACTTTTCTCCATGGCGCTTGTATCGAGCAAAAACAGCCGCTGGATTGCATAAATTTTCTTTTGCTTCGCTTTCACGATGACGTTTGATCTTGTTGAAATAATACCGGCCGGCTTCATTTCCTGGCAAATAAATTCAGCGCCATATTCATCATGCTTAATGCCATGGATTAAATCTACGTGGACCATCATTTTCTTTCCATGCTTTTGCGCTTCTTTTATAACGCCCTTTAATTGTCCGAGATGAATATCCAAAATCACGCCGTATGTAAATGAGCTGTTTAAAAATTCATCAAATTGCTTCATATTTCGAATAGCCGGTAAAATAGGTTGATTGTGAAAACTCATATTTTGCTCCTTTTTTAAAAATAACTTCTGCCGAAACTACATGGTCAGTATGCTTTCCTTCAGCACTTTTACGATAAAAGAAAGCTCCTCCTCTGTGAGACAAAACGGCGGTGCAAGCTGGATCACATTGTTGTATCCGGCAGCCGTATCGCCATTTTTTCCGATAATCAGCCCTTTTGCTTTACATGCAGCTATGATCTGATTGATGATATCTGCGTCGGCCGGTTCTTTCGTTGTTTTGTCTTTCACAAGTTCGATTCCGATGAGAAGGCCTTTTCCTCTGACATCACCGACAGCCGGGTGTTCTCTCAGGCTTTGAAGCTCGCCTAAAAGCCGCGCTCCCAAATCGCGTGATCGTTGAATCAGGTTTTCATCCTCCATTATTTGCAGATTCTTTAACGCCAATGCACAAGCGGCCGGATTTCCTCCGAATGTGTTGACATGCCGAAAACGGTCATAAGGGGCTTCTCCATTGTAAGCTTCAAAAATCTCGCGTTTGACTGCTGTCGCTGACAGCGGCAGATAAGCGCTTGTAATCCCCTTTGCCATGGTTATGATATCAGGCTGCACTCCATAATTCATAAACCCGAACGGCTCGCCGGTACGCCCGAATCCGCAGATGACTTCATCGCAAATCAAAAGGGCGCCATGTTTACGGCAAATGTCCTGCACCTTGGCCATATACCCTTCGGGCGGCATTAAAATGCCTCCGCCTGTAATAATCGGCTCCATAATGACGCCTGCAATCGTCTCGCTCAATTCCCATGTCATCGTCCGGTCAATTTCTAATGCGCTTTCTAAGGTTTCCTCATCAGCAGGGTTGCGGTAAAGATCAGGCGGGGAGACATGCAAAAAGCCTTGGCCTAAAGGTTCATATTTGTATTTCCGCTGCGCCTGCCCTGTCGCTGCGAGAGCACCCATCGTATTTCCATGATAAGCCCTGTATCTTGAAATGAATTTATGCCGGCCGGGATCACCGTTTTCCTGATGATATTGCCGGGCGATCTTGAATGCGGTCTCATTCGCTTCTGACCCGCTGTTGGAGAAAAATATCACATAATCGCCGCCGAGCCATTCATTCAGCTTTTCCGCCAATTGAATCGCCGGCGTATGGCTTTGTGTCAGCGGATAATAAGGCATCTCCTTCAATTGGCCATACGCCGCCTCAGCCAGCTCCTGTCTGCCATAACCGATGTTCACGCACCATAAACCCGACATCGCATCTAAATAACGCCGTCCGTCAATATCGGTTACACTGGCTCCGTCGGCCTTCTGAATGATGAGACTGTCAGCCGGCTGCGATCCTTTCATAGCGTGCCATACAAATCGCTCATCTTTTTCCTTTAATGCGTGATTTTGCTTTTCCACCTGATCATCCCCATTTCATTATCGTTATAAACATACGATTCTAAAATTGAAAATAGGCTGTCACGAAGGTAATGGTCTTATCATTTCCTTACTTCGTCATGGTGAAGGTTTCCTCTTCCTTCAATATAAAGCCAGACGGCAGCGGAGTCAACAAACCGCGGGACAGGCCCGCATATAAAAAATCCCCTTTCTATGAAAGAGGATGCAGAAGCCAAAGCAATACCGGCAGCGTCACAATACTGAGCATTGTGCTGATGAAGGTGGCGCTTGAAACCACTTCCGGCTTAGTATTAAATTGTACGGCCATTAATGTTGTGTTTGCAGCTGTCGGCATTGCGGCTACAAGGATCATAATTTGCTTTGTCATATCGTCCACCGGCAAAATGAATGTAAAGCCCAAAGCAATAACCGGGGAAATCATAAGCTTCAGCAGCAATGAATAAGAAATTTTTCGATATTCAATATTTTTAAATGAAATTAACGCAAGCTGCATACCCAAAATGATCATAATCGTGGGAATCGCGGCGTTCCCGACAAGTTCGATTGATGTCATTAATTCTTTAGGTATAGAAATATGAACTAGCTGAAGTATTGCGCCAAGAAGTGCGCCGTAAGCGACAGGCATACGAGTCACCCGGTTCATCACAGTTTTAAAGCCGCCGGCGTCCGGACTGCCCTTCGCTGCAAAATAGATGCCGATTGTGCTCATGATCAATTGCTGGAGCACCATTAAGACAACAGCCACATCAAGCCCCGCCGTTCCGTATACAAGTAAAACGACCGGCGTTCCGTAATTGCCGTTATTCATAAATGCCGATGAGAGGATCATGGCGCAGCGGTCCTGATTCTGATACTTATGAAAATAAGATAAAAAATAAACAAGCAAAACGAGAACTAAACAGAGGCCGAGCACAAAAATGAAGAGGTAAAGGTAATCCATCGTCAGCTTATTAGAGTAGAACGTATCAAAAGCCAAAAAAGGAGACATTAAATATAAGGACATTTTGGACAGCGTCTGAATATCGAACCCAAGGGTTTTCTGTCCGATGTAACCGATCGCAAAAATTCCGAAAACAGGCAATAATACAAGCAAAAACTGCATAAGGCACCTTCTTTTTCTATTTACACGCATTAATCTATTTATATTTTAATGAAAGAACGGCACAGTTTCAATTCCGCATTTATAAAGAACGGCCCGCCAAATTCCCGGCGGGCCGTTCTCTGTTTTACTTTTGGTACTTAATTCGGTAAATATCGTGCCTTCTGTCTTTCAACTGGCGCACAGTACCGTCCTGCCGCTGCCTTCTGAGGATTTCTAAATCGACGTCGCCGATGACAACCATTTCAATATTCGGGTTGCATTCTCCGACGATGCCGTCTCTTGCAAACTCAAAGTCTGAAGGAGCGAATATAGCGGACTGGGCGTATTGGATATCCATGTTCTCTGTTTGCGGCAGGTTTCCTACCGTCCCTGAGATAACAGTATAAATTTGATTTTCCACCGCTCTTGCCTGCGAACAATATCTTACCCGCAAATAGCCTTGGCGGTCTTCTGTACAAAATGGCGTGAAGATGATTTTTGCGCCTTTATCCGCTGCAATCCGGGCAAGCTCCGGAAACTCAATGTCGTAGCAGATTTGGATGGCGATTTTACCGCAGTCGGTATCAAATACACGAACCTGGTCACCTGCACTGATCCCCCACCACTTCCGCTCATTCGGCGTAATATGGAGCTTATATTGTTTCTCAATCGTACCGTCGCGTCTGAATAAGTAGGCGATGTTATAAATTTTCCCCTCTTCTTCAACAAAATGAGAACCGCCGATAATATTGACGTTATACTTCACCGCAAGCTCCGTAAAGACGCTGATATAATCCTCGGTGTACTCGGTAATTCTCTGTACTGCCAAGCTTGGTGAACGTTCTTCAAGGAAAGACATCAGCTGTGTCGTGAAAATTTCCGGGAAGACCGCAAAATCAGCACCCGCATCTGAAGCGACATCGACATAGTACTCTACCTGATTCGCAAATTCATCAAAGGAATAGATCTTTTTCATTTCATATTGAATCACACAGATTCTCACCGGAAACGCCGATTTATAATAACGTTTTGTCTGCGGAAGATAATCGACATTGTTCCATTCCATCAGCGTCGCGTATTTGCTTGACGCCATATCATCCGGCAGATAATCTGGATTAATCCGCATCAGTGTAAACCCGTTCATCAGCTGAAAAGAAAGCACAGGATCATAAATTTGGTGGCGGCTCACCTGCTCGACATAAGCGCGTGCGGTCATTTCCTCCACATACTTATGAAAGTTCGGAATCCTGCCGCCGATAATGATGCTTTTCAAGTTTAATCGTCTGGCTAAGTCTTTTCTCGCTTCATATAGACGATGCCCGATCTTCATTCTTCTGTACGTCGGATGAACCATTACTTCAATCCCGTACATATTTAAACCGTCCGGATTATGATTGGTGATATATCCGTCATCGGTAATGTCCTGCCACGTATGGCGGTCATCATATTCATCAAAATTAATCAAAAGACTGGAACAAGAACCGATAATCTCGCCTTCAAATTCTGCACAAAACTGCCCTTCCGGAAAATGTTCCAAATGGCTGATTAAATGCTCTGGCTCCCAAGGCTCCATCCCCGGAAAACAATCCTTTTGCAAGGCGATTATTTTACTGATATCTTTTTCTTCTATATTGCGGATGACCATCTTTTTCTCAAATCTGGTCAAATCAAGTTTCTCAGACAAAACATTTCCTCCTTCTTTCTAGTTCCGGGCGTTCAAATGATCCAAAAGCAGCGCCAGCTCCATCTCAGCCATTGATTCAAGTCTGTGGTCATAGTCCTCGAATAACAAGCTGCCCGTGACTTTGTTCGGCACGATGACGCATTTCATGCCCGCTCGCTTGGCGGCGATTGAACCGTTGACAGAATCCTCAAACGCGATACATTCCGCAGGTGACACACCAAGATTTTCCGCCGCTTTTAAGTATAATTCGGGATTTGGTTTGACCTCTTCCACATCATCAGCCGTTTGAATGACTTCAAAATCATCAAACAGCCCGATTTGTTTCAAATGACCCGCGACCCATTTATAATCAGAGCTTGACGCCAGACCGACTTTTAAACCTAAGTCCTTCGCGGCGTTTAAATAGGCTTCAACGCCAGGTCTCGCTTTTTCAGTCTCCATTCTTTTCGAAAATCGTTCTCTTCTGATTTTCGTAAGCTCGCCATGATCCAATTGTCTGCCCAGCTGTTCTTCTAAGTAGACAAAGGGGCGAAACCCGGCAGCTGTTCCGATTACTTCTCCCCAAACGGATAACGGCAAGGTTGAACCGTGTTCTTCAAATATTTCCTGCAATACTTCGTATTCATGGGTTTCTGTATCCAGAATAAGCCCGTCAAAATCAAATATTAACGCTTTTATCACTGCCCACAACTCCTTTTGACTTTACGAATGAGATGTATGTTTACACTATACCCCGAATTGTCTCTGCTTTCAAAATTGAAACTTTTATGAGAAGAAAGAGCCTGCATAGTGCAAGCTCTTTCGGTTATTACTGCATGTTTTGATGTGAAATGTTTGTCAGCGCTTCTCCCGCAGAGTCGTTTGACAGCTGATTCACCGCTAAATCCCCAAGCGCAACGATCCCGACTAGATTGTTGTTATCTACAATAGGAAGGCGGCGGATTTGGTGCTGGGCCATCAGTTCAGACGCCTCTTCCAAACTCATATTCGGATTCCCGGAAATGACGTTGGATGACATCACTTCAGAAACGGGTGTTTGGCCATCCCGGCCTTGAGCAGTGGTTCTCAATGCAATATCACGGTCTGTGAGCATCCCTTGTAAAACCCCTTGGTCTACAACCGGAATCGCTCCGACATTATGCTGATGCATCAGCGCAGCCGCTTCCTGAATCGTTTGATTTGAAGAAACGGTTGCTACCTGTTTTGTCATTGAATTGCTGATTGAATTCATTGCAAGCACCCCTTTCATCAGTTAGTATGTGCAGGCGGGAGCCGATTAAAAAGGGAGTTGCAGGAAAGAATTTATGATATGATCACATAAGGCCTAAAAAAAGAGCCTTTCCGCATTCAAGGAAAAGCTCTTTCTCCGCATGTATTACATTGATTTTCTTTTATCGGAATAGTCTTGATTTGCATCCGTCTGAAAATCAGACAATGCAAATGGAAAGAACATTCCGCACTCATTCAGCAAGGTGCTGTTTTTATCAAATAATACTTGATCTTTCATGTCATATTGACGATAAGGCTTTGTCAAAATGGTATGTATCATTTGAAGACAAGCCATAATTTGAAAAGCTTCCTTTAATGTTCCTTGGTAATATTGGTTTGTTAGGGACAGAACGCCTTTCTTTTTATAGCGTTGAATGTCCAATTCGGAGAAAAAAAGAGGAAAAACGTCATCGAGCAGTTCCATTGTCAATTCATTGATGAAACTCTCCTGTTCTTCAGTCGCAGCGTTCACAATTCTCACATCAATCACCTTTCTTGCCATCGAATATCCTAAGTCTTTATCAAGAATAGCACAGAAAAAATCGCGAGTGCCAAGGTAAGTGTTTCCTGTTGCATCACCTGCCTTCCTCGCTTCAAAAGGAGATATATACCATGAAACAAAAAGGCAGAGGGCTGGAGCTCATGATCACTGAAAAGCTGGACGGCCAATGGCTGTTTTCCGTTCTTAAAACGGAAGTAAAAGCGTCTAAACCCGTGATTCAAGAATGGATGACCACTAAAAGCATAAAAGTGAATCATGAGCCCGCCGTCCATAATTTCATAGTAAAAAAAGGCGACCGTTTGTTTATTGACCTGCAAGAAAAAGCAGAATCAAACGTGATCCCTGAATATGGAGAAATTGAGATTTTATTCGAAGACAGCCATATGCTGATCGTAAACAAACCTGCCGGAATGCCGACTCATCCGAATGAGGAAGGCCAAACCGGCACACTCGCCAACCTGATCGCTTATCATTTTCAGGCAAATGGCGAGCAAACAAAAGTGCGCCATGTTCATCGCCTTGATTTGGATACGTCAGGCGCTGTCGTATTTGCAAAGCATCGGCTCGCCCATGCGATCTTGGATCAGCAATTAGAAAAAAAAGAGCTCAAACGCACGTATATCGCGCTGGCGGAAGGAAAGCTGAAACCGAAAAAAGGCATGATTGATTCACCGATTGGACGAGACAGGTCACACCCGACGCGGAGGCGGGTTTCTCCGGGAGGCCAGGCAGCCGTCACTCATTTCCGGGTAAAAGGCTATCACCCAAAAGCCCGTCTTTCCCTGGCTGAATTGGAACTGGAAACGGGAAGAACGCACCAAATCCGCGTCCACATGGCAAGTATCGGCCACCCACTAACAGGAGATGAACTGTACGGAGGAAGCACTTTTATTCTCGACAGGCAGGCCCTGCATGCGAAAAAGGTCCAAGCCGTCCATCCGATAACGGGGGAATTCATCATTGCCGAAGCACCGCTTCCCGCTGATCTGGCGGAATTATGCGGAGACTATTTTCCCCAATAAAAAAACCATAGCCGCCGGGAACTAGTCCCGTGCGGCTGTTTATGATGTTCGCTGTCCATAGATGATATAGCGTTTCGGTGCGTTGCCGACATAGGAAAAGGGATAGCATGTTGTCAAAATCAGTTCTTCCCTATCATGCTGAAGCGTGATGATAGAGGTATCGTCTTTATCAACGATTTTAGTTCCGGTGATTTCATAGGTGAATGCCCCGTATGACACAAGGATCTCCAATTTGTCTCCTTTTTCAAGCTCACCCGTCCGGCGAAAAACGGTATCTCTGTGGCCCGATAACACAATTTGGCCGTTGTCCTCCGGGTAATAGCTGTCTTTGTAATGCCCGACTCCTTTTTCTAAATCATCGGCATCCGTGCCTTCCACTATTGGAAGCTCGGCTTTTATTTTAGGGATCTTCAATATGCCGCTGGCCTCTCCGATCTTGGGCTTGAAGTCTGCTTTTTTTTCTTGAGAAACTTCGGCGCCGCCTGCTGAATTATCGCTGCTAGCCACTTCCCTCGCTTCTTCAAGTGATCGCTCGGTTTTCATTTTTGTATCGGCCACTTTCCATCCCCCATAGCCAGTAAGAGCGAGACCCGCTGCGATAATCAGAATCGGGATGTGCTTCATTTTCTTCATTTAGAACTGGCGCTCCTTTTTCTTCTGACATAAACATAAATACCGGATAGGGTCATCGCTGTACCGATGACGATGAAGTTATAATGGCCTGCCGAGGTGTCAGGAAGCTTGTGTGCGGCAGGCTGCTTCGCTATTTTATTTTGTATGGGGAGGGCACTTATTCCATCTGTCATGCCGATCGGCGCCGTCTGACTTTCTGTAATTCCTGTAACGCCCTCAGTGACGGCAGGAATACTTTGATGATGATTTTCTTTATCAGCCGGTGTGTTTTCAGGTTGGTTCAAAGGAGGCTGGTTCGTTCCCGGCTTTGTATCGGCAGGCGCTCCGTCATCCGGATCTTGCCCCTCTCCTTCTTTCGCTTCCGCCTTTTTGATTCTTCCGTCTGCTTTATAGGAAATGGGGTCCTTAAAGCTTTTTACGAATGCTACAGTCGCCTCTATATCCTCCGGTCCTGTCACCGGATTTTTGCCGAGTGAGCTGATCGGCTTGTACTTTGTTCCGGCTGCCGTCGCCATAAAATTATTAACTGTCAGTGTATAGCCAGTCTCAGGCTGAATAGCTGTGCCGTCTGCCATTTTGATGTCAATCACTTTAGCCGTCTCTGGATCCCATGTATAAGTAAAACCGCTTATGCTGTAATCTGGACCATAATCGGGCGAAATTTGCGCATTGATGATGTCGGTAAGATCCTTTCCTTTGATTTCGAGTTTTGTTAACACATTTCCGAATGGCTGAATGTTAAACAGGTCTCCCCATGTAATGGGCCCTTTTTTCAAATTTTGGCGGATGCCGCCGCCGTTCATCAGCGCAAAATCCGAATTCATCGCCGTCTTCATCCCATCGGCGATCAAGTTTCCGAGCGGAGTGTCACCTTCATTTGAATACCCGCCATTCATATCGGCTGCTGCTTCTCCGACGACCTCGCTGATAATCGGATCAACAACGGTTTGATATTTGCTTAAAATGCCTGCCGCCGCCGGGTCTGGTTTTATTTTACTTTGATCAACATATTCGATGTCCGCCGACTTCTTTACAATATCCTTTGTCTTGCGGTCGATTTCTAGATCAACGATACCAATGGCTTTGCCGTATTCAAAGGCTTGGACAATGAGCTTTCCGTTCACCTCGCCGTTTACAACTTTATGGTTATGTCCGGCAAAGATAATGTCGATCTCTGAATCTGTCTTCTTTGCCAAATCAGCCGATTCACCGGTGATGGAGTTTCCGTTCTGTTCAGCCGTCATATGGGCGAGAACGGCGATTGACCTGACGCCCTTTTTCTTCAGCTCGGCTGCAGCCGCATTCACCGCTTGTACTTCATCAGTAAACTCAATCTGTTTGATTCCTTCGGGCATCACCATTCCAGCTGCCGATTGGGTGACAACACCGATAAAAGCGACAGGTACACCGTCAACATTAATGATCTCATAAGGCGGCAAGAAAGGTTTTCCGCTCGATTTCATTTTACAATTCGCACAAACGAGCGGGAAGTTTTGCCCGTCATATCCGCTTGTTCCCTTTTCTTCAGGATGCTCTCCGCCTTTTAGCATCCTCATCAATTCATCGGTTCCTTCGTCAAACTCATGGTTTCCGACCGTTCCGACATCAAATCCAACCTCCTCCATCAATTCCACAGTCGGTTCATCCTGCAGCAAGGAGGATACCGGCGAGCTTCCGCCAATCATATCTCCGGCATGTACAAGAAGCGTATTTTCTTTTTCGGCTTTTCTCTCTTTCAAATAGGCTGCGGCAAAATCCATGCGCCCAAAAGTGCCGTCTGTTTTACCGTCTTGATTGAGATCGAGCTCATATCGCTGATCTATTTTTCCGTGCAGGTCATTCATGCTTAAAATCCTCAGCGGTATATTGGCTTTGTTTCCGCTCTCCCGTTTCTTATATCCGGCAGACTCTGCTTCCTCCGGGGAAGAAAAGAAAATTCGGTGCTCGACAGCGATCTGCTTCCATTCTTCAGGCGGCACATAGGTTTTGTCTGAAGAGTCGCCTACATATCTTGTCAGGCCTTTGCCTTGTTCTCTTGCCCGGAATTCAAACGGCATTTCCTTCAGCGGGTTTGCTTGATTCCAAATTCCTTTTTGCTCTTTTTGAGCTTCGGCCGCCGCTTTTTGAAACTTAAGATAATCGCCTTCATGATCGACCGGCCAAATAAAGTATGTCGGAGCATAGCCGTTTTTCACCAAGTCTAAGTTTGCGTTCAGTCCATCTTCAGTGAAAACTTGTCCAAGCAGCCTGCCATAGCTGTCCTTTGCCTCTTGACCGACCTTGACAGTAATTTTATCACCGGGAGAAAGAATGGTTTTTAAGTAGTTTGATGCTTTTTGGCCGAATGTTAATTGGTTCTCATCCAGTTCATTTTTTGGCGTGTGATATGATTCGGGCGTATCTACATGTACGAATCGAATTTTTGTCGAGCCAAGTATAGGTGTTTTTATGTTTATTGTGTCACCGTCAACGACGCGGTCCACCACTCCTTCATATTCACCTTCTTGAGTAGGGGGAGCAGGCTGATCTTTCAGCAGTTTGATATCACCAGGCTTCCTCGGCAGCAGCTGAAGGGATTGGTATCGGCTTAAAATCCCCGTGCATTCATACCATTTGCCGGCTGACAGTTCATTGATGATGCCCGTTTCCTCCATCACTCGGAGCGTGAGGGAATGGTGATCATCATCAATCATTGTCACGTTATAGCCCCCTCCGGCTTGTGAACTCGGTTTAGAAGCGATATAAGCTTTTACAGTGACAAGCCGGCCTTCATAAGCGGCTCCTCGGTCACTGTTTACTAATTCGTTTATGGTGAATGATTCTGGTTCTGGAAGCGGTTGTTTTGCTGCTGTTATCTCGATCCCGGATAAGCCGGGAATGATTTCAGTCAAGCCTTGGTACTTGGCTATTTTTCCGGTTACGGTCACTTCCATGCCTTCTTTCAGCTCTGGAAACACTTCAGGTGTACCTGAGTAAATATTGATTCCTGCCGTGCCGTCCTGGATAAATGTTGAGAGCTTTCCGCCGCCGATCGCAGCTTGGTCCGCAGTCACTACCCCTTTGATCTTCACTTGTTCATTCAATTTGCTGCGGGCATCGTGAATGGACATAAAACTGTCTGCGGGGGGTTCCTCAATGCCGCCGTTCAGACTCATTGATTGCACTTTCTTCAGGCCTGTTGTCTGAAAATATGCTTCAAGCTCTCCCTGAACCGTTATCTTTTCGCCCAGAAGCTGCGGATTCGTTTTAAGGCCGAATTGATTTCTGAATGAGGAAGGTATTTGGATGGGGAGCAGTTTCTCGGGTGATGTTTCGTCTTTGCTGTCAGCAATGGCTGCATTGTAATCGTTAGAAAACGGACTGCTCAGCTTGTAGTTCTGGTTTGAAATGGCCTGTCCCACAATAAACCCTTCTGTAACAGCTTTTCCTTCTTTTTGCTGCAATGCCTCTTCAACTGACATTGTCTCGGCTGCCTTAGCGGCCGGCAGTGCGTACAACGGCATGTTTGTTATCACTAGTAATGTAATAAGCACACAGTAAATCGCCCGTGCGGTACCTTTTCTCCCCATAAATTCTCCCCCTTTTTTAAAGCAATCTTCTGATTTACACACTATCGGTTCTCCAGCCAGATTCACGGATTTTTCTATTATGAAAAAGTGAACGCCGCACCCGGGCGTTCACTTTTATTTTTTAGATACGGGCAGTTTAATCGTCACTTTTGTGCCTTGATTTTCAGTACTTTCGAATTCGATCGTGCCTTTATGACTTTCAATAATTTTAAAGCTTACCATGAGGCCGAGACCCGTTCCTTTTTCTTTTGTTGTATAAAAAGGCTCTCCCAGCCTTTCCATCATTTCCTTGGAAATACCTTTCCCTTGATCCTCAAACGTCAGCTGGATATATCCGTTTTGATACACAGTATGAATGTGAATGTCACCTTCAATTTGTTCCATCGATTCAATCCCGTTTTTCAGCACATTCAGAAAGACTTGCTTAAGCTCATTTGGAACTCCCTTTATATCAGGCAGCTTATCATTCAGATTTTTGATAACCCGAACGCCTTTCAGCATGGCCTGGGACTCAAGGATTAATGAAACATCCTCCACAATATCGTTGATCTGAATCGTTTCAAATTGGACTGATTTTGATCTCGACAATACTAAAAATTCATTAATGATAGATTCTAATCTGACAAACTCGGACATCATGACTTCCGCATAATCTTTTTGATATTTTTTACTTTGAATCATCAGCTGCAAAAATCCTTTCAAAGAGGTGAGCGGATTTCTGATTTCATGGGCGATCCCTGCTGCAAGCTGGCCGATCGCAGAGAGCATCTCAGATTTCATCAGCATTTTTTCAGACTGCTTTTGATTTGTAATATCCTCGGCAATTCTCATAATCCGACCGACTTGTCCGGAATCGTCTTTAACCGGAAGAAGGGTGACATACTCCCATCGGTCAAGGCCGTCTTTATCCTGATAATACAGCTCGCCGGACCACCTGTTGTTTTCCGGAATGGAATGCCAGTGGGAGCTGAGCTCGCTCAGCTGAAAATATTGATCATAAAGCTCAAACACGTTCTCGCCGATAATCTCATACTGCTCTTTGCCGATCATTTCGCAGAAACGCTTGTTCACATATTTAATTTGCCCGTCCGCCGCAGCGATTAATATGTTTGCGGGGCTTTGTTCAACTGCTTCGGAGCTGATTTGAAGCGCTTTGTTTGTTGATTTCAAATCCGTAATGTTGACGAAGGTAATGACTACCCCTTCTACTTTATTTTCGTTTGTATAATACGGCATCATTTTGACATTGTACCAATCGCCATTTTGCGCCTCGACTTCTTTTTGGATAAATCTCTTGTCTTTTAGTGTGAGCTGAATGTCTTCAAAATAATTTTCATATTTCAGCCTGCTGGAAATATGATAAATCGGCCTTCCGATATCCCTTTCGATCAGATGAAACACATTTTCCGCCTCAGGTGTGAACAGCTTAATATGGCATTGTTCATCGAGAAAAATCGTAGCAATATTGGTATTGATCAGCAGATTATCCATGTCTGTCGTCATGGCTGTCAGCTCTTCAATCTTCTTCTCAAACTGCTGATTGACAGTCATCAGCTCTTCATTGACAGACTGCATTTCTTCATTTGTCGATTGCAGCTCTTCATTGGCCACGGTCAGTTCTTCATTTGTGCTCTGCAATTCCTCGTTAGACGTCTCCAATTCCTCAATGGCCGTTTGCAAATGCTGTTTGGTTTCATACAGCTCTTTTTCAAGATCAAGTATCCGCTGATGATAAGCGGAATCTTCATCAAACATCAAAAGCTCGTGTTTTGCGCTCTTTTCTCGCTTATATTTCTTATTCTCGATAAACAAAATATATAATTGATAATGGTTTCTTTTTAAGCTTTTTAAGGTCAGTTCTACGTGAGCAGGTTTGCCTCCGACAGACACTTTCATGTTTTGAAACTTCACTTCAGTGTTTGTCGCTCTGGCTTTTTTGAGCGCTGTGCTGATGGGAACCGATAAATTTGCAGGAAAAATATTGTATATGCTGTAATTGCGTTTGCCGTTTGGAAATTTTAAATATTGATTTGCGCTTTCAGAGGATGCGATGATTTCTTCTCTGTCATTTAAAATCATGCATGGTTGCAGATATTGATCAATCAGGGATAAATACATTTCATCCATTTGGTGAAATCCCATCAGCTCATAAATTTTATTGCATTTTTCTTCCTGCTCATGCTTCCTTTCAGCATGGGCTGCCTCAGACAATTGATACTTGATTTGTTCTGCCGACCCTGAATTGCTGAAGACCTTCCATTTTCTGTCCGCAGGCGTATAGAGATTGGTCATTTTTCCGATTGTTTCACTTGGGCCAAGCATCAGGTAGCCTTCTTCACGCAGAGCAAAATAAAAGAGAGACAGCACCTTCTCTTGGAATTCCTGCTGAAAATAAATCGTAACATTACGGCAGCTGATAAAATCAAGATCCACAAAGGGAGAATCCTTGATTACATTATGGGGAGCAAAGACCACATGCTCTCTCAGCCTCTTTTTAACCACATAGTTCGGCCCTTTTTTTTCAAAATATTTAACCAGCCATTCAGGAGGAACGGGGGATACGGCCTGTTCCGTATATGTCCCTTTACTTGCTTTTTGTATGGAGCTTTTATTAATATCTGTGGCGAAAATCTGCAAGTCGATTGCCGCTTTACGTTTTTCAATTTCTTCACAAAACACCATGGCGACAGAATAGGCTTCTTCACCCGTGGAACAGCCTGCGACCCAGACACGGCAAGATTTTCTCCCTTTTTTGATATTGTTCTCCACAATCGCAGGAACAAAATGCTTTCTTAACGTGTCAAATGATTCTTTATCTCTAAAAAAATGGGTGACCCCGATGAGAAGATCGTTAAACAGCAGCTGCAGCTCTTCGGGATGCTTCATGACATACCTATTGTACTCATCAAGGCTCAGCATCTGTTCATCAAGCAAATTCATTCTCCGCTCAATCCGGCGGCTTACGCTGTTCTTTTTATACATTGAAAAATCAATGCCTGTCTGCTTTTGGATCAGGTAAACGGTTTGTTCTATCGCTTCATCAGATAATTTGTATTTCACTTGGTTTAAAAGCTGATTCATATAGGCGGCGATTTTTTTCGGACGTTCTACAAAATCGGCGATCCCCGATTTGATCACATGATTCGGCATGTCCGGACATTGGGCCGACTCGTCCTGCGCCATGCATATCCCGCCGTGTTCATGGATTAATTTCATGCCTTCCGCGCCATCCCGTCCTTTTCCGGATAATATGATGGCAATCGCTTTTTCTCTTTGGGACAGAGCCAACGATTTGAGAAAGTAATCTATCGGATAATTGATCTTTTCGTTTTCATCATATGTATGTACTTGTATCGTATGATTTTCGATTTTAATATTATGATTAGGCGGACATAAGTAGACGGTTTTCCCCTTTAGCGTTTCTCCGTTTCTTGCCAGACGCACATCCATTGACGTATATTTTCCGAGAAGTTCCGGCATAAAGCTTTTGTACTTCGCAGAAAGATGCTGAACCACAACAAAGCAGACATTGAGGCTGCTTTTAAATGCTTTGAAAAACTCCTTAACCGCATTCAAACCGCCCGCAGATGCTCCGATGCCTATAATGGCCGGTTTCTGTTTGGCAATGTCTATCGGTGATACTTCCATTAGTTCTTCTTGCATCCGTTACCCCCACCAGTAATTGTTTAGTCTGTCTGAAAAATATTCGACAGAGAGACACCAAATCCTTTCATTCCTGCATATTGTTTCATTTTTCGGAACGCTTATCGGCTCTTGATGCATAAAAAACTACATTCACTCACATGATAAATGTGATTTGAAATAAAGGAGGATACCCGATTTGGAACAGCAAAATCAGCAACAGTCACAAGTAAACCAAGGAATACCGAGCAAACCGCAAGCTAACCACGGCGGGCACGAAATGTTTGATATGCATGAGGTGCTGGTAGGAACCATCAATGTTCTTGACCAATTTATCATGTTAAGACAGTTTGTCCAAGATCAAGAACTGCTGGGGATATTGGACCGCCAATATCAGTTCATTTTGTCACAGTACAACTTGACTGCAGAATGCTTTAAAACAGGCAGTGAGCCATCCCAAAAAACGGCTACGTACTTGATGAAGGAAGACAACCAGACAGTTTACGGCATGAAGCCTTCACAGCCTCATAAACCGCTTCAATCTATGACAGATATTAATGACGGCCTCATCAGCAGACAGATGCTTGTATCTATAAAAGCACAGGCATCCATGATGACTATGGCTTCTCTTGAAATGACGAATCCAGCCGTCAGACGTGTGCTTTCAGCCCAAATTCAGCAATTCGTTGAAATGGCTTTTGAAATTTTTCTCTATCAGAATAAACACGGATACTATCAAGTTCCGCAGCTGAATACTCAGGATATGCAAAATATGCTGAACGCATTCGCTCCGGCTCAGGGACAGCCTCAGATGCCTCCGAATAACGGAAGCATGGGACAGCAAGGCCTTCATTAAAACAGAAGCGGCACTGGACCCGGTATCCAATGCCGCTTTCTTTTTCTCATATTTATGGGTAAAGTCCTTTTCAAATTGAGTCAGGCTCTCATTTGTCGCTGCTTTAAACCCTTTTTCGAAATTCTGCACTTCCGACGTCTTCTTCATGATCTTCAAAATAATGTCTTCTCCAAACGTTCCCGTCAGTTCATTTATCATATAGAAGCTTTGTAAATACACATCGGTTTGATAGGCTGATCTGGCTTTTTGCCAATTCTCATCTGTATCAAGCTGCTCAAACGGAACGACAGCAAACGAAACCGGATCGATCACCAGTTCATAATTAGCCGTCCACTCGCTGGTCCCCTCGTGAAACCATAAAGGAAAATCATCCGGATCGGTTTCAAGCTCCCTCAATTTCTGATGAAACGCATAGTGGGTGAATTCATGTATGAATAACCGCTGATACAAATAGACCGCCATATCATTTTCTTTCAAAAGCTCTTTCTTTTCCTCCGGCATGATGCCGATCAGCTTCTCCTGCTCAGAATAAAAACCTGCAACCTCCGCCAGGCCGGAGTAGGCTTCTATCTGCTTTTGATTCGAAAAAAATATAATATCCAGATGCTCTGAGCCTGCATATCCTAAAATGATTCTATTCATGTTTGCTGCATAATCCAACGTCTCTTTTGTCAGCGGAAGCAACGGCTTTTCTTCAGATGTATAGTAAACAGTCACCTGGTGAAATGACACTTTTTCCATATGTTCAGTCACTTGCTCTTTCGTTAACCCGGAGGCTTGACTGTCTGGTTCTGACAACATATACATCGCACTTGATACGATAGCTGAACTTACAGCAAAAACCACAAGTATTCCGCACAGGATCAAAGCCAACGCCTCGCGTTTTCCCATGCCGTCATTCAAACGCCTTCCCCTCCCCCGAGCAGTCCTTTTTATTCTCTAACCTATGCAGATGGGGAAAAGGAAGTGACAATTGAGCATAGAAAAAAGCCGCAATCCATGATGCGGCTTTTTTTCATTGTTATTCAGCGTTAGGGAACACACGCTGTACCATCTGTCCAAATTCATCAAAGAATCCTGCTACCGGATCGCCATTTTGAATCCGATCGCCATAACCCTGCATCCGCTCTACAAAATCTGGGTTTGCAGAAACAAAGACATTGTCAATCGTTTTATCAGCAGATCTGACCTTATCTGAAATTTTCTTTTTCAGTTTGTTTTCAACTTCGCCTTTTTGTCCATTTGTCAGAACAACAGCCACATATGCTTGATCTCCGGCTACTATGACATTTGCATGTTTTACCTCTTTTAGATCAGTTATCTTATCAGCCGCCTTGTCGGCTACTTCCAGTTTGCGGTTCTGATTGTCATTCATGTTGTTGTCGTTGTTGGCGTTGTTATCGACGTTATCGTTGACGTTGCCATTACGACCATTATCAACATTGTTCATATTTCTTGTCCCGTCATTCTCCGGGTTGCGGTAGTTTACATTTTCGGGCCTGTTATTATCACGATTGCCTTCTCCTTGATTAGCCATACCGCATCCAGCAGTTATGAGCAAAGGGATGAGAAACACAGACATGACAGCTTGTTTTTTTCCAAACATTTAAATTCCTCCTTTATCACTTTACTTATAGGTTTTTCTAATCAGCTTTATTTATGCACAAATAAAAAATACAAATTCCTCCACAAAAATGCTTTTCCAAGAGGAAAGAAAATGGATAAAAAGATTTGCGCAGGAGAAAATAGCAGTAAACGTATAACTTAAGGAGGGTCCATATTGTTTAAGCAAAGAAAAGGGATCAATCCGGCCGCATTGCTGATCGGTTCATCTGTACTTCTTGCAGCTTTATCCCCAGAAGTACGCAACAGGGTTCGCGGTTTTATGGCAGGCCTAATGAATAAAGAAGATTCGCAGCAAATGAAAAAAGATTCTCAACAGCAGAAGGCCGGCACTTCCGATGTAGGGAATATGATCAAGCAGGCGTTTGGCGGGGAAACCCAAACACAGCAGCAACAGTCCCATCAACAACAGCAGCAGGCGTCACCCGCGGAAAGAAAGCAACCGCACTACGCTGAACCGATTCACTTTGACGAAAGTGCCGTAAACGTAATGAATGACAACACGATCATGAATATGATTGAAGATTTAGAACCCGGAAGCCATTAAAAAAACGTGTAATCCGTTTTGGATTACACGTTTTTCTTATGCCCCCTCTTCCGCTTCAATTACGGTCGATTGGTCATTAAATACTGCTGTATCAATATCTTTTGTGGCTTTACTGGTGATCAAGCCTGCCGTCATACTTCCGCTGACATTTAATGCTGTCCGTCCCATATCAATTAATGGTTCAACGGAGATCAGCAAACCAGCGAGCGCAACCGGCATATTCAGTGCAGATAATACAAGCAGAGCGGCGAATGTGGCGCCTCCTCCGACACCCGCTACACCGAAGGAACTGATTGCGACAACCGCGATAACCGAAACAATAAACGCAGGATCTAACGGATTTTGCCCGACTGTCGGAGCAATCATGATCGCAAGCATCGCGGGATAAATACCGGCACAGCCGTTTTGGCCGATTGACAGCCCGAAAGAACCGGCGAAGTTGGCAATACCTTCTGGCACACCCATGCTTCTTTGTGTTTTGATATTAAGCGGCAATGAGCCCGCGCTTGAACGTGATGTAAAAGCAAAGATCATGACAGGCAGCGCTTTTTTCACATACATAAAAGGATTTAAACCGCTGAATGTCACGAGCAGCAAATGAATGATAAACATAACGATCAGCGCCGCGTATGAAGCAATGACAAACATACCGAGCTTTAAGATGCTGTCAATATCGCTTGTCGCAATCGTTTTCGTCATAATGGCCAATACACCATAAGGCGTCAGCCTCAAAATTAAGGTCACAACGCGCATGATGATGGAATATACGGCATCAACCATCTTTTTAAATGTTTCCGCCTGTTCCGGCTGCTTTCGTTTAACCCCGAGAAATGCGACGCCAAGAAAAGCGGCAAAAATGACAACCGCAATCGTAGATGTCGGTCTGGCTCCGGTAAAATCAAGGAACGGATTGCTCGGCAGCAGTTCGATCATTTGCTGCGGCAGCGTTTTCGCCGTCATATCCTCGGATTTTTGCTCAAGCTCTTGCCCGCGTGATAATTCAGTATCCCCTTGGTCGATTTGGATCGTTTGAAGATCAAAAGAAAGGGCAGACACAATACCCACTGCGGCAGCAATTGCTGTTGTCGCAATCAAAATGCCAAGAATCAATCCGCTGATTTTACCAAGATTTTTTGTGAGTTTTAATTTGGTAAAGGCTCCGAGAATCGAAATAAACACAAGCGGCATGACAATCATTTGGAGCAGTTTGACGTATCCGCCCCCGGCAATATTAAACCAGTCTGCCGTCTGCGTAACAATGTCCGAGGCAGGCCCGTAAATCAACTGCAGCGCAAACCCAAACACAATTCCGAGTCCAAGAGCGGTGAACACACGTTTAGAAAAGGAAACGTGTTTTTTTTGCATAACAAACAGCCCTGCTATAAGTAAAATAATGATGAAAAGATTTAAAATGACTAATAAAGTCGCCAATTCAGGTTAACACTCCCTTACAGATTTTCCTTTTAAAAATATATTACACAAATTCCTATGGGTCAAGTAAGAATTAATGATTCATTTCGTTCTGGATAAAAAAACCTTTCTCCATCCCGCTTTTATCCTTTTCATTCCCCTGCATCTTTAGTAACGTATATACGGGTGATTGATATGTTAAAAGAACTTTTTGTAAATTTGACCATTTTAATTACATTTAATTATCTTTTCACCTTCCTATTTAAAGAAACGTTAATACATAAAGAAGACCGCCTGCCCTTTCAGATATTAAAAGGTGCATGCTGCGGGCTTCTTGGGGTTTTTCTGATTATCTTTGGTTTTACCTACCATCATTCCATCATTGATTTAAGAAATATACCCATTATGATTGCCGCTCTTTATGGAGGTTGGGTGTCTACCGCGACGGCTTTTGCCATTATTATGGCCGGCCGTATACTGATCAGCACAAATGCCTCTGCACTTTATTCGCTGGTCACAATCAGCATCGTTTCCGTGATTACGCTGCTTGCTTCAAAACAAAAAAAGCCGGATGTACTAAGAGCTTTTTACGTGTTGCTGCTTGTGAATGTTGTTTCTTCCGTTATGACCTACTTTGTATTGCATATTCATTCTGCCGCGCTTCACATGTATTATTGGCTGCTATCCTCTTTGGGAGGCATGCTGAGCTTCTATTTAATCGAGCACGAGGCAAAGGCGCACCTCTTGTTCAAACAATATAAATTTCAAGCGAACTACGACTTCTTAACCGGAATTTTTAATAAGCGAAAATTCGAGGAAATCATGCACCAGTTCTATAAACAGGCGGGCTGTTCGCCTTCCTTTCAATTCGCGCTCATTTATTTAGATATTGACCGCTTCAAACAGATTAATGATCAATACGGCCATCATGAAGGCGATCAAGTACTGAAAGAACTCGGAGCGCGCCTTAAGCTCAATACACGCACCTCAGATCCCGCGGCCCGCATTGGCGGTGAGGAATTTGCCGTTCTCCTGCCGAATTGCACTCATGCAAAAGCGGTGCAAGTTTCCGAACGAATCAGACAAGCTGTCTCCGATGAACCAATTATACTGTCGAGCGGCGATAAGCTTTCCGTCACTGTCTCCCTCGGGACAGCCCATTACCCCCTGAACGCAGATCAGCCGGAAACATTGCCGCTGATAGCCGATCAAAAGCTTTATCAAGCCAAACAAACCGGTCGAAATAAGGTATGTTATTCCACAAAAAAAGAATGAATTCATTGTGTGAATTCATTCTTCCAATCTGAAAGGCTTTTTAACGGGAGAAAAGCAGGGATCAAGTTTCCGTGATATTCTTTTTCAATAAACGCAGCTGTATCGTCCGAATGGTATAGTTCAAGGATGTTTTGCAGATTTTCACGATCCCTGTCCTCCGCTCTGACAGCAATCATGTTCATATAGACCTCCGCAGTCTGTTCAGCTCTTTGTAAAGCATCCTTTTCTGGGTGAAGGCCGGCTTTTTCAGCGTCTTCCATAGTGAGAACAGTTACGTCAACATCATCCAGCCTTCTGTATGCATCCTCTTTTGACACTGTTTTAATTTTTAGATGTTTTGAATTATCCTTTATCATATCCATTGATCCATTTCCGTTAAATCCCTTTTTCAGCTTAAGCAGCCCTGCTTCTTGCAATAACATAAGCGCTCTTCCTAAATCAATTCCTTCATCCGGTACAGCAACAACAACTCCATTCGGAATATCTTTTATCCGTTTATATGTCTTTGAATAAATCCCCATTCCCGCTATGTACGTCGTTCCGAGAGGTGCGAGTTTGTCCTTGTACTTTTTTGTGAACGCTTGAAAATAAGAAATCGTTTGAAACGCGTTGGCATCAATTTCACCGTTGGCAAGGGCCATATTGGAATCTCCGTAATCCGAAAATTCTATCATCTCAATTTGTTGACCTTCCTCCTCGGCTTTCCCAGCAATAAAATCCCAAATTGCTCGATCTGAATCATTAATGCCGATTTTAATCGTTTCGTTTTCTGCTGATGTTGAACATGCACTAAGTGAAATGGCTAAAATGAGGAACAAACAATATGCAAGCCATTTTTTCATGGCGACCATACTCCCTATCTATTTATTAGAGCATTTATTGAGGTTGCAATGGCGAACATGCCGCGCATAAAAAAGCTCCCGCTTATAAAATAAGAAGAAGCCTATAAACGCTCACAGCCGGAGCACCCTCTCCTATACTTTCCAAGCCTTATGGCGGCTTACCGAAATTGGAACAAATCCAACTCCCTTCGCCTTTATGCAGAAGAAGTTTATGTATGAGTATCATCTTGTATTTGTAACATTACCTTACCTATTTATTGAAGGCTTGTCAATTGCTTGCGTCCCGCCGTGGCGGCAGGCAGTGATACTGTTTATCCAGCCCCCCGCAGAGATATTCGGATAAGAAGAAAACCCTTTCAGAAAGTGAGGAATAATCATGAAGGAGAACTATATTAATGGGAAATGGATAAGATCAGATCAAAGCATTGAAGTGACAAACCCCGCCACAGGAGATATTGTCGCAGAGGGAGCATACGCCGGCAAGAAGGAAGCAAAAAAAGCGTGTTGTGGTCTGCGATGCAAAAAAGCTGACAGAAGTATAGCAAGCTGACGAACGTGTGAGAAAAATATCATTCACCGGCCGTGAAGGCGGATATTACAGCATTGAAGAATTTATTGAAATCAATTACACCTCTGTCGTTTTGAGATAAGGCAGGCAGATAGGCATATATCGAGATTTGAGATCGATTTCCCCGAATGAATATCAAAAGGAAAGATAATGTGCTCTTTTCTGAAAAAAATTGTGTTTAACTGTTGTTTTTTCTTTAAATTACTGGTAGAGTAAAGATAATTATTTTTGTTCGAACTATCTTTAAGAAGAAAGTTTTGTAAGAGTTTTCGTCTTGGAAGTTTGTTTAAGAGCAAGAATAGTGAATTTAAGCGTTATGATCGCTTTAGGAGGAAATTGCATGTTAGAAGGTAAAGTAAAATGGTTCAACTCTGAAAAAGGATTCGGATTCATCGAAGTAGAAGGTCAAGACGATGTATTCGTTCACTTCTCTGCTATTCAAGGCGAAGGCTTCAAAACTTTAGAAGAAGGCCAAACTGTTTCTTTCGAAATCGTTGAAGGAAACCGCGGACCACAAGCTGCTAATGTAACAAAAGCATAAATGTTTTGAAAACTGCAGGCTCATGCCTGCAGTTTTTTTGTTTTGTAATAAAAAAGCTGTATTCGCACTGAAGCGAAAACAGCTTTTTTCTGTTATGTCGCGATATCCCTTTTTAAGAAGACACCGAATGCGAGCAATTGAAAAATGACAAAGTAAATGACAAGCATCACGATGGAGAAGGTCATCGTCATTCCCTCCACTAAAGGTGTACCGTCAAGATACTGCGTTAAATCTGTATTGGCAAATAAAATATACTTTGCCCAGTCGAATTTCATTGCTAAAAATCCAGTCGCCGTACTGCCCATGACCAATAGGAAAATGGAAAAACCAACTGCAAGAGAACTGTTTCTGAACACAGCCGACAGCATGAAGGCCATTGTTGCAAGCATAAAGGCCGATATCGATTCGTAAAGATACGTTTTCGCCAAGTAACCGATGATGTTTTGTTCGGCCACATGACCGTCCTTATACACTAAGTGGACATTAGCGGCAGCATCTCCGCCTGTCCCGAAAAAGAGCAATCCGAGAAGGGTTGAGCCGACAAATAAAAACAACAGCAAGCCCAGACCAAATAATAGCACGGTAATGTATTTGGATAACAGAATTTGAAAACGGCTGAGCGGCCGGATGACCAACAGCTTAATAGTGCCCCAGTTAAACTCGTTCGCAACAATTCCAGCCGCGATTATGATGGTAAACAGTCCGGTAAGCATGGTTAACATTGAGGAATCTGTTACGTATGACCAAGCCGTATATCCTGTATCAGCCGGAAGATTGTGTTCAATGCGGTATTCGTTTACTGCAATCTCTTTTTTTAAATTTTTCACAAGGATATCATTGCCTGGATTATCTTTGATTTGCTTCTTCATATCGGCATTTTCAGCCTGAAGCTCCTGCTTCCAATTCGGATTGGCCTCATCAGATGAAAAATGGTTGGACAAGAGAGCAAAGCCGACCATGGAAACACCAAGAATCCCAATCATTACCCATGTTCCGACTCGGCTGAAAATTTTTATCCACTCGTTATAGATCAGGTTAAGCATGTTGAACCTCCTCTTTTGTTCCGCCGGTGATTTCTAAGAAACGGTCTTCTAATGATTTTGTGACCAGTTTTACTTCATATAAACGAATCTGCTCCTGTACCAGCAGTTCAATTACGGCCGGCACTTCCTGCTTGGACAGCTTGATTTCCACACCGTTCTTCTTGTTCACGCAATCATACTCCTTCAGAACAGAAGCGGCTTCTTTCAGCTGCTCGATATGGAAGAAATATGTATCTTTCTCTTCTGTTTCTTCATCTCTTACATTCTGAATATCTATAAGCTTTCCTTTTTGCAAGATAGCGATCCTGTCACACATCAGTTCCATTTCCGACAACAGATGGCTTGAAACGATAACCGCCATTCCTCTTTCCCGCGTCAGTTTTTTTAAGTGATCTCTGATTTCTCTGATTCCTGCCGGGTCCAGGCCGTTTGTCGGTTCATCTAAAATCAGCACTTTAGGATCGTGGAGAAGACATTGCGCCAAACCGAGACGCTGCCTCATTCCAAGTGAGTACGTCTTCACTTTGTCATGAATTCTTTCTTTTAACCCGACCAGTTCAACGACTTCATCGATCTTTTCTTTCGTGATGCCTTTTATCATTCTTGCGTATTGCTGAAGGTTTTTGTAGCCGCTTAAGAATTTATACAGCTCAGGATTTTCCACGATTGCTCCGACGTGTTTGACGGCCTGGGCGTAGTTTTTTGTGATTGATTGGCTGCAAATCACAACATCGCCTTGTGATAACTTCATTAAACCGACCATCATTCTGATTGTCGTTGTTTTCCCCGCTCCGTTCGGTCCCAAAAAACCAAACACTTCGCCTTCCTGAACCGTAAAGCTCAGATTATCGATGATCGTTTTTCCATTTATTTTTTTTGTGACATTCTTTAGTTCCATTACATTTTGCATCAAATTCCCCCTCTTTCTAGTAAACTTGTATGTTCGATTTAAACCACTCCAGCACAGACATGCCTTCTTGTTCGCGAATCTCTTCCACGTTTCGCTGTGCGGCCTTTTCTCCGTTCACAAGCACAATCACTTCATCAAGCAATGTTTCGATTTCTTCAATTTCATGCGTGGCAACCACTACGATCTGATGCTCAAAATCAATATAAGATACCAGACTGTTCACGATGGATTCTCTGACCATCGGATCAAGCCCGGAAAAAGGCTCATCCAGCAGGATAACGGACGCCCGTCTTGATAAAGCGAGTACGATCTTAAGCCTGCCCCGGTTTCCCTTGGAAAGCTGCTTAATCTTCTTGTCAGGCTGCAGCTTCATTTCCTCCAGCAGCTTATACGCTTTTTCCATTTGAAAATCAGGAAACTGTGATTGATAGAAAGCAAGCATATCCTTTACTGTGAACCGGGGATAAAACATATCGAGTTCCGTGAGATAAGCCGTATGCCGAACCATATCTCTGGTTACCGGCTTCCCATCCGCTCTGACAGATCCTGAAGTCGGAAACATCAGTCCGGCCAGCATTTTTAAGGTTGTTGATTTCCCGCTCCCATTCGGCCCTATAAGTCCATAGATTTTTCCCGGAGACAGGGAAATGGATACATCCTTCACAGCGGCATGACGGCCGTATTGTTTAGACACATTGTGAAGTGTAATATTCATTTTCGGCCTCCTTCTGCATGCTTTTCTATCCCTTCCAGCATTTCCTCTTTTGTTAATCCAAGCTCTTTCATTTGCATTACGAAGCTTTCACACACTTCTCGTGTAAGCCGCTCTTTCAGCTCATCGACAATTCCGGCCTTTTCTGTGATAAATGTTCCTTGCCCTCTTCTTGTCTCCACAATTCCCAGCCTTTCCATCTCACTGTAGGTTCTTTGAATCGTATTGGGATTTACTTTTGTTTGAATGGCCATTTCTCTGACAGACGGGAGCTTGTCACCGGGGAACAGCTCCTTTCTGACCAGCCGGAAAAAGATTTGGTCAGCAATTTGCAAATAAATGGGCTTGGAAGAATGAAAGTCTTGTTTCATATCCTCTTACACCTCAACTTTTCGCTGAAGAAGCTTTGAAGCAAGAAAAAGAAACACGGCTGCCAGCACCAGCATAACAGGGAGGGTAAGATAGGATACATGAATTGTTTTCATTTCCAAACTCCACCCTATTGACTTTTTATAATGAAATTGAAAGTCACCATAAACTGTGAAATACCACAGCCTATCCAGCGGCTTCAACAAAGTCGCCAACCCATATCCTTCGATCATATACCACCCTGCTCCAAGCAGGAAACAAATGATCCATCGAAATCTTCTGAGTGCAGAAGAACAGGCTTTCAGGGAATGAAAAACGGTCCACAGCAACATGAGTGCAGCTGATGTATAAGCAGTTAAAAACAATCCATAAAGATTGAAGATCAATATCGTGCCAGTCAGCGGGACATCATTTAATACAATTGCTTTTGAGTCAAGAAAATGGTAAAGAAAAACACCATAGCCTGTAAGCAAAACCTGTGAAATGAGCTGATACAAAAGACTGGCAGTCAGTTTAGACAGCAAAAGCCTGACCGCACCGTTCGGATTATAAAGCCATAGCTGGTTTTTGCCCTCTAAACGAAGGTGACAGTAAATAAGCACAGGTGCTAAAAATACTTGAAAAAAAATGATCATAACCAAGAAACCAAAAACAGTTAACGGTTCATCAATCAGATTTTGAAGTCCAAAGCTTACTGCCACTAGAAATATAAGGCCCACAAGCCATGTAAAAAACCACATTGTTGATAAAGTAAGATCCTTTTTCACCAAGCCCCAAAACGAATTCATCTCTTTTCCTCCCCAAATGACACAATGTGTATGACTCAAATAGTACACTAGTTCACAAAAAAATACAACATAACCCTTGGATAAAATTGATAAAAATGATGATAAATACATGTTAAATAATAAAAAAAGGCAAACCCGTCATGACCTGACGGATTTGCCTTCGTGGTTACTTCTTTTTATTTTTCATGGAGAGCAGCGCATCACGGTAGCTGCTGTCCTCCATTTTGTCGCTCTCTGGTTTGACCTCTTCCTGGTCAGCAGAATGTTTGAATTTTTGAAGCGCCTGCCTGTATATATCATCACCCATTGAATCAGCTTTCTTCTTTTGGGAATCGGCTCTTTCAGCGGACGGGGCATGCTCAGCAGCCCGCTGCTCCGCCGGGTAATTCACTTCTGGTGTTTGCTCGGCAGGTTCGTTCACTTTTTCATTTGTTTCTTCTTTGATGTCTTTTCCAGCAGAAGTGTTACGGACGTTAAACGTGATAAGACCCGCAATCACAATGACAGCAGCAATAATTGCTAGAATAATGGCCATTTAACCCTCTCCTTACTGTCCGGCTGTTACATTACCTGTGACTTGGGTGACGCGTCTTCCTAAAGCGCGCCCCAATTGAAGACCTTCATCAGACATTAATACGTCACTGTCAACAGGGCAGGTGACACCCGCTCCGTAGTAAGAACCGTACAGAGCGTTTTCAGGGACATTGCCCGGAAGGCCGACAACGATCATGCCTTGGTGGAACATCGGTGTAATCAAATTGTGCATTGTCATTTCCAGACCGCCGTGTGTTGTGGCAGTTGTACAGAAGACCGCGCCGACTTTATCAATCAGCTCGCCTTCCGCCCACAAATAACCCAATTTATCAATCCATGTTTTCAATCCGGAACTGATCGTCCCGAAATGCCCCGGGCATCCCCAGATGATGGCATCCATATCCTTCAGCTTGCGGATATCCGCATGATCCACATGATCGATAAATACTTCAGCGGCACTGTTTTCTCTTGCTCCTTCTGCGATTGATTCCGCAAGAAGCTTTGTATGTTCGCCTTCACTGTCGTATACTACATAAATTTTCATTCAGGAAACCCTCCTGTCAGTTTAAGATTCCTTCACTTCTTTTGGAGCCGGAAGCAATGAAAGCTCCTCTTTTTTCTTTTTCTCCGCGCGTTTTTTGTCTTTTCTCACGTCACGCAAGAAGAGGCTTAAGATAACGCCGGCAACGGAGAATAATGTCGCCCACATAAACGCGTCATTGATACCCATGACATTGGAATCGAGCATCGCGTGTTTATAAATATGTGAGTACACATATGTTTTCGCTGTATCAAGAGATACATTCATGTTAACCATTATGGACGAAACCGCGTTTTGGAACGAATGCATAAATGTTGGGTCCGCTGTATTCGTTTTATCAGCAATTTGTGAATAATGGAATGTCGTGCGGTTCGTATAAATAGTTGTGATTAAGCTTGTTCCGATTGAACCAGAGATTTGGCGAAGCGTGTTGCTCATCGCTGTCCCGTGACTGTTTAAACGGGCCGGGAGCTGGTTCATACCTGCTGTCATAACAGGCATCATTAACAATGACATACCGAATGCGCGAATCGCATAAACGAGCATAATGTGCGTATAAGATGTATCAATTGTTAATTTAGTGTATTGGAATGTTGTCACAACCGTAATCAGAAGCCCGATAATCGCAAGCGGTCTCGGACCGAATTTATCAAATAAAATCCCTGAAATCGGCGACATTATCAGCATGACGATCGCGCCCGGAAGCAGCAGCAGTCCCGATTGTAATGCCGTAAAGCCGACTAGGTTCTGCAAGTAGATCGGCAGCAGGAACATCCCTGTGTACAACGCTACTGTAATAATAATATTAATGATACTTGAAAGTGAGAAAATGTCATATTTAAACACTCTGAAATCTAGCATCGGTTCTTCAGCTCGTAATTGCTGAACGACAAACGCGGCGATCGCAATCACACCAATGATGACGGTAGAAAGAACGATCGGGTCACTCCAGCCGTCAGAACCGGCTTCACTGACCCCGTAAAGCAGAGAAGCAAATCCGACAATTGAAAGGAACGCTCCAAGAGTGTCCAATTTAATTTTTTGAGGCTCAACCATATTTTTAAATAGGAAAAGCGCTAATATAATGACGAGCGCACCAATCGGCACAAGACCGTAGAACATAATACGCCATGTATAATGTTCAATAATCCATCCGGAAAGAGTCGGGCCGACCGCCGGTGCGAACATCATCGCAAGACCGAAGATCCCCATCCCTTTCCCCCTGCTTTCAGGAGGGAAGATAAACAGAATGGTTGTCATAACTAGCGGCTGTAAAATTCCTCCGCCGACGGCCTGAATTAAACGACCGATTAACATTGTCGAGAAGTTAGGCGCCATTCCGCAGACCAACGTACCAAGAGTAAAGCAGATCATGGCAACGAGAAAAAGAGAGCG
This sequence comes from Bacillus atrophaeus, assembly GCF_039519175.1. Classification (NCBI taxonomy): domain Bacteria; kingdom Bacillati; phylum Bacillota; class Bacilli; order Caryophanales; family Bacillaceae; genus Bacillus; species Bacillus atrophaeus. The sequence continues at coordinate 2,332,659 of NZ_CP154443.1, read as the reverse complement.
CTGGCCAAAGCGTGTAATCAGGAAAGCCGATAACGGGATCAAAACACCGTTAACCAGCATATAACCGGTTGTCAGCCACTGAATCGTCGTTGCGCTCACGCCAAACTCAGTCATTAAATGGGGCATAGCCACGTTAAGCAGCGTCTGGTTCAAGATTGCCAGGAATAAACCGGCCATCAGCACAATAAGCAGTGACATAGGGCTTTTTACTTTATTTGCATTGACTGTTTGTGTAGCCATCTAAGACAACCTCCTTTCATGGTTTGATGACTGATCTGTTTTATTCAGAAATTTTAACAGATGCGTTCATCCCAGGAAGCACCTTGTCAGATGGGTTGCTGATTGAAATTTTAACAGGAATTTTTTGTGTTACTTTTGTGTAGTTTCCGCTTGAGTTTGTTGACGGAAGCATGTCAAAAGTAGAGTTTGTCGCATAACCGATTTCCTCAACTGTTCCATCGAATGTTGTATCTGCGTCGCCGTCGACCACGATATCAACTTTGTTTCCTTCTTCAATATCTTTAATGTCTGTTTCTTTAATGTTAGCTGTGATATATAGGTGATCCATATCAATTGTTTGTGCAATTGTTGTACCAGCCTGAACGGTTTGTCCGTTTTTCACTTCGTTTTTCACGATTGTTCCATCCATGATGGATTTGATATCAACTGACTTTTCGCCTTTGATTTTTGCAACAACATCGTCTTTCTTCACTTCTTTGCCTTCTGTAAGGTTCCAATCTGTCACTTTACCCGCAACAGGAGCTGTAATGGCTGACATATCGCCGGCTACCTTAGCTTCATCAGTTTTTACATAGTTTGTGCTTTGATAATAGTAATAAGCACCTCCGCCAATAATTGCAAGAACAACAATCAAACCGATAATGTTGGTCAGTATTAAACGTCCTCTGTTCATTTTGTTTTCTCCTTTCGTTTCTTCCTCTATCATTTTGTGGAATGATGGTTAAAATATGTGGGAAAGTTTTTATTTCAGCTTTTTTTTGCACAGCCTTCAGCCAGTTTCGACAAATTTCCAGCCAGCTTACCCAAATATTGAAGTTGATCTGCGTCAAGCTGCCGATAAAGGCTCGCTGCTTTTCTCGCATACTGAATAGCTGCTTGTTGTAAAAGATCTTCCCCTTCATCGGTTAACTGAATCATTACGATACGCCGATCATCCGGACTGTCATACCGAACCATCAAATGACGCTTGCAGAGAAGTTCTGTCATTCTCGTTACCGATGCCGGCTTGAGATCGAGCGTCAGAGCCAATCGGCTGAGCGCGGTGCTTCCGCTGTTATGAATTTTAAACATCAGTAAATATTGAAGAACTGTAATTTGAAATGGTTCAAGCACAATTTCCAAGATCATCTTCTGTTTTTTATAGATGGCCCGCGACGTATCGAAAAGTTGTTCAAATGTGAGCAAAGCACGATCTGATTCAGTCACCTGTTTTTCACCTCATTCCCCAATAATAGTTCACAAGATAAAATATTAATAAATGAAAGAAGATTTGTCAAAGGGAAAGTTTCATTTTTTTTCGGCTTTTTTTTAGTAACCGTTTTCAGTTTCTGACGCAAAAAAACCCATTAAAGGACCGGGCACGCACCGGCTCTGTAATGGGCTCACACAGCATTATGAAAATTGATGGCTTACGTCTGCCTCTTCTTTTTTAAAAAAGTTTTTCAGCGCCTGAAAAACATCTGATTTCTGCTTCAAAATATAATGTTTAAATTTTTCATCTTTTACATTTTTGTAGGCGGACATTAATGTCGAATGTCTATTGTACTGATTAACCTCGCCGTAGCAGAACAAATTTGCTTTTTTCATAATATCATTGACCAATTTGACGCACCGCGCGTTGTCAGAGGTCAAATTATCTCCGTCTGAGAAATGGAACGGGTAAATATTATAGCGGGCGGGGCTGTATTTCTCATCAATTAATTCCAGCGATTTGCGGTACACTGAAGAACATATCGTCCCCCCGCTTTCCCCTTTTGAAAAAAAATCTTCTTCTGACACCACTTTAGCCTCGGTATGATGGGCGATGAATTCTATTTCCACCGTTTCATACTTTGTCCGTAAAAAACGTGTCATCCAGAAAAAGAAGCTTCTTGCCATATATTTCTCCCAGACACCCATAGAGCCGCTTGTATCCATCATCGCTAAGACGACGGCTTTTGACTCAGGTTTTGTCACGTCATTCCATGTTTTATACTTTACATCCTCAGGAAATATCGGATAGAATGACGGCTTGCCTGACATCGCGTTTCGCTTGTAAGCCGACATCATTGTCCTTTTCTTATCAATATTACCCGTTAACCCCGTTTTGCGGATATCATTAAACTCAATATCAGTGGTGACGATATCGTCCCTTTCCTTCTGCTGCAAGTTCGGCAGCTCCAGTTCACTGAACAACGCTTCCTCTAAATCCATTAACGAAACCTCAGCTTCGTAATAGTCTTCACCTGCCTGATCGCCGGCTCCCTGCCCTTTGCCAGGACCCTGTTTCTTATCTGAGCCGTCTCTTGCTACAACATCTCCTACCTGGCTTTCCCCGTCTCCTTGGCCTACATGTTTGTTTTTATCATAGTTATAGCGAATTTTATATTCATCAAGTGAGCGGATCGGAATTTTCACGACATCTTTTCCGTTAGACATAATAATGCTCTCTTCTGTGACGAGATCCGGCAGATTGTTTTTAATGGCCTCCTGCACTTTTTTCTGGTGGCGCTGCTGGTCATCGAAGCCTTTGCGATGGAGGGACCAGTCTTCCTGTGAAATCAAAAAATGGCCGCTGTCATTTTGGGACATGAATTCCCCTCCTTAACCAATTGTGGTCGTGATACATACGTATTCCGGCTTGTGCTGAATTATGAAACAAGTCTTTCGAAAAGATTTATATTTATCATATGCAGAAGGGTACAAACAATTGCCAAACAATTTCGGAAACGGGACAACATGTATGTGAGTGTAAAAGAACCCGCCCTTGACGGACGGGTTTCTCATTTTATCGGTTCAGCAGGCTGCCGACATACTTCAGCAGCTCATTTGCGCTTGTGGAATTGTAGCCATGTTCATCAATTAATCGAGCCACAACTTCATTTACCTTTTTAAGCTGCTGCTCATCCGGCGTTTTGGTTGATGTCGTAATTTTAACCACATCTTTGAGATCGGCGAACAATTTTTTCTGAATCGCCTCACGAAGCCTTTCGTGGGAATTATAATCGAACCGCTTGCCCTTTCTTGCATACGCGGAAATGCGAATTAAGATTTCTTCGCGGAATGCTTTTTTCGCATTTTCAGAAATGCCGATTTGTTCTTCGATGGATCTCATCAACTTTTCATCCGGGTTCATTTCTTCTCCGGTCAGCGGATCGCGAAGCTTATTTTTATTGCAATAGGCTTCGACGTTATCTAAGTAATTGTCCATCAGCGTTTTGGCAGATTCTTCATATGAATAGACAAATGCTTTTTGGACTTCCTTTTTGGCGATGTCGTCATACTCTTTGCGTGCGGCCGAGATAAAGTTCAGATAACGCTCCCGGTCTTCACTTGAAATAGATGGATGCTGATCAAGCCCTTCCTTTAAAGAGCGCAAAACATCAAGCGAATTGATCGACTCCATATTTTTTCTGATGATGGTGGAGGAAATGCGGTTAATGACATAACGCGGATCAATGCCGCTCATCCCCTCATCATTGTATTCCTTTTTCATATCCTCCACGTCAACGGAATTAAAACCTTCAACGCTCTCTCCGTCGTACAATCTCATTTTCTTCACCAAGTCTATGTCAGACCGCTTTGGCTCCTTCAATCTGGAGAGAATCGAAAACATGGCGGCGACTTTAAGTGTATGAGGCGCAATGTGAACATCCGCCACATCGCTTTCAGAAATCATTTTGTCATAAATACGCTCTTCCTCTGACACCTTCAGGTTATAAGGAACGGGCATTACAATGATTCTTGAATGAAGGGCTTCATTTTTCTTATTGGAGATGAACGAGCGGTACTCTGTTTCGTTCGTGTGGGCTACGATAAGTTCGTCGGCCGAAATTAAAGCAAACCGCCCGGCTTTGAAGTTCCCTTCCTGCGTCAGTGACAGCAAATGCCAGAGGAACTTTTCATCACATTTCAGCATTTCCTGAAACTCCATCATTCCCCTGTTTGCTTTATTCAGCTCACCGTCAAAACGGTATGCGCGCGGATCTGATTCGGAACCGTATTCAGCAATCGTTGAGAAATCAATGCTTCCGGTTAAATCTGCAATATCCTGTGATTTCGGATCAGACGGGCTGAAGGTTCCGATTCCTGTTCTTTTATCTTCGGAAAAAAAGATTCTTTCCACTTTTACATCTTCAATTCTTCCACCATACTCTTCTTCAAGCCTCATTAAATTAAGCGGAGAAAGATTGCCCTGAATGCGGATGCCGTATTCTCTGTAAAAATCTTCACGTAAATTTTGGGGAATTAAATGGAGCGGGTCCTCGTGCATCGGGCAGCCTTTGATCGCGTAGACAGCGCCGTTATCGGTCAGGGAGTATGCTTCAAGCCCTTTTTTCAGCATCGTGACAAGGGTGGATTTTCCGCCGCTGACAGGACCCATTAACAGAAGAATCCGTTTTCTGACATCGAGCCTTTTGGCTGCCGGGTGAAAATATTCCTCTACAAGGCGCTCCAGAGATTCCTCAAGCCCAAACAGCTCCCGATCAAAAAAGCTGTATTTCTTCTTTCCGCCGCTCTCCTCGATTCCGCTGTCTTTTATCATATTAAAAACACGAGAATGAGCAGATTGCGCGACCATTGGATTTTCTTTAATAATCTCCAAATAATCAGCGAATGTTCCTTCCCATTTGAGACGCTGCTCTTCCTCTCTGTACTTTTCAATTTTCTTTAATATATCCATAAGGACCTCCTCTATCATGTTTGATGCGCTGTGCAAATAAGGTACTTTGATACAATCTATGCGGTGGTCTGATGATACATGCTTTCGTTTCTTAAAAATGAAGAGAGTTTGTCCGTCATTGACAAGAATGACTCGAACCCTTCATAATGAAGAACATACAGAATCATCCAGACCGGGCAGCAAAGGGAAAAATGAAGAGGGGGAGAGATGGTGAAAACAATCATCATGATGGGGGTCATTCTCACTTTTTTGGTCTCAATTTTTACAGCCGGGTACGACAGCAAGCCAGGAAAGAAATAATGGAATATAAAGGAAGGGTGCCTGATTCGTTCAGGCACCCTTTTCATCATGAAACACAACAATGTTTCGTTATCATTTTTCTTCATTGATCTTGCCGCTTTTTAAATACTCGAGTTTCCCGATTATACAGCCGGGGCCGATCTTGATATGTTTACCTCTGACAACAGCCGCTTGTGTGTTTTCGATATAAATAGTGTCGCCTTCGATGAGATCGGCTGTCAGAGTGCCTCCGCGTTTGAAAAAACCGGGGTTATTTTTTATCGTAATGGACGTGCCCCCGATTTCTTTTACCGAGCTGCGCCCAAAGCGCAATCCAATGGCTACTTCGCCGGCATTCAGCAATCCACCAACCTCCAGGCTTCCCGACAAGCGAAAGATCTCTGTTTCACAATCTCCCTTCACCCTCAGTGTTCCTTTGACATCACACGAATGTCCGGCCGCACTCCCGGCTGCGTCTGCCGTTCCTTTCATTTTCATTTCTTCAAAATGCAGGTCATCTCCGACTTTCATTGTTCCGAAAATGCCGATATGCTGAGCGGTCAGACTTCCGTCGACCTTGCTTTCTCCAAAAACGGTAAACTTGTTTACTTCCGCGTCTCCCAAGAAACGCCCTGTGCCGAAAATCCGGCAGCCGTTGCTGACCAAGCCTTCACCGATGATCCCTTCTCCTTTGATGGTAACCTTATGATAGGCTCCTCCGGCTGCACTTCCCGATCCGTTCAACTTCAAATTCTCCATGAGAGCTCTCCTTAGATCCTCTGGCTTTTCACTACCGTCGCCGACTGATCACATTCAAATTGTCCGCTGTATTCCACAAGCTCAATGTGGCAGCCGGGACCAATCTTCACTGAATTTCCCCGGACGATCTTTGCCTTTGTATCTGCTAGGTCAATCTCATCTCCCTCGATTGTATGAGCCGTTAAAATTGGAGAAGGCAAAAGCTTGAACAGAGACAGCACCCCGCGCCGGCTTTTGACCACAATGCGCCGGCAGCCGATCTCTTGCGCCTTGCTTTCCCCGGCGGAAAGTCTGATATTCACGTCGTCGGCGTTAAGAAGACCGCCCACTGAGAATTTCCCTTCAGATTGAAACGTTTCAATCTCACAATCTTCCGCGATGGAGGCTTTACCTGAAATTGTGAGATCCTCCCCTTTGACAAACCCGCCGAACGAGGAAAAACCAGCGACTTTCACTTTATTCGCTTGAAGATTTCCATGAATAGATGCCGATCCGTTAATATGAATAGAATCTGCCTCAACGGCTCCGGTTATCTTTCCAGATCCGCTGATGATCACATCTTCCGCTTTGACTTTGCCATCGGCTTTTCCGCTGCCGTTAAATCTGAGAGATTCACATTCGATATCTCCGGTCACAATGCCGCTCCCATTAATTTCAACGGTTTGAAACTTTCCTCCTTTTGAGCTTCCTGATCCATTGATAATAAGCTTTTCGTTATTCATTCGCCGCTCCTCCTACAATAATTTTGCTTTTAATTCTTCCGAAGCCTCTGCCAAATCTATTTTCTCTGCAATTTTTACTGCTTTCTCAAAAATGATCGGCTCTAAAGAAGCAGCGACAAAACATGTCGTGATGCCGAGTTTGCGTAATATAATCAATTCGGTATGTTTCTTTATCTCAGAAAGGCCAGACTGGTTCAGCACTTCCACTGCCATTTTCCCTTCATCAAGACTGATGTTTCCAGATTGGAGAAGCCCTTCAAGCACATAGGCTGACAGTATGTCCTGATAAGAAAAATACACGTTGTCCGTATCGCGCAGCTTTAGAAAAACAGACAGAACTTCCGACGAGATCAGTCCTCTTTCAACCAGCTCGCCTCCGGTTATTTTCATGTCCTTGACTCTCGGCGACAGCATATCCCGCATTTCATCCAAGGATAGATTTTCCTTCATTTCTTGAATTTTCGATACTCGTTTCAATATTTCTTCACGCGGAAAAAAGGTTTCTTGCCCGGTAAAAGTTGATTTACGAATAAACCACTCCTCAGGAATTAAGTTTTTTCGTTTCCATCGGTATAGCTGGCCGTATGATATCGAAGTCTCTTCCAGCAAGTCCTTTTTAGAGATTAATTGTTCGTGTTCCTCCATCTTTCCAACTCCTTTATGTCGTATTGTAACATAACACTGTTACGTTGTTAAATAAAAAAGAAATCCGCCCATTCATATGAGCGGATTTCGGCTATTTCAAGTCTCTGTAATTCTGCTGGCGCAGCGCCTCATAGACGAGAATTGCCGCTGTATTTGACAGATTCAGTGATCTTACGTGCTCTGTCATAGGGAGACGCAGACAGCGATCCATATTTTTTTCAATCAGATCCTTTGGCAATCCGCTAGTTTCTCTGCCGAAAACAAAGAAATAGTCTTCGTCAATGTCAGTGTAATCAAATGACGTGTGCGGCTTTTGGCCAAATTTCGTGATGAGGAAAAACTGCCCCTTTTGGTAAGCCTCAAATAATTCCTCCAATGAGTCATGATAAACGACATTTACGAACTCCCAGTAATCGAGTCCTGCGCGCTTGAGCATTTTGTCATCAGTTGAAAATCCGAGCGGGCGGATCAAATGAAGCGTTGTATTTGTTGCTGCACAGGTACGTGCAATATTCCCTGTGTTTGCGGGAATTTCCGGTTGATATAAAACGACATGTAATGCCAATCTGTTCACCTCTGTTTTTCTTGTCCGCCCACCATTATATCATTAATTATCCCTTTGTCGTATCATCCGTAATATGAAAAAATACATATCTGATAGAAGGTGTGTACGCTGTTGAATCTTCATATGACCAATATCTCATCCGGCTGTCATAGGATTGGGCGTTCACCAGCGGCATATTGCTTTTATCCTTCGCCACGACGATCGTTGTGTGATTGAAGCGTCCGTCCCCTTCAAAGTCATAGCAAATGACATCACCCGGCACCAGTTCCTCGGCAGACGAAACCTGTACCGAGCGCAGGCCGGCCTTCGATTTGGCTAAATACATTTTCATTGAATGGGCAACAGTCCAGCTGTAGCTCCATGAGCTGTCCTTCATCCACCAGCCTGAGCCTCTATTCGGATAGCCCCGCATCGGTGCGCTGCCTGCATGGAGGCACTGTGAGATGTAATTGGTGCAATTATCACTAAAATTTTTATACGCAGCATTTCGTTTATTCCAGTATTTTTCCGCATACTGAACCGCTGCCAGACGGTCGTATTGAAACGCTCTGCCAAATCCTTCTCTTTCCTCATTCGTATACTCAATGATACTCTGCCCTTCGGAAAATCCGGCAGGCTTTTTCACAACTTCTTGGTCCTTGATCAGCATCTGGTTATAAATAAACGCAGTTCGCTCTTCTATTTGTTCTTCTATATAAAGGGTTCCGTCCTGCTCCTTGCAAAGATACTCTGTGTGTATGGTATACGTCATACAGGTTGTTCCGTCATCTTCTACATGTGTGTTCCTGATCACGGCCTTCGCCTTCGCTTTTACAATCTCAACTTTTCGCTTTGCCAAGAGTTTCTTCTTCCGGTCAATCACATCTGCATCACCGACTTGGCGCTCTTGCCTCAATTCAAGCCCATTCACCAAGTAACCAAGCCGCTCCTCCGCTAAACTTTCTAAAATGTGCTTCAAGCGCTCCACCCACCATGCTTTTTTATAGAGAAAAAACACTTGATTCTGCATACAAGTGTTTTTTCAATCCTCTATCAGCATATGTCAGGACAATCCCTGTTTAGTCTTATTGGCCGCCTTTAATAAATCAATCCCTTTTTCAATTTCACGTTTGGCTTCTTCATCTTTTTCTTTCGCAAGCGCACGGTTCAGCTCTTCGGCATATTCTTGATCGCCGATTTTCCCGATTGCCCACGCGGCAGTTCCTCTGATGACAGGGCGCGGGTCCTGATGCATAAGGGCTGCCAATTCAGGTAAAGCCGATTGGTCTTTAAAGTGGGCGAGCGCCAAGATTGCGTTACGCTGAATCGGCTTCTTGCCGCGCCATGATCCTGACACGTGGCCGAATTTCTCCTTAAACTCACGGTTGCTTATTGTCAAAAGCGGCTTTAACAGCGGCTTTGCAATCTCCGGGTCCGGCTCCATTTGCGGATGAAGGTGAAAATCTTTTCCTTTATTAATCGGACATACGGTCTGGCAAGTATCACAGCCATACAGCCGGTTTCCGATTTTCGTGCGGAATTCATCTGGCAAAAACCCTTTTGTCTGCGTAAGAAAAGAAATGCACCGCTGAGCATTAAGCTGTCCGGGGTTCACAAGAGCGCCGGTCGGACAGGCATCAAGACATTTTGTACATGAACCGCACATATCTTCAATCGGTACGTCCGGCTCAAAGGGCACATTTGTGATCATTTCCGCCAAATAGACGTAAGACCCGTATTCAGGTGTCGTGATCATACAGTTTTTCGCGCTGAAGCCTATGCCGGCCCGCTCTGCCACCGCACGGTCAGACAGTTCTCCTGTATCAACCATGGACTTTGTCCGTATTTCTTCATGCTTGCTTTGCAAAAAAGCCTCCAGAAGATCAAGCTTTTCACGAAGCACGTCATGGTAATCTTTTCCCCAGGAAGCTCTGCAAAAAATACCGCGGCGCGCGTCTTTTGTACTTCTCGGCGCATCTTTCATTTTGGAAGGATATGCAAGCGCGATAGCCACGATGGATTTTGCTTTTGGCAAAAGAAGCGTCGGTGTCACTCTTTTCTCCACATCAGGCTCTTCAAAACCTGACAGATAGCCAAGTGATTCCTGCAAAATCAAACGGTCTTTTAAGCTTTCGAAAGTGTCAGCAGTGGTAAAGCCGATCTTGTCCACCCCGATGCTTTTCGCATATTCAATTAATTCTTCTTGCAGCTGACGAATATTCATTTTTTGCACAGCCTCCTTTCTTTGTGAATCACCTCTAAGCCGCGTATAATAGATGAGTACTATTCCGGATTGGAGTGACGTTAGTTGGAAATCCATCTTGACCCTATAATAACTGAACGGGCACAAGGTTTACACGCTGCGGCCGTCCTATATGAGCATATTGAAGTCGGGCCGTCTCCGCAAATGCTGAAAGGCAGACTTCGCTTATTTCAAGAATCTCTTTATTTTGATTATGCCGATGGCGGAATATCCGATCAGCCCTTCGTGAAAGAATGGCAGCAGGTCTTTAAACAGCTGCACCCTTCTTTTGAAGGACAAATCACACCCGTTGAACAGGTGCTCTTGCTCATTTCACGCGAACAGTTCATAGAGAGCAAGGATTCAGCCCATGATACCACAAATTTTTTCTCATTGAAATATTCGCTTCCCATCATGGTATATGATGCCGGACGGCTTCATGCGCCTGTCCGTCTTTCAGTCGGCGAAAAGGAAAACATCTTGGCCTTTTCCGATCAAAACGGCGTATTTGGCGATTTTACAGGATTGACGAATCACGCACCTGTCACACCTGACACAAAACAGCTCTTACAGCTTGTCTTTTTTCCGCCTTCTTTTGAAAAAGACAAAGCGAATAAGCTGCTGGAATCATTAACAAAAATGTTTGAGCAAATTCACGGCGGCTCTCATACCGTTCATTGGCTTACATAAAGACACGCCTGAAACGTGTCTTTTTTCACATAAAAAAACGCAATACTTCGTTTATCTGAGAAACGAAACACTGCGTTAATAACGTATGTATGGAGCGGGTGATGAGAATCGAACTCACGACATCAGCTTGGAAGGCTGAGGTTTTACCACTAAACTACACCCGCGTCAGAATATCGCGGCAACAGCACCGCATCGACTTTTCTTATATTACAGGTTTATTAATTTTTCGTCAAGGGAATATTAAATTTTTTGTCGAAAAATATTATTTTTATGAGATAGACCACAAAAATGTTAAGTAACGTTTACATAATGTTAAACATACTTTACAATATAAGAAAGTGAGAGAATTAAAGGCGGCGGATGTCATGATGGATAATAAGGTGAAAGAGCTTAGAGCGCGATTCGGTTATTCTCAGGAAAAACTCGGGGAAGCAGTCGGCGTGACAAGACAAACGGTAGCAGCAATTGAAAAAGGAGACTATGTTCCTTCGCTGTTAGTGGCTTTAAAAATCTGCAAAACATTCTCCATGGCTATGGAGGACGTTTTTTGGCTGGAGGAGGAAATGTAAAATGAACATGAAATTAAAAGCAGCATTTCAGCTTGTGCTTTTTGCCCTTGCTTGCTGGACAATTATTTCTTATTTTGAAGCATCAAAAAGGGGGGCTTTATTTTTCAGGACCCAATCAGGCGGAATGGAATTTGAGATTAACATTACCCCGTTTATTCTCTTTTGTATCGGAACCGCCGTTTACCTCTATGTTCAGAAAAAGATGGGCCCGAAGTCAAAAAAAGGCCTGCTGCTGCCTGATGAATTTGAAGAACAGGATGAGAGAGAACAGATGTTGACAGCGAAAGCATGCCGGGCCTCATACGTTGCCGTTTATTTTTCTCTGCCAATCGCAGCCGTCCTGCTCATTTTTTATCCATTATTCCAATCACACATCCCCTTCTTTCCCATCTTACTCGTATTTGCCATCATGATTGTGCAGCATATAGCCTATGTTATCTCTTTTCATAAAAGCACAAAAAACTCCGGCACCATATGAATGGACGGAGTTTTTATTCACAAAAAGAAACAGCAATCTCTTGATTACCAGCTAGCTTTTTTCACACCCGGAATCTGGCCTTTATGCGCCAGCTCTCTGAATGCAATTCTGGACATTTTGAATTTTCTCAAGTAACCTCTCGGACGGCCTGTTACCATGCAGCGGTTATGAAGCCTTCCTGGAGCTGAATCTCTCGGAAGCTTGCTTAGCGCTTCATAATCTCCCTTTTCCTTCAATTCTCTTCTGATTTCTGCATATTTTTCAACAAGCTGCTGCCGTTTTAATTCTTTTGCCACTTTAGATTTCTTAGCCAAAAAATAAAACCTCCTGTTAATCGTAATAATTACGATTTAAAATTTATCATGTACAACTAAAAAAAGCAAGATTCCCGCTTATAAAAATCGTTTGACCTCTTATTCTCCCAATACAGACTTTCTTTCCATTTTCTTGTTCGCTCATTACAAAAAAAGCGAACAAGAAAATGGCTTTCAAGGCTCTGACTTACACACTCATTTTTTTCTGATCAGGGAAACGGCTGTTCCCGATAGCCTCTCCTGTAACAGCTTTTAATCCCTTTGTGCGTTCATTGTCAAAAGGCAGAAGCGGAAAAACCAGCTCAGCAAGATGATACGCCTCTTCTAAATGTGGATAGCCGGAAAAAATAAATGATTCTACGCCCAGTGCCTTATATTCCAATATACGTTCGGCAACTGTTTCAGGATCGCCGACAAGTGCTGTGCCTGCTCCTCCTCTTACCAGCCCGATGCCTGCCCAAAGATTGGGGCTTACCTCCAGCTTGCTTCTGTCACCATTATGAAGGTCTGACATTCGCTTTTGCCCTGAAGAATCTGCCCTCCGGAGTACTGCCTGAGCTTGGGCGATTGTATCGTCATCCAAATGGCTGATCAATCTGTCGGCCGCATTCCACGCCTCCTCTGCCGATTCTCTGACAATGACGTGAAGCCTGATACCGAAACGGACGGATCTTCCCTCTTTTTTCGCTTGTTTTTTGACTGTCTCTATTTTTTCTTTCACACTTTCCGGCGGCTCGCCCCATGTCAAATATACGTCCGTATGCTTTGCTGCCACTTCAATGCCGGCGGCGGAAGATCCTCCGAAATAAAGGGGAGGGTGCGGCGTTTGATGCGGCGGAAACAACAGATTCCCGTTTTCCACTTTCATATGCTTGCCTTCATAGTCAACGGTTTCCCCTTGCAGCAGCCCTCGCCAAATCGTTAAAAATTCATCTGTCGCTTCATAGCGCTCATCATGGCTGATAAACAGCCCGTCACCCGCCAATTCATGCGCATCGCCGCCGGCTACAACGTTAATCAGCAAACGCCCTTCTGAAATCCGGTCAAGAGTGGATGTCATTCTCGCAGCGACAGACGGCTGTATAAGGCCCGGCCTGACAGCCACTAAAAATTTCAAATGTCTTGTTTCCGCAGCCAATGCCGACGCGGTCAGCCACGGATCTTCGCATGATCTCCCGGTAGGCAGCAGCACACCCGTATATCCAAGCCTGTCGGCTGCTTGCGCTACTTGTTTAAAATAGGAATGATCGGCCTGTCTTCCGCCTATTTTCGTTCCAATGTACCGGCCGTCTCCATGTGTTGGAATAAACCAAAGAATCTCCATCATAACTCTCCCCTTCTATATGATTTCAGCCTTGATAGCTGTTTCTCCATTTTAATAACTTGCGCTCCAAGAAGCGGACGAATGAATCCGTCAGTTTGCCGACAACCGCAAAAATGATGATTCCGACAAATACTTTGTTCGTTTGCGAAAACTGTCTCGCATCCATAATCATATAACCGATGCCCTCGCTTGACCCCATCAGCTCCGCCACGACAAGCCCCAGCCAAGCAATTCCGAGCGATAAACGAATGCCAAGAAGAATACTCGGAAGCGCCGCCGGCAAAATCAATTTCGTCATCTGCCGGTACCAAGGAAACTCCAGCACTTTCGCCACATCGAACAACTTTGAATCGACTCCGCGTATGCCTAAAAAGGTATTGATATAGACTGGAAAGAAGGCGCCGAGTGCAATTAAGAGAATCTTCGAAGTCTCATCAAAGCCAAACCATAAAATAAACAGCGGTGTCACTGCCAGATGCGGAACGGTTCTGAGCATTTGTAAGGACGGGTCAATGTAATGTTCTGTTTTTCTCGAGAATCCAACCAGCAATCCAATGAGCAAACCGAGCCCCGCGCCTGACAGAAAGCCCGCGGCCGCCCGGTACACACTGATTTTCAAATGCACGAACAGCTCTCCCGATACAATTAAATCTTTAAAAGTCAGGAGAATAACAAGCGGCGTCGGCAGGACGGTAGCAGACACAATTTCCAGTGACCCTGCGATTTGCCACACCGCAATGATCACAAAGGGCAAAACCAACCCTTTTACCCAGCCATAGACGTTTTTGGCTGTGTTCTTCCGCTTTTGTGAGACATTTGTTTTCTGTAATGAACCGGCAGTTGTTGCAGCAGCTTTCATCATTTTTCACCTTCTTTCAACGCTTTTTTGATAAATGAATTATCCACTACTTCCTTCACATCAATTTTTTTATTAATCGCTTTAGTCCGGTATTGGAAATCCGCAGTTTCCTGCTGGGCCTTGATAATGTCATCATTGATGACTTCATTCAGCGGCTCAGTATTGTTTAATACATTTTTCACTACCTCTTTATCTAAATTCTTTATGTCCGCATACAGATCTGCGGCTTCTTCTATATGTTTCTTTTGCCATGCCACCGCTTTATCGTAAACTTTCAAAAAGCGGACCACTTCATCAGGGTACTCATCGGCAAATTTCGTTCTGACCAGTGTAAAGCCCGGTGAATACAAATCCGTGCTTTCTCCGTTTGCGATGATTTTCGCCTCGTGCTTAAGCGTTTGTATAGACAGATACGGCTCCCAAATCGACCATGCATCCACAGCGCCGTTTTCAAAAGCGGACGTGGCTTCATCTGGCTGAAGCTGAATAATATTGACATCATCGGCAGAAAGCCCCGCCTGATCTAGAGCCTTATAGAGAAAGTCAAACCCGCTGCTTCCTTTGGCTACCGCTATCTTTTTCCCCTTCAAATCTTTCAGGTTATCAATGCCGCTGTCCTTTTTGACCAGAATCCCGTTAGCTTTCAAACCATCCTGTGACAGGCCGATTTCTTTAAAGCTGATGCCTGCTGCCTGACCGGAAATGACAGGTGAATTACCGACCTGTGAGAAATCGAGCTTATCAGCGGCAAGCCCTTCAAACTGGGGCGGCCCGCTTTGAAATTCCGTCCATTTCACTTTAATTCCTTCTTTTTCAAATGTCTCTTCAAACCAGCCTTTTTCCTTAGCAATCAAAAGCGGGCTTAAGCTCTGCTGAATTCCGATATTAATTTCCTTTAATTCTTTTTTTCCGCTTGCCCCGTCAGAGCCGCATCCTGCTAGTAGAAAAATAACTGCCGATAAAAGTATGAATGCTTTTTTCATGTCAGATTCCGCCCTTTCTTTTGCCCATTTTAAATCCCTGCACCTTCTGCATATTGCAGGTCTTCTGTCTTTTCAAATTCTGATAGCACTTTCTGTCTGAGCAATTGAAAATCAGCCGTTGTCCGGTTCCGGGGATACGCTAGATCAATTGGCACCATTTTATGCAGTCTGCCCGGCTTGGCACTGAGAATCGCCAGCTCATTTCCTAAATAAACAGACTCGTCAATGTCATGTGTAACAAGAATCATCGTTGTCTTTTTCTCCCGCCAGATATCTAGGAGCACATCCTGAAGATGTTTTCTTGTAAAAGCGTCTAAAGCGCCAAACGGCTCATCTAAAAGCAGTACCTCTGGCTCCCTCAGCAAAGCTCTTGCAATGGCTACCCTTTGTGACATTCCCCCTGATAGTTCCCGGGGATACGCCTTCTCCGACCCTTTCAGCCTGACAATCTCTATTAGTTCATCTACTTTTTTTCTGACCTTTCGATCTTTCAAATTCAAATCTGCAGCGATATTCTGTTCGACTGTCATCCAAGGAAACAGCCGATGCTCTTGAAAAATGAAACCTTGCTGAATGCCGGGAGCCTTTATTTCTCTGTCGTTTATCATAATTTCACCGTCATAGTCCGTGTCCAGTCCGGCAATCATTTTAAGCAGTGTGCTTTTACCGCATCCGCTCGGTCCGATCACCGTCAGAAATTCGCCCGGCGCGATGGATAAATGAATATGATCCAATACGTTTACTTTCCGGCCGTCGCTGATAAAAGATTTTTCATTAATGTGAATGGTTACAGCCATTATGCTCCCCGCTTTCTTTTAATAATTGGATAAACAAAAAGGCCCCCATCTCAAGTTTTTATAGAGATGGGAGCCTTCGGTGGTCCGATCAGCTGCCTCAATGTCGATTTGAATGTAAATAACATATTAATTCAAAGTATTCCGACATGTCAACTATTTTTTAAAAACTAAAACTTCTTATCAACACGTTCTCACTGGTTAGCAGTATTACTCTTTTATAAAAATATTTATTTTATAATAATTATAAAATAATATTGACTTTTTTATAATAGATGGTATTATAACTTTATAAATTCCAAGAGGTGATGATATGAGTTCAAATAAACTTACGACTAACTGGGGCGCTCCGGTTGGAGATAACCAAAATTCAATGACAGCCGGTTCTCGCGGACCAACTTTAATTCAAGATGTACACTTGCTTGAAAAATTGGCCCATTTCAATAGAGAACGTGTTCCTGAGCGTGTTGTTCATGCTAAAGGTGCCGGTGCCCACGGTTATTTTGAAGTGACAAATGATCTGACTAAATATACAAAAGCGAATTTCTTATCAGAAGTCGGAAAACGCACACCGCTATTTGTACGTTTTTCTACAGTGGCCGGTGAACTTGGCTCTGCTGATACAGTACGCGACCCTCGCGGATTTTCAGTGAAATTATATACTGAAGAAGGGAACTATGACATCGTCGGTAACAATACCCCTGTATTCTTTATTCGCGATGCGATCAAATTCCCAGACTTCATTCATACACAGAAGAGAGATCCGAAAACACATTTGAAAAACCCTACCGCTGTATGGGATTTTTGGTCTTTATCCCCTGAATCACTTCATCAAGTCACCATCTTGATGTCTGATCGCGGAATTCCAGCTACACTGCGCCACATGCACGGTTTTGGAAGCCATACATTCAAATGGACAAATGCCGAAGGCGAAGGCGTATGGATCAAATATCACTTTAAAACAGAACAAGGCGTGAAAAACCTTGATGTAAAAACAGCTGCAAAAATCGCTGGTGAAAATCCGGATTATCATACAGAAGATTTGTTCAACGCGATTGAAAACGGTGATTTCCCCGCATGGAAATTATATGTGCAAATCATGCCTTTAGAAGATGCAAATACGTATCGCTTCGATCCATTTGATGTCACAAAAGTATGGTCTCAAAAAGACTATCCGCTGATCGAAGTTGGACGCATGGTTCTTGACAGAAATCCTGAAAATTACTTTGCTGAAGTAGAACAGGCGACATTCTCTCCAGGAACATTGGTGCCGGGTGTCGATGTATCACCTGATAAAATGCTCCAAGGCCGTCTGTTTGCATATCATGATGCGCATCGCTATCGTGTGGGCGCGAACCATCAATCCTTGCCAATTAACCGTCCTCGCAATGAAGTGAAAAACTATCAGCGTGACGGCCAAATGCGCTTTGACAATAACGGCGGCGGTTCCGTATATTACGAGCCTAATAGTTTCGGCGGACCGACTGAATCACCTGAAGATAAACAAGCCGCATATCCGGTATCCGGGGTGGCTGACAGCGTCGGCTACGATCATAACGACCACTATACTCAAGCCGGCGATCTTTATCGCTTAATGAACGAAGACGAGCGTACACGCCTTGTCCAAAACATCGTTGATGCCATGAAGCCGGTAGAAAAAGAAGAAATCAAATTGCGTCAAATCGAGCATTTCTACAAAGCGGATCCTGAATACGGAAACCGGGTTGCGAAAGGGCTCGGCCTGCCGATTAAGAAAGAAGTTTGACCTTACAAAAAACCGCTGACAACGTGATCAGCGGTTTTTTTTCATTCAAAAGATATTCTCATTTAACGGTTTGAATTGAAAAATGCATTTGCCTCAAAATAAAAGACACTTATCTGGTTCCTGCATGTTTTTCATCAATTTTCATATAAATCTCCTCCATCTGATGTTCATTATTCAGAATCTCCCATTTGTTTTTTTCAATAAGCAACTCCAAACTTAACGTTTGTTTCTTATATTTTTTTCGTTTTTTCGGTTTTTTCCGCCCTGCCGGCACATATTTTTTAACTCCCATGACAAACTCCTCCCGATTCCACGCATGCCCGCTTATCAGATACAAAAAGGCCCTTATCTATGACAAAAGATAAGGGCCTTCGGTGATCCGATCAGCTTGCATATGGAAATATTTATTCATCATCTTAATTCACACTATACCTACCTGTCAACTATAATTTGAGACAGCGGCACCTTAAATACAAACCTTATGGCCAATCATTTCATCAAAGGGGTCCGGCTACGCTTACCATTTATGGTTCGGACACAATAAAAAAACAGATGAAGATGCTTAAAACTCCATCTTCATCTGCCGCCTTTTATTGATATAAATTGCTTCCCGTCTCTACGAACTCTTTTGCCTTTTCTTTTAATCCTTCATCTATAGCTTCAGATTCATTAAGATTATTTTCCTTCGCATAATCCCGAATATCCTGTGAAATTCTCATACTGCAAAACTTCGGTCCGCACATCGAACAGAAATGAGCCGTCTTTGCTCCTTCCGCAGGCAATGTTTCATCATGATATTCAATCGCCCTTTCAGGATCGAGGGAAAGGTTAAACTGATCACGCCAGCGGAATTCAAAGCGCGCTTTTGAAAGGGCGTCATCGCGCATTTGTGCTCCCGGATGCCCTTTTGCAAGATCAGCCGCATGAGCTGCAATTTTATAAGTAATTACCCCTTCTCTCACATCATCGCGATTTGGCAGCCCCAAATGCTCTTTCGGCGTGACATAGCACAGCATCGCAGTCCCGTACCAGCCGATCATCGCCGCTCCGATGGCTGATGTAATGTGGTCATAGCCCGGTGCAATATCCGTCGTCAGCGGTCCTAACGTGTAAAAAGGCGCTTCTTTACAGATTTCCATTTGTTTATCGACGTTCTCTTTGATTTTATGCATCGGCACATGGCCAGGCCCTTCAATCATCACCTGTACATCATGCTTCCACGCAATTTGCGTCAGTTCTCCAAGCGTCTCCAGCTCCGCAAACTGCGCTTCATCATTCGCATCCGCAATCGAACCAGGACGCAGACCGTCACCGAGGGAGAAAGCAATATCGTAAGCCTTCATAATTTCACAAATCTCTTCAAAATGAGTGTATAAGAAACTTTCTTGATGATGGGCCAGACACCATTGCGCCATAATTGCCCCTCCGCGTGATACTATACCCGTTGTACGCTTTGCGGTTAAAGGCACATATCGAAGCAAGACTCCCGCATGAATGGTAAAGTAATCAACACCTTGTTCCGCCTGTTCAATCAATGTATCGCGATACACTTCCCACGTTAAATCCTCAGCAACCCCATTCACCTTTTCAAGGGCCTGGTAAATCGGCACTGTTCCCACCGGCACCGGGCAATTGCGGATGATCCATTCACGAGTCGTGTGAATATCCTTCCCGGTAGAAAGATCCATCATCGTATCCGCTCCCCAGCGAATCGCCCATGTCATCTTTTCGACTTCTTCTTCAATTGACGAAGTGACCGCAGAATTCCCGATGTTCGCATTGATTTTCACATGGAAATTCCGCCCGATAATCATCGGCTCGCTTTCAGGGTGATTCACATTGGAAGGAATGATCGCACGTCCACTTGCCACTTCATCTCTCACAAATTCCGGAGACACATGCTCACGAATCGCGATAAACTCCATTTCCGGTGTAATGATGCCTTTTTTCGCATAATGCATTTGAGTCACATTTTTTCCCGTTTTAGCCCGAAGCGGATTTCGTTTTAATCCTGGATAGCTTTCATTTTGATTTGCTTTTTTATAGCCGTTGTCTTCCGGTTTAATGGCTCGTCCCTCATATTCTTCCACATCACCACGCACTGAAATCCACTCATGGCGCAGTGGCTGCAAGCCGTCATGAATATTAATCTGTTGATTAGGATCAGTATAAGGGCCGCTCGTATCATATACACGAACCGGCGCATTTTCTTCCTCGCCGAACGATCCAGTGGTCGGACTCAAGCCGATTTCTCTCATCGGCACTTGGATGTCCGGTGAAGAACCCTCCACATATACTTTTTTGCTTCCGGAAAAACTCGACATAATGGAAATGTTAGCTTGCTGTACTGAATTGTTTTGCATGAATAATCCTTCCCCCTCTATAAGTTTGAAAGGACCAACCAAGCTTTAGCACCAGCACAAAAAAACCGCGCTCATATGTAAGAACCCGGTTTGGCAGTCAGTCATAAAGAAATATATTATTGCCCAAAAAAACAATAATAAAAACAATTCCTCTACTTCCCCACGCTGGTACGAACCAGATCAGGTCCAAAGGGTTAAGAAGCAAACACTTCTCTCTCAGCCCGTCAGACGGGCACCCCCAGTAACTATTGATTTCGCTTTCATCTTATCATAAATACAGAATCGAAGAAAGAGAAATGTAGAAAATATTCAGCTAATTCAACTTAAGTGATGAACCGGCAATGAAATTTCAGTTATTTCATTCTCATGCACTGTCACCCGATATGCCTGTGCGCCAGCTCTTGAACTCACAACCTGAAACAGTTGATCTCCTATAAAGTGCAAGGCCGCTCCATCATCCGCTGCATAGCCTTCGCTCAAAGACTTTTCTGAAATAAGCCTGTGAAACGCCGGTCTCCTCTCCTTCTCTCCATCATAATGAGGACAAAAACTCCCTTGTAAAAACCCTAAGCCATTCAGGCCTGTTAACGGGCCATTCATCGAGTCCGTCACGCCCTCTTTAAACCAGCAAATGGCTCCGGCGCTTAATCCTGATAAAATAACGCCTCTCTCCCACGCCTCACGCAATATATGATCTAATCCCCATTCTTTCCAAAGCACAAGTAAATTCCGGGTATTTCCGCCGCCGACGTATACAATATCCTGTTCACATATAAATGAAGCCAGATCTGTTGAAGGCGGTTTAAACAAGGATAAATGGTCCGGCATACACTCAAGCTTTTGAAATGCATGATAAAACCGCTGAATATAGCTTTCGGAATCACCGCTCGCAGTCGGCAAAAAACATACCCGCGGTGCAGATTTTTTTGTTTGCTCCAAAAGATATTGATCAAGTAGCAGATGATCCGGCTCCATCGAAAAGCCGCCTCCGCCCATAGCTATAATTTGTTTCACAAAGCAACATCTCCTTCATTTAAAATAAATGAATCCCCACAGATATACAGACCGTATAATAAATGTCTTTCCATATGATAAGAAAAGGAGCCTTAAACACATGTCATTTTTTAAGAAACTGGCTGCAAGCGCAGGAATCGGAGCAGCAAAAGTGGATACGATTTTACATAAGTCAAATTATAGTCCCGGAGAAATGGTAAGAGGCACTGTCCGTGTCAAAGGCGGAAGTATTGAACAGCAAATCCGTCATATTGAAGTCATTGTTAAAACAAAGTATAACATTCAAGAAGATGATAAAGCAGAGACAAAATATAAAACTGTGACCTCCCATCGGGTGGCAAATGAATTTATGATAGGTGCCGGGGAAGAAAAAGTTTTTTCATTCAGCTGCCGGCTGCCGCTTGATACACCCGTTACTATCGGCAAGACAAAAGTATTTCTCATGACTGATTTAGATATTGAAGGCGGCATCGATAAATCAGACTATGATTCGTTTCACGTCAATCTCCACCCTTGGATGAACAATGTATTACAAGCCCTGCAGGAAATTGGCTTTAGGCTCCATGAGGCGGACTGTGAACATGCCCCCTATTTCCGCCGGCGTCTGCCATTTGTGCAGGAATCTGAATTTATCCCGCATTCCGGACCTTACAAAGGGCTGCTCGATGAACTGGAAGCCGTATTTCACCTCCACGAAGACGGTCTAGAGCTTATTCTAGAAGTAGATCGGAAAGCGAGAGGCCTTGCGGGCTGGCTTGAAGAAATGTATAACGATGGTGAGCGGCTGACAGAGGTTTACTTTAGTGAAAATGAATTAGAAGCCGGCACAGACAGACTGGCAGACAGACTAGATCAGCTCATCAGCCGATACGCAGAATGAAGAAATGATCCCATATGGTTCGGGATCATTTTTATTTTGTATAAATGGTTTAAACAAGGAAAGAATACACGGGAATCCGGGAGGTGAACGTTGTATGGCACAAGACCGTTTGGCAAACCACGAAACAATGGAAACACATGAAATCCTTAATTTTAAAACCGTCTGCTTATTGAAGTCAAAAATGATGCAGGGACTTGTGTTTGATCAAGAACTGAGAGCACTCATGGAAAAAGACGTGCAGCAATCGATAAAAGATATTACTGAGCTGCAAGCTTTATATACAAAAGCCCCAACGAGAAACGGAGGTAACCTTCATTGAACGATTACTTAGATCCCCAAAACGCGAAAGGAATGCCTGATCTTGCTGATTCCGCACTGGCTCTCGATTTCTTAATCTCAGTAAAAACCGGAGTCAGAAATTACGCGGCAGCCATCACAGAAACGGCAAGCCCTGAACTAAGAGCCGCACTGCGCCATCAATTAGATGCCGCCATTCACTTACACGGGGAACTATCCAGCCTCATGATTGAAAAAGGGTGGCTTCATCCCGCTGATACGGACAAACAATTTCAATTGGATATGAAATCAGCCCAAACAGCGATTGATATTGCCGGTTTGAAGCTATTTCCCGACAATACGAACCGGCTTGGAACATTTGCCACACCCGATAACTAGACAGCCAGAGGAGACATGTTGAATGAAAGCAGTGACGTATCAAGGGATTAAAGATATACGAGTCAAAGAAGTGAAAGCCCCCGAAATCAAAAAATCAGACGATATCATTGTTAAATTAACGACTACAGCGATTTGCGGATCAGATTTACACTTAATTCACGGTATGATACCAAATTTTCCGGAAGACTATATTATTGGTCACGAACCGATGGGAATCGTTGAAGAAGCGGGTCCTGACGTCCATAAAGTAAAAAAAGGCGACCGCGTCATCATCCCGTTTAATGTGAGCTGTGGTGAATGTTTTTTTTGTAAAAATCAGTTAGAAAGCCAATGTGACAACTCAAACGCCAATGGAGAAATGGGCGCATATTTCGGATACTCCGACACAACCGGCGGCTATCCGGGCGGACAAGCTGAATATATGCGTGTGCCATACGCCAATTTCACCCCCTTCCGCATCCCTGATGACTGTGAAGTAGAAGATGAAAAATTAGTCCTGCTCTCAGATGCCATGTCCACAGCCTATTGGAGCGTGGATAACGCCGGAATGAAAAAGGGAGATACCGTGATTATACTCGGATGCGGTCCGGTCGGGCTCCTAGCGCAAAAATTCGCCTGGCTGAAGGGTGCTGAAAGAGTCATAGCTGTCGACTATATTGACTACCGCCTTCAGCATGCAAAACGGACAAATAACGTAGAGATCGTAAATTTCGAAAACGAACAAAACACGGGAAGCTATCTGAAAGAAATCACGCAGGGCGGAGCCGATGTGGTTATCGACTGTGTCGGGATGGACGGAAAAATGTCGCCGCTTGAATTTCTCGCCACAGGATTAAAGCTTCACGGCGGTTCAATGGGCGCACTCGTCATGGCTTCTCAAGCTGTCCGTAAATGCGGCACCATTCAAGTAACCGGAGCATACGGCATGAGATACAATGCTTTCCCTTTTGGAGACATTTTTCAAAGGAACGTCAATATCAGAACAGGACAAGCGCCGGTTATCCATTACATGCCTTACCTATACAATTTAATTGCAGAAGGCAAAGTCGATCCCGGCGATATCATTACACATGTCTTACCCCTAGACCAAGCTAAAAAAGGCTACGAAGTATTTGACACCAAAACAGACGGGGCAATCAAAGTTCTTTTAAAACCATAAAAAAAGACGGTATTTCATTTTCTGAAATACCGTCTTTTTTCATTTTTATACCGGTGGTCGGGGTCGAACCGACACTCCAGAAGGAACACGATTTTGAGTCGTGCGCGTCTGCCAATTCCGCCACACCGGCAAGTATAATGTCCGTTTACAATTCGTATGTAACCGACGAATATAAATATATCATGCATTATCCAGAGAGTCAATAGATTTTTAAAAAAAGTATTTCTCGAATCTTCTATTAACTCAACATCACGGTTTCTTTAAACTCCTTTTCTTTAGAATAATACGAAAAAGGATTTGCATTATTACTCCAACTAATCTCAACCTCTTTGATTTCAGATATTTTGCTAAAGCTCACTTTACATGTTAGGAATAATAGCTGCCTGGTGAGGACTTACGGTAAAGTGATTATGCCCTATATTCGATACTTTCATCGCAATATGGGGAATCATCCTATTTAGAAACATATATGCTATCTAACGTAATTTTCATCCCTTCAAAGTACATCGTTTTGTGCTGCTCACTGACTAATCCCCTTTTATCTTTATATCTCATTTTGCAAATAAGTTAAAGCTTAGAATGTAATTATATGAAATAAAGAAAAACCTTTCTTTCCCAACGAAAATCATTAAGAAAGAAAAGTCCACGCTGCTGTTAGGCGCTGATAAATGCCTTTATAGTACCAATAAAATCTAACAAAAAAGAGTAATCTACAGTTAGTAGATCACTCTTTATATAAGGTATACGTTTAAGTTCGATAGCAAAAATGCTGCAAACCAATTTAACATTTATTAAGTTAAATTGGTGCCGAGGGCCGGACTTGAACCGGCACGGTAGTCACCTACCGCAGGATTTTAAGTCCTGTGTGTCTGCCAATTCCACCACCCCGGCAAAGAAAGGCGACACCCGGATTTGAACCGGGGATAAAGGTTTTGCAGACCTCTGCCTTACCACTTGGCTATGCCGCCATAATTGGAGCGGAAGACGGGATTCGAACCCGCGACCCCCACCTTGGCAAGGTGATGTTCTACCACTGAACTACTTCCGCATTTAAAGAACTTATAATAACATATGCAGTTGGTTTTAAAAATACAACTGGGCTAGCTGGATTCGAACCAACGCATGACGGAGTCAAAGTCCGTTGCCTTACCGCTTGGCTATAGCCCAATGATAATATGGGGCGATTGATGGGAATCGAACCCACGAGTGCCAGAGCCACAATCTGGTGCGTTAACCACTTCGCCACAACCGCCATAGTCTTAAGATGAATTATATAGTGGCAGGGGCAGTAGGAATTGAACCCACACCGGAGGTTTTGGAGACCTCTGTTCTACCTTTAAACTATGCCCCTAGAATAAAAATGGTGGAGGGGGGCAGATTCGAACTGCCGAACCCTGAGGGAGCGGATTTACAGTCCGCCGCGTTTAGCCACTTCGCTACCCCTCCATCTTATAAAAAACACAGTGCCGGCAAGAGGACTTGAACCCCCAACCTACTGATTACAAGTCAGTTGCTCTACCAATTGAGCTACACCGGCATAGGTGGTGGCTCGGGACGGAATCGAACCGCCGACACACGGATTTTCAGTCCGTTGCTCTACCAACTGAGCTACCGAGCCAAACTTTTTTAAAAATGGCGGTCCGGACGGGACTCGAACCCGCGACCTCCTGCGTGACAGGCAGGCATTCTAACCAACTGAACTACCGGACCATTTTAATGCACTCTGTTCTGAGTACTGATTTTAAAAATTGGTTGCGGGGGCAGGATTTGAACCTGCGACCTTCGGGTTATGAGCCCGACGAGCTACCGAACTGCTCCACCCCGCGATAATGATGGTGGAGGATGACGGGCTCGAACCGCCGACCCTCTGCTTGTAAGGCAGATGCTCTCCCAGCTGAGCTAATCCTCCATCATTTTAATGACCCGTACGGGATTCGAACCCGTGTTACCGCCGTGAAAGGGCGGTGTCTTAACCGCTTGACCAACGGGCCCTGATTGATTCATTTGAAATATGTATAAATAATAGTGGCGGAGAGCAAGGGATTCGAACCCTTGAGACGGGGTTACCGCCTACACGATTTCCAATCGTGCTCCTTCGGCCACTCGGACAGCTCTCCATTAATGGCTCCGCAGGTAGGACTCGAACCTACGACCGATCGGTTAACAGCCGATAGCTCTACCACTGAGCTACTGCGGAATGAAGTCTGCCTGGCGATGTCCTACTCTCACAGGGGGAAGCCCCCGACTACCATCGGCGCTGAAGAGCTTAACTACCGTGTTCGGTATGGGAACGGGTGTGACCTCTTCGCCATCATCACCAGACATTTTAGTGACAAATATCATTATACTATGTATTTCAGAAAAAGCAAGAGATTTTTTAAAAATTATTCTCTCAAAACTAGATAACGCGTAAGCACTAATTCAAAAGTGTGGTTAAGTCCTCGATCGATTAGTATCTGTCAGCTCCATGTGTCGCCACACTTCCACCTCAGACCTATCAACCTGATCATCTTTCAGGGATCTTACTTCCTTGCGGAATGGGAAATCTCATCTTGAGGGGGGCTTCATGCTTAGATGCTTTCAGCACTTATCCCGTCCGCACATAGCTACCCAGCGATGCCCTTGGCAGAACAACTGGTACACCAGCGGTGCGTCCATCCCGGTCCTCTCGTACTAAGGACAGCTCCTCTCAAATTTCCTGCGCCCGCGACGGATAGGGACCGAACTGTCTCACGACGTTCTGAACCCAGCTCGCGTACCGCTTTAATGGGCGAACAGCCCAACCCTTGGGACCGACTACAGCCCCAGGATGCGATGAGCCGACATCGAGGTGCCAAACCTCCCCGTCGATGTGGACTCTTGGGGGAGATAAGCCTGTTATCCCCGGGGTAGCTTTTATCCGTTGAGCGATGGCCCTTCCATGCGGAACCACCGGATCACTAAGCCCGACTTTCGTCCCTGCTCGACTTGTAGGTCTCGCAGTCAAGCTCCCTTGTGCCTTTACACTCTGCGAATGATTTCCAACCATTCTGAGGGAACCTTTGGGCGCCTCCGTTACTCTTTAGGAGGCGACCGCCCCAGTCAAACTGCCCACCTGACACTGTCTCCCCGCCCGATAAGGGCGGCGGGTTAGAAGGTCAATACAGCCAGGGTAGTATCCCACCGATGCCTCCACCGAAGCTGGCGCTCCGGTTTCCAAGGCTCCTACCTATCCTGTACAAGCTGTACCAACATTCAATATCAGGCTGCAGTAAAGCTCCACGGGGTCTTTCCGTCCTGTCGCGGGTAACCTGCATCTTCACAGGTACTATAATTTCACCGAGTCTCTCGTTGAGACAGTGCCCAGATCGTTGCGCCTTTCGTGCGGGTCGGAACTTACCCGACAAGGAATTTCGCTACCTTAGGACCGTTATAGTTACGGCCGCCGTTTACTGGGGCTTCAATTCGCACCTTCGCTTACGCTAAGCGCTCCTCTTAACCTTCCAGCACCGGGCAGGCGTCAGCCCCTATACTTCGCCTTACGGCTTCGCAGAGACCTGTGTTTTTGCTAAACAGTCGCCTGGGCCTATTCACTGCGGCTCTCTCGGGCTTGCACCCTAACAGAGCACCCCTTCTCCCGAAGTTACGGGGTCATTTTGCCGAGTTCCTTAACGAGAGTTCTCTCGATCACCTTAGGATTCTCTCCTCGCCTACCTGTGTCGGTTTGCGGTACGGGCACCTCTCACCTCGCTAGAGGCTTTTCTTGGCAGTGTGGAATCAGGAACTTCGCTACTATAATTCGCTCGCCATCACAGCTCAGCCTTATGGGAAACGGATTTGCCTATTTCCCAGCCTAACTGCTTGGACGCGGATATCCAATACCGCGCTTACCCTATCCTCCTGCGTCCCCCCATTGCTCAAATGGTGAGGAGGTGGTACAGGAATATCAACCTGTTGTCCATCGCCTACGCCTTTCGGCCTCGGCTTAGGTCCCGACTTACCCTGAGCGGACGAGCCTTCCTCAGGAAACCTTAGGCATTCGGTGGAGGGGATTCTCACCCCTCTTTCGCTACTCATACCGGCATTCTCACTTCTAAGCGCTCCACCAGTCCTTCCGGTCTGGCTTCACAGCCCTTAGAACGCTCTCCTACCACTGTTCGAAGAACAGTCCGCAGCTTCGGTGATACGTTTAGCCCCGGTACATTTTCGGCGCAGAGTCACTCGACCAGTGAGCTATTACGCACTCTTTAAATGGTGGCTGCTTCTAAGCCAACATCCTGGTTGTCTAAGCAACTCCACATCCTTTTCCACTTAACGTATACTTTGGGACCTTAGCTGGCGGTCTGGGCTGTTTCCCTTTCGACTACGGATCTTATCACTCGCAGTCTGACTCCTAAGGATAAGTCATTGGCATTCGGAGTTTGACTGAATTCGGTAACCCGGTAGGGGCCCCTAGTCCAATCAGTGCTCTACCTCCAAGACTCTTACCTTAAGGCTAGCCCTAAAGCTATTTCGGAGAGAACCAGCTATCTCCAGGTTCGATTGGCATTTCACCCCTACCCACACCTCATCCCCGCACTTTTCAACGTGCGTGGGTTCGGGCCTCCATTCAGTGTTACCTGAACTTCACCCTGGACATGGGTAGATCACCTGGTTTCGGGTCTACGACCACGTACTCATGCGCCCTATTCAGACTCGCTTTCGCTGCGGCTCCGCATCTTCTGCTTAACCTTGCACGGGATCGTAACTCGCCGGTTCATTCTACAAAAGGCACGCCATCACCCGTTAACGGGCTCTGACTACTTGTAGGCACACGGTTTCAGGATCTGTTTCACTCCCCTTCCGGGGTGCTTTTCACCTTTCCCTCACGGTACTGGTTCACTATCGGTCACTAGGGAGTATTTAGCCTTGGGAGATGGTCCTCCCGGATTCCGACGGAATTTCACGTGTTCCGCCGTACTCAGGATCCACTCTGGAGAGAACGAAGTTTTGACTACAGGGCTGTTACCTGCTATGGCGGGCCTTTCCAGACCTCTTCATCTACCTCGTTCCTTTGTAACTCCGTATAGAGTGTCCTACAACCCCAAGAGGCAAGCCTCTTGGTTTGGGCTGATCCCGTTTCGCTCGCCGCTACTCAGGGAATCGCATTTGCTTTCTCTTCCTCCGGGTACTTAGATGTTTCAGTTCCCCGGGTCTGCCTTCTCATATCCTATGTATTCAGATATGGATACCACTCCATTACGAGTGGTGGGTTTCCCCATTCGGAAATCTCCGGATCAAAGCTTGCTTACAGCTCCCCGAAGCATATCGGTGTTCGTCCCGTCCTTCATCGGCTCCTAGTGCCAAGGCATCCACCGTGCGCCCTTTCTAACTTAACCGTTAAAAAAGAATCACTACAGTTATTCTTGGTCTTACTTTTGAATGTGATGTCTTACTTATCGTTATCTAGTTTTCAAAGAACAACATCTCGAAGAATCGAATGATCCTTCAAAACTAAACAAGACAGGGAACGTACTGTTTATAAGACCCAAGGTCTTATATTCCGTTAAATATCCTTAGAAAGGAGGTGATCCAGCCGCACCTTCCGATACGGCTACCTTGTTACGACTTCACCCCAATCATCTGTCCCACCTTCGGCGGCTGGCTCCATAAAGGTTACCTCACCGACTTCGGGTGTTACAAACTCTCGTGGTGTGACGGGCGGTGTGTACAAGGCCCGGGAACGTATTCACCGCGGCATGCTGATCCGCGATTACTAGCGATTCCAGCTTCACGCAGTCGAGTTGCAGACTGCGATCCGAACTGAGAACAGATTTGTGGGATTGGCTTAACCTCGCGGTCTCGCTGCCCTTTGTTCTGTCCATTGTAGCACGTGTGTAGCCCAGGTCATAAGGGGCATGATGATTTGACGTCATCCCCACCTTCCTCCGGTTTGTCACCGGCAGTCACCTTAGAGTGCCCAACTGAATGATGGCAACTAAGATCAAGGGTTGCGCTCGTTGCGGGACTTAACCCAACATCTCACGACACGAGCTGACGACAACCATGCACCACCTGTCACTCTGCCCCCGAAGGGGAAGCCCTATCTCTAGGGTTGTCAGAGGATGTCAAGACCTGGTAAGGTTCTTCGCGTTGCTTCGAATTAAACCACATGCTCCACCGCTTGTGCGGGCCCCCGTCAATTCCTTTGAGTTTCAGTCTTGCGACCGTACTCCCCAGGCGGAGTGCTTAATGCGTTAGCTGCAGCACTAAGGGGCGGAAACCCCCTAACACTTAGCACTCATCGTTTACGGCGTGGACTACCAGGGTATCTAATCCTGTTCGCTCCCCACGCTTTCGCTCCTCAGCGTCAGTTACAGACCAGAGAGTCGCCTTCGCCACTGGTGTTCCTCCACATCTCTACGCATTTCACCGCTACACGTGGAATTCCACTCTCCTCTTCTGCACTCAAGTTCCCCAGTTTCCAATGACCCTCCCCGGTTGAGCCGGGGGCTTTCACATCAGACTTAAGAAACCGCCTGCGAGCCCTTTACGCCCAATAATTCCGGACAACGCTTGCCACCTACGTATTACCGCGGCTGCTGGCACGTAGTTAGCCGTGGCTTTCTGGTTAGGTACCGTCAAGGTGCCGCCCTATTTGAACGGCACTTGTTCTTCCCTAACAACAGAGCTTTACGATCCGAAAACCTTCATCACTCACGCGGCGTTGCTCCGTCAGACTTTCGTCCATTGCGGAAGATTCCCTACTGCTGCCTCCCGTAGGAGTCTGGGCCGTGTCTCAGTCCCAGTGTGGCCGATCACCCTCTCAGGTCGGCTACGCATCGTTGCCTTGGTGAGCCATTACCTCACCAACTAGCTAATGCGCCGCGGGTCCATCTGTAAGTGGTAGCCGAAGCCACCTTTTATGTTTGAACCATGTGGTTCAAACAAGCATCCGGTATTAGCCCCGGTTTCCCGGAGTTATCCCAGTCTTACAGGCAGGTTACCCACGTGTTACTCACCCGTCCGCCGCTAACATCAGGGAGCAAGCTCCCATCTGTCCGCTCGACTTGCATGTATTAGGCACGCCGCCAGCGTTCGTCCTGAGCCAGGATCAAACTCTCCGATAAATGGATCGCAGATTAAGTCCGCCACATCCTGTGGCAACATCTGCGTGACCTGCATCTGCAGGCCTTAGTTTGACTGACTACGCACATCGCTGTGCGATTTTTATGTTAAAACTTTGAATTAACAGGTACGTTTTGTCTTGTTTAGTTTTCAAAGATCATGACTCACTTCTCAACGAAGCGACTTTATCAATATAACATTTTCTCATCATTATGTCAAATGTTTTTTTGATTTTATTTTTCCGCCGCTGTGAGCTTTTTTTCAGAAGCGCATCAGCGACGTTTAATAATATACCATGGCTATGAAAAAGAGTCAACATCTTTTTTAAAAGAATATCCCCGATGATAGATTGCCTGGCTCTTGGTCTCTATTTGGCATACTTCGATAAAACCTTTTTCAGTCAGATAATCAAGCAGAACGCCAAGGTCTGGTGTGAAATCCTTTAAGTCCGTATGTTGTAGAAGCTCTCCGAATTGCCAAATGTCTTTTTCCTTCATTACTTGATATAGATGGGCAGAACCGATCTCTGCTTTAGAGTGAATAAGAAAATCATTTGCTAAGAATAATAATTCAAGCCTTTTTTCCAGGCTTTCATGACTCTCAATCAGTTCAGAGTACAGCTTGTATACCTGCGGCTCCATCTGCCGGACTTGATTCCACACTGTTGTTTCAGGATGAAACCCTCTGTCAATCACTTCAATACGGGCTAAATGATGAAGAGCATGCACTACCGCATTGTAAGCATCTAAAAACTGATTCGCTTCAAAAAAGGCTTTGCCTTCTATATACCTTCTGATTAACTTTCCGTATTCAAGACCGATTTTTAATTTCCGCTCTGCAAACGGAAATGTATTAAGCCTGTCAATCAGTTCAACAATATATTCATTCCGATCAAAAAGGACTCTCCCATTTAGGACCCAATCTATGATTCTCCTATTGGTTCCGAGCAAAATCCATTCTTGAACTTGTGCGTCCGTTACAATATTTAAAGAAGCCGTTTGGTGTTCAAACTCATAATGCTTTATAAAGAGAGGCTCTTCCGCCTGTTTTACAATAACAAGTAAAGCCGCATCAAAATTATCCGTTATGGAAGATGCTTTGTTTCTTCTCTCAATCATTATGACAGCCAATGTATTCGGATGACTTGCTCTTTCTTGGTAAATTGGACGGAGAAGATTTTCCATTCCCATTCCTCCAGTGCAAATGTGTCAGTTATTATATTTTTTACTCTTCCATTCATTTCTATGATGAAGCGGAAAATCCTTTTTTCTAAACATATTGAACTATTATAAACAATTTCACGGCATGTCTCTACAGCAAAGTTTCAATTCCGGATGAAAACATGAAGAAACTCCCAGTGTGAATATGCTATATTTAAACAGAGGGGGATGGACATGGCGAAATACTCCAGCAAAATTAATAAAATCAGAACGTTTGCGTTAAGTTTGGTTTTCGTTGGGTTTATCATTATGTACATCGGGATTTTCTTTAAGGAGTCTGTGCTGCTTGCGAGCTTATTTATGTTACTCGGGCTTTTGTCCATCGGGCTCAGCACTGTCGTTTATTTTTGGATCGGCATGCTTTCAACGAAGGCAGTCCGGGTGGTGTGCCCTGCTTGCGAGAAAGAAACAAAGATTTTAGGAAGAGTCGATATGTGCATGCATTGCAGAGAGCCGCTTACATTAGACAAGAATCTTGAAGGCAAGGCTTTCAACGAGTCTTATAACAGCAAAAGAAACGCCAAATAAAATAAGCTGGCCGCTTTGACACGGTCAGCTTATTTTAATGGTTTTCTTTTTTCAGGCATTCTTGGCAGACGCCGTAGATCTCTAAACGGTGGTGGCTTACTTTAAAGCCGGTCACATGTGCAGCGAGCTGCTCCACTTCATCAAGACCCGGATAGTGAAAATCAACGATCTTACCGCACTTTTCGCAAATGGCGTGGTAATGGTCTGAAGTCACAAAATCGAATCTGCTTGAAGCATCGCCATACGTCAATTCTTTCACAAGACCCGACTCCCGGAACACGCGTAAATTGTTGTATACCGTCGCTACGCTCATATTAGGGAATTTCCCTTCCAGAGCTTTATATATATCGTCCGCTGTTGGATGAGCCATAGAATCCACGAGATATTCCAAAATCGCATGACGTTGAGGAGTAATGCGAACCCCAGTTTCCTTCAACGTTTCTAAGGCTTCTTTTAGTTCATGTGCAGCCATCCGTCATGCACCTCTCTTCTAAAAAAGATTCTTACATTATAATGTTTATAATTAGTGTAACTCTTTTTATGATTCTTTGTCAATTATAATCAGGATAAAAGATACAAAAGACCAGCTTTACGGCAGGCCAGGCTTCCCTGCGCTTTTTATTTTGCTGAAACTTCTTTCAGCGCTTGAAGCGCTTCAGCTACGTGATCTTTCACCTTCACTTTTCTCCATTCTTTAATCAGCCGTCCTTCTTTGTCAATTATAAAGGTTGACCGCTCAATCCCCATATATTCTTTACCAAAGTTTTTCTTAAGCTTCCAGACGCCAAACGCTTCTGCCAGCTTGTTTTCATCATCAACTAGCAGCAGAAAAGGAATACCATGCTTTTCCTTGAACTTTCCATGCTTTTCTTCGCTGTCAGGGCTTACGCCGATAATGACAGCATCAAGCTCTGCAAAGCTTTCATGATGGTCACGGAAATCACATGCTTCAGTGGTGCATCCCGGCGTCATATCTTTCGGATAAAAATAAAGGACGATGTATTTTCCTTTAAAGTCCGATAATCTTACCTTTTCACCATTGTCACCCTTTAATTCAATGTCCGGTGTTTCTTGTCCGATTTCTACAGCCATTTTCTTTACCTCCAAGGTGTTTTTAATAAGCGTATCCAATTCCATAGCAGATTACAACTCTTACCCTCCCTCACCGTTTTTCTATTTGCCGGACCTTGAACCGTTGTGCTCGTTTTGAAGCATGCTACAATAGAAATGACGCAAGGAGATATAGGAGGTATTATTTTTGTATACGAAATCAGTTGAACTTCATAATGAAGCCCTAGAGCATATTGTCGGAGGCGTAAACAGCCCTTCCCGATCTTATAAAGCGGTAGGCGGAGGCTCTCCGGTCGCCATGGAGAAAGCTAACGGCGCTTACTTCTGGGATGTGGACGGAAATCAATATATTGATTACTTGGCGGCATACGGTCCGATTATTACCGGGCACGCCCATCCGCATATTACGGAAGCCATCAAGAAAGCAGCGGAAAACGGCGTATTATACGGGACGCCGACAGCTCATGAAGTTACCTTTGCCAAAATGCTGAAGGAAGCGATTCCGGCGATGGATAAGGTGCGGTTTGTCAATTCAGGGACGGAAGCAGTAATGACGACGATTCGGGTGGCCCGGGCTTATACCGGCAGAACAAAAATCATTAAATTCGCAGGCTGCTACCATGGTCATTCGGATCTTGTACTTGTGGCTGCCGGGTCCGGTCCATCCACTCTCGGCACCCCTGATTCGGCCGGAGTTCCAAAAAGCATTGCCAGCGAAGTCATCACGGTTCCTTTTAATGATATTGAAAGCTACAAAGAGGCGCTTGATAAATGGGGCAGCGAGATTGCAGCAGTCCTCGTTGAACCGATTGTCGGCAATTTCGGAATCGTCGAGCCTAAGGAAGGATTTTTAGAAAAGGTAAATGAACTGACGCACGATGCGGGCGCACTTGTTATTTACGATGAGGTCATTACGGCGTTCCGTTTTATGTACGGCGGCGCGCAGGATCTTCTGCAGGTTAAGCCTGATTTAACCGCGCTTGGAAAAATCATTGGCGGCGGTCTTCCTATCGGGGCTTACGGGGGCAAAAAAGAAATTATGGAGCAAGTCGCTCCGCTCGGTCCGGCTTATCAGGCCGGAACGATGGCAGGAAATCCCGCTTCGATCCTATCAGGTATTGCATGTCTTGAAGTTCTGAAAGAGGAAGGCGTTTACGAAAAGCTTGATCAGCTCGGCGCAATGCTGGAAGAAGGCATACTCGCACATGCTGAAACACATGGCATTACAATCACAGTCAATCGTCTGAAAGGCGCGCTTACCGTTTACTTTACTGATGAAAAAGTGGAAAATTATGAGCAAGCGGAACAAACAGACGGAGAAACATTCGCAACGTTCTTCAAACTCATGCTTGAACGCGGCATCAATCTCGCACCTTCTAAATATGAAGCATGGTTTATTACAACAGCCCATACAGAGCAGGATATTAAGAATACTCTAGCAGCTGTTGAAGATGCCTTTAAACAATTAAAGAAGTAAAGACACTAGACATGCAGGAGCGGCTTTCGCTCCTGTTTTTTCTTATTTTCAGAAACAATGTGTAAGATATTGGTCTTTTCTCAAAAAAGACCTTGAATATTTGGTATGATCCCTGTATATTACTTTATTGTTTAGCAAATAAACTGACAGGGGATTTTAAGTGTTATACATTTGCTATGTAAAACAATTTATTATAGAAAGGAATGCACGCACAAACTAATGAAACTTGGTGCCCGCATTTTAAAAACAGGGATAGCGATTACGCTTGCTCTTTATGTAGCTTCGTGGATCGGAATTCCTTCGCCGATTTTTGCCGGGATTGCAGCGATATTTGCGATCCAGCCGTCTATTTACCGGTCTTTTCTTATTATTATTGATCAGGTTCAGGCAAATATCATCGGCGCTGTCATCGCCACCCTATTCGGCCTTATTTTTGGTCCCAGCCCGATTATGATCGGACTGACAGCAGTTATTGTCATTACCATTATGTTAAAGCTTAAAATTGAACACACGATTTCAATCGCGCTCGTTACAGTTATTGCGATTTTAGAAACTGCCGGAGGCGATTTTTTAACATTTGCCCTGATTAGAACCGGCACAGTCATTCTGGGAGTTCTCTGTTCTTTTATCGTCAATCTGGTGTTTCTCCCGCCTAAGTATGAGACCAAGCTGATCAATAATACTGTGGAGAACACCGATGAAATCATGAAATGGATCAGGCTGACGATGCGTCAGTCAACGGAGCATTCTATTTTGAAAGAGGATATCGAAAAGCTTAAGGAAAAAATGATTAAACTCGATCAGACATACCTTCTATATAAAGAAGAAAGAAGCTACTTTAAAAAAACGACATATGTAAAATCGAGAAAGCTCGTCCTATTCAGGCAAGCCATTATTACAGCCAATCGAGCATTGGATACATTAAAGAAACTGCACAGGCTCGAAAACGAAATCTATCACATGCCTGAGGAGTTTCAGACGACTTTGACAGAAGAGATTGATTACTTGCTTCATTGGCATGAACGGATTTTGATGCGGTTTGTCGGCAAAGTTAAGCCGCACGATGATTTTGAGGAAGAAGGCATACAGTACAAACAGCTTTTAACAAGATCATTTTTAAAAAACCAGCAAAACGCTGAGGATGAACTGCTTGATTATAATATGCTTAATATTATGGCAAGCGCGGTGGAGTATCGTGAACAGCTTGAACATTTAGAAACATTAATCACAAGCTTTCAGACCTATCATCCGGAAGACAGTGAGTTGGAGACAGAGGAGTAGCCCGGTTTCATTAACCGGGTTTTTTTGTACGAAAAAAACTGATATCGCAGGAGCGATATCAGTTTTACATGTCAGTTTAAATTTTGGATGGTAAATAAGTGTTTGTAATGGCTGTCCCGCTTCATCAGTTCGTCATGGGTGCCGGTTTCGATAATCGTTCCATTTTCCATCACGACGATTTTATCAGCGTGTGTAATGGTAGACAACCTGTGGGCGACGATGAATGTCGTGCGGTCCCTTGCCAGTTTTTCCATGGCTTCCTGGATATAATGCTCGCTTTCGAGATCAAGCGCAGAGGTAGCTTCATCCAATATTAAGAGAGGCGGATTTTTCAAAAAGACCCGCGCTATTGAGATCCGCTGCTTTTGTCCGCCTGACAGCTTGACTCCTCTTTCCCCGACTTTCGTTTCATACCCTTCAGGGAAATTCATAATAAATTCATGGGCATTGGCGGCTTTTGCGGCTTCGATAATGTCTTCAAGCTTAGCATCCGGCTGGCCGATGGCAATGTTTTCCCGAATCGTTTCACTGAATAAAAACGTATCCTGAAGCACCATTCCCACCTGATTCCGCAGACTTCTCGCCTCATAGTCCCGGATATCGGTACCATCAATCAGCAGGCTCCCGCCTGATACATCATAAAACCGCGGAATCAGGCTGACGAGCGTTGATTTTCCGCCGCCGCTCATTCCTACGAGGGCTATGGTTTCTCCCTTATTCACCTTCAGGGTCACATCAGTCAGTATATCCTCTTTTTCTTTCTCATATTGGAAAGAAACATTTTGGAATTCTACTTCGCCTTTAATGTGATTTGCTTTTTTAGCATTCGGTTTATCTGTCAGTTCATATGGTTCGTCAATAAATTCAAACACCCTGTCCATGGATGCGATCGACTGTGTCAATGTGGTGGAAGAATTGATCAGCCTTCTCACGGGATTGTACATTCTGTCAATATACCCGACAAATGCAACCATTGTTCCTACAGTGAGCGGGCCGTTTATGACAAAGTATCCTGCAAACGCAATGACGATGAGGGGCGCCAGATCTGTAATGGTGTTGACGACAGCGAAGGTTTTCGCGTTCCAATTGGTATGACTGATTGCTTTATCTAAAAAATGTCCGTTCTTTTCGTTAAAGTTCTCTTGTTCATGGTCTTCTATCGCAAAGCTTCTGATCACCGGCATGCCTTGAATCCGTTCATGCAAGTGGCCTTGAACTTGGGCAAGCGCTTGGGATCTTTCCCTTGTCAGCTTTCTCAGCCGTCCGTAGAAATACTTAACCGATATACCGTATAACGGAAACAACACAATGGATATGAGCGTCAATTTGATATCCAGGGTAAGCATGACACAAATGACAATCAAAATCGTCAGCATGTCGAGCCAGATATTCATTAAACCGGTAATGACAAAATCCTTTGTTTGTTCCACATCGTTTATAACCCGGGAAATGACTTCACCCGTTCTCGTATTGGCGTAAAAACGCAGACTCAGCTTCTGAATATGGTCAAACAGCTTCGCCCTAATATCATAGAGCACTTTGCTGCCTGTCCACTGGGCAAAATATTGCCGATAATACTCAACAGGAGGCCGGAGCACTAAAAATATGGCAAACATTACAGCCATAATCGTAACCAATGATGTTGTTTTATCGTGGGCGCTGCCGCCCCCCTGAATAATATCATCCACGACATATTTCAGCAGGAGCGGGAGAGCAAGAGGAATAGAAAACTTCACGATTCCGATTAATACTGTAATGACAATCTGCTTCTTATAAGGTTTTACAAAATGCATATAGCGTTTAATAACACCCACACTTCATCCCCCTCTCTCTTTATCATGATGTGCGAGCCCATGTGAAAAACCTGTTGCACCCCCAACAGGTTTTTCATTAAGAATTATTTTGTATAACGCAGAAACCGTTCATACCACATATCTACAAATTCTGGAGCAAACGGCCCTTTTCGCTGGTGAATCCAATGCAGCAGCGTGTTCAGATATTCTCTCAAAATACTGTCGATTTCTTTTGGATAATTCATTAATTTTCGATGGTCATCGTACTCGTCTTCATCAAGAATATTATAAGTCATATCAGGAAATACTTTGACATCCAAATCATAATCAATATATTTAATCGCTTCGTCATCATAGGCAAACGGCGAACTGATATTGCAATAATAGTGAACTCCGTCTTCTCTCAGCATCCCGATGACATTAAACCATTGTCGCGCATGGAAATAACAGATTGCGGGCTCCCTTGTCACCCATGTCCGGCCATCTGATTCTGTCACCATCGTCCGGTCATTTGCGCCGATGACACACATTTCTGTACTTTTTAAAATCGTCGTTTCATTCCAAATTCTATGAATCAGCCCGTTATGCTTATAGCTGTGAATTTGAATGGTTTCTCCTTCCTTGGGATAGCCCATTTTTCTCCCCTACTTTCTATAAAGCCCTGCGGTTAGTATGTCCAAATTTCCTTTATGACAACGTCTTTTACCTATTATAACGTTACAAATTAAAAAATGAAAATAAAAGAACCATTCCGGTGTCGGAATGGCACATTTTAAGCGCTACACATAAGAAGACGGTTTTTCTGATCTGCGATAGGAGCGAATAACCTGTTCGGTCTGCTTTTGAAATACACTCTGTATGTCAGCCAGATCTTTTCGTTTTATCGCAATCTCCTCCTGAATGATGTGCAGCCTTGCATCCCGTTCCAAATGCCGGAGTTCTGATTCAACTTGTTTGCACCGGTCAAGCTCTGCCTGCAGGTCGAGAAGCTTATCCATAATCTTCATTTGTTCGCTTACCAGTTTTTCAAATTCTGACATCCGGTTCCTCCTTCATGCATGGTGCAGGGTATATGGTTTTCCATACAGTATGATTTCTATTTTGCTGAATAAATCCCTTTGACTCTTTATGTTGAGCTTTCACAAGTTTTGTCGTTTTATAAAAAGAAAAAAGCACTTCCACCCGAGGATGAAGTGCTTTTTTTCTGTTTCAGTGATTAGCTGTTTTGTTGTTTGTTTTGTTCAGCAGATTGGTTTTGCTGTCTTACTTGCTGAGCATCAGTTTCACTAGCGAATTCAGTGCCGAATTGTCCTTGTCCAGCAGCTGATTGTTGGTTTTGTTTTCTTACTTGTTGTACGTTTGTTTCGCTAGCAAATTCTGTACCAAACTGACCTTGGCCAGATGCTGATTGTTGGTTTTGTTTTCTTACTTGTTGAGCGTTTGTTTTGTTGTTTGAGTTAGCCATGTTTATCACCTCCACGACAATTAGAATGTGCAGGAGATAAACGGGCTATTCATATTTCGGAAAAAATTTTAAACGAGCAGAGAACGTCCGCCATCGACGATGATAGTCTGCCCGCGGATCATATCCGCTTTTGAAGAAACTAAAAATTCAACGGTATCTACCATGTCTTTAATGTCGACCATTCGTCCGGCAGGCGTATTTTGGCGCGCGTCCTCCAATAGGTCTTCCCTGTTTGGAAAATGCTTAAGTGCATCCGTATCAATCGCTCCGCCGGAAACCGCATTGACGATAATCTGTTTTTGAGAAAGCTCGACCGCCAGATAGCGTGTTAATGCTTCAAGAGCGGCTTTTGACACGCCGACTGTCGTATAGTTTTCAAGATAACGGATGGACCCTAATGAACTGATGCTGACAATATGCCCGCCTCCGTTTCTTTCCATAAGCTTGGCCGCTTCCTGGGCGCAGAAAAGCAATGCTTTCGCATTAATGTTCATCGTCCAGTCCCAATGGGTTTCTTCAAGCTCCATGACAGGTCTTAATACGCCTGACGCCGCGTTGTTAATAAAAACATCAAGTCTGCCGAATGTTTCATCAATTTGCTGAAACATTTCTTTTATTTTTGCAGGCTGTCCGACATTCGCTTTGACAACAAGCACT
Source organism: Bacillus atrophaeus (assembly GCF_039519175.1). NCBI lineage: Bacteria > Bacillati > Bacillota > Bacilli > Caryophanales > Bacillaceae > Bacillus > Bacillus atrophaeus. The sequence goes on along the minus strand of NZ_CP154443.1, from coordinate 2,292,120 downwards.
TTAACGCCGAGCTTTTCAATTTCCTCAGCAGTTTCTAACGCCGCTTTTTTGCTTCGTGCATAGTTAATAACGATGTTATAGCCCTGCTCAGCAAGTCTTATTGCGGCTGCTTTTCCGACGCCGCGGCTGCTTCCTGTAACAAGCGCACATTTATTTTGTTCCATTTTTTCCTCATCTCCTTGTTGTGTATAGTTCTTTCATTTCCACAAATAATAATGATAAGAACGAAAAAGGGGGTCTTCTGTTATGTATGTCGGACGTGATATGGGCGAACTTAGTATGATATCCAAAAAAGATTGGAAAAACAGTGAGCTCTCTTATTTTCATCATGCCTTCCAACAAATTATGCCTTATTTGAATGAAGAAGGCCAATCAAAATATCGTGAATTAAATCAAGAAATTGAAGCGCGCGGCGGACTGAAACGAAATGAAGCAGATTACAGCCACGGCACACGCATCAGTTATGATTAAGGCTTAAGGCAGTCGGTTTATATGCTACTCGGCTGCCTCAACAGCCATTTTCCATATTTTTTGATGAGAGACGGGAAATGCGAATTCCTCAAGCTGTTCTTTGGTTACTTTTTTCAGACGTGTGCTGTCCGACACTTGTTTTACTTTACCGAAAAATACAGAAATATTCCAGACAAGATGGGTGAAAACGTGCTCGACAACACCTTGTAATTCGTCAATCTCCGCATTTATCCCCATTTCATTTTCTAAAAATAAGACAAGCTGGTCGCGTTCTGTTTTGATTCCTTTTTGTGTTTCAACATTCGGGAATTCCCACAGGTTGGCAAGCAGGCCTTTTGACGGGCGTTTATGGATATATATATTTCCTTGATCATCAGTCAGGACAACCGCCGCCATTGTCTTGATCCCCGGTTTTTTCTTTTTGCTTTTGACGGGAAGTTCTCGTTCAGAGCCTTCCGCAAAGGCTGAGCAATGCTTCTGCACCGGGCACAGCAGGCAGGACGGCGACTTCGGTGTGCAGATGATTGCTCCGAGCTCCATCAGCCCTTGATTAAATTCAGATGGTTTTTCTTTAGAAATAAATGCATGAACCGCTTGCTCGAAAATGGTTCTCGTTTTTGGTTTGGCAATATCATCCCAGATGGAAAGGATTCTGGACATCACGCGCATTACGTTTCCGTCAACTGCAGGTATCGGTTTATTATAGGCAATGCTGAGCACAGCCCCTTTTGTATAAGGCCCGACTCCTTTTAAGCCGCCGAATTCCTTTTCCGTAGAAGGGACGGTCCCCCCGTACTGCTGCTGCACTTCTTTTACGGCGCTTTGCAGATTTCTGACTCGCGAGTAATACCCAAGCCCTTCCCATGCTTTAAGAACTTTTTCTTCATCGGCCTCCGCCAATGCTTCGACGTTGGGAAACTGCTCAACAAACCGCAGAAAGTAAGGGATAACCGTTTCTACCCTTGTTTGCTGCAGCATTACTTCTGATACCCACACCTTATACGGATCTTGATCTTCTCTCCACGGCAGAATTCTTTGTTCTCTTTCAAACCATGTAATTAAATCATCACGAAACATGTCTATATCTTTTTGTTGTAGTTTTTCTTCAAGTGCGTTCATTTGAGTTTCTCCTCGGTCTTTCGTTGCCTCAATCGCGCCCCGCTTTTCTTAAGACTGTTTTTTGTTGTACACTTAGGGCACAGTACGATAATATGTTACATTAAATATAGATAAAGAAAAAGCGGAAACATATGAGAACAAGTCTGTTTTATGATTTGGCAAATGTAAAATGGGGAATATCTTTAATGTGTATGTGCAGGCTATACGATTTTACCTGCAAGGAGGTCACCAATGGATACTGGCACTCATGTTGTCATGGGCATCGCGCTCGGCGGTATTGCGACCCTGGACCCGGTCATCGGCACGGATACTTCGATGGCTCACGCCGCTATGATCGCAACGCTTGCGGGCTCTCAGGCTCCCGATATTGACACAGTGTTAAAGCTGAAGAATAATGCCGTTTATATAAGAAACCACAGAGGTTTCACCCATTCAATTCCCGCTGTTTTGTTCTGGTCAGTAGCGATTCCGGGGATATTGATGTTGTTTTATCATCATGGAAATTTTCTTCACTTGTGGCTGTGGACGCTGCTGGCCGTTGTGCTGCATGTTTTCGTTGATATATTCAATGCATATGGAACACAGGCAATCCGGCCTTTTTCAAAAAAGTGGGTAGCTCTCGGTTTAATTAATACGTTTGATCCATTTATTTTCATCAGTCATCTGGCGGCGATTGCCGTTTGGTATGTCGGCGGTCATCCCGGTATAACCTTCTTGATTTTATATGCTGTACTGATCGGTTATTACGGTGTCAGGATTATCATGCAGCTGAGGATTAAAAGAAGGCTGCGGGAGCTGATTGACGAGGACATCGAAACCATTATTATATCGCCGACGATGAAATTCAGACAATGGCGGATTGCGGTTACGACCGCCCATGCGTTTTATGTCGGCAGAAGCCTAGACGGCCATGTCGTTATACTTGATACGTTCAACCGGGTTCCCGTGCCTGAAACAGATGTCATGAAGGCCGCGCAGCAGGATGAAAACATCGCTGCGTTCCTATCGTTTTCACCTGTGTACAGGTGGGAGGTTGACACATACAAGGACCATTATGAGGTCCGGTTTATTGATCTCCGCTATCGCAGCAAAGGGCACTATCCGTTTGTCGCAATCGTTCACCTCACCCATGATCTTGAGCTTAAATCGTCTTACACAGGGTGGATATTCAGCGAAGAAAAGCTTCAGAAAAAATTAAAGCTCGGCTCTATTTAGAGCCGGGCTTTTTTCGTTTCCTGATATAAAAACAAGCAATGGCCAGACTGACCAAAGTGACGGCTGCAGCCGGTTTAAAATAGGGAGGATAGTAGGCCAACTCAATACGGTTCTCCCCTTTTTGGGCGCGGAAACCGATAAAGGAATAATCAGCTTGTTCCACCGGCTGTTTTTTCCCGTTGATCTTCAGCTCCCAGCCTTTCTCATACGGGATTGGTAGCTTGATATATCGAGCATTTTCCTTATTTTGATATGTGATGTTGAGTTTATTTTTGTTCCAGTCTATTTTAGCCGGCTGTTCTTCTTTTTCTTTTTCGGCAGCGGCTTTTAAGGTTTGATAGGTTTCTTCATAGAGCGTAAAGCGCTTAAGCTCATAGGTTCCTTTCGGCAGCTCGATTGTGATTTGGTTTGTTTTCGGCACTCTGATGGTGAGGTCGTTTACTCCGGTTTTATAAATGGATTTGTTTGATTTTCTTGTTGTTACATAATCATTCACTTTCAACGTAAAGCCTTTGTCCTTCGCCTTGCTTTTCAAATAGAAACTGAGATAGTAATCGCCCGGTTGTTTTGACGGAGATTCCGGCGTGATGATCAGTTGTCCGGTTGATTCCATTACCGTCAGCTGTCCGGTTTTATATTCCGCATGCTTTGCTGTAATGTTTGAATGTGAGATCAAATTGTTCAGCTTCGGCGGTTTCTCAGTTTTTCCTGAAGGATCTTTTATGACAATTCCCCGTAACATCGCCTGTTCTTTCACAAGCGCCGGAGACCCGTCAAAATCTGTTTCATTGTACACCTGGCCGGCGGTCTTCACGAACGGAAGCACATGTTGGTTTTGATAGACAGCGTAATGTTTTGATTCCATTATTTTTGTAAAGCCGTAAGGGACATTGGCTGTGTTCGTTTTTTCCGTCATGAAGTACTTTCCGTATAGCAGGCTGTACAAATTCGCTCTGCCTCCCATTGATGCGTAACGGCTGACACTTTCCCTCCCCATATCTATATTGAGATCATTCCAATAAAAAGACAGGAGATTCTGGTTCAAAATGCTGGAATAAGCGCTAAATCCGTTAAATCCATACATGATGGGCGTATTATTGCGGACGCCATTCATCCAATCCAACCTGGCTAAAGGATCGGTATCTTTTGATTGCAGGCGGCCGATGAGCTCCATTTGCTCTTCGCCTTTATACTCTGTGCTTGTTAAATAGGTGTTTGAAACGGTTTGAAGGCCTCCTCCTTCTGACAACACATATTTTTGATAGATGTTGGCAATCAGCACAGCTGACAGGACAATCACTGCATATACGGTGAGACGTGACTTTTTAAAAGTCAGCTTTGACACGAAAAGGGCAGCAATTGTCAGAAATAAGAGCAGGATGACACAGGTATATGCCGGTTTTGTCAGATCAAGCCCGTGCCGGTGCTCATTGTACCAGTAAAACAGGATGGCGATGACGCTCGCTCCCAGCATTTCCTTCCATCTTACCTCAGACAGCTGGGACAAACCTGCAGCGACAGCTCCTGCAAGGGTAAAGGACAACACATATTCAAACCTGTATTGAGGAGCTGAAAAGCCGTTAAAGACACTTGCGGCATAAGGACTGTAATGAAACATGATGAAAAGCAGGCTGAGCCCGGCAAATAGGCGAAATACACGATTTCTGTACAAGGAGAACGTAAACAGAAACAGCAGAAAAATCGCGGGAAGCACGATAATTCGGCTTGAAAATAAAATATTGTCTGAGAAATCGAACCACTCAATCTGCCCGCTGTACGGCGGGCGAAGGTTATGTAAATATCCGTATACAACAGGAACAAAGGCTGCCGCGCTGATGCCAAAAGAAATCAGGCCTGAGATCATAAACATTTTAAATTGGGCGAGTTTTTTAATCTCGCCTTCTTCAAGCCTGATCAGCCATCTGAATAGAATGTAAATGCCGATAAAGATCAGATTCATATATGCGAAGTAAAAGTTATTGATTAAAGTCAGCGCGCAGGCTGCGATAAACCACGCAGGCCGGCGTTCCCTGATGATTTTTTCGGCTCCGTAGACGAGAAGCGGAAGCCATATCATCGTGTCGGTAAAAAACTCCCAGTATGCTTCATGGCGAAAATAAATAATGGATACCCCATATAATACGGCCCCGACAAAAGCCGCTCCTGTATGTTTCACGAGATAACGCAACACACCGGCGGCAGTAAATATAATAAGGCTGAGCTTTGCAATGCTGATAAAAACGGCCGCCTGCGCCCAAAACAGCGTATCAGCTTCCCCCGCCAGATGGACAAGCTGAAGAATTCGGACGATGGCAGAAGTCAGGATAAATAGAAAGGAAACAGAAAAATAATAGCCAAGCTGACTGTAGACTCCGCCGCCAAGTCCAAATGAATAATTATAAAAAAAATTGCCTTGCATGTATTGTTCAAAAAGCATTTTTTTGAAGACGATCATTTGTGCAAGACCGTCTCCCGGTCCTGTCATATATCGGCCCTCAGCCCATTCTTTAAGGAAAAAAGCGTGGGCGCAAATCGAAATGAGCAGGCTTGCAGCAATCAGATATGCTTTTTTCATTTCACTGCCACATCCTTCCAGCCATAAAAGCCGGGCATACAAAAAGAGCACTGCCGTCTCTTGTTCATTACTTTCAGTGCGGAATGTTGATGCTTCTTTTTTGTCTCTTTATTTACTTCAATTTGTTTCATTTTGATCTCCATTAGGGATATTCGCTTCTTGAATTAAATAATGCGGTCTTTTTTTCGTTTCATAATAGATTCTGCCGATATATTCTCCGATGATCCCAAGGCTTAACAACTGAATGCCCCCGAGAAACAAAACGGCTGAAATAATGGTGAAATAACCCGGCACTGCCACGCCGTTTGTCATGATTTTGACGAACGTGCTGATGATATAAACAATGGATAGCAGCAAAATAAAGATTCCCGTATAAAAGCAAATGCGCAGCGGTTTGTTGTTAAAAGATACGACACCGTCCATTCCGTAGTTAAAGAGATTGCTGAATGACCATTTGGATGTACCGTTTTTTCGTTCGACATTTTCGTAAAAAACGATTTTCTGATCAAAGCCGATCCAGCAAAACAGCCCTTTCGAGAAGCGGTTGCCTTCACTTAATTTCAGCAAAGAATCGACCGCCTGGCGGCTCAGCAGGCGAAAATCACCGACACCATCCCGCAAATCCACTTCCACCGCTTTGTTTATAAATTTATAGTAAAGCGATGAAAGTGCGGAGCGGACCGGATTATCCCCTTTCCTGTTTCGTTGGGCAATCACTTGGTCATACCCTTCCTCATAGCCTTTAATAAATTCATGCAGCAAATGCGTCGGATGCTGTAAATCCGCATCCATGACAATGACAGCCTCGCCCTGAACATGCTCAAAACCGGCCAGGATCGCAGCTTCTTTTCCGAAGTTCCGGGAAAAGGAAATATATTTGACTCTGTCACAAATTTGAGTCAAACTTTTGATCTGCTGAAGTGTGTCATCTTTGCTTCCGTCGTTTATGTAGAAAATTTCATAATCATAATGAATGCTTTTGAATTCCTTTTTCAAGGATTCATGAATGAGTTTGACGTTGTTACCTTCGTTATAGGACGGGATAATAATTGAAATCAATCCTTGTTTCATTAAGGCACCTTCTTTTGGTATATTCTTTTTTAAGTATTGCCTTATGGGAGGTGTACGCAAATTCTTCAGTAAGGCTATTCCTTTTTTAAAAGTCGTTTAAACCTATTATTTGTTACATTTTGTTTAAAAAATTTCAATTTGCGTATGTTTTATTGTTATTTTGTCATGTTTTCAACCATCTATGAGAAAAAAAGAAAAAAGTCTGCGAAAGAGACAGACTTTACAACGTGTTGTTATTTATAAATTCTAGGATCAGCCTGTTCACAATGTCAGGTTTTTCATGATTGATCCAATGTGTTGCCTCATCCACAAAAATGAGATGGCCGTTCGGACAGCGTCTGACGGTTTCTTTCGCAAGCTTCCTGCTTAAGAAACGGTCTTCCATCCCCCATATCAGCCTGTAAGGTACCGTGTGTTTCGGTTGAAGTGCCCTTAATCCGCCCTTTCCTATTGCTCTGTACCAGTTCAGCATGGATGTGAGCGCTCCTGGTTGGCTCCAAGCTTCTTTATACTTGCTTACATCCCGGCTTGAAAAAAGCTCAGGGCGGTTTGTTAAGCCGATAGCCTGATCCAATACTTGATAATCATTCCGTTCTAAAGACGCCTCCGGTATATCCGGAAGCTGAAAAAAGGCAATATAGGAGCTTTTTTTCCACTGTGGCGGATAAACAGGCGTTACCTTTCTCATGACTGTCGGGTTAGGCATATTGACAGCAATCAGTCTGTCCGCATATTCAGGTCGGGTGGCTGCCAAATGCCAAGCTACAGCTCCTCCCCAATCATGTCCGATCACAATCGCTTTGTCATGCGTGAACTGGGTAATGAGGCCGATGATGTCATTTCTTAATGTATCGATCATATAATTCCTGATGCCTTCCGGTTTTTCACTCAAATTGTATCCTCGCTGATCAGGCACGATCACTCGGTAGCCCGCTTCTGCCAGCGGTTTGATTTGGTTCTTCCATCCGTACCAGAATTCCGGGAACCCGTGCAGCAGCACAACTAAAGGGCCGTCCTTAGGTCCTGCTGAAGCTACATGCAGCGTGACTCCGTTTGTTTTCACATATTGAAATTCAATGTCTGCCATCTGTTTCCCCTCCATGTTTCAGCTTTTTCAGCCTAGTTTGCGTTGCAAAAAACGTCAGACTACATGCGGTGAGCAGATAAATGAACTGGAGGATGATATTAATGACGGTTTCCGGTCCTAAAATCGTGTCGCTCACAAAACCAGCCCCCATGACGAACAATCCGCTGATTAGCATGACATTTGCGCTGTACCGATTGCCTTCTTTCCATAACGTATCCTCTGACATTGAAAGCCTTGTTCTGTAACCGTACAAGCTGTTGATATGCCGAGGCGGGAAGCATTTAACCAAGAAACCCGCAATTACCATTAATCCGCCGCCGATTAAACCAATCATGTCACCACTCTCCTTTCTTAGTATTACGAAAGAAGTCAGGAAAAGGTTTCCTGTAAAAAAGCCAGGTCATGGTAAATGATCTGGCTTTTGTTTGCTTGCAGCCGCTGATAGCGGGCATCAGGAAGTCCGCGTTTTAGCGATTGATTCGGTTTGTGCACACGCTGAGTCTGCCTTTACTTGATATTCAACTGTAAATCGTCAGTATGAATATAACCTCTTACTCCGTCATAATCAACATATGCCCAGTTGAAATCAAATCCGCCATTCTCACTGAATCCCCATCCTAAGAAAGAAACTTGGGTGCCTGAAGAAATGCTTTGTTTTTTGCCAACTTCTGGTGTCGGTGAATAAAAAGTTGTTTTATTTGCTGTTTTTGCGAGGCTTGTCTGTTTCATTAAGAAATGAGTGGATATATACGCTTTTTGGCCTTTGAATTGAATCTCGGCCCAGTCGGCGCCTGCAAAACCTTTCACATTCACTTTGTCTTCTGATTTCAAGGTGCCGAGAATTTTCCCTTTATGATTGGGTTGTGTTCGGACGTTCAGTTCGCCTGCTTTAATCATATATGAATCTGTTGGCATTGTGACATTCGTTTGGTGAGATGATGCTGCTTGTGCTGTCGGAACGGCATCAAAAGGAACATTGCCTGCTGCTGTGAATCCCAGTCCAGCGGCCGCGGTAAAAGCGATCAGTGCTTTTTTCATTTTCATATGTAGTTCCTCCTCGCATATTGACAAGATATAGTAGGTATTTCCACCATTGATTCAGTTTTAAACCTCTTTTCTTATAAATAAGAAAAGACCCGCCGGAAACATCCGGCAGGTCTTTGTTTTTCGTTTAATGCAGCAGTCCTCTGCTTTGATTCAGATAATCATTCACATCTTCACGCGCGCTTTGAAACATGTGGAGCTGGCTGCCGTAGTGGTCAATCCATTCTTTTACGATCCGCTCCGTCATTTCTTCGCCTTTATAAGTGTGTCCTGCTTTGGCATAGGTCGCTTCAAAATCTCCCCATAACAGCTCAACCCAAGTTTTCGCCTGTATATAGCTGAGCATCTCATTTTTCTCAAGCAGCAAATTTGTCAGCTTCTCAATATATGTATTCATCGTTAAACTCCTTCCAAGAAAAAAAATTACGCTTTAAAACGGCTTGTTCTCCATATACTAACCTTACGTCTTCAGATGATGAGACGCAACTTTTTGATCTTGACTGGGGGTAATGATATGGTACGGAACAAAGCAAAAGGCTTTCCTAACTTAAACAACAATAAATTTGAAGGCGAACCGAAAGCGAAGGATGACTTTGCTTCAAAGCGCCCCGACGGATCAACGAATACGCATCCTCAAGAAAGAATGAGAGCATCCGGTAAACAATAAGGAAAAACAGCTGCGGGTGTCTGCAGCTGTTTTTGTGTGTCTAGCTTTTATTGATTTCATATTGATACATGCTTTTCTTTTCAGAAAAATGCGCGAATGTGGACAGAACTAGGCCAAGAGCGGTCACCAGCGCTCCGCCGGCAAACAGCAAGTGATAAGACCCGGTTCCACTTAAGATGATTCCGCCGATCCACGCTCCAAGCGCATTGGCGAGGTTAAACGCTGATACGCTGACAGCTGCGGCGATGGTTGTTCCGCTATTAGAAGATGATATTACCTTTGTTTGCAAGAGCGGCGGGGTGCCGAACGCGCAAGCCCCGAATAAGAACGTGGCTAAAATGGCCGCTGCCGGATATACCGCCATGTATGGAAAAACAGACAGCACACCGATTAAGCCGATCATGACGCCAATCATCGTCCGTGTCAGCAGATGAAGCGGCACTTTCCCTGCGAAAAAGTTTCCTGCGACTCCGCCTAACCCGTAGGCAAATAAAGCGCCCGTGATGCCCACGGTGCCGAATCCTGCTGAATTTCTGAGCATCGGTTCAATGAACGTATAAGCGATAAATACGCCTGAATAACCCAGAATGGTAATCGCAAACGAATACAGCACTTGCTTTTGTTTGAACACGCCCCATTCATTCATAAGCATCGGAATGACTTTTGGTTTCCGGTTCGGAACAGTCAGCATAAGTCCGATAAAACCGACTGCGCCAAGGATGGTAATAATTCCAAAGACAAATCGCCAATTCATGATATCTCCTAAATAGGAGCCGAACGGAACACCGAGCATTAAGGCTACTGTTAAACCGCCGTTCATGGATGCGGCGGCAGCTGAACGTTTTTCAGGCGGCACCATTTCACTTGCAAATACCATTGCGATAGCAAAGAAGGCACCGTGTATCGAAGCTGATAAGATTCTCGAAATAGCCAATACAGCAAAATTAGGCGCTAACACGCTGATCAGGTTAGACAGGACAAAGACGCCCATTAATCCGAGAAGCACAGGTTTTCTCGGCAGTTTGACTGAAATAATCGTTACGAGCGGGCCTGTCAGACAGACGCTTGCCGCATACGCGGTGACAAGAAGCCCCGCAGAGGATACATGTATGTTAAAGTCATCGGCAATCGACGTCAAAATACCCATCACAGCATATTCGGTATACCCGATCGAAAAGGTGCAGATCATTAATACGAAAATGATCAGTTTAACTGATGCCTGCTTATTTTTGATACTCAACGCAAATCGCCTCCTTTTTAAAAAACAACAGATTTCATCTTAAAAGATATCAGCGGCGAATTCAATCATTTTTCCCTAAAATATTATAGCTAATGTGCCGGCACCTTTTTTTCAAAAAAAGAAGAGGCCTGTTTTCAGCCTCTTCTTTCACCTTTTTCTTTTAAGACAGATATCGGCAGGGCCTCTTCCTGTTCGGGAGAAGATTTCCGGAACCCCCATGCAAACACTCCGTTTAAATAGCTGATATGAAACTCGTCCTCTGAGCCTTCTATCTGGTAGCTTTCGCCCGATGAAAAGTCTTCCGGTTTCAGCAAATATGCTTTTGCCATCGTGATTTTCCGTTCCAGCACCGCCAGTTCATTTACGATTCCAAGCTGTTCCGCTTTTCTCGCTTTTTCAGAAAGTCCGGCAATTTCTGTATGCAATTCGTGCTCAGTCATTTGGCTGTATCGTTTGTCCATTCTGTAATTACTCCTCTTCCTGCAGAAATTGGTCAATCATATCCAGTGAGAATCCTTTTCTGAATAAATATTGTTTTACCTTCATTTTGCTCTCGTAGGAGCCGTCATATCGGTATTTTCTTAGCGCCTTTTCAGCGTGCTGCCGTAACGCTTCCCTTTCTGTATCTTCATCGTTTGCATACTCGGTCTGCTCAAGCGCCGCTGTGATGACGTCGAAGGAGAAGCCCTTTCGCTGCAGAAGCATTTGCGCTCGCTGCTTGATTTCTTTTGTAGAGAGCTTTTTTTCTTTTTTTAGGATTTTTCCAATATGCTTCAGCGCCTCTTCTGTCTGTTCCTCAAAAGAAAATGTGCTCAATGTCTCTTTGATCGTATCATCGTCGATCCCCTTTGACCTTAACTCTTTATAAAGAACGTCCGGTCCCTTTCCATTTGTTTTCTTATGTGTGCTCGCATAAGCTTCTGCGAACTCTTTATCATTCAGATAGCGATAATCATTCAGCTTATGGATGATTTCTGTAATGGCCGGATCAGATATTTCTTTCTTTTTTAAATGGTCCGTTACCTCTTTTGTTGAGCGCATCCGGTATGATAAAAATTCAAGCGCCCGGTTAAAGCCTTTCTTTACTTCATCCCCGTATTGAATTTCAACGATATCAAGGTCGTCGAGTTCTTTTCCTTTTTTCAGGTCGAATTTGACGAGTACGTCCGCATCCACACTGAAAGCATATTTATTATCGAGAAAAATGTTAAAGCGCTCGGTCGTTTTTTTCTGCGTTGTGATTTTCGTGATAAACGGCATGCCGATCTCCCTTCTTGCGCCCGTGTCAGGCGTTTTCTTTTATTAAAATGAGGTAAAGTATAACTATCAGAATCATGAGGAGAGATGTTTATGAATATTGCGATGACGGGCGGCACCGGATTTCTCGGTCAGCATCTGACAGGTGTTTTCACCCGGCAGGGGCACCATGTCTATATTCTATCAAGAAAACCGAAAGAAACTGAACAAAAAAATATCACGTATGTTCAATGGCTGACTGAGGACGCTGCGCCTGAACATGAGCTTCCCCATATTGACGCCTGGGTGAATCTCGCGGGACAATCCATTTTTGGCCGCTGGACGGAAGATACAAAACAGCAGATTCTCTCCAGCCGCGTTGATTCAACGAGAGAAGTGAGAAGGCTTATTCATAAACAAACGGACAAACCGGACGTCCTCATTCAGGCGAGCGCTGTCGGCATTTACGGTACGAGCGGCACCGATTCCTTTACGGAGGATTCCCCCACATCAAATGAAGACTTTCTCAGCCATACGGCGCATGTATGGGAGCGCGAAGGACAGAGGATCGAAGCGCTCGGCATTCGCACCGTTTATGCAAGATTCGGCGTCATGCTTGGAGAAAAAGGCGCCCTGCCCCTGATGGTGCTGCCATACAAGCTGTTCGCCGGAGGGACGATCGGTTCAGGGGATCAATGGCTGTCATGGGTCCATGTAGGCGATGCGGCCGACTTGATTTCCTTCGCGATCGAACATGACAGCGTATCCGGCCCCGTCAATGTAACATCACCAAATCCTGTCGAAATGAAACAGTTCGGCAAAGCGATCGCACGCATTAAACACCGTCCGCACTGGCTTCCCGTGCCGGAATTCTTTTTAACAAAAGCACTGGGCGAAATGAGCCTGCTTATTGTGAAAGGACAGCGCGCTCTGCCTAAAAAAGCCATTGTAGAGGGGTTCCGTTACACCTATTCAGATCTCGGCTTTGCACTCTCCCATCTATTAAAGAACCGGAACGCTGTATAAAATTAGCAGGAATGCATCACCCTAAGAATACACTGTTTATCATAAAGGAGGGTCTTTTATGGAAAAGAAGCGGGAGAAACATCAGCAGGGAGCGAATCTGAAAAAAATGCAGGAAGTACTTTATTCCGGCGAATTTAAAAAAGCAGAAAAAGCTGCCAAACGCAAATAAACTTTGCTTTGAATAGAAACGCGTCAGCGGCAGATACTATGTTTGTTTGATATCACTTTTTTCAGGGGGAATGTGCAATGGGCAGAAATCATATCCACAAAAACCGTGATAAAAACAAACAAAAACTTCCTCAAGTTCCTGACGCATATAAACGTGAAGCTGACGGCGTATATGAGGAATACTCAAGCGAGCTTGCTGATTCAGCAGACCGTGAAGCACAAGCGCGTATGAAAGCCGCTGACAACCGGGCGAAAAATAAAAACCGTTAACCGGCAAAAACCCCGTCTCTTCTTGAGACGGGGTTTTTTTACAGTTCGGTAAACCGCTCGCGCACAGGTGTGCGGTCTTTGACTTTCGGCATTTCATCAGGATAGCCGGTTTGGATGATAGCGGCAAAGCGTTCGTCGTCCTTCAATCCGAATGCCTTGTGCATCTCTTTATCGTAAAGGATTGGGCCGCTTTTCCACACCATGCCGATCCCTTTTTCCCAGGCAAGGAGCTGAAGATTTTGGATGAGGCAGCTGACAGCTGCAAAGTCGTCATCTTTTGCTCTTTCATTTTCATCCACTTTACATACAACAAGAAGAAAACCGGGCACACCGCTCAGCGTGTTTTTCACATTTTGCACCTTTTCTTCTGTCAGGTCGGGTTTTGTTCGTTTGAAAAAAGATATATACTGATTTGCCAGATTTTTTTTACCTGTTTCGCTTGAGACGTAAATAAATCTCCACGGCTCCGTCAGTCTGTGGTTTGGCGCATATACAGCGGAATCAAGCATCTCCAGCATGATATCTGAAGCAACTGGTTCAGCTTTGAATTTTCTGATTGATCTTCTATTTCGGATAATATCTCGAATGGATGAATGTTGATTTATTTGTTCGGTGTGAGGCATGCCGATTCACCTTCCTATACAATTGAAAATGATTATCATTAGTAATAATAACGGAAAGGAATGCCTTTTGTAAACTAAAATCAGATGTTAAGTATCAGAGTTTCCGCATATACGGCGGTTCCTGTCATTTTTATTTTCATTTCTTGGTTTTCTTCAAGGACAGCAATTTCAACTTTTCCGTCTTTCCCCATCTCTTGTCCTTGTTCAATTGTGAAAACCTGCTGATCCGAATGGCCGTATGTTTTCATATAGGCAGCCATCACGCCGGAAGCTGTGCCGGTTACGGGGTCTTCCGTTGTTCCCGAATAAGGCGAGGAGAAATGGCGGCCGTGCAAATCGCAATCGGGATGAATCGTTTCAAAGGTAAATGGATGGACGGAAGCTTTGGGAAGATCAATTAAAACGTCTGGGAATTGTTTGTTGTTAGGCTTCATTCTTTTTGAAGCATCTAAGGTTTTTAACGGAACAATTGTCGTCCAGATCCCCGTATTGCCATAAACAATCGGCAGTTCGTCATGAAAATCGCTGATTGTTAAGCCAAGAGAGGCCGCCAGCTTTTCTTTATCTCCTGTAAAAGCTTTAAATTGGGGAGAAGCCTGTTCAAGGGTAATATGGATACGCCCCTCCCTTTCTGAAATCTCCACAGGCAAAATGCCGGCTTTCGTTTGTATGTTATATGTCTTCCCCTTTTCAAGACCGCCTTTTTCGCACAATGCAAATAATGAGGCGACGGTTGCATGTCCGCATAAGTTCATTTCGTGTCCAGGTGTAAAATAGCGGATTTCTAAATCGGCCGAATCGCTTTTCAATAGAAAGGAGGTTTCCGAATAACCTGTCAATTCAGCAATTTTCTGCATATCATCTTCTGAATAGCTGTCTCCGTCAAACACAATTCCCGCCGGATTTCCTTGGTTAGGTTCGCTCGCAAATGCTTCATATTTCAATACCTTTGCCTCTCTCATGTCAAGCCATCCCTTTCTGCTTTCAATGTCACGTTTTAGTATAACAAACAAGAAATGAGAATATTTAGTATTTTAAAACAAAAAAACTCATTTTCATCTGAAAATGAGTTTTCTGCATCAGTTATTTCTTGTTTTATATAACAGATAAATGAAGTAAGGTGCGCCAATCGCGGCTGTGAAGACGCCAGCCGGGACTTCCACCGGGGAAAAGAACGTTCTCCCGACAATGTCAGCCAGCAAGACAAGCAAACCGCCGATCAGTGCAGATACAGGCAAGAGCGCGCCAAACGACGAACCGACAAGCCGCCTTGCAATGTGAGGCGCCATTAAACCTACAAAACCGAGGGTGCCCGCAACAGAAACCGCGCAGCCGGTTAGAGCAGTACTTAACAGCAGCAGAAAAAAACGGTTTCGCTGAACAGAGCTTCCCGCACCAGCCGCCACATCCTCACCAAGCCCTTGTATATTCATATTTTTAAGCGAAACAAAACAAATCACTAAGAGTACAATTGAAAATGCCGCAGCCACTTTCACATGCTGCCAGTTTGACCCGTACACAGAGCCTGTAATGTAAACATTGGCTTGAGACGCCCTGTAGATAGGACCTTTAATCATCAGCAGTGTCGTCATCGCCTGCGCGCACATGGAAAATCCTATGCCGATCAACACGAGGCGGAAGGTCGAGGCGCCGTTTTTGTACGCTAATACGTAAATGATGAGCCCTACGAGCGCGGCGCCGATAAAGGCGGCGACGGGAAGCCAGGACAGACTGACCGTCAGCGAATCATTGCTGTCTGAAAAGAGCAAGAGAAAAAGCATAACCGCCACAGCGGCGCCGCCTGTTATTCCGATAATATCAGGAGAAGCCAATGGATTGCGGACTAGACCTTGCAAAATCGCGCCGGCAACGGCCAAACAGATCCCCGCTACTAAAGCGACCAAAATCCTTGGCATACGGAATGACTGCACAATCATTTCATCGAGCGTTGTGCCTGCCCCAAACAGCGTCTTTGCCACTTGCCACGGGGAAATAAACCGCTGGCCGAGACCGGCGCTTATCAACAGTGTTGCCGCCGTCAAGATGAGTAAGATCAAGAAGACGAACAAGGCTTTTTTTTCGGATGCCGTCATGACTTTTCCGCTGCCGAAGCGAAACGTCCGAATCTGTTTCATATAGTCTTCCCCCTTCTTGCAATATAAACAAAGATGGGCATTCCGATAATCGCCGTCATCACACCGACCGGAACCTCCTGCGGCATAATAATATAGCGCGCGCCAATATCTGCGGTCACAAGCAGGATCGCGCCCAGCACAGCGCTAAAAGGCAAAATCCAGCGGTAGTCATTCCCGATGACAAACCGGGCAAAGTGAGGAATGATAATTCCGATGAATGAAATCGGCCCGGCGATCGCAACTGCCGAACCGGCAAGCAGAACGATACATATCGCCATAACTAATTTTAACAGACCCGTTTTTTGTCCAAGGCCCTTGGCTACGTCTTCTCCCATTGACAGCAGATTTATTTTTTGTCCGAGGAAGAAACTGATGATCAGCGCAACAGCGGCATAAGGCAGCATTAACAAAAGTAAATGGAGACTGCGTCCCTGTACAGAGCCTGTGAGCCAGAAAAGCACCTGTTCAAGCTCAAGCTCATTCACGGCGAGCAACCCTTGAGTCAGAGAGGAAAACATCGCCGCCATAGCAGCTCCGGCCAGCGTCAGTTTAACGGGAGTTAACCCTTCCCTCCCCAATGAGCCAGCTCCATACACAATCGCCGCGGTAAAGGCTGCGCCAATGAAAGAACTCCACCCCAGCGCATGGGGCGATTGGATATGCAGAAAAAATGAACCGGCGACCACGAAAAATCCGGCGCCCGCGTTAATTCCGAAAATCCCCGGAGAAGCGAGCGGATTTTTTGTCAGCGCCTGCATTAAAGCTCCGGCGACAGCCAGCGAGGCCCCGACCGCTGTGGCTACGAGGGCGCGCGGCAGCCTTACATTTTGCACGATTAAGTGTTCGTTTGATCCGTCAAAAGATGTAAACGCTTGATAGACCAATCCCCATGATGTATCTGTATATCCATACACGACACTCGCACAGTTTACTGCCAATAACAAAATAAGAAGACTAATCAAAACAAGAACTTTAAAATACGTCTTTCGAAAGAGCATCGTCCAATTCTCCTATTTTTCACTATGTATACATCCTTATTAATTTTATCAGACTCTAGTGATTTTGAAAATCAACCTCAATTAATGATTGACAGTCAGATTGTTGATAATTATGATCTAATTGAGAACAGATTTCAATGTGGGAGGAAAAAAAATGAAAAAGCAAATCACCATGCTATTCGTATTCGTTATGGCGATCATGGTACTTTCTGCCTGTAACAGCAGCGGGAGTTCAAATGACAGCAAGGGGAACAGCAGTGAAACAAGAACGATTAAGCATGCGATGGGGACGTCAACTAACATTCCCGCGAATCCAAAGCGAATCGTGGTGCTGACGAATGAAGGAACGGAAGCGCTTCTAGCCCTCGGAATTACTCCCGTTGGGGCAGTCAGATCGTGGAAAGGCGACCCGTGGTATGACTATATTAAAAGCGATATGAAAAATGTAAAAGATGTGGGGCTTGAAACCGAGCCGAATGTAGAAGCGATTGCGGAATTAGAGCCTGATTTAATTATCGGAAATAAAGTGCGCCAGGAAAAGATTTATGACCAGCTGAATAAGATAGCGCCGACTGTCTTTGCCGAGTCTTTGGCGGGCAATTGGAAAGACAATCTGACTCTTTATGCAAACGCCGTCAACAAAGCGGATAAAGGAAAAGAAGTCATTCAAACATTTAATAAACGTGTGTCCGACATCAGCGGAAAACTTGGCGACCAGAAAAACAAAACGGTTTCAGTCGTCCGTTTTATGTCCGGCGAGTCCAGAATCTATTATAAAGACTCTTTTTCAGGCATCATTTTAGACGAACTTGGCTTCAAGCGTCCGGAAAAACAGAAGGAATTGTTCAAAAAACAGAAGGATCAATTTATTTTTTCAACCGACAGTAAAGAATCCATTCCTGACATGGACGGTGATGTCCTGTTCTACTTTACGTATACAGCTGATAACGCCAAAGATAATGTAAAATGGCAAAATCAGTGGACGAGCGATCCCCTTTGGAAAAACCTGAAGGCCGTTAAATCTGGAAACGCTCATGAGGTGGATGATATCGTCTGGACGACAGCCGGCGGAATCAAAGCGGCGAACCTGCTTCTGGATGATATTGAAACAACTTTTTTAAAAACAAATTAAACAGAAAAAAAGCTCCGTCTGCGCCAGACGGAGCTTTTTCATATTAACTATTGCGCTTGCTTTTCCCGATCAGCCGTGACACGAGAAACATCGTGGCAGGCAGTGATCTGTTTTTGCGGTATGCGAGATATTTTCCGCGCCATACCGGTTTATATTTCTCTTTAAATGCCCTGAGGCCGCTGAAGCTGTACATATAGCGCACATTATTGAAAATGACGGCGGCAATCCGTTCTGACCAAAAGGACGTAAAGGACGTGCCGACATTCGCCAAGGGCGCCATCCCCATGTTAAAGGCTGTGTAGCCTTGTTCCTTCGCCCACAGAAACATCCGGATAAACAGGGCGTCCATGATGCCGTTTGGCGCTTCTTTCTTATACCGCATGAGATCCACCGAGATTTCTCCTTCTTGGTACATCGGCATCACACTGGCGAACGCAATGATTTTTCCTTCCGGGTCTTTCATATAAGCGACAGGCGCTTTTTGCAAATAAGAAACATCGAAATATCCAAGTGAGAAGCCTTTCTCTTTTTTCGGGCCGAGCCATTCATCAGAGATCTGTTTCAATTCCTCTATAAACGCTTCAGAAAAAGGCGGCTCATCGACATGAAAAGTATATTCTTCTCTTTCAAACCTGTTGTTAATCGCCCTGAGTCCCGCCTTCTTCTTGCCTGACAGGGTAAAGGCGGTCATATCCACGATGGCTTCTTCCCCGAGTTTAAAAAAGTTGTAGCCGAAGTCATGGTACAACGCCATATCCTCCCGCTCAATCTGGTAGAACATCACACTGAAACCGTGCTGGTGCGCTTCGTTTAAAAATTCTTCGAGGACAAGCGGGAATGACTCCTTCTGACCGGACGGATCGCCCAGCACCACCAATCGTCTGGATATTTTTCCAAACAGCAGAAGCGCTTTGCCGTCGCTCGAAAAATAAAACCGCTTATCTCCTAAAAACCCGAGATGGCTGAGGGCATTGCCCCCCTCTTCCTGCAAAAATTCCTGAAGGCGCTCTGGGTCGGCCTGTTCACCGATTGTTTTTGTTTTTTTATGATAGAACGCCGTGAATAATAAGAAAAACAGCGGAACGATAATGACGGCCATGATGGTTGCGTGCGTGATATGTGAAGTATCGTGCACAAAGTAATCATGGCGAAGGAGCCGTTTCATCCGGTCCCAAATAAATCCCGCGATGATGTTATAGTTGAACAAGGCCACGACGAAAAGCGCAACCGCAAAAATCATTTGTCCGAGCGTATAAGATGCTTGTTCTCTGACAAATTGTTTTTTCAGAAGCACGAACAGCACAATTACGATCGGCAGAATAAATATGGCGCTGATATTCAGCCCTTTCAAAAAGCTGAATACAAATCCGCCGACAAGTGCTGTGACCGCCATCATATAAGAGCGTTTTGTCCGTTTATACAGCTCA
This sequence comes from Bacillus atrophaeus, assembly GCF_039519175.1. NCBI lineage: Bacteria > Bacillati > Bacillota > Bacilli > Caryophanales > Bacillaceae > Bacillus > Bacillus atrophaeus. The sequence goes on along the minus strand of NZ_CP154443.1, from coordinate 2,272,616 downwards.
ATCGGCAAAATGAGCAAAATTAAAGCAGAGCTTAAACTCAGCCCGTTAAACAGCAGCAAGGCTGGACGCGGAATGTGCGGGATGACGGTCAGCTTATCTATCGGCAGAGATACCGAGACGAGGACGATAACCCCCGCAACAAACACAATGAGCGAGAGTGAGCCGTACAGCAGCCTGATTAAAATCGCCCTTTGCAGAATCAGCAGCACGTTGGTCGTTTCAATCGCCGGGGCAATACGCGGGTTCGTTTCAAACCGCTTCATTGTATTCTCAGTTAAATCGCCAGCCGCGAAGAAAAGGCCAAGCACAAATGGAATAAAGGAATACACAATGCGATAAAGCACGAGCGATGCGACTATGGCTTCTTGATGAAAGCCTAAATGCTCCATACCGAGTAAAAACAGCAGGTCAAATGAGCCGAAACCTCCGGGCACAAGGCTGATCAATCCTCCGAGGGCAGCGATCACAAATACGCCAAATACATGCCTCACATCAGCGTGAATCCCCATAGCGAACAAGGACAAATACATGACCATACCCGCAGCGAGCCATTCTGCAAATGAAGCTCCGATATAGAAAACTATCGGATTTTTAACCTGAGCCGTTTCTTCGGTATTCTTCGTTTTTGCATTTTTCACCTTTGCCGCGATGAGGGATACGGGAACGACAAGGGCAAAGCCGATTACTACAATCCAGAGCCACGGTTTTTCATTCATGACTTCTTCGACAGGCAGCACTCTCACAGCCACGAGAATGCTGAAGACAGACAGGCCTAGTACCATAGAAGATGTAAGCCACGCGATTCCCTTGACCAGGCCTTTTACATCCTTCGTATGCTCCTTGTAAAGCATGGTTCTTAAGCCGACGCCTGCCAATCCGCCGAAACCCAGCACATTATTAAATGAATTGGCAATCCATGATACTCTGAAAACCTTCGCATTTGAGATGGAAAGGCGCAGTGAGCGTTTAAGCACAAAATCGTATAAAGACATCGCCGCAACCGCGAGCAGTCCGATTAATACAAGAATAAATAGGTCCGTGCGCTGCAAGCCGTTGATGATCATAAGAGTTCTTTTGAAAGACAGGTTCGTCAGTTCATTTTTTAACGTATAGATCACAAAGAGCAAAACAGCAATAGGAAATACAATTTTTAATATCGATAAAGCATTTTTTTTATTCAGCAATGATCTCTCCAATCGTCTTACAACTATTTTGTCATGTTTCCCCAAATAATCTCCAACATATTATACACTACCACATCATTTGCGGACAAAACCCAGTCAAAGCAACTTTCTTTCTTCCGTAAAAATAAGTAATATGGAAGCAGGAGCAAATGATGAGGAAGTGAGAAGATGGATTACAACTTACATGACACGACCGTATTAAACGAAAACATCCTATCATCTGAGGAACGGGAAATATGGGTGCTTTATATGAAGGTGCTGACTGCCGCGGGGCTTGGGGACGTATCCGAATGGATGAAGCTTGATATGAGCATGCCGCAAATGAAAGTGCTGATGCTTTTGAATAATCACGGGACACTGAAGGTCAGTGACATTGCTGAGAAAATGGGCGCTTCCCTGTCCAACACAACCGGCCTTCTCGACCGCCTTGAGAAATCAGGTTTTATTAAACGTTCACACTCTGAGACGGACCGCCGCTCGGTCGTGATTCAATTAACAGAGGATGCGAAGAGTATTTTTCGAGGGCTCTATGAGAAAGGCCACACCAAATTGAAACGGTCTTTGGAAAAGCTGACCGCTGATGAAAAAGCAGCTGTTACTCAAGGCCTTTCCATTCTCGCTAAAGCACTTGCACCTGATAACGCAGAATAAAAATCAAAGTCTGCCTGACTTGGAATTCCGGTCACAGGCTTTTTTTATTTGACATTTAGTTCACTTAAAATGAATAATATATTTAAAGTGAACTAAAAAAGGAGTTGATCATATGGAAAATCCAAAATCCCTGGAAGGCGGACAGAAATGGGCGATCAGTTTATTTACGATCGGGGTTTTTATGGCGGCGCTTGATAACGGGATTATCTCAGCGGCGCTCACCACAATTAACAGTTCATTCGGCGTCTCTCCTTCCTGGGGATCATGGGGAATCACCCTTTATACATTGGGGCTTAGCGTCAGCGTTCCGATCGTCGGGAAACTCTCTGACCGCTACGGAAGGAAAAAGCTTTTTATGATTGAAGTAGGCCTTTTTGGTCTCGGTTCATTGCTTGTTGCGTTAAGCCAAAGCTTTCCGATGTTTCTGATTTCGCGTCTTGTTCAAGCGCTGGGAGGCGGCGGTATTTTTATTATCGGAAGTTCTCACATCCTTGCCACTCTACCTAAGGAAAAGCAAGGGAAGGCGCTTGGACTGCTTGGTGCGATGAACGGGATGGCGGCGGTGCTCGGTCCTAATATCGGCAGCTTTTTGCTTGATTGGAGCGGGTCCTGGCATTGGCTGTTTTTGATAAATCTGCCGATTGCCGTTCTTTTGGTTATCTTCGGAGGCCTGTTTATTATAGAAACAAAGGCTTCGGAAGCCAAACGGCTGGATTTTCTCGGCTCACTCATCTTGTCGCTGTCGATCTTGTCTGTAATGTACGGGATTACAAATCTTGACGGGGCAAAGCTGCTGAGCAGTATAACGGAGCTTAATGTCTATGGATTTATGGTTCTGGGACTCGGGCTTTTTGCGCTTCTTTTATGGTACGAAAAACGGGTCGAGATAAGAGGCGGAGATCCGATTCTCGCTTATTCGCTGCTGCAAAATAAAGTCTTTCAATGGACCCTTGTCATCGGATTTTTGTCAGGCGGTTTATTGGCGGCTGTTATTTTTATACCGTCTTATGTGGAGCAATATTTAGGGGTATCTGCTGCGAAAGCGGGGTATTGGATGACGCCGCTCGCTCTGGCATCCGGAGTCGGCGCTTGGCTGGGCGGAGCGTTTACCGACAAAAAAGGCCCTGTCAAAACAACTTTACTGTCGGGAATCATTTCAATGATTGGATTTGGTTTATTTCCGCTGTGGGTAACGGAGAAATGGGAATTTGTCATTGCGAGTATGATCGCGGGGGCCGGTTTCGGTTTTCTTCTCGGCGCGCCGCTGAATGTCTTAGTATCAGAAGCGGCGGACGTGAATAAAGGCACGGCGCTCGGCACGCTGTCACTGGTAAGGCAGGTCGGTTTGACATTGGCGCCGGCTTTTTATGCCGGGTTTATTACGGCCGGGTTTGACCGTGTCGGAGATGAAGTGAGCAGCCGTTTATCAGACAGCGGCTTTTCATCAAAAGATATACCCATTCCCGACATCAGCAGCGGGCAATCGGCTTCATTCCAAGAACAGCTTCAGCACATTCCCATGCCTGAGGTCAGACATGCGATCACCGAAGCCATTCATGTAAGTGTCGGCAGCGGCTTTAGCCATTTATATGCTTCAGCCGCCGTCATTTCTATTTTGGTTATTATCTCTATCAGTCTGCTGGCTTTCTATCGACGAAAATCCTGCTAATTCCAGCCCATTCGGCCCGCAAGCCCCGTAATGTGCGCGATATGATGATGAGAATGCCAGACATATAGGCCGAGAGCATTTTCAAGCGTGATGCTTTGCTTTGTATCAGGGTGATAAAAGCTCCGTTTAAATTGTTCGTCTGTCATAGAACGCAGAAGCGCCGTCCACCTTCCGTGAAGAGCCTTAAGCAGAGACAGCGAACCGCTTGGATCGGCTGTTTTGGAATCCGCCAGCGCGGCCCACCCTTTTTCATCATATGGACGAATGGCAGGCGTTTCTTCTGTAAGGCTTAACTTAAAACGGATATAACTGTTCATATGGCTGTCCGCCAGATGATGCACCACTTGGCGGACGGTCCATCCGCCCGGGCGGTACGGCGTGTCCAGCTGATTGTCCGTCAAACCGCCAATGGCTTTTTGCAATAATGCGGGCGCTTCTTCAAGCGCTTTGATCCATTCTGTTTTCTGCTGGTCTGATATGTATTCCTTCGGCTCGTACTCGCCTATCGGATAGCTTAGATTGTCTTTATTCATGTTGTTCCATTCCTCCTTCTAAAAAGGCAGCCGCACCGCTGCCTTTTGTTTTATGAATATTCTACGACGAGTTTGCCGATCATTTTGCCTGACTCTATTTTAGCATGGGCTTTTTTCAGCTGTTCTGCGCTGAACGGCTTTAACACTGTCGTCAGTGTATGGCGAAGCTTTCCTTGATCGAATTTTTTTGCGGCTTTTGTTAATATCTCTCGCTGTTTGATCATGTCATCCGTCTGAAACATCGCTCTTGTAAACATGAACTCCCAGACAAAGCCGGCGCTTTTGCTTTTCAGCAGATTAAGATCGAGAGGGTGCTGATTTTCGACGATGGAGCAGATGGTTCCCTGCGGCAGGATGACGTCAGCCATTCCTTCCCAGTGCCCGTCTGTATCGTTTAAGCAAAGGATGTATTCTGTCCCATTTATCCCCGCAGCTTTCAGTTGGGGCAGGAGCTCATGGTGATGGTTGATGACATGATCAGCGCCCATTTTAAAGCACCAGTCCTTCGTTTCCTCTCTGGATGCGGTAGCTGCCACAGTTAATCCCGCCTGCTTCGCAAGCTGGGTTGCAATCGAACCGACACCCCCGGCTCCTCCGATGATCAGAATCGTTTTCCCTTCATCCTCTTTTGTTATGCGGAGACGGTCGAAAAGCGCCTCCCACGCTGTTAAAGTCGTCAAAGGCATGGCGGCAGCTTCTGCGTGGGACAGCGACTCCGGCTTTTTGGCGGCAATACGCTCATCGACGAGCTGATACTCGCTGTTTGACCCTTGGCGGTTTACATCTCCCGCATAATATACCTCGTCGCCTTCTTGAAACCATTCACAATTCTCACCTGTTTGGACAACGGTTCCGCAAGCATCCCAGCCAAGAATTTTCAGCTCATCTTCCTTCTCTGCTTTCGGCGATCTGATTTTCGTATCGACGGGATTGACTGAGACCGCGGCGATTTTGACTAGCAGGTCCCGTCCTTTCGGTACAGGCTTTTCAATCTCTTCTTCTATCAGACTATCAGGCTCATCAATGGGCAAATAACGATGTAATCCTACTGCTTTCATGTGACTCACTCCTTTTGTTCTTTGTGTTTCACTGAAAAAACAGTTATGAAACCATGTGCTTATGATTTCACTATGGTGATATCATAGCCATCTGCTCTGGCGCTTTGAAATACCTCCCAAAAGGCTTCGGCTGAGCTGCCGAGCAGCTTTTTGCTTTGATCAAAGTGCTTCCATTCTATGACGATCGGAAACTCAACCCATCCAGTCAAACAATCCCAGAGCGCATCAAGATTTTCACCGTAATACTCGGGCAATTCCAAATCTTGTTTCAGCTGCCTGTGAAGGTTTTTTACATCCCGGATTTGCTCTCCATTAATGATGATTTTGTTCATGGCTCATCTCCTTTGCTGTTTGTTCACTTCTTTTCTTACTTTACTTTCTCTATTATTTTACATCCTGTCAACTGAAAAACCCATCTGCCGCTTCACAAGGCGATTTAGAAAAAAAACGGATGACATAATGCAAAGAACGGCGGGCCGATGCCCTGCCGTCCTTTATTTCAGCCCGCATGATCGCGGACTTCCAAATTCACTTTATCCCGCTTCGGCTGATAGATTTTGCCGACAAACAGATAACCGTATTTAAACTTATTCATCACCCAAGATGTGAGGATCGGGCCGCCTACACAAATGACAAACAGCAGCACAACAGCACACATGGCAGGAATGTCATTGATATTCGCTAAAAGCACGTAACCGATGATCATAAAATAAGCGTGCAGCAGATAGATAGAAAAAGAATAGTTGCTGATAAACATAATGATTTTCGGAACAGACTGAAGCTTTGAAAACAGCTGAAAGAACAGGAAAATCATACTTGTTGAATACAGCATGATGTCCGGCCGTTTGGAGCTGATCATGCCGACTTCGCCGAAATAGGAAACGGCAACAATCAAAACAGCTGACACTGCGGCAGCGCCATATACCGCATAACGGTACTTATTCAGTAACGCTAAAAAACTCTTGTACTGTTTCCCGCAATAATAAGCGAGACAGAAGTAGAACAGCCAGCCCGGAAAAGGAACCCAGAAGAAAGGAAAAGCAGAATCCGGGGCGGAGGAAGAAGAACTCCCAAATGAAAAATAGCTTAAATAAGCGGCAGTGATGACAAATGAACTGGTAAGCACCCACTTTGGCTGCGCCTTTTCCAAAAATGTGTGAAAGCACATATGGAGTAAATAAAATTGAAAAATCACCAATATAAAGTAGCCGATGAAATGGCCTAAAAATACATTTGCCAGGAAGTTTTTCACGATTGCGAGAAAGTCGATCCCCTGCATCATCATACTCCCCATCAGTACCGCATCAACGGCAGCGATAAATAGAAAAGGCACAAAAATCACTTTTCCTCTTTTCTTCAGAAAACCCTTCGGCACCCCTGCGGGATATGAGCGGGCCAGCAAAAATTCCGAGATAAAGATGAATGCCGGCGTACTGAACATCAGCAGGGTCCGATAAGAATCCACTGTATGTGAGATGTCAGCCAGAGCTTCAGCCTGAAGAATGAGAACCATTGAGATAATATGAAGAAGAACGACACTCAGACAGGAAATGCAGCGGATGACAAAGATTTCTTTAATTTGCATACTCGCGCTCCTTTTTTCAAATTTGAAACAATTGGATGTTTGTACATTACCATATTCATCCAATCTAAAAAAGAGCAATAGTTCCTATCCGCGGCGGTCTGAATGTCATGTTACCCGAGGTGGCAGCGAACTTGGTTATACACCTATTAAAGCCATTTGCCCCTTTTGGGGTGCTATGTTTCATTGGGAATAAGAATCCGCTTGACTTGCTTCATTCCGTAAATTGTAATCCAATCTGCGTTGAGCCGCCGCAGACATTTTATATACCATGCCGGGGAGTCTGCAACGTAAAAAAAGATGAGCAACCTGCGATTCCGGCATGCGTATGGTATACTAACTCTCAAAATGTGCTTGCATGGAGGACATCATGAGAATTTTAAAATACGCCATTTTAGGGCTATTGCGTAAAGGCGAATTGAGCGGATACGATATTACAAATTATTTTAAAGAGGAGCTCGGGCAGTTTTGGAGCGCAAAACACAGCCAGATTTATCCCGAGCTGAAAAAGCTGACGGATGAAGGCTTTATCGAATTTCGAACAGCGATTCAAGGCACGAGGCTTGAAAAAAAAATGTACACGCTGACAGAAAGCGGCGAACAGGAACTGCACGCTTGGCTGACAAAAAAGGACCCGATTCCGGAAACGGTAAAGGATGAATTTATGCTGAAGGCGTATTTCATTTCTTCTTTAACTCAAGAGGAAGCTGTTGATTTGTTTACAGATCAGCTTTTGAAACGACAGCTGAAGCTGTCTGATTTACAACATAGCTACAATGAACTGATCGAATCATTGGATCAGCCTATATCATTTTCTTCACCGGATTTCGGCCATTATCTTGTTCTGACGAAAGCGCTGGAACGGGAAAAGAATTACGTGACTTGGCTGGAGGACATACTCGCTGTGATGAAGAATCAACAGTAACAAAAGGCGAAGCAGCCCGCTTCGCCTTTTTCTTATTTTTATCGCAATGCTTTCACTCCCATTGCAAAAAACACGGCGGCAAAGGCCAGCAAAATACCGTATATTCCAAGTACATCCGAGATATGCGCGCCGTTTGCAATAATGTCGGTAAAGCCGTTCATCGCCCATTTCTGAGGGAGAAACTCAGCCACGGACTGCATCAGCTTCGGCTCAATTTCGATCGGCCAGTACATTCCGCTTACCATACATGTCGCAATTACAAACAGGTTTCCTAAAGCCATTTGCTGTTCAGGTGTTTTGACGAGGGCGGCGATCATCAGTCCGATGCCGACAATGGCTAAGAGGAACAGCGAGACTAATATGATGACAGCGAAAGGATCACCCCAGCTGATGCTTTTAAGCAGATATGTACACTCGTTTTCTATATAATGTCCTATTCCGTCAAGGACGTAACAGACTTCATAGAATGAGTGTTTATGCAGCAGAGTGTCGTAATAATGAACATGGAAAGAAGCTCCATTTGCTCTAATTGATGGACATATTGATTTAAAAAATTTTCCCGGCACAAGCTGATTGTAGTCCAAAAAACGCCTCCTTACTGCGCCGTTTTTCTTATCATGCCTTCCCTGCGCGATATTTCAAATAATTCCGAACATAAAAAAAGCCCCCTTGCAAGCTATGCAAGGGGGCTGTCTTTGTCAGATCACAAATACGATACCTGCGCCTGAAGCCGGATCTTTTACAAATAATCCTTCGTGCTTTTCTTCAACGGAGTATCCGGTATTCTGCAGCCTGTCTGCCACCTTTTCGAGTTCTTCCTTGTTTGGGAGCACAATGGCGTAATAAGTCAGGCCGCTGGCGTTTGTCGGCTTCGGAGGGGCATTTTTCCCCGCCCATATGTTTAAGCCGACATGATGGTGGTAGCCTCCCGCCGATACGAAAAGGGCGGACATGCCTGCGTAGTCGCCTGTAATGTCAAACCCTAATATATCTGTGTAGAATGCTTTCGCCTTTTTTAAATCATTTACATGAAGATGGATATGGCCTATCACCGTTCCCTCCGGAAGCAAGCTTTTTCGCTCATCTCCCGCCTCGGCTAACAGACCTTCCACATCAACGGGCGCCGTGCCCATGATATAGTTTCCTTTTGCATCACGCTGCCATGTGCTGCGCGGCCGGTCAGCATATATTTCAATGCCGTTTTGGTCCGGGTCGGACAGATAGAACGCCTCACTCACGCCGTGGTCCCCCTGCCCGATTGCGATGCCGTTTTCAATCAGGCGGTTGATAGCAATGCCGAGTTCTTTTCTGTCGGGAAGAAGAATCGCAAAGTGATAAAGGCCCGTTACTGTCCGTTCAGGCAAGACGACAGCGCTCGGATTTTCTTCAAGGACAAGCAAAACGTGCTCTCCGTCGGCCGTCAATTCTGCCGCGGTATCTGTTTGCTTCAGCACTTGAAAGCCGATCACGCCGCAATAGAACTGCAGGGAACGCTCTAAGCTGCGTATGCTTAATTTGACATAACCGATGTTTGTATCTTCGTGGATACTCGTCATATTGATGGCCTCTCTTCTTATGCTGAAACGTTTTCTTCCTTTTTCGCTTTAAAAACAAACGAATCTAGCGCCAAGAAACGGCTCCCTGAAAGAGCTAAATGGATAGATGCTACCAACAGAAGATAATCAAATTCAGAATTCCCCATGAAAGGCGCTTTAAGTTTCACTGTAAAGATGGCTCCGAGCAGAGTTAGTGCAAACAATACTCCCACGATGCGTGTCGCTAATCCGAAAAAGACAAGCACTCCTCCGACGAGTTCAATGGTTGCGATGACATAAGCCATAAAACTTGGGAGCCCTATACTTCCGAAAAATTGGATTGTGCCCTCCATTGCCGTAAACTTTGATAAACCGTGAACAAAAAAGATAATACCTGTAACTACCCTTAAAAGTAATGTGCCAATTTCAAATGATTTATTCATTATGTTCCTCCTTGATAAGTGTTATCACTTACTTTGTGTAAGTTAGTATATATAGATAACTTGTTTACGTCAAGTAATTTTGTTACATTTTACGAAAATGAAATAAAAGTACCACAAATGATATAAAAAAAAGGCCTTTGCTGCCGAAACAAAGGTCTTTTTTCTCACTTAGGCTCTTTTAAATTGGCTTTCATATAAATTGCTGTAAAATCCTTTTTGCCGGAGAAGCTCGGCATGGCTGCCTCTTTCTATCATCTCTCCGTCTTTTAAAACAACGATTTGATCCGCTCTTTGAATCGTGTTCAGCCTGTGGGCGATCATCACGCTTGTTCTCCCTTCCATCAAGCGGGCAAGGGCTTGCTGAATTTTGACTTCTGTGACTGTATCAATGTTGCTTGTCGCCTCATCTAAAATTAGCAAAACCGGATCTGCCAGCACCGCTCTGGCAATGGAAATCAGCTGTTTTTGCCCTTGGCTGATGCCTGCTCCGTTTTGGGTCAGCACCGTATCATATCCCTTCGGCAGCCGTTCGATAAAGCTGTGCGCATTGGCGTTTTTCGCTGCCTCTTCCACTTCTTGATCCGTTGCGTCCAAACGGCCATAGCGGATATTCTCTCTGATGGTTCCCTGAAACAAAAAGGAATCCTGAAGGACAAATCCCATATGTTTCCGAAGGCTGGACCTCGTCATGTCCTTAATATCAATGCCGTCAATCAAAATCGCTCCCTCATCCGGTTCATAAAAACGGGCGAGAAGATTAGTGACAGTCGTTTTTCCCGCGCCTGTCGGGCCTACAAATGCAATGGATTGTCCCGCCGGCACTGTGAAGCTGAGGTGTTTCAGCGTCTGACTCCCTTCCTCATATCCGAAAGAGACGTGCCTGAATTCAATGGCGCCTGTTTGAATCGGCTGATGTAAGGCGTTCTTTTCATCCTCCCGTTCTTCTTTTTCATCGAGCACATCGAAGACACGTTCAGCTCCGGCAATGGCGGACAACATCGTATTAAATTGGTTGGCGAGATCGTTCAAAGGGCGGGTAAACTGTCTTGAATACTCGGCGAACACAACGATTGAGCCAATCGTAATCCAGCCCTTTAACGCAAACCAACCGCCGATGGCCGCAATAATCGTAAAGCTTAGATTGTTCAACGTGTTCATCACTTTCGGGATAAAGCCGGAAATCGTCTGCGCCCAAAAGCCGGATGCCTTCAAGCTGTCATTTTTTTCTAAAAACTCAGCAGTCACCTGTTCTTCCCGCGAATAAGCTTTGATGACCTTGGCGCCTGAAATGGATTCTTCAATATAGCCATTAAGCTCTCCAAGGTTTTTTTGCTGCTCTTTAAAAAGTTTTCCCGTACGGTTGGTGATCCATTTGATGCTGACCGCCATAATCGGCACGATAATCAGCGTAATGAGAGTCAGCAGCGGACTCATGTACAGCATCACTGAGATCGTTCCTACAAAGGTGATGACGCTTGATAAGATTTGGATGACCGACGTGTTTAAAGTAGAACTGACATTTTCAATATCATTCGTCACCCGGCTCATCAGCTCGCCGTGCCGCTGTTTATCGAAGAACGGAATCGGCAGCTCGTGCAAGTGGGTGAACAGCTCACTCCGCATTCTGAATACAGTGCTTTGAGAAATATTAATCATCCAATAGTTTTGAAACCATAAAGACAGGGACTGGATGACATAGATCCCTAACAAACCAAGCAATATCGGAAAAAGCCCGCTTGCCGTCCGGCCGACAATAAAATGGTCGATGGCACGGCCGATCACAATAGGTCCAAGCAAGCCAAACACGGCACTGACCACAACCATGATCATGACAAGTGTGAGCATGCCTTTTTTCTCAGCCAAGTAAGACCACATTCTGCCTAGCGTCCCTTTGGCATCCTTTGCTTTCGTTCTTTTTTTGGAGCGGTCTTTTTGATCAATAGGTATTTTTTTATATTGGAAAGGACTACGAATGTCTTTCAGCATGACCAGCACCCTCCTTTCCGAATTGAGACTCGTAAATAAGCTGATACAAATGAGACTGTGAAAGCAGCTCGTGATGCGTGCCTTTTTCAATCAGTTCGCCGTCCTCAAGAAGCAATATGACATCGGCTTTCATGGCCGTGCTGACTTTTTGGGTAATGATCAGTGTTGTGCATTCATAAGCGCTGATCGCCTCAAGCAGCTTTCCCTCTGTTTGCAGGTCGAGGGCGCTTGTACTGTCATCCAATAAAAGAATGGCGGGCTTTCTGATAAAGGCTCTGGCGATGGAAATCCTTTGTTTCTGACCGCCTGACAAATTGACGCCCTTTTGTCCAAGCACCGTATCATAGCCTTTCGGGAGCTTCATGATCGTGTCATGAATTTGCGCGCTTTTGGCCGCTTCCATTACTTCATCTAGTGAAGCATTTTCTTTGCCCCAGGCGATATTTTCCCTGATTGTTCCCGAGAAAAGCAGCACTTCCTGCGGAACGTAGCCGATTTGCTTCCGAAGCCCTTCAGCCGGAAACTCGCCAATCGGCTGCCGGTCAATCAAAATCCTGCCTGAATCCGGTTTGTATAGCCGCGGAATTAACTGAAAGAGCGTTGATTTTCCAGAGCCCGTCGCTCCTAAGAGAGCAATCGTTTCCTTTGGTTTTGCTGTAAAGGTTATGTGCTGAAGCGCTTCTCTTTCCATATCGGGATAGCGGAATGACACATCTTCAAAATCAATACGGCCGCTCAGCGGCTCATCCGTTTTGCCGCGCTCCCGTTCGTCGCCTTCTGTCTTAAGCACCTCTCCGATTCTTTCTCCGGAAGCTTTCGCCCGTGAAAAAATCATAATCAAGAACGGAAAAACGGACAACGCGCCTGTAATACGTGTGGCGTAGTTAATAATCGCGACAACATCGCCGACCTGCGTACCGTTTTGTGCCACGCTATTGGCGCCAAGCCACAAAATAAACAGAATGCATATATTCATTAACAGCATTAAAACAGGCATCGTTGCTTCAACGAGGCGAAAGGCCGATACTGTTTTTTGCATCAGTATGGTGTTTGATTTCAGAAACCGTTTGATCTCGTGGCTCCCGCGAAGCAGCGCCTTAATCAATTTAATAGCCGCCAGGTTTTCCTGCATGATGGTGTTCACTTGGTCAAGCCGTTTCTGCACAGAGCGGAACAGCGAACCCCCTTTTTTTAATACCCAAAGTAAAAAAAGAATCAAAATCGGAATCGTCACAAGCAGAAAAAAACCGAGTTTCACATTGACGGCCAATGATAAAATAACACCGCCGATAATCATTAAAGGCGCCCGAAGCATAAACCTGAGACTCATGAAAATCATATTTTGAACCTGTGTCACGTCATTGGTGAGCCTCGTAATAAATGATGAGGAGGAAAACTGCGCAAAAGTAGAAAAAGAGAAGGACTGGATTTTTTGAAATATCCCTTTTCTCGTATCGTAAGCATAGCTTTGGCTGACATGAGCCGCATAGAAGGAATTCAGCATTCCCGCCGCAAATGACACCAGTGTAAGCCCGACCATTACAGCTCCCCATACCCAGACTGTCCTAAGGTCTTGTTTCAAAATCCCCTCATCTATAATTTTTGCGATAAGGAGGGGCTGCACAAGCTCTACCGCAAGCTCAGTCAGCATCAAGACAAGAGCTATCCCCGCTATCAAATAGTATGGTTTTAAGTATGATAAAGCCTTTGACATCTGAAAGCCTCCCAAACCTGTTTATCAATATGTATTTTTATTTTATTTGTTTGTCTTAAATGAATAAAGGATTAACCCTTGAACCCGCACTTTTATTATGTACTTTGTGTAAAAAATGAAAATCATTGAAGATAAAAATGGAAGGATTGAAGCGTGTAAATATATGGAGGCTGACTTACTTTTCTTTTTACCAGCGCCTGAACCGGAGTCTTTTATTTTAAAATGAATAGCGGAGCTTTAGAAGGCCCGCTATTCAGATGATCATTCATGGCGTGTCATTTCATTTAACGAATAAAAACGAAAGCAACCCCAAATCCTTTATCAGCATCAAACTCTTGGATCACTTTCATGACCTGCCAGCGCTGGTTTGGAGAATCGGATTTTGTTGCGATCCCGTTATGAGCGTGAATAAAATCTCCTGCTTTCACCGTCTCATCACATCTGACATATACCTGGCCGATGAGTCCGACAATGTTCCACTCGTCTCTCTCATCTCTTGAAGCATAGTCTTCTTCAGGTCGATAGTCAGGATTTTCTTTTGGAGCCATGACCATTTGCCCGTTTGCATCTTTCTGTTCTTCATAAACGCAGCCGCCAAACTCATTCTTTACGTATCGTCCCGACCAATGGAAACTCGACTCGCCAAGAATCACTCCGGCAGTCTCGGAAATTACCCCAAGCATGAGATCATCTTTTTCAGCCGGTCTGATCTTATCACCTTCAAGTGTGACCAGTGTTCCTGTAGGAATCTTCTCCCCGCTCAGGCTTTCAAAATACTCGGCGTAGTCAGAGAATGTCGCGGAACCTGTTATCTTTCCTGTGGCCTTAATTGTTCCTTCTTTTGCATGAAGCTCAATTTTTCTGTTTGCTGATGACGGAGTGCTGCCGGCACCCCAGCCCCATACAGTTGAGTTAGCTTTTGGGTTTATCGTATTGTATGAACCGATTACCCCAGACTGAGAATCTCCTGTAGCCTGTCCCCGAACAGAACCGACGACAAACCCATTGGTTCCTGTGACGTGGGAATCTTTAGATGCCAGAACAGAGGATCCTTTATGTTTAAACAGTTCATACGGTGTTTTTTTACCGCCAACATTAAATGTTGTTTCATACCCTTGGAAATTAATATTTGATATATTCAGATCTGGACCGGAAGAATAGAGTCCAACCGCTCCGCTGCTGGTTCCCAATCTATGTCCGTATACATTGCTCACTGTGCAATTATCAACGCCTCCGCCAAAAGCAAGTCCCGTCGTGCCGCCATCAATTAGAAAAACGCCATCAATCATGCATTTTCCAACTGCATTTTCTCCGCCAAGAACATAAAGATCATGAGCAGCAGAGCGGAACCCGCGGATCGTAATATTCTTCAGATTGACATACCGCCCTTTGTAATAAATCATAATGATCGTGTCCTTGCTGTAATCATATGAAGGATCTTCACAAATAGCTTGAAAGTTCACTATATTAACTGAATCATAGCCCGAAACAACCAAAGCACTCGCTCCGACGCCTTTATATATAGAATTTTGTTTAGGATTTGTTGCCTGGCAATTTACTAATTGAACATCATGGGCAGTTTTTGATGTTGGCTCATCCGATAAATGGTGGCCAATATGTCTAATGCAAAAACCGATGGCATTTTCGTAAGCACGGCAATTAGCCAGTTGGACCCGTTTAGCTGCCGGGGCATAGTCATGCGCCTTAATCTCAAAGCCGCGGGCACCGCCAATTGCGACACAGCTATCGACAAATACATCTTGAGAACCGTCATCGATCTCAAAGCAATTTGAATTTGATGTGCCATTCCCATTTCCCATCGGATGATAGGAAACACAATGGCTAAAAGTAGTATGGAATCCAAAATGACAAGTAAAGTTATCATCGCCGGACCCTGTTGCTTCACAATGTGAAAATGTTACAAAATTACAGCCATTGGGCTGATAATAAGTTGGGTCGTCCATTTCACCATGTCTATTATAGTTCGGGCTTGTCGAATCAAAACCGTGGAGGCCGCCATTCTTGGCAAAAACATGCTCGACAAAAGAATAGTCAACATTCGCAAAAAGCAAACAGCTTGAAGTGGGGCCTTTCGGAATCTTCCAGCCGGCAGGGCGCGTATCCTTGTTCCAGTCCAGTGTGAGGTGGCCGACATAAATATTTTCATTACCGTTCGTGTAATCACTGTTGGTAAGAACAGAATGGCCGACCGGCGTTTCGTCTAATAATTTAATGACCGTTCTTTTCTTGCCTGCTCCGATAAGCATTGTATTTGAAGGAACAAACAATCCCGATGTTCTGAAAACACCGGCGGGAACTGTTACTACATAACCTCCGTCACCCATAGCATCATGAAATGCTTGCGTATCATCTGTTACTCCGTCTCCTTTAGCCCCAAAATCCATAACGTTGCGCTCTGTAACATGTTCAAATCTGTTTTCATACGTTTTAAGTCTTTCGTTTAAGTTTTCATAAGTTGACGTACCATTGCTAAGAGCGGCACCGATTTTGCTGTCAATCGTTTCAAAGTTTTGAGCAAGGCTTTCAACTTCAACGCCTTCAGCTTTATCGGGTTTGTAAAGTCCTAAGAAAGTAGTATAGTTTGTCATTGTTCTGCCTCCTATTTTTTAATCGCTATTTAAAACACCGTACATCATAGAAGTCATTCACTCCTACATATACAGGTGGCAAAGGTATGACAAATTCATACATCTTTTTTAAAACATAAAAAAAGCGCTGGATAAACAAGCGCTCTTTCCACTCTGCACATAGACTTCTGCAGCATTATTTAACCGTTCAGTATTCTCTCCACACGCTCCCGTACCTGCGGAACACTCAGCCCGACAATGACTTGAAGCGCTTTTCCGTTTCTTACGACGCCGTGGGCGCCCAATGCCCGGAATACGCTGTCCGGCTCGACCTTTGATTCGTCCTTTACGCTGACCCTGAGACGTGTGGCGCAGTTAGTAACATCTGTGATATTATCTTTTCCGCCCAAAGCTTCAATGTATAAAAACGCCTCATCATCCTCTGCTTCTTTTGCGGAGGCTGTTTCCTTCTGTGTGTTCTTTCTTTCTTTGTATTCCTTTTTTGAATATAGCTTTGTTTCCTGCTGATCGTCCCTTTCCCTTCCAGGTGTGGCGATATTGAATTTGAGGATAAGGAATCTGAAAGTGAAAAAGTAAATGGCTGTAAAGGCGAGCCCGATCAAGATTTGATACACATAGGTCATCCCGTGGCTGCCGAAAAGCGGAATCCAATTCAGTGTGGCTACTTCAATTAAACCGCCACCCATTTTTCCAACGACGCCGGCCATATACATCACGGTAGCCATTGTGGCTGCCAACAACGCATGAACAGCAAACAAGAATGGCGAAATAAATAAAAAGGTGAATTCTATCGGCTCTGTAATACCGGCGACAATGGCCGTCAGCGTGACGGGAATCAGCAGGCCGGCGACGATTTTTTTCTTTTCTTTTGCGGCAGTCACGTAGAAGGCCAAAGCGATTCCCGGGATGCCGAAGATCTTCGAATTGCCGTGAAGGGCAAATCCCCCTTGTGGGAACAGCTCTTTCAATGGTTTGCTGCTTTCTGAAAATTGGCTGAGATGCTGCACCCAATAGGTGACGATTCCGCCTTCTACGACAGCCGGGCCGTAAACAAATGGAGTGTAAATGAAATGATGTAGGCCTGTCGGAATTAAAATCCGTTCTAAAAAAGTGTACAGCCAAACCCCAAATGCTCCTGATGCGACGAGAAATCCTTGCAAAGAAGCGATGCCGTTCTGCACCATCGGCCATATAAGACAAACGGCCAAAGCGACAGGAATCATGATGAAAAAGGAGATCATGACGATGTATGTTGAGCCTTGGAATATGCCGAGAAAATCCGGCAGTTTCTTATCAAAATAGCGATTGTGCAAATAGACCACAATGGAGGAAATTAAAATCGCTCCGATAATATTCGTATCAAGCGTTTTAATGCCCGCAATCATGGTTAATCCGCTTGTGCCGCCGACCTCCTGATCCATATCAACACCAAACGCGCCGCCCCACACCGTAAGGATCGCACTGATGAAATAATTGAACGTCAAGTAAACAGTAAGCGCTTCCAAACAAGCGCGCGCCTGAGCCTTCTTCGCCAATGCGACCGGGATACCGACCGCGAATAAAAGAGGCATTTGATTAAACACGGTCCAGCCGCCCTGCTCAATGACATACCAGCATTGATACCAAAACCCATCAGGATCAGCGAGCGGTCCCATCAGGGTTTCATTTTTAAACAGTGTACTAAGGCCGACAATAATACCGGAAAACGCAAATAATAAAACAGGTACAAACATGGCGCTTCCAAAGCGCTGCACTTTTTGCATCATACCATGACCCCCTGTCAATCAATGTTGTTTCTCTTCCTCTTTATATGCAACATATGCGCGAAACAATGCTTCACCAACGAGAAAAAATGGCGCAAACGCGACAATCTCCGTTTTATCGCTTAAAGTCACGGGCTTGCTTGTCGCATACAGGTTGTACGGCGTTGTCTGGGCGAGCACGTTATTTTTCAAATTCGTAATGGAAATAAAGGGAATTCCTTTTGCAGAAAGGATTCGGGCCTGCGGAATTAATTCCGGCGTTTCCCCGGAGAGTGAAATAATAATAAATAAGTCATTACCTTTGAAATCATCCAGCATCGTATCAAACTCTATTTTGTCTTGAATCAAAATCAAATACCGATGGCGGGACACAAACATTCTCTGCAGCTCTCGGGCGCACGTTGTTTGCGCCGTCCCCGATCCATAGACAAAGATTCGTTCAGCTTCATCAATCAGCCGGCACATTTCCGTCATATCCTTCGTCTTTAAAAACTTCAGGTTGGCTTCTATATCATCAAGCAGCTTTTCAAAGCTCAGGCTTTCCCCTTCTTCAGGCTGATCCTCCCATTTCAAGTACACACGGAATTCGCTATAGCCGCTGAAGCCGAGCTTTTGGGAGAGGCGCAAGATCGAAGAACGCGACACACTGCACTCTTTCGCCAGATCATTTATTCCGAGAAGATAGCATGTGTGCTTATGATTCAAGATATATTTTAAAATATAAAAATCGTTATCATTTAATTTATTGTAATGCTGATTGATCAATTCTTCCAAGCTCATATGATCCCCCCATTTTCTTTCTATTATATACAATAATAGACCAAGAAAATGGGGGAACTTATTAAGAAATGCGGCTCGGGCTTTGGTCAAGCTCAGGCCAGTACTTCTTGTTGGCCTCCATTAAATCCTCTAAAATCAATCTCGCCACGCGGGCGTTCGGCACTGTTTTTGAGAGGATCAGCGCCTGCCACAGCTTTTGGAATGATTTCTCTTCCCAAGCTTCCACTGTTAATTTTTCAACAGACACCTGCTGCTCCATCAGCCCTTTTTGGAACTGCGGGATTTTGCCGACTGTCACGGGTTCAGGGCCGTTCGAACCGACGATACACGGCACTTCGACCATCGCAGAAGGGTCAAAGTTAACGATCGTGCCGTTGTTTTCTACAATCAGCAGCATTCTTTCGCCCGTATTGTAAGCGATGGCTCGGGCCAGATCGACGATATAGGAAGCGTGATCATCAATCGTAATGTCACTGTTTTTAGAAGACTGCTCACGTGTAATCATGTCACATTGGCTGAAAATAAACGCCTCGCGTCCTTCCATGACTTCATTTGCCCTCGTATGATTTGGATTTGATTTTTTGACCATATCATCCGGGAACAAATAATACTGCAAATACGTATTCGGTAAAGTGTCCGGATCAGCTGCCTGCACATCGCGCGCTTTTCCGAATGTGTCATTCCAACTTGCTTCCACTTGTTCGGTTTCCGTCTTCGGTATATATCCGTATTCACGAACATGCTCTTTCAGCTTCGGCATTAAATCGTTGCCCTCTTGATCTTCTATGGATGTCCACCATCCAAAGTGATTCAATCCGTAATAACGGATCTTCATGTCTTTTCTTGAGGACAGGCCGAGTATTTGTGCCATACGGTCTTCAATTCCGACCGGCATGTCGCATATATTTAAGATTTTCGAATTCGGTCTGAGACGGCGCGTCGCTTCGGCCACGATTGCTGCAGGGTTTGAATAGTTCAGCATCCACGCATCCGGTGAATAGGTTTCCATATAATCCAGAATCTCGAGAACACCGCCGATTGAACGCATCCCGTACGCAATTCCGCCCGGCCCGCATGTCTCCTGCCCGACGACTCCGTACTTTAACGGAATTTGTTCATCAAGCGCGCGCATCGCATATTTGCCGACTCTGATATGCGCCATCACAAAATCCACATCTGTAAAAGCCTCTTTTGGATCAGTCGTCGCTGTAAATTCAATATCCGGCGCTTTTTCCTTTATGAACACGTCACAAGCACCCGCGATTCGTTCCTGCCTTGCTTTGTCATTATCATATAGCTTCAGCTTTCTGATCGGAAACTCCTGTAAATGATCCAAGAGCATTAACACAATTCCCGGGGTAAACGTGCTGCCCCCGCCTGCGATCACAATCGAGAATGATTTTTTCTTCATATGACGACCTCCTTGATAACGTTTACATTACATTTATATCATGGGACGATTCTCTCCGTAACGCGTTTGGCGCAGTTAGGTCATTTGATCAGTTTTAGTTTATTTTCTCAGCAAGCGGGAAAATTCCCGGCTGTTTTATTGAATATGTACACAGATTGATCTGTTCACCTCCACGTAAGCTTAAAGTCTCGTTTTTCTTAAAATAAAAGTGGATATACACCCTTCTATCCTTTATGAAAAGGTTCTTTTGTAGGATTCGGATATATGCCTAATTATTTATAATCATTTATATAAAACCATCCATTTGTGCGTTAAATTAGGAAAGGCGGGGTGCAAAAGTTGGACTCAAATAAAGTACTGGAACTGGCAAACAAATATAGTGAAGCGGCAGAAGAGGTTAGAAACTCAAAACAGCTCCTGAATTCACGTTTATTTGCATTGGGCGGCGCTTGGCAAGGAAAAGCAAGAGAAACGTTCGACCAAAAGTTTGAGGAGACAAAGTCTGATTACGACCAATTCGAACAGGATTTAATTGAAACAAGCAATGAACTCAAGGCAGCCGCTGTGAAAATAGAAGAACGAAAAGCAGAGATTGCCAGAATGGAAGAACTCGAAAGAAAAGCAAGAGAAATAAAGAAATAGAATCAGGGGGTACCCGCCATGTCAGGAAAAATTGCAGTCGATCCCGATAAGCTAGAACATTTGGCAAATGATTTTGTCACAGAATTAAAGGATATGGAAAACAAATATAAAGACTTACATCTCGAACTGGCACAGCTGATCTTACAATGCGATCCGCAGTACAGCAGCTGTTTTTCAGGTGTCGGCGATGCATGGGGCTCGGGAAGCGCGCTCGTCAGCAAACTAAGCGATCATGAGATCTTTATCAGAAAAACCAGTGATCAATTTGTTGAGAAAGATGATATTTTAAGAAAGCTTTATAACGTATATGACAAATATGGCACGATGGCAAGCTTATCAGGTCTCATGATTACTCAGGGAAAATATTACGGATTAGGGCTGACGACATTTGTAAAGCAAAGCAGCGGCTTGCATACAGCCCAGCACTCGAAGCTATTATTGGATATTTCCAGAACTGTCGATAGCTCTCGTTATCAAAAAGCGGCCAGAGTCCTTCTCAATCCGAAATATCTATATAAAAAGACAAACAAGCCCTTTGCAGATTTAGTCCACAAAAAATTCACGAAGTTCTTTCCGCAGGATGCGGTGAATTTCTCAAACAGTGTAAGAAGTTATACAAAGGGATTAGCCGACGAAGCCGGGGTCCGCTCAACACTAAAAGATGTCGGGAAAACAGGCCTTAAATTTGCGAAAGGAAATATGATAACGGCAGGCATCATAACAGGAGCAACCGAAACAGTCGGAGCGGGCTTAAAAATCGCCGATAATTATGCAAGATACGAAAACAACCCTGAAGTATTGAAGCGGGAAAATGCGAAAGCCGTCGGAAAAGCTGTAAATGATACGGTATTTATTGCCGGCGGGTCAACTGTCGGAGCTGTAGTCGGCGGTGCAATTGGAAGCTTAGCGGGTCCTGCAGGCACAGTTGTGCTTGGCGCAGCCGGCTCATTTGTAGGAGGAGTAGCCGGAGAAAAAATCGCCAAATTCACGGCAGGTTTTGCCGAAAAAGCGGCGGTTAAACTGAAAGACCCCATTCACAAAGTCATTGATACAGGGAGAAAAGGCTGGGAAACAGCCGGAAAAGCCGTGAAGTTGGTGAATGATGGTATAGAGACGGCCAACCGAACGATTCATAAAGGAATAGACAGCGCGAAAAAGGGCGCGGACAAGGCGAAGGAAACAGCAGGATCACTGTTAAACGGCGCAAGCCATTTCCTCAGAGACAAACTTTCATTTGGATAGGAGAATGATAATGAACCAGCTTAGGATCAGTATTGAAGAACTCATTTTTTGTTTTTATAGCGAGGGTTTTTTTGAACAAGGCATGGCAATGAAACAAAACTACTTTCCTGACATGGAAGATGAGCAGCTCGGATTTTTATTTGAAGCGGCCTGCCGTTCGCTTTTAGCTAAAGAGGTCGCGGAGTACCGAAATCATCAATATCGGCTGAAGGAAGAATATCGCCCGTTTATTCATGTGTTAAATGATGCTGACTATACGGTGAAAATGTCAAAATTTGATGAGCAAAACGGAAATGAGCTGAACTTTTCCTGTCACGTATCAAAATCAGGGATCTATTCTCATGAAGTAATACATGAGCAGCAAGTACATAGAATCGTGACAATCGCTTCCAAAGAAGAATTATATACAAAAGCATCCGAGTTTTTACATATAATAGAATCAGAAGAACAGAGCGGTCCGATCCTGACACTTACATCTGAGGAATTTGAACAGCTTCTTGAGGGCGTTTCCGAGAACCAATCACGTATGATGGAATTCCTTGATAAGCATGGTAACCGAGAAGGCGTATCTCAGTTTGTGCAGGATCTGTCTTTGCGCAAAGGAAAAATGGATACGATGATGCATCTCCTGTACGATAAAGACAACACGCCGGAAGTGGCAAAAATGGCATTTGTTATTCCAGGCAACCGCTTTACATGGCTTGTAACCGGCATCACTCAAAATGAATTTTCTATCGTGCCCGCTCATAAAAATGATGTCAAAGAAATCATTTTTGAAAAGAACATCAACCTGAATTCTTAAAAGGAGAAGATCATTGAAAAATAGTGAAATCATTGAAGTCAGAAGCAGAATGTTCTTTAGAATCTGGGCATTTGCCGCCTCTGGCGGTATGGGCTTAGCTTGTTTATGGCTCTTTTATATGGGAATTACCTTTCAGACGAAATATTATTTGATAGCAATACCTGCCGGATTGATATTCAGTTTGTTTTGTTTGTATCTATTTATCATCTTGTTTCCGGCATTTACAAAGCGGGGAAATGTGATCTTTCGATTGAAAACAGGAGAAACTGGTGAAATATTTACTGATAAACACACCGTAGAATTCAAAGACATTAAGAAGATTGAAATGAATCGACATAAGAACAGTGTAAAGGGGATTTTTTTAGAAGATATCATGATTCAAACAGTTGAAAATAAGATGATTCAAATTCCTACTTGGAACATCATTCCTAACCCTTTGTTTTTCGAAGCCGTTGAGCGATACATACTGCCCCATATGAACAATGAAGCGCAAACCAATTGGATCAGCCAGTTTACTGAAGTCCAGAGAAATGTGTATTTAAAAGAATTTGAAAATAACCCGAAACTGTGATTTCTTCTCGCCTCTCGTCATAACTGCTTGTTACTATATAATAAGAAATAACGATCACTGGTAACTAGGAGTGCTGCAAAATGCTTTTGTCGATTCTTTTGTTTCTCGCAGCCGGGGCAGCGGAGATTGGCGGCGGGTATTTGATTTGGCTGTGGCTTAGGGAGACAAAACCTGTTGGATATGGGGTTGCCGGGGCGCTGATTCTCATTGTCTACGGCGTTCTTCCGACGTTTCAGACGTTCCCTTCATTTGGCCGTGTATATGCCGCTTACGGAGGCGTATTTATCGTGCTGGCCGTGCTGTGGGGCTGGCTTATTGATCGAAAAACGCCTGATCTGTATGACTGGGCGGGGGCATTGATCTGTCTCTTCGGAGTCGGCGTCATGCTTTTTGCTCCGAGAGGATAGTTTTTTACAAAGACCGGTCTGCTAGTATTAGCAGAACCGGTTTTTGCCGTCTGACAATTAATGTTCTTTTAAATTGGTTAACAAAACCTCGTGTTCCTTCTGGGGCTCATCCAGCGGAAAGATTCTCGCCATTCCGTGGTCTTCATCTACATGCTGAATATAGATCGGAACTCCATTATATGTGACATTCGCCATTTCGGCGGACTCAGCAATTTCTTTTGCTCGCTGTGTGTTCAATGTTCCAGCCTCCTTTTTCAATATAAAGGTAACGTTTCCTTGAACACATGAAAATATTCTATGGCGACACCTTGAATTTCTTAAGCCGTTTATAAAATGTGCTGCGCGGAATGCCTGTCATCTCAGCAGCTTTTGATACGTTTCCATTTGTAGATTCCAAAGCGCTGATGATAATGTTTTTTTGGATATGTTCACGGAGTGTAAGTGAAGCGGCGCTGTCCTTCTCTGCCTGCTCGTGATTTGTCGGGAGTCCTGCCGCTTGAAGCAATGATGGGAGCGAGCGGCTTTTCAATCGGCCGTCCGGAAAGATGATCGAAAGACGTTCAAATACATTAAACAGCTCGCGGATATTTCCGGGCCACTCCATCAATTTCAAGGTTTCCAGAAATTCTTGGGGAAGCTCTGCATTCCACTTGTTTTTTTCTTTAAAGCAGGCAAAGAGAGCGGGAATATCTTCGGGTCGCTCTCGTAAAGGAGGAAGCCGAATCGGAAACACATGAAGACGGTAAAACAAATCCTCCCGCAGTTTCCCGCTTTCGACAAGCTTACGCAAGTCACAGTGTGTGGCAGTTACAACTCTGATATCAATCGGGATTTCTTTTGTTCCGCCGATCGGTGTAATCTTGCGTTCCTGAAGCACCCGTAAAAGCGCTACCTGCATCGAGTGGGAAATCTCTCCGATTTCATCTAGAAATAAGGTGCCATGATTCGCTTTTTGGAAGGCGCCTTTGTAGCCATTTCGTTTCGCTCCCGTAAAAGCGCCTTCTGCATAGCCGAACAGCTCGCTTTCGATTAAATCCGACGGGATCGCTCCGCAATTCAAGGCTACAAACGGTCCGTGCTTACGGTCGCTGTTTTCATGAAGCGCGCGGGCCGCTACTTCCTTCCCCGTGCCGGTTTCGCCCGACAGACAAACTGTCGCATCAGCTGAGGCCGCTCGTTCGAGGCTTTTGAGCATGGTTTGCGATTGCCTGCTTTGTCCGAGGACTCCATTAAATCGAAAGGCTGGCTTTTTCTTTTGTTCCGATAAATAAAAACAAGTGCCGCTATCCCCCATGGTGACCGCTTTTTCGATCGTAAAACCCCTTTCCTTCAACTCATAAAGATGCCGGCCTTGCCAATCCGGTATTGACGTTTGTATCGGTAGGCTCGCGCCGATGATGTGCTGTTTGGCATTGCAAAGCACGATCGGCACACGGGACGCTGCCCTATCAGCAAAGCGGCTGAGCAGTTCAAGCTCTTTCTCCCTGCTTTTGGCTGCCAATTCTCTTTCTGCGGCATAGGCAATCGCCGCGGCAATGCCTAGCATACTGGGGTATGCGTGCGCTGCCGGGCAAGAGATATCAATCACCCCCGCAAGACTGCCGTCCTCATAATGAATCGGAGCTGCTGAGCAATTCCAGCGATGGGAGGCGACAGAATAATGCTCTGACCCTTGAATGACAACCGGCTCGCTAATGTGAAGCGCCGTGCCGATTGCATTGGTGCCAACCGCCGTTTCCGTCCAGCACGCGCCTTCGACAAAGTTAATGCGTTTGGCTTCATGCAGCGCGCGGTGATGGCCGTCAAGCGCCAGCACCACGCCGTCCGCATCAATTAATAGCGCCATCATTTCCATTTCTTTTATTGCGGGCAGCAGTTTTTCCAGGTAAGGCATTGTGGTCGAAAAAAAGAATGAATGTTTGTTTGACTGCTGATCCAGTTCCGTTTGCTGCAAAACCTTCGGACCTTTTTCTAAATAGGGGTTAACCTCAGCCTTTCTGCAGCGATGCCAAGACTCGGCTATCCTTTTTCTTATTCGAGATTCGTCCAGCACGCCGTCCTTCACAAAACGTTTCCAGGTTTGCAAATCGTTCGGGATCGAATTCATTCCTTGATCGTTCCTCCCTTACACGCCGTTTTCATCTATTGTAGGGGAAAAATAAAGCGCTTTCAACAAAAAAAGCCGGCGGATTCGCCAGCTTTTTTATTATGCATGCACCGCAAGCCCAATTGTGCTTAACAATGCTTCGTGCAGCGTTTCCGAGAGCGTCGGATGAGCCGCGATAAAATGCTCTGCCATATCCGCCGTCATTTCTCCGTTCATGATGGCAGCCGCCTGGCCGATGAGCTCGGTCACATCCGGTCCGATCATTGAGACTCCGACGATTTCACCGAACTCCGGCTCCGCCACGATCTTGACCTTTCCTTCTGCTTGGTGTTTGATGAGCGCCTTCCCGTTTGCGGAAAAAGGAAATTCACCAATCTGTACATCTCCGTAAACGTTTCTCGCCTGTTTTTCCGTCAATCCGATACAAGCAATTTCCGGGGATGTATAAATACATCGGGGCACATTTTTTTCGTTCATTTTGACGTCCCGTCCTGAAGCGTGTGAAGCAGCGATGACCCCTTCATGGAAAGCGGCATGAGCCAGCTGAATGCCACCGATCGCGTCTCCGCATGCGTAAATATGAGGCACATTGGTCTGCATCTGCTCATTTACGGGAATACCTTTTTGGGAAAAATCTATTCCCGCCTGTTCAAGCTGCAAACCATCCAGACGAGGTTTTCTTCCGACCGCCACCAGCACATAATCGGTCTTTGTCTTAAACTCACGCTGTCCGCTTTTCCATATCGCCGTTTTGGCTGCTTGATCAACACGCTCTAACCGGGAGGAGGTATGAACTTCAACTCCGTCTTCCTCGAGCTTTTCCAGAAAGAGACGGGCGATATCCTCGTCCTCTGCCGGGATTAGCTGGCCGCCTGTTTCAATAATCGTCACCTTCGATCCAAGTCTCGCGAACAATCCGGCGTACTCACAGCCGATCACACCGCCGCCGACAATCACAAGCGAAGCGGGAATTTCAGAGAGGTTGAGGGCGTCTTTGCTGTCGATCACCCATTCGCCGTCAAACGGGGCGAAGGGCAGCTCGATCGGCTCTGATCCGGAAGCAATCAATATTTGGTCAGCCTCTCTGATTTCTTTTCCGTTCTCCCCTTTGATCAAGAGCTTCTTGTCAGAAAGAAAGGAAGCCTCTCCCTTTACGACTTGTATTTGATTTTTCTTCATTAAGTACTGTACACCTTGGACAAGCTGGCTGACAACCTGCTGTTTCCGGCTCTGCATCTTGTTCCAATCAACCGAGATTGCACCAGGCGGAAGTTCAATTCCGAAGCGCCCGGCATGTTTGATTTTATCAAGTACGTTTGCGCTTTCTAACAAAGACTTCGTCGGAATGCAACCTTCATTCAGACAGGTTCCTCCAAGTGAGCCTTTGTCAATGAGCAGCACCTTTTTCCCTTGCTGTGCCGCGGAGACTGCAGCGGCATAGCCTGCCGGTCCCCCTCCGATAATGGCTAGTGTCATGTCGTTTTCACCTGCTTTTCCTATAAAATTAATGCTGCCGGTTCTTCCAAATATGTTTTAATCGCCTTCAGAAAGGCAGCGGCCGGAGCGCCGTCACAGACTCTGTGATCAAATGTCAGGCTGAGCGGCAGGATCGTGCTTCTGACAATTTCCTCCCCTAGATACACCGGCGTGTCATAGCTTGCTCCGATGCCGAGAATGCCTGTTTCCGGCGGATTTAATATCGGCGTGAAATACTCCACTCCAAAAGCGCCCAGGTTTGTAATGGAGAAGGTTGAGCCTTGCAGTTCTTCGCTTCCCGCCCGTCCCTCGCGTGCTTTTTTTGCATTTTCTGAGATGGATTGAGCCAGTTCAATCAGCGATTTCTTTTCAGCATGGCGGATCACAGGCACAACCAACCCTTTTTCAAGAGCAACAGCCATTCCAAGATGAACATGAGGATGTGTGATAATGCGCTCATTTTTGTAGAAGCTGTTCAGCATAGGATGTGATTGGAGAGCGAGCACCGCAGCTCTTGAGACAAAATGAGTCATCGTTAATTTCATGCCGTGCCGTTCCTCTGCTGTCGGCGAAAGCTGTTTTTGAAGCGCTGCCAGCTTAGTGATATCAGCCTTCATTGTAATCGTCAGCTGGGCGCTGTTTGCCAAGCTTTCCTGCATTCTGGACGCGATCACTTTTCTCATGCCTGTAACCGGCGTTTCCTGCGCCTTTTGGTCGGAAACTGGCTCAGCCTGTTCTCTTTTTTGTTCAGAAAGCGCCTTTGTGACATCATCCTTCACGATTCGTCCGCCCGGTCCCGTGCCCTTCAGATTTTTCAGGTCTAACCCTGCTTTTTCCGCTATTTTTCTGGCGACTGGAGAGATTTTCAGTCTATCTTTTTTAGTGTTTGCGGGTTTGTTTTCATGTTTAGGAGGCTGGGGATCTGCTTGCCTGCTTGCTTCAGCGGCTGGCTCTTCCGTTTCTTCCTGCACCGATTCATCGGCATCCCCGATGTAGCAGATGGCCGTACCGGGCGGAACCTCTTCCCCTTCTTTCACCTTAATATCAATCAGCGTGCCCTTTTCTGGCGCTTCAATTTCCATTTCAATTTTCTCCGACTGAATGCTGGCAATGCTTTCTCCTTTTTCAACCGGATCTCCCACTTTTTTGTTCCAGATCGATACTTCTCCTTGTTTCATGGCCATTCCCAACTTTGGCATCACTACTTTGACCGCCATATGTGTCCCCCCCTTTAATTCACTGCCGGCTCGCCAAGCAACTCAAGCGTGACGCTGACAATTTTGTGTGGTGTAGGCAAATATTGATCTTCAAGCACTGGCGAAAACGGCACAGGTGTGTGCGGCGCTGTAATCCGCTTAATCGGCGCATCTAGCAGATCAAAGCCTTTGTCGGCCACAATCGCGGCTATATCTGTCGCTATGCTGCATCGCGGGTTGGCTTCGTCAATGATGATCAGCCGGTTTGTTTTTTCTAACGATGTGAAAATCGCGTCCTCATCCAGAGGAGACAGACTGCGGGGATCGAGTACCTCGGCTTCAATGCCTTTTTTTGATAATTGTGCTGCCGCTTCGAGTGCGGTATTGACCTGCTTGCCGATCGCAAACAGCGTAATGTCGCTGCCTTCGCGTTTGATGTCTGCCTTTCCGAGGGGGATTGTATAATAGTCTTCCGGCACTTCGCATTTCATGTTGTAGGACGTTTTGTCTTCAAAAAAGAACACAGGGTCGTTGTCTTCGATCGCCGTAAGCAGCAGGCCTTTGGCATCATACGGATTCGACGGAACAACCGTCTTCAGCCCCGGAATGCTTGTGAAAAGGCCGTACAGCGCCTGGGAGTGCTGTGCCGCAGCCCGGAAACCCGCTCCGTATGTGGTGCGGACGGTAATTGGCACTTGCGCTTTTCCGCCGAACATATAGCGGAATTTTGCCCCTTGGTTGATAACCTGGTCAAAGCACGTGCCGATGAAGTCGTTAAACATCAGCTCCGCAATCGGTCTCAGCCCTGTTGATGCCGCAGCCATAGCGGCGCCCATATAGCCCGCTTCAGAAATGGGCGTATCCAGTACCCTGCTCCGTCCAAATTCCTGAACGAGCCCTTTGGTGACGCCTAATACGCCGCCCCATGCTTCGTCGTCCTGCAAATGATCAACTGCCGCTCCTCCGGCTACATCTTCACCGATCAACAGTACATTTTCGTCCCTTCTCATCGCAAGTTTCATCGCCTCGTTGATCGCGTCTGACATGCTTATGACTCTTGCCATCTTACATTCCTCCTTTTTCATATGAGACATATACATCTGTCAGCAGCTCTGACTCTTTCGGATATGGGCTGTCTTGGCTGAAGGAGACTGCTTTTTCAATCGATTCATTCACGCTTTGTTCAATGTCTGCCAGTTTTTTTTCATCCGTCTCTTTTAACAGATAGTTTTTAAAGCCTTGAATGGCGTCCTTTTCTTCAAGGTGCTCAGCTCTTTCATCCTTTGTTTTATAAGTTTGGGCATCTCCTTCGAAATGGCCGTAGTTTCTGTAGGTCATGCATTCAATTAAAGACGGGCCCCCGCCGTTTCTTGCTCGTTCAATCGCTTCCTCTGCTGCCTGATAAACTGCTAAAATATCTTTTCCGTCCACGGTTACTCCCGGCATGTTATAGGCAGCTGCCCGATCAGCAATTGAATCACAGGCTGACGCGTACTCAAATGGCGTGGCTTCGCCGTAGCCGTTGTTTTCAGCAATAAACACAACTGGAAGGTTCCATACAGCCGCTAAGTTGAGGCCTTCATGGAAGGTTCCTTGGTTATTTGCTCCGTCTCCGAAAAAGCAAACGCTTACATTTTTAGTCTGTTTATATTTAGCCGTGAGCGCTGACCCGCATGCGAGCGTAAACCCGCCCCCGACGATTCCATTTGCCCCCAACATGCCTTTATCGAGATCAGCAATATGCATCGACCCGCCTTTGCCTTTACAAAGCCCAGTCGCTTTCCCGAAAATTTCAGCCATCATGCCGTTCAGATCACAGCCCTTGGCGATACAATGGCCATGCCCTCTGTGTGTGCTTGTAATGCTGTCGCCATCATCTAAGTGAGCGCACACGCCTACAGCTACCGCTTCTTCACCAGCATACAAATGGACGAATCCGGGAAGCACTCCCTCTGCGAACAGTTCATGCACTTTGTCCTCAAAGCCCCTGATTTCCAGCATCTTTTGGTACATCCACAGCGCTTTTTCCTCAGTTAATGACAAGCCTTCTCGTTTTAACAGTTCCATTGTGTGTGCCTCCTTCTATTTAGGGTTCACGATAATAAATGCAAGAAGTGTGCCAGCCTTTGGAGGCCCGTAAAACCAGCCTTCTATGTTCATACTAGGAGACAGTTTGAGACAAGTGTCTCATTTTGTCTCGATATGAAACCATGTGTCTCGTTTTATTCTAAATAAAATAGACCGGGCAGATGCCCGGTCTTTTGACGTCGATCGACATATTTATTTCCTCGGAAATCTTTTCAACTTCCTAATACCTCTGCATCTTTTGTCTGAATGGCGTTTTCGGGAGCAAAATCAATTGAATATTTCACATAACCGAGGCCGCCGTCCCCATCCTTCTGCATGCAATCTATCGTATCGTGCCGTTTGAGTATGTATACCCCTTTTCATTAAGTGTTTTTCTAACGGTTTCCGCCATCCGCTCCCAAATATCGTAATGGCAAGGAAGCCAAACACAATTTTTCATTTTTACACTCTTTTCCGGATATGTACATTTTATAGTTCTTGTTTTTCTTCAACCGCCCTGTTCAGTGCCTGAAGCATGTAGCCAATGCCTTTGTACGGTGTCAGCGGCCAGTTGATGTGCTGATGATCTCCGACGACCCTGTTAAGGACTTTACGATATTTTTTCCCGCCGAGCATGACGAGCTCTTCTTTTTCGAGAAAACCCTTTTCACGAAATTGGCGGCTTAACTCCTCCGTTGTTATAATCTCTAGATGACCGCTCCCGAATGCCACATCGTAGTTGTTCGGGACGATGTCATCAGGACGCAGGAATCCGTGCTTTGCCGACAAAATGACCCACTCGTCAAAAAAAGCTTTCGCGTACCGCTCGCACGCCTGATGAAACGGGCTGAGATAAGCGTCCTCCGCCCTCGTCGGCCCGGCATTAGGATGGGCATCCCAAATTTTTTTCTTGCCGCAGGGAATGATGCATAGTCGTTTCATTTTTTTCTCCCCTTGATAAGGTATTTCCTATCAATGTATCATTATTTTATTTTTCCTGCATGTCTAAATAAAAAAAGAGAGGTCTCCCCTTCTCTCCTTCAGCAGTTTATTTACCGCCCGCTCCAGCAGCTGGACACTTCACGGTAGACGGAAGCCCTTGGCAAACGGAACATAGTCCGTATCTGCGCTTTCTGTAATTGGGAGCGCGTCTATATTAAAACCCCCATTTTCACTTTTTCGGTTCAAAATCGACCGTTTTTCGCCCCTTTTCACCTCTTTTCTTCATTTAATATAAAGATCTCCTAATATAAAGATCTCCGAAAAGAAAACGAAGAGAAATTCGAGAAAGAACACCTAGGACAAGGGCTGCGCATGAAAAAGACCCGGAAATCGGAATTATTTATTTTACCAAAATCCAGGTCTTATTAGGAGTTGTTTATTTTTACTGGGAGATGTTTATTTAGTTAGACATAGTTGAACAAAGAATTAGGATACTTCTACTGTTGCTCCACCCCATCAAGATACTTTCTCTCAAAGTCATCGAGCAATGCCCGCACTTCATCCGTTGACTTTGTGTTCATGCATTGATTTCTTAATTCACTTGCCCCGCGGAATCCACGGAGATAAATCTTGAAAAAGCGAGGAAGAGGCTTATACGGTCGGGCTTCTAATTTTGAATATTTATCATGGAGATCCAGGTGCAGCCTTAAGAGATCAAGCAATTCCTTACTGCTATGCTCTTTCGGCTCCTTTTCAAAGGCAAATGGATTTGTAAAAATACCGCGCCCAATCATAATCCCATCAACACCGTATTGTTGAGCGAGTTTCAAGCCAGTTTGGCGGTCAGGAATATCCCCATTGATCGTCAAAAGAGTATCTGGTGCCACCTCGTCACGGAGTTTCTTAATCTCCGGGATGAGTTCCCAATGCGCATCCACTTTGCTCATTTCGGCTCTTGTACGCAGATGAATGGAAAGGTTCGCAATGTCCTGTTTCAATACGTGTGTCAGCCAATCGCGCCATTCGTCTACATCTGTGTAACCAAGCCTTGTCTTCACACTTACAGGCAATCCCCCTGCTTTTGCAGCTTGTATTAATTCTGCTGCAACTTCAGGACGACAAATAAGGCCGCTTCCCTTTCCATTGCCTGCCACATTAGGCACAGGACAGCCCATATTGATATCTAGACCCTTAAACCCCAGTTCCGCCATCCCAATACTCATTTGCCGGAAGTTTTCAGGTTTATCTCCCCATATATGAGCCACCATTGGCTGTTCATCCTCTGTAAAAGTCAAACGGCCGCGCACACTATCCTTCCCATCCGGGTGACAATAGCTCTCCGAGTTTGTAAATTCCGTAAAGAACACATCAGGTCTTCCTGCTTCACTTACTACATGGCGAAACACAACATCCGTCACATCTTCCATTGGTGCCAGTACAAAAAAAGGCCGTGGTAATTCACGCCAGAAATTATCTATCGTCATTCCATTCAAATCCTTTCATTATGGGATACCAACCCAAACCTTTATCCCAAAATTAAAAAGCTGACCATGCTGCTTTTACACTTATAGCATGCTTAAGCACTTCTTATCAAACGATAGTAAATTTTGAACATTTAAATCTTTACTAATAACATATAAAAAGTGACAAAGGAAACCGACTAGAAAAGCAGTTTGAGTCATAGGGTTAGGTACATTATTCAAGTTTCAGTGTATGTTCCTGCAAATTTTCTTACAATAGCTTGGATGGGCTGTGCATGAAAAAGACCCGGAAATCGGCAATGTTAATTCTACCGAAATCCAGACCTGATTAGGAATCGTTTATTTTTACTGGAAGATGTTTATTTTAGTTAGACGATTTCAATACAAGCTGCGCAACCGCTTCGACATGAGCTGTCTGCGGAAACATATCCACAGGCTGAATATACTCCACTCGGTAATCCTTCGACAATGTCTGCAAATCTTTCGCTAATGTTGATGGGTTACAGGATACGTATACAAAGCGTTTCGGTTTTACTTTTTTGATCGTGTCTAAGAATGTTCCGTCGCAGCCGGTTCTTGGCGGATCTACGATAACGACGTCCGGGCGGAAACCTTCTTTCGTCCATTTCGGGAGCCAGTGCTCGGCTGTTCCTGTCACATAAGCAGCGTTTGTCATGCCATGTTTTTTGGCGTTTTTCTTCGCATCATCAATAGATTCCTTGATGACGTCCATGCCGCGGACTTCCTTCGCTCCGTCCGCCACCCACATGCCGATGGTACCGACGCCGCAATAGGCGTCAACGACTTTTTCTTTCCCTGTCAATTGAGCTGCCTTTTTCACTTCGTCATACAGCTTGACGGTCTGCTCCGGGTTGAGCTGGAAGAAGGCGCGGGCGCTCAATTCAAATGAAACATCGCCCAGCACTTCTTGGATCACCGTGTTTCCGGCAAGTGCTTTTGTTTTGTCTCCGAAAATAACAGATGTTTTTGCTCCGTTCACATTCTGAATGATCGATTTAACTTCCGGCAGGCGCTTTTGGATGGCTTGGACGATTTCTTCCTTATGGGGAAGCGTTTCTTTGGACGTAATCAGCACAACCTGTACTTCGCCTGTTTCAAAACCGACTCTTGTCACGATGGTGCGGACGTCGCCTTTTCGTTTCCGTTCATTATAAACAGATACATTGAAGTCCTCCAAAATCCGGCGGACGATGCCTGTTGTTTTGTTTGTGGCCGGATGCTGAACTTTACAGTCCTTGATCGGCACGATGTTATGGGAATCCATCCCGTATAAACCGGCGATGATGCTGCCGCTTTGTGAGCGTCCGATCTGGAATTGGCTTTTGTTACGGTAATTCCACGGATTGTCCATTCCGATTGTTTCTTTAATATTCATGTCTTCAACTTTAAATTTCGTATGTCGTTCAAGAGACTGGATCACGATATCGCGTTTTTCCCTAAGCTGTTGTGTGTAAGCAAGGTGCTGAAGCTGGCAGCCGCCGCATTGCTCGTATACCGGACAAGGCGGTGTGACCCGATGCTCCGAAGGCTTGCGAATCTTTTTAACCCGTCCCTCCGAAAACTTAGGCTGAACGTTCGTCGCTTGGACCACAACCTCTTCACCAGGCAGTGCGCCGGGGACAAAAACGACCTTTTTCTTAAAGTAGCCGACGCCTTCCCCGTTAATGCCGAGACGCTTAATGGTCAGCGGAAAGGTTTGTCCGACTTTCAGTTCGACGGGCGCCTTTTTGTTTTGTTGGTTCACGTTGTTCTCTCCGTTTCTATATAAAGCTTTCTGCAAGTTACAGAAAGTGATATTGTGTTCTATCACATCTCTTTAGTATAACACGCATACCGGAAATCCTTCATATTTTTCAAATACTTTTCCAAATTTACTCAATAAATCAATAAGTTAACCGATACACCTTAAGTATACTATTTGATAAAAGAGGGATTCGATGAGGAAATTTCTAATTGCTGTCTGTGCATTGGGATTGATGTTCAGCGCGGCAGGCTGCGGAAACAGCAGCGAAAGCTCTGCTAAAGCAGAAACAAAAGAAGTAGACGAAAGCAAAAACTTAGATTTGCTGAAAAAGGGTTTTAACAGCATTACAAAAGAAGAATGGAAAAAAATCCACATTTCCAAAAAGGATTTCAACGGCGCTATTGAAAAAATGACAGAAGCCAATTCCAATGGAGAAAAAGTGATTAAAGAAGCGGATGTGAAAAAGAACAATACAGTCGTTGTCACCTTTAATAATTCAGACGGAAAATCCATGGAAAATGGTCTATTGGCGATTGTCTTTGATCAGTTTCTTCGCGCTTTGTATACGCATTCATCTTACTACGACGGCAGCGAGCCGACAATTCGATTTGTTGATCTTAAGAATCAGCTGGTTCAGGAAAGTGATAAGCCGATGGATTCCGACAATGAAACAGGTGATTCAAGCCAAGACAGCGGGCATAAAATTCTTTCCAAGCCCGGTGAAACATCCACCGAGGACAATGGAGAAATTGTTACATTAGACAAAATTGCTGATGTCCAGAAACAGACAGTAATGAATCCTTTAACGATTACTGTCGACCAAGTAAAATTGCTGTCACGTACAAATATCAGTCCCTTCCAGCTGAAACTCTTTAAAAGAATGACAGATCAAAAAGTGACTGAACCGCTTCGATACATTCAGATCACTTATAAAGCTGAGAATACAGGAGACACACAAATTGATTGGCAAGGTATCGAATCTGTAGAAACAGATAACGGACAAAAGCTGACAATTGCTGATAATAATATACTAAAAGGCAATGATCATGTTTTCGCACCGCATACAGAAAACGAAGGTGTGATAGGAGCTGTATACAGTGGAAAAGCGGAAGATCTCCATCAATTAAAAATTACATTTTTCCCTGTTAAAAGTGCCGATTCAGGCCAAAACATCACAGTGAAGCTAGATTAACCTCCAGCTGCGGCTGCCAAAAAGGCAGCCGTTTTTCATTCAATACTCCTCCATAAATACAACGACGCATAGCTTAAATACGGCTCCCACTCCTTGCTCATGGCCAACATGACATCTTTCGCCGGTTTATCATCGAGAGCAAAATGGCGTTTGATTGCGTTTTGGAGTCCGATATCAGCAAGCGGGAATAAATTAGGGCGCCCAAGTCCGAACATGAGGACGTTTTGCACGGTCCATGGTCCGATGCCTCTGATTTTGATCAGTTTTTTCATAATTTCTTCATCGGTCAATTGCGCCAGCTCTGATAAATCGAGTATTCCTTCTGCGATCATTCTTGATGTATCAATTGCATATTCCGCTTTTCTCATACTGAACTGGAGCTCGCGTAAGTCTTGGTAATCCAGCGCCGCAATCGTTTCAGGCTTCGGATAGCACCACACGCCGTCCTTCTGCTCGCCGAACGTATGGACAAACCGTTCCGTTAATGTGTAGGCGAAGGATAGATTAAGCTGCTGGTGGACGATGCACTTCATGATACAATTGTACACACTGTAATCCAGCACAAGCGGCGTGCCCGCATGCTCTTCAAAAATAGCGGATAGATTCGTTTTCGAGAAATGATCGAGTACGTGCCGAAGATCATTCTCCCATTGAAAAATTCGCTTGATTTCCATCATCATATCTTCCTGATCCGTTTCCCCGCTGACAAGAAACTCAGGTTCGTCTGCATGGCCTAACGCTTGCACCTTCACAATACACACGTCTCCGGCCCGGTTCCTGATCGGCACACGAACGTTCCGCGCTTTGATATCAACCGCATTCAGCGGATCTAACGACAATCTGTCCAACACACGATCAAAATGGTACGGCGGTGTAACTGAAACCTTTTCCTTCCACATGTGATCAACCCTTTTTCCACTTTTTTGTTCAGTATAACACGTCCCGGGAACCGGATTGAAAACACGTATACTTTTCTCGAAAACACCGCATGATATAATGGCAATCGGAGGGTTGTTTATGATCAACATTACCGCAATCACAACAAAGCATCAGCTTCTGAAAAATATACCGATCGAACGGGTTGAGCAGCCGGATATTGCATGGTATTGGGTTGATTTTTTCGGGCCTGAGGAAACAGAAACCGCATTATTGAGGGATTTTTTTCATTTTCATCCCCTGGCGATTGAAGATTGCTTCCAGCATATGCAGCGGCCGAAGCTTGATCATTATGACGGCTATCGCTTTTATGTGCTGCATGCGTTGAATCAGGATACGCTGGAAACAGAAGAGGTTGATATCTTTCATGGCGAAAACTATGTCGTTACCTTTCATTTGCATGAATCACATGGAATTGCCAAAGTGAGAGAGCGTGTTTATGCTTCACCGGACATTTTAAAGAAGGGCCCCGGGCATATTTCATACATGGTGATAGACCAGCTTGTGGATGAGTATTTCCCTGTGCTTTATAAAATTGAAGACCGTCTGAATGAGATTGAAGACAGCCGCAGCCATAAAACATACGGCACGCTGATGAGCGAGGTGTTTGACCTGAGGACAGATCTTCTGCACCTCAGACGGACCATTATTCCGATGCGTGACTTGCTGTATCGGATTTTAAGCCTTGATCATGTGAAAGACCAGCGCGAAACAAAAGCATATTTCAGCGACATTTACGATCACTTGTTAAAGCTGTCGGAGCTTGTCGAGTCGAACCGCGACATGACGTCTGATTTAAGAGACAGCTATGTGACGATGAATTCAAACCGGATGAACGCCATCATGATGACATTAACTATCGTGTCGACGATTTTTATCCCGCTCACGTTTATCGCCGGCGTTTACGGCATGAACTTTGACAACATGCCCGAACTTCACTGGAAATACGGATATGTTGGCGTGCTTGGTGTAATGGGAGCCGTAGTTGTCGGAATGATGATTTGGTTTATACATAAAGGATGGTTCAAAATATTTAAGTAAAGAACGGCTTTAGGCTGTTCTTTTTTTATCCTCATCCTTATAATGGTAATTAAAAAGCCTCTGGAGAGGATGACACGTATGGTTTCCTATAGAGGGGTAATTGCCCTCTGTCTGATGATGTTCGGATTGCTCACTTCCATCCCCCTTTACAATGGCACAACTCTTGGCGATCTTGTTTTTCAGCTGGCCGGCCTTTCAGATTGGCCGAAAAAAGGCTCGCATGTTAGCGCGGTTTGCGGCTTGGTTTTGTTTTTGACCGGCTGGGTTTGGAGTTCGTTTCATTTTGTAAAAAAGCTTCCCGCGGCGGGCTTTACATTGTTATTACTCAGTTTTACAGCCGCTGCCGCTTTTCAGCCCTTATCTGAACATATTGTTTTTTTCATTAAAAGGCCGGCTGAGGGCAGCAGCGCTGTCGAATACATTCAGCCGCGCAGCTATTGCCACAATAGAATAGAACAAAAGAAAGTGCATATTACATGTACTCTTCGAATCAATCACTACGGAAAACAGGATACCGAAGTAGCGATTCAGCCTTATTTTGATAAAGAAATGATAAAACCCCAGGATGTCAAAATAAAAGCAAAAACCTTTACCCTCAGTCCCCGCTCTAAAACGAATCTAAACATCCGATTTACCGGGATTTCAAAAAAAGATATACAGATGGAAGGCGATTCTGCTGACATGAAGTTGACCGTTACGAATCATACAGAATGAGCAGAGTCATGCTCAGGCAATTTTAATGCTGTCACTTCCCATTAAATATATAATGTGAAAAAACCTATAGTGGAGTGATACAAATGAAAATTGCAATCATCGGTCTCGGCAACATGGGCCGCCCCATCGCCGAAAATGTCATACAAGCGGGCTATGAATTGATCGTGTACAACAGAACGAAACAAAAAGCGGAAGAACTGATATCAAAAGGAGCGCACACAGCAGATACGCCGCGCCAAGCAGCGGAGACAGCAGACATCGTGCTGACAATGCTTGCTGATGACGAGGCTGTCAGCGCCGTA
Organism: Bacillus atrophaeus; assembly: GCF_039519175.1. Classification (NCBI taxonomy): domain Bacteria; kingdom Bacillati; phylum Bacillota; class Bacilli; order Caryophanales; family Bacillaceae; genus Bacillus; species Bacillus atrophaeus. The sequence goes on along the minus strand of NZ_CP154443.1, from coordinate 2,233,890 downwards.
ACCTTCGGAGTCGACGGAATTTTAGAAGGCTTATCAGAAAACGGAATTCACATTTCCATGAGCACGATCAGTACCGAATGTTCCCAACAACTGTCGTCAGCTCATAGTGAGAAGGGCCAGTTCTTTCTCGCGGCGCCTGTACTCGGCCGGCCCGATGCCGCAGAGAAAGCCGCACTTCGCATCATCGTTGCCGGTCCTGCGGAAGCAAAGAAAAGAGCGAAGCCGCTTCTTGAAAGCTTAGGCCAGCAATTGTTTGACGTCGGCGAAGAAAGCCGCACAGCCAATGTCGCCAAAATCGGGAACAACTTTTTGCTTGTTTCCATGCTGGAGGCTTTATCAGAAGCTTTTGTCATGGTGGAAAAGTACGGATTGGAGCAAAAACAATTTTTAGAAATCACAAACGCGCTTTTTGGCTCTCCGGTGTATCAGAATTACGGGACCATTATGGCCGAGCAGACATTTGATCCCGCAGGCTTTAAACTGAAATTAGGATTAAAAGATACAAACCTTGCGCTCACCGCGGCCAAACAGGTCTCCGCCAAGCTCCCGACAGCCGAGCTTGCAAAAACTCATTTTGAAAGCGGGATAGACAAAGGCTGGGGAGATTTGGACTGGGCCGCTCTCATAAAAAGCGTTGAGCTCTTGTCAAAACAAAAATAACGCGCTATCAGACAGAAGCCTCTCCCTTTAATGTGCGGGAGAGGCTTCATCGGCATTTAAAACTTGGGCAAGCGCATTTCTTTTTCAAACATCAGATCGTCAATGCTTTTAAACGTATACCCTTTTTTCTTCAAGTCAGTGATCGCATCATCAAGCGCTTCTGAATTGTCTTTTGAGACGGTATGGAGAAGATAAATCGCCCCGGGATGCGCCTGCTTCATCATATGGTCGTAGGCATATTGTTTTCCCTTCTGATGATTGATTTTCCAGTCCACAAACGCAACTGACCAAAACACCGTTTGATACCCGAGCCGTTTTGCTTCCTGAAGCACATATTCGCTGAACACGCCGCGCGGCGGACGCAAATAAAGATTGTCCTGTTTCCCGGTAATCTTATACACTTCTTCCTTCACCGAATCCAGTTCATCCTGAATTTCATCGGCCGTTTTGGTTGTCAGATCAGGGTGATGAAAAGAATGATTGCCGATAATATGGCCTTCATCAGACATGCGTTTGATGAGTTCCGGCTGATCTTTAACAAAATGTCCCGTCACAAAAAAGGTTCCAGTCACGTGATGCTTCTTCAGGACATCGAGTACTTTCGGCGTATAACCGTTTTCGTAACCGTTATCGAATGTTAAATAGATCGTCTTTTCTTTAGTGTTTCCTAAGTAAAACGCGTCATATTTTTTGATCAGACTGTTCAGTTGTTTGCCCGCGTCAGCCGGCATGTGATTGACACTTCGTTTAAATCCCCAGTTTACCGGTTCGTTTGATACTGCTTTTGCACCGCTCACTCCGCCTGTGAGCAAAGCGGCAATGCAGCATACAGAACAAATCCATTTCATGGTCAGCGCTCCTTCTGCAGTTTTTCTTATTTTGCAGTAGAGCGCTTTGTTTTATACCATTGCTTTCTTTCCAGGTCTGTATGTCCGTACAGCCGTTTTTTGGCATAAAAAAACCGCGGCGTCCGCCCCGGTTATTCCCAATCTTTTTTGAATCGTTCATATTTGGCTTCAAGATCGTCAAGCATGCTGATGAGGCGGTCTATATCTTCAACGTCTGTTGATTCAGGGTCTAATGAATCAATCACGTTCATAAACATATCCAGTCTGTTCTTCAAATAATCAATCTGCTGATCCTTGTTGTTTATTGCATTCCCCATTTTTCTCCTCCTTTCATTTTTTTAATGGTAGCTCATTTTTTCCTGTTTTTCAACGGCTTCGCCCCTTGCGATCTTTGTGGATCAGGTCTAAAATTAACAGTTGGCAGACGTTAGTATGCCCCAATGATAAAGGAGTTAGATAGACCATGATGCAAAATACGAAGCTCCGTCCGATTACGCCCCAATTTGATCCGTGGGAAGCGTATATGGACGTAGACCAATATGGAGAAATGCAGCTGACGAACGTTGAATTCACGACGACGACACTGTGCAATATGAGATGTGAGCATTGTGCTGTCGGTTACACGCTGCAGCCGAAGGACCCCAATGCTCTTCCGATAGATCTTTTGTTACAGCGGCTTGAGGAAATTCCGCTTCTTCGGTCCATCAGCATTACCGGCGGTGAACCGATGCTTTCATTAAAATCGGTGAAGGAGTACGTTGTCCCTTTATTAAAATACGCTCATGAACGCGGCGTGCGGACACAGATTAATTCCAATTTAACGCTTGATATCGAGCGATATGAATGGATCATTCCTTACCTTGACGTTCTGCATATTTCCCATAACTGGGGAACGGTTGAGGATTTTGCCGATATCGGTTTTGCGATGATGGATAAAAAACCGACCTTCGAACAGCGCGCCCGATATTTTGAAAAAATGATTCAAAACAGCCGCACCTTGGTCGACGCCGGCGTAATGGTCTCAGCGGAAACCATGCTGAATAAACGCACACTTCCCCATATCGAGCATATTCACCGGCAAATCGTTGAAGAAATGAAGTGCCAGCGTCATGAAGTGCATCCGATGTATCCAAGTGATTTTGCCAGTGCGCTTGATTCACTCAGCTTAAAGGATATGAGAAAAGCCATTCACAAACTGCTAGATGTGCGTGACGAAAACACGTGGATGCTGTTTGGCACATTGCCGTTTTACGCGTGCAGCCCTGATGAAGAAGATCAGACATTATTAAAGCGGCTGCGCCAGGCGAAAAATGTGACAGTGCGAAATGATCCCGATGGCCGTTCACGCCTGAATGTAAATATTTTTGATGGGAATATTATTGTGACAGACTTTGGGGATACACCTCCGCTTGGCAATATCCAGACAGACAGCCTGCCTTCCGCTTATGAAAAGTGGAGAGAAACGAAGCTGGCTAAAGAGCTGAATTGCCATTGCCCGAATGTGCGGTGCCTCGGCCCGAATGTTCTGGTGAAAAACAGTTATTATCAAAATGAAGATTTTTCAGTACGCCAAGCCAGGAGTTAGATGCGGATGAAAGAAACGTTTATTGACATTCTGAAAAGCAAAACATTCGATATACTTATTGTCGCCGCCCTGCTTTGGGTTGGTGTGTTTATCATCAATCGGTTTGTGCAGGCGTTTTTTAAACGGACTGACTTTATTGAAGAACGGAAAGAGAAAACAATTGAAAGCCTTGTTCGTTCGCTTACCCGTTATTCAGCGACCATCGGCTTTATATTGTATGTAGTTTCACTGTTTGTGGATGATTTCGGAAAAATACTCGCAGGAGCCGGTGTCGCGGGTATCGTTATCGGATTTGGCGCCCAATCACTGATTAAAGATATAGTGGCCGGGATTTTCTTAATATACGAGCGCCAGCTCCATAAAGGCGATTATGTGACGGTGAACAATTTGTTTAACGGCACTGTGGAAGAAATCGGCCTTCGTTCGCTGCAAATCAGGGAATGGAGCGGGAAGCTTTTAACGATCAGCAATGGGGAAGTCAGACAAATTGAAAACTACAATATCAATTACATGCGAATTACTGAGTCTCTTCTTGTGAGCTTTAAGGAAGATCCCGAGCGCGTGTATCGCGTGCTTGAGGAAGCGTGCGATATGCTGAACCAAGAGCTTCGCGATTCCTTAAAAAGAGACGAGTTTCTAAACCCGGAAGAACCGTTTCAAGTACACGGCATTACAAGCCTGAATAAGATCAATCGCGGGATCGAGTTTACAGTGAAGGGCATGGTGAAGGATCAGGATTATTTCAGCGCCAGCCTCACAGTAAGGCGGGTCCTTGTCCGTCAGCTTTATCAACATAATGTACAAATGCTTGAGGAAGCGATCCGGGTTGAAAAAAGCCAATAAAAAACTGATTCCGTTTAAGACGGAATCAGTTTTTTTATTACCTCGGCTGTGCGGAAAGCTGGAAGCTGAAAGTGACGTGGTCTTGAACGGGGATCCAAGCGCCGATCCCTTGTGAAGTGACATTTTTCACAACGAGCTTTCGTTTATTGCCTTTCAGCACCAAGTACACTTCTCCGTATGTGACTTTCCCCTTTTCATTCACGGCCGGAGCATAAGCGTTTAGGTAACCAAGTTTTTTGGCTGCTATTTTATACATTTGGTCACGCTTCGTTCCGGCTCCCACAACTGTCTCAAATGCGAGCGGAAGGCTGGTTTTCTTCATGGCTTTTTGCATCATCATACTTCTGACATCTTCTGCGTTTGGAACCTTTGCCGTCAAATCGCCTTTAACTCTGAATTGCCGCTCTTGAGAATATCTCATTTCAGCCGTTTGCTCTCCGCCTCGGTTGTCAGCGCGGTTTGTATTGATTTTTTTGTACTCCCAGTTGGCGACGGTTTCGTTTGATTCGTACCCGAGCGCCCATTTCCCGAGAAATACTGTCGCCCTGTAGCCTACAGCAAGAGGCGTTCCGGAGATGGTGGACTCGTTCAGCATTTTAATCAGATGCGGGTTTTCAATTGCCACCTCTGATGTATCTAGCAATTCTTGCGCCAGCTTACTCGGCTGGAGAGTCGGCTGATCTTGCGAAGCATTCGGATACGTATTTTCCTTAGAAATGCTTGCAACAGAATCAGGAATCTTAAACGGTTTTGTAGCATGGAGAGGCTGAACGCCGAAAAAACTAAAGGATAATAACACAATGAGTGTGGCCTTACATAGCTTTTTCATCATATCACTCTTTCTATGGCATTTTCCTTTAGTCTTTTCCGCCCTCTATATTGTTATCCATTATTTTTTCAGGTTAAAGCAGGAAAAAACCGATCGCCATAATGACATATGCCGCAAGCAGGGTGGCTCCTTCAAACCAATTGGAATCACCGTCATTTGAAATGGCAATCATCAGCAGCACCGCCGATACCATCGAGACGAGCTCCGGCAGCGTAAAGACGAGCGGCATGCTTGTCGGGAAAAACAGCGAACAGATGACGAGTATCGGTGCAACAAACATCGCAATCTGCAATGTGGAGCCGACCGCAATTTCAACAGCCACGTCCATTTTATTTTTATAGGCCATAATAATAGCAGACGCGTGCTCCGCCGCGTTTCCGACAATGGCGACGATAATGACCCCGATAAAAAGTTCGCTCCAGCCGAATTGCGCCGCAACGGAATGGAAGGTGTGCACAAGATTTTCTGAAATGTAGGCGACGACAATGGTTGCCGCAAACAATACCGCAGTAGCCGCTTTCAGTGACCATTCCGGCTGTTCCTCTTCCTCCGGGTTTGCTGTTTCATTTTTCGGCTGATAGACGCCGCGGTGCGTGACAAGCTTGAAATAAAGAGCGGCCACATATAGAAGAATCATGATCACGCTGATGCCGACACTTAAATTAAGCTTGCTTGTATGCCCCATACCGATTGAAAAAATCTCAGGAATAACAAAAGCGACGATAACGGCAAATACCAAAAGACCGGAATTATGGCGCGCATCATGAATATTGAATACCTGCCGCTTGTATTTCAAACCGCCGACAAAAAACGATAAGCCAGCAACCAAAAGTAAATTTCCTAAAACAGAACCGGTCAAAGATGCGAGCACGATGCCCGTTAATCCTTCCTTTAAAGCGAAAATCGAAATGATAAGCTCAACTGCATTGCCGAAGGTCGCGTTTAAAAGCCCGCCAATTCGGGGCCCGGCAATAATAGCCAGCGATTCTGTCGCCCTTCCCATATAGCTTGCCAGCGCTATAATGGTGATACAATAGATGGTAAATAAGATTGCCGCAGGCCAATGCACCAAACTGCCGATGACTGACAGCGGCACCCCCGCCGCCACTAAGATGAAAAAGATACGATTCATTTGATTGGCTCCTTTTATCATATTGATTTATTTTTTATTCTTCTCAAAAAACATCATGATTACACCAAGTCACACGTTTCAGCCCTCACCTCCTTTCCGTGCCGAATTTTCCTGTTGCCGTCTTTTGGAAATCGGTGTACGATCAAGAATAGATCCCATCTAAGGAGAAAACGCGATGTCACGATTTCATTTCTTTATTCTTGTACTGCTTGTTTCAATTTCAGGATTTTCTCAAGGAATGCTGCTGCCTGTGATCTCAATTATTTTTGAAACACAAGGCGAATCAGCCGCTGTAAACGGATTGCATGCGACCGGATTATATATCGGCGTATTGCTCGCGGCGCCTTTTATGGAGGCGCCACTTCGAAAGCTTGGGTTCAAACCGCTCATTGTGATCGGCGGCGCCCTTGTTATTGTCAGTTTATTCAGCTTTATATGGCTTCAATCCGTCTGGATCTGGTTTTTCCTGCGCCTTTTAATCGGAATCGGAGATCACATGCTTCATTTTTCCACCCAAACATGGGTGACCTCCAGATCATCTAAACAAAATCGCGGAAAAAATCTTTCACTGTACGGGCTGTCATTCGGCCTTGGGTTTGCCGCGGGCCCTTTTATGGTGCCGCTCGTTCAGTCAAATCCAGCGCTGCCTTTTATCGTATCCGGCTGCATCAGTCTGTTTGCGTGGCTTTTTGTGTTCTTTCTACAAAATGAATACCCGGAACCCAGTCCTCACGAAACCGGTACAGAAAATAGTTTTTCACGATTTTATCAGGCTGTGCTTTTAGGGTGGATCGCCTTTATGCCGACCTTTGGCTACGGTTTTTTAGAAACGGCGTTAAACGGCAGTTTTCCCGTGTACGCGCTGCGTCTGGGAATTTCGGTTGATGCGGTGGGACTCATTCTGCCGGCTTTTGCCATAGGAAGCATTGTGTTTCAATTTCCGCTCGGCATAATAAGTGATAAATACGGCAGAAGGAACGTCCTGCTCATCATTCTACTAACGGGCGCATTGTGTTTTTTGACAGCCGGTCTGTTCCCGTCGCCTTATGTATTGGGGTGCTGTTTTTTCATTGCCGGAATGGCTGTTGGGTCAACCTTTACACTCGGGATCAGTTATATGACCGACCTTTTGCCGTCCCACCTTCTTCCGGCGGGGAATTTGCTCTGCGGTATCTCATTCAGTCTCGGAAGCATCATCGGTCCGATCGCCGGCGGCTGGTATATGCAGATATTTGAAAATGCCAATCTGTTTTACTTCATCACCTTTGTTTTATCAGTTGTTTGGATTGCTATTGCTTTTGGCAAAACAAAACATCCTTCCCATAGTGGGTCACACTCTGTCACCCATTAAAAAAAGAGCTGACGCTAAAAGCCAGCTCTTTTTTAGGGGTGTCATCCCCTCTGTATCTAATGGTAACCGTTTTGTCCGTTGGAACTACCGCTCGTTTTTTGTTTCGGTTTGCTTTTCGAATTTTGTTTGTTATGGCTTCCGCCTTTTTGCTTTGTCATGATGATCCCTCCGCATGCCTGATTGAACAATATCTGTTCGTTTATAGGTTGCTCGAATCAACCGGATTTTCATCAGGAAGCTTTTTACGTTTATGTAAAAGCGCGTTGATTTCTCCTCCTAAAATAATTAAAATCCCGCTTAAGTAAAACCAGATCATCAGCACGATAATTCCCCCGATGCTTCCGTATGTCGCACTGTAATTCGCGTAGGTGCCCACGTAAAAGGAAAATAATGTGCTTACCGCGATCCAGCCAATGGTCGCAAACAGCGCGCCTGGAAATACAAAACGCAATGACAGCTTTTTGTTCGGGGCGAATAAATACAAAGCGGAAAATACGATCAGCAAAATCAAAGGGCTGATTCCCCAGCGCACCGCGGCCCATACCGCTAAAAACATATCAGACGCGCCGACAAATTCAGCGGTTAAAAGCCCGATCTGCTTACCGAATACCGGCAGCAGCAAGGCAACTAAAATGGTAAATACCATCCCGATCGTTAAGAAAATAGAGGTTAGACGAACAATGATAAAAGAGCGGTTTTCCTCAACTTCATACGCGTGGTTAAACGCTCTGACGATGGCGTTCATCCCGTTTGAAGCCGACCAGAGAGCCGCGATGATCCCGAAAGAAAGCAGCCCGCCGTTGCGGTTGTTTAATGTTTGTTCGGTAATAGATTGTATAAGCGACATAGCGCCGTCCGGAGCATATTGATCCACTACTCCGAGCACGTCATCCGATGTCAGCGGGAGATAGGCGGCAAGCGTTAAAATAAAGATCATAAACGGAAACAAAGATAGAAGAAAAAAATACGCCAGCTCTGCTGATTTGCTTTGCCCTTCATGCAGGGTAAATCTCCCGAATAGCTCTTTTATAAAGTCCATGTCTGTCTCACCTCAGCTCAATTGTCAGTTGTTTTTTTTGAAAAATGCTCCTTGGTTTCCTCAACAAGCTCCATGACTTTCGGTGTTGTTTTCTTCAATTCGCTTACTTGCTTATTCAAAAAACCTAAATCATCTGAAAGTGATTGGGCGAGCTTTTTTGTATCATCCAATTTTGTGATCATCGAATTTTTCAAAAGCTCCGGATTGCTTCGATACAGCCGGACCTTATTTTTGCACATCATCCATTTCAACCCGCACGCGTCCCTTGTCGGTTTATGAAAAAGAGACAATGCGGCGCCGATGGATGCACCGATCAACATATTCTTCAGCATCATTCGTTCATTTTTCATCATCTAAAACCCCTTTCGTTTTTGATTACAGATTTTGTTCTTTTCTGATGGATTCCAGCAAATTCTGGCAGCCTGACTCAACCAGCTGATAAACTTCATCAAAATTTCCTGTGTAATAAGGATCCGGCACGTCGGCCGTATCTGACTCCTTCACATAATCAAGCAGCCTTCCCAGACGGGGCGCTTTTTTAAAACCCGCCATGCTTCTCAAATGTCCGATGTTTTCCGCATCCATCGCTATCACGTAATCAAAATCAGCCAAATCCTGCTCACACACTTGGCGTGCCAGCATGCCTTCAAAGCTGATCCCCTTCCTCCGCAATATCTCCTGTGTCCCTTCATGCGGAGGGCTGCCGATGTGCCAGCCGCCGATTCCGGCAGAATCTGTTTTGATCTGCTCTTGCAGACCGTTTTTTTCGGCCAAATCCTTGAACACTGCCTCTGCCATGGGTGACCGGCAAATATTCCCCAAGCAAACAAATAAAACTTTTATCATGTTATATGACCTCCCTAATCTTTCCCCACATTTCTTTAAAAAGAAACCTTTAGGATATCATAGTAAGAAAACCGAAATGTTTTCAACATCTGCCGTCATTTTTTTAAAACTGTCTGCGTCTTGTACAAGCCGGTTTGATGCTTTATATTTTATGTGGTCTGCGGACTCATCATTCTCTTTTCGGAAATCGCCGGAGAAACAGCCCCCTAAAAAGATACGCCAGCTTATATAACCCCTGCGAAAACGCGCTTTTTTTCTCAGGGAATTCTGTTAGAATATAAAGGACAAATATGGCCTAAAGAAAGGATGGATGCATTTGTCCAGCCAAAACACAGAGACATTGAACCAAATGATTGAAGAGATTTCCCAAAAGCTCAACATGCTGAATGTCGGCGTGATCAGAGCGGAAGATTTCAGCGATGAAAAAATTGAGGATCTTACCTACCTTCATAAAATGGTAATGAAAAAAGCATCATTCAGCCCAAGCGAAATGCAGGCGATCGCTCAAGAGCTTGCCTCTCTTCGCAAATAACAAAAAGACTTGCCGTAAACCGGTAAGTCTTTTTGTATGCCCTGGTTTAAATAATAAATTCTCACTTTAAATAATAAAAAAATATTTGTTCACAAGTTTGACATAGATATAAAGAAGGAGTATGATAACTGTGAGTTTGGTAGAACGATATACTAAACAGAATAAAATATCGGCTAAGCAACAAACGGACCGTTTTATTTCTGGGATATTAGTTCACAAAGTGAAATTCTTTATTCTTTAGTATAACGATGTACCTAACAAGCTGTTCTCTGTTTTTATCAGCTTGTTTATCACCAAGTTACATGAAAGGCAGGGATTATATCAGAAGAGGAAAGCGCTTTAATTACACACTGTTTTAAACCATTCGATTCTTTATTAACTCACATAGGGGATGTCATCATGAAAAATCAATACACAAAAATGGCAATTGGTTTGTATATCAACTACTTTTTATTAGGTATGGTTAATATCATCCTTGCCTCAAATATGGAATCTCTTTCAAAACAATTAGGCACCACTGCCGCCGGGATCAGTTATTTAGTATCAGCGATCGGAATCGGGAAATTGGTTTCTTTGGCCGTGGCTGGAAGGCTGTCCGATAAATACGGCAGAAAACCATTTGTCGTTGCGGCATCATTTATTTATCTGATCTTTCTTATCGGCATACCGCTTGCCCCTAACTATGCGTTAGCGTTTATCTTTGCGGTCAGCGCGGGAATTGCGAACTCATTTTTAGATTCAGGCACGTACCCTGCACTTATTGAAGGATTTCCGAAAAAAGCAAGTTCTGCGACTGTACTGGTCAAAGCCTTTGTATCCATCGGCGCTACATTGCTGCCGTTTTTCATCTCATTCATTGTGGCGAAAGATCTGTTTTACGGATACACGTTTTTCTTGCCGGCTATAATCTACTTTATTAATGGATTCTTCCTGTTAAAAGTCGCTTTTCCGAACCATAACCAAAAAGATGCGGCCGGAACATCAGGCGCTTCGGCGCAAGATCAATTTAAATCTCAGCCTAAATTGAGGCAAGAAGGGTTGGCCATCATTATTTTAGGCTTTACATCAACGGCGTTATTCGTGCTTGTTCAAGTATGGCTTCCAAAATTCGGACAAGAAGTATTGGGAATGCCTGAGGTGCAATCCGTACAATTGCTCAGTTACTACAGCGTCGGGGCGCTTGTTTCAGTCTTATTACTAGCTGTTCTGTTAAACAAAGTCATTAAGCCTGTTACTGTCATGATTGTCTATCCGGCTATTGCGCTTGTGTCCTTATTGGCTCTGTTGTTTATCCATCAGCCGGCGGTTTCTGTTATCAGCTCGTTTGTCATCGGATTATCAACCGCAGGTGTCTTCCAATTGGCGATGACGGTTATGGCAGAATTGTTCCCTGCCAATAAAGGGACCATTACATCATTTGTAAACACCGCAGCCAGCCTAGCGTTCATTCTGATTCCGCTTGTTACCGGCATCCTATCAAAGAGCGCCGGACTGACTTCTGTATTTATGCTTGATGTCGGCATTGCCGTCATTAGTATTTTATTAGCACTATTCATTGGTTACCGCTATAAGCAAGTCATGAGATAGAAAAGGAGTTTACGCGATGAAAACCATTACGATAAAAAACACAACCATCGGCGAAGGTGTGCCGAAGATTATCGTGCCTTTAATGGCGGCAACAGAAGAACAGTTGCTTCAAGAAGCTGAATCCGTTACATCATTACATCCTGACATTATTGAATGGCGCGCGGATGTATATGAAGAAGTCGATCGCTTAGAAGCTGTTGCCGGCATGGCAGCAAAATTGAGAAAGGCTCTGCCTGACACGCTTCTTCTCTTCACTTTCAGAAGCCATAAAGAAGGCGGAAATAAAGAAATTGAAGACAGCTATTATATTGAATTGCTGAAAACAGTCATCAGAACGAAACAGATTGACCTTGTAGATGTGGAATTATTTTATGATGAATCCGATGTGAAATCTGTTGTGAAAACAGCGGAAAACAATGGTGTTTACGTCATTATGTCAAACCATGATTTTCATCAAACGCCTGAAAAGGAAGAAATCATTGCCCGTCTCCGTAAAATGCAGGAGTACGGCGCGCATATTCCAAAAATTGCAGTCATGCCGCAAACAACGGAAGATCTGCTTGTGCTGCTAGATGCCACACATACGATGAAAACAAAGTACGCCGATCGCCCGCTGATTACGATGTCAATGGCAGGGACAGGCCTTGTCAGCAGGCTCGCCGGAGAAATTTTCGGTTCAGCTTGTACGTTCGGCGCCGGAAAAGAAGCATCCGCGCCAGGCCAAATACCTGTACCTGAATTGCGTGATGTACTGAATATATTGCACAAAAACCTTTAATCTTCGCGTTTTCTTCTTGCTTATCCGTAAGCTTGATTTGAAAATAGATCATTTGCCATCATATGAACTGGAGGAATTTTATCATGACGAAAGAGCTTGGACGGATTAATGGAAAAACACAATTAATTGGACTTTTAGCAACACCAATCGGACATTCTTTATCACCGACAATGCATAACTTAGCATTTAAAAAACTAGGTTTGAACTATGCTTACCTAGCATTTGAAGTCGGCAATGAACAGCTTGAAGACGTTGTCACTGGAATGCGCGCTTTAGGCGTAAGAGGATTTAACGTCTCTATGCCGAACAAAATGAAAATCATTCCTTACCTTGATCAGTTAGCTGACAGCGCTAAATTTTCCGGAGCCGTCAACACAGTTGTCAATGATAACGGAACACTGACAGGACACAGCACAGATGGTATGGGCTATGTAAGAAACTTAAAAGAACATGGCGTAGACATTGCAGGCAAAAAAATGACGCTGATCGGTTCTGGCGGAGCGGCTACTCCGATCGCCATTCAATCTGCTTTAGAAGGTCTTGCGGAAATTTCAATCTTTGCCCGTAATGACGCGTTTTTTGAAAAAGCGGTGGAAAACGTCCGCATTATTAATGAAGATATGAAAGATTCCAACTGCAAAGCGAATGTGTATCCGCTTGAAGACCAAGAAACATTGCGAGCTGAAATCGCTTCAAGTGATATTTTAGCCAATGGAACAGGCGTGGGCATGAAACCGCTTGAAGGGTTAAGTGTCATTGAAGATGTTTCTATGCTTCGCCCTGATCTCATTGTATCGGATGTTGTCTACAATCCGGTAAAATCCAAGCTGCTTGAGCAAGCTGAAGAAGCTGGCTGTAAAACGATTAATGGCTTGGGAATGATGGTTTGGCAAGGGGCTATGGCATTTGAATTATGGACTGGAAAAGAAATGCCTGTCGCTTACATCAACGAGCAAATGTTTGAATAAAGCAGGTTTCACCTATTATTTAAACCAGACAATCGGACATGTTGAGCTAAGAAAATCCGGGGTTAAATCCCGCGTTTTCTTAGCTCTTTTTTAGGGAGGTATAGGCAGCATCTTACCAATATAGCGGATTGTATGTTCCATCATTATCGCCGATAATAGGTATATCATCTTTCTGCTGCTTATATCACCTAAAAAAATGCAATGTTTATTTATGATGCAGGCCGAACAAGCCTGATAGAATTCTATCAATTCTTTATTATGCAGTGCTATCATGATGAACAAACAGGGGGTTAATAATGAAGAATCGATATATGAAAACTGCGTCAGGAATGTACATCAATTACTTCTTGCTGGGGATGGTCAATATTATACTTGCTTCCAATATGGGCCCCCTCACCCGACAATGGGATACTGACCGCACTGGAATCAGTTATCTCATCGCGGCAATCGGCGCGGGGAGATTGCTGACATATGGGATATCCGGTGTTTTATCAGATAAATTCGGCAGAAAACCGTTAATCGTTGTTTCTGCTGCGGCCATGGGAATCTTTTTGGTCGGCATTCCCTTGTCCCCGAGTTATGAATTAGCCTTTGTGTTTGCTTTGCTTGCCGGTATTTCTAATTCAGCCATGGATGCGGGCACATATCCCGGGCTGACTGAGGTATTCCCGAAATCTCCCGGCTCAGCGAATGTGATGGTGAAGGCATTTGTTTCCTTGGGGGCAACGATCCTGCCGATCATGATTTTGTTTCTTTCCAAGCATCATCTCTTCTATGGATTTGCCTTTTTCATTCCGGCCGCTGTTTATTTTTTAAACGTAGTGTTTTTGTCCACGCTAACTTTTCCGAAAATTAAGCTGGGACAAGCCGGCCAAGAAGGCGAGTTACAACTGACATCCTTTTTGACTGAACCGGTATTTCGAAAAGAAGGGACCGCCCTGATTGTTATAGGGTTTACTTCTACTGCTCTATTTACGGTTTCACAAATCTGGCTGCCTAGCTACGGCCAGGAAGTGGCGGGAATGTCCGCTGACGCTTCGATTCAATTACTCAGCTTCTATAGTGTCGGTTCTCTCATTTCTGTTCTTCTTTTAGCTGTGATGTTAAACAAATGGATAAAACCCGTTATGGTGATTTTGCTTTATCCAATGATTACGCTGGTTACGCTTACGATCATTCTGACAGTTCATATCCCGATCGTGCTGACTGTTACTTCCTTCTTTTTAGGTTTTTCAACAGCGGGCATCTTTCAGCTGACCATTACAATAGTGACGGAATTGTTTTGGAAACGAAAAGGAACGGTGACCGGGATTGTAGCGACAGCCTCCAGCCTGGCGTCTATCGCCTTGCCGATTGCGACAGGTTTAATTGCAAAAAATGGCGGTATTGCCCATATCTTTGTATTTGATTGCTTTATTGCAGCCGCCGGAATCTCAGCTGCCTCCTTCCTGTACTACAGATACAGCAAATTAACCAAACCTCGGTCCCAAAAGATATTGAGAGGGAATGAACATTGATGATGAACGCTTTCCTGCATCCATGGGAGAGCGTTTTTTTACTGATTCACTGCGTACATGAGGACATATTTCTTTATAAAGGCCAACAATTTGATTAATGAAAGCCAGCTTTATTATGGTTACGTTATGATGTAACATAGGTATCAAAATACAATGTAAGTGGTGAGTTCATAGTATGAAACAGTCTAAAAAACGCAGAGTCACATTACAGCAGGTCGCCGAGCATGCCGGCGTCTCAACGTCGACGGCTTCTCTTATTGTCCGCAATAATCCGAGGATATCAGAAGCAACTCGTCAAAAGGTGCTGCAGTCTATGCGTGAACTGGGATATGTTTATGACCGGGTGGCCGCCAATCTCAGATCGCAGAGTTCTACTACCGTCGGTTTAATCATAACGGATATTTCCAATACATTTTTCTCTGAATTTTTGATAGGTGTCCACGATGCGTTAGAAGAGGTCGGATATACGGTGCTTCTGGGAACAACGTTTGACTCCATTGATAAGCAAGACCATTTGATTTCAACCATGCTGGAACATCGAGTCGGCGGTCTGATTCTATGCCCTGTCTCGGGAACGGCCCAAGAGACCGCCCTCCGCTTAGAACAACTGGACATTCCGGTTGTATTAGCCGTAAGAGAAATACCTGAAATAAAGTGTGATTATGTAGGTGCTGACTATAGAGAAGGCGCGCTTAGTGCTGTGAATCATTTAATCCAAAAAGGACATAAGAGAATTGCATTTTTAGGAGGAATAAGAGAATCTTCCACGTGGGTTAAACGGATGGAAGGATATCAAACAGCCCTTCTTGAAGCAGGAATAGAAGTCGATGATTCACTTGTCATTGACAGTGCCCCTACTCGCGAAGGAGGATTGGAGGCTCTGTCAAAAATTCTTCGTCTCTCAAAACGTCCGACCGCTATTTTTTGCTTTAGCGATTTGATCGCTTTTGGTGTGATGCAAGGGGTAAGACAGGCAGGCCTGATACCTGGTGAGGATGTGGATATTGTCGGTTTTGATAATGTACCTGAAGCGGAAATTTCCCACCCGCCTTTAACAACGGTCTCCTCATTTCCCCGCCGTTCCGGGACCGAGGCGGCAAACCTTTTGCACCACAAAATGTCCAATACGAATCATAAGCAGCAGCGGATTATTTTAAAACCGGAGCTGATAATCCGGGAATCTTCTTGATCAGAGTACGGAAGCAACAAAAAAGCGGACACCAGCATGGGCGCCCGCTTTTTTTATTAAATTAGGCGAGTAATTTTAAAGACTCGCGGTTAAACGCTGGAATATCATCCGGCGTACGGCTTGTCACCAATTGGTTTTGGCAGACGACAACTTCTTCATCCACCACGTTTGCGCCGGCGTTTTCCATATCGACACGAATTGATGTAAATCCTGTTGCTTTGCGGCCGTCAAGCGTTTTTGCGTTGATCAGCAGCTGCGGTCCATGGCAAATGGCAAATACAGGTTTCTTGTCATCCATAAAGGATTTCGCAAACTGTACAAACCGATCATCCGCGCGCAGCATGTCAGGTGAGAAACCTCCCGGAATGAGAAGTGCATCGAAATCTGAAGGATTTACTTCATCAATAGACGCGTCAACCGTTACTTCCGCATCACCTTGTTTTCCTTTTACAGTCTTCCCTTTTTCATTTTCAATAACTGTTAAGTCATGGCCCGCTTCTTTAAATGCTTTTGCAGGCTCAGTGTACTCAACATCCTCAAAATAATCCGTTAATACAACTGCAATTTTTTTACCCATCGTTGATTACCTCCTGCTCAATGTGTCTACATAAAACAATGTACCCCAGCCACACTAAAGTAAAACATTGTCTTCTAAAAACAAAGGACTTCTGAGCAATAAGGCTCATTCAGCAAGTCAGACACATGCGCCATTATCCTCATTTTTTCACCCTTTTACAATAATCGAGGCGAAACATCTACAAAAGTTTACAAAACATTCTTACAATAGGGAATGTGACAAAAATTTGGTTGAAAGGTGGAGAACAGGTGGGAATACAGAAAAGCCGAGGCAATAACAAAACGATTCTCCGTATTCTGCTATCCTCAATTATGATACTTAGTCTAATCCTCCCAGCATCACCCATTCGAGCAGAAGAAAGCGCTGATCCTCATGTGAATCTCAGTATTTTAGCGACAACGGACATTCATGCCCACATGATGGATTATGATTACTACAGCGACAAAGAAACAGCGGAATTCGGCCTCGCAAGAACAGCTGAATTAATCGCAAAGCACCGCAAAGAAAACCCAAACACCCTTCTCGTTGATAACGGAGACTTGATTCAGGGGAATCCGCTTGGCGAGTATGCGGTGAAATACGAAAAAGACGACATTATCTCGGGCGCAAAAACCCATCCGATTATTGATGTTATGAACCACTTGGATTATGACGCCGGCACACTTGGCAACCATGAGTTCAATTACGGTCTCGACTTTTTGGACGGCACGATAAAAGGCGCCGGTTTTCCGATTGTAAACGCCAATGTCAAAACACTCAGCGGAAAGCATCGCTTTACGCCGTATGTGATTGATGAAAAAACCGTAACAGATGAAAACGGAAACGAGCAGCGCATTAAAGTCGGCTATATCGGCTTTGTTCCGCCGCAAATCATGACATGGGATAAAAAACATCTGGAAGGAAACGTCCAAGTTCAGGATATTGTCGAATCGGCCAATGAAACGATTCCGCAAATGAAGGCGGAAGGCGCAGATGTCATTATCGCCCTCGCCCATACCGGCATTGAAAAACAAGCACAGTCAACCGGAGCGGAAAATGCGGTATTCGACCTTGCCACAAAAACAGACGGCATTGACGCCATCGTCTCCGGCCACCAGCACGGACTCTTTCCTGATGCAGAGTATGCCGGAATCGACAAGTTCGATGTTGAAAAAGGCACGATTAATGGCATTCCGGTTGTGATGCCGAGCAACTGGGGCAAGTATTTAGGCGTCATTGATCTTAATCTGGAGCAATCGGACGGCTCATGGCGGGTCGCTGATTCCAAAGGCAGCATCGAACCGATTGCAGGTACAGTCACAAGCAGAGATGAAACGGTAACAAACACAATTAAGCAAACACATGAAAACACGCTGGAGTATGTCAGAAAACCGGTCGGGCAAACAGAAGCTGATATCAACAGCTTTTTTGCACAGGTGAAAGACGACCCATCCATCCAAATCGTGACAGACGCGCAGAAATGGTATGCGCAGGATGTCATGAAGGATTCAAAATATAAGGACCTCCCGATTTTGTCGGCAGGAGCGCCCTTTAAAGCAGGCGGGCGAAACGGGTCCAATTATTACACCAACATCGCAGCAGGCGATCTGGCAATTAAAAACGTAGGTGATTTGTATCTGTATGACAATACCGTGCAAATCGTAAAACTGACCGGAAGCGAGGTTAAGGATTGGCTGGAAATGTCCGCAGGCCAATTCAATCAGATTACACCTAATAAAGGCGGCAATCAGGCTTTGCTGAATGACAGCTTCCGTTCTTACAATTTTGATGTGATTGACGGCGTCACCTACCAAGTTGATGTCACAAAACCTGCTAAATATAACGCAAACGGTAAAATGATCAATTCCGATTCCGGCCGAATCATCAATCTTTCCTACGAAGGAAAACCGATAGATGCCGATCAAGAGTTTCTTGTCGTCACAAACAATTACCGGGCTTCGGGCGGCGGAGGCTTTCCTCATTTGTCCAATGATAAAATTGTGTATGCATCAGCTGATGAAAACAGACAGGTGCTGATGAATTACATTCTTGATCAGAAAAAGATCAATCCAAAAGCGGATAACAACTGGTCCATCGCCCCTGTAGCGGGAACGAACCTTACGTTTGAGTCCTCTCTGCTTGCTAAACCGTTCGCAGAAGAAGCTGATGACGTTGCGTATCTGGGCGAATCATCTAATGCGGGCTATGGATTGTACAAGCTGCAGTTTGATGATGATCCGGTGACAAATCCGCCGGATGATGACATATGGAATCTGACGGTTATGCATACCAATGACACGCACGCCCACCTCGACGATGCAGCAAGACGGATGACGAAAGTAAACGAGGTGCGTAACGAAACGGATCACAATCTTCTGCTGGACGCGGGAGATGTGTTTTCCGGCGATCTTTATTTACAAAATGGAACGGGCTCGCTGATCTTCAGTTCATGAATAAGATGGGATATGACGCGATGACTTTTGGGAACCATGAATTTGACAAAGGCCCGAAAGTGCTTGCTGATTTTCTCAGCGGAAACAGCACCGCCGTCGACCCGGCGAACCACTATCAATTCAAAGCGCCTGAGTTTCCGATCGTCAGTGCCAATGTGGATGTCTCCAAAGAGCCTAAACTGAAGCCATTCATGAAAGACCCGCAGACATTCACCGCGGGAGAAAAGAAGGAAGCAGGCATCCACCCATATATTTTGCTTGACGTTGACGGCGAAAAAGTCGCCGTATTCGGACTCACGACAGAAGATACCTCGACAACATCCAGTCCGGGAAAAAGCATTGTTTTTAATGATGCCTTTGAAACAGCGCAAAACACAGTGAAGGAAATTCAGGACAAAGAGAAGGTCAACAAAATTATCGCCCTGACCCATATCGGGCATAATCGTGATCTTGAGCTGGCCAAAAAAGTAAAAGGCATCGACTTGATTGTCGGCGGACATTCTCATACGCTCGTTGACAAGATGGAGGTTGTGGACAATGAAGAACCGACAATCGTGGCGCAAGCTAAGGAATATGGCCAGTATTTAGGCCGAGTAGATCTTGCGTTTGATAAAGACGGAATCGTTCAGACGGACAAATCAAATCTCAAAGCTCTTCCGATCGATGAAACCATTAAAGAAGACCCAGATGCAAAAAAACAGCTCGGCAAGTTCAAAAACGAGTTAGAGGACGTAAAAAATGAAAAAGTCGGCTATACTGACGTGGCGCTCGACGGACAGCGTGAACATGTGCGAACGAAGGAAACCAATCTCGGTAACTTTATCGCTGACGGCATGCTGGCAAAAGCGAAAGAATCAGCGGGCGCACAAATCGCCATCACAAATGGCGGCGGCATCAGAGCGGGCATTGATAAGGGCAAAATCACACTCGGAGAAGTTCTGAACGTCATGCCGTTCGGCAATACCCTTTATGTCGCAGACTTAACAGGAAAACAAATTAAAGAAGCCCTCGAGCAAGGCTTGAGCGGCGTGGAAGACGGAGGCGGCGCCTTCCCTCATGTGGCCGGCATTGAATATACTTTCACGTTACAAAATGAGCCGGGAAAACGCGTGATTGATGTCAAAATGGTAAATGGCGACGGAAGCACAGATAAAGTAAACGAGGACAGCACCTACCGTGTGGCGACAAATAATTTCGTCGGAGCGGGCGGTGATGGGTATTCCGTCTTTACAAAGGCTTCCCGCGGAGAAGACTTAGGCTATGTTGATTATGAGATATTCACGGAACAGCTTGAAAAAGAAGAAAAAGTTTCTCCGAAAATCGAAAACCGCGTCAAAGAAGTCTACCTGCCGACAAAGCAAAAAGATGGCAGCTGGACGCTTGACAATGATGAATTGTTTTCCGTTTATGCAAACAACGCAAATACGGCGATGGTCTACTTTGAAAAGGACGAAGGCACTGCAAACAAAATCAATCTCAAGCTGACGAAAAATCAAATAGATTTGTTAAAAGCACGGAAAACCGATCCGACTGTCACGATATTTAACCATTGGTTCGGTATGAAGCTTCCGCTTTCCAACATCGAATCAGCCGAGGCCGCAATCGGGATCGAATCGACAGAAGATATGGACGCTGCACTGGCAAATGTGTATGATTTCAGCATTGAACAAAACGGAAAAGACGTTAACACCTTCGATGAACCAGTTCAGCTGTCTCTTCGGATCAATGATATGAAAAAAGCGAAAAATCCCGCGGTCTACTATGTTGACCGGAAAAAGAAACTATTCACAAAAACAGACAATGGCTCCGTTCGGCATGACGTTGTCACCGGATATACGAATCACTTTAGTGAATACACCGTCTTAAACGCCGGAGCTGACGGCACACCGCCTGATTTTCCAGCCGATAACCCGTCAGATGGGAACCACGGCAATGATGGCGGCGGCAATGACGGAAAACAGCCGAATGATGGCAGTGACACGCAAACACCGCCAGGCACCGAACCGACAGACACAACAGGAGGTTCAGGAGATGACATGCCGGGCGGCGGCTTACTGCCTGACACCGCCACCTCTATGTACTCCATTCTGTTAGCCGGATTTTTGCTCAGCGCACTCGGCACCGCTCTGTATCTGTATCAGCGGAGAAAGCAGAATAAAGCGGATCAAGCATAAAAAAAGCTGCTCATTACGAGCAGCTTTTTTTTACACCCATTTCACAACATCTTCAACAGCCGATCTTGTTTTCGGACGAGGTTCTCTGACACGGTAGCCGAATGCCGCCATAACGGAGATGTCGAAGCTTCCGTTTTCAAGTAACCCTTCTCCCTCAAGAATACGGTGGATCTCGTCGTAATTGAATCCTTCGACAGGGCAGGAATCGATTCCGATTTGCGCGGCAGCGGTCATCATGTTGCCAAGAGCAATATAAGTTTGTTTTGAAGCCCAGTCAAATATGGCTCTGTCGCTTTCTAACAAATGAAAATCATGTTTCTGGAATTCCTCTGTCTTTTTTAAGTATCCTTCATACATTTCTTCCGGCATTTGTTTCACTTCTTTTAAATGCTGTTTCACGTAATCGGAATCAAATGTGATATCCTTTGCCGTACGCGCGAGGATCAGCACAAAGTGGCTTGCCGTCGGCAATTGCTTTTGCGCGCCCCATGTATATTCGCGAAGCTTTTCACGCAATGCCGGATCTTGCACGACTACGAATTTCCAAGGCTCAAGACCGAGCGAGCTTGGAGACAGTCTGCCTGTTTCTAAAATAAATTCAAAATCACTTTCTGATATTTTTTTAGCAGGATCAAATTCCTTCGTCGCGTGTCTGAATTTGTATGCATCAATAATTTGTGTTTTTAAATCTGCCATGTCAGCACCTCTCCTTTTGGTTAATCTGATTTCTATTGTAGCCATTATTTTAAAAAGTAAAAGTACGCACATTTTTGTTGGATAGTATCAATTTTGATACCAATCAGATACAAAAACGCGGTCTGCCAAAGGCAGCCGCGCTTTATTTTCCCCGTCTCGCGAAATCTACAAAGCGGAATTTATCCAGACGGTGTCTGCTTTCCGTATATTGAAAAAGGGTTGTGTCCTCTAAGAAGACGTAGTTTTTTACGACCACCATATGATCATATCCGTACAGATCAAGATAGTCCCTGTCTTCATCTGTGCACGGCTCTGCGACGATTTCTTTTTGTGCGTAGCTGATCGTAAGCCCAAGCTCCCCTTCAATATATTCGTAAATCGAGTCTTCGCAAATTTCCTTTGTCAGATGCGGGACATGTTTTCTGTAAAAGTAATCCTTGTCCAAGATGACGTGCTCGCCGTCAATCTTTCTCGATCTGATCACTTCCCATACATCTTCATCCGGCAGTGCCTGAAGCTGCTTTTGAATCAGATCTGGGGGAAGAATCAATCCGAATTTATGAACGGTTGTTTCGGTTTCCTTGCCAAGCGTCTGCGCAAGTTCTTTGAAGCTGACAAGGCCTGAGACGGGAAATTGCATTTTTTCTCTGTTCAGAATGACCGAGCCTTTGCCTTTGATCTTCTGAATATAACCGTTTTGCGCAAGCATGTTGAGCGCCTTGCGGACGGTTTCTCTGGATGTATCGTATTGTACGGACAGGTCATTTTCAGACGGGAGAGTCTCCTCCGCCTTCCATTTTTCCCATTCAATGTGCTGTGCGATGTCTTTATAAATCGAAATATATTTATTTGCTTTCATTTATTACCACCCAGACTAGTTTAGCACGGTTTTGTCAGATGATAAACGATGGATTCATACGGGCGGAGCCTAAGCTGTTTCGGACATCCTTCCCTCACTTCTTCGTCGTTTGAGAGAAGCACTGTATACGTCCATTGTTCAAGCTCAAACTGCTCAGGACGTGTAAAAACCGCTTCCGTGCCGTAAAAGTTATTGATGACGAGCAATTTTTCATTCTCACCGTGCCTTACATACGCAAAAATGTTCGGGTCATCTTTGTCAATCAGTTCGTACTCCCCATCGGTGACAATATCATATTCTTTTCTGATCTGGATCAGTTTTTTGTAATGGTGAAAAATCGAGTTTTTGTCCTTGCGCGCGGCTTCGGCGTTGATCTCCCGGTAATTGTCTGCAACCGATATCCATGGCGTCCCGGTTGTAAAACCCGCATTCGCCTCGCTGTTCCACTGCACAGGGGTTCTGGAATTATCACGGGATTTCTCTCTCAGTATTGCCAGAATCTCCTCTTCCGCCACACCATTTTTCTTCATAAGACGGTACATATTCAGCGATTCCACGTCCCGGTAAGAGCTTATTTGCTGAAACTTCGGATTGGTCATGCCAAATTCCTCACCTTGATAAATGTACGGAGTGCCCTGCATCATATGAATCGCGGTTGCTAGCATTTTTGCTGACTTTTCCCGATACATTCCGTCATCTCCGTATCTGGAGACAATTCGCGGCTGGTCGTGATTACACCAAAACAAAGCGTTCCAGCCTCCGCCGGCATGCATTTCCGTCTGCCAAGCCGACAAAATCTCCTTCAATTTCAGAAAATCAAACGGAGCCAGCGCCCATTTTTCTCCGTTTGGATAGTCTACTTTTAAATGGTGAAAGTTGAATGTCATATCAAGCTCTTTGCTTGCCGGATTTGTATACCGGACGCAATGATCAACTGATGTAGAAGACATCTCCCCGACGGTCATGCTGTCATAATGGGAAAACACTTCTTTGTTCATTTCATGAAGATATTCGTGCACCCGAGGTCCGTCAGTGTAAAACGAACGCCCATCGCTACCGTCCTCTGCATCAGGAAAACGCCGATCTTTGGAAATCAAATTGATGACATCGAGCCGAAAGCCGTCAATGCCCTTTTGAAACCAAAAATGCATCATGTCATATACATGCTTTCTGACTTCTTCATTTTCCCAGTTCAGGTCAGCCTGCGTCACATCAAACAAGTGCAAATAATACTGCCCGCTGGAAGCGTCAAATTTCCATGCGGAGCCTCCGAATTTCGATTCCCAATTAGTCGGAGCCGAGCCGTCTTCCCTCGGGTCCTTCCAAATATAAAAATCACGGTACGGAGAATCCTTTGAGGAAGCGGCGTCCTTAAACCATTGATGCTCAACTGAGGTATGGTTCACAACAAGATCCATCACAACCTTGATGCCTCTATTGTGCGCTTCATCTAATAAGCGCTCAAAATCTTCCATTGTACCGTAGTCCTTATAAATGCTGTAATAATCCTTTATATCATAGCCGTTATCGTACTGCGGAGAGTCATAAACAGGCGTCAGCCATATGACATCAACAGAAAGCTCCTTCAAATAATCAAGCTTCTCTATCACACCATTCAAATCGCCAATGCCGTTTCCTGTCGTATCCTTAAAGCTTTTCGGATAAATTTGATAAACCACGGCTTTTTTCCACCATGGCTGTTGCGTTGTTTTCATATTCAGCACCACCACTAATTTTTTTCTATTGAAAGGGGAAAAGGGACTGCTGTATATGCGTCCCGCTCCCGATCTATTATTATTTTCGCTTCAATCTTGCGTAGGCGTATGTGCCCGCAAACGGAACGATCAGCACAATCGCCATTCCGATCGCAAACGCGCCCCAGTACTGGCTCATGATGGAGAAGATCCCCGGCACGCCGCCGACGCCGACTGAACTTGCCAATACACCTTGTGTAGAAATGTACATGCCGGCCAGCCCTGAGCTGATCATGGCGATGATAAACGGAAATCTGTAACGGAGGTTCACCCCGAATATCGCCGGCTCCGTAATGCCGAGATAGGCAGAAATTCCCGAGGTTAAAGAAAGTCCTTTTTGTTTCTCATCCTTTACGATAAACATCATCGCTAACGCAGCTGAGCCTTGTGCGATATTCGAAAGCGCAAGCATCGGCCATAAGAACGTGCCGCCGAGCTTGGAACCGATCAGCTGAAGATCGACTGCTAAGAACGTGTGATGCATTCCTGTAATAACAAGGGCCGAGTATAACCCGCCATACAACAGACCGCCAAGCGCGGAGAATGATCCGAAAATCGCAATGAGGCCTGATGTCAATACATTGCCGATCGCAAAAGTAATCGGTCCAATAATGATAAAGGAAGCAAATCCGATGACAAGCAGAGTGATCGGCGCTACCACCAATAGCTGTATGCCCTCCGGCGTGCGTTTTGTTAAAAACAGCTCCAGCTTCGCCAATAAATAGGAAGCGAGCAGGATCGGAAGCACTTGGCCTTGATAGCCGACCTTTTGCACCTCTAGGCCGAATAAATTCCAGACCGGAATCTCGCCGCTTTGCTCTGCCGCACCGTAGCCCCAAGCGTTTAACAAATCCGGATGCACAAGCATTACGCCAAGCACAATGCCGAGCAGAGGATTGCCCCCAAATCGCTTCACCGCCGACCAGCCGATTAAAGCAGGCAGAAAGGTAAAGGCCGTTCCCGCAATCAAGTTGATCATATTCGCAAGGTCCGCCCACTGCGGATAGACTTGAACAATTGATTTGGAGCTGAAGAAAATGCCTTGAGCGGTTAAAATGTTGTTGATCCCCATTAGCAAACCCGCTGTAACAATCGCAGGCAAAATCGGGATAAAAATATCAGCAAGCGTTTTCACAGCACGCTGCAAAGGATTCATGTTTTTTTCTGAAGCCTTCTTTACCTCATCCTTTGACGACTCGCCGATTCCCGTTTCCTTCACCAGTTCCGCATATACTTTATTGACTGTTCCCTGGCCGATGACCACCTGAAACTGGCCGTTTGTTGAAAAAGATCCCTTTACCACATCAATTTGATCAAGCACCTCTTGATCAACCTTGCTATCATCCAGTAACGCAAACCGTAAACGTGTAACACAATGAGTCGCCGCTGCTATATTTTCTCTTCCGCCGACAGCATCGACAATCTGCCGTACAGATCTAGTAAGCTCACCCATGCCAACCCCTCCGTAACCGTTTTCATTTCTATTGATAAACTTGTATATACATGTTATGAATCTATTGTATTCTTGTATATACATGTAGTCAACAACTTTTTATAGCGCTTTCATACCAGAATCGTGCCAAAAGACCTTTACACACAAAAAAAGCCCTGAATATCAGGACTTTACGACTTTCTCAGATGATTTTGCTTTTTTTATATCCCGTAAATAAAACTGTTCAGATTGAAAGAATTCGTCAAATAAGGCGCGGACTTTCTTACTTAATAGAAGCAACGCGATAATATTAGGCAGAAGAATGCCGCACAGCGCTAGATCAAGAAAACCCCAAATCAGCTTCGCGCCGCCGACTGCACCCACAATGATGGCTGCTAAATAAACAGCCTTCATCACGGGGCCTGCTTTTAAGCCGAATAAAAATTCTGCCTGTTTCGCCCCGTAAAAAATCACAACCAATATCGTTGAGACCACAAAGAATACAAGAGACACAGCAACCAAATACCCGCCAAAAGCGCCGAAATAATGTTCAAAGGCTGCTGCTGTCAAAGAAGAAGGATCAGACGCTGCATTCTCTTTCGTCCATACCCCTGACGACACCACGACAAACGCTGTCACCGTACAAATGATTAGTGTATCAATGACAATTCCGGTAATTGACCAGAAACCCTGTCTGACAGGATGATCGGTCATCGCCGCGGCGTGGGCAATCGGAGCTGTTCCCATTCCCGCTTCGTTGGAATAAAGCCCCCGGGCGAAACCCCAGCGGATCGTTTCCGCCAATGCGGCGCCGCCAAAACCGCCGACAGCGGCAGAAGGCTGAAACGCGTCAGAAAATACCAGTGAAAAAAATGCAGGAATACTCGAGCCGTTCGTTACCATAATCCATACGCCCGCTCCTATGTAAATTCCCGCCATCAGCGGAACGAACCACTCCGTCACTTTCCCGATTCTTGTAATCCCGCCAAGCACGACAAATCCAACAATAACAGCCATGACAATGCCTACAGCCCATTCATTGAAGGAAAAGGTTAAGGCAAGCGATGAAGAAACGGAATTCCCCTGTACCATAATGCTTGGAATCAACTCCACAATAAGTGCAACTGAAAAGAAGACGCCAAGCCATTTCATCTTTAACCCTTTTGTTATGTAATACATCGGTCCCCCGACAAATTCGCCATGTTCATTTTTTTCTCTGTAATGAACGGCAAGCACGCTTTCCGAAAACTTAATCGCCATGGCAAACAGCGCGATCAGCCACATCCAAAAGACTGCTCCCGGTCCGCCGAACATAATGGCTGCCGGCACACCGACAATATTAGCTGCACCGATAGTCGAGCTTAGAGCCGACGTCAATGCCTGCAGCGGCGTGACCGTCCCCTCTCCCTTCGGCTCTTTCCCTACACTGCCGATCGTTTGTTTGAAAATATATAACGGATAACGAAACTGAAAAAATTTCAGTAAAATCGTAAAATACAGTCCTGTCCCCGTCAGCAATATAATCAGAGGAGGACCCCACATCCAGTCAGATACACGTTCCACCCATTGCAATAACTGATCCATCCCATCACCCTTTTTTTCATTTATGGGTCATTACCACAATAGGAAGAAAGTAAACGTTGTTTGGCGTTTTTTAGGAGCAGATTGAAATGACTATCGTCCCAGCTTGTCATCCACCTTGCTTTTATAAAAGGCAGAAGCCGGCTTGGCAAACATGTCTTTTTTGCTGATCAGCTTGTCGAGCCTGAGCTGTTTTTCCGTTTTCGTTCTGATTAATTGCTTTCGCTCTTCTTCATCATAGCATTTGGCTATCAACTGGTTAATGGTCATCAGCTCTTTTTTGAGCGCGCCCTCGTCTTCTGCCATTCCGGCATTTTTCAAGATGCGGTATCCCATTCTGAGCGATTCCGGCAAGTGGGCTGCGTCATCCTTTGGAAGCGGCTTTCCCATCCCCGGCAGGTTTTGAAATTCTCCTTCTTGAATGGCGCGTTTGATTTTATCCTCAGCCACAATTTGCGCAAAATCCATGATCCCGCTCCTTTTTCATTTATTGTTTCTATTTTACCATATGCGTGCATACCAACCCATATCCATCCATATTTACAAATAAACAACACCGCAAAAAAATCCGGAAAAACCTATGATAAACGTTGATTCGACAGTGTTTTTCGGCACTTTACCCATAAACCGTTTTTCACTTTTCTAATCGCCGGATTCATGGTATATTTAATTACGTTCGTTTTTTCTATCGTTCCGCCTTGAACTGTGATCGGGAAAAAGGAGTGTAACAATGAAAAAATTTATAAAAGAAAAAGGACTGGCCTTCTTCTTGGTTGCCGCCGTCCTCTTATGGATGAAAACGTATGTCGCTTATGTCCTGAACTTTAATTTGGGAATTGACAACATGATCCAAAAAATATTGCTTTTTGTGAATCCGCTCAGCTCCAGCCTGTTCTTTCTTGGATTTGGACTCTTATTCAAGAAAAGATTACAGCAGACAGCCATTATAGTGATTCATTTTTTAATGTCTTTTTTACTGTACGCAAACATTGTGTATTACAGATTCTTTAATGATTTTATTACCATTCCCGTTATTATGCAGGCTAAAACAAACGGAGGGCAGCTTGGAGACAGCGCCTTTTCGCTGATGAGCCCGACTGACGTTTTCTATTTTATTGATACGGTCATTTTGATTATTTTGGCCCTCAAGGTCAATAAGCCTGCCGAAACAACGTCGAATAAAAAATCTTTCCGCATTGTCCTTGCCTCTGCCGTGCTGGTTTTCTTAATCAACCTTGCTGTGGCTGAATCGGACCGTCCTGAATTGCTGACAAGATCATTCGACCGCAACTATCTCGTCAAATATCTGGGAACCTATAACTTTACGATTTATGACGCCGTGCAAAATGTGAAATCAAACAGCCAGCGTGTACTTGCGGATTCAAGCGATGTAACGGACGTTGAAAACTATATGAAAGCCAACTACGACGTGCCGAATAATGTGTACTTCGGCAAAGCGGAAGGCAAAAATGTGATTTACGTCTCTTTAGAATCGCTGCAGTCATTTATCATTGACTACAAAATTAACGGTAAGGAAGTCACGCCGTTTTTAA
Organism: Bacillus atrophaeus; assembly: GCF_039519175.1. Lineage (NCBI taxonomy): Bacteria > Bacillati > Bacillota > Bacilli > Caryophanales > Bacillaceae > Bacillus > Bacillus atrophaeus. The sequence goes on along the minus strand of NZ_CP154443.1, from coordinate 2,205,128 downwards.
ACAAACTGGCACACGATAACGAAACGTTCTACTTTGATAACTTTTTCCACCAAACGGGACAAGGCAAAACCTCTGATGCAGAGTTTATGATGGAAAACTCTCTGTATCCATTGTCTCAAGGATCGGTATTTGTAAACAAAGCACAAAACACGCTTCAATCAGTTCCTGCCATTCTGAAATCTCAAGACTACACGTCTGCAGCTTTCCATGGCAATACGCAAACCTTCTGGAACCGGAATGAAATGTACAAAGCGGAAGGCATTGATAAGTTTTTCGATTCCGCTTACTATGACATGAGTGAAGAAAACATTAAAAACTACGGTATGAAAGATAAACCGTATTTCAAAGAATCCATGCCGCTTTTGGAAAGCTTACAAGAACCGTTCTATACGAAGTTCATTACGCTGTCCAACCATTTCCCATTCGGAATGGATAAAGAGGATACAGACTTCCCGGCCGGAGACTTTGGCGATTCTGTCGTCAACAATTACTTCCAGTCCGCGAATTACCTTGACCAGTCGATTGAGCAGTTCTTTAATGATCTGAAAAAAGACGGTCTGTACGATAAATCCATTATTGTGATGTACGGAGACCATTACGGCATCTCTGAAAACCACAATACAGCAATGGCAAAAGTACTCGGCAAAGACGAAATCACCGATTATGATAATGCTCAGCTTCAGCGGGTTCCATTATTTATTCACGCTGCGGGCGTAAAAGGTGAGAAAGTTCATAAATACGCCGGTGATGTCGATGTGGCTCCGACTGTTCTTCATTTACTCGGAGTAGATACGAAGGATTATTTGATGTCAGGCTCTGATATCTTATCGAAAGAGCACCGTGAAGTGATTCCGTTCCGAAACGGGGACTTTATTTCTCCTAAGTACACGAAAATATCCGGTAAATATTATGATACAAAGACCGGAGAGCTTCTGGAAGAATCTGAAGTCGATAAGAAAGAAGACTCGCTTGTCAAAAAAGAACTCGAAATGTCTGATAAAATCATAAACGGCGATTTGCTGCGTTTCTATACACCGAAAGGTTTCGAAAAAGTGAACCCGTCCGACTATGATTATACGAAGCATGATGAATCTGAAACAACTTCATCAGACGATAAAGACAAATAAAAAAAAGCGGAGAGGCTGCCCTCTCCGCTTTTTTATTTCATCAATCTTTTACCGCAGCTTTTAATTCTTCCGCTGCAAATTCCACATTCGGCCCGATGATAACTTGCACCGAGTTGCTGCCAGCTTTCACAACTCCTTTTGCTCCCGCTTTTTTGAGCAGGGCCTCATCTATCAAAGACGTGCTGTTGACAGTCAGCCGAAGCCTTGTCGCACAGTGGTCGATGGTTTGAAGATTCGTTTTTCCGCCCAGGCCCCTCAACATGAGGTTGTCATTGACGGAATTTGCAGTGTCCTCATCCAGCACTTCATCCGGATCATCATCTTCCCGTCCAGGTGTTTTCAAGTTTAATACTCTGATCAGCACATAAAAGACGACAAAGTATAAAACAGCGTAACACAACCCGATCACTAGCAGAAGCAGCGGTTTTTCCGCTATTCCGTAGCTGGCCAAAAAATCAATGCCTCCGGCAGAAAAAGTAAATCCGGACCTTATTCCAAGAACATTTACAATAAATAAGGACAATCCCGTTAATATGGCATGAACAACATATAACAGCGGTGATAAAAACATAAAGGAAAATTCAATCGGCTCTGTGATTCCCGTAATGAAAGCGGTCAGCGCTAATCCAATCATCATACCTGCCGTCGCTTTCCGTTTTTCAGGCTTAGCGGTTACAATCATCGCAAAACAAGCCGCGGGCAGACCGAACATCATAATCGGGAAAAACCCGGTCATGTATGTGCCTGCTGTCGGGTCTTTGGCAAAAAATCGCGCCAAATCGCCTGTAACTCCATTAAATTCACCAAACTGGAACCAGAAAATATTATTCAGCACATGATGCAGCCCCATCGGAATCAGCAGCCGGTTAAACACACCGAATATTCCCGCCCCGATTCCGCCGAGTCCAAGCATCCATTCTCCAAATTCATTGATTGCCGACTGAATCGGAGGCCATACAAAACCGAATATTCCTGCCAGTATAACCGTCACGATAGCGGTTACAATTGGAACAAGACGCCTTCCGCTGAAAAACCCAAGGTATTCCGGCAGCTTCGTATCCTTAAAGCGGTTATACGTATAACCCGCAATTAAACCGGCGATAATTCCACCAAACACCGCCATGTTGTTCGTTTTATCAATCGCTTTTGTCGCGGCATCCAGCATAACATAGGATATCGCACCCGATAAGGCCGCCGCTCCATTGCTGTCTTTGGCAATGCCGATAGCTATCCCGATCGCAAAAACAAGCGGCAAATGAGCAAAAACCGCTGACCCCGCTTGATACACAAATGGGATATTAAACAAATCCTCTCTCCCTATCGCAAGGATAATCCCGACTGCGGGCAGCACCGCAATCGGGAGCATAAATGATTTCCCGAGTTTTTGCAAAAACTGAAGCATAACACCCATCCCCCTCTAACCCTTTTTTTCAAATATACCACATAAGATAACTAGTTATCTATACCAATTTTCCTGTATCACTTTCATATTTATCAGGCCGGCGGGTTTCCTATTTTTGAACCAGTTGTGGTAAGCTTAAATGAGATTATGTAAAAAGAAAGCGGGAATGAAGATGATTGTAACAAACGATCAAGAATTAGAAGGCCTTAAAAAAATCGGCAGAATCGTTGCCTTGGCACGAGAAGAAATGAAGAAAAAAGCAGAGCCCGGCATGAGCACAAAAGATCTTGACCTGATCGGTAAAGCGGTGCTTGATGAACATGGGGCCGTGTCAGCTCCGGAAAAGGAATATGATTTTCCCGGTGTGACATGCATCAGTGTAAATGACGAAGTGGCTCATGGCATTCCGAGCACATCGACCATTTTAAAAGCGGGCGATCTGGTTAACATTGATATCTCCGCTGAATTCGGCGGCTTTTACTCGGATACCGGCATTTCCTTTGTCCTCGGTGAAGGAGAAGAACGCCTCCATAAGCTTTGCCAATGCGCTGAAGACGCCTTTCAAAAAGGGCTCCAGCAGGCTAAAGCGGGCAAGCGCCAAAACCAGATCGGAAGAGCCGTATATCATGAAGCCCGTTCTCAAGGCTTCACCGTCATTAAAACTCTGACCGGCCACGGGATCGGCAGAAACCTGCATGAAGAGCCGAATCATATCATGAATTATTATGATCCGTTTGATAACGCCCTTTTCAAAAATGGCACGGTGATTGCACTCGAACCGTTTATCTCAACGAAAGCAGAAACCATTGTTGAGAGCGGAGACGGCTGGACCTTTAAGACACCTGACAAAAGTCTTGTCGCCCAAGTTGAGCATTCGATCGTGATTACGAAAGACAAACCGATTATCTTAACAACGCTGTAAAAACAGGTCTGGACATCCGGCATGTTTATCCCCCTTCAAGAACAGGTAAAACAATACTATCGGCGAAGGAGGGATAGTCATCAACAGAGATAAAGAAAAAATCCAAATCGAAAACGAAATGCATGCGATGCACGGAACAGATAAAAAGGACATTTTAAAAGACTTTGAAGAATTTAAAGCTTATTTGAAAAAACAAGTGGACCTAGGAAAGAAATTCGGATTAGATGATGGAAAAATCATCAAAAGTGCCGCCATCCTCGGGGACTATCTCGCCAAACACGAGGAGCCGCAAAACGGAGAAGAAATGCTTCTGCAAGAGTTGTGGCGAGTGGCAGACGAGGATGAAAAGCAGCGTTTGGCCCAGCTTCTTGTCAAGCTGGTTGATACAGAATAATAGGCTGCCGGGCACAGTACAGTGCCCGGCATTTTTAATGTGCGCGCCGGGCTCAAGGCTGTCCATTATGGTACACTATACATGATGTTGCGAAAGGAGCCAGTCCGCATGTGGTTTATTATTTTTGGGATCATTTTTTTCATTGAGAGCATCATCCTGACCTTTTTTGGAATCAAGAAAAAAAACGGGATGCTGATCTATATCGGAATCGTGTTCGGCATTATGACGCTTGGCATCGTGCTTTTAAAATTGACCGGCCATTAAAGCATGAAACGCTTGTCCTTTACATATACATGTTAGAGAACTTCACACCTTCTAGACCGAAAGACTCAGTTTGCCAAACACCCCTTTTCAACGTCTTTTTATAGATGTTACAATGCCAAAAGTTTGGTAAAAAACTGAACAAACTCTCCTGTGCAGGAGATGGGAAAGGAGTTTTCTGACATGCATTATGGCAGTAAAGGCTGGTATGTAGAAGAATTAAAAAAACACGGTGTAACACACTATGAAGGAAGAAAGCTTCAAAGCTTTAAAACCTATTTTCTTGCCAACTTGCTTGAAACGAGAAAAAACCAACAATCCTAACGTTTAAAAGCCGCGCACATTGAGTGCCCGGCTTTTTTTGCGGTCAAGCTTGCAGCAGTCTGTCCCGTTTCTTGATAAAAGACGTTCTCCAGCTTTCTGACAGTGTGTCCTCACGCAGGATCGCTTCAATCGCCGTCAGATTTTTTGCGTCATGGTATTTTACTTGGTTCGCATACGAGATTGAAATCTTTTGCGCGCCGCGGGACAGCAATTCCAGCTCAGCACCCGGCGAGACGTTCCCTTCCTCAAGCACTCTGAAATAAAAGCCTGTATATCCCGTTTTCTGAACTTGAAGCACCATATCCTTCACACCGTATTTTTTCGCAAGCTTCACACAGGGCTGGCGCGGCTGGCTGACCTGAACAACCGCTTCGTCCAGCTGATACACATCTCCGATCCAAACGTCCCGCTCCGTCAGTCCTTTTACCGTCAGGTTTTCGCCAAACGCCGCTTCCGGCAGCCGTCTTGCTAGGGCGTTCTCCCAATATGGATAATGCTCGGACGGATATACACAAACCGCTTTATCACGGCCGCCGTGATTGACCAGGTCGGCTTGTCCGTCTCCTGCAAAATTCTCACGGTACAGCATGACAGCCGACTCTGCCGGGCGCTTCACAATCCCGGTTTCCACTTTTCCCCCTTCAAATTCATAGGTTTGCGGTTTGCCGATATTAATAGAAAGAATGGGAAAACGCGTTGAATTCATATAAACACATCCTTTGCAGTGATAGGAACCATTCGATTATCATAATAAGAAAAGGTGGTTTTGACATGCTCCAATATCGAATCATTGCAGACGGCCGTGTCCAAGGTGTGGGTTTTCGCTACTTTGTTCAATCAGAAGCGGATCGCTACAAGTTGGCCGGCTGGGTGAAAAACCGGGATGACGGCCGGGTCGAGATTCTGGCGGAAGGTTCCGAAGAATCCTTGAAGCCTTTTCTGAACGCTGTCAAAAAGGGCAGCCCTTTTTCAGAAGTCACAAACGTCTCTGTTTCAGAATCGCGCACCCTTGAAGGCCATCACAAGTTTTCCATCATTTATTGATAAGGCTTATCTTGGTAGAAATAATTCGGTTTGACGATCGTGTTGTCATAGCAACGGTGAAAAATATGGGTGGAAGCGGGAGATATCGGCGGAATCAGCCACGTCCAATCTCCCGTCAGCTTCCTGCCAGCCTCTTCTTCCTGTTCTTCAAACCGTTTAAATTGGCTTGCGGCTGTATGATGGTCGACAATACTCACCCCGTGTTTTTTGTAAGAATAAAGCACGGCTTTGTTCAATTCCACAAGCGCCTGGTCCTTCCACAGATCGGTATTAAAATCAGCGGCAATTCCCATGATGGAGGCGATTTTTTTCAGCATATCATATCTCTTTTCATCAGCGAGGTTCCTTGCTCCGATCTCCGTTCCCATGTACCAGCCGTTGAACGGAGCGGCGTTGTAATGAATGCCGCCGATTTCAAGCTTCATATCCGAAATAATCGGCACACCATACCACTTCAGCTCCAAATCTGAAAACGACTCTATTTCGGGGTGCGAGAGCGGCACCTCTATGACGAGCGAACGGGGCAGCTCATACCAAACCGGATGCGCCTCACCCTTCAAGCGGAAGACGATCGGCAGCAAATCAAAGTCGGTTCGTTCCCCGCGCCAGCCGAGCTTCTCACATGCAGCCGTCAGGGAAGCGGATGCCGGGTCACCGATTCTTCCGTCTTCGGATTCATATCCGGCATAGCGGATTAACTGATGGTTCCAGATTTCAATCTGTTTTTCTCCTTGGCACTCTGGGGGAAAAATCGTAATTGTCGGCTTGATTTTCCCGTTATTTGTTGCGGTTTCAATATGTTGGAATAATGCGTCACGCACCTCTTCCTTCGTCCGGACATCCCGCCTGTCAATGACGTTTAGCGAGTTCCAAAACAAACGGCCGATGCAGCGGTTGCTGTTTCTCCATGCCATCTTTGCCCCGTGTTCCAGCTCTTCTCTTGTATGTACATAACTTCCCGTCTGATCAATCTCTTTCTTAATGTCCTCAAGACGTTGTTTCGCTTCTTCCCCTCTTTTCCCCAATTCCTGATAGCAAACGGCAATAAATTCTTTCGCTTCGTACCAGAGCATTTCTAGATCTTTCAACAAACTCTCTCCTTCATATCACAATTCATGCTTTTCATTGTATCGTTTTTGTTATGGAACATAAATTGTTTTTTTGTATCTTTTGGTAAACTGGGCATAAAAAAACACCCGCTGGGGGTGTTTACGTAATAGCAGACAAACGTTCTGCCAATGCACTCAAGTCTTTGCTATAGTTCCTGCCCGTCATCGGTATGCCGTGTCCTGTCAGCAGCGCTTCCGGCTCGAGCTTCGCAAGCCTTTGAATCGACTCGGACGCCAATGCTGTGTCCATCGTAAAATATGCCGGCGGGCCATGAAGCTCCTGCTTTTGGATGATGACATCGGCCAATGATTCCTGTTCCACCGTGATGACGGCATCACCTGCCAGCAGCACACGGCCGGATTCACGAAATAAAGAAACATGGCCGGGGGTGTGTCCCGGCGTAAACAGCCATTCCCACTCCTCAAGAAACGGAACTGAGCCGTCTTCCGGCAGTGTGTGCACATGGGAAGAGATATTAATGGAGTGACGCGGAAACAGAGGAGACAGCTTTGCGACAAGCCCGCTTTTACTGTCTGGCCGGGCCGGCGGATAATCCTCTTGTCCCGTCACATACGGCAGCTCTTTTTCATGAACATAAACCGGGACTTTCCATTGCTCCAATATCTCCTCAATGGCCCCTATATGATCGAAATGCCCGTGTGTCAGAATAATTGCTTTACATGTACAATTGTCTCCAAACCTTTGTTTCGCTTCTTTTATAATCATGCCGGCTGATTTCGGCATCCCGGCATCTATTAATACAAACTCATGAGGCTGCGACGGATTTTGAACAAAATACACATTCACAATTTGCACAGTCAGACCATGCACGCCCTTTGCCGCTTCAAACCCCATGCCGCTTCTCACTGATGACAGCGGCATATAAGGATCACTCATTGTTGGCACCTCCGTCATAACATTGAATGCCATTAGTCTGCGTCTTTTAAATTGAATTTATGTTTATACAATAGAAATCGCGCCGATTAAGAGAGCGCACACCGTCATCACGACGACAGCGAGAACGGCCCATTTCATCGCAAATTTCTGATGCTCATCAATTGATACGCCGACAAGGCCGACTAACAAATGTGTAGACGGAACCAGCGGGCTGAGCATATGAATAGGCTGCCCGATGATGGAGGCTCTTGCGATTTCAACTTTATCCACGCCATAGGCAACAGCCGTTTCGGATAAAACCGGAAGCACCCCGTAGAAATACGCGTCATTTGGCATGAGGAACGTAAATATGCCGCTCGTTAACGCTACAATCACCGGAATAAACCCGCCCATTTGTTCAGGGATCATAGACACAAGGGAAATCGCCATTTCATCGACCATTTTTGTTCCTGTTAAAATACCGGTAAATACACCCGCCGCAAAGATCATTGATCCGATTGCGAGCACATTGCTGGAATGGGCAGAAATGCGTTCTCTTTGATGATCAAGCCTCGGATAGTTCACAATCAAGGCGACACAAAACGCGATCACAAACAGCACAGTCAAATTCACTTTTCCGGAAACTAAAAACCCTATTAATGTAAGCGTTAACAATAAATTAAACCACCAAAGCTTCGGCCGTTTCCATTCGTCCTCTACTGCGGCTGCCGTTTCGTTCGTATGAGCGGGCTGCTTAAGCTCGATGACGCCGAGACGTTTTCTTTCCATTTTTCCCAGCCCATAAGCGACCGCAATCATACAAAGCATCCCGCTTGCTATAACAGGAATCATTGGTCCCGTCAGCTCAGCCGGATCAACTCCCAGCGCGCTCGCCGCTCTTGGTGTCGCACCGCCCCACGGAATCGTATTCATAATCCCCATGCCGACGCCGGCAATACCGGCTAAAATAATCGGCCGGATACCAAGCAGCAAATAAAGCGGAAGCATGGCGCTTGTCGTAATCATATAGGTGGTCGAGCCGTCTCCGTCCAAAGCGACAAGCATGGTAAGCACCGCAGTCCCGACCACGATTTTTAACGGATCGCCTTTGACCAGATTTAATATTTTCGCGACCATGGGATCGAACAACCCTGTATCAATCATAATACCGAAATATAAAATCGCAAACATAATCATGACCGCAGTGGGCGCCACCTGCTGAATCCCCGATATCATCATGTCGCCGATAGCGTTGAATTTAAACCCGGCAATCAGTGCAAATATAATCGGCGTCAAGACTAATGCCGTCAGGACAGAAAGCCGTTTCGTCATAATCAGCACCATAAACACAAGCATCATAAAAAAGCCTAAGATTGCTAACATAGTATCCCCCCTAGTTATGAATCCGCTTTCATTTTGAAAGGCTCTGCTCCCCTTTGCTTTGCCTTTTTGTCATCTTATGAGAAAAAAATACTAAAGTAAATATTGTGAATTTTATATATTTTTAATTTTTTATAACCTTTTTGTTCATTTTGATCATAAAAAAAGTATTCTGCGAGTTTACAGAATACTCATTGGTCTCCGCTCATGATGTCTTTATAGAACCTTGATTGTTCTTCTAAGAACCGTTTTGTTTCCCGGCTGTTTAAATAAAAGCTTTCCCAGTCCTGCTCCTTTATTTTCCGCTTCCATTCAGCTGATGATGTGACTTTTTTTAACGCCTGATCCCAATATAAAATCTCTTCATCCGACATGTCTTTCGGTCCCATGATACCTCTCCAATGAGAAAAGACAAACGGAATGCCTTGCTCTTTCCAAGTCGGCACACTGCGAAAGCCGGCGAGCCTTTTTTCTGATGTCACCGCCGCTAATGTGATCTCGCCGGTCTTGTAGTATTTTTTTGCTTCAGATGCCGTCATCGACGCCGCTTCTATCTCATGCCTGATGAGCCCCTGAATCAGTTCTTCGCTGCTGTCGTACTGATAAAATTGGATGTCAAAGGGGTCAATGCCGTACATCTCAGCCGCCCTGACGAACGATAGCTGATCATCATTTCCAAGTCCGGGCGCAAAGCCGATTTTGACCTCGCCTGGATGTTGCTTAATATGGCGCAGCAGCTGTTTTCCGTTTTGTATCGCCGACCCTTTTGGCAGGGCGACAGTCTGCCATTCTTTTGCGAGAATGGCTAATGGAGTGAAATCGTCTAGCTTCAGTTTGCTTTGGCCGAGAATGTAATTACTTAGTATCAAGCTAGATGTCATGCTGATGGTGGGTTTATCCTGTGTGTTCACGTAATTCCAGCCTTTATCACCGCCGCTTCCGGGCTTATACACAATGTGAACGGAGTTTCTTACAATGTCTTTTTGCTTGAGCACAGACTGGATAGCCTGTGCTGTTAAATCCCAGCCCCCGGATGGCTCTGCGGGCACGACGATTTCAATCGGCCCGTCCGGCAAACGGGGAGCGGTTTTGTGCCGTATATCCCCTGACAACACGATCAGGCTAACGATGAACATAATCCCCAGCTTCTTCATATCTCCCCGCCCTATTCCGCCGCCAGATAATATTTTCTTTCGGGTCTGCCGATAATGCCGTATTCCAGTTCGGCGCGCGCTTCTTCCTTAGAGACCAGATACTCGGCATAGCGGCGGGCTGTTGTCCGTGATGCGCCCATTTTTTCTCCCAGCTCTTCAGCCGTCATTCCCTCTTGTGCATCGCGCAGCGTATCTTTTATCTTTCGCAGTGTAATGGAGCTGATGCCGGTGGGTAAGTCCTTGACTTGCTCAGCTTCTTTCACACTGGTGCTTCCCCCGAAAATATAGTCAATCACAGACTGGCTCACCTCTGTTTGAGTCAGCAGCATCTGTCTTTTTTCTTTATACTGCAAAAGCACCTGTTTGAATTTATCTGCGGTTACAGGTTTAATGAGATAATGTGAAATACCCGCCCGAAGTGATTCCTGCAGAAGACGGGTTTCTGTGGCCGCTGTAATGATCATAATATCCACTGCCGGAAAACGGCTTCGAATCACTGGAAGTAATGCTGTTCCCAGTTCATCAGGCATATAAATATCTAAAAGCAGCAAGTCCGCCTTTTGGGCGGCCAAAAGCGATATGGTCTCTTTTGCATTGGCCGCTTTGCCTATGATATTGAATCCATCAAGCTGTTCAATCAATCTCTCATGAATTTGGGCTACTCGAAAATCGTCCTCCGCAATCACGATGTGAATCAAATGGATTCCCCCCTTTGTTTATTTCTCCTTCGGTATAAATACAGTAAATACCGCCCCGCCGTTTTTTTGATTTGTCAGTTCGACCCATCCGTTGACTTCATTTACTGATTCTTTAACATTGGCTAACCCATAGCCTCTCTTCATCCCCTTTGAAGAGTATCCCCTTTGAAACACGGTATCCATTTTGTCAGGCGGTACCCCATCACCTGTATCGGAAACTTCTATCACAATGTCATGCCCGATATCCGTAATGAAAAAAGAGACCTGCCGCATTTTCTTATCAGCCACAGCTTCGAAAGCGTTATCAATTAAGTTTCCGATAATCGTAATCAAATGTGATAAACCGATATGCCCTGGGAGCGGTTCTAACGTGCTGTTTTCATCAATGAAAAGCTTGACCTTTTTTTCAGACGCCTTGCCCATTTTCCCTAATAGAATGGCTTGTACCTGCTGTGAATGAATGTTTTGGAATAAGATATCGTGCTGTTCATTTTGGATAGCGTATTCTTCTTTAATCAGGTCGATCGCCTCTTCATACTCACCAAGTTCAAGAAGTCCCAATATCGCATAGAGCTTGTTTGAAAATTCATGTGTTTGCGCCCGGAGATCTTCTGAGTATTTCTGCACCTCTGTCAGGGCATCAATCAGCTTTTTCAGTTCTGTTTTTTCCCGAAAGCTCACAACAATCCCGTAAGCTTGTCCGCCTTGTGTCATGATCTTTGTATTTAAGATAAAGACTTGATCATTGACACAGACCTCCTGATTCAGCAGCATCTTTTCTTGATGGAGGACAGACATCAGCCCGGCTCCCGGCATCACATCATCAATAGGACAATGAATGACCGGCTCGGGAAGCTTGAGCATCTCGGCTGCCGATACGTTCATCATCGTGACGACACCTTCACGATTGGTGGCGATGATTCCTTCCTTAATCGCACGAAGCATCGCATTCCGTTCCCGGTAAAGAGAGGCAATTTCCTGAGGTTCAAGACCAAGCGTATCCTTTCTGATGCTTTTGGCGAGCGCGGCGGCACCCCCAAAACCTAACAGCAAAACGAGCACTGCCATATAGCTTAAATCGCGTAAGTGATCTTTAATTCCTTGTTCGGTTTCATTTTGCAAGAAATCAACAGACACACTGCCAATAATCTGGCTATGTCCCTTACGCTCTTGCATAATGGGCGCACTTCCTCTGATCACTTTGCGGTCATCCTCTTTTGTTCCGGATACGTGAGATCCTCCGAATAATATCGCTCTGCTAGGGGTCAGCCTTGTTTTTCCGCTGTTTTCTGAAGTTGTTTTAATTTCTCCTTTTTCATTCAATACATAAATTGCATAGGCGCCGGTCTGTTCTTTCATTTGCTCAATGACCTCTTGTGCCTCTTTCATCCTATTGCCTTTTGTTTGTATGGATTCCTTGACCGGGGGCATATACGAAATGGTTCGCGCTGTCTGGACCGCGAGCTGTTCTGCCTGTTTTTGGCCTTCCTTTGTTTGCTGAACAGCAAACGTAACCGTCAGCACCCCGATCACAAACATGAGCAGCACCGCAATCAAACCCATAATTTTTGTTTGCAGAGAAAAGTTGAACCGCTTTTTGACCACAGACACCAGCCGTCCTTTCTACCTAAAATGATACCATTTTTCTATTCAGAAATTTTAATGTTTTTGTCCAAGATGCAATATCTGTACAAAAAAAGGCAGAACGCGAGAACGCGTCTGCCTTTTTTTCTACCATATCCCCAACACTTTCCACCATAATCCGCCGATGACCAGCCATGTCACAATATGGACAATCGACAGGATAAATCCGATAGACCACCATTTGCCTTGCGGAATGTAGCCTGCTCCGAAGAAGACCGGAGCCGCTCCAGAACCGTAGTGGGTTGTTGACCCGAACAGATTGCTGAAGAATGCGAGGCTCAGTGCTGCTAAAAGCGGCGGTGCTCCCGCTGCCACAACCACAGCCAAAAATGCTGAATACATTGCACTGATGTGGGCTGTCGCACTTGCAAAGAAGTAGTGAGAGTAGAAATACACAACAATTAAGATTAAGAATGCCACAATCCATGAGAATCCTGATACTGAAGATTTCATAGCGTTACTGAACCAAGAAACCATACCTAACTCATTCAGGAAATTGGCCAGCATGACAAGCGCCGCAAACCATGTGAGCGTATCCCACGCGCCTTGTTCTTTCTTTATATCATCCCAAGTCAGCACTTGAGACAATAAAAGGACAGACAATCCGATTAACGCTGTTGTCGTGGCATCAATGTTGAAGTTTCCGCCAAAGATCCAAAGAGCGAGTACCAAAAGAAAGACAACAACCATGGATAGTTCAGATTTTTTAAATGGTCCCATTTCTTTCAGCTTTTCTGTTGCAATTTTAGCCGCATCGGGTGTTTCTTTAATTTCCGGCGGATACAGCTTGTAAATGACAAGCGGTGTAATGATTAAGCTTACAAGTCCCGGAACAATTGCGGCAATCGCCCAGCTTGTCCATGTTAAGTCCACCCCTGCGACATCATGGGCCAGCTTGGCAATCAGCGGGTTTGCTGCCATCGCTGTCAAGAACATGGCAGATGTAATCAAGTTCCCCTGAAAACCGGTTTTCAATAAGAAAGCACCGATCTTTCTTTCTGTCCCATCTGCCGGGCTTGATCCGAATGTCTCTGATAATGATCTGATAATAGGAAAAATAATGCCTCCTGCACGCGCCGTATTACTTGGAATAGCAGGTGATAGTATTAAATCACTGAATAACAGTGAATAAGAAAGTCCAAGTGTTTTCTTCCCGAATTTCTGAACGAATACATACGAAATTCTCGCACCCAGTCCGGTTTTGATAAATCCCCGGGAAATAAAGAATGCGATAACGATAAGCCAGATGGTCTTATTTCCGAATCCGCTTAATGTATTCTCGATAGATAACGTTCCGGTTAAAGCAGTAACTGCCAATGCAAAAATAGCGATTGCTCCCATTGGCAAGGGCTTGGAGATAAAGCCGATAATCGTTGCGACGAAGATCGCGAACAAATGCCAAGCTTTAGGTTCAAGTCCGGACGGCGCGGGAATAAACCAAATGATTAATCCCACAGCGACAGTAATCAGTAAAGGAACGAGTTTTACTGCTGACTGTTTTTCTGCGTCTTTTTCTGAAGCCATTGTAGGTCTCCTCCTGTAAACTTGTTTTCCCATCCCCCCCTTTTATTCTACTCCTTAACTAAGTTAATAAATGTTTTTCTTAATTAAAAAACACAAAGGGGATCAGTCCTTTGTGTTTTTAAACTTCTTAATTTAGTTTACCCCCAATGCCAAGAGGGTTCGGATCAGATAGTTGTGATTGTTGCACAACTTTTTCAACAGTTTTGTAACATTGTTCCACCTTCCTCGTGAAGTTTAATTAACTCCTGGAACAATTTAATATCATGTTCCTTGTAAACTAGTCTTCCTTTTTCTTTCGCAAAAGAAATACCTACTTTGGAAAAGCGAATAATATTTTCTCAATGTTGACGGGGCAATTCCCAATAATTTAACTACTTCCGAACTAGGGTATGTTTGTTGGCTTTTGACCAAATGTAACATAACGTCACTTCCATAACTCCTGCAAGGGAGTTACAGCTGTTGTGGAAGTTTTAGTTGTTACAAAACACACAAACATTGATTTAAAATTAAGTTTAATCATTTTCTAGCTTTGAACTTAAACAATAACAGTAGGAAGTGCAATTATATTTCTAAAAATAGTCTCTTGGTTTTTAACTTATGCCCAAGAAAATCATCATGAAATTCCTCAACAAGTTTAAAGCCTTTTGCAAAATAATATTTTTCTCCAACCTCATTACCTGATTCAACATCAACTGTTATTTTAGAAAATCCACGCAGTTCCTTAATTACCTCATGTAATAGTTTAGTGCCAACTCCTCTTCCTTGTGAATCTGGGTAAATATAAATGGCACTTAATTCAGCGTTATTTTCATTTGTAAAAGCATTAGCAAAACCAACTACTTTATTATTGACTTCAGCTACTAACAAAATAGTCTTTTCTACTCGCTTTTTCATTGATTTATCTGAATATGCCATTCGCAGAAATTCATTTTGTATCTCCAAAGGTATAAGTCCTTTATATGTGTGATTCCAGGTAACTTTAGCTATTTTCTGTATTTCTTTAATATCTTTTCGTTCAGCATTACGAATTGATAATTCCATATAACCTCCACCCCAAACCTACATTAATTTATCACAATCACACCCCTATTTTACCATTTATTTCAAACCAATAGTTACAACTGTTGTAGAAGTTTTACTTGTTAAAGGAGCCCGCTTGAGATATAACATTCGATTTCACATTGGCGGAAGCATCAATTGATCCGTGCAGCGATGGCGTCCAGCCGACAGAAGAACTCAGCCCGTTGGCAGACGATGCGTTGATCTGTGTACCATTCAGCAATGTGCCGGAATCATATAAAGCCGTCCCCCCGCTGAACACGCTGACCGTCTTAGCCGCTGATAGTCCCGGTACGTCAATCGCATTGTTTTGCGCGTAGATTTTAGATGATTTTCCTACTCCCCACGCATAGCTGAAGGCATAACCTGAAGAGCCTGTGCTGCCTTCATAATAGTTGTTGTACAGGTGTACCTGCCCAAAACGGACTCTCGGTGCGCGCTGGACGATATTTTTGTAGCGGTTATGGTGAAGGGTTACTTTTAATTTGCCATCATCTGATGTTTTGCTGTCGCTTGATCCGAAAATAGAGCTTTTATCATGATCGTGATAATAGTTGTAAGACATTGTGATATAGTTTGCGCCATTAGAGGCATCGGTTTGGCCGTCATGGTGCTGATATTTTCTTCCGAAATAATTTGGAGATGTGCTGTCCGGGCGGGAGCCGTCATTAAATGTACAATGATCGATCCATACGTGTGTGCCGCCGTTTATGGTGATGTTGTCATATTGTGAGTTCCAGTTTCCTGAGCTTCCGTCAGTCGGATCCCATTGCGGGAAATAATCATATGCGTCTTGGAATTCGATATTGCGGATAATGACGTTATCGCTCTTGATCTGGAAGTTTCCCCCTAGGATCTTGGCGTCTGTCCCCAAACCGACGATCGTCGTATTCGAAGGAATATCGAGCATGACGCGGGCCTTTTGGTTTTTCTGAGAACGTGCTCTGGCCTCTTCCTGTGTTCCCGACGGCTCTTTTTTGCCCCATGTGCTTGGGTCGTAAGCTTTCAAATATTTGTTAAGGTCGTACTCTGGATCTTTATAGTCGTTTAAACCAAGCGGCTTCAGATTGTCATCCACATTCATGTCAATCGTTCCCTTGATATAAATGATTTTTGGCGTTGTGTTGGTGTTCTTGCCCAATGCAGAAACAAGCTGGTTTCTGTTGCTGGCTGTATATACTTGGGATGAAGATGCTTTTGATCCGCCTGTCGTGCCAGTGGAGTACGCTCCCCAGCCATCATTTGACCCTAACGTCTGATGGCCCAAATCCGCCGCGTTTGCCCCAACCGGAGTCAAGCCTAAAAAAAGAGCCGTGGCTAATACCATTTTTTTCATTCCCTATGTACCCCCATTTTCTATTTTGTGAGATTTTATTCCATTTTATCTCAGAAATATAATAGCAAATTCAGGGGCTTTCATAACCGAAAATATACACCATTCTGATTGCGGCATTCTGCAAAAATCACCGCATAGACCGCAAACATGTTTTCGCGCAAAAAAACCCGAAAGGCTTATGTATCGCCTTTCGGGAGTTAGTTTCTGCATTACGCCCATGATTTAACTTTTTCATTATCCGTTACAAAGAGAAGCACTTTTCCTTCATCCAGGCGTTCTTCAAATTGTGAAGCCTCTTGTTCTGAAAAGCCAATTTCATGGATTTTGTTGCGAAGCTCATCGCCTTTTTTATTAAAGACATTGCCTACCGCATGCTTAAGCCCTGTTTCTTTCGCCCCAATTGTATTGGCGTCCGTATTGTCGGCTAATCGTTCTGTTCTGTCATCGTCGTGGGATAAGACGTACACATCTTCTTTCGCCACGCCCAGCTGTTTCAGCTCTTCGACATCCTTCATTAATTTTTCATCATTTGTATATTCTCTTACTACTGGTTTCATCTCGAATTCCTCCTTTGATGATTCTATTTATTTCATACCCTGTGTGTTTTTTTGTTAAACAAGCCGGAGAACATTTCTCTCTAAAAACAGGAAGAATGGTAGTAGATATTTATTTCCCTGCTATGTTAAAGTAAAAGCAACCGTTACTTGTTTTCAGAATAATCAAAACTTGTAAAAAATGGTTCGCGGAAAGCCCGATCGTGTTCCGTACGAGCAGGAGGTGGGTCCCATACAATATTTTTCACCCGAACAACAATACAACGCGTGGGTTGTGAGTGATTTAGTCAAACAGGTATTTCATCAGCGTATTGGCAGCCCGGCCGGAATTCATGAGCTGGCAGTCTTTGCAGAGGAAACCTTCCATATCGATATTGACTTTGTTTTCTCTATTATTATGAATATCGGAGACATTGAATTCGCCGTCTCTGAAGAGTTAGAGGAAAAACTGTCCGGCTATCTCAGCGCTCTCCTTCCGTTTGTCAGTGCTGATATGCTCGCTGCTTCTCAAGCAAATGCCAATGAATTTTTGTCTAATAAACACGACACCAATGCATACCATTTATTTCTTCCTGATGACGCATTCATCAGAAAGCAATAATCATCGTTTCCTTAAAACATCTTGACATGATAAGCCATACTATTATAGTGTTTTATTTGTGATAATGATTCTCATTATTAAAAATCAGAAAAGGGAAGAATAAAATGCGTACCTATCAGAAAAAATTCATTGCAATCATGAGTGTTTTATTACTAGCCTGTTTGATCGTGTCAGGCTGTTCATCCAGCCAAGAAAACAACGGCAGCAAAGCCGGAAGCAAATCCGATAAGAATTCCAGAGTGATCCAGCACGAAGAAGGAAAAACGCCAGTGACCGGCACTCCTAAAAAGGTCGTTGTCCTTGAACTATCATTCTTAGACGCTGTGAAAAATCTCGGCATAACACCGGTTGGCATTGCCGATGACAACAAAAAAGATATGATTAAAAAGCTTGTCGGCAGCTCAATCGATTACACATCGGTAGGCACACGAAGCGAGCCGAACCTTGAAGTGATCAGCTCCTTAAAACCTGATTTGATCATCGCTGACGCTGAGCGTCATAAAAATATTTATAAACAACTGAAACAAATCGCACCGACAATTGAATTAAAGAGCCGGGAAGCGACGTATGATGAAACAATTGACAGCTACAAAACGATTTCTAAAGCCTTAAATAAGGAAGAGGAAGGAAAAGAAAAGCTTGCGCAGCATAATAAGGTAATTGACGGCCTGAAAGCGGAGCTCCCGAAAGATGAAGACCGCAGCATTGTTCTCGGGGTAGCAAGATCAGATTCCTTCCAGCTCCATACATCATCTTCATATGACGGCGAAATCTTCAGAATGCTTGGCTTTACACACGCTGTCAAATCAGATACCGCCTATCAAGAGGTCAACCTGGAGCAATTAAGCAAAATCGACCCGGATATTTTATTTATTTCAGCTAACGAGGGCAAAACGATCGTTGACGATTGGAAAAAGAATCCGCTTTGGAAAAACCTAAAAGCTGTGAAAAACGGCCAGATTTATGATGCGGACCGTGATATTTGGACAAGATTCAGAGGAATCCAGTCAAGTGAAACAAGCGCCAAAGATGTGCTCAAAAAAGTGTATAATAAGTAGTATCCAAAAAGAAGCGAGGAGATCCCTTGCTTCTTTTTGATAACTGACGCAATAAGGAAGTGAGACTGTTGTATCATTCAGCCAAACGGCGCTCAGCATCTAGATTGATGATTTTTATCATCGCACTTATTCTGTTTATATTCGGGCTGGGGCTGAATCTTTCTGTAGGAGCATCTGACATCGGCATTATTGATGCTTTGAAATATCTTTTTGTATGGGACGGGTCAAAAGAACAGCTCATCATCTCTACCCTCCGCCTTCCCCGAACCTTAATCGGCGTTTTCGTCGGCGCCAGCCTGGCTGTGGCCGGCGCGCTGATGCAGGCTATGACAAGAAACCCTCTGGCTTCACCTCAAATTTTCGGCGTGAACGCGGGTGCATCCCTTTTTGTTGTTGCTTCAATTGTCATATTGCCTGCGTCAGCCTACTCCTCTGTTGTATTTGCTTTTGCGGGCGCGGCAGCAGGCGGCGCGATCGTTTATATGATTGCTTCATCAGGCGGAATGACACCTGTCAAACTGGCTTTATCAGGTATGGCGGTGCATTTGTTTCTGTCTTCTATGACACAAGCGGTCATTATTTTAAATGAGTCCGGAGAGGATGTTCTGTACTGGATGACGGGAGCGATTGACGGCAGCAACTGGCAGGATGTCCTGACGATTGCCCCGTTTTCAGTCATCGGGATCGGTCTTGCCCTCGTGTTTTCCGGATCAGTCTCTGTTCTAGGTCTTGGTGATGAAACGGCAAAAGGGCTCGGACAAAATATGAACGGAATCCGGATCCTGATCAGCTTTATTATTTTGATCCTTTCAGGTGCTTCTGTCGCCGTCGCCGGGCCGATCGGCTTTGTCGGATTGCTTGTTCCGCATATTGTCCGCAAGGTCGCGGGAGAAAATTATAAGTATGTGCTTCCGTTTTCCGCATTGTTCGGCGCGATTTTATTGGTATACGCAGATGTTCTGGCCAGATGGATTGCCTTTCCTTATGAATCTCCGGTCGGTATCGTCACAGCTATTATCGGGACACCATTTTTCTTATACTTGGCAAGGAAAGGGCGAAATCTGAAATGAAGAAAACAACCAGAAAACAAAAACGCCCCTTGTTCGTCATACTCATACTGGCTGCGATCCTGCTTGTTCTTTCCGTGATCAGCATCGGATTCGGGGCATTATATATTTCACCTGATGCGGTGATTACAAACTTATTGGGACTGGATGACTCCTTTGAATTTATCATTCAGCAATATCGATTGCCGCGCATTATATTAGCCATATTGGCAGGAGCCGGACTTGCTGCGGCGGGGGCGATTTTGCAGGGCGTCATCCGAAATCCGCTTGCTTCTCCCGACGTGATAGGGATTTCAAAAGGATCGGGTCTTGCGGCAATGGCCGTCATCCTGATCTTTCCTAAATCTCCGGTTTACGTGCTGCCGTTCTCAGCATTTGCCGGAGCAGCCATTATTGCTGTACTATTATTACTGGTAGCCCGCAAAAAAAGCATACAGCCCTCTTCATTAGCTTTATCAGGAATTGCCTTAGGCGCGGTCTGCCACGCCGGCATGCAATATATGATGGTGAAGTTTCCGGGTGATGTGAATGCGGCGCTCATTTGGCTGACAGG
Source organism: Bacillus atrophaeus (assembly GCF_039519175.1). Taxonomy (NCBI): domain Bacteria; kingdom Bacillati; phylum Bacillota; class Bacilli; order Caryophanales; family Bacillaceae; genus Bacillus; species Bacillus atrophaeus. Next base: position 2,185,040 of record NZ_CP154443.1, on the reverse strand, counting down.
AAGCCTCTGGGGCAGAAATTGGGAAGAAGTCAAGCTGCTTTCGCCATGGCTTTTGGTTCTTTTGCCGATCGTCTGCATCCTCATTCCGAAACTTGATCTCATGTCATTAGGAGATGAGCTTGCGCAAGGACTTGGCGAAAACGCAAATCGGCTGAGATTCATCCTGATTTTCACCGCAGTAGCGCTTGCCGGAAGCTGCGTGGCCGTTGTCGGATCTATCGGTTTTATCGGACTGCTTGCCCCGCATATCGCCAGACGGCTCGCCGGAGAAAAAGCCAAATATTTACTGCCTGCATCGGCATTAATCGGTGCTATTATATTACTTATCGCAGATACGTTAGGACGCGGCATCATGCCGCCGGTTGAAATACCGGCCGGAATATTGACAGCTGTGATCGGCGCGCCCTATTTTTTATATTTATTGAAATTCGAAGCGAGGAAACAGTAGGGAGAGAATACAATGGGAAAATTGACTGCAGACCAGCTCACTCTATCATATGACAGCACAGTGATTATCGACGGTGTTGACTTAAAGATTGAAGAAGGAAAAATCACTGCACTCATCGGCGCCAATGGCTGCGGGAAATCGACAATCCTCAAATCGCTTGCCAGACTGATGGCTCCGAAAAGCGGTTCTGTTCTTTTAGAAGGAAAAGATATTCACCGCCAGCCGTCAAAAGAAGTGGCAAAAAAATTGGCGATCCTGCCCCAAGCCCCTCAGGCGCCTGAAGGATTGACGGTACAGGAATTATGCTATTTCGGCAGACATCCCCATAAGAAGCTGTTATCCAAGCATACCCAAGAGGACCACGACATGGTAGAGTGGGCGCTGGAAGCAACGGGGATGAACGAGCTGAAGGACCGGACTCTTGATGCGCTGTCAGGCGGCCAAAGGCAGCGAGCATGGATCTCTATGGCGCTCGCACAAGGCACTGATCTGCTTTTGCTTGATGAACCGACCACTTATTTAGATATTTCACATCAGATTGAAGTGCTCGAACTATTGAAAACGCTGAACCGCGACCATGGGCGCACAGTCGTCATGGTGCTTCATGATTTAAACCAGGCCGCTCAATATGCGGACTATCTTATCAGCGTGCTGGACGGAAAAATATACAATGCCGGAACACCTGAAGACGTGTTTACCCAGCCATTTTTCCGAGAAGTCTTCGGACTGGAATGCTGCATCATGAGAAGCCCGATCGATCAGAAGCCGATGTGCCTGCCGACGGGGCTATGTCCGAAATTACGTGCGTGAAACAAAAGGAGGGCTGATCCCCTCCTTTTTTATATTTCCCCAGCACACTTTTCCCCGTGTTACTTTTGTATTCCTCAGCCTGTCCGTGTTACATTGGTGTAAATCAATATGATAGGAGGATCAGCATGCCAGAATCTCAACAGCAAATACAATTAGCCAGACGCCCTCAAGGGGTTCCTAAACATGAAGACTTCCGTTTTGAAACGATTTCTGTCCCTGAACCAAAACAAGGTGAAGTGCTTGTTAAAACGCTTTATGTATCGGTCGATCCGTATATGCGCGGCCGGATGCAGAATACGAAGTCATATGTGGAGCCGTTTGCCTTGGACGAGGCTTTATCAGGCGGGGTGATAGCTGAGGTTGTGTCAGACGGTGAAGGTCAGTTTAAAAAAGGCGATATCGTCATCGGCAACTTAAACTGGCAGGAGTATTCCGCTGCCAGCGAGTCCGCCCTGCGGAAAATTGATACAAGCATCGCTCCGGCTTCAGCTTATCTCGGTATATTGGGAATGACCGGCTTAACCGCATACTTCGGTCTTATGGACATCGGCCGCCCAAAACAAGGCGAAACCGTTGTCGTTTCAGGAGCTGCGGGAGCAGTCGGCTCAACTGTCGGACAGATCGCCAAAATTAAAGGCGCGCGCGTTGTAGGGATTGCGGGGTCTGATGAAAAGATAGCTTATTTGAAGGATGAGCTGCAATTCGATGAAGCCATTAACTACAAAACCGAAGATGACATTCAAAAAGCGCTTGCTGACGCTTGCCCGGATGGTGTCGATGTCTATTTTGACAATGTCGGCGGCCCGATTTCAGACTCCGTTATGAACCTGCTGAATGAGTTTGCCCGCATACCTGTGTGCGGCGCGATTTCATCCTACAATGCCGAAAGCGAGAAGGATGATATGGGGCCTCGTGTGCAGTCCAAGTTGATTAAAACAAAAGCGCTGATGCAAGGCTTTATCGTCAGTGACTATTCTGAGCGTTTTCCTGAAGGGGCAAAGCAGCTGGCGGAATGGCTGAAAGATGGAAAGCTTCATTATGAGGAAACCATTACAGAAGGCTTTGACAAAATTCCTGACGCTTTCCTCGGACTCTTTCAAGGAAAAAACAAAGGAAAACAGCTGATAAAAGTCAGTGAACCAAGTGTGCAATAATAAAAAAGACGGGGAGATCCCCGCCTTTTTTATTTTTCTGCCAATTGGCCTTTAGCATAAACAACCTGCTGTAAAGTCAGTCCAAGTCTCTTCGCCATTTTTTTCAGCTTTGATTCCTCCATTGGAGTGACAAGGCTGATCACGGTTCCTTCTTTTCCCGCTCTTCCGGTTCTCCCCGATCGGTGAATATATCCATCCTCATCAGGAATATCAGCATGAATCACATAAGGCAGATTCTCGATGTCTAAGCCGCGCGCCGCAATGTCCGTCGCCAAAAGCAGCGGAAATTCGCCGTTTTCAAAAGCTGCCAGTATCTTCGCTCGCTCCATCTTTTTCGCTTCACTGTGTAAGATGCCAAGATCGACATGGTGATACGCAAGCTTTTCCGCATAGACGCTTAAATTGCCGATATCTCTGACGAATACGAGCGCCTGCATGCCTTGAAGCCTTGAAAGCTTTTGTAAAAGCTTCACTTTATCCCGCTGATCACATACCAAGTATTGATGCTTCACTTTACCAGCATCGTGTTGGCTGCGCTCCACCTTCAGCACTTCAGGCTCTTGCGTCATTTCACGCAGCACCTGTTCCGTTTCCTGCTTTAAAGTCGCTGAGAAACAAAGCAGCTGCCGGTCCTTAAGCGTCGTTTTGATAATTTGCTTCATTGTTTCACGATGCTCCGGTAAAATGAGCTGATCCGCTTCATCAAGGACAATGGTCTTGACTTCATGCATTTTCAGCTTCTTCATCTTAATTAATTCAGAGACTCTTCCCGGTGTACCGACAATGATATGCGGGTGTTTTTTCAGCTTTTCCACCTGCTTTTTCACGTTCGCGCCTCCGATGATAGATGCCGCCCGCAATTCAGAACCCGATTTCCAATCCTGAATCACTTGAAAAATCTGCATCACAAGCTCACGTGATGGAGCTAAGATGACGGCTTGAGCGTGTTTTTGCTCAGGCTGTATCCGTTCCAGAACCGGCAACGCATAAGCAAGCGTCTTGCCCGTTCCCGTTGGCGATTCAGCGATGACATCCTTTCCTTCCATAATGAGTTCAGCCGTCTGCTCCTGTACGGCAGTCGGTTTCGTGAAGCCTGATGTCTCCCAGTTTTCTTTAATAAAAGTCTTAGCGTTATGTAAAAATGGCCATGTTTGCGTCATTTTTTTCTCCTCAATTCTTCAAATCTATTCCATAGTATCTCAAAATGAGAGCCGGAACGCAATTTTTCTTTTCGCTTTCGAGTCTTTTAACAATTCGGATAGTCCGTTATAATCAAACATGAGAACTACACGCAAGAAGCGTGTTTGATTATAGACAGAGGTGTGAATATGAGTATTTTATCAGTGAAAGATTTAAGCCATGGCTTCGGCGACCGGGCCATTTTCAACAATGTGTCCTTCCGTCTCCTAAAGGGAGAACACGTCGGACTGATCGGCGCGAACGGCGAAGGGAAATCAACCTTCATGAATATTATTACCGGAAAGCTTGAACCTGATGAAGGAAAAGTGGAATGGTCAAAAAACGTCCGTGTCGGCTACCTTGATCAGCATACGGTGCTGGAGAAAGGAAAAACCATCCGCGATGCGCTGAAAGACGCATTCCATTATCTGTTCGCGATGGAAGAAGAAATGAACGGCATTTATAACAAAATGGGAGAAGCCGATCCTGATGAGCTTGAGAAACTTCTTGAGGATGTCGGCGTCATTCAGGACGCTCTCACAAATAATGATTTTTATATTATTGATTCCAAAGTGGAAGAAATTGCCCGCGGCCTCGGCTTAAGTGATATCGGACTTGATCGTGACGTCACGGATCTAAGCGGCGGACAGCGTACAAAGGTGCTCCTTGCCAAGCTTCTTCTTGAGAAGCCGGAAATCCTGCTTCTTGATGAGCCGACCAACTATCTTGATGAACAGCACATCGAATGGCTGAAGCGCTACTTGCAGGAGTACGAGAACGCGTTCATTCTGATCTCTCATGACATTCCGTTTTTAAATAGCGTCATCAATCTGATTTACCACGTAGAAAATCAAGAATTGACCCGCTATGTCGGCGATTATAATCAGTTTATGGAAGTCTATGCAGTGAAGAAGCAGCAGTTGGAAGCAGCCTATAAAAAGCAGCAGCAGGAAGTCGCTGAGCTGAAGGATTTCGTTGCGCGCAACAAAGCCCGGGTCAGCACGCGGAACATGGCAATGTCCCGCCAGAAAAAGCTTGATAAGATGGATATGATTGAGCTTGCCGCAGAGAAACCGAAACCAGAATTCCACTTCAAGCCGGCCAGAACATCAGGCAAGCTGATTTTTGAAACGAAAGACCTTGTCATCGGTTATGATACACCGCTCTCCCGTCCTTTGAATCTCCGGATGGAACGCGGACAAAAAATCGCCCTTTACGGCGCAAACGGCATCGGTAAAACGACATTGCTTAAAAGTCTGCTTGGTGAAATCCAGCCGCTTGAAGGCTCAGTTGAGCGCGGTGAGCATCTGTTTACGGGATATTTCGAGCAAGAGGTTAAGGAAACGAACAACAACACATGTATCGAAGAGGTATGGAGTGAATTCCCTTCCTATACGCAGTACGAAATCCGTGCCGCGCTGGCAAAATGCGGGCTGACCACGAAGCACATTGAAAGCCGCGTCTCCGTATTAAGCGGAGGCGAAAAAGCGAAAGTCAGACTGTGCAAGCTGATCAACTCAGAAACGAATCTGCTTGTACTCGATGAGCCGACCAACCACTTGGATGTCGATGCCAAGGAAGAGCTCAAACGCGCGCTTAAGGAATACAAAGGCTCCATCCTGTTGATTTCCCACGAGCCTGAATTTTATATGGACATTGCGACAGAAACATGGAACTGTGAGTCTTGGACGACGAAAGTGCTTTAATCAAAATGAAAACCCGCCTCCTTTAAGGGCGGGTTTATTTTGTTACTGCCATTTTTTCTCGGTATATGCTTCCGCTAACGCCTTCGTTTGTAACTCATATCCATTCCTCTTCTAAAATAGCGTAATAATACTCATCCCACCATTGGTTTCCATTTGGAATACATTTTTTAAAATAGCCTTCTCTTCTCATTCCGATCTTCTCCATTACTCGATAGGAAGCGATATTCTGCGGCTGACAGGTTGCGATAATCCGATGTAATTTCATGTTTGTAAAACCAAATTCTAATATAGCTTGTGCTGCTTCTGAGGCATACCCTTTATTATAATACTTCGGATTAAATACCCACCCAATTTCATAACTATGCTCACCAAAATACTTAAAAAAAGCAATGTGACCGATTACAATGTTTTCTTCCTTTACTACCACGGGAAACTTTTCAGCATTTTCACCCATATTTTCATTCACAAACTTCTTGGCATCCTCTTCAGTAAACACACCTTCCGGTATATATTTCATAACATGAGGATTTGATGTGTATTCATAGACATCTTGCCAATCTTCGCATTTAAATTTACGTATTACCAGCCTATCCGTTTTTATATCCATTTGATTCTCTCCAATTCAAAAATAGTCATCTATTTATATTTATTTCGATAGGAAACATACAAAAACCTCTTACCATCTCTTTATCCATCAATTCATATCAATCTCCGGCTCTATTTTCCTCCACAAATTAAAAAAGACACTGCATCCCGCGCAGTGTCTTTTTTTTAATGTCCAGCCTTAATCCCGGCCAAATGTTTGCGTCCCGCAAGAAGCACGAGCATACCCACAAGAACAACAATTCCGCCAACCGTGTACGGAGTATGGGCTGTAAAATGTTCAGACAGCATTCCCGCAATCCACGGCGCGATCGCACCGCCGATGAAGCGGACAGAGCTGTAAGCAGAAGAGGCAATGGAACGTTCGACAGGCGCAGAGCCCATGACGGCGGTTGTCATAATGGTATTGACCATCCCGAGAACCGCTCCCGCAATAACGATACATGTAATCACAAGAACCATATGCTCCGTCCAAATGCCCATGATGAATAAAATTAGGGCAAACGCGATAAACAAAAGAACCAGGGAGCGCACAGTGCCAAGCGCTTTGTGAAGTGCCGGCGCAGTAAATACCGACGTGATGGCTAACAGCAGCCCCCAGCCGAAAAAGACGTAACCAAGTCCGTGTTCATCCAAATCAAGAACAAACGGCGAATAAGCGAGTAAAATAAAAAATCCAAAGTTGTATAAGAATGCAGATACCGCCATTGTCAGCAGCCCTTTGTATTTCAGCGCCTTCATAGCGTCAAACACACCGACACGTTTCGCCGGTTTTGCAATGTTCGGAAGCATGATTGAAATCGCGCATAAAGCGACAAACATCAGGACAGACACACCAAAGAACGGCGCGCGCCATGAGATGCTTCCCAGCTCGCCGCCTAAAAGAGGACCGACTGAAATCCCAAGTCCAAGCGCAGCTTCATACAGAATAATCGCTTTGGCGCTTCCGCCGACAGATACTCCTACGATAACCGCGAGCGCTGTTGAAATAAACAGGGCGTTCCCTAAGCCCCAGCCGCCCCGATAGCCGACAAGCTGTGCAATAGAACCTGAGCTTCCGCCAAGTCCGGCGAAAATAATAATAAAAATAAGACCGAGAATCAATGTCCATTTTGCACCGATCCTGCTTGAAATCGCTCCAGAAAAAAACATCATAAAACCTGTCACGAGCAAATAACTTGTAAATAACAGCGATACTTCACTAGGTGAAGCATGTAATTGTGCTGCAATCGCCGGAAGAATAGGATCGACCAGCCCGATTCCCATAAAGGAAATGACACAGGCAAATGCAACAGCCCACACCGCTTTCGGCTGGCTCAGCAATCCTGTTTTCTGATTCACTTGTGTATTGTTATCCATATGATCTGACCTCCAACTTGATACATTAAAAGAAACGCTACATCCATAGCGTTTTTACTAAAATCATTCGATTGACTGAATGGCGTGTTCCGCTTTGTCTTTCATTCCGTTCAGCCGCTCTTTGAAGCTTTGGAACGTGCGTATCTTTTCATCAATCATCGTAAGCTGATGATTCAATGTTTCCTGAATTTCTTCCAATTTCTCTTTACGTTCCTTTGGATCAAGCGACAGCAAATAGCCTTCTTTCTTTAATTCAAGCTGGCGGCTTGTTTCCATGAAATGCTGAAGCTCCTGAAGAGAAAAGCCGAGCACTTCTTTGGTATTGATCACCTTCTCCAACTCTTCCATATCGTCTTCCGAATAAAGCCGAACTCCGCCTTCTGTCCGTTTCGGCGCAGGAATTAAACCGATCTCCTCATAAAATCGGATGGTCCGCTTTGTCAGCCCGCTTCTTTTGGCCACCTGATCAATCTTCATCCATTCCAAGGTTACTCCCCCTTTTGCTGTATCTGATCTTATTATACACCTTTTGAACCTTAACGTAAACGTAAACTTTTCGACAAAAAGAAAAACCGCGTCACGCGGTCTCCCTTTTTTCTTCTTATTGCTCAAGCTCTTCAAGCATAAGCGACAATTCCGTCCAGCGATCCATGGCTGCTTCCAGCTCTTCCGCTGTTTTTGCCTGCTCAGCCATCAGGTCTTGAATTTTTCCAAAATCACTTCCCGCACCGGCGATTTCTGCCTCAAGCTGTTCGTGCTTCTCTTCCAGCTTTGCGATTTTGTCTTCAATGCCATCCCATTCAAGCTGATCCTTGTACGAAAGCTTCTTCCGCTTTTTCTTCGGCTCTGCTTCAGTGCGTTTCTCTTCTGCCGGCTGTTTTTCTGCTGATTTCTTGGTCTTCGCTTTTTCCATATACTCACTGTAAGAGCCTTGGAAGCGTGAAATCACGCCGCTTCCTTCAAACACAATCAGCCGGTCCACAACTCTGTCAAGAAAATACCGGTCATGGGATACCGTGATGACAACGCCGGGAAATTGGTCTAAATAGTCTTCCAACACGCCCAGTGTTTCGGTATCCAGATCATTGGTCGGCTCATCCAAAAACAGGACATTCGGTTCCTGCATCAATACATGCAGCAAGTACAAACGGCGTTTTTCCCCGCCGGACAGCTTGCGGATAAATGTGCGCTGCATATGGCGCGGGAACAAGAAACGCTCCAGCATTTGCTCCGCTGTAATGACATCTCCTTCAGTTGTTTTAACGATTTCCGCTGTTTCTTTTATATAATCAATGACTTTCAGCTCGCCATTCATTTCACTGTGGTCTTGCGTATAATAACCGATCCGAACCGTTTGGCCGATTGTAATCTCACCCATATCCGGTATCACCCGTCCGGCAAGGCTGTTTAAAAGCGTTGTTTTCCCGATGCCGTTCGGTCCGATGATACCGATTCGCTCACCAGGGATGATCAATTCGCTGAAGCTGTCCACCAATGTATTCCCGCCGTATGAAATCGTCACTTGCTCGGCTTCAATCACCTGTTTGCCGAGGCGGTGTGAGCCGATCGCAAAATCGAGTGCGCCTGAAGAGGAAGGCCCGTCTTGCTCCTTCAGCGCCTCGACTCTGTCGATTCGCGCTTTTTGTTTTGTTGACCGTGCTTTTGCTCCTCGTCTGAGCCAAGCTAATTCACGTCTAAGCAAATTCTGGCGCTTTGTTTCTTTTTGCTCCGCCTGCGCTTCCCGTTCTGCCCGCTTTTCCAAAAAGACCTCGTAATTTCCTTGATACGTGTACAGGCTGCCATTTTCCAGCTCATAAATTCGGTTCGTCACACGGTTTAAGAAATACCGGTCATGCGTCACCAGCATGACCGCGCCCGGATACTGCGCCAGGTAGCCTTCCAGCCATTCGATCGTTTCATTATCCAAATGGTTTGTCGGCTCGTCTAAAATCAACAGATCAGCAGGCTGAATTAGGTTTTTCGCAATGGCGACCCGTTTTTTCTGTCCGCCTGACAACTCATGCACAGGTTTTGTCACGTCATTGACACCGAGCTTTGAGAGAACAGTTTTCGCCAAGGTGTTTGCGTCCCACGCATGATTTGTATCCATTTTCCCTTGGGCTGCGAGCAGATTTTTCTGCAATACTGCATTTTCAGGCGCTTCATTCAGTTCCTGAAGCGCTTTTTCGTATTCCCGCAATGTTCTCATCACGGCCGAGTCGCCAGAGTAAATGTGTTCCAGCACCGTCTGTCCGGCAGGAAGTTCAGGGTCCTGATGCAAAAATTCAACATGAACGCTGCCTGATTTAACGATGTCCCCCTCTTCTGTTGATTCAAGGCCGGCAATCACTTTTAACAATGTAGATTTGCCGGTGCCGTTCGGCCCGATCAGACCAATTCTTTCATTCTCTTCTATATGGAAGGAAATATGATTGAATAACGTTTTATCTCCGTATGTTTTATAAAGATGTTCCGCTTTTAGTATGCTCATGGTTCCTATCAATCCTCACGTAAGTTCATGAGTTCATTGTAAATCAGGTGATGGAATAAAACTAGTAAAAGATCATATCGCGTGGTAAGGCGTCCTTTCTCGTACCATATACCAGCTAACAGATTCGGTCCGATGAGGATTCGGCCATTTACAGTGCTTGACCGAAGCATGTTTCCGCCCTCTCCTTTATAAACTGGAAAAGGAGAGGTGATAATATGATCAGCATCAGTTTGTGTATGATTGTAAAAAATGAGGAAGAGGTGCTGGCAGGCTGCCTTGATCCACTCAAGGGGATCGCCGATGAGTTTGTCATTGTTGATACGGGATCAGCGGATGCGACAAAAGAAATTGCTGCCCGCTATACGGATATAATTTATGATTTTGAATGGACTGACCATTTTGCCGACGCACGCAATTTTGCTTTTTCTAAAGCGTCAAAGGATTATATCCTCTGGATGGACGCCGATGACGTGCTGACGGATGAAGACAGAAAAAAGCTCGCCGATTTAAAAATAAGCCTTAGTCCCGATATTGATGCCGTGTCGATGTATTATCACGTCGGATTTGATGAGAGAGGCGAAGTTAATTTTAAATACCGGAGAAATCGGCTTGTGAAGCGGGAAAAAGGGTTTCGCTGGATCGGAGCGGTCCATGAATATCTGGAGGTATACGGCAATATTTTAGAAACCGATATCGCCGTCACACATCGTAAACATCATAAAACCGCAGCTCCTCCTTCAGACCGCAACTTAAAAATCTATGAAAAAATGGTGGAGGGCAATCAAACGCTGACACCGCGTGATTTATTTTATTTTGCCAATGAACTGAAGGACCACAAGCAATACAACCGCGCCATTACGTATTACCATCATTTTTTAGCTACAAAACAGTGCTGGATCGAAGACGAAATCAGAACCTGCCAATATTTATCTGACTGCTACCGGGCGCTCGGCCATGAAGAAGCGGCCTTACACTCGCTGTTAAAGTCCTTTTTATTCGATCAGCCAAGACCGGAGTTTTGCTGCCGGCTCGGTGACTATTTTAAAGAAAAACAAAAATACCGGGAAGGCGCCTTTTGGTATGAGCTCGCCCTTTCCGCAAAAAGCAGCGATTCAGGATTTACACAAGTTGAATATTCCACCTGGTATCCGCACTTGCAGCTTTGCGTCTGTTACTGGCAGCTCGGCGACAAGGAGACAGCAAAACAGCACAATGATCTTGCCGCCTCCTTCCATCCGACCCATCCAAGCGTCTTGTTTAATCAAAACATATTCGCCGAACAATCAGAATGAAAGCATTAAAAAAAGATCAAGGGTACAGCCCTTGATCTTTTAAGCTTCTTCCAGCGCCTTTTCGGCCATTTTCGCAAGGTGCTGCGCGCTTCCTGAGATTTCCTGCATTGTTGCTGAAATCTGTTCGACAGCCGCTGCCTGCCCGTCTGTATGCTGGTTGATGGATTCAATGGATTCCTCCAGCCCCTTAAGCAGGCTGTGGATTTTTTTCGTGATATGGTCGATCTGTCCGACGTTTTCTTTCGAATGGGTGGCAAGCTTTCTGATCTCATCCGCGACGACGGAAAAGCCTTTCCCCGACTCTCCCGCTCTTGCCGCTTCAATTGCAGCGTTTAAGCCAAGCAGGTTGCTTTGGTCGGAAATTCCCTTAACTGTGACGGAAATATCGGCAATTTCACCGGCGCTTTCACTGACTTTCTTCGCTTGGGAAGAGATGCCTGACATTTGGGTTGAAAAACCGTTAATGGATTCAGAAATATCCTGGATGGCTGATGCGGTTTGTTCTACGACAGCAGACAGGCTCTCCGCCACATCATGAAGCTTGGACGATCCCTCAAGGCTTGTGCCTACGCCGACTCCGCCTATGACTCTGCCGTTTTTATCATGAAGCGGGATCGCCCGGGCGATCAGCGGAAAACCAAACAGTTCTTTTGGCACCATGCTTGTTTTCTTCTGGTTGCGGCGGATCGCGTCGGTGATAATATCCCCCTCTTGCAGCGGGTCGCCTGCTTTTACATTGAGAGAAAAGGTTTTCGCCGGGATATTGACGATTAATTTTTCTGTATCATAAATACCGATTGTAATATCGTCTTGAATCAGGCTGTTTAAATAAGGCGCGACTTTTACAAACGCCTCCAGAAGTTCCTGGGTGTCATTCTCCGTGTTTATGGTCACAGTTTATCCACTCCTTTTTTAGTATGGGAAATTGCGTTTTTCATGCTGAACGGAAATCCATTTCATCGTTGTAAATTCTTCAAGGCTCCATTCGCCGTTTAATCGGCCGAGGCCTGATTGTTTTTCTCCGCCGAAGGCTACGTTCGGTTCATCGTTGATCGTCGTATCATTGACGTGGATCATTCCGGTCTCAATTCGTTTCGCAAATGCGACGCCGCGTTCAACATTGGCCGTATGAACCGCTCCGCTTAAACCAAACGGCGTATCATTCGCAATATCAACCGCTTCGTCTTCCGAATCAAACTTCATCACTGAAACCACCGGTCCGAACAATTCTTCATGGGCAATGCTCATGGAAGGTTTGACGTCTTTTAAAATCGTCGGCTCCACGACTGTTCCCGCGAATCCGCCGAGTGTAACCGGAACCGCTCCTTCTTCTATCGCTTTTTCAACAGATTTCATTAACGCATCGGTTTGTCTGCTGTTGATTAACGGTCCTATAATCGTTTCAGGGTCCATCGGGTCTCCGACTTTAAGTGACTCCACTTTCGCCTGATACATCTCCAGAAATCTGTCATGGATAGAAGAATGAACCAAGATGCGGTTTGCAGACATACATATTTGCCCCTGATGCGTAAACCGGCTGAACACCGCCGCATTGACCGCATATTCAAGATCAGCGTCTTCAAGCACGATAAGCGCACTGTTTCCGCCTAGCTCAAGCAAAGGTTTTTTGAAATGTTTCATCGCCAGCTGGCCGATATAGCTGCCCACTTTTGTAGAACCCGTAAACGAGATAATCCGCGGCACAGGATGCTCCACAAAGCTGTCGCCGATTTCTGCGATATCAGTGACGACTACGTTCAAAAGCCCTTCAGGAATGCCGGCCGCTTCAAAAATCTTCGCGATTAAGGTACCGCCGCAAATCGGAGTTTCTTCATGCGGCTTCAGCACGACTCCATTTCCGGCTCCCAGCGCGGGCGCGACGGATTTCACAGATAGGAAGAAAGGAAAGTTAAACGGACTGATAACGCCGACCACACCGGCAGGCACTCTGTACAATCTGTTTTCTTTGCCGTCAATGGTGGATGGGAGAATTTTGCCTTCCATCCGCACCGGAAATGTCGCTGCTTCTTTTATGATATTTTTCACTAGGCCGATTTCGAACGCGGCTTTCAGCCTTGTTCCGCCGAGTTCCTCCATAATCAGATAAATAATGGCTTCTTCATTTTCTTCAATATAGGCCACGGCTTTTTCAAGAATCGTTCTTTTTTCAAACGGATTCACCGCGTCCCATTTTTTCTTTGCTTGTGCGGCTGACTTGTATGCTTCATCTACATCATCCGTATTTGCTTTACGGAATGATGTGATATTTTTTTGGGTATACGGGTTCTTATCTTCCAAAAGACTTGAACCGGCGCCCTCACGCCATTTTCCCCCAATAAACTGTTTGTTTAATTCTTCATATTGAAACATATCAGCAACTCCTTACCCAAGATATTGTCGAAATTTGATGAATATACTTTTTCTATCGGTTTTATTTAAAAAAATTCAATTCTATTTTCAATTTTATTAGCAAAAATTACTATACTGTTATACCACACCGCTTTTATGCTTCTTTCTTTTAAAGCGGAAAAATATTTTATTGACTATCTAAAATTTCGACAATATAATACTACCGTCAATGTATATAATTGAAAGAATATTATGAGTATTTAACAGGAGGAACTTCATGGGTTCATTATTTCGGAAAAAACCGCTTGATATATTGCTCGCCCAAAGCCAAACAAAGAGCCTTTCCCGTTCTTTAAGCGCTTTTGACCTCGTTTTGTTAGGCATCGGCTGTGTGATCGGCACCGGCATCTTTGTCATCACGGGGACAGTAGCCGCTACAGGCGCGGGGCCCGCTCTTATTTTATCGTTTATTTTAGCGGGGCTTGCTTGTGCGCTCGCAGCCTTTTGCTATGCTGAATTTTCATCTTCTATTCCGGTTTCCGGAAGTGTGTATACGTACTCATACGCGACTCTTGGGGAATTGCTCGCCTTTTTAATCGGATGGGATTTAATGCTTGAATATGTGATCGCGCTTGCTGCGGTTGCAACTGGATGGTCTTCATACTTTCAATCGCTGCTCGCCGGCTTTCATCTGCACATTCCGGCAGCATTGACTGGAGCACCCGGAAGCTCTCCCGGAGCCGTATTCAATCTTCCGGCGGCTGTCATTATCTTGATCATCACTGCGATTGTCGGCAGAGGCGTCAAAGAAAGCACACGCTTTAACAACGTGATCGTGCTTATGAAAATCGCGATTATTTTATTATTTATCATTGTCGGAATCGGCTATGTGAAGCCGGACAACTGGTCGCCGTTTATGCCGTTCGGTATAGACGGCGTGATTGCCAGCGCCGCGACTGTTTTCTTTGCTTATCTCGGTTTTGATGCGGTATCTAACGCCTCGGAAGAAGTCAAAAATCCGCAAAAAAATATGCCAATCGGCATTATCGGAGCCTTGGCGATCTGTACCATTCTTTATATCGCGGTATCGCTCGTCCTGACGGGCATGATGCCTTATACACAATTAAATGTCGGAGACCCGGTGTCCTTCGCGCTGAAGTTTGTCGGACAGGATCAATTGGCCGGCATCATTTCCGTCGGCGCCATCGTTGGGATTACGACTGTTATGCTCGCTTTGCTTTACGCACAGGTCCGTTTAACTTTCGCCATGAGCAGAGACGGCCTGCTGCCGGCGCTGTTCGCAAAAGTCCATCCAACATTTAAAACGCCTTTTCAGAACACCTGGCTGACAGGTATCGTGGCGGCCGGAATCGCAGGGTTTATTAATTTGGGGACGCTCGCCCACCTTGTGAATATGGGGACGCTCGCTGCATTTACGGTCATCTCAATCGCCGTCATTGTGTTAAGAAAGAAGCATCCTGACGTTACGGCTTCCTTCAGAGTTCCATTTGTTCCGGTCGTTCCGATTATCAGCGCCGGATTATGCCTTTATCTCGCGTCCAGCCTTCCCGGCGTGACATGGCTGTCGTTTGTCATCTGGATTGCTGTCGGAGCTGTCGTCTATTTCCTTTATTCAAAAAAACACAGCCAGCTAAACAACTGACCACAAAAGACTCTTCTTTCGTTTTCCTAAAGAAGAGTCTTTTTTCCTCTTGATAAATCCTTCACCTTATGAATAATATGTTTGTATGTTCTTTGTTACATATGTTAGGAGGAGAATCTGTTGGCTATTGCCGCCCCATTGAAAGAGAAACCTGTCCAAAAACCCGGAACCACGGTGTATTCTATTTTAGTTATCATCGGGATCTGCCATTTGCTGAATGACTCACTGCAAGCTGTAATTCCCGCGATGTTTCCTATTTTGGAACGTTCCATGAGCCTGACGTTCACACAGCTCGGCATCATTGCGTTCACCTTAAACATGGTCTCATCCGTCATGCAGCCCGTTATTGGCTGGTATGCCGATAAACGGCCGATGCCGTACGCCCTGCCGCTCGGACTGACATCAAGCATGCTGGGCATTTTAGGGCTTGCCTTCGCCCCATCGTTTTTGACCGTTTTATGCTGTGTGTTCTTCATCGGCCTGGGCTCCGCCGTCTTTCATCCGGAGGGCTCACGCGTCGCCTACATGGCAGCAGGCTCAAAGCGCGGTCTGGCTCAGTCCATTTATCAAGTCGGAGGAAACTCCGGGCAGGCGATGGCTCCGCTGATCACGGCACTGATTCTTGTCCCGCTCGGACAATTTGGCGCCGTATGGTTTACGCTTGTTGCCGCGCTCGCCGTTCTGTTTTTAATTTATATCGCCAAATGGTACACGGCTCGGCTCGGCGACCTGCAGCAGCGGCCGGCTAAAAAAGCGCAAACACAGACGAAAAACACGTCCATTTCGAAGTCAATTACTGCCGCTCTTATCATTATTATTTTTCTTATTTTCGCGCGCTCTTGGTATGTCAGCGCCATCGGCAACTTCTATACGTTTTATGCGATGGATACATATCACGTAAGCATCCGGCAGGCGCAAAGCTATATTTTTGTTTTTCTCCTGTTTGGCGCTGTCGGCACGTTTCTCGGAGGCCCGCTTGCAGACCGTTTCGGAAAACGGACCGTCATTATCTTTTCTCTGCTTGTGTCAGCGCCGCTTGCGATTCTGCTCCCATTCGCCGGACCTGTCCTTGCCTATGGGGTGCTCGCGCTGATCGGAGTCATTCTCATGTCAAGCTTTTCAGTCACTGTTGTCTACGCTCAAGAGCTTGTCCCAGGAAAAATCGGCACGATGTCCGGACTGACTGTCGGGCTCGCCTTCGGAATGGGGGCGATCGGAGCTGTCGCGCTGGGAGCTCTTATCGACTCAGCCGGGCTGACGCCAACCATGATTGCCATCGCTTTTCTGCCGATTTTAGGCATTCTGGCTGTCCTGCTGCCGAGTGATCAAAAGCTGAGAGAATGGCATAACTGATCATCTAAAAACCCCTGTCTGCATAGAACAGGGGTTTTTTTCGTTATTCTATTTTATAAAAGTGGGTATCCGGAACCGCGTATTTCGGAATAAATCCGGCTTTAAAATTCGGAAACGCGCGCTGTATTTCTTCTATCCATCTTGCCAGGTTTAAGGTATACGGGAGATAAATGAAATCAATTACCGCTTTATCATCAATATGGTAATACCAGCACAGGTTAAACTCCTTTTCCGTAATAAGAGTGAATCCTGAGAAATGGTAAAACATCAGCGGTGTTCCATTGAGATACACGTTATCATTCTCCAGCGTCACCTTATAATTTTCTATATTCCACAGTGCTGCGTTTGCACCGATGGATGTTACCACATGGACATTTTTGAACTGCCGCGGCCACTTTTCGACATACCTTTGGTCGCCGTATGTCTTTCGCTCCTCGTCCATGTCCACTGTACAATGAGCGATGCAATCCTGTCTCCACTGCCACACCGCTTCATAAGCCTCTTTCACATTTCTGCTGCCGACAAATCCGGTGTTGAATTGCCCCGTCCGCTCATAATATGACATAAACCGTTCAGAATTGCGATGGTCAGTCAAAAACAGAGAGGCCTCTGGTTTTTCAGCAAATATTTGCCCCGGATCAGAAAAGAAATACAGATCCGTATCCATGTGGGCAAAGTACTCCGCGTCACGCCGCTTATTCATCACGTAAAATAAGAAAGCGGGTTTCAGCGTCCAGCAGTATTCGTGAAACGTCCTGTTGCCCTTTGCCTCTAACAGCTCCGGGTCCTCCATTTCATGCAGCTGCGTAAGCGTGACATGCTCCCATGGCACGTGCCGAAGCAATTGATACGCTTCCTGGTCGATGCACAGCACATGCAAGTGAAAGTCGCTGCAATGCTCATGGAGAGAATGAATCATCGGCATCAGCTTAAAAATATGGGTTCTTGAAACGATCGTTGTAAAATGAAATTTACTCACCATACCACATCCATTTATCTAAGATCCACGTATAATAAATCAGCGATCAGCGCATATAGCGCATTGGCAAAGTCATGTACGCCCAATTTCTTTTCCGCTTTAACAAGAAGCTTTTTTATGTGCTGCAAATCAAAGCTTTTCGCTGTCACCCTCGGGCTTTTCTGCCGCCAGTCGGGATCAAGGTTGCGGTCCTTCACTACATGAAGCAGTTCGAGGAACAGGTTCAGCAGCTCTTCATATTTTTCATATTCCAGCAGCTTGGCGATATCCTCCATAATGCCGTTTGTTAAGGAGGCGTTAAATGGCCCGTTAAAGGCGAGGTGCACGCCAAGCGAATGGATATTGTTGTACTTGTCACACATATAGGCAATGTTTGTTCTGATATCATCCACAGAGGCGCAATTGCTCGGGTGCTCCTGGTGGACGCTCATGATGTCGCGCCGCAGCTTAAAAGAAAGCCCCGCCTGATGAAGCCGGATGCCAAGGTCATAATCTTCAAAGCCGTACCTCACAATGCCTTCATCAAACAAACCGATATCGGCCACGTGGCGCCGTTTGACTGACGAGTTATTCGTAATAAAAAACCGCCAAGGCAGATGGTAGCCCGCCAAGGCATCTCCATACTCGTCTAAAATGCTCTTCAGCGCGTCAATAAAATCGGTATCCAGATCGAAGCTTTTCTTCTGGAAGCTTCCGTCCTTCACCTCTTTCTCAGTTAACAGCGCCTGTTTATTTTTGGCCGGCATATCTTCATAAATCTTTGCGAGACGCTCCTTATGTTCCTTTTCAAATCGATCATAATAAAAACTGTAGATCCGTTTCCAAAACATGCCGCACACCACAAGACTGTCTTCATTCTCATGGGCTTTAATATGCTTTGCGACAAGATGTTTTTCAGCAAGCATATCGCTGTCATGAAATATCAGAATCTCTCCTCTTGCATTGCGGACCGCCTGATTTCGTCCGTACGCAATTCCTCTGTTCTGTTCAATCCGTACAAAGATCAACGGAAATTCTGCTTTGAAGGATTCGAGCATGGAAAGCGTCCCGTCCTCAGAGCCATTATCCGCCACAATGACTTCAAATTCTTCCTCGCACTCCTGTTCATTTAATGTCAGCAGGCTGTTGTAGAGCCGTTCTTTTGAATTATATGCAGGAATAATAACGCTTGCCTTCACTTTTTTCACTTCCTGTATTTGATTCGTTTATTTGTTATCGTCTTTTGATGCAAAGCCGTTGAAAGCAGGATCAATTTTTTCCACCGTACGGATGACATGCGGCAGCATCTTTTGATACAGCTCATGCACAAAGGGCAGATCCGTCCGGGTTGTTTCATGAATTTGTTTGATTTCGTTTATGCTGACGATCCGATACCCGCTGAAATGGTAAAAAATCAACGGATTCCCGTCTTCCAAGAGAATTCGTCCATCCTGCTGCGAAAGGGTATGCTTCCCGTAATTCCAGTGGCCGATATTTACACCCGGTGTCGTAATGTCGCAAACATTCGGAAACAGATCCGGCATATAGTCCAAGTATCCTTGATCTCCGAACTTCCCTTCACCCGGCGCGTTCTTACACTCCTCAAGACAGCGCTCCATCCACCACTTCAGGCAGTCATTGCCCGCTTGATCATTTTTGAAGCTTAGAAAACCCGAGTTATACCGGCCTAACAGACGCTGGAGCATGTCAATCTGCTCTTGTTCAAACGAGGGGATCACAATGTCGCCGCGGGAGAGTAAAACAGAACAGTCGGGCTGATTCTCAAAAATGCGGCTCGGATCAGAGTAAAAAAACAAATCAGCGTCAATATACGTTACTCGTTCTAAGTGAGGATTGCTGTTGAGCACGGCTTGAAGAAAAATCGGCTTCAGTGTCCAGCAGTACTCGCTTTTGTCCCTCGTGTCCTTCAGTTTCAGCAGGGCATCATTTTCAAGCGCCGTTACCGGAACAAGCGTGACATGCTTCAGATTCATTTTTTGCAGGACCCGGTACGTGTCATCATCCATACAAAGAGTAAAAATGGAGCAGCTCTCTTGGACCCTCTCCAAGGAACCGAATAACGCGACAGCCTGATACAATCTTCCTTTTGATAAAACGGTACAATACGCGCTGGCCATGTTTTTTTCTCACCTCCATACGTATTACTTTTTAAAGAATTCGGTGTACCATTTAATTGTTTTTTCAAGTCCTTCATCAATCGTGTAGGCAGGTGTCCAGTTCAGCAGCTTTCTCGCTTTTTCAGCGGATAAATATTGGTGCTTGATTTCGTTGCTGCCTTGGTTCAGCACGTTAGGCTTCAGATTGCTGTTCATGGCCTTCAGAATTTTCTCCACAAGTTCAAGCACCGTCAATTGGATTTCATTGCTGAAGTTAAAAGCTTCACCCGCCAGATTGTTCTCCTCCATTTTTTCCGCCAGAAGGAGATATGCCTGTACAGCATCCTCAATATAAAAATAATCGCGGACAAAGGTGCCGTCACTGCGGATTTCCGGCGCTTCGCCGTTCAGCACAAGCTGAATGGTTTGCGGAATGATGCGGTTAAAGTTCAAATCACCGCCGCCATACAAGTTTCCGCAGCGTGTGATACAGACCGGAAGACCGTATGTGTGAAAATACGTGTGGCTGATCAGATCCGCACAGCTTTTTGAGACATCATACGGATGGTTTCCTTGGAGCGGCATATTTTCGTCATACGGGAGGTTTTCTTGATCTCCGTACGCTTTATCACTGGAGGCGACGATGACACGCTTGATTAACGGATGCTTTCTGCAAGCCTCGAGAATATTCCATGTACCGAGAATATTCGCTTCAAAGGTTGAAATCGGATTGCGGTTTGCGACCCCGACAATGGCTTGCGCGGCGAGGTGGAAGACCGTGTCGATTTCATACTCCCCAAGTGCGCGTTCAATCACAGGCAGATCCTCAAGTGCGCCTTGGACGATGTTTATTTTTTGAACGTACTCTCCTTGATAAAGGTTGGACTTCGGCACAGCATCACGGATAAGCCCCGTCACATTGGCTCCCTGATCGACAAGCTCTTTTACCAGATAACTTCCCAAAAGACCTGTACACCCTGTGACAAATACATTTTTATTTTTCCAAAAGCTCAACGCAAATCACCATACCTTCCATACATGTTGTCCTTGCTCCCACATCTTATTGACTTCCAAAAGGTTCTTATACGTATCAATCGCCGTCCAAAAACCGTGATGGCGATAAACCGCAAGTTCACCGTCATTCACCAGATTCCGAAGCGGTTCATCTTCAAACATGACATCCCGGTCCTCGGGCAGATAATCAAACACTTTAGGACTCAGCACAAAGAATCCGCCATTAATGATCCCGTCGCTGGATGTCTTTTCAGAAAATGTTTTCGCCATTCCCCCGTCAACGGTCAAGGTGCCGAATTGCGTCGTTCTATCAATGCCTGTAACCGTCGCAGCCGCGCCTTTTGTTTGATGATAGCTGATCAGATGGAAAAGATTAATATTGGCAAGTCCGTCCCCGTATGTCAGCATAAAGGTTTCATCGCCGATGTACTCTTTTGCCTGCAAAATCCGCCCCGCCGTCAGCGTATCCTCTCCTGTTTCCAAAAACGTAATTTTCCACGTTTCAGGCTGCCCCAGCATCCGCACCTCTCCTGTCGAGCTGTCCAGCGTCATGCTGTGGTGCTTCCAATCGTAGTCTAAAAAATATTCCTTAATTTTCTCTCCTTTATAGCCTAAAAGCAGAATAAATTCGTTCACTCCATAGTACTGATAGATTTTCATAATATGCCATAGAATCGGTTTGCCGCCTATCATGGCGAGCGGCTTAGGAAGCTCATTGGTGACCTCACTCATTCTCGTTCCTTTTCCGCCGCAGAGAATGACCGCTTTCATCTCTACCCCTCATCTCTATGAAAATTGAAATCGAAACCTTTCGAAACATAACAGTCCTCACAATCTATCAAGGTAAACGTCCTCGATAATTTGTCCGAATCTCCATCTCGGTTTCAAATTCTACTGTAATGATATGAGAGAACGGAGCGCTTTGTGACCAATTAGAATCTATTTTTTCAAGTTGGTCTAAAAACCACAAAAAAGAGCCTTAAGCGGATATGATGCTGCCGCTTAAGGCTCCTATACCTATTAATTGCTTGTTTTCTGTTCCTTGCCGTAATGATAGTCAGACGGATCAACCGCTTTAAAATCACTTAGCCTATGGAATCTCAGCAAGTCTTTGTAAAGAACACTGTCTGAAAGTTTCAGCTGCTGTGTCACTCTCGTTTTCAGGTTCTTTGTTTCTTCATTCGCCTCTAGTTCTTTCCCTGTCTTCGTATCATAGATGATATTATCGACAGACGTATACTTCGGCGTCACGAAGTCACCGTTTCTAAACGTTACGGTATCATCATGTTCTTTAGAGAATAGATCTGTACCGAAATTGATATAGTTCTCAGAATCAATGCCTTGCAAATGAAGCAGTGTCGGCATAACATCGATCTCACCGCCGTACGTATGATTCACTCCGCCTTTTTTGCCGGGAACATGAATCATAAGAGGCACACGCTGGTTCTGCGTGTTTTGATAAGATGTAATCTCTTTTCCGAGAATTTCCTTCATCGCTCGGTTATGGTTTTCAGATATGCCGTTATGGTCTCCGTAGAGCATCACGACAGAGTTATCATAGAGACCGGATTCTTTCAGCTCTTTAAAGAATTGCTCGAGCGCTTCATCAAGATAACGGGCTGTTTGGAAATAACTATCAACCGTGTTATCGCCGGTCGTTGCTTTATCAATCGTCGCATCTTTTTCATCCAAGTTGAACGGATAATGGTTTGTCAGCGTGATTAAATGCGCGTAGAACGGCTGCTGCATCGATTTAAGCTTCGATGTGGATTCCGTAAAGAACGGCTTATCCTTCAACCCCATATTGACGACATTTTCATCTGACATGTCATACGTGCTTGCATCAAAGAAGTCATCATAACCGATATGTTTATAAATCTGGTCGCGATTCCAGAAGGACTTATAATCACCGTGTAAAACAGCGCTTGTGTAGCCTTCTTTCTGATCTAATATCGCAGGCAGCGATTGATACGTATTTTCTCCTTTTGTCACAAAGGCTGAACCTTCAGGAAGGCCGAAAATACTGTTATCCATGATCAGCTCGGCATCCGCTGTTTTTCCCTGGCCTGTCTGGTGAAAGAAGTTATCGAAATAAGTCATGTTATCTCCGCCGTGCGCAAGCTTATTCAAAAACGGCGTGACTTCTTCACCGTTCAGCTTATAATCGATCAGGAACGATTGGAAGCTTTCTAAGTGAATCTTAATAATGTTTTTGCCTTTTGCAGCGCCAAAGTACTCTGCATTTGGTTTTGCGTAATGAGACGTCGTGTAGTTCTCGACGCTTGTCAGATCATCGCTGCTTGCGTAAGCTCTTTGCGATTCCGTCTGAGCGGTCTGCACACCGTCATAAATCGTGTAATTGTATAGACCCAGGTATTTTACGATATAATTGCGGTCAAACGTTCTTGTCAACAACTGCGGGCGATCCTTTTCAGCGACAGCCAAGTTGATGAAGAACAACGCGATACCCGCTACAATCACTAACGATGTAAAGCGTTTTTTCATCTTGTAGCCCTTCAGCTCAGGTCTCCAGATCAGTACGGCAATCAAAATGATAAAATCGACAAAATAGAAAATATCATGAGCGGCCATAATGCTGAAAATCCCGTCTCCCATGTTTCCGACATTGCCTGACTGCTTAATGTTCGGGAACGTCAAGAAGTCATCAAAGAAACGATAGAATAGGATATTTGCATATAAGATGAATGTCATCACAAAATCAATAATCAGCATAATAATGGCCGATTTACGCCCTTTCGCAAACAAAGCCAGTCCTAAAAAGACGATGGCGCTTGAGAACGGGTTAATCAATAATAGAATTTCCTGTGTTGTGCCCTTTACCCCAAGGTTGAATTCTGTCTGATAAGATAAATACGTTTTTGCCCAAAACAGAATAACAGCCAGCACAAAAAAGCTAAGTTTGTAAGAAAAAAGTTTCTTCATGTCAACCTCTACTTTCTTAAACACTTATAATCTTTTTTTAATGTTTATCTTTATCCTTTAATCCAATTCCTTCTTTCCTAACAAAATCAAGGCATCACACAACAAATAAACATGCCGATCAAAAATCGGAATATTTACGGTTTGTACCATACCATTTTTATAACAGCTATTTCAACACCAAACACTAGACGCAAGAACTCTTCTTTCCGTTTCAAAAAAAACAAAAAAACTTGCAGAACCCAGTGCTGCGGGGCCAGATACCCCTTTACCCATCCAGAAGGAAACAGATATAAATATAAGAATAACATAAACTAGCAAAAACGAAAAATGGGCATACGGACAGACGCCTTCTTCCGGACTGTGGTTATTGTATGCATGAACCTTTCGGGTGATCACTTTTTTTGAGAATCAAAAGATAAACAGTCTATGATGCAGCAGAATAGGTGAACGCTTTTTTCCGCCTCTGCAAACACAAGTATTTCTCCATTATACAAAAAAGGAAAAAGGCTGGATTACTCCAGCCCTCCATGTAAAACTGGTTGCCCTTAAATTCCAGACCAGACATCTTTCGCATACATACCGTTTGTTTGCAGATTTCCCAGCCATTTTTGTGCTTCCTGCTCTCCCACTCCATGTACGGACTGATACGCTTTTTGCAGCGTCGCCTCTACATCCGGCGCCATTTTACTGCCATCGCCGCAAACGTACAGATGCCCTCCCTGGTCAAGGATAGAAATTAATTTCTCGGCATTCTCCGCCATTAAGTGCTGTACATACGTTTTCGGAATGCCCTCTTTTCGGGAGAAAGCCGTATGGAGCGTTACGATTCCTTCTTTTTCATATGCCTCAAGCTCGCCCCGATAAATAAAATCGTTATCGTTTCTGCATCCGAAATACAAGTGAGCCTCGCCCAGCGTTTTCCCATCCTGCTTCAATGCCGCGCGTGCCTGCAAGAAACCGCGGAATGGAGCGACACCGGTCCCCGGGCCGACCATGATGATCGGTTTTTCGGGATCTTCCGGAAGCTGGAACTGAGATTCCGGTGTACGGACAAACATGTCAATATCATCCCCCGGCGTACGGTCCGCCAAGTAATTCGAAGCTACTCCGCGATATTCGCCATGCCCGCTCCAAGCAGGACTTCGGACCACGCCGACGGTAATGGCAGCTTGTTCCGGGTTCACCCGCGGAGAACTTGAAATGGAATAATATCGCGGTTTAAGCGGACGTAAAAGCTCCAAAAACCGTTCAAACGGCATTTCACATGCCTCGTACTTTTCGAGAAGATCCAGCATCGAAATGCGTTTCTGCAATATTTTCTCCTGGTAGACACCCTCTTCTGCCAAATCTTCCAATTCACGTTTATGCGGCGGGCAAACTGTAAATGCCGCCAGCTCCCGTATTTGTGCCCTGGTCGCTGCTTCTTGTACATCAACACTGTAGCTAAGAAGATCATGTAAACTGACAGGCCGGTCCAAAGGCAGATGGGCTGCGCTGCGTCCGCTTGCAGTCAGTGTGACTTGATCATTTCCTTTCAAGCCAAATCTTCGGAGAATTCGATTGACTTTTTCCTGACTGTTACTTGGCAGCACTCCAAGGTGGTCTCCTTCCTGATACGTCACTCCCGGCGGTAAAGCGATCTCAATATGCCGGGTGCTTCGATCGCTGTCCGCAGACTGAAGTTCGCGATTTTCCGTAACGGATGCGTGAACGGCTTCGTACGACCGGGCCAAAGGAGATCCGCCAAGCCCCCTGACAAACTCAAGGCTTAACGTACTTCGTTCCTTCTCCGCATTTTCGTTGAGCTTCAGCCCGAACGCGTTCATCGCGTCCGACCACATGGTTTGTTTCCATTGGTCAAGCTGTCCCTCAAAATCACCGCTTACATCGCCCTCGCCTCGTGCTGAGAACCGTTCCGCCCCTTTTTGGGCAAGCTGCTCATCAATATATCGCGGGACATCCTGGTACGTACTGGCCCAGTTATGATCTCCGCAGCCAAACACAGCATATTGAACACCTGTAAGCTCATCCGGTTTGATTTCTTCGAGCCATTGCACGAATTGTCCCGCATTGCTTGGCGGCTTTCCATTATAAGATGAGGTGACGATCAGAACGGCTCCTTCTTTCGGCAATTTGCCAATCTGATCATTAAGAGCCGCTACCTCAGTCCGGACACCGTGCATACTGGCTGTATCCGCGAGTTCCCGCGCCACACCCTCTGCGGTCCCCGTGTCAGAGCCGTAAAGGACAAGCAAAGGACGATTATTGACACCTACGATTGCAGCGCTCTTCGTGTCCGGTTTCTCCTTTTGATCATCCGGCGCTTTTTCATCAGATGTCAGAACAGCTGAGTTCATGGCCTCCTGATTTCGGGATTGAACCCGGATTTTAAAATCACCCGGTTTAAGTGTTAACGTTTGTTTGATGTCCAGTTCATAATTCGTATGATCAATTAATTTAAAATATTGGAGAATCATCCCCAGCACGAGAGTCGCCTCATGAAGGGCAAACTGCATGCCGATACATGCCCGCTGTCCATTCCCAAACGGTTTGTAGGCATGATGCGGCACTTGATCCGGATTTTCAAACCGCTCAGGATGGAATTCTTCCGCGTTCTCTCCCCAAGCCTCTTTGTCACGGTGAAGCTGAGGAATCAGAACGGAAATTCTATCTTTTGTCGTGATCGGATATTTCCCTCCAATCACTGTGTCTTCTTTTGCATAAAGGCTAAAAGCCGGAGCTGTGGGCCATAAACGTAATGATTCGTTTAAAATCATCCGGATATATGAAAGCTGCAGCACTTGTTTGTATGTAGGAGTCGGGCCCGTTAACACCTGATCGACCTCTTCATACGCTTTTTTCATTTTATCCGGGTTTTTCAATAAAAAGTAAATCGCAAAGGACAATAAACCGCTCGTTGTTTCATGCCCCGCAATTAAAAATGTAATGATTTGAAAACGAATATTCTCATCATCCAATTTCTCCCCTGTTTCCGGGTCTTCCACATTCAGCATACGGGCAAGCAAATCCTTTTCGTCTTGATCTCCATCTGCCTTGCGTTCAGCAATAATACTGTCTACTAAGGAAAACATGGTTTGAATATCATGGTGAAATTGGCGTTTTGTCCTGACCATAAGTTTGTCTTGAAAATCCAGCCGCTGCATTTGATGCATGGCTTCATCAAGCGCGCGAACCATACTGTTAATAAACGGATGGGGCGTTTCTCTATAGTAGCTGTTAAAACGATAGTTAAACCCGCACAAACCAATCGTGTCCAATGTAAGCCGAGTCATATCTCCCGGCACATCAACTGCTTCGTTAGGGTTAAGCCTGGCCCATTTTTGAATCAGCTGCACGGCGATATCGACCATCATGGAGTGATACTCTTTCATGGCCCGCTGGCTGAAAGTCGGCATTAGAATATTGTGCGCTTTTCTCCAGTTAGGCTCATGCGTCCAGCTTGTAAATAATCCGTCTCCGGAAAAAGCGCGGACTTTTTCTAAAGCGCCTTCAATGCTTTTATCAAAGCGGGACTCATCGCAAACCTCTTCTACTAACTCATGTCCAGAAACAATGATCGTCGTGCCCGCAGGCGTATTCAATTGAAAAATGGGGCCATACTCATCCGCCAATTTGCTAAGCGACAGAGTCGGCCTGTCTTTATCAATTAAAGGAAGATTGCCGAGCGGTCCAAACGTTTTCGGCTGAGGAATCGGGCTTGTTTTCTTCATAAAAACATCCTTTCTGCATTCGATGCCTTCTATCTCTAAACTACAATGCCCTTTAAAGGCAGCAATTATCCGTTTTGTGTGACAAACATCCCTCAACTCTCCAATTGACGTATGATCACTGTTTTTTCTATACTTGAGAAGCTGTAAAATACGCAAATAAGGTGAGTTCATATGGAGTTTGAAATCAAGTTTTTATCCTTTTATGTCATACAGGTGGAAGGCAAGGATGAGCAGGCGAATAAGACATTTAAGCACTTCCAGACGCTGAACACCGAAGAATTTGAAGAAAGCGAGCTGAAGGATTTTCTCGACGGCGAGCTGAAAAAAATCGTCAAACGGAAAGCAGAACGCCACCCCCAGTCCGAGCAGGTGCCGACCAAAATCGGCCATTTTATCGTCGAACCGGGGCATGAGCTTGATTCCAATCCGAACTACAACATGTTCAACCGCGCACGCCTGGCGGAAACAAAAGAGGATTTTAACGAGCTGAGCGAGCAATTCGTCAGCACATATCTTGATACAAGTGCTGTTCGCGGTGGCGTTTTCTTAGTTGCTTCCGCAGTGCCGCGCAAATACTTTGACGATTCCTTTGTCTTCATTATGAAATGTGATTTTGAGCCAAAGGTCGCCCGCATTTCAGACACGTCTTCCCTCATTAAAAAAGTCGAAATGGCGATCACGACGAAAAACATGAAAAGCATTCAATATCCATTTATGCCAGAGGAAGGAATGGTCGAAGAAGGCGAGCTGAAAATCCACCAGGCGTCACACGCCCGCTACTTCGAGGATTTTCTGAAGTTTGTGGAGTATGGAGAATCTATGCCGGAAATCATGAAATCGCAAGTCATGAACATGGTCCAGGAGCATGTATATGAAACATATGAAGAAAACAGCGAAGAGCTTCAGCAGTTCGAGCAAGACATTGAAATCTGGGAAGCGAGCGAAAAACGGGAAATCCAAGAACGGCTCGACACCCACCAAGTGATCGAAGCCTCCGCGCAAATCATCGAGCACACACCTGAAGCCGGGCTGAAGATGAAAGTCGGAGAAACCGAGATTAAGGGAATGCTTGCTGACTTTGGGGATTCTATTCATCTTGCAAAGGTGAATGGCAGATATGTCGTTCTTGTGGAAGCCGATACGATTTCTTTTGAGAAGGGAAGTTCTCCTGTTGAGTTTCATAAGCCTGAGGGGCTGCATGAGGTGATTGAGCGGATACGCCAGAAAACAGAACAGGAATGACAAAAAGTCCAGAATCTATTTTTCTGGACTTTTTTAGATTAGCAGGCTTCCTTTAACAAAGCATAACATTCACCAATCAGCGTCTCCGTCCCAAGCTGCCTCAGGATGATTACAGATCCGCTTCAAGAGAAAATCATGGTGCTAATAAGAATAAAAAAGCGCCCATCACATGGATAGGCGCCTTTTCATTTAATCATCACTGCTCAAAATTCCGAAGAAGCGCAGCAAATTAATAAACAGGTTAATAAAATCAAGATACAGTGACAAAGCCATAACCGGAATTAAGTCTTCTGTGATATGCCGATGCTTGATTTGATTCAAATCATATAAAATGTAGAGTGAAAACACAATCGTTCCGATCACAGAATACGCCAGCATGGCAGCTGAATTCAGCGGGCTGAAGATGCTGAAAATGCCTACCGCGATTAATGCGATCAGCGCAACCAAAAGGAATGACGCCAAAAACGAAAGGTCTTTCTTCATTTTCGCTCCGATTGTTCCGAGAACCGCAAAAATCAAAAATGTTGAACCGAATGCTTCAAGAACAACATAAGCTCCGGCGGTTGAAGCGTAGTAGCTGACGACCGGAAAAAGGGTAATCCCGGAGATAAAGGCAAACGCATAAACAAACGCATATCCCACCGCTTTTTTTCTCCGCAGCCAAAACGCCGCGATAATCATCCCTACTTCCACGATGGACAGGGGCAGCATCAAGGCCGCAGGCACAAATTGGCCGGCACAAAGCCCGATGGTCGCGACCAGCAAAGTGAAAACAAAGACCGTTAGGATGCGCTGCATGATAGAATGCTTATTTTCATGGACCATTGCTTGCATGTCAAAAATCCTCCCAGAAATTGATCTTAAAATTCTATTATATAAAAATTTAGGAGAATTTGTATATACGCAAGGGGATTTTAAGGTAATTTTTCATTTTAGGGATTTCTTTGATTTTCTTTTAGGAACAGACTTTTTCCTGTGACTCCATAAATTCAGAAAGCTTTCTGGCCAGTCCGCCGTTTCCGAATTTCATAAATTTGTGTTTGTCGGATTTCATTCCGGAAGCTTTTGCAAATTCCAAAAAAGCCAATACATGAATCCGGCGGCTGGCGATATTGATGATGCCCGAATCGTAAAACCAATTATCAATCGTATTCAGCACTCCTTTATTTAGTCCATATTGATTGCGGCACCAATGGAGAAAGCGTGCTTCAGGCAGATTCAAGTACTTGCTATCGGCCAGTGAATGATGCGGATATGGTGTGGTTTGCATAATCGATGCCTCCTGACATTGGTTTTACAGGCTGCTTTAAGATTTAGATTTGGGTTCCTTGCTTTGCAGTGAAAAGCGGTATTTTTCAACTTTATCAATTTGGGTGACTTGTGAATTGTGGACGGTGATTTGCACGGTTCCAAAATCTAATGTTTCTAGCGCACTGATAATTTTTTCGAGTACCTCTGGATCAACGGTTGCTTTGGAAGTCAATGACATTCTCCCCCTTTACTCATTTCAAGCGCTGTTTGTTCCAATGCTAATCGTACCCCGGCAGTCTTATGCATCACGAATACACTAGGATTACCAATTTCAATCCTTACTAATCCTATAGGAAATATAACATTATATTATTACCTTTTATTCAATAAATCAATAACTTTTGTATATTTCTGAAATATCACAAATTCACTCTTTCATATTTGTTATCAATTAAAAAAAGCCCCCGCTATAAAGGCGGGGAGCCGATGTTATGGCTGAATGTTCTCTTCAATAATACATTGGACACCCATGCGAGCCAAAGCCTGCTTCAGGGTGCCGTACGTTTCGTAATCGTCAAAATCAAGCCCCAACTGGATTGAAGTTTGCGCCACATCCGGACGAATGCCGGAAAACACAGCTTTGACTCCTAACAAGTACAGCGTTTGAGACAGATTGAATAATTGCCTAGCAACCATTGTGTCCACAATCGGAACACCGGATAAATCTATGACGAGGCTGGTGATTTGCTGTTTGATACATTTTGCGGGCACCGATTCTAACATCACGTGCGCTCGCCTTGTATCAATTGAACCGATGAGCGGCAATATGCCAATTTCCTCTGCAATTGAAATCACTGGGCAGCCTAATTCGCCAATTAATTCCTGCTGGGAAGTCAATCGGAGCAGCATGAATTTTTGATATTGCTTGCAAAACTCGGTGATCAGCTTATCAAACGCTTGGTTTACAATCCGGTTCCAGCGATGGATATCCTCATTTGTCACCACGTTTTCTTGTTCTTTGCTGAACTGAATAACCGCGTCCCAAAATGTCACTCTTGAGTTTGAGATCGCTTCCACAACCTCATGAATTTTCGCGTCTTGTTCCACCCTATTTTTCGCCACAGTCACTGCCCATTCTGACACGTTTTCTTCAAAGGCCTTTTGATCTTCCAAAAATGAGCTTGCAATCGTTTTATTTGTAAGGGTGTGCTGTTCCGCCAAAAGTTTTTTCATCTCTGCGCTTATCTGATCGGAGGAATAAAATTCTCCTTTTAATTCGAATCTCAGGCTGAACCATTTTTCGGTAATATCGCTTGAGTGCTCTATAATATATTCATATAATAATTGTTCTTTATTCACGCTACGGGTCTCCTTTTTCATGATGGAAGCCTCTTTATTATAAAGTGTTTAGAAGCCGGGGAATAGAGAAAAAGGTGTTATTTCGCTTCATCGTCAAAAAGACGCAAAACGCTGCGGGCTGAATCTCTTTAAACAGCAGATGATATTTTAATGTTATTTTTCATGGTAGCAGGATAAAATAGAGCTATCTTATCGTAAATGGAGGTTTCCCCCTATGATTAAACAGATCGCCACAGTAGCCGTTTATGCAGAAGACCAACAAAAAGCGAAACTTTTTTGGACAGAAAAAGCGGGGTTCGAGGTAACCGCGGAACGTCCCATGGGTCCGGATGCCAGCTGGCTCGAAGTCGCACCAAGCGGAGCGCAAACACGTTTAGTCATCTATCCAAAGTCCATGATGCAGGGCTCAGAGCATATGAAAGCATCCATCGTGTTTGAATGTGAAGACTTATTTGGCACCTATGAAAAAATGAAAACGAACGGTGTGGAATTTTTAAGCGAGCCTAATGAGATGCATTGGGGCACGTTCGTTCAATTTAAGGATGAGGACGGCAACGAGTTTTTATTGAAGGGATAACGTAAAGGCAAGTTCAGGATTGAATCTGCCATCTTTATTCTTTGACTTTGATAATCATTATCATTTAAGATGAAAGAATAGACATATTGATTGGAGAGGTGCACATGTTTGTACAATTAAGAAAAATGACGGTAAAAGAAGGTCACGCGGATAAAGTGATCGAACGGTTCAGTGCGGAAGGCATTATTGAAAAACAGGAAGGCTTAATTGACGTAACAGTTCTTGAGAAAAAAGTCCGCCGCGGAGATGAAGAGGTAGTCGTGATGATTCGCTGGGAATCAGAGGAACATTGGAAGCAGTGGGAGAAGAGCGACGCACACATTGCCGCCCATAAAGCAAACAAAGGCAAAGCCCAGCCTGATTATATGCTCGGCACGGAAGTCAGTATGTATCATGTAAAAGCTGTGAAAAAAGGTATTCAAGAATAAAAAAGAGCCTCGCGGTTATGAAGTGACCCTCAAATTTTAAACACAGTTAAAATTTTGAGGTCCTTCATTACGCAAAAGCTCTTTTTTTATCATTTATCTGATCCGCTGTCATACTTGATAAAAAACAGCGGCTGGCCTGCATGCCATTCTGCAAACAGCACGTCCTTACATTCATTTACTCCCTGGGACGCCAGCTCTTGTTTCAGCCACTCTTCATCCACACCCGCCTCTTGGAGATTATCATATACGACTTCGCCATCAAGAATAAGTGTAATCGGCAAATAAACCTGTTTTGGGGCCAGCTCTACATCCTGCATTTTCGGAGTGTCATATTTGGATTTCAGCAGGACACTGATCATCCCGTTGGTTTCTAGTATCGCGTATTCCGCCTCCTTAATAGAAAAGCAGCCCTGCTGTCTTAAAAGGCTTTGCAATTGATTGATGTCCAGCTTATTCTTCTTCAGCACTTCATATTTTAATATCCCTTTTTGAATCACAATATTCGGTTCGCCCTCTAAAAACTTTCTCGTTCCTTTCAGCTTTTGAGTGATAAATTCTATGATATAGATCAGCAGCCCCCATAATAGAGAGGCGAAAATAATCTCTTTTATCCTAACTTCATGATCGTACACCGCGTTTCCGACCAATTCCCCCAATATTAAGGCAGATATGAAGTCAAACGGAGTAATTTGTGAGAATTGTGTTTTCCCCAAACATTTTAAAATGAGAAATAATATACCAAGTCCGCAAACCAGTTCAACCGCCACTGCCAGATAATGTTCCATATAGATAAGCACCTACTTCTTCAAAGTCACTACCATTATTGTCAATCAAACCTTTTATATACTGTGTTATCAAGATTTCACCGTAAGAAAAAACAGCCCTTATATGCAGGCTGCTTGTTATCGTGCTCCTATTTGATTGCAGGACAGCATTTCACGAAAGAGACGCTCCGCATCTGCTCGGTCTAGCGTGATGAGAGGATCGTTGATGAATGCTTGAAAAGCAAGACTGTCATCCTGAGTGAAACCGGCTTCCGCCACCGCCTCCTGATTTGATATGTGCCTGTTTGCCAGCATTTCCAAACGCTTCGGCAATGTTCCTGAAAAGATCGGCTGCACCCTGTTGCGGGTGATATACGCGTTCGTTTCCACAATTGCCCCCATAGGCAGATTGGCTGCCTGGCCTTCATTGGGGAGGTTCACATTTGTCATCAGATCACCCAGTCCCAGCAAGGCCGCAATCATATTGACTCCTTCTTCACCCGATGCTTTCAGCGCGGCACCTTGTTTTTGTTTTATCATATGGTCGGTTTCTTTTTTTCTCCTTACCGATTCTTG
The DNA here is from genome assembly GCF_039519175.1 of Bacillus atrophaeus. Taxonomy (NCBI): domain Bacteria; kingdom Bacillati; phylum Bacillota; class Bacilli; order Caryophanales; family Bacillaceae; genus Bacillus; species Bacillus atrophaeus. The sequence goes on along the minus strand of NZ_CP154443.1, from coordinate 2,151,673 downwards.
TTTCCGATAGCCGACGGAGGTCAGATGAAACTTCCATTTCTCCGGATCTTTCAAATAAAAGGCAGGGAAAAATTCCGCAAGATGGCGGTCACCCGCGGCCGGGATCGCGCCGTATGTTTCAAATAAATGAAAGGCTACACGGTGAGCGGAATGAAATACGCTGTCCCGCCAGCTCTCCCCCGAGGGTTCATACCCTATCTCGGCGTATTGCGCCGCAAACTCTTGAAAAACGGGAACCAAATCAACGTGACGGAACGAGGCTTCCGTCACCCATGTAAAGTGGTTAATGCCGAGCACATTGACTTTGATGTCTTCCCGCTGTTTCACATCCAATTCCAGTCTTTCTTTCACCATTTCACAAAGCAGCTTTTGTGTGCCGAATACCTCATGACAGCAGCCGAATGCCTTAATATCGGGAAACACTTTATACAGCATCTTCGTACAGACAGACATCGGGTTTGTATAATTCATGACCCATGAGTCCGGGGCATAGTCCCTGATCGCACAGGCGATATCCGCAAACATCGGCGCAGCCCGCAGACCTCTAATGATTCCGCCCGGTCCGACTGTGTCACCCACTGATTGATAAATGCCGAACTGTTCGGGCAAATGGACATCCGTTTCCATATGGTCTAATGTTCCCGGCAGGATTGAGATGACGGTCACATCCGCTCCTGATAATGCTTTTTTCAAAGAAGAAACGGCTTCATATCTCCATTTTCCGTTTCCGCTGAGATTGCCGATCGCTTCATTTTGCAGCGCCGCTTCAAAATCAAGATCATACAGGGCAACCATGCCTGACATGCGTTCATCAAGAGCCAGATCGCTCATCAAGCTTCTGGCCCACCCTTTGGAACCGCCGCCGATATAAGCGATTTTTATCTGTTTTACCGTTTCGATATTGAACACTCCTTTTCGTCAGCCTTTCACAGAGCCTATTAATATTCCTTTTGCGAAATGCTTTTGCAAAAATGGATAAACCGCTAAAATCGGTATCGTGGCAATGACAATGACGGCAAGCTTAATGCCTTGCTCCGGCGGCACCGTGTTTTGCACCATATCACCGTTTGCCGCCGTTAAGTCCGACAAAATCGTCACTTGGCGGAGAACCATTTGCAGCGGCCATTTTGCACTGTCATTGATATATAAGAGCGCGTGGAAGAAATCATTCCAAATTCCGACTGCGTAAAACAGCGCAAAGGTCGCAATGACCGGTTTTGAAAGCGGGAGCGCAATCCGCCAAAAGACGCCGATTTCTGAACAGCCGTCAATTTTCGCAGATTCTTCAAGCTCACGCGGAAGCTGCTGAAAGAAGTTATTAATAATGATCAGGTTAAATGGATTAATCGCCATCGGCAAAATCAGGGCCCAATAGGAATCAAGCAGTCCGAGCGATTTCACCACAATGTATGTCGGAATCATTCCGCCGGAAAACAGCATCGAAAAAATGACGAGATTTAGTAAAAGGTTCCGTCCCTTTACATGCCGCTTGGCGAGCGGATAAGCCATCGTGAAGGTGAAAAACAATTGAACCGCCGTTCCGACAACCGTGATGAAGATTGACACACCCATGCTTCTGATAAATGTCGGCGTTGAAAACACGTACCGATACGCATCCAGCGTAAAGGTTTTCGGAAAAATAAAAAAACTTCGCTGCGCAAGCTCCGCTTCAGTTGCAAATGAGCCTGCGATAATATACAAAAAAGGCAAAATCGTGATGGCTCCGACGCCGCCCAGAAAAAGAATATTGCATACGTCAAACACCCGTCCGGCCTTTGTATTGTGCTTTGATTGGATATCAGCCACGAAATTCCCTCCTTCTCTCTGTTCTTAAAACAAGCCTTCCTGATCGAATTTTTTCGCAATGTAGTTCGCTCCGAAAATCAAAATAATCCCGACAACAGATTTAAAAAGACCGACCGCGGTGCTGTAGCTGTAGGCGCCCTGGGTAATACCCACCATATAAACGTAGGTGTCGAATATATCGGCGACGCTGCGGTTCAGGGAATTCGTCATCAAAAACACCTGTTCAAAACCGATATTTAAGAAGCTGCCGATTCGTAATATCAACAGGACAATAATGGTGCTTCTGATGGCCGGAAGCGTAATATGCCACATGCGTTTGAACCGGCCCGCTCCGTCCATAATGGCCGCTTCATACTGCTCCTGATCGACTGTCGCAAGCGCGGCCAGAAATAAAATCGTTCCCCAGCCCGTTTCCTTCCAGATGCTTTGCATCACAATCATCGGACGGAACCAATCGGCATCAGACAAAAACGAGATTTGCTGCCCCGTAATGCTTTCAGCAATCTTATTGATTACCCCCGTATCTACCGTAAAGAAGACAAAGGTAATGCTGACGACGATTGTCCATGATACAAAGTGCGGCACGTAAATAAACGTCTGAATGCATCGTTTATAAACCGCTTTTCTCAGCTCGTTTAACAGCAATGCCAAAATAAGAGGCGCGGGAAAGGCAAAAATCAAGTCAAGGCTTGCCAGCATCAGCGTATTCCGCAAGAGGCGGAAGAAATCTGGATTCATAAAAAAGTCTTTAAAATACTCCAAGCCGACCCATTCGCTTTTCCAGAATCCAAGGTAGGGAGAATAATCTTTAAAAGCGATTAACACACCCCACATCGGCAAATATTTGAAGATCAAAAAATATAAAATACCGGGAACAAGAAGAAGATAAAGCCATTTGTCTCTTTTAAAGGCCGCCTGCCAGCCCGTTTTATTGGCAGCATGAAGAACGGGGTTTTTCCTGCTCTTTGGCACCGTTTCCATCTCCGCTCTCCTTTCTTCACACAGGGCGCCCGCCGTTTTAAACAGGCGCCTTGGATTATTTGGATGATGCTTTATACAGTTTGTTCAAGTCTTTCAAAAGCTCAGTCCCGCCGCTGTTCTCCCAAAGCCGGACAGCATCCCGGAATCCTTTTTCGTCGATTTCTCCAATGATAAACTGCGTTCTTGCATCAAGGATAATATTGTCAAGCTGTGCCCCCTTTTGGGTATAAACATCGGATACAAAGGATTCCGCCGGGTTGAATACAGCTATTTTTTCGCCTGCAGTAATGATATCTTTCCGGTGCTGGAAGAGCTTCGTTTTTTGTTCTTCGATATAATACTCGCTCTTAGGGATGGACATGCTGAACTGGGCGAGACCTTCATGCTCATAAAGAAGAGCCTTGTTGTTTTTTTCGAGAGAGGTGAACTTGCCATCTTTCAGTTCGTAATTGCGCCCTTCTACTCCATTGTTCGTTAATATCTGCGCCTCTTTATCATTCAGCTTATCGAGGAAGGCCAGCACCCTCTTCAGCTCTTTCTCTGTTTTCACGCCTGATTTCGGAATGGCGATCATGCCGGAATAGCCTGAGGTCGGAAACGTTCTCTTGCCTTTTGGGCCTTTAACTGTGCCGATAATGTCAATGATCTCTTTCGCCGACTCATCCGACTCTTCCATCGCACTTTGAATCTGTGACGCCCTTGACCCTGTATCGACGATGACACCCGCTTTTCCTTTGACCATCGGATCATTCCACTTCGCCGAATCCATGACGGCAAAGTCCTTGTTGATCAGCCCTTCATCATAAAGCTTCTTAAAGAAGGTCAGAGCCTCCATGTATTCCTTCGTTGTAAAGTCAGGGACGAGCTTTCCGTTCTCGATGCCGTAGCGGTTTGGCGAGCCGAACCAGATTTGGAGGATATCCCACGGGCTTCCGTTGCCGAGTCCGAGCCATTTCGGCACCACCATGCCGTACGTATCATCCTTTCCGTTTCCGTCAGGGTCTTTTTCTTTAAACGCCTTCAGCACTTCATAGAAATCATCAAGCGTTTCCGGCATATCAAGTCCTACTTTCTCAAGCCAATCCGTCCGGATGATCATGCAGGCACGGATGAGGTCTCTGGATCGGTAAATGCCGTAAACCTCTCCGTTGACAGAGCTGTTATTGACAATCTTTTCATCTGCTTGGCTTAAATTCTTGTAGTCTTTTAAATAGGGGGACAGTTCCCAAAACGCCCCCGCTTTAACAGATTTAATGAAACCGGCTGATTTATCTTTGATGACAATCGCTTGCGGGAGATCTCCGGAAGCCATGACGATATTGAATTTGTCATTATAGGACGAGTCCGGCACCCATGTTACATTAATGTTTTCATCTGTATAGGTCTCCAGCGCTTTTAGTGACGGGCTTTTACTGCCTGGGCTTTCCGGGGAAAGCAGAGGAGCCATAATGTTGATCGTGTCTTTGGAGCTGTTTTCAGGATTGGATGTCTCTGAATGGCTGCATCCGGCTATGATGGAAACAGCGAGCGGAACGGCCAGCCATTTTTTTCGCAATCTTTTTTTCTCGTATTGTTTCATGATGCGCGAAGTCCCCCTTTTATCATTTTGCTGCTTGATTTTCCCTTTGCCTATTCAATATAAAGCGCTTACATAAAATCTTGCAATCTTCATTTTTTGCTCCCTTTATCCTATGATTTTCTGTCTGTTATCCTTTTTTGCCGGGTTTCTCTTTTCTTGCAGGCAGGTCATCTCCGATCAATTCCAGTGCCGCCATGACATTTAAACACCATTGAGATACGGTGTTCGTCGTCACCCAAGGGAGCTCCTCAAGCTGTGTCCATGTGGTGATCTGAGATGGTTGGATCGGCAGCGGGGTATGGCTCATTCGGTGATCAAGCAAAAGATTCCATGCTTTGGCCGCCAGCTGTTTGTCTTGTTTTTTTCTTGCAGCGTAGGCTGTCATCGAGGCGGCGAACATCGGCCAATGAAAATGCCCGTCATGGAGCGCGCCTCCGCTTTTTTGCCGTTTTTCTTCATCTGTCAGTGTGTAAAATTCACCGAATTCACTCAGCATTTCCTCCCATTCCGCATCATCAAGAAGCTCGGCCAGCTCCATCCAGACTTGCGGCGCGCCGAACGCGATAATCATGTGATAGCCGCCAGCCGTGCCGTCGCCCATATGATGAAGCATGGAGGCCGCCGGATCGTACTCGAATGTCGGGCCGGATAATAAACGGAGCGGCAGGCGTTTCAGACAGCTGATGCCTGTGGTGATTTTTTTCAAATAATCAGGATTTCCCGTTCGTTCCCATTCCGCGAGCCAGTTGGAGCAAAAAGCCGCCCAATCCGGTCCTGTTCTGACGTGGGTCGGATGCTCTCCTTTCGAATAAAATTCTCTCATCGGATCTGTTTTTACGAGCGCAAAGTCCGCATCTTTCACTTCTGTCAGTACATCTCCCATACGCTCATCGCCTGTCAGAAAGTAATACCATTTATAAAGCCCCGCCATGCTGATTCTCGCTTCCTTGCAGCCGCAGCCCCAATGGACGACGTTATGCCTTGATCCCAGTCCCGCATAGTCACCGAGATGAAAGCAGTCTGTCTCGCTTGTGTGGCGGGTCATAGCTTCGGCCATTCGGAAAATGTCTTCTCTTCCCGAGCGAAAAAACGCCTGCCACAGCCATAAAGTAGGAACAAGCTCGTTGTTTTGCCACGCGTATCCGCCAAGATCATACCGCCACATGTGCCGGATCGGATCATACGTGTGCATCACATCCCCGTAGTTCCAGAAACCGTACCATTTGCGCTGCTCCACTTCTTGTTTGTAAAACATAAAAGCGGCGTTGAGCTGTTCTTCCAGCTCTTTTTTCAACGGATTGGCCGTGTTTTGTAAGCTCCAGACGCCAAGCGCCCGTGAACTGTGATAATGCTCCGGTTCACACACGAGCAGCGGCGGAGACTGCCATTGGTCGGTTAACCGATTCAGCTCAGCATCCGCAGGCGTTTGTGAAAAGCAAGCCAGATTTATCTCATTTGTATTTGCGATTCCGGTCGGATCTGACCTCATTTCCGCAAATCCTTCATAAGCGCTGACAACGTGAGTACCTTCTGAATAATGACGGAAATCCATTGCTTCGGCGTCCGGCGGCCACAGCCAGACGGTCATTTTTGTATCGCTTCTGCATAGGCCGCTGATTTCCAGTGCTGAAGGGTATTTTTCAAAAAAGTGCCGCAGCCCGGCCGCCATGCCGCCGTTCTCGCCGCCCGCATAAAAAAGCCCCTTAGACCGTTTTCCGTGCAATATGTTCACCCACGCAAAGTCCTTTCCGGTCCGTTTACACAGACTGTAATGATCAGAGGAATTCTGAACGAGCTTCACATCATTCCAGACCGCGTTCTGTCTTCCGTGGCAGAACAGTTTTTGGTGTTTTTCTTCAGAGGTAAGCGTTTCTCCGTTGATCTGCCGCTGATAAAGGGAGTTGTGTTCATTGAATGCACGCGTCGCAAACAACTGGGCCGGTTCTTTATAAATACCGGTGTCTCCTGCAAAACGAAAATGGCGGTTGTACGGTTCTCCCTGTAAAAACAGATCGAATTCCATACCGATTCCTTTCAAAAATTCCGATTTAAATTGACGGTCAATCAGCAGCGTGTGTTTGATGTTAACCTCGGAAACGCCCGCGTAAAAAGTCAGCCTGAGGATAAAAGGGAGCTGCTCTTCTTTTGTGCCACTATTCAGATGGACACCCTCCAGTTTAATAACTGCTTTAACAGGCCCGCTGGTTTCAACTGCTGCTTGTTTGATGAAACTGCCTGAGCTTTCATACTCATGGATCATTCTTTCTTCTGTCCCGCTTCTCGTTTCTTTTATCGCAGTCAGCCGCCCGCCCGCGGCAATTGTCTTTCCGTGAATGGCCAGTGATTGAAATATCTCCTGCCCCGATGTATGGATGGTGCATGTAAGCGGTCCGGTATCCGCCTTGATCACATCCGCTGACTCGTTTACAGTGACAGTTTGGTCGGGTGCCGCAGCTTCGCCTTTTTGCAGAACGTAACAGCAGTCCGCCTGTCCGCCGAACACGGCCGCATGCTTTGTCCATTTGACGCTCCCGTCCGGCCAATAGGCCGACGGTTCGCTTTGCGTACACAAGCTATTTCCCTGTGAATCCAAAAGTGTCAGTGACTCTCCTTTTTTTAAGCCCCCTTTTTTCCAAGGCACCCCCCAGGTCACTCCGCCCGCCATCGGGGGCTGTTTGCTCAGCCATTTCAGTTTCGCCATTTGTCCGCTCCTTCCATTTAAAAAAGCTGACTCCGTCAAGAATCAGCTATGGTCTGTCAAACTGAATGATTCGGTACTCATACTCGCCAACGGACAAACTTCCCGCTTCAACAGCAAGCGCTGACAGCATGTCAGTTCCCGCTTCCGGAAGTGTGACGCTCCCCCCTTTTCCATCCATATTCACGATCACCCATATCAAACCGCTGTCGCCTATTCTCGGCGCCACAATGGTTCCTGGGGTAACATTCGTTCGGAAGGTGAGACCGGCTTCTTTGGCATAATGAGCGATGAGCGCTTCAAGCATAGCCTCTCCGTCTTTTCCGGAAGGCGTTGATCCGAGCAAGACAATTTTGCCCGCCCCGTGCTTTTGTTCCGTCAAAAAAGCCTTGCCTGAGGCCGGGCCCTTTTCAATGGTGCCGACGGTTTCTCCTGAATTTGCGTCAAAAACCGCGCTCCATAAGCCAAGCGGCGCACAAACACCAAATGCTCTTCCGTAATCGGTGTCTTCATCCATAGGGAAGGTGAAAAGCGTTTTGATACCCGCCGTTTTTTCAAGTTCGCCCAGCGCGCAATCCGTATGGATTGTATGCTCTTTTGTACGTCCGCCCGTCATCGGTCCCGCGATCCAAATCCCTCCCGCTTCGGCAAACGCTGAAGCTTTTTTGATATAGTCGGAAGAAAGGTAAGGCACATACGGTGTGAAAAGCAGCTTGTAACCGTCTAGCGGGTGGTGTTCGGGAATCACATCACGATGAATGCCGGCTTTCAGAATCCGTTCGTAAAAAGAGGTAACCAAAGAGCGATGATTCAGTTCTCGATGAGGCTCCGTTCTGAAAAACGCTTTCGCTCTGTCGGAGTATGTCATCGCTGCTTCCGCCTGTGCCGGCACGGTCGAAATGATGAACGGCTCGATTTCCTTCCTTGCCCGCTCAACGTCAAGCACGTTCTTATAGCCGATCGTTTTCTCTCCCCAAGCGCTGAGAACAGATCCGTGAGGAATCTCGCTGCCTGAACGCTGCTGTCTCCACAGCCAATAGCAAAACGCTTCGCCGCCTAACGCGTAAGAAGATACTGCTTCCGCTTTTAAATAGCCGTCTGCGTGCGGCAAGGCGTAGCTTTCAAGCGATGCGGCGTAAGAAGGGCTTGTTTCCAATATCCAGAAGGGCCGGTCTTTTTTGAAATGTTACCACAAATCACAATTGAATAAGAACGCGGAGGCGTTTTCCTGTGTAGCGTACGTATCGAATGACGCGACATCGAGGCCCTGAAACAGCCGTTCATTGTCAACACTGAACATGACGGTGCTGTTATGGGAAATCGGCGCATCTGAATAGATTCTGATGATCCTTGCCTGCTCATCAGCAAATGCAGCAATCTTTTCCATAGAAAACAGCTGATACATCGTGCGCAGAGAAGCGTGGTGCAAAAATGGGGCCGGGCCCGGCTGCGGCACTTGTTCGAACGATTGATACGTTTCGCTCCACACATCCGTCCCCCACGCTTCATTCAAACGATCAATCATACCGTAGCGATTTTTGAGCCATTCATGCCACAGCCCCAAACATGTTTCACACATGCATTCTCCCACATGGCATTTGAACTCATTATCGAGCTGCCAGCCGATCACGCCGGGCAGCCTTCCCAATTCTTTTGCGAGACTTGTCGTGATCAGGGCTGCTTTTTTTCTAAAATAAGGGTGATTGGTGCAAGCGTGCTGACGCGATCCGTGCCCCATGATCGCTCCGCTTTCATTCACATACATTCGCTCTGGGCGGCCATGCGAGAGCCAAATGGGCGGTGTCGGCGTCGGTGTGCACATGATGGTTTCGATACCGTTTTCATACAGACGGCAGATGATTTCTTTAAAAAAATTGACATTTATATTTCCTTCTTCAGGCTCCATGACAGACCAGGCGAACTCGCCGATTCGAACGACGTTAATGCCTGTTTCACGCATAATGGTAATGTCCTGCTGAATCGTTTCCTCATCCCATAGTTCCGGATAATAGCACGCGCCGTGGTATAGCTTTTTTGCCATGTCATCTCATCCTTTTTTTAAAGTTGATTCCGTTAAGGGAAGGCCCAGTTCTTTAATGCCTTCTGCAACAAGTTTCGCTATCTCGTTTGCGCCAGTTTTGGTGAAGTGCGTGTAATCATTGACCCCTTCTGACACCATAAAGTAGGAATAGACCGTTTCCTCGCCTTGTGCTGTAAAGAAGGCCAGGCTTTTCTCCATTAAATCAATCAGCCGTACGTTCTCCTCAGCAGCCGTTTGTTTCATCGCGATGCAGTAATCAGGGAAATCATTTAAAAATACGCCATTTTGATAATGGAACCGGGCCACCGGTGTGATCAGAAGCGGGTGGGCGCCTTTTTCCCGCGCGCCTGTGACATATTGCTTCAGGTATTGTTTATAAGTTGTATATGGTTCTGTGTAGCGTTCCGGCTTATCCTTGGATGCGTCATTATGGCCCATTTGGACAAACAGCCAATCGTCCGGTTCAATGATATCCAAGATAGCTTGAAGTCTTCCTTCCTCTACAAACGTTTTCGAGCTTCTGCCGCCGATCGCTTTGTTGATCACCTGAATGTGATCCGGCACATGTCCGCCGAGAAATTGACCCCAGCCTCCTTGATTCGTGCTTTGGCCGTATGTCTGAACAGTGGAATCACCGGCAAGATAAATATGATTTGGCATCAATCATTCCTCCTTAATGGTTTCATTTAAAATCGCTTCAATAGCGGCAAGCTCTTCATCTGAAAAAGGCAGTGACCGGAGCATGCGGACATTTTCTTCAATATGGCGGACTTGGCTTGCCCCGATCAGCACCGAAGTCAAACGAGGATCTTTCAAAAGCCATGCGAGTGCCATTTGCGGGAGTGTCTGTCCCCGTTTTTCCGCTATTTCGTTCAGCTTTTGCGCCCGGCGGACAATTCTTTCTGTCACGTGGTCTGATTGTAAGAAAGGGCTATTCGCATCTTTTGCTCTGGAGCCGCTTGGTATGCCCGATACGTATTTTGTTGTTAGGAGCCCTTGGGCAAGCGGCGCAAAAGCGATACAGCCGACTCCTTTTTTCTCCAGCACATCAAGCAGGCCGTTTTCCGGCTCCCTGTTGAGCATGGAGTACTGCGGCTGATGAATGGCCAGCCGGCCCCCTGCCTGTTGCAGAAGATCTGCGGCTCGTTCTGTTTCATCCGGACTGTAGTTTGACAGACCGATGTACAAGGCTTTCCCCTGCCGGATAAAGCCTGCCAGTGTCTCCATCGTCTCCTCCAGCGGCGTCTTGGGGTCCGGGCGGTGCGAATAAAAAATATCCACGTAATCAAGCCCCATCCGTTTCAAGCTTTGATCAAGGCTTGCCGTTACGTGTTTTTTTGAACCGCCGTCTCCGTACGGCCCCGCCCACATGGGATAGCCTGCTTTTGTACTGATGATAAGCTCATCGCGATACGGCGCAAAATCTGTTCTCAGCATCCGCCCCATCGTTTCTTCAGCAGACCCGGGCGGCGGCCCGTAATTGTTGGCCAAATCAAAGTGGACAATGCCTGCATCAAAAGCAGCTCTGAACATAGAGCGGGCGTGTTCAAACGGATGAACACCGCCGAAATGGTGCCACAGGCCGAGCGAAACGGCCGGCAGCTTTAAACCGGAATGTCCCGCTTTGTTATACGTCATTTTGTCAAAGCGTTCAGCCGTTGCTTCATAGACCATACTCCCCCTCCTAAAGCGGCATTTCTGCTTTGTTGCCCGCCAGATATATGGCAGGCTTCGGCGGCTTTTTCATTCCCGTGCCGAGATAGTAGCCTGTGTGCGGCGGCTGATTATAAGCTGTGTTCTGCCAGGCAATCCCGAGTCTGTACACCGGGTCGTGCATCAGTGTATAAAGGCGGCGGCGTGTGATGTCGGTCGTTGTATAGATGCGGAGCGCATCACTTTCTTCCGTTCTCCAAATGACTTCTTCCCGCCAGTCCCCGAACAGGTTAGCTTGGAGTACCGGGTTTCCTTTTGTTCCATTGTTGGACAGCACTCCCTCCGGCTGAAAAACCGTCTTGAGACATCGGTTTTCAGCATCCCATTTATCAATTTTCGGCCGGCCGATCGTTCCATTCCAGTCGTGATCCAGCAGCTCTCGCACCAAGTCGCCGTCCCACCAGATAGCAAAGTTGGCTGATGCGGGCGCTTTGTCACTGACCTTTTCTCCTTTACTGGTGTACAGGCCATATGAAATTCCCTCGTTCCCCGGCGGGTCGATGCCCCAAACGAGCGAGCCTTCATACTGAGGGTCAATGTGGGCCGCCATGCCTCTCCCCACGTCTGTGCCGGCATGGACTCCCCACAATATATCGCCGGTGCCGGCATCCCGGAAGGACAATCCATACGGCGAATAATGATCCTCATGCACTTGAAAAACCTCCAGCCCTTTGCGAGAGGGATCAAGATTGCCGACATGCATCGCATCACCGTGTCCAAGCCCCGTTGTATACAGACCGGTGCCGTCATGATCGACAGCCATGGCGCCGTAAATGATTTCATCCTTCCCGTCACCGTCCACATCCGCCACGCTTAAGCTATGGTTCCCCTGCCCGGCGTACCGTTCATGTCCCGGTTCATCCGAATCAAATATCCACCGTTTTTCCAGCCTGCCGTTTCTGAAATTGTATGCGGCAAGAACCGTTCTCGTATAATAGCCGCGTGCCATCACAAGGCTCGGCCGCTCACCGTCGAGATAAGCGATTCCCGCCAAAAAACGGTCCATCCGGTTTCCATATTCGTCCCCCCAATCCTCAAGTGTGCCGCGGGGCGGATCATAATCAACGGTAGAGAGCGCTTCACCGGTTTCTCCCTTAAACACAGTCAAATATTCGGGGCCAGATAAGATTCTGCCTTGTTCGTTCCTGAAATCAGCATCTTCATTTCCGATAATATTCCCTATCCCGTCTGTTGTTCCGTCCGCTGTTTTCATCGCGATTTCGGCCTTCCCGTCCCCGTCAAGGTCATACACCATGAATTGGGTGTAATGGGCGCCTGCTCTGATGTTTTTTCCGAGATTGATTCTCCATAAAAATGTGCCGTCCAGTTTATACGCATCAATCAATACCTCGCCTGTATAGCCGTTATGGGCGTTGTCTTTTGAATTTGACGGGTCCCATTTTAAGATGATTTCGTATTCACCGTCACCGTCCACATCCCCGACACTGGCATCGTTCGCGCTGTAGGTGTAAGGCTGTCCGTCCGGCGTGGTGCCGCCTTCCGGTTTTTTGAGCGGAATCGTAAGGAACCGTTCCGGCCAGACCGCGGCTTTCGGTGTACGGCTGATTTCAAAGCCCTTTTTCACAATCGATACACGATAAACAGAAGCTAACGTTCCCTCCGGGTCAAGAAAATTGGTGCTCCCTGTGATCGGCTTTTTACTCACCCGCTGCCCATTCCTGTAAAGATGAAAAGCTGTATCCTCATCATCGGTGCCGAGAAAACGCCAGCTGACAAAGACGCCTCCTTCGGTTTTCACAGCGATGAGACCTCTTGTCAGATATTCCATCTGTCTCTTTTTTTGTTTCATTTGATTGGAACGGGCGTGGGAAACGCCCGTTCCTTCCCCCCTTTCATTCCGCTTTAGGGCGTGTACATGTTTGGCTTTTCCGGTGAAGCCATCCCGTTTCCTAAAAAGAAGCTTGTATGAGGCGGCTGATTGTAGGCGACATTCTGCCAAGCGATTCCGAGACGGTAAACGGAATCATGCATCAGTGTATACACACGGTGCTCCGTGATATCTGTCGTTGTATATATCCGAAGTTCGCTGCTGTCTTCATTCCGCCATACAGCTTCCTCCCTCCAGTCGCCAAGCAAATCCGCCTGAAGACTCGGTGTCGCTTTTGTGGAATTATTGGAAGCGGCGCCCACGGCTGTTAACAATGTTTTTGATACGCCATTTTGGTAATCCCATTTATCTATCCTGTTACTGTCAAGCTGTTCTCGCAGGAGATCTCCGTCCCACCAGATCCCGAAGTTGGTCGATGAAGGAACAGTGCTTCCGATCTTCACGCCTTTTGCCGTGTAAAGCGAACCGTTTGCCCATACCTCCTGTCCCGGATAGCGCGGATCAATATCGGCGGCCATCCCCCGGCCTACATCTTTGCCGGCATGAACCCCCCATATGATTTTCCCTGTTGCCGCGTCTCGGAAGGATAAGCCATAAGGAGAGTTTTTATCTTCATGAACCTGAAACACTTCAAGGCCCGGACGGCTTGGATCGAGATCGCCCGTATGCAGCGCGTCCCCGTGCCCAAGTCCTGTGGAATACAGCCCTTTTCCGTCATGATCGACAGCCATTGAGCCATAAATGATTTCATCTTTTCCATCATTGTCGACATCCGCTATGCTTAGATTGTGGTTGCCCTGCCCGGCAAACGTTTCATTTCCCGACTTTGTTGAATCAAAAGTCCAAAGTTTTGACAGCTTTCCGTCTCTGAAGTTATAAGCGACAAGCATCGTTTTCGCATAATATCCTCTCGTCATAATCAGGCTCGGCCTTTGTCCGTCGAGGTACGCTACTCCAGCCAGAAAACGATCGACTCTGTTTCCGTAACTGTCGCCCCAATCGGAAACATTCCCTCTCGCCGGTTCAAATTTCGCAGTGACAAGCTCTTTTCCCGTATCCCCTTTGAACACGGTTACATATTCCGGCCCGGAAAGAATGCGCCCTTGCTCATTGCGATAGTCGGCATTTGCATCGCCAATCACTTTTCCTGTCCCGTCCTTCGTTCCGTCTGCTGTCTTCATAGCCACTTCCGCTTTACCGTCACCATCCAGGTCATATACCATAAATTGAGTATAATGCGCGCCCGCTCTGATGTTTTTTCCAAGCCCGATCCGCCACAGCAATGTCCCGTCAAGCTTATATGCGTCAATGAAAACTTCTCCGGTAAATCCGTCCTGAGAATTGTCTTTTGAATTGGATGGGTCCCACTTGAGAATCAGCTCGTATTCTCCGTCCCCATCCACATCACCTGCACTTGCATCATTGGCGCTGTAAGTGTACGATTCGCCTTTTGGCGTCTGGCCGCCGGCCGGCTTTCTCAGCGGAACAGAATGATACTGCTTTCCCCACACCGCCGCTTTTTCAGACGCTGCCTGCTCGGTTCCGTTTACAACGGCTTTCACCTGGTAAACAGCGCTCGTTGAACCGCCTTTATCCAAATAATTTGTGCTTGAGGCAATGGGTGAAGCGTTCAGTTTCTGCCCGTTTCTGTACACATTGAACGAAACAGAAGCATTCTCTGTGCCCAGAAGCCTCCAACTGATAAATACTCCGCTCTCTGTCTTTACAGCCACAAGCCCTCGGTTTAAAGCCTCCAGCTGTCTTGCCGCCCCCTCGGCCTTAGCCGGAAATACTGACGCACCGATCATCAATAACAGTGTCAATACAGTGAAAATGGACAACATGCTTTTCTTTTGCATACTCATCAGACAGCCCCTTCCCATTTGTTGTAAACGCTTACCCAAATTGGATTGTATGCGCTGGGCGCGCTGCCATCAATTGCACTTTTTTGCAAAAGAGGTATTGAGGGACTGAACTTTTTTGCGTTTTTATCACTTTTTTGTTTATGGAGCCTGATGGTGCTGCGCTTCCGTCTTTACAAACCCCCGATAAGCAAAAAACATCAGCACAAGTCCGAATAAACTGGGACCGTAAAAGGGGATCAACCCCGGAAGCGTATATAACAAATAAAGGACAAACGCACTCCCTAAAAGCATGCAGGCCGTGGTTAGCGGACGCATGACGCCGAACAAAACGGCTTGGAACAAATATTTCAATAAAGGCAGCTCGTAATGAACATAGAGGGGAAAGACATACATCAGCGCCACCATATAAATGAGACCGGCGATTAATGTACAGCTTGTAATCACAAACGACAGCCAGTCTGCACTCTGTGAAAAATAATGATAATTGGCAGCCAAAATAAATAACAGCGCCATAAATGTCAAACCAATCACATTTACTTTTAGAAATTCTTTTTTATACGCGCCAAGAAAGGCCGCAAAAACCGGCACATCCTTTTGCCCCATCAGCCATTTTCGGATCACGGCAAACATGGCGGCTGTGCTCGGCGCCCATCCAAAAACAATACCGCCCGCCAGTGTAAACAAAAGCCACAAGCCGTTCAGCCAAGCGATTTTCACAACAGCCTCGCAGCCTGCATAAAGAGCATCCGCCACATTTGTCTTCACCTTCTCACCGCTTGATGCACAGATAGATCATGATAAGCGGCTTTCATTGGCGCCATCTGCCGCAGCCCGATTTTCCCGCCGTGTAAGAGAGGGCCGTACGTTTTGCCGTCATCCCGCCATTCGAGAACGGTAAGGCCGTTGATTGAAAAATGTACGTAATCCTTCACTTTGACAAGCTTCATGCAATATGAAGAATCGGCATCCTCCGGCGAAGGCAGCGGATCGGCTCCCATGGCGACGAGATGGAAGCCCCGGCTTTTTCTTAAATTGCAGGTGCGAAACGCTCTTTCTTCCGCATACTTTCTGCGGAAGTAAGACAAGTGCAGCGCGTTAATGTCACCGGAATGGTACTCTTGATAGCTTCCTGTTCTTTTGTTCAAACCGCTGTCAAAGAGGTCCTCTCCTTTATCTCCCGCTGCCGCAAAAAACAGCATACAAAGGCCGGGCTGTTCGATCGGGTAAAAGTTCCATGTCACAACGATGCCGTCGGGAAATGTTTCCGGACACCATAAAACAAAATGCGCTCCGTCGTCTTCATGTGACAGATTCAACGAGCCGTTTTCAAAAGAACGCCTTCCGCCGCCCTCCATCCGCCAGTCTTTTACATCCTCAGGTGTGCGTAAAGGATTCCGGTACAGACAAACACCTTCCTTATACATCGCTGTTTTCCTCCATCCTCAAAAGGTGGCGGCTCAGCGTAAGCTTACATTCGGCGATGCCTTCTGCGACAAGCTTTGCCACCTCTAAGGCCCCTTCTTCCGAAAAATGCGTATTATCCTGAATGCCCTCAGGATAATTCGGGTGTTCATTCGGCTCAAACCAGACGAACAAACGCTTTGACTCTTCAACTCCATATGCTTCATAAAGTGCTTTTGTTTTCAATAACAGATCAATGACCGGCACATCTAATTCACTCGCCAAAGCTCTCATTGCTTCCGGATACTCGCCCAATGTATGCTCGATTCGCCCGTCCGCATCAAATCGGCGGCGCTGGACTGAGGTAACAAAAACAGGCACTGCCCCTTTGCCGCGCGCTGTTTCCGCAAATTGCCTGAGGTATTGCTGATACGTGGAATACGGCTCTGTGCCCCGCGGCTTCTGGTCATTGTGGCCGAATTGAACGAGCAAGTAATCTCCCAGTGAAATCTTCTCAGCAATCGCTTGCAGCCTGCCTTCCTCAACAAAAGAATTCGTACTCGCGCCTCCTTTCGCATGATTTTGCACCTTTACCTCCTGAGAAAACAATCGGCCCAAGACCTGCCCCCAGCCTGCCATCGGCGCTTCATGCGGCGGACAATCGCTCACTGTGGAATCTCCCGCTAAAAACACTTGAATCTGCTTTTCCATCGTTCATCCCTCTCCCTTCATGACGTTTCCTGATACATTTGCCGATAGACACCGGGCGGCATGCCCACCTGCTTTTTAAAAATCCGGTTAAAATAGCTGTGCCGATAGCCGACTTCTTCCGAAACGTCGTGGATTTTTTTATTTGTGCTGACCAGCAGCTCTTTCGCCTTTTCAATTCTGATGTCTGTGACATAATCAATAAAATTCGTTCCCGTCACTTGTTTAAACGCTTTGCTTAACGTGTACGAATTGGTACCCGCAGCGTCCGCACAGCTCTCAAGAGAAAGATCAGCCATATACTGATCATGAATCATCGCGATGACATGTTCAGTCAGCTGTTTCTGCTGTCTGTTTTTCCTGCCGTCAAGCTTTGCCAAATAAGGGCTGACTACCGTTTCCATCAGCCATGAGACCGCCTGGTCCGGGTGGCGCAATTCAGAAATGTCACGAAGCATATCTCTATTTGGGAACAATTCGGACGGATACAGCCCTGAATGCAGAATGTCCTCTTGAATGCGGGAAAACAGCTGAACCAGCGCAGGGTGGACGTGCATATCTTTGACCGCTTTTTCTGTCAGCTCATTAATAAATAAGCTGACCAGCCGTGCCGCCTCCTCTTTTCTCTCGAGCCGGATTGCCTGCAGAATCTGTTTTTCAAGCTCAAAAGGATAATACGGCGCAGGGTGTTGTGCCAGCTGATTCTCGTCATGCAAATCAATGATCTGATGGCGATTAGCGAAATGCCTGTGTGATTTGCCGATTTTCACATCCTTATACAAAGCGGGAATATCCTTCACATACCCGGCCTTCCTGGATATCGTCCCGGTTACCTTTAATCCTGCCGCCCTATTGATAGCTTTTGTCAGGTCGCCAGCAAACGGCCTGATATCATCCCGGACAGAAGGCCCGTTTTCCCGTACGAGAAGAACCGTTAATGAAAGCCGTCCAACATCAATTAATGAAAAATGGGGAAATCGGGAGGCTGCCAGCTCTTCCGTTATGTTGGCCAGCATAAAGGCGGCCAAATGTTCATCTTCAGCGAAAAATTCGCTTTCCTGACTCCCCAGCCCCGTCATCTGAATATCCAGCACGTGAAACAATTTATCTCTAATATCCCACCCGGCGTCTTCCATCCGTGACCTAAGGCTTTCTTCTGTGTGATAGTAAAAATCGCCTTGGATGAGCTGCTGTAAAAAGCTTTTTTTCATTTGAGGCGTTTGTAAAGAGATACGTTGCTGAAGCGTCCGGCTTTCAGAAGACAAATCATTCCACCTTTTTTCGAGCCATTTGAACTCATCCTGCTCAGCCGCTTTCCACGCTTTTTTCTCTTCTCCTGTAAACAGGCTGAGCAGATGCTGAACGGGGTGATAAATTTTTTTAGAGGCGTACCACGTCATAAACAGAGCCAAGCCAAGGCATATGACGATCATTGCGATAATCAATTTTGATAAAAAAACCATCGGAGCTGTAACAGAGGATAATGGAGCGGCTGATGCGTATGTCCACTCCTGATGCATTCGCTTTATGTGTCCATAGGAGACGGAGTAAACTGTGCCGCCCCATTTCATTTGAAAATTCCCGTCCGCCTTTTGCTGATTTTTCACCTCATGTATTAAAGCGTTTTTAAAATCCGCCGCTCCCTTTTTCCCTGCTTGGAATAAGACGTCATTTTTTTGATTCAAGAGGAACGCCCGCCCGTCGGGATAAGGAGACAGACTTTGCAGCATAGCCTTCATCTCTTTTGGATTCACTGTCAGCATCACAGCGCCAAACGTCTTTTCGGCTGACCCCGGAATGAGCTGGACAAGCATCGCTTTTGAAGATGAACCAAAATTGCCGCCTGTGTCCTTCCAATAAATATTGCTGTCTGAGGCTAACACCGATCGATACTCACGAAGCGCCTCCGCTTCTGTGATCCGGCTGTATTCGGGATTCAGCAAAAGGGGCCGGGGGCTGTTCAAAAAGACAGAAGCCTGCTCGATCAAGGGCTGCTGATCCCGCAGGAGAAACAGTCTTTTCGTTAGTTGATAGGAGAGCTTGAAATCTTTCTCTACATCTTTTTCGGTTAATCCGTTCATAAGCGCTGAATCAAAAGCAAGCTGGGTGAGCGTCAGTTCCAGCCCCTCCAGCTTCTCGTCAATCCGGTTCACTTCACGCACCACCTGCGCTTCATGTGAACGCTGCAGCTCATCTTCCACCTTGGCGATGGATAAAAAGTAAATGGCCCCGCCTGTCAGCAATCCGGGAATACATGCAATCAGCAAAATTAAAACAAAGTTTCTCTTAAAATATGATCCCTTCCAGCGTGAAACCCGTTCTTTGCTTTGAGGCTGCTTTTTCATCTCTGTCCCCCCGCTGCCGTCTTTTACTGATAAGCGTGCTTTTTCGTTTTGAGAACATCAGCGAGAAACGTCAGCGCAAGGCCCTGCCCCCACCCTTGAATTCTCTTATATGGCACCTGTTTATACCCGCCGGCATCCTTCATGACAGCCGTTCCGGCGGATACTCTGCCGACCCGGCCGTCCTCTTCCACTGCATCAAGAATGGCCGCAAGCGACTTTTGAATGTATTTCGTATATAACTTTCCGCTTGATAACAATGCGGAGGCAATACCTGAAGAAGCCGACACCTCCAAATAAGAATCCGGATCATTTACGATCGTATGCCATAATCCTGAATCATCCTGAAGCCTGACAAGCGCGCTCAGCTGGTCCCTCAGCGATCCGTCAATGATCATAAATGACGGATGTGTCACTTCGATAAGCGACAGCGCTTTTGCCATCGTCAGCGCAGCCCAGCCGTTCGCCCTGCCCCAAAAAATTCCGGACAGATGGTTTTTCGCCTTATTGTCCCAAGCATGATAGTAAAGATTTGTCACCGGGTCCTGCAACACGTCTTCATGTCCGTGAAATTGGCGCAAGCCGTCTTCAAAATAATCCTCCCTCTCCATCACCCGGCCGATTCTCAGCATAAACAGCCCCGCCATCATCAGCGTATCCGCCCACGCCTGCTCAGGAAACACATAATCCGCCGAGTTGACCGTATGCTGAAGGATGCCTTCGCCAAAGCGCGGCGCTTTATGGAGAACATATTCAGCCATCTCACCCGCCGTTTCGAGATACACATTATCCCCTGTCACCTGATGCAGAAACAGCAGCGTATGACCGATGGACACCCCGTTGATCGAAAGCGGCGGCAGCCCATCCTCAAGCTGTTCATCCACCCACGTTTTTAAGAGATGAATATATTCCTCATTTTCAGTGGCTTCATAAGCTTCTGCCACTCCATAAAAAGCTACGCCCCCGGGCCAATCCCAGCCGAAATCCATCTGAAACGTCCGCTTGACGATCCGGTCGATGACAGATGTTACCCTTTCTTCATCAAACATAAGCTGTGCCATGAATTCCACTCCTTTTTATTTTAATCCGCTTGTGCTGATGCCTTGGACGATATATTTTTGAAACAAAAAGAATACGAGTATGACGGGCAATAACGAGACGGCGGACATCGCAAACATCGCCCCCCAGTTTGAAGCCGTTTCAGTATCTAAGAAGAGTTTCAAAGCGAGAGAAACGGGATACAGCTCCGGTTTATTCAAATAAAGCAGCGGCTGGATCAGTTCCTCCCATTTCCAATAGAAAGAAAAAATCGCTGACGTTGCAAGCGCCGGGGCAATGAGCGGCAGAATGATCCTCCAAAAACAAGCGAACCGCCCGCACCCGTCAATACGGGCGGCTTCATCAAGCTCCTTCGGAATCGTCCTGATAAATTGAATCATTAAAAAGATAAAAAACGCATGCCCGAAAAATTGGGGAACGACAATCGGTTTAAACGAATTCAGCCAATCAAGCTTCGCGAACATAATATATTGCGGAATCATCAGCACTTCATGGGGCAGCATTAACGTGCCCATCATGCACGCAAACCAAAAAGCTTTTCCTTTAAACGGAATCCGCGCAAATCCGTACGCAATGACAGCGGATGACAAAACGGCGCCGATCGTAGACAGCCCGACAAGAATGGCCGAGTTTTTAATAAAAGTCAGAAACGGCTGGCCGGCGATTCCCTTCCACCCCTCTGCATAATTTCTGAGAATAAAAGGGTCTGGAATGAGAGAATGAGAAGTTGAAAAGATACTGGAGCTTTCCTTAAATGAGCTGACAAACAGCCAAATGACGGGATACAGCAATACAACCGCCAATGAAGCGGTGAAAACATGGAACAATATGCGTTTGGGCTTGATACCCCCGGTTTTTTTTCTTTGACCCACCGCCGGGGCTTTCTTGACAGGCTGGTTGACCGGCTCCATCCGTTATTCCTCCTTCGATTCGTAATGCACCCAATATGAAGAGGTCTTGAACAAAATGAGCGTAATCAGCCCGACAATGAGAAGCATGACCCATGCCATAGCAGAAGCGTAGCCCATTTGAAAATAGTTAAACGCCCGCTGGAACAAATACAGGGAATACAGCAGCGTCCCGTCAAGCGGCCCGCCCTCGCCCTTTGAAATAATATAGGCTGGCGTAAAGGTCATAAACGCAGAAATCGTCTGCATCACC
Organism: Bacillus atrophaeus; assembly: GCF_039519175.1. Lineage (NCBI taxonomy): Bacteria > Bacillati > Bacillota > Bacilli > Caryophanales > Bacillaceae > Bacillus > Bacillus atrophaeus. The sequence goes on along the minus strand of NZ_CP154443.1, from coordinate 2,130,470 downwards.
AGGTTAAAGAAAATAATCGGCGTCAGCATGGGAAGCGTGATTTTCACAAAACGCTGCACCCGATTGGCCCCGTCTACACTCGCCGCCTCCAAGTAGGAAGGCGGAATATTCTTCAGCCCGGCTAAGAAGATCAGCATTGAGGAACCGAACTGCCAGACGGACAGCAGAATCAACGTCCATAAGGCGCTCGCCGGATCTTGATACCAGAGAATTTTCTGATCAATACCGACAAAAAACAGAAGCGCATTGATGACCCCGTCATTTCCGAAAATATTGCGCCACATAATCGCAACAGCAACACTTCCGCCGATGATCGAAGGCAGATAAAAGAGCGTCCTGTACACCGCCGTCCCTTTCGCTGCGTTGTTTAAAATCACGGCGATAAAGAGGGCGAAGCCGAGGCGGAGCGGAACCCCGGCGAGCACGTACGTAAAGGTGACTTTCAGCGATTGCCAGTACTTTTCATCTCCTGTGAACATTTCTTTATAATTGGAAAGCCCAATCCACTTCGGCGCCGTAAACAAGTCATAGCTTGTAAACGACAGAAACAAAGACGCGCCCATCGGAATCACCGTAAAACATAAGAACCCAATAATAAACGGAGAAATAAACGCGTATCCCGCCAGATTGTCTTTTCTGATACTCCGGCTTTTCGTCATGGCCGTCATCCCCATTCCCCGTTAATTATTTCTCTTTAAAATGTCGTTTGCTTGCTTTCTGAATGTCTTCGCCGCTTTTTCAGGCGTCACTTTTTGGTAGAGAATCTGATCTGACGTATCCTTTAACAGCTTAATGACCTCAGCGCTTCCCACAGGCTCCGGCGGGTCCGCCTTGCTGATGTTTTTCGAAGCGGCTTCGACATACTCCACGATTTTTGTCTCCTCTTCATTCAGCTTCGGTTTAATCGCTTCTGCCACCTTGTCGGACACCGGAACGCCCCGCTCCCCTTTGATCAGAAGGTTTGCTTCTTCACTATTAATAAAGAAATCAATGAATTTCGCGGCCTCTTTTTTATGCTCTGAGCTTTTCGGTACTGAAAACAGCATACTCGGCTTCAGCGTCAGCGCCTTTTCCTTCATTTGCTCAGGCGGCAGATAGAGTGAAAGCGGGGCGTCGGTCAACTGGGCAAATGCCGCATATTGGTTGGAATAATTCCATGTTGCCGCCGACTTGTTTTTCACAATAAAATCATCTTCCATCCCTTTAATCTGCGCGCTTTCATCTGGTGTCGGAGAGGTTTTCTGATTGACAAGCCTCACCTGCCGTTCAAAATAATCAACAAATAGCTGATCATCCTGATAGGCGAGGCCCGTGCCGTCCTCTTTATAAAAACGCTCGCCCTTTGTTCGTAAATAATAAGGGAAGAAAATATCCGGCGGATGCATGCCGTTTGAACCGTACACGCCTGTTTTTTCCTGCACCTGATAAGCCAGTTTTTCATAATCGCTCCATGTCCAGTTTTCACTGTCAATCTCAACGCCCGTTTCCTTCAAAAGTTCGTCATTGGCGATGACTGACAGGACGTTAACCCCAAGCGTAAATCCGTACAGCTTTCCGTCTAACATGCCGCCCGACATCTTATTTTGTTTGATCGAACTGATATCAATTGTTCCGTCCTTCGTATATGGCGTCAAATCCTCAAGCTGCCCCTTTTTTCCGTACTGGGACAGATAAGCTGTATCCATTTGAATCACGTCAGGAAGCTGGCCGGCTGCGGACATCGGCGCAAGCTTTTTCCAATAATCATCCCAGTTGGCAAACTCCGCTTCAATATGGATATGCGGATTCTTTTTTTCATACAGTTCAATGACCTTCGTTGTATAATCATGACGCGGCTGGCCGCCCCACCAAGCGATCCTGAGTGTAATGTCTTCTTTTTTTCCTGAAGCCTCTTCACCTGCTGAACTGCATCCGCTGAAAACAAAGGCGCACACAACTGTAAGAAAAACGATAGCAGCCTTTTTCAAACCCCATACCCCCTTTTATGTAAGTGCTTACATTTTATTTTAAAGCGTCCTGGTCAAGCGAAACACTCAAAAAACAGTGAGAAAAGTTAAAAAAACAGAGATGGCTATCTGACAGAAGCGCCTCTCTGTTTTTTACGATATTTTGACGGCGTCAAGCCGGTATATTTTTTAAACACAAGGCTGAAATACTTCGGATTATCCCCAAAGCCAATCTCTTCCGCTATATCAGAGACACTCACATCTTTGCGGCTTTTCATCCGCTTCATCGCATGTTCAACCCGGATTCTGGTGACGTAAGCGGAAAATTTCTCGCCCGTTTCCTGCTTAAATAATTTCCCGAGATAATCGGGATTCATATAAAGCATCTCCTTCGCCGCCCATTTGAGAGAAAGATGCGGATTGCTTAATTCACCGCGCACAAGCTTAACCATTTTAGATATCAAGGCAGAATGCTTCGACTCGCTGTAAGCGTCCGTTATTTCCTCAAACAGGTCCTTTGCATGACGGAGCTCACCCGCACGGCTGATAGTCAGCTGGCAGCCCTCAAAACACACCGCCAGCTTTTTTTCCAAAACCTCTTCGTTTCTTTGTGCCTCTACAGCCAAAATCGCATAATCCCCGAGATGGCAAAAAGCCGTCAGATCAGAACCGAACGCCTCTTTAGCCGTTTGATAACTTTCTGTGGCTGCGTCTGTTTTTACGAGAATCAGATTGATTGTCTTATCCTGCACCGCAAGCGGAGGCGCTTGATTCTTCACACCTGTTAAAAGGCCCTCCAAATACTGATTGGCTGCGTATGACCGAATATGTTCAAGCTCGTCCTTCAAACACTCGGCCGCCTTCTCCCGCCGCTCTTTCTGTTTGAATTCGGCAATGATCTCCTTCAGCGAACTGATAATTTGCTGTTCATTGCAAGGCTTCACTAAATAGTGCTTGACGCCGTACTTCATGGCTTGCTTCGCATATTCAAATTCGCCGAAACCCGACAGCAATATAAATTGAACAGACGGACATTCGGATGAAACTTTTTCGATCAATTCAAGCCCGTTCATGCCGGGCATTTTAATATCACTGATGACGATATCAGGCTTATACCGCATAATAAATTCATAGGCGTCCAGACCGTTTTGCGCTTTGCCGATTAAAGAGGTTCCGATGGAATCCCATTCGATAATGCCGGCGATTCCGTCAAGAATGATTCTTTCATCATCTGCCAGCAGAACCTTATACATCACGCCATCCCCCTTTGACATGGTATTTTTATAAGGATTGTTGTGCCCTTTCCTTCCCCGCTTTGTATGGTCAGCCCATATTGGCCGCCAAATGTCAGCCTGATCCGGTCATGAATATTTTGAAGCCCGATCCCCCGTCCGCCCGTTTTTTCAAGAATGCGGTTATCCATTCCCGGGCCGTTGTCTTCTACAGTCAAAACCACATGCCCCGCCTCCAGTTTTGCACGAAGCCGGATGGCGCATGGCCGGGTAAAAGGCTCAAGCGCATACTGAATCGCATTTTCCATAAGAGGCTGGAGGGAGAGCTTGGGGATCAGGCAATGCTTTACCTCCTCATCAATTTCCAGTGTAAAGTTCAAACGCTCTTCAAACCGAAACCGCTGAATGGTCATATAATGCAGAACAATCTCTGCCTCCTCCTCAATCGTGACCGTATCTTTTTTCATATTAATGCTGTTCCTTAGCAAATAACCGAGCGATTCCACCATTTTTGATATTTGCTTCTGCTGGTTAGCCTTTGCCAGCCAGTTGATCGACTCAAGTGTGTTGTATAAAAAGTGGGGATTGATTTGAGCTTGAAGCGCTTTGCATTCCGTTTCTTTAATAATCAATTGTTTCTCGACATTTTCTTCGATTAACTCATTAATCCGCCTCATCATCATCGTAAAATGACGATTCAGCATGCCCGCCTCATCCTGGGTATCCTCAGGCAGCGCCAAAGATGCTCCCGCCTCAAGACCGCCGGATTGCACCGCCTTCATGGCCGAGACAAGCTGTTCAATCGGCCCTGTGATGCTGTTGGCGATTCTTCTGCCAAGAAGCAGTACTATACTGAAAAACAACAGAAAGAAAATCCCAAGCACCGTTTTCATAAAAGTGATTTTCGCGAACATATCGTCAAATGGGATGACATTGTAATAGCTCCAGTTTTGGTAGGATGATGGAAGGGATGAGATAAAATAGCGCTTGCCATTCTCTTTCTTGATTTCATAACCCGGAAGCGCGGGAATATGGTTTTTGATATCTTTCATAAGGGCGGAGGAATTTTCTGAATAAACGATGCTTCGCTGATCCGCAATGGCGATATCCCCGACCGAGTCGCCCCAATCCTTCGGCAGGTCATGGATGATCTGTTTCAAATTCACCTGGATCACGATCATGCCTAAATTCTCCAAGCTTAACTGGTGATAAGATCTAATTTGCCTGGCTGATATCAAAAGAGGCTGTGAATCGCCAAGTGTCAGCCACAGATTAGCTCCTTTCTTCGCTTTTGCTTTTTCAAAGACGGCGCTTTTTTGCTTCTCCCCAAGATCGGCTGAACTGCTGCCGGCCGCATACTCAGTACCGTTCTTATCGTACAAATGAATCGATTCGATGTATGCTTCTTCTCCCGCATATTCCCCAAGCTTATCCCACAAATCTCTTTTCATTTTGTATTGAGTATAAGCACTATCATGATCCTGTACATGTTGAAGATGCGCCTGAATCTGTTCATCCGCCATGATCTCATACGACATTTCTTCAATCTTCTTCAACTCGTCTTCAATGCTTTTAGAAGACATCCGCAGCACATCAGAAGACTTGCGGTAAATCTGTTCATCATACACATGAAAGGCATACTGCACTCCGCTGTATACAAACAGAAATGACACCGCCATAATCAATAAAATAAAAACAAACAGCTTATCTTTGATTTTCAGCCGCCTGTAAAAACCAATGAGTTTTCCCATCACGCCGCCTTTTCTTTTGCATGGCGATCAACTGCTGAAAACGCCTTAAAAGCGAGCTTTGTTAAGATAAAGCTGAGCACGCTGCCGCTAAAAAACAGCAGAAACGTCATATGGAAAAACACAAGAAACAGCACACCGACAGCGCTTACCGCCATTCCAAGCGTCACCGCGGGCCTGCTGAAGGCAATCAGAAAACTGAAGCTCAGCACCTCTTTGATTTTCACATCATAGTGAACATACACCGGAAACACATATAAAAGAATCAACGCGTATATCAAGCCGATGCTCATAAATACATTCACAAGGAGAGGCTGGTTCATCCCCGCCGCAATCTGTACGTCCGCATAAAGAAACACACCCGTCAGGCCGAGTATCAGCCCAACCGCATTCGACCGCCCCCACTCTTTTTTGTATGCACGCAGAAATACAGAAAACACGGACGCATCAGGATTGCCCTTCACCCACTCCCTCGTCACGGTAAACATCGCCGCCGTTGCAGGCATCACTCCGGCAACCCCAAGCCCCGCAAGTGTAAACAAAAGCCAAAGCAGATTCAGATAAGCCAGACGCATCACCCAAACACAAAAACCATGAAGACCATTTGTTAAGCTGTGTACCATGTCATCACCTTTCTTTATATAGAAAACGCTTACAATGTTGTGTTAGTATATTTCTGCTTCCGAAAAAAAAGTCCTGCTGTTCCCACCCAACAAATAAAAGGCTCGCTCATCTCAGGATGCGAACCTTTTCTCATCTGAAAGCCTATTTCCGGCAGCTTTTCATCAGCCGCAAGACCCGCTCAGCCGCATATCCGGCAACCGTTCCAAAGAAAACAAAAATCCCGATAAGCCCGAGCCCCATGCCTTCCCAGCCGCCAACAACAAAAATACTGTACAAGACTGTAAGGAAGCTGAGCGCAAACAGGCAGATTAACATCCATTCCGGCCACATCTTCTGAGGATATTTTTTTCGAAACCATACTGATAAAAGAGCAACAATAAAAAAGGTAACGATCCCAATACAATAAAAAAATACCATGAATCTGAAAACCTCTCTTTCTTCTACCTTCATTTGTTAATATTATACAATACCTATAATATATGCACGAAAAACAAAAAAGCACCCTAACAGGATGCTTCAGCTTGTCGAGATCACTTTTTCATATGTACAAAAGCCGCTTGAATGTCGTCTCTCTATCAATTGATACCCCATCCGGCGATAGAACGCATTGAGCGCACCATTCTCAGACACACAGTCGAGACGAATCCGGCTTTTCCCCGGGTAGAAAACGCCCGTCTCGGCCCATGATAAAATCGTTTCTCCCAGCTTCCGGCCGGAAAAATGACGGTCTACGGCCAAGCGGTGCAGATAGATGGATTCCTCATGCCCCTGATCACCCCAAAGCTCTCTGTCCCACTCACTGGGCTGCGGCAGCAGCATCACTACCCCGGCCAATGCCTCCGCCTCCTTAAAGAGAAAAACATGTCCGTCGGCAATGGAACCAAGCATATTATGAGTGTCCTTCCCCTCCAATAATCCGCTCCATTGGCTTGATCCCTGTTCACGAAGCCATTCAGCAGTGCGAACAAGCAGCGCCTCCACCTCTTTCGCATCCTCACGCTTCGCTTCACAAATATGGAAACTGTCTACATCCGTTTCAATGATTTTAAAAGATGTCATAAAGGCCTCCTTCATCTTATATCCAAGCACGCCTTTATTATAAATGAAAGTGCGGCAGGCATAAAAGACATACAGAGCGCAAACCAGAGGCCGTCCCACTAAAAAAACGCACTGGTACCTAGCCCCAGCACTTAAAAAAGTTTCTGCCTGTCACGTTCTTCCTTGAGCATCTCAACTGCTTCTCTGAATCGCATAGAGTGTACGATTTCACGTTCACGCAAAAAACGGAGGGAATCGTTCAAGTCAGGATCATCAGAAATATCAATCAGCCATTGGTAGGTCGCCCGCGCTTTTTCCTCCGCTGCGATATCTTCGTATAAGTCCGCGATCGGATCGCCTTTTGCCTGAATGTAACTGGCGGTAAACGGAACCCCGGCGGCATTGTGATAAAAAAGCGCGCTGTCATGATTGACGTAATGGTCGCCAAGCCCGGCTTCACGCAATTGCTCAGGGGTCGCGTCCTTCGTCAGCTTATACACCATCGTTGCAATCATCTCCAAATGGGCGAACTCCTCGGTCCCTATATCAGTCAGCAGCCCGATCACTTTGTCAGGTATGGTGTAGCGCTGGTTTAAGTAACGAAGAGCCGCCGCCAGTTCGCCGTCCGCGCCGCCATATTGCTCGATTAAGTATTTGGCCAGCGTCGGATTGCACGTGCTGACCTTTACAGGATATTGCAGCTTTTTTTCATACACCCACATTGATGATTCCTCCTTATACTTGCCACGGCCATGGCCCCTGATTCCAATCCCACTCGTCTCCGGCCGGGCTGTTTCCATACTGCAAGAGCGGTCCGTATGATGCTTCAAATTTTCTCTTTAAATGCCTTGAGTAACCGGAATATTGGTTGAATTGCTGCAAAGCCTGATGATCATCAGAATGTGTATCAAGATAAAGGCTCAGCTCAACAAGCACAAAATCCGCCGCCTGAATCTGTTCAAGCAACCGGTAGTACTCCTCGTCAATCTTTTTTGCCATGTTTGTCTCCCCCTCGATAAGGATTTTCATAATAATCATAGAGATCCTTCCAAAGGGTGCCTTTCCTTAATGCTTCCATCGGTGAAAACTGCTCCAAATGAACAGGCTGGTAATTCATATAGAGATTGGGCGGTGTTCTGTAATATTTCTTCCCTATGGGCGGACAGGGATCAAAGCGGCTGTGAAAGGGTTTGTAGGATTTGATGGGTGTAAACGTTTGATCGTCTTTCATACTGTCTCCTCCTTTCTCAAAAAAACAATGACTTTAACATGTATGAGCCAAATGCCGGATTTATGACTTATTCGATTTAGCTGCTCTGCAAAAAAAGACTAAACGGCCAAAAGATATTAGACCGTTTAGTCCGAAAAAGGATAAAAAATTCATTGCAATGTTCGGGACTGCCCCCCAAAGATGAGACAAATAAAAAAAACCTTCAAGTTTGAAAAGACTTGGAGGTGTTTTTTTCTATGGGGACAAGAGTGAGTTATCCGGTTGAGGCCACACAGAAGGCTGTAGAAATGAGATTGGCAGGCGTGCCTGTAAAAGAGATCATGCAGGAGTTGAATATCAAGAATAAGACGCAGGTTCAGACATGGATTAGGTGGCATAGAGCCGGGAATACAGGGATAAGCAGGACACAGCCTTTGTCTTAGACACACTTAATCAGCTGCCAACACTGCTTGAGGAATCCGTGTTACAAAGTAACCAAGGTTCTGTATATGCATCTTACGAGTATCAGGAAGCTGTTAAAACAAAAGGCATTACCATGAGTATGTCCCGCAAAGGGACGCCCGCTGATAATGCCTCCATCGAATCGTTTCATTCCTCACTAAAGTCTGAAACGTTCTATCTTAACAGCATTGATCGAACGACGACCGGCATCGCCGAACGCACTGTCAAAGAATACATTCATGATGATAACAAATTCGTATTCAAACGAAACTAAACAGCCAATCACCGATAAACGATCGGCAATTGGCTGTATAAAGGTGTTTTGATCCCTGTTTCAAAAATGGGTCAGTCCCGATCAGGTCTGCCTTTCTTATTATTCACCAAGGTCTACGTTATGGTACACCTGCTGAACATCCTCTAAATCTTCTAACACATCAATTAATTTCTCGAATTGGACTTGTGCGTCTTCCGGCAATGTAATGTCATTTTGCGCAAGCATGGTCAGCTCCGCCACGGTGAAGTCAGTAACGCCCGCATTCTTAAACGCTTCCTGCACAGCATGGAATTGGTCAGGCTCCGCATACACAATCACCGCTTCTTCTTCTTCCAAAATGTCACGGACATCAACATCCGCTTCCATCAGGATTTCAAGCGCTTCATCAGCCGTTTTGCCTTCCACGCCGATAACAGCCGTCGCATCAAACATATAAGCGACAGAACCGCTCACGCCCATGTTCCCGCCGTTTTTACCAAATGCCGCACGCACCTCAGGCGCCGTCCGGTTCACATTATTCGTCAGCGCATCAACAATCACCATTGACCCGTTCGGCCCGAAGCCTTCATAACGAAGCTCGTCATAATTCTCCTCCGAACCGCCCTTCGCTTTTTCAATCGCACGGTCAATAATCGTTTTCGGCACACTGTATGTTTTCGCACGCTCCAGCACAACTTTTAACGCCTGATTTGATTCCGGATCCGGCTCCCCCTGCTTGGCGGCTACATAAATCTCCCGGCCAAACTTCGCATAAACCCGACTCGTATTCGCGTCCTTAGACGCCTTCTTTTCTTTAATATTGTTCCACTTACGGCCCATTATGTTCCACTCTCTTTCATATATATCAATCTGGATGATAGTTATTCACTTTATCCATTATACCTCAAACGGTTTGGTTGTTTCGAGTGTAAGGGGTTAGAAATAGAAGGAATCCAATCATCCGCATCGATTATTATTTCAAACATAATTCCTATCCGCCTATAGAATACAAACACACAGCAGAAAGGCAACAAAAAAATCCCCTTTGAGGGGATTTTAAAATTGAATTCGTATAAACCGTTTTCTTTATGTTTGATTTCGGTCTGAATCATTATGAATAGAGCTCTGTTCTGCCTTATTCATTGAACTAAAACCAAATCCCACACTCAACATAACAGCGGCAATAACAAGTGCAACACTCTTTTTAAATTTCATAAAGACATTCTCCCCTTTGAATTTGATTTTGAGTTTCTATCATTTTTTGATAATAAAAATGAGACTGTTCAAATTCATTTGCCTTTGCAAAAACGGTCGCTGTATCTAGAGCAATATCCTCTACATAAGAATAATTTTTTCGCTTTTCAAGATATTGAATTGTGTTTTTAACGCCAGACTGATCAATCGCATCAATATAAAGCGCTTTTAAATACTGTTGTAATGATACAAACAGTCCGTCGCCTTGCTGCAAAGCAATTGCTAATCCTTTGTTACTTACCTCTGCTGCGCATTTGCTTTTTCCCTGTTTAAATAAATATTTGGCCAGTGTGAACATAGAATGCGGGAGATTATTTAATTTAGCTTGATCTGAAATTCGCACAGATTTTTCTATATATTTCTCTGCCTTCTCAAAGTTCTCCATCTCACCATAGCACTTTCCTATGTTATACAAAGCGGAACTAATCAATCTAGCATTTTGCAACTCATTAGAGAGCTCTAAAGCTCTTTCCAGATGGGGCAAGCATTTGTCATAGCATTTAAAGTCCTCATAATTTCCCGCTATAACAAATAAACACTGAACTTTGCGTACTTTGTAAAGCTCATATTGATTATAAATCTCTAAAGCCTTTGACACATGATGCATCGAGACATGGGACTGCTTCATCCCGTAATACGCTTCTGCCAATTTGAAATGAAATTCGGCTTGTTCAATATCATCGGTAATATGGAACAGCTGCTGTTCCGCTTCCCGATAGAATCCTATTGCTTTCAAATATTCTTTTTTACTGAATTCATACATGCCGCGAAAAAGGAAGGAATAATAGTGGAGCATCCCGGATAGTTTTTTCTGTGAGGTTTCGATTTTCTTTAACAGCTCTGTCGTTGTAGGCCGGTGTAAATACTTATCAACTGGTTCCAAATAGTCTAACATCATTTGATGCCGAAAACACATAAGAGAATAATAGATCAGCAAATCCTGATCCTCTTCCATCTGCTGAATTTCCTGCTCGACTTCTGCTTTCAAAATCTCAGCATCCGGAATACTGAATTGACGAATCAACTTGTACCATTCATTAATCTTAACACCAACATGTGAAGATGGTATGGTTTGATTCACCCGCTTCCCTCCCTGCTTGTCTTTATATGTCATATTTTATCAATTCCAAATTTTGAAAACAAGAAGAAGGGAAGAAATTGTTTTTTCATCTTGTCAAAAGCTTCAAAACAGATTTTCACAGTTTCTGAAAGCAAGCCATTAAAACAGCGTTTTATACTCTAACCATTCATCCAAATCCACACTGCCTTGGACAGATAATAGACGATATAAATAACGATACGGAAGCCGAACGAATGTTAAATCGGGAAGCGGCATAACTTTCTCATATCCTATTGAAAACTCAGCCGCTGACGCTTCATCAAGAATGTACTCCAGACCGATAAAATCAAATGCCCTAGGTGCTATTACATAAGCTTCGGTATCCACTAACCCTGTGATGGTACGGCCGTCAGAAAGAAACTGTGAAGGATCTATGTCGATTAATACAAAAGACGAAGAATCAGGAGCAGGCAGCTCTTTTAACCCGCCAATGATATCAGGCAGTGTCGCTGCGATTTGATGATGATCAGCATAAAATGAGGACACGATTTGCTTCATACCGGTGATCACATGCTGATGGAAATCGGAAAGCTCCACTCGAAATGTCCCCGATGGATTGCCGGCGTACCTTTTTTGGTTCAAATGAATTCTTGCCAATCCCTCTCCAAGACTTTGCAGCACAGAAGGCGGCTGCCGATAAAGGATGAAACCGTCCGGCCTTCCAGCTTTTCCACAACCACAAATTGTCTCCTTAAAATATTTACTCTCATAAAAAATGAAGCCCTTCTTTTATTTTTATAATATATCGCAGCAAACAATGGAGAACCTCTCCTCACAACATCAACCCGGGAATGTTCCAAAAGCATTTTCTTTCTTAACCCGCTCGACATTTAAGGCAGCTCTTACTCAATAATTAACCTATCGCAACCGAAATGACTCCCAGCACCATAAAGGTTGCAGCTATCACTCTTAACTTCCCAAACCCCTCAGAAAGAAGGACAGATCCCATAATTGTTCCGATTAAAATACTTATTTCTCGAATTGGGGCCACATGACTGACGGGAGCAAAAACCATGACACTCAACGCTAAAATATATGCCAAGGAGTTAAATACCCCTACTCCCGCAGCTTCCCGGCGATGATGTTTCCATTCAAATGTAACCTCTCCCCAATTTTTAACAGCAAAAGGCGTTAATATGATTAAACGGCCAACTGTATTACAAAAATCTAATAATAAAGGCGGGATAAGAAAATTACTGACCGCTCCTTTATCCAAAAGGGTATAGCCTGCAATAATGACTCCGACAGCTAAGCTGTAAAGTATTGGTGCAAGAGAGTTCGTTTGTTTAAGCTTATCTATTCCTCCGGTAAAAAACAGAATACTGATCAAGATTAAAAATGTCCCTATAAAGGTAAATACCGTAGGCTTCTCGTTAAAAATAACAACAGCTAATATGCACGTTATGAGAGGCCCTGTACCTCTTGCAATAGGATAAACAAAGGAAAGGTCCCCTATCTTGTATCCTTTTTGAAGAACAAGGAAAAAACCTAAGTGAGCGATAATGCTCGCAATAATAAAAACAATTTGGATCAAGCCGATATGCGGCCTTTGATATAAAATAATTCCTATCGCTAAAGGTGTATAAAAAACAGTTGCAATCGCAGTAAACAGCCATATGAACGGAACTCCTCCATTAGCTTTTTTGGATAAATAGTTCCATGTCGCATGAATAAATGCAGATAATAACAAAATGCAAAGTCCCATGGTTGTCATGAACTTACCTCCCAACTAAAGGAAAACTTATAGAATATTATGTATAGCGCGTCCAAACCACTCTAAGCTATTAATTTCAAAACCAAAAAAGAAGCCCCTAAAGGACTTCCGCCACATTAACCTCCAACAGGCAGTTCCGCCGCTTTAAAATCTGCAGATACCATATTGTGGCTTTGAGAATAAGCAGCACCGCCTAAGACCATAGCTGTTAAAGAAAAGCAAAGAATGACTTTTTTCATTACATCTCACTCCCCAATGATCTCATTTTGTTTTCGGCTATCATTGCCATTTTAGCAAACTCTAGTGCTTCCTTGTAGTCTCCCTTATACTCATAATGGCTGGATATCAGCAAAGAAAGGTCATGAACGCCGTCAAGGTCATTCAGTTTATTTAAAGAATGGATATCATTTTTGCATGCTGGAAAGCTTTCTGAGGTGTCATGACAGTATAGGTTATATATCATATTTATTTTCTTTTCATATATCTTATTCCCGTTCTTATCCAGTTCTTCTTGTCCTTTTTTATAATAGAATAGGGCTTTATTTTTCTCCCCGATTTTGAAAAATTCTCTCGTCAGCATATAAAGAGAATTTATATAATAGCTTGACTCACACCATTCGTCATGACTCAATGCCTGCTGAACTGCTTGTATACAATCAATAGACCTGCCAGAGTTTGAATAAAGAATACTGATATTATGATGAAGCATAGCCTCTAGAAATGAATCCTCAATCTCTTTTGAGATCTCAATTGACTGTGTGAAATACTCTTCTGCCTCTTGAAACCGGTTCATGTGCATATAATTTGTAGCCATCACAACGAGGGAAACCGCCAGCTTCTTTTTGTACCCTTCATGCACCTTATAAATATTCATGGCATCTTTCGCATAATTGAGGGACACCACACTTTGCCGTAGAGACATATACAGCCAAGACACTTTGAAATAAAACTCTGCAGCTTCAATCTTGTCAGGAATCTTGACTATTTTTTTCTCTGCAACTTTATAAAGACTGATTGCCCGCTCAAAGTTTTTATTATAGGCTTCATGCATCGCCTCAAAAAAATAAAAATAGTAATCAATCATATCATCTGTTTGTTCAATACATTTGGATTGTGAATCATCAAAATAAGATCTGTCCGGCAGCCGCTTCCCCCTCGCATCAAAAAGCATCATCCGATACCTTTCCTCAAGCAATGAGAAGTAGATCAGCACATCTTGATTCTCCTCCATCTCATCGAAGGTAGCTTTCGCTTGCTCAAAGAGACTTTCCGCTTTTTCAATGTCATGCTTTTTTATGGCTAAATGAAGTTCATTTAAAACACCGCCGACAACCTCAGAAGCGACCTTGCTCATACCCAAGCCCTCTTTTCTTTTGAGAATTCTAAATAATCTGTATAATTATCATATCACAGTTTGTAAATTTATGTAATAACATGCAGTCAATAAGAAAGAAACTTCTCAATTGAAGTTCCTCATCTGATATATTTATTAAAAAATCCTTTTTCTAAACTAGCTCTTCCCCTTTTTAATTGATATATCAAAAATCATATTGAAAGTAATCCACACATAAAGTCACGGTTCTAAAGTATCATTTTTCCGATAAAACTCTTTCTCACAGCGACTTCCCTCCCGACGCGTGGTAAAATTTAGATATTGAATGCAAAAAGAAGGGAAATGGTCATGAAAATCTTAGATGCCAAAACACTCATGTCAGAAGCCGAAGACCGTGCAAAAGAATACAAAGAATTAAGAACCCAAATGGTGAACTTGAGAAAAGCGTTAAAAGGCGTCGCCGATCTTGACGACAGCGCGTTCTCAGGAAAGGGCGCCACCAACATCAAAGCATTTTACCACGACCACGTTGGCGTCACCGACCAATGGATCGACTACATCGACATGAAAATCGCTTTTTTCAACAGCGCCACCGGAAAAGCCGAAGATAAAGACCTGTCAGACGCTTACATAGAAGAATCCTTTTTAGAACACGAGCTGGCAAACGCCTATACAAAATCAAGATCCATCATGTCCGAACAGAAAAAAGCCATGAAAGACATCCTGAATGATATCGACGACATCCTCCCGCTCGATCTGTTTTCAACAGAAACCTTCAAAGACGAACTGGGCGATGCCAATGACAAACGCAAAAAAACACTCGAAAAGCTAGACGCTCTGGACGATGACCTGCTGACAGAATACGCCCTGTCAGAACCAAATGAGCAATTCATCAAAGCAGACTTTCAAAAACTGCAGGAGTCAACGGGCAAAGGCAAAAACGCCACGCCAATTCATTACAACGCCAAGGCGTATCGCGAGAGTGACATACATAAGAAAAAAGGCGTTATTGAAAAGCGGACGGATGCTTACTTGAAGGTTAAGAAAGAGGAAACGAAGGAACGCGAAATCAAAGATTTGAAGAAAAAACTTGCGGATGGTGTGTCAGATCCGGATGAATATTTAGAAATTGCCAAGAAGATTGGGTATGAGAACCTTGAACCTGCCCAGTTACAGTATGTGGTGCAGCTTGAACAAGCAAAACAGCTAGAAAAAGCCGGCGAGACTGTATTGGAAGTCGGCGAAACCGCTTGGGAAATTCTAAAAGGAAGCGGAGTCGCTCTTTATGATATCGGGAAAGACACGGTAACAGGCGTCAAAGATTTAGCTGTCGGCGCATGGGAATTCTCTCAGCTCTCCGATGAACAAAAATTAGCCAAAACAATTTCAACAGTATTAAACACGCCGTCCTATGCAAAAATCATATGGACAAACATAGCTGATTCATGGAATGATAAAATGGTTAACGGCGATGCATACTCACGATCGCATTATATTACCTATGCGGTCGGAAGCCTTGTTGGACTTAAAGGCGCTGGTTCTGCCGTAAAAATTACAGGCAAGCTTGGTAAAACAGGTGCTGCCAAAGTCGATAAAGTGCTGGAAGCTGGAGAAAAAGCCGCCGCCAAACATGTGAAGACAAGGATCAATTCTTTATCGAAAAGTAAATACGAACCAGCACTTGTCGGTATGGCGCAGGATATTGAAAGTACGCATAATGTGAAGAATACTCCACTGCTAAAGAAGGTAATAGAAGAAGAGAAAAATATCCTTTTCTTTAAATCCGAAACATCTAATTTCGGTAATTATACCGGTAATATTAAACCGGTAGCTAATATGGAAACTTTTTTTACTGAGATGGATTTTGGAACGTTAATAAAAGGTTCTGTTACAAAGACAAAAATTAAATACGATGGGCAATCAATTTATAAAGTCACTAAAAAAATTGATAATGAATATTTAAAAAAGGGCTTCGGAATTTATCTAGATGGCATGCATAAAGATCATCTTGAAGTTATAGATAAAAAAGGAAAAGTACAATATGTCCTTAATTTAGACGGAACAAAAAATATTGATAAAACCAAGAAAGCAACAGGCAGAACGATAAAAAACTGGAGATGAGAAATATGATAGAAAAACTTAAAAAAGTTTTAACTCACTTGGAAAATTTAAATGATCATGTTGGGGGCGAAATAATTTCTTCGGAAGAAATAAAAGAACAACACGAAAATTTAGAGGACTTCGCAAAATTACTTCAATCATTGGATAACCTTTTAGAAGAAAGCCAAACACTAGATTACAAGAATCCAGATTCAGTAGATAATAATTTAATGGAAATTCATAGATTAATGACTTCATTTGAATGGCATTTTTCAGAAATTGATGATCTAAATGTAAAGCTGTTCAAAACTTATAAAGATTCATTAAGTAAATAGCAATGTTCTTATGTCCCCTTCTTTGCTAAGGGGATTTTCTATATCTTTCGATTATTTAATTATTGAACTTTACTTTAAGAAGTATCTCATTGACAGTTAGAAAAAAATAATAAAACAATTAAACGCTCACGTAAGATAAAAAAACAAAATCACTTACAAGTCTGATAGTGGAGAAATCAAAAAAGGTACAACCATCTCAAAAGAAGAGCTATATACAAAAGGAATTAATTCAAAAACAATAAAAACACATACAGCAGAAGATGTGAATAATTGGTGGAAGGAACAAGGTTATACGGAACCGCCATATACACCAGGAACTCTAGTAAAGGAAATAGAAATTACAGAAAGAACAACTTTAGTTAGGGTATACGATGGAGAAAATTCACGAATGTATGGTGGTTGGGCAATGAAATATGAAGATATTAATGGTCTAACTCCACAAGAAATTCAAGAAAAGTTTGCATTACCTCATACTCCAAAATATATTGCCGATGTGACTTTTGAAAAAGGAGATATTATAAGAACTGGTGAAGTTAACCCTTTATTCGGATATAAAGGCGGAGGCACACAATTTGATATGAAGGGACAATTTATCGGTGAGTTTGGAAATGAGAGACCTATAAAATAATGACGAGGTGGATTATGACTATGGTAGCTTTTTCTAATGAAAAATTAAAAATTGGAAATATAGAAGTGAATTTCCAACATGATATCTTAGAAATTAAAGAGCTAAATGATATAATTATTGTTGTTTTAAAACTCCCTCCCCGAAGCAGTGAACGCAATAATGTATATGGAGTTTCAAAAGATGGGCACATTATTTGGAGAATATCTGATCCTGACAAGAGTCTTGCAGGAAATTTAAATGTTCCTTATGTAGGAGTAAGTATTGAGCAAGGTAAGGGAGTCGCAATTATAGACTTTGCCGGAAGAAGATTTTTCATCAACGAACAAGATGGTACTTTTTTAAGTATGGATATTGTGAAATAAAACTCAAGTGTATTTAGTTATTGAAATTGAAGGAGATAAAATGAAAAGTGCTATTTCGTTCATCGAGAGTACACTTACAATTGGAAATCTGCTAATTAAATTCAGTCATGATATTTATAAATTAAAGAAGTAAACAATATAATTGTTGTCTTGTTAAAGATACCTATGGGTGGCATCCAGAAACATGACAGGCAAAGCTGCAAACAACTCAACGAGCCCCCTAGCAAACAAAGACATGATGATTGCAGAAAACGGAACGCTTGGTTAAGAACAAGACGCAGCTTTTGGCTGCGTCTATTTTCTCGAAAATTAGGAGTAAGAGTATGTTTTTTAGAACTTTATTAGAAAATCCCATTCTTTATATTACCAACAGTCAATTATGTATTTGAATGTATTGAGAGTAATAAATAACACTGTTATAATTTAGAAAGCATATAGAAAGAGACTAAAGTGAATTACTCTAAATGTATTTTGATATACCATACATCCTTTTAAGATCAGAAAAAGTAATTTCTATCCCGATCCAGCTTAGTTGCTCTTTACGCTGTTCAAACAATTTTTTCAGCCGTTCCTCTTTCTCTTCATCTTTACCTAAATGAATAAGACGATGACAAAGTGGACAAAGACATATTAAATTTGCCAATTGATCTAAGTCAAATCGAAACTCTTCTTGTTTTGCAATAGGAACAAGGTGATGCGACTCAACATACGGTTTATTTGTAGATTTTGAAATAAATGTTTTATGTGAACGATCTATTTCACATGTATAATTTGAAAGCATCATAGCTTTTGATGCTAAACTCGCATTTCTTGTCCATTGTTTTTGCCCACCTTTGTTAAAGATTGGCTCTGGGCGTTCTCTCTTTTGATTGACTTCATATCCCTCAACTATACTCTCTGATACAATGAATTGCTGAGTTGCCAACTGATATTTCTCTTCATTATCCCTATCTTCTAAAAACAAACCGTCTTCCTTCAACAAAATGAAATCGTTAAACTGCTCTATAGATCTGTTTCCAATGAAACCTTCTAATTCTATGTATGTAATCAATAAAGCTTGTAAATCACTTATGATGACTTCTTCATCCTGCAAATTGCTAATATCATAGTATCGACCACATATATGTCCTAATTCATACCCTCTCGCAAGATCACCTTCGCCTTTTAAACTAATTTTCAAAAGGTTCATTTTCTGAGGTATAGTATTTAGTTTCTCTCTGATAATAGAAGCTGTCTTTTGAATTTTTGTCTTACCTAACTTGGTTCCATACTTTTCTTTGAAGTATGTCCATCCTTGATTCAAGCTAACGTATAAACCACTACCGTCAGCATTAAACAAGTAAACAATATAGTAGCCTCTTGTTGCTGAGGTTGTTAGATTCTTTCTAAAAATAGATATCCATGGAACCTCGGCCCATTTCCCGATCCCGACCGACCCTGCTACATGATATTTGGATAGATCTAATTTAGCCTCTACAATAAGATTTCCCTTTATTTCATGACGAATAAGGTAACCAAGAGGATGATTCTTGAAGGTTTCACTCTTGGCATGTTGATAATTTTTTAAAACCTTTTTCAATTTTTCTTGAATGGGGAAATCTGAATGACTTGTAACGTTATCTACTATTTTAATACACCCCTGTTCTTAAATAGGACATTATTTACTATTATACAGGAAATTAAAAAGCTAGAGCCTCTCCTGATCCGAGAGGCTCTAGCTTTTTATAACTTCATTAATCCTCAATCTCAAGTACAGCCACACACTCCACATGATTCGTATGCGGAAACATATCCACAGGCTGCACCTCGCGCGTCGCATACCCGCCATCCTCAAGCACTCGCAGGTCTCTCGCAAGCGTGCCAGGATTACATGACACATATACCACCCGCTTCGGTTTCATCTCCACAATCGTGCGCAGGAGCGCTTCGTCGCAGCCTTTTCTCGGCGGGTCGACGACTAGCGTATCGGCCGTAATGCCTTCCTCATACCATTTCGGAATCACGGTTTCCGCTTCTCCAACCGCGAACTCTGCGTTTGTGATGCCGTTCAGCTCAGCGTTGCGTTTCGCATCTTCAATCGCTTCCGGCACAATCTCTACGCCGTACACTTTTTTCGCCTGCTTCGCCAAAAACAATGAAATCGTGCCGATTCCGCAATAGGCGTCAATCACTGTTTCTTCGCCTTTCAGCTCAGCATACTCTAGCGCTTTGTCGTACAGCACTTTTGTCTGCTCCGGGTTAACTTGGTAGAACGATCTGGCGGAGATGGCGAATTTGACGTCTCCGATGAGGTCGTAGATGTATTCTTCGCCCCAGATGACGTTTGTTTCGTTGCCAAAGATGACGTTTGTCTTATTTGGGTTGATGTTTTGCACGATTGATTTGACGTGCGGGAACGCTGCTGTGATGTCTTCGATGATCTTCGCTTTGTGCGGGAAGTCATTTGTTCTTGTGATGAAGACGATCATCATTTCACCCGTAACCACGCCGTATCTGACCATGATGTGGCGGAGCCAGCCTTTGTGGCGTTCTTCGTTGTAGGCTTTGACACCGTATGTTGCGCAAATGTCTTTGACGGCTTGGACGGCTTCGTCGTTTTTGGATTGCTGGATCAGGCAGGCGCTCATGTCGATGATATCATGGCTGCGCTGCTGATAGAATCCGGCGACGAGTCCGCCTTCTCGTTCTCCTACCGGCACCTGTGCTTTGTTTCTGTAGTTCCATGGGTCTTCCATGCCGAGTGTCGGGTGCACGGTGACATTGGACAGGTCCAGCTTGCCGATCCGTTCTAAGACGTCTTTGACTTGTTTCTGTTTAAACAAGAGCTGGCCTTCGTAGGTCATGTGCTGGAGCTGGCAGCCTCCGCATTGTTTGTAGATCGGGCAAGGAGCATCCGTTCTGTGCGGGCTTTCTTCCTTCATCTCGATCAAGCGGCCGAAGGCGAAGCCTTTTTTGACGCGCGTGACTTTGATTTGGGCTTTTTCTTCCGGCAGGGCGTTTGGCACGAAGATCGGGAAGCCCTGCACCTTTGCGACGCCCGCTCCTTCGTGGGTCAAATCCTCAAATGTCACGTCGTAGTATTCGTTTTTTTCTACTGGGGGTTTCATTTTCATATATGTTCACCTCTTCTAATAAGCAAGAAAAACTTGGCCGCCTAGAGACCAAGTTTTAATCATCCAGCTGTTCCGCTTTCTCTTTCGGCATGACCACGTGGATGTGGCGGTACAAATTCACGAATTCGCCCGGCAGCATCCCGCCGTATTCGCCGTCCAAATTGAGCTGCATCTTTTCAGATACATTGATTTTGACGCGGTTCGCTTTCGTATAAATAATATGCTGATCATTAATGTGCTCGCCGCGGAGCGCCAAACTTGCGACTCTGATAAATTCTGCGAGGTTGGCTTTCTTTAATATAATCAGGTCAAACATTCCGTCATTCAGGCTGGAATCCGGGGCCAGCTTTTCAAAGCCGCCGACTGAGTTTGTCAGCGTGACTAAGAACAGCATGATTTCGCCATGAAACAGCTTGCCGTCATATTCAATCTCGACTTCTGTCGGACGAAGCGAAGGCAGCATTTCCATCCCTTTTAAATAATAAGCAAGCTGGCCGAGCATCGTTTTCAGTTTGCTCGGAACATCATACGACAATTCGGTCAATCGCCCTCCGCCGGCAATATTAATGAAATACTGTCCGTTGACAAGTCCGATATCAATCGGGCGGGCGACGCCTTCAATTACGGTGTCCGCCGCTTTCAAAATATCTTCTCTCGGTATGCCGAGCGCTCTGGCAAAGTCGTTTGTTGTGCCGACTGGAATGATGCCGAGTGTCGGGCGGCGGTCTAATGGCGCCAGTCCGTTAACGACCTCGTTAATCGTTCCGTCCCCGCCTGCCGCGATAATCAGGTCAAATTCCCGCAGCGCCGCTTCTTTTGCGGCATGGGTCGCGTCTCCCGCACATGTCGTGGCATGAGTGGAGGTTTCATAGCCGGCTTGTTCAAATTTTTGAAGGACCTGGGCAAGATTTTTCTTAAAAAGCTCCCGTCCCGAAGTCGGATTGTATATAATTCGCGCACGTTTCATTATCTCATCATCCTACTTAAGAGTATCCGATCCATTTTTACACTAACAACCTTTAATTATACTATGAGTTATAAAAATCGCAACAAAATGAACAGGATTTGGCAGAAGAAAATGGGCCGATACGTAAAAAAAGCCCCAGCCCCCCTATCAGGAGCTAAGACTTTTTTTATGATCTTACTCTTCTTCCATGCCCGGCTTTTTCCGTCGGAACTTCGCCAATACTTCATATACAATCGGCACGATCAGAAGGGTAAGAAGTGTCGAACTGATTAAACCGCCGATAACGGTAACGCCGAGGCCTTTTGAGATGACCTGGCTTCCGCCTTCGAATCCAAGCGCCAACGGAATCAAAGCTCCGATTGT
The DNA here is from genome assembly GCF_039519175.1 of Bacillus atrophaeus. Classification (NCBI taxonomy): domain Bacteria; kingdom Bacillati; phylum Bacillota; class Bacilli; order Caryophanales; family Bacillaceae; genus Bacillus; species Bacillus atrophaeus. The sequence continues at coordinate 2,108,668 of NZ_CP154443.1, read as the reverse complement.
CGCGATAGCTGTCATCAGGATCGGACGGAGTCGTGTAGAGCCTGCTTCCAAGAGCGCTTCTCTCGTAGATAACCCTTCCGCTTCCTTATGAATCACGCGGTCAATTAAGACAATTGCGTTTGTGACAACGATACCGATCAGCATCAGCATACCGATCATCGCGTTCAGACTGATTGTCTCTCCGGATACATACAGACCGACTAATGCGCCGATTACTGTAAACGGCAGTGAGAACAGAATTGCAAACGGCGCCAATGCTCCGCCGAACGTAATCACCAGTACAAGATACACGATCGCAATGGCAGCAAGCATCGCTAAACCAAGCTTCGTAAAGGAATCAGCAATATCTGCGGAAACCCCGCCTGTATCAACTGATACATTATCAGGCAGCTCAAGCTTATCAACTTTCTTTTGCACAGCCGCAGAAATGCTTGTGACATTATCTGATGTTACTTCTCCTGTCACATCCGCATATACCTTGCCGTCCCGTTTGGAGACTGTATCAGATGTTGTGCCTTCTTTTACTTTTGCCACATCGCCGATCTTCACTTCTTTGCCGGTGGCTGATGTTATCTTTTTATTTTCTAAATCTTTGACGCTCTTATACTCGTCTTTTTCTGTTTTAATGTTGACATCAAGCTCTTTACCGTCTTTTTTGACAGTTGTCAGCGGAGCCTGTGATGTTTCTGACATTAACGCTTGAGAAATTTGAGAAGCTGTTAATCCCAGTTTGCTTAACTTCTCTTGGTCGGCCACAAATGTGTACTCATCATATGTGCTGGAAAGGCCTGAATTTACGTTTTTAAGATCTTTTTGATCTTTCATGATCTTTTCAATGTCTTTTACAGTGCCTTTAATATCACTCTCTGAATCTCCATACACATAATAGGTTAATTCATTGTTATTTCCGGATGAACTGAAATCCTGTGATTTCCATTCTCCCCGGTCGGATTGTTTCTTAATTTCTTTGAGCACGTTATCCTTCTCTTTATCAAAAGCAGGAGTATCATCTTCATACTTCACATAGAACAACGCACCATTTGAATTTCCGCCGGCCAGTGGATTTTCAGAGCCCAATGAATATTGAACCGTATCCACATGTTTGCGATCTAATAAGATTTTTTCAGCCTTTTCTGCTTCATCTTCTGCTTCACTTTTTGTTTCACCAGGCTCAGGGCTGTAAGTGATCTGCATTGTTTTTTCTGAGTCTGAAGGCAGGTAGCTCGCCCCGATTAACGGTACGAGGAACAAACTTCCGAGCAACATCAGAACAGCGATGATAGACGTAATCCATTTGTGGCTCAATGCCCAGTTCAGGACTTTTTTATAGAAGTTTGCCAGTCTGCCCGGCTTATGTTCCTTCGCCTTCACCGGAGCTCCTGATAACGATTTTTTGAACAGGCTGTGCGCGAGCATCGGCACAAGCGTGATCGAAATCAACAGGGATGCGGCAAGCGCAAATACGATCGTCAATGCGAACGGCATAAACAGTTCACCGATTTGGCCGCCTACCAATGCGAGCGGCAGGAATACCGCAATTGTCACAATTGTTGATGACATAATCGGTTTAAACATTTCTTTCGTCGCTTCACGAACCAAGGCTTTTCCGCGTAACGGTTCATCCTTGAGCCTCATGCGGCGGTAGATGTTCTCAATCACAACGATGGAATCATCGACAACCCGTCCGATCGCAACCGTCATCGCGCCAAGGGTCATGATGTTTAATGTAATATCAAGCTGATTCAGCGCAAGAAGCGCGATTAATAGTGATAATGGAATCGAAACGACAGAAATCAGCGTTGACTTAATATCTCTCAAGAATAAGAGGATAATCACAATCGCAAAAATCGCACCGAATACCGCTTTGCTTAACATTGTATCGACTGATTCTGTAATCGGTTCTGCCATATCAAGTGTTGAACTGTATTGGAAACCTTTATTGTCTTTTTTGTACTGCTTCAGTTCATCTTTGATCTGGTCGGCAACCTCTACAGTATTCGCATCATTAGCTTTGATGATGTTGATCCCGATACTGTCTTTTCCATTTGTGCGGGAAATAGATTCCGCTTTTCTTACATCTTTAATATCAGCAATGTCAGAGAGCTTAACCGTCGGCACATCTGTGCTTGCGCCTTGCTGTGCTTGGGAAGCCGCTTGTGCGCTCTGGGCTGCCGCTGCAGAAGATGCACTGCCAGAGCTTGCAGAAGCGGTCGGGATTCTCATATTCTTCAAATCTTTAATTGATTCAATATCGCCGCTTACGACAACTGATTTTTCTTGCTTTCCGAACGTGTACAGACCAAGCGGCGTCGTAACGTCAGAACCTTGGATCACTTGCTTGACTGTATCTTCATCAAGGCCGTAATCTTTCAGTTTGTCTTCTTTAAAAGAGAATTCAACTTCTTCAACCTGCTGTCCGGAAACTTGCACGGAAGCAACACCTTCAGTGCCTTCAAGTTTAGGAACAAGGCCGTTTTCCACCTTTTTCGTCAGGTCTTCAAGTGAATCTTTGTCGCTTGATACACTGAGCGTAAGGATAGGAAATGAATTCATGCTGTAGCGTGAAATTTCCGGGTCCTTCGTATCATCAGGCAGGCTGGCGTTCTCTAACGCTTCAGCAGCCTCTGTTTTGGCTTTGTCCATATCCTTCTCATAGTCATATTCAATCATGACAGAGGATGCATTTTCATATGAAGTGGACGTGACAACGCTCACTCCGTCTACATTTTGCACCGCTTGCTCAATCGGCTTTGTCACCTCATCAGCCACTTGGCTTGGGGTGGCACCGGGATATGTAGTACTTATTGTAAGGTAAGGCATGTTAACGTCAGGAATGGATTCTTGTTTCATATTCAAACCCGCATAAAGCCCTGCCACAGTCACAATAATGGTCATCAGCCAAACTGCGAATTTGTTCTTAAGTATAAAGTTAATAATGTGGTTCATCGTATCCTCCATTACATTTTTATTGACTGACTGGTCATTCTATATAATACTAAACGGTATAGCGCAACATCGTCAACCAAAAAGACAGAAATTTTTCTAAATATTTCAAGGATTAAGGGGAAGCACGTCATGAATGAAAAAAAAGAGAAAATCATTAAAACCGGCATTCACCTGTTTGCAAAAAAAGGGTTTTCTTCAACAACAATACAGGAAATAGCCAGTGAATGCGGAATATCAAAAGGTGCGTTTTATTTGCATTTTAAATCGAAAGAAGCGCTTCTTCTGTCTGCCTGTGAATATTACATCAGCATGTCCATGGACAATATGCAAAAGATAAAGGAAAAACATCACCATTTACCGCCTAAAGAAATCTTTAAAAAACAAATTACGCATCAATTACAAGAATTTCTTGAACATCGGGATTTCATTGTTTTACTGTTAAGCGAAAACGTCATTCCTGAAAATCAGAAACTGAAGCAATACTTCCATAACGCAAACATAGAGTTCAATAAACAATATCGCATGGCTCTCGTTTCCTCTTATGGAGATCGCATTGCACCGTTTTTATCGGATATATCCATAATGGCTCAAGGTATTGTGAACTCATATATTAATCTTTTGATTTTCAACGAACAAATCAAGCTTGATTTTGAACATCTTTCGCAGTTTATTATGGATAGGCTGGATGACCTCATTTATGGGCTTATTCAATCAGGTAAGAAAGCGATTCTTCCAGAAGAGATCTTCCGCGTGATACCAGCGGGCACGGAGCAAGTGCTGAAAGAAATTCGGAAAGTAAAGGAAAACGGAGAATTGTCTGATGATCTAATGATTTCACTCGAGGTCTTAGAAGAGGAATTCTCTAAAGAAGAACCCCGCAAACCGATTATTAAAGGAATGCTTTCTAATTTAACGGCAAGCAATGACGAAGAAATTGCACAGCTGCACTCAATCATTTCCGGTTATATCTCTGAATGCCGGTCATAAATAAAAAAAGCCGCCCATCACAGGCGGCTTTTTTTTATCGTTTTTTAATTTCGGCAAGCAAAATTTTGTTTACCATTGGCGGGTTCGCCTGGCCTTTTGACGCTTTCATGATTTGGCCGACGAGGAAACCGATCGCGCGGTCTTTCCCGTTTTTGAAATCCTCGATAGACTGAGGATTATTGTCTAACGCTTCAGTGACAAGCTTGAGAAGCGCGCCTTCGTCAGAAATTTGCACAAGGCCTTTTTCTTTGACGATCTTCTCTGCGTCGCCGCCTTTTTCAATCAATTCTTTAAACACTTTCTTCGCAATCTTGGAAGAAATCGTGCCTTTTTCAATTAATTGAATCATGCCCGCAAGCCCTTCAGGCGTAAGCGCGACATCAGCCAGCTCTTTTTGTTCCGCGTTCAGATAGGCTGACACTTCTCCCATCAGCCAGTTTGACGCTTGTTTTGCTTCCGCGCCTTTGGCAACCGTTTCTTCGAAGAAATCGGACATTTCCTTCGTCAGCGTAAGAACCTTGGCATCATACGCCGGAAGGCCGAGTTCGTCGATATAACGCTTGCGGCGTTCATCCGGGAGCTCAGGAATGCTTTCTTTTACACGCTGTTTCCAATCTTCATCAATATAAAGCTCGACAAGGTCAGGCTCAGGGAAGTAACGGTAATCATCTGAACCTTCTTTTACACGCATCAAGATGGTTTTCTTAGTCGATTCATCATAACGGCGTGTTTCCTGCTGAATCACACCGCCTGAAAGCAAGACTTGTTCTTGGCGGATTTCTTCGTGCTCAAGTCCTTTTTGGACAAACGCGAAGGAGTTCAGGTTTTTCAGCTCGGTTTTCGTTCCGAATTGCTCTTGGCCGATCGGACGAAGGGAAATGTTGGCGTCACAGCGCAGTGAGCCTTCTTCCATTTTACAGTCTGATACGCCGGTATATTGAATGATAGATTTTAGCTTTTCAAGATAAGCGTACGCTTCTTCCGGTGTGCGAATATCCGGCTCAGAAACGATTTCGACAAGCGGTGTTCCCTGGCGGTTATAGTCTACAAGTGAATAGCCATCGCCTGTATGCGTCAGCTTCCCTGCATCTTCTTCCAGGTGAAGGCGGGTAATGCCGATTTTTTTCGTTTTGCCGCCGACTTCGATTTCAATCCAGCCGTTCTCGCCGATCGGCTTGTCAAATTGAGAAATTTGATAGGCCTTCGGGTTGTCAGGATAGAAATAGTTTTTCCGGTCAAACTTCGTATCTGTTGCAATTTCGCAGTTCAGCGCCATTGCCGCTTTCATCGCGAATTCAACCGCTTCTTTATTTAAAACAGGCAAAACGCCCGGATAGCCAAGGTCGATGACGCTTGTCTGCGTATTTGCCGCTGCGCCAAACGGCGTTGGAGAGCTTGAAAAAATTTTAGATTTCGTTTTTAACTCAACGTGGACTTCAAGTCCGATTACCGTTTCAAAGTTCAATTCGTTTCACCCCTTACAGTTCAGGTTTTGCTTTATGATGGTCTGTTGCCTGCTCAAACGCATGGGCAACGCGGTATACAGTGCTTTCGTCAAAGTGTTTTCCGATAATTTGCAGGCCGAGCGGAAGTCCGTCCGCGAGTCCGCATGGCACGCTGATTCCCGGTACGCCCGCAAGGTTGACCGGAATTGTCAAGATATCGTTTGCGTACATTGTAAGCGGATCTTTCGTGTTTTCACCTAGTTTAAACGCAGGTGTCGGCGTAGTCGGTCCGACGATGACATCATAATTCTCAAATACGTCTTCGAAGTCTTTTTTAATGAGCGTCCGCACTTTTTGCGCTTTTTTGTAATAAGCGTCATAGTAGCCGGAACTTAGAGCAAACGTGCCAAGCATGATACGGCGTTTCACTTCATTGCCGAATCCCTCTGAACGCGTTTGTTTATAAAGATCAAGAAGGTTGTCCGCATTGTCAGTGCGGTATCCGTAGCGGATGCCGTCAAAACGGGCAAGGTTCGCTGACGCTTCTGAAGAAGAAAGCAAGTAATACGTCGCAAGAGCGTATTTGCTGTGCGGAAGAGATACTTCTTCCCAAGTGGCGCCGAGTCCTTCAAGTACCTTCAAAGCAGCCAGAACAGATTCTTTCGCTTCTTTTCCGACGCCTTCTCCGAGATATTCTTTCGGAACGGCAATTTTTAAGCCTTTAATATCGCCAGTTAATGAAGAAAGAAAATCAGGAACATCCACATTTGCGCTTGTCGCATCCATTTTGTCTACGCCTGAAATGGCCTGCAGCAAGAACGCGTTATCTTCAACTGATCTTGTGATCGGCCCGATTTGATCTAATGAAGATGCAAATGCAACCAATCCGTAACGGGACACTCGTCCGTATGTAGGCTTCAGTCCGACAACTCCGCAGAAGGAAGCCGGCTGGCGGATGGAGCCGCCCGTGTCAGAACCAAGGGAAAACGGCACTTCGCCCGCAGCAACCGCCGCAGCAGAGCCCCCGCTTGAGCCGCCCGGCACAGTATCCAGATTCCAAGGGTTTTTCGTCGGCTTAAACCCTGAGTTTTCAGTCGAAGAACCCATGGCGAATTCGTCCATGTTCAGCTTTCCGATCGTTACCGCTTCAGCATCCTGAAGGCGCTGAACGACAGTTGCGTCGTAAATCGGGTCAAAATTCTCAAGAATTTTGCTTGAGCACGTTGTGCGAAGCCCTTTTGTTACGATATTATCTTTCACGCCGATCGGCATACCGAATAGAAGGCCGTGCTCAGAACGGCTGTCAACCGCCTCGTCGAGTTCCTTCGCATACGCGCGCGCTTTTTCTTCATCAAGCTGCAAAAATGCCTGGACTTTTCCGTCCACTTCCTGAATTCGTTTATAAGATTGATCCACCAGATCAGAAATGCTGATCTCTTTTTTATGTATAAGCTGTTTTAATTCAGTTATTTTATGATCAAATAATGACATTCTGATATCCCTCCTCTAATCCAAGATTGATGGCACACGAATATAGCCGTCTTTATGGTCAGGAGCGTTTTTCATAACATCCTCAACCGGAAGACCTTTACCCGCTTCATCTTCTCTCATGACGTTTTTCATTTGCAGCACGTGAGTCGTAGGCTCCACATTGTCTGTGTCCACTTCATTGAGCTCCTCGGCAAATGAAATAATGCTGTCAAGCTGTTCTGTGAACATTTCCGCTTCTTCATCTGTAATCGCAAGTCTCGCTAAGTGGGCGACGTGCTTTACTTCTTCTATTGAAATTCGTGACATATTATCCACCTCCACATATTTCTCCGTTAAGTCATATAATACTGATCATATCAAAAACAAGCCCTTTAAAGCAACAAAACGCCTTGGGGCGGGCCTGTGTTTTCGAGACAATACCCTATATATTTTATACTAAAAAGAGGCAAAGGAGAAACGAAACATTTTTCTGAAAATTTTTACTTTAATTATTTTTGTAAGCGCTTTAATTATTACCCCTATCTAGGTTTATCACGATATTGATTTCTGATCATTCAGGTTTCGTCGGTTGAACCGCCGGGAATACTTTGTTAGGTTAAGTTAACAAGTGCACCTGCAAAAGGTTTCTTTTGTTTCGCACTTGCGCCAGGATGCTTAACTGGCACCATCAATTAGAGAGGTGATGCAACATTAATAGAATCGAAGAGAGGGTAAAACGTGAGTATTGAAATTATCATATCGTTAGGAATTTATTTTACTGCCATGCTGTTAATCGGCTGGTATGCATTTAAGAAAACAACCGATATCAACGATTACATGCTTGGAGGAAGAGGCCTCGGACCGTTTGTCACCGCATTGTCTGCAGGAGCGGCGGATATGAGCGGATGGATGCTGATGGGAATTCCAGGGGCAATGTTTGCTACAGGGCTTTCCACATTATGGCTTGCACTCGGTTTGACAATCGGCGCATATTCGAACTATCTTCTTCTGGCTCCGCGTCTTAGAGCGTATACGGAAGCAGCGGATGACGCGATTACGATTCCCGATTTCTTTGATAAACGATTCCAGCATTCTTCATCAGTGCTGAAAATTGTATCAGCTTTAATTATTATGATCTTTTTCACATTGTATACTTCTTCAGGTATGGTATCAGGCGGAAGATTATTCGAATCTGCTTTTGGAGCCGATTATACACTTGGACTCCTGCTGACTGCCGGCGTTGTCGTGTTATATACATTGTTTGGCGGTTTCCTTGCTGTCAGTCTGACTGACTTTGTACAGGGTGCGATCATGTTTGCAGCACTAGTGCTTGTGCCGATCGTTGCTTTTACCCAGCTGGGCGGCGTGTCTCCTGCTTTACATGAGATTACAGCTGTAGACCCAAAGCTATTGGATATTTTTAAAGGCGCGAGCGTCATTAGCATTATTTCTTATTTGGCCTGGGGCTTAGGCTACTACGGCCAGCCTCATATCATTGTCCGTTTTATGGCGATTAAGCATATCAAGGATTTAAAGCCTGCGCGCAGAATCGGTATGAGCTGGATGGTTATATCCATTCTCGGGTCAACCGTAACAGGTTTAGTCGGTGTGGCTTACGCGCATAAATTCGGAGTTGCTGTAAGCGATCCTGAAACGATTTTCATTATTTTTTCTAAAATATTGTTCCATCCTCTAATTACGGGATTTTTGCTATCTGCTATTTTAGCGGCGATTATGAGTTCGATCTCTTCTCAGCTGCTGGTAACAGCGAGCGCGATGACAGAGGATTTATACCGGACATTTTTCAGACGTGAAGCATCTGATAAAGAATTGGTCATGACCGGCCGGCTGTCAGTATTGATTATCGCTGTCATTGCGATTCTGATGTCCTTGAATCCAAGCAGCACCATTCTTGATTTGGTTGGTTATGCATGGGCCGGGTTCGGTTCTGCTTTTGGGCCTGCTATTCTTCTGAGTCTGTATTGGAAACGGATGACTGAATGGGGCGCCCTTTCAGCCATGGTTGTGGGAGCTGCGACAGTATTAATTTGGATAACAACTGGTTTAGCGGATTCTACAGGTATCTATGAAATGATTCCAGGATTTTTCCTGAGTATGATTGCCGGTATCATCGGAAGCTTTATTACAAAGCGGCCTGCAAAAGCCTCTTACCGATTATTCGGCGTCATGGAAAAGCTGTTAATGCGCAAAAAGTAATCCAAAAGCCATCAAGCACTGCTTGGTGGCTTTTGTGCTCTTGTTTTGCGATAAATACTGTGAGAAAATCATATTTATTTAAAAACACCATAGATAAGGGGGAAGTTGCTGTTGAGCTGGTATATTGATCCTGACATTTTATTAAAATTGGGCATTGCCACTTTGATTGGCATGATCATCGGTCTTGAGCGGGAGTTAAAAAATAAACCCCTTGGGTTAAAGACCTGTATCGTGATCGCCGTCAGCTCATGCATGTTGACGATTGTCAGTATTAACGCGGCATATCATTTCCCTAAATACTACCGCATCATGATGGACCCGCTGCGGCTGCCGGCGCAAATCATCTCCGGGGTCGGTTTTATCGGTGCCGGTGTTATTCTAAGGAAAAGCAATGATGTCATTTCCGGTTTGACCACATCCGCCATGATTTGGGGAGCGGCCGGACTCGGCCTTGCCACCGGCGCAGGCTTCTATAAAGAAGCATTCGTCAGCCTCCTGTTCATTTTGATCAGCGTGGAAGTTTTGCCGTGGCTGATCAGAAAAATCGGTCCCGACCGCTTGCAGGAAAAAGACATCCGCATCAGAATGTCGCTGTCCGATAAAAACAAAATGACAGAGATCTTAAAAGAAATGAAAAGAAGAAATATTAAAACATACTCCGTCCGAATCGATGACCTTCATGAAAAAGAATTTCCGATCATGGAAGTCAAGGTACGTGTCCATAAAAAAAGATACACGACTGATGTCTACTATGATATCAAAGACATTGAAGGTGTGGTCGGCGTGAAGTGCGATACATTATAAAAGCCAATGGGGCATTATTTCCCTATTGGCTTTTTGTATGGTTGAAAAAAACATTGAAGTCTCTATTATATTCAAATAAAATACATATTAGTAAAATAATATAATGAAAGGAGATGTTTCTTATTTCAACCCGGTTCACAGTAACTGTCACCCTCATTTTGACTGCTTTCTTATGTATTTTTGCTGTAACAGAATTTATTTCCCCTTCTATTTCTCAATCATCTAAGAGCAGCCACAGCAAGAGTCCCAAAAATATTATCTTTATCGTCGGAGACGGAATGGGTATGCCTATGATTAACAGCTATAGAACATTAAAAAGCGAAAAGCTGAACACTCCCGTACAAACAGCATGGGATTCTTATTTAACAGGAGTGCAGATGACACACCCCAATGATCCTAGAGACAATATCACTGATTCATCTGCTGCTGCAACCGCCATGGCAACCGGAACGAAAACATACAATGACGCCATTGCTGTAGACAACAAACATCAGCAGCTCAAAAGCGTAACAGAAGCTGCCAAAGAGAAAAAGATGTCCGTCGGCTTCGTCGTGACTTCGGACTTAACCGACGCCACTCCCGCTGCTTTTGGCGTACATAACGTCTCACGGAAAAATTACACTGAAATCGCCGATCAATTCTATGATGATCGCGTTAACGGATCCCATAAAGCTGATATTTTACTGGGAGGCGGAGCGAAATATTTCATTCGTAAGGATCGAAACCTGGCTGAGGAATTCCAAAAAGACGGCTATCATTATGTGACCACAAAGCAAGACCTGAAAAAAAATCAGCACGGCAAGCTGCTCGGGCTGTTTGGAGAGGTTGAATTGGATAAAGCGATTGACAGAGAGAACAGTACACCTTCTCTACAAGACATGACAGAAGCAGCACTCAGACAGTTACAAAAGAACAAAAACGGTTTTTTTATGCTTCTGGAAGGAAGCAATATTGACAATGCAGCCCATGAAAATGATGTGGTAGGCGCTTTGAGCGAAATGGAAGACTTCGAGAAGGCCGTTCAATCGGCGCTTGATTTCGCAAAAAGAGATAAAGAAACATTGGTTATCATCACCGCTGATCACTCTACAGGCGGGTTCTCCTACGGCGCTGAAGGCATGACGCGCGAGACCGGCTATAAATGGGACCCTGCTCCGATCATCGCCGCAAAAAAAACGCCGGGCTATATGGCGGAGAAGATCGCTGAAGGGCAAGATGCCGAAAAGGTACTGAGCACTTATATTGATATGGAACTGACGGAAAGTGAGATAAATCAGGTGAAAAACGCAGCCTCACAATCGGATACAGCAGCTGTTCAAAAAAGTATTCAACTGATTTTTGATAAACGGTCTTTTTCAGGCTGGACGACATTAGCCCACACCGGGGAAGACGTACCGGTTTATGCTTACGGGCCGGGAAAGGAAAAATGGAAGGGACTCATCGACAATACGCAGCAGGCAAAAAACATTTTTGCTATTTTAGAACAAAAATAAAAAGCTCCGGCGCACAGCCGGAGTTTTTTATAAGAAGCGCCGGTCCCGAACAGGATCGGCGCGTATTTCTTAAGCCAAAGCCGAAAAGTCAAATTCGGTTATCGGCGTTTGATTTTCGATATCGTTTCTGAATCCCTTCAGCATTTCTTTTTCTTCTTCTCCTATTGAATCAAGGTCAAACATTTGATGCAGTAATCCATAAATCAGCATATGGCGCAGGCGAAGGAAATCCGGGATTTTCTTGAGCCATACGGCATCAATTTCATTTTCCTCCCTGTAGCCTTTCATAAAATTCGTCATAAATTCTTCTGTAAAAGCAGTTTTATTTTTATATGGAATAACCGGATACCACAGCACATTGTAGAGAAGGATGCTTATATCATTAACGAACCAGTTATAGCCGATATCATCAAAATCAAACGTAGTGATTTTCCCATGATCCCAGTTAAAATTTCCATGGTGCAGATCAGCGTGAACCAAGCCGTAACTATCCCGCCCCTTTGGCAACTGATGCAGCTCTTTCATTAAAGCATCCGCCTGCTGAAAAACCTTTGTCTGGTCTTCAGGAACATACTTTCTGAGCTTCAACTGTTCCTCTTCATCCCACTCCTGTCTTTTAAAAACGGGATTACTCAGTTTGTAGCTTTTTGTCAGACTGTGCATTTTCCCTGTATATCTGCCAAGCTCAAAAAATAGATTTTCATTCCAGTCAGATTCGTCTACTTTATGCCCAGGCGCTTTCTCATATACTCTGAGTAAAAACGCTCCGCCATTTCCATCTGGCACTTCCTCAACGTCTTTTCCATTTAGCGACGGGATCGGTTTGGCTACAGAAAGTCCTCCTTCAGCAAGGTGATGGAGCCACTCCATTTCCCCCATAATGTAATTAGGCGACCTGCGAATCGAGTGTGTAATCTTTAAAATATAAGATTCGTTGTCTTTAGCAAACTCATACACATAGTTTTCCGCATCCGCTAAGAATTGCACCTGCTCTCTTGTAAATCCATATATAACGGCAGCTTCTGTCAGAACCTTTTCTTCATCGAATATTGCTTTAATATCTTTATGCATGCTGATTCTCCCTTTTCATATATTTAGATAATTCTCTTATCGTGTGTTTTTTTACAAAATTCAAATCATTAACATACCAGCCCTTCTTTTCCATCTCTACTTCCATTTTGACAGCGAGAAGCGAATTTCCTCCTAAATCAAAGAAATCTTTGTCAATTCCTACATGATCCAAGTGGAGAATATCCTTCCAAATGTCCGCGAGTATTTTTTGCTGTTCTGTTTCCGGCCCGCTTTCTTCTGCTTCGGCTCCTATATGTTCCTTCGCTAATAAAGCACGCAAATGCTCCGGCCGGTTTGTATCTAAGGCAATTAAATATGGAGAATGCAGGGATTGTTCAGCATACAGCACTTCCCAATGAGCATTTGTGTTTTCAATGAAAGCTTGGGGCAATACATCACTTGCAGCCGCTTTCTCCGTTACGTGCGGCGCAGGCTGCCGAGACGATCCCCATTCGATATGCCCGCTTCGATCCTCTACATCATACACAGAGATGTGATAAACCGGACCCGTTTCTTCTTCAAAACGATGCGCAGCCAAGAACTCAGAAAAGGCGCGATTTCTGCCTGAATCCTTAAACTCCAAGGATAGCGTCGGGAGCTGTTTTTCCCGTGCATATGAAGCAAGCCCCGACAGCACTTTATGTTCAATGCCTTTGCCTAATGCACGGCAGCTGAGCAGAAATGTATCGATCTTTAATGAGTCTTCCATTAGGACTCCCATGATCGCACCAACAATGCCTTCATCACTAAATCTGTCCGCCGCTTCAACAATCCAGCCGATGTGTCCGTCCGTATCAAGCCGCTGGGCAAGCTTCACCTCACGATAAACCGACGGATTCAAATTGAACTGATTGATCCTCGCACTCATTTGAGCGACACGCGGCAAATGCTCTTCTGTCATTTCAGTCAAAGCTACACGCAGCCCTAAGCCGGAGAGAAATTCCTCAAGTGAACGGGCCGTTTTGAGATCTATTTTTCTTTCTTGCGCGGCCAAGTACCGTTCCGTGCGTTTATGATCAGCTTCTGTCACTCTGAACCTGTCAAATGCCCAGATGTGTTCTAAAAACATTGGGATGGATTCCGTATCAGACGGCAGTAGCAAGGTCAGAACCTCAGGCAAGCGTTCGTTCATTTCAAGGCATTGAGCAGGATCATCATCTAAAAACATAAACCGATCCGCAGAGATGTTCAGCTCATCCGCCATTTCTTTAATATTTCTCGCTTTTTCATTCCAATTAACGCGAGATAGGACAAAGTCTTCCTTCTGCAAAATCATATCCGGATGACGTTCAAATACATCCCAGACGTCTTCTTCGTTGTTTCTGCTTGTCAGCACAAGAAGCAGACCCTCTTCTTGTTTTTTCTTAAAGAATCGCTGCAGCGCTTGATGAGCAGGAGTAACGGTGATCCCATCCGCCCCAGCTTCAGACACTGTGCCGCTCCACAACGTGCCGTCACAATCGATGGCAGCCGCTTTAAATGGAGGCTTCAGCCATGCCGTAAGTTCGCGCGCCACCCGTGTTCCCATCGCCGCATAAAACTCTTCAGTGAACGGTATTCGTGCCGCTCGTTCACTTTGCGGGTCAAAAATATCATCAAGCTGGTACGTTTGTTGAAGAGTGCGGAGATCAACCAGATGGATATCCTTTTCGTCAGCTAGCTGCGATACCCAATTTTGCTGTGCCTGCATGATGATGTCCCAGAGCCGCCCTTCTCCCATGTTTTCCAGTGGCAGCAATCCGATGAAATAAGGCACTTCCTTTTTCTTTTGCTTGATGATGGCAAGCAGTTCGTCTGAATTATATTGAAGGTGAGAGATTCTTTCTTCCAAAGAGAGCCCAGCATCTCCCGCCATGTCCTCAAGACGGATCAGGAGCAGATTAGCACCGTTTTTTTGGCGTGACAGCAGGCTTTCTTCATTAAGTAATTCTTGAAACACCTGTCCGTAAGGAGACAGTTTTACGTCAAGATGAATATCAAACTGTTTACCCCACCATTTTAGGTAAGGCACAATCGGATCAGCTGTGAAATTGGAACAAACAGCTAATGGACACTCAATTGTTCGGTTTGCTTCTCTCTCCCTTTTTCGCTTTGTCTCTTCCTGTTCTTTTTGGCTGAGCACCGGGATGTCCTTTATGATTTTTTCGGGCTCTTCTGCAGCTCTTTCGGCAAGAGAGATAAAATGAGAAACAAACGCCTGCATAGATTCATGAGTGAAAAGAGACCGGTTGTATTGAAGCACACATTTAAGCTCTCCCGTCACTTCTTTCACAACATCCATTTTCATATCAAGCTTTGAAATGCCCTTTGCAAATTCATATGTTTCAAATGTCAGTCCATCAGCCTCTATTTTTATATTCGGGTCATACTCATTGTGATAAATCAGCATGGTGTCAAAGAAAGGATTGTGATTCGGCTTGATCACCGGCTGGAGTGCTTCCGCCATTTGATCATATGGATAATCCTGATGGTCATATGCTTCAAGCAATGTTTTCTTCGTGTATTGAAGGTTATCAGCAAACGATTCTTCTGGATTTAAATGAACTTTAATCGGAAGGAAGTTCGTAAACATACCGATTGTATGCTCAATATCCGCATGACGCCGGCCTGCCACCAATGAGCCGATCATCAGCTCCTGCTGGTCTGTATAGCGGGACAGGAGCATGGCATAAAGCTGGAACAGCATGACGTTGTTCGTCAGCTGCTGCGCCTCTCCGATTTTCTCAAGCTTTTCTAAAACGTGCGGAGGAATTGTAAACTTGATTGCCCTGCCTAAAAAGCTCTGTTCTTTACGCTCATAATCAAGAGGCATATCCAGCACAGGCACTTCGCCCTCAAGCTGTTTCAGCCAATACTCTTTTTGGCGTTTAAACATTTCACTTTCGAAAAATGACTGCTGCCACTCCGCGTAATCCTTGTACTGGACCATGCTACCGGAAAGCTGTTCTCCTCTGTATAATTGGGTAAATTCTTTGATGAAAATATTCATTGAGGCGCCGTCTGCCACAATATTATGCATATCAACCAGCAGCGCGTGCTTTTCTTCCTCAATTTTGACGAATTTTACCCGAATTAATGGGGAGACCTTGAGATCAAACGGCCGTATAAATGAACGGATTTCGTCATCAAGCTCGTCCATGTTCGCTTGTGTTTGTTCAATTGAAAAATCAAATTGCTGATGGATTCTCTGAACAGGCTCTCCATCCTTTATTTCAAACGTCGTACGAAGTGTTTCATGTCTTTCTATCAGTCGTTTAAACGTATCCTCGAAGCGGGCGGCATCAATTTTTCCAAGGCATAAAAGAGCCATCGGCATGTTATACGTGGTAACCTGCCCGATTCTTTGATGAATTAAATACGTTCTCCGCTGTGCCGCTGACAGCCTGTAGACATCTTTTTTCTCCGCAGGCTGAATAGCTGTATATTGATTTCGGTCAGAGCGCTCGATAAGCGCGGCAAGCGTACGGATTGTCGGATGCTGAAACACGTCGCTTAACGTAAGGTCCGCTCCAAATTCCTTGTGTATGCGGGAAATGAGGCCGGTGGCATTTAATGAATGCCCGCCTGTTTCGAAAAAGTGAGCATCCAAGGTGACACGTTGGACTCCGAGAATGTCCTTCCACATGACGGCCAAAGCCGCTTCTGTCTCAGTAAATGGAACATCAGATTCAGTATCATCAGTCTGTCCGTCATTTGTTTGCTCTGGCACCAAAAGCTGAAAGTCTTCCGCTGACCGTGCTCCCGGCTGTTCTTTTACCCGATCAATCCAGTAGCGCTCTCTTTCAAAAGGATACGTCGGAAGCGGAATGAGGCGGTATTGTTCCTGATCATAAAAAGCTTTCCAATCGATCGGAACCCCGTGCAGCCACACATCTCCCAGCCTGCTCAGCAAATAACGGTAATCGGTGGCTGACTCCTTCGGATGCCTCAACAGCTGGATCGCGATTTGCGACTGATCCTCCGCCTGATACAGCTTGCTGACAAACGAACGTAAAGCATTTCCTGGGCCGACCTCTATAAAAATCGGATTCAATTCTTCTTTTAAACGTTTTGCGCAGTCCATAAATCTGACGGTCCCCCGCAAATGATGAGCCCAATATGCCGGGTCTCCGGCTTCTTCGTCTGTGATCCAGTCCCCTGTTACATTTGAGACAAACGGAATCTTTTGATTTTTAAATTGATAGGCTGAGAGTTTATGTTTCATGTTCTCTAAAACCGATTCCATCATATGTGAATGGAAAGCATGAGATGTATGGAGCTTTCTGCAGTTGTGCCCCTCGGCGCTCAACTTCCTTTCCAATGCCTCAATCGCGTCTGATTCCCCTGATACAACACATGAATCCGGTGCATTCACAGCAGCGATTGAAACCGTTCCGTCTGTATACGGTTTGATCTCAGCTTCGCTTAAAGAAACGCTGAGCATGGAACCGGACGGCAGTTTTTGCAGTGCAGCTCCTCGAAAACTCACGATTTCAAGAGCATCTTCCAAAGAGAGCACACCTGAAATTGCTGCAGCTGTATACTCCCCAATACTGTGTCCTGCCATTGCTTTTGGCTTAATTCCCCAGTGGATCAGCATTTTCGCAAGTGAATATTCGATACAGAATAGAAGAGGCTGCGTATATTCAGTTTGATTAATCAATCCTGCATCATGCTGATTATCATTTGAGAAAAGTACCGTGCGCGGATCTGTATCCATGTGATTTTTTAATATGTCAAAACAGTCATCGAGCTCTGCCCTGAAAACCGGTACGGTATCGTAGAGCCCTTTAGCCATATCAACATACTGCGCTCCCTGTCCTGGGAAAAGAAAGACCACGGGCCGGCTTGCAGTTTGAGAGCTTCCGGTTTTAACAGACTCATGGCGGTTTTCATGAATAGCTTGAAGAAGCTCAGACACATCCGAGGCCACAATGGCTTTTTTATAAGGGAACGAATGTCTCCCCGTTTTAAGCGTGTATGCTGCATCAGCCAGATTGACCTGCTGATTTTTCATAAAATAGTCTGATAGCCGATCTGTCATGTTATCTAACGCTGCCGGCGTTTTGGCTGACAGCACGAAGAGTTCCGCATCATGTCTTTGACCTGTCCCGTGCTCTGCCGGCGCTTCTTCCAATATGACATGGGCGTTTGTTCCCCCTATGCCGAATGAGCTGACACCCGCCCTGCGCGGGAATTCATTTTCTTCCCAAGGGGTGAGTCCCGTATTGACGACAAATGGCGATTGTGCAAAATCGATTTTGGCGTTTGGTTTTTCAAAATTCAGGGTCGGCGGGATCACCTTATGCTTTAAGCTGAGTACAGCCTTCATAAATCCAGCCACACCTGACGCATCATTTAAATGACCGATGTTGGATTTGACAGACCCTATTCTGCAGTAACCGCGGCGGTCTGTTTGATAGGCTTGCTTTAAAGCCTCAATCTCTATTGGATCACCAAGTGTCGTGCCTGTGCCGTGAGCCTCAACATACGTAATGGTTTCAGGATCAACCTCGGCTATGTGCAGGGCTGTTTTGATGGCTGTCACCTGACCTTTTGTGCTCGGCGCCGTATATCCCACCTTTCGGCTGCCGTCATTATTGACCGCCGTTCCTTTTATCACAGCGTAAATATGGTCTCCGTCTGCTTCGGCATCCTCAAGCGTCTTTAAAATCACAGCTCCTGCCCCGTCTCCAAAAACTGTACCTGCCGCCTCATTGTCAAAGACGCGGCAATGTCCGTCTGGAGAATGAATCATGCCTTCTTGATAGAGATATCCAGATTTTTGCGGAAGGCGAATGGAGACACCTCCTGCGACCGCCATATGGCAGTCACCATTTAATAAAGCCTGAACGGCAAGGTGAATAGAGACCATCGAGGTCGAGCAAGCGGTTTGCACCATCATGCTCGGCCCTTTTAGATTGAGTTTATAGGAAATAAGTGTCGCCATGTAATCCCTCATATTTAAAACAGCCGTTTCAAGCGTTTTTGAGTCTTCTCCCGATTTAGCACCCTGAAGAGCCCTCAGCACCCATTCTGCATTCAGGCCGGCTCCGGTATAAAGACCGATCTGTCCTTTATAAGTGAAGGGATCATAGCCGGCATCTTCCAACGCAGTCCACACGCATTCATGAAAGATGCGAAACTGCGGATCCATCATGGCCGCTTCCTTCGGCGTATAGTCAAAGAAGCCGGCGTCAAACAAGTCTACGTCCTCCACAATTCCTTTTGCTTTTACAAATCGCGGATCATTCAGCAGCTCTTCATCGACGCCCTCTTCTTTCAGTTCCTCATCAGTGAAAAAAGAAATCGTCTCTTTCGCATTTATCAAATTGCTCCAAAACTCCTGCATGTTTTTCGCTCCCGGAAATCGGCCTGCCATTCCGATAACAGCAATTTCAGCTCCGTGATTCGAATTGTTAGAATTACTCATTCTATTCGCCGCCTCTCAATCTTTTATCTCGCTGATTGCGCATCCGCGTTTTTCTCCGTCCGCTGGATACAGCCGCCAATTCCTCTTTCTCCTCATCACTTTCTTCTTGATCAGGACTAATAAATTGCGCTAAAGCAGCCACAGATGGGTATGTGAATAAAGTCACCACCGCCTCATTTGTTCCCAGTTCTTTATTTAAACGGTTTGTCACTTGTACAATATCTAAAGAACTGGCCCCAAGATCAAAAAAGTTATCATGTATGCCGACTTGCTCCAAACCCATAAAATCCTGCCAGATGCCGCAAATGATCTGTTCTGTTTTGTTGCGCGGGGCGACATATGGATTATTCAATTCAGGTCTGGTGTGTACGGCGGCTGCCTTTTTCTTCTCACCCGCTCTGCTTTCTGTATTCATGGATATCCATTGCCTGATTCTGTGATCCAAATCACCTGTTGAAACCAATAAATAGCGATTGCGGACATCAGACAGCACATATTGAAAAAGCTCGCCCCCTTCTTCGGGCAAAATCGCAAGATCAGCAATGGATTCTCCAATTGTAGATTCAAGCTGTCCCCAAAAGTTCCAGGCATCCCAATTGACGCATATCCAAGGAGTCTCGCTGCGCTGATTCATCTTCACGGAAAAGGCATCCATATAAATATTCGCTGCGGAGTAAGCGGAAAAACCGAGACCGCCGAGTAAAGCACTGATCGATGAAAACAAGAAGCAGAAATCTATTTTTTCGTTTTCCAATAACGATTCAAGCACTTCCAGGCCTCTTACTTTAGACTTGAATTGATCTTCTCCGCCTTCAATTGCTGCAGGTATATCCTTAATGGCCCGGAATGATGAACTGCCCGGGAGACCAGCGGCGTGAAAGACGCCGGTCAGCTGTCCGAATTCAGCATGGATTTCTCTCATAACAGACTGCATATCTAACAGGCTTCCTGCATCCGCCTGAAGGGCTGTCACCTTTGCGCCCAGCCGTTCCAATTCTTTTATTTTCCCGATTTTCACCGCTATCGGATCATCTTCCTGATGTTCTTTGCACCAGCTTTCCCACTGGCTTCGCGGCGGAAGTTCGCTTCTTCCTGTCAGAACCAGACGGACATTCCCTTCTTGCGCAAGCATCTTAGATAAAACAAAACCGATTCCGCCAAGTCCTCCAGTGATAAGATATACGCCACTCGGGCGGATCATCTCCGGCAAGCCGGATGCTTTATTTAACTGAACAGGCTGATACGTCTGCACCCATCTGCGGCGGCTTCGATATGCGATAATCTGATCTAGATCCGGGGCTTCGGCTTCCTCCAGGATCTGGTCAATCAGCTCCTCTTCTTTCCATGTCAAAATGTCCGGTAAAGGAGGGATATCGATGTTCCAGCACTTCATATGGTTGTATTCTTGCGGTATAACTTTCACCGGCCCTAAAATCGGGGACTTTTCTGCATCGATTTGTTCTTCTCCCGTCACCTCATGAATGCCGCTTGTCAGCACAAACATGTCACATTGATTCATTTGTTTTTGATTGGCTGCTGCCTGTGCAGTAAAAATCAAACTGTAATAGCCGCTTTCACTGTAAACACTGAAAGATTGCTGAGCTTCTCCTTGTTCAGAAACGCTCCATAGATGCATTATGCGGTTTGGAAGAAGTCCGTCTGAAGCAAGTGACGAAAACAAACGCTCATAATGCGTGCTGTCGGCCGGATTAATGACATATAATCTGCTGTTCACCTTTTCAAATTGCCGGCCCCTTGTAACAACTGCCGCTTCATGCTCATGACGGCGTATCGTTTGCACCAGCCGGTCTCCAAAGGCTGTTCCTTCATGAAAGACAAGCGTTTTCCCGCTTTCAGCTGGCTGCTCTTGCTTTCGACCGTTTACGGGCTTAATCTTTCTTTCCCATGATGGAAGGTAGAACCATTGATCCATCAGCTTCTTTCGATTTGGCTCATCAGCTGCGGCGAAAGCAGCCGTATTATCAGCCGCATCTATCCAATAGCGTTTTTTCTCAAAAGGATAAGGCGGCAGCGATACGAGACGCTTAGACTTATCACCGCAGTACCTGTTCCAGTCAATCTCATATCCGCATACCCAAATCTGGCCTAATTTTTTCAAAAAATAAGCATGGTCATCAGCCGGTTCTTGAGTATGCCGGACTGTATGAACGATGTCATGCCGGCTTGTTCGCTTCTTGTGCCTTTTGGCAAATGTACTGAGTGTGCTGCCGGGACCGACTTCGATCAACAGCACGTTTTCATCACTTAGAATTTGCTCTAATCCTTCTTGGAAACGCACTGTGCCTCTCAAGTGCTGAGACCAATAAGTCGGATCTGCTGCTTGTTCCGGCAGTATCCATGTTCCTGTTACGTTGGAGACAAAAGGAATACTTGGGGTATGAATATCCATTTGCTTTACAAGCGCTTCAAATTCCGCAAGAATCGGCTCCATCATATAGGAATGAAAAGCATGAGAAGTATGCAGCTGCCGCCCGGCAATGCCCTTCTCTTCAAGGAGAACCGCTAACGCCTCAATCTCCTCACTTTTTCCGGATACTACGCATAAATCATGAGCATTGACAGCTGCAAGCGATAGACCGTTGGCAAGCAGCGGCTGCAGCTCATCCTCAGATAGCTGGACACTCATCATCGCCCCGGACTCCAACTTCTGCATCAATCGTCCCCGCTCCATGACCAGCATTAAGGCTGTGTCTAACGAAAACACGCCTGACAGGCACGCTGCGGTATACTCGCCAATACTGTGCCCGATCATATAATCCGGTGAAATGCCTGCGCTTTGCAGCAGCTTTGCGAGCGCGTATTCAAAGATAAACAGCAACGGCTGCACAACAGCAGTATCTGTCAGTCGCACCCCGTCTTTTGAATCTGGAAAGACGGTCGCCTTCAAATCGATCTGATGTGTTTTTTCAGCCAAGGCAAAGCAGCGGTTTGCTTCTTTCTGAAACACTGGTTCTGCTTCATATAAATCTTTCATCATATCAATATACTGAGAGCCTTGGCCTGAAAACATAAAGGCAGCCGGGCGCCCGCTGTTTCTTTGAAAGCCTGTGAGTTCTGTGCCGCTATCCCATTCCGCTGATTTTGACAGCACGACAGATTTTCTGTATGGAAATTGTTTTCTGCCGGTTTGTAAGGTATATGCCACATCCTCTAACGGAACGTCCGGATGCGTCTGGAGAAATTCCTTCAAACGATGGGTCATCCGGTCTAAAGCTGTGTCTGTTTTAGCTGACAAAACAAGCAGATGTCTTTGTCTTTCAGAAGCTTCTCTGCCTGACAGCGGCTCTTCTTCCAGTACGACATGTGCGTTTGTCCCGCCGATTCCGAAGGAGCTGACACCGGCCCGCCTAGGATGACTGGATTCCTTCCAGTATTTTGCCTCAGTATTGACATAAAACGGCGTCCGGTCAAATTGAATATGCGGATTAGGCGATTTATAGTTCAAGCTTGGCAGAATTGTTTTATGTTTTAGCGATAAGACGGCCTTAAAGAGGCCGGCAATGCCGGCAGCACTGTTTAAATGCCCGACATTGCTTTTAACTGACCCGATTGGAACTGTCATCGTTTTATCACTTTTAAAGACCTGGCTCAGCGCTTCTATTTCGATTGGGTCGCCCATTTTTGTACCGGTTCCGTGAGCTTCGATATATCCCACTGTTTCCGGATCGACACCGGCATTCTGGTACGCATTCTTTAATACTTCTGCCTGACCTTCTACACTCGGAGCGGTAAAACCGACTTTTCGGCTTCCATCATTATTCATTCCTACCCCTTTTATGACCGCGTGAATGGTATGTCCTTCTTTAACGGCGTCCTCATACCTTTTTAAAACAATGATTCCGGCACCATCGCCAAAGACTGTACCGCCTGCATCATGATCAAAAGGCCGGCAATGCCCGTCCGGTGACTGAATCATGCCGTCCTGATACACATATCCTGACCGCAAAGGCGTGCTGACGGTTACGCCTCCCGCAAGCGCCGCGTCACATGCCCCGCTTTGCAGCGCCTGACATGCCGCTCCGATATTCACTAAAGAAGTGGAACAGGCTGTCTGCATCGTGATGCTTGGTCCGTGCAGGTTTAATTTATAAGCAAGCTGGGTACTGAAGAATTCTCTGTCATTTAACAGCATGGAACTGAACTGCTCGGCCCCATTTAGCTTCCCTGCAAAACGGGTAATCCATTCAAGGTTCGGACTCGTCCCGGTATACACGCCGATTTTACCTGTTGTTCGTTCCGGATCGCATCCCGCATCCTCTAACGCTTCCCATGCGCATTCATGCAAAAGCCTGAATTGCGGGTCCATCAGTTCTGCTTCTCTTGAGGAATATTGGAAAAAGTCCGCATCAAACATATCGGAATCCCCGATGACCCCCTTCGCTTTTACATAACCGGGATGCTGCAAGAGCTGATCATCAATGCCTGACGCTTTTAATTCTTCATCCGTAAAGAAACTGACAGATTCTTTGGCGTTTACGAGATTATTCCAAAACTCATCCAAATTGCCGGCTCCCGGAAAACGTCCTGCCATGCCGATGATCGCGATATCAGATCCCCGGCCGTT
Organism: Bacillus atrophaeus; assembly: GCF_039519175.1. Taxonomy (NCBI): domain Bacteria; kingdom Bacillati; phylum Bacillota; class Bacilli; order Caryophanales; family Bacillaceae; genus Bacillus; species Bacillus atrophaeus. The sequence goes on along the minus strand of NZ_CP154443.1, from coordinate 2,085,238 downwards.
CGGACGGCTTTGCGGCACCTTTTGATGCTGTGTCTTTTGCGGCTGCCCAGTCATCGTTTGAATCTGTTGATGAAGATGCTTTGCCAAGCTGCGAACTGTGGCAAATTGATAAAGCATAACTGAATCCACTTTCCATTTCAGATAATCCGTGAATTTTGCCGCCAATTGAGAGATATCAAGTGACGTAGCCCCTAGCTCAAAAAACGGCATCTCATCGTCCAGTTCATGGTATCCAAAATGCTTTATGACAATTTCACTGATTGCCTTTTCAACAGCTGATAACGTCAAGACCGATAATTCGGGATGCGGATCCGCCTGTTGCTGAGGCGCACCTTCCTCCCTATCCTGTGCTAAGCTGTCAGGCAGCGGGAAATGCTGCTTTGTAAAAGGATAAGTCGGCAGTGCTAATCTTTTATTATACTGAGGTTCATGCAGGGCGCTGAAATCAATCTCAGCGCCAAGACTCCACAACGCTCCGTATATATGTAACTTTAAAACGTCTGTGTATCCTCGCGTGCCAAGTTCACCTGTCATGCCAACTGATCGGCGCTCTGTAAATACTGATGCACCCTGAGTCAAACGCAGATCTATGCAAACAGCAGGTTCCTCCCGCAAGCAAGACGAGATGTGTTCAAAAAATCGAATCGGCTTGCAGATTTGGCCGGCCCAATAGCTGGCATCTGCTGCTTCGTCATTTGTAAGAACTTTTCCAGTGACGGATGAAACGACTGGAATGTCTGGTGATCTTATTTCCATCGTGCCAAGGAAGCGCATGAATTCTTCCGCTGCGTCAGCCAGCAGATCCGATTGATATGCGGTATTTCCATCAAATAACTCAGCAGCTATTCCTTCTTGTTCAAGCCGTGCCTTCAGCTGATACACATCCTCTGGCAAACCAGAGACGGCACAATACCGCTCATCAATCAGCGCAAGGGATAATGATTTTTCTAAGTATTGAATGATATCCGATTCTGACAGACTGACACCGAGCATTTTTCCTGCCGGGGACACGCTGATTAACTCTCCGCGTTTATATGCAGCAATGGCACCTTCTTCAAAGGAAAACATCCCTGCCGCACAGGCCGCCGTAAACTCCCCGAATCCCCGCCCGATAAAGCGGTCTGGCGTAATGCCGATGTGCTGTAAAAAACGGGCTGCGGCGTATTCCATGATGAACGACAACGCATGGACCAATCCCAGTTCTTTCTCTTCTCGGTATGTTTTTGGGGCAGAAATGCACGCTTTAAAGAAGCTGAGGACATCCTGCTGAAAAACGTTTTGCACCTGTTCAAGACAAACATCAACTTCTTTTTTGAACAGGTTCTCTGTGCAGTACAGCTGCGCATATCGGCCAAAGCCCTCTTGAACGTCTCCCGCAAATACAAACATGGTACTGCTTGGAACAGCTGTCGATTCGCTGATTCGTTTCTCACGCCGATGATCAGAAAGCTGATCAAGCAGATCCTTTTGATGTGTAGCAACAAATGAGATTCTGTACTGAAATTGTTTTCTGCCAAGCTGTAATGTACGAGCTGTGGCTGGCAACGGCGCTTCTGGATTCCGGCGAAGAAAGTCAGCCATTTGATCCATAGAGCGGGCAAGCTCTTGTCTTGTTCTCGCAGAAAGAACAACAAGCTCAGGATTGCCGGCTGGCATTTCATCAGTATGAAATGGAGGCTCTTCAAGGACAACGTGCGCATTAGCTCCGCCGATTCCAAAGGCACTCACTCCGGCTCTTCTCGGTCCTTGCAGAGATTCCCACTCGGTCAGCTCTGTATTGACAAAAAACGGCGTGTTCTCAAACTTGATGCGCGGGTTCGATTTTTGATAGTGAAAAGCGGGCGGCAACTTTTTATGATGAAGCATCATAACGGTTTTGATAAATCCCGCTATCCCAGAGGCGGCGTCCAGATGCCCGATGTTCGCTTTAACAGAACCAATGCGGCAATATGCTTTTTTATCTGTATTGAAAGCACGGATAAGCGCCTCTATTTCGATCGGATCTCCGACTGGCGTTCCTGTCCCGTGGGCCTCAACATAACCAATGGTTTCCGGGTCCGTTTCCGCCATTTCCATAGCTGTGGCAATGACATTCGCCTGCCCTTCCACGCTTGGAGCCGTATACCCGGCTTTATTATTTCCATCATTATTAATTGCAGAGCCCTTGATAACCGCATAAATCACATCGCCGTCAGCTTGGGCATCTTTCAATCGCTTTAATGCGACCACTCCGGCTCCTTCACCAAAAATGGTTCCGTTCGCCTTTTCATCAAATGGGCGGCAATGACCGTCTGATGAATAGATCATTCCTTCCTGATAAAGGTACCCAGATATATGCGGCAGGCTCAGGGTAACACCTCCAGCTAATGCAAGGTCACATTCTCCTCCAATCAAGCCCTGGCATGCCATATGAATCGCGACAAGAGAAGTCGAGCAAGCGGTTTGAACGGATACACTCGGCCCTTTCAAATTAAGTTTATAAGCGATTCGTGACGCGAACGACGAATCATTTAAGTGCATGATTTGAAAAGCGTCTTCATTCTTATGAAGAGAAGACATATGTTGGCCCATCCAGGACAAATTGCTGGAAGCACCAGCATACAGCCCGATCAGCCCGTTAAATCGTTCAGCATCACAGCCCGCATGCTCCAGCGCTTCCCAGGTACATTCATGCATGAGTCTGATTTGAGGATCCATCAAAGCAGCTTCTCTGGGTGAGTAGCCGAAAAACTCTGCATCAAAGTCAGAAACTTGATCAATAATCGGCTTTGCTTTTACATACTCCTCTTGATAAAGCAGCGACTCATCCACTCCGGCTTCTTTTAATTCTTCATCGGTAAATTGAGTGACCGATTCTATTCCTTTTAAAATGTTGCTCCAATACTCATCAATATTTGCCGCGCCTGGAAACTTGCCCGCCATACCGACTACTGCTATTTCCAGTCCTGTTTCTGTCCATTGTTTATCGTCAGCCATGGAAATCAGCCTCCCATCTATTTTCTTCTCATTCGCTGTTTTCGCCGGTTTTTCCCTTCATTTATGACTTTTTGGCGATCTGGCTCTATTCCTTTTTTGTGCAATTCATCACCGCTTTGCTGAGATTTGACGGCTTGGGTTAGCGCTGCAACCGTCGGGTGGCTGTACATCATCACAACCGGGATATCCACGCCAAGTTCAGCTTTGATCCTGCCGCTTACTTGAAGAAGATCAAGTGAAGAAGCCCCTAATTCAAAGAAATTTATATTTACATCAGTCTCGGAATGAAAATAATCTTTGAAGATATCCATCAGTCTTTCTTCAAGAGTGTCCAAGCGCTCTTTCGTCAGCACAGGCTCTGCGTTTTGTCCATCCTTTTTCACATAGCTGTCTTCTATTCGTTTGTGTACGTCCTGCAGCGAAATCAGCACTTGCGGATAGTTCAGCTGCAAAGCTTTCCTAAACGCATTTGCTCCTAGAGCCGGCAGGATTCCTTTGTTTTGCTCATCTGTGTTCACTATTTTCGAAAGGATGGCTGCCGTTTCCGATTCATGCGACATCCCTACTTGTTCCCAGCGGTCCCAGTTGACCGCTATCAGGTTTTCGCCTTCTTTTCGGCATGCATGTGCAAAACTGTCCAAAAATGCGTTTGCTGCTGCGTAGCCGACCTGGCCTCCTGCTCCTAAAAAAGAAACCAAAGAGGAACAAAGCAGAAAGAAGTCCGGCTGTTTGTCTCTAAATGCTTTTCTTAACAGAGCAGTTCCTGCGATTTTGGCTTTTGCCATATGCCACTCATCGTCTGGTGTCCTTGCTTGAATCACTTTACCATCGGGAACGCCCGCTGCATGAATAACGCCATGAATGTCTTGTCCGAACCGGTATTTTGCCTTTTGCAAAGCGTTTTGAAGCTCTGCCTCGTCTGAAACGTCCGCCTGCAATACCAGCACCTCAGATCCCAGCTTCTCAAGCTCAGCCACCGCTTTGAGTTTTCTGGATTCAGCCGTGCCGTTTTCGGCTACTTCCATATCTTGCAGGCTTGTTCGGCTTAGCAGCACCAGTTTTGCTTGAACCTTTTCGGCTAAATAAGATGCAAGCGATAATCCGATCCCGCCGAGGCCTCCTGTAATGAAATAAACACCTTTGTACCTGAGATTGTCCGTCATATCCATCTCATCTTGTTTGACCGCCTGCTTCGCCCGCCGAATCCACCTGCTGTTTCCTCGATAAGCCACCACAGGCTGATCATCTTCTTTAGTCAGTTCATAAGAAATTATTTCAGCCCAGCCTGATTGACCGTGCCGCGGATGCGGACAAAGATCGACGGTTTTGCAGCTGATTTGCTTATACTCTTGAGGAATGGTCAGACAGACTCCTGTGAGTGCGGCCTGGTGGGGCTGAAGGTCTTCCATTCCCGTCACATCATGCGCCTGATTTGTCACAGCGGTGATGTTCATTCTTTTATTACTCTCTGCCAGCAACCGGACAAGATCAAGAAGAGGAAGATAACCGGCTAATGTGTGTTCCGCAATGTCCGTATCACAGTGATCAGAATCCTGCATCCACATGCAGAGGATTTCATCAGGGACAAATCCCCTTATTTTCAGCTCATCCAGAAGTTTTTGCAGATGAGAGGTTTCACGATAATTTACTGTAAACGTGTTTCTGTCTATTTCTGCAAAGCGATCACCCAGCAGGACAGACACTGCTTCCGCTTGCTGTTTTAAGAGATATTGGCTGACATTACTGTTTTGTTCAAAAATGAGTATCTGCTTTCCTTTGTGGGTTCTTGTCTTGATAGCCGGTTCTGATCTTTCCCAGATTGGGATGGAAAACCATTTATCAAAAGGAAGCTGCTGTTCATCCGATGTAGCACTTAGTTTTAATTCTTTTTTGATCTTTTCCTCCATACTGCCTTGAGACGGTTGAGGATCGGGAAATACTTGATGCTCAAAAGGATACGTCGGAAGCGGAACTCTTTTGTATGGGTCATCTTGGCGAAAATGCTTCCAGTTGAAGCTTGTACCATGCGCCCAAATCTTGCCGATGCTATTTAACAGATATGTCCGGTCAGACGCTGCTTCCTTCGGATGCCTGATGATGTTTACAGCGGCATGCCGATCTGTGAAGCTCTTATGCTTTCTCACAAATTGCGTTAATGTATTCCCCGGTCCGATTTCGACAAATACAACGTTGTCCATTTGCAGCAGTGTATTCAGTCCTGAATCAAAATCAACCTTTTTCATAATATGAGAGGCCCAATAATGCGGATCTGCCGCCTGCTCCCCTTTTATCCAATCGCCTGTCACATTCGAAATAAAGGGGATGTCGGGTGCTTGTAATTCCATATCTTGAAGACAATCAGCAAAACGGGATGCCGCCGGCTCCATCATGCTTGAATGGAACGCATGAGACGTTTTTAAATGCTGAATCGCCACTCCTTTTTTCTGCAGGCTGGCGGCAAGGGCATTAATCGGCTCTCTCCGCCCCGATACAACCGATAAACCCGAGCTGTTTGAAGCCGACAGCTCAACTCCCGCCGTCAATTCCATCTCTGTCTCTCTGCAAGGCAGGGCGATACTTAGCATTTCTCCCTCCGGCATATCCTGCATCAGCCGGCCTCTCACCGCCACCATATGGAGGGCGTCTTCTAATGAACAAACGCCGGACAGGCAGGCTGCCGCTATTTCCCCTATACTGTGGCCGATCATGTACTGCGGCTTAAGACCCTTTTTGATCAAGAGGGACGCCAGCGCATATTCAAAAGAAAACAGAATCGGCTGCGTATACGATGTTTGATGGATAAGCCGTTCAGCTTCTGCGCTTTCTGCTTCATCAGCTGGAAACATCACGCTGCTTATATTGATTCCTTCCTCTGATTGGAGAATGGTAAAACAGCGTTGCAGCTCCTCATGAAATATAAGCTCCGTATCAAACAGCTGTTTCCCCATATTGACGTATTGGGAGCCCTGTCCGGAAAACATAAAAACGACAGCCGGCTTCTCCAGCGCCAGAGAAGGCTTTGACAATCCGCTTGTTATCCCTAAAGGACCTGCCGTAAAAGCCTGGCGGTACTGAAAATGCTTGCGGCCCTCCTGCAGTGTGTACGAAATGTCCTGAAGCGGCACCTCTTTGTTCTCTTTTATAAATTGCTTCACCTGATCGGCAGCCTTCACCGCGGCTTTTTGAGATCGGGCAGATACAAGCATGAGGGACTCTTCCTGATCTTTATGACATCGTTCCTTTAGCGGCGGCTCCTCTATAACGACATGAACATTCGTGCCGCCGATACCGAAGGAACTGACCCCCGCCCGGAGTACCTGGGCAGATGTTGTCCATTTTTTTGCTGATGCGCTGACATAAAAAGGGCTGTTTTCAAAATCAATTTTCGGATTTGGCTTCTGATAATGAAGGCTTGGCGGCAGGGTTCTCGCTTTGAGACTCAGCGCCGTTTTAATCAACCCCGCAATTCCAGCGGCTGAATCCAAATGACCGATATTTGTTTTAACAGACCCTATTGCGCAGTACTGTTTTTTATCGGTTTGAAACGCTTGTTTGAGCGCCTCTATTTCAACAGGGTCCCCAAGAGAGGTGCCCGTGCCGTGTGCTTCGATATAAGAAATGCTTTCAGGCTCTACTCGGCTGATATTCAGCGCTTTTTTAATGACATCCGCCTGCCCTTCGATACTCGGGGCGGTAAAGCCAACTTTCCGGCTACCGTCATTATTATAGGCTGATCCTTTAATGACAGCGTAAATATGATCTTGATCCTTCAGCGCCTGCTTTAAGGTTTTCAACACGATGACGCCGCAGCCTTCACCGCCGACCGTCCCTTTTGCTTCTGCGTCAAAAGTACGGCAGCGGCCGTCCGGCGACATAATCATCCCTTCTTGATACATATAGCCTTTTTTGTGGGGACAAGTCACCGTCACTCCGCCGGCGAGCGCCATTTTGCAGTCACCAGTAAGCAAAGCCCTGGATGCGAGATGCACAGCGGTGAGAGAGGAAGAACAGGCTGTATCCACTGCGATGCTCGGTCCTTTTAAATTTAATTTGTAGGAAACTTGCGTATTCATGAAATCCTTATCCGTCAACTGGACTGCTGCAAACTGCTCAGAAGAACTGCTGCTTCTCAATAGCATTGAGCTTGCCTGCCAGTACAAATTTGCAGAAGCCGCGCCGAATAAGCCGATAGGCTGCGAATAGTTTTCCGGATTGTAGCCCGCGTTTTCAAGCGATTCCCATGCGACTTCATGAAACATTCGTACTTGCGGGTCCATCACCTCAGCCTCCCGCTGCGAGTAGCCGAAAAACGCCGCATCGAAATGGTCATGCCTGTCCACTTTTCCTTTGGCTCTGACGTAATCCTTATGATCCAGCTGTTCTTCAGGAACACCAGCTTCCATCAGTTCTTCTTTTGAGAAAAACGTAATCGACTCCGTGCCCGTTTTGAGGTTCTCCCAAAACTCATCAATATTCCTGGCACCCGGGAAGCGGCACGCCATTCCAATAATAGCTATTTCTAAGCCTGTTGTTTTACTCATCAGAGATCCCGCCTAACAGTTGTACGACATTTTCTAAATCTTCCGCTGCCTCTTCCGCCCCCTCAGCATCTGTTGCAGAATTCTCAGACTCCACTTGCCGGCTGAGCTGGGCTGCTATTGCCGATACGGATGTGTATTGGAACAGCTGAATAACTGATAGCTCCTGCCCGAACTGCTCTTTCATTTTGTTCGATAGTTCAACGATGTGAAATGAGTTTCCGCCGATATCAAAAAAGTTATCCTCCATGCTGATATCAGATTCAGGGATATTCAAAATCTCGGCAAAAATTGAAACTAATTTTTTCTCGGTTTCATTGTGCGGTTTTATGACTTTCTCGAGCGATTCAGGCTCTTCCGTTGGATCAGGGAGCGCCTGAAGATCGAGCTTTCCCGACAGGTTCATCGGAAATGATTCCACCCGAATGAATCGTCTCGGGATCATATAACCGGGCAGCTTTGATGCTAAAAACCCTCTCATTTTTCGAGTTTTCAGCTTTTGATCGGAAATCAGATACGCCACAAGAAACTGATCATTTGATTCCTTCCGAACTGGAATGACCACAGCATTATGAATGATTTGTCCTGACTCGCGGTAATCTAGCAGTGTCTGCCTAATCTCATCAAGTTCCACTCTGAATCCTCTGATTTTCACTTGATCATCATATCTGCCGAAAAATTCGATCAATCCGTCAGAACGCCATCTCGCTAAGTCACCGGTACGATAAAGCTTGCTGGCAGGGATATGTTGCGGTACTGTAAACTTTTCAGCCGTCAGCTCTGGCTGGTTGATATATCCTCTAGCCACACCGTCGCCGGCAATGCATAATTCTCCGTACACGCCGATCGGCACAGGCTGGCCACAGTGATCTAAAATAAAAATCTGCTCATTCGGCATCGGCCTGCCGATCGGCACAGCAGCTTCCTTCCAAGACTCGGGAATGATAAAAGCGGCTGACTGTACCGCGCATTCCGTCGGTCCGTAATTATTTGTCATCACTGGCTTGTCAGCTCGAAACGTTTGTAAAAATTGCTGAACCAATTGGGGTGGAAGGACTTCGCCACCTGCCAATATTAACTTCAGCTCTTCAACGTGATGCGGCTCATTCTCATCAGCCGCTTTGATCATAAGGCGTAAATGGGATGGCGTCGCGTCTGAAATATGAATGTGATTCTCTTCATAAAATGACCACAGCCCTTTTCCATCCATCCTCGCATGATCCGGTGCAATATATAAGGTGTGCCCGAGAAGCAGCGCGGGAAACATCGTTTGCACCGAAGCATCAAAAATATGTGACGCAAGCATTCCTATGCGGAGGTGCACTTGTGAAAGCGGCTGAAAATGAATGCCGTCCAGGCCAGACACCAAATTGACGACTTGACGATGCTCAACCATCACACCTTTCGGTTTGCCGGTTGTCCCGGATGTATACAGCACATAAGCAAGGTCTTCAGGAGACGGCTGACGCTCCTGCTCCGCTACCTGATCGAATTTCAGCATCTCCTCTATAAACAATCTGTTTTGCCTGTCAGCAGAAATGGCAGTGTCTTCGTTCGTGATCACTAAACGCGAACCGCTGTTTTTCAGCATATATTCCATCCGCTCAGACGGAAGATTCACATCTAGAGGCAAATAAGGACAGCCGGCTTTCAAAATGCCCAATATGCCAATCACCATTTCAGCCGAGCGATCGACCATCAGCCCCACAGGCTCCTCATGGCGAACACCTTCTTTTATCAAAAAAGCCGCGATTCTGTCTGACAATTCATCTGCCTCACAGTACGTGTAGCTGACATCTTCATAAACAATCGCCGGCTGATCCGGCTTGCGATCGGCCTGTTCTTTGAAAAGGTCGACAATGGATTTGTTTTTCGGATATGGCTGATCTGTTTGATTAAAAGCGGTGGTGATTTGCTCTCTCTCTTCTTGAGAAAGAAATTGCAGTTCAGAGACCGGTGTCTCTGGCGCTGACATTGCCTGCTCTGTCAGCGTGCAAAAATGTCCCGCTATCCGTTCAGCAGTTTCAAATGTGTAATGCTTCAAATTCCAGCTCACCTTACCAGTCAATATCCCTTCGTCACGCTGGATGGAAATCAACAAATCGGTGTCCATCTCTTTCAATGACGCAGGCTGCTGAAGGCCAGCCACTGCAAGGGAAATCCCGAAGCGGGGCTCCCCCTTTTTATGCAAAGGATGAAGCTCATCCAACAGAATTTTCACAGGATAATTTTGATGGGCATGCGCTTGTTGAAAAGCCTGTTTCACCCGCTCAAGGCAGTCTCTGAAACTCATAGATGGATCTGTTTTCACCTGCAGCGGAAGAAGATCATTGATTATCGGCTGTGTTTCCCGCTGCTTCAGCACAGGAGCCGCCGTTATGATATCCGTCCTTCCGGTGTACCGATGCAGCAGTGTGACCGCTGTAGTCATAAAAATGATAAACAGACGCAAATCCGATGCTCCGGCTGCCTTTAAGATGGCCTTTTCCAGCTGAGGCGGAAATGTGAACGTTAATGAAGCTTCTTCATCTTTTTGGTCAAGGTGCTGTGAATGATAAGGAAAACGGCAGTCCGTCGGCATATGAGATAATGCAGCCGTCCAATATTGCCGCTCCTTCACTTTTTCAAGAGCTGCAGTTTTCAATTGAAAGACATCGGTTTGATTCATTCTATATTCACCTATTTCTGCTAGATTTTCAGATCGTCTAGTTCCAGCAACGATACTACTTCTAAATCATTGATGCCTGAAGCCAGTTCTATATCTTTGAGAGCGGTTTGCTTACACGCGCTTACGGCTGACAGCACCTCTTTAATCCCTTTCGCAATACTTTCGATAGTTTCTCTTGTAAACAGTTCGGTGCTGTATTCAATGACAGAAGATAAACCGTTTTTGTCTTCTGATGCGATCCACAGCAAGTCAAAGCGAGAGACCGCTGTTTCATACTCATAATCGGTCAATGTGATCCCATCTACCTCTAAAGCAGGCTGACTTAGATTCTGGAGGGCAAAAACGGTATCAAAAATATGATTCCGGTTTAACTTCCTATCTAACTTCAAGTCTTGAACCATATGTTCATACTGATAATCCTGATGGTCAAAATCATCAATGACCAGCTGCTTGACATGTTGCAGGAATTGAGTGAACGTCATTTCTTTTTCAGGATAAAACCGAAGCGGGAGCATATTTACAAATATACCGATGATCCGCTGCAATTCCTCCTGCCTTCTCCCTGCAACAGGAACTCCTACCACAATGTCAGACTGTCCGGTGAGCTTGTGCAGCAAGACTTGATAGATTGCTAAAAGTCCCATAAACAGCGTGGCGTCTTCATCAGCCATTATCGCTTTAAACGCCTCAAGCTCTTCTCCGCTGATATGAAATCGGTAATGGGCGCCTGCAAAGCTTTTGACATCAGGTCTTTGATAATCAGCCGGCAGCTGAAGCTCACGAAAACCGTCAAGCCGCTTCAGCCAATATGTTTTCACTTCATTCAAATCATCAGACTGAAGCATCTGATTCTGCCATTCTGAGAAATCTTTATATTGCAGCTCCAGCGGCGCAAGCTCCTTGCCGTCATACAGATCCATAAACTCGCTGACTAAGATATCCTGAGATAAACCGTCAGAAATAATATGGTGCATATCAAGCATCAGAATATACTCATTATCGTTATTCTTAATAACCCCCGCTCTCATAAGCGGAGCCTGATCAAGCTGGAACGGCTTTAAGAAGCCGCTGATGACTTCTTGTTCTTTTTGCTTCCGCACTTCCTCATCTGCCGTATGTGATAAGTCAAAAAAGTCTGCATGGAATTCCGCATGCTCAGCTATGCACTGCATTGGAACGCCGTCTACCGCTTCAAAGGATGTTCTTAAACTCTCGTGCCGCAAGATCAATTGCCTGAATGCATGCTCAAGCTTTTTCATCTCAAGCTTTCCTGCAATCCGGCCCGCTGTGAACTCATTGTAGCCAGTACTTGTTTTATCAAACTGCTGAACTAGATAAAGCCGCTTTTGCGCTGAGGACAGGGGATAATAATCCCGTTTTGCAGCTTTTTCTATCTTTTTGTACATTTTCTTTTCGGCTCGGCTGATAAAATCGGCCATTTGCCTGATCGTCGGAATCTTAAAGAAATCCGGCAGTGCAATTTCGACATGAAACGCTTGATGAATAACAGAAATGAAAGTAATCGCTTTTAACGAATCCCCGCCCATTTCAAAGAAATCATCGTCTATGCCGATTTGATCAATCTTGAAAAACGACTGCCAATGAACAAGAAGTTTTTTCTCGATATCAGTCACCGGCTCAGCATATTCAGCGGTAAGTTCTGGCCGGCCGTACAGCGAAACGTCCTCATGCTCTTCATCGTTAGGCTGCTGCAGACGATTTACATATTTTTGTATCCTTTCCTGCAGATCCGTGGCAGACACCACAATCTGATCCGTATGCTCAAACGTGAAAATTCTTTCGAAGACCTCTCGACCTTCTTGTGCGCGGATCAGCGTATTCTCTAAATCCCCTCCAATAGGTATATCCGGCTTTTTGCCGTCTTCAAATTCCCATCCGTCCAAATTTAGAGCTGTCCACTGAACCGGATGCCGTGAATTATGATCATATACAAAGGCATCGACAAACTGGTTCACTGCAGTATAGGCGGTAAATCCAAGTCCTCCCAATATCGGCGATAAAGATGAAATCAAAAAACAGAAATCAAGCGGACGATGTGCCAGAGCTTTTTCCAAAACTGCAACACCCGTCATTTTTGCTTGAAAATGAGCATTTGAGAAACTTTTATCCGTTTGTTCCATCATCCTGAATGACCGTTCGCCTGTTACACCAGCCGCATAGATGACACCATGGATCGAACCATACTTACGCTCGGCCATTTGAACCAATTCAGTCATATCGGCTTCACAGCTTGCATCCACAGCAGCCACGGTCACTTCTGCACCTGCTTCTTCTATCTCATATACCGACTTTATTTTTTTAACCGTTGGATCATCCTCAGCATGCGTGCTAATCAAGGACTCCCATTCACTTCGTGGCGGAAGGCCTGAACGGCTCGTCAAAATGAGTTTTCCTTGGGTTTTCTCAGCAATCGTTTTTGCTGCATTTAAACCGATAAAGCCCAGCCCGCCAATCAGCAGGTATACGCCGTCGGGACGAAGGTGTCCCTCTGATGATTCAGAAGGCACGGCTGTTCGAATAAAATTCCGGGTGTATCTCTTGTTATTTCTGTAAACCGTTAAGAGATTCCCAGACTCTGTCATCAGCTCTGATTTGATGAGCTCGAGCAGCTTGTCTTCTTTCCAGGATCCCTCTTTCTGACTGTCTATATCAATCACTCTATAGCGAAGGAACGGTGTTTCCTGAGATATGACCATACTAGGCCCTAGATGTATGGCTTTCTCTGGATACAGCGTATCTTCTCCGCCAAGCTGATACGTAAGAGATGATAGTGCAAAGATTGAAATTTCCTGCTCTGTTCCTTTCTTTTTCAATGCCTGGCCCAAGTAAAGCAGGGAGTAATAGGAATTAGTTTGCATTTGCTCAATCCACTCGGAAGCGTCTGCGGATTCATCCATCTCCGCAAGCCCCCAGAGATGCAAAATCCGGCTGTATCGGATGTTATCCTTCTCAAACGCTTCAAATAGACGGCTGTAATCTTCCGCTGAATCAGGGCGAAGCGTGTAAACGCCTTTTTCAACCTGCTGGTATTGATGCCCTTTTTGAATGATGACACAAGAGTCATAGAATGATTGGAGATCGCGAATAAGCTTATGGCAAAAATCACTGTCTTCCATAAAAACTAGCAAACTTTGTTCCGCCGTTTCGATCTCGGGAGAAATTGCTAGGATTTCTTTCTCCCATTGCGGCAGATAGAACCACTCCTGTAGCGGAAGCTTGCCCCCTGAATGCTGTTTGCCTTTCTGGGCGGCGATATGATTCCGTTTATACCAATACGATTCCTTTTCAAAAGGATAGTGAGGCATAGAGGTCTTCCGAGGATTTCTGTCCTCGTGAAGACTGTACCACTCAATGTCCGCGCCATACATCCACATCGTTCCGATTCTGCTGAGTAAAAACTGAACATCCGACATACTCTGCTTGCTGTTTTTCAGCACATTGCAAGCATGCTGACGGAGCTCATCCTTAATCGATCTTTTTACCAGCACACTTAAATCCTGCCCCGGGCCGATTTCGATAAAGATGGCATTTTCCTGCTTCGATAACACGGCAATTCCTTCGGCAAAGCGCACAGTCTCAGTCATGTGCCGCTTCCAATATTCATAATCCGCTGCTTCTTCATCCGCAATCCAATCGCCGGTTAAGTTCGAAAAGAAAGGTATACCAGGCTTTTCGTAAGCAATGTGCTTAGCCGTTTGCCCAAATCGTTCAGCAGCGGATTTCATAACCTGCGAATGAGCAGCTATCGATCCTTTTACTCTCATGCAAAGCACTTTTTCGGCTTTCAATTGTTCTTCAAATACAGCAATGTCATGCTCAAGCCCCGACACAATGCAGGAAGCGTCATTCACAACAGCCAATGAAATGTGATCAGGCAGAATGGCCTTCAGTTCTTCCTCCGGCAGCGGCACACTCAGCATTGTGCCTGCAGGCGCCTCTTGCATCACATGTCCCCGTAAGCTGATCAGCTTGATGGCATCACTTAGTGTAAATACTCCGGATACCGCGGCAGCAGTTAGTTCACCGAAGCTGTAGCCAATCATTGCCCATGGACGGAGCCCCCACTTCATAAGCAGAAGTGACAGCGCATATTCCAGCGCAAAAATAGCCGGCTGGGCATACTTCGTCTCTTGAAGTTTTTTCACGGCAGAGTCTTCATGCTCCTGATCGGGATAAAGAAAATCTTCAAGCCTTTCTCCGGTCGTTTCATAGAATTCGTGAAAACAGCGATCCATCGTCTCTTTGAAGAACGGCTCCTCCCTGTACAGATCCCGGCCCATGTTGACATATTGACTGCCCTGCCCTGTAAACATAAAGATTAATTTTTTATCCTGCTTTTCCTGAATCCGTGACATTCGGCTGAGTCCCCTGTCCTTCTTCTCAGAAAGCAAACGGATGACATCATCTCTGTCCTTTGCCACAAACATTTGCCGATAATCAAAGTGCTGTCTTCCGGCCTGCAGCGTATAAGCGGCGTCAGCGGCATTAAGCTCCGGATTCCTTTCCATCTGCTCGAGCAGATGGTCTTTTGTTTTTTCGAGAGCATTCATCGTTTTGGCCGAAAGAGGAAACAGCTGATATGCACGCGGATGTTCTTCACGTTCACTGACAGGCGCTTCTTCCAAAATCACATGGGCATTGGTGCCTCCCATACCAAAAGAACTCACTCCGGCGCGTCTTGGGGTATTTGTCTTCTCCCACATTTGGAGCTTGTCATTCACCAGGAAAGGACTGTTTTTAAAATTAATATTCGGATTTGCCTCTTTAAAATGAAGGCTCGGAACAAGTTGATGATGCTTTAGAGACAGAACTGTTTTGATGAGACCCGCTGCACCGGCTGCCGCATCAAGATGGCCTATATTTGTTTTTACCGATCCAATCCGGCAAAAGGCTGTCTTATTCGTTTGAAATGCTTTAGTCAAAGCTTCAATTTCAATTGGGTCTCCGAGAGCTGTTCCCGTCCCGTGGGTTTCTATATAACTGATCGTTTCCGGCTCAATGCCAGCGTCAGCAATCGCATCTCTTATCACCTGTGTCTGGCCTTCCACACTCGGTGCATTGAATCCTACCTTTTGGTCACCGTCATTGTTGACCGCAGATCCTTTTACCACCGCATAAATGCGGTCCCCCTCGGCTAAAGCGCGGCTCAATGATTTCACTGCGACAAATCCGACGCCATCGCCGCCTACGGTGCCTTTGGCGTCTTTATCAAAGGCGCGACAATGGCCATCCGGCGATTTCACCATATTCTCTTGGTAGATATATCCGGAAGTAACCGGATGAAGAATAGACACACCTCCTGCCAGCGCAACATCTGATTCTCCATTCAGCACAGACTTGCAGGCCAAATGCAGCGCAACCAAGGAAGTTGAGCATGCTGTCTGAAGCGTGATAGCAGGACCTTTTAAATTGAGCTTATGAGCAACCCTTGTGCTGATCGTATAGGTATCATTTAAAGAACCAATTTCAAACAGCTCTGACATCTGGCCATCCAGTGAATCTGCGAAATGCTGAAGCCATTGAAAATTTGAAGTTGTCCCTGTAAACAAACCAATTTTCCCTTCATAATCAGCGGAAACACAGCCTGCATCCTCCAGCGTCTTCCACGCGTATTCATGAAGAAGGCGGATTTGCGGGTCCATAACCTCCGCCTGTCCCGGTGAATAGCCGAAGAAAGATGCATCAAATAAATCGGGGCCTTCAATGATTCCTTTCGCTCTTACATAATCAGTTCTGGTAAATGTTTGCTCATCAATGCCTGCCGCAAGCAGTTCTTCATCACTGAAAAAGGAGATGGATTCCTTGCCGTTTTGCAGGTTGCGCCAAAACTCATCTATGTTTTCGGCTCCAGGAAAACGGCCGGCCATGCCGATGATGGCGATGCTTTCATCTGATGGAGCACTTTTCTTTGATATTATTGGTGTTTTGTTTTCTCGCTGCTTTTCATCAGGAGCTGACAAAAAATCTGCAAGAGACTGAACTGTAGGACGCCGGAACATCTCAACCATCGGAATACTTCTTCCCGTTTTCTTAGAAAGCTGCTGATTGACCTGAATCAGATGCAGAGAAGTGCCGCCAATTTCAAAAAACTTGTCCTGTATATTGATACTGTCTTTACCAAGCACATGCCGCCAAATCTCCAGTACCATCTTTTCTGTTTCAGAAGCAGATGATGGCGCAATCGCCTTCCGTTCTGTCTCTTTTGTAAGTTCAGGCAATGCTTTTTTATCCAGTTTTCCGTTTGCTGTAAGCGGCATCTCACTCATCACAATAAAGTGAGATGGAATCATATATTCAGGTAAATGCTGGCGTAAGAAAGCGCGCAGCTGTTTTTCATCAATCGTCTCGTCAGTAAAAAGATAGGCAGCCAGGCACGGTGTCTGGGACGCGTCCTTTTTTACGACGGCCGATGCCGCTTTTACCCGTCCGTACCGGCAAAGCCAGTGCTCAATTTCACCGCTCTCAATCCGATACCCCCTAAGCTTGATCTGGTCATCGTTTCTGCCTAAGAACTGAATCGTTCCATCCGGCAAAAAACGGGCGGCATCTCCTGTTTTATATAAGGTTTCACCCGGTTTAAAGGGATGTACCACAAAGCGCTCAGCGGTCAGTTCCTCCCGCCCCAAGTAGCCTGCTGCTACTCCTTTTCCACCGATATATAATTCGCCTTCCGCCCCTTGCGGCAGCAGATTCAAGTTTGAATCAAGAATGTATATATCGGTGTGTGCGGCAGGACGTCCAATCGGCACATATAGATCTTTATCCCGAACAGAGGTGTAACGGTGAATCATGCAGCCCACCACCGTTTCCGTTGGACCGTATTCATTAAAGATCTCAATTTGTCCATTGAAGTTTTCTTCAATTTTTGCAGCCAAGGACGTTTCTAATTGCTCTCCCCCCAGTATCAGGCATTTCATCGCACTGTTTTGAAACGGCAGCTCGGAAATGAAATGCAGATGGGAAGGGGTCAATTTCATGACGTGGGCGCGATTATCCTTCAAAATCTGTTCCACAAGAAGCTGCTTGTTTTTATCCTGATACACAATAATTGTGTTTCCGGTCGCAAGCGGGGTAAAGATAGAGGTCACCGTTAAATCAAACGACAAAGATGTATAAAGGGCGAAATCTCTTTTTTCCCCTCTCACATATTGTTCGGCGGCCCAGGAAATATAATTTTCAAGACCTAGATGCTTAACAAGCACCCCTTTTGGCCTGCCTGTTGTTCCTGAGGTATATATACAATACGAAATGTCCTCCGGGCCGTAATGCTTCACCAGATTGCTGTCGTTCCCCTGATAAAGCTTTTGGTCGGTAATATCTACTTTTAGACCATCGTACGAGTAAACCAGGCCCTCAATATCTTGTGTTAACAGCAGTTTTACTGCGCTGTCCTGAAGAAGATATTCAATTCTTTCCGCAGGATAATCGGGATCAATCGGAACATAAGCGCCGCCTGCTTTTAAAACAGAAAGACAAGCGATCACCATTTCAATTGAATGTTCTGTTAAAATACCGACTCTTTGTGCAGGTTTGACACCCTGCTTTTCTAAAAAGCGGGCGAGCTGATTCACTTTTTTATTCAATTGATCATAAGTCAGGCCTTCTGAGCGAAACGTCACAGCCAGAGCGTCCGGCGTCTTTTCCGCCTGCTGCTCAAACAAATCTATAACAGTTGGATGTTCGTTTTCGGTCATGCCTTTATAGTTACAAAACTCTTCAAGCTGATAATGTATTTCATCTTTTGAAAGCATATTGAGGCGATGGATGGATCTTTCTGCCGGATGCTCAATGACTTCCCATAACAGGTTGAGAAAATGCTGTCCCAGCCTATTCATTTGAGCAGCCGACATGACATCGGGATGATATATAAATGAGAAATGAATATGTTCATCAAAAGCCTGTACACTCAATGTCAAATCAAATTCAGTCTGTTCGAACATATCATATTGTTCGATTGTAAGAGGATGGTCGCTTGACTTAAGCATTTGATCAAGCGGATAGTTTTCAATCACAACAATCGAGTCGAACAATGATTGCTCAGCAGTCAGCCCCGCATATGTTTTTAAATCAGACAGTGGCGTATGCTCATATTCACTTCTCCTAGCAGTCTGTTCATGTGCAAGCTGAATCACATCTAAAGGTGTGGATTGAGGCATAAAGCGAAGACGCAGCGGAAGCGTGTTGATAAACAGTCCTGTCATCTGTTGAATCCCCGGCACATCAGCACTTCTTCCTGAAACAGTTGTCCCGAAAACCACTTCTTCTTGATCAGAATACTTCATCAGAAGCAGTCCCCAGACAGTGTATATAATTGAAGCAAGTGTAACTTGCTGTTCAGAAGCAAATGCTCGCAGAGCCTTTCCTTCTGAAGCTGGGAGCTTGATCTCGTGTTTGGAAAACATGGCGTTTCGGTTTCCCGGTCTTTCTGTATTCGGCAACAGTTGCACGGGCTCCCAGCCTTTCAATAATTCTTTCCAAAATGCTGCCTGGCTGTCTTTCGTTTTATGCTGCTGTGCCTGCTGCCATTTCACAAAAGCTTGATAGGATGGTTTTTGCGAAATAACAGGTGACTGTCCCTTTGATAACGCTTGATATGCTTCCAGCCACTCTTTGAGGACAATTCCCATGCTCCAGCCATCCATCAAGATATGATGAAAGCTGATCATCATCCATCTGGAATTCTCTCCTGTTTGATACAACGTGACGCGGAATGGCACTTCTTGAAGCTGAAACGGCTCTTTTCGGTCATGCGCCGCAAGCTCCTCCTTCAGCTTCTCTTGGGAAATACCTTGCTTGAATAGGAGGTTCTGATATCGGATATCTATTTTATGATGCTTTAATACAATTTGAATCGGCTTCGATGTTTCCTTCCATCTGAACACCGTCCGAAGCATTTCATTTTGCTGAACCGTTTGCTGCCATGCTTTTTCAAAAAGAGTATGCTCCGGTTCACTTTCCATTTTTATGAGCATTTGTTCAAAATAAGCATTTCCTTCCGGCTCCATTAAATGGTGAAAAAGCATCCCTTCCTGAATGGCTGTCAGTCCGAGTATGTTGGCTATATTTTTTTTATCTATTTTATTCATTTGCTCACTCACAGAATCCTCTCCATCCTGCCTATATATGTTTAACAAAATATCGTCTCAATCCATAATTCGCGATAACCTGCTGCTGAATTTGAGATGTTCCTTCAATGATCTCCAATACTTTGGCTTCTCTGTACAGCCGGGCGGCTGAATGGTCTTTGCTGAAGCCTCTTCCCCCGTGGATCTGCACGTTCGAGTTGGTAACGTCAACAGCGATCTTTGAAGTGAAATATTTTGCAATAGACGTTTCCGTCACGGCCTCTGGATCTTGTTTCATCCTCATTTCGCCGGCTTTCATACATAAAGCACGTGCTGCATGCAGCTGCGTTACAGCATCACCGATCATGCCTTTAATCATTTGATGTTTGTAGAGCTTCTCTCCGAATTGGCTTCTCTTTCGTGAGTACGTGACTAACGAATCGACGGCTTCCTGTGCAATCGCCAAGCCGGCCCATGCGACACTGTATCTCCCATGATCCAAAGCCAAGTTAACGATATAGTTAAAACCGCCTCCGGCTGGTCCTAATATTTGTTCATCAGAAACCTCGACGCCGTCAAACTCTATTTCTGCAAGATAAGAAGCTCTATTGGCCATCATGCCTTCCATTTTTTTTACCGTTACTCCGCTCTGGCGGCTGTCTACAATAAAGGCGGTCACTGCTTCTCCATCACGGGCGATAACGAGAAAAAAGTCAGCAATGGCACCAAAGGAAATCCATTTTTTTCTGCCGTTGATGATATAGCGGCTGCCGCTTTTTGTATACGATGTTTCAATGTGGTTTGCGTCTGAACCAATGTTTGGTTCAGACAATGCAAACGCTCCGATCTTCTCTCCTTTTCCGATTGGCACAAGCCATTCTTCTTTTTGGCGTTCTGTGCCGTACCGCAGCAGAGATTCACCGACTAATGAATTCACAGTCAGCAGGGTTCGAATATTACAGCACGCTTTACCTGCTTGTTCAGTAAACAAACCGTACTCAACGGGGTTCAATCCCAAACCGTGATAGGTTTCCGGTATGCCCGCGGCAAAATAAGATTTGCTTCCTAAATCTTTTATCAATTCTTCCGGGATGCACTCCGTCTCATCAAATTCACCCGCAAACGGTCTGATTTTTTCGTTGCAGTAAACCCGGAATTCCTGAATGATGTCGGCTTTTTTCTCAGCTGTTTTCATTTGCAACGGCCCCCGTCTGTTTCTTTTCAATCAGACTGACGATCCGGTTTACAGTGCTGAAGTTCGCAATATCTAAATCTTCGTTATCAAGCTGGAACCCAAAATTTTGCTCGAGAAATGTCACAAGCTTCATCGCAAATAAAGAATTCACAAACCCCATTTCAAAGATGTGGTCATCATTTGATAACTCGATTTCATCGTCAAAAACCACCAGATTTTGTTCAATATATTCTCTTATTTGTTCATGAAGATTCATCAATTTGCTCTCCCCGCTATTTAGATTAATTGCTGCTTTCCGCAACAGGCGATTGGCTGAATTCAGTTTTGACCTCGACATATGCAGGATACGGCTGAATCTGGCTCAGGTCATTTTCAAATAAGATGAAGCCGTCCGGACCCTTTGTATGTTCTTTGAAGTTGGCAAACTTATATGTGATATACATCACTCTGTTCCGATCTGTTTGTTTAAAATCTGCAAACAGCTTTTTGCTTTGCTTTTGCGCTTCATTTAAGATGGCTGTCAGCAAAATCGTACCGACACCGCGAGACATGACCCGGCATGACATTAAAAGAAGTTTAATGTGCCATTCATCCCCCTTATCTTCGATTAAAGAGAGTCCGATTTTGCCATACGAGCCGTACTTATCCTCAAGCTCGCAGACTAAAAGCATATGAGAATCCGACTTTCGAAAATAATCCAATTCCTCATAATCGTATGTTTTTCCGCTTGCATTCAGCTGATTCGTACGCACCGTAAGCTCTTCGGCCCGCTGCAGGTCGCTTTCCTGCGCATAGCTGATTGTAAACTTCATATTCAGACTGGAAAGAAATTGCTCGGATGGTCCTTCAAACTGCTCTTCAGCCTCTCTTCTGTGATCATCCTCCACATACATCTGCCGGCGCCTTTTTGCATCCCCTGTTATAAATGCCGGCTTCAGGAGAGGATCGTTGATGAGATCTTTATAGCGGGCAGCATCCCAGCACGAAATGTCCGGATGGGCATTTTGCACTTCCTCTCTTTCAAACACTTGGTCGTCGATAAAAAGCAGCGTATCTTTATGGATATTGAGATTTTGGCTGATCTTTTCCAAGGAAGCCGATTTTGCATTCCAGCCGATTTCCGGATATAAAAAGAAATGGTCTATTCCGAATTCCTTTAATTTCTCCATAACAGACGCTTCGTCGTTTCTGCTTGCAATAGACAGCAGTATGCCGCGTTCATCAAGCTCGGTCAAAATTTCTTTTATATCGTCCTTCAGCTTTACATCATCGGATTCAAGCAGAATCCCATCCCATAGCGTATGATCTAAATCCCAGACAACACACTTAACTCCCTTTTTCAATGGGCGTTCCTCCTTTAACTGTATTGGAAAAATCCTTGGCCTGACTTTCTTCCCAGCTTTCCTGCATCCACCATTTTCACAAGCAGCGGACAAGGCCTGAATTTTGAATCTTTGTAGCTTTCATATAGAACCAGCAGGGAGTTAAGGATCGTATCAAGACCAATTAAATCCGCAGTCGCAAGCGGTCCCATTTTATGCCCGAATCCGCCGCGGAAAATTTTATCAACATTTGCCGGTGTCGCCACCTGATCTTGAACTGTCCAAATGCTTTCATTAATGGTCAGCATTAACACCCGATTTGATACAAATCCAGGCAAATCGTTCACGACAACAGGTTTTTTGTCAAAAGATTTCAAAAACTGTACGGTTGCATCGACGGTCTCATCAGAAGTGGCATCACCCCGAATCACCTCTACGAGTTCTTTCAAAGGAACAGGGTTCATAAAATGCGCTCCAATCACCTTTTCCGGGCGATGCATCAGTGAACCTACCTTCGTAATTGAGATGCAGCTTGTATTTACAAGGTAGATGGTTTCTGTATGGCAGATATCACGTAATTGCGTATATACCTGCCGTTTGATATTCCAATCTTCCGTTACATTTTCGATGATGATATCAGCAGGTTTCAAATTGCCCGGCTCAGTCGTAAACTGAATGTTCTCAAGCACATCATCCAGTGACATGCTGAATTTATCTTTTCGCATAAGCTGAACAAGCCGGAACGTCTTTCTTATATTTTCTTCAGCGGCTTTCAGTTTCTCGTCGCTGACATCCAGTAAAATCACATGATACCCATTCGCAGACAAATCAAGAGCCATATCGGCCCCCATGACGCCTCCTCCGATAACACCGGCGTTTCTGAAATCCATTTCACACCACTCCTGTCTGATTCAAAATATGATTGATTTTTGCTGTCACTTCTTCTGTCCTTTGATTAATAAAAAAGTGATCGCCCTCAAATTCGTAAAATCTGCATGTCTGATCGGTGTACTGATTCCAGTCCGATAAATCAAACAGCACGGACGGCAGATCGCGTTTTCCGTAAAAAATCGAGATATCGCAGGAGAGAGGATGAACGCTTGTGTTCCTGTAGGTCTCCAGGAGCTGAAAATCAGCTCTTAAAATAGGCAGGAAAAAATCAAGCACCTGCTCATTTTTGTTGAACTCTTCGGGCACACCTCCCATCTCAATGATCGCTTGTTTTAAAGCGGAATTTGAAAGCTGATGAAGCACTTTCTTTTCCTGGATATGAGGAGGAAACCGCCCGGAAAAAAACATATGGATCGGCTGTTTATTTTCAGCGGTTAATTTCTTTTGCAGCTCATATGCAAGCAGTGATCCCATGCTGTGTCCAAAAATGGCATAATCCGAATCACCCAAATGGGATGTTGCTTGCTCAAACAGGTCTTCTGCCACAGATTCTGCATGATTCAGCAAGGGCTCAGACATTCTTGTTCCATGTCCGGGAAGCTCCAAGGCCATCAGTTCAACTGACTCATCAAGAAACCTTTTCCATCCGCTGAAGATGGTGCTCGAACTCCCGGCATATGGCAGACAGAATAATTTGATCATTTGACCCTCTCCTCTTTACCAATATCCTTCAGACATTCAATATGTGCCGCTTCAAGCTCCAGCACTTTTTTCAGTGAATCTTTAATCCGGTCTTCATAACCGGAAGATGATCCTCCCGAAAAATAAAGCTTTGCCGCAAGATGCCGCGCCGTTTCCCATTCCTTAATAATGTCGGCTGTCACAGCTGTAAGCTGGCCAAACGCCGGAAGAAGGGAGAGGCGGTATTGCTCTATTTTTTTTACATTTAAAATCTCGTTAAATGAGTGAAGGAGCTTTTCGCTGTCTCTTATGCTGTGAAATTGATCGATAAACCGGCTGAAACTCGCCAAACCGGATAACATTCGTTCTAGATACTTGGTGACATTTTGAACAAAATAGGCACTAGCATCCTTGAAGATGCTATGCCCTGAGCAGTCCTTATCTGGATCATAAGAAAAAGAGGCATACGAATGAAAAGCGGCAGGCGGCTGAAAATAGTCGTGATAAGCTTGATAGGCTTTGACCAGATGATGATTTGAGATGTTTCTGGTCTCATATGACAAGTTATCCGGATAACGGTTTTCAATGGCAAGAACGGTCTGTTCAGCGTCATGAAAGCCGTAAATCAACATGCAGTTGCGGTTATGTTTAGACATATATTCCTGCCTGTAAGGCTGGGCGTATGTGTCCAGCCATATGATGACGGGTTTGTTTTCAAGAATGTCCTGTTTTATATCAGTTATGAGATTGCCGCTCATTGATTGCTTATCCGCGTAAATCCCCTGCAAATTCATGACATGCTCGGGATCATGAACTTCTGTCCGTTCAATTATCGGATAACCTTCTTCATCCATTTGATAAGAATAAATATCATTTAAAAGATAAGGATACATCTCTTGCTGAAACGAGCGAACGACGGAAAAATAACAGTTAAAAAAACAGCTGCGATAAAATAGTTCGTTAAACGGCTGAATGCCAGGGATATATGCTTCACATTTCATGCGTTTCACTCCTTCTTGCGGCACGTTGATTGAATAAGCATGCGGTTAAACCGAATATACAGGAGGCAAATAGCAGCATATAGTAAACCGTTGCTAAATATTGAAGAGAAACAGGACCCCAGATGAATATCATGCTCCATGGCAAACCATTAGAGGCAAAAACAGAAATAAGCTTCGGCACCAGCATGCCGACTGCCAGTAATAGCCCCCAAAGCAATGCCTTTATTCTTGTCCGCTGTTGAACGGGAAGGCTTTTCGCTTTTGCTCTTCTCAGCCAAATATAGATACGGCACAGAAGAACGATAAATAATATACTGAATAAACCCAGCATGCTGGCAGCTGCTTTATCAATAAATTGAAAGGGATCAGTTACAGCATCGTCCTCTATTTGGTTTTGGCCGGAAATCGCTTGTAAAACAGAACGAGCAATTTTCTCAGGGTACGCGCTGTTCATATTGGCCAGAACACCTACAGCCGCATTATCGTCGGAGCTGACGATAATAAACGAAGAAAAATTAGGATTGGAGCCGGCATGAAACACTTCCTTGACTTTGCCCTTTTTTTCAAAAACTGACCATCCCGCACCGTAATATACGCCCGGCTCGTCTGCTTTTACACTTTTATCCGGCAGGTGACTCTGTTCAATCAGACGGTTTATATCAGCGTCACTGTGTTTCAGCTGAAATTGAAGCCATTTGGATAAATCCTCTCCGTTTGTGAAAATATATCCGGCAGGCGTGTTCCCCCGATACTCAGGCGCCTCATAGGCTCTGGCCTTTACAAATCCAATTTTAAAACCTGCTGATACATCACCTGCATGACCAGCGGTCCTCCCGGCATAAGTGTTTGACATATCTAACTGCTTAAAAACATGCTCAGCCATATATCGCTCATATGGCTGGCCTGATGCCTGTTCGATGATATATCCCAGCACATCATAATTAATTGTGGCATATTCAAATGCAGTTCCCGGCTTATGACTAAGTTCAACTCCCTGTAACCCTTTTGCTGTTTGCTCCAAGGCGTCTTTTCTTGAATCAGCTTTAATATCCGCTATCGACAAAAATGGGATTCCGCTTGTATGATGCAGCAGCTGACTGATCGTGATATCTTCTCTCTTTCCTTTGTAAACTGCATAAAATCCGCTGACATACCGGCTGACAGGATCATTCAGACTGATTGTCCCCAAGCGGGCAAGCCTAAGCACGCCAAGAGCAGTAAACGCCTTAGAGGTTGAGCCCATCTCAAACAATGTCGAGCTGGTCACAGGGCGGTTATGCCCCTCATCGCCATAACCGAATCCCTTTTCGTACACTACATCATTACCTTTTACAGCAATCACTGAGATCCCAGGTATTTTGCTTTTCTTCATCTGCTTTTCAATCAGGACGTCAATACGCTTATCAACTGGCGTCTGAGCGCTTGCCTGTCCGCCATTCCACGTTTGAACTGACAAAATACAAAGACAAAAAACCAGCCATACATTTCTCATCATTTGAACAAGGAATCCAATTCTTCCATAGATAATGAGGCAGTCTCAAAATCTGATGGCGTATATTCGACAGACTCTTGCTTACAACAATGTTCAGCCAGCTCCGTCAGCTGTACAGAAAATTCATCTAGAAGCTGTTCCATGTCTTCTGTTTGATAAAGGCCGCTGCAGCTTAAATCCACCGTAAGCTGTCCGTCATAAATTCCCGCTGTTAAATCTAGGCTGACTGTCAGATCATTTTCAGGTGATGACTCGGCTCCTGAATTTAAATAAGTCATGCTGTATTCAGGTTTATCCGCTAAAAAACGGTCAACTTCCCCTAAATAATTAAAGCGCAGCTCGGGTTTTATATGGTCCGGCATTCGCTTACTCAAGTAGGTGAGGGCGCCGTAGCCGATACCCTTATTGGGGATGCTCCGTATGTTTTCTTTCACCGAACGGATTTGTGCCGGCAGATCGGCCTCAGTCTGAAACACGGCAGGATACATGGCTGTAAACCACCCGAACGTTCTCGAAAAGTCTAAGTGTTCCTTCAGCGGCTCTCTTCCGTGGCCTTCTAATTCTAAAGAAATAACGTCTTTGCCAGTACATTGACGGCAAGCACGGATTAACGCAGTGAGCAGCAAATCATTCGTTTGGGTCTGATACGCCTCATTTGCTTCACTCAGCAGTTTTTGAGTCAATTGACGGCTCAAAACCCGTTTCAGTTTTTTGCTGTCTTTTACTTTCGAACCCTCAGGACGGAGCCCGTAGAGCGGCTCAATCTTCCTCACTTTTTCTGCCCAGTAGCTGTATTCTTCTTCCGCCTCACGGGAATCGGCATACTCATTTATAGAAGCTGAGAATTCCTGGTAAGAATGTGTCTTTAAAGGCAGTCCCTTCCCTTCCTGCTTGTTCGTTGAATGTAAAAGAGCAAGAAAATCATCAATCAGGATTTGCCATGATACTCCGTCCGCAATCAGATGGTGGGCTGTAAATAACAGATGGGTTTTTTCTTTCGCTTTGATTACACCTGTTTTAAAAAGCACACCGTTGTATAAGTCCGTCTTTTCTCTCATTTCCTGTCCGATCACTGCTATTTGCTTGGCTTGCTCCCTCTCAGTAAGACTCGATACATCCCAATATTCGATATGAGGCTCAATATCTTCATTGTGATAAAACAAGGTCATCGTTTCTTTTTCAACAGTCATTCTTAAAGTATCGTGATGGCTGATCAAAACAGACAGAATCGCCTTTACATTTTCCAGGCTGATCTCTTTTTTAGCAGCGAGCATGACCGATTGATGCCAGAAATGCTCGCACTTTAAATTCAAGGACCAAAACCATTTTGTTATCGGTGTGTCCATAACCCTGCCTTCAGCTTTTTGCTGCGGAATGGAGGGAGCTTGTTTACTCGTCACGACACTGACAAGCTCTCTGAATACGGGATATGTCAAAATATCCTGGGTCCTTATAAAAAGCCCTTTTTCTTTCATTTTTGAAACAAATTGAATGGCTTTAATGGAATCACCGCCAAGTTGATAAAAATGATCTTCCGGGCGAATATCAGTCTGGCCGAGAATCTCTTTCGCGGTTTCCAGAAGAACCGCCTCTGCGGCTTTCTGCTTTTCGTCTAAATTGCAGTACGTTTGCTCTTGAGACAGTAAAGGGTCAGGGAGCGCTTCTCTGTCTGTTTTTCCATTTTGCGTAAGCGGAATCCGATCCATATGAATAAAGTAGGCCGGAACCATAAAAACGGGCAGTTTGTCAGAGAGCTTTTTCCGAAGCTCCAGCGCTGCTGTCGTTTTGGTTGAGCTGACAACATATGCCGCCAATTGTTTTCTGCCCTGTGAATCAGCAAAATCAATGACAACGGCCTCATCTATGTCTTCTAGCGAAAGCAGGGCTAACTCAATTTCTCCCAGTTCAATACGGTAGCCTTTTAATTTGATTTGATGATCTTTCCGCCCTGCATATTCAAGCAATCCGCTGCTGGATCTTTTCGCCAGATCGCCTGTCTTGTACATTTTTCTGTTCTTTATAAAAGGGTTATCCAGAAAACGTTCTTTTTGGAGATTTGGGCGCTTCCAATAGCCCCTGGCGACATTATCGCCTGATATGTACAGTTCGCCTTGGGATCCAGGCAGAACCGGCTGCAGCTGTTCATCTAATAAATAAATTTCAGTGTTCTGCAGCGGAATCCCGATTGGGACCGAAGCTTGCTTATCCTGTTTTGGATTATATTTGTGGATCATACATCCCACTGTCGCTTCTGTCGGTCCGTATTCATTAAAAATCTCAATGCAGTGATCTGATGATTCTGTTACCTGACGTGCTAATGAAACAGGCAGCTGCTCCCCGCCGACGATCATTCTTTTTATAGAGGAGTCTGACAAATTTTCATCTTTCAATAACGCTAAATGCGCTGGCGTCAGCTTGATAACAGCCGTTTTCTTTTCCTTTACGATTCGATGAAGTATAAACTCCGATAGATCTTCTTGTCTGTAAATGATGATTTTATTTCCTGTCACTAATGGGGTATAAATGGATGTAACGGTTAAATCAAAAGCTATGGATGAGTAGAGCGCAAAGCTATCATCTTGGGAAGAAGTATAATTCTGAGAGGCTGATATGATGTAGTTTACAAGGCATTGATGTTCAATCATCACGCCTTTCGGCTGCCCTGTTGATCCTGAAGTATAAATCATATATGCGATGTCGGAAGGATCGTTCTTGATGTCTAACTGTCCCGTGTCTAAATCATGAAACATGGCGCAGTCAAAACTGATTTTTTTCACGTGGCTTGGCAAACGGCAGTCTGTCTCAAAAAGCGGATCTGTGATAAAAAACGCCGCTTCACTGTTTTCTAAAATATATTGAATGCGTTCGGCTGGATACTCGGGATCGATCGGCACATAGGCGCCGCCTGCTTTTAAAATCCCCAGCAACACAGCGATCAAATCCGGTGAATGTTTCATGCTCACGGCAGCAAAATGACCGCGGCTTATTCCTTTATGTATAAGGTAACGGGCAATCTGGTTGGAGCGTTTATCCAATTCTTGATAGGAAACCTGTTTGCTTCCATCCTCAATCGCTGTATAGAACGGATGCTGTGCGGCTTTCCCTTGAAATAATTGATCGATTGTCTGATCTTTCGGATAATCGGCCCGTGTCTGATTCCACTTCACGATTTCGTCTCTTTTTTCTTGTTCAGTTAATAGAGACAAATTTCTTAATTTCATTTCTGGATTCTCGATAACTAATAAAATCAAGCGCTGTAAACGGTCATTCAATAGCTGAATGTCCGATTCGCTGTAATCGGATACCTTGTAGTCGAACTGCAATTCGATCGCTCCGCCTTCATCCCATTCTTTAACGGCGATCTGCAGGGAATAAGGCTGCGACCCGTTATATAATTCATCATATTCGACATGACATCCGCTTATATCAGAAGCTAGGTCAGTGTTATATGAATTAATATAAATTTGGAAAAGCTGGTCGTATCCCTGTTTTGCAAGTTGCAGTTCCTTCACCAGTTCGTCATAGGGATATCGTTGATGTAGAAAGTATTTCATATAATCGGAATTGACTTCTTGTAAAAAGTCTGAAAAACATATTTCATGCTCTGTTTTCTTTCTGAACGGCATCGTACTGACAGTCATCCCTGCAGTGCTTTTTTCCTTCTTACCTGATCTGTTTAATACCGGCGTCCCTATAATGAAATCATTCTCTCCGGTTATCTTGCTTAAATACCAAAACAACGATGCAGTAAATAAAGCGTTTAACGAAGAGCCTTGCTGTTGAATAAATTTATAAACTGCGGCCGAATGCTCCTGCTCCATCTTATACCGCATGCGTTTTCCGGCAATGTGTGCAGAGCTTTTTGACAGGAAGGTGTCCGGCAAATGAGAAAATTCATCTTTCCAAAACGCGGCATCTTTATGATATCGTGATGAAGAAAGGTATTTTTTCTCTTTTTCTATGAGAATCGAATAATTATCAGCTTCTTCTGTAAGCGGTTCACCGGCTGTGAGCTGCATGTACAGATTTTTAATCTTATCAATGATGATTTTCATAGACCAGCCATCAGCGACAATATGATGGCATTTGATTAAATATCCGCATGTCGCTTCATCTGTTTGAAATACATAAAATTGAGCAAGCGCGCTATCATATAAAGAGAATGGTATTTTAAATTCCCGTTCCGCCCAATCTAGCATTCTTTCAAAAGGATAATCGGTTTGAGTAAAATCGGCAGACGGCACATGGACCTGAGTTTTTTCTTCTATGTATTGAAGAACTGATTCTTCCTGCTTCACAAGCCTTATTCTAAGGGATTCTGTCTGTCTGATACAAAGCTGAATGGCTTTCTGTAATGTCTCAAGATGAAGTTTTCCATTGATTTGTACAAGTCCGCCAATATGATTAATAGCTGTATCGGGATATAAATTTTCAATATTTAAAATTCTTTTTTGATGATGAGTAAGAGGAAATAAATTAAAGTGACCGTCCAAAATTCCACCTCTTCACAAAAAGTATTTGATAAAACCAATTTAAACATACAAAAATATTTTTGTAAATATTTATAATATATTGTCTATATTTGTTCATTTTTTAGTTTTAATGATAGAAGCGCTGAAACAGTAAAAATAATAAAATTCAAGAAAAAGACATATTGCACACCAAGCCAATCAGTTAGACTGCTCATAATCAAGATAGAAGCACCGTATACAAATGTGCTTATTGTATGCTGAGCAGACAGGATTTTCGGCAGCAGTGTTTCGTTTATGTTCTCCTGCACATAAGTTCTGATCGCAATCCCCCTGAGCTGAAAAGAGGGTCCCAGAATAAAGACAAGAAGCAGGGATGCCAGCGCATACTTGTTTAGCGCAAGAAATAATGTAGAAGCGCCGATAGCAAGTGATGTCCATAAAATCATTGAAAACAGCTTTCCGTTGATGGTTTTCGAAAATTTCCATACGATTAAACCGCCTGTAATGGTACCCGCGAAATAGCTGGCATTAATAAATCCCCACCATGTTTCGTTTTTATGAAGCACTTCATCGACATATACAAGAATGATGGCCCCAGTCCAAATGCTTCTGCCGAACATGGATAAAAGCTCAAGAACAGTCAGCATTCTGATAACAGGCATTTGATAAATTGCTTTCCAGCCAGCTGAGATTTTATCAATAAAAGATTCGTTTTCTTCCTGTTCGACATCTCCTTTACCCGCATCCTTGACAAAAAATAAAGACACTGTCGAAGTGCCATAAAGCACAAAAGTCAGCATTAATAGCAATTGGGGCCCGAGCCATTTGATCAAAATGCCGCCGAGCAGCCAACCGAGCAAGAGCACGATTTGATCAGAGGTCAGCACAAGACTGTTTGCTTTCAATAGCATGGGTTTTGGAACAAAACGGGGAATCATAGAATTTCTGACCGGGATGGTTCCTCCATCTAACAGCGACATGAAAAATACTATCAAGAAAAAGATTACAATAGATTTAAAATCTATAATAAATATGAGGAGCAGCAAAGATAAAAGTATTGTTTGCGTCAACTGTAAAAAGATCAAAATCTGCTTGAGCCTGTATTTATTGATAAAAACAGGTATAAATACTGCGCTTAATGATTGGCCGACAAATTGCATCATGGCCACAAGCGATGCCAAAAAAGCCGAGTCTGTGACTTGATAAGTAAACAGGGTCAGCACCAGCACATATAGAGAATCTCCTAAGTTGGCAATCGACTGACCCGCCCATATGAAATAAAAGGATTTATTTTTCATGTTTTCAACCCTTTTCTATTTTTAAAACATCATAACATAAATGCACATCCTCTCCAATGATACCCAAATTCAATATAAACGCAAAATAACCCCAGCGCCGCTGCGGCGCAAGGGGGTAACTTATTTTAGTCATATATGTGAACAGTCGGCTCTTTATCGCCTGCATTGCGGAGGATAACGGCTTCCTGTCCGTCTGATGAGGTGATGTCAATTTCAACATCGAGCGAGTTCTTTGAGTAGTAGTCCATGACCTCTCCCGTTAAGTATTGCGTAAAGGCGACGACTTCGCTCTTTCCGTAAAACTGCATCGGGATTTCAATTTTCATTTTTTTCATGTCATCATTTTCATACATAGCCGTTCCGACAACGCCTGTGTAATTCGGGAAATAGCTGTCAATTGCGTTTTTAAAGCGTGTAAACAGCTCCGCATCGTCCGGATACTTCTGCTTTGTTGAGTCATCTGCCGGGAAGAATACATATTTTTCTTTGACATCATCCCAGCTGCCGATATCGGTGGAGCCGGCTTTGACTTCGGTTTTGGCGATAAAGTTCCCCGGAACGATTGATGTTTTTGACGCCTGTTTATAAAGCGCGACCGTAATCGGAATGTTTTTCAGATTATCTTTTTTACGCAAACGGTTGATGACTTCCTGGGCGATTTTTTCGCCTTCCTTCCGAAGCGTTTTGTCATCAATTGTCACCTCTTGCTGAGGATCACCTGTTTTTTCCCTGTAGTAATAGACTGAGTTTAATGCGAGCCCGATCATTACGCCGCCAAGCTGAATGGAATTTTTATCTTTTCTGACTAAATAGTCATGCTCAAGCATTGTCGCCAAATAAACAGGACTGTTTTCATTCTTTTCTTTTGTTGAGCCGGAACTTGGCAGTACCGGATTAAGGCCCAGGTTTTCAAAGTCTTTATCTTCTTTTTCCGCTTTCTTCAGATCAGAGCCTTCTTTTTTGCGGGCCAGCCAGCTTAACACCGTATCTTCATCTAAGTATTGGCCCTCTTGGAACAAATAATCATCCGTCGAGAATGAATCTTGAGCGAGGCGCATAAGGCCCGTTTCAAATTCGTCAATATCCAGCCTTGTATTTAACCGCTCTGTTGTCAGGCCGCGTGCTTTTCCCGCTTTGAACGGAAGCACCATTTTGTAATAGGAATCAGAGATATTGTATTTTGGTATAATCGCTTTTTCTGAGGATTTCTCAGTTTTTTGCGTAATCTCTTCCTCCTTATCCCCCCCAAAACTCGGCGAGCAGGAAGACAGCATTAACACTGCTGCCGAGGCTGCCGCCACTAGCAAAGACTTTTTCAATAGAAAACACTCCTCTTATTTCTTTAGCTCTCCCAATAACTGTT
The DNA here is from genome assembly GCF_039519175.1 of Bacillus atrophaeus. Lineage (NCBI taxonomy): Bacteria > Bacillati > Bacillota > Bacilli > Caryophanales > Bacillaceae > Bacillus > Bacillus atrophaeus. Next base: position 2,052,255 of record NZ_CP154443.1, on the reverse strand, counting down.
CTTCATTCCATACTTCAATGTTCAGCTCTTCCGCTTTTGTCAGCTTGCTCCCCGCCGCTTCTCCGGCGATGACCAAATCTGTGTTTTTGCTGACGCTGCCGGTAAGCTTTCCGCCGAGCGCTTCAATCTGCGCTTTGGCATCATTTCTTGACAGCTCTTCCAGCTTTCCGGTCAGGACAATTGTTTTGCCTGCGAAATAAGAATCACTGTCTTCCACTTTTACTTTTTTCGGGCCTTTGTAGAATGTGTTTACACCAAGCTGTTCTAATTCATCCAGCAGCTCGAGCATTTCTTCTTTTTGGAAATATGTGATCACTGCATCAGCCATTTTTTCTCCGATTTCATCAATCGCAAGCAGCTCTTCTTTGTTCGCTTTTTTCAGATAATCCAAGCTTTCAAAGTGCATGGCAAGCGTTTTAGCGGCTTTTGAGCCGATAAAGCGGATACCAAGGCCGAATAACAGACGCTCCAATGAGTTTTCCTTCGATTTTTGAATGGAGCTGATCAGGTTGTCGGTAGATTTTTCACCCATCCGTTCAAGCTGGATGACCCGTTCCTTCGTCAGCTTATACAAATCCGCCACATTGCGGACGAGTTTCTCTTGAAACAGCTGGGTGATCACACGCTCTCCCAGTCCGTCAATGTTCATGGCATTACGTGAGACAAAATGAATCAAGCCTTCCCTGATTTGCGCGGGACATTCAGGATTGATGCAGCGCAAGGCCACTTCTCCCTCGATGCGCACAAGCTCGCTTCCGCACTCCGGACAGGTTGTCGGCATGTTAAATTCTTTCTCTTGCCCTGTGCGCTGCTCAGTCAGTACATTCACGACTTCCGGAATGATGTCGCCCGCCTTTTTGATCACAACCTTATCAAGAATACGGATGTCTTTTTCCCTAATTAAATCTTCGTTATGAAGGGATGCTCTTTGGACGGTCGTACCCGCAACTTTTACAGGCTCAAGTACCGCAGTCGGCGTTATGACACCTGTTCTTCCGACGTTCAGTTCTATATCAAGCAGCGTTGTGACGACTTCTTCGGCAGGAAATTTATACGCAATGGCCCAGCGCGGGCTTTTCGCCGTAAAGCCTAACTCCTCCTGCTGATCAAGTGAGTCCACTTTCACTACGATGCCGTCGATTTCGTACGGCAGGTCGGCACGCTTGGCTTGCAGCTCTTCGATCATATCAATGACTTCATCTATGGTACCGCATTTTTTTCGTTCCTGGTTTGTCTTAAATCCGATCTCGTCGAGAAAATCAAGCCCCTGGCTTTGTGTATCCACACCCATTTCGTCAAGCTCCGCTATACTGTAGACGAAGATATCGAGATTTCGTTTCGCCGCAATTTTCGGATCGAGCTGTCTGAGTGATCCCGCGGCAGCGTTTCGCGGATTGGCGAATGGTTCTTCTTCTTTTTTCAGCCGTTCTTCATTCAGCGCTTCAAACGAACGCTTCGGCATGTAGGCTTCGCCGCGCACTTCTATGGAAAGATTACGTTTCATCTTCAGCGGGATATTGCGAATGGTCTTCAAATTCTCCGTAATATCCTCGCCCGTTGTTCCGTCTCCCCTTGTCGCGCCTCTGACAAAATAGCCGTCTTCATAACGGAGAGAAACAGCAAGACCGTCTATTTTCAGCTCCACATTGTACGCCACATCGTCTCCGACGGCCTGACGGACACGGCGGTCGAAATCACGCAGGTCCTCAGCATTAAAAGCGTTGCCGAGACTAAGCATCGGTGTGCCGTGACGCACTTTTTGAAAAGCGTCAATCACGGCGCCGCCAACACGCTGCGTGGGAGAATCCGGCGTTCTGAGATCCGGATATTCTTCCTCTAAATCGAGAAGCTCCTGCATCAGTTTATCGTACTCAGAATCCGGAACGCTTGGCTCATCTAAGGTGTAATATTCATAGCTATACTGGTTGATTGTGCTGCGCAGATCTTCTGCCCGGCGTTTCGCTGCTTCTTTGTCCATCAGATTCTTCCTTTCATCATTCAATTACTGCTTTTCAATCGGTGCAAATGCTGCGAGAAGACGCTTGACGCCCACCGGACTTGGGAATGCGATATCAAGCTCCGTGTTTTCGCCCTCGCCTTTCACGCTGACAACCGTTCCTGTGCCCCATTTTTTGTGTCCGGCTTTGTCGCCTACCGACCAGTTCAGCCCGTCGCCGCCTGTTTTGCTTGCATAAGAGACCGGACGTGAAACAGGACCGCGTCTTGGCTGCATTTTTCTCGCAGATGCCGCTCTTGTTTCTTTCTTCTCATTTAGGTTCTCCAATAACTCATCCGGTATTTCAGAAATAAATCTTGATTCCGGATTCATATTGGTTCTGCCGAATAATGTCCGCATTTTGGCATTGGACAGATAAAGCTCCTGTTCTGCTCTGGTGATGCCTACATAAGCCAGCCGGCGTTCTTCTTCCATCTCTGCTTCTTCCATTAAAGATCGGCTGTGGGGGAATACGCCTTCTTCAAGTCCCATTAAGAAAACAACAGGGAATTCAAGGCCTTTGGCCGCGTGCAGCGTCATTAATGTGATAGCATCATTGCTTCCTGATTCTTCCTCTTGCTGATCAAGCTGATCGATATCAGCAATCAGCGCTAAATCAGTCAGGAATGCAACGAGGGTTTTGTCTTCGCTCTTTTGTTCGAAGTTTTTCGTTACTGACAAGAACTCATCAATGTTTTCTAAACGGCTTTGGGCTTCAATTGATTTTTCAGCCTTCAGCATTTCTCTGTATTCCGTTTTGTCCAGAATTTCTTCAGTCAGCTCTGTAATTGACAAATAATCCTGCATGTTTGTGAGATTCTCAATCATTTGTCTGAAGCCGTCAAGCGCATTGGCCGCCTTGGCACTTACACCGATAAAATCGACCTGGCCGAGGGCCTGAAACAGGGACATGCCGTTCATTGCGGCGTATTCGGCGATCTTATTCATTGATGTTGCACCGACACCGCGTTTCGGCACGTTGACAATTCGGTTAAAGCTAATGTCATCGTCTGGATTTGACACGAGTCGCAAATACGCGAGAATGTCTTTAATCTCTTTTCTGTCATAGAATTTTGTGCCGCCGACGATGTTGTAGTTCAGCCCTGCTTTTAATAGGGTTTCCTCAATAACCCGCGACTGGGCATTCGTCCGGTACAAAATGGCGATATCGGAAAGGCGGCGCTTGCCGGAGCTGCTGAGCTGATGAATCTTCCCTGCGACAAACTGCCCTTCGCCAAATTCATTATCGCCGCGGTAATATGAAATCTTGATTCCATCATCGTTTTCTGTCCACAAATTTTTCGGCTTGCGGTTTGAATTGTTTTTAATCACTTCATTGGCCGCATGCAAAATCCGCTTGGTTGAGCGGTAGTTTTGCTCAAGCAAAATGACACTCGCACTCGGATAATCTTTTTCAAAGGAAAGAATATTGGCGATATCCGCTCCGCGCCATCTGTAAATCGACTGGTCAGAATCTCCTACTACGCAAATATTCTGGAAGCGTTTTGCCATCTGCTTCACAAGCAGATACTGCGCTCTGTTTGTATCCTGATATTCATCAACATGAATGTATTGAAACTTGCGCTGATAAAACTCAAGAACTTCCGGCACACGGTCAAACAGCTTGATCGTTGTCATAATTAAATCATCGAAATCAAGCGATTGGTTTTTCAGAAGTTTTTTCTGATAATCCGTATATACATCGCTGACGACCTGGTCATAATAGCCGCCTGCCGATTTTGCGTATTCCTCCGGATCAATCAGCTCATTTTTCGCGCTGCTGATGGAGCCGAGCATACTTCTCGGGTCGAATTTTTTCGGGTCGATATTGCGTTCTTTTAAAATGCCTTTAATCACCGAGAGCTGGTCTGACGTGTCAAGGATGGAGAAATTCCGATTAATGCCGATTCGGTCGATATCTCGCCGCAAAATCCGCACACACATGCTGTGGAAAGTCGAAATCCAAATATCATCCGCCCCGGGTCCGAGAATGCTTTCCACACGTTCCTTCATTTCTCTCGCTGCTTTATTCGTAAATGTGATCGCCAAGATGTTCCAAGGCGCCACATGCTTTTCCGCCATGAGGTAAGCGATTCTGTGCGTCAGCACCCGCGTCTTTCCGCTTCCTGCGCCAGCCATTAACAGAAGCGGCCCGTCCGTTGTTTTGACCGCTTCCTGCTGAACTGGATTGAGTCCGCTTAATAATTGATTGCTTATATAATTCAAAATCCGTTCACCGCCTATTCAAACATATGTTCTATCATAAACCAAATCCGTCCGTTTCGCTACTCGCCTTTTACAGCCGCTACAGTCCCCAGCGCCTGTTTAAAATCATCATATACCGCATTTCCCACGACAATTACATCCGCGTGCTCAGCCATTTGTTTAGCCGTATCCGCGTCTTTAATGCCGCCGCCGTAGAATAGGGTAGTTCTTTCTAACACAGCCTTCGTTTCCTTGACGACTTCTATGTCTCCAAGCACCCCGCTGTACTCCAAATAAAAAATAGGGAGGTGAAGCAAATGTTCAGAGACCCTCGCATAGGCAGCCGCATCCTCCGCGTCCAGATCCGTATCCGCATCTGTCAAAACAGCCGCTTTACAATCAGGATTTAAAATACAATATCCTTCTGTCACAATGTCCTCCATCGACATCAAATCGCCGTATTCCTTCATTGCCTGCTTGTGAAGCCCCACTATCCAGTCCGGATTTCTGCTGTTGAGCACACTCGGAATAAAATACAGGTCAAATCCCGGCACGATGGCATCAGTAGTTGACACTTCAAGGACACACGGCACTAAGAAACGCCTCACCTTTGACATCAGCCTCAGTACGTCGTCTTCCGTCACATTGTCGCTTCCGCCGATGATAATTGCGTCAGTTCCGGATTCACACAGCATATCAAGCTGCTCGTCAGATATCTCTTTATTCGGATCGAGTTTAAAGACATGCTTCCACTCGGTAACATCGTACATGTAATACGTCCTCCATTCGTTTCTTACCATTTAAATATTATAACAAATTCACATACTGCGGAAAAACGGAAAAAGCAGTCATTCTCGTTATTCACTGAAAAAGACTGTTTGATTCGCCTCCTTATATATTTATCCATTAAATCTGCACTCTTTTCCGTTACATTTCCTGTCATTTTCCCGCCTGTCAAAGTGTTATTGTTTGGAAATCGTCAAACAGTGGAAATGGTTACATAAAAAAGGAGTTTGAAAAGATGGAGAAAGTAATTATTGCCCTCATAGCATTATTAATCGGGATTCTTCTTATCCCAATAGCACTGTTGATCTGGATTTACATAAAGGATGAAAAACAGCAGGAACATTCCGTACTCCGCAACTACCCCGTAGCAGGGAAAATACGCTATATTTTTGAAAAAATCGGGCCGGAGCTGCGACAGTATTTATTCAGCAATGATAATGAGGAACAGCCTTTTTCAAGGAGAGAATATGAACAAACCGTCATGTCGGGTAAATATAAAAGCAGAATGATGGGATTCGGGTCTGAAAGAGATTTTGATAAACCAGGCTATTATATCCGCAACTCTCTTTTTCCAAAACAAAGAGAGGAGCTTCGCGTCAGCCAAACACCCAAAATCCAAACCCAAGTATACAAAGTTGACAAGGACAACCTGTTAAGACGCAGCGAACATACCGAGCGAATCGAAGCAGATCCGTATTTTCTGCACCCTGACGATGTGCAGGTCATCGGCGGAAATACATGTGAGAAGCCATTTTATGCGAAGGGTCTTGTCGGCCAGTCCGCTATGAGCTATGGGTCACTTGGAGACCGCGCGATCACGGCATTGTCAAAAGGACTGCATCAGGCAGGCGGCACTTGGATGAATACTGGAGAAGGCGGATTGTCTGAGTACCACCTAAAAGGAGGCGCCGATATTATTTGTCAGATCGGGCCGGGTCTTTTCGGGGTCCGCTCAAAAAACGGAGAATTTTCTTTTGAAGAGTTTAAAAAGAAAAGCCGGCTTGATCAAATTAAAGCGTTTGAACTGAAGCTCGCTCAAGGAGCCAAAACACGGGGCGGCCATATTGACGGTGTAAAGGTGACGGAAGAAGTTGCTGATATTCGTAATGTGGAGCCCGGAAAGTCAATTGACAGCCCAAATCGTTTTCATGAATTTTCGAACGTTCCTGAGATGCTTGATTTTATAGAAAAGCTTCGTGAAGTGGGCAAAAAACCGGTCGGCATGAAGATTGTCGTAGGGAATCCTGACGAAATCGAAGAGCTTGTCTCTTATATGAAAAAAAGCGGAAAGCATCCTGATTTTATCACGGTTGACGGGAGTGAAGGCGGCACCGGCGCTTCTTTTCACGAACTTGCTGACACAGTAGGGCTTCCAATCATGACAGCGCTCCCGATCGTTGATACGCTGCTCAGAAAATACGGCATGCGGGATAAGCTGAAAATTTTCGCTTCCGGAAAACTGCTGACACCTGATAAGGTTGCAATCGCTTTGGCACTCGGGGCTGATTTCGTAAACATTGCGCGCGGCATGATGTTTTCAGTCGGCTGCATCCGCGCATTAGTATGCCATACAAACACATGTCCCGTCGGTGTAGCGACAACTGATCCAAAACTGCAAAAAGCGCTCAGCATAGAGGAAAAACAGCATCGGGTCTGCAATTACGTGATTTCATTACGAGAAGGCCTGTTTAATCTGGCTGCCGCGGCTGGAATTGATTCTCCGATTCACTTTTCCAAACAGCATATTGCGTACCGAAAAACGGATGACAGCACGTCCGAAACAGCCAGCCTCAAGCACTCCATTTCATAAAAAAACCGCCTTGCTGTGTAAGCAAGGCGGTACTCTTATGTTGAAGAAGACTCACTTTCCATCTCCTTCGCGCGGTCAAGCGCCATTTCATAAGCATCATTTCCATAATTCAAGCATCGCTTCACACGGGAAATGGTGGCTGTGGAAGCCCCCGTTTCTGTTTCAATCTTATGGTACGTATTTCCGTCGCGAAGCATTCTTGCAACTTCAAGACGCTGCGCCAAAGATTGAATTTCATTAATTGTGCAAAGATCATCGAAGAAGCGATAGCATTCTTCAAGGTCTTTGAGCGATAATATGGAATTAAATAGCTGGTCTAGCTCTTTACCGCGTAATTTATCGATTTGCATCGTTACACACCTTCTCCTTTACTAATGGAAGCTGCATCGAGATCAGGCACGATATTGATCCATGTCTTTCCCGGCACAAACGGAAGCACCTTTCCGTCCTTTACAGGCAGAATACGGCCGCTTTCATTTTTCCAGTCTGTCTCAATGGCGTTCCCGTGCTGAATCAGGAGACCTTTCCCTCCTGATTCAATGTCGATGCCCCGCCTTCCGTCTTGATCAATAATGTGATGGCTGGCTTCAACAATGAAAATGTTTTGCATTGCAACCGGCTTTCCGGTCTCCCGGTCTGTCGTTGTTACACCATCAGAGCTTCTCGTATAAGCGTCAGCTTTTTTATCATAATCATATTCGACAAGATTTGTAACGTTCTTTGTTCCATAATCTACCCGAACATTGTAAGATTCATTAGAAGGTTTTGCTTCTGATGTTTGAAAAGGAAGGGCGTTTGTTTCACCGTTCAGCTCATATCCTTTTTGCTCCGCAGCCTTTTTTATGTACTTATAAGACGTATAGGAATTGTGAGGCGGTTTGCTAAAATCGGCTCTCCAAAACAAGCTTCCGTCAAAATCCAATCCGTTTATATTGTCGGCAGCTCCGGACTCCAGCTGCTCTTTTGCGCCGGGGCTCCAGCCATGGTGGACAAAAATACTGTCAAAGCCGTTACTGAGAGTGACGAAATATTCCCTCGCACTCCGCACAGGTCCGACAGTCTCCGGCATTTGGCTTTGAAAAACGGCCAAAAACCGCGTGATCTGCCCTTCAGCAAGCGCCTCTATGACAATATCAGCCTTATCCAGCCCTGATTGCGGCCTCGCCTTAGGATGGTTGTTCATGACAACAGCCACAGGCCGCCGTTCAGCCACTTTCTGCTCAGTCTTCAATCCCGTCAACGGAGCTGTTGGCTTCGTTGTTTTTCCTGGGAGAGAGTCCTTTTGCTGACAAGAAACAAGCAAGAAAAACGCGAAACATAGCATACAAACTGCCATCCATTTTTTCATGTGTTGGCTCCCTGCTCTTTTATATTTTAACGCATTATCGACGGAAAGAGTACAGTTTTTTTCATCACGTCGAAGATTCCCCTCGGCGTAATGCGTATATAAGGAAGATGAGTGCTCTGCAAAAAGAGCAGCGTATAGATAGGATCAGAAAATTGATAGCCTCTTTCAGCCAAAAGGGTTTTCAGCTTTAATTCCTTTTCGAGCACAGTCTCGTACTTTTCGGAAGAGGCGCATCCGCATAAATGCAACGGGATCTCGTGCAGAATTTCCCCGTTTTCCGCGAGGACAATCCCCCCTCCGATTTCTTTCATACGTGCAAAAGCAAGCAGCATATCAGCTTTATTTTTTCCAATCGCGATAATATCGCCGGTCGTCGTAAAGGAACTGACAAATCCCTGCACACTGGAGGCAAATCCTTTGACCATCGTGTTCACACGCCATTTCCCCTGCTTATCAAGCATTGTTAAGTAACATTCATCATGGTCAAAAGAAAGCTGGTCAACTGAATTGTCGATCGCAATCATATACGGCTCCATTATAACAGCATTTCGCATCTTCACACCCATCGGCATCGAAAACTGTAAATCATCCATCGTCATATCATATGACAGCTCTAACGGGACAAGACCGCCTTTGTTCCAATCCATTTCTGTAAACGCATTCATATTTCGGCCGTCTTCACGCAGGATCACGCCTTTTGAAAGGACGGTAACCGGATCAGGATTTGCAGGGTCATCAAGAATATTTAACGAGGCTAATCTCCCCGGCCCGACTACACCTAGGTAATCATCAATCTGGTAATACTTCGCTATATTAAAGGATGCCATATTATAGGCGTCAATTGCCGGCACACCTTCGTCCAGCGCAATCCGGATCATTTCATTTATCATGCCGCCCTTATAAAAATTAGGCGTCGCTCCGTCAGTCGTATAAAAAAAGTGATCGTACTGGCGGAAATTTCTTTCATGAAGATCTTGTAATATGTTTTTTAAATCAGGGCGGATCGAAGAGTTTCTGAGCGAGACATAATATCCAAGCTCTAATCTTCTCAGCACTTCATCCCCTGTCATCGCTTCGTGATCAGAATCGGCTCCGAACAGCTTCATTTTTGTAAGCGTTTTTTCTGAAGCCCCGGGAAAGTGCCCTTCAATACGCTTTCGATGCTTTTTAGTGGTTTGCATGCAGTGCAAAATTAAATCATCGCCGTCCATCAAACGAGGCCAGCCTGTCATTTCGCCGCCTTGAAGAACATCCGGATGTTCCATCCACTGCTTTCGTACATCAAACGGCAAGATATGATCCTCATGGAGCACCTCTGTCTGAAGGTCATACCGAGACCACCAAAAATATTGAACAGGCTGCTTTTTCAGTTCGTTCAAAACAGTAAGCGCTTTCTTTTTTCCGCTTTGTAAAAGCAAAAATAAATTATCATTCACAAATGTTGTTGTTCCAAATTGAGACACATATTCCGCCAGCGTATGGGGATTATATATTTGAAAAGGATGAGCGTGCGGTTCGATATAACCAGGCACAATGTACTTTCCTTCACAATCAATCGTATGAATGTGACCTGTTTTATTTGGGAGGTCATCCCCGACATAGACAATACGGTCTTGGTAAATCCAAATATTTTTTTTCAGCCATTGTTTTAAAAATGGATTTAAGACGAGAGCATTCCGTAAAAGGAGTGTCGGAAGAAGCTTTGAGTCTACAACATCGACCTGTGACCTGATGTCTTTATTTTTCCAGTTAAAGGTACGTTCGGACATTCACATACTCTCCTTTACATGTATTAGATTTATCGTATCACATCCTTACATATCACGCACGGCTTAAACGTTACAAATTTTTGAAGATTAGATTAAAAAACTTTTTTAAGTGAAAAGGAGCTTGAAATCAATGAAACAAAACATCAGTTTACTTAATGCCGTTTTCCGAATCGCCTGCGGGTTAACCCTTATGTCCGCCGCAGCAGCAAAGTACACCAGAAAGCCTTGGTGCAAAATGACTCTCTTCTGTATCTTTATGGGCGGCATGAAAGCAGCCTCCGGAATTTTACGTTTTTGCCCTGTTACTTATATGTGCCAAAACGCCGCAAACACAAATCATAATGAGCAACAAGAAAAATAACAAGCCGACATTTGGCTTGTTATTTATTTTCTCGCCCATATTTCTTATACATCATCCCCGCTACCCCGAGCACAACCGGATAAAAGAAGGCCCAGCCGCAAAAACAGTAAATCCCCAAACATAAAACAAATGCAGTTAAAGCCAGCCACCAGCCGATATCCCTCCAGTGCAAGATCTTCAGCGCCGCCGCCAATGTAAACAAATAGGATGCGATAAACGCGGCACTTGGCCCTTTCAGCAAAAACGCCGGATCAATCTGAAGCGCTCCGTTCACCGCGAGAACCAAGCCAAACACGATTCCGAGCCCTATCAGCACCCGCACCGGCGTATGGCTTTTTGAGCTGACCTTTTCAAAATAATGCGGAAAATGTCCCTCTCTCGCCAATGCGTAAACCATTCTTGAAAATCCGGCAATGTTCGCGTGAATCGTACTGAAGGTGATAAAAAGTGCCAGCCATGCGGTCACATAGACACCGCTTTTGCCAATTCCCTTTGACATTAACATATTGAGTGAGGCAATGTTTCCGTTTCCGCCATAAGCATGCGTTCCGATGGTCACGAAAGAAATCATAATATACAATAGCGCTACACAGACGGCGGCTAAAAACAAGCTGACCGGAATGTCTCTTTCCGGACGCTTAAATTCTTCTGCCAGCGGCGTGATCATCTCCCAGCCGACAAATGAAAAAAAGATCACAACAGATGCCGAACCGGCAGCAAACCAGCCATGAGGAAGAAACGGCTGAAACGCAGTTGCTTTCACATGAGGAAGCGAGACCGCTGCGGCTAAAATCAGTAAAAGCACTATCATAAAGATGACCAGGGTGCTGATTTTCGCGGACAGCCGCAATCCCTTTATATTGAGAATAATAGATAATCCCAGCATACCGGCTGCTATAAGAGTTATCTGGCCATTCCCCGCTCCCGTGACAGAGCCGACATAATGCGCGCCGGCCAGCGCTATGATCGGCACTCCGATCGGTACTGAACCCATCATGATCCACCCTAAGACAGCAGCGGCTTTACTGTAAAAAGCAAGCTGAACATATGCAGTAATCCCTCCCGCGCTCGGCGCTATTTTCACAAGCCGTGCCAGCGTGCCGACAAGCGGAAAGGACAATAAAGACATCAGCACCCATGCCAATAAAGAAGCCGGTCCCGCCGTATTAGCCGTGACGGAAGGGAGAATCAATATTCCGCATCCTAACACTGCCCCTATCGTCAGCGCAGTCCCCTGCACCCAAGTAAGCGAACGCCGTAAAGTTTCCATCATTATTTCTCCTTTTTTGCTCTGGCTTTATTATAGAAAAAGAAAACAGACAGCCATATGCTACAATTAAGAAAAATGAACCCAATGGATTTAATAATGAAGGAATCTATATGTTTCTGCTTAAAATAAAAAGGAGCCAACAAAATGGATCACACAGACTTACAAATCCTTTCGCATTTACAGAAAAACGCAAGACTTACCATGGTTGAGTTGGGGAAACTCGTCGGACTCAGCTCTCCCAGCGCAGCTGAACGGGTCAAAAAGCTTGAAGAAAAAGGAATCATCACAGGTTACAGCGCCAATATCTGTTTTGAAAAGCTAAACAAACAGGTTACAGCCTTTATCCTCATGGAACCGAAAAGCTGCAAACATTACGCCGCCTTCGCCCAAAGCCACCCTGACGTAGCAGAAAATCATCGCATTACAGGCATGTACAGCTATGTAACAAAGGTCGTCACCGAATCGGTGCATACCCTTGAGGATTTTATCGATGCCTGCATGGACCACGGAAAACCAACGACATTAGTGGTTCTTTCCTCTTCAGCCTTTCAGCATGCCTTTGTCTGACATCAAAAAACCCGCAGCACAAACTGCGGGTTTTTTCATCTTATTTCTGAGAAACTCTCAGTGCGCGGGCTCCGATGTCTTTTCTAAAAAACAATCCGGGCTTGATGATTTCGTCAACGGCTTGATACACTCTGTCTCTCGCTGCTTCAAAGGTATCATCAAATGCCGTCACATTTGCGACACGGCCGCCGTTTGTGACAAATGTTTCGCCGTCTGCTTTTGTTCCGGCGTGGAAGACAACTACTTGATCCTTGCTTGATGTGAGGGTTCCGATCGGCGTGCCTTTGGCATAGCTTTCCGGGTAGCCATCAGATGCGAGCACAACACTCACAGCAGATGTATCCTTCCATTTCAATTCAACCTGCTTCTCATCCAGCAGATCAAGAAGAACTTGCACAAGGTCGGATTCCATTCGCGGCAGGACAACCTGTGTTTCCGGATCGCCAAAACGGGCGTTAAATTCAATCACCTTCGAACCGTCTTGTGTCAGCATAAGGCCCGCATATAAGACACCCGTAAAGGAACGTCCTTCTTGGACCATTGCTTTTGCTGCCGGTTTGACAATCGTCTCTACAGCGTGCTGAACGATTTCTTCTGAAATTTGCGGAACCGGAGAATAAGCACCCATTCCGCCTGTGTTCGGCCCTTTATCTCCGTCAAAAGCACGCTTATGATCCTGGGCGATCACCATCGGATAGACGGTTTCTCCCTTCACAAACGCCATAAGAGAAAATTCTTCTCCGGAGAGAAATTCTTCGATGACAACAGACGCGCTGGCATCTCCGAACTTTTCATCTTCCAGAAAATCATGAAGGCACGCGATCGCTTCTTCTTCCGACATCGCTACAGTAACGCCTTTGCCAGCCGCAAGTCCGTCCGCTTTAATGACAATCGGAGCGCCTTTTTCCTGTACATAGGCTTTAGCCTCGTCAAACGAAGTAAATGTTTCGTATTCAGCGGTCGGGATTTGATATTTTCTCATCAAATCCTTTGCAAATTGCTTACTGCCTTCTATAATTGCTGCCGCTTTTGACGGACCGAAAACACGCAGGCCCGCTTTTTCAAATTCATCAACAAGACCTTCGATTAAAGGAACCTCTGGCCCGACGATTGTTAAACCGACGTTGTTTTCTTTTGCAAACGCAACAAGTCCGGTGTGGTCATTTTCCTCGATGCTGACAAGTGTAGCTGAAGATGTCATGCCGTCATTTCCCGGCGCTGCAAATACAGTATCAATAAGGCTGCTTTCTGCCGCTTTCCATGCCAGCGTGTGCTCTCTTCCGCCTTTACCGATGATTAATACATTCACGTCGTTTTCATCCCCTTAATGTTTGAAATGTCTGATTCCGGTGAACACCATGGCAATGCCGTACTCATCCGCTTTTTTGATAGAATCTTCATCACGGACAGAACCGCCAGGCTGAATGATAGCTGTGACACCAGCTTTTGCCGCTTCTTCAACAGTATCAGGCATCGGGAAGAAAGCGTCAGATCCAAGCGCGCTGCCTTTCGCTTTTTCTCCAGCCTGTTCAATCGCGATTTTCGCCGAGCCGACGCGGTTCATTTGTCCTGCGCCTACCCCGACTGTCATGTTGTCTTTTGCAAGTACGATCGCGTTTGATTTCACATGCTTCACGACTTTCCAAGCAAGCTTAAGGTCTTCCCATTCTTGTTCGTTCGGTTCCCTTTTTGTCGGGATGCTGATTTTTGCGTCATCAAAGCCGTGCATGTCTAAATCTTGAATCAATAGTCCGCCTTGAACGGAAGTAAGCTGTTTCTCTTTTTTAATAGAAGCTGACACATCTAATGTTAAGAGGCGCAGGTTTTTCTTGGACGTTAACACCTCAAGTGCTTCTTCACTGAATGAAGGCGCAATAATGATTTCTAAAAAGATCTTATGCAGCACTTCCGCCGTTGCCTTGTCCACTTCACGGTTAAGCGCGATAATGCCGCCGAAAATAGACGTTTCATCTGCCGCAAACGCTCTGTTAAACGCTTCTGCAATCGTTTTGCCTGTTCCGACGCCGCATGGGTTCATATGCTTGACCGCAACTGCCGCCGGCTCTGTAAACTCACGTATAATTTGGACCGCCGCATCGGCGTCTTTAATGTTGTTATAAGAAAGCTCTTTGCCGTGCAGCTGTTCAGCTGATGCGATTGAACCGCTTGCCGGCAGTGCGCTTTGATAAAACGTCGCTTCTTGATGCGGATTTTCTCCGTAGCGAAGAGATTGTTTTTTCTCAAAAGTCACTGTGTATTGCTCTGGATCTTTTTCGCCGACAAAGTTTGTTAAGTATTCGGCGATAAGCGCATCATATGCAGCCGTGTGGCGGAAAACCTTCGCCGCCAGTTCGCGTTTTTTCTGAAGAGAAACGCCGCCTTCTTCTTTAATTTGATTCAGGACCGGATTGTAATCAGCAGGGTCGACGATGACCGTAACATCCTGATGGTTTTTGGATGCGGCGCGCAGCATGCCGGGTCCTCCGATATCAATGTTTTCAATCGCATCTTCATAAGCGACATCCTCTTTAGAAACCGTTTCTTTAAAAGGATAGAGGTTGACTACAACTAAGTCGATCGGAGAAATGCCGTGCTCATTGATTTGGGACATGTGCTCTTCATTGTCACGCACAGCAAGAAGTCCTCCGTGAATATTCGGATGAAGCGTTTTTAAGCGTCCGTCCATTATTTCTGGAAAGCCTGTTACTTCAGAAATTCCGATGACGTTCACGCCGTTTTCCTGAAGAAGTTTTTTCGTGCCGCCGGTTGAAATGACTTCAACGCCAAGCTCTGTTAGTTCTTTCACAAAAGGGACAAGATTCGTTTTATCTGAAACACTGATTAGTGCGCGTTTAATTGTCATTGCTTTTCACCTCTGCTGTTTAGTCCTAATAGCTCTTTGATTACGCTAGGATAATGCTTATGCTCAAGTTCGTGTATGTGTTGTTCAATTGTTCCCAATGTGTCGCCTTCCCCGATTTCGACCGCCTTCTGGGCGATGATCGGCCCTGTATCCATACCTTCATCGACATAGTGAACCGTAATGCCGGCCACCTTCACGCCTGCCCGGTACGCCTGGCCGACAGCGTCAATTCCAGGAAACGCAGGCAGAAGAGACGGATGGATGTTTACGATTTTCCCGCCGTATGCCTTGAGCAGAGTGTCACCGATCAATCTCATATATCCGGCAAGCACAATTAGTTCAACCTCATGGAGGCGGAGCTGTTCTATGATCGCGCGCTCAAACGCGGGCTTGTTCTCATATGATTTCGGCTGGAATGCAAACGACGGGATGCTGAATGCCTCCGCACGTTCAAGCACCTTTGCCTCAAGGTTGTCACACACTAACAGTGAAACCTCCGCATTCCAATTCTCTTCTTTTAACCGAGTGACGATCGCTTCAAAGTTCGAGCCGTTTCCGGATGCAAATACCGCAAACTTTTTCATGAAAGAGACGCACCGCCGAAAGTGACGCCTTCCCCCTGTTTGACACGGCCGATTAAGTAAGCTTTTTCGCCATGGCCTTCAAGTGTTTGAATCACATCCGTCAGATGCTCTTCTTTTACGGCAAGGACAAAGCCGATGCCCATATTAAAGACGTTGAACATGTCTTCCTCTTTCAGCTTGCCGCGCTCCTGTAAAAATGTGAAGATCGTCGGAATCGGCCAAGAGCCGTGGTCAATTTCCGCGCTTAAGCCTTCAGGCAGCATACGGGGCAGGTTTTCGATAAAGCCTCCGCCAGTCACATGCGCCATGCCGTCGATCTTGCCGCTTTTGACGGCTTCAAGCACAGGCTTGACATAAATTCTCGTCGGCTCTAACAGCTCTTCGCCAAGAGGGCGCTCGAAAGCTTCATATGTTTCATCCAAGTTAAGCCCTGCGTCTTCAAGAAGAACCTTTCGCACAAGCGAAAACCCATTGCTGTGCAAGCCGCTTGAGCTGAGGCCGATCAGAAGATGCCCTTCTTTGATGTTTTCGCCCGTAACGATTTCATCCTTTTCGACAACACCGACTGAGAAACCGGCGATGTCGTATTCTTCAGGTGTGTACAAACCAGGCATTTCGGCCGTTTCTCCGCCGACAAGCGCAGAACCCGACTGTTCACAGCCATCGGCAACGCCTTTTACGATTTGTTCAATTTTTACGGGATCTGCTTTCCCGACAGCAAGATAATCGAGGAAAAACAGCGGCTCCGCTCCTTGCGCAAGCACATCGTTTACACACATTGCCACAGCGTCTACGCCGATCGTATCATGCTTGTCCATTGAAAAAGCGAGTTTCAGCTTTGTCCCCACTCCGTCTGTTCCTGAAATAAGAACCGGCTTTTTATAAGGCAGCTCTGATAAATCAAACATGCCGCCGAATCCGCCAAGACTGCCCATGACGCCAAGTCTTTTTGTGCGTTCCACATGTTTTTTCATCCGTTTTACAGCTTCGTACCCGGCTTCGATGTCAACTCCTGCGTTTTTGTATGCTTCTGACATCACAATCACTCCTTTTTGCGCGCTTCGTAATTCCCGCTTACCGTTCTTTGTTGCAGAAAGATAAAGGCAGCCGAACCTCCGCTGCCTTTATCCCATTTTCAACATTTATTTTGTCAATACCGCTTCTTTTACGTGCGGGAGAACGGTATCCTGATAAATTTCTGTCGGATATTTCCCTGTAAAGCAAGCGAGGCACTGGCCGCATTGCTCGCCTTCATACTGTCTGCCGACACCTTTTAGTAATCCGTCTATGCTCAAGAATGACAGCGTATCCGCTCCGATTTCTTGGCGAATTTCCTCCACCGAGTGGGAGGAGGCGATCAGTTCTTCATGAGTGGACGTGTCGATTCCGTAGAAGCACGGATGAGCGATCGGCGGCGAGCTGATTTTCACATGCACCTCTGTTGCGCCCGCTTCTCTCAGCATCGTTACAATCCGGCGGCTTGTCGTTCCGCGCACGATCGAATCATCAACCATGACAACACGTTTGCCTTCTACTACTCCGCGCACTGCGGAAAGCTTCATTCTGACGCCCTGCTCGCGAAGAGCCTGTGACGGCTGGATAAACGTTCGGCCGACATAACGGTTTTTGATCAGACCAAGCTCGTACGGGATGCCGGTTGCTTCTGCATATCCGATGGCTGCGGAGATACTTGAATCCGGCACTCCCGTTACGACATCAGCCTCTACCGCTGATTCCTGAGCGAGCATTTTTCCAAGGTTTTTACGGGCGCTGTGCACGTTGATACCGTCAATGTTGCTGTCAGGTCTTGAGAAATAAATGTACTCCATGCTGCAGATTGAACGGTTGATGTTCATGGAGAAACGCTCTGTTTTCATGCCTTCGTCATTGATGATCAGCATTTCCCCCGGTTCAACGTCACGCAGATAAGTCGCGCCGACCACATCAAACGCACACGTTTCTGAGGCTACGACATACGCGTCTCCGAGCATCGCAATGGATAGCGGTCTGAGTCCGTTTGGATCAAGTGCCACAATCATTTCTGTTTCAGTCATAATGAGAAACGCATACGCGCCTTTCAGCATAGACAAAGCATTTTTAATTTGATCCTTCAATGCGAAATGGCCGCTTCTTTTAATGAGATGAGCCAACACCTCTGTATCGGAAGAAGTTTGAAAAATACTCCCTTGATTTTCAAGCTGCTGCTTCAGCTGAGTCGCGTTCACCAGGTTTCCATTATGTGCAAGCGCGAGACTGCCGTTATTTTGAGAATTGAAGAGGAGCGGCTGAACATTTTCATATCCGCCGCCGCCCGCCGTCGCATAGCGAACGTGGCCGATGGCGCCTCTTCCCTTCACTTTGCTGAGTTCACCATTTTGAAAGACTTCCGTAATCAGCCCTTGGCCTTTGTGCGCCGACAGCTTTTCTCCATCAGTCGCCACAATCCCCGCGCCCTCTTGTCCTCTGTGCTGGAGGCTGTGAAGCCCGTAATACGTGATTTGCGGGGCTTCTTCATGTCCCCAAATCCCAAAAACGCCGCACTCTTCGTTTAAGCCTTTGATTTCAGCAAGCATGGGATAGCTCCTTTCCATGCGCGTTCCAGCTCTTCAGTCTGCGCATGAATCCATAGATTTCCTTCTTGACTTTGGACTGTGAGAATTGCGTCTGATGTTACTTCACCGACATGAATCGCGTCTTTGACAAGCTTTTCAAATGATTGCTGATGTTCTTTTTTCACAGAGATCACGAATCTTGATTGTGATTCACTGAATAACAAAGCAGCTTCGCCCTCTAATGTGACGTTTGCGCCAAGTCCTTCTGTTGACATCACACTTTCAGCAAGCGCAACACCCAGTCCGCCTTCTGACACGTCATGAGCTGACTGAACCAAACCAGAACGGATTGCTTCGAGAAGGGCTTTTTGACGAGCCTGCTCAAGGCTGAGATCAAGCTCCGGCGCTTTGCCGAAGATTTTTCCTTCTGTCAGCTTTTGAAGCTCGCTTCCTGCAAACTCCGGCTTTGTTTCGCCGATCACATAAACCAAATCGCCGGATTCTTTAAAGCTTTGTGTTGTGATATGTGCTGTATCTTCAATTAAACCGACCATGCCGATAACAGGCGTCGGATAGATGGCTGTTCCGTTTGATTCGTTATAAAGAGAAACGTTTCCGCCGATAACCGGTGTGCTGAGCACGTTGCACGCTTCACTGATTCCGTCGGCCGCTTTTTCAATCTGCCAGAAAATCTCCGGTTTTTCCGGGTTTCCGAAATTGAGGTTATCCGTAACTGCAAGCGGTTCTGCACCAGAGCAAACGATGTTGCGCGCCGCCTCTGCCACAGCGATTTTTCCGCCGACTTCCGGATCCAGGTATAAATAACGGGCATTACAGTCGGTTGTCATAGCAAGGGCTTTTTTCGTTCCGCGGATTCTGAGCACTCCCGCATCAGAGCCAGGCGCGACTACAGTATTTGTCCGAACCATGTAATCATACTGATCATACACCCACTCTTTGCTTGCGATGGTCGGCTGCTGCAAGAGGGCAAGAAGTGTGTCTTTCGCATCTTCCACTTTAGGTGCAGGGACAGTTGTTTCTAAAAATTCACGGTAGTAAGCAGGCTCTTTTGAAGGCTTGTGGTAAACAGGCGCTTCTTCCGCCAATGCATCGACCGGAAGCTCACAAACCGTCTCTCCGTTATGGAGAAGGCGAAGCATTTTATCATCCGTTACGTGGCCGACAGAAACGGCTTCAAGGTCGTATTTTTCAAAAATATCAACGATTTCTTGTTCACGTCCGCGCTCGATAACTAATAACATCCGCTCCTGTGATTCAGAAAGCATCATTTCGTACGCCGTCATGCCCGTTTCACGCTGCGGAATCAAATCCAGATTCATTTCTATTCCTGAACCCGCCTTACTTGCCATTTCAGCGCTTGAGCTTGTCAGTCCCGCCGCTCCCATATCTTGAATGCCGACAAGGGCGTCAGATTTGATGACTTCTAAACATGCTTCAAGCAGAAGTTTTTCCATGAAAGGATCTCCGACTTGGACGGCAGAACGTTTTTCCTCAGAAGAATCAGACATTTCCTCAGAAGCGAAAGTTGCCCCGTGGATTCCGTCGCGGCCCGTTTTCGCGCCGACATACATCACGGTGTTGCCGACCCCTTTAGCCTGGCCTTTTTTAATGTCTTCGTGGTTGATCAATCCGACGCACATGGCATTAACAAGCGGGTTGCCTTCATAGCAGCTGTCGAATTGCACTTCTCCGCCGACTGTCGGAATTCCGATGCAGTTACCGTATCCGGCAATTCCTGCGACTACTTCTTCAAACAAGTACTTCACGCGCGGTGAAGTCAGTTCGCCAAATCGAAGAGAGTTTAAGACTGCGATTGGACGCGCGCCCATGGAGAATACATCACGAATGATTCCGCCTACGCCTGTGGCAGCTCCTTGGTAAGGCTCGATCGCTGACGGGTGGTTATGAGATTCAATTTTGAACACAACCGCCTGATTGTCACCGATGTCAACGATTCCGGCGCCTTCTCCAGGCCCTTGCAGCACGCGCTCGCCGCTTGTAGGGAATTTCCGCAAGATCGGCTTTGAGTTTTTGTAGCTGCAATGCTCAGACCACATTACCGAGAAAATGCCGATCTCCGTATAGTTCGGAAGTCTTCCTATAATGGATTCTATCAATGCAAACTCATCATCACTGACTCCCATTTGCTGATAGATTTTCTCTTCTTTAATTTGTTCTTTACTTGGTTCAAGCAGTAGTGACATGAGTTTCCCTCCAATTTTTCACGATAGATTGAAACAATTTAAGTCCGTCGGCGCTTCCGAGCAGAGAATCGACCGCGCGCTCAGGGTGAGGCATCATGCCCAGTACATTTCCTTTTTCATTGACGACACCCGCGATGTCGTTCACACTTCCGTTAATATTGGAACCGTATGTGAAAGCAATTTGATTATTTTTTTGTAAAGCCGCAAGCGTTTCTTCATCGCAGTAGAAATTCCCTTCGCCATGGGCAACCGGAATTGTAATGGATTCTTCTTTTTCATAAGAAGATGTAAACACTGTTTCATCGTTTTGCACAATCAGGTCAACCGGACGGCAGATGAATTTCAAATCTTTATTTCGTCTCATCGCACCCGGCAGAAGGCCAAGCTCCTGCAGAATCTGGAATCCGTTACAAACGCCGAGAACAGGCTTTCCTTCTTCAGCCGCTTTTTTCACTGCCGGCATAATGTTGGAGAATCTGGCGATGGCGCCGCATCTTAAATAGTCTCCATAAGAGAATCCGCCCGGAATTAATACGCCGTCAAAACCGTCAAGGCTTGTTTCGTCATGCCAGACGTATTCCACGTCTTCACCGAGTTCATCCGTTACGGCGTGAAACATATCAATATCACAGTTGGAGCCTGGTAAAACAATCACCGCAAATTTCACTGTGCGACAACCTCCTCAACTTCGTATCTATAGTCTTCAATGACTGTATTCGCAAGAAGTTTTTCACACATTTCTTTCACAAGCACATCGAGATCACGGTCAGACTTTTCAATCGTAAGCTCCATATATTTTCCGATGCGAACGTCGGCGACTTCTTGGTAAGACATACTGTGTAAGGCATGCTGAACCGCGCTCCCCTGCGGATCTAATACACTCTCTTTTAAGCTGACATAAACTTTTACTTTGTACATATTAAATGCCTCCCAGTCTTTTGAAAATTTCTTCGTATGCGTCGGTTAAGCCGCCTAAATTGCGTCTGAATACGTCTTTGTCGAGCTTTTCGTTCGTGTCTTTATCCCACAGGCGGCACGTGTCAGGAGAAATCTCATCCGCAAGCAGCACTTGTCCTTCTGTGTCCAAGCCGAATTCAAGCTTAAAATCTATTAATCTGACATTACAATCGTTGAAAATGACTTGAAGTTCTTTGTTTACCGTTTTTGTAATGGACTTGATCTTTTCCACCTGTTCAGGAGTCGCGGCTTTTAACAGCCAAATATGATCTTCTGTAATGAGCGGATCACCCAGCGCGTCATCCTTGTAGTAAAACTCGATAATCGGCTGTTCTAGCTCCGTTCCTTCTGGAATGCCGAGACGTTTGGACATGCTTCCTGCCACTACATTTCTCACCACAACTTCAAGCGGCACAATGGTCACCTTTTGAATGAGCTGTTCGGTTTCGGAAATGCGCTCCACAAAATGATTATTGATGCCCTTGTCGTGGAGATATTTGAAAATCAGGCTGGAAATCTCATTATTCAAACGGCCTTTCCCGCTGATTTCAGCCTTTTTTTCACCGTTAAATGCAGTAGCGGAGTCTTTATAAACCACGTATAGCGTGTTTTCATCATCCGTTTTGTAAATTCTTTTCGCTTTTCCTTCGTATAAAAGTTCGTTTTTCACAATATTCACAGAAGGCCTCCTAACCCGAATGTTGGGAATTTTCAATCTAAGGCGGCAGAGAAGAAGCCGCCCACGGCTTCTTTTATGCTAAACCTAAACGGTCAAAGATCAGGTCTACATTTTTCAAGTGGTAATTGTAATCAAAGCAATCTTCAATTTTTTCCGGAGAAAGACGGGATGTGATTTTCTCTTCCGCTTCTACAAGCTGGCGGAATGGAACTTGTTTCTCCCACGCTTCCATCGCTTTCGGCTGAACAGTGTCATACGCTTCTTCACGGGTAAGACCTGTGTCGATCAAAGCAAGCAGTACACGCTGAGAATAGATCAGGCCAAGCGTACGGTCCATGTTGCGCTTCATATTCTCAGGGAATACCGTCAAGTTCTTCACGATATTGGCGAAACGGTTAAGCATGTAGTTCAATGCAATCGTCGCATCAGGAAGAATGATTCGTTCAGCTGATGAATGAGAAATGTCACGCTCATGCCATAACGGAACGTTTTCATAAGCCGTCAGCATGTAGCCGCGGATCACACGTGCCATTCCCGTCATGTTTTCTGATCCGATCGGATTCCGTTTATGCGGCATCGCTGAGGAACCTTTTTGCCCTTTTGCGAAAAATTCTTCTACTTCGCGTGTTTCACTTTTTTGCAAGCCGCGGATTTCAACAGCGAATTTCTCAATGCTTGTCGCAACAAGTGCAAGTGCAGCCATATAATCGGCATGGCGGTCGCGCTGAAGCGTCTGAGTTGAAATAGGGGCTGCTTTTAACCCAAGTTTTTCACAAACATATTGTTCAACAAACGGGTCAATGTTCGCATATGTGCCGACAGCGCCGGAAATCTTCCCAACCTCGATGCCTTCTTTGGCTTGCTTGAATCGCTCTAAGTTGCGTTTCATTTCTTCATACCAAAGCGCAAGCTTCAGGCCAAATGTTGTAGGCTCAGCGTGTACGCCGTGTGTGCGCCCCATCATAACCGTATATTTATGTTCTTTCGCTTTTTCTTTTATAATGTCAACAAATCTCTCAATGTCCTTGAGCAAAATGTCGTTTGCCTGTTTTAATACGTAAGAAAGAGCCGTATCTACTACGTCAGTTGATGTTAATCCGTAATGCACCCATTTTCTTTCTTCGCCAAGCGATTCAGAAACCGCGCGTGTGAAAGCAACGACGTCATGGCGTGTATCCTGTTCGATTTCAAAGATGCGGTTGATGTCAAAAGATGCGTTTTCGCGCATGACTTTTACATCCTCTTTCGGTATCACGCCAAGCTCTGCCCACGCTTCACAGGCGAGAATTTCAACCTCCAGCCAAGCTTGGAATCTGTTTTCGTCCGTCCAAATCGCGGACATTTCAGGTCTTGAATAACGTTCAATCATTCTGTTCGTCCTCCGTCTCTATTCATCCACTTATTTGTGATATGCTGTATCCATTTATCTTCAGGCTGCTTCAAAAAGGTGATATGACCCATCTTGCGGCCTTGTTTTATTTCGTGTTTACCGTATATATAAAGTTTAGCTTCCTTTAAAAGCGCGGGATCTTCCTCCACCAGCTTCACTTCATCACCGAGAAGGTTCACCATCATGCCGGGCTTCAAAAGCTCCGTTTTTCCAAGAGGCAAGCCGCACAACGCTCTGATATGCTGTTCAAACTGGCTGGTTTCACAAAGATCAAGCGTGTAATGGCCTGAGTTATGTGGCCGCGGAGCCAGTTCATTGATCAACAGCTCTCCGTCTTCCGCCACAAACATTTCTACAGCCAGCGGTCCGACAAGTCCGAGCTTATCCGCCAGCTGAACCGCAAGCTTTTCAGCCTGAGTCAGGATATCCGTTTCCACTCTTGCCGGAACAATGCTTTGAAACAGAATGTTGTGTTTATGAATGTTTTCCGCAGCGGGAAATGTCGTGATTTCTCCATTTACTGATCTTGTCACAATCACGGACAGCTCCATTTTAAAAGGAACCCAGCTTTCGAGAATACAAGTTCCGTTTTGCAATAGCGCGGACGCATCTTCAATTTGTGTTTTATCTTTAATGACATATTGCCCTTTGCCGTCATATCCGCCTCGGCATGTTTTCAGCACCGCAGGCAGCCCGAGCAACTGAACCGCTTCTTTCAGGTCATCCTGTGTATGGATGATCCGATACGGGGCAACTTGACAGCCGGCTGATTGAATCGCCTTTTTCTCTGTCTCCCGGTTTTGGGTAATGAGCAAAAGCTCGCTTCCCTGCGGAAGATACGCGTTCTCTTCAAGCCAGTGCAGTGCGTCGTAATCAATATTTTCAAATTCGTATGTGATCATGTCGCTGATCCCGGCCAATTTCCGAATCGCTTCTCTGTCATTGTACGGGGCGGTAATTTCTATATCAGCCACTTGGCCGCACGGCGAGTCTTTTACAGGATCAACGACCGCAACTTTGTATCCCATTTGCTTTGCTGCGACAGCCATCATTTTTCCAAGCTGGCCGCCGCCGATGATGCCGATCATGGCTCCCGGATAGATGATTTTTTTAGACAAGCTGATCACTGCTTTCCAACACTGTCTTTTTTGTGTTCTCTCTTCTTTCATCCAGCTTTCGGGCGATTGTTTCGTCAAAAGCTGACAAAATTTGCGCCGCTAACAGTCCGGCGTTAACCGCGCCCGCTTTTCCGATGGCTGTTGTCGCCACCGGCACTCCGCCCGGCATTTGAACGATAGACAGGAGTGAATCAAGCCCGTTCAGCGCTTTCGACTGAACCGGAATTCCGATAACCGGCAATGTCGTTTTTGCCGCTGTCATCCCCGGCAGGTGTGCCGCTCCGCCGGCTCCGGCAATAATCACCTTCAAGCCTCTTTCTCTTGCTCCCTCTGCGTATTCAAACATCAAGTCAGGCGTCCGGTGAGCGGAAACGACCTTTTTTTCGTATGGCACATCAAGTTCTTCAAGTATGTCGCATGCGTTTTTCATTGTCTCCCAATCGGAAGTGCTTCCCATGATGACTCCTACTAGCGGCTGCATTCTGTTCCCACCTTCTAATGCTTTTGTTTTCAGAAGAAAAAACCCGGCTTGCATTGCACTTATGAGGAAGCAACACAAACCGGGCATGGTGCGTGTATCGTCAGTCGTTCGCTTCTGCGATAGCCATGTCAGTTATTTGTTCACTTTCCTGCATAGTCCGGCAATTTACGGTCGCCGGGTAGAAACTTATGGGCCATATTCCCAAGATTATATGAGGTCGTGTTTTGATTTCATGTTTATCTTAACAACGGACTTGGATAATGTCAACGACATTATCGAACGATACTAATTTTCATTCTATTAATGTTCGGGTTTAGATCAATTTCCCTTCAAATACGATTTTTTTCCCGCATGGAATGATCTGAATTGATCCATTTTCCTTCTTTTCTGTAAAGATCGGCTCCTCCATGCGTCTGACGGGCATATATCCCTCTTCTTTCATTTGATTTAGTACGGTGTCAATCGTTTGCTGCTCGGTTACTTCAAACCGTTTCTTTTTCGGTTTTGCCATTATTCTTTGATTCTCCTCTTTTTCACTGCTTTCACCCAGAAACCGCCGTGAATTGATTTCGGTTCGTACGCGATAATAAAAGCTTTTGAATCCAGTGTTTTAATCGTATCATAAAGCTGCAGCTCATATTTTCTCGGTGTCAGGATTTGAAGCGCCGTACGGTCGCCCTCAAGCCCTCCGGCCACCCAATTTGTCACGCCGTACCCTTTCTCCCGCAGCTGTCTGGGGAGGTCAAGATCAAGCTCTTTTGTAATAACATTTACCATGATATAGCCTAGAGCGAGTTTTTCTTCTATTTTCATACCGACGATAACACCGAGACCATAGCCGAGCGCATATGCAATGACATTTTGAATTTGGTCTAAATTGTCCAGCACAAGACTGAGGCCTGTCACATAAACTAAAATTTCAATCGTACTGATCGAAGCCGCTAGATACCGCTGGCCTTTCAGCGTTAAAATCATTCTGATCGTAAAAAAAGATACATATACAATATTAATGATAAGAATAATGATAACCATGGCTATACTGTTAGACAAGATGGTTTGCATCAATTATCATCCCCCCTAAACCATTCAATTTACGCTAAAGCAATCATATTCTACTAGAGAAATAAGCCCTTTACAATGCACAGTAAAAACTCAGAGACACTAAATTTTTCGACATAAATATCCTCAGCATTAGTTTACCCTCTTTATCCCCTTTTCAAAAATAAAAAAAGCCTGCTTTGCGGCAGGTCTTACTTGCTTGTCATTGAAGCGGCTCTTTTTTCAATGTTTTCAACGACTCATATTCTTTTTCAAGTTCACTCAGCGTATAATCTCTCAGCCGCTTATCATCTTGCTGATAAAAACCGGATAACAACAGCTTCGATATTAAAAACTGCTTCTTTTGATGAATCGCTTCACGAAGTAAACGGGACATAACCATCATCCTCTCCGAAAAAATAAAAGCGCTGTCATTTATATGTCAATCCATAATAAACCGATTAATCTTATAAATCAACTATGTTTTTTAGTTTTTTTTGTAAAAAGTGTGGCGGCGAGTATACAAAAAAGCCGGCCTCATTTGGAGCCGGCTTTTCCGATTAAAGCGGAATAAGTGAAGATGTCAGGTAACCCGAGATAAACGGCCAACTTGCCGTGATAAAGATCAGCCCGACCGCCAAAGCGGCTAGTACACAATAAATAAGGTCTAATGAAACACGGTCGGCTTTTTGATGAATGCTTTGAATTAGCAGAGACACGCTGAAAAGCAAGCCAAAAAACATGAGAACCGTAAACGCTGTGGTTAAAGGAGTGATATTTACTATTGCGAAAATCATCCATAGCACCGACAGCGCCATCACAGGCACAAGCAATGATCCAAAGTCTGCCGCGATCTTCTTAAACGGCAATTTCTGTTTCATCATGTAGCGTGACACAATCCAAATGGCAATGACCATCACCGCCAGGAAAATCAGCGTATACACAAGCACCACAAAAAATCCGTCGTAAAAAGGGTGGTGAACGCCGTATCCAAGCTGCCTTCCTTTGCTGGCTGTCAGCTGAAACCAGTTGCCGATTGAGAAAATGACACTAAACAGCACCATTGAGATAACGGCATATTTAAAATGGGAAAAACCGTCCGCCACTACAGTTTTTACCGGCGATTTTAAAATAGCAGACGCAAAGCTGCCATACCGTTTGACAGCGGAACCGATCGAACCGAGCGTCTTTTTAACAGACGACGCCGGCCGCTCCTGCTTTTGTTTTTGCTTCTGCTGGCGGCTCGCTTTTCTGGAGACCCTTGACAAAACCGGCTCTTCATCTATTCCTTGATTATGATTCACTTCATCAATTGTTTCTTTTCTTTCTTCCGTCATGTTAGCAACTCCTATCAGAAAAATACGGCGGAATACCATTCAGCAAGAAAATAAAACACTTATATAAGGTACCGAAGCCTTCCTGAACAGTCAAGTCATTTCCCGCTTTTAACAGCCCGATGGCCTGACACCTATATGACGGTATATTGTATGTAATGGTTTTACCTTTTACGATCAAAAACCTAAATCAAAAACCGGCCGCTTGCCGCAGCCGGTTTCCGCTCTTTTATTTTAAGAAGACAAAGTACAGAACAAACACCACAAACAGCCCGTACATCACCGGATGAACCTCTTTTCCCTTTCCTTTGCAAATCATTGTAATAGGATAGAAAATAAATCCGATCGCGATCCCGGTCGCGATGCTGTATGTTAATGGCATCATAATCATTGTTAAGAAAGCAGGCACAGCCACTTCGAATTTATCCCACGCGATTTTGCCGAGCGGCGCAACCATCAAGGCACCAACAATAATTAATGCCGGAGCGGTTACATTCGTGGTAACGACTGATAGAAGCGGCGAGAAAAACATAGCGAGTAAAAAGAGAAACCCAGTTACAATTGCCGCAAATCCGGAACGAGCGCCCGCAGCAACACCCGAGCTTGATTCCACATAAGATGTTGTCGTAGACGTCCCGAGCACGGAGCCGATAACGATTGAAGTTGAGTCAGCTAAAAGCGCACGGCCCGCACGCGGCAATTTATTTTCCTTCATTAAACCAGCCTGTGTTGCCACAGCAACCAGTGTACCAGCCGTATCAAAAAATCCGACAAACAAGAATGTTAAAATGACGACCAACATTTGCAGAGAGAAAATATCAGGCAAGTGAATCCAAGCTTGTCCAAACGTCGGTTCAAGGCTCGGCACACTTCCCACGATTTGAGACGGAACCGGAACCAAACCGAAAATCATCCCGGCAATCGCCGTTAACAGCATCCCGATAAACACGCCAGCGTTCACGCGAAGCACCATTAAAATAACCGTTACAATGACACCGAAAATCGTTAACAAAACAGGACCGCTGTGAATGTTTCCGATTGTGACAAGGGTTGAAGGATTCGCTGCAATGATCCCTGAGCCCTGTAAGCCGACAAATGTAATAAATAGGCCAATCCCCGCTCCGACTGCCAATTTCAGCTCAGGCGGAATGGCGTTAATGATTTTTTCACGAAAACCTGTTAAAGAAAGAGCAACAAAGATAAGTCCTGAAATGAAAACACCAGACAAAGCCGCCTGCCAGGAAATCCCCATACCGAGAACAACAGAAAACGCAAAAAACGCGTTCAGCCCCATACCGGGCGCAATGGCAATCGGATATCTCGCAATCAATCCCATTAAGATACAGCCTGCTGCTGACGCCAAAGCTGTCGCCGTAAAGACCGCGCCTTGATCTATTCTCAATGCTTCCGGAAAATCTTTTACACTTTCCAAAGCAAGCGTAATCGGATTGACGAACAGGATATACGCCATGGATAAAAAGGTCGTTAATCCGCCGATGATTTCGTTGCGATAGCTGGTGCCCAGCTCATCAAACTGAAAAAACTTTTTCAAGCTATGTGACTCCCTTCACTCTTTGCTATTTATCCTGCCCTGAAATCGCCAAATAAAAAACGCCCCAATACATTTTGGGACGCTTGACTACAGACGGATTTCAGTTTGAATAAATAAACCTGTTTTATTTATATCAAACGAAAGAAATGTTTACGTAGTCAAGCCATTTACGGTAGCTTGGTAGAGACTTGCGAGCCATATTCCCGCGATTATACGAATTCATCTTATTTGATTTCTGTGTCTATTGTACCAACTTCGATTTGAAATGACAATATAAAATAACGAACATTACTTATTAAAAAAATTAGTTTATTCGTCTATTGACTAAATAGGCAACAATGATAAAAACCGTATGCATGACTACATACGGCTTTTCAACTTATGATTATTTTATCTTGGAGGCTGACTCACTTGATGCACTGGTACAGTAAACGAGAATGGCTCTAGTTGAATCAAGTCATTTAAAACGCCTTTATCAATATACAGACCGTATTCATTAAACTCAAAATGCTTTAAAGACAGCTCATCATCATAATAATCATCCAGTTCAAAAGTAGATAACATTTCTGCTGTGTCCATATTTTTCACTTTAGCTGTATTTGCTTTCAAATAATAACCTTCTTCATAATCACCCATTGGATCAGACCATGATTGCATTTTTTTCATATCACCAAGGCCAATCATTTCACCTATATTCATTAAGTCATCTTTTGACATACTTGAAGTGTCAACTCCAGTGAAGCGGTAATGAACCAATACCTTCCTCCCTTCCTGTTTAATGTTATTGATTTCAATCCCTATGTTTTGATGTTTTGTTTCTGAAAGACGAAGCGGCATCCCTGCATTTAGCGGAACGATTTCACTGCCCTCTGCCTCAGATCTGATATCTGCTATTAAAGTTAGCTTTTTCGCTTTTGGATTGATTGGTGATTTTAACTGTGTCTGTCCTTTTGCTCTTACCGTTCTCTCGGTTACTTTTTTGCGGTCTCCAAGTTCGATGTTTGACGATGTCATCTCATATGTGTTTCCTAAATCATCTTTGACTTCGTTAATTTCAACCGTATCATGCTTTGCTATGCCTTGATAATCTATTGTAAATTGAAGGACAGATCCAAGTTTCCCGTTTTCCACTTGAATATTGGAAAATTGATAACGATTATGATAAACCGATACCACTTTTGAGCTTTCTAAATAACTCGCATTCTTTTTGGTAATAGGCAGTTTAAATCTCCAATTTCCCTGTATTTCATTGATATGCGTAATAACAAAGGGCACGGTATCCCCATTTTTTATTTCAGTACCATTTGTATAAATCCTTAATTGTCCTGCGTATTGCTTGTTATTTAATTTTTTAAGCATTAAGGAATCGTAATTGATTGAAAAATTGTCGTTATAACTCGCTTCGTCCACATCATACATGATCTCTTTTTCATCAGACTGGAAGTTATCAACAGTAAAGTTATAGACAAGCTGTCCGGCATCGTAATAGGAGCTGTTTACAGAAACAGTGATTCCCCTAGACTCTGCTTTTTCATTCAAAGCTGTGACCAAATTGCTTTTAAACAATGATAGGCCAACTTTATCTTGAAAATCCTTATAAATTTGGCCGACAATGGGTATGCTTCCCATCGCTTTGTTTACAGATGGCAGAAAAAGCCCGGACGTTAAATACAGTATACATACCATAGCAGCAACAGCGATTCCATTTGTAATTGTTCGTCCCCATTTAAAACGGCGCCTTGTGTTACTTTCATTTTCAGCACGAACGACAGCTTGATGTATTGCTTTCTTTAATGCCTTCTTTGGCACTTCTATGTCATCATACAACTGCTTTACTTGGTGTTTTTCCATATTTTTTTATCCTCCTTTTCCAGCTCCTGTTTTAGTGATTTTCTTGCCCTATGTAAATGTGTTTTAATTGTGCCTTCTGCCATTCCTGTTTGGTCAGCTATCATTGAAATCGAATAATCTTGAAAATAATAGAGCTGAATTGTTAACTGAACATGTTCATCAAGTGTATCAAGCGCATTGCGCAAGTCTATATATTCTTCAATATTCCTTTGATCAGTGCCAGTGTCATGATGGCTTTCAAACGGAACCAATTCTCCCTTCTTTTTCTTCATTGCAAAAATTGAATTAATGAGTATTCGGGTGAGCCACGTTAAAAAGTACTTTGGCTCTTTTAGTTTTTCTATACCTATAAAAGCTTTATAAGCCGTTTCCTGTACAGCATCAAGTGCATCTTCTTTATTTCTCAAATAGAGATAGGCTGTTTTATATAGAGTCTCCTGATGTGCTAGCATAAGCTTTTCAAAGGCCCGAGTATTTCCTTTTCTCGCCTTTGTAATCAATCTTTCTTCCTTCACCTTATCCACCTCCTATGTTGTTAGATATAAGAACTGCCAAAACGGTTTCAAAAAGTTAACAAAAAAAAACGCCCCTTTTATAAAGGGACGTTTTTCTTAGGTATTTACTTATTCCCCACTCAATGCTTTCTAAACATTAAAAACGCTAGTGGTTCGTGACCGCTTAGGACATGAAGATATTCAAACAACTTTAGGAACTTACGGACACTTGTATCCTAATATGAATAGAGAAGTTGCAAATAGATTAACTAATATCATACAAATTAATACTGATAATAAAAACAGAGTCAGTTAATATCTAATCAATACATCCGAAGAAAACAGAATATTGAAGACCAATAAAATCATTCAAGTTACATATCCTTCATTCGGAAAAATATGTAACTTATTTTTGTTGAAAAAGTCTAGTTGGTAAATGATAATTTAATTAATAGGCTTTAACAGGGAGGTAGTTAGTATGCACATAGAAGGAAATAGCATTTGTGGTTGTGCACTATGTGGGGATAACAAAAGTTTTAATATGCCTGATGAAATTATTGAATCCGTAAAAAATGAAGAACTAATTCTTTTTTGTGGTGCGGGTATTAGCACAGAGTCTAAGAGTGTTTTACCAATGTCATTTTATATGGATATTCTTAATTTTTTACATGATAAATATAATTTAGCTCTCACAACAGATATTAGTTTTTCTGATTTGATGAGTGCTTTTTGTAATGAGGTTCCGAATGGAAGAAAAGCTTTATTTAGAAAAATAAAAGAACGGTTTGATAGGGTAAAGACTTTTCCGAAATTATATAATTCTGCAACAAGGTTCCATAAAGAAGTTGCAAAGATCCCACAAATCAACACTATAGTAACAACAAACTGGGATGACTATTTTGAGAAAGAGTGTGCTACTTTTCCGATTATTGATAACAAAGATACCTCATTATGGAATACTTTTTCCAAGAGAGTTTTTAAAATTCATGGTTCGATTAATAATATTGGATCAATTGTTGCTACAAAAGATGATTATCAAAAATGTTATGAAAGATTAGAGAAGGAACCAATTGGAGACAGATTGAAAACTTTATTAAGTAGTCATTGCGTCGTCTTTATAGGTTTTTCATTTGGTGATGAAGATTTAAATAAGATTATTGATATACTTTCTGAAAAATTGGAGGAATTTGCGAATCAATATTATTTAGTTACGCTTGATGAAGCTTGGAAAAATAATAAAAATACCAGAATAATACCAATAATTACTGACGGAAGCTTTTTTATACACTCATTAAGCAATATTTTAAAAGAAGAAGGAGTTCTTCTCACTTCGGAAATATATAATTTTTCCGAAAATGCTGCTACGTACCTATCTGATTTTCATAATGAATGGACAGAAAAAGAGAATTTTCTAGAGAAATTAAAAAAATATCCTGAATTGTTATTATCAGTAGCATATCAAAATGGAATGATACATGCCTATCAAAGGTGTTTGGCTAATAAAGAAGAAGGAACTTTTTTAAAGCCAGGATATCTGTTAAATGTATCAAAGACATATGATGATTTTTTCCATCAACGAAATAGTGAAGGAAATTATACATATGGGTACTATGATTTTGGGTATTCCAATGGATTTCTTGGATTACAAATATTTATCGAAACATCTTCTAGCGAATTGCCACCAATGTTTACTTATAATGAAAATTTTTTCGACACAGAAGATGAACTTATTGAATATATAATGGCTAATAGAGTTGAGGAAGTCCATAATTACTGTAAAAAAATAGTTACTGAATTACCTGAAGAAACCATCCCTCATTTCCCTCCATGGTTTTGCTAAGTAATGGGATTGTTTGCAAATTGTTTGCTTCAAAAGAAAAAAAGAGCTTAGAACCCTTATAAACCAAGGATTCTAAGCTTCTTTTTACTTATTCCCACTCAATCGTAGCAGGCGGCTTACTTGTAATATCATACACGACACGGTTAATGTGTTTCACTTCATTTACGATACGTGTAGAAATCGCTTCAAGCACGTCCCAAGGGATACGAGCCCAGTCAGAAGTCATTCCGTCAATTGAAGTAACCGCACGAATGCCGATTGTGTAATCATATGTTCTGGCATCGCCCATAACCCCTACGCTGCGGATGTCGGGAAGAACAGTGAAATACTGCCAAATGTCGCGCTCCAAACCATGTTTTGCGACTTCTTCACGCAAAATCGCGTCAGATTCACGAACAATTTCAAGTTTTTCCTCAGAAATTTCACCAAGGACACGGATACCGAGACCAGGACCAGGGAAAGGCTGGCGCCAAACGATTTCGTCAGGAATGCCAAGCTCTGAACCAAGCGCACGTACTTCATCCTTAAACAAAGTATTTAACGGCTCGATCAGTTCAAATTGCATATCCTCAGGAAGCCCGCCGACATTATGGTGGGATTTAATCGTTTGCGCAGTCGCTGTTCCGCTCTCAATGATATCTGTGTAAAGCGTTCCTTGAGCGAGATAATCAATTCCTTTGAGCTTGTCCGCTTCATCATCGAATACGTAAATGAATTCATTTCCGATAATTTTACGTTTTTGTTCAGGATCTGAAACGCCTTTTAGCTTATTCAGGAACCGATCTTTCGCGTCCACTTTAATCACGTTCATGTTAAAGCCTTCACTGAACGTTTTCATAACGCCTTCCGCTTCGCCTTTACGAAGGAGACCGTGGTCAACAAAGATACAAGTCAGCTGGTCGCCGATTGCTTTATGAATCAGAACCGCTACAACTGAAGAGTCAACACCGCCGCTTAGCGCGCACAGTACATTTTTATCTCCGACAGTTTCACGAATTTTTTGCATTTCGATGTCGATAAAGTTTTCCATTGACCATTTACCTTCACAATCACATACACCGAAAACAAAGTTTTTCAACAGGTCATTGCCGTATTCTGAATGGCGCACTTCCGGGTGGAATTGAACGCCGTACCATTTTTTATCCTTTTTGCTCATTGCTGAGTTTGGACAATGATGGCTTGTGGCATCAACCGTAAAACCTTCAGGAACTTCAACAACCAAATCTCCGTGGCTCATCCATACAACTTGCTCATTCGGAAGGTCTTTAAACAAATCAGGCGTTCCTTCGATATGAATGTTCGCTTTTCCGTACTCACGCTGGCTTGCTGCCTCTACCTTGCCTCCAAGATAATGAGTCATCAGCTGCATGCCGTAGCAAATTCCCAAAACAGGAATATCAAGTTCGAAGATTTTTTCATCACAGCGGAAAGAACCTTCATCATACACACTGTTTGGACCGCCGGATAGAATAATACCTTTAGGATTCATTTCTTTAATTTCTTCAGCCGTCAATGTATGCGGATGCAGCTCGCTGTAAACACCAAATTCACGAATACGGCGTGTAATAAGCTGGTTATACTGACTGCCGAAATCAAGGACAAGAATCATTTCATTCACTAACTTCGTCATGGTTGTCACCTAATCTCCTCTAAGTTTTTTGACACAGAAAAAAACGGAGGACAGATGTGGAACACGGTTTCTGCCCTCTGCTGGTAAGACCGTTTTCAGCGTCCGGACAATCGCTCGCGGACTCTGATTTAATATTCACTTATTCTAACAACAGGAGGGTAAGCGGTCAAGACTATCTCCTTTTAATTAAATTTTCCCATAACTCTTTGGAATCATTCCAAAGAGCCGCCGAATCATCGTTTCTGTACAAAGCTCGCTCATAGCGGTGAGTCAGCTCTGACATCTCCTCAGACCCGTATGCCGCGTCGATTTTCGCTGCATAGTCACGTAGCGTCTCGCCTTTTTGTATCCCTTTTCCTTTTCTTTTCAGCTGGCGAAGCAGTGCATCATATGCTTCAAAGAAGACTTCATTATCGGTACGGCGCTTTAATTTTACGGCGACGAGCATCGGAATCCATTTGGAACGCGCGGCATATAAACCAAGTGCCGCTAAAAGGGCTGCTGCGGCAGTTACGTACCATGCGGGACTGATACTCTCATTTGCAGCGGACGGTTTTTCGTCCACAGATGGCTGCTGTTTCTTCTGCTGCTCTTTTTGCTGCTGCGGCTTGCTCTTTTCGCCGCGATCTTCAGAGGTATTCCGGGATGAATCGCTGTCTTTCCCTTCTTTATTCGACTGGCTCGAACTTGACGTGAACTCAGCAGGATTAGTGAACCCTTTTGTCGGCTCAAATGTCACCCAGCCTTGCCCCGGGAAATAAACCTCCACCCAAGAATGGGCGTTGTTATTCGTCACCTCATAAATTCGGCCATTGTTATTGCCGGCCTCTTTATACTCACCAGATGTATACCCTTTTACCCAGCGGGATGGAATGCCTGCCGATCTGAGTAATACAACCATAGCCGAAGAAAAGTTATCACAATAGCCGAGTTTTGTTTCAAATAAAAATTGATCGACGTAATCTTGGCCGTTTTTTGGTATGCTGACATTTTCCGTCTCATAAGCAAACTCATTCGAGCCCAGATAATCCTCGATCGCCTTTGCTTTGTCATACATATTGCCTTTACTCTGCGTCAGCTCCCGGGCTAGGTTTCTGACCCGCACCGGCAATGTATCGGGAAGCTGCATATATCGCTCGTCAAATTTGTTTTCTTCTCTGCTCTTTTTAACTTTAACCTCTCTCAGCTCATTCAGCTTGTAGACCGGCGACTTGTACGCCACTGTATAGTTTCCCATATTGCGCACTTTGCCGGATTGTTCACTGACAGGCGAAATTTGTTCCGTATTGCCATTCATCTCAAGCAAAACGGATTGTTTAGGCTTAATTTTTGCCGCGCCGATCGGATACATTACGTGATTATATCCGTACAGCTTATTTACCTTCACACGCGCAGTTTCATTTTCTGTGGAAACCCGCTGATCAAACCACAGATTTTCCACAAGGCCGCCCGTGAGCTGATAAGACGTCCCCACATCAGTTTCAACCCATCCTTTGCCTGTATAGGTATCCTTCGTTTCTACCCTGAAATAGGAACGTTTTTTGCCTTGCCATGTAAAAACCGGCGTATCATCTTCCTGAAACGGACCGCCAAGGGATTCATCATGATTCCCATACCCGATTTTGCTTTCTTGAGCTGACACTTGATCATGATTGGTGACCTTTTTGAGAAAAGGAACGGGATCAGGCCAATTAGGGTCAGACTTCGGAGCGGCAAGACCGAATGCCGCTGAGCCGATAACAAAAACGGTCAAAGGAAGAAACCATTTTAAGATATGAGCTTTCTTAAAAGACAGCCTTTCC
The DNA here is from genome assembly GCF_039519175.1 of Bacillus atrophaeus. NCBI lineage: Bacteria > Bacillati > Bacillota > Bacilli > Caryophanales > Bacillaceae > Bacillus > Bacillus atrophaeus. The sequence goes on along the minus strand of NZ_CP154443.1, from coordinate 2,015,753 downwards.
ATAATCTTAATGCGGTCCATATACAAAAGCCCCAGCATAAAAAATCCGATCAGCACAATCCGGATGACGGCGTAGGTGGCGTCGTACGGTGTGAACGTATCAAGAATGGTGATGTAAGCAACTGTCATGATAAAGAAAAATAAAATCTTCCGCTGGTAAATCACCCAGTAATGCAGCAAGTAAACGAGAAGCCACAGCAGCACAAAAAACAAGAGCGTGCGGAAGGAAGGAATCATCTCATTCCAGTTTCCTGATTTGATAAAGCCGATATTCATGAATACATCCTGTAAAAAGGAGCTGATCCAGCTTACGTTAAAAATCGAGCCGTCATAAAACAGGATATGAATAGAAATCAACGTAAACAAGATGCAAAATGGAACTGTGACATACCACTTCACCCTGAAAAACGTCAGCAAAAACGTCAAGCCGATAAACAGGATAAAAAATCCCGTATGCTTTGTATCGCTAAAATTGTGTAACGGTCTGAGCCATTCCCACAATAATAAAAAGGCTAAGAAGTAAAATAACAGCAAGCTCATGCGGCTTCCCTGATTTTCATCAAGCGGCATGTGGTTCTTCACCTCTCTTTCCTAAAAAACTTGAGAAAATCCGCCGTCTTTTATGATCCGGACCCCTGTTCCCCGCTTTAGTAAGCGCTCGATCATAATCGTTTCTGCTTGGGACAGAGCGGCTTCTTTCTCTTTAGCCAAAATAATCGTAACCGGCATGGAACCGGAACTGATTTCGATTGCTCTTACCAAGTCTTCGGTCACCTGCCCGGTGACAACTACTTTATCAGCATGCCGCACGGCTTGCTGTGCAAGTTCTTCTTCCATAAAGCGGCTGAGAGGAGCTGCCGCGTCACAAGCCACGACGGCCAAATGATGCATCAGCCGCTGAAAATGCTGCTCTCCCTGCTGAATCGGAAAAACGGATCTTTCTTTTCCGGCGGAAGCAAGGCCTGCCCCCGTGCCGCTTTTTAAAACAGAATGAAGAATGGACGCAGCCGCTGAAACAACCTCTTCAAAAGACGCCGAAGGAGAACGGTCCATTAAGAGAAACAGGTTTTTGTTTTTGGACGGTTCAAATTCCTTTGTCATTAGCTGGCTGCGTCTGGCCGAGGTCTTCCAGTCCAATGCTGCAATCCGGTCTCCCGGCTGATATTCCCTCACACTTGCCGCAGCCATGGAATGATTCATCTGGAAAGGTGCAGAGCTGCTTATTCCTTCTTCAAGATGCCGTTCATTCAGCTGAAAATGGAGAAATTGATAAGATGGAAACACCAAAAAAGAGTGCTTCACTTCATAATAAGCCTCCTTTTCCACAAGGCCCAGCACATCACCCGTTCGAACTCTGACGGTATGCAAATGATGCTCGCCTCTCGGAACTGGGGATAATCGGTATGACATCGTGACTTTCCTTTTAAACCACGGGAACACAAGCCGCTTCGCCGCCGCTTGATCTCCGTACAGCTTTTCAAGCGTTTCCGGCAGACAATCCTCAATCACCATATACATGAGCGGAAACGGAACCCTCCGCGTAAGGGTTACCTTTATATTAAGCGTACCGCCAGCATTGACCTGGGTACGGTCCGTCTCCCGCACCGCTTGCATTGCACTGATCGGATACAAAGAAAACAAACCCGCATACAAGACGAAAGGAAGAAACGCATAAAATAAAAACCAGCTTACAAAACCGCCTTGAAACATTGCATAGGAAAATACTGCAGCCGTCAAAACGAGCAGCACCAACAGCTTCCATCCATAAACCAACCAATGCAGTTTTTTCTTCATTATCGGCTCAGCGACCTTTGAACCGGGACCTTCGCGTTTGAAATGATCTCCCGGATGACCGCCTCAGACTGCATTCCTTCAAACTTCGCCTCAGAATGCAAAATCATTCGGTGCGGCAAGGAATAAGGCGCAAGATATTGAATATCGTCCGGAATGACATAATCGCGATTGTGCATCAGCGCATATGCCTGAGCGGCTTTCATCAGGGCGATAGATCCACGGGGACTCACGCCTAAATAAACGGAAGGGTGCTGTCTCGTTTTGTGCGTCAAGTCAACAATATAAGCCTTAATACTTGCGTCCACTTGGACATGCTGCACTTCTTGCTGCAAGCGGACAAATTGTTCTTTTGTGATAACAGGCTCCATTGTCTCGATCGGATGGCTTTTCTCTTGGAGCGCCAATACCTCTAATTCCTCTTCAACAGACGGATAACCCATACGGAGCTTGAATAAAAAGCGGTCGAGCTGCGCCTCGGGCAGCGGGTACGTCCCCTCATACTCCACCGGGTTTTGGGTTGCCATCACCAAGAAAGGCTCGGCAAGCGGCATCGTCTTTCCGTCTACTGTCACACTCCCCTCTTCCATCGCTTCAAGTAATGCAGATTGGGTTTTTGGCGATGTTCTGTTGATCTCATCCGCCAGCACAATATGACCCATAATCGGACCCGGCCGGTATTCAAATTCCATCGTTTTCGAATTATAAATGGATACGCCCGTCACATCGGACGGCAGCAAATCCGGGGTGAATTGGATTCTTTTAAAATCAGCGCCGATTGATTTTGCCAACGAGCGTACCATCATCGTTTTTCCCACCCCTGGAACATCCTCTAATAACACATGCCCTTTGGCAAGAATGGCCGCTAAGCTGAGTATCGCTATATCTCTTTTCCCAATCATCACTTTATCAATATGTTCAACAGCTTTACCCAGCAAAGGATGCAGCTCTTCATGGTATGCCATTCTCTTCCTCCTACTCATCTATCTAGTTTCTTATAGTAACCTAACTTTACCACAAAAAATGCCCGGTATAAAAAAACGAATCTAGCAAACTGTTTCCAATTGAATACTTTTTACACTTGCTGATTTCAACATTTTTAACAGAAATATCAATGAACAAATACAACAGCAAACCACAAAAAAAGCCTCCCATAACGGGAAGCTTCAACAGGTTTTACTTGTTTTGTAAAGGCTCCATATGGACATGCGAGTGATCAATCGCATGCTCCTCCTTCATCCTCCGCTCAACCTCGTTTGCGATATCATGGCTTTCTTTAATATTCAGATCAGACTCTACTTCAATCACAACATCCACGTGAACAGAGCTGCCTAAATATCTGGCTTTGATATCCTTTAAGTGGCTGACTCCGGAGATCTGTTCGATCGTCCGTTTATAATCAGATATATCCTTCACATCAAAGCCGTCCGTCAAAGAATGAGACGCTTCCTTAAAGATATCCCAAGCCGTCTTGCAAATTAAAAGGCCGATCAAAAACGCTGTCAGCGTATCAATCCAAGCAAGATGGAACTGCGCCGCGAAAATACCGACAAACGTTCCGACACTGACGATCGCATCGGACTTATTATCAGCAGCAGCCGCATGCAGCGCATGGCTGTTGACCTTTTTCGCAAGCCTTTTATTGTATTGATACACAAGCAGCATAACCACCGCACCCGCCGCAGCCGTCCATGCCGCAATCATATCCGGTGACTCTTCTTTAGAAGAAAAAATAGATTCTCCCGCACTGAGCAGCACTTGAAGCCCGACAACCATCATGATAAAAGAAGCGATAAGTGATGCGACCGTTTCAGCACGGAAATGGCCGTAAGGATGATCTTCATCAGGAGGCTTTTGAGAGATGCGAAGACCGATGAACACCGCAACTGAAGCGATAATATCTGTCGTATTGTTTAATCCGTCCGCCGTAAGCGCTTCTGAATGAAACACATAGCCGATCACCAGCTTAACAGCAGACAGAACAAGATACGCGGCGATGCTGATGAGCGCCCCGGTTTCGCCTTTTTTCAGTTCATCATATCTCTCCATCAAAATCCTCCTTCCGTCCATGTTTTAAGCTATATTTATCATACAAAGCAACACCGCAGTGGGTCTACAGAAACATGATTCACTTACCTCAGAAAAATAGTGATTATAGAACATTTTTCACCTGAACCAACTTAATTTCATACAGAAAAAAACGCCTGAACCCAGGCGTATCAAGACTTCTTCCATCTATACAATTTTTCAATAATATAGCAAATCACAAAAAAGAGCTAATGACAGAAAATTTTTTCTTTTCATCCGCCCTCAATACGACCTGTATTCTCTATATTTTCCCGGGAACAATCCTCGGATGCCATACACTCTCCGCTTAGCCAAAGGCTTCCCGAACAAAACCGGATAGCGTTTGAAAAAGAAAATAAAAGGCACCAGTGCGGCAAAGGTCGCTGCTGTATAGAGAATTCCCCAGCCCGCTTGATATGTCGAAGATACGGGGATGTTCAGCACATAATATACGACAGCTTCCATCGTCCTAAGAATAGGATAGTGCAAAACGAGAATGATTAACGAATTCCTGCCGAGAAACTGTAAGAAAGCGAGCTTACGAAGCTTAAAACTCGCAAAAACGACTCCCCCCGTGCCAAGCGCAGCCGTCAAGTAGAAAATCAGCATATTGCCGTATTCATTCGCCCTCATATCAACTCTTGTATTCTCCATCTGCAAAAGAGCGATCAATGAAAAACATACAACCACAGCGAAAATGGTTCTTCTGTAAGAAAGCTCCTTCAGTTTGTTTCTCACCACAAAACCAATTGTATAAAAACCCAAAGCAGCTGCGGCTACCTCGGCATTCCAAAGCAGGCTGATATGAAGTACATAAACATTCACAACGCTGACCAGGCAGCTTCCTGCAATGAGAATCAGCCACTTTCCGCGGCATGCTTTTTTCAACAAAAAAAATACGATGTCTACGAGAAATAAACAGGTTAAAAACCACAGTGCCGGATTGTGTGTAAGCATATAATGATCCGGTATTGAATAAACAATACCTTTCAAAGGCACAGCCGGATCAACATCCGCACTGCCGAGAAACTGAAAATGCCGTTCCACCAGCAGCCAAAACAAATACGTGATCACCGAGAAGACAGCATAAGGAACCAGCAGCCCCCTGGCTTTCTTCAGCGCAAACTGAAAGAAACCAAGCCCTGTATCCCGGTAAACGGCGCCCGATAAGAAAAAAAACAACGGCATATGAAATGAAAAAATAAAGCTTTTCAATACATCATCTGTCGGCGCGTGGCCTAAGACAACTAGAATAATGCCTATACCCTTTGATATATCTATCCACTTTACTCTTCCCTTCATATTATTCAGCTCCCTGTCTGCTCGTCTCATACCGAGCGTAACATGGAAAAAAGCCAAGTTTCTACAGAAAAAGGAATTCGATATAAGGATGTAACCTGTATGATATAGCGTGTAATTTCTTTAATATGTTATATACAATTTGAAATAAAATGTCATATTTTCTAACATAATCTTTAGATTTTTTGCCAATATATGATACAATTTAATTTGTCAGAATATTCGATACTTAAATAGTCCTATTAGGAGGTATACTATGAACCAATCTGAATCAGGATTAAAAAGGGGACTGAAAACCCGTCATATGACGATGATATCCATCGCAGGCGTTATCGGCGCCGGACTATTTGTAGGCAGCGGATCGGTCATTCATTCTACAGGCCCCGGTGCGATTGTCTCCTATGCTTTAGCAGGCCTCTTGGTCATCTTTATTATGAGAATGCTTGGTGAAATGTCGTCAGTCAACCCCACAAGCGGATCGTTTTCCCAATATGCGCACGATGCCATAGGTCCTTGGGCCGGCTTTACAATCGGCTGGCTTTATTGGTTTTTTTGGGTTATTGTCATTGCGATTGAAGCTATCGCCGGAGCCGGAATTATCCAATATTGGTTTCATGATATCCCATTGTGGCTGACAAGCCTGTTACTGACCATTTTATTGACTCTCACAAACGTCTATTCTGTCAAATCGTTTGGAGAGTTTGAATATTGGCTCTCACTTATTAAGGTCGTAACCATTGTCGCTTTCTTACTCATCGGCTTTGCATTCATTTTTGGCATTGCTCCCGGCAGCGAGCCGGTCGGATTGTCAAACTTGACGGGTGAGGGCGGGTTCTTTCCAAAGGGAATAAGCTCTGTTTTATTAGGCATCGTTGTCGTGATCTTTTCTTTTATGGGAACTGAAATCGTCGCCATCGCCGCCGGAGAAACATCAAACCCCGTTCAATCCGTTACAAAAGCAACCAGATCAGTCGTTTGGCGGATCATCGTTTTCTACGTCGGCTCGATAGCTATCGTCGTCGCGCTGCTTCCATGGAACTCCGCCAACATTCTGGAGAGCCCGTTCGTAGCGGTGCTTGGACATATAGGCGTGCCGGCTGCGGCGCAAATCATGAACTTCATCGTTCTCACAGCCGTATTGTCCTGTCTGAATTCAGGCCTCTACACCACATCAAGAATGCTCTATTCACTGGCAGAAAGAAAAGAAGCACCGCGCCGCTTTATGAAGCTGAGCAAAAAAGGAGTGCCCGTACAAGCGATTGTTGCCGGAACCTTTTTCTCTTATATAGCGGTGGTAATGAACTACTTTTCACCTGAAACGGTATTCTTATTTCTAGTCAATTCATCAGGCGCCATTGCCCTCCTTGTCTATCTGGCGATCGCTGTTTCTCACCTTCGAATGCGGAAAAATCTCGAAAAAACGAAGCCCGAATCGTTGAAAATAAAAATGTGGTTTTTCCCTTATTTAACCTACCTGACCATTATCGCCATTTGCGGCATTTTGGTTTCGATGGCATTTATCTCTTCCATGCGAGATGAACTGCTGCTGACAGGATTCATAACAGCCATCGTTCTCGGATCTTACTTTATTTTCAAAAGCCGCAAAGAAAAAGCAAACACCTCTGAAAACCATTCAGCGCAACAGCCTGATCCCGAAATCCTGCCTTAATGGGCGGGATTTTTTATGTCACCTTTCTGTCCTTGCCATCATTTACTGTGTATTACTAGGTTTTCACTAAATATAAGGACAGATGAATATGAATCTTGAAAAATTTGCGGATATGCTTCCTATTCCAGAAGTGCTGAAGCCGCACCAGCAGACAAAAGAAAGCACCTACTACGAAGTCACCATGAAGGAATTCTATCAAAAGCTTCATCGTGACCTCCCGCCAACCCGTCTTTGGGGTTACAACGGCTTGTTTCCCGGACCTACGATTGAAGTCAACAGAAATGAAAACGTTCAAATTAAGTGGATGAATGACCTTCCTGATCAGCATTTTCTTCCGATTGACCATACCATCCATCATTCGGAAGGCCATCACCAAGAGCCCGAAGTCAAAACCGTCGTTCATTTACATGGCGGCGCCACGCCTTATGACAGTGACGGTTATCCGGAAGCCTGGTTCTCAAAGGGCTTTCAAGAAACAGGGCCTTATTTCTCCAGAGAAATCTATCATTATCCTAATCGGCAGCGCGGAGCTATCCTGTGGTACCATGACCACGCGATGGCGCTGACAAGATTAAATGTATACGCCGGACTCGCCGGAGTATATATCATTCACGACCCGAAAGAAAAACGGCTGAAGCTGCCCGCAGGCGAATATGATGTGCCGCTCATGATCATGGACCGGACGATTAACGAGGACGGCTCACTGTTTTATCCGAGCGGACCGGAGAATCCCTCACCAACCTTGCCCACCCCATCCATCGTTCCGGCTTTTTGCGGTGATACCATTCTCGTAAATGGGAAGGCATGGCCGTATATGGAAGTAGAACCTCGGGCGTACCGTTTTCGGATCGTAAACGCTTCAAATACAAGAACCTATAACTTATCGCTAGATAACGGAGGCGAATTTCTCCAAGTGGGCTCTGACGGCGGCCTCCTGCCCCGCTCTGTTAAACTCAGCTCCATCAGTCTCGCTCCGGCAGAACGATTTGATATCATCATTGATTTTGCAGCCTTCGAAGGACAATCCATCGTTTTGGCAAACAGCGAAGGCTGCGGCGGGCCCGCCAATCCCGAATCCGACGCCAATGTCATGCAGTTTCGCGTCATAAAGCCATTAAAAGAAAAAGATGAAAGCAGAAAACCTAGATTTCTCACAAACCTGCCTCCTGTCACTGATGAAAAAATACAAAATCTCAGAACACTGAAACTCACTGGCACTCAAGATGAATATGGAAGGCCTGTCCTGCTGTTGAATAACAAACGATGGAGCGATCCTGTAACAGAAGCTCCAAAGCTCGGCACATCTGAGATTTGGTCTATCATTAATCCGACGCGCGGCACCCATCCGATCCATCTGCATTTGATTTCTTTCCGTGTACTGGACCGCCGCCCCTTTGACACGGCCAAATACGCAGAAACCGGCAACGTCGTCTTTACAGGTCCGGCCGTCCCGCCGCCTCCAAGCGAAAAAGGCTGGAAAGACACCGTACAGTCCCATGCGGGGGAAGTCATCAGAATCATGGCGAAATTCGGCCCATACAGCGGACGGTATGTCTGGCATTGCCATATTTTAGAGCATGAAGATTACGATATGATGAGGCCTATGGATGTTGTGGATCCAAATCAATAAAACTTGCCGGCTTCCGGCAAGTTTTTTTATTGTCTTCCCAAAAATGAAACTTTCAAAAGCTGTTCCCCGTAATACGTAATAGGACATATAGAAAGGAGCCGCTCCTATGCTTACATCAGAACTGCAAAACAACGTAAACAACTACATCTCCATTTATACCGAACTGAAAAAACAATTAAAATGGAAAATCGCACATGAAGGACTATTAATGCTCACCGCATCTGCATATATTGTGAATAAAAGAGAATTTGATTTTCGGCGTTTTTACGATCTTAGCAATTATATCAAGGCAAATGTCGGCATGTTTTCCACATTGAATTCGCATCACCGTTTTACCATCGCCTCTATCCTTGACATTCATTTTCAAGATAAAGCAAAGGAACAATTTCAGGCATTTAGTGATCTTTACGAAGACATGCTGAAACAGGGCTTCAAAAGAGATATTTTCACCTATCTGTCTGCCTTAATTGTGCTGACCGGAAAGTCTGAACAAAAAACAGCCAAAGAAATCATGTCAGGCGCTTCATCCATTTATCAGCTGATGAAGCAGCAGCATTATTTCCTGACATCAACTCAAAATTACCCATTCGCCGTAATGCTCGCTGGAATCGACAAAGAAAAAACCGCATTGATGGAACAAGCGGAATCTTCTTATCAAAAGCTTTCCGCCGCAGGTTTTAAAAAAGGCCAGAACCTTCAATTTCTAAGCCAGATCCTTGCCTTGCACCAAGAAAAAGATACAGATGAACTTGCCAGACGCTGCCACGAGATGTTCCGGTCTATCAATGAGTTATACAAAAAACCTAAAGATATTCACTATCCCGACATCGGTTTACTCACATTTCTTGAAGAACCTGAAAAACACATCAGCACAGTCATAGAAACGGTTCAGCTTCTTAATAAAGAAAAGGCCCTTAAATGGCATAAAGATATAAATTTCAAAATAGCCGTCAGTCTTTTCATGGGCGATACCATAGAAAAAAATCTCATCGCGGAGTCAGGTTTATACGCGGTAATTGAAACCGTTCTCCAAGCCCAGCAAGCCGCTTCAACCGCTGCGATTATCAGCACAACCGCTGCCGCTCACTCAGCCCACCATTCTTCTGGTACAAATTAAAGGAGGAACGCTCGATATGCCTTATATCACTCTTAAGGATCACACACAGCTTTATTACGAAATGTATGGGGAAGGCACACCCATACTCTTTATCCACGGAGTATTAATGAGCGGGGAGTTTTTTCACAAACAATTCTCCGCCTTATCAAATAATTACCAATGCATACGCCTCGACTTAAGAGGACACGGCGAGTCGGAAAAAACTCTTCATGGACACACGATTTCTGAATATGCTAAAGATGTGAGGCAATTTATAGAGGCACTCCAGCTCGAAAACACGGTGCTTGTCGGGTGGTCAATGGGCGCTTTTGTCGTATGGGATTATATCAATCAATTTGGGCATGATAAGATACAAGCCGTCACCATCGTTGATCAGTCGGCTTCCGATTACAATTGGGAAGGCTGGGAGCATGGAGCATTTGACTTTGCGGGATTAACAGCAGCCATGGAATCCATTCAAACAGATCCGCTGCCATTTTACAAAAATTTCATCGCTAATATGTTCGCAGAACCGCCTGCCGCAAAAGAAGAAGAGTGGATGCTTAGGGAAATCAGGAAACAGCCCGCCGCCATTGCCAGCACGATTTTATTTAACCAAACTGCAGCGGATTATCGTGAGACCGTGCAAAACGTTCAAGTGCCTGCACTGATTTGTTTTGGTGAGGATCACAAGTTTTTCTCAACAAAAGCGGGTGAATATCTACATAACAAAATACCGCAATCTAAACTCGTGACTTTTTCTAAAAGCAGCCATTGCCCATTTTTAGAGGAGCCTGACGCGTTTAACGGCGAATTGCTTTCGTTTTTAGAAGAACTCGCTGGAAAGCAATAAAGAAAAAGGAATTAGGAGAATAGAGGAAAGTATGAGACAATAAAGATGTGCAGTAAAATTCATTAGGGAAGAAGTGACTTTATGTCTTACTATAACAAACGTAATCAAGAACCTCTGCCTCAAGAAGAAGTAACCACATGGGAGTGTACGAAAGAAGACTGTAATGGCTGGACCAGAAAAAACTTTGCCAGCAGTGATACACCGGAATGCCCATTGTGCGGCAGTAAAATGATCGACGGCGTCCGTACATTAGTGAATCTGCAAAACAACAGCCAGACGAAAACAAGTTAGCACTTCCCTTTTAGAAAAGCATCCGCGATTCAAGATGGAATGCTGCATATAACCGCATCACCGGAACCGCCTCAATCGCCTCATGAATTCTCTCGAAGCGTGAATAGACGAACAGCAAAGACCTCCATTTTCATATGCGGGGTCTTTTATCTTTCTCCTGCAAATACCCGCACCGCCAATTACCTAATTATGATGAAATGTTGGTGAATAAAGGTGATCGCCTTGAAAATAAACCGCCAAAAAGAGGACCTGAAAAAAAGAGCGTCTGTGCCGATCCTCAAAACTCATTCCTTAAACAAAAATCACTCAGCATCGCACTGAGTGATTTTTCTTATTACTTGACCACAGAATAACTGTTAATAATTCCGTTCGGGTTTTCCCATACTTTTTGGCACTTTTTCGTTTCTGTGTTATAGGAATAGACCGTTCTGACCTTTGCTTCGCGTCCGGTTTCATCCTTCAGCAGTTTTGCCCCCTTAGCTTCCGCAAGAAAATAAATCGTCTTGCCGTCTTTGGAAAATTGAGGCTGTGCGTCGATTAACAGTGTAAAATCTTTTTGGTCAGAAATGATCGGTTCATATTTTTTTGTTTTCACATTCATAAGATTGATTTTCGCTGTTTGTTCTGCGCCTTTTTCTACATATGATGTAAACAAGATGCTTTTTCCATCCGCAGAAACGGCAATATCACTAATAAATTGGTCAAGGCTCGTCAGTTCATCAATTTCGTTTTGATTCCCGGCAGCAAAATGAATCTTTGTCGGTTCAGGGTCAGTGCCCTTCTCATTCGCTTCATCTGTTTTTTTATAATCTTCTTCAACAGAATAATGGAGCAGCGCCAATGAATCTTTATCGCTGTTATAAAAGAAACTGCTGACACTGTCATCCTGATCATCCGCTGCCGGAAACACATTCTCATACCGCTTCGTCTTCAAATCAAATGAAGCGAGACGGAAGTTGCTTTCATCAGGGCTTCCGAGACGGAAATAAATCTTCGATTGATCTTTTGACAAAAACAAGCTGTCCGCGCTCTCCACACCTTTATAAAGCGTACTCTTTTTATTAGACTTCAAATCAAGTTTGAACAGCCGCATCTCATTTTGATCATTATTGCCCGTATAGTACAGCACATCATGCTGCTGATCCAGTGCAAAAGCCGGATAACTCGTCAGTTTATCCTCATGCAGCACTTTATCATTCAAATAATATTTTGTTAACAAATCGGTATCTGTAATGGAAACAAGCAGATTTCCGCCGCCCGCCGCACTTACCGATACATCTGTCTTCTCTTCACCTTTATTCATAAACCAATACACAGAGAAAATCACCGCTGCCGCCAGCACAATACCAACTGAGAAAAACGCCATTGTCTTTTTCATCTTTTATCTCCACCATTAGAAAAAAGCAAGAAACGGTTATTCTTGCTTTTCAGATTATCTATTAATAGCTGTAATGACCTGACACTTTGCCTTTGCTTAAAGGATATCCTAACGCTTTAAACGCTTTCGGACTTACATCCAATACTGCATTTGGCATTCTGCCTACATCATTTTTATATACTGTAATTACTTTTTTAGGCTTCGCTTTAGCGTACGCCTTAATTTTCGTGCCGTTTCTCGGAACATCAAAACCAATTTTTGTAGCACAATCCCAATGTCCTAACTTTTTGCCCGAAGAACCTTTTTTTCCAACTCCATTATACCAAGTAATATTTCCATTCACATGTTTCGCACTGGCTTCAGTTGAAAAACCGACTGCGCCAAGTGTACTACCTACTAAAATAAAAGCCGCTAAAAATAACTTCTTCAAGCTTTTGTCCCCCCGACATGTTTTCTTCTAGGGAAAATTATACACTATGAACCGCTGATATTTTATTTCAATCACCTTACAGAAATATTACAAGAAAAGGAGAAACTTTTACCATTATATCAATCAATTATCTCTAAATATTACAAATGTAACACAAGGTATCCCTATGTATAGCATTCAAGCTGAAACATATCTGAGCAATCAGAAAAGAACATACAATTTCCTCGAATAGGAAAATTGTATGGAAGATTATACTATTATAAAAGTAAAATTAGAGTTATAATATTTATAGAGTAGTCATCGCATTCAATATGGACTGACATTAAACACATTTATTCAAAACAAATTCACAGCTATAAACCAAGTGAAATACTCTGATTTAAAGAAAAAAGAGTGTGCTAGACTCTTTTTTCCAAAGTATCTTTATTAAAAATAACGTACCCTTCATTATATAAGAGGTTTCTCCCTGTTTTTGTTTTTAAAAATGTCGAATTTGTGAAAAGTATCAAGTTCATATTGATACAATGCGTAAATACTCGTCTTAAAAAACGGAGGAGTGATAATCCATGAAAGCTGCAAGATGGCATAATCAAAAAGACATCCGTATTGAAAACATTGAAGAACCGAAAACAGAACCCGACAAAGTAAAAATCAAAGTGAAATGGTGCGGGATTTGCGGCAGTGACTTGCATGAATATTTAGGCGGCCCAATCTTTATCCCGGTCGAAAAACCACATCCGCTTACTAAGGAAGTCGCGCCTGTCACGATGGGCCATGAGTTTTCCGGTGAAGTTGTTGAAGTTGGTGAAGGCGTAGAAAACTATAAAATCGGTGATCGCGTCGTCGTCGAACCGATTTTCGCTACCCACGGGCACCAAGGCGCCTACAATCTGGACGAGCAAATGGGCTTTCTTGGCTTAGCAGGAGGCGGAGGCGGTTTTTCCGAATATGTTGCCGTTGATGAAGAACTGTTATTTAAACTTCCTGAAGAGCTGTCCTATGAGCAAGGAGCGCTTGTTGAACCTTCCGCAGTCGCTCTTTACGCTGTCCGTTCCAGCAAGATTAAAGCCGGTGACAAAGCAGCTGTCTTTGGGTGCGGACCGATCGGCCTTCTAGTGATTGAAGCGCTTAAAGCAGCTGGCGCAACTGAAATATATGCTGTTGAGCTGTCCCCTGAACGTCAGCAAAAAGCGAAAGAACTTGGAGCTATCATCATTGATCCGGCCAAAGTCGGCGATGCCGTTGAAGAAATCATCAGCCGCACGGGCGGCGGTGTAAACGTTTCATTTGAAGTAACAGGTGTTCCGGTTGTATTGCGGCAAGCGATCCAATCAACAACCATTGCCGGTGAAACGGTGATCGTCAGCATTTGGGAAAAAGGCGCCGAGATCCTTCCGAATGATATCGTTATTAAAGAACGTACAGTCAAAGGGATTATCGGCTACCGCGATATCTTTCCTTCCGTACTATCCTTAATGAAAAAAGGATATTTCTCAGCCGACAAACTGGTAACCAAAAAAATCGTTTTAGATGACTTAATTGATGAAGGCTTTGGAGCCCTTATTAAAGAGAAAGACCAAGTGAAAATCCTGGTAAAACCAAATTAAGCAATCATCAAAATAAAACCCGCGCTTCTCTGCTAAGAAAGCGCGGGTTTTCTATTTTCTACAGATTACATGCGTTTATAACGCTTATCATTATGACACCTTAACCGATAATATTCGCTTCATTGCCGTTCTTTTCACTTTGGCTGTCATACGTACGGAAATTATGTTCCAGCTGTTCAAGTGTAAGCCCTCTGGTTTCCGGCAGGAATTTCTTCACGAATGTGATGGAAATGATTCCGAAAGCTACGAAAATGTAGAATGTGTTGGACAAGCCGATTTTATCGAGTAATACAGGAAACAGCAATCCAATAAAAAAGTTTACGATCCAGAGACAAAACACCGTGAAACCCATACCAAGCCCCCGCAGCCGCAGCGGGAATATTTCAGAAAGCATTAACCAGGTTACCGGTGAAATGGCTCCCTGTTGGAAAGCAAGGAAGGTAACTGTTAGTGAAAGCACGACATACGGAAGCGCAGTCGATCCCTCAAGTACAGTTGAGAATATGCCAATGAGCAGAAGTGCCGTTGTCGTTCCTATCAGACCGGTCAGCAGCATCGGCCGGCGGCCCACCTTGCCAAGCAGCCAGATGCCGACAAACGTCGCTAAAACCGAGATAAGTCCATTGGCTATGTTGCCGATAAGCGCAGCCTTGGTTTCAAAGCCCGCATTTTTAAGAATTTCCGTACCATAATACATAATGGAGTTGACACCCGTAATTTGCTGCACGATCGCAATTCCAATTCCAATAAATACAATGCGGCGGACCCACGGCACAGCCAAATCCTTGTAAGTTGCTTTTTTAACCTCTGATTCTTCCGTTATAGCTGCCTCAATTTCAAGAAGTTCCGCTTTTGCCTGTTTCTCTTCACGTATCCGTCGGAGGACACGCAGGGCATCTCCATTTTTCCCTTTTGATACAAGCCAGCGCGGGCTCTCAGGCATCTTAATCATCCCAAAAAATAAGAAGACAGCCGGAAGTGCTGCAATAGCGAGCATAAATCGCCAAACATGTGAGCTGTCACCCATGGCAGTACCAAGAATAGCGTTAAAAGTGAAAGCTAATAGCTGTCCGGTCACAATCATCAGCTCGTTCTGTGTAACCATTCGTCCTCGGCTGTCCGCAGGCGACATTTCCGCTAAATAGGTCGGAACCGTTACTGACGCGCCCCCTACAGCAAGGCCAAGCAAGAAACGGGAGATAACCATAATCGTAACGTTAGGAGCAAGGGTACAACCAAGTGTTGCAATAAAAAACAAAACGGCAAGAAAGATAATGTTTTTGCGGCGTCCGTTATAATCCGACAGCCTTCCGCCGAACACTGCACCGAGCGCTGCCCCTAATAGAAGCGAACTTGCAACGAGACCTTCAGTGAAAGCGTTGAGGTTAAGCTGCCCCGGTTCAGCCATATACGGCAAAGCACCGTTAATAACACCGGTATCGTATCCAAAGAGAAGCCCTCCGAATGTTGAGATTAAGATAACAGTATGTAAAAACGACTTTTGATTACCCTGTTGATTCATATCTATCTCCCCTGTCTTTGTATGTAGAATGGATAATTGAATCTTTTGAAATTTCCAGACATTAAATCCTGATTCCAACGGATGAGGCACTTCAAGGATCTTGTTCAGCTTCAATCATGATCCATAATCATTGAAATAACCCTGTCCGCAAATGATGCAGACAGACCAGATCCAAACCTTAATCTCTGCAAGTTTTACATAATGTAACGGGCTGTTCACAAAGATCTTTCGTGAAAGCGATTTCAAATGTGACCAAATTAGTGAGATATAGTTGGTATTTTATAGTTAATTTGTTGTTATATTATAGTTAAATTGTTGTTATGTATGATATCATCATACTTATAAAAGCGCTTTCAGTCAATATAAAATTCAGAAAATTTTTTATTTATGTAATATTTACTCATAAAATAAGAATTATCCACGATAAAATGGCTATACCGCTTCAAGAATATCTATAAATGATTATGTTTTCATAACTTTTGATTACCTTTTGATTACTTCACGTTAACATAAGTAACTTTCCCCATAAGCTTTTACTTTAAGTTCTATAGATCTTTTGCCAATGAACCTGCTCTTCGTTCGCATTGCCTCTTCATATAAAAAAGAAAAAAGGTCTGGATGAAGGCAAAGCAGCTTGAACAAAATAAAAATCAAAAGGTAAAACGTAACACTTGAACAAATAGATAAACGGGTGTATATTAGTTGATGAGTCAATCATTGATATATCAATTAATTGATCTGACAAGAAAGAGGGGATGGGTTTTGACATCATTTTGTTCGGAAGAAGCGGAGATTTTATATCAGATGCAATGCGTGAACAGAGTGATCGGCGTGAAGTTCGAAGCATGCACGGGCATCAGCCAATCTCGTCTGGAATTACTCACATTGCTCTATCATGCCAATGAAATCAGTCAAAGCGACCTTCAAAAAAAGGTCAATATTGATAGCGCAGCCGTCACAAGACATGTAAAACAGCTTGAAGCCAAAGGCATGGTATCAAGAAGAAGAAAGCCGGAGGACAACCGTATCACACTCGTTCGCTTAACGGAGCAAGGGAGAGAACGAATTGAGTCTTCCAAGAAAGAAAAAGAGCGTTTTATGAAAGAAATGCTCGCAAATGTCAGTGCAGAAGAACGCCGCATACTCATTGATGTGCTGGCCCGAATGCAGAAAAACATAGACAACATCAAAGTATAAGAGGAGTGTTTCATCATGGGAAATACATTACAAACAAATGATTTTATGGAGATTATGAAAGGACGCCGCTCCATTCGCAGCTATGATCCGGCAGTTAAAATAAGCAAAGAAGAGATGACTGAAATCTTAGAGGAAGCTACTACAGCGCCATCTTCCGTCAATGCACAGCCATGGCGTTTTCTCGTCATCGACAGCCCGGAAGGAAAAGAAAAGCTCGCACCGCTTGCCAGCTTTAACCAAACACAAGTTACCACATCATCTGCCGTCATCGCTGTATTTGCAGACATGAACAACGCAGACTATTTAGAAGAGATTTATTCAAAAGCCGTAGAGCTCGGCTACATGCCGCAAGAGGTAAAAGATAGACAAATCGCAGCTCTGACTGCTCATTTCGAAAAACTGCCGGCGCAAGTGAACCGGGAAACCATCCTGATTGACGGAGGTCTCGTTTCCATGCAGCTGATGCTGACAGCCCGCGCACACGGCTACGACACAAACCCGATCGGCGGCTACGACAAAGAAAATATCGCAGAAGCCTTCGGATTAGAAAAAGAGCGCTATGTACCGGTCATGCTCCTCTCCATCGGAAAAGCGGCCGATAAAGGATACGCCTCATACCGTCTGCCGATAGATACAATTGCAGAATGGAAATAAATATCTGAAAAGCTGAAAGCCCCTTAATAGGGCTTTCTTTTTTTGGCTTTTCCTGGCCGTAATTCAATTTAATATCCCCTATTCGGCTTTTTCCACTCTTAGCTTTCATCTCCCCTATCGTGCCCTAATAAAGACAGCCTTTTTTTATTTATGATTGTAAATGTCCAAACAACGTAATCAAAGTTTCATATATTAAAATTGACTAACCTGAAAGGAGGGGTTCCTATGGGTTATTACAAAAAATATAAAGAAGAGTACTATAGCTGCAAAAAAACTTATTACAAAAAGTATTATGACCATGACAAGAAGTACTACGACCATGATAAAAAGGATTATAAGAAATATTATGATCATGACAAAGATTATGATTACGTTAAATCCTATGACTATCATAAGAAACACTACTAGAACACCTCTAAATCTCTTCTATACAAACAAATGATTTACCCGGTCGGTGACCGGGGTTTTTTTTGTCTCTTTTTTCTTCACAAGCCACGATTTACATATCATAATAAAAAGCCATTCATATCTTTCTTTTACAGCACCGGGCCAAATCATCACAGCTCGACTAGTTCTTTAAAATAGCGCTAAGCAAATATGTCCATACTAAAATCAGCATAAACAGTATTAGTCTTATCTCTGACAAAAATTTGGCGCTGCACTCCGCAAACTATTTTTAATCTTTCCCCGTCTATCTTTCGTAACAGCCCGATGATACGTATATTTTAATAAAGGAGCTCTTTAACGTAATGAAGGATCAGAATAATAAAACATTGCTTGTCACATGCATTACTGACCATAAAGCAAGTTTTTACCGGTTAGCATATAGTTATGTAAAAAATCAAGAAGACGCATTGGATGTTTTGCAGGACTCCATCCAAAAAGCGCTTGCTTCTGTCGACAATCTCAGAAACCCTAATACCGTAAAAAGCTGGTTTTATAAAATCCTAGTCCGTACTGCCATTGATTTCTTGCGCAGGCAAAAAAAAATAAAGGTTATGGATGATCAAACGCTAGAATTTTTAAGCCACGGAAAGGAAGATACCTACAAAGATATTGACCTCCATGAAGCCTTAGATGAATTACCTGTCCAATATAAAACGATCATTATCCTGCGATTTTTTGAAGACTTAAAAATAGAAGAAATTGCTGAAATTACAGACGAAAACATTAATACAGTCAAAACACGCCTATACAGAGGATTAAAGTTATTGCGCATCAATTTGACTAAGGAGGACCTTTCTTAATGGACAAGAGATTAGAAAAATTAAGAGAAGAGTATGAAAATGTGCCCATCCCAAAAGAATTGGACAGCATTATAGAAAGAGCATTTCAACAAAAACCAAAAAGGAAAAAGATATTTCTATGGCCAACATCCGCAGTAGTTGCCGCAGCTATCCTATTTATAACAACAGTGAATATGAATCCTGATGCTGCTCATGCCATGTCTAAAATCCCTGTAATCGGGAAAATTGTAAAAGTCGTCACATTCAATGAATTCAAAGAAGAACGGAACCAATTAAGCATTGACGTTAAAACCCCTGCTCTGTCAGGCCTTACAAACAAATCACTCGAAGAGAACATCAACAAAAAATATGTAAAAGAAAGTAAAGAGCTTTATCAGGAATTTGCCAAGTCAGCATCAAAAAATAAACAGGGGCATCTTGATATTTACAGCAACTATGAAACGGTGACCGACACCCCCGATCTCTTGTCTGTTCGGCGGGATATACAAAAAACCCAGGCTTCCGGATACACACAAAGCCGTTATATTAACATTGACAAAAAGAATGAAATTTTGATCACACTTAATAGTTTATTTAAAGATGACCGCTATATCAAAGTGATCAGCCAAAATATTAAAGAACAAATGCAAAAGCAAATGAAGGCTGATTCAAATAAAATCTATTGGATTACAGACGAGGATATGGATCCCTTCAAGAGCATAGATCCGGATCAAACGTTTTATATTACGAAAGATCATAAACTGGTCATCTCGTTTGATGAATATGAAGTCGCCCCGGGGTATATGGGAGTGACCGAGTTTAAAATCCCCACCAAAGTCATATCGAAGCTTCTCGTCGGAGACCGATATATCCAATAAAATAACGAAAGAAAAACCCATGATTGCCCGAAATCATGGGTTTTCGTATTTGATATGAAAATTATGCAGCTAATGCAGTCCCTCCTTCTCTCGTCGATTTGTAACAACAGCATAGATACGTATTGCCAGCCCTTTCTACAAATAGACGTGAGGCGAGCCCGAAAAAGTTTAGTTTTTCTCCAATCTGATGTAAACATGTCTTTCTCAAAGCCATAGCAGACACACGAATACCGAGGCAATGGGAAAACAAAGTGAACATCATGATCCGCTGATAAATATCCGAAACTTCACCTTGGGTGATTACCATCCTGAAGCAATTCGCCACCCCATATTGTCTTTCCATTTAGTGCCCCAAGCCGCTAAAGTAAATCATAAAAAAAGACCACCCTTATGGATGATCTGTTACTGGCGGGAGCTTTACAGCTCCCGGCCTTTTAATAGTAGTTACTTACCGCTAAATCAGCTTATGGCCGCAATTAGGACAGAAATTTGCTTCTCCTGTTTTCGTTCCGCAATTCGGGCAGAAATTCGGCTTGTCCTCGCCTTTAGGAGCATTGTTTGATGAAGCTGATGTCTGTGTCGGCTGATTTTGTTTCATTTGATTCATCATCTGATTGGCCATGTTCATTCCCATCATCATTCCTGCCATATCGGATGCCGCTCCGCCGCCGCTCATCTTGCCGGAAGCCATCCCGTCCGTCATGGAAATTTGCTGATATTTGTTCACATCACCAACCATACCGTAGGAGGCATTTTTCGTTATCATATCTTGAACCTCTTGCGGATAATTGAAACTCATAATTTGAAAACCGGTGATCGCCATTCCGTCACCGATCAGCTCCATATCTAAATCTTCTTTAATGCCCTTCGCAATATCAAAAGCATTAGATTGGAGATTAAACATATCTTTTCCTTCTCTAGTAATCCATTTCATAAGAAGCTGATCAAGAATAGAAGTGATCCGAGTTTTAATTTCCTCTACTACGTACTGATCTTTGACCCCGGCAATTTTATCAATTAAACCGATATAATCCTGCACCTTAAAGTTAAATGTACCATTTGCGCGAATCGGCATACCGCCCGGCATTCCTGCCGCCGGAATGTTAATTGCATGTTTCGTGCCCCATCTGACGGTAAATTCCTTCGTATTTACAAATAACACCTCGGCGCGCATTCCGCTATTAAAGCCGAATTTAAAGCCTTTTAATGTCGATAAAAAAGGAATAATTTCTGATTCGATATCATAATCGCCGTCATCTTGAAAAATCCCTTCAATTCTTCCATTGTTCAAAAAAATTGCATCCTGGCCGGGACGAATGATCAAGCGGCTTCCCTTTTTAATCTCACGGTTGTTCCACTTATAGAAAATCATATCATCTCTAAATTCTTCCCATTCTACTACATTCGCTAACTGATTTCTGAAAAACCCCATTTATCATCCTTACCTTTCTATCATCTATTCTTCTTTCTCTTAAAAGCTTCCCCGGCTGCCGCTGTATGAGCTTCCGCCCCTTGTCACTCCGCCGCCGTCACCGCTGTCTTTATCTGACGATTTTTTCTCTCTCGTAACGGTTGTTCTGATGTATGTGTCATATTGATCGATGACATCAGACGTGCGATTATCAATATAAGTCTGTCCGTTAACCGTTACCCTTCCGCCGGAATTAAAAAGCATAACCGCTACTGCTATTCCAGCCACTACAACTGCTGCTATCAGCTGAAACCACCACTTAAACAAAATAAGATCAGGATTGACTCCCGGTTTTATGCCCATATCCTTAGAAGAAAGAGTAATATATGTTTTAAACGCTTTAAAGTAGTGTTCGCTGGATATATCCGATGAAATTGTATTGCGAATACTGTTAAGCCTGCTGCTGTCGAGATACCGCTCAGCCTTTTTAAAACCCGCGATAAATACTTCTCTTTTTTTCATATCAATGGTTAAAATAGCTGTACTGCCATTTCCATATTGATCATAAAAATCTCCGGTATACTGAGCAATGTCTTCACCGTTCGTGCCATTTGTCGTGATAATGAAAAAGTCAGTTTTCCTTTTGGCGCCTAACTTATCAGCTAACGCCTCAAGCTTCCCAATCTCTTCTTTTGTTAATAGGTTGGCATGATCATATACATACTGCTTTTGATCAGACGCAGACACCGTCCCGATTATCAGTAAAGGCATCAGCAAAAGAACAGCAAAACAAGCGAGAATGATTTTCTTACAAAAACTGCTCATCAAAATCCGCCTCCCATCATGAGTGAGACGAGTTTCAAGGCGATAAACGTCCCGCCGGCAATCCCGCTAAACCACGCTGCCACTTTGCCTGAACTGATCGGAGGTTTGCCGACAACTTTCCCTGTCTGTCCATTCATCGCAAATATATGTTCAGACCGCTCATAATCGTAACTGACCATCCAGACCGGAAGTAAAACATAAAAGCTGTTTACTTTTTTAGTATTGATATATTTGTCCCTTACATTCACTGTCGTATATCCGGAAAAAGAAGAGCTTATATAAGAATCGATATAACTGCTGATTTTATCTTCCGCCCTTGGGAAAAGTTCATCATCAGTATAATTGTATTTTTCTGCAGTGAAGCCTGCCAAATAGGCCGTTTGAAATTCCTTCAATTCATCGTATGAATAAGGCTCCAGCTTGTCCATTAATTCATCATTCATTTTTTCTGAAGCATCCACAGGGATTTTGAGATAGTCCAGATTAATATCACGAAATGCCTCATAATACTCTGTCTCCGTGCAATTATAATCTCCCTCAGTATAACGGTGAACCCTTGTACAATGAGCATTCACTTGTACTTTGCTATGTAAGTCAAACATCCAAAACGGGACATACATTCCGGTTATGCTTTTAATCCGGTCAGCTGACATAAAACCTTTCGGCGTCAGAAGCCCTTTCTTGCACCATTTTCGAAATGCCTGCACCGCTTCCTCCTTACTGATCGTAAACGGAATCACCTTGGCGGGCGCAAGATCCCCTGATAATCGATCCGCCAGGACAGCCGCTCCCCCGCAAAAACCGCATGTAGTCGCTGTCGTTTCAGCCTCTGTGATTAAAACCGCCCCGCAGTTTTCACATTGATATTCTTTTGCTTCATCTTCAGAAAACCTCGTTGTGATATTTTCTTCAGGCAGGTTTTCAATATTATCCTGTCTTCCGCAGCTGTGGCAAGACAGCATACCTGATCCGCTGTCAAAGACCATATCACTCCCGCAGTTCGGACATTTATAAGAAATTACCATTTCTGCTACCTCTCACTATAAAATAAAGTACTTTTATCTATCGGCAAAACTTCAGCTTCTTATGTATGATTAATTCAACATCATTTTTGCCTTTAATGCCGCCAGCTCATCATCCACATCGCTCGTACTGCCAGTATCATATTTAGCCGTTAAATCCTCAATGCCATCGCTTGGGGCGGAGTTAAGCTCTGCCATTGCGTTTGCTTGGTCAAGCGCGCGATTCACTTTATCTTCCATTCTGCCAAAAGCGGACATAGATTGATTCGCGCCTGAAACAGAAGTGCCTAGCTTATTCATTCTTTCTTGCGTTTTCGCGACTGACCATTTGGCTTTCATCATGTTTTTACGCGCTTCAAGTTCACCAATATCAGAAACAAGCTTATCGTGCATTTTTCTCATTTGAGAGGCATTAGATGAGGCCGCCTGATACGTCATTTGCAGTTCAGACAGCTTCGATTCCAAGAACGTCTTTCTTTCCAGGAATTTTCTCGCGTCCCCTTCATTACCTGCCTGCAGCGCCTTCATTGCGTAGCTCTCCATCTTTTCCATATCTGCCTGGCACTCACTTAATACCCTTTTTGCTCTTTGCTCCTCAGCCATAACAGAGGCCGTTTCCGCCTTTACCTTGCCTAAGTCACTATTCATATTTCGTAAATATTGATCAACCATTTTCTCCGGATTTTCCGCTTTGTCTAATAAAGCATTAATGTTACTTGACATAATGTCTTTAAATCTTCCTATTATACTCATGCTGTGGTTTCCTCCTGCTTTCATTGATGGATAAATATTCTTATTTAAATATACTAGTTTTTCGGCAAAAAGTTTCGATTTTTTATAAAATATTTTTATAAATAGTATATTTTTTTATAAAATACACTACTATTGGACCTGTCTATATTCACTTATAAACTAAAAAAACACTCTCATTTTTAGGTAGTGTCATAGTCAAAGGCTTCCAAGGCCTCTGTTATATTTTATGATCGGGCTGCAGCTTACAAGAAA
Source organism: Bacillus atrophaeus (assembly GCF_039519175.1). Lineage (NCBI taxonomy): Bacteria > Bacillati > Bacillota > Bacilli > Caryophanales > Bacillaceae > Bacillus > Bacillus atrophaeus. The sequence goes on along the minus strand of NZ_CP154443.1, from coordinate 1,991,903 downwards.
ATGTTCCCTTTTCAATTTGAATCGTAGGATGTTCAATATCAAATTGCTCATGCAGTTTCTTTGCGACTTCATGAGTACTGTAGATGTGAATGATAATACTTTAACCATTTAATAAAAAAAGAGGCCCTATAAAGAGCCTCCTTCTTCTATCAGCAGCCAGACGCTGACCTTACATCATACCGACATTACCTTTAAGGGGCTTCAATCTCTTCAAGACTTGGCAATGCATCAATTGCCCCTATTTTTGTACAAACAACAGCTCCCACCTTATTCGCAAAAGATACGATATCATGCAGCTGCTCAAAATCAGTATAGATAGATGTAATATGATCGGTTTTTGCTAATCTGTATAAGGTTGCACCGACAAAAGCATCCCCCGCACCTGTAGAATCAATGGATGTAACAGGAATACTTTGAATGATTTCTTTTTTCGCTTCATTTGACAGCAGTGTTCCTCTTTTACCAAGTGTCACGGCAACGATTTTGGCTCCGATTTCATGAAGGATATTGACGCCCTTCTCATGATCCTCAGTACCGCTGATAATTTCCAGCTCCTCATCACTCACCTTGACAAAATCACTTAATTTAATGGCTCTTTTTGCGATTGAGACAAACTCATGGACTCTTCCCTTCCATAAATCTTCCCGATAGTTAGGATCAAAAGAAACAAATTGTCCCTTATCTTTAGCAATGGACATAAGCCGCAGATAGGCTGTACAAAATGGATCAGATAACAATGCCGTCGCCGAGCCAAAATGAAGGATCTTCGCTTGACTCAATTTATCTTCATCAATATCATCCATTGTAAACAGAGCATCCGCACCTCTATTGAAAACAAAATCGCGCTCTCCATTATTTTTTAATGAAACAAAAGCAAGCGTTGTAGGTGCTTTCTCATCCATAACCAGCATGGAAGTATCAACGTTAACAGCGTCTAGTGTTTCCTTCAGAAAATACCCAAAGGGGTCCTTTCCTACTTTTCCGCTAAAGGCAGCGTCTCCGCCAAGCTTTGCAATGGCGGCTGACACATTCGCAGGTGCCCCGCCGGCACTTTTTACAAAATTGTGTCCTTTCATTAAATCAACGTCTACATCGGTACAGAAGAAATCGATCAATAGTTCTCCAATACAAACAACAGAATTACTTCGCATTTTTATCACACTCATTTACAAATTCTAGATTATTATCTCACTTCAGACTTCATTATGAGTATATTACTTTCAGTCATAAATACAACTCTTTACATCGAATATTAATAATTTTAAATCAATTTTACTTACCGTTCGACCTTTCTTCCAGCTCTGATACGATGTTTCTATATCTTTTTTCAGTTAAAGGATAAAAGGATATTAAAATGATAGAGAGTAAAATAAAAAGACCCGGTATCAATGCATTCATATTTTTTATTGCATTTAGCGATGCGGCCGTCTGATCTGTATTAGCCACATATCCTGCTACTCCTAAATAAATGGCTGAAAACGATCCAGCAAGCGCAACGCCTAACTTATTAATAAAACTCATACTGGAAATTACCACTCCATCGGCCCGAACTCCGGTTTTCCATTCCGCATAATCAACACAATCTGCAACCATGCCCCAAGCAAGCGTGTTTAAAGGGGTTGTAAAGAACCCTGAAGCAAATAGCCAGATGAAAATGAGCGTCACCGATGAATACGCTGTAAACTGCAGACCCGCATACGAAATCAGTGATAGAGCAGCCGATATGATCATCACATTTTTTCTGCCGCACTTTTCAGAAAAGTAAGGGATAAACAAGTTGCTGATTAATGCTGCACCAAAGAATAAAACAGTTCCAAAAAACACCCATTCCTTGTGGTTCACGTTATACGTAAAGTAGTACACCATTGTGCTGATTTTAATATTAAACCCGATCGCAAATGCTAAAAATGAAGATGTCAAAACCAACAAAGGTTTGTTTTTAAACAATACAGATAACGTCTTTTTGATTCCCTGTTTTTCTCTCTTTTTAGGCGCAATCCGCTCTCTTACTGTAAAGAAACTAAAGAGATTCAAAGCAATACTGACAATGGCATAGACTAAAGCCGTCATCTGAAATCCGAAAGCCTGGTTATCCCCTCCAAATGATGCCACAAGCGGCGTTGCACAAGAGATGGAGAGAAGGATTCCGATATAAACCAATATCATACGGATCGTTGTTAATACTGTTCTTTCTTTCACAGAATTCGTAATCCGCCCCGTTAAGCTGTTTACTGGAATCGTTTGCATACTAAAGGTCATGCCAAGTAAGATATAGGTAATGTACGCATATACAATGTTTCCCGTTGCTCCAAAGTGAGGCGTCGTGAAACACAAGAAAGTGAATAATGCAAAAGGAAGTGCGACCCATAATAGATAAGGCCTTGCCTTTCCCCACCTTGTATTGGTTTTATCTAAAATAACCCCCATAATCGGGTCAAAAATAGCATCCAGCACCCGTACAACAAGAAACAATGTGGCGATGACCGCAGGCTGTATGCCACCGATGTCCGTATAAAAGAATAAAAGGTATGCGTTTACAAATTGAAACACAATATTGTACGACATATCACCGAAGCCGTATCCGATTCGTTCAAGCCAGGACAATCTGGCATTGGAAGCTGATTTATGTTTTGCCTTCAATACGGTTATCTTTTCTGTTTCAATCATCATTCACACCCCAAGAATCCGTTTTCATTTAAATGAATACAAGCCATACTCAGTCTTTCACATGGCATGAAAGGGGGAAAACAACTTCCCCCTGTTCTTAACTCAGTTCATTCGGGTAAACCATTACTTTTAAACACTCGTTCTTAAACTGAAGGGCCCGTTCCATCGCTTCTTGCGTTTGCGTCAACGAATATCGATCCGTCACAAGATGCTCAGTGTCTACAATACCGGAAGCGAGGAATTCGATTCCTTTTGGGTACGTATTGGCATAACGGAAGATGCCGTATATATCAATCTCATTGTCTGCGATAAACGGCACATTAAGCGGTATTTCATTTTGTGCAGGCAAACCGACAATCGCAAGTTTTCCGCCGCGGCGAACAGAAGCCAGTGCAGATTGCAGCGCTGCTGGATTCCCCGCTGTCTCCCAAACAACGTCAACGCCTCTATCATTCGTAATGTTTTTAATTTCTTCAAGAGCGTCCTGTTCACGGATATTGATGGCGTGAGTCGCTCCCATTTTTTTTGCGGCATTTAATCGCAGCGGCTCTAAGTCGGTTACGATGATAGTGCCCGCTCCAAACGCTTTAGCTGCTGCGACAGCCATTAACCCCACAGGGCCCATTCCCATAATCGCAATCGTTGATCCAGGCTGAAGCTTCGTTCTCATCGCTGCATGAATACCGACAGAAAACGGTTCAATCAAGGCAGCATCCTCGTAGGAAAGTGAATCTGGAATTGCAAAAACAAAGTCCTGCCGTATTTTTATATATTGCACAAACGCGCCGTCTACTGGCGGCGTTGCTAAAAATTGCACATCCGGACAAAGGTTATAACGACCTTCTTTGCACGCGTCACAGCGTCCGCACGTGACACCTGGTTCAACAGCGACGCGGTCACCGACTTTGAATTGTTCAACAGACGAGCCGACAGCCGCGATTTCTCCCGCGCATTCATGGCCGAGGATAAATGGCTTTTCCACCACATAGTTGCCTATTCTTCCGTTTGTATAGTAATGCAGATCCGATCCGCAAATACCGACAGCCATGACCTTAATCAACACTTCATAATGACTGATTTCAGGTACAGGCAGTGTTTCTATTTTGATTTCTCTTGTGTTGTGCATAACAGCTGCTTTCATCTGTGTAGGTACTGTTTGAGTCATTTCGGCAAATTCCTTTCTTTATGAACACTTCTAACGGCATATGGCCGCTTCATCAAGAAATGTAAGTGCATACATTTTTGCATTTTCTGTTACTGCCCCCATTTTATCTGCTTTTCAAAACATTCAACAGCTTTTCATGCTGTATAAAAGGACAGCCGCACTGTACTTTTTGATTTTTCATATACAAAACAAGCAGGATTGATAAAATAGTACTAATAGGAGGTGCAGGTTTTATGGCTGAACTTGAAGATCAAAAACAATTTGCAGAACTGCTGGCACCGGGCGTCAAGTCATTAAAACTTCATCCTGATTACAAGATCAGAAGGAAAAAGAATGAAAAAACAGGACAGTCTTATTTAGATAAAATTGCACACCAGTTGGGAGTTTCCCCAAACACGATTAAAAGCTGGATCGGACAGATGGGTGTGAACTATATTCCCGGAAGAATTGACGATGGAAAACTGTTCGGGATGATCTGGATCATTCTTGAAAAAACCGACATGAATATAGAGTGGTTTACTGGCCTGCTTGAAACCACAACCATACCTGTCATTAAACCTGCATTGCCTGTTTGGGCGGCATCTTGTTTGAAAAAAGCAAAAACGTTAAGAAAAGACGGATCATTCGGTTCACCGCTTGATGAAGATATTGAAAAAACAGTCAAACGTTTATTTCCTGAGGTTCCCGACCATAAAACGAATACGCTTACAGAACAGAAGCCTTTAACACACAACTTACCGTCACGCTGGTCGGGTCACTTTATAGGACGGAGATTTGACATCGAGGCAATACGGCAATGGATGATTTCCGCATCACCTGCCTGTTTAATTACCGGATGGGCAGGCATGGGAAAAACGACTACTGCTCTTGAAGCAGCCTATTCCTGTATCGGCGATTCCTCAGATTGGCCGGCATTCAACAGCATCATCTGGCTCAGTGCTGATTGGAAAGGATTAAGCTTTAGTGATTTTTTAAATACGATTGCCTATCAGCTCGGTCGAACGGAACAAATCGATAAATCAATAAACGAAAAACGATTTGTCGTCCGCAATGCTTTGGCCAATTACACCAGAGAAAAACCGGTACTGCTGATCGTGGACAGCATAGACACTGCTGAAAGAGCCATTCACGAATTTATCACCAGCCTGCCCCAAGGCGTGAAAGTTCTCCTCACAGCACGTGAAAACTTGAAGCAAGCCTATCGGGAAGGCTTCGGTGAAATGGTAACCATCCAGCTGAGCGGACTTGAACAAACAGATGCCCTGGAATATTTTCATCAAGAAGTGAACCGCTGCCTGCAAATGTGCAACGATCCAACTAAACGAGAAAAGCTAGCGCAGCTGCTGGAACTATCTCCAGAACTGAAGAGTGAGTTCATTTCAGCGACAGCCGGAAACCCGAAAGCCATGGCACTCAGCATCGCCTATATGTCAGACGATGACATTCCCGCTCAGCAGCTGATTCATGAACTTGGAAAGGCAGGCTACTCACTATTAGATCTGTTTGATTTTCTATTTGGGCGCACATGGCACAGATGCAATGAAGACACCCGGAAGCTATGGCAGGTGCTATGCTTTTTCAGCAAGCCGCCAGATGAAAAAAGCCTGGCGGCAGCGGCCGGATTAGACGCTCGCTGTTTTCATTACGCAGTTGAACAAATGCGGTCATACGCCTTGATTCAGCCGGAACGAAGCAAAGAAAGAACACAGTACTTAGTGCATCAAACCGTTGTCGCATACGGAGAACAGCACATGTCCGAAAATCAGGACTTTGAAAATGAGGCGCGCAGGCGGTGGGCGCATTATTATATTCATTATGCGGAAACCCATTTAAAGCGGGAACAGCCAAACTCTATTTATTGGAGCTATCTCCTTGGACGTGATTTAGACCAAATCAAAACAGAATGGCCAAACATCCTAAAGGTGATCAAATGGTCAAGCGAAACCAGACAAAATGAAATCCTAATTGAACTCATCACTCGCATCAGCCATTTTCTAAGCAGAATCAACCTGCCCTTACGAATCGAATACGGCCGTAAAGCCGCCGACGCCGCCCATCAATTAGGCAAACACACACTAGAAGCTTTCTTTCGAATGGACACAGCAGGCTGGGCACTCATGGAAGTCAATGATTTAGACGGGGCTCTTCAGCAAATAGAAGCCGGCCTGAAAATTCTGGAGCAATTAGACGCTGCGGATACCAATGTTCACGATTTAAAGGTGTGGGGGCTTGCGCTGCAATCAAGACGGTTTTTAAAAGCAGGCAATTTTGAAAAAGCAGAGACGATTTTGAAAGAAATCATAGATGAGCCTATTTCCCCTGCTATTCATCATAGGGTGCTATTGGTTCGGGGAGACCTGAACTTTGTACGTTGCCAGTACGAAGAAGCCATTCAATTATATGAAGCGGCAAATGAAATCAGCAACATGTACGGCGGTGAAAAAACGATAGAAGCCTATTTTAATTTGGGTGTCGCTTATGTCAACTGTGATCAGTTCGAGAAAGCAGAGGCCGCCTTCGATCACATTCTGTACGACAAACATAACGCCAATCAGGTTGAGTTGATCTATTATCATTACGGGATGGCACTACTGTTATATCGTACAGGAGAGCATACGAAAGCGATGGAATCTAATCAGAAGGCAATTCGTCTGATTGATTCTTGGGAGCCTGCGATTAGTATTCGGAGAGAGGTGGAAGAACTGGAAATGGTGATTAAAGAAAACGACTAGTACGCATAGTAGTTCCGTCAGCAATCTCACGCTGTTTCTTTAAAATAAACAGGATAGGCCAACTCAAGTCGCAGTTGGCCTATCGTTATATAGATTCCTTTAGTTCAAAACGACTTTATCTCAGCTCGCCATCCAATGGTACAATAACTTCATCTAACGTCTTTCTCCACTGGCGCTTCAGTTCTGGTCCGTATTTCAATGGTTTTGCATCTGGATGTACGGCTTTATATTTATATATAGATATATTTGTTGAAAAAAATACACTTACTGAGGAAACTGAGGAAAGTATACTAAAGTTTTTAAATTAGGAAGGGTAGAAAAGGAAATTAAGCATGCAATTATCATGAAAAAAAAGCTTTGCCATCTGAATATTGTTGATTTGTATCGAACCGGCCCAAAAATCCCCAATCCACGGCTTGTTAAACTACTCCTTACAAGCCTTATTTCTTTTTCCTCCCTTTGTTCTTCTCAATAACTCTTTCAGTGCTGCTATTTCTTCATCTTTTAGAAACTACTAAAACCCTTTAGATCTTTAAAATCCTTTCAGGGAGTTACCTACGGATATACTCACAGTCGTAAGCCGGTACAAACCCGCAACTTTCTGCGGCATCTCGCCGTGCTCTAAAAGGCAGGTGACCACACCGCTGTATTAGAGGGTACTTTCATTTTTGGAGAATGTTTATATCGGTCTATGAGAAAGCCCATCCTTAATCGGAAGGGACTTTTTTGACTTTTATAAAATTATTAAATATGAAAAAGGTTGTATCACTTTTGGTATCTTTAATAAGAAATTCCTTTCTTATAAGGTCTACGATGTAACTGAACCTGTTTTGCCCGTATGTATCCTTTCTCGTATAAAGGAAAGCGTATTATTTGCCAGCTTTTTGCGACAAAGAACAATACCGGAATGACCACAATTGTAAACATATCTTGTGGGTTTCCCCCAACTTTCCCATAAATAATCTGCATCTTTTAAGTCAATATACTGATCATGTTTAGCAGAAATCAACAAAATGTTATCTTTATTAACTTTCGGTAAGGCTTGACTAGGATCTGTGATATTCCAATATTTTTCTAAATATTCATAGGTCACACCATTTTGTTCTAATTCCTCTCTTATAAATTTACCTGGGATCGTGTTCCATATTGAATAAGAAAGGCGATTGGCATAAAAGATTGATACCACTACATCAATTTGGGATTCTAGGGTAGCAATTAGATTAGTGACCCATCCCCCTAAGCTTACTCCCACTATGATAACAGGGCCTTTTTTATTTGCTTTTATCCAGTGAATTAACGCCCGTAAATCTACAATGGCCTGTCTTGTCGACTCAATTGTACGATCAATATTTGCACTAATCATCAATTCGCCACTATACAGCGAATTTTCCGGTTCTCTTTCAAAATGGTATGGAAGAGAATAATAATACATGTTCCAGCCTAAATCGTGCATTATACGATTATGAAATATTTTTTTGATCCTATTGTACGAATCCATGCGCCAGCCATGTACAAAGATAACATTGGGTTGATCTATATCATTTTCATTTAAAAAAACCTCCCCTTTTAAAGTATCATTAACAAGATTCCCAGTTTGAATTAAGGATTCATAACTAAATGTTCCAACCCTATAACTTTTTTTAGATTTATTCAAATTAATTGAAACATCAGCTATATTTGCACTGTAAAATTTCTCTCTATCATCTACATCGACTTTAAAAACAGCAGAAAAATGTTTATCTTTGCTTCTTTTTCTGTGTAAATCATATAAAGCCAAACGATCTATAATTCCTGAAAAATGCACTTTTAAGTCCTCCTTGATAAATCATAAAAAAACTAATATCAGAGTTGATAATTGGATTATCTGTCTCCATAGAGTCGGGACATAGACATTTTAACAGGATTTCTATTTGACAGTGCTTTCCTAGGGGAAACCGTCTAAGAGTGTTGGTGGCACTATTTATTTAGATAACTGGGTCTTTTTCTTTTCGGTAACGAAATCTGTTTCGGTTATCGGCAGAATAAAGAGAATCTCTCCCTGGTTTCTGCGATCATGAAATTGCATATGAAGATTCTAATGGAGCTTTGAGTGATATATGTGATTCATTTACCGAGTTGGTTAATAAGCTCTACGAGGAATGAATGGATATAGAAAATGACCAAACATAAATAACTCAATGCCCCTCCCCTTTGTGGATAAGGGCAAATAAAGCATGCGCTGAAAAAATCAAACCACAAAAGACAAAAAAAGAAGCCTCTCACAAGTTCAGTGAACTCGTGAGAAGCCTCGAAAATTTATAATTGGCATCAAAAGGGCATCAAAAATGACGTCTGTTGCCGACAAACCCTTGCTTATCAAGGGTTTTTTGTCGGTTTTACATCATGCCGCCCATTCATTTTTAGATATAACTGAAGAAAATAGGTTTAAAAAAAGGCTTTATATCAATATTTTAATACACTTTGATCAAATGCATTTTAATATAAGCAAAAAAGATTGCACACAAATTCGCACACAAAAAAACACCCTCAATAGATGCAATTTGAGTATGGTTATGTAGTACAAAGTACACTTAACACAAAAATAAAAATTGAATTAGCAGCCTAAAAACAAGCACTAACTATATTAACACTATTGTTATAAAATAAGCTCGGAATATTAATGTTCTGAGCTTTTTTATATACATTCGTCTTAATCAATTTTGTTTATATCCAATAGAACCTTCCATCTCGAACTTGATTAGTTTTGCTTGAAATGGCTCGAACTGAATAACAATAAATCTGATCAAACCTTTGATATAAAAGCTTTTCGGCATAAAATCGGCACAAACACGACACGCTGTATTGCCGTGAAAAATATCCATGTGTATTATTCAAGGACCTCACAGATTACAATCTGTGAGTTCTTTTAATTTACCCATAAATTATCCATTAGAATAAAAATGATGGGTGATAACAAGAAAACATCTTTCCTGATTATTTAACACGAAAGATACATATATAATGAAATAACCCTTGTTTTTTGTCTAATAAATAATTAATCATTTTTTATTGCAGCTCAAAGATTTGCTATCAATTTTTTATAAACCGCTATAATTCGTTCCTGTTCTTGCAAAGGTGGAACAGGAATAAGCTTTTCCTTAACATGTGGAACAGTCAATTGAGGAATGCTAGTTCCGTTCCCATCTGTATAAAATGCATCGAACACAACCTTAAGATATTCTAAACATATTAAATTACGGTTCGGAACAATAACAATCAAACGAACAATTGGAGTATATGGCTCCCTTCTAACAACGGAAAAGCCAATTGTTCCTCTGGCAGAAACTGTTAATGACTCTTCAGTTATTTTTGCCTCCTTGGAATATCCATAAAGACCGTTGTCCTTTGCACCATTTGCATAAATAGGAAAAGGAAATTCGTCTGTCTTTACTGAGGAAACTTCTTTCGGCTTATCTCCTCCTGCTTTAATTGTCTCTGAAATTGTTTTTAAGTTTGTCCATATCCAGCCATCTGGAAGATTAAATGGTCCATCCTCAAATATTTCACCTTTAATATCTAGAGACTTTAATTTAGATAATACTGACTCATCGTCATTATTTTGCGGGATTAGTTTTCCACGAATTGCCTCATTAAGCAATGCTGATTGCAAATTCACCTTAAACCGTTTAGTAAGCATTTGGCGTTGTTCAACTAAGTCTGCAAAAGTAAAGCATGTTTCAACTGCTTTTACAATGCGTAACTGTTCTTGTAGAGGAGGAATAGGAATAAGTGCACCTAATAAATCGTCTCTAGATATCCCTGGAATTAAACTTCTAGCTTTAATCTTTAACTCCTCCACATAATAATCAAGAAAGATTTTTATATATGGAAGCGGTATATGTTCTGAGCGTATTGCCATTATCTGACGTGCTATATGAGCTTCTGGTAAATTTAAATATGCCATTTCTCCAATTGTACCTTTAACTGTGAATAATAAGTCTCCCTTAAGAGCAATTACAGCAGGTTCATTAGTGTATCTATTAATAATCAATTCACCATTTAAAAAATTACTTGCTCCAGTTAGATATGGAATACCCATCTCTTCATCAGAGTATTGATTACTTTTCAAATCTCTACCAGAGGTTAAATCTATTACAGTCGAAAGTGATGTGAAATTCCAAGAGTCTGGGATATCAAATGCTTCCTCTACCTCACGTAAACTTCCATCTTCAAAATGTTCATAGAAAATACCATTAGAATTTTTTTTAATAGTAGAAGTGACTTTTGCTTTCTTTTTTTCTTTTTTGTGTTCTAAAATTTGCTGTAGTAACTCCGTAGATGTTCCTTCTTCTTTATACTGAGGGACTAGCTCTCCATATATAGCTTTTCTTATTACGGAAGTTCGAAACTCACTTATATTCATTTCTTGTGTGCCCCCAAAATCTCATGAATCTCTTCTAGTAACTTATTTATTTGAAGGTCTATTTCTGAACGTTCTGTTTCATATTCTTCAATAATCTCAGTTATATCTCGTATTTCTTCCTCTTCACGAATCCAATGAAGGCCAAGACTAACACCTTCATCTTCTAGAATTTCTTCTATCGTATATTTTCGCCAACGACCATTTGGATTTTCTTCAGAATAAGTTTCATGACGGACACCATTTTCATCACCAGCATAAAGTTCAATGAACTCTTTAAAATCACTGTACTTTAATTTGTTTTGTTTTGGAGTAAAGTGGTTTAGAGCACGTAAATCATAATACCAAACTTCTTTTGTGTTGTTATCATCAGTTTCTCCACGAGTAAAGAATAAAACATATGTTTTCACACCTGGCTTATAGAATATGCCTGTTGGTAGGCGTAATACCGTATGTAGATTTGTTTTGTGCAATAAATCTCTACGAATTTCTGCACCGATTCCTGTTCCTGAAAGGACTCCATCAGGAATAACTACAGCTGCACGTGCTATTCCATCTTTTTTTAATGAATTATATATAACTTGTAAAAAGTTCAACTGCTTGTTGGATGATTCAAAAGTAACATCTGAACGTGTCGCACGCTCATTCGCAATCCCGAATGGTGGATTTGTCAATACAACATCAAAGTTTTTCATCCACATTCCATTTTCAGATAGTGAATTTCCCATGCGCAAATCTTTTGGGTCAATGTCATGAAGTAAAGCATTCATCAATGCTAACCTGTAAGTAGCTGGTACTAATTCCATACCAGAAAATGCATGAGACTTTTGAAATTCAAAATCTACATCATTTAACTTATGGTAGTCATTATGCTCACGTAAATATTTATTTGCCGCAACCATGAAACCGAATGTCCCAGATGCTGGATCGAGGAGCTTTTCACCTAGTCGTGGCTTAATAACTTCAACAATAGCATCAATTACCGCACGTGGAGTAAAGTATTGACCAGCACCTGATTTCGTATCTTCAGCATTCTTTTCTAATAACCCTTCATACATGTCACCTAGATTTTCACGATCCTGACTAAACCAGTCAATTGCATCTATAGCATTAATGATCGTCTTCAGGTTTTTCGGCTCAGAAATGGCAGTTTTTGCTCTATGAAATATTTTTTTAAGCAACTCATTTTTATTAATAATATAATAAGTGGATACGCCATTCTCTTCCTCTTCAATAATATCAATATCATTATTATTGAGAAGTTTTCTATAGCTTTCTTCACTAATTTCTATTTTATCTTTTCCAAGGTCAATTAAAAGTTGCTCATAGAAGGTTAATAATTTACGACCATCAAGTGTAGATAAATCCGACCAGCGATAGCCAACTGGGATTTGGTTATTTAAATCTTGTTCCTCAACCATTTTAAGAAAAACAAGAAAGGTTAATTCTGAAAGATATTCATTATATCCCACGCCGTCGTTTCTTAAAACGCCTGCTTGGCTCCAGAGTTTTGAAATTACTGAATCAGATGTCATGTGTATTTCTCCTTTAACTTACATATAGTTCGCTATTAATTTTTCTAATAAGATCATCCAAATTTACATCCTTGAATGTAATCTTTGCTCTCCTCAATCCTCCAAGATCTCTAAAAGCAGGTCCACTTAATGCTTCTTCGGCAGTTGGTCCAAGGACAATATTTGCAATTAACTGTTTTTCGATAACATTCAGCCATTTAATTTGGTTATCAGTCCAATTATGTCTTTCCTTAATCCGTTTAATAGCTCGTTTGACACGTGTTTCTGTAGATTCAAGTGGACTACCTAAAGCTACTTGTCTAATGTAACTAATAATATCAGTAACCAATTCAACCTTATTTTTTGAGGAATAGGCACTATTAAGTTGGTCCTCTGTGTAGGTATTGTTTCGTAAATATAACTGAAGTTCTTTGAGGTCTTGTTTGGTTAAGTCTGCAGGAGCAGTAATAGCAATCGTTAGTGCATTAACTTTATTTTTTTCTTCTTTAATAAAATTTGAAAATGATTGAATATAGTCTTCTGGTTTCTGATTCCCTTCACCATAACCCCGAGAGGCTTCACGCACTTCATCTTTGTGTTTTGATATTAAAATACCACCAGTTGTATCAACATTTTGCCTAATATAATAAAGAAGCTCATTAATTGTCGTTTCTTTTTCAACAATGCTGTGTTGATCATCTTTATCTAAATTTTTCACCCAAGTATTTATATCATCTAAATGCAAAGTAGACTGAATTTCTTCTTTTTGTATATCAGTGAAGTGAAATAGCTTACGATTAAGTTTAGCTACTAATTCTCTACGATTTGTCTTGAACTCTTTATCAGTTGGTGCGGTTAATGTATCTTCAAGAACTTGCTTGATAGAACGCTTTGGATTTGTGGCAACTGGCTTCATATTAGTAACGCTATTTAATATATCATAAACACCTACTGCATCATAAATGTAAAATTTCTCTTTAACAAAATTTTTCGATTTACGGGTAGCACGTCCTAGCATTTGTTCATATAGAACCCGTGATTTAATTGCACGTAAAAACACCAGGTTAACGATATCCTCAATATCAACCCCCGTTGTAAGTAAGTCTACTGTTACAACAATCTTCGGGCGCTCTTCGTTTCTGAACCGTCGAATAGCACTATTATGATTTTTAATCTCACCTGTAATCTTCATAATATCATTATCTTGAATTTCTTCACCAAAGTCCTTATAGGCTTCTTTTAAAAACATTACCATATTATCCGCATGGATATTAGAAGCTGCGAAAATCAATGTTTTTCCAGGAGTTGTTAATGGTATATCTTCAGCTATCATGTTTGCAACATTCTTATTAAACTCTATATTTTCAACTCTTTTATTAAACGCAGTTACATCATAACTCAATTCATCTGGCAATCGCTTACTCTCAATTTCTCCAGTCTTACTATTAATAAATTCAGCAATATCTCCTGCATTAAACTTAATTCCCTCGTCGGCAAGTTTGGTATGGTATCTTTTTGGCACATCGTGATCAACAAGGACTTGATCAATAACCGCTTGTGAATAGGAATATTCAAACACTGGCTCACCAAAAATCCTTGTCGTAGTTAATGTTGGTGTTGCTGTCATCCCTACAACTGGTGCATCGAAATAATCAATAACCTTTTTATATTGGCTCTGATATTCAGTTTCATCACGGAAATCGATCTCATCTTCAGGAATATTTTTATCCAGTTTGTAACCTCTATGGGCTTCATCGACGATTATAAAGTCATATTGTCCAACCGTCCCAAGTTCACCATTTTGCAGTTTCTGATTTAACCCTTGAACTGTTGCAAGTCTAACTCTAGAATCTGCATTAAAACCAGTTTCCTCAACTGGTTGAATCGTGTAAGTTTGCCCGAATGTAATATCTTTAAAGATCAATGCATTCGCAGAGTCTTCAGTTTGTTCAGCTAAAGAAGTACGGTCTACCACATACAAAATACGATGAAAGCGATTCGCTTCAAGTAAACGATACATTAATGTTAATGCGGTCCGTGTCTTTCCAGTACCAGTTGCCATTGAAAGTAGAATACGCCTCTTACCCTTAGCAACAGCCTTCTCAATAGCACAGATGGCATCTTGCTGATAATCATAAAGTCCATATTCATCTAGAGGTTTTTTTAATAATTCACTTTCTGCTTCCTTCACATTTATCTTTAATTTCTCTTTTAATTCATCTGGTGAGTGCCATCCGTTATTGGCGTGTGATAACCCATTTTTATCTAATGCATTGAAGAACCATATACCTGATAAAGTTTCAATCGTTTCATTGTAAGCACGTCCATTAGCAGCATACAGAAAAGGAACTTGGTACTCACCCTCCATATCTACAAATTCAATATCACTAAAGAATTTAATATTGCTAGCATAGTCTTTTACTTGACCTTGTAGGACACTATACACATTTTTATTTTTTGCTTTTGCATCTATAAAACCAACCAATTTCATTCCAATGAATAATGCATAGTCTACTGGTCCAATTAAAGTAGGCCATTCAGCTATCGCCATATTACGGTTGCGCTTTGGCATTGTTTTGTTTTTCCTATGGTTTAATAATTCTGTATTTGTTTCCCATCCAGCTTCTCGTAACTGTTGGTCGATAATGACACGTGCTTCTTTTTCAGGATAGTGACGGTTAATACTACGTTTTCTACGATTCGCACGTTCTTTGGTAGAAACAGGCGTTGCTTTTAATTCAGAAATAGTTTGCTCATATAACTTGGATTTTTGCTTTAACTCTAACTGTAGGTGAGCAAGTTTTTCTTGTACCATTTCAATCTTTTCTGGTTTTACAAATTCACCAATGCTAAAAGGTGGATATATATATACATCATTAAACCAAGACGCCAGGGAATACCCTAACTCTAAAAGAGTCATTGCTTCGTCTGAGGTTACTTCAATAGCATGATCGCCATTATGGTTTACTGTATTACCTAACTTTCGAATGGTATGAAAGATACTTATAATATCTTTTGGAATAATATCAACATTTCTTTCTATTAGTTTAATACGTTTATCTTGACCAAAATCCCGCTTAGGTTCATCTATTCCTTCTAATGCAACTATCGACTTAGCTAAATGTTCTGCAAACGATCTTAGTGCCATTACAGCGAGACCAGGAGAAGTATACACATTTCGTTCAGCAGATTCACCAAAGAAAGCTAAAACTTCCCACTTTTCCTTAAAAAATGTAAAATTACTCATACTTTATCCTCCTTCCACACATGTCAATATGCAATATAATATATATTATTTTATCATATTTATTTCAATTACCATTAAATTTTAAGTAGAAGCTAAACAAATTTATTAAAAAAATCCAAAATACAGCTCAAAAAAAGCCTCACAATCCTAAAGTAAGACTTTTTATAAATTGATATTTTCTATATACGTTTCAATAAAAAGAGCAGCTACGTATTTTGATAGCTGCAAACAGGGTGGTGAATTTATTTTAAAAAAATATCCACACTTAGTCTCTAACTCTTCACCTAACTTTTCAAGTATTTTAATCGAGTCACTTTTCTTTTTTTATATCCTTTAAGTTACGATAATTCAAGTAAGCTACGGATAGATGAACTTGAAAATATACTACTTATTTTCCCCTTCTATAAATCAATTTTGAAAAAAACTTTTTAAATTACTTCTTGGTCGGAAATGATTCCCTTATCGCCGTTTGTCCCATTATGAAATAAAGAACACATCATAGGGGGCGATTTCAACGAAAAGCAAGGTACAATCCGAGTTAATAAAACTCTTTATAACCCTACCAATCATTTTAAGAAATATCAGCTTTTAACTCCAAAGACAAAGGGCTCTGTACGTACAATCAAGATTGATGACATGATAACTAATATGTTAAAGAAGCATCGGCTTAAACAAAATGAGATTAAATTAAAAAACAGACTTACTTATCAAGATAACGAATTTATTTTTGCCCGTGAAGATGGGCATCCACAACTAAGAAAAGTAGTGGATACTAGGCTTAAACGCTTATTAAAAAAAGCTAAAATAGAAAAAAATATTACTCCCCATTCATTCAGACACACCCACACATCTTTATTGATTGAAGCAGGAGTAGGTATTAAAGAGATACAACAGCGATTGGGACATACAGACATAAATACAACCATGAATATCTATGCTCATATGACAGCAAATATGGAAGAAAAGGCCTCCCAACAGTTCAGTAAACTGATGAAAGACCTTCTACTATAATGGGCTCTTCTTTTTTGTCTAGGTTTATTAAATTTCGGATCGATGCACACAAACCTGCACACAAGAAATTAATAAAACATCACAGAACATTGATATAAAAAGGTTTTAAAACCTTAATTACATCATGCCGCCCATACCGCCCATGCCGCCCATGTCAGGCATTCCTGCGCCGCCGGCATTTTCTTCTGGTTTGTCAGCAACAACCGCTTCAGTTGTTAAGAGCATTGCTGCTACAGAAGCTGCGTTTTGTAGTGCAGAACGTGTAACTTTTGTTGGGTCAACGATACCTTTTTCGATCATGTTTACCCATTCGCCAGTTGCAGCGTTGAAGCCTACGCCGATTTTTTCATTTTTCAAGCGCTCAACGATGACAGATCCTTCAAGACCTGCATTGTGTGCGATTTGACGGATTGGTTCTTCAAGCGCGCGAAGCACGATGTTGATACCAGTTTGAGCATCACCTTCAGCTTCAACTGCAGCTACCTTGTTATATACATTCACAAGTGCTGTTCCTCCGCCGGATACGATACCTTCTTCAACTGCTGCGCGAGTTGAGTTAAGGGCATCTTCGATACGAAGTTTACGCTCTTTTAATTCAGTTTCAGTCGCTGCGCCGACTTTGATGACAGCTACGCCGCCAGCAAGTTTCGCAAGACGCTCTTGTAATTTTTCTTTATCGAATTCAGAAGTTGTTTCCTCCACTTGAGCGCGGATTTGGTTTACGCGTGCAGCGATTTTGTCTGTTTCGCCAGAACCTTCAACAATTGTTGTGTTTTCTTTTGTCACAACGACTTTAGAAGCGCGTCCCAATTGTCCGATTTCAGTTGATTTCAGGTCAAGGCCAAGATCCTCTGTGATGACTTCTCCGCCAGTAAGGACAGAAATGTCTTCAAGCATTGCTTTACGGCGGTCACCGAAGCCAGGAGCTTTAACGGCAACTGCGTTGAATGTGCCGCGAAGTTTGTTCACAACAAGTGTTGCAAGAGCTTCACCTTCAACATCCTCAGCAATCAGAAGCAATGGTTTGCCTTGCTGAACAACCTGCTCAAGCACAGGAAGGATTTCTTGAATATTTGTAATTTTTTTGTCTGTGATTAAAATGTAAGGATTTTCAAGAACCGCCTCCATCTTATCAGAATCAGTTACCATGTAAGGAGACGCATATCCACGGTCGAACTGCATACCTTCAACAACTTCAAGCTCAGTTGTGAAACCTTTAGACTCTTCGATCGTGATAACGCCGTCGTTTCCAACGCGCTCCATCGCTTCAGCAATCAGGCTTCCGACTTCTTCATCAGCAGCAGAAATCGCAGCAACCTGAGCGATAGACTCTTTTCCTTCGATCGGTTTAGAGATTTCTTGAAGGTTTTGAATCGCAACTGTTACAGCTTGTTCCATACCTTTACGAACGCCTACAGGGTTAGCGCCTGCCGTTACGTTTTTAAGGCCTTCACGAATCATAGCCTGAGCAAGAACTGTAGCTGTAGTCGTACCGTCACCCGCTACATCGTTTGTTTTGCTGGCTACTTCAGCTACAAGCTTTGCACCCATGTTTTCAAACGCGTCTTCAAGCTCGATTTCTTTCGCGATTGTTACACCATCATTTGTGATTAACGGAGAACCAAATTTTTTCTCAAGAACCACGTTGCGTCCTTTTGGTCCTAAAGTTACTTTCACCGCATCAGCAAGTGCATCTACTCCGCGCAGCATTGCGCGGCGTGCTTCTTCACTAAATTTAATATCTTTTGCCATGTCACGAAACCTCCTCAAGTTTTTAAAAATTTATTTTCAAATCTGTTTTATCCGATAACAGCTAAAATGTCGCTTTCACGTAAAATTAAGTATTCAGTACCTTCGTATTTCACTTCAGTACCTGCGTATTTTGAGAAGATAATGCGGTCGCCTTCTTTTACTTCTAAAGCAACGCGCTCTCCGCTTTCCAACACGCGACCTGAACCGGCAGCCACAATTTTGCCTTCTTGAGGCTTTTCTTTTGCAGAATCCGGTAAAACGATTCCGCTGGCAGTTTTTTCTTCAGATTCTACGAGTTCAATGACAACGCGATCACCTAATGGCTTTAACAATGTAATAACCTCCTCAATAGTATGAATATGTAATTTTAGCACTCAACTCTAAAGAGTGCTAACACAATTCTTATAATAAAGAATCTCACTTCCAATTTCAAGTGATAAGAATAAAAAATTTTCACGCTTACATTATTCTTTCCGTGTCTCCTGCCGCCTCGCTTTTTTACCGTTAGTCGAGTTGTGTTACAATAGCTATAGATGAGTTGATCTTATTGGATAAAGGAGTACATACCATTTGAAAAAACAGTATTGGTTTATTATTTTGACATATGTCCTCATGCAGTTTTCAGTCATCATCGGCGTCCCTTTATTATATAAAGCAGGATTCGGAGGCGGACAAGTAACCGATGAAAACTTGATTCAGGCTCAGGGTTTGTGGTCTGTCATCAGTTTTGTCATCGGCCTGGTCATTGTTCTTCTTATTTTAAGAACAGCTCCGAAACGTACGCTCCATAATGAAAAAAAGGCTCCGATCGGCATTTCCATCATGTGGGCGATTATCGGTATTTTCCTCGCCCTTATTTCTCAGATGATTGCCGGATCTATAGAATACTATGTCTTGGGAATCGGCAGAGAATCAGAAAATACCGAAGCCATCCTGAAAATCATCCAGTCAGTTCCGCTGATGATTGCCGTTTCTTCCATCATCGGTCCAATTTTAGAAGAAATCATTTTTAGGAAAATCATTTTCGGCGTCCTGTATGAAAAAACAAATTTCTTTATTGCCGGCCTGATCAGTTCGATTATTTTCGGCATTGTGCATGCTGATTTGAAACACATTCTATTATATACAGCGATGGGCTTTACCTTCGCATTTCTATATGCACGCACAAAGCGGATTATCGTACCGATTTTTGCCCATATAATGATGAATACATTCGTGGTTTTGATGCAGCTTGAACCTGTTCAAAAATACCTTGAGCAGCAGAGCGCGCAAATGCAATTAATTATTGGAGGATTATTTTTATGAGGAACCCAGTGACTTGGGGATTGATATATTTTGCCGTCGGCGTCATTTTCACTTACCTCGCCGCAAGCTCACCAGGCAGCATGTGGTCTTTTTATTCCATTTTGCTGATGGTCTTCGCCGCTTACAATATAAGCATTTCTTTTAAAATGTTTGCTTTTTCGCTTAAGTTGAAGAAAGATCAGAAATAATGAAAAGCCAGTCCCTTTAAAAATAGGACTGGCTTTTTTTATGTCTTAAGAAGATACATCCTTATCAGATTCCGCCATGTTTTTCTGCGACTTCCGATAAGCGGTCCTCGATATAAAAATGCTGATTTCATACAGGATCAAGAGCGGAACGGTTACCATCATATGAGACAAAAGCTCCGGCGGCGTAATCAGCGCGGCAATGACAAGCAGCGTGAAATACGCGTATTTGCGGATTTTCGCCAAAAACATCGGTGTAACAATCCCCAGCCTTGTCAGAAACATCAGAATGACCGGCATTTGAAACAGCAGGCCAAACGGAATCGTCAGCTGCAGGAGAAAATGAAAATATTCATTAATTCCTATCACTTGATTCACATCTAAATCATTAGAAATCCGCTTCATAAAATCAACAACAAAAGGAAACAAAATATAATAGGAAAATGACACGCCTGCTAAAAACAGCATAATGGCGATCGGGATATACCCAAGCGTAACTTTGCGCTCTTTTTCATACAACCCCGGACTTACAAAAGCCCAAAGCTGAAAAAGAATGATTGGCGAGGTCAGGACAAGACCGATGATAAACGCGAACTGCATAAACACGTACAGCGGGTCTGTCAGATTAAACGCATTCAGTGTAAGCTCTTTCGCTTCATCAGTCCCTTGCAGATAAACGATAGCAGGCTTCGCTAAAAAAAAGCCTGCGATAAAGAAGACGACAAAAGAAATCGCCACGATAAGCAACCGTCTTCGAAGTTCAGTGATATGCTCTATAAGCGACATTTGATTAACTTTCATAAGGGTCATCCTATCTTACTGATCTTCTTTTTTCTTCTCCTCTTCATCACTCGCTAAACCTTTAGTAGCATTTTTGAATTCACGAAGTGTGTCTCCGGCTGCTTTTCCCAGTTCAGGCAGTTTCTTAGGGCCAAAGATAATCAACGCTACAATTGCAATAACGGCAAGGCTTCCAGGACCGATCGGCATATTTTGGGCTCCCCCTTTCCTTTTATTCGATTTCTTCTATTACCGAGTAGTGCTTCAAAAAATAAACCAGTGACTGAAGTTCGACAGCTAAATCTATATGATGAATTCGAATGTGTTCCGGCACATTCAAACGAGCCGGCGTAAAGTTAAGGATTCCCTTCACTCCAAGGGCGATCAATCGGTCTGTAATAGATTGGGCGGCGACCGCCGGGACAGTGAGAATCGCAACGGGCACGTCCTTAATATGGACCTCAAGATCATCTAAATTATAAACGGGAACTCCACCTACCTCAGTTCCTATTTTACTCTGATTTATATCAAAAGCCATTGAAATTTTTGTATTATTATTTTTTGTGAAATTATAGTGGAGAAATGCTGTTCCTAAATTTCCGACACCGATTAAGATGACATTTGTCGTTTCATCCTGATCAAGTGTTTTTCTGAAAAACGACAACAAATAATCCACATTATATCCATATCCTTTTTTGCCCAGCGCCCCAAAATAGGAAAAGTCCCTGCGGATCGTGGCGGAATCTACTTTTACGGCATCACTCAGCTCAGCAGACGAAACGCGCTGCTTTCCTGATGCATGCAGATTCTTTAAAAAGCGATAATAAAGCGGCAGCCGTTTTGCTGTCGCCTGCGGAATTTTTGATTGATCCTTATTCATTTTTGGTCCTCCAAATCGTACTCGGATGTTTCTCTTTTAAAATCACCGTTTTTCCCGCCTGTTTTTTCTAACAAGCAGGTAGGACCGATGACCATGCCCTTATCTAGAGCCTTGCACATGTCATAAACGGTAAGGGCGGACACAGAAGCAGAAGTTAGCGCTTCCATTTCCACACCTGTACTCCCTTTCGTTTTGACACTTGCTTGTATATGAAGAATGGCTTCTGATTCCTTGTTTTCCCACCCAAAAGAGATATCAACTCCGCTCAGCGAGAGGGGATGGCACATCGGAATAATAGATGAAGTTTGCTTCGCCGCCATAATTCCGGCAACCTGTGCAACGGCAAGCACGTCTCCTTTGCCGATGTCATGACTTTTTATTTTTTCGTACACTTCATTTTTCATTTGTACGCTTGAAACTGCAATCGCAGTACGAACAGTTGAAGATTTTTCGCTTATATCAACCATCTGGGCTCTGCCCTGTTCATTAAAATGAGAAAATCCATTCATATTAAACTCTCCTTAAGAAGATCATACACTATTTTCTTCTCTATGTCTTATTCAACAATAATCTTCCAGTTCCGATGTATTGTTTGCTGACTGCTGATTGATAAGCTACACTTAACTTATTATAACAGAGGTGAAATAACATGATGATCTTACAAGTTAATCAGCTATCCAAGTCTTTTGGAGCTGATACTATTTTAACCAATATAAAGCTGGAAGTCAGATCCCGGGATCGAATTGCCATCGTAGGCAGAAACGGAGCCGGAAAATCGACTCTCCTTAAAATTATCGCAGGTCAGCTGTCATATGAAAAGGGCGAAATCGTGAAACCTAAAGATTTATCCATGGGTTATCTTGCGCAGCACACAAGCCTGGATTCTCAGCTTACCATAAAAGAGGAATTGCTGACGGTATTTGATTTCCTAAAAGAGATGGAAACAGAAATGCGTCTCATTGAAGAAAAAATGGCGACCGCTGAAGCAAATGACCTTGAAGCTCTGATGAAAACCTATGACAGGCTTCAGCAGGACTTTAAAGACAAAGGCGGCTATCAATATGAAGCAGACGTAAGATCTGTGCTGCACGGGCTCGGCTTTAGCCATTTTGACGATACCGCACAAGTACAGAGTCTCAGCGGCGGGCAAAAGACAAGACTTGCATTGGGGAAGCTGCTGTTAACACAGCCCGATTTGCTTATCCTGGATGAACCGACCAACCACCTCGATATTGATACGCTGACGTGGCTTGAACACTACTTACAGGGCTATAAAGGCGCCATCCTTATCGTTTCCCATGACCGCTACTTTCTTGATAAAGTGGTCAATCAAGTGTACGAGGTCTCACGCTCAGAAAGCAAAAAATATCACGGCAACTACAGTGCCTATTTAGAACAAAAAGCCGAGCAGTATGAAAAGGATCTGAAAATGTTCGAAAAACAGCAAGGTGAAATCGCCAAGCTGCAAGACTTTGTGGACCGGAACCTGGCCAGAGCTTCTACAACAAAACGAGCACAAAGCAGACGGAAGCAGCTTGAACGGATGGACGTCATGTCTAGGCCGTTAGGTGACGAAAAAACAGCCGCTTTCCGTTTCGAAATAACAAAGCAAAGCGGAAATGACGTCTTACGTGCCCAAGACCTCACCATCAGCTATAAGGACCAGCCGGCGCTCCTCACCGGACTGACGTTCAGCATCACAAGAGGAGAAAGCGCCGCACTTGTCGGCCCGAATGGAATCGGAAAATCAACCTTATTAAAAACATTGATCAAAACACTTGAGCCGGATAAAGGAACGATTTCCTACGGGTCAAATGTCAGTATCGGTTACTACGATCAGGAACAGGCCAAATTGACATCATCTAAACGCGTACTGGACGAGCTATGGGACGAATATCCGGAGCTTGCAGAGAAAGAGATTCGAACATGCCTTGGGAATTTCTTATTCTCAGGAGATGATGTCCTGAAACCAGTCCATTCACTAAGCGGCGGTGAAAAAGCCAGAGTCGCATTGGCAAAGCTGATGCTTCAAAAGGCCAATTTTCTTATTCTTGATGAACCGACGAACCATCTTGATTTAGATAGCAAAGAAGTACTTGAGAATGCACTGATCGACTATCCGGGCACTCTTTTATTTGTCTCTCACGATCGTTATTTTATAAACCGAATCGCAACAAGAGTATTTGAACTGTCCAGAAACAATGTTGAAGAGTTCCTTGGAGACTATGACTACTATACCGAGAAAAAAACACAGCAGCGCCAACTAGAAGAATTAGAGCAGCAGACAGCCGAACAAGTACAGAGCCCGGCCGCCGGAAAATCTGAATCAAAACGATCATATGAAGAAGAAAAAGAGTGGAAAAAGAAAGAACGCCAAAGAATCAGACGCATCGAAGAAATTGAATCAAATGTATCAGAGATAGAAGAAAAAATCAGCCACAACGAAGAAATGCTTTGTGACCCTGAAGTATATCAAAATCACGAGAAAGTCCAAGCCATTCATGCAGACAATGAAAATTTGAATCACAACCTGGAAAACCTGCTTGCAGAATGGGAAGAACTGTCCACAGAAGACATATAAAAAAGTCAAGCACCTCTTTTTAGAGGTGTTTTTTTATCCACAAAAAAATGCCTTTCCAATCAAGAAAGAAAGCGTTTTATACACAATATCCACAAAATATTCTGATTTTATCCCCGTTACTAACAAGCTACAATCTCTTTATCCACCTTTAGTTTAATAATTATTCACACCATTGTGGATAATTAAGAATTATCTGTTAATAAAATAAAAGCCTCACATTATCTTGTGAGACTTTCAAAGGATATCAATTCAAGTCCGGGCTGACCGTTCATATAGTAAGTGCCCCGTATTCCTTTTTCATATGCAATCGTACCGGCAGCAGCAATCATTGCCGCATTATCAGTACATAAATAAAGCGGAGGAATTAACAGATCGATATCACTATGCTGATCAAATTCTTCCTGTAATGCAGCCCTCAAGCCTCGGTTGGCAGCCACTCCTCCCGCAAGAAGAACCTGTTTAACGCCGTACTCCTTCGCTGCACGTGCCGTTTTTGTCACAAGCACATCGATTACGCTTTCCTGAAAGCTGGCGGAAAGGTCTTCAGGAGAAATAACCTGCCCTTTCTGAGCTGCATTATGAAGCGTATTAATCACAGCTGATTTCAAACCGCTGAAGCTAAAATGATAGGACCCTTCTTCAAGCCATGCGCGAGGCAGCGGAATATTCGCAGTTCCTTTCTCAGCAAGCTTGTCAATTTGGGGACCTCCCGGATATGAAAGCCCCATTGTTCTGGCCACTTTATCATAAGCTTCGCCTGCAGCATCATCAAGTGTTTCCCCGATGACTTCAAATGAACCATGCTCTTTCATATAAACCAGCTCAGTATGTCCGCCAGAAACAACCAGCGCCAATGCCGGAAAGACAAGCTCCTCAATCAGCCTGTTCGCATAAATATGACCGGCTATATGATGAACTCCGATTAAAGGAATATTGTGGGCAAAGCTCAAAGCCTTGGCCGCATTGACTCCAATCAATAGCGCCCCTACAAGCCCAGGTCCTTCTGTAACAGCAATCGCATCAATATCAGAAAATGTCATGCCTGCTTTACGGAATGTTTCCTCTATAACAAGCGTAATTTGTTCAACATGATGCCTTGAGGCAATTTCAGGCACCACTCCTCCAAAACGTTTATGGCTTTCAATTTGAGAGGCAACAACATTCGATACGATTTCTCTCCCATTTTTAACAATAGAAGCCGCAGTTTCATCACAGCTTGTTTCAATTCCTAATACATATAAATCTTTTTGCTCATTCATTTATTGTCACCCACATAATTAACGCATCTTCCCCGTTATCCGTATAATAGTTTTTTCTGATTCCGCCAGGCTGAAGACCGCACTTTTTATATAAGCCTTGGGCAGGATGATTCGAGACTCTTACTTCTAGTGAAAGCCGTCTCACTTCCTTCTCTTTACATAGTTCAAGCGCCGAACGAAAAAGAGCCTCTCCTAAAGATTGCCCTCTATATTCAGACTTGATGGCGATATTCGTAATTTGTGCGTCATCCATCACAATCCAAATCCCGCAATAACCTGCCAGACAGCCATCTTTTTCAATGACAAGGTAATGGGCATATGAATTTTCCAAGAGTTCATGGTAAAAAGACTCCTTCGTCCAGGGAGACGTAAAGGAAGCCGATTCAATTTCATATACTTCATCAATATCATCGAGCTGCATTTTTCTAATCGCTGATTTTGTTTTCATCACATCACCCTATTTTTGACTTTCGATCCATTTCGCTTCCGCCTCAGCAAGACGCAAATAATCCGGAACAAGCTGATGAACGTCCTCGGCCTCTTTTTCAGCACCTAAATAAGCCAATTCTGAAGGCCGCGGATTGTGAAGGACAGTATCTCCCATAACCGCTTGATGAGCCAATATATCTTGAATCGTCTGATCATGAATCGCTGTATCATGTCCCAAAAATAATACTTGCTGTCCTTTTTCTTTTAACATCCCGAGCCACTCAGTCATCAGCACATTCCGGTCTGGAACGACAGGATGCAGAAGGCCGTCTTTATATTCATACAGCCCCGTATACACCTGTCCTCGTCTTGCATCAAATAAAGGGCTGATCAAACCATTGAAATAACGACCGTTCGCAGCTAACGCTTCTAAACTTGATACAGAAGAAATAGGAACATTTAAAGACCATGCCAGTGTTTTAGCAAGTGTAACCCCTATTCTGACCCCGGTATATGAGCCAGGCCCTTTTGCAACAACAACCTTAGAAATATCCTCAGGCTTCAAATCACAATCGTTCAAAAGAGCATGTACAGCAGGCATGGCTCTTACAGAATGATTTTTTTTAAGATATGTAATATACTCCGCAACCACTTTCGTTTCCTGTACCAGGGCTATACCCAGCGTGTAGTTCGACGTATCAATTGCTAATATTGTCATGTTTATTGATCTCCTCACAAAGCGTTTCATACCGTTTTCCAACGGCCGTGAAGGTAATTTCTCTTTCTTCATCTCCGACTCTTTTCAGCACAATTTCCAGACGGTCATGGGGCAGCTGATCATGAATTAAATGAGCCCATTCAACCAGACACACACCTTGCCCTTCAAAATATTCTTCCAGGCCTAAATCCTCACTCTCGTCTTCCATTCTATACACATCCATATGATATAAAGGAAGCGAGCCATCATTATATTCTTTAATAATAGTGAAAGTCGGGCTGTTCACTACACGACTAATTCCTAGACCTTCAGCAAAACCTTTTGTAAAAGTGGTTTTTCCTGCACCTAAATCGCCTTCTAATGTCAGGACATCTCCCGGTCTTGAAAACGAAGCAGTGAGCTTTGCAATTGCTTTTGTCTCTTCGGGATTTTTTGTTTTCCATGTTAATTGCTTCACTGTAAATCACCCGTCTTATCTAAAATGATTATATCCTTTTTTCTCAAGTGCCATCCTTTGGCTTCCTGTATTCAATATTACACTGCTTCCTGTATTCTCAATTACTACCCCTATTTGTTTTATAGGGATGCAGAGCTTTTTGCACTGCTCCTTTAACAAGTCCCACTCAAGGTTTGAAATGGTTCCGGTAAGTTCAAAATCCTCTCCGCCAAATAATGCCCACTTCTGCCATTGAGGATGAAGTTTGGACAAATCTTGGCGGACTGGAAGCAGACTTTCTTCAATTTCAATTGTAACTGAGCTGGCTTCCGCAATTTCATTTAATTCACTGGCCAATCCATCGCTTATATCATTTAAAGCCACACGCTCAAATGTCGAACATAACCTTCCAGCCATCACTCTTGGTTCCGGCCGTTTATGCCTTTTAATAAAATGAGCCGTTTCAATAGATACAGGAGGAAAAAACTCTTCTAATAACAGAGAAAGACCTGCGGCAGAGCAACCTAGTTCACCTGTCACAAACACAATATCATTCGGCTTAGCCGAACTTCGCAAACACGCCCGTCCTTGCTCGACTTCACCAATCACAGTCACAGTGACCACTAATTTATCCGAAGTAGAAACTGAATCTCCGCCAATCAGATCCATCTGGTATAGTTTCGCCAGTTCATTCATTCCTTCATACATTGCTCTTACATCTGATGCCTGCCACGTTGTGGGGACTGCAATAGAAACCAAATAGAACTTAGGAAATCCTCCCATGGCGGCAATGTCACTGATATTGACAGCCAGAGCCTTATAACCGATATCTTGAGGGCTGGAATAATCCAATTTGAAATGGACATCCTCGACCATCGTATCGACGCACACAATTTCCTGAACCCCTCTATTTGCAGTATAAACGGCGGCGTCATCACCAATCCCTACGTCAACGGAAGAATGATGGATTGTCGGTGGAGTGATACTATGTATCAGGTCAAACTCATCCATACTACTACCTCCTTTCCGCCATACTTTTGCATGTGTACTGCTTCTAGTGTATCGAATTATGTTCTAATGTCCAAGACTTTGTCGATATAAAGAAAGCTTGGCAATAAACCAAGCTGATGATTCTTATAAAAGAAAACACAAAAAAAACGAAAACTGATCGTTTCGTTTACAATAAAAAATGGCGGTCCGGACGGGACTCGAACCCGCGACCTCCTGCGTGACAGGCAGGCATTCTAACCAACTGAACTACCGGACCATATTTCACTTTTATGTAGTGAATAAATTTGGTTGCGGGGGCAGGATTTGAACCTGCGACCTTCGGGTTATGAGCCCGACGAGCTACCGAACTGCTCCACCCCGCGATGATAAAATATGTTTTTTAAAAACAAAAGCTTGGCGGCGTCCTACTCTCACAGGGGGAAGCCCCCGACTACCATCGGCGCTGAAGAGCTTAACTACCGTGTTCGGTATGGGAACGGGTGTGACCTCTTCGCTATCGCCACCAAACAATTTGAGAGTGTTCTCTCAAAACTAGATAACGCGTAAGCACTAATTCAAAAGTGTGGTTAAGTCCTCGATCGATTAGTATCTGTCAGCTCCATGTGTCGCCACACTTCCACCTCAGACCTATCAACCTGATCATCTTTCAGGGATCTTACTTCCTTGCGGAATGGGAAATCTCATCTTGAGGGGGGCTTCATGCTTAGATGCTTTCAGCACTTATCCCGTCCGCACATAGCTACCCAGCGATGCCCTTGGCAGAACAACTGGTACACCAGCGGTGCGTCCATCCCGGTCCTCTCGTACTAAGGACAGCTCCTCTCAAATTTCCTGCGCCCGCGACGGATAGGGACCGAACTGTCTCACGACGTTCTGAACCCAGCTCGCGTACCGCTTTAATGGGCGAACAGCCCAACCCTTGGGACCGACTACAGCCCCAGGATGCGATGAGCCGACATCGAGGTGCCAAACCTCCCCGTCGATGTGGACTCTTGGGGGAGATAAGCCTGTTATCCCCGGGGTAGCTTTTATCCGTTGAGCGATGGCCCTTCCATGCGGAACCACCGGATCACTAAGCCCGACTTTCGTCCCTGCTCGACTTGTAGGTCTCGCAGTCAAGCTCCCTTGTGCCTTTACACTCTGCGAATGATTTCCAACCATTCTGAGGGAACCTTTGGGCGCCTCCGTTACTCTTTAGGAGGCGACCGCCCCAGTCAAACTGCCCACCTGACACTGTCTCCCCGCCCGATAAGGGCGGCGGGTTAGAAGGTCAATACAGCCAGGGTAGTATCCCACCGATGCCTCCACCGAAGCTGGCGCTCCGGTTTCCAAGGCTCCTACCTATCCTGTACAAGCTGTACCAACATTCAATATCAGGCTGCAGTAAAGCTCCACGGGGTCTTTCCGTCCTGTCGCGGGTAACCTGCATCTTCACAGGTACTATAATTTCACCGAGTCTCTCGTTGAGACAGTGCCCAGATCGTTGCGCCTTTCGTGCGGGTCGGAACTTACCCGACAAGGAATTTCGCTACCTTAGGACCGTTATAGTTACGGCCGCCGTTTACTGGGGCTTCAATTCGCACCTTCGCTTACGCTAAGCGCTCCTCTTAACCTTCCAGCACCGGGCAGGCGTCAGCCCCTATACTTCGCCTTACGGCTTCGCAGAGACCTGTGTTTTTGCTAAACAGTCGCCTGGGCCTATTCACTGCGGCTCTCTCGGGCTTGCACCCTAACAGAGCACCCCTTCTCCCGAAGTTACGGGGTCATTTTGCCGAGTTCCTTAACGAGAGTTCTCTCGATCACCTTAGGATTCTCTCCTCGCCTACCTGTGTCGGTTTGCGGTACGGGCACCTCTCACCTCGCTAGAGGCTTTTCTTGGCAGTGTGGAATCAGGAACTTCGCTACTATAATTCGCTCGCCATCACAGCTCAGCCTTATGGGAAACGGATTTGCCTATTTCCCAGCCTAACTGCTTGGACGCGGATATCCAATACCGCGCTTACCCTATCCTCCTGCGTCCCCCCATTGCTCAAATGGTGAGGAGGTGGTACAGGAATATCAACCTGTTGTCCATCGCCTACGCCTTTCGGCCTCGGCTTAGGTCCCGACTTACCCTGAGCGGACGAGCCTTCCTCAGGAAACCTTAGGCATTCGGTGGAGGGGATTCTCACCCCTCTTTCGCTACTCATACCGGCATTCTCACTTCTAAGCGCTCCACCAGTCCTTCCGGTCTGGCTTCACAGCCCTTAGAACGCTCTCCTACCACTGTTCGAAGAACAGTCCGCAGCTTCGGTGATACGTTTAGCCCCGGTACATTTTCGGCGCAGAGTCACTCGACCAGTGAGCTATTACGCACTCTTTAAATGGTGGCTGCTTCTAAGCCAACATCCTGGTTGTCTAAGCAACTCCACATCCTTTTCCACTTAACGTATACTTTGGGACCTTAGCTGGCGGTCTGGGCTGTTTCCCTTTCGACTACGGATCTTATCACTCGCAGTCTGACTCCTAAGGATAAGTCATTGGCATTCGGAGTTTGACTGAATTCGGTAACCCGGTAGGGGCCCCTAGTCCAATCAGTGCTCTACCTCCAAGACTCTTACCTTAAGGCTAGCCCTAAAGCTATTTCGGAGAGAACCAGCTATCTCCAGGTTCGATTGGCATTTCACCCCTACCCACACCTCATCCCCGCACTTTTCAACGTGCGTGGGTTCGGGCCTCCATTCAGTGTTACCTGAACTTCACCCTGGACATGGGTAGATCACCTGGTTTCGGGTCTACGACCACGTACTCATGCGCCCTATTCAGACTCGCTTTCGCTGCGGCTCCGCATCTTCTGCTTAACCTTGCACGGGATCGTAACTCGCCGGTTCATTCTACAAAAGGCACGCCATCACCCGTTAACGGGCTCTGACTACTTGTAGGCACACGGTTTCAGGATCTGTTTCACTCCCCTTCCGGGGTGCTTTTCACCTTTCCCTCACGGTACTGGTTCACTATCGGTCACTAGGGAGTATTTAGCCTTGGGAGATGGTCCTCCCGGATTCCGACGGAATTTCACGTGTTCCGCCGTACTCAGGATCCACTCTGGAGAGAACGAAGTTTTGACTACAGGGCTGTTACCTGCTATGGCGGGCCTTTCCAGACCTCTTCATCTACCTCATTCCTTTGTAACTCCGTATAGAGTGTCCTACAACCCCAAGAGGCAAGCCTCTTGGTTTGGGCTGATCCCGTTTCGCTCGCCGCTACTCAGGGAATCGCATTTGCTTTCTCTTCCTCCGGGTACTTAGATGTTTCAGTTCCCCGGGTCTGCCTTCTCATATCCTATGTATTCAGATATGGATACCACTCCATTACGAGTGGTGGGTTTCCCCATTCGGAAATCTCCGGATCAAAGCTTGCTTACAGCTCCCCGAAGCATATCGGTGTTCGTCCCGTCCTTCATCGGCTCCTAGTGCCAAGGCATCCACCGTGCGCCCTTTCTAACTTAACCGTTAAAAAAGAATCACTACAGTTATTCTTGGTCTTACTTTTGAATGTGATGTCTTACTTATCGTTATCTAGTTTTCAAAGAACAACATCTCGAAGAATCGAATGATCCTTCAAAACTAAACAAGACAGGGAACGTACTGTTTATAAGACCCAAGGTCTTATATTCCGTTAAATATCCTTAGAAAGGAGGTGATCCAGCCGCACCTTCCGATACGGCTACCTTGTTACGACTTCACCCCAATCATCTGTCCCACCTTCGGCGGCTGGCTCCATAAAGGTTACCTCACCGACTTCGGGTGTTACAAACTCTCGTGGTGTGACGGGCGGTGTGTACAAGGCCCGGGAACGTATTCACCGCGGCATGCTGATCCGCGATTACTAGCGATTCCAGCTTCACGCAGTCGAGTTGCAGACTGCGATCCGAACTGAGAACAGATTTGTGGGATTGGCTTAACCTCGCGGTCTCGCTGCCCTTTGTTCTGTCCATTGTAGCACGTGTGTAGCCCAGGTCATAAGGGGCATGATGATTTGACGTCATCCCCACCTTCCTCCGGTTTGTCACCGGCAGTCACCTTAGAGTGCCCAACTGAATGCTGGCAACTAAGATCAAGGGTTGCGCTCGTTGCGGGACTTAACCCAACATCTCACGACACGAGCTGACGACAACCATGCACCACCTGTCACTCTGCCCCCGAAGGGGAAGCCCTATCTCTAGGGGTGTCAGAGGATGTCAAGACCTGGTAAGGTTCTTCGCGTTGCTTCGAATTAAACCACATGCTCCACCGCTTGTGCGGGCCCCCGTCAATTCCTTTGAGTTTCAGTCTTGCGACCGTACTCCCCAGGCGGAGTGCTTAATGCGTTAGCTGCAGCACTAAGGGGCGGAAACCCCCTAACACTTAGCACTCATCGTTTACGGCGTGGACTACCAGGGTATCTAATCCTGTTCGCTCCCCACGCTTTCGCTCCTCAGCGTCAGTTACAGACCAGAGAGTCGCCTTCGCCACTGGTGTTCCTCCACATCTCTACGCATTTCACCGCTACACGTGGAATTCCACTCTCCTCTTCTGCACTCAAGTTCCCCAGTTTCCAATGACCCTCCCCGGTTGAGCCGGGGGCTTTCACATCAGACTTAAGAAACCGCCTGCGAGCCCTTTACGCCCAATAATTCCGGACAACGCTTGCCACCTACGTATTACCGCGGCTGCTGGCACGTAGTTAGCCGTGGCTTTCTGGTTAGGTACCGTCAAGGTGCCGCCCTATTTGAACGGCACTTGTTCTTCCCTAACAACAGAGCTTTACGATCCGAAAACCTTCATCACTCACGCGGCGTTGCTCCGTCAGACTTTCGTCCATTGCGGAAGATTCCCTACTGCTGCCTCCCGTAGGAGTCTGGGCCGTGTCTCAGTCCCAGTGTGGCCGATCACCCTCTCAGGTCGGCTACGCATCGTTGCCTTGGTGAGCCATTACCTCACCAACTAGCTAATGCGCCGCGGGTCCATCTGTAAGTGGTAGCCGAAGCCACCTTTTATGTTTGAACCATGCGGTTCAAACAAGCATCCGGTATTAGCCCCGGTTTCCCGGAGTTATCCCAGTCTTACAGGCAGGTTACCCACGTGTTACTCACCCGTCCGCCGCTAACATCAGGGAGCAAGCTCCCATCTGTCCGCTCGACTTGCATGTATTAGGCACGCCGCCAGCGTTCGTCCTGAGCCAGGATCAAACTCTCCGATAATGGATCGCAGATTAAGTTCGCCACATCCTGTGGTAACATCTGCGTGACCTGCATCGTGCAGACCTTAGTTTGACTGACTACGCACATCGCTGTGCGATTTTTATGTTAAAACTTTGAATTAACAGGTACGTTTTGTCTTGTTTAGTTTTCAAAGATCATTTGTAATGGAGCGGGTGATGAGAATCGAACTCACGACATCAGCTTGGAAGGCTGAGGTTTTACCACTAAACTACACCCGCATATAACATGAATTAAAATGGCGCGCCCGAGAGGAGTCGAACCCCTAACCTTTTGATCCGTAGTCAAACGCTCTATCCAATTGAGCTACGGGCGCTTATCAAGCGACTTAACTATCATACTATCATTTGATGTTAAAGTCAATAACTTTTTTGAAGTTTTTTTCGTAACGCAGTCGATTCAACTGAAGTTTTGCGGATTGTCCATCCGGCAAATCTCTTCGCATTTCGACTTTCTTATTATACACGTTTTGAAACATTTGTACACCCTTTGGAGAAAATTCTTTTTCGCTTCCCCAATGCTGACGAACATTTCGATTTTTGTTGTTACGCTGTGTATCAGCGACGTTTAATAATATACCATGCTTATTTTATTTGGTCAACACTTTCTTCTGATTTTTTTAAGAAAGAATGCTATAAGATTTTCATTACTCACTTTCTTCTTATTTAATAGTCTCCTGTTTATGATTGGCTCGCTAAGCCTGTACAGAACCTTCGTTAAAGCTTGCACCCCCTATCTTGCATTTTAGATAAGCAGAAAAAATGTCCAAGACGATTCATTAAGGAAAGAATGCAATATTGTTTTCCCTTCAATTCGTTGGAGTCTTTCGGAGCCTCCCGGAGGAAACGAAGCACGAGCTTGCTCTACTGTTAAATATAGGAGAACCAAGTGAATCAGTTAGCTTAGGTCAATCGATAAACTTGTTTAAAGCCTTTAATGAAATATTTATTACATCTAAACATGAATACAAATCTTCAGGACGCCTGCTGGAACGTGCAGGTATCTAGTTGTTAAACGTCTAAATGTGTTTCATAAAAATACACCGTTAGTATGCCTGAACGGTATATTTAATTTCCATGGCCAAAAAATAACTTTATTTGGTATTGGACTGTTGACAAATAATCTGCCCTTCTACTATAGTGGTTGCATACCTAACCACTAAAGGAGAATACCATGGATGACGTTTATAAAGAACTTCAGAAGCTGGGGTTTTCTCAATATGAATGCAAAGCATACATAGGGCTTTTAAAAACCTCACCGATAACCGGCTATGAGATTAGCAAAAGGTCAGGTGTGCCGCGGTCGATGATTTATGAGGTAGTGGGAAAGCTAGTCGATAAAGGCGCCGTTCACACCGTACCTTCTGATCCTGTAACATACGCACCGTTGCCAGCTAAGGAGTTAATTGACCGTCTGCGGCATAACTTCGAAAACTCCTTTGATTATTTAGAAAAAAAATTAGTTGCTTTAGAAAGTGAGCAGGACGTCGATGTCATTCGAAGAATCAATAGCAATGAACATGTGATTGCTGAAATGATTGATATGATAGACAAGGCGGAAGATGAGCTGTGGCTGTCTCTTTGGGAGCCGCAAGTCGCTGCTGTTAAGAAGGACATTGACAGGCGTTTAAATGAAAACCTGCCTGTCTTCTCGATTCTTTTTGGATCTCAGGAAATCGAAATAGGCTCAACCACCCATCATAATTATATGTCGCCAGAAGTGGCTGAAGAACGAATCGGCGGCCGATTAACGATTGTTGCCAGAGACAATCAAGAGGTATTAATCGCTAATTTTTCACCTAATACAAATGCATGGGCCATAAAAACGCAAGATCCTGCGCTTGTTATTGTTGCCATGGAATATATGAGACACGACCTTATGTTTTCAGAGCTTGTCAAAGAAGTTGGTTCTGAAAGAGCGGCAGCATTGTGGCAGCATAATTCCAACCTGTTTCATGTGGTTACAGGAAAACGGTTCAATTGAATTGAGCCGTCTTTTCTTTCATCTTTTTTATAGTAGTTATATTTATAACCTCTAAAAATTTATGTAAAAAGGAGAGTAAGGATCGTGGAGGCTCAATTGAAAAAAGTCGAATCTGTACAAAGGGAAGACACCTTTTTGCAGGGAGTGAAAGACTGTATCCCTACGTTGTTAGGATACATGAGTATTGGATTTGCTTTTGGCATCGTTGGTATTTCCTCAAATCTGAGCATACTGGAGATCACGCTTTTATCTTTGCTGGTTTATGCCGGAGCCGCTCAATTTATTTTCTGTGCTTTACTGGCTTCGAACAGTCCTTCGTCAGCTATCATCCTGACAACGTTTATCGTAAACTTGCGCCACTTGTTATTGTGCCTGACTTTAGCCCCGCATTTCACGAGATATTCGTTAATGAAAAATATCGGAATTGGATCACTTGTCACAGACGAGTCATTTGGCGTGGCCATAAACAAACTTGCAACACACGGAAAGCTCAGCGACAGGTGGATGAATGGGTTAAATATTACAGCGTATATATGCTGGATTATTTCATGTACTCTCGGCGGTTTTTTGGGTCAATGGATTTCTGACCCTGAAGCGCTCGGTTTAGATTTTGCTTTAACTGCTATGTTCGTGGCATTGATGGTCTTACAATTGCAAAGTACCGCATCTGAAAAACTGAAGCACAGCTTATCACTGGTCGTGTATATGATCATCGCTATGGTTTCATTATCCTTTTTTGTTCCTTCACATGTGGCTGTCATTACGGCGACGGTTATTGTAGCAACGATTGGGGTGGTGACGGATAAATGAGTATGAGTTTACCAATGCTTTGGCTTATTCTTGGCTGTGCGATTGTAACCGTTATCCCGCGTATCGTCCCATTTATTTTCGTGCGAAGTGTTCAGCTGCCTGAAGTTGTATTAAAATGGCTTTCCTATATCCCCATTTGTATTCTTACGGCTTTGGTGGCAGAGAACATGCTGATTGAAACTGAAAACGCAGTTGCATTAGATTGGACTGTGCTTCTCGCTATGCTTCCCACTTTGCTTATAGCGCTTTGGACGAAAAGCTTATCTGCCACAGTCATTATAGGAGTTATATCCATGGCTTTCATCAGGTTATTCTTGTAGTATATCGGCTCGCTTCTGATATTCAATATGCTCAGTATAAAAGGGATAAGCGCTAAGCTTATCCCTTTTATCTACGAATACCGTATCTGCGTATTCTCCGCCAGACACTTATTTTGTTTTTATATGCTCAGCTTTTGCTGCCCCCATGCCGAATAGAAAAATAAGCAAAGATACGACAATCAGCATGAATAAGGGAATGGTCCAACTATGTGTGACATCATGTAACAGTCCGAACACTAAAGGAC
This sequence comes from Bacillus atrophaeus, assembly GCF_039519175.1. NCBI lineage: Bacteria > Bacillati > Bacillota > Bacilli > Caryophanales > Bacillaceae > Bacillus > Bacillus atrophaeus. The sequence goes on along the minus strand of NZ_CP154443.1, from coordinate 1,955,235 downwards.
CGATTGCTGCTAGAAGATATCCAAATGACTGAGCCATCCCCGAAAGGGCAGCGGCTTGATGTGCGTTTTGTGTGCGCAGACTAAAGAACATCATAGCTAAACTGAATGCACATCCCCCTGCTATACCAATCATCATAACCCATAATGGGATGAGTACAGCACTTCCATAGAGAACGCCAGCTATTCCGGTAACAAATAAAAAACCGGTTATAGTGACTAATATGCGCTGATTTTTCATACGACCTGCTAAAATAGGAACAATAAAAGTAATAGGCAGAATAGAAAACTGCATTAATGAAAGCATCCATCCAGCCGAACTTGAGCTGAGTCCTTTTTGTTGAAGAATCTCAGGAAGCCACGCGATGACAGTATAAAAAATAAGAGATTGCAGCCCCATAAACAAAGTGACATTCCAAGCTATCTGAGAACGCCACAAGTTAGATTTATGATGCGGTTCTGCTCCTGCTGCTTTCATTGGTTTTTCACGGCCCTTTAATAGCGGAATCCAAATTAAAACGGCAATGAGGGACAGAACGGACCAACAGCCCAGTGCCCCCTTCCACCCTAATCCTGATAAAGAGGCAACCGGAATACTGATACCGGAAGCGATTGCCCCGCATAAATTCATAGACACAGAATAAACTCCTGTCATCATTCCTAAATTCCGGGAAAACCTATGCTTAATAAAGCTTGGCAGTAATACATTGCATACCGCAATAGCTAACCCCAGCAAAATTGTCCCGGCAAATAGAGAGCCAATCCCGGCAAGTGACCGCAACAAGATTCCTACAGTTAATAAGAATAATGATGACATTAATACAAGTTCGGTCCCAAACCGTCGTGACAGCATAGGAACAAAAGGCGAAAGAAATGCAAAAGCAAGCAAGGGCACCGTTGTTAATGTTCCGGCAAGTGCATTTGACATCCCTAAGTTATCGCGAATCGATGCTATCAAAGGCCCTACTGATGTTAAAGGCGCTCTGAGATTCGCTCCTATCAAGATGATACCTATAGTAAGCAATAATATCTTTTTTCTTTGATTTGTTTTTATTTCATGTTTACCTTGTTTAAGTTCTACCTGACCTAAACTCATTTTTATTCCTCCATGTGCAATGTTTCTTTAAATTCGCTAATGTAGTGATTTACAGCATCCATTGCCTGATCTGCTCTTTTGTCAATGATTGAGGTTACAAGCTGACTGTGAATATCTTCATGAAAACCTGCATCTGATGTGAGATCAACCAAGTTTTGAACCGATATCTGCAAAGCTTCTGTCATGTGCTCGTACAGATCGCTCAGAATACTGTTATGTGCAGCTTGCACGATTGCTTTATGCAGCTGAATATCTGCTTCGGCATATTGTTGACGATCTTTATTCTGAACAGCAGCCTGGCAGGAACCTAAACAATTTCGCAGCTTTTCTACATCTTCTTCACTGCGTCTTATTGCTGCTAGCTGTGCAGCTTCCCGTTCAAGAGCATGCCGGACTTCTAATGTCTCAAGCAGATCTGCCTTTTTGATACGTCTGTAAAATGCTGCCCCGAGGATGCTGGATGAACAGACAAAAGTTCCGCTTCCTTGTTTTGTTTGCAAAAGTCCTGCATGAACCAAGGCCCGTATCGCCTCCCTCAATGTATTGCGGCTCACATCAAATTGTTTCATTAAGTCTAATTCAGGCGGGATGCGAGTACCCACCGGCCAAGTATCGGACTGAATTAATGATTCAATTTGCGATACGACTTGTTCGACAAGTGATAAACGGCTTGTTTTTGATATATCCATAAACGCCACCTCTAATTTGTAGGATGATTTGGTCATTGGTTAATTTAACACAAGAAAATGATAATGTAAATCCTTTAACAAAAAAGCAGAGTTGCGAATAATCAACCCTGCTTCAAATTCATCATTTTATTCACCTGTAAAATCATTTTTGTCGTTATCGATCGGTTTTCTCTTTTCATGAACTTCATACCGATTTTACCTTTCACCTAATAATTATCATTTCATATGGAAAATGCCTTCAATATATGTTATTATCTTTTGCAGAACGCAAAGAAACAATTATATTTACTATTGTATAACCTCAATAATATGGATTGAGGGTGTCTACCAGGAACCGTAAAATCCTGATTACAAAAATTGTTCATCACTTTTTTTGTAATCAGGATTTTTTTATTTGTTAAAAATTTGATATGAAGGAGTTTCGGTTATGAATTTTAAAGTTTTTCTTCTTGCAGCTTCTACTATTGCTGTAGGGTTAGTTGAATTAATTGTTGGAGGGATACTCCCGCAGATCGCAAAAGATTTACACATTTCCATCGTCAGCGCCGGTCAGTTGATCAGCGTGTTTGCTCTTGGTTATGCCATCTCCGGACCGTTGCTTTTGGCCGTCACAGCGAAGATTGAACGGAAGCGCTTGTATTTAATTGCACTATTTGTTTTCTTCCTTAGTAATTTGGTAGCTTATTTCAGCCCGAATTTCTCCTTGCTTATGGTTTCAAGGGTTTTGGCTTCCATGAGCACAGCGTTAATTGTAGTTCTTTCCCTAACAATTGCGCCTAAAATCGTCGCGCCTGAATATAGAGCCCGTGCGATTGGTATCATTTTTATGGGCTTCAGCTCCGCCATCGCGCTTGGTGTGCCGCTGGGAATATTGATTAGTGATTCCTTCGGCTGGCGTGTTCTGTTTCTTGGGATTGGGGTACTATCTCTTGTTTCCATGCTGATTATTTCTATCTTTTTTGAAAAAATACCGGCAGAGCAAATGATTCCCTTCCGTGAACAGATCAAGACGATTGCCAACGTAAAGATTGCAAGCGCGCATCTTGTTACGATGTTTACGTTAGCAGGGCACTATACCCTTTATGCGTATTTTGCGCCGTTTTTAGAAGCCACTCTGCACCTTGACTCTTTTTGGGTCAGCATTTGTTATTTCCTATTCGGAATATCAGCGGTTTGCGGCGGTCCTTTTGGCGGCGCACTAGCGGATAAATTGGGGTCCTTTAAAAGTATTTTGCTTGTAACCGTTTCTTTTGCGGTTATCCTATTTTTGATTCCTTTATCCACATTTTCAATGGTTCTATTCCTGCCTGTTATGGTTATTTGGGGATTGCTGAGCTGGAGCCTGGCGCCCGCCCAGCAAAGTTATTTGATTCGCATTGCCCCAGATTCTTCTGATATTCAGCAGAGCTTCAATACTTCAGCTTTGCAAGTTGGAATTGCCCTAGGGTCTGCTATCGGCGGTGTTGTCTTAGGACATACAGGATCCGTTATATCCACTGCTTGGTTCGGAGGATTTATAGTGGTTATTGCTGTACTATTTGCACTCCTTTCTTTAACAAGACCTGTCACATTAAAAGAACAGTAAAAAAGAAATCATCCTGAATTTTTTATGTCAGGATGATTTTTTTGATAAACCTCTTTCTTTACTCAAGAATTCATTTTATTCATTGTGGCTATATCTTTGAACTGATCATTATAGTGTAATGGGCAGCTTAATTCGTTACAACGTACAATTTTAAAGTCATTTAATTCAAAAATCGCAATGACCTCTACTTCTCCGACGGCTCCGTCTTTCTTCGTCACAGTTACCGTATACCTTAGTACAGCGGTTTGGTTATCTTGATCAAAAAGAAAATCATAAAAAGGTGATAATTCAATAGATCTCACTATCTCTTTTAAGGTGATGATGTGATCTCTGAATTCATTAATATCCGTCTTCTTCCCGTCTGTAACTTGGATATATTGATTACTAAAGTAATGAGGAATTTTTTCAACATGTAAGTTAACAATGATTTCTTGGTAAACCTCTGTTAAAAAATCACGGACCTGATCTTTATTCATAAGAAACACCTCATCTGTTTTATATTCGTTTTGCCCATTCGTTCATAAATCTGATAATGACGTCAAGTTCATTTTCGGTGAACTGATGTAACAATTCGTTATACTGGCCTTTCACCTTCTCATGCAGTTCATCATGGACCTTTGCTAATCTTTCGCCATCATTTGTCAATGTGTAATAAATCGTTTTTAGATTGTCCTCTTTCTTTTCAGCTTTCACTACTCCCCTGTCAATTAATTTTTTAATCGACTTCGTAATAGCGGGTTTAGATAGGCCCAATTGTTCTGACAGAAAACTATTATTAGAATCCGACGGGAATTCGTTTATCAATGAGACGATGTGCAATTGTGTGATATTCCACCCTTCCTCACGATTTGTCAAATTTGATATAACATCACGGGCCTTCGCTTTTTTCTCTCTTTGCAGCATAAAATGTTCAATCGCTTTAAAGGCCTCTTGTCTTTTTTGAGACTCCATTTCATCATTCCTCTCACCTTTTTGTTAACCGGTTAATTATTTTTAGTTTACCAGTTAACAAAAACAAATGTCAAGTACATCTTTTACAACATTTCACTAACCAAGCAGGTTCAGGTAACAAGAATGAAGAAGTGTTTTTATGGAGAAAGAATAAGGAGGAGACATCATGTTCTTGTATAAAATTGATGATGACGTTTCGCTGAAATTACCTGAGTTGAAAGATGCAGAAAGAGTCTTTGAACTGACTGATCATTCAAGAGAATATCTGCGGCAATGGCTTCCTTGGCTGGATGAGACAACAAGTGTGGAAGATACAAAAGGTTTTATTCAATCTTGCCTGAAGAGTTATGCAGAAAATAAGGGCCTTACAACGTTTATCCTTTATAAAGGTTCCATTGTGGGTACGGCTGGGTATAACCAAATCAATTGGACTGATAAAACAGCTTACATTGGTTATTGGTTAGGAAAGGAATATCAAGGTTACGGAATCATGACAAAAGCGGCGAAAGCTTTGACCGATTATGCTTTTCAGGAACTGAAGCTTAATCGTGTCGATATTCGTGCTGCTGAGGGAAATAGTAAAAGCAGGGCTATTCCAGAAAGATTAGGTTTTGTATGTGAAGGGCGAATAAGACAAGCGGAATGGCTGTATGACCGTTACGCGGACCATATCGTTTATGGGATGCTGGCTGATGAATGGACATCAAAATAATAAGTTATCCTTGTTAGGCTGATGGGCAGTCAGGCACTAAACTCAGACAACTGATATTGGAAGGAATCTGTATTTCTTTCTTTTGATTATCATTTCTAAAAATCAATATGGATTTAAAAGGAATTTCAATGATTGATAAAGAATTTGAAGGGTAAGCGCAAAAGGAGGCAGGCGGCCTGCTTTGCCTTCAAATCAGCGCTTATATCAAAAGAAAGAGGTGTCTTTAGAATGGTTCATTATCAAAACTATCCTGATCCGTCTCTAAACGCCAAATTGCAGTCTCACCCTGAGCATTCATCTGAAATAGAACATCTCAAAGCAAGGATGCAAAATTTCATTAAGCATTCCGTTACTGAACAAAACATTGAGGTTACGGATGCAAGGGTGACGGCGGAAGGAGAGGTCACCTCACTTTTAAAAGAACGGCTCGACAAAGAATACCATAAACTTTTGTGTAAAATCACCCGGGAAGTAAATGTCGAAGATTTCGGCGCTGTCCCAGATGGAAGGGACAATACGGAAGCTTTTCGCAAAGCCATCGGCAATGGGCGCGTCAAAGTAAACGTTCCTGCCGGAGAATTTCTGGTTCAGGGGATTAAGCTTCCATCCTGGACAACTATTGTCGGGCAAGGCAAAGGCATCACCGTGATTAAATTGCATGAAGACACCCCCGCACATGAATGGGTGATCACTAATGATGATTATCAAAATGGAAACCGTAATATTTTTGTCCAAGGAATGTCATTAGACTGGAATCCGGATAGACAATGCGGAGTGAGAAACCCTGGGGGACAGTTTTCCAGCTGTTTAACATTTGCCAAAGTTGAATACGGCTGGATCAAAGATGTTGAAGCCATTAATGCGGGACTTCATGGCATTGATATTACATCGCCGACATACGATCATTCGCCTGATACCGACTGGACAAAAGACGGCTCAAAATATATTTGGATCGATAACTGTGTGGCTTATGGCGCAGGAGATGACGGCATTACCACCCATTACAGCGAATACATCTTTATTTCAAACTGCCATTCCGGAAATCCGCGCGGTACAGAGTTTGCGGAGGGTGTATCAAACTCAAACGGAATAGAGATCGACGACGGCTCCAAGCATGTGTGGCTTTTGAATAACTTTACAAGCGGAAACATCCGCGGAGTAGAGGTCAAGGCGCATGCGTTGTGGCCGGCCTCTCAAAATGTCCATATCATCGGCCATGTTTCTTATCGTGATGTCCGCGCTTTTGATCTTCGCCATATCGGCCATCACCAAGCAACAGATCCGGAAAGCACCACAGCTTACGATGTCACACTCATCGACTGCTCAGCAATTGAACCGGTTTTCAATTCGCTATATGAAGGAGTGACCCCAAGAGCACTGGTTGTTTCAGCATATAAAAACGTAAATGTAAGCGGATTCACAGCTGTTGGCGATCCCGACTATGACTATGGCGGAAATCCTGTTGTGGCCTTGCAATACCGCAGTCAAAATATTGCAATTAACGGCATTAAAATTCGGGGATTTAAAAAAGCCGGCGTTGATATTAATTTATCAGGCGGAACGAATAAAACCGATTATATTAAAATTTCAAACTTCGATATTTATCATTCCGCTCCAAAAGGAATCTCGATCGGCGGCGGACTCTATAATGTGAACATCATGAACGGAACGATGATTGCAGATAGCGGGACGGTCGGAATCCAGTCGCCCAATAATCAGGCGGTCATTCTCGGCGTGCAGGCAGAAGGATATAGTGCGGCGGTCTCCATCAAAGGCCAAACATACCAGCATGTACCGGTCAATTTAAAGGGGGGCGCACAGCTTGCAACGACCTCCGGCTTTGCGTTTAATCAAACAAGCGCCGTTATCGCGGGTACCGGTGAAATTACGGCAAAAGGAGAAAGAAATGCGGTCATCGGCGCTTCAGGAGGCTCCAGTACAGAAGGCTCCCGCGCATTAATCGCAGCTTCAAACAACGCCCATATTAAAGGAAACAATGTGTCCAGAACGATATTGTCTTCTGAAAGTATTACACTGGAAGAACCCTACACCGTAGCGGGAGGCCACCAATCAATGAAATGGCTTCTTGACTCTGTAGGAGGAAACGGAACATTTGCGGGAGCGATCAGTTCTTCCCTAAGAGGATACGGAGAGTATTTTGAGAGTTCAACCGGGCAGTTAATCAATACAGGCACCATCGTGACTTTAAGAGGCGATAAAATCGCGCCGGCCCATGTGGGAGATTATATGCTTGGAGTGATTTCGGAAACGGCAGGTCTCGTATCAGGAGCATCAAGCTTCATCTGGCAGGGCCGCTATTTGACTAACGAATTTGGCGGCTTGATTTATGAGGATGTGACTGATGAGGAAACCGGAGAACTGATTCGCATGCCGAAAAAAAATCCGGACTATGATGCCGCATTGGAAGCTGATTATCTTTCACGGTCAGCAAGAGATGAATGGCATGTTGTCGGACTTGTGGGCCAGCATTATGTGCGTATTGATGAAACGGTCAGTCAAGGAGATTATCTTACGGCCCATAATGGGATCGGGACAAGAGCATCTGAAGGAGATTGGAAGGCCATGAAAATAACCGCCTCTTACATTCCTGAAAAAGGATATGGCATCGCTCTCGCCGTGATCAGATAGCGGGCATGGGAAATGTCCTGAACCGTTTGATTTAGAAACACAATGTTTCCCGTGAATGGGATCTTCCGTTACCGGCGCTTTTCTATTCGGCTAAAAATTCGAATGATACGGCGTCAACTTTTCTTGCTGGCTGCAAATTGAACTATTTAGATAAAGACTTGTAAACATATTTTGAAAACTGTTTTCAGGCTCATACTCCCTATAAATCCAGGGCTGATATGAGCCTAATGTTTATGCGCTTTGAATTTAACTTAGAGGGAATGTTATTAAAAAACTAGAGAGCATAAAAAATACCAAGGACTAAAACCCTTGGTATCATTAATATATACACCGGGAACACTCCCGTACTCTTCCTTTGTTAAATGAATGCTTCTTGAAAGGGCTCCACTCTTTCTATTTCTTTTTTAAAAATCGAATGTCGTCAAGTTCTATTAAGAAGTCCTTTTTCTTTTAAAAATCCTTTAGCCGCTTCTTCTGCGCTTTTGCCTTCTACATTCACTTCATAATTCATTTCGCGCATCTTGTTATCCGTTATTTCACCTGAAAGTTTATTTAACGCAGCTTCTAATTCCGGATATTTTTCTACCGTTTCTTTTCTTAACAGCGGTGCACCTTGGTATGGCGGAAATACATGTTTATCATCTTTAAGAACAGACAATTTATATTGTTTTAATTCACTGTCTGTTGAGTAAGCATCAACTAAAGCAATATCGCCGGTTTTGATTGCATTGTACCGCAGCTTTGGTTCCATCGTTACTACATTTGAAAATGTGATTCCATATGTTTTCTGAATGCCGCGATATCCATCTTCCCGGTCGACAAACTCTAAAGTAAAACCGGCCTTTATGTTTTCCTGAAGACTTTTTAATTCTGATATTGTTTTCAAATTGTGTTTCTTTGCGAATTCCTGCGGTACTGCTAAGGCATATGTATTGTTATATTCCATTGGCTTCAGCAATTCCATATCGAATTTTTCATGCATCCCTTTTCTCGCTTGTTCATACACCTGTTTTTCATCCGTGCTTACAGGGGTTTCTTTTAAGAATTCAGAGATAGCCGTTCCGGTAAATTCCGGGTAAATATCTACATCACCAGACCTTAATGCATTAAACACAAATGAAGTTTTCCCCAAACCCGGTTTCAATTCGACATGTAAATCGGTCTCTTGTTCAATAAGGAGCTTATACATATTAATTAATATTTCAGGCTCTGAACCAAGTTTACCCGCGATGACAATATTTTTGTTTCCTTGTCCGGAAGAAAGTGAGAAAGCCATGATAAGCAAAGCTGCAGCTGCAACTATTCCAATGCCGGTTATTATTTTCTTAAACGACATTTTTTCTAACCTCCGAAGCAGAACGTCAAAAAGGATAGCTAGAATTGCGGCGGGAATAGCTCCAAGAACAATGAGAGCAGTATTGTTTCTATCAATTCCGAGCAGAATTAAGTCGCCTAAACCTCCCGCTCCGATAAGAGCTGCTAATGTTGCAGTACCGACGATTAAAACCATGGCTGTTCGTATTCCTGCCATGATAACCGGCATCGCCAAAGGAAGCTCTACCTTTAAAAACCTTTTTCGATTGTTCATTCCCATAGCCCTGGCAGCCTCAATCAGCGAAGGATCAATCTCTTTAATACCTGTATAGGTGTTTCTTAAAATAGGAAGCAGAGCATATACAATAAGAGCTATAATCGCAGGTACTTTGCCTATACCGACGATAGGAATTAAAAGCCCGAGAAGAGCAAGCGAGGGAATGGTCTGTAAAACAGCCGTTACACCTATTATACCCTCCGATATGTTGGGCTTCCTTGTTAAGTAAATACCAAGGGGAATGGATATGATGACTGCAAAAAAGAGTGCAATAAGGGAAATTTGAATGTGTTCCAGCAAAGCGTTTACCAACTGCCCTTTCCTTTCTATCACATCATTTAAAAAGTTATTCATTCTCCCGACCTCTCTTTTGAACATGATTAGCTAAATACTGTATAAATCCTTGTCTGGTTATCACACCTATAATCTCGCCATCACGCTCTGCGAAAATTTGGTCATGTTGTTTTAATTTATGTAGAATGTCATGTAACGAAGTTGATACAGGCACAGTTTCAGACGAATTCACCTGTACACATTCTGTTTGTTGTACGATGTCTTCCAGATTCATTTTCTCATTCATGATACCTTCTTGTGCTCCGACGAACTCTTTTACAAAATCGTTAGCAGGACGATGCAAAATGTCATCAGGTGTTCCGATTTGAACAATTTCGCCATTATTCATAATGCATATCCGGTCTCCAAGCTTTAATGCCTCTTGTATATCATGGGTGACAAATACAATCGTTTTTTTAATTCTCCGTTGTAAATTCAGCATATCATCCTGCAATTTCTCTTTCGTAATCGGATCGAGAGCGCTAAATGGTTCATCCATTAAGATCATTTCAGGATCTGCTGCTAAGGCCCGAATCACGCCGATTCTTTGCTGCTGACCTCCTGAAAGTTCATGAGGCTTTCTTTCACGATATGTTTCAGGCTCTAATCCAACCATTTCTAATAGCTCATCAACACGTTGTTTAATTTTATCGCGGCTCCACTTTTTTAATTCCGGCACAACTGATATATTTTCTTCAATATTCATATTCGGAAAAAGAGCGATTTGCTGAAGCACATATCCTATGTTCCACCGCAATTCATGAATATCATACTCACTTATTTTTTGATCGTTGATAGAAATCGTACCATCGGACAATTCTATTAAACGATTTATCATTTTAAGCGTGGTGGTTTTCCCACTGCCGCTAGGTCCGATAATAACAAAAAATTCGCCTTTTTTTATAACTGCATCAAATGATTTCACAGCATAAGTACCATCTGGAAATTGTTTTGATACATTGTCGAATTGAATCATATCATCACTTCCTTATTTAATTAAAACTTGTGATTCGAGACCCTGCGCATTACTTTCTCAGCATCTGCGTACATGTTAACAAATTTCTCTATGCTAACATAAATCATCGCGAACATTTACTTTAATTGTATTATGTCAGATGAATTTGCTTTGACAAAGTTAAAATGTTTGTGACTGACATACAAACAAAAAAAGAGCAGACGTTAGGACTGCTCGGAGAGTTTGCGGTGTAAGTCACAATTTTATTTTAAAACTTCTGCGGCCTATCTCAATAGATGCTGCTCTTTCTATTACGAAATTGCTTATTTTATGCGAATAGCTTCTTCTTCTCCCCCATTTTGATAAACAATGAAACGATTAGCTTTTTGTTCTTTACCCAAAATAAATTCAACTTCCACTGGCAAAGATTGAATAAAATAATAAATTTTCAATATTCCGTTTTTTGCTCTTATACATTAACATACCTCCTAAACAGCAGGCAGAGCCCGCTTTCGGTTTTTAACCCCATTTGTTTATACGGTTTTTACACTATTTAGGTTACAAGAATTGTAAGAGATATTTTTTGTGTGTTTTAAAAGCCCTTTTCACTGGTATAGTTTGATTGAAATGAAAAATTTAAAAATCGGCAATAAAAAAACCAAGAGATATTAAACCCTTGGTATCATAGGTCAGCCAAGATGACTTGAATCTCGGATGATTATTCACCGACTAAAAATGCTTTTACGGTTTACAGTGATTTAATCCATTTTGGACTTCAATAATGAAGGCAGTGGTTGAGGTAACACGTCTTAACTAAATAAGGCATGTACAGTTTTTCCCTGTACATGCCTCTCAGAATTATTCACCTTCTTGAGGTTTATGATGATGAAGCGGCGGCGGAATGAGCCATCCTTTATTTTTCGTTAGTTTCAGTAATTTTCCGCCTAAGACTGCTTTACTCATATGAAATTGTCCAAACATCATCGCAATATCTTCGCGAATAGATTGCCCCATAATCTGACTGCATACAACAAGCCCGGCGGCAATTTTTGCAGAAACTGAAGCTGCCACATCGGCATCCTGAAAACGCGCTCCGGCCGGAATATCATTAAGGTTAGCAGTCGGAGGCTCAGGAAGAGCTGGAGGAAGAGCCACCCCGTTTTCTTTAAGTATGGTTTCTACTTGTTTTACTTCATCTTTGCTCTTATCAATAGATTCTTGAAGAAGTTTCTTTAAATCATCATCGCCTACGTGATTTAATAACATCTGATGATCCGCAACCATTTTATTGCCTGCCATCACAAAATTCCACAAACTAAATACTTCACCATAATGCATTGGTTCATCTTGCGGATTCCCGCTTAAAATACCCATCGTCATCCTCCTAATCATATTCATGGTAGTGCCACCTTTCATTTTGCACACTTCATAAAGTGCCCAACTTGTGGAATATATATGTAAATTTCTTTTAGGTAAGCGGCAGAAAAAAACCGCATTAAGAAATACCAAGGAACTTTCAACCATTGGCATCATTGTGTGATCAAGATGACTAAAAGCTTAACGGGACATTCACCCATGTAAATTCGATCTTTAAAAACGATTAATACTGGCTTAACACTTTATAAATATAATGAGGATGTCATTGAGATTCATTTATATTTTAGGAGGTTATGCAGTTGAAAATATTCCCGAAGAAGTTACTGCCAATCGCTGTTTTATCATCTATCGCTTTTAGCAGCTTAGCCAGCGGCAGTTTACCTGAAGCAAATGCGCAGGAAAAGAAAAAGAGAAATAAAGAAGAAATTAAAAACGTCATTGTTTTGATTGGTGATGGAATGGGCGTATCTTATACTTCCGCTCATCGTTATTTGAAGGATAATTCAGCAACAAAGGTTGTGGAGCCTACAGCTTTTGATCAATACCTTGTCGGCCAGCAAACCACTTACCCGGAAGACCCTGAACATAATGTAACGGATTCGGCTTCTGCAGCAACGGCCATGTCTGCGGGCATTAAAACATACAATAATGCAATTGCAGTGGACAATGACGGATCAGAAGCAAAAACGGTTCTTGAAGCGGCTAAAGAGAAAGGGAAATCGACCGGACTTGTTGCAACATCAGAAATTACACACGCAACACCCGCTTCATTCGGCTCACATGATCACAGCCGGAAAAACATGAACTCCATTGCGAATGACTATTTTGATGAAATGGTAAACGGCCAGCATAAAATCGATGTTCTGCTTGGCGGAGGTAAGAGCAATTTTGATCGTAAAGACCGCAATTTAGTAAAAGAATTCAAAAAAGCGGGATACAGCTATGTGGAGAACCGCGAGGACATGTTAAAAAACAAAAACGGCAAAGTTCTCGGCTTATTCGCTGAAGGCGGCCTCCCAAAGAAAATTGACCGCACAAAAGAAATTCCTTCATTAAAAGAAATGACCAATACGGCTCTTTCAAAATTAAGCAAAGACAAAGACGGGTTCTTCCTTATGGTGGAGGGAAGCCAGATTGACTGGGCTGGGCATGACAATGATATTGTCGGTGCGATGAGTGAAATGGATGACTTTGAACAAGCATATAAAGCAGCCATTGAATTTGCGAAAAAGGACAAGCACACATTAGTAGTCGCAACGGCTGACCACTCAACCGGCGGATATTCCATTGGTGCAGACGGCATTTACAACTGGTTCAGTGAACCGATCAAAGCAGCAAAGCGCACACCTGACTTTATGGCAGAAAAAATTGCCGACGGCGCAGATGTGAAAAAAACATTAAAGAAATATATTGATCAAAAAAAGTTGGCTTTAACTGAAGCAGAAATAAAGTCTGTTGAACAAGCAGCTAAATCAAAGAAAGTGCTTGATATCGACAATGCAATTGAGAACATTTTCAACAAACGCTCTCACACCGGCTGGACAACGGGCGGCCACACAGGTGAAGACGTCCCTGTATATGCATACGGACCGTCAAGTGAGAAATTTGCCGGCCAAATCGATAATACTAAAATCGCAAAAAATGTTTTCGATGTCCTGCAATACAAAATTAAGATAAACGATAAGTAAGAGAATACAAGGTGTCCCGTTGCTTGTATGAAGTAGCGGGACCTCTATTTGAATGCAGACACCATATGGGGGAATCATTATGAAACAGACTCTTTCAATCTTACTTTTGATCATGATGCTTGTCGGCTGCTCATCAAATGCCAACAGCGAAAAAAATATAGAAAGTGAAAACACGGTTGAAGCGAAACAGAAAAAGGCTTCAGCGCAAACTGACAGTAAAATGAATGAGTATCAGCCTAATTCACAAGTAACGGATGACCGATCATTACAAAAGATAGATCAAACGTTTGCAGATGACAAAGGTGAAGCTGTTTTAAAAGATATTAAAAACGTCAACAAGACCTATGATATTGGATCAATTGAATTAACAGTAAGAGAAATAAAGCTGGTTCACTTACGGCCGGATTACAGCATGATTGATTATTTTCACGTGTTAACACATGATGAAGAATTTGATTTTGTTAAAGTGTTCGTTGAAATCCAAAACAAGTCTTCAGAGAAAGTACACTTTGCTCCAATTGCATTACTGAAAACAAATACAGGCGAAACTTTTGATTGGAAAAAAGATATTTACCTTGAGGAGTTAAATGGTGAAATGGAAGGCGGCGCCACAAAGTCTGGAAACCTTGGTTTTATTGTAAATGCAGCAGGCGGTCATGGGCATAATGAACAAACGAATCACAAAAACGAAAAAGACATCAAGTGGATTGAAATGACAACAAGTGACGTATTTGATAAAAACCATAAGAAAATCAGTGATTCACAAAAGATTAAAATTGAGTTTTAATGCTTACCTTCCAAAAAGGAAGGTTTTTGTATATTGGAAACAGTCACCTTGTATGTCAATTTGATCATTTATTTTTTTTAGGCGCAAATGAGTCACCCTTTTAACATTCTTTTAGGCTTGACTGACCATTCTCTTTTCTCTTTATTTCGTTTCAGAAAATCGTTTGAATCCACACTTGTTCCTCAATCATTTCAAGTTACTATTGGTCGTATACACATCTCCTGTACACAATCCGCAGTATCTCTGCTGCCAAGAAAACTTGAACCTTTACAAGTTTAACCTGCTGATCCACCCATAAAAGTTAAAGGTCAAAAAAAGCACTGTTCATTTTCGATTTAACGAAAAAACAAGTGAAATATTAAGTACTTGTAATAAAGATGAATTGATTACTTTTTGTTTGTCCATGACACAGTGCTGATTGTTAATCTAATTTTTTAATTACAATTGAAGCGTTGACGTTAGTTTGTGTCCCTCCTGCCAAAGTCTGAAGAGTCACTGCGGCAGCGGACGTATGATTTCGAAGAGTTAGAACATCGCCGGCTGCTATGGCTATGATAGCCTGACCGTTGTTTTGCTGAGTGCCGGCACCTGAACCGTAGACTGTGTTTGTAATCGGCGCACCATTTAAAAATAGTGTGAATTGGTTAGGTTCTACTCCCGAAACAGAAAAAGTGACCTCATAGTCTCCCGGAGTGGTAATTGCAATTTGAGAAGTTCCTGGGGCATGTGTAATTCCAGGGGTCGTTATCCCAGTTGAATCAAAAATGACATCAGCCTCTATAGCTACCGTTTGAGCACTTAAGTTATAAATATACCCGTATTCGGATAACCCAGCTGCTCCTGTGCCTGTGGCTCCCGTGGCTCCCGTTGCTCCGGCTGGTCCGACGTCCCCTGTTGCTCCCGTGGCTCCCGTTGCTCCGGCTGGTCCGGCGTCCCCTGTTGCTCCCGTTGCTCCGGTTGCTCCGGCTGGTCCGATGTCCCCTGTTGCTCCCGTTGCTCCGGTGGCTCCGGCTGGTCCGACGTCCCCTGTTGCTCCCGTTGCTCCCGTTGCTCCGGTGGCTCCGGCGTCTCCTGTGGCTCCCGTGGCTCCGGCTGGTCCGACGTCCCCTGTTGCTCCCGTTGCTCCGGTGGCTCCGGCTGGTCCGACGTCCCCTGTAGCTCCCGTTGCTCCGGTGGCTCCGGCGTCTCCTGTGGCTCCCGTGGCTCCGGCTGGTCCGACGTCCCCTGTAGCTCCCGTGGCTCCGGCTGGTCCGACGTCCCCTGTAGCTCCCGTGGCTCCGGCTGGTCCGACGTCCCCTGTAGCTCCGGTGGCTCCGGCTGGTCCGACGTCCCCTGTAGCTCCGGTGGCTCCGGCTGGTCCGGCGTCTCCTGTGGCTCCCGTCGCTCCGGTGGCTCCGGCTGGTCCGGCGTCTCCTGTGGCTCCCGTCGCTCCGGCTTCCCCTGTGGCTCCGGTTGCTCCGACGGCTCCCGTGGCTCCGGTTGCTCCAGTTGCTCCGGTGGCTCCGGCTGGTCCGGCGTCCCCGGTAGCTCCTGTGGCTCCGGGCAGTCCTTGTGGTCCTTGTGGCCCTGGTGGTCCTGGTGGTCCTGTGGCTCCAATACTGCCTGGGATACCGCGTAATCCGCGTGGTCCCTGCGGCCCTCTTGCTCCCCTTACGCAGCAGCAGCACATACATGAATGTTTAGGCTCAGGATTTTTTTTAGGGCCTACTCTACAACTGGGGCTTGGAGAGTTAGATCCACAGTAAGGGCACCTATGTGATGGTTTTCGAGACATAATTTCTATTCACATCCTTTTATAACTGAATTTTCCATACACTTATTCATAATATGAAAAATGATTTTGAGTGTGAATGAATGCGAAAGTATTCCTCCTGCTGCCGGCGCTCCCAATAAAAGAGCCCTTACAAATGTATCATCCTTTTGCCAAAACCGTTGATCCGCAAAATGGCTCCGGTTATTTCCACAATGCCTGTAAGACTCTATCAGTAAAAAAGAGTGAGACCATTTTAATCTCACTCTTTTTTCTTATATCATGTGGTGGTATTTTTGCTGTTTATTTTCTCTGATCTATAAATTGATCAATCCGCTCCATTACCTCTTTCATATTCATGCACTCCTGAAAGCTTTCATTGATTTTTTTAATTCCTTCCTTATATCGGTCGTTATTCAACACTTCTTCCACTGCATGCTTTAAAGACTGCGCAGTTACATGGTCTTTAGATACTGTATAACCGGCTTGTAATTCAGTCAGCCGCTGGGCCACCATTGGCTGGTCCTTATCGTGCGGCATTACAACTAAAGGAACGTTAAAATGAATGGCTTCATTTACACTGTTCATTCCCCCGTGAGTGATGAAAACATCTGATTGTTCCAGCACTTCCAATTGAGGCACATACGAAGCAATGATAAAGTTCTCCGGCGCTTGCTTTAATCTTGTCAGATCAGCTTTTTCTCCCGAAGCTATCACGACCTTGCCCTTGAAATCAGAAAAAGCATCTATACATAGGTTGAAAAACTCTTCAGTTTCGTCTAATACCGTCCCCATTGAAATATAGATGACTTTCTCATCTTTTAATTTCTCAATCGGGAAATCAGTTTTTTCCGCTCTCTTTGGAAAGCTTGGACCGATAAACAGAAATTCATTGCCGAAACGATGGCTTTCCGGCTGAAAATAACGGCTTGTGTACACTACATTTAATTCACCTTTATTATTCATGAATTGAACCATATTTTCAGGTGATACACCATAATTTTGTTTCATCTCTAATAATAGATCTTCACATTCTTTATCCAATTGTAAAGGCACGTCTGAATCCGGATGCAGAGGCAATATCTTTAAATGGTCTTCATCGAATAAGAAGGAAGCAGATGAAGAGATGCCCGGGATGTTGAGGTAATCTCTGACTAACTCTCCCGCACCGAATTTATCATAATAAACAAAGTCAAACTGAATGCTTTTTGACAGTTCTTTCACGATACTTAATATGTCCAGAGATGTCTTTATATGAATCTTTAAAAAGGAGAGAATACCATCAGGGGAACCTGTACGAACGGGAACTGTCCTCAGCCAATCCTGATGAAGATGGACAGTCGCACCTACTCCTTCCAATCTGTCTTTATATTTTTCTGTGGAAATATAATGGACATGGTCTCCCCTGTCAGCAAAAGCTTTTGTCATACCTAAAGTAGGATTTACGTGGCCTTCTGCAGGAAAATTTATAAATAATACATTTTTCATTACGCAAACTCCCTTTCATAGTGATGTAAGCTTTTTGAACAGCTTTACATACAAACTGACCTGTATCATCTGATGTTAGTTACCATTTCAATCATAAAATAGGGCGGTTAGATCGTGCAAGAAACGACCTCGACCAAATTTTTGTTTGACAATGAAATCGTGTGAGATACATCTAATTGCTGCTCAAGAACGTGAAAGTAAACACTGAGACATAATGCGGGGATGGAGTAACAGAACGCTTAAAACCTCCATATTTCATAATATGGAGGTTAACGTTACACCTTTTTGATGGTGAAAAACTTTCTTAAAAGCCAGGGTCCCGGCTTAAATCCGAGTGTTAATTGCCAGGCACCTATTCCTTGTAACCCATACTCTCGAATGGTTATCATTTTTTCGCTCATACTTCTGACATCTTCAAACCACACTTCATGTGATCGCCCCTGTTGATCTCTATACCGAAAAAATGGTGATTGATATTCGGCTGAATATTGAATCGGTGATTGGTACCTCATGGCTGTTTCAATTGAGTTTTGATTTGATATGGCTGTGGCGACTGTTCCCGGGCTGTAAGGTAAGATCCAGTCATAACCATATAGAGGGACTCCCAATATCAATTTTCTCCGCGGCACCCTTCCGATGGCAAATTCAATTGTTCTTCTCACCTCAGTAATCGGCGCTACAGGCCCTGGCTCACTTCCTGCATGATGCCAGTCATATGCCATAATAAACATAAAATCGACAACAGCTCCAATCCCGCCATAATCGTACCCTCTCAACCAAGGGATATGATCACTCGTTTTTGCCGGAACAGCTATTGTCAAAGCGTAACCTGCAGGCTTCAGCCGATCTCTTAATTGACGTAAAAAGCCGGTAAAAAGATCCCTATCTCCTGCACTTACTTGCTCAAAATCAATATTTACTCCGCCGTATCCCTTTCTAGATACTAAATAAAAAATATTATTGACGAGATTTGTTCTTGCTGTTGGATTGTTTACCACTTGATGAACAAGTTCGGTACTGAAACCTCCCGGAGTCAGATTTGTAATGGTCGCCAGCGGTGTGACTCTTTTTCCCCAAGTAGCTTCAATAGCAGCTATATCATTTAATTCGTTGGCAATATCTCCATTTGGAGCAAAATGATATTCAAATATAGAAATGTAAGATGAATAAGGGGCAAAATCATAAATCAACGCACGATCGAGATCTGGATTTCGAATCACATAAAAACTCAAATTTCCCGCAAGATAGTTTTTTGATATTTGAGGAATTGTTATTTTCATGCCTGGTTGTAAAGTATTAGGGTTAACGGAGGGATTTGCTGCTCTTAGTTGTATTAAGGGGACAAACGCTCTTGCTGCAATGCTGGTAAGCGTGTCACCCATCTGAACAGTATATACATATAGCGGAATAAGCAAAGCTTGGCCCGGCACAATATTCATTTCTTCTAAGCCATTAACACCGCGTATCTGATCAATCGGAGAACCATATCTTCTGCTTATTGAAAACAAAGAGTCCCCAGGCTGAACTGTATGAATAAACATTTTCAAGCCTCCATTTATTCGTTAGTTAATCCATTTAAGGCTGCATCATAAAATCATATTAAATCGCTTTCCTCTATATGCCATTCTCAAGATGTTT
Organism: Bacillus atrophaeus; assembly: GCF_039519175.1. Classification (NCBI taxonomy): domain Bacteria; kingdom Bacillati; phylum Bacillota; class Bacilli; order Caryophanales; family Bacillaceae; genus Bacillus; species Bacillus atrophaeus. The sequence continues at coordinate 1,935,949 of NZ_CP154443.1, read as the reverse complement.
TCATTTCATGAAGGGATATCAGGCAGAATCCATTTGATATCAAAACACAAAAAACACCAGGGGCTTTAAGTCCCTTGGTGTTTTCTGATACGGCCGAGAAAATTCGATTTTACAATTGGTGTTTTTCTTTGTATGCTTTTGCGTACTGATCAGCGGCAATGATCGCATCTGCCACGTCTTCAGCTGTCACATTAAAGCCGGCATGAATTGTTTCTTCTTCAATCGTTGCAGCCTTAGCAACTTTCATAATATCTTCTTTGGATGCATCTTTTAATTTAATGTCCTCTAGTGTAACAGGCAGTCCCAGGCTGATGTAGAATTCAATATAACGTTCAATCTCTTCTAATGAGTGTTCTTCTAAAGCTAATTGAACCAGCGTTCCAAATGCCACTTTTTCCCCATGTGTTAAGTGGTGAATCTCACCTTCAAGCGCGGTGAAACCGTTATGAATGGCATGTGCTGCAGCCAAACCGCCGCTTTCAAATCCTAAACCGCTTAGAAGTGTATTGGCTTCGACAACGGCTTCCAATGCAGGAGTAACGACTTTTGCTTTTACGGATTCATAAGCAAGGTGGCCATATTGGAATAATACTTGTTCGCATTTTTCCGCAATCGCTTCACCGGCTATAGTTGTGATCCCGCCTGCCATCGTTTTACCGCCAAAGGCAATAACACTGCGCGCTTCTACCCATGTGGCCATTGCATCAGCAATTCCTGATGCCAAGAAACGCGGCGGCGCTTCTGCTACGATTTTCGTATCGACAAGAACCAAGTCCGGATTTTTGTTGTAGAACCGATAATTTTCAAAGGTTCCATTTTCGGAATAAACAACAGAAAGTCCGCTTGTCGGAGCATCCGTCGAAGCTGCCGTTGGAACAATAACAGTATAAGCGTTCACTTCATCTGACACCGCTTTTGCCGTATCAAGCGTTTTACCGCCTCCGACACCTATCACAATCGTTGCACCTGCGTTATTAGCAATCTCAGTAATTCTTTTGATTTCTTCCTTAGAAGCTTCTCCGTTAAACACAACCTGTTCAGAGGAGATGTTCTCTTTCTTTAACTCGTTTACAACTTTGTGCCCTGCGATGTCCCACACAATTTTGTCTGCGATGACGACGGTTTGTTCACCAATGCCTTTTAGGTGGTCACCAATTTTTTCGATCGCGTTTTTTCCTTGTACATACTTAGCTGGACTGATAAAGATTCTTTCCAATATAATCATCCCTTTTCTGTTGTTTGAAATAAAATTTCTCTCTGTTGATAGAAAATGAATTTCTTTTCATATGATTCCTCAATCTCGCCTTAATAAAACATTCACTTGTTGCAATTAAATCAACTCACTGCTTATTTTAATAAGTTTTATCGTATCTATGAGCTGTAATATTCCACTTTGGGGAACCCTTTCATCAAAAGCCACTAGGCGTCTCGGGCAGCTGACCCGTATATGAATAAGAAATCCATCATTTAAAACGATAAGAAATATAACATATCATTTAATGATTCCGCAAAGAACTTGCTTAAAAAAATTTAATAATAGTGGAAAAATAACATAGCGTATATCATCAGAAGTTACTCGACGCAATAAAAAAGAACCTTGTTAAAAGGTCCGTCAATACTTGCGATTGGTCACATCTCGGTAGCTTCCATACCTGTCTCAGACTATTCCTCTTTTGAAGGATCATATCGGCCTCGTTGTTGATGGAATTTGATGCTGAATGAAAAATAATAAAAAGTCCCCTTCGGCATCTTCTGCCGAAAATATCTTGTATGCTCTAAAATCCTTGTCAGTCCCTTGATTTTTTACAGCTTGAACAAAGCACTGCCCGTTTGCCGATAACTATCTGAGATAAACTCTGATAAAGAATTTTCCGGGCAGCGTCCGCGTCATAATTTGAAAAATCATCCAGTTTTAAAAAACATGTTTCTCCCCTCTTTTTCGTATTGTTAAATACATTGAATGTCCTTTACCTGACAATCGTTTTACAGCCTCTCGTGGCGATTTAGTTAAAACTAGCAAATAAAAAAAGACCAGGGTGATAGAACCCTGGCATCAGTGAAAAACCGATATGATAAACCTAATAAACAAGAGCACAATGGTGTTTATATCTTTCCTTATTGTTGCTCTGCCTTTTGCTTTGTTAGTTTAAAAAAGGCCAGAGAACCAATAACAGAAGTTATAAACATGATGGCTCCCATCGGAATTGCTGTCGTTTCGTTAATTCCCACAAGAGGTGAGACAATGGAGCCCAGCAGTAACGGAAGCATCCCTAACATCGCACTTGCACTCCCTGCGCGGTGCCCTTGGTTTTCCATTGCGAGCGTAAAAGTGCTTGTCAGAACCATGCCTATCGTGATCATATAAATAAAGATCGATATGACCAGTGTTATCAGCGGACCGTGAACTATTGTCATGGTCAGCAGAACGGCGGTTGCAATGAAAGCAGTAATAACTGCAATTCGAAGCAAACTTTTTTCATGAATGATTCCGCCAAAGCGCCCTATAATAAAACTCCCTGTAATAATGGCCAAGCCGTTAATGCCGAATAGAATACTAAACACTTGAGGCGATACCCCGTAAATATCCTGATATACAAAAGGCGTTCCAGATACATAAGCAAAACTTCCACCGTGAATAAAACCGACGGTCAGTGCGTAGCCAATAAAAGACCGATCCTTCATCAAACTGCCCATGGTTCTTACAGATGTTCCGATTGAGCTTGGAATCCGCTTCTCTGGCGGTAAAGTTTCTTTTAGTCTTAAAGCAATAATCAGAACGAGTATAAATCCGATTAATGTTAAAAAGTGAAAAATAGTATGCCATGTTGCAAATGGTAAAAGTAAAATCGCGCCGCCTGTCATTGGCGCAACCATCGGCGCGACCGCAGTAATAACCATTAAAAGCGAGAAGAATTTCGAAAGCTCTCTTCCGGTAAAGACATCCCGCACGATGGCACGCGAGAGCACAAGCCCTGCTGAGGCAGTAAATCCCTGTAAGAATCGTGCAGTCACTAATGTGGTAATGTTCGGCGAAAGCGCACAAAACAGAGAAGATAACGCAAATAAAAAAATGCATATTAATAAAGGTTTCCGTCTCCCCTTCGCATCACTGACCGGTCCGACAATAATCTGGCCAATGGTAAGCCCGATCAGACAGGCTGTTAAGCTTAGCTGGACAAGCGATGCACGGGCAGATAAGTCATCAGCAATTTCAGGAAAGCTGGGCAAATACATATCTATATTAAGCGGTCCCAGTATGGCAAGCATACCGAGAAGAAAAGCTAATGCCAAACGCTCTTTTCCAGTTGGATTGTGCAGCATATCATATCAAGACCTTTCCTTTATGTTCTGGTTTCATTTTGTGTTCTGCTACTGATGAAAGGCTGCAAAACATTTGTATATTGTACCATATCTTTTTAACAGTTAAAGCTGATTACCCAAGAACATTTATTCCTGTATAATGAAGTTATGTCTATTAAAGGGGGATATTTTATGAACTCAATTGATGTAATTGTTTTGAACTTTCATGAAGTCAGGAGAAGAAGCATAAAAGTATGGACGTCTATTCCTGAAGAAAAGCTCCATTGGAAGCCAGATCATGAAGCAATGAGTTGTTTAGAAATGATTCGGCACGTATTGGAAAGTGAACATTATTACCATTTAGCAATTAAAAATAGAGGGAGTTTATCCGTCTTCAATTCCCCTTTCGAACATAGACCTTTCACCACTGTAACTGATGAATTGGCATTTGCGGAGCCATATCGCAATCAGTTCATCGATACGATCAAAACATTTTCCGAGAAAGACTTAGAAGATATAAAAATTGACCGAACTGATGCGGGGTACATAAGAGATTTAGGTGACATGCTGCTGCGGGTTGCCTATCATGAATCTGTTCATGCCGGTCAGTTATTGGATTATTTAAGAAGTGCAGACGTTCCAAGGGTCCGGATTTGGGATTGAGCTTATTGACGCGTCACAATACCTTTCAAGCAATCTCCCGAAATACAAAAAAAGAGTAGACGCATAGTCTACTCTTCAGTATTTAATTTATATTTCTTTAAAATATCCATTGTGATGTTTTTAGCTTCTGCACCTGTTCCATCAATATTCGTAACAAAACTATACGCTCGATTGTCTATTTTCACAAAACCGACAAACCACCCTATGCCTGTCCCTGAACCTGTTTTTCCGTAAAGAGTAGAGTGATCCTCTTCCGCCTGAATCATCATCCGTTTTACTGTTTTCATGACATCCTTATCAAAAGGCAGGTTCTCTTTATACAATCTTTCCATAAAGTCTGCTTGTTCTATCGGAGAAATTTTGAGTGTGCTGCTTAACCAAAACTGGTCAATTCCACCGCTTATATCTTGGTTGCCATAGGAAATTTTTTCGATCCATTCCTTCATTCGACTTTCTCCCATGTCACGGGCCATCGCTTGATAATACCAAACAACTGAATGCCTCATCCCAGACCCAAGCGTGTGATCTTGATTCCAGATGTCAATTTCCCGCTTCACACCATCCCAATATTTAATGGAGTATTCATCTTCTACAGCTCCTACCTGTAATCCAATAAGTGCATTAGGAACTTTGAAAGTCGATTGCGGTGCAAATCTTTGGTTGGCGCGTTCCTGATTATAGATAAATGTTTTGTCTTTTTTCATATCACGTAATATAAACGTTCCGTCATGATCGGCAAAAAATTCATCGACATCGAGCTTTTTGATATTCAGATTCTTTTCGGCAGCACTAGCTTCGCTTATTGGCTGTACACTTGTCGTAAATAATAGACCGGCTGCACCAATAAAAGCTAAGAAAACTGCTGACATCTTGCGTTTTTTCATATTTATTCACCTCAAATTCTCCGCTCAATACTAAGAAGAGAGACTTTTTCTTTCAGAACTTAGAGTTTAGGTCAGAAATATAGAAGACATATTTTTTCTGCAAACAGAGCAGATGTTTTAACAAACGATAACCAACCCATTATTTGTATGAAAGGCAATCTGGATAACTTTCCGGGGCATACCTGTACCAACAGTTTTTCCGCCTTTACTTTTGAGCCCCCACCAATTTGTTGGCCAGCATAAAAAGCCATTTTTAGACTAAGGAACCAATGAAAGTTTCTACAAACAACAACTCCTTCCTTTTTCAATTTTTAGTATAAACAAACCCTGTTGTTTTTTCCATATCTTACATTTTTATTCACCTATAAGTTTAGCTGATTTACTTTCGTCGATTGGGAATGTGGAGACGATTATGCGAATGGTCCGACTCTCAACAAAATATGCTCCGGGGCCTCCATTCCATTGCGGTTTGCCATTGAAGGCCCCTTCTTCTATGATAAAAAAAGCAAAGCAACACACTTAACAGCATCCATTGAAGGAGGAACATAAACTGAGTCAGAGAAAGTTTCAAGGTCCAAAAATGACATACATGTATTCGACAATGCTGATTTTTATCATAATCTATATTTCTTACACTCTGCTTGAGAATTTGGTTACAGACTCGCAATCTGCAGATTTTCTAAGCCATAAAACTGTACTGCGTGATTCGTTTAATCTTCCGTTTTGGTTAAATGTCATGTATGTACACGTGATTTTTGCATGTTTCGCCATGTTAACTGGAGCAATTAATTTCTCCGGAAAAATATTAACAAGCAGCCGTAAGTTCCACCGATTGAACGGTTATTTCTATTTCATTTCTGTACTTATTGTGACGCTGTCGTCGGGCTATATGGCACCTCACTCGACCGGAGGAAGAATCGTAAGTATAGCTTTTAATATGGTGAATATCATCTGGCCGGCGATGATAATAATCGCTATATATCAAATTAAACGAAAGCAGTTCAACAAACATCGGAAGTGGATGATTCGAAGCTATTTATTCTGCTTTACCAATTTGTTCATTCATATCATTACTTTTATATGTACTAACGGATTGGGCTTCATTTATGAAATCAGTTACACGATTGGAGTTTATGGAGCAATTACGCTTAACGTTGTCATAGCTGAATGTATCATTCGATTTATTTTTAAAAAGAGACTAAACACCCTGTGATATCCAAACAAGGTGAGCGCCATAATAACACTTTTGATATATAGTCAAAATAACCATTGATGCATGTGGACGCACTTATATCCTAACAACCAAAAGGAAATGCCGGATAGATTGGATATCTACTCCTTTACGGCAATACATATTCCAACTAAGCAAAGTTGAGCAATATCAAATTGTTGTTCTGAAAAACGAAAATTATGATAAGCTTCTATTAACAATATTTTTCCAAGTGTATGTTAGGAGTGATTTTTTGTGAGGAAACTAGTTTTGGTGTCTTTTTTTCTAATAATTATTCTAGTAAGTATTATAGTGAGTTTTTCACTATATAATGGAAAACATAATAAAGAACTAGAAGAATCTATTAATTCGGCTTTCAAGGAAAACAGTGTGGAGAAAATTGACTTAAACTCCTTAACAGACTTTGATTGGGATAAAGCTTATATATTTCCGCCTTACACCCCGCAAGAAAGTATAAATGAGCAACTCGGTATAAATTTCAAGGATCCAAGCAGCATAGATTATAGAGATGATATTTATTTAATTGTATTTGTTAATCATGATAAGGTCGTTCATTATGCAGAAATAAGTCGTGAAAATGGAGATGTTTCAACTCCGGATGACGCACTTACCCCATCAAATGCAACCTTAAAGATTAATAGAGATGTCTTGAAAAAAGCGGAGTGATGGGGTCCCGATTTTATCAAAAACGGAGTAGACAAATGTCTACTCCTTTATTTTAACCCTCTTCTAATAATTCACCAAAACGTCGTGCAACCTGTCAGCAAACTCTTTAGGATGGATTCTATAGCCGTTATGATTCCGGGAAATTCTACAATTTCTGCTTCTAATTGTTCTCCTAATGCCCGGGCACAATGATAAGGGAAGAAGTCCCGTGAAGTACTGAGGAAGATTTTAATATATCTAAATCGAACGTACAGCTGCAAATACCTGGTATTTCATACGTGATAAAGTACTTAAGATTACCGATCATTCGCTTTGTATGCTCGTCATTTATCGGATGAGATTGATCATCAGATTCTCTGCCTAAACTTGACGACAATTTTATGTTCTCAAGGCGAAGATCCTTTTTTAGATTTTCCATGAATTGCTGAGGACATTGCTGAAACCATTTGTTATACACTTCTTCAAAAGTCACTAACAGGACAAATCATTAGAGCAGACAATGGTCAAACTATGTAAGAAACCATTCCCCTGCCCAAGTTGAATGGTCGGAAGCATTCCATGCACCTATTTCTATTCAGGAAGACGTGTAAAGGAGCAAGCAGAGCGAGCATTGCAGGGAACATGATGTAATACGTAAGAGGGCAGCTTTAACGTTGTCCTTTGATTTTTGTTTAGCATGGCAAGAAAAGAAAATGAGAGGCCTTTCAGGTGTATGCAAATCCGTTTTTATTGATATCCGCGTCACCCTCACGTCTTGCCATTCATATTTTATATCGAAGTGCCTTATGGGAATTTGAAATGAATTCCCAATTTACTTTTGCTTTAACAAATGAGTTTATGCTATATTTATGTTAATAACATGAGAAGGGATGATGGGTGGACGATGATTAACTAATCTTATTTTTAACGTTTGAAATTGATATTTCAAATCATACAAAATAGGATTAGTCTGCCCATTTTCTATATACGTAAGCGCTATTTCTGAAGAATAGCTTATTTAATTATGGCAAAGGCACGGCTAATCCTTCCAAAACATTTGGGAGGATTTTTTTGTTCTCCCTTAAAGCGAGGGATATAGATGAAAGAACGATTAAAACTTACAAACGTCAGCTATGAAGTGAAGGATCTTACCGTTTTTAAAAACATAAATGCCAGCGTTCAGCAAGGAGATATCATTGGGATTATCGGTAAAAATGGAGCTGGAAAATCGACGCTGCTTCACCTGATCAACAAGGACTTAACTCCGTCACAGGGACAAATCCAATGGATGCAGCACGGCTTAAAAACGGTGCTGGTTGAACAGGAAACTGAATCGTATTCCTTTGAAAATCAGACACCTGCCGAAGTGAAACTGCTGGAGAAATGGAACGTGCCAGCCCGTGATTTTCGTCAGTTAAGCGGCGGAGAAAAACTGAAAGCACGGCTGGCAAAAGGGCTATCAGAGGATGCAGACCTTTTCCTATTAGATGAACCGACAAACCATCTTGATGACATAAGCTTGCAATTTCTCATTCAACAGCTGAAAAATGTTACCGGCACTGTCATTCTCGTTTCGCACGATCGGTATTTCTTAGATGAAGCTGCCACGAAAATATGGTCAATTGAGGGCCACACGCTGACTGAATACAAAGGGAATTACTCTGGTTACATGAAGTTCCGGAAAGAGAAAAGACTGACCCAGCAGCGCGAATATGAAAAGCAGCAGAAAATGATTGAACGGATTGAATCACAAATGACAGAACTCACTTCATGGTCGAAAAAAGCCCACGCACAATCGACGAAAAAGGAAGGGTTTAAAGAATACCATCGTGTAAAAGCAAAGCGCACAGATGCCCAGATCAAATCGAAACAAAAGCGGCTTGAAAAAGAACTCGAAAAAACAAAGACTGAACCTGTCGATCCGGAATATACTGTTCGTTTTTCAATTGATACAACTCATAAAACAGGAAAACGGTTTTTGGAGGTTCAAAACCTGACGAAGTCATTTGGCGAAAAGACACTGTTTCAAAACGCCCGCTTTACGATTCAGCACGGAGAAAAGGTTGCCATTACAGGCCCAAACGGCAGCGGAAAAACAACCTTATTGAAAGTCATTCTTGGACAGGAAACGGCAGAGGGAAAGGTGTGGATATCACCATCTGCAAAAATCGGTTATTTAACACAGGAAGTATTTGATTTGCCTTTAGAACAAACACCGGAGGAGTTATTTTATCAAGACACGTTCGAGGCGAGAGGAAACGTGCAGAATATCATGAAGCGATTGGGATTTACAGCTTCTCAATGGACAGAACCAATTCAACATATGAGTATGGGTGAGCGTGTAAAGTGTAAGCTGATGGCATATATCTTAGAGGAAAAAGACGTGCTGATATTAGATGAACCGACCAATCACCTCGACCTGCCGTCACGCGAACAGCTGGAAGAAACACTGTCACAATACAGCGGCACACTGATTGTGGTATCACACGACCGTTATTTTCTCGAGAAAACAACGGACAGTAAACTCGTTATCTCGAACAATCATATTCAAAAGCAACTAAACAAAGCTCCTGCCAAAAGAAATGACCAGGAGGAGCTCCGCTTACAGCTTGAGACAGAAAGACAAGAGGTGTTAGGCAAGCTCAGTTTTATGACGCCAAATGATAAAGCGTACAAGGAGCTTGATCAGGCTTTCAATGAGCTAACGAAACGAATCAATGAACTGGATCAATAACGTTTAAAGAATACCAAGGGCTGTTTGCCCTTGGTATTTTTCAAGCTTTCGCCTCCAACCCTCGCCAAAAATTATCGAAGAAAATATCTAAAGACCGCTCAAATGATTGTTTATTCTCGTAAACCGTGAATGTTCAGCCATACCATTCAAAGAACCGAAATTTATTTGATGAAATTGATCATGAGAATGTAAATCCAAGTCCTAAAAAGCTGCATTAAAAAAGACGCCTGTGAATGGACGTCTTTGTGTGCCTTTTTTCATCAATTGTCGGCCATTCAGTTGAACAGCTAATGCAGCGCGCGCCTCCCTGTTCCCATTCAAAGAACTCCACAGATCCAGATGATATTCGTAATTTGTTAATCACCGCTCTTTACCTTTGCTACAGTCACCCCGTCACCAATTGGAATAAGAATGGATTCCAATTGCGGATGATTCGCTACAGTCTGATTAAATGTCTTCATCACTTCAGTATGTTCCGCCTTATAACAAAAACCAAAAGCTGACACCCTTGGTTTTTTTAGCATTTATATATTCTTACTTTATGCATGTTTATTGTTGCATGTTATTAATAATAATAGACAATTTATAGTTTACATGCTTATTTAAGCCTACCAAAAATTCATCTAACAATTCGTTAGAAGGAAATCTGCATTCCAGAAGATAACAGCCATCCCCGCTGATTTTATAATTATTGATAACGTATGTCTCTTGCGTTTTTATAAAAGAAAGATAAGGCTGATGATGCGTGCTTTTTGTATAGATATTAATCAAAGCATGGATAGAATATCCTAATTTGTCTTGATTCACTTTAATGGTATAACCCTCAATCACTCCGTTATCTTCTAATTTGGCAACTCTGGATGCAGCGGCTTGCCCCGTCAAATGAACTTTCTCTCCTAATTCTTTCATTGTAATACGGCTGTTTTTAGATAACTCTTCTATGATTCGCATATCCGTGTGATCCAACATCATATCCTATCCTTTCAAAAGCATATGAAAACATCGTATGCGCAAAGTAATTTGGCAGCAGTAAATTGGCACCCATGTCCGATTTCCGAGAACACATTCACTTTTAAACCCCGGGCACTATTTTAATTGACTCCTGTATACTCTCCAATCAGGATGCGCTCTAGCCCGTTCGATGTTCATGTAATAGGGTCTTTCAAAATTCAAGTGAAACGGCAAAAAGACTTGATTTCATCCATGTATTTGGTGATTGGTCATAGTATAAGCTATACGTATATCAAAGAAAAGGAGTTTTAACATGAACATTCAACAAATTCGTAATGCCACACTTGTTGTCGAATATGCAGGCAAAACGTTTTTAATAGATCCTATGTTAGCAGAAAAGGGCACTTACCCTCCATTCCCAAATTCACCAAGACAAGACCAAAAAAATCCTTTAGTCAGCTTGCCGACATCAGTGGATCATATGATCAACAATCTTGATGCAGTCATTGTCACTCATTTGCATTTAGACCACTTTGATGATGCAGCCAAAGACATGTTGCCAAAAGACATGAAAATGTTTGTACAAAATGAAGAAGATGCGAAAGAAGTAAGAAGCGCCGGTTTTCAAAATGTCGAGATTCTCACAACCGATACAGACTTTGAAGGTATTCAATTGATCAAAACCAAAGGCGAGCACGGCAGAGGAGACATTTTAAAACTTGCCGGTCTTGTATGCGGTGTCGTGTTCAAACACCAAAGCGAGAAAACGTTATATGTAGCCGGAGATACGGTTTGGTATGATGCGATCCAAGAAGAGATCGATACACACCAGCCAGAAATCATTGTAGTGAATGGAGGAAACAATCAATTCTTTGAGGGCGGCTCTCTCGTCATGGGGAAAGAAGATATCTATGAGACGCATCAAGCTGCCCCTTATGCAAAAATAATCGTGAGCCATATGGAAGCGGTCAACCATTGGGCATTATCCAGAGAAGAATTAAAAAGCTTTATTCATGAAAAAGGCATGTCATCTCATGTACTAGTGCCGGATGATGGCGAATCATATTCATTTTAAATGGAGAAAAGAGTTCTTGTGGATAAGCATGATATTCTCCGTCAGCTTGGTGCTCAAGAAAAGACCCTTCCTTAGAAGGGTCTTTTTTAACCTGATTTTTTAAAAAAGATGGAGTATTTGGTTGATATCTCAAATCCTAGTTTTTTGGCTAAATGAATAGATGATTTGTTGCTGACATCACAATCCCAGCTAGGGCTGACGCCGTTTTCGAGACAATCATTTATAAACTTACTTCCAGCTATATAAGCGAACCCCATCCCTCTATATTCTTCACGTGTATAGATATCCATTTCCGCACGATTGCCGCCTAGAAATATGGAAGTGCACTCACTGACAACATGATTGTCATACAAAACAGCAAATCCAAATCCGTTTTTTAAAAAATTCGAGACTGAACCCCAATATTCCTCATAATAAGCTTTTTGAAATTCAGTGCTGCTTGAAATGATATCTTCATTTATTCTTTTTAATGTAAATCCCTTTGGAAGCTGAAAAGCCTTTTTGGCAGAAATTTGTTGAGAAAACGCATATCGCATCATTTGGTTCAATTCATCATGCAGTACAGTTTTTACTACGCTGTCCCATGAACAATTGGGAGAAAACAGAGTAAATCTTTTTTTGGATTTAGCTCTCTTTTTGTATAATTCAACGATAAATTCATTAACATTTTGATTCCTTTCATCCCCTGCAACATAATAAATTCCTGAGCTGGTTCCTATCAGAAACGATTGATCATCTGCATAAACAACTCCCGGAACTGTTTGTTCTAATATTGAATAGACAAATGTCGGGCAACATGTTTCTTTATTATGTATCAATGTTTTGGCATCACTATATTGTTCTTTTTTTACCTCCTGCAAACTGTTCCCTCCTATCACTTTCTCTCTTTATTCTATCCGTAAAAGAATTCCCCTCTTTTAAGAGACACTTCTGTTTTTAAGAACAGCCAGTAAGATGAGGAGATACCTACTCCTCTGCATATTCATTTTATAATTTCTAAGAACGTATAAAAATAAAAACATACCAACATTGTTTGGTATGTTTTTTGATGGATAGGTTCTCAACATTGAATGCATATTTATTTACTTGCCAGTTCCTTAATGATCAAACTTAATTCATAAATTCCCTTTTGGAGATCTTCAAGGGATGCATAAGCGTATGACAAGCGAATATAATTGCCTTTTTCCTGAGCATAGATACTGCCAAGATTGAGAAGAATCCCTTTTGTTAAGGCTTTTTTATAAAGTAATTTCATAGATATCGAAGGCAATATTTTTAACCAGATAAAGAATCCCCCCTTTGGAATAGTCCAGACAGCTGCATTCTTCATATTGGTTTCTAAAGCACTCGTAACAAATTGCCTTCTTATCTTTAATTGATGTCTCACCCGTTCTAAATGCCGCTGATATTGGCCAGATGTAAACCATTCCGCCGCAACTCTTTGAGATAACGAACTGGATCCGTAATCTGTCTGCATTTTAATGTCAGATAAACGTTCAATCACTGGCTCCGGCCCGACTATCCATCCAATCCTTAAGCCTGGGCTTAGCGTTTTCGATAAACTTCCTACATATAGCACATGACCGTTTTTATCTATTGTTTTAATAGGATATGGCGGGATTTCATCTATCCACAGCTCACGATATATGTCATCTTCAATAATGGGAAGCTGTGTTTTCTCGCTTGCTGCAAGGATTTCTTTCCGCCGCTCTTCTGACATTAAGATACCGGTCGGATTATGAAAACAAGGGTTTGTATATAATATGGCTCTTCCCCGTTCTCCCTTTGTCATATGAATACGGTTTGGCAAAAGCCCCTCTTTATCCATAGGAAGTCCGGTCAGATTCATTCCGGCTGATTGAAATACATGTAATGAATAAAGATAAGACGGCTGATCAAGAAAAACAGTTGATCCTCTTTTCAAAAGCCCCATTGATATAAGCTGTAAGGCTTGCAGTGCTCCTGAAACAATAAGAATGGATGAAGGTGAAGCATGAATCCCGATTGTTTTTAAATAATCACTCAATGCCTCTCTTAAAGGTAAGTATCCTTTTGGTTCCTCATATCCGAACGCCTCTATGTTTTGAGATACCTTGCCCATAATTTCTTTCATAGCAGACAAAGGAAAAATCTCATTTGAAAGTTCTCCTTTGCTGAGCTGTATAAGATCAGAATTTGATTCTGATTTATTGATCTCTTGAACAATTCTTCGGCTTGGCTGCTGGATTCCCGAAGTTACGTATTTCTCCCAATTGGGTGCAGAATTCTTAGCCAACAGTGTCCAAGTATTGTTGATGACAACTGTTCCTTTACCCATTCTGCCTTCAATTAACCCATCTGCCATCAATTCCTCTAACGCTGTGATAACTGTGCTTCGATTTACATGAAAGTCTTTTGCAAGCGTGCGCTGGCTTGGAATCTTACTTCCAATCGGCCACTCTCCATTTCCTATTTTCTCTTTTATATAATCAATGATTTGTAAGTACTTAGGAAGCTTTCTAACTGTTTTTTCTTCTGTAAAGCTCATCAAAAGCAGTCTCCTTCAACTAAAGTGGTTGGGTCAAAAATTATGTAACTGGTTGAAGCCATTTTATCAAATCTCTATTAGTATAAAACACACTAAATAACTGGTTGGTTTTTGTAGAGAAGGAGTGAAGATCATGAAAAAGAAAACTGTTCAACTCATCATATCTTACAGTCTTATGATTGGTTTGTGGGCATCAGCTTTTCCGGGAATTCGTGTAGGTCTGGAATGTTACACACCAGAACACCTTGCTTTATTTCGTTTGTTAATCGGATCGATGGCATTGTTACTTTTTGCTGTGCTGACTAAAATGCGCTTACCTGACATGAAAGATATCCCTGTCATCTTATTATTAGGGTTTTTAGGTTTTGCACTATATCACATTTTGCTTAATATCGGTGAAAAAACAGTTAGTGCCGGGATTGCAAGCTTACTCGTAACCACAGCACCGATCTTTTCTGCGGTGTTGTCTCGACTGTTTTTTGGTGAACATTTTGGTTTTTCTAAATGGATTGGCTCTATCATTAGTTTATTAGGTGTGTCATTTATTTCATTTGGCACAGGAGACCATACGTATTCAATGAAAGGTATTCTGTTCATCCTGCTGGCAGCTTTTGCAGAGAGTATTTATTTTGTTTTTCAAGCCCGTTATATAAAAAAGTATGGTTTTATTCCATTTGTAACGTTCACGATTTGGGGTGCAGCCTTACCAATGCTTGTTTTTCTGCCAGGCTTAGGGGAGGAGTTTGTAAATGCCTCAATGAACTCCACATTGTCTATCGTTTACTTAGGTTTATTCCCGACGGTCATCCCGTACTTTGCACTTGCATATGTAACTTCAATCGTCGGTGCTTCTGAAGCAACGATTTCACTTTATGTAACACCGGCTTTGACGTTGGTGATTTCCTGGGTGTGGATAGGCGAAATGCCTGCATTTATTTCACTGCTAGGCGGAATGGTTACTGTCGGCGGAGTGTGTTTCACCTATATAAAAGGAAGCAAAATGAAGATGTTAAAGGAGATTAGAAAGTTCTAATTTCCTTTTCTGTCAAACCGCCAATTCTCTTTGCTTTACCGCCTTGATTCACGTTATCGGTACTCTACTTCATGTCATTGCAGGAATGACGGGTTCATAAAAATATGCATGAATAAAAAAACATACCAATATTATTTGGTATGTTTCTTTCTAAATCCATATCCATGGTTAAGAAAGCATATCTTAATTATACTCTCATCGTTTTTATCAATTGGTGAATAAAAACCTTTAATGTTACATTATTTATTGCTTAACCAATACCGATAACTCACCTTCAAATACTTTTTCTTCTTTAGGGATTATATTCTTTGGTTTCTTATCTAGTACCTCAACAACCGTATGCAGTTCATCATCTGGATACACGGGTTTTATGAATTTAATACGATTCATCTCTGTTCCAGCAATAATACCGTCGCCATAGAAACCCTCTTACCTTAGGTTCGTTCTCTATATCGACTTAAAAAGTGAAACTCATCCTAATGTTTTATTTACAGATTAGATACGATACACTCCGCATCCCCCGCGAGTTTGAATTCCCCAAACCCGTAAGGCAGCAACATATGATCTCCTTTTTTAAAGTCATATGTACGCTCGCCGGAGATCATCAGGCCTTCTCCTTCGATGACACTGACAAGAAGGAATGATTTTTGCTGTTTTAAACTTGCTGATCCTGTTAAATCCCACTTTTCCACTGAAAAATAAGGGCACTCAATCAATACGGCTATGCGCAAATCATCTATTTGTTCATATTGAACCGTTTGCTGATCTGGCGCAAATGGTACGTCTATCACTTCTATGCTCTTTTCCAAATGGAGCTCGCGCAAATTGCCTTCTGTATCCTTTCGCCCATAATCATATAATCTGTAGGTTGTATCGGAATTCTGCTGTGTCTCTAAAATGAGAGTGCCTTTCCCAATCGCATGAACGGTGCCGCTTGGCACATAGAAGAAATCCCCCGGTTTTACCTTTACGCGGCGCAGGAGCTCGTCCCATTTTCCAACTTCTATCATCGAGATCAGTTCTTCCTTTGTTTTTGCGTTGTGGCCATAAATGATTTCTGCATCTTCTTGGCAGTCTATGATATACCAGCATTCTGTTTTTCCGAGCTCCCCTTTTTCACGCGTTTTTGCATACTCATCTTTCGGATGCACCTGAACGGATAAGTCTTGATTGGCATCCAAAATTTTCGTGAGAAGAGGGAAGCGGTCCCCCTTCAGATGTCCGAATAAATGCCGGTGATGTTCCCATAATTCGCTGAGCGTGAGCCCCTTGTATATCCCGTTTTGAACAATGCTTTGTCCATTTTGATGAGCTGCAAAAGCCCAGCATTCCGCCGTTCGTTCTGACGGAATATCATAGCCGAAAGCAGCCAAAGCGGTGCCGCCCCAAATCTTTTCTTTGAAAACAGGCTTGAAAAATAACGGTTCAGTCATCACGAAAATCCCCCGCTTTATATGATTTCATCTAGGAGTTGGTATGCTTCTTCTTTTGTGTGCACAGAGAGCAGCCTTTCCCTATAGCTGTCATCCATCAGTTTTCGAGATAGCATTTGCAGCAGTTTCAGATGCTGGTTCCCTCCGCTATCTTTCGGAACAGCGATCATAAAGATTAACTTTGCTTCTGATCCATCAAGACTGTTCCAGTCAATGCCTGATCGTTTGATTCCAAACGCTACACTCGGCTTCTTGACGGCATCAGACTTCCCGTGCGGAATCGCGATATTCATGCCAATCGCCGTTGTCCCCTCTTGTTCACGATTCATGATCGCTTGTTTAAAACCGCTCTCTGAATGCAGCATACCTGTGCGGGACAATTTTTGAATCATTTCATCAATAATGTCATCTCTGGTTTCGCCTGATAATGTTGGTTCAATAAGATCTATACTCATAATGTCTGTCAGCTTGTTAATATCCGTCTTTTCCACCTGTCTGCTTTCCGCTTCATTGTGCTGTTGCGGAAAGTCATTCGCTGCTGCAGCTTCACTCAGCCCGGCGGGTGAAACCGTAATATCTTTTTTTAGTACATTAACTAAAAGAGCTGTGGTAAGAGATCCGGCAATCACTGCAATAAAAAACATCAATACATGATCAACGGCGCCTAGTACTGCAACTATGGGCCCGCCGTGTGCTACTCTGTCTCCGACATTGCCGATCATAGCGATCACAGAACCAGTCATAGAACCTGCCATAATCCCCGGAATGACGCGAAGTGGATCCTGTGCCGCGAATGGAATGGCTCCTTCAGTGATGCCGAAGAGCCCCATGGTAAATGATGCTTTTCCCATTTCTCTTTCCGACTCCTGAAATTTTCTTTTTCCAAAAAACGTTGCAATCCCAAGGCCGATCGGCGGTATACAAATGGCGACGGCAATCGGTCCCATAATTTCATAGTTTCCTTCTCCGATCATGGCCGATCCAAACAGGAATGCCACCTTGTTTACGGGACCTCCCATATCAAATGAAATCATTGCGCCTAAAATCAATGCCAGCAGGATGGAGCTCGAACCTTTCATACCTGCCAGCCATACCGTTAAAGATTCGAAAATTTGGGCTACAGGTGCACCGATCAAAAACACAAACGCCAAACCTACAATAAGTGAAGCGAACACTGGAATAATAATAATCGGCATAATCGGCTGAATCGCTTTTGGAACCTTTAATTTTTTGATCCAAAGGGCAGCATACCCCGCCAAAAACCCGGCGATGATGCCGCCGAGAAAACCGGCTCCGCTTGCACTGCCGTAAAAGCTTCCCGTCGCTGCAATATATCCGCCGATCATTCCTGGTACAAGCCCAGGCTTATCAGCGATGCTGTACGCGATATATCCGGCCAAAATCGGGATCATGAATGAGAATGAGGCACTTCCGATCTGTTCAATCGTTTTCCAAAAAGAATCATCCGGAATGACTAAGCCTTTCGGTGTTTTCTCACCTCCAAGCGTCAATGCAACCGCTATCAATAACCCACCGACGACGATGAATGGAACCATAAAAGAAACACCGTTCATTAAATGACGGTAAATCGGATTTTGTTTTTTCTCCTGTTGATTGCCGGCTTCCGATTTTGAAGCTGAACGGTAGACCGGCACATCGCCGCTAAGTGCTTTTTGAATCAATTCTTCCGGTTTGCGGATACCATCCTGAACCCCGACAGACAACAGCTTTTTTCCTATAAACCGGTCTTTGTTTACCGAGCGGTCTGCAGCGATAATGATCGCGTCTGCTTCACGAATCTCCTCTCCGGTCAGCTCATTTTCCACCCCGATTCCGCCTTGGGTCTCGACTTTCATTTGGACGCCTAATCTGTCGGCAGCTTTTTGCAGATTTTCCGCCGCCATATATGTGTGGGCAATTCCATTCGGACATGATGTAATCGCTAACAGTTTCATACGAGTCCTCCTTTAAAGTATGATTCATAAGGCCTGTAACAACTGTATATCAAAATCATGCTGGTAAAAGCGCTGTTTTTTACCGTTAATTCCGGAAAAACTAGCATTTTTCCATATACAAAAAAAGCAGGGCATCGAAGCCCCGCTTTTAATAATCCAAATAAGATAAAAATGTCATAACATTTGTTTCTTTCGTCAGCTTATGAATAAATGCCGGCTGCTCACTAAGATGCGACAGTTCATGGAACAATTGCTTTGTCATGTTTTGATCCTCGTGTTTGACAGCCAGCATAAAGACGAGCGACACTTTTTCAGCACCCCAATCAAGCGGCTCTTTTAATGTGGCAATCGCAATGGCTGATTGTTTAATAAATTTAGAGTTTGCATGAGGAATCGCAATGCCAGCTCCAATGTTTGTCGCCGACATTTTTTCTCTCATCACAGCATGAATGGCATACTCCTTTTCTACATAGCCTTTCTCGTATAAAGCCATTGCCATTTGTTCAATCAGCTTATAGCGATGAACTGACTCTTGCTGTAAAAAAACTAAGAAAGGAGTCGTATTGTTCAACATCTTAAACGTTTTTTGTGTTTGGCGTTGCGATTCTTCAACCTGATCCATAAATGCACTTAGCTTCTTCTCATCAGAAGGCTCCAACAGCGGTGATACAACAACATGAGGAATCGGTACATGTTCCAGCGCTACCGTGGAAATGACAAGATCTATGTCCCCATGCTTTGTTGTGTAATCTGCTAAATCAGCTTTTGCAATACAGGCCTTCACAGCGATTTGATGAAATTTCCGTTCAATTTTTGTTCGCAGCAATTGTGACATTCCAATGCCCATGTGGCAGAGAATGATTGCCTTTTTATGCTTCTCGCTGCTGTGGTGCAAACGTTCGACCGCAGCTTGAAAATGCAATGTCAGATAAGCAGCCTCTTCCTCAGGAATAGAAAGAGCGAACGTTTGATTGATGTCTTCCAGAACGTCAATGATCATATGAAACAGATAAGGGTACATTTTTTTTATGTCATTTAGCATTGGATTTGATACAGAAAGATCGTAATTCAGCCGGTTCAGCACTGTATTGAGATGGATGTTCAATCCGTTGATCAAATCCTGATCACTATGAAAATCAAGCATTTTCAGCTCTGATACACGATCGATTAAATGCCGCACAACCATGGGAAGCAAGGGATTTTCCAGAACCTTTTTCTCTTCTTCCCCAGACCGAAAACGAACTTTCCCGCCGAGTATATGCAGCGTTAAATACACGGCTTCTTCTTTAGGGAAGCGGATGGCAAAAACCGCTTCCAGCCGTTTTAAACATGCAATTGCCCATTGATATTCTTTCTTCTTTTCTACTGCTGCCATTTCTGTTGGCGAAATCGAGATTGACTGCTTCATTTTGATTCGGCGTATCATCAGCAATGTATGCAATAATAAATTCTCGAATGTTTCATCTGTGAAATAGATAGAATGGTGCTTTTGCAATGTTTTGAATTCATTCGACACAAATTCCACTTCATGACTTAAGAACTTGCTTTTGATAAATTGACTTGTAAACTCAGGATTATCAATCAAATCAGATATTCTGGCTAAGGCTTTTCTTTTATTTCTTTCATTTCCCTCGATCTTTAAACCGAGCCGCTGCTTTGAAACCAATTTGAGATCAAATCGCTTCAGCCATTCTTCAATTTCATGCAAATCCCTTTTAATGGAAGATTTATTTAAAAAAAGCTGAGCGGCAATTTCTTTTGCCGAAACATGTTTTGGATGCATTAATAATTTGTAAGCGATTTGCAAAATTCTTTCTTCATCGGACTGCTGCTTTGAAGCAAAATGTTCAGTACCTAATTGTTGAGTTAACCGGGCCCTTTCATGTTTTTCTATATTTAAATAGACACCTAACCCTGGTTTGCGAATGAGCTGAGCAGGAGAATGTTCATGCAGATAACTTTCAATCGTTTTCAGATCATTTCTGATCGTTTTTTCAGAACACTTTACCCTGTCGGCGAAATCTTGCACGACTAAATAGTCATCAGGTTCAGATAACAACAGATACAAAATGTCTTTTTGTCTAGTATTCATGTATCTCATCTGTTTTTTCTATCCTTCCTGTGTGTTTCACTCAAATGATGTACTAATAGTATAAACATACTACATGCGAAACCGCTTACATTATAAAGTGAAATAAAAGCGCTAAAAGTTTCGTTTTTTACCGAAACTTCCGGAAAAATTGGATTTTTGCTCAGAAAACGTACCTGTTCATTCATCAAAATAAAAAAGAGTGATGAACAGAAGCGCTGTCCATCACTCTCATTTGATTATTCCTTCATTTTCTTCCTCACAAACGGCCACCAGTTACCTTCTCCAAACGTAACGATAATTGCCGGAAACAGCAGCGGGAGGATGACAAGTCCGTATAGCAGCAGACCAATAATGACGACACTTGCCACTTGCATAAGCGTATTTACTCCTGAAGGCATCATCGCCGCGAATGTGCCTGCCAAAATGATGGCCGCTGTAATGATAACAGATCCCATTTTGCTCATTGATCTGACTACACCTTGATGAATTCCAAGGTGTACCTCTTCTTTAAAACGATCGAGTAAAAAGATCGAATAATCTATACCTAAAGCGATCAATATGACGAAACTAAAGAATGGAACTGCCCAGCTGACCCCATCATTGCCCAAGAAGTTAACAAAAATTAATTCCGTAATCGATATCGAAGCGTAATACGTAAGCAATAGTGATGCCATCATATAAATCGGCATGACCATTGATCGGAACAAAATGGTTAACACTACAAACAAACCAATAATCATAATGACCATTGTTCTTGAAAAGTCTGTTGTGGATAATTCTTTTAAATCCGCATTTGTGCTGGACACCCCGCCGTATACAATGACCGCATCCTCTAATGGTGTGCCGGCGACTTCGTTTGCTACGGCTTTTTTGATCTTATTTACTGTAGTGATTGCTTGTTCTGAGTAAGGGTTTGAATCCAAGACGACACTTAATTGCACACCTTTACCGTCTGCAAAGGAGTAACGATCAATTGACGTCTTAAAATCTTTATTTTTCATAACACTGTCAGGAATGAAGATACCCGTATCACGAATTGTTGAGCTTTTACTCATTTTCTCTAACATATCAGAAGATGCGGTTATGCCGTCCGAAATTTTGGTAAGGCCGTCATTTGCACTCCTTACACCTTTGGCAAGCTGATTCAGACTTTCTGTCAGAGAGCCTGCTTGCTTTTGCTGGCCTGAAAGCTGTTGATCGGCTTGTTCAAGCCCGCTTTGAATCTGCCCCAACTGACCGCTGATTGCTGTAAGCTGAGGTACAGCCTGCGCGGTATTGCCGGTTTGGGAAAGCTGATTGCTGACAAGCTGTAACTGTTTATTGATTTTCCCCAACCCGTCTGCTGTGTCCGCCAGTGAACCGCCAGAATCACTATTTGCAGCCGTTCCGGTTTGTCCGGCCATTTGATTTAGTCCTTCTTCTGCATCTGTTAAACCGGTTTGGACATCGCCTAGTCCTTTGACTGTCTTATCCAATCCGTCTGATACCGAGCCTAGTTGATTATCAATATATAAATCTTTGATTTTCTCTCCGGTTGGCTGTGTGATTGTCATGACAGAATCGACATGATCCACTTTCTCGATGGCTTTACTTATATTCCCGAGATATGGGATGGTTTCAGCAGTCGCTATATCTTTTTCTCCTTTAATCACCACATTCACAGGAAACGCTTTTCCTTCACCAAATCCATCTTTGATTGTTTGCAGGCCTTTTATGGATTTGTAATTGCTGCTTATTTCCGCAGTAGAATCGAATGAAATCTGATCATCATATGTCAAAATGAAAGGCAGCGTAATAATGACTGTAATAACGATAAATAGGAACGGACGCGCAACCGAATGTTTGCCAAGAAAAGTCCACAATTTATTGTCACTATGAGATAAAACTTTCTTAGACGGCCAGAACAATTTTCCACCTAGTGTCACCATAAATAGTGGCAGCAGGGTAAATAGGACGATCATTAATATTCCAACCCCAACCGCGACTCCCACAGCCGATTGGAATATGGCAAATTTCGCAAAGCCTAAAGCAGAAAACCCGATCAATACCGCAAAACCGCTGATAAATATTGTTTTCCCGCCTGTACGGTAAGCGATAAGCGCAGCCTCTTTCTTGTCATGTCCGTTTGCTAATTCTTCACGGAAACGGGTGAGAAGAAGAATACAGTAATCTGTTCCAATGCCGAACAGTATTGCGACTAAAAATGTTTGGGTGAACGTTGAAATAGGAAAATCAGCATTATACACTAAGATCCCCAGTATGGATTGACTGATTAAATAGGTGAAACCAACAATAATAATAGGGATAAAAGGTGTCACGATAGATCGGAAAACAATCAGCAGTAAACCGATAATCAAACAGACTGTGATCACTTCCGTTTTCTTTAGCCCGTCCTCTGAGCTGTGTCCGAAATCCTGATTGATAAGAGAAGCTCCCGTAATGTATGCCGTCAAATCATCGGGAACGATTTTATAAATATCGTCGGCGATTTTTTCCGCCTTTTTATCAGATCCCTTAATGGTTACAGGAATAAGAACTGTTTTCTTATCTTTAGAAATCAATTGGTCTTTGACTTCTTTTTCATCTGTCAAAGGAGACGTTACCTCTTCAACACCGTCGATCTTTTTGATTTTACCGATCATTTTACGGAGCTGATCTTCTGTATCTTTCTTTAGAGCATGGTCTAATGTAAAGACAACGCTTATCGAGTTATTATTTTCTCCGGCTTGTTTTAGAATGGCATTTGCTCTTTCCGAAACCGAATCAGCAGGAAGCTGTGACTGCCCCTTTTGATTGGCCAGCTCCGTTAAGTTCGGAGAAAATAAACTCAATACGACTGTCAGCGCTAAGATGACCGCAGCTATTGCCCATTTGAATTTGATTATGAACCTCATTCTGCAAGTTCTCCTTTAAATTTTCTTTTTATGATGGTGAAGATTTCAATGAAGGAATCTAAATGCTCATCATCTATATCGTCGATAAGCGCTTCGAGAGCGTTAAATACAGCTGAGTCTAATTCTTCCTTTATTTTTTCTCCCTTTTCTGTGATTTTAATAAGCTTTGAGCGTTTATCACTCTTGATTTGACAGTCATCCCATTCAACCAATCCCTTTTCCAGCAGCTTCTTTAATCTGTTAGAAACAGCACTCTTATGGACATTTTGTATTATAGCCAAACTGCCCGGAGAGGATGGGCCTTTAATTTTTAAAATCATTAACAGGTCAGCCTGTTCTCTTGAAATATGTTCGAATACATCCTGATTTACTTCACGATGCACAAACTCTGTGCCTTCAAATAATACTTCTGCAAAGAGTTCTATTGCCTGACATAGCTTTTTTTCATCCAATCGTATTCCCTCCCTGCATTATAGTTTATCCCTATAAACTTTATGATTGATGTGAATTAGTTTATCCCGCTAAACTATGTCCTGTCAACAGGTTATTTTCAAACAAGGAATGTCTAAAATCAAACAATGGTTTACCTAAACAAAGGCAAAGAAAATAAAAGAACAATCTCATTTAGAGGTCATCAGTTATATTGATATATAAACTAAGAATTTATGATTATTCCCTACAACAAAAAACATACCAACATTGTTTGGTATGTTTTATTTTAAGATAGATAGGCCTCAATAAAGGAATACGTATTGTGAACACGATACTTCCAAAATTAATAATAATCCCTATTTGTTGAAGCTTTAGTACAAAAGTAATTTTCACTTTTTACATTTTTTAATGAGCGGTTAGGTGAACAGGAATATCTTTAGCCACAGACTTCAGTGTTCCGAAATAGGGGTTCAACACATATTTTCTTTGTGAAATTTTAACTTCTATCATCTCATGCAAAAAAAGTTCTACCTCTTAAGATTCAAACCAGGTGTTACAATAAATCATATTGTGAACATCGCTACATGGTAAACAATTTTGCATAAAGATGAAATAAAGCATAAGATGTCTTCATGAAGCAACTCACTAATCGCAAGGTTGCAACTAATATTTGGATGGTGATTTCAAAATGAAAGTTGTTTATCTTCTTTCAATACTACCTTTCATAGGTATGTTGTGCTTTCTTCCTTTCGTTAACAGAGTCGAGCCTTTTGTGTTTTCTATGCCGTTTATTATGTTTTGGGTGGCTATTTGGACAGTTCTTACCTCTGTTATTCTAGGTATCATGTATAAATTGGATCCCCGAAACAAAGAGGATGATAAAAAATGAATATTGCTCTTTTGATTATATTAGGATTTTTACTTCTGGCAGTTTTCTTAGGCATTCGATCCACAAAAGGAAAAAAGATGGACTTGGAACAATGGACAGTCGGAGGCAGGGGATTCGGTGCAATCTTGGTCTTTCTTTTGATGGCTGGGGAAATCTATACAACCTTCTCTTTCCTTGGTGGCAGCGGCTGGGCTTACGGCAAAGGAGCGCCGGCTTTATACGTTCTTATGTATATTGCCTTATCATATGTTTTATCCTATTGGCTATTGCCTGTCATATGGAAGTATGCAAAAGAGAATAACTTACTGTCGCAATCGGATTTCTTTGTGAGTAAGTATAGAAGTCCGTTTTTAGGTGTGCTTGTAGCACTGGTTGGTGTGATAGGAATGATACCTGTTATTGTCGTTCAACTGAAAGGCATGGGAATCATCGTTTCGCAAGCATCGTATGGGGCGATCCCGATGCATACAGCTGTTTGGCTGGGTGCCATAAGTCTAACCGTATACGTCATGATATCAGGAGTCCATGGATCAGCTTGGATAGCTATAATCAAAGATATTGTGATGGTCGGAGTGATAGGCTTCCTGGGAATTTATTTGCCTATACATTATTATGGCGGGTTTCAACTTATGTTCGAAGCAGTACATACAGCGAACCCTGAATTTCTGAAGTTCCCTGACCAGGGCCTTAGTGTTTCTTGGCTAATCTCCACTGTATTGCTGCTTGTGTTGGGTTTCTATATGTGGCCGCAAGTGTTCAGTTCTACATATACAGCACAAAACGAAAAGGTATTTCGTAAGAACGCTATTATTAGTCCGTTATATACCCTTATGTTATTATTTGTATTTTTCGTTGGAACAGCAGCAATTCTGAAGGTTCCGGGATTAGAAGGCGAAGAAGTGGATCTTTCTTTACTGCGTCTCTCTATCGACACTTTTGATCCCTGGGTTATTGGTGTAATAGGAGGAGCTGGATTATTGACAGCGTTGGTACCTGGTTCATTGCTCATTATGAATACGGCAACTTTATTATCGAAAAATATATATAAAGTGTTCGTACCTTCCGCGACTGATCAGACAATTGGCAGACTGGCTAAGCTTCTTGTTCCTGTCGTCTCTCTTATAGCTGTCTATTTTACCCTGAATGGGGGAGCTACTCTATCAAATATTATTCTGATGGGCTATAGCTTAATGACACAACTAGCTCCGTCACTATTCTTTAGTTTAATGAAGAATAATTTTATTACGAAATACGGAGCAGGTGCCGGTATCATTTGCGGACTGGCCACAGTAGCATATATTACTGTTAGTCACACAACGATTGCTGATGTATTCCCGACTTTCCCGCAATCATTGAAAGATGTAAATAACGGTATTATTGCTTTGGTCATTAACTGCACGGTGATGGTGATGGTCAGTATGGTTACTCGAAAATACAAACATGGCGCATCTGAAACAATAAAGTCGGCAAAATAAAGTATTTTTTGGTTTCACTAAATGAATAATTACCGCTCCATTTATTACATTATTTAAGGTCTCAGTTGGACTGCTTTTTATTGGCAGTCCTTTTTATATACTCTCTGGATGCAGCAGCGCTACAGACAAACGGGAAAATGGACTTACGGAAGCTGCAATTGCGGCTCAATATATAGCAAAAAAACAGACGTGATAAACCATATTGGCTATGATAGGCAAGGAAAATCATGTTAACAGGCTAACAAAAGGACTTAGTCTTTCCCAGCACAAAAAAGGAGTAACCATTTAGCCACTCCCTTAGTTATCTCATTGATCATCAGGATCAATGTCTAAACTTTCTACTTCATTATTCTCCTTCACTTCTAGCCGTACTGTTTTGCCTTGAATGTCTCCGGAGATACCCTCTGTATCTTTCTTATAATCAGCAGCTTTTTTATATGTTTTTTTTCCATTAGATACTTGGACTGTCACATTAGTGTCAGTTTCTTTAATCAATTTTCCAATCAATTTAAAATCGCCATCATCATCTTTCTCATACACTCCATTAGAATCAGCCTTCGCCTGAGGTGTTAATTCTAACGTTTCAGCTTCTTGTCTTTTTGAATCAATTTCGACCTTAACTAGTTTCCCTTTAACATTTTCATTCCCTATCTTCTCTTTTTTAAATGAACTGCTTTTTGGGACTTTGACCTTCTTTTGATCAATAACCAGAGTTAACTGATCGCTGGTTTCAGTATCCAATGTTCCTATTAAGTCAAAGTCTTCATCATCACTATTTTTGTCGGGATCTTTAGAATACTTTTTTAAATTCGATGTGTTTTGATGAGTACTTTTGTGATTTTCAGTTGTATTTTCTTGTGAACCTTGTTGATTAGTACAGCCAATCAAATTTCCAACCATAAATAAGCCTATTAAAGCGATACATAAACTTTTCATCTTATTTTTCATATAGAGATTATTCCTCCTTTTATTTAGCTGTTACTTATTTTCCTTCCAAAACAAAAGATTAAACTAGAAAAATGAAATGAAAATAAGAATAACTTTTTAAAAAAAGGGGATTTGAGCCAAGTGTTGGAGCACTATGTTGAAATAAACAAATACCATTTTTGATTGCATGTTATACTCCATTTTCTTTTTGAAGGGTAAAACTTTTTGTCTAATGTATCTTTATTTCCGGAGTTTAAATAACCATCAGCCCAATAAGCGCTCCGT
Source organism: Bacillus atrophaeus (assembly GCF_039519175.1). Lineage (NCBI taxonomy): Bacteria > Bacillati > Bacillota > Bacilli > Caryophanales > Bacillaceae > Bacillus > Bacillus atrophaeus. Next base: position 1,908,524 of record NZ_CP154443.1, on the reverse strand, counting down.
CAATAATGTCACTAGGATAATGAACAGCGAGCTACTAAGTAAAAACATGTCACTGGTTCAACGTTATGGGTACTCTAACAAAGGAATTGAAATAAAAAAACATACCAACATTGTTTGGTATGTTTCTTTTTAAGAAGTGGTCCGCAGCACACTTATATATAAACTGAAGGAAAAGCTGAGTCTTTCTCAGCTCATTTTGTTTTTTTATTCCCCAGTTTCAGCAAACTGTTTTAATCGGTCTCCAATTTCATCACGAACTCTTTGGAAAAACGCCCATTTCTCTTCCTCTGTGCCTTGTGCTTTTGCCGGATCGTCAAAGCCCCAGTGCACACGTGTTACATGCGGAGGCGTCATTGGACATTTATCTACTGCATCACCGCAGAGAGTCACAACTAAATCAGCGTTGTTTAAAATATCAGGATCAATGATATCTGAGGTTTGATCTGAAATATCAATGCCTACTTCTTTCATCGCTTTTACAGCATTCGGATTTAATCCATGTGCCTCGATTCCTGCGCTATACACATTCCACTTATCTCCAAGATGTTTTTTAGCCCATCCTTCAGCCATTTGGCTGCGGCACGAGTTCCCGGTGCATAAAAAGTAAATTGTTTTCTTTGACATGTTCATCTTCTCCTTTTAGAACTGTTAATGAATAATCAGCAGCCAAACATACAGGCCTGCAAGTGTAATAAATAGGGTTGGTATGGTTAAGATAATTCCTGTTTTAAAATACGTGCCCCAAGAAATCTTCACACCTTTTTGTGAAAGGACATGCAGCCATAAAAGTGTAGCCAAGGAACCGATCGGTGTGATTTTCGGCCCTAAATCTGAACCAATGACATTTGCATATATTAACGCTTCTCTCATCATTCCATGTGTATCTGTACCAGCAATGGCTAGTGCATCAATCATAACCGTAGGCATATTATTCATAATAGAAGACAGTATAGCAGATAGAAAGCCCATTCCTATAGTGCCGGCAAACAGTCCTTGGTTAGACGCTGTTTGAATAAGTTCAGATAGAACATCTGTTAAACCTGCGTTTCGTAAACCGTATACAACAACATACATACCTATTGAGAAAAAAACGATTGCCCATGGTGCACCTTTAAGAACTTCCTTCGTCTGAACGGCTGAACTCTTTTGCGCCATCGCGAGAAACAAAATCGCAATGACACCGGCTATAAAGGAAACAGGTATCGAGAACAGTTCACTTACTAAGTAGCCAACTAACAAGATTCCTAAAACAAACCAAGAAATACGAAACATCTTCTGGTCTTTTATAGCTTCAACAGGCTTTTTGACTTCAGAAAGATCATAATGTCTTGGAATGCTTTTTCTAAAGAAAAGGCATAAAACAATGATGCTCGCAATAAGCGAGAACAGATTTGGAACAATCATTCTGGATGCATATTCAATGAACCCAATGTGAAAGTAATCTGCTGATACAATATTGACAAGGTTGCTGACGACTAATGGCAAAGACGTTGTATCCGCTATAAACCCACTCGCCATAATAAAGGGAAAAACCAATTTCCCTTGAAAATTCAACGCACGCACCATGGCCAAAACAATTGGAGTTAAGATTAGAGCAGCGCCATCATTCGCAAAAAATGCTGCAACAATCGCCCCTAATATCGTCACATAAACAAACATCAGCACACCATTACCTTTGGCCGCTTTGGCCATATGTAAGGCTGCCCATTCAAAAAATCCAATATTGTCGAGGATCAGCGAAATGATGATAATCGCAATAAATGCTAACGTTGCATTCCAAACAATTCCCGTTACATCTATAACATCTTGAAAGTTAACAACTCCTGCGATTAAGGCTAATGCAGCACCTCCGCAAGCTGACCACCCAATAGATAAATTTCTTGGCTGCCAGATGACAAATACAAGAGTCAGCACAAAAATACATGCGGCTAAGATTGTCGATAACAACTTAAAACCTCCTAACGACAGGAAACCTGAGTTTCTTTTTGTGTAATTGACTGTAACAACTTATCGTGACAATCAATTTTATTAAGAATAGACAGTATCAAATCATACTCTGGACAAGATTGATTTATAGAATAAAAACGCCATTGCCCTTTTTTCGTTTCATGAACAAATCCCGCTTTTTTTAATTTACTGAGATGCTGGCTAATTGCAGGTTGACTCATTTGAAACATATCAACGAACTGACAAACACAATATTCTTTTTTTTGAAGAAGCTTCATTATGGTGAGTCTCGTTTGATCACTTAAAATTTTTAAGCACTGTACCACTTTAACAGCTTCAAGGCTAGATTGAGCAGTCATTTTTCTCCTCCCTCCTTATCGCACATTGTATAATAAGACAAGAATATAAGTAAATGCTTATATAAGTCAACCACAATTTAAAAATCAAAAAAGATTGATTTATGATTATTACATCAAAATTATTTGATTAAAAAACCGGAGGACTTATCATGTTACAAATACCGTTGGAAAACAAGCAGCTGCATCATACATTTGAACTTTACGGAAAAAAGTTCAAAGCATTATCTGATAAAAAAAGGTTGCATTTGTTACATATTCTTTGTGAACGTGGCTCTACCTGTGTATGTGATTTAATTGATGAAATCCAGATGCCGCAATCTAAGTTATCTTATCATTTAAAAATCTTATTAGATGCAGGTTTAATTACAAAAGAAACAAAAGGTACTTGGAGTTATTATTCATGCTTATTTTCTCGGTAAGTTAAAATCCCTGGGCATAAATTTTCCCATCATTGTTATTCCACAATAGAGCGGTTAGCTGAACAACAAAAAATCCTGCTTGATGAGAACAGGATTTTGACAATTTCATTAAATTATTATTTTTAATCACCAGTTGTTTTAAATAACTTTGCAGGCGAACCTTAGGATTTAATTCTAGGTTCGGGTGAACCGACGGACATGGCTATCACCCACTCTTTACCATTCAATTTCGTTCCGCCAGGACCATGAGCACCCTCAATAAAGCGTTTTTGATTATATCACTGGCGGCATGTCTAAACATATGATGGCAAAAACCAGCCTAGCTATTATCGTTAGAAAGGTGATTGTTTTTTTCTAATGATTATTAAGTTTTCTAAAATTGCTGCCCTTCACTTCAGCTACGTCATATACGGTAACAAAGGCACTTTTATCAATTTCATTAATAATTTCCTTTAGTTTGGTTTCTTCTAAGCGGTTGATGACACATGTGATTTCTTTAAATTTCTCGTAGGAAAAACCCCCATAAGCCTCTTTATATGTGGCGCTTCGGCCTAATTGATCACGTATTGTCTCTACCATTAATTCAGGCTGGGTTGTAATAATTTGAAAGGTTTTAGAACCGCTTAAACCTTCCTCAACAACATGAATGACTTTAGACGCAATGTAGTAAGCAATGACTGAAAGTAATGCCCCTTGTAAGCCAAATACAGTGGAAACAAAAATGAATACAAAAAGGTTTAAAAATAGAATGAGATCGCTCGTCCCAAATGGCAATTTTCGGGATAGCAGCACAGCAAGCATATCAATTCCATCTAATGCGCCGCCATTACGTAACGCTAATCCCATTCCAAATCCAAGAATAATCCCGCCAACAACGGTTATTAACAACGTATCCCCCTCTATGATAGCTGGGGTATGATGCATAAAACTTGTACCAGCGGCAAGTGATGCAATTCCGATAATTGATAATAATGCAAAGCTTTTCCCAATTTGCTTATACCCTAACCAGACAAACGGGATGTTAATAACAGCAATAAGAATCCCCAGCGGCAAATTGAATAGCTGTGAACCAACAATGCTGAGGCCTGTCACCCCTCCATCAGATACACTGTTTGGAATTAGCACTGTTTCTAATCCATATGCCGCTATGATTCCTCCGATCATAACCATTATGACTTGCAGAATCATTTTTGCTTTAAATTTCTTATGCTTTTTGATTGTATTCATACCATTCCTCATTTCTCAAATATTTCGTTATATTTAACTATACCATAATAGATTTATTCGGTTAAAATCATGCTTTTATGTAGAAAAGTGTTTGTCATCCGGGTATTTCTGTAGGCAGACTGCTACTGATACCATGACAGAACTTAAAGATAAGTTAACCGTTTATGGATTAAAACATTCAATATGTGAATTGTGGTTAAAACATGGTGAATGAATGTGAGTGGTTATACCTGATGAATATCAAAGATTTTTGCATGATAATCTAAACTTAAATCTCTCTTATATCTTCCAGGCAGCTTTCAGTTTTTTTATGCCTTCTTGTATATTGACTTCAGAAACCCCAGCGAATCCAAGTGAGACAGTTTTTGTAGGAGGTTGTTTTTTATAAGAAAGAGAAACAGGATAGATTTTCACCCCATGTTCCTTCGCTTTCTCAATTAGCTCTTTTTCACTATAGGGTACGTAAACGTCAAGTAAGATACGAAGTCCGGAGTTTTCTCCGCGAATCCTAACGTATTCTCCCAATTCACTTTGCACAGCCTCTAATAAAGTTGCTCTTTTTTTTCGGTACAGCTTTCTCATTCTGTTAATGTGTTTTTGCCATTCTCCATTTTTTATAAATTCAGCTAGCGTCAGTTGACTGTGACAGGACACAGTTTGCTTATATAAGGAAGTGATTTCATGGCCTTTTTTTAAAAGAGGCGAAGGGAGAATCATATAGCTGATACGCAGCGAAGGAAGAAGAGACTTAGAAAAAGTGCCCATATAAATGACACGGTTATGCTGGTCCAGCCCTTGCAAGGATGGGATCGGCTGTCCTGTGTATCTAAATTCCCCGTCATAATCGTCCTCTATGATGAATGATTGATTTTCTGCCGCCCATTTAAGCAGCTGAATTCTTCTGTTAATCGTCATAATTGTTCCCAGCGTAAATTGATGAGAAGGCGTAACATAAACAAGGTTTGGCTGCTGTTCTTGGATCTTCTGTATACAGATTCCTTCATCATCGACTGGTATAGGAACGATATTCATACGATTGGCTTCAAAAATCTTCCGAGCTCTTGGATAACCCGGATCCTCATATCCTATGGAAATATTCGGTTCAAAAACTTGGCACAAGATTTGCAGAAGAACAGGGTTCCCGGCACCTATGATGACTTGTTCAGGGAGGCAATTAACGCCGCGCGATTGATACAGGTACTCTGCAATGAGTGTCCTCAGCTCAAGCTCCCCTAAAGCATTTCCTGGTCGATAAAGCTCGTAACCATACTGATCTAAACTATTGACCATGCTTTTTCGCCAAGCGGAAAAAGGGAAGTGAGAAGAATCTACATTTCCATAGTGAAAATCAATCCAACGTTTATCTTCTTGTGCTTTTCGTTTAATTGATGATGTGCTTGGCATTTTACTATGGACAAAATCAGAACCATTATAATCAGCAAACCATCCGCTTCTTGGCTTGCTCACGATATAGCCTTCAGCGGCAAGCTGTTCATAGGCCCGTTCTACAGTCGTTTGACTGATGGAAAGCTGACTCGCAAGCAGCCTTTTTGAAGGGAGTTTCATTCCTTTTTGAATGCGTCCATGGTGCATGTTTGTTTTAAAAAACTGATAAAGCTGCTGATAAAGCGGAATATTTAGACTTCTATTTAAAAAAGGCGTGATATCCATTTGCATGTTTCCTCCAAACTGGTATGTTTTTTTTCGTGAAAACTGGCTATTTATTCAAGGTCAATTCCAGTTTATAGTCATTGTAATCCTTAAATAACTGGTTTTGAAAGATCCCAAATTCAAAAAGGATCTAGTGAAGAATCAAGAAGAAACATATGTTGGAGTGATGGTAATGAACAAAGCAACAAGAGGCTGGATGAATGGTTTTCTAGGGGTACTCATTTTCAGCGGCTCGCTCCCCGCAACACGCTTGGCTGTGGCGGACTTCGATCCATTGTTTCTCACCGTATGCCGCGCTGCGATAGCTGGTGTATTGGCAGGAGCGCTCCTTCTCACCTTCCGGCAGCAGCGTCCTGCCAAAAGTGACATAATTCCGCTATTGGTGGTAGCGTTCGGTGTGGTGATCGGTTTCCCCTTGCTGACAGCCTTGGCGCTTCAGTATGTCACATCCGCACATGCCATTGTTTTTATTGGGCTTCTTCCGCTCGCGACGGCGATCTTCGGCGTACTGCGCGGAGGTGAACGCCCACGGCCAGTCTTCTGGATTTTCTCAGTTGCAGGCAGTTTACTGGTAGCAGGATTCGCCCTGATTCAGGGGGGAGGATCATCCCCGCTCGGCGACGCATATATGCTGGCTTCTATTGTCGTATGCGGGCTCGGTTATGCAGAAGGAGCCCAGCTCTCGCGTCGGCTAGGGAACTGGCAAGTGATCTCTTGGGCTCTCGTTTTGTCGCTTCCTGTTATGCTGCCATTTTCATTCTATTTTACGCCGGACTCATGGTCGGGCATCGGCGTCCCTGCACTGCTCAGTCTTGCATATGTATCCTTATTCAGCATGCTGATCGGCTTCGTGTTCTGGTATCGGGGTCTCGCCCAAGGCGGTATTGCGGCGGTTGGACAGCTGCAGCTTCTCCAGCCTTTCTTTGGACTGCTGCTTGCCTCAGTGATTCTGCACGAGAAAGTGGGTTGGGCACTCGTAGCAGTGAATGTCGCCGTTATAGCGTGCGTGGCAGCCGCTCGGCGATTCGCAAAGTAAGGCAGACCATTTAAAAAAGGTCGAACAAGATTAATACTTACTATTTATTGTTTTCCAGCACTCTTAAAGCGTTGCAAATTGATTTTAAACTTCTAGAATTGCAAAAAATACACGAAGGAAAAAATCATAAATAGTCTGCTTCTTCTTCGCTAAGATTTTTTCATCCCTCGTTAATTCATATGAGATTGACCTGTTAATTGAATAAGCACCCGTTCTTATGTAGGTTACAATAAAATCATTAAATACCATATGAAAAAAGAAACCTTTGGACTTTGTGACTCCGCAGGTTTCTTTTTTTATGAATTGTTAGTGCCAATTTCTTACACAATAATCGAAATGGTATTACCAATTATCCCAATGGTTATAATTAATAAAATGTCACGTCTATGAATTCGCCATGTTTGTTTTTTTCACAAAACCATAATGAGTAATGCGACTAAATATCGCATCCACACCAGCTCTAATGGGGGTATAAACGATACTACAATCTTTAATACCACCCCAAATACTGGCGGCTAATGCCGAATATATGGAACCTAACAAAGTGTTTTTCACTTTTGCACCCTCCGTCTTTAGTTTAGGTCAAATAAATGCCACTAAGGGCAGAGAATTGCTACTGGTGCATCATTTTCAAATAATGGAGTCCAAAGCATGTTTATTCAACTCTGTCACAAATTAAGGTATAGTCAGGATAAAAGAATGATTTGTAGAAGTAAATGAGTATCACAGACTGATTACTCACCTAGTCTGCTTGGTCAGTTAAGTAAAAATCCTCTGCCCATATACATAGATCCGTATTTTCTGCGACCAAAGGTGGTTAAACCCTTGGTATTATCGAGATGCGGCCGAGAGGACTTGAACCTCCACGGGTTATTCACCCACTAGGCCCTCAATAAAGTGAAAGCTTCAACAGAAGCGGTACGATCCTGCCTGGTGTTTGCCTTTTAAGAGGAAGACCAGCCTCTTTAAATAAATTGCTAACTTGAAAAAGCTCCAACTGATTAGAGCAATAATATCTATAACCATTCTCTTTTTTTAATTCGGCATCGTTCATGAAAATCTCCTTGACTATACGGCAACCATATACTTTATGATTTTATTGGACCTGAAAGAAGCTTCGATTAACAAAGAAAAGGTTAAGGCGGAAAATTCTAACCCATTCAGATCATTTCTTTCTTATTTGATCTTCGCTTGTCTTGAATAATTCTCACGCCTGTAAATGGGTGCGTTTTTTAAGTTGTTGATTCTTTAATAGCTGAACTTAATTGGAAACGATAAAGTGCTTCAAAACAAAAAAATAGATGCTCTTTGGTCTGTTTTCTGCAGGAAACTGATTAATTTTTAGAGGAGTTTTTAGATGAAAAAATCAATTAAAGAACAAAAAACGGTATTAATTATACTATTAAGCAACATTTTCATAGTCTTTCTTGGTATTGGTCTAATTATTCCCGTTATGCCTTCTTTTATGAATATTATGAATTTATCCGGCAGCACCATGGGTTATCTTGTTGCGGTTTTCGCTGTTTCCCAGTTAATTACTTCACCTTTTGCAGGAAGATGGGTTGACCGTTTTGGGAGAAAAAAAATGATTGTCATCGGATTACTTGTCTTCAGTATATCAGAGTTGATTTTCGGCTTAGGAACCCATGTTTCATTTTTTTATTTATCGAGGATATTGGGCGGAATAAGCGCCGCCTTTATCATGCCTGCTGTAACAGCATATGTCGCTGATATTACAACCATGCAGGAAAGGTCAAAGGCTATGGGGTATGTTTCTGCAGCTATTAGCACTGGCTTTATTATTGGACCTGGGGCTGGAGGGTTTATTGCCGACTATGGCATTCGCATGCCATTTTTCTTCGCTGCCGCTATAGCATGCTTAGCAGCTATCTCTTCCGTTTTTATATTAAAAGAGTCATTGCCGAAAAAAGAGCGCGAACAACTCTTGGCTAATGCAAAGGAATCCAATTTCTTTAAAGATTTAAAAAAATCAATTCACCCTGTCTATTTAATTGCATTTATTATAGTCTTTGTACTAGCTTTCGGCTTATCAGCCTATGAAACGGTATTCAGCTTGTTTTCTGATCATAAATTTGGCTTCACACCAAAGGATATCGCAATCATTATTACGATTAGTTCAATAGTTGCCGTGATTATTCAAGTTCTATTATTCGGGAAATTGGTCAATAAACTTGGAGAGAAAAGGGTGATTCAGCTTTGCTTAATCATCGGTGCGGTCTTAGCTTTCGTGTCTACTGTTATGTCAGGATTTTTAGCTGTTTTGCTTGTAACTTGTTTTATTTTTCTAGCGTTTGATTTGCTGCGCCCAGCCTTAACTACTTTTTTATCTAAAGTTGCCGGTAACCAGCAGGGTTTCGTAGCAGGCATGAACTCCACTTACACTAGCTTAGGGACTATATTTGGTCCAGCTCTAGGTGGCATTCTATTTGACCTTAACATTCATTATCCTTTCCTTTTTGCTGGAGTAGTTATGATTATCGGTCTAAGTCTGACAATGCTATGGAAAGAAAAATCAAATGATGTTTCACCCCTGAATTAACTGTTCACTAAATAATCAAGCTTAAAAATCTGGATTATACAGGTAAACTCAGTTGCGAGCGAGAGAAGGGCCTTATAAAGAAAACATACCAAATAATGTTGGTATGTTTTTTTTCAGTATTTAAAGGTAAGCCCGTCATTTCAAGCATTTGTAGTCATTTCGCACCCAGTTTTCAGCATTTTCGGGCACAAAATGGGCACTGTTTTAGACTAAAATAAACCACTACGCATAGTGACTTTTAAAGTTCATCCAAATCTCTCCATCATTTCAGCACATAAAAAGACTCATTTTAACTTCTTTGTTTTTTCACATTAACGTTCTCTACACTTGTCATGACTGCTCCTGAACTATTGATCAGTCTCCCTCAAAAAAGTGAACGCGTCCCCCCATAAAAACGCAGGGTATTGATTTTGATCTTCAGCCAAGTAAATACCTAGCTCTTACAGCTTCCGCTCTATATCCATCATATGTCGACCTCTTTTATATTTGAAGATCAGCAATAGAATATAAAACTGCAGAACCACTGATTTTCACTCTGTCACCTTCAAACTTACAGTATAACTTGCCGCCTCTTTTAGAAAGTTGTCTAGCTACCATTTCATTCTTGCTTAGATTTTTTGCCCAATAAGGAATAAAGTTACAATGTGCAGATCCGCAGACAGGATCTTCATTTACATTTAATTTTGGAAAAAATGCTCTGGACACAAAATCGTACTTTTCACTTCTAGCTGTTATTGAAACTCCCAGCCCGTCCGGTAATTCTTTCAGTTTAGAAAAATCGGGTGACGCATTAAGAACATCCTCTTCTTTCTCAAGAACAAACATCAAGTCTCTACCAAGATGCACTTCAACAGGGTTTACACCTAGAGCCTCTACCATCTCTTCTGTTAAAGAAATCTCTTTAGGCATTCTGCTCGGAAAGTCCATTTCATATAGTTCACCTTTTTTCACTACCACTAGTTCACCACTAATTGTTTGAAATTTAATTTCCTCCACATTACTTTCATAAAAGTTCGCAATAACATAAGCAGTTGCCAAAGTTGCATGACCACAAAGGTCAATCTCATCTGCTGGAGTAAACCACCTTAGTCGGTAGCTCTCCCCCTCTTTTACTGCAAATGCAGTTTCAGATAGATTATTTTCAGCTGCAATTTGTTGCATAAGTTCATCCGGAATCCATTCCTTCATAATACAAACGCCAGCAGGGTTACCTTCGAATAAATTTTCAGCGAATGCATCTACTACGTAATATTTCATTTTAAAAAGCCTCCCTGGTTTAAACACTTTTTATTCACAAATTACTTTACCATCGAGATTGTATGCCTACAATGATATAATTGTATGCAAAACAATTCTTTTTTGGAGGATTACGTATGCCTGTTAACTCATTTGAACACTACCCCATGACATGGAAGCCGGATAGAACACAATTGGCTCCACCTATTTATCAGTCAATTGCCACTCAATTGGAGTACGATATTTTAAATGGTTTTCTCGCACCTCATACTAAACTGCCTCCACAAAGAGAATTGGCTGATTATCTTGATATTAATTTAAGTACTGTAACGAGAGCTTTTAAATTATGTGAAGTAAAAGGGTTGATTTATGGAATTACTGGGAGTGGAACTTATATTGCTCCTCATGTAAGCAATGCTCTATTCTCAGAAGACAACGATAATAAGAATGTTATAGAAATGGGCTTGATTGAACCGCTTGATCATTCGAATTCATTAGTTGCAGAAGTCATTCAAAACATTGCTGAGAAGAACTATTTAGAGAAATTATTGGATTACCGAAACCCATTAGGTATGCCTTATCATAAAATGGCAGCAAAGAAGTGGATGGAACGTTTTAATTTGGAAGTGCCTATTGAAAATATTGTGATTACCTCTGGGGGACAAAATTCCTTAACCTTAATGTTAATGTCTCTGTTTAATGCTGGGGATAAAATTGCGGTAGATACCTATACTTATCCTAACTTTATTGAATTAGCCAATATGCTCAACATTCATTTAGTCCCAATAGACGGGGATTCTTTTGGAATGATGCCAGAACGGTTAGAAGAGGCGTGCAGGAAAAACCGCTTGAATGGAATTTATTTAATCCCTTCTTGTAATAACCCTACTGCTGTCACAATGGATATGAATCGAAGAAAAGAAATAGCTAAGATGATCCGCAAATACAATTTAACGCTGCTTGAAGATGATATTTTTTCTTTCCTTGCGCCGGAAGGATTTGTGCCAATTTCGTATTTTGTACCAGATCAGTTTGTTTATAGTCTAAGTGTCTCTAAATCGCTCAGCTCCGGTATGAGAGTAGGGTTTTTAGCCTTTGCAAATCAGTTCATCGAAAAAATGACGCACGGTATATTTAATATTAATGTCAAAACCCCTGCGTTTAATGCAGAAGTCATAACTGAGCTGATTAATACAGGCTGCGCAGAAAAAATAATCTCTCAAAAGAAAAACATTTCAAAAGAACGTAATCTTCTTTATCAGAAGTATTTTCAAATGAATAACCTAAATGAAAATCCGTTAACCTTTTTCCGCTGGATTCCATTAGACAAGAAATATCAGATGGAAGAATTTGAACAAGATGCTTTGGCTCAAGGTATTCGTATTTATCATTCTGATCGATTCTTAGCCAAAAAAGATGAAACTAATCAGTTTATACGGATTTCTCTTACCTCTGCAAAGACATACGAGGAATTAGATAAAGGACTAAGAACGCTTAAAAATTTCCTCTTTGAAAAATAAAACATTTCTAAATTTCAAGAGCGGTTTTTTTTTGCAGTCATAGCAATACTTTTGCGGCTTGACGCCAGCATTACAGCCAAACTTTCATTAGAAAAAAAGAGGAGTAAACACATGGTCTGCTCCTCTAACTTTGTTTCTTTTTCTTTACTTCTTCATTGTCTTGTTTTTTTTGATAACCCCAGACGATCATTTTCGCCGTTTCCTGGCATTCCAGTCATTTCTTTATACTTGTCTCCGAGCTTTTGGAAGTATTAAGTAAACTGAAAATGAATAACGTATACATATAAATTTCATCTTTCATTAATGCTCCATAAATCTGTTATTTTATGAATCTCCAGGAAGTTATAATTAATTGAAACATTCATATTCTTCAAGAAAAGATTTCATGTATAATCTATCTAGAACTATCTTTTTCGTAAAATTCAGCTTTTAAAAATATTAATATAAATAGGGGGATTAACATGCTACTCTCAATTACAAATCTATACACTTGGAAGCCATTTTCAACATCACCGCCACCGCCGTTTACTCCAGCTGTTGAATCAGCAGTGAATAAGCTTATATTTAAAACAGATTAAGAATCTGCGAAATATAAGCTGTTTCGCAGATTCGAAGGAGTAGACAATGAAATCTAAGATTCAGTTTATATTATCAATGATCATTTTCGGCACAATGGGTTTAGTTGTAAGATACATTGATTTATCTTCGAGTGAAACAGCTTTACTAAGTAGTTCAATTGGATGTCTATTTTTAATATTCGTGTTTATTATAATGAAGAAAACCATTCCATGGAAATTAGTCAAAGCTAATGCTTACATCTTATTTCTTTCTGGTATTGCACTAGGAGGAAATTGGATCTTTCTTTATCAATCGTACGATCATACAACACTTACTAATGCAACACTAGGGTATTACTTTGCACCTGTGTTTGTCATGATTCTCTCACCATTTGTCCTTAAGGAACAATTATCTGTCAAAAAAATGGTTTGTATTGGTGTAGCGATCATAGGCATGTTATTGATTGTTGGAAATGGCATAAGTGCATCTGGAACAGATGATCTGCTTGGGATCTTTTTTGGGTTAGTTGCGGCTGCATTTTACGCTGCATTGATGTTACTAAATAAATTTATACACCACATGGGCAGGTTGGAGATTACAATCATCCAACTTGGATTAACAGCATTACTGCTCTTGCCATATGTGTTTTTCACAGAAGGATTCGGTATCTTTGGAGTATCTAGAGCCTCCGTTCCTTTTATCATCATTTTAGGGATTGTAAACACCGGTATCGGATTTTGGTTATTTTTCTCGGGTATGCAAAAATTAAAAGGACAGAGTATTGCTATGCTAAGCTATGTCGATCCATTTGTAGCTATATTAATTTCTGCCATTATCCTGCAAGAACAAATGACCATTGTTCAAATGCTAGGTGGCGCACTCCTTTTAGGCTCAACATTTGTTAGCGAGAATAAATTAATCACATTTTCCAAAACGATTAAAGAAAATATCAGCTAAGTAACGTACAAAACAGCGGGAAGCATTCATTTCCCGCTGTTTTGTTCTTTTGTTTGCAACTTTTCGGCAAACCAGCTGACGATTACTACCATTACTATTGTCACTTGTTTTTAACCTGACGAAATATTAATAGAAGCACTATACTTGAAGTGCATAAAAATAATAACAAAGGTGGTTAAACCCTTGGTTATTGGGATGCGGCCGAGAGGACTTGAGTTATTCACCCACTAGGTCCTAAATAAAGTGGAAGCTTATCATCAATTACAAAAGCCTGTTATTTCAAGAATTTGAAGTTATTCATTACAATCATTTGCATCATTTGGAATATACATATTAACCCGCCTTTCATAAAAAGTTATACGAGTGTTTTGGTCATGATAAAGTCTATTTGTTCTTCATCACCCATATAAAAAGAGTGGGCTCCAGTTTGGATAAACCCCATTTTCTCATAAAAAGCAATCGCATTTTTATTTTTTTCCCATACGCCTAGCCAGATTTTCTTTAAATTACAATCCAGCGCAATTTCCACAGCTTTATTGAACAGATGTTTGCCAAGACCATGTTTTTGAAATTTGTTCTTTATATAAATCCTCTCGATTTCAAGTGATTCATCACCCATTTTTTCAGACTGAGCCTCATTGGTATTGACCTTTAAATATCCAGCGACTTCATGATTAAAATAAATAAAAAAGAATTGCGAAGAGATATTGGATAATTCTTTTTCCAACTGATTAGAATGAAATGCACTTTCCAAATAAGCTTTCATATTTTCAGGTGAATTCTGATCTTTGAATGTATCATTGAATGTTTCAATACTTATTTCTTGGAGTATTTTTAAATCTTTATGGCTGCACTTTTTTAGTCTTACACTCATGCTCATATATTCTCCTTTTATAAATTAATAATCTCTCTTGTTCCCCTTTTTTACATATTCCCAGTCAACTTCTATATTTTTTCTAATTCTTTGAAGAAGGTGCAAAATGGTTTCTGCTTCTCCTTCAGAAAACCCCGCTAATGCGACACTATTCGAATGATCATTTTCTCTTTTTATAACAGGAAAGACATTTTCCCCTTTTTCTGTTGGAAAGAGTTTTTTTATCTTTTTGTTATGTTCATCATCCATCTTTTCAATAAAACCATTCATTTCAAGCTTTTTAATTGCACGAGCTGCGGTTGTTCGGTCTACTTTAATCATCTCAGCTAACTTTTCTTGAATGATTCCTGGATTTTCACATATTCGGACAAGGTACAAATACTGCCCTTTTGTGAGGTTATATTCTTTAAATTCTATATTGCTTATAGAATCCAATGCTCTGGCAATCATTCCGACTTCGCGAAGAATTTCCTTCATAATGACCTCCTTAGTACATATTTTTGTTGCAAATACAATAATAATAACATATATTGAATATATCCTAATTTTGTTGTATTTGCAATAAAAAATATTGAAAAAGAGGTCGAGCAAAGTGAAATATACTTTTTATGTATTAGGAATTTTAATTTTAACCCTTGGTATTTCTTTCACTATCCAATCAGGCCTTGGAACTTCACCCTTTGATGCAGTTGTGGTAGGACTGTCTAAAAATGTGGGGCTTACAGTGGGAAGTTGGGAAATCATAATAGCCTTCATATTGATATGTTGTAATTCGTTTTTAAATAGACAAAGACCGGAAGTTTTGGGGCTGTTAACAGCATTTATAACGGGTATTGGGATTGATATGTGGCTTTTTTTATTGCACAATTTGTTAACACCTGACCTATGGTACAGCAAAGTTATTTGTTTTGGAATCGGCTTAGTTGTTATAGGATTAGGAACTGCAATATATTTACACACAAATTTTGCACCAATTCCAGTTGACCGATTAACATTAATCATAAAAGACTTAACTAGAACAAATCTCTTTTTTTCGAGAACATTCATTTACCTCGTATTCTTGATAGTTGCAATCATTTTAAATGGACCAATTGGCGTCGGGACTTTATTAACCGTTTGTTTAGGGGGGCTGATACTTAATTCCTTTATGCCATTTACTGAAAAAATATTAGACCGCATATTAACAAATTCCAGTACATTACCAAATGATGGTCAAGATAAAAAGCATTCAATATAGAATGCTCAGTTTAAAGAGAAAGTGGGGGTTTTTGAAGACGCAGGTCAAAAAAATCCTCGTTTTTTATTTTCGCAGTCCCAAGATATAACATATAAGGGGTTTCCTTCAGTGAAATAACCCGTGTATTGTATGAAAAGCTGCCCGAGATTTTTTCGACAGCCTTAGTAGACATCGTGTCTACTCTTCCAATATTATTCCCCGTCTTTAGCTTCTTCTTACTGTAAGTTAGTGGTCAGTAACAAGCATTCTTTCATAAAATTAATTAGCTTTACGTACGTAAACTTTCTTTTTTTCTGTTTTATTCCAGTTCGATTGCCCTTTAAGTTTCTGTTTCCCCTAAGTGAATCACGTTATAAAAATTCCTTTATAGCAGTTTCGATTTTTTAATCAGTTTAGTGATTTCCTGAAATAACTTTAAAATAAAAGATAATATTGACACAATTTCAAAAAAAGTGCAACCTTATCTATAGAGGTATTAACTCTATAAACCTTATTAAGGAGGTGAATAGAAAATCATGGATAATGTTTCGTTGATATATAGGGAATTTGGTGACCCACTGCAAAGATTACAGCTTTATACGGGAGAGAAATTTCCTCTTCAGCCAAATGAAATTCTTGTCAAAATGATTGCCAGTCCAATTAATCCATCTGATTTGATTCCAATTAGAGGGGCCTATTCTCATAGAATTAAGCTGCCTTCAGTTGCAGGTTATGATGGTGTAGGAATTGTCGTAGATCTTGGTAAAGATGTCTCAGGATCGATAATTGGAAAAAGGGTCCTTTCTGTACGAGGAGAAGGAACATGGCAACAATATGTAACCACAAAATCTTATTATGCAATAGAGGTGCCTCCATCAATAAGTGATGAAGATGCTAGTCAGCTGTATATTAATCCATTAACAGCTTGGTTCATTTGTACGGAATCATTACGTGTTCAGCCAAACGAAATGGTTTTAATGAATGGCGGAGGCACATCTATCGCAGGGCTGTTTGCTCAGATTTCTTCTATACTGGGATTCCGTTTAATTGTCATTACACGAAACAGCCGCAAAGTAAGCAAACTTCAAAAACTTGGGGCATGGAGAGTTATCGATGCTTCCAAAGGTTCTATATCTGAACAGATTTCAGATTGTTGCGGAAGATCTGTTGACCATGCAATTGACTCTGTTGGAGGGGAAAGCGGCGAACTGTTAGCTAGGGCGTTAAAACCTCAAGGAACATTTATCAGTTTTGGTCTGTTGTCAGGTATACCAAATGATTGGAGAAAGTTTCATGATTTATACCGTGTATCACCACAATTATTCGCCTTAAGACTTTGGAATGAGAGACATTCCGTTTCTGAATATCGCAACCGTTTTTCGGAGGTCATTAAGCTTTTTGAGAGCGGAAGAATGGTAATGAATGCTCCAGAAAAGATATATGATTTTGAAGATTTTCATGATGCATTGAAACATTATGAGCAGCCGGGTTTGAATGGGAAAATACTGCTGAACTTTGCAATGAATAAGGAGATGTAACATTTGATTGATTTTTCATTAACAGAGGAACAGAAACACATTCAACATATGGCAAAGTCGTTTGCATAGGAGCACATCCGTCCATATGCGTCACAGTATGATGAGGAGGAAACGTTTCCTCGCGTTTTCTCGTACCTAGTGCAAAGATTGCTTAAGCAGGCAAATAGCTGCTGGTAATAACAGTTTCTGCTTTAGTAATTATTTTTCTAGTTGAAAGGAGTAGTTCAATAAAAGTAACTATTTTATTATGATTTAACTTCTTTATTCCTATCAATTAATAAGGTTACTACAACACTAATTATGCTGACTAAAGTTCCTAAAACAGAAACAAGAATTGTCAAAAAGCCATTGGGAATAAGAAATCCAATTGGAATCATCCCCAGAAAAGTTAAAACGATAAAACATTGATATACTCCAGATATTATTCTTACAACCATGTTACCAAAAAAGGACATGGCTAATGGAGGGATGAATAAAAATACAACTATCCCAATGGATATCATTAAGATCATAGGCTCATCAAATGAAATGACATTATCTCCAGGGGAATCTTTAGCAGCCACCAGTATAGCAACTATAGACATAATCAGTGTAAGTAAAACCAGAAAAAACCTTTTTAACATCGTTATGACTCCTTTCTTTATAAATGTACCTAAAAACGGGTATCCTGCCTTTTTTCAGCTTCATAACCATTTTATATTATTCATTGAAAGAATATGCAGTCAAATCACAGCTATCAAGTAATATTTATCATCACTTACTATTAAGACATAAATTTACATATTAGTAAATAACCACATTAAATGCGTATAAGTTGAGTCTCACCATCAGAAAAAAATAACCCCTCTAAAATTTCGCTGAGTATCCCTTATCATTACTTTATCGGCAATAAAATTCCCTTTCCTAAAGTATGTCAAAGCAACATCATAATTTTGTGGTTTTGCTTCAACATAGGTTAAAGTAAATAAAGTTTTTGTTAGGAAGCTGAATTTTGATTTTTCAAAAATTTCTAACGCTAAGATTAATTGTTGTGATGCTTTTTTATATTCTTTTATCACCTAACCAGTCAAAACGATTAAAATAGATTTTATTTTGATATAATGATCTATAAATCATTGGCTCATTTGTCTATATCATAAATTATAATGGTGGTGGCTTATTATGACTATGAATGAAATAATTGAATACTGCCTGTACACCTATAAAGACTATCCTTTTGGTGAAGGGTGGACTGTGATGCGTCACAAAGGTAATAAAAAGTTGTTTGCGCTTATTTTTAATCTAGATGGTCATCTATGCATCAATCTTAAATGCGAACCTGAGCGCGCCAATTTTCTACGTAGCATCTATAAGGAAGTGAAACCCGGTTATCATATGAATAAAGACCACTGGAATACAATTATTTTAGATGGTGCCTTCTCGAAAGAAACTCTTGGTGATATGGTGCAACATAGTTTCGAATTGACAAAGCCGAAGAAGTCTCATAGCTAAACATCTATTTAAAAACGATATACTAAAGATATTAATGAAAAACTGATCTATGTTAATTAGTCGAGGTTTCAGGATATACACGGACCAATTGACCTTTCCTTTATTGTGAATCCGACATGTTCCCTATTGTTTTGATGTCGTTTTTGCTGGATCTGATTTTTTTAAAAAGTTATTGACACAAAAAATATGATCATGTTATTATTGAATATTTGATTAAAAAATGTATATATGGTAATCTTAAGAAGGTTACATTATATGGAGGTGGATTATATGTTTCAAATTGGCGATAACATTATTTATCCAATGCACGGAGCAGGTATAATTGAAGCTATAGAAGAAAAAGAATTCTCAGAGGAAAAACAACAGTATTATGTCATAAAAATGTCAATCAGTAATATGCAAGTTATGATTCCAACGCGTAAAATATTGAGTTCAAGTATACGACCAGTTACTGATATACTTGCATTAAAACACATTATACACATTTTTCAGCATGGAGAATCAGATAGGTTACTGCCGTGGAAACAAAGGTATAAAGTAAACACGAACAAAATAAAAACGGGTGAAATACAAGAAGGCGCTGAAGTTGTACGTGATTTAATGCGTATGAAGAAAGAAAAAGCACTTAATACAAGCGAAAAAAAAATGTTGGATAATGCATATGAGTTTTTGATTAGTGAACTGGAAGTAATTAAAGGAATCACTGAAAATCAAATAAAAAGTTTCTGTTAAGCAGAGAACGTATTGTATTCCGAAAATATTCCGAATTTTTAGTTAATATTGTGATTAAAAAGTAAATCATTTCAAAGATGTTCAACTTCTTCAACTTACTTTCAGAACATTAACCTCTTTTGTTATTCCTGCAATCTAATCCATTTTTATTATTTAAATTTCTTCTACGAACATTTCAAGTTTTATCAAAAAACTCGATGAAATAGTCACTTGATTTTTGTAATCCTGATTCACACTGGCACGGACAAGGAGCTGTAAGGATGGAAGAGAGGCAGGGCTTTCATTGTTTTAGGTATATCTAAGTGATTATTTCTAGATAAAAAATCAATCAATCTCCCCTCTATCTTTAAGAATTTCTTATATCCACTGCGACAGTGAATAGTAATTGTTTATCTTCTTTTCATAAAAGAGAAACGGCGAGATGGTAACATATAATATATGGTCAACGAAAAAATGATCAAATTTTTAGAATATTATTACGGATCACTTCTATAAAATAAAAATAACGCCAACTTTATTTAATAGAAATCGGTACTTCGTTTAGCATGACGCTTTTGGCGGATGGCACACGCCACATGTACGTTGGCTATTTTTCGTAAATGTTTTTTGCTTCCTCGCTAAATAGTATTGGTCCCGAACTACGGCTACCAAGCATTTAGAACAGGAAAAGAAAAATAAATAATATATATTCCGCATATTGTAAATCCAGTATGTTATACTGTAAACAAACCTTTGAAGCTTTAAATCTTTTTCTATTACCTTGTACCATCTCCCTACTCGAACGTTGAGTAGGGTTTTTTATTAAGTATTATACAGAGAACATAAAAAAAACAGGCCCTATATAAAGAGCCTGTTTGTATAAACGATTTAAGATTAAGCAGCTTTTTGAACGTTAGCAGCTTGAGCTCCACGAGCACCTTGCTCAACGTCAAACGTTACTTTTTGACCTTCGTCTAAAGATTTGAATCCGTCACTTTGGATTGCAGAGAAGTGTACGAATACATCGTCTCCATTTTCACGTTCGATAAAGCCAAAACCTTTTTCTGCATTAAACCATTTAACTGTACCTTGTTCCATTTTTGTTGCCTCCTAGTGCGTTACCACACATTGTATTACTATCCTTGCCCAAAGTATCATCAAGACGAAAGTCGATATTCATACTATGCTTTACACCGAACAAAAATAATTCTTCTTTATCATAGCATGAAACGGAAATAATTGCAAATTAATATTATTGTTTCAGCCATGAAGTTATTTGTTAAACGTGTGGGTACCAGTACAGAAGCGCTAAGCAAACTAGAAAATGTTAATAATCCTGCACTGAATTTATAACAGGGTCTAAGAGGCCTGTTAATAACTATGGTTGAAAACCCCGTGAAAATGAATCACGAGTGTCTTCAAACCTTTTTCTTTGCTTACTTCATTATTGATTGTTAAAGATTTCTTTAAAAAGCTCAGCTGTTTCATGTTCAAGTGCAAGATATTCTTTTAAAAGCAGGGCTGTTCACTGGTAAAGCTTTGTTTCTGCGGATGTTTCCAAACGGTCACTCATGGTATACCCCCATTTGCCAAGATGCTCATAAAAAAATAATACTTGACCACAAATCATCTTCCTTTTCTTCATTACCACTTTCCAAAGCCTTTTTAATTAAGAAACAATGTTTGTTCCTCAATCAATCAATTTCACGGTCTAAATAAACCGATTCCCATAGGGGAGCAGGGAGAGAGTTTGGCCCGATAAAGAGCTGGGTATAATCTTCATAAGCCTTTTGTATCCCGGCTGGCTCTGCTAATAAAGATTTAATTGAGCTGGAAACCAGTTTCATATTTCCGATAATTTTACATACGGATAGGGAAGATACTTATCATATATGGAGTATGACAGCTGCGACTTCAAAGGCAATAAAACGTTTTCTATACTTAGATTAAGATCATCAGGGAAGGGGAAACTTCAAAAAATGAAGGAACAAAACCTAAGGACTTTGAGAAAATTGGTTACACCTTATGAAAAGTCCGATTCACAAAAAAGTATTTGTCAAATCATTAACACATTGGCACCATTTTTCCTATTATGGTGTTTGGCATATAAGAGCTTGTCGATTTCTTATTTTCTTACATTAGCAATTTCTGTCGCTGCGGCAGGCTTTTTAGTGAGAACCTTCATCATCTTTCATGATTGCTGCCACTATTCCTTTTTTAAGAACAGAAAGGCGAATCGAATCCTTGGAACAATAACAGGAATTCTGACTCTGCATCCTTTTGATCATTGGGCACACGACCACTCTGTCCATCATGCAACAAGCAGCAACCTGGACAAACGCGGTACAGGCGATATTTGGGTACTGACCGTTGAGGAATATAAGGAAGCCTCAACTAAGACAAAAATAATGTACCGTTTGTACAGAAATCCGTTTGTTATGTTTATTATTGGGCCGATTTACGTCTTCGGGATTACCAATCGTTTTAATCGTAAAGGCGCAAAACGCAAAGAACGGATGAATACGTATGTAACGAACCTGGGGATCGTCGCTTTGGCAGCACTTTTATGTTGGGCTATTGGCTGGCAAAACTTCCTGCTGGTTCAGGTGCCAACTTTTATGATATCGGGATCCCTCGGAATTTGGATGTTTTATATTCAGCATACGTTTGAGGATTCTTATTTTGAAGAAAATGAGCATTGGGAATATGTAAAAGCAGCAGTTGAAGGAAGCTCTTTTTATAAGCTTCCAAAAGTCATGCAATGGCTAACAGGCAATATCGGTTTCCATCATGTTCATCATTTAAGCCCGAGAGTCCCAAACTATAAGCTTGAAAAAGTGCATAACAACACTGAACCATTGCAAAACGTTCCGACCATCACACTGGCAGCAAGTCTTAAGTCGTTAAAGTTCCGCCTATGGGATGAAGAAGGCAAAAAATTTGTTGGTTTTAGCCACATAAAAAAAGCTTCTAAAAGCCAAATATCAGCGGGGCTAAGAACGGATTAAATAACCCCCCCTTAATCGATGATAAGGGGCAGTGTATCTTGCAGAATAAAAGTGCAGACTCGCGCAACGGTTTTGTGCAGAGGTCAGCACTTTTTAGTGCCCAATACACTTGCAGACTCCACAATGCGGTACATTTGTTGCCGTATTTTCCGCAAAAAAATACCAAAGGTGATTAAACCCTTGGTATTATTGGGATGCGGCCGAGAGGACTTGAACCTCCACGGGTTATTCACCCACTAGGTTCTCAACATTGTAAAACCATATCACTGGTTATGAAAGCTTATTTTCATTACACTTTCTAACTTCAATTTACATCATTTCTATACGTTTGTATGAAATATGGTTAAAAAATGGTGAGCTAAAACGATAAAGATACCTGCCTGTTCATTTAGTATCCTTATTCTTCAAGTACCTCAATAAAATGGGCACTGTTTTTAGGTTATTAAACCACTGAATATTTTTATGGTATTGCACGTGCCACTGATGACACGTCACGGTACTCCTAAGAGGGAATTTAATAACTCTAAAGCAAAAACAAAAAAGATACCAATATGGTTTGGTATCTTCTTTATTAGTTCGAATCCCTCAATAAAGCGGATGCTTATCATCAGTTACAAAAAAAGCCTGTTATTTCAAGTATTATTCATTCATTACACTCATTTTCATCGTTTTTGGGCACAAAATGGGCACTATTTTTAGACTGTAAACGAACAACTAAATAATTGTGTAGTTATACACATGCCACTAATGCCATGTCAACTCCTTACTATAATAAATAAAAAAAGGAGGTTCCGTTGCCACCTTAAAGTAATGTCTACTTAGGTTCTTCAAATATATAGGAAAGTTATATAAGCTTATGCTTTTATCTGATTTCCTCTAAAATACCAAATAACTACAGGAACAAGTAACAATGATAAAACGGCTCCAGAAATTGATAGTATTGTATAGCTAGAATGTGCAACAACCATTCCTGACAAGGCTCCACCCGCTGCTCCTGATAGTGCTACTAAGACATCGAATGTTCCTTGTGTTTTTGCACGTAGAGATGGATGTGTTGAATCTATAATGAGGGCAGTTCCCGTTAGTAAACCAAAGTTCCAACCTACCCCTAGTAATACTAGTGCTAGGATTAGTAATGATAATGAGTCTGCCGGTGCAATAGCTGCCACCAATCCAGCGGCAAGAAGTGTAGCACCTGAAGCAATAGCCATAGTAGTGCGACCAAACTTATCTACTAATAAACCAGTCAATGGTGAAGGAAGATACATCGCTGCAATATGGAGCCCTATAACTAATCCCACTTCGCTCAAACCATGACCGTGATGTCCCATGTGAACTGGTGTCATTGTCATAATAGCTGTCATAATTAGTTGAGCTAAAATCATAATTACAGCTCCTACCATTATTCCTTTTTTGTTTATAGCAGGATTTTTTAGACTTCCCCCTATCTGTACTTTATCGTCTTTTTTCTCAGCATTCGCAATAGCTGTTGATACAAACAGCGGATCTGGACGAAGAAAAATTAAGAGAATAAATCCAGCAATTATAAAGGCTGCTCCTGACATGATAAACGGACCAGCTAAATTGGGAACACCAATTGAATTTGCAAATTCCCCCATTGTATTAACTAAGTTAGGACCTACTACAGCTCCTAAAGTAGTAGAAACTAAGGCCATACTTGCAGCAGTTGCCCGTTGTTTCTCATTTGCAAGGTCTGTCCCAGCATACCGAACTTGAAGATTAGAAGCCATACCTGCTCCATAAATAAGAAGGGAAACAAATAATAGGGCAACGCTGTTGATTAAAGCCGCAATTATAACACCTATAGCACCTAATCCACCTATAAGGAAACCACCTGCAAGTCCGGCTCTTCGACCAAAATGCTGTGAGGATGCTCCTATAAGTAAGGCAGCTACGGCAGATCCAAAAGTAAAGAGGGCAGTTGGAATTCCTGCTACATTTTCCGATCCTATCATATCTTGTGCAAGAAGCGCCCCAACTGTTATCCCAGCACCAAGTCCTGCTCCCCCAAAAATTTGTGAAAAAATCAAGATTTTTAATGTTTTTTTATAAAGTTGGTTTTGTTTTTCTGGTGAATCAATATAACCTTGTAACCAAACAGGCTGCTGTGTTGATATATTTGTATCTTTTTTTGTCATTATCATGATTTCTACCTCCTAACGACATATCTCTGTTGCTGTTCAAGTTTTTTTGTCATCATTGGAAATTCCATTTTTGTTATTCCATATATTTAGGATTTTTGATATATTTAGGATTTTCGATATATTTAAAATTTATTTATATTCGTCATTAGAAGAAGCTCATGATTAGTTTTTATAATTATGAGCTTCTTCTATTTCTTATTTTTAAATATGAACAAGACAATATTGTTTGTCGGTGTTCATATTAAAATGTGTAAGACTCGCCATCTTCTGGTACTAAAATATTACTTGAGAATCCTTTTTCTTTACTAAAGTTTTTTAATTCTTCTCTAGATAGTGTCCAATGGTTAACAGCTTCCATATGAACAGATATAATCTTAGCATTAGGAGCAGCCTTGTGAACTTCATAGATGTCTTCTTTTCCCATGATGAGTGAACCTAATTCTAATATTTGATTGTCTCCACCATTAACCACAATGATTTCTGGTTGATGTGTATGAATCTCATCTTCGATAGCATCATACCAAACTGTATCACCAGCTACATATAAAACTTTTTCACTTGGGTGCTTGAATACTAATCCACAAACTTCACCCATTAAGTTTAATAACTCTTCTCCTCTACCATGTTCACCTTTTGTTTTTACTAATTGGATCCCTTCAAAAACAGTGTCTTGTTGTAGTACTTCTACATTTTTGAAACCACTTGATTTTACTTCTTTTGCATCTGCTTCATTTTGAACAAACATTTTGATGTTTTTTGGCAATACGTTTTTTGCCACATCATCAAAGTGATCTAGGTGTAGATGAGTAACAATTACTGCATCTACGCCATCCAGAATGTTATCAATTGATGTTGGCAAACTCACCAAAGGATTAAATAGATCTTGTCTGATCGTTTCAGGGAAAGTAGCGTACGTACCTTTCTCCGCTAACATAGGATCTATTAAAAATTTTTTATTTGCATATTTTACAACAATTGTTGCATTTCGAATTTGTGTAATATTCATATTTACAACTCACTTTCTTTTTATTTGTCTTTAGTTCGACAGAGTTAAGTGTATAATATCAGCAGTGTTCAAATACATAGATAAAATAAAGTGTTTTAACTCTTTGACTTTATTTTAGAAAGGAATTAACATTCAAATAGATCAAACCGATAAAAAATTATAGAGAAATTATGTAATAATAGCCGAATTACAATGAAAGATCTGGGAGAGCTACATTTAACATGGTCAGCAGCTTCAGCTAGAGGAGAGAAATTAGAAGAGAATGAAGTTATTGAGGGATCTAACATTAAAGTAAATCGAGCAATTAGGTGCTTTATGTATACCTTCATCAATATCTATATTTATGGCAAAAACAATTCCTGTACATGGTCTTACTATGGATCAAAAACAGGACATCTTGATCTTTTATCAGATGGGAATAATGATATCGAAAAACAAAATAAAGTATAATGAATAAAGGGTTTTTCTAACATCCTTTTTTAAGTTGTTGAATCATCTTTCTTGTGGAAGGAAAGACGTTATGTTCGCAAAGGAAATTCTTTTATTTTAAAAATGCCTCTGTGGTTTTCACTGTTGCATAGACACCATTTAATGCGGCCATAAATGCGTAATGGACATGCTCAGCAGGAACGATTTTATCTTCAATTTGCAATGTTGTTGCACAAGCATCTTCTACCACTTGGCATACATAACCATGTTCAACTACAGAACGAACTGTTGCATCAATACACATATGGGACATCATACCGCAAACAATTAATTCTTTAACCCCTTGTTCTTGTAGGTTTTCATGTAAATCTGTATTGAAAAAGCTATTCGGCATATGTTTTACAATCCTTGTTATCATAATGTATAAATGTGAAATTATGTATAAAAAAGCCCTAGATTGGTAATTTTCTCATATCCAAACTAGGGCTTTTTTAGAGCTTATATATATCATATTATATGACCACACATCTCCGTTTTATAAAGTTAACTATTTTCCAATAACAATCGACACTTTATAATTTGCATGTTTGTTTAAGTCATTTAAAAATTGATCTAATACCTCGTTTGAGGGAAATTTACATTCAAGCAAATAGCAACCGTCTCCACTAACTTTATAATTGTTTATTACATAGTGATCTTGTGTTTCTATAAAAGCTAAATAAGGTTGATGATGGATTTTTTCGATATAAATATTAAGAAAAGCATGTATAGAGAAGCCTAATTTCACTTGATTCACTTCAATACTACATCCTTTTATTATGCCATTGTCTAATAACTTTACTACTCTTGATGCGGTTGCTGGTGCAGTGAGATGTACTTTTTCCCCTAATTTTTTCATTGTAAGGCGACTATTTTTAGACAGCTCATCGAGTATTTTTTTATCTGTTTCATCAATCATTTTCTTGTATCCTTTCTGAAAAAATAAGATGTATTTTACATAGTTTGTTCGCTGTACAATTTTTTTATGTTTGCTTAAAACTTTAAAAATAAAGTGAAATTGTGAAATAACTTTATTTTCCCTATGTATTGATCGATTGAGAGAGTATATATTTATTTGCATACAAATCAAAAGAGGAATGTACACCATTTAAAATGGTTTTTCCATTGATTTTTTATAAGTTCATTATTTTTTAGAGGTGAAATTATGAAAAAATTTGATATATCTGTTTTATCAGTTGCTCCATTAAGACAAGGAGAAACAATGAAACAAGGGATTGATTCTGCAGTATTATTAGCTAAAGCTGTAGATAATATGGGCTATAAACGGATTTGGTTTGCAGAGCATCATAATCACGACGCTTATGCAAGTGCAGCAACCGGATCAATTCAATGGAAGGCCTCTTTCCTCGACATTAGGGATAAAGCTTTTCAATAAAAGCAACTATTATATTAAGATTTAACTTCTTTATTCCTATCAATTAATAAGGTTACTACAACACTAATTATGCTGACTAAAGTTCCTAAAACAGAAACAAGAATTGTCAAAAAGCCATTGGGAATAAGAAATCCAATTGGAATCATCCCCAGAAAAGTTAAAACGATAAAACATTGATATACTCCAGATATTATTCTTACAACCATGTTACCAAAAAAGGACATGGCCAATGGAGGGATGAATAAAAATACAACTATCCCAATGGATATCATTAAGATCATAGGCTCATCAAATGAAATGACATTATCTCCAGGGGAATCTTTAGCAGCCACCAGTATAACAACTATAGACATAATCAGTGTAAGTAAAACCAGAAAAAACCTTTTTAACATCGTTATGACTCCTTTCTTTATAAATGTACCTAAAAACGGGTATCCTGCCTTTTTTCAGCTTCCATAACCATTTTATATTATTCATTGAAAGAATATGCAGTCAAATCGCAGCTATCAAGTAATATTTATCATCACTTACTATTAAGACATAAATTTACAGGTTAGTAAATAACCTGATTAAATGCATGCCAAATAAATAGTGGCTTATCAGCTTAAACAGAATGTAGCCTCTTTTTTGGTTGAAATTACCCTATAAATTTAACATTTAAAATCAATATCACTTGTAATGAAAGCTTATTTTCATTACACTTTCTAACTTCACTTTTCATCATTTCTATACGTTTGTATGAATTATGGTTAATAATTGCCCCCCTTTGTTGCTACGCTTAAACCAAGCTACTTCTCAGCTTGCTTAGTCTCATTTTGGGTTTGGAAATGAGCATTTTATTGCCCACAATGCTTCCCCGAAAATCTCCAAGTAAATGCCTTGCCATATCTGTTTTGCTATCTTTAGCCTTTTGAAAAATTTTCATTCACATTGACAATTGTTGTATGATCTGAAGTTATTAATAAACTCTATTGAAGGGATGCTATAATAAATTGATATTGTAGATAAATATAATCATGAAATAGGGAATGAATGAAATGATAGATGAAACTAAAATACTTATTATTGAAGATGATGAAGCAATAGCTGATCTACTTTCATACGGGCTTACACAAGAAGGTTTTCAAACGTGTACTGTGACTACCGGAGCTTTAGGGATGAAAAAACTAGATCAATTCAAGCCTGATCTTCTGCTGCTCGATTGGATGTTGCCCGATTGCAGCGGATTGGATATCTGTAAAAAAGTGACCCATGGCTATAATATTCCTATACTTATGATCACCGCAAAGTCAGATATCACTGATAAAGTACTTGGATTGGAATTTGGGGCAGATGATTATATTACAAAACCATTTGATTTGCGCGAGGTTATCGCTAGAATACGTACGATACTGAGGCGCCTTGAACAAGCTAACCACGCACATGACCGAGTAACATCTGAAGAGGAGCATATTCAGTTTAAAAATATTATGATCATTCCAGATGAAAGAATTGTTAAAAAAGACGGGAGAACTGTTGATTTGACTCCTAAAGAATTTGATCTACTTAAGACTTTGATAGACCATCGCGGGAAAATTTTTACACGTTCAGAGCTTTTGGAATTCATCTGGGGATATGATTTTGCTGGGGATACACGTACGGTAGATACCCATATTCAGAGACTCCGTAAAAAGCTTGATGCTAGTGACTTGATTAAAACAGTGTTTGGCATCGGATATAAATTTGAGAAGCAGGAGGAGTAGAGAGTGTTAAGGACCATAAAAGGTAAATTCATCATTGGCTTTTTCCTGATTTTCTCTCTCTCTTTCCTCGTGCTCAATCAAACGGTCAAAAGTGTCATTTGGTCAAGTAATGAAAAAATTGTTACCTCAGATTTAATAGAATTGAAAAAAAACAGTATAGTTTATATAAACCAAGCATTTTTAATCAATCATTATAAAAACAATGAACTTTATTTCGGCGATATGGCCGATGAAATAGTTGATAGTTTAACTCATTCAACAGGAAGCAATGTAGGTGTTTATACCGTGGATGGCACTTTGTTGTCTTCTTCTAATAAAATGGTGTTTTCCCAAGGAAATGATGAGGATCTTAGAAAAGCTATTAACGGAAAGAATGCTTATCATATCACCTATGATCGAAATAAAGCTCAGGTGTTTTTCTCTTTTCCAGTTGTCATTGAAGGGTCAAAAGTGGGGATATTACGCTTTTCTAAAGATTTTAATCTGCTTTACAAACAAAGTGGAGAGATTTTAAACATTATATTTTATATCGCACTCGCGATATTTGTGTGCGCGTTCCTATTCTCTTATATACTCTCCAGACACATCACGATTCCAATCGTCAAGCTGACAGATGTCACCTCAGAAGTCAAAAAAGGAAAGTTGGATGTGGATCTCCACTTTCATAGAAAAGATGAAATTGGCCAGCTTACTATTAATTTCAATGATATGATTACCAGAATTAGAGATCAAATTTCAACCATCGAAAAAGACCGGGATAGGTTAAAAGAACTTAACGAACAGGAAAAACGTTTTTTTGACAATATGACCCATGAGCTGAAAACACCTTTGACTTCTATTCAAGGATATGCAGAAATCATAAAAGAAAAAGGGGAATCGGATCAGAAGTTTTTTGATAAAGGAATGAATCATATTGTTGAAGAAAGCCGGCGTCTGCACAATTTGGTCATAAAACTTCTTGAAGTTTCTCGAGAAACATCTAAAGATCGTAATTTCGACAAAATTGATGCAGGAACAATTTTGAAAGATGTATGCGAATCTATCAAATTTCGTGCAGAACGATATAAAAAAAGGATCATCTGTGAAATTGAAGAAGGCCTCTATGTTTATGGTCAAATGAATAGACTGCGCCAACTTTTTATTAATCTTCTTGACAACGCGATCAAATACAGTTTATCGAATTCAGATATTATTATTCAGGCTAAAGTTGTTGGAGAACATGTTTTTTTTATATTCAGAAATCCAAGTGATCCATACGATGACAACCAATACACAAAAGTATTTCAGCCTTTTTATTCGATAAACCACAAGGTTACAGAAGTAGGAAGTGTAGGATTGGGTTTAAGTATAGTTAAAACAATTGTTGACGAACATGGGGGAACAATTAAGATGTTCTACAAAGATAACCATACAATTATTACTATTGAATTAGCTTACATGAAGGTTGAGAAATGATCATGAAGAACAAACAGTTTATCATATTGTCAGGGGTACTATTGCTTTTCCTCATTTTTGTGTTCAGTTATAATGCGGGAAAGAAATCGGAAACAATTATCATTCCAAACAAGGAAGAGAGTCATGTTGATGACGATCGGAATTCCGGCTCCTTTCAAGTGAAGAAGATATATCGCCTCCCCAAAGCTGACCAGTTGCTCGGATGGTCTTCATCGAACTCCATAGTTGGTTTTTTCAAAGGAGATGACACAACTGAACATCAAGCCCATGATCTTCAGCGTCTTTCCTTCCCCTTTGAAAAACCTGAAACTATGAAAAGCTTTGATAGCGACACTACTAACCTTAAGATGTCTCCAGACGGAAAGAGTATCGTCGGATTAACGATGTCATCGGATAAGACATCATTACACCTGCTGTCATTGACGAATAATAAAAAAAAGAAAATAGCCAGCTTTGCTTCCAGCAAGGATGTCTATGTACAGGATATTTCATGGTCAAATAATAATAAATATATTTGTTATCTTGCCATTGATGCTGCGAAAAAGGGCAAGACTGCGGTCAATATATTCGATATAGAATCCGGAACGCTTAAAACGTATCCATTGAAGGATTCTGATGAGAAAGAGTCGCTTACAGCAGTTTCAATTTCAGATGATGGACGTAGTTTGCTGCTTACCATGTTACACGGGCAACAATATCGTATTATGACGGGAACCATTAGTGGTGATAGCATCACTATTCGGAACAAGCGTCAGAATAGCTATGGCGAACCTGTGTGGTTAAACAATGACCAATTTGTATTTTTAGGTACCGGAGAAACCTTGTACGAATATGATCTCAGAAACAGTGAGCTTTCTGTTCTACTCGAAAACGTAGCTGTTTTCAAGATATCAAATGATCGAAAGAAAATCGCTTACTCTTTATATGACAAGGACAATACTTATGCAGGAAAACTGCAAGGAAAAAATATCCTGTACGCAGAACCAATATACCATGGCACCAATCCATCAGGAATATATTGGAGTCCAGATGGCAACAACCTGCTCGTTTATGAACAAAACCAGTATTTCTCCATGGAAAATTCATCAGCCCGATTTTTTGACGATCACTCTTATGTCATAACATTTAAATAATCCGTGATTTAAAGCCGCTTTATACTAAAACCTGATTTCTATTAAATAAGAAATCAGGTTTTTTATTGTATCTGCAAAAGATAATATTTCCTTATTCCACTTATAAATGAAAATCCCCGCTAGTTTTCACTTTAAAAGATACAGTTTCCCTTCTTTTTGTGACATTTTGTTTACAAGTTGATCAAACTTCTGCGATATCTTCAATTTATATTAAAAGAGCATCATTTTTATCGAACTTTGTCTTCGATCATAAAATTGGTTAGTAATTGACTCACTATCCATGTTACTAGTTCAAGAAAAAACTAGTTTGATAACCTACAAATTAAGGAGTTGAATAAGGTGTCAAATTCACCAAGAAGATACCGTAAAATGAAACAAATAGGGAAAATAGCTTTTGGTATATTGATGATACTGGGTGTTACTTTATTTTGTATTTCTTGGAAGACACTCGCTGGTCCAAGGCTTGAACCAATAAAAGAAAGTGCCTCCCTTTCTGAGCAGATGCAAAAAGAAAAGAATAAAAATTCAGCAAAGAAACAGGATGAACAAAAAACATCACCTGAAATTGGAAAGGTGGTCTATTTAACATTTGATGATGGACCACATCCTGCTGCTTCAGAGGAGATTATGAATTTACTCCATAAATACAATGCAAAAGGAACATTTTTTATGTTAAAACCTAATATCGAGCAAAATCCAGATATCGTTAAGAAAATGGTAGAAAGCGGTCACTCTGTTGGGTCTCACGGCGTGACGCATAAGGTGTCCGAAATCTATAAATCCCCTGATAGCTTTGCGACAGAAATGAACGATACGCTTGACTTTATCAAAGAAACAACCAAAGTCAACACACATTTGATAAGAGCACCTTACGGGTCTAAGCCGTACATTACTGGCCCATTTAGAGAAGTTGTTAAGCGTAACCAATTTAATCTCTGGGATTGGACAGTTGATTCAGAAGACTGGAAGTACACTCATGGAGAATTTATAAAAAATACAATTCAGCAAGTAAACAATCTTGTAGGGAAAGAACCACTTGTTGTGTTAATGCACGAAAAACCGACTACTGCGGCATATTTAGGAGAATTATTAAAATATTTCCGAGAAAGCGGCTACGAAATGAAAGCAATTGATGATTCAATAAAGCCGGTACAATTCAGATTCAATTGAAGATAAAGATTTATCTATAAAACGATTATTAAGATACCTTTTATTAGCTTAAAAATCGCGGAAGATAAGGGATATATTTATTAGAGAACCGTTACGCTTGTTTATAAGAACCTGTATACCATAATTCCATTAAATCTACGAGAATATACTAATTATCACGGTACAATGTATAAACATTTGAATTGAATTTTCAACTTAATAAGGAAGGAATAATGCAGTGAAAATCGGGAGAAGGAAACTAAAAATGCAAAATATTATATTGTTTATTCTAGCCCTATTGTTAACGATTGGAGGACTGAGTTACTACAGTATTTACCGTACCGTAGCAAAATCAGTCAATCACATGTATGAACCTCTACATAGGGATTCTAAGTCGCAAGATGCTGTTATTGGGCATGATCCCATATCAATTCTCTTGCTTGGAGTAGATGAGCGCCCCAGTGATAAGGGACGCACTGATTCCATGATTGTACTGACTATTAATCCAGAGACTAAAAAATCCACAATGGTAAGTATCCCGCGTGATACCAGGGTATTTATGCGATCGAAGAATACCAATATTAAAATTAACGCGGCATATACTTATGAGGGAATTGAAGGCACCGTTCAGACCGTCGAACAATTTTTAAACATTCCAATCAATTATTATATCAAATTGAATATGGAGGGGTTTAAAGATATTGTGGATGCTATTGGCGGGATAACAGTGAATAATGATTTTCCTTTCACCCTTGAAGGAGTACATATACCTAAAGGGGAACAGCACATAGATGGAAAGGTTGCTCTTAAATATGCACGGATGAGAAAAGAAGATCCTCGTGGTGATTTTGGGCGTCAGCAGCGGCAGCGTGAAATCATTAACCAAATTGTTCATGAAGGTGCACAATTAAAATCATTAAAAAATTATCAAGGAATTTTAACCTCATTAGAAAAAAATATTCAAACGAACTTAACACTGGATAAAATGATCGATATTCAAAGTTCTTATAAAGAAGCCGTTAATAATATTAAACAGATAGAAGTAAAAGGTGATGATAAAAAAATAGATAACTTATGGTATCATGTTGTAAAAAATGAAACTAGAAAAGACTTATCGAAAACACTTCGCCACCAACTAAATCTAGAATCTTAAAAATGACGGTATAAGATTGAAATAGTAGTTCCAGAGGATATACTGCTCCCAAATTTCACACATTAATATTTTTTATAGCAAATCGAGAAATTACCAATTATTCGAAGACGAAATTGCTGAATCAAAATTTAATAACATAACAAAAGAGTAGCTTAAAGAAGCTACTCTTTCAACATTAATGAAGAGTTGTAAACAACTTAATTAAAAAAGGTTTTAATCCCCGTTATCATGCAACAACTCGATCTCAGCAATTTTAAAATCATCGTTTAAAGTGTCCTCACCTACAAAGTGACTAAACGTTAAGGTGCTACTTAACACCATTATTGTCAATAAAATCCTGATGATCTTCCCAATTAGATTGCATGATTTCCGACATTCACATGCCGCCCTTTTAATAAACCAAGAGACTATATTACAATAAAGGAACGCCTAGGTCATGCCTCAGTGAGAATAACGATTGATGAATCATATAATAGGCAGGTGAAAAAATGAAAAAGTTCTTATATAAACATCTCATTTTAACTTTAATTTCTTCAGTCTTATTTTTGTTTATTTTTTATTTGGCTTTAAGAAATACACCGGAAAGTATCCCTCTAATATCTTATCAGTATTATTTCACTATTTACTTGTACATATTACTTGGATATTTAACGATTGGCCTTATCTTATCTTTCATCACAGATAAATTAGGTGAGATGTGGAGATTCAAGAAATACTCTTTAATAATATTCAAACTAATAATTTACTTGCTATTACCATATGCTATATCTCACTCTCTCTTTGTTTTAATAGCTCCTTTAATTTATTTATTATTCGAAAGCTTATTATTTATATTAAGAAAAACTTAACAACTTAATATCAAATAAAGAAATTTATATAAATAAAAAAACATACCAAATTCATTGGTATGTTTTTTCTCTTATGATCATGTTTGAGTTTTCTCACTTACTAAGCACCTACTCTGTCATCAGCAACATGGAAGGGCGCTTTTTTTCTTGAAGAAGAACATAAAAACTGTGGGGATTTCTTTAAAGTTCTCCTTTTTTATAGTATTCTTCTTTTATGTTTGAAGGCACCATGTTACCACCGGTAGCCCATATTATATGTGTGCCATTAGTTAATTTTTCTTTTAAATTATGTTTTTGTAAATATTCCATCCCACTCTGATGCAATTTAATAGGTCCTATCATACCTGCCAATGCAGAAGGTTCCAAATAAATATCCTCTGTATCTGCCAGTTGCTTTAGTAATTTATACAAATGTTTATCGCTGACAGTGTAACTGCCACTTAAAAAAGGCTCTATAATCTTCCCAGCAAATTTTGAAGGTCTTCCTACAGCAAGTCCGTCTGCATCAGTTTTATTATCAATACCGATTTCTTGTACAGAAATTTGATCATGCAGTTCAGTCATTAAACCAAGTAACATACTAGGTGAATGCGTTGGCTCAGCGAAGAAACAATGAACATGATCTCTGAACATTAATTTTAAACCAAAAGCTACTCCCCCAGGACCTCCACCTACCCCACATGGAAGATAAACAAATAAGGGATGATTTTCATCAACAGTTATCTTTAATTCTTTTAATTGTTTGTCCAAGCGAGAAGCAGCAACTGAATAACCTAGGAATAAATCTTTTGAATTTTCATCATCTACAAAATAACAACTAGGATCAACCGCTGCTTGTTTTCGACCTTCTTCTACCGCCTTGCTGTAGTCAGCCTCATATTCTATTACATTTACATTTTTACTTCTTAGCAAATCCTTTTTCCACTCTTTTGCATCTGAGGACATATGTACAGTAACATTGAATCCAAGTTTTGCACTCATGATGCCTATACTAAGCCCTAAATTTCCAGTGGAGCCTACAACAATTGAATACCGCGAAAAAAAATCTCTAAACCTATCGCTGTCAAAAATAGAATAATCGTCTTCTAGAGTTAACAATTTATGTTGAAGAGCTAATTTTTCTGCATGCTTAAGTACTTCATAGATTCCTCCCCTAGCCTTGATAGAACCTGAAATAGGCAGATGACTATCGCATTTTAACAGCAGTTCTCCCCTTAAGGATTTTTGATAATCACTCTCTAATGATTTTTTCATAGAAGGAATGTTGACTAAAGGAGATTCTATGATCCCATTTGTTGATTTTGTGTCAGGAAAAGCACTAACAATATAAGGAGCGAAACGTTCTAATCTTTTTTCTGCATCTCTTACATCTTTTTCGGAAATAGTGCACTTTTTAATTCCTGATTGAAATGTTTCAATATTTGGATTAACCCAAAAAACTTCATCTAAAGCAGTAAGTTGCTGTAGCAAAGGAAATTGATCTCTTAAATCAGACACACATTTTTCGTCCATTTTTTTCACCTCATGTCATTGTGATAATACCCTCATATAAACTATAATTAAAATAAATTAAGTATAGTTTAACACACAATACTAAAATTGTTAATTATCATTTAATTTCTTAAATTAAATTTAATTTTTGAGGAGTGCAAAATTGTGGACAACATAGATATTGGTAAAAAAATAGCTAAGTACAGAAAAGCGAAAGGTTTTAGTAGTAAAGAGTTAGCAAACCTATCTGAAATCACGCCTTCTATGCTGAGTCAAATCGAAAGAGGATTAGCAAATCCTTCTATTCAAACTCTTAAAATTTTAGCTAAAAACCTTAATATACCCACATTTATGTTTTTTGTTGAGGACACAGAGACATCAAATTTAGTAGTAAAGCCAAATCAGAGGAAAAAAATGATTATCAATAATCTATCATATGAACTATTATCACCTGATTTTAAAGGAAATCTGGCAACAGTTATCATGAATGTTCCACCAAATTCTGCTTCTTCAGAGAAGCTTCTCGAACATAAAAGTGAGGAAATCGCTTATATATTACAAGGGAAGATTAAAGTGTATTTAAACGAAGATGAGTATACTCTAGAGGCTGGAGATAGCGTGAAAATACCAACAAGTTTTAGGCATATGTGGGAAAATCCATTTGATCAAGTTGCAGTCGTGTTATTTTCGGTTACACCACCTATTTTTTAATCTAACAGGGGAAGGTAATTTTCCCTTAATATCATTTTCTAAAAATTCAAGAAAAAAAACAACATGGCTTAGTCCATATACAAAAGAAAAACAATTATGGAATCACCTTATTAAATCTTTCATTACAATGAAGGCTTTTTTTATTAACTAGTAAGCAATTACAGCAAACTTTTTTTGACTTGACGCTATCATGATGGCAATCCTTTTAGACAGAAAAAAAGAGGAGCAAAACATGGTTTACTCCTCTAACTTTGCTTCTTTACCTTTGGCTTCTTCATAGTCAAGTGTTTTCTTTAATAAGCCAAGACGATCATTTTCACCATTTCCAGGCATGTCGCTCATTTCTTTATACTCGTCTCCAAGTTTTTCATAGTATTTAAAAGTAGTTAATTCAAATTTTGCACATGATCTGATCTAGTTTTTTACTTTTTTCCATTTCTAATTCAACAGAACTCACAGTCTGGAACACTTATTGCCTTTTCAAAATCTTTACATCAACGATCTCCCTTTTTGATTGCTTTCATCATTTTCCCCTTAAAAATGAATGATCACTTTCCCTTTTGGCCGTCCATTTGCGACTAGTTCTAGCGCTTCATTTACGTTGTCCATGGTAAATAGTGGTGGATGAATTGCTGGAACAATGTTGTTTTCTTCAATGATTTTTGTAATCTCTTTAAGTTGTGCGCCGTCAGAACGAACGAAAATAAAATGGTATTCCACGTTTTGTTTCTTAGCTTTGCGGTCATAATTTGCACCAGCAAGGGAAAATAACATTTGTTTCCACAATGGGAAATTTCGGTCTTTCCCGAAACGTTTATTTGGTCCTGTACGGAGAGAGAGCAATCTTCCGCCCGGTTTGATGATACTCAATTCACTGTCAAATTCTTTAGGTCCCAGTGTATCAATCACGTAATCCACATTCGACAACAAGTCAACATAGTTTTCTATTGTATAATCCAAATATTGGTCTGCGCCCATTTCCAAAGTGCGTTCGCGCGCTTCTGAGCTGCCACTAACAATGACATTTAGGCCCATTGCCTTTGCGATTGGTACAGCCATTTGACCAAAGCTGCCTGATCCACCTGGAATGAAAACAGATTTACCTGACTGCGCCTCAAGTTCTTCATGCAGACCTTGATACGCTGTGAGTCCAGCCAGTGGTGCAGCAGCGGCTTCCACGTAAGACAAATTTTTTGGCATGGGTGCAATTGCGGCAGCGTCAATTGCGGCATATTCCGCAAAAGCACCAATTTTTTCGAGGGGGAGACGTGTATAGATGGCATCTCCTACGTGAAATTCTGTCACATTTTTTCCGACTTTTTCGATAACTCCTGTCAATTCATTACCAAGCGTTAATGGGAATTCATAATCTTGAATCAGTTTCACGCTGCCTGTAATAATTAACATTTCGAGTGGATTGACCGCCGCAGCTTTGACCTTTACCAAGACTTCGTTGTCAGCGATTTCTGGAATTGGAATGTCATTGATTTGGGCATAAAGATTTTTTGAGTACTTGGTGATCTGAGCTGCTTTCATGAGTGTTTTCATTTTTTTATCAGCACCCTCTATCATATTACATTTATTAGGATTTTACTTTTGTTTAGGTGGAGGGGAATCTTACTTTAAGCGAAGTCTGACTTCCTATTTTATGATTAACCCGCCACCTAAACATTAGTGTTTTTTTAGAACAATCATTCTCAAATGATTAAATTTTTTAGAACCGATACTGTAAATAAATGTTTCTAAGCTTCCTAGTGTTATTGATATAGAGCATCGTTATATAGGTTTAATAACTTGAAATATTACATCTCTAGAATCGGATAGATTTGATCTCTTAATTGAAATTCATAGTTTTCGTCTACAATTCCTACTACTTGATTACTATCATAAATCTTCATCATAAAACTCGCCATTTGCTCAACTGTGTGGTACATCGGGATATTTGCTTTGTAATCAAATTCTTTCGTATCAGTTGCATTCTTCATGAATTCTGTTTCCGTGATTGCTGGTGCTAAAACTTTCACCTTCATTTTCGCACCTTTGCGTTCCAGTTCTTTTGCAAGCCCTTCTGTAAATGCACTAACAAAGTATTTAGATGCAGAATAAGTAATACTGCCAACAGCAATTGCATATCCGAGTGCTGATGATACGTTAATTAACTGAGTTCCCTCTACATCAGAATAATCACGTACAAATAGTGTAGAAAGAATCGTTAAGGATTCTACGTTGACACGTAACATGGTTTCCACTTTATCTAAATTCTGATCCGTGACAGAAGAAGATTCACCAAGCCCGGCATTATTAATCCAAGTCTCAATTTGATATTCCTTTAAATTGTCATACAGTGTGTATGCCTGAGCTGTGACAGATAAGTCACTTGTACGAATAATAACATCCAAATCAGGATTAATATTCTGAATTGTTGATTTAAGCTCTTCTAATTTATCTAATCTTCTAGCTACAATAATTAAGTTTTTGCCGCGAGCAGCAAACGCTAATGCTGTCTCATATCCTATACCTGAGCTTGCTCCTGTAATAACTGTGTACTTCATATTATTCTCACCTCGAAAACATATTTTTTAATTAGTTGATCCATATAACAAAATAGATTCAGTCTAGTGCCGACAAAGTCAAATTAATAATGTTTTCTAATTTTTCTTTATCATTTGTCGTTTTTGCTAATACTCGTACTCCTACGAGTGAATTATGAATGAATTGAGAAAGCCCTTTGATGTCATAGTGTTTAGGAATTTCTCCTTGTTCTTGACCATGTTTGAGCAGATCAAATAATAAGGATTCCGCATTTATAAAAATCTCTGTAATTTTCTTAGCAACTTCTTCATCTATTAGGGATAATTCAACAGCTGCATTAACAGCTAAACACCCTTTTGGCTGGTTTTCTTTTGGATAAATAACCATTTCAAATAATTTTCGTATAGCCTGTTTAACCGTTAATTCTGTTTTCACTTCATTCTTCATTCTTACTTCCATTACTTCTACATACTGACTTAAGGCTCGCATAAATAAAGTATGTTTGTCGCCAAATGTATCATAAATACTTCTGCGGTGAACGCCCATATGGTTCACCAAGTCTTGCATGGATGTTTTTTCATAACCCTGTTCCCAGAAAAGCTCCATTGCTTTTCTTAATGCTTTTTTTTCATCAAATTCTTTATTTCTAGCCATGTAATCCCTCCTTAGAATGTATTGCCTCTTATTTCTGAGAAAGGATTGTGAATGTTTGATGCACTATAGCCACAACAACTTTAAATCATTCATCCCTCCCTCAATATATTCTATACCAATTAAAGAATGATCATTCTCATTTGGACAGAGAAACAAAACTGTTAGATCTAACGTTCACCTAGTATAACAATTTGAGAATGAACAGTAAAGAATTTAGAACTTATTCATGTGTTTCTATTTTAATGTTCAACAGCAAGAACTTTAAAATAAACTAAGTTTGCTATTAGATTATTAGGTACTCTGTAAAAACTCTGATCTCGAAGCCATATGATTACATAACAAAGAACATCTAGGAAATTCTGTTTAAGACAATAATTGATTCTTTAGGCACTATATTCAAATCAATAAAAGGCAAAAGCTGATAATTTAGATGACTTGCTTTAGGTAAATGGACAGTAAACAATAAAAATTAAAACACAAAAAATACCAAGGGCGTCAAAACCCTTGGTATCATTGATGCGGCCGAGAGGACTTGAACCTCCACGGGTTATTCACCCACTAGGCCCTCAACCTAGCGCGTCTGCCATTCCGCCACGACCGCTCGTTATTTAATTAAAAGAGAAATGCGGGTGAAGGGACTTGAACCCCCACGTCATAAGACACTAGATCCTAAGTCTAGCGCGTCTGCCAATTCCGCCACACCCGCGAAAAACAATGGTGAGCCATGAAGGACTCGAACCTTCGACCCTCTGATTAAAAGTCAGATGCTCTACCAACTGAGCTAATGGCTCTCTGTATGATATGAATAAAAATGGCTGGGCTAGCTGGATTCGAACCAACGCATGACGGAGTCAAAGTCCGTTGCCTTACCGCTTGGCTATAGCCCAACAGAAAGTGAATGACCCGTACGGGATTCGAACCCGTGTTACCGCCGTGAAAGGGCGGTGTCTTAACCGCTTGACCAACGGGCCGTCTGGTTGAGAACTTTTCATCTTTTTCAAAAGATATAATGGCGGAGAAGGAGGGATTTGAACCCTCGCGCCGCTTACACGACCTACACCCTTAGCAGGGGCGCCTCTTCAGCCACTTGAGTACTTCTCCGTATGGCTCCACAGGCAGGACTCGAACCTGCGACCGATCGGTTAACAGCCGATAGCTCTACCACTGAGCTACTGTGGAATAATCAGACTTCTTTATTATAAAAGGATCGACATGAAGTGTCAAGAAGCAACATTTCATTTATTCCCTCTTTCGTCTAATGCGACGGCTTTTATAATTTAACATAGAATCATGAAGTAAGTCAACCCTTTTTAATAAATTCTTTTATTTTCCCACCGCACTTTCCGCAGGCATATTTTTTAGGGTTCATCGCACGCTTCTTTACATACTGTTGGCCGCAAGCCGTACATATATACGTATATGTTTTTCTGGTTTGAGTTTTCTTTTGTAAGGGAGTGCAAAACCTTGGCGCGTCTACTTTCTGAAGGAGTTCTCTGAAATCTCTGTCTCTGTGCTTGTACCCTTTTCCTTCAAGATGAAGATGGTAATGGCAGAGCTCGTGCCTAATAATTCCCTCAAGTTCCTCCCGCCCATGTTCTATTAACGATTTTCTGTTGATTTCGATGTTATGCGATGTTAAAAGGTACCTTCCGCCGGTTGTTTTGAGCCTGTCATTAAAAACAGCCTGGTGGCGGAAGGGTTTTTCAAAACAGGTTTTAGATATGTCCTCTGTAAGCTTTTGGAGCTCTTTGTTATCCATTGTGCACCTCTCCTTAAAAACATTGAACGGGACAATTCTCCGCTCGCATACAATGTGTAAAACCCGCCCTTCTTTTAAAAAAAGCTGAGGAGGAATGAGCCATGCCCAATTGGCTGAAAAAACAAATGCAAAAAGCATTTTTAGAAAAGGATAATTATCAAATCAAACTGCTGAATCAATGCTGGTACTTTTATAGAAAAAAACACTGCTCGTAAGCAGTGCTTTTATTTTACCATAGACAGTGATACCCTGCCTTTTTGGGCGTCTACTCCATCCACCCACACGGTCACAATATCTCCGACTGATACTACGTCGAGAGGGTGTTTGACGAATTGATTGCTGAGTTTTGAAATGTGCACAAGCCCGTCCTGCTTCACTCCGATATCAACGAATGCTCCAAAGTCTACTACGTTGCGGACAGTGCCTTGCAATTCCATTCCTTCCTTTAGATCTTCAAGCTGAAGTACATCCGTTTTAAGCAAAGGCTTAGGCACCTCATCGCGAGGATCCCGTTCCGGCCTGGTCAGCTGTTCACAAATGTCTTTCAGCGTAATCTCTCCGATTTCAAGCTCTCTTGCAGTTTCAGTCAGGTCCAGCTTGCTGATTTTTTCTTTTAATTCAGCCGTCCCGATTTGGTCTGTCGTCAGCTGAAGCTTTTTCAGAAGCGATTTTGTTTCTTTATAGCTTTCCGGGTGAATTCCGGTTCTGTCCAAAGGTTCTGTCCCATCCGGCACTCTTAAAAATCCGATGCATTGTTCGTAGGTTTTAGCGCCGAGCCTTGGGATGCCTTTTAATTCTTTGCGGGTTGAGAATTTGCCGAGTTCGTCACGTTTTTTCACAACATTGCCGGCAACAGACTTAGATAATCCCGCTACATATTGAAGAAGTGCGGCCGAGGCTGTATTAACGTTTACTCCGACTTGGTTTACGACGGTTTCGACGACAAACCGCAGCGAGTCATTTAGATTCTTCTGGCTGACATCATGCTGATATTGGCCTACCCCTACTGATTTAGGGTCGATTTTGACAAGTTCGGCAAGCGGGTCCTGCAGTCTGCGCGCGATTGACACCGCGCTGCGTTCTTCCACCTGAAGGTCGGGGAATTCTTCTCTCGCCAGCTCAGATGCTGAATAGACGCTTGCCCCAGCTTCGTTAACGATTAAATAATAAATGTCTCTAGGCGTATCCTTCAGTACATCAACGATAAATTGTTCTGTTTCTCTGGAAGCTGTTCCGTTTCCTATTGCCACGACTTCAACTTGATAGTCCTCCAGGATCGCTTTCACTTTGTCCTGCGCTTCCTTTGTCTTTTTAACCGGAGCATGGGGATAAATGACATCGATCTTCAATACTTTTCCGGTTTCGTCTGCTACTGCGAGTTTACAGCCTGTTCGGAATGCCGGATCGACCCCAAGCACGATCTTCCCTTTCATCGGCGGCTGCAAAAGAAGCTTCCGAAGGTTTTCTGAAAAAATATGAATGGCCTGCGCATCTGCTTTTTCTGACAGCTCTTTTCTGATTTCACGTTCAATAGCAGGCTGAATCAGTCTTTTGTAGCTGTCCTCGATCGTATCAAGCAAAATGTCTCTGACAGGCGTTGTTCGCTGCTTGATGATTTGCTTTTCTAAATAGGCTTTAATCACATCAGCCGGCGGTTCGATGGATACCTTCAAGATGTCTTCTTTTTCACCGCGGTTGACCGCCAGCACTCTGTGGGGAACGACTTTTGGAATTGGCTCCTCATATTCGTAATACATTTCGTATACATTTTTTTCATCCGCATCTACCGATTTGCCGGCAGTTGATTTCAGAGTGCCTTTTTTGAAGGTTTCCTGGCGAATCCATTTTCTGAAACTCGGTTCGTCTGACAGCTGTTCAGCAATGATATGTTTTGCGCCTTCAATCGCGTCTTCTCTGGAAAGCACTTCTTTTTCTTCACTTATGTATTGATCTGCGATTTCTGCGATACGATCGTCTTTCGGAAGGGTAAGGATATAT
Organism: Bacillus atrophaeus; assembly: GCF_039519175.1. NCBI lineage: Bacteria > Bacillati > Bacillota > Bacilli > Caryophanales > Bacillaceae > Bacillus > Bacillus atrophaeus. Next base: position 1,864,536 of record NZ_CP154443.1, on the reverse strand, counting down.
TCAGCAAGCGGTTCAAGCCCTTTGCTTTTTGCGACAGTCGCCTTTGTTTTCCGTTTTTGTTTATAGGGGCGGTAAAGGTCTTCTACTTCCTGGAGCTTTACCGATTGTTCAATTTTTTGCCGCAGTTCATCTGTCAGCTTGTCTTGCTCCGCTATCAGTCTGATTACTTCTTCTTTTCGCTGATTCAGATTTTGTATATACTGCCAGCGCTCTGAGATGGTTTGGATTTGGACCTCGTCCATTGAACCGGTCTGTTCTTTTCTGTACCTTGCGATAAACGGAACGGTATTGCCATCCTCAAGGAGCTGAATGACACTTTCGACATTCTTTTGTGACAGTGCGGTTTCTTTCGCAATTTGTTTCTTTAAAAGGGCTAACGTTTCCATGTAACCAAAGCCTCCATTTATTCATTCTTACTCTAGTGTAACAAAATCAGAAAAAAACACCTAAAAAAAGCAGCTTATTATAAAAGCTGCCCTAAAATATAGGTTAAGTCGTCATTTCTGGATGTGGTGTATATTTTAAGAGAATTCGATATTTCTTCGATTGACTGCCCTTTTTTTAAATACGAGCGAATGTCGGGAACGTTTAATCCATCTGTATGAATGATAAATTTTGATCCCTTTTCATATGAAAAAGTGTGAGTTTTGTATTTCTGCGGCTTGCCTGATAAATAACCTAACACAGGCAGAGGATAAAAGCATTCACCTGATGGGGAGTATAGAATAAAACGCACGTTTCCGACAGAGCAGTACGTAAATTGCCTTGCTGCGAAATCAACTTTTAAAATAGAGGCCGTAGCTCCTCGTTTGTTCTTCATCGCTTGATTGCAGCGTTCGATGATACTTGCGACATCTTCATCCGCATGGCTTTCAGCAAGATCTCTGATGGCTGATGAAGATTCATTCGCAAGTGTTCCGCTCCCAAGGCCGTCAGCTACCGCACACACTAATTCCTGATCATCCGCTTTGATGTAAAAACTGTCCCCGCAAATGGATTTGCCTTCTTTATTTAATTGATATACAAGGGTATGGATATGTTGGTTTTCTTCAACCTGGATCATTACATTAGCTCCATAGAGGGATCTTCAATCAAGGCCTCTCTGAGTTTCTTTACTGCTTTACGCTGCAGACGCGAGACGTGCATTTGAGATATACCGAGAATGTCCCCTGTTTCTTTTTGGCTTTTATTTTGAATATACGTTAAATCGATAATCTGTTTTTCACGTTCAGAAAGAACATGGAGCACACTTTTCAGCATCATTTGCTGATTGACGCGTTCATATCCGTCTTCCTGTGAGCCGACGATATCGAGAATGGTTACAGTGCTTCCGTCCGCATCCGCTTCAATGCTGTGGTCCACAGACAATGCCTGATAGCTTTTTCCCATTTCCATTGTTTCCAGTACTTCTTCCTCGGAAACATCGAGATATTCGGCAATCTCTTCGACCTTTGGCGATCTTTGCGTTTCTGTGGTCAGTGTGTCTACCGCCATTTTAATTCTGGGTCCGAGTTCCTTGATTCGCCTTGGAACGTGCACACTCCACGTCTTATCTCTGAGGAAACGTTTAATCTCTCCGATGATCGTCGGAATCGCGAAAGCTTCAAATGATTTGCCGACTACCGGATCATACCTTTTGATCGCACCGAGAAGACCGATCATGCCTACTTGGCGAAGATCTTCATGAAAGCTTTTGCCTTTTGAATATTTCTTCGCCAGCACTTCGACAAGATTCGTATAGACTTGGACAAGCGTTTCCTGCGCCGAATCATCCTGATTGGTTTGGTACTCGTTTATAAGCCGATCAACTTCATCCTTAGTTAGTTTCGTAGTTTTCGATGGTTGTGCCATGATCAACTCGCTCCCCGTTTAAATACTTTGTCATCGCCACGGTTACGCCTGAGTTACTCTGCACTCTGACTTCATCCATCAGCGTTTCCATTAAATAAAGGCCGAGTCCTCCTTCTGATAGTTGTTCTACGGTGTGTGAAGGTGTGTAAGGACCTAGATCCTGCTGCTTCTGATCAAAATCAAAGCTGTCTCCTTCATCTGCGACAATGACCTCTAAGCGGTCTTCATATACACCGAATCTCACTGACACTTCTCCGTTTTTATCCTCTTTATACGCATGCTGAACCGCGTTTGTACAGGCTTCGCTTACTGCGATTTTAAGGTCTTCGATGTCATCGTACGTATAGCCCATTCTGCTCGCCACACCCGACAGCGTAAGTCTGACAATTCCCACGTATTCCGGTTCAGCCGGTATTTTCATCTCTATATAATCTACTGTATTCTTCATTGTACCCCACCTTCTGACTTTGCAGAAATATCAATGATGTCCTTCAGACCCGTGATCTCAAACAGGCGGATCAGCCGTTCAGAAAGGTTTTCAAGCTTTAGCGAGCCGCCTTCTTTTTTGACTGTCTTAAACACGCCGACAAATACGCCAAGGCCCGTGCTGTCCATGTAGCTGACATCCTTCAGGCAGATGTGTATGTCTGCTCCCTGTTCTGCCAGAGGCACCAGCTTTTCACGAAGTGACGGAGCTGAATACACATCAATTTCTCCTGCGATTTGTACTTGTATATCATTATCGTTTTGTTTAACATTGACCGTTAAATTCATTTTTATCACCTCAAAAGTGTCCTTTTTACTAATGGTCTAATACCCGGGCTTTTTATTCTTTAAACCTTTCTTGTTAAAACAATTAACGTAAAATCATCATGAAGCTGAAAATCCTGCAATTTAAGAAGGCTTTCGTAAATATTTTGCACCATCTCTTGTGCAGGACAATACATATGTTCCTCTATCAGCTTCTGTATATCAAGACGCTCCAAGAAACCGTCTTCTGACCGGCATTCTGTCACGCCGTCGGAAAATAAAACGATCATATCTCCTTCATCCAGATGCTGTTCATATTCTTCGTAATCGAAATCCTGCGAGATGCCGAGAACCAAACCTTTGGCTGTTAAATCATAGAATTTATTTTCTTTTTTACAATAATAAAAACCAGGTTCATGCCCCGCCGAGGCATATGTGAATTTATGGCTGTTCATATTGTAATTCGCGTAAAACATCGTAATAAACATACTCGGATCAACATTTTGCTCAACTACGCGATTGAGATTTTTAAGCACTTGTGAAGGGTGGATTCCGGTTTCAGGCAAAGAATCCATTGCATACTTAATCATCGACATACATAAAGCGGCCGGTATGCCTTTCCCGATGACATCGGCAATTGCAATGTTAATAGATTCCTTATCTCTGACAAAATGATAATAATCTCCGCTCATTTGTTTAGCAGGAACACTGATTGCGCCAATGTCCAGAGCTTCTTCTTGCGGGATTTTTGTTTCGAGAAGAGTTTGCTGCACGTTCGCAGCGATTTCTATTTCCGATTTGATTTCCTGCTGTATTCCTCTGAGGGTTTGATGCTCCTGATATGCGAGCCCGTAACCTATCATGACTTCTATTAAAAAATCCAGCGAATGAAAAACATCTCCAGGCAGATCCGGATACAGTTCCTTTAACACTTTACGGTGAATACTGATAATTTCTTCCGGAGGAACTTGATGCTCGATTGTTTTTCGGCTGAATTTTTGAGCTTGATATAAAGATGTTTCTGTTAATTCGGCTATATATCGACTAAGCAGCTGATGATACCGCTGCTCAATAACCTCCTTGAAATCCACTTTCTTACCTCCTACCGAAGCCATTTGATGGCTTGTATCTCCGTACCTTGCCCCGCAACGGAATTTAAGCTGAAATCATCCATCAGCCTCTTTACGCCCGGAAGCCCCGCTCCAAGCCCGCCAGATGTTGAAAAGCCGTCTTCCATTACTTTGCGGATATCGGCAATTCCGGGTCCTGTGTCCTCCGCTATAATTTTAAGTCCTTTTTTGCCTCTGTCAGCTACCTGTTCGATGCAGACTTGACCTTTACCGGCGTATAAATAGATGTTCCTTGCTAACTCTGAAATAGCCGTCGTGATTCTTGCCTGGTCAACAGTTCCGAAGCCTAATTCTTTCGCAACGTTTCGCCCAAGCTGTCTCGCGGCCACGATGTCCCATTCTGTCATGATCTTTACACAGGATTGGTCGTTCATAGCTATTCCCCCAATTCCCGCTTCAATGTCTCAAGCCCTTGCTCTAAATCGAGCGCTGTTTCAATTTCTTCAAGCGCTATGCCGAGTTCAATCAGCGTAACGGCTACAGCAGGCTGAATTCCTGTTAAGACAACTTTGGCACCCATTAATTTTGACATTGTAATCACATCACCCAGTACTTTCGCGATAAACGAATCAATCATGTCGACTGAGGTGAGATCAATAACAACTCCGTTTGCGCCTGTTTCATAGATTTTATTTAATAGATCCTCTTGAAAGTGCAATGCGGTTTGATCGTCAAGCTCCCATTGAATGGAGACTAATAAGCAATTGTATAGTTTCAGGATCGGGATTTTCGGATGTCTCAAAATGTTATTCCCCCAATGAAACGATTTTTCGATTTGTCATTTCCAATGCTGTTTGAATTCCTTTTTGAAGGGTATTCTTAGTAATAATCTGTGATAAATCTATTCCCAGATTGACGATGGTTTGAGCGATTTCCGGCCGAATTCCCGCCAGCAGGCATTTTGCTCCAACAAGCCTTACCGCTTCTGATGCCTGAATAATATGGTGGGCAACCATTGTATCGACAACCGGAACCCCCGTAATGTCGATTAAAACAACCTGTGAGCGATGTTTCACCACGCCATTCAGCAGGTTTTCCATAATTCTTTTTGCGCGTTCGGTATCAATCGTTCCGACAAGCGGCATAACCGTGATATGTTCAAACACCGGAATAAGCGGCGCAGAAAGTTCTTGAAGCGCGATTTTTTGAAGGGAGACGGTTTTTTCCCAAGAGATTGAATATTGGTTTAAGATTTCCGTGTTGATCGGATTGAAAAAACTTTCAATCTGCCAGATTAACTCCGTACTTTCTTGATCTGTTAAAGTGCCGTCATTCATTTCCTTGTAAAGATGTTTCCAGAATTCCGAAAGGCCTGTAGCTAAAAACTTTAAGGACAGACCGATTTGAACGGCTCTGAGCGCCAGTTCGCTTACTTGTTCCTCAGCAATGGTTGCTGTTGAAGAAGAAAGAAGAATCTCTATATAATCTTTGCATATATTTTTGTACACTTGATCAGTCAGCTGATATGATTCTTGATCACTTAGTTTCTTTAACGTGTTTGTCCACTGTTCGAGCAGTTCATTCTGATTCTCTGAAATGAACCCATGTATCGTCTGATTCGGCATTTCATTGTACCTCCCGGCAAAAAGCAACATTTTATATCTTTATTTATCTATTATAGCGTTAATTTTTTTCGAAAACAAAAAAAGTTGCCCCTTATGAGCAACCAAGAAAATATTACTAAAAATCAATGAGTGCCAAACTAATTTGTAAGGCTTCATCAACCTTATCCATCATTTCATCATCCAGATGAGTAATCTTATCCGTTAATCTTTGCTTGTCAATCGTCCGAATTTGTTCCAGCAAAATAACGGAGTCTCTTTCAAAACCGTAGCGTTTCGCATCAATTTCGACGTGGGTTGGTAATTTCGCTTTCTGTATTTGGGCTGTTATGGCTGCAACAATAGCAGTTGGGCTAAAGCGATTTCCGATATCATTTTGAATCACCAAAACCGGGCGCACTCCGCCTTGCTCTGAGCCAACAACAGGAGATAAATCAGCAAAATAAACATCGCCGCGTTTAACAATCAAATGATTATCCTCCGCTGACTAAGCGCTCAACGGTCGTTTCTGCTTCGCACTCAGCAAAATGAGCTTCAGAAGAAATATTCAGGTTGATTTTCGCCATTTCCATATATCCGCGTCTCATCAAATCACGGTTGTGACGAGTTGTGCGTTCGCTGACATAGGCTCTCACTGCTTGTGATATTAGTTCGTTTCTGCTTCGTTTCTCCCGCATCGCTACACCATCCAATTCAGCTACTAGTGCTTCCGGCAAGCTAATCATCAATTCGGTTGTTGCGCTGGATTCAGACAAAAAACATACACCTCCACCAAACTTACGGATACGACTCGTTTATCCATCCAGTGATAATCATACCATTATTCACACATCAAGCAAAGCTGTTTTATAGATTCTCTTTTTGTAACAGAGGCTATTTGCTTGCATTTTCCTGCAATAAAGGATTTCTTACTTCCATTATACTCCCATTTTCCAAAAACATACGGGGAACGCGGGAACTTATTGTACATGTCACTTCATAGTTAATTGTTTCCAGCCGGCTGGCGATTTCATCAACGGTTATGCAGTCGTCCTTTTGTCTGCCGATCAACGTGACTCTGGTTCCCGGGGGATACTCTTTATCCAGTTCAACCATAAATTGATCCATGCAGATTCTTCCTGCAATTTTGAGCCTTTTGCCGTTTATGAGAACCTCAGTTCCTTGCAGTTTTCGCAGCCACCCGTCCGCGTAACCGACCGGCACCGTGCCGATCCATTGGTCTTTCTCAGCCGTATATGTCGCGCCATAGCTGACACTCTCCCCTTTGTGTATTTTTTTCACATGGGTCAAAGTGGAGTTCAGGGTGAATGCCTGGTGCAGACGGAACGGAATCTCGTTTGTTATTTCAGCGGACGGACGAAGCCCGTACATGCCGACTCCGAATCGGACCGCGTTAAAAAAGCCTTTTTTCAGACGCAGACCGGCGGCGCTATTTGCGCAGTGAACCATGAGCTGCTTCCACGGAAGCGGAGCAATCAGCTCTTTAAATCGTTCAAACTGCATGAGGAAATAGCTTCTGTCTTTTTCATCGGCTGTTGCAAAATGAGTAAAAACGCCTTTGCATAGTAAGCCGGGATTGCGTTCCAGAATTTTCATCACGTTTTGGACTTCTTCTTCTGTTTTGACGCCGAGTCTGTTCATTCCCGTATCTACTTTAAGATGAAAGTGGACGGGGGTCTCTTTTATGTGGCGGGCAGCTTCCTGTATCCATTCGACTGAGTAGCCTGTCAGCGTAACGTCATATTCAGCCGCTATCTCCACATACTCCGGCGGAACGGCTCCAAGCACCAAAATAGGCGCGGCCAGGCCGCGTTTTCGCAATGATATCGCTTCATCCAAAATGGCAACAGCAAGGCATGAAGCACCTGCGGACAATGCCGCTTCGGCCACTTCCGCATCACCATGGCCGTAGGCGTTTGCCTTCACTACCGCCATTAGCTCAACGCGGTCACCGATATGCTTTTTCATATTGCTTACATTTTCTTCTATCGCAGACAAGTTAATTTCTGCCCACGTATCTCTGTAAAACGGTTTTATGTTCATCAGGACACTTCCTAGTGTTTATTCACTTCATATCATACTAAAAACAAAGGACAAAGTGAAACTCCCTACTTAAGGAATTTTTTTACTGAGGAGCATCCGTCCATTTCAGCGGCTTGCTGTTAGTATTTACGAAAAAAGAGGCCAAAGATGAATCGGCCTCTTGGTGTTTATTTTGATGATTGCCCTTGCATGCTTTTCGCAACTGTCACCATCTCTTCCTGGGTCAGGTCTTTCGATGACAGAAGGTAATCGACTCCTTCATGTGTCCACGATAAGGACGTATCTGATAAAGCTCCGATTGTCATCCCCAGATTAACAGGCTCTCCGTTCAATGTAACGGATGTAGAAGCTTTAGCGACTTGAGCTTTTTCCTGAATTAAGGTGAATGATTTTTCTCCGCCGTAGGTCATGACAATCCGGCGCCCTTCTTCAGTTGTAATATCTTTTTCTTCAAGCTTCTTCACGCCCAGAGGCAGTTCCAGCGGCGTTTTTACAGCAAATGTGTCTGAAGGCTTCGCGCTTGTGGCAACATCCATTTGGGAAAGGGTCATATTTTTCTTTTCGTCAAATGATTCTTTGTCAAATTGTTTATTGAATTCGAAGTTGCTGAATTCAACCTTCACCATGACTTTGCGGTCTGTGTCCATCACTTTTACGGATGATGGGCTCATATCCTTTTTGTTGAATGTGATTTCTTGTGTCGGCAGCATTTTGTTGTGCTGATAGTTTGTTTTTGTTTCAAACACGTATTTTGATTCTTTTGAAGAGAAAACAGCGTCCGAATCATTTTGAACATCCTTCACAAGTGATTCAAATAAGTAAACCTGGCTGCTGTTGTTCGGCCAGTCGCTTTGGAACCGGAAGCTCTTATTTAAAGACGGCGTGAGAACAAATACTCCGTTGTCATTTCGTAAAATGACCTGATTTTGATCTTTCTTCGGATTTTCTAAATAAACCCGGTATAAAGAAGGTTTTTTGTGCCAAATCTCCACGTTGTATACCTGCGGTTCACTTCCTGTCTCGATGGTCATTTTTGCTTTTGCTTTGTATGAGGTGTATTCCTTCGCCTTTTTGTCTAATCCAGTTACGACATCTTCCTGTGACTTTTGTCCGCAGGCAGAAAGAATAAGGACAGCAAGCAGTCCCGTTAAAAGCAAAACAAAGCTTTTTCTCACCTTTTTCAACCCCTTCTTCTCAATTGATGTAAAAGGAAGAAACCGCTTGTTTGACTTTAACGGTACGCTTGGAACACTCTTTTAGACAGAACGGCTGCGTACCATAAAAGCCTCAAACAACTTGTCTCCCTTAATGCATTATCAAATATATGAGAGGGACCGTACGAATATGCAGACTAGCTTGACAACCTTTCAATCAAAACCTGCGCTGCCGCATATTCCTTCGTATGTGTGATGGATACGTGAACATTGTCCTGACTGAGTTTCGCGCATACGATAGAGGGTTTGCCATGGGTATCTTTTTTCACTTCGATATCTTGAAAGCTGAGATGCTTGCCTATTCCTGTTCCAAATGCTTTTGAGAATGCTTCTTTCGCGGCGAATCTGCCAGCGAGAAATTCAATTTTCCTCTTTGCTGAGAGCGATTCATACTGGGCTTGTTCTGATTCAGTCAGAATCCGTTCAGCGAATCTTTCCTGCCGGCGGCACAAGGAAGCGATTCGATCAAGCTCAACGATGTCTATACCAATACCGTGAATCATATGGGATGATCCCTCCTGAAAGTCTGTACTATTTAAATGGTTTATCTCATAAACGTGTTACTATATAAATACCAAAAATGATGGCAAAGGGGCTCATGATGTTTATACGAACTGAAAATTTCCAAACATTTATCAGGCTTTATCCCGCCGTTGCTTGTATATTAGCCATTCAATCAGTTTTGTGGATTTTTTTCAAATTGCCCATTCATTCGGTCATATTATGGGGAGATGCCGTAACAGGCTATAACCTCGGGGTGGCTAACGGAGAATGGTGGCGGCTGATTACACCTATTTTCCTGCATGCCGGATTTGCCCACCTTCTTTTTAATTCGATGTCCATCTTTTTATTTGCTCCCGCTTTAGAACGGCTGCTTGGAAAAGCCCGTTTTCTTCTTGTATATGTCGGATCAGGCATAATCGGAAATGTCGGCACCTACTTCACTGAATCGCTTGATTACGTGCATGTGGGCGCTTCAGGCGCGATATTCGGCTTGTTCGGTGTCTATCTGTATATGGTTCTTTACCGAAAAGAACTTATTGATCAGGAAAATTCGAAAATGATTATCACACTGCTCGTTGTGGCCGTTCTCATGACGTTTATCAATTCAAATATTAATGTTATGGCCCACCTGTTCGGGCTTGTCGGCGGGTTTGTTCTTTCATTCTTATGTGTCCAAAAAAAAGAGCGGCGGTTTTAACCGTCCGCTTTTTCGTACGTATACCATCGAAAAATGTGCTGCGCGTCCTCCGCTTCAATATCCTTTACCGTTAATTCTTCCATATTGTTAGATGATTTAACAGAAGTTGAGATGGTAGAGAGCTGTTTTTTTGTCTGGAAATAGGATTGGCTGACTTTATAAATCTGCATTCTTCTTCTGAGTATAATCGCCGTGTTTTTTCCGACAAATCTTGTGGTGAGCTGAAGCTTTTCCCCGCTGATGTGCCAAGAGGAGTCCTTATACGCTAAATAGCCAAAGACTAATTCGATCGGCAGCAAGATAAGAGAAAAATATCCCCATGGCCGGAAAAAGATACATAACGGAATGATCAGCACGATTGAAAATATCGTTGAACGGAAAAGATATCGTCTTAATGCCCGCTTTGGCAGATGATGGCTTTTTGCTTCAAATGTATACTCCGGCGTAAACGTTCTCAGTATGCCCGCCAGCTTTTTTTTCTGGATGACGGGAAACAGTATGGTCGAAGCGCCTTCTTTTTCGTTATCGCCGCCGCCCGCGCTGACAATCGTGACGGTCACAAAGCCCAAAAGCTCTCTGATGATATTTTCTTTGATTTTAATCGCTTGGATTTTGCGGAGCGGTATCGTCACTTGATGCTTTTCGATAATCCCCCGCGAAATGACCAGCTCATGCTCTTTTTTTTCAATTTGGAAGTTGGCGTATTTTATCATCATCCCCGCAATACTGAGGAGCCATGCGATAAATAAGCCGATAAAAATGAGAACTGCATACATGCCTATATTGGCACTTTTCAGGAAAGAGAATTTATCATAAAACCAATCCATCGGCAGAAATTCATCAATTTGCGAAAAAAGCGCAATGACGGCTGAAATAATGACACCGATTCCGCCAGAAGTCGAAGCTGCAGCGAGCAGCTCTTTTATACCCATCTGGTAGCGGGCATGGATTTTTTCGGTTTCAGGCGCTTCGTCTTCCTTCATTACAGGGCCTTCTTCCCCCATGTCCTTAATCTTTTCTTTTTGGGTAAAGACTGCTCTTTTGATTCTTTCTGCTTCTTCTAAAGAGATGGCCGATAATACGGCTTCCGCGTCTTTTCCTCCGCCGGCCGTTTCAATTTGCAGCTTCACCAATTTGAATATTTGCTGTATCAGACCGGCGCTCGTATTCATAGATTGAATCCGTTCCATGGATATGTATCTCTTTTTCGTAAAAAACAAACCTTCTTCTATTCTAACTTCATCCGCTTCAATCCTGTAGGTGAATTTTCTCCATTTGATGATGCTGGCCGCTATGAGCCAAATAAACAAAATACCAAGCGCGATGCCCCCGTAAAAACGAATCGCATGGTTAGAGTTGACGACGAACACGAAAAAGAATGGAAGAATGATGTTTTTTATCGTTTGAACGATGATATGGAATAAATTTAAGATCATCGCCGCCGGGTGAAGGCGTTTCGGTTCAGACATCATCTTCAGTCACCCTCGCCAAACGCGAAATCGAATCTCTTAACCGGTCCGCTTCTTCCATTTCGAGTGCAGGAATGGAATGAGTGGTGGCGGCTGTGGAGATTTTGACTGTGGCCAGATTATACTTCCTCAAAAGCGGTCCTTGTGAGGTATCCACATGCTGCACCCTGACCATCGGCACAATGACACGCGTAACCACAAAGATGCCTGACTGTATATCAATTTCATTTTCATGAACTTCATAACGCCACACTCTGTGCCGGATTTTCGGAATAAACACAATGGTGAGCACTGATTCCAGAACCAACAAAACAGCGAGCACTCCGGTTATCCAATATGGCCAGTGAAAGTAATAGCTTAGTACGGCAACCGCTATAACGATAAGTAAACAAACAGCGGATACAATGATTTCTTGAAATCTCCAAACTTTTAATCCGTTTGGACTGATTTGATTTTTGGGCTGCCCTCTCAAAATACCAACCTCCCGTTTTCTTTATCATACATACAAATACGTTTTTATCAAAGAAAAGTTTCATTTTGCGGCATACAAAAAAAGCGAATCCATTAAATGGATTCGCTTCTTTTTTTATTAATATGATTTTTTCTGGCGTCTTTCCCCTGAAGGACGTCGGTCGTTAGACGAACGTTTTTTATCATAGGAAGAACGGCTGTTGCTTTTTGATTTTCCGCGATAGCCGCCGCCTTGTCCGCCGCCGCCATCTCTTCTTTTTGAAGAGCGGTGGTTTCTATGGCGTTTGCCTACCATCGGTGCTTCGTCTGTAAGGCGAACCGGTGTATCATCAGGCTCTTTCGTGGACATTTTAATTGCCGCTGCCACAACTGTCACTGCGTCATGATCTTCTAACAGCTCTGCTGCAGCAGTCATGTAGAAGTTCAAGTTGTTTTCACTGATGATCGTGCGAAGGCGGTCAACAGTAACCTGCTGCTGTCCTTCAATTGCTTCATCAAGTGTAGGCTCTTTCATGCGGTCCATTTTACGCTTCGTTGTTTGCTCAATTGCACGAAGCATGTCTTTTTCACGCGGTGTGATAAATGTCATCGCCATACCTGTTTTTCCTGCACGGCCTGTTCTTCCGATACGGTGAACATAGCTTTCAGGATCTTGAGGCACGTCAAAGTTATATACGTGAGTTACACCTGAGATATCAAGTCCGCGGGCAGCTACGTCAGTCGCCACAAGAACTTCAATCGCACCTTGTTTAAACTTACGGAGCGCAACCATACGTTTAGCTTGCGTCAAGTCGCCGTGAATTCCTTCAGCCGTGTATCCGCGAAGGTTCAAAGCTTCAGTCAATTCGTCAACGCGGCGTTTTGTGCGGCCGAAAACGATCGCAAGTTCAGGAGACTGGATGTCAAGCAAACGAGTCAATGTATCGAATTTTTTACGTTCATGCACTTCCAAGTAGAACTGCTGGATGTTTGAAACCGTCATTTCTTTTGCTTTTACTTTTACATGCTCCGGATTTGTCATGAAGCGTTCTGCGATCCGTTTGATCGGCGCAGGCATTGTAGCAGAGAAAAGCAGCGTTTGATGCTCGCTAGGAACATTGGAAAGAATAGATTCGATATCCTCGATGAATCCCATGTTAAGCATTTCATCCGCTTCATCCATAACAACAGTGTTTACGTTGTTCAGACGCAGTGTGCGGCGGTTGATGTGGTCAAGAAGACGCCCCGGCGTACCGACAATGATATGCGGGTTTTTCTTTAACGCACGGATTTGTCGTCCAATATCCTGTCCGCCGTAAATAGGAAGAACTTTCGCACGTTTATCTTGTCCGATTTTATATAATTCTTCAGATACTTGAATAGCTAATTCACGTGTTGGCGCGATTACAATTGCTTGGATATTAGGAGACTCGGGGTTAATTTTCTCAACAAGGGGTATACCAAACGCAGCTGTCTTACCTGTACCTGTTTGCGCTTGTCCAATGACATCTTTATGCTGAAGTCCGAGCGGAATCGTTTCTGCCTGAATCGGTGTTGCTTCTTCGAATCCCAAGCGATTTATAGCTTTCATGAGATCAGAACTTAATTGAAAATCTTGAAACGTTATAGTCAAATTATTCAAACTCCTTCTAATTGCTGTTTCAGTAATGTCGTGATTTACCACTAAAAACTGCCCTTCATACTAAAGGACAGGATCCATACGTATACAAAGCCCGAATTACTTTACGTTTTATCTTACCATTACACTATGTGTTTTTCAATAAGGGGAGAAATGGATCAGCTTTCGATTTCTTCGACAACGGAGCTTCCTTTGCTCTTTTGTCCGTCCATCATCTGCCATTCTTCATGAAGGCGGACCCTGCCGTCTTCACCCACCTGCGGAGAAGAAACACATTCACCGCTTTCCAGTTTGCCCCCAGCATTTACATGATGGTATCTGAAATACAGCGTGTCATCTTTTTTCACAGTTCCTACAAGAACTCCTGAAATAATGCCGCCCCCGGCGTAAGTCCCCGACAAAATAATGCCGTCCTGCTTGTAGTGGAAGACAGTTTCGCCGGACACTTCACCGTCTTCAGAAACATGAACACCAATAAAAATGCGCCCATCATAATTTATCAATTCCATCCCGCCTTTTCATAAATTGTATCACAGCCGCAGATGGTCTGACAGGTTTATTTCAAGTGAACCATTATTAGTTTCTGCACTTTTATTTTATTTTATGAAGCGTGCGGCGTTTTTTCTTTTATAGCTTCAGGAAATTCTCTGGTTTTTATAATACCCAAGTTGAGAACGGTTAAACCTTTTTCAGCCCTTCATTAAATCTTTAACGATTTCTTCAAGCTTCATACCTCTGGATGCTTTAAACAGGATTAAATCTCCTTTTTCAGCCTTTTCGGCAACGGCTTGCAACAATTCTGTTTTATCATTGAAATGGCTGACGCGCTCTTGGTCAAAATGCCGGTGCGCTCCCGCTGCGATGAAGGCGCCAAGCTTTCCGTACGTAAAAACATAGTCAATCGCCGCCGGATTAATCACGGCGCCACACTCTGTATGGAATTCTTGTTCAAGATCGCCGAGTTCAAGCATATCTCCAAGCACAAGCATTTTTTTGCCATAGCCTTCCATGCTTTCTATCAGCTCAATTGCAGCCTTCATAGAGGTCGGACTTGCGTTATAAGCATCGTTAATGATGGAAACACCGCTCTCGCTTTTCAGCAGTTCCAGTCTCATTCCGGTTACTTTCAGCCCGCTTAATCCTTTCGCAGCGTTGTCAGGCGTGATTCCAAAGTGAATACCCGCGGCAAAGGCGGCGATTGCATTTAACACATTGTGCTTTCCGAGTACCGGGATAAAGAATGTCTTGTCTATTCCTTTTATGCTGAAATGTGTGCCGTCTTCCGTTTGTTTTACGTCCTCCAGCTGATAATCGTTGCCTTCATCCGCTCCGAAGGTTTTCGTACGGCAGCTGTAGCTTCTCTTGTTTAAGAGCGGTTCATCCCCGATATAAATAAGGATGCCTTCTTTTTTAAGGCCATTGGTAATTTCAAGCTTCGCTTCCGCAATGCCTTCCCTCGATCCTAAATCTTGCATATGCGATTCGCCGATGTTGGTTATTACCGCAGCTTCCGGATTAGCAAGACGAGTAAGGAGGTCGATTTCTCCTTTTCCGCTCATTCCCATTTCAAGGACCGCGACTTCAGTATCTTCCGGCATAGAAAGAACGGTCAGCGGCAGGCCGATATGGTTGTTAAAGTTTCCTTCTGTTTTATGAACACGGAATTGCGTTTGCAGCACAGCGTGGAGCATATCCTTTGTCGTTGTTTTACCGTTGCTGCCTGTTACACCGATGACACGTGTGCCGAGCTCTTGTAAGTACGCTTTTGAGAGCTCCTGAAGCGCTGCCAGCGTATCATCCACAAGAATGACAGCCTGATCTTGAGGCGGATTCGGTTCAGATTTATTCCAAAGCACAGCGGATACGCCATTCTCAAATGCCTGCCCGACAAATGTATGCCCGTTGAAATTCTCTCCTGTCAGCGGAATGAAGAGCTGGTTTTTTTCAAGCTTTCTCGTGTCAGTTGCTACTCCTTGAATCACTATATTTTCATATGCGGGATCTGTCAGTGTGCCTTTGACCATTTCTGCGATTTTCTTTGCTGTTCGCTTAATCAATTGAGGCACCTCTCTTTCTTTTAAATTTTTCTTCAGTACGGGAAAAGACACTGCCTTATGACTGGCAGTGTCCTTGGTGCATTAACATGTATGTTTAATCAATTGTTTTTCTGCATGCCGTTCCTTTGCCAGATCAACAAGCTGTTCAATTAAGTCGGCGTATTCAATGCCTGCTTCTTTCCAGAGAAGCGGGAACATGCTGAATGGCGTGAAGCCCGGCATCGTGTTGACTTCATTGATCAGCACTTCGCCGTCAGCTGTCAGGAAAAAGTCCGCTCTGACAAGGCCTGATCCGTCAATTGCTTTGAAAGCTTTGATCGCCATGTCACTGATTTTAGCGTATTGGTCATCCGTCACTTCCGCCGGAATGATAAGGTCAGTGTCCCCGTCCTCGTATTTCGCTTTATAATCATAGAAATCAGTTTTAGGTGCAATTTCTCCGACAACGGAGCATTTCGGTTCATCATTTCCGAGAACGCCGATTTCAATTTCCCGGCCGATGACGCCTTCTTCCACCACTACTTTGCGGTCATATTGGAACGCAAGCTCAAACGCTTTTTCCAATTCTTCACGGCTGCGGCACTTGCTAATTCCGACGCTTGAACCCAGGTTCGCCGGTTTCACAAAGCATGGATAGCCCAGTTCCTTTTCAACTTGTTCACAGCATTCCTCAGAAGAACGGCTCCAATCTTTTTTAAGGAAAGCCGCATACTTAGCCTGAGAAAGGCCTGCTTGGGCAAATAAGTGTTTCATCACAACTTTATCCATACCCGCAGAAGAAGCAAGCACTCCGTTACCGACATAAGGAATATTTAATAGTTCAAGCAGCCCTTGGATTGTGCCGTCTTCTCCATTTGGACCGTGCAATAGCGGAAACACGACATCAATCGCTTCGTTTTCTTTCGAAGAATCTCCCGGGAACATTTCTTTATTCAAAGCTGCCGGGGAAAAAGAACTCCCGTTTTGTTCGAGCTGGAGCATTTTCACATTAGAGACCGGCTCTGTTAAACGCGCCCCTCTTTGCCACTCGCCTTCTTCAGTAATATAAATCGGATGTATATCAAACTTCTCAGTATTTAGCGCTTTTGTTACAGCCAAAGCTGTCTGCAGCGAAACGTTATGCTCGGCTGACTTGCCGCCGTACACCAATCCTAGACTTGTTTTCAATGGATATTCCCCCCACTACAATTCATCTTTACTATCTTATCATTTTCATAAGAAAATGATCTAATTATTTTTGGGCCGATACGAAGGTAAAAGCATTTGTATGTAATTCCTTTTTATTTTATATTAAAATGGCATTGAAAGGAGATGTGACATATGAAAAAAATCACAACAAAAGAACAATTTAATGAACTTATTCAATCTGATAAAGAAATCATTATCAAATTTTACGCTGACTGGTGCCCTGATTGCACACGCATGAATATGTTCATCGGCGACATTTTGGAAGCCTATAATCAAAATGATTGGTATGAACTGAATAAAGACGAGCTTCCGGAGCTTGCCGAAACATATCAGGTCATGGGTATTCCAAGCCTGCTAGTTTTCAAAAACGGAGAAAAAACAGGCCACCTTCACAGCGCAAATGCGAAATCACCAGAGGAAGTAACTGAGTTCTTATCTGAACATATAAGCTAATTCGGTAAACAGGCTTATTTTATGTCGTCGGGCTCTACATGAACATGAACATGAGTGACATCATGTTCATTTTTTATTGCATTTTCTACTTCATCAGCCACGTTATGTCCTTCTTCCACAGACAACTTCGGATCAACTGTAATCACCATTTCAATATGGACCGCGCTGCCGAGATACCTCGCTCTTACATCCTTTAAACGGTTCACGGTTTTCACTTTGCTGACGGTCAGTTTGTAAGGCTCTAGATCCTTCAGATAAAATCCGTCGGTTAATGAGTGGGATGCCTCTTTGAATATATCCCATGCGGTCTTACAGATGATGATCCCGATAATAAATGCCGTCACAGGATCAATCCACGGCAGATGCAGCTGGGCGGATATGACACCTACAAATGCTCCTGCACTTACGAAAGCGTCTGATCTGCTGTCTTTTGCCGCAGCCAAAAGCGCTTGGCTTTTAATACTGGCGGCCAGCCGTTTATTGTACATATACATGCTGTACATCACAGCAGCCCCTCCCAAAGCAGTCCATGCGGCTATCATGCTCGGTGTTTCGGTCGTCCCGCTTACAATTGACTTTCCTCCCCCAATAAGGACTTCAATTCCGACAGCCATCATAATAAAAGACGCAATAAGCGAGGAAATTGTTTCAGCGCGATAATGGCCGTATGGATGATCACTGTCGGCAGGCCTTTGGGAGATTCGCAGGCCGATCAAAACCGCAAGCGACGCAACGATATCCGTTCCGTTGTTTAATCCGTCTGCACGAAGCGCTTCGGAATGATATAGAGTGCCGATGACCAGCTTTATCACAGCAAGTATTATGTAGGCCGCAATGTTAATGATCGCCCCTTTTTCCCCTCTTTTTAAATTATCCGTTCGATCCACCGCAAATCAGCCTCCATTCTATAACATAGTATGGATAAAAACGCTTAAAATAAGCAATTTCTATTCTTGTCGGTCTAGACAGGATTTTTAAAGCAGAGAAATATGTCAAATTATTGCCCGGGAAACTTTGAGATTGTCGAATAGCGGCCATAATAAATACCCTCTGTAAACAAATTGTCAAAATTTTGTTGACAGACACCTTTACATATGTTTTTAAAAATTGTATACTAACCTTAATTGATAATGATTATCAATATCGTTTGTGTGATTGGAGGTTGATGACACTATGGCTCCTCAGATCAGAAATGCCATTGAAATAAGGAAAAAACAGCTTATTCATATGCTGATTCAGAACGGTATATATAAAAAGTCAGAGCGTCATTTATATGAATTATCATTAGGTGAATTAGAAAGTGAATATAAAATATGCCAGAAGGGTGCAGAATCATGCCAAAACGCAAAGTAAAGACTTATGAGCAGCTCGTTCAGGAAAATAAAGAAGCGATCATACGCAGTTCCGAGCTTATGAACATCATTTACGACAGGATCGACCGTAAGTATCAAAAACAGCTTCAAGAGAAAAATAATACATAAAAAAAGAGCCTGGGATGAAGTGCACCCCAGGCTCTTTTCTTTATTTGTCAAATGCTTCTGAAGCTAACTTTTGTATGACCGCATCGTCCATCGGCGGGTTATGCAGCCCGGCCCGAACATCGCGGTAATAGCGCTGCAGCGGATTCGTTCGTTCAAGGCTCTTTGCCCCGACGATTCTCATGGCTTTATCTACCACAGAAATGGCTGTGTTTGTCACGATGTGTTTCGCCGCGCCAAGTTCGCTTTTCAAATAAGGACGGCGCTCCGGATCATCATACAATTGGGCTGCCCGAAACAGAAAGTGTCTGGCATTCAGCAATTCGAGCTCCATTTCACCTACGCGTTTCTTCACTGCGGGCACCTCTTTAATCGGACCATTCAGGCTGTTCGGCGAATACTCAGCGGCAAAGCGGACCGCATAGTCTCTCGCTGCCTGAGCGATTCCGAGATAGACGGCCGTGATATGGAGCAGCCAGCCGTTCGGCTTTTTGCCTCGCGGTCCCGAAAGTGATTCCACCAGCTTATTTTCATCAAGGGTGACTTGTTTCAGGACAAGGTCATGGCTCCCTGTCGCCCGCATCGCAGCCATATCCCATGTCTCTTCAATAGACACGCCTGCTTCATCCTTATGAATCAGAAAGACACCGACCGTTTCTTTTTCTTCCACCCAAGCCGTGACTAAGAAGTAATCCAAAGCCTGAGACATCGTGGTGAAGGTCTTTCTTCCGTTTACAATCCATTTCCCATTTCTTTTCACAGCATTTGTGCCGGGTCGTCCGCCTCTAGTCGGGCTGCCCGTTTTTGCCTCTGTCGCTGCTCTGTTGATGACTGCTCCCTGTTTCACTTCTTCTGTGATAAAGGCAAACACGTCTTCGTCCCAGCTGTTTCCCTCACCAAGCTCTCCCATTACGCTAACATGCCAGCCGATGCTGAGGGCGCAAGGAGCATCCCCACGGGCGAGACGTTCTTGGAAAAGCAGCATATCATAGACCGATATTCCTGTTCCGCCGTGTGATTTTGGCACCGTCAAGGCCGTGTATCCCGAATCACGCAAGACTTGGATTTTTTCGATAGGAAATCGTCCGTGTTCGTCATCAGAAGCTGCCGTTTTTTGAAATTCATCTGCCAGCCGGCCTATTTTCTCTATCCATTGCCGCTGCTGTTCATTGTATATAAATAAAGATGACATCAGGCAATCCCTCCAAATTCAATTCCGATAAAGTTAATAAGTATTATAGATTTTCACCGGTTATTCCGCAACTGTTAACATTCCGGACAGCACAAAAAAACACGCCGTTCCAAAAGGAACAGCGTGTTAAACGATCCGTGCATCCCGGTCCTGTTTCATCCCGAGATAGATCAGCATATAGGTCAGGTAGCCCATCGTCATCACCAATCCGCCAAAGAAAAAGCTTGAGAATATCGGTTCTTCGAAGGCGGTAACTGCAGCAAGCACAATCCAGCTGGCATACAGATAAATGATGAAGTAACGGAAACCTTTCTTCATTTTGTATATAAGGAACAGACCCACGAGTGAAAACAATCCCAGTGCAAGCCTGAAGTAGACCAGATGTTCAAACTGAAACATAAATGACACAAATGAGAAGCCCAGCAATAATACAATTGGTAAAGCGGTAATAAAGTTTCTCAATAGTAGA
The DNA here is from genome assembly GCF_039519175.1 of Bacillus atrophaeus. Classification (NCBI taxonomy): domain Bacteria; kingdom Bacillati; phylum Bacillota; class Bacilli; order Caryophanales; family Bacillaceae; genus Bacillus; species Bacillus atrophaeus. The sequence continues at coordinate 1,844,390 of NZ_CP154443.1, read as the reverse complement.
GCACCTCCGTCAATACCTTTATTATAAATCAAAACGACAAATAATATTGATTATCGTGAGCATTTTCACAAAAATGTCATTCCTTTACTTTTTAGACCCGAACATCCCGTTTGCAAAAGCTCCACCAGGCGACCGCTAAAAAGAATACGACATGTATCACAATAATTCCGATTGAAAATAAAGGCGTCATTCCGGAAAACCATGTTTTTTCTCCGCTGCTGTATTGGGTGAAGTCTGTATTCGCAAAGAGCAAAAAGCTTCCCCACCTGTTCTCGAATAAAGCCATAATCGAGACAAGCGATTTCGCTCCGTATAACACGATAAAAGAAATAATAACCGACATGGAGCTGTTGCGGAATAAGGCTGAGCATAACAAGGCGAAGCAGGCCATCGCCACAGCCTCAATCCAATTGGTGCCGATCAGCTTTAATGTATTGAAAAAGAGCGTGTCTGATTCTGAGTTTAGCGACGTGCCAAAAAAGACCAAGCCGAATACAAGTGACAGGATGTAATACGCAAGATACAGATAAATACTGACTAAAATGACCGTAAATAATTTAGACAGAAAGACCCGCTCGCGTTTCACCGGACGGATGAGCAAAAATTTGATTGTTTTCTTATCAAATTCAAGTGAGATAATAGTTGCCGCGATCACAATGGTTAAGGCTTGCAGCAAGATATTCAGGCTCGGCGTATATGAAAAATAGCCGATGAAATTTTCATCTGTTCCCGCACTGATAACAATCCGTTTAATAATCAGCGCCATAAAAAAGTGAAACACAGCCATCAAAATAAGCGACACGAGTGTTACTTTCCGATTGAAGAGCTTCATGTGTTCATTCCAGATTAATCTAGGCATTCTGTTCTCCCTCCTCTTGAAATGCTGTGGTCGCCTTGATAAATTCATCTTCTAGTGATTGCGTATAAGGGGTAATAGCATATACGCTGAAATTTTGTTCGATTAATGATCGATTCAGCTGAGGAATGTTCTGTTTTGAGACATTGACTGCAATGGCATCCCCGTAAACTTCTGCGACAAACTTGTTGGCAGCCAGCCATTCAAGCGCTTTTTCTGCCGGCTGCACTTCGATCACGGCTTTTTCTGTTTTTTCATCTATCTCATTCAGATTCACTTCTGCTTTGATTTCACCTTTTTGAATGATGATGACGCGGTCGCAAAGATCCTCGACCTCCCGCAATAAATGGGTCGCAAAAAGAATCGTCGTCTCTTCCTTCTCGGCAAGCTCCTTCAGGTGCTCCCGAAAATCTTTCATGCCTGCAGGGTCAAGCCCGTTTGTCGGCTCGTCCAGAATGAGCAGCTTCGGCTTGTGCAGGATGGCTTGGGCGATACCCAGCCGCTGCCGCATGCCGAGGGAATATGTTTTCACTTTATCATGGATCGCGGAGGTTAATCCCACCCGCTCTATGACTTCTTCAAGTCTTTCTTCATCTATTTTTTTGTGCATGTTGGCAAAATGTTTCAAGTTATCCCATCCTGTTAAATACGGATAGAATTCTGGGTTTTCCACGATTGCGCCGACTGCTTCGAGCGCCTTTTCGAACTCCGTGTCGTGCTGGAATCCATTAATCGTAATCCGTCCGCTGTTTTGCTTCAACAGCCCGACGATGATCCGGATTAAGGTTGTTTTTCCTGAACCATTCGGACCGAGAAGCCCGATGATTTCTCCTTGACGGACATCCATGCTGATCTGTTTTAAAATGTGTTTTGCGCCAATCTTTTTATTGAGGCCTTCAATATGTAAAATGGGCTCATCCATAAAGTCTTCCTCCTTTTTCGCATAAAAAATAAACAGCGCCTATCAATTAGGCACTGTTTGTATTATAACATTTGTCGCCACTGAATGAACGGATGGTCCATATACACTGATAGAGCGGCTTTTTTTGTTTCTGTGAGATGACGAATGGGGTCCCATTACCCGGGTTCATTATCCTTATTCGTCACATCAAGAATATCGAGAAGGAATACAAAGATCGGAATTCCGATAATCAAACCCCAAATGCCGAGAAAATGCTCAGAAAAAATTAATACGGTAAAGGTAAAAAAGATTGGCAGCTCTGTCTTCGCGGACATCAGCTTCGGGTTCAGGAAATAGGTTTCGATTGCGTGAATCGCCATAATGACCAGCACGATGTAAAGAACATACATCCCTCCGCCCGTACTATAGGCGATGATACTCAGCGGGACAAGCGAGATCACTACACCCGCAACCGGGATCAATCCGAGAAAGAAGACCATAATGGAGAGGCCGAACAGCTGCGGAAAATGCATAATCCATAGCGCGATAAACGTTAGGATGCAGTTGACCAGCGCAATAATAAATTGAGCTTCCAGCACTTTGCCGAACGTTCTGGCAAATTTCCCTCCAAAAAAAGCAAATTCATTATAAAACACTGCCAGCTTGCTTGTTTTGAATTTTTCCATAAATTCTGAAAGACGCTTTTTTTCAAATAAGAAAAACATGCTGAGAATAAGAGCCATCACGATCTGTAATCCGAATGTGCTGATATCGGCCAAATAGGTGTACAGCACGTTGAAGGCTTCTTTTACATACGAACTGATATTGATATCTCCGAAGACATTCGACACCTCATCGAAGAAAGGAATGCTGTTCGGGTGATAAGCGATATATTTGATTTGCTTAATAAGCTGTTCAATTTGGGCGGCCACTACAGGATAAAAGACAAAACCGCCAACCGTAAGCCCGACAGCGAGCGCTATATAGAGTAAGGTAATGATTCCGCGCTGACTGACACGAAAAAAGCGATTCAAAAAATGGCGAACGACATTTTCTAAACGGTTCATCAAAAATGTAAAGATAAATGTAAGCAAAATCAGATTGATCATGCTTTTAAAGAGATATAACACACCAGCCAATACAACAAAGACGAGAAAACGTCTTACTCCCGGGTGCTGGAAAAATTTAATCAAAGCCGTCATTTATACACCCCTGCTAGGACAAAAGCCCTTGTATTCATAAACATAGTTTTCATCTACATTTGTAAATTATATAACAAAAAAACGCTGAGGTCTCTGTCCATCCATTAAGATTTTCAAAAAGAATTATTATTTATCCATTCAGCCGATTATGCCTTCCATCCCTTACAATTCTGGAAAAATATACCGACATGAGGAAGCCTTTTGTGAGGGGAGGTTTGAGGGATCGGCGCGGGAACATAAAAAAGAACGGCGCGTTGACACGTGCCGTTCTTTCCCTTTAGACTGCTGTTTTCATTTTTTTCATATCTGCGACTGCCTCTACGCTTTTCGCTTCGTCAAATTCATTTTCGCTTTTTGCGACAATGATGGTGGCGATTCCGTTTCCGATCAAATTGACGATGGCTCTGCCTTCACTCATGAAGCGGTCGACTCCAAGAAGGAGCGCCAAACCTTCAAGCGGAATGACCTGAAGGGCGGCTAAGGTTGAGGCGAGCACGATAAAACCGCTTCCCGTCACGCCTGCCGCGCCTTTGGAGGTGAGCATCAGAACGAGAATGATCGTAATCTGCTGGCCGATGCTGAGGTCGACTCCGAACACTTGAGCGAGAAAGACCGTGGCCATTGACAGATAGATCGAAGTTCCGTCAAGGTTAAATGAATAGCCCGTCGGAATGACAAGGCCGACGACAGATTTGGAACAGCCATAGCGCTCCATTTTATCCATCATGCGCGGCAGTACTGATTCTGATGAGCTTGTGCCGAGTACAATCAGCAGTTCATCTTTTATAAACCGCAAATAGTTCCATAGGCTGAATCCGAATATTTTGCAGATGATGTTCAAAACAACAAATACAAACAAAAACATCGTGATATAAACGGACAACATTAAACTGGCGAGCGGCTTGATGGAGTCGAGCCCGAAGTGTCCGATCGTGTAGGCCATGGCTCCGAATGCGCCGAGCGGAGCGGCGCGCATGATGTAACCGATGATCTTAAAAAATACGTGCGAGATTTTGTCAAAGAAATCAATGACGCTTTTTCCTTTTTCCCCTAACGCCGCAAGACCGACTCCGAATAGAATAGAGAAGAATAAGACCTGCAGAATATCCCCTTTAGCGAAGGCATCAACCATATTGGACGGAACGATGTGGGTGATAAACTCAATCCAATCTATCCCCTGTCCGCCATTTGCCGTGTACTGTGACACGTCTCCTTTTTCGAGCTTGCTGTAATCCAAGCCTTCTCCCGGTTTCATAATATTGACGACAAACAGCCCGATGATGAGCGCGAGCGTTGTGACAACCTCAAAATAAATAAATGCTTTTCCCCCTACTTTTCCAACCTTTTTCATATCGCCCATTTTTGCAATCCCGAGGACGATCGTAAAGAAAATGATTGGCGCGATCACCATTTTTACAGCGTTGATAAATGTATCGCCGAGCGGTTTCATTTCTTTGCCGACATCAGGCCACACCAGTCCGACAATGACCCCGATAATGACCGCCGTTATGACTTGAACGGTTAAGTTTTTGAATAGCTTAGACAGCTTCAATTTGTCCATCCCCCTGTCTTGTCATACATTTATGTGTCTTTCTTACTATAATGATAGCGTTTTCATTAAATAGGGGGAAGCTTATGATCATAACGGACATTTTGGTCTTTTTGGTCTTTTGTCAGGGTACAAACAAATAGCGGTTGACCGGACGGCCCACTCCTCCGTACTGGACGTCCAATTTAATCTTTCCGTCCTTTTCTAAAAAATCGAGATAGCGTCTTGCGGTGACCCTGGCGATTCCCAGAGCGTTTGCGACCTGTTCGGCAGAAAGGGATGTTTTTTGCTGCTTCAAGTAGGTCATGACCTCATTAATTGTGAAATGATTTAAACCCTTGGGCAATTCTTCGCCGGATTGCTGCGGCATATTGAGAATCATGTCCAGCTGAATTTGTGATAGTGTCTCGTTTTCTTCTATTCTTCGTTTATATTGTTTGTATTTTTCAAGCGACTGCTTCATCCGTTCGATTTTGAAAGGTTTCAGAATATAATCGGCTGCTCCGTTTTGCAGCATCAGATTGATGGTTTCTTTATCTTTTGCCGCGGAAACGACAATGACATCGACTTCGAGCTTTTGCTTTCTGATCTCTTGTAACGTTTTGACGCCATCTTTTTTAGGCATATAGACGTCAAGTATGACAAGGGCCGGTCGGTTTTCTTTGATCATCTTAATGCCTTCTTCCCCGTTTCCCGCTGTTCCGCATACTTCAAAGCCTTTTACACTTGCGATGAATTCTTTGTTCACTTCCTGAACCATTGGATCATCTTCTATCAAAAGAACCTTTATTGTCTCCTTAACTGCCATGAATTCTTTCCTCCCCCTTCATTGGAAATACGATTGAAAAGGACGTTCCCTGCCCCTCGTGCGATGCGACCTCTATCGTGCCCAATCCTTTGTCGGTGATTTGTTTGACTAAATAGAGGCCATAGCCCGTCCCGCCGGTTTTATTCATTGTAAATCCTTTATCATAAAGATACGGAATGTGCGCTTTTGAAATGCCGCATCCGTTGTCTTCTATTAAAATCGCAAGCACTTCATCTGTTTGTTCTATGCTGATATCAATTCGTTTCTCTTCCGCATGGACCGTGTCATATGCTCCGAATGCATTTTCGATCAGGTTTCCGAGCAGCACAACGATATCATGCTGATCAATATGTTCGGGGAAATCCCGGAGACTGCTGTTTTCGTCAATAGACACGAGAATGCCTAGCTCTTTTCCTCTTTTTATTTTACTTAAAAGCAGTCCGGCCGCGGCATCATTCCGAATGGATTGGTGAAGAAATTCATTGACGCTTTCCTGCTCTGAAGAAGCCTGAAACGCCAATTGCATGGCTTTATCAGATTTCCCCAGCTGTATCAGCCCCGCAATGGTATGGAGCTTGTTCATATGTTCGTGGTTTTGGACACGGAGCGCGTCCACAAAGTTTTTGACGCCGGTCAGTTCCTCAGCCATTTTTGCCGCTTCGGTGCGATCTTGAAAAATGGCGACGGCGCCGATGACTTTTTTCTTCATGACAATCGGGATTCTGCTGCTCATAATGATTTTTCCGCTGACCTGTATTTCTTCGTTGTAAACGGGTTTGTTCCGTTCCACGATTTCCGGCAGCCGCGAATCTTTGAGTACGTCCCAAATCAGCTTTCCGACCAGTTCGCCCTTCACTTCGAAAATCTGCTTTGCTTTTTCATTAAATATCGTAATGATGTGCTGATTATCAATGGCAATGACACCTTCATTGATGGAGTGAAAAGTAGCTGTCCGTTCCTCAAACATTCTCACAATCTCATACGGTTCGAGCTGAAACATTTGTTTTTTAATGTGGCGCGCCAGCAAAAAGGAGCCCGCCAGCCCAAATCCGAGGGTGAGCATCACGATGAAAAGGATGTCGCGCTTCAAGTTTAAGATAATATCGACGATGCCCGGCAGTTTTTTTCCGACAAGCACCACTCCGATCTGATTTAATTCCTGATCCTTAACCGGATAAAAAGCGCGGACGGCTGTCCCGATTTCGCCTTTTGCCTCTGAGAAATAAATATGTTCTGCAAATGCGGCTTCTTCGTCTGCCCCCTCGGATCGCTGACCGATCATGGTGCTGACGGGGTGAGAATAGCGAATATGATCCATGTCCATCACCACGATGTAGTCCGCTTCGTTGATAATACGGATTTGCTCAACGGCACTGCTCACTTGTTCGTTTTGATGTTGCTCTGTTAACGCCTGTTTGACGTCTGTAAGCTCCGAAACGGTTCTGGCTGTGTTCATCAGCCGTTTTTTCAGCTCGCGCTCCTCTGTATGCTGGATATTCCCAATGAGGACAATGCCCCCGATAAGTAAAGAAAAAGTAACAACAATGTATGACAGGATGGTAATTTTCCACCGGATCGAAAGCTTCCTCTTTTTCATGGGCTTCTCCTTTCCCCTCTTCATCTTTACGAATGTCTTCGCCCCTATTATGCTTAATCATAAGGGATGACGGGAGGGCCTGAGATGAAGAGTTTGATGACATGCCTCGGATTGATGATACTCGGTATTGTAATCGCTTTATTTATAGGCTTCCATGATCGTGAAGCTCATGAGGAGCTCTATTACGATGATGATCAGGAAGGCTTAAATGACCAGATTGTTTTCAGATTCAGCCATGTGGTTGCTGAAAATACGCCAAAGGGGCTGGCTGCCAATAAATTTGCGGAGTTGGTCCGTCAAAAGTCAGGCGGACACATAAAGATTGAAGTTTTTCCGAATGGGAGTCTCTATTCTGATATTGAAGAAATTGACGCTTTGCGAAAAGGCGATGTGCAATTTATCGCTCCCTCCACCTCAAAGCTCGGGATGCTTTCTCCGGAATGGGGCGTTTTGGACTTGCCTTATGCGTTTACGAGCTACGATGCCGTTCAGGAAGGCTTAAACGGCGAAATCGGGACGCAGCTGTTTGCTTCTTTAAAGAAAAATAATATGAAAGGGTTGGCTTATTGGACAAACGGCTTTAAGCAAATCACATCCAATAAGGGCCCGATTCGCACGCCCGATGATTTAAAGGGTCAAGCGCTCCGCATTATGCAGAGCGACGTGATTGAAGACCAATTCCGGCAGCTCGGCGCAGCGCCCCGTCAAGATTCGTTCAATTCTACCTTTCAGCTATTAGAAAACAACCTTGTCGACGGGGAAGAAAATACAATCTCCAACATCTATTCTAAAAAATTTTATAATGTTCAGGACTATTTGACAATCAGCAATCACGGCTATCTCGGCTATGCCGTCATGACGGACGAGCATTTTTGGAACTCACAAACAGAGGAAACAAAGCGCATTCTGACTGAAGCGATGAAGGAAACGACGGAGTGGAATGAAAAACACGCCGAACAAATGAATAAGGATCAGCTTAAAGAGATCAAAGAGAATTCCCCGATCAGCATCTATCAGCTGACAAAGGCAGAGCAAGATGAGTGGATGAAACGCCTTGATCCCGTGTATCAGCAATATGAATCGGTGATCGGCCGTAAATTGATTCGCGAGCTGCTGGAATTGCGGAAGTCTTACGAAACTGATTCGTAGCAGGTTTTGCCGTCCCGATACTCTCTTTTTCGTTTGATGCATGTATCTGAGGGGGATATAGAGAGTGATAAAACGAAAAAGGAGATGGGATACATGTTCAAACATACAAAGATGCTTCAGCATCCGGCTAAACCAGACCGGCCAGATCCATTATTCGCTAAGAAAATGCAGGAAATTTTAGGCGGGCAATACGGAGAAATTTCTGTTGCCATGCAGTACTTATTTCAAGGATGGAATACACGAGGTAACGAAAAATATAAAGATTTAATCATGGATACGGCTACCGAAGAGATCGGCCACGTTGAAATGATCGCCACAATGATCGCAAGACTTCTTGAGGACGCCCCGCTTCATGAGCAGGAAGAAGCTGCTGATGATCCGGTAATCGGCTCCATCATGGGAGGCATGAATCCTCATCACGCTATCGTATCTGGACTTGGCGCGATGCCGGAAAACAGTACAGGCGTTCCTTGGAGCGCAGGGTATATCGTAGCGAGCGGAAACCTTTTGGCAGATTTCCGGGCTAATCTGAATGCCGAATCACAGGGAAGATTGCAGGTCGCGCGTCTCTATGAGATGACAGATGATAAAGGCGTAAAAGACATGCTGGCCTTCTTATTGGCACGCGATACGATGCACCAAAACCAATGGCTTGCAGCGATTAAAGAATTAGAAGCGCAGGAAGGCCCTATTGTTCCGGGCACATTCCCTAAAGCTCTTGAAAAGCAGGAATTTTCTCATCAGCTTATTAATTTCTCAGAAGGCGAAGAAAGCGCCAAACAAAACTGGCTGAATGAAGCAGCGCCTGACGGAGAGTCTTTTGAATATGTGAAGGAACCGAAAGCGTACGGAGAGATGCAGACATTAAATCCGGTTCCCCCATATGTGCACAATACGCTTCCTGGCCGGGAGTAAAAAAACAGCCCTGTAATAGGGCTGTTTTTATTGCCTTTGAATCGTCCAGCCCGGTTCGCGTTGAACATTGCTTGTCATGAGAAAGCGCTCTGTGTCGACTGGGGGTTTTTCTTGATACAGTTTGACTTGTATGGAGCGAAATGTGCCTTGCTGCTTAGTGTTAGCGTAGATCCTGTCATGTTCATTGGTCATGAATTCTTCGTATGTTTGTTGATCTTCCCACACGCCAATGACTATTGCAGTAAACATGCCGTTCTCATTTTTTCTCCATCCTCCGGCTTGTTTAATAAATCCATTTACGTACTTTAATTCTTCCCACCTTGACTGCGCTTTTGAAAATGCTTCCTTATGTGCGGCTTCCACTTCACATTTCATTTCTTTAATCAGCATGTTCTGTCTCCGTGATCAGCGTTTCGGCGTGACTATGCTCAATACATAGGTTCACGGTTCTCACATACGACCTTGTGCGGTGAACGGTTCCTTTAGGTACCAGTAATGAGTCATTCGATCTCAAAACCGCCGTTTCTTTGTCTTTAAAATCGATGTACAATTCCCCTTCCAGAATGATGAATAATTCGTCGGACTCCGGATGGACATGCCAGTCATATTCTCCCGTAAATACTGCGAGACGGAGGCAGTGATCATTCACCTCTGAGACTGAAAAATTCGCGTACGTGCCTATTATTTCATTTGCCATGCTGATCAAGTTCTGTATATCCGGCATTTACTTGCATCCCCTTTTTTCATCTATTGTAACGGGGACGGTTGTTTTCATAAAGAATTTTCTGACAACAAAAGAGGTTTTTCAAACACCAAAAAGCGATCTCAGATTAGATCTGGATCGCTTTTTGGGTACAGTTTGTCTGCCTGTTGTATTTACAATGCTGATTAATCGTTGCGATTGTTGTTGTTTCCGCCTTTTGAGCCAATTTCTTGATAGAATTCTTTGTCATGATTTTTGCTAGTGGCTTCTCCGCCTTTTTGGCCGATTTCTTGATAGAATTCTTTGTCATGATTTTTACTAGTGGCTTCTCCGCCTTTTTCACCGATCTCTTGATAGAATTCTTTGTCATGATTTTTGCTAGTGGCTTCTCCGCCTTTTTCACCGATCTCTTGATAGAATTCTTTGTCGTGGTTTTTGCTAGTGGCTTCTCCGCCTTTTTCGCCAATCTCTTGATAGAATTCTTTGTCATGGTTTTTGCTAGTAGTTTCTCCGCCTTTTCTACCTGCTTCTTCTCTACTCATTTTGTTATCTTGTGCCATTTTGAATTCCTCCTTTAATTGGTGTTGCTTGTTGATTTCCCGCTCTCATATCTTTTAAACAAAGAAAACACATTGAATGTGTTTCGGCATGTCCGATAACCTCGGAATCGTTGTCAGGACGGGGGCTCACGAAGGAAAACATCCAGACTGCTCCAATGCTCGCTATCCGTAATTTCAGGTTTCACTCGCGGTGAAAGGACGGCAAAAGCCTATAAAAAAAGCAGCCGGAATTTGGCGTCCGCCTGCTTGGTTTCTTCTATTCTGTTTCTTTCAGCCGTTCCAGAATGCGTCGTTTTTTGTAAAGCATCATGCCCGTTTCCGCGATGCTGTGTAATGCCGATCGATTGGCAGAAGCCCCGAAGACCATGCCCGCCACCGGCACCATTTGAAAGAACTTCTTCCAGCCAAAGGAGTCCCGGTAGCTGTATACGACTTCCCGCCAGCCTTGAATTTGGGAAGCGGCGCTTTTATATGTACGCGAGTCTTGATCATAGTCTTTTAATTCTTTCAGGATTGATTTTTTTCCGACAATGTCGGCTGAGCTGAGCTGCAAACATTTCACGATGAATACCCGCTCTTTTTTTTCTTTAGGGTCATAGCCATAAGCGACCGCGATGTCTTGCAGCGTTTTTAATGATAATCCGAGTACTGCCGGAATATCAGCGGCCAATGTAAATACACCGCCTACGCCTGTTGTGGCTCCTTGAACGGCTGCGGCATTGGCCCGGTTCCGACCCATGCTTTCCGCAATGTCGTCCATAATGGCAAGCGGAGCTTTTTGAACATCTTGAAGCGATTCAATCGGCTCATCAGGCAGCTTCTTTTGAAAGTGCTTGATAATTTGTTTCTCAGATGTGAGGTACTGCCCGCCCGTTTGAATAAAGCTCCCCACTTCATCCAGCAGTGTGCCGATTTTTTTATGGATAAAATCAGGAGTCAGCTTGTCCAGCAGCTGAAATGGGAGGCGGCTGAGCTTATCCCAGAACCAGACTTTTTGCTGTTCCTTTTCCCATTTTTCAATTTCCTTCAATTGTTTTTGAAGATCTTCTTGATGTTCAGTCACCCAACCAGCACTTCCCTTCTTTTTTTCTACTATACAGTATACCTTCATTTTTCCCAGGAACGTTTTCTTTTTACACCTTTGGGTATCATTTTTATAAAAGCTAAAGGAGGGACAGACATGCCTTGGTCAATGAAAGATTATCCGAATTCGTTTAAAAATCTTGATAAGCCTGTGAAAAAAAAAGCGATTGAAATCGCCAATGCCATGATTAATGAGGGCTATGAAGAAGGACGCGCGATTCCGATCGCCACAAGCCAGGCGAAGGAATGGGCGCAGCATGCATCGAAGGATGAAATTGATGATTTCGTTAAACATGATAATGTAACGAAACGGGATCGTGACAGCGACAGCGGCGCCAGACCCGAGCTGATGGACAAAGCCGAGCATGTCATCAAGCATAAAGACGGATGGGCCGTTAAAACGGAAGATGCGAAGCGGGTGACAGAAGTCAAAGATACGAAGCAGGAAGCCATCAGCCGCGCTAAAGAAATAGCTGAAAATAAAGGTACCGAAGTCATCGTTCATAAAGCAAATGGCAATGTTCAAAAAAAGATGGACATGGAGAAATAACAACGGAAAGCGCAAATATGTCAGCAATATGCTTTCAGATGTTTGGAACATAAACAGAACGGCTATTGATCAGTAAATAACCAAGGAGAGGTGAATACCATGCTAGGCTTTTTAGTATCTTTACTTGTTGCAATTGTTATAGGTTTAATCGGAAGTGCGATTGTCGGAAATCGGATGCCCGGAGGAATTATCGGATCTATGATTGCCGGACTTATCGGGGCATGGATCGGTCACGGACTTCTCGGAACTTGGGGTCCAAGTCTCGCAGGATTTGCGATTATTCCCGCCATTATCGGCGCAGTGATCTTTGTTTTCTTATTAAGCCTTGTGTTCCGCGGAATGCGGAAGGAAGCTTAAATTCATTATCAGAAAACTGAACAGCCGGCACCGTTTCTTCAATGGAACGGTGCCTTTATTTTATGGACCTTTATTTAAAGACTTTACATATCATGTTACATATCAGGGAAACATTTTACGGTCAGTTTTTGACAGTCATTGGTTGACAACAGAACCTGATGGTCATATGATGTAGATAAAATAATTTGGACTAAGGAAACTATTTGTTATACGGCAAAAACATGAGAATTCAGGTGATGACATGATGGATAAAGACATCTCAGCACAATCTCCGCGTACGAAAGCAGTACAGGACGCCCTTGACGGAAAAATCAGGGGATTCAGAGGGCTCCTCCCTTTCTTAGGCCCTGCTTTCATAGCGGCTATTGCTTATATTGATCCAGGTAATTTCGCGACAAACATATCAGCGGGCTCTAAGTACGGGTACATGCTGTTATGGGTTATTTTGTTTTCTAATATTATGGCGCTTTTGATACAGTCTCTCTCAGCCAAGCTTGGTATCGCAACCGGCAAAAACCTGCCGGAAGTTGCGCGGGAGGAATTCCCAAAACCGGTTTCCATCGGTTTATGGATTCAAGGGGAGCTCGTGATTATCGCGACCGACCTTGCGGAATTCATCGGCGCAGCTCTTGGGCTTTATTTGCTGTTTGGCATTCCGCTGCTTGAATCGTCTATTATCGCGGCTATCGGTTCGTTCGCGATTTTAGAGCTTCAGCGCCGCGGCTACCGCTCGCTGGAAGCAGGAATCGCCGGCATGCTGTTTGTCGTGGTGATCGCTTTTGCCCTGCAAACCTTTTTCGCAAAGCCGGATGTCGGCTCAGTGATGAAGGGGCTTTTCATCCCGACGTTCCAAGGCACTGACAGCGTGCTGCTTGCCGCCGGAATCCTGGGGGCCACCGTTATGCCGCACGCGATTTACTTACACTCCGCCCTTACCCAGCGGCGGGTAGTCGGCACGACGGATGCTGAAAGGAAAAAGATATTCAGATTTGAATTTATTGATATATTAATAGCCATGTTAATCGCGGGTGCGATTAATGCCAGCATGCTGATTGTGGCCGCTGCACTGTTTTTTAATAACGGATTATATGTAGAAGATCTTGATGTTGCGTTCGACCAATTCGGAAGCCTTGTCAGTCCCATATCCGCCGTGTTATTCGGTATCGGTTTGCTGATTGCCGGGCTGTCCAGCTCATCTGTCGGCACACTTTCAGGCGATGTGATCATGCAGGGCTTTATCCGCTACCGCATCCCGCTTTATGTACGGCGGTTCATCACCATCATCCCGCCGATTATCATTATTGCATCAGGAGTAAATCCGACTTCGGCTCTTGTGCTGAGCCAGGTTGTTCTTTCCTTCGGCATCGCATTCGCATTGATTCCGCTCATTATGTTTACGAGCAATAAGCGGATTATGGGCTCATTAATCAATGCGAAATGGGTGACCATGATTTCTTGGGTGATCGCAGTGTTGATTGTTGCTTTAAACATATTTTTGATTGTGGATACATTACGATAGAAAAAACCGGCCAAAGATGGGCCGGTTTTTTTCTGCCTAAGAGATGATGGCCCGCTCCGTCAATGTGAGCGGCGCATGATCATGGGAGCGTTGCAGATGATGAGTCCGGAATGATATACATGAATATCTTTTTTGGCATAAATTTGTTATGATAAGAGAAAAAATCGGGGTTTTGCATATGTCAGTATTTATCCTCTTTTATTTATGGATCGTACCAATCGTCATCGGCATCTTATGCTCAGTCATCGCCTATAAGGTGACAGGAAAGAAAAAGCTCGTTCCAGGCTTTGTGATGATCGTATTAAGTATTATTTCTTTAATTGTCGGGCTCTGGATCGGCAGTGTTAATTATCATGTCTTTATTGGCGGGATGTTTTTATTCGGGACTCTATTGGTCGGTTCTGGATTCCCTTTCTTTTTTGCGCTTTCGAAAAAACAAAAATAAAACAGGCGTCTGCTATGGACGCCTGTTTTTTTTAGAATAATCGTTTTAAACTTTTCTTCAATGAAGGCATTTCTATTTTTTGATTTTCGAAGAAGTTTTTCAGCATATATTTGCTGAAGCCTTTTGCTTGTCCATATGTGATTTTCCCTGGAAGCGGCGGTTCATTTCCAATGATGGCGTCAATGACAACCGGCTGATTGGAATTGAGCGCTTCATGGAAAGCTGGGGCCAAGTCTTCATGCTTTGTCACTTTAATTCCTTTTGCCCCGCAGCTTTCTGCAAATGCGGCGTAATCCACATTCTGGAGTGTGGTGCCGTAGTCAATATTGCCTTTCACCTGCTGTTCATATTCGATCATGCCTAAGTTTTCGTTATTTAAAATAACGACGGTGATAGGCAAATTATATTTCACGGCGGTCGGCAGATCCTGCATTACCATGGAAAAGCCGCCGTCTCCGCATATGGCGATAGCCTGACGTTCCGGTTCAGCCAAGCTTGCAGCGATGGCACCCGGCAGGCCGCAGCCCATTGTCGCGAGCCAGCTTGAAACGATGAAATCCTGATTCGTCATTTTAAAATGTCGCGCCATCCATACGGTCACTGTGCCCACGTCTACTGATAACACGGCATCATCAGCCGCCGCATCCTGCAGTCTGGCGATGACTTGCTGCGGTTTGAGCGGGTTAGTGGCTTCTGTTTCATCCTTTTCGATCTCATTCCACCAATGCTTCATATGATCTGTGCACGCATTCAGGAATCTTCTGTCCTCTTTGCGTTCGATATACTCTGTTAATTCGCGCAATCCAAGAGCCGCGTCACTGACGATTCCTGCGGTGACCGGATAACGCTTGCCGATTTTCTCCGGATTGGAGTCCAGCTGGATCGCCGGTGTGTCCTCTGGCAAATAATCACGATAAGGAAACGACGTCCCGAGCATGATTAACAGGTCGCATTCCTCCATTGCCTCGTAGGCCGGTTTCGTCCCGATCTGGCCAAGGTTGCCGAGAAAGTGCGGATGTCTGTCAGGCACAACGCCTTTTGCCGGCAGAGTGACGACGATTGGCGCGGCGGCTTTGTCCGCGAAAGTGAGCAGCTCCTGTTTTGCTGATTTCAGCCCTTGCCCTGCTAAAATAATCGGTTTTTTCGCGTTATTAATATATTGGGCGCAAGTGACAAGCTGTTCTTTTTTCGGCTCGATATTCCCTTCAATATACGCCGGTGATGTATATACCGGCTTTTGTTTAATTTTTTCCGCAAAGAGATCGTCCGATACCGTCAAGACCGCAACGCCTTTTTGGCTGTAAGCGGTGCGGATCGCCTGATTCAGAAGATCCGGCAGAGATTCTGCTGTATGTACCTGCTGGTTAAATACCGCCACATCTTCAAACATCTGCTCCAATTTAATTTCTTGAAAATAATCCCGTCCGATTTCATTGGATGATACTTGTCCCGCAATGGCAAGCACCGGAACACCGTCCGCTTTTGCATCGTACAGGCCGTTCAGCAAATGTACGGCTCCGGGTCCCGCGATGGAAAGGCAGACGCCGATTTTGCCGGTGAGTTTAGCCTCAGCCGCGGCAGAAAGCGCAGCCACCTCTTCGTGGCGGGTCTGAATGAATGTCAATTCGTTTCTTTCATGCCTTAACTCTTCAATAAATTCGTTAATGCTGTCTCCGGGAATTCCGTATACATGGTTGACTCCCCATTGTTCTAGCAATTCTGTTACTGCTTGTCCTGCTGTTTTGTGTGACATGCCGTATCCTCCTTTTACCTATTGCATACCACAGGAAGAGTTTGTTAAAACCTAGTGGATACGTTTGATCTGGTGAATTTTTTTCTAAGCAGATCGAGAGTCGCAAGGAAACTGTGATTCGGCAGTACTTTTTTCAGATTCATAGCCTTACTTGTAAAATCATTAATTTGTTCTTTTCGGTTCGGAATCATGAGAGCCGGCAATCGATGGGGATGAAACCATTTTGTGTTTGCGGTTTCTGTACCGTGTTTCAGTGCTTTGCCGCCCGTAATCCTGCTGTTGAAAATATGCTGCACAGCATGAAATTTCGGTCTTTCGTACTCACCTATTTTGTATGAAATGTCAATGATGTGCCCCGTTTCCATTCTTCAACCATCTTGTTCAGCCCTTCCGCCGGGCAAATCCCACAGCGGTACCTCTTTTCGTTTTACAAGTAAAATGCCTTGCTCTTTATTGCATACGACCACAAAAGCTCCTTGTGTTTTCATGATCATCCGCCTTTCACTATCATTTAAACAAATAAATCC
The DNA here is from genome assembly GCF_039519175.1 of Bacillus atrophaeus. Classification (NCBI taxonomy): domain Bacteria; kingdom Bacillati; phylum Bacillota; class Bacilli; order Caryophanales; family Bacillaceae; genus Bacillus; species Bacillus atrophaeus. The sequence continues at coordinate 1,827,916 of NZ_CP154443.1, read as the reverse complement.
AATGTAAAGTTTCACAGAAAAAAAGACCGGGGCAAGTGATCCCCGGTCTCTTTCGTCATTTATTTCTTAAAATGATAAGGCAATGTAGCGACGATGATATCTTTTTTCCAGAACAGCCGGACTCTCAGCAGGAAGGCTGATTGGTTGTGCAGAATCGTATGCCAGCGTTTTTTTGTGATAAATTGCGGAAACAGCACCATAACGGAAAATTGACGCTTTCTCGCTTTTGCTTCTACCGTTTCCAGAAACTTATCGAATGGATGCACCAGACTTCTGTATGAAGAGTGGAGCGTGACGAGGCGGACTCCGTTGTTAAGCTCTTCCCAGCGTTTTTCGACTTTTTTCTCATGTTCTTTATCGAATGAAACGTGCACGGCGATCACTTGGTCTGATAAGGATTTCGCATATTGAATTGATTTTTCCACTACGGTTGTGACACCGGCGATCGGCACGATAACAACCGTTCCTTTAATTTCCTCTGCCGGTTTATTGACGATGCGCAGCTGTTCGCCGACAGAAGTATAATGATTTTTGATCGCAAAAAACAACAGAACGACCGGCGGCATGAATATAAGCACGGGCCAAACAAGATGAAACTTCGTCACGAACAATATCGACAGCACCATAAAAGAAATCGCGGCGCCGGCTGCATTGATCATCATTTTGCCCGCCCAGCCTTTCGGTTTTTGCCTGATCCATTTGACGCACATGCCCGTTTGCGACAAAGTGAACGGAATAAATACGCCGACTGCGTATAAAGGAATTAAATGTTCGGTCTGTCCGCCAAATAAAAGAATGAGCAGGATCGACGCAACGCCGAGAAAGATAATGCCGTTTGAAAATCCTAAACGGTCTCCTCTTACCGTAAACATGCGCGGCATATACTGATCTCTCGCCAAGTTAAAGGCAAGCTGCGGGAAAGCGGAAAAACCCGTATTTGCCGCAAGAATTAAAATAAGTGACGTAACGCCTTGTATAACATAATAAAAACTGTTTCGGCCGAATGTTTCTGCGGCGATTTGAGAGATAACCGTTTCGTTCGGTTTCGGCGCCGTTCCGTATCCGAACGCGAGCAGCGTGATGCCGGTAAACAGAACAGCGAGCAAAATCCCCATCATTGCCAGTGTTTTGGCCGCGTTTTTAGCTGACGGATTTTTAAATGCCGGAATCGCGTTTGAAATGGCCTCCACCCCTGTAAGAGCCGAACAGCCGGATGAAAAAGCTTTTAGTAATAAGAACAGTGTAATTCCGGCGACCGGCGTGCCGATCGGCGTATGGTGGGCAGTGTCGATTTGGCCGGTCGCGAGCTTATACGTGCCGACCGCGATCAAGATGATGAGTGCCACTACAAACAGGTAAACTGGATAGGCCAGAATGGACGCCGACTCGGACAAGCCCCGCAAATTCAAAATCATGATAACGATGACAAGCAAAACAGCAATCGGCAAATGATAATCATGCAATCCGGGAAACGCCGAGGTAATCGCGTCTGTTCCCGCGGAAATGCTGACTGCAACCGTTAAAATGTAATCGACAAGCAGTGATCCGCCTGCGATCAGACCCGGTTTTTCTCCGAGATTTTCTTTTGAAACCATATACGCGCCTCCGCCCTGCGGATACGCGTATATAATCTGTCTGTATGAAAGAATCAGCGCCAGAAGCAAAATAAGAACACCGGCGGCAATCGGCACTGAGTACCAGAATGCGGCCGCACTGACCGCAGCCAAAATAATCAATATTTGTTCCGTTCCGTAAGCAACCGATGATAAAGCATCTGATGAGAGCATGGCCAGCGCTTTTAGCTTTGTCAATTTTTGTTCTCCGGCTGATTGTGATTTTAACGGTTTTCCAATCAAAAATCGTTTGATTGAATGTAACATGAGTGTCTTCTTCCCCTTTACCTTTTAAAATGAACAGTCCCACATTCTAAGTCCCTTTTGGCAATCATATCTCTGTCTTATTTACCATTCGATAAAAGAAAACAGCAAAAAACACAGAGGCAAACGGATGCCCCTGTGCCATAAATCGAACACAGGTTTCATTCATCTCCTCTCATGAACGCTTACGAGGTTAGCTGTCGGATTCGGGCCTATGAGAGTTAGCCCTACCTAAAAAGGATTCACCCCAAGCGGCAAAATGCCGCCGAAATGGGTCCCCCGCTCTGTTTAACAGATTAAGCGATATGTTTTATAAGAGAGATCATACTCCCGTTATGACGGGTTGTAAAGAGGGAAAATGGCTAGAATAAAGAATAAAATTTCTTGTTCCAAAACTGGAATAACTAATCCATTTTTTGTGACATTTTCATATTATACAAGCAGCAATCCATAAGAAGCCGTGAATGGCCATAAAAAAAAGAGGCTGATTCGCCTCTTTTTATGATACGTCCCGCCCTCTGTCATTTTTTCTCTTTCTTCGCCGTGCCGTATACCATATCAAGACTGCGGCTATGACGATGATGGCAGCCAATAAGCTGATATACAAAAGGTCCGGCTGTTTGTCTTGGCCTGTTTTTTCTGTTTCAGAATCATTATTTTTTGATTGCAGCTGCTGGTGGTTTGTGAATATCTGCTGGCTGCTTGTTTCATTGATAACAGTCGCTGTGTCATTGTTGCTGTCCAGAAAACTGATCATTTCTTTTGTGATTGATGCACCTTTCCCCGATAAAGGAGCAAAAACGGCCATGCTGTAACCTGAATCCCATAAAGATGCTTGTGTAAACGCGACTTGTTTTGTCGTTTCATTCAGCATATCGAAGCCCGATACATCATACGTTCCGTTTTTCTCCGTTGGAACGGCAAGGGTTGACGCTTGCCCCTTCAGAAGCGGGAATTGGTTCACGTCGCCGACAAAAATGAGATGGCGGCCTTTTACATCTTTCCCCTGTACTTCTGATGATGTTTTTATCGTGAAGGCTTGCTGGGCGTCGCTGCCAAATGAGTCTGTAAGCAGCGACAATTCTTTCAGTTTTGACACACTTACGCCGTCAGGAAGGATGATCAGCGTCGGATTGTTCCGGTCTCCGGCGTAAGGAAGCGGCCATGCTTGAAAATCGGCTGCTGCCGCTGTATCGCTTTCAGGGAATGACAGCGTGCTACTTTTATCAATAAAAAGCCATTTCTCTTCATCCGTATCTATACACGGGTTGTTTTGTTTTAATCCTGTCGCCACAAATTGTATATCTATGTAGCGGTTCTTCTGCACTAGTTTTGGATCGACTTTCAGTGAGACGTGATAATATCCGGCTTTATCTTCTTTGCCTAACTCATCAAGTCTGACAGAATGCGGCTGTCCGTTAATCATGACTTTCAATTCGGCTGTGCCGCTTCTTGTTTCCGCTTTTTGAATGGTTTCAGATTTTTTCAGCTTAAGCGACAGCTTTGCCGATTGATCTTTATCGTAAACGGCTGTTGTTGGGTAAAAGTAGTGCGGTGATGATGTATTCGCAGACCCGATGGTGATATCATCGGCGCCAAAATTCGCCAGTGTCAGCTCATTGTCCGCTGTTTGTTTATTGTTTTGCAGCTTGTCTATCATTAAGGTTTCGCCGCTCAGCTGTGATGTGTATGTTTGATCGGTGATGACACTGATTTTATCAGCCATCACATGATCTGATTTCGCCGTCACAAACAGAACAGGCTGCTGCTTGTCCTTTGCTTTCAGTATTCTTTCAGCCAGCAGAAGCTTTTTTCCTTCCGGTTTCAAGCCGGCTTGTTCAAGGAGCTGTTTTACCTTGCCGTTCCAATGTTGATCAGCTCCTATGAAAATGGTCGGTTTATCGATTTGTTTCGCTTCTGATTCATTGAGATACGTAATGTTGATCTTGCTGTCTGTAGATTTGAGATAGCCCTCTGTTTTGACGGCTGCTTCAATTTCCGCAGAACTTGGCTTGTCCGGGATGACAATCGCCGTTTCTTCATCAGTATTTCCTGATTGGGCAAAGGGATAAGGAAAATGATCAAGTGTCGCTCCCTTTGATTTACTGTTTTCGGCAAGCATCAGACGGCTGTCAGGATATATTTTGATCCAGTTGCCCGACGTATCCTGCCTGACACAAACGCCCTCTTTCAGTACACCGTAAAAATTCAATGACATGCTGTGATAGCCCTGCGCAGATTGGCTTTTGTTCAATGAAAGCTTCAATGACTTGTGCTTTGATATCCCCTCAAGCTTTAAGGTTTTTACCGGTTCATTATCAATGGCAACGGTTAAAGAAGATGGGGAAATTAATAAGTCAGAGGCCTCATACTCGATCACTAGCTGCTGGTTTTCAGAAGACGCACCCGCCGGAATTTGGTAAGTCAATTCGGAGCTGTCTCTTGATCCGTACAGTGTAATCAAATCACTTGTGAGCGCCTGCTGCTTGGCCTCGGCACGGTCTCCTTTTCCTAAAATGGAACTGTCGACCTGCAGCTCTTGGGACGCGGCAGCCGCACGGCCCTCCATTGCGATCAGCATAAAGGCTGTACATAATACGATTGCTTTTTTCAAAAAGGTCACCCGCTTTTATTTTGGTTATATCGTTCGGTTTTGTACCATTTTACTTCCTGTCTGAACAGCCGATGTTTAATCTCAACAAATAATGAATAGATAACGAGCACAATCCATGCTTGTGAGTATGTAAAATACATCAGAAACACGATGAACACGTTTTGCCTGTTCATTTCTGTTTTTTCGATGCTTAGCGTGATCATAACCTCCGTCATAAATAAGAAAAAGGCAAGTATCCACAAAATCATCGCCAACAATCCGACTGACAGGTGTAAATCATAAAATAAATTCACAACAAAAATCGTATTTGACATAATGACGCCAAAGAAAAATAAGAAATACGTAAAGAAAAAATAAAACAAATCAAAGATAATTCGTTTTCGTTTCAGCCTGAAAAATTGCGCCAAAAATTTCAGTACGACATACTGATTGCCGCGCGCCCATCTTGTCCGCTGGCGCCACCAGACCTTCCACGTTTCCGGTTCTTGCTCCCATGTGACCGCCGCAGGAAAAAAGCGAATATGATAGCCGAGGTTATAGACGCGGATAGTGAGTTCAGTATCCTCCGCCAGCGCTTTGTCATCCCAGCCGCCAAGCTTTTCGATAATGCTTCTTCTGATAGCAAAATTGGTGCCCGGTATTGTCGCGATTTTAAACCATTTCCATCTTCCGCCCTGTGCCATCCACTGAAAACAAATGGTCTCAATGTTGATAAACTTCGTCAGCAGTGTTTTCGCAGCATTGATGACGCGGAATTTCCCTACAACCGCGCCTGCCTGCTGATCATTCATTAAGCCGAGGACAAGGTAATACACCGCCATTTTTTCCGGCGTATTATCGGCGTCATATACACAGATCACATCACCGTTTGATTCAGCAAAACCGGAATTAAGCGCTGAGGATTTTCCCTTTCCGGCGTTCGGGGGTTTGGTGACGACCATTTTGATAAAATCATATTGCCTCGAAAATTCATTTACGATATCACCCGTCAGGTCCGATGAATTGTCGTTTACCACGATAATTTCCAGACGGTCCTTCGGATAATAGAGATTGACCATGGCTTTTAGCGTCTGCCTGATCACAATCTCTTCATTATGGGCGGGTATCAGGACGCTGACCTTCGGAAGCTCCTTCATGTTTTCTCTCCACTTCGGGATATTCCGCTCAAAGGTCATGTAGTGGCGAAATCCGCCCTGCATCAGAAACATGTGGTAGAGAAGCATAACCCATATTAAACTTAGCGAGATAAAGAACAGAACATTACCCAAGGTTTCTTCTCTCCTTAAAGATTCGTTTTTTCAATGTGGCTCTTAAATAAAAGGTATATATAACAAACATGACAACAAATAAAAGCACCACTGCCGAGAGAATCCACAAGGCCTTTTCCAGCGGGCTTTGCTGGTGATGTTTAACGAACTCCGTAAAGAAGTTAAGCTTGTTTTCCACATGGATGGTGCCGTCTCCGTTTGTAGTGATCTTGACTTTGTCCGTTTTAACAGTCTGTTTTGTTTTCTTTAAATCAAGCCATTCACCGTTCGGAATACGCTCCATTTGATCCACAAGCTCGGGCAGATACTTCATGCCGAGATACGGATGATAAAACCCTCCGGCAACCCCGCCTTCAAAATCAATCATCCGGGAAATGTGATCTTCTATATCACCGAGGGGGTTTCGGTCAGACGTATCGACAAATCCAATGGTCTCAGGATACAGCGTCATTCCGTGAAGCATGCTCGGCGTTGTCAGAAACGGAGCGGTGCCGGATGTTTTCCACGTCGTATCACTGAGCTGCACCTGTCCGAATATGCTTGAGAAATAGTCTGAAGCAATCTTGTAGCCTTGCTCAGACATCGTATAGTGAGGCGCTTCAAAGGACAATGGGTACAGGCCGGACGCTGTTAAATCCTCAATGGCAAGCTTCAGCTTTGTTCGTGTGTATGTGTTTTCATTGTCCCGGTACGGCCGGAGATAGCTGTGATACGCCGTTTCATTCGGGAAATTCTGCTCTTTTTCCAGTACGGCAGGCGTGTCTTCCGCGTTTTCCTCTGTAATCGGCTGATCTGCCTTGGCATCCCAAAATTCGAAGCCTTCCCCGGTTTCACTGTACCGATAGGCATGTGTGTATCCGTGAACGATCACACTGCCTCCCATACTTTGCAGTTTTTTTAAAACTTTGACCATCTTAGGCCTGTCAGACAGATAGACCTTGTCGCCTGTTTCTGGATTCAGATATACCGGAATAACGGACATGACAAATGGGATGTTTCTTTTAGACAGAAAGGAACCTGCCTGAAGCAGCAATTTTTCATCCGACATCGGGCTGATATCCTCAAGCCGCAGGTAGAGCAAGGTGCTGCCCGGGGTTTCACCGAAGGCTTCTCTAAGCTGCTTCGCCGTAATCAAATTGTCGTTTAATAAATCAGTCAGGCCGATATAATAGTCTGACGTTTTCGTTTTCCAGATAAAAGGATGTGTCTGTCCGTCAGATGATTTATAGGTCACCAACGCCTGTCCCTTCAAAGCCGATACCTCCAGCACGTTAAGCCCGTTCTCCAATGAGATATCGGTTTTCTCTTGATTGCTGTGAATCTGATATATGTTTTCCTTGCGTTTCAGACTCAGATGAGCAAATCGGCTAAACTGCTCCGCGTTATAACCGAGGCTGATCAGCGGCTCTTTCCTATCATTGATAAGAGCGACAAGCTTTTGATTAAGCTTTCTTTTTGTTTGTCCGTAATAGATCACACGGTCTTTACCTGCCATGTCCGATGCTTTGACATCTGTATCCTTGCGCACAGTGACATGGGAGGAAAAATGCCCGGCCAGCAAATCGAGTTTTTTGACATTTGCTGACTCTTTTCCGTCTACACTTGAGTAGATGATCAGAATCCCGTTTTGTTGCTTCGCCTCAGCCCGGCTTGGAAAAAAAGCAGACGATACCAGAAGCGCCGCGGCACACAGCAGTCGTATTACGTTATAGTTCATTCATCATCATCTCGTTTTCCAGTTCTTCTAAAAATTGTTCAACGGTTTTTAAGTCTTCTCGATAAGGCAAGAAGCACACATGAAAGGTTAATGATACGTATTTTCCGTTTTGCAGCCGGTAAGTGTCCAATTGTGTTTTTAATTTTTTCAAAACGGCCGGCATGTGTTCTGCCGGCGTATGCGTGAGCACAATACCGAACCGTTCCTCAGAGGGACGGAATTTTTTATCCGTTTCCCGCACACTTGATCTGATTTGCCGGCTGACGAATGTAAACAGGCGGTCTGTTTCTTTTTCTCCGTATAAGGATTTAAACTCCTTAAAGTAGTGCATGTGGAGCAGCAAAAAGACGAAGGAATTGCCATATCGCTCTGCGCGCTTCATTTCCTCTGATAATTCAAGCTTCATTCTCTGTTTGTTATCGAAGCCTGTCACTCTGTCCACCGCTACAAAACTCTTGATCTCGGCTTGCAGATGCTTGACCGACTTGCCCAGCCCTCCGGCCAAATCGTGAATTCTTCCAGAAATAAAGGAAAACAGGAGCAGTGCGGCACCCCATATCACAAGTGTTTTAAGCCCTTCAGCCGCGGAAAAGAGCGCGACTTGTACGGACTGAAACCAAAGCATTAAGCTCCCGAGAATAAACAAAACGATGAGGGTGATCACAAGCGAGTACACCGGGCCGAACCATACCCCGGCGCCAATGACGAGCAGGGTGATGCAGATGATGAGAATGCCTTCTGATTGCTGCGGCGATACGTAATAAATAAAGATGGATAGGGCCGCAGCCAGCAGAACAAAATAACTAAAGATTTTTTGAGTGTCATTGAATGATATTTTCATTAAAAAGCTTCCTTTCAGCCAAAAGCGGCAGCAAATTGTCGAAAGAGTGCGTGTCATTGCCGCTCATATATCCTCCATAATGTGTCTTCAGCGGATCAAGGGTTTCAAACTCGGTCATTTTTTCATATAACGCCTTGATAACGGCGGTGTCTTCTTTTTGTTCAGCCAAAAATAGGATAGCCAAGGCGTAAACAGACGGTGATTCATATTGAACCGCCGGCTTTTTTGTTTCCGCTGAATACCGTCCGTACAGCTTTCCGTTTGCTTCAAACTCCTGCTTAACCCAGTTTGCTGCAGCCGCCGCTTTTTCATCTCCCTTTTTCAAGTGCAGTGCGGCATACAGCTGGTCGATGACATTGACTTCACTGTCGTACTTATATTCTCCCGTCTCTGTGTTGTACGTTTTCGGCAAAAAGCCGTTCTTAAGAGGTGCATGATAAAGAACGTTCAGATTCCGCTGTACAGTTTCTTCATCTATCAGTCCGTTCTTCTTTAACACCGCTAACGCATCCGGCATGATATAGGAAAGGGTGACGTCTTTTCCCGCTGCTTGATGGCCGGAATCGTAAAAATCAGTAAACACGCCGTTGTTCATATTGTGCTTTTTCAAAGCGGCGCCGATCTGCCGGGCCGTTTGAGCATATTCATTGTGATTCCAAAGAGCCGCCGCCTGGTCCAGACACAGCATGATTCTGAGATCATCTATCAGAGCGTTGGACTTAGCGGGTATATTGTCTTCAATCTTCCACGTAATCAGATTGTTTTTCATCAGAAAGGATTCGGCAAGGTGCTGATATTGTTCCTGAAAATGAGAGGCGTCCTTTTTGCTGAGTAAAAATTCCATCCAGAGGCCGAGTGATTCGGATAAATAGGCGGGATGACCTTTTAGATTTGTTTGAATCCAGCCCTTTTCGTTCATCAGATTTTGATAGACAAAGTGTTCCGCAGGCTGAAGCGGAACGCTGTTTGGTACATCCGCCGATTCCTTGTGGTCAGCTTTCATGCATCCCGCTGAAAGTCCGATTGAAATCAACAGGATCATGACAAAAATGCTCACGTTCTTCACTGGCAAATCTCCCTTTTCATCTGAAACTCAGTCAGACGATCATTATATATGGCTCAGAAATAAAATGTAAGAATCAAATTATTATAATACTGGGTATTTACACCTAAACTGCAAATTATATTTACTATAAAAGAAAAAATTGAAGATTACTAGCTTTTTTTCCTTTTGATTAACAGGAAAAAGATGCCTTTAGACATATAAAAAAAGAAACCTGCTGATCAATCGCAGGTTTCTTTTTTATTATTTATCCAGACCGAGCTTTTTCAGCTGTTCCGCCAGCGCGTTATTAATCGGCTCGTCTTTGTTTTGATGTTTCAGATATGAGGATACATCCCGTTTAGAGGCGCGTCCTGTTTTTTCTTTAGATTTGCGTTTTTCAAAAACGGACAGTTTTTCGCGATGGCCGCAGACGCACGCGAAGATTTGTCCTTCTCCCTGCCCGCGCAGCTCCAGCTTCTTGTGGCAGTTCGGACAGCGGGCATTTGTTTTTCTGGCGATCGTTTTTCTGCTTCCGCACTCCCGATCCTGGCATACAAGCATTGTGCCGCGTTTGCCGTTTACTTTCAGCATCATTTTGCCGCACTCCGGACAGGCTGTTCCCGTCACATTATCGTGCCTGAAGGTTTGGCTGCTGTTTTTAATGTCTTTCACTGTTTCGTTCGCGTAGGCCTTCATTTCTTTAATAAAGACGGATGATTTCAATTTCCCTGCCGCAATGGCAGAGAGTTTTTGCTCCCACTCTCCTGTAAGAGCCGGTGATTTCAGGTCCTCAGGAACGAGCTGTAATAGCTGTTTTCCTTTTGAGGTGATGAAAATATCTTTATCCTTTTTCTCAATTAAAAAGCTGTTAAACAGTTTTTCAATGATATCGGCGCGGGTTGCGACTGTGCCTAACCCGCCGGTCTCGCCCAATGTTTTGACAAGATTCTTCTCATCTCCCCGCATAAAAGCGCTTGGATTTTCCATGGCGGACAGGAGAGTTCCTTCATTGAAACGCGCAGGCGGCTTTGTTTGGCCGCTTGTTTCCTTCAAGGCGCGCACTGGCAAACTATCGCCTTTTTGAAGAGCCGGCAGTGTTTGGTCTCTGTCTTCGTCTTGATCGTCTTCCTCGTCATAAGCATCGTAAACAGCCTTCCAGCCTTGAGACTGAACGGTTTTTCCTTTAGCGGTAAACGTTTCTCCCCCGATGTCGGCAATGACCTTTGTTTCCTCATACTCAAATGCCGGCATCAATACGGCAAGAAAACGCTTCGCGATCAGATCATACAGCTTGCGTTCTTTATCGCTCAGACTGCTGGGGATAAGCGGTTCTTCAGTCGGAATGATGGCATGGTGATCTGATACCTTCGCATCGTTCACAAAGCCTTTATGCGCTTTGACGCCGCGTTTTAAAATTTTTGTGACGTACAGGGCATATGGTTTAACTTCCATGCCTTCCAACCGGTCCTTTAATGTCGGCACGATGTCGTTTGAAATAAATCGTGAATCCGTACGCGGGTACGTGACAAGCTTATGCTGTTCGTACAACTTTTGTAAAACCGACAGCGTCTCTTTTGCAGAAAAACCGAACCGTTTGTGTGCGTCTCTTTGCAATTCAGTTAAATCATAAAGACCCGGCGCAAAACTTTTCTTCGCTGTTTTTTTCAGATCAGCAATTGTTGCAGATTTACCTTCCAGCTTGTCCAGCAATCGGCTAGTGACGGCTTGGTCAAATGTTCTGCTTTGCTTCGTTTTTTTGTCCTGCCAGGTTAAGGTCATCCCTTCAACCGCCGCACGAATACCGTAATACGGTACCGGCGTAAATGCTTGAATATCGGCTTCACGTTTCGCAATCATCGCCAGTGTCGGCGTTTGCACCCGTCCGCATGACAGCTGCGCGTTGAATTTTGTGGTCAGCGCGCGGGTCGCGTTGATTCCGACAATCCAATCCGCTTCCGCTCTGGCGACGGCTGAGTGATACAGATTTTCATATTCTTTGCCGCTGCGCAGTTTTTGAAAGCCGTCCTTGATCGCTTTATCAGTTACTGAGGAAATCCACAGACGTTTGATCGGTTTATTAACGTGCGCTTTTTCAATAATCCAGCGGGCGACAAGCTCCCCTTCACGTCCGGCGTCTGTCGCAATGACAATGCCGCTTACATCCTTGCGGGTGAGCTGGGCTTTCACCGCATTGAACTGTTTTCCGGTTTTTTTAATCACGACGAGCTTTAAAGGCTCTGGAATAATCGGCAGATCTTCCAGCCGCCATGATTGAAATTCCTTGCCGTAGCCCTCAGGATCAGCGAGCGTCACCAAATGGCCGAGCGCCCAAGTGACGATATACCGGTCTCCTTCTAAATACCCGTTTCCCTTTTTATGACACTTCAGCACCCGGGCCAAATCCCGGCCGACTGAAGGTTTTTCAGCTAATACCACTGTTTTTGACATGCTTTATCACTTCTCTTTCTTTCACGCTCATCCTTTTATTATAACAGACGGAGCGGCCTCTCTCTAACCGCGCCCGTTTTTCATCTCAACTTCTGAAAAAATGACATGAGTAACGGTTTGAGCGTACGGTGAGGTTTGATTGATGAATTCTTCAATGGCTTCAAGGCTTTCGGCGTTGATTTTCAGCATATAGCAGGCAGACCCGGCGATGCGGTAGCAGAATTCTATATTCGAAAACGATTGAATATACGTTTTAAATCGTTCGTAATCTCCGTTTTTGACGGTTGCTTCTATCATACAGGAAATGGGAAGTCCTATTTTTTTCTGATCAACTTCCAATGTATATCGTTTAATGACGCCGAAGGACTCCAGCTGTCTGACCCGCTCTGTGACCGACGGCGGAGACAGCTTGATTTTCCTGCCTAATTCCCTCATTGACAGGCGGCTGTCTTCTTTAAGTTCTCTGATTATGCTGAGATCGAGTTTGTCGAGTTTCATTTGGCCTCATACTTCCTTCTGCTCTTTTGTTCATATTATCGCGGGATTTTGAAAAAAAGACAAGGAGGCCGCTTCCCATTAATTGACTTTACGAAATAACATATGTAATATATACATTACATAAAGACACATATATATTGCATTGGAGTGAGCAAATGGTTAATCGGGTTAAAATGGCTCGGATTGAAAAAGGATGGACCCAATCTCAGCTTGCGGCTCACGTCAGTGTCACCAGGCAGACGATCGGGCTGATTGAAAAAGGCAAATATAATCCGACATTGCAGCTTTGCATCGCATTAGCAAAAGCCTTGGATCATACGTTGGATCAATTATTTTGGGAAGGGATTGAAACAAAATGAAGCTTCCGTTTTTACAAGCCTCCTCCGGGCGGACCGATGAATACGTTGAAAAAGAAGATGAATCAATTCTACGGGGAATCTGGTTTAATTGTGGCTGCTCTGATGCTTTTGGATCTCATCATCAGAGGCGGAATTCTGCACAAAGAACCTTCTGAATATATGGTGAGCGGTATTGGTTTTATCGTATATGCAGGATATATCTTACTTCGCTACCTATTATCAGGCATGGAGCATCCGGACATATCGAATAAAAGGGTCTATCGAAAAAAAAGAAAGGAAATAACCGCCGTCAGCGCCTGTACCGGCCTTATTTTTCTTGCGGTCAGTTTCCTTTTTACCGGATTCCCGCAGAACTCCGAGGATTGGTTTGATGCCCTTGTACTGGCCATATTGTTTACGATCTTTTACTTCATGGTTCATTTCATAAGCCTGAGCATATCCTAACGCAAAAATAAAGATATTTTCGATGATGAGTAAGTTAAAATTGAAGGTTTTTTGAACATTAGCCTAACTTGTCATATTTGTCCCCCTGATCGTATATAGTATAGGTGAAAACGTGTACATAAGGAGGGCGATTTATGCTGCAAACACCGATCGGAAGGCTTCGTACGATGGGTTTTATTGAAGGAATGTCTCTCTTAATCCTGCTGTTTATCGCTATGCCTCTTAAATACTGGGCTGATCTTCCGCTTGCCGTTACGATTGTCGGTTCCGTGCATGGCGGATTGTTCGTTTTGTATTTGCTTGTGCTGGCTTATGTGACGCTCTCTGTCAAATGGTCATTAAAATGGTCTGCCGCCGGATTCGTCGCCGCTTTTGTTCCATTCGGAAACTTTTTGTATGACCGGGGATTGAGAAATTATAAATAAATGATTTTGCATTGGCTGTCAGGCATGCAACGAGTCCGTCGGGCGCCTTTTCGAATGCCCCTTTCAACGATTCTGTGCAAGTCTGATCCAATGCCATGTCTTTTTTAGACTCAAAGTGTAAATTTAAGAGTTTGAGTAAAATCCTGTATTAAAAATGCAGGGTTTTTCTTTTTTTCATTTTTTCTCATGTTCATTTCTGCTAAAAAGGTTCCAGACGAAGTCTATCAGGACACTCGTGCATTTTACGATGAAAGAGAATATGTTGATTTAGATATCATTAATCAAATTAACAGTTGGACAGCTGCCGGAGAACATTAAAGCGTGCAACCAAAATGCCAAAAGTGAAATCATTTGTCATGTAATGATTTCGCTTTTGGCATTTTGGTTGCTTCTTTAAAACCACTTTGTCATCCACGCAATATAATAGGCGCCGGGGATAAACATGAGCTGGGCGAGAATCGTGCCCGCCACCCTTGAGGTCACCATCGTTACCGATGTCCACTTTAAGTAGGTGTAACTTCGTTTTCCCTTTGCCACGTCATCAGCGAGCACGGATATTTTCGGATCGACAAAGACGGCTAAGAGCATTGTGGCAATGCCGTTAATCAGCCCGGAGGCCATCACTGCCGTCGTGCTTCGTTCCGGCGCGAGCAGTCCGGCATAGAGTGCTGAGAGCACGCCGATCGTATAAATTGAAGTGATCACCATGTTGATGACAAAAAGACGCTTTGGAATAAAGCGAAATTGAAAACCTTTGAAATACGAAACAGATGGTTTTCTCAAATAGTAACGGGCGTTTTTTAGTCCGTTTATCGACAAACCTTTTTTAAATACTTGCAGAACGGACCCTCCCCCGCCAGCAAGATGGATGATCGCCCGTGAAAATATAGCGACAAACGTCGGTAACAGAATGATTCCAAGCATAGTGCCGACTGTTGATCCGAAAATCAAAAATCTGAATTGCTCTCCTACAATCGTGAGCGCATGCTTTCCGGCGTCGTCAATTAAATGTCCTGTAAAAGGCTGCTGCACCATATTCGACATTCTGGATACGATGACCATGACATTGAAGAGTGAAAGAGCGGACGCGATAAACCCAACCCGCGCTCCTGAAAGCCTTGTCGCATATGCCAGTGTTTCAATTGAGTGAATCAGCAGTAAAAAACAAAAAATGAATAATACCTGTAATGTGATAACTTCCACTATGTCTTCCTCCACTTATTAATACAGATTAGACTGATTAAGGAAGGCCGAGGTTTCGAACCACATTACCATTTTTTAAGCCCAAGCAATTTCTCACCTAATTCAGTTAAGACGGCTCGGCTGTATTTGGTTTGTTCCCAGTTTCGCGGATCTCCCGGAAATGCCTCGCCGTCTGGCGGAATTCGCTCGCTCCATTGAGAAATTCTTGATTCGCGCAGCGCCTCATTATGTTCTTGCGCAGGAAACATGGAAATGTACTGGGCAAGCCGCGGCTTTGTCGAGTGATTCGCCCGAATGCCGTGGGCCAGCATGCTGTTAAAGATGAGCAGATCACCGGCTTTTGTGACGACTTTTGTCGGTGTAAACCCGGCTGTATCAGGCCGATAAGGATTTCGATCCGCAGGCTGTGTTTGCACCCATTCCTCAAAATTGCAGTACAATTCAGGGATGCACTGGAATCCGCCCATTTCTATATCCGTATCCACTAAGGATAAGACACCTTGCACGTTGACCGGAAGCGGGTCTAATGAGGTATCCACATCCCAATGGATAAAGCCCTCATACTCATAACCCGGTTTGATCGGCAGATTGAGATTGCATCTGTCAATGGTTGCCCATAGCCTGTCAGTGCCCCAAATATCCACAAAAGCGTTGTACACCTTCTCATGTGTGCGGTTATCCCACAAATATTGATGATGATAAAGCTCTACCATACCTGTGTTTTTCAATTCTTTCATTTGAATCTCACGGCGGGCTGGCGCGTACCAATCAGAAGGATTCTCCGGATCTTTTTCTTCAAACTCCCAAATCAGATTGGCTGTGCGCTCAATGTAATCTTTCGGCACAGCGTCATGGATGACGACATATCCGTTTTCCTTCCAAAACGCCCAATCCTCTTCACTCAGCACTCTCAAAGGCTCTTGTTGAAGACGCTGGTTTAATGACTCGGTAATCGTAAGAATATTATTTTTTTTGTTCATACAGAAACCTCCCGCACCATTTTGTGAAGCGCTTACATTATTATAATAAGGGATGAAACGCGTTTCACATCAATAGACAATACAAAAAAACCGCCCGGGGTTGCCGAGCGGTTTGTCTTATTCTTTTCTTACGCAAATAAAAGGTTATATATTCCGCCGTAGTCGGACGGTTTAGATTCGTCTTTAAGATTGTTCCGATAGAATCATCTTCGAAAGTAAACACCATGGAAGTTCTTGATAACAAGACAACGAAAGCCCTACCTCTCAATCGTCACTGCGGCTCCGAAGCCGCGCCGGTGTGAATTGTAAAACAAAAAGTCTTTTTTCCATCTCATCGTTAGGGGCGAGTGTCAGAGGGAAAAGAATAAGGTCAGCTTTTTTGTACCATAGCTGTATGGAAGCGGTAAAGCTTCTCTCTTAAAACAGAAAAAAGAAGTTTACTTTCTTTATTATTTGCACATTTATCTTTCTTAACAACTTATTATACTACATCGCCCTGAATAGTACAACACTTTATTCAGATAAATTTAATGAAACAGATGTTTTTTCGCCTGCATTCATTAATCTGATGTCTGCCGGTTCAATTTCAAGAATGACCAGATTCGGATCGTCCTTGCCGTCAAACCAGCGTTCAAGCTTGCTGTTCCAGAGCTTATCTTTTAGTTCAGTTGAATTGTTCAGCTTAGCTTTTCCGGATACTTCTACGTACGCATCACCGAAGCCCTCACAATCATATCCTAATAAAACATGCACATTCGGGTTGTTTTCAATTTCTTCTGTTTTATGTGTCTCTTTGCTTGTCGGCGTATAAATGGTCAAGCCGTCATGAAAAAACGTCATATAACGGGAATGCGGTTTGCCCTGTTCAACGGTGGCAAGTGAACCTACTTTATGGTTATCCAGTACATCCAGCACTTTTTGTTTAATTTCTTGTTGATTCATTATGAATCACTCCTTTTTTAATCTCCGCTGTTACTTTTCCACATTCCGGAGAAATTTAAACCTTTGAATGCGCGCATCTTTATAAGTCAGTGATGATCATAAAAAAAGGATGGGCATTTCAGCCCCATCCTTATATTCTTGAATCCGTAAATATATCGTAATCGTCCGTGCTTGTTGAAGACATTTCGGTTATGACCGCACCTTCTTCTCCCGCTTGAAACCAATGTTTCGTATTGGGCGGAATGGTGTATTGCCCCCCTGCCTCCAGTTCGATTTCATGCCAGACGGTATAGTGCTCTCTGTCTTCATGGGGCGGAAGAACCTTCGGAAGCTCCGTTTTTTCTCCCTCTACATAAAGGTAAACTTTACCGTAGCGGCAGCGGAAGGTTTCTTGTTTTCCTTCCTCGCCGTTCACAGGCGGATGGCGGTGTTCCGGGCAAGTCTGTCCCGGGAACAGCACCAATTCCTTTGAACAGTATCGGTCCGTATTGACGTAGATAAAAAGCTGCAGCCCGACTTTATCAAGCTTTCCTAATCCGTAGTCCATGATTTGGATTTGGTCAACTTCATCATCTGTCAAAATAATTCCCGCTTTTTTATAATAGCTGTTTACGTCTTCCTTTGTTACCTTCACACTCATCACTCCCTATTATGTCGTCACAAAGTCGCCGCCGTTAACATGGAGCGTCTGGCCTGTCATATAGGAAGATTCATCTGAAGCAAGCAGAACATAGCAGCCCACGTGCTCAACCGGTTGTCCAGGTCGGCCCATCGGTGTGTTTTGACCGAATTTGGCGACAGTTTCATCCGGGAACGTAGCCGGAATTAACGGTGTCCAAATAGGACCCGGTGCTACTGCGTTTACACGGATCCCATCTTGAACGAGCGCTTGAGCCATCGTTCTTGTAAAGGCATTGATTGCGCCTTTAGTTGCCGTGTAATCAATAAGCTGCGGATTTCCTCTGTATGGGTTAATAGATGTTGTATTTATGATCGCACTTCCCGGTTTAAGGTAGTCGATTGCTTTTTTAGTCAAATAAAATTGTGAATAAAAATTGGTTTTGAATGTTCTGTGCAGCTGTTCGCTTGATATATCCTTAATGCTTTGCTTCGGATGCTGTTCTCCAGCGTTATTTACAAGGATGTCAAGGCGCCCAAGTTCATTCACCGTTTTTTCCACAGCTTCATTACAGAACTCCTCTTCCCCTACATCTCCCGGGATCAGCAGGCATTTTACGCCTTCTTGTTCTACACGTTTTTTTGTATCTTCCGCATCTCCGTGTTCATCAAGATAGACGATCGCAATATCAGCGCCTTCTTTGGCATAGGCTACAGATACGGCGCGGCCGATTCCGCTGTCGCCCCCTGTAATTAGCGCGACTTTTCCTTTTAATTTGTCCGCCCCTTTATAATTTTCGTACTCATATACGGGACTTGGATTCATCTCGCTTTCAATTCCAGGCTGCCGATTTTGTGATTGCGCCGGTAATTCGTTTGGATAATTTCCCATGTGTTTTCTCCTCCTCTTTTTTCATGTGCTATTTTCTGTCTACCTCCTGCATTCTTTGTCTAAACATAAAAGAGCAGTTTGGAAATGCTTTTTCAGAAAAATGTTTCACATGAAACGTTTGGAGGGATTAATCATACAAAAAGGCGGTGACAAGATGATTAATGCCATTTCAAAGAGGTTCAGCCGGCCAAAAGGTTTGATTGGAGTAATTGCCGGATACATCATGGCCGCTGAAAATAAAACATTAAATAAATGGACGATTGATCAGCTTACCTTAAAACGTCATGACGTTGTCCTTGAAGTAGGTTACGGGCCCGGATACAGCCTGAAGCAGATGCTGAAGCGTGAGCCCACGGTAAAAATTGATGGGATTGATGCTTCGGGGGTCATGAAAAAACAGGCGGAGCGCAAGGTCAAACAGAGGTCGGTGCGGCTGATGAAAGGCGGCATTGAAACAGTCCCTCTCCCTTCCGCTTATTATGATAAGGTGCTTTCGGTTAACAACTACACCATCTGGAATGATCGGCAAAAAGGCGTGAACCATATATATCAAGCCTTAAAACCCGGCGGCAAGACGGCCATTTCGATGCAGCCCAGAGAAGCAGACGCAAGTCCGGAGAAAACAAAAGCATTCGCCAAACAAATATATGCCGATTTATACGCGGCCGGTTTTGAAGATATAGAGATTCAATTTAAATACATCACACCAGAACTGTCAGTTTGCGTAACCGCAAAAAAACCCGGCATCTAATAGAGCCGGGTTTTCTTTCTTATGAGTGAGTGGCTTGCTTGCGCAAAATATCTTTCTTCACTTTGCCGAGATTGTTTTTCGGAAGTTCGTCTACAAATTCAATCTCCGGAATTTTGTAAGCGGACAGTCTTTCTGTACAGAAGCGGGTAACATCTTCTTCCGTCAGATCTTGAGTGCCGTTTGTGACAATAAACGCTTTCGGTTTTTCTCCGTAGAGCGGGTCAGGCACGCCGACAACAGCGGCCTCAAGAATGCCAGGCACTTGCTGAACAACCTCTTCAATCTGGTCAGGATAGATGTTATCGCCGCCGTAAATAATGACGTCCTTATAGCGTCCGGTAATAAAGATGAAGCCATCCTCATCTATATAACCTGAATCGCCTGTGCGGAACCAGCCGTTTTGCAGCACTTTTTGTGTGGCTTCCGGGTTTTCTTCGTAGCCTTTAAACAAAAAAGGACTGTGCACGACAACTTCTCCGATAGATCCTTGAGGCAGCTCTTCTCCCGTTTCAGGATCCTCGATTTTCACATCAACAACGGACATCGGTTTTCCTGCTGAAGCGGCTTTGTCCCAGCCCATTTCCGGGCTCCATGTGCTGATACCCCATGCCTCGGTGCTACCGTAGCCTTGTACTAGAGGCACTCCGATTTCATGATATCGGCGAATCAGGCTGCTCGGCACCTTTGTTCCGCCAGTCATAAAGTATAAGACAGATGATAGATCAGTCTTGCGGGCTTCCCATTCCTCCAGAAGGTAGGTATAAAAAACAGGAAGAGCCATCACGCACTGAATCTTTTCTTCCTCTATCAGGTTCAGAATATGAGCGGGATCCTGATCATTTGTAAAAATGATTGTTGCGCCTGTTATCGTGCCCTGCATTAAACAGATGATCGCACTTGTGTGATAAATCGGATGGCAAGCAAGAAAACGAAGATCTTTCATGCGGCCTCGGCTTTTAATGGTTTCAGTTACATAATTGTAAATTCCGCCGTGCGTCAGCATACATCTTTTTGGGTTGCCAGTGGTTCCTGAAGTGAACATAAGCAGTGCTGTATCATCTTCAGATACCGTTTCTGCTTCTGGCAAATGGCCGGGACCTGCAAAAAGATCTTCAAATTCAGATGTTGTTTCCGAAGCGGTCCCGGTTACGATTGTTGTATGCAGTGATGAAATCTCCGGAAGCACTTCTTTCATGGTGTCCTCAAAATCACTGCCGTAAAATAAGGCTTTTGGCTCACAGGCTTTTAATATTCCTTTAAGCTCATATGGCATCAGCTGCCAGCTGACAGGGACCACCGCTGCGCCAATTTCAAGCGCGGCAAACATAACGGTTGATGCAGCATTGCCGTTTTTACAAAGCACTGCGACCCGATCGCCTTTTTTGATGCCCTTTTGCAGCAGGGCGTTCGCAAGCTGGTTAATTCTTTTGCGGTAAACGGCGTATGTCTGTGTATCCTCTCCGGTTTTCACAGCTTCTATCTCTTCACTGTTCGGCATGTCATGCAGAATCAGATGCTGTAGTGTCTTCATATTTTCATCTCCTATATGATGTTCATAATTCAATTGTCTCGTTAGATTATCTTCCTTTTCCAAATCCATTTTAAACCAAAAAAGATAACTTGTAAAACAATTTCGTTTTGGAATGATTTTATTTGAGAATGATAAAATAGTCCCAGTTTCAGTTATTTTCTGCAATAGGAATCTTTCGCATACATCACTTTATGACATACAAAAACACACGCCGTTTTTCCGGCGTGTGCTTCTTTTTCACTGATATAAATTCTCTTTCATCCATGCATGGAACAGCATGTTCAAACGCTGATAAAGCGCCTGTTCTCCTTCATTCTGAAATACTTTCATGCTCTCTTTGCTTTCGATAATAGCGGAGCTGATAGCGCTTAATATTTCCGTCCCCTCAGCCGGCAGATCAGCGGGCGCCATCATGACAAGCACACGGCTCATGCTGAGGGGCTTTCCGTCCATGCCATTGACTTCATACGGCTTGCAGAGATCATAAATTTTGAAAAAAGGCAGGACGATTTCATCATTTTTGAGATGGTAAAGCGCCATCCCTGTTTCAGGGATGCCCAATCCCCCCTGCTTTTCCCGCTCCAGCAGGCAGACAGCGGCCTTTTTGGCGTCATGAATCAAGCCTTCCGCCTCCAGCAGACGGAACATCTGGTGCGGCAGCGGTTCATCATCGGGCTTCGTGTCTATGTTATTGACGGTGAAATTCTTCAGGACATGTTGAATCGAGTCCAAATATCGGCCCATTTTCTCCGCTGTTTTCAGGGTATCGGGGATGTCCGTTTCTTTACATCGGCTATTATCCAGTCTGCGTTTTTTCTCCAGAATCAGCGGGATCTTTCGCTTAATGTGCTGCTTGACCTGATTGGCGTCTTCTTCATTCAGCAGCGGGCTGACCACAATGTAATCTATGTTTTCATAAGGAATCGGCACTGTTGAGACGATCATATCATACGCCCTGATATCCCGGTCCTTCAGCTCGATCAGCGAGGACATGTCGAATGATTGGATTTCGGGCAGTTCTTTTTTCAGCCTTGACGCGAGCATCTTCGAAGAACCGATGCCGCTTGAACAGACGATCAGCGCTTTGATCTTCGCTTCTTCTTTCTTAATCTCCAGCGCGGAACCGAAATGAAGCACGAGATAAGCAATCTCATCATCAGAAAAAGTCATGTCCGGAAAACTTTTTTCCATCCCTTCTTCGATCGCCATGTAAAGGAGAAAGTAGTCGCGTTTGATCTGTTCCTTCATCGGATTGTAGATGCCCATGCCTTCCTTTATCCTGTTCATCGCCGGTTCCAGATGGGCAATAAGTCCTTCGTATAAGGAGCGGTTTTCAGTGAGATCCATCCTGATTTTTTCAGAAATAAAAGC
Organism: Bacillus atrophaeus; assembly: GCF_039519175.1. Classification (NCBI taxonomy): domain Bacteria; kingdom Bacillati; phylum Bacillota; class Bacilli; order Caryophanales; family Bacillaceae; genus Bacillus; species Bacillus atrophaeus. Next base: position 1,806,092 of record NZ_CP154443.1, on the reverse strand, counting down.
GATCAGCCGTTTCGTTTGCAGCGCGATTTCCAGTTCGATCTCCTGCGCTTTGTATTCGGTTTCATATTTACGATTCGCGCTTCGCAAATGGATGGTAATATAGCCGACTTCCGCTTCGGGAATGGTGACACCGAATGCCTTTTCTAGCTCACCGGCAATCTCAAGGGCTGAGCTGTATTCCTTCGTATTTTTCAATGCATGAAGCTCTTCAGCCTCCATACTGATGGTTTCGCCAAGCTGGATGCGCTCCATCGCAAAGGTTAGATGAACGACAAGGGCGATATACGAACTGTCAGAGAGAGGGTATGCGGTTTTTTCTTTCAGACGGAACAGAACCCGTTCCATTTTCAAAAGCTCTCCTTTGCTGACGACGCCGAACATTTTTTCTGATGCGTCCGTTTTGCCCTTAATATTTAATTCAACAGCTTCTAAAAACATCTGAATATCTAAACGGTTGACGATCAGGTTTCCGACGATTTTCCGTTTTGCGTCCTCAGGCCCCATAAGCTGAATGCCAAATCCCCTTTTGCGGATCAGCGTTAATCCGAAGGGCGAAATCCATTCCTCCAGCTCATCCAAATCATAGCTGACGGTCGCATTGGTCACCTGTAAGTCCTTTGCTAAGGTATACAGCTTAATCGGCTCCTGAGACTCTAATAGCGAACAGAGAATCAGAAGCTTCCGTTCATCGGCGCTGTACTCATGCTGTTCTTGGGACAAGTCGGTCAAGAGCTTTTGTTTGCCTTCCATACTCCCGACCATCTTTAATCCCTTGCCGGGCTGTTTGTCGAGAGTCAGGTTATATCGCTGCATGATAGGCTTGATAGATTTTAATTCCCTGTGAATGGTCCTTGTGCTGACTTGCATCGCCTCAGCCATCTCATTAACCGTCACATACCGGCTTTGCGATAAAAGATGTTTCATAAGCTTTTGTTCTCTAGCAGTCATATACATGAAAAGTGCCTCCAGACTTTCGTGATGCGGTATTTGTTATGAAAGGGGAGTATACAGGAGCAACTGAAGAGGTTTTCCTTATAATATAAAACGCTTTCAATATATATTCAACAACTACTAAATGGCAATTTGGCACTGGACTGTGTGACAGGATTGAAAAACAGGGTACAAAAAAGCATCAGCCATAATAGCTGATGCTTTTCCGTTATGGAATATCATATCCTTGCACACTTGTGTAAATCCGAAACCATTGTTCGTGGCTTAGCTTGTGTTTTAGCGCATCTATCGCAGCAGAAAGCCGTTCGCGCTTGCCGCTTCCGACAATCGGCATAATACCCGCAGGGTGCGTAAACAGCCAAGCATACATGACTTCATCCATTGAAGCGGCGCCGATTTCTGACTGGACGGCTTCAAGCGCCGCGCGTATTCGATAATCTTTGTCCATTTCTCCGGAAAAGACTTTGCCTCCCGCAAGCGGTGACCAAGCCATCGGAGCGATGCGCTTCTCTTGGCAAAAATCCAGAGTGCCATCATGAATATTTTCCAATTCATAAGCGGACAGTTCAATTTGATTGGTGACAAGCGGCTCAGGCAAATAGGATTCAAGCATCCGGTATTGATGTTCTTTAAAGTTAGAGACTCCGAAGTACTTGACCTTGCCTGAGCATTTCAGCGCCTGAAATGCTTCAGCCACTCCCTCAGGGTCCATGAGCGGGTCCGGTCTGTGAATCAGCAGGACGTCAATATAGTCTGTGTTCAGATTCAGCAAGGATTGCTCAGCGGATGCCAGGATGTGGGACTTGGTTGTATTATAATGATGCGATCTGTGGCTCGGCCGTTCCGGTGATTCAATGACAATCCCGCACTTCGTGACCAGCTCTATTTTTTCTCTTATGGAAGGCGAAAGGGCGAGTGCTCTGCCAAACAGCTTTTCGCATGTGTACCCTCCATAAATATCAGCATGATCAAACGTGGTGATGCCGTGTTCCGTACACCACTCGATGAACTGAAGCAGCTCCCTGTCTGAATAATTCCATTCATTGAGGCGCCAAAGCCCGTGTATCACTCGGGAAAATTGAAGATCTTCCGCCAACTGTACGCGCTGCATATAACTCCCTCTTTTCTTTGAGCTGACTTTAGAAGCTTATAGAAAGTGCTTCATGCTTTTTTATTCGGCTTTTTCCGCCCTTTTTCCTTTCGCCTCACGAAAATGGTTTTTTATTTAGATTGAAATTGATTTTTCACTTTTTCAACGACATAATGGCTGCCGCCGCGTTTTTTGACGTCTTCAATCATCATAGCCACCAGCAAGTCTTTGTTCTTGTAATCGTATCCGACAAACCAGCCGTTTTCTGCGCCGTCTTCATCTTTTGATTTTTTCAGCTCGGCTGTTCCTGTTTTTCCGGCTACGGTGATTCCTTTCACAATCGGCTGATAAGCTGAGCCGCGCTCGTCTTCCACAACGCCTTTTAATCCTTTTGTGATTTCTTCCGCGCCCGCTTTAGAAACAACCTGTTTATGCCAGATGTCGGCTGTTTTTGAATCTTTTTTTACGAGACTCGGCTTCACTAAATTGCCGTCGGCTGCAAATGGCGTATAAGCCGCCGCTAAGTGAAGCGGAGACATTTGCATCTGCCCTTGGCCGTAACCTGAATCCGCCAATAAAATGTCGGAATCAAGCTTGTCATTGGCAATGGATGACGTTTCAACCGGAAATTCATATGGGATATCTTCCGCAAATCCGAAAGTTTTCAGACCTTTTGTAAAGGTATCCGCACCCATATCAAGCGCGTTTTGTGCAAAATAAATGTTATCTGATGTGATTAACGCATTCTCCAGATTGACTTCGTCAAGGCGCTCTGACACCCTTGTAACGGAATAGCCGCCCCAGCTTGAATCCTTCTGCCATTCTTTTCCCGTGATTTTTTTCTTTTCTGCAGCGTCAAGTGTCCCGCTTTTCAGTCCGATAGCGGCTGTAATCGGTTTAATTGTAGAACCGGGTGCGTATGTTTTCTTAAACTTGGCCGAGAAAGGCAGATGTTTATTTGAGTTTAATTTTTTCCATTCTTTATCGTTCCACCCGAAAATAAATCCGTTCGGATCGTAGGAAGGAGCGCTGACAAGAGCAAGTGTCTCTCCTGTTTGCGGCTGAAGCGCGACTGCCGCTCCGCTGTCATCCTTCAAATCGTCATACAATTTCGTTTGGGTTTTCATATCAATTGTAAGGTTCAGATCCTCACCGTTTTTCGCTTTCTTTTCGGCAATGACATCACCTGTTTCAGGCACGTATATTTTCCAGCCAGTTGTTCCTCTCAGCTTGTCTTCATATACATTTTCAAGGCCTGCGATTCCGATCTTGGAGGTATCGCTGTATTCGCCGTCTTTCTTTTTCTTTAATTCTTCGGCTGTTATCGCCTTGATATATCCTGTAAGATGAGCCGTTTTTTCGCCGTAAGGATAATAGCGGGAGCGTACGCTCGTTTTCGTCACACCGTCAAGCGATGTCAGCTCTGATATTAAATCCTTTTCATCCGGTTTTATCTTTTGAAGCGGTACGTATGAGTCATCTTTCACCCAGTTTTGTGAAAGCTTTTTCTCAATATCGTCTTCAGAAATCTCCAGTTTTTCAGACAGCTTTTTCAGCACCTTGGCTTTTTTGTCTCCAAGCTGGCCTGGAATAATGCCGATTTCCGGCACTTCTGTATTGATGGCTAAGCCTTTGCCATTTTTATCGTAAATTTGTCCCCGTTTTGGCTCTTCGCTGGCGATTTGCACGGTTTTTTCGTCTGCCAGCTGCTTAAAGATAAAGGATGGGTCCCAATCAATATTCCAAGATTCCCCGTCGTCCGTTTTCTCTTTTTTGAGCACCGCTGTATTTTCAAAGGCTACTTTGCCTGCTTTTGTTTCCATGCTGACTTTGTATGGAATATGCTGCATGTCCTTATTTTTCGTATCTTCTTCATCCTGTTTGCCTGCAGTGACTTTTAAGTTTTTTACACCGGCCTGTTCATAGACGGTTTTGTACCTAGTCACAAAGTCTTTTTTTGATATCTCTTTTTTGGCGTCTTTCGACAGGCTTTGATACATTTGTTCAAAATGTTGGCCGTTCCATTCTTTAACGAACTCTTCCATTCTGTCTTCGGCCGAATCTACTTTTGAACAGCCGATAAGCCCTATAAATAATAGTAATAAAATACACTTTTTCAACACATTTTCCCCCTGCCTTCCAATTGTTATTTTCTCCTAAAATGAAGGAACCGTGCAAGGATTTTTTTCTAGAAAGATCTAAAAAACAGAATATAAGCCTTTTTTCGGCGGAAGTATCTGGTACACTTTGTCTATAAGAAAGGGAGCGATCACATGATTAGAGAAGCGGCCATGCTGTATGTAAAAGAAGGGCTCGAGGATGAATTTGAAGAGGCGTTCCGCCGGGCGGCCCCGATTATATCCGGGATGAAGGGTTATATGACACATTCTTTATCAAAATGTATGGAAGAAACTCATAAATATCTGCTGCTCGTAGAATGGGAAACACTTGAGGATCACACAAAAGGCTTTCGCGGGTCTGCTGAATATCAAGAATGGAAAGCCTTGCTGCATCGCTTTTATTCTCCGTTTCCTGTGGTCGAGCATTTTCAAGATGTTTAATAGAATCAAATGACATTCAGCGTAAACCCGATAAGAGAGACGGACCATACAAAACCGGCAGTGTAGAAGTTAAATCTTCCAGAGCTGTCGTTTTCCCTTTTCCGTTCTTCAACCCCTTGAATGAACATCACCGCCCCCAGAAATACCAGCATAACCGACTGAATGACAGAGGTATGTTCAGCATAATTAAATGCATAAATAGCAAGCACAACGATAATAAATGCAAGAGACATTTTTATGATGCGAATCAAAAGTACCATCCTTTCTCATAAATGAAATATTGAGCGCAATACCTATATTTGACTTTGTCCTCCATTATTCTAGCGCACTTTTTTTGTCTATAGAACAGAGAATGGTAAATTTTAAGTTTCTTTTAATGTTTGGACAGACGCTCTGTCCGCCGCCTAAAAAAGCGCTCTGGACAAGAGCGCTTTTTGCTATCAATGAGCTATTTCTCCATAGCCGATCTTTTTCAGTGTATCAGCCATGACTTGATAGCCTTGACTGTTGGGGTGGACGCCGTCAAAGGATAGGTATTCTTTCTCCTTTCCTTTAAAAGCGCTGTATACATCAGCGATTTTCACATGGGGTGCTGAAGCTAATTGGCTGAGGTGTGAATTATAGGAAGTAATCCATTTATCCGCTATTGGGATGTCCGGAAAAGGGTTGTATAAATTGAAGACTCGGATAGCATAAGGGGGCGCATTTTTCCACTTGATGCGGGCAATCTGGGTGATCATTTTTTCGAAATTTTCGTGGCAGTGCTCGGATGCGCGGCGAAAAATGGTTTCGTCCGGGTTCTCTTGAAACGCTCGGACAGACTCAAAGAGATCGTTTCCGCATCCTGTAATAGTGATCATATCAGCGGTTTGTATCCGCTTTTGAACATGTGGCAGCGACAGCAGGTGCAGGATTTCTTCTGTTTCAAGCCCGGATTTCGCGAAGACCGATACGGAGACTTCTGCCTCTAAGTCAGCTTGCATGATATGCCGGAAGCGCTGGACGAATCCGCTGGAAAACAGCCCCGATCCTCTCCCTACAGTCAAAGAATCGCCGAGCGCCGTATATTCAATCCTCATATTCTTTCCTCCACTACGTTATTGTTGATATCCTAATGTACGCAGCGGAGGGAAATTTGGCTACTGTGTGTGCGGCAGTTTATACCCCATTTTTTCAGAAATCTGTAAAGCAGCGCCTTTGACCTTTTCGGTTAAATAAGGCAGCCGTTCTTTTGTAAATCTTGCTTCAAAACCCGCAATGCTGATGCCGGCCGCCACTTGCCCTTTATGGCCGAATATCGGGGCGCCGATCGCCGCTGTATAGTTTTCAAGTTCGGAATAGCTGACGGTATAGCCGTTTTCTAAAGACGAACTGATGGTTTGAAGCAGCTCTGCCGGGTCTGTAATGGTTCCTGAGCCGATCGGGACAAACTCAGTCTGTCTGATATATGTTTCAATTTGTTCCTGCGGCAGAAAGGACAATATGCTTCGGGCGCAGGCACCGGCATACAGAGGAGAGCGGCGGCCGATGGCTGTATACAGGCGGACGGTCTGTGTACCTTCGATTTTTTCGACATAGATCGCTTCATTTCCGTCCCTCATAATCAGATGTACGGCTTCGTCCACTTCTTGACAAAGCTCTTCCATCACCGGTTTTGCGATTTGTCTGATATCCAGACGTTCCGACACAAGCTGGCCAAACTCCAGGAATACAAGACCCAATGTATAGGCGCCATTGCGGTCGCGACTGAGAAGTCCCATTTCCTCCAAAGAGCTGACCATTCGGTGGACAGAGGTTTTCGGCATTCCCGATAGAGAAATCAGCTCGCTTAGCGTGAGCTTCGGTTCAGTTAAAAACAGATTGAGCAGCGCCATAGATTTTACGACCGTTTTGTTTTTGTTCTGCATCATTCCATCCCCTTTTTTAAGTGAGCCATTCCATCTTGATTCTCGTCTGCAATTCTTTCATGTGCTTTTCTCTCTTGATGACAAGAGCTTCCGCCTCCTGAAGGGGAACAGCCTGAAAATGAATCTGCTCCCCCGGCATGATCTGAGAGGCAGCGGGAAGATCAGCTGCAATGATGTGCGCGATTCTCGGATATCCCCCTGTCGTTTGTCTGTCCGCAAGAAGAATAATCGGATTTCCGTCAGGCGGGACCTGCACCGTACCAAAGGATACCGCTTCTGAAACCATTTCGAGCGGCTGCTTTAGTTCAAGCGGCTCTCCTTTGAGCCTGTAGCCCATCCGGTCGGACTGCGGTGTTACACGAAACGGTTCTTCGTAAAACCGGTCTTTCGATTTATCTGAAAAATCGGCAAATTGCTTTCCTTCCACAACTCGAATAACGGGATTTTTCTTCAGCGGGAGAAATCTGTACTTGCTGACGCTCCAATTCGGCGCTGAAAAGCCATTCTGATCCGGTTCTGTGCTTAATTTAGCAGTGATTTTTTTTGAAAGCGCGGTCATCTCTCCGATCGGAAGTTCGTCTTCCTTTTGCAGCGCTCTCCCGTGAAATCCTCCGATTCCGGCTCTGACGTATGTGCTTTTGCTTTCCATAACAGCCGGAACATCAAATCCTCCTGCAGCTGCCAAATAAGCACGGCAGCCAAGCTTGCAAGGACCAAAAGTGACTGTGCTGTTTTCCCGGACGAATACCGGCTTCCACAGCGGAGCCTCTTCTTCATTAATGCGCAGAGTAAAGTCCGCTCCAGTCACGGCGATTAACGCCGGTTGTGAAAAATAAAGCGACGGGCCGGGGCCCATTAAGGTGATCTCCAGCCCGGCTTCTGTCTCGCTGTTTCCAATCAGCATATTGGCGATGCGAAGCGAGACGGTGTCCATAGCCCCGCTTGCCAGCACGCCATATTTTTGATAGCCGGTTCTGCCTGTATCCTGGACCGTTGTGAGCAGCCCGGGTTTTAATACTTTCATGCTCAATTGGCTCCCTCCTTATAGCCGCTGTATTCAGCCTCCGATATTCGTACAAATTTGACTGTATCGCCTGCTCTCAGCAGACTCGGCGGATTTTCTTCAGGACGAAAAAGAGCAAGCGGCGTTTTGCCGATCAGCTGCCATCCGCCTGGAGTAGAGATGGGATAAACGCCTGTCTGACGCCCGGCAATCCCTACTGAGCCTGCGGGAATCGACGGTCTTGGCGACGATTTCCGGGGAGCTGCGATGCGTTCCGACATGCCTCCTAAAAACGGAAAGCCCGGCGCAAAGCCCAGCATATAAACCATGTATTCTCCTTCTGTATGTATGGAAATCACTTCTTCACATGTCAGCTCATTCATCTGCGCAACCTCTTCTAAATCAGGTCCGAATTCGCCGCCATAGCAAACGGGTATCTCGACAACCCTGCGGCTGCTTCTTTCTCCTGCTGACAGGCGGTTTACACGCGCTGCCACATAGGCCTTCACTTGTTCATAAGGAGAGCTTACTTCTTGAGACATGTGCTGATACACTTCATATATATCATAAAAGACCGTCACACTCGTAAAAGCCGGAATACATTCAATGAATCCCGGAAACGGCTGTTCCTCAATACAAGCAGCGGCCGCGTGGACAAGGCCGTTTACCTGTTCATTAATATCTTCGCCGAACTGAATCACAATTGCAGAATCGCCGTGCGGCTGCATGTTGACTATCGTTTTGGCCGTCTGTCGGTTCAATTAGATCACCTCGTTTAGTTCATTGTTGTGTGTCACAGCACGCCGAGCGTTTCATCACGAATATCGGTTATCAGCATGTGCCCGGGCGCATGTGTAATCATCATCTCAGGTTTAACCTGCATTGCGACGGCTTGCGGCGTCACTCCGCATGCCCAAAAAACCGGAACCTCGCCTTCCCGAACTCTAACCGCATCTCCGAAATCGGGCTTGTTCAGGTCATGAATGCCGATGGCTTGCGGGTTGCCGATTTGAATCGGACCGCCATGCACAGCCGGGAATCGTGAAGTGACTTGAGCTGCGCGGACAGCCTGCCATTCCGGCACAGGCCTCATACTGACAACCATCTGTCCACAGAACGGGCCCGCCGGAACACAATCTATATTGGTTTTGTACATCGGAACATTTGTCCCTTCTTCAATATGTCTGACACCTATTCCGTTATTAATGAGCGCCTGCTCAAAGGAAAAGCTGCACCCGATTAAAAACCCGACAAAATCGTCTTCCCAATATGGTGTAATATCCGTCACTTCCTCAGCCAAAACACCGTGTTGATAGATTCGGTATTTGGGCAAATCAGTTCTGATATCAGCCTGCGGGGCGATAATTGCCGGAACGGGAGAGCCCGCTTCCGTTACATCCAGCACCGGGCACGGCTTTTGGTTGCGCTGGCAAAATAATAGAAAGTTAAAAGCAAGCTCTTTTTTTAAAATGACGAGGTTGGCCTGCGCATAACCCGCGGACATTCCGGCGGTCGGCCCGCTGATTTTCCCCTCCCGTATCAAAGCACGGACATTCTTCGGCGCCATTTCGTTCCACGAACACTCCATTTTATCAGCTCCATAAAGTAGGCATTTGTGTAAACAATGTGTAAATCCCCATAATCGCCATAATGACTACAACAAATATTCCTGCGCACGTCAGCCAGAGCGGATGTTTATAATCGCCTACGATGTTTTTCTTATACGCAGCCACAAGAAGGGTTCCCAATGCGATCGGCAGAATCAATCCATTTAAAGAGCCGACAAGCACGAGGATTTTAGCAGGCTGGCCAATGGTGACAAAACTTAATGTCGATATCACGATAAAACCCATAATGATTCCCCGTGAGTTTTTCTCGATTTTCGGTGAAAAAGTTTTGAAAAACGAAACGGATGTATAAGCGGCTCCGATCACAGAGGTGATAGCAGCACTCCACATAATCAAACCGAATATTTTGTACCCGACATTTCCAGCCGCAAGCTGAAACACAGATGCCGCAGGGTTGCTTTCATCAATGTGCAGGCCTCTGGAAACAACACCAAGCACCGCAAGAAAAAGGGCAATCCGCATAATAGACGTAATTAAAATTCCCACGACAGAGCTTTTTGTCACTTGGGGAATAGATTCCTTCCCTTTAATTCCGGCATCAAGCAAACGGTGGCCTCCGGCAAATGTAATATAACCGCCGACGGTTCCGCCAACTAATGTCACGATAGCGAAGATGCTGATATCTTCCGGGACAAAGGTTTTAGCAACAGCCTGTCCGACCGGCGGAGAAGTTGTCACCGCAACATAAACCGTCAACAAAATCATGACGAATCCTGCAATTTGCGTAAAGCGGTCCATTGCTTTACCGGCTTCTTTAATAACAAATATTAAAATGGCAATGACTGCGCTGATCAAAGCGCCCATTTCAGGCGTGATGCCGAATAAAACCTGCAGTCCGAGCCCCGCGCCGCCTATGTTTCCGATATTAAACGCAAGACCCCCAATAACGACGAGGAACGCGATCACATAACCTAAGCCCGGTAATACCATGTTCGCGATTTCCTGTCCGCGTTTTCCGGAAACCGCAATAATCCGCCATACATTTGTTTGGGCAAAAATGTCCAAAATAATAGAGATTAAAATGACAAATCCGAAGCTTGCCGCCAATGTATTGGTAAAGGTGGCCGTTTGTGTCATAAAACCCGGGCCGATGGCGGACGTTGCCATTAAGAATGCCGCCCCCATGAGCAATGACCAGCTGCCTGACTTCTTTCCTGCTGCTTTTTTCTGCTGCTCCATCTTTTGTTCCTCCTTTTCGGATTACTCTTGGGTTGAAATAGGGGTTACTTGAATTCCAGCCTGTTTCAGTTCTTTTCTGATATTTTTCGCAAAGGTCAGCGCATGGGCGCCGTCTCCATGAATGCATACCGTATCAGCCTTCAACGGCACATCCCGGCCTTGCTGGGATTTTACGGCTCCTTCTTTCACCATTTTGATCACCTGTCCGACAGCCGCGGCATCATCTTGGATTAATGCATCCGGCTGCGAGCGCGGCGTCAATGTACCGTCTGCTTGATAGGTTCGATCAGCAAAGACTTCTTGAGCCGTCTTAAGCCCGATTTTTTCTCCGGCTTTGACCAGCTCGCTTCCGGCAAGCCCAAAAAGAATAAGCTCCGGGTTAACGTTATAAACGGCTTTGGCAATTGCATGTGACAGCTTCTCGCTGCCTGCAGCCATATTATAAAGTGCGCCGTGCGGCTTCACATGCTGCATCTCAAGCCCCTCGGCTTTCAAAAATCCCGACAGCGCGCCGATCTGATAGATCACAAGGTCATACGCTTCCTCAGGCGTAATCGCGATATTTCTTCGGCCGAAGCCTTGTAAATCCGGCAGTCCGGGATGCGCGCCGATCTTCACTCCGTTGTCAGCCGCAAGCGCAACTGTTTTGCGCATCACACCGGGATCCCCAGCATGAAAACCGCAAGCAATGTTCGCAGATGTGACAAATGCCAAAATATCCTCATCAAGCCCGATTCTATAGGCTCCGAAGCTTTCTCCTAAATCACAATTCAAATCAATCTGAAACATAAGACCCCTCCTGATTCGCTTCATTTATAGCGTTCCATTATCCGGAACCATTATTCCGAATTTTTGAACTTTATTTGATTATAACAATTTTGTCAGATTGCGAAATACTTTTGTCAGAAAACCTACCATTTACCCAGAAACTGCTCGATTAGATTACACGCAAGTCCTGAAAAAGCCGCCAGCACCAGAAGATAGCGTTTACATATTTTAAAATAACAAAAGCTCCCTCACAACGAGGGAGCTTTCACTTTATCCTTATAATACCCAGTGCCGTATTGCTTTAGCGACACCGTCTTCTATGTTTGTATCTGTGACCCAGTCAGCGGTTTCTTTTACGATATCTTGCGCATTGCCCATAGCGATGCCGACTCCCGCTTTTTCAATCATCGCGATATCATTCAGGCTGTCGCCCATCGCCATGACATTTTCCATCGTGAAGTCAAGCTTCTCCGACACCTTCGCAAGTGCGGCCGCTTTGTTAATGCCGAGGGCATTGACTTCGATGTTTGTCGGGCTTGAATTCGTGATTTCAAGTTCTTTGTTTTTCTTTAGCTCTTTGAGCACTTCGTTTCTAATATCGTCATCTTCTATATCGAAGCCGAACTTGAGCCATTCATGGTCAGTGATGGTTTCAGGAAATTCACCTCTCCACACTTTATCCACAGTGGAAGCCCAGAAATTTGTATTATGCTTATTTTTTAAATCCCACATCATTTGAATGTGATCCGTATGAAGCAGCTGGCGCTCTACCAAGTTAAACTCAGAATCCCAAATCTCGCTTCCGTTTGCTGTAATTAAATAGGATGACAGCTTCAGTGATTCTGCCAGCTCCCGGCACGTCATTAGCGTCCGCCCCGTGCTGATTACCACGTAAACGCCTTTGTCCTCCGCTTCGCGTATCGCTTGGCGATTTCCTTCTGATATCAGCTGCTCATCATTCAGCAGGGTGCCATCCATATCAATGGCGATTAGTTTTATATCCACTTCTTCTCTTTGTATTGGCATATATGTACCTCACTTTATCTATTTTAGTCGGTCTCTTGTCTATTCTAATACATTATACCCAACGGGACAAAAAAGCGATTTCACATGTTTGGCCAAAAGAAATAAGAGGAAAACAATTGGAGAGGTGATAAAAATGAAAGAAAGAAAACAGCAAAACCATAAAAATGAGAATCCTGAACATAACGACTTGACCGATCCGATCCCGCTTGAAGAATTAAAGGAAAATGCAAATGACGAAAAACACAAACGCGATCAAAGAGAAGACTCACAAAGCGAACAAGACTATGACAAAAAATAACGCAACCCCTCACGGTTTATTGTGAAGGGTTTTTTTCTTTAGAGCGGCTTCCCGTACAGCCCAGCTTTGGTGTTCATGAAACAGCCCGCCGATTGCGTCTTCTGAGGGCACCCATTCATAATGATGGTCTTCCTCCGTCGGCTCGCACATCTTTTCACCCTTTTTACATATATAAAAGTGCCCGATGCTTAAAGAATCCTTATGCTCTTTTGTTGAATAAAAATATCTCTTGGCGCTGCCTATATACTCACCGACTGAGATGGCGGAGCCCATTTCTTCTCTCGCCTCTCGCACGAGACATTGTTCATGTGTTTCCTGACCTTCAATGCCGCCTCCCGGCAAAAACAATTTGCCGCAGTCTGTCCGGATGAGCCCGACTTGATCCAAAGAAGGATGGAAGATGACGGCATACACACCTGTTCTCGGTTCGTATACCGCTTCTTCTTTTTTTAAACCGAATACCTTCATGATTGTTCGATATAGATGCCGATTTCCGCCTCTGCAACGGAGGTTCCATTCACAGACGCTTTGGCATGGCCAAAAACAAACCCCCGTTTGTTGCGGGTGACTTCAAAGAACAGGTCAAGACGGTCCCCAGGCATCGCTGCTCCGTTTTTTTCCGCTTTCTTCACCGATGACAGCAAGCCCAGACGGTTCTCATCCGTAATGCCGGTGAAGGCTGCTGTTTGGGCAAGTGCTTCAATCACGAGAGAAAACGGCATTTCTCTTTGTGTATCTGTGATAAACCAGTCGTTTTCACTAATGAGCTTATAAGCGGCGGCATGTTTTCCTGGCTCGCTTTCCGTTACGCCGTCAATGAATAAAAATGGGTAGCGGTGAGGTAATGATAATTGATTCATTGAGTTTCAATCCTTTTTGATTCATTATACCCCAGCTGACTGCCGTCTGATAGGATATAATGGAAAACAAAACGGGAAGGAGACCCTCATGTTGCAGAAGCCGCTCGTCATTCTCATTCATGAAATATACGGGGTGAATTCGCATATAAAAAAGATGGCCCGGCTCATCAAAATGGCGGGTTATGATGTCATGACGCCAAATCTTCTCGGAGATCAAGAGGTTTATTCATTAAAAGAGGAAAAGGCGGCATACGAGCAGTTCTCAATGCATAATCGTCTGACAGCCGGGGAAAAAATCATCAGAAAGTTGATTGTGCGTAACAAAAACGCCGGCCGGATTATATATGTCATAGGGTTCAGCGCGGGGGCAACCATTGCGTGGAAATGCAGCAGCATGCCTGAGCTGAGCGGCGCCGTTTGTTATTACGGCTCTCGAATCCGTGATCACCTTGACGTTCATCCGGCATGTCCGGTGTTATTGTTTTTCCCTGCGTATGAACCGTCGTTTGATGTTTCAGATGTGATCACTCGCATAAAAAAGAAAGAAAACCGGTTTATTAGCCTTTATCAATTCGACGCGCCCCACGGGTTTGCAAATCCTGACTCAGCCCATTTTGACAGAGCTGTTTTTTTAAAGTCTCTTTCTATTATAGCAGACTTATAGAAGGCAAAAAAAAGCCCGCGCCTTTCTTGGCGCGGACGATTATTGATTTAATTTCTTTAGGACGATCGCATGCAGCTGTTCATCAGGCTGAATGCCGCAAACCTCTTGAAGTGTGCCGCTGTAACCTTTTTCAGCGATCAGCGCTTGCAGTTCAACAGCTTCCGGGTCGCCGCTGAAGTCAAATCGAAGCGCGGCGGCAATACCTTCCGCCAATGCGTTAGGCTCTTTTATTTTTTTGGCAGGGCCTATCAGTCTATCATTCGCTCCGAGCTTTCTGAGCGGTGATCTTGCCACCCGGGTGAGATCATCGGAAATAAATTCATTTTCAAAGCGGCCGATGATTTTCTTAATATATTGCTCATGATCCGCTTGCTTAAAGCCGTACGTTTTCACTAGATACTCGCCTGTCTCTAAAAGCGCCGCATGAACAACACGGCGGATTTCCGGATGGTCAATGGCTTCTTTCACCGTTTTTAATCCGCGCTGATAGCCGACATAGGCTGTGACCGCATGGCCTGTATTGACAGTAAACAGCTTTCTTTCGATGAAAGGGGTTAAATCATCAACAAATAGCGCACCCTCAATCACCGGTGTTTTCCCTTTAAAGCCTGATTCATCTATCACCCATTCAAAAAACGGTTCAACTGATACTTTCAGCGGATCTTCATGATGCTGAATCGGCACAATCCGGTCTACAGCGGAATCAGGGAAACCGACAGAGCGGCTGACAGCTTCCTGCTCCGCTTCCGTCAAATGGGTATAGATTTCTTTTTTCAAAAAGCTGCTTCCGCCGATCATATTTTCACAAGCGATGATATTTAATGGATTGGCTGAGCTTCTTCGTCTCAATCCTTCGGCGATAGCGGGGGCAATCAGCTTCAAAACATGAGGCCCGACCGCTGTTGTGATAAGCGTTGCATCGTTGATCAAACGATACAGCTCCTCCGGCTGGCTGCCGCTGTTGATCGCGCTGACCGGCCCGATTACCTCAGACGAATGTCCGGCTTCGGCAAGCTCCACTGTATATTCCCGCTTTTCATTGAGGGCATCAACCATCTCAGCGTTCACATCTGCAAACACCACTTCATAACCGGAATGATGAAGCAATGCGCCGATAAAGCCGCGGCCAATATTTCCGGCACCGAAATGTAAGGCAATCATATTAGTTCACCTCGTTGAAAATGGCGATCAGTTCCTCTTCACTTTTCGCGTTTATTAACCGTTCAATGTTTTCTTCTTCTGAACAAATGATCGCAATGTTTGACAAAATATCAAGGTGCTCGTTATTTTTTCCGGCGATGCCGAACACCACTTTGGCTGTGTTGCCCTCACCGTACTCCACTCCGTCAGGAATGTGAATGATGGAGATACCTGAGTGAAGGACCTCTCCCTTCGCATCCTCCGTGCCGTGCGGAATGGCAATGAAGTTCCCCATAAATGTTGATGATGTTTCTTCCCGTTCAAACATTTTGGCAATATAGTCATCTGTCACATAGCCATTTTCAATCAGCGTCTGACCCGCCAAACGAATCGCTTCTTCTTTTGACTTCACTGTCTGATTCAATTTAATGTTTTCTTTTGCGAGTACTTGCATCATAAACACACTCTCTTTCTCTCAACTAATTATTTTTAAGCTTTTCAATCAGCTCATCGTATTTCGGGCTGTTCAAGAAATTATCAACCGAAATGTGCGTCACGTTTGGCAATTTCGCTTTTGCTCGTTCTGTTAAATCCTTATGAGTGATGACGATATCCGTGTCACTTGGCAGGTTGTTGATCGCCGTGTTGGTGACACTGATATCAAGCTCTGCTTTTTTCACCTTGTTTCTTAAAATAGAGGCGCCCATTGCGCTTGATCCCATTCCTGCATCACATGCAAAAATGATTTTATTTACGTTTTCATGCGTTACTTCAGCTGTTTCTTCAGCTTCTGCTGCTTCTTTTTCTGTTTCTGTCAAAGCGGCTGCCGCTTGGCTGTTCTTGCCTTTCATTGCCTGCATTTTTTCCGCTGCGGCCGTTAAATCTTCTTCACCCGCTTTAGAGGATTTTAAGATAACGGCTGACACGATGAACGATACGGCGGTTGCCACAATGACACCGGCAATGACGCCCAGATAGTTTCCTCTCGGTGTCATTGCAAGGATGGCGAAGATGCTTCCCGGTGAAGAGGCTGCCACTAGACCCGCGTTAAAGATCGAGAATGTTAACAGTCCGCTAGCTCCTCCGGCGATGGCCGCTAGGATCAGCATCGGCTTCATTAAAATGTACGGGAAATAAATCTCGTGAATTCCGCCGAAGAAATGAATGACCGCCGCGCCTGGTGCTGTTGATTTTGAAGAGCCCTTTCCAAAGAACATATACGCCAGCAAAATGCCTAGGCCAGGTCCCGGGTTCGCTTCAACCAAGAACAGAATGGATTTACCAGTATTCGCAGCCTGTTCGATTCCGATCGGGCTTAAAATTCCGTGGTTAATCGCGTTATTCAGGAACAATACCTTTGCCGGTTCAACGAACACACTCGCAATCGGCAATAAATTGGCGTGTACAATCACTTCAACACCGGCCGCCAGAATTTTATTTAAAGAAAGAACAACCGGGCCGATGGCGTAAAACGCTATAATCGTTAAAATTGCTCCGATAATGCCTGCCGTAAAGTTGTTGATCAGCATTTCAAAGCCTTGTCTCACTTTATCTTTAAACAATTTATCAATCTGCTTGATCAGGTATCCGCCTAACGGACCCATGATCATGGCACCTAAAAACATTGGAATATCTGATCCGACAATCACCCCGATGGCCGCAGTCGCTCCGACGACTCCGCCTCGGTGGTCGTAAATCATTTTTCCGCCTGTATACGCTATCAAGAGCGGCAGTAAATACGTTATCATCGGGCTGACTAATGTATTCAGCTGCTCATTCGGAAGCCATCCCGCCGGAATAAAAAGCGCCGTGATAATCCCCCACGCGATAAACGCGCCGATATTCGGCATGATCATCCCGCTCAAATAGCTGCCGAAGCGCTGAATTTTCACTTTCATGCCAGCCTGCTGCTCATCTTGCTGCTGCATATATAAACCCTCCCTGTTGTGCTGTCATCATAGGGCTTTTCATCATGTTGTCTGCCCCTTACCTACATATTAAAACGCTTTCATCAAGCACACAATTGAAAGTAAAGAGGAGTTTGGCACAGAGGCTGTGACAAAATTTTAAAAATAAAAAAAGACACCTGCGCAATCAGGAGCCTTTTCTTTTTCCTTTATAAATAATCGTTCCATTGCTGATCACGTACTTCGCCATCAGCCGTTCACTTACGATAAAAACGGGATACGCACAGACGAGCGCAAACACGGCCACCGGAATATGCTGAACCGCCGGAAGGATTGGGCTGACTGCATTGCGAATGATTTCTGCAAGATAAATCAAAAATACGATCAAAGCAAGCGCCGCAATCATAATCGGAGCTGATACTTTATATTCATGAAGCCGTTCCCGGCAGTGTCCGCAGCGAAATGCACATGGGATATTGGACGATCTGACCATGTCGCCTGTTAAAGGTTTGCCGCAGTTTGGGCATAATGTTTCTTTCATGTGGTATTCCTCACTCTCAATCATTCAGTACGCTCTTTATTATAACAGAGACGATTGCGATACGTTTTGTTGCTGTTCAACACATTTTCACATTTTTCATCATTCTCATACTTGTACACACCTGTAAAATCATCTACGCTAAAGATGAACTAAAACAAAGGGGTGAATAAACGGTATGCTCCCGATTAACAGGCAGCAGAAGCTGATCGAGTGGCTGAAGGAAGAAGGCGCCCTAAGAATAGCGGATATCAGCGCAAGGTTCGGTGTTTCTGAAATGACGGTTTACAGGGATGTGAATCAGCTTGCGAAAACAAAGCAGGTGATCAAAACGTCCGGCGGCATTGCGCTCGCTGAAAACAGTTCTTTACCAGCGGCAAATCTGTGCAGTTATTGTCTGAAGCCGGTTAATCACACATATTCAGTCCAGCTGATAACCGTGGGTCAGGAAGTTGAACAGCTTTGCTGCGCCCATTGCGCGTTTTTGCGGTACGAAGATAAAAAGGAAGAGGTCTCTCATCTCATCTGCAAAGACTTTCTGCTGCAAACAACGGTCAGTGCCGCGTCTGCTGCTTTTCTGCTGCATGCCGAGCTTGATCTGCACTGCTGTCAGCCACAGGCCATTCCGTTTGCGTCGCTTGACCATGCGGAGCGATTTCAAAAAGGCTTTGGCGGAACGATCTGCACCTTCGGCAAAGCGCTCGAAATCATTTTAAACGACAGGCAAAAGGGATGCGCCTGCACCAAGACATAACATTATCTATTGCGGAAGGTGGTGTCTGAGTAATGAAACGAAACAGAATATGGATCATCCTTCTGCTTTTTCTTGTTTTCATTCCGAAAACAAGCTTTGCTCACGCCTATATTGTCAATTCGACGCCAAGTGAAAACAGTGAATTAAAAAAAGCGCCATCACAGGTTGAGATTGAATTTAATGAACCTGTAGAAGAGGGCTTTCATTACATTAAAGTGTACAATTCATCTGGCGAACGGGTTGATAAAAATCATACAGACATAAAAAAAGATAACAAACACATCATGATCACAAAGTTGAAAAAGAACCTGCCCGAGGATATTTACAGAGCGGAATGGAACGCGGTGTCTGCTGACGGGCACCCGGTTTCCGGTGTCATCCCGTTCAGTATCGGAAAAGCCGATGGGGGGTTCGGCGGCCAGAAGGCTTCGGGTTCCGAGCTTCACCCTGAAACAGCCATTGACCGCGCCGTTTTGTACACAGCGTTTTCTCTGTTTATCGGAACGGTCTTATTTCATCTCGTTTGGTTTAAAGCGGCCGCGGAATTGTCTGACCCGCTTATACGGCGCACGAGGAACATACTGATTCTATCAGTTGTGTGTATGGGGATTGCCCTCTTGCTTCAGCTCCCCATCCAAACAAAGGCAAATGCGGGAGGCGGCTGGGCGGCGGCGTTTCAAGCCGGCTATCTAAAGGAAACCCTGCTGCAAACCGCGGGAGGCGCCATCTGGATGATTCAGATTGGATTATACGCGCTGCTTGTCCTATCCGTCCTCCCGGCTTTACGCAAGAACCGCTTTGATTCGTTCAAATATTGGACTGCGCCGCTCATCTTCTTTTTCGGCCTGCTGCTTGCGAAGGCATTTACCGGGCATGCGGCAGTCGTGGAAGAAAAAGCGGTCGGTGTATTCATGGATTTCCTTCATCTGTCGTCTGCCTCCATTTGGGTCGGCGGAATTGCGGCTCTTACGCTGCTGCTTTGGAATGAATGGAAACACGCTGACAAAACGCTCGCATGGGAAACTGTCAAACGCTTCTCACCATGGGCACTCGTGTCTGTCGGTGTTATCTTGTTCTCCGGATTGCTGAATGGATTCTTTATCATTCGGTCGATGGATTCGCTGTTCCATACAGCATACGGCCAGACGCTCTTACTCAAAAGCGGCCTGTTTGTCATGATGCTCATATTCGGCGCGATCCATTATATGTCCACAAGAAAACCGCGCCAAAAAGGGATCGGAAGGACAATAAAGGCCGAGTGGGCCATCGGGATTGCCGTGCTGATTACAGCTGCCGTCTTTACAAGCCTGCCAAGTCCGCCTGAACCGGTACCAGAGCCGTTTTTCCAATCAAAAGCTATTGAAAAAGGCCAAATGGTTTCACTCAGCATCAGCCCGAACCAGCCGGGGAAAAATGAGTTTGACCTGAGAGTGACCGACCATAACGGCGATCCGGTTAAAGATATTCAACAGATCAGCATCACCGTATATAAAACAGGATTGTCCGGCAATCAAAATAAGAGCACCTTCCAATTAAAAGAGTCAAAGCAAGGCGTATTCGAAGCAGAGAATTTGTCCATTAATGAAAAGGGCAACTGGAAGGTCAAGGTCCACGGGTTAACCGGTGATTTTAATGAAATCAATATCATGTTTTCTAAAACGAATTAAAAAGGAGTTTTTGTCATGATCAAAAAATATGCAATCGCTTTTCTTCCCGCTGTTGTGGCATCGTTATTATTTTTCACAGTTCCGGCCAGCGCACACGTGTCTGTGAAGCCGGCTGAATCAGCAGCAGGCTCATGGGAAACGTATACAATGAAAGTACCGGTGGAAAAAGACCAGCCGACGACAAAGCTTGTGCTGAAAATGCCGAAGGGTGTAGAATTCCAGCAATATGAACCGGTTCCAGGCTGGAAAGTCTCAAGCGCAAAGCATGATGACAAATCAGTATCTGTCACTTGGGAAGCAACGGACGGCGGTATTCAGCCCGGCCAGTTCCAGCAGTTCACTTTTGTAGCGAAGAATCCTGATAAAGCAGAACAAGCTGCTTGGGACGCGTATCAATATTACAAAGACGGCAGCATTGTAGAATGGACCGGAGATGAGGACGCTGACACGCCTCATTCCATCACACAGATTACAAAATCAGCAAATGTAACAGATGAGCATGGCGCTACACAGACGAAAGAGGAATCCGATGCAGCAGCATCCGGTCCTTCAGCGCTTGATATAACAGCCATCGTGCTGTCCGCAGCCGCCATTATTCTATCCATTGCCGCACTTGTAAAGAAAAAGCGCGCATAATAAAAAAGCGATCCAGATCAAGTATCTGAGATCGCTTTTTTTTGATTACCCGCGTCCTGCTTGGAATGAAGGATATTTGGTCATTCCTCCATCAGCAAACAAAGTAATACCCGTTACATAGCTGGATTCTTTGGAAGCGAGCCACACCGCTACAGAAGCGATTTCCTCAGGTTCCCCGATATAACCCATCGGAATCATGCTTTCTACGTCTTTCTTCTGCACTGGATCTGCGAATTTTTCCGCGTTGATCGGGGTGTTAATCGCACCAGGACCGATATTATTGACACGAATGCCTTTCGGCGCGTATTCAAGCGCCAATGTTTCGGTCATTAATTTGATGCCGCCTTTACTTGCCGCATAGTGGACAAATAATGGCCATGGGATCATTTCATGCACACTGGACATGTTGATGACATTTCCTTTGATATTGTTTTCAACAAAATATTTGATCGCTTCACGGCTTCCTAAAAAAGCGCCGGTCAGGTTTGTGCTGATGACTTTGTTCCAATCATCAAGCGGCATCTCATGAGAAGCAACAGGATTTTCACGGCCTGCATTATTAATCATGACATCTAATGTGCCGAACTCTTGGATCGCTGTTTTGACGATATTTCTCACATCATCTTCTTTCGTGACATCTCCTTGAACGACCACCGCTTCGCCGCCAGCTTGAACGACTTCTTCTTTTACGCTGTTTGCGTCCTTTTCATTGTTAAAATAGTTAATGACAACTTTTGCCTGCTCTTTTCCGAAACGAAGAGCCATTGATTTTCCCAGTCCTGATGACGCCCCTGTAATGGCAACGACTTTTCCTTTTAAATCTGTATACATGTCCATCCTCCTAATATGTGTTATGAATTTGCTTTAGCTATCCCTAAGAATACGGCTGCTACGATAATCAGTATGATGCCGATCGCAATGGCGATAAGCTGACGTTTTGTTTTCTTTTCCCGCAGGATAAAAATGCCGCCGAGCGTGGAAATAACAATTCCCATTTGGGACAGTGAAAAGCTTGTCGCGACTCCGACCCTGGGCTGAGAAATAAACAAAAACATATTCCCCGCCGCCCAGATCAGACCCGGAAGAATATTCCTGACGGCATACTTGTTAAAGGGTTTATGCTTATAGGTTAATATCACTCCGCCAATCACCATTCCGATCGCCTGCGGAAAAAGAGCCGACCAGCCGGAAACGCCGAACAATCTCGCCACGACGACATAAATCAAATAGCCGAGTGTCGAAATCAACAGGATGACAATGCCTTTTTTAAAGTTTCCAGGCTCACCGTCAGCCTCTCCCTTTTTATCATTTAATGAAGTGAGTACGATTCCAACAATGATAAAGATAAGGGCAAGGATTCCTAATGTTATTGCGATGGGTGTGGACCATTCTTTAAAAACGATCACACCGAACAAGGAAGTTGATACAAGCTGCATCCCGGTGGAGATGGGCATCGTCTTTGATACACCCATTAATTGAATGCTTTTCAGCTGGTTGCTTTGCCCGAGTGACCAAAATAAGCCGGACACAATCCCAACGAGGAAAATCTTCATCGAGAGCACAGGCTGAACAAAAAAGTAGATCACAATTGAAACAAGCAGCGCCCCGATCGTTGTTCCCAGCGTTTGGCTGTACGGTCCGCCGCCTAATTTGACATTGAATAACACAATGCTCCCCCAAAACAAAGCCGGGAGAAGAGCCAATAATAAATCCATAGATGGGGAACCTTCTTTCAAAAGTATTTGTCATTATTTTGGCTTGAGTATGCGTAATTATTCCGGATATCTTGAAAGAGGGACAGATGAGGAGTTTTCGGCATGCAAAAAAAGGCCGCCGATCATGCCGGCAGCCTTGTGAAGCGTGTTTTTTTTATAAACCGATGGACATATATTTTGTTTCAAGGTATGGCTCGATGCCTTCAGAACCGCCTTCACGGCCGACGCCGCTTTCTTTCATTCCGCCGAATGGCGCCTGAACCGCAGATGGTCCGCCGTCATTCCAGCCGATGATTCCGTAATCAAGGTTTTCAGAAATATAAATGCCGCGGCGGTAATTTTCTGTGAAGAAATAAGCGGCAAGTCCGAACGGTGTGTCGTTTGCAAGCTCGATGGCTTCATCAATATCAGTATAAGAAATGATCGGCGCAACCGGACCGAATGTTTCCTCGTGCATGATGTTCATGGACGTATCCACATCATCAAGCACTGTCGGATGAACAAAGTAGCAGCCTTTGTCATCGTTTCGGTCATACGATCCTCCGACAAGCACTTTGGCGCCTTTTTCAACAGCATCGTCGATCTGGCTGACGATTTTTTCGAATCCTTTTTTGTTAATGATCGGGCCGACGTTTACACCCTCTTCGAGTCCGTTACCGACCTTCAGCTTAGCTGCTTGTTCGCTCAATTTCTTCGCGAATTCATCTTTGACGGATTCATGGACAATCAAACGATTCGCACATACGCAGGTCTGGCCCGCGTTTCTGTATTTAGATACCATCGCTTGTTCAACGGCGAGGTCAAGGTTTGCGTCTTCATCGACGATGAGCGGCGCATGTCCGCCAAGCTCCATTGAGACATGCTTCACTGTTTCCGCGCTGTTTTTCATTAGAATTTTCCCTACAGGCGTCGATCCGGTAAATGTGATTTTGCGGATTTTCGGGCTGCTTGTAAAGACATTCCCGATCTCTTCTCCATCACCATTTACAACCTGCAGCACGTCCTTTGGAATGCCGGCTTCATACGCAAGGCGGGCAAGCTCTAACGCTGAAAGCGGCGTATCCGGCGCCGGTTTAATAATGAAGGTGCAGCCAGCGGCCAAGGCAGGCGCGGCTTTTCGGGTTATCATCGCATTAGGAAAATTCCAAGGCGTAATCGCCGCAACCGGTCCGACAGCCTGCCGTGTGACGACAATGCGTTTCCCTGTGGTTGGCGCAGGCACGGTTCTTCCGTATACGCGTTTTGCTTCCTCTGCGAACCATTCAATGTATCCCGCTCCGTATAGGACTTCGCCGACAGCTTCCTGGTACGGTTTCCCGTTTTCCGCAGTAATCAGTTTTCCAAGCTCATCTTTATGTTCAACAATCAGTTCATACCATTTTTTCAAAAGGGACGCTCTTTCTGAAGCTGATGTTTTGGACCAGGTTTTAAACGCTTGGTGTGAACGTTCAATGGCTTCTTCCACTTCCTTAGCCGATTGCTGAGGAATGGACTTGATCACCTCGCCTGTAGCCGGGTTATAAACCGTTAACTTATCTGGCATATGAAACATTCCTTTCTATTTAATATCTATCAAGTACTTCATGCATCAAAGGTGAATCTATATTAAAAGGATATCAGACGCCGCCCTCTGTTTTCCAATGATTGAACTCGGACTTGTCACAGCCCCGCTTCAATAATGTCCAGCCCTTCCTTCAGCTGTTCATCTGTAATAACAAGCGGTGTAAGGAATCGGATAATATTGCCGTTGATTCCGGCAGTCAGCAAAAGAAGACCATTATCATTCGCATAAGCTGCAATGGCGGCGGCTTTTGCTTTATCAGGCTCACGAGTCTCCGGATCTTTAACGATTTCTACTGCGGCCATCGCTCCCAGTCTGCGAATTTCACCGATAAAGGCATGTTCTTTTTTCCATTCAAGCGCTCTTTCCTCAATGATTCTTCCGATTTCCTCAGACCGTTCATTCAGCCCTTCATGTTCTATAATTTCCAACACCGCTAGTGCAGCCGCGCATCCGAGCGGGCTGCCCGCATACGTGCCGCCCAGTTCTCCGGGTGCCGCCGCATCCATCATCTCGGCTTTCCCAATCACGCCGCTTAACGGAAGACCAGCTGCGAGTGATTTTGAAACCGTGATTAAGTCAGGCACAACGTCAAAATGCTCGATCGCAAAGTAAGTGCCCGTTCTCGCAAAGCCGGTTTGAATTTCATCAGCGACAAACACAATTCCATGCTGCTTGCAGAAATCGGCGATATGCTGCACGAATCGTTTAGAAGGAATGATGAAGCCGCCTTCCCCTTGTACCGGCTCCATGACGACACAAGCCACTGTTTCCGGCGCCACTGTCGCAACAAAGAAATCATGAAACGACTGAATGATAAAGTCATCATAGCTCTCATCGCTCATTCCGGCAGGCTTCTGATAATAATACGGGAACGGTGCTTGATAGACTTCCGGCGCAAACGGACCGAACCCGAATTTGTAAGGCTTCACCTTGCTTGTCATGCTCATTGTCATATTTGTACGGCCATGAAAGCCGCGCGTAAAGGTGACAACTCCTTGGCGTTTCGTATATTTTCTTGCGATTTTCACGGCGTTTTCCACCG
Source organism: Bacillus atrophaeus (assembly GCF_039519175.1). Classification (NCBI taxonomy): domain Bacteria; kingdom Bacillati; phylum Bacillota; class Bacilli; order Caryophanales; family Bacillaceae; genus Bacillus; species Bacillus atrophaeus. Next base: position 1,781,194 of record NZ_CP154443.1, on the reverse strand, counting down.
CTTCCGCTCCTGAATTGAGAAAGATCGCTTTTTTATCGTGCTCTCCCGGTGCAAGGCCGCACAGCTTTTCGGCTAATTCGATATAGGACGGATACATCATCACGTTGAAGCCCGGATGGATCAGCTCCTCCGTTTGGCGCTTCACAGCCTCGACCACTTTCGGATGCGAATGGCCGACATTTAACGTTCCGATCGCACCCGCAAAATCAACAAACCGACGGCCGTCCAAGTCATACAGCACAGCCCCTTCTCCCTTTACCGCCAGACTGCGGTTTCCATTGCTGACGCCTTTGGATACAAATTGATCACGCTTTTGCTGCCACTCCGCGCTTGTTCTCATTTGTTTCGTTGTTTGGCTCATATTTACATCCCCCTGCACATTATTTTCTTATCATTCTGACTTCTTTTTGGTATGATGAAAAGTACCAAAATTAACTTTTCAATGGTATCAGAGGGAGAAAATATGATGGACATGATCACCATTTCAATCGACCATTCGGAACAAGCAGATTATATTTATCAGCAAATTTATCAAAAAATAAAAAAAGAGATTTTGAACCGCAACCTGCTTCCTCATTCACAGGTTCCATCAAAACGGGAGCTGGCCGGAAAGCTGAGGGTCAGCGTCAATTCAGTGAATGCCGCTTATCAGCAGCTCCTCGCGGAAGGATATTTATACGCGATAGAGAGAAAAGGCTTTTTCGTCGAGCAGCTTGATACCTTCTATACCGAGGAACAGACATCCTCATTTGTTTTGCCTGATGATCTGAAGGAGCCTGCTGAAGATCGCGGCGAGTGGATTTCCTTTTCTCATATGAGTGTGAATATGGCTCATTTTCCGTTAAAAAGCTGGTTCCGCTGTGAGCAAAAATCCGCTGCCCGCGCCTTTCACACGCTTGGCGACATGGCTCACCCGCAAGGCATTTACGGTGTCCGCGAAACCATCACCCGGCTGATTTCCCTTACGCGGGGCGTGAAATGCAGCCCTGAACAAATCGTCATCAGTGCCGGGACCCAAATGCTGATACATCTGTTAACCGAGTTGCTTCCGAACGATGCGCTGTATGCAATGGAGGAGCCGGGCTACAGGCGGATGTACCAGCTTCTCTGCAGCGCTGGAAAAGAAGTGAAAACGATCAGGCTTGATGATAAAGGCATGTCCATGCGGGAGATTAACAAACAGAACCCCGATGTGTTAATCACAACCCCGTCTCACCAATTTCCGACAGGAGTCATCATGCCGGTTTCCCGAAGAATTCAGCTTTTAAACTGGGCGGCTGAGGCTGCGGACCGCTATATTATTGAAGATGATTATGATAGTGAGTTTAAATATGATGTAGACAGTATTCCCGCGCTTCAAAGCCTTGACCGTTTTCAAAACGTCATCTACATGGGCACGTTTTCAAAATCCCTGCTTCCCGGCCTTCGCATAAGCTATATGGTTCTGCCGCCGGAGCTTTTGCGAAAATATAAGAAACGGAGCTATGACTTGCAGACGTGCAACACGCTCGCCCAGCTTGCCTTACAGGAATTTATTGATTCGGGAGAATATCAAAAACACATAAAAAAAATGAAACAGATGTATAAAGAAAAGCGGGAAAAGCTCATTCATGCTTTAGATGAAGCTTTTGGAGAAAAGATAACGGTAAAAGGAGCGAACGCAGGCCTTCACTTTGTCACTGAGTTCGATACAAGCCGGCCGGAAAAAGAGATATTAGCACACGCTTCAAGGCTGCAGCTAGAAGTGTTCGGGATGAGCCGCTTTCAGTTGGAAGAAGGCCGCAAAAAACAAAACACCCCTGCACTAATCATCGGGTTTGCCCGGCTGAAAGACGAGGATATAGGCGAGGGAGTCAAAAGGCTTCAACGAGCGGTTTACGGGTAATAAAAAAATCCCCTTCTTTGGGGATTGGTTCTACCAGCGGTCTTGTTCCACATTCAGAATGGCTTCAAGCAGACCCGGAAACGCCTGTTGAAGATCATCGGTGCGGAGCGAATAATAACGATGCTTCCCTTCTATACGGACTTGAGCGATGCCCGATTCTCTCAGCACTTTAAAATGATGGGACAGGGTAGATTTGGCGACTTGTATATCTGCGCACGTGCTGCACGTTTTTTCTTTCGTTTCGGCTAAGCGCTTCACAAGCTCAAGCCGAAGCGGATCGCTGAGAGCGTGAAGAACTTTTGTCAGCTGCAACTTTTCTGTTTTTGGATGGTTTGGAATGTTCATGACACAAATTTAACACACAACCGCGCATGATGACAATTTTACTAGGTAAGTGTTTTCGCTTTACCTCTTTTTCATTACATGTTACATTTAGTTCGATGAAACTCGAACAATGGATAAATCAGTCATAAGAACACAAACTACGAAAAAGTGTCTAACACAATAGGAGGAGATTTTATGATCGTATTACAAGCTTACATGAAAGTAAAACAAGAAAAACGCGAGGAATTTTTAGCAGAGGCCCAATCACTGCTCAGTCACTCCCGCGCGGAAGAAGGCAACGTTCAATATGACCTGTTTGAAAAAGTAGGCGAGGAAAATACCTTCGTTATGCTTGAGCAATGGAAAGACGAAGCAGCGATGAAATTCCATAATGAAACAGCGCATTTCCAAGGATTTGTGGCGAAAGGCAAAGAATTTCTGAGCGCACCTCTTGATGTCGTCCGCACAGAACTTGGAGAGTAACGAAAGGATGGCCGATATGAACGAAGTACTCAACACCTTAACAGATCACCGCTCGATCCGGAGCTATACCGACGAGCCGGTGTCTGATGCACAAATAGACCAAATCATTCAAGCTGTTCAAGCTGCTCCGACATCCATCAACGGCCAGCAGGTAACAGTGATTACAGTTCAGGATAAAGAACGCAAAAAGAAAATATCTGAATTGGCGGGAGGCCAGCCGTGGATTGACCAAGCTCCTGTCTTCTTGCTATTCTGTGCTGACTTTAACCGGGCCAAAATCGCGCTTGAGGAATTAAACAACATCGAACTGAAAGTGACAGACGGACTGGAATCTGTTCTAGTAGGCGCCGTTGATGCGGGAATCGCGCTTGGCACCGCAACTGCCGCTGCCGAATCGCTCGGTTTAGGCACTGTACCGATCGGCGCCGTCCGCGGAAAGCCGGATGAAATGATTGAATTGCTTGAGCTTCCGAAATATGTTTTCCCTGTCTCAGGTCTTGTCATCGGACACCCTGCGGACCGCTCAGCAAAAAAACCGCGTCTGCCGCAAGCTGCAGTACGCCACAAAGAAACCTATCAAGCGGAACAATTAAAGCCGCTCATTGAAGCTTATGATGAGCAAATGTCCGAGTATATGAAGCAGCGCACGAACGGAAAGGAAACAAGAAACTGGTCACAAGGCATCGCGGCTTACTATCAGCGTCTCTACTACCCGCATATTCGTGAAATGCTTGAGAAGCAAGGATTTAACGTTGAAAAATAATGAAATTCACCAAAGCCTGCCGGTCTCGCTCGGCAGGCTTTTTTTGCTTATTGCCTATATGTCATTCATCCTGTCAACTATATCCTCCTTTCCTCACAAATCTTGTTCATATCGTGCTAAAATGAACAGCATATCATCTACGTGAAAAGAGGTGCATGTCTTGAATAAAATACCGTCTTTAGAGGTTGCAAATGTATTAAACGATTGGTATGTCGCTATCAGAAAGCTTCAAGTGGATAAGTCGATTGAATTTGCCGAGAAAGCAAAGGCAATGACAGATGAAATGGAAGAAGACCAGGAGCTTTTGATTTATTATTCTTTACTCGAACACAGACATAAAATACTGCTTTATGATTTAAGAGGCACGATTATTCCCGACAGAGACAAGCATGTGTCAGATTCTTTCCATAACGCTAAAACCTCTGAGCTTACAGATTACTATTTCTTCTTATTTGAAGCGATGTATGAGGCAAGCAACAGCAATTATGACGTTGCAATCGGCCTATACAGAGAAGCTGAACAAAAATTATCGGCTATTCCCGATGATATTGAAAGAGCCGAATTCTATTTCAAAATGGCATGGCTGTATTACAGGCTAGACCAGCATGTTCTCTCGCTCCGTTATATTAGAGATGCACTCGCCATTTACAAAGAAAAGCCTGATTACAACAAAAAACAAGCCTTGTCCCTGTTTTTACTGGCCGGCAACTGTACAGAGACCGGGCATTATGAAAAGGCTGAATCATATTACAATGAAGCTGAGAATATGATCAAATTAATAAATGATCCATTTCTTGAAGCCCAATTGCATCATAATAAAGGAATCTTATATTCTCATTGGGGCAAATCAGCATTATCCATCACACATCTCGAAAAAGCTCTCACCCATTCAGACTATTATAAATCTGAATATTATTATAACTCTTCGTTTATGCTCATCAAAGAATTGTGTATCATAGGTAATAGAAGCCAGGCGCAGACTATCTTGACGGAGGGGCGTAAGAGAGCATCCGGCGATACATCAAAAGTTTTTATAGCCAAAACAGATATATTGTCCATCCTCTATCTGGAAGAACATCATGATAACAGCCTTCTCAGAATAACAGAGAAGCTGGACCTATTAGAGAACTGCAACCATACGGATAGTGTAAAAGAATTATCACGGCTTGCAGCCAAGGTGTATGAGAATAAAGGGTTTTATCAGCATGCCGTGGCGCTGCTTAACAAGTCGATTGAAGCAGAACAAAAATTAAAGAAATTGGAGTGGATGTAAAATGGGTAAAAAGTTTACATGGTCAGCATTAATTGTATTGGGACTTACGGTTTCAATCGCGGCTCTTCAACATTCAGGTTCAGCGTTTGAAGTTGCCGAAAAGATTATCGGAGGATAATCAAACTTCCGCCTCTCTATACGACATGATCAAACACCTGCCCGGCTTCGTTTATAAGTCAGCAGGTGTTTTGCTGTTCCTCCCTCTGCCCCCCTTATATTAGTTCAAAAACATTGACTTCCGCTTCGGGAAACTGCTAAAATTTTCACTATAAATACTCATTGGTTTTTGTTGAACCAATGAGTTTTCTATGTTTTAAAGAAAGAAGGAAGCCATGTCGATGCTTGAGAAAAAAACAGATATCTTATTAGCGGCAAAGAAGCTTTTTTCCGAGAGGGATTTCACATCGGTTTCGATGCAGGCCATTGCAGAGGAATGTAAGATGTCAAAAGCTTCAATTTATAAATTGTTCCAATCAAAGGAAGACCTGCTTTTGGAGCTGCTGGCATTTAACCAAAAGAAGATGATGGCAGCGGCCTCACTGCTTCATGAAGAAAGCTCGCTGACCCCTGATGAACGTTTTGCCAAAAAACTGACAATGGAGCTTGAGGGCTTCCGGCGGGATCAGCAGTTTTTCAACATGTTAACCTACGGAAATTCATCTTTCAATAATGACAGGGTAAAGCAGCACATCATGCAGGCCAGATCAACGATTATCTGCTGGCACCGCGATTCGCTGATTCAAAACTACGGCGAACACATTACTCCGTTCGTGTGGGAATTAGTGATCATTCTTCACGGCATGATGAGGGAATTTCTCATGCTCATCAAACTTGAGCATAAACCGCTTGAGCTGGCTCCAATTGCAGATTTTATCATCAGCACGCTTAACCAGATTGTGAAAAACAGAGGAACGGAGCAGTCCGGACTTCAGCCGGAAGTCATTGAACTATACATCAGCTCGGCCTCATCGCATCAGCCGAAAGACAAAGCGATTTTGTTATCCGAGAGCCTTCAAGAGCTGAAAAAGGCGATCTCTTCTCTGCCAGAGCACGATTATCAGGTAGATGAGCTGTCATCAGCCGCTGATTTGCTTGAAGAGGAGGCAGTGAAAGACGAACCGCGGCCTTTTCTGCTAAAGGCGCTGATTGGCTACCTGGAACAAACCGGCAAATTAACGCAGCCTATTTCGATGATTAAAACATTACTGACTTTATAGAGAAAAGAAGGGATATGATTTGAATACCAGTATTGAACCAAAGCCTTTTAATCGATCTGTGATCGTTGGCATATTGTTAGCGGGAGCTTTTGTCGCCATTTTGAACCAGACGCTATTGATTACAGCTCTTCCGCATATTATGCGTGATTTTAATATCGATGCCAACCAGGTCCAGTGGCTGACCACCTCCTTTATGCTAACGAACGGGATTTTAATTCCGATCACCGCGTTTCTGATTGAAAAATTCACAAGCCGGACGCTGCTGATTACTGCGATGAGCATATTTACGGCGGGAACGATCGTCGGAGCATTCGCACCAAACTTTCCGCTGCTTTTAACAGCCCGTATCATTCAGGCTGCCGGAGCCGGCATTATGATGCCGCTCATGCAGACGGTGTTTCTTACCATTTTCCCGATCGAAAAACGCGGTCAAGCGATGGGTATGGTCGGATTGGTTATTTCCTTCGCGCCTGCGATCGGACCGGCATTATCCGGGTGGGCAGTCGAAGCCTTCTCGTGGAGATCGCTGTTCTACATTATCCTTCCCATCGCCATCATTGACCTGATGCTTGCGATTATTTTGATGAAAAACGTGACAACTCTTAGAAAAACACAAATTGATATGTTGTCTGTGATTATGTCTACTTTAGGCTTCGGCGGTTTGCTGTACGGATTCTCAAGCGTCGGCTCTTACGGATGGACAAGCTCAACCGTCCTTATTTCGCTGATTGTGGGTATTGTTTCCCTGCTTTTATTTATCACAAGGCAGATGAAGCTTACAAAACCGATGCTGGAATTCCGTGTATTTAAATTCGGCATCTTCAGCTTAACAACACTGCTTGGAACCATTGTATTCGCTTTGCTGATCGGTACAGAGACGATCTTGCCGCTTTATACGCAAAACGTCAGAGGCATATCAGCATTTGATACAGGATTAATGCTTCTGCCAGGGGCAATTGCTATGGGAATCATGTCGCCGATTATCGGAAGAATCTTTGATCGGGTCGGCGGAAAAGGACTCGCCATTCTAGGCTTTTCCATCATCCTTTTGACTTCTTTACCGTTTATGCAGCTGACGGAGCATACATCACTCACCTGGATTGTGATCGTATATACCGCCCGATTACTGGGAACGGCGATGATTATGATGCCGGTCACAACGGCGGGCATCAACGCGCTGCCGCGCCACCTGATCCCGCACGGCACAGCTATGAACAACACCATTCGCCAAGTCGGCGGCTCCATCGGTACAGCGCTCTTAGTATCTGTCATGAGCAATCAGGCAGCACATGCGGCTGCTTCCAGTTCAAGACAGGCGGCTTTGCACGGCATGAACGCAGCCTTTATCGTGGCCGCCTGCATCGCACTCGCCGGCTTCCTGCTATCGTTTACTTTGAAGAAAAAACCGCGGCCTGCCGAACAGCAGCCTGCACGATAAAAAACTCAGCCCTTCCGGGGCTGAGTTTTTTGTTTTGAATTGATAAGGCAACAACGCTTAGAATGATGCCCCCTTCTGAAACATTGAGAATCTGATCAAAGAATTTACACAGAAGTAACTCTTCGCTTCATTTTAAAGCTTCAAATTCAGTTAACGAATTGCCCCTTCCCCATTGCTATTAACGTTAAGAATAACTGTGCGCCAGAAATGAACTATCGTAATGAAGAGAAAACAAAAAACCCGATCAAGGTCCCCATTTACAGGTTCCATTGATCGGGTTCTTCTTCATTTTATTTCTCTAAACCATCTTTTACTTCTTTAATCATTTGAGCCATAGACTCAAGTCCGCCGCCTGATAGGTACCATGTTGCTGAATCAAGGTAGACGACATGATCGTTTTTCACGGCGTTTACTTTTTTCACATAATCATTTTCAACAACTTGCTTCGTAGACGATGTTTCGCCGATCGCTGTGCCGCGGTCTACAACAAACAAGTAATCAGGGTTTGTTTTTGAGATGTACTCATAAGACACACTTTGTCCGTGGGTGGATGCTTCAATATTTTGATCAGCAGGTGTCACGCCAAAGACATCATGAATCAGGCCATATCTTGATTTAGGGCCGAACGCGCTGATTTTGCCGTCGTTCGCCATAATCACCAAGCCTTTTTTATTTACTTTCTCAGCCGTTTTCTTCACATCTGAAATCGAATCATCAATTTTTGCAAGCTGGCTCTTCACTTCATCTTCTTTGTTAAAGATTTTTCCGATTGTTTCCGTGTTTGACTTAAAGGATTCCATATATTTTGCACTATCTATATCAAGATAAATGGTTGGTGCAATTTGTGAGAATTCTTTATAAGAATCGGATTGTCTGCCTGAAATAATGATGAGATCCGGATCTAGATCAGCCACCTTTTCAAAATCAGGCTCTTTTAAACTGCCGACATCCGTATACTTGTCATTTTTGTATGATGAAAGGTAATCGGGAAGGCTATTCTTTGGCAGTCCCGCAACGCTTCCTTGTAATCCAAGTTTATCAAGTGTATCTAAAATACCAAAGTTGAAGACTACGACTTTTTTAGGATTTTTGGTAACTTTTGTTCCGTTTTTATCTAAATCGTGCTTCACTGTGATTTGATCCTCTTTGTTCTCTGACCCTTTACTGTCTGAGCTTTGGTTTCCGCATGCTGAAATAACAACCGCGGTAACCAAGGCGATGAAAAGCAATGCAAACTTTTTCATGTGATTCACCTCTTTATGTTTTTAAGAAAAATAGACACCTATTCTTTGATTATCTATCGTTTCAATCGGAATGGTCATATCGTAAATCTCCTCTAGCACCGAGGTCTCTATGATTTCTTCCGCTGATCCTTCTTTTACGATACGGCCGTTTTTTAAGGCCACGATATAGTCGGAATAGACGGACGCAAAGTTAATGTCATGAATGACGACAACAATCGTTTTGCCCAGTTCCTTTACCAATCGTTTCAACAGCTTCATAATTTCCACAGAATGCTTCATATCCAGATTGTTAAGCGGTTCATCCAGAAAGATGTAATCTGTGTCCTGGGCGATTACCATCGCGATAAACGCCCGCTGGCATTGCCCTCCGCTTAATTGGTCCAAGTACTTATCCTGAATGTCTTCAAGCTTCATATAACCGAGAGCCTGATTAATATGAACCCAGTCTTCCTCTGTCAGCTTCCCCTGTGAATAAGGAAATCTTCCGAAGCTGACAAGGTCTTTGATCGTCAGCCTGATGTTGATCTGGTTCGCCTGTTTCAGGATGCTGATTTTTTTCGCCAGTTCATTGCTGTCGCAAGAGCCGATCTCCTTGCCGTCTATTTTGATTTCGCCTGAATCTTTCTTAATCAGACGGCTCATGATAGACAGCAGCGTGCTTTTGCCGGCGCCGTTAGGACCAATAAATGAGGTGATTTTGCCTTTTTGGATCGTGACTGACGTTTCTTCAAGGACAATTTTTCCTCCATATTGCTTGCTTACGTTTGTGATTTCTACCATGATTTATTCTCCTTTAACAGCAAGTAAATAAAATAAATCCCGCCGGCAAAATTAATAATAACGCTTAAAGGCGTTGAAAAAGCGAATACCTTTTCAACCACAAACTGGCCGCCGACAAGCGCAATAATACTGATCAGCACAGAACCAGCGATCAAGTATGTATGCTTGTACGTTTTCAAAAACTCTCTGGCAACGTTCACAACGAGAAGCCCCAAGAACATAATCGGTCCTACAAGAGCCGTTGAGACGGAAACGAGAATCGCTACGACAACCAGCATCTGCTTCACGACTTTATCATAATCAATTCCTAAATTGACGGCGTGTTCTCTTCCGAGAGACAGCACATCAAAAAACCTCGTGAAACGCCAGACGTAGAAGCCGACAAGCAGAAAGATGATGCCCGCCAGCCATAAAAGATCCGTATTGACGTTGTTAAAGCTGGCAAACATCTTATCCTGCACAACTTGGAACTCATTCGGATCAATCAGCATCTGCATGAAAGAAGACAAGCTGCCAAACAGCGTGCCGAAGACAATTCCGACGAGCAGAAGGAAAAAGATATTCCTGCCCTCTCCTTTAAACATGATCTGATACAGCACAAAGGAAAACAAAATCATCAGGAAGACTGAAATCAAGAAATTGACGTTCTCATTCATCATGACGACATTCATTGAACCAAACAGAAAGACAATAACAGTCTGAATAAGCATATACAGAGAATCCAGCCCTAAGATGCTTGGTGTAAGGATGCGGTTGTTCGTAATCGTTTGGAAGATCATCGTTGAAAACGCGATGGCTCCGCCTGTCAGAATAATAGCGAGCACCTTTTTACATCTTCTTGGAAAGGTATAATCCCAATTGCCCAAATCATAAAACAAAAACAGGCCGATACAAATCATGGCGATTCCAATGAGCAGCGTGATTTTCATATTTTTACGCATAGGCTTTTCTCCTTAACAGCATATACAGGAAAATACCGCTGCCGATGACTCCGACCATCAAGCCAATCGAGATTTCGTACGGAAAAATGATAATCCTGCCCAATATATCGCAAAGCAGCACAAAAACGGCACCTAAAAGAGCTGTGTGGGGCAGGCTGCTTTTCAGGTTGTCTCCCCTGTAAATGGATACGATATTCGGAATGATTAGCCCAAGGAACGGCAGCATACCGACAGTCAAAATCACGAGGGACGTGATCAGCGACGATATAATCAGCCCGATATTCACAATCCGTTTATATTTCAGGCCAAGGTTGACGGAGAAGCTTTCCCCCATTCCTGCTACTGTGAATTTGTCAGCAAATACATATGCGATTATCACAAGCGGGATACTCAAGAATAAAAGTTCATATCTCCCTTTCACAATGAGAGAGAAGTCTCCTTGAAGCCATGAAGAAATATTTTGGATTAAATCATATTTATACGCGATAAACGTCGCAATCGAGCTGACAATGTTCCCAAGCATTAAGCCCACGAGAGGAATAAAGATCGTATCATTAAACTTTATTCTCTCAAGGATTTTCATGAACAGGAAGTTGCCCGCAAGCGCAAATATAAAAGCAATCAGCATTTTTATCAGCGGACTGGCAGAGGTAAACAGCATTAATGAAATCAAAATCCCGAGCCTCGCCCAATCCATCGTGCCGGCAGTTGTCGGCGAAACGAATTTATTCCGGCTGATCTGCTGCATAATTAAACCGCAGATGCTCAGGCTCATGCCTGCAATAATAATGCTGATTAATCTCGGTAAACGGCTGGCGAAAAGCGTTGAAGCCTCTTCTTTATTCATATGAAAAAGATCCAGCGGCGACAGATCCTCTACGCCGATAAAAATAGAACAGAATGCAAGTAAAATAAGTAAAACAACTAAGTAACGTAGCTTCATGCTGCCTCCTCACACCCTTACAACAAAAGACCTTGCTTCCCTTTCCGCAAGAATTCAACAGATTCGCCGATAACAGTAAATGATTATCATTATCAACGACAATATAATCTTATCACCTTTCTCGCTATAGTCAATATTCTTTTCTGAAAAAGGCTTTGCTAAGCCGGTCTCTCTAAGAGTCATTCAAATATATCATTATTTAAGTCTACCAAGAATTTGAACCGCTTTCTATAACCATTCGTTCGTCTGTTTAGCATTTTTTTCATTTTGCGCAAGATTCGCAGAAGAAAAACTGACATCACAGCCGCTAATTCCTCCTGGAAAGAACAATTGTTCATACCACGTAGAAAATAACCCTTGATTTCAAGAACCGAAAGAGAGATAATAAGTACTAAATTTGTGTGAAAATTTAAACATTAGGAGTTGTCAACATGAAGGTCGTTAAATTCGGAGGCAGTTCTCTCGCATCTGGCGCTCAGCTTGAAAAAGTGTTTCATATCGTAACAGCCGATCCCTCGCGCAAAGCTGTTGTGGTATCAGCGCCGGGGAAACGCCATTCCGAGGATACAAAGGTAACGGATCTCTTAATCGCCTGCGCGGAGCAATACATATCATCGGGTGATGCGCCCGAACTTTGCGAAGCTGTCATTGAACGGTATGCCGAAATCGCTCAGGAGCTTCATCTGGATCAGCATATTATAGAAAGAATACGGGATGACCTCTTCACTTTGTTAAACGGAGACAAAAGCAATCCCGTGCAATATATAGATGCAATCAAAGCAAGCGGCGAGGATAACAATGCAAAGCTGATCGCCGCTTACTTTCAGCACAAGGGCATTCAAGCAGAGTATGTGAATCCTAAAGACGCGGGTCTTTTCGTCACAAATGAGCCGGGAAACGCTCAGGTGCTGCCTGAATCCTATGAAAATCTGTACCGCTTAAGAGAGCGGGACGGTCTTATTATCTTTCCCGGTTTCTTCGGCTTCAGCAAAGCAGGCGATGTGATCACTTTTTCAAGAAGCGGGTCAGATATTACGGGCTCTATTCTCGCAAACGGTTTACAGGCCGACCTGTATGAAAACTTTACCGATGTCGATGCGGTTTATTCCGTCAATCCATCTATCGTGAAGAATCCTAAAGAAATCAGCGAACTGACATATCGGGAAATGCGCGAGCTTTCATATGCCGGCTTTTCCGTCTTCCATGATGAAGCCCTGATCCCCGCGTTCAGAGCGGGAATTCCGGTTCAAATTAAAAATACGAACAATCCGGCAGCACAAGGAACACGTGTTGTCAGCAAACGAGACAACACGAACGGCCCAGTTGTCGGGATAGCCAGCGACACCGGATTTTGCAGCATTTATATCAGTAAGTATTTAATGAATAGAGAAATCGGCTTCGGGCGGAAAGCCCTGCAAATTTTAGAAGATTACAGTTTAACGTACGAGCATGTCCCGTCCGGAATTGATGACATCACCATTATATTAAGACAAGATCAAATGGATGGCTCCATGGAGCGTCAGCTCATCAGGCGGATTGAAGAGGATCTTCAGGCGGATGAGGTGATTGTCGAGCATAACCTGGCGCTGATTATGGTCGTCGGAGAAGCCATGCGCCACAACGTCGGCACAACTGCAAGGGCGTCAAAAGCATTATCTGAGGCTCAAGTAAACATCGAAATGATCAACCAAGGGTCATCGGAGGTGAGCATGATGTTCGGAGTGAAAGAGGCGCAGGAAGAGCGGGCAGTCCAAGCATTGTACCAAGAGTTTTTTGCAGGGGTTTTAATCTCTTAACGTTTTCATAGCCGAAATTCTCATTTTTTCTCTTGTCCACTAGTATCTCTATCAATTTGTCGCCTCCTGCATATCTTATAGTATTCTCACATGGAGGTGACGCTGTATGTATCCATCTAATGGAAACGGCATCAGTTCTTTCTCTTTAATCGTTGTATTGTTTATTCTATTGATTATCGTAGGAACATCTTTTTTTAACGGTGGTCTTTTCTAGATCAAACTAGTATGACCCTGTAACCTCCTTATCGCAGAGGTGAAGCGCCATAAGACCATATTGTCTTATGGCGTTTTTCCTTTTAGGCTGCCAAAATATCGGGCGCTGATTGATAGATTTATTTTTTCTCATCTGCACGTTTACCCTTTACACTCTGGTATTCTGCGCATATCTTATAGTATTCTCACTTGGAGGTGACGCCTTATGTCAGGTTGCGGATCTGGTAACGGCTTTAACTCTTTCGCGTTAATCGTAGTGTTGTTTGTACTATTGATTATTGTGGGAACATCCTTTTTTAATGGCGGCTTCTAGAACAGACTGGCAGCCCCCATATGTAAGAACCTCCTCTTGTAAAGGTAAACGCCATAAGACTTTGTCTTATGGCGTTTACTGTTTATGTTTAAAACGGCAAAGTCCCTTCTTTTCAGGAAGGGACTTTTATTTTCTTACGTCATTCCTCTTTCTGTCACCTGATAATCAGGCGCTTCAGCATTGGACACTCCAACTGTTGCAAACACAGCAGCTGCAGCCAAACAAATAATGAGCAATTTAGATTTCAATTTCATATAAACCTTCACTCCTTTGTATTTGTTTTCTGGCCTCTTCTACTTTGAGAAAGTAGGAAGATGACATTTCGAAGTTTTTTTGTTCATAGTAATATTTAGCTACTACTAGTGCTAAATCCTCTATATCAGCATACATATTTTTATTTTTTAGGTAATAAAAGCATTTTTCGATTCCTTGTTCATCCGGCTGGGCTTGATATAGAGTTTTTAAAAATTCAAATTTCACCATGTAGTCAATATCATCTGTTTCTTTAGCATATTCATAACCCCTGCTGTGATATTCCACTGCTTTAGAATTATTTTTACATTTATAATAAATCTGCGTGATCAGAAAATATGCCTGAGGAAGAGATTTAATGATGGCGTTGCTTTCGAATATAGAAACCGCTCTTTCAAAATAGTCAATGGCAGGCTCAAGAAGATCTTGGTTGTAATAACACAACCCAATATTATAAAGCGCTCTTCCGACCAATTGTGCTTTATTTTCTGATTCCGCCATATGTAATGCGAGTTCAAAATGGCGCGCGGCTTGTTCGAAACGCCTTTCATCCATCAAGTTTACTCCGAAAACAAAATGACACTGGATAATTCTCACATTATATGTTTCTTGCTCAGCATATATTTCGTAGGCATTTTTGATATGGATCAGTGAGAAATACGTCTGTTTCATATAGTAATAAGCTTCGGCCACTTTAAAATAGAACTCGGCTCTTTCAATATGATCCGCTACAAAGGAAAGTCTTTTTTCAGCCTGTTTGTAATAGGTGATGGCTGAAATGAATTCTCTCTTATCAAATTCGTGCATCCCCCGAAAAAAGTTTACATAATAATCAAGCAGCCCTTTTAAATCAGCCTGATTGCTGTCAATGTTGCGCAGTAATTCTGACAAGCTCGGCTGGTCCTCTATTTTTAATTTTTCTAACGGCTCAAGATAATCAAGCATCAGCTGGTGGCGGAATTCCATTAATGAGAAATATAGCAGCAAGTTCGGATCGTCTTCCATATGTTCAATTTCCCGTTCAATCTCGGCTTTTAGAATTTCGGCGTCCGGTACACTGAACGTACGAATATACTTATACCACTCGTTAATTTTTTGACCGACTGCTGAAGAAGGAATCACCTCGCTCTTCATTCCTTCACCCTCCCCATCCAAAACCTGTTTATGACATATTTTATCATGTTTCCAGACGGCCACATCCCGAAAAACACGCAAACTTTGTTTTCGGCAGAGCGCAATAAATGCATGAAGCGCCGAAGCGGTATGAATTCGGAAAGCAGATGTTTGTTCAAAACACAAGAAAACGGCAGCATGAAAGGCGGCCGTTTTTTATTACTGTTTCGTATTCAGCGGCAGGCGAATAATGAATTTTGTCCCCTTTCCTTTTTCACTCTCGATGTCTACTGTGCCTTGATGCATTTCAACGAGCTGTTTGACGATGGACAGGCCGAGGCCGTATTCGCCGTACGCTGTGTTGGTTCTGGAAATATCCGCTTTGTAGAACCGCTCCCAAATATGCTCGATATCCTCTTTCGAAATGCCGATCCCGGTATCTTCAATTTCGATAATGGTTTCTTTATATCCCGCTGATCCCCCCAGCCAAATTTCCCCGTTTTGCGTAAATTGGATGCTGTTTTTTGTGATATTGACGAGAATTTGAATCAAACGGTCATAATCCGCATGAACGATAATATTATCCTCAACCTGAATCATCAGCTTGTTTTGTTTTTCTTCAGCCTGCTGTTTTAGGTGCTCTTTGATAATTTCAAACACCTCGATAAGCGGAACATCCAGCTTGTTCAGGGTGATTTGCTGTGATCTGATTTTTTCGTAATCCAGGTTTTCTTTCACGAGCCGCAGCATGCGCTTCGTTTCCTCACTGATAAGCGAGAAGCATTTATCTTTGTTCTCTTCAGGAATTGTATTGCTGTTCAGCCCTTCGACCAAGCCGTTGATGGTCGTGAGCGGCGTTCTTAACTCATGCGAGACATCGGCGATAAACTGCCGTCTCCGTTTCTCCAGACGGTCGATTTCATCTCTTGATTGCTTTAATTTTTTAGCCATGATATTAAAATCAGAGGCCAGAATTCCGATTTCATCCTGATGTTTGTTTTCAAGATGGATGTCATAGTCTCCGGAAGCCACTTTATCCGTTGCATCCCGCAGCTTTTGAATCCGTTTGACATGGAATTTTGACAGCAGCCAGCTGACCAGAATCGTAATGACAAGCGTGCTGATAATGGCATAAAACATGTATCGGTTGACCTGATTGATCATTTGCTCAACTCCGCTGATCGGAGAAATCAGCAGCACTGCACCTTTAAACTCGCTGTTGATTAAAATAGGCTTGGCAACAAGTGAAACTTCTTCATTAAAACGGCCATCCGTTCTGACCATCACCGTCTGCCCTTTTTTCAGCTTCATCCACTCCGTATTCTTCAGCTTTTCCCTCGGGTGAAAGCCTTCAGGCAAGAAAAAAGGCTGCTGCTTTTCATCAAAGATAATGAACTGTGTTTTTCTTGTTTTTAATATATCCTGGTACGGATACAAGCGCCGCAAGTCCACATGCTGCCCGTCTTGAAACTCCGTCGCGATTTGGCTGGCGTAAGACGTAAGCTCCTCCACTTTGCTTTGATAGGCAAACTCCTTCACAAAGTGGGAAAACAGAGAAATAATAATAACAAATGCTAAAATCAAAATGCTGATATGGCTCAGCAGCAGCTGATATAAGTATTTAATCCTCATCAAATTTATAGCCTACCCCCCATACGGTGTATAGCAAAGACTTGTCTTCGCTGGCAAGCTTCTTCCGCAGCCTTTTAATATGAACATCAACGGTACGCTCATCTCCGTAGAACTGGTATCCCCATACCTGCTCCAGCAATTGTTCCCTTGAAAACACCTGCCGCGGATTTTGCACAAGATAATAAAGCAGATCAAATTCCTTTGGCGTGAGGTTTTCAACAGGCTGTCCGTTTAGAAATACTTCTCTTGTCTTCTTATTAATGGTAAAGCAAGCCGTTTCAATCATATCGTCGTCATTTTTAATTGCACTTCCAGTTGCCTGGTATCTCCTGATCACGGCTTTAATGCGCGCAACCAAGGTTAATGGGCTGAATGGCTTTGTGACATAATCATCGGCCCCCATCTCAAAACCGATCACCTGATCAGACTCGGTATCTTTTGCGGTCAGCATAATAATCGGAACACTGCTCGTTTCTCTTATTTTTCTGCAGATGGTCACGCCGTCCATAGACGGAAGCATGATATCGAGAATGACCAGATCCCATTCCTCTTCCGTAAAACGCTGGTATCCTTCTAATCCGTCATGAACAAATTCCGCTTCAAACCCTTCCTTAAAAAAGAACATCTCAGTCATCGTACAAACACTAACGTTATCTTCTATCATTAATATTCTCATCGTTTCCTCCGATTGTTTTGACGCTTTTTTATAATAGCACCATTTTATACAGAAGGTTTTGGGTTTCACAATTGTTAGTTTTTATTTAATCAACTAGAAATAGATTGTTCATACTTTTTTCATACCTTTGAACTACTATGAATTTATCATCAAACGGACCACTGCTTCGGACGGTCTTACAGAGATAAAACTTACCAATACGGAGGAACATAAATGAACTTTATCAAACGAGCCTTTTGGAGCATGAAGGCCAAAAAAGGGAAAACATTGTTGCAGTTATTTGTTTTTACAGTCATATGCATTTTCGTTCTGTCGGGTCTCACCATCCAGTCAGCAGCGCAAAAATCAAGCGAATTAGCAAGACAGGAGCTGGGCGGAAACGTGACGCTGCAAGTTGACCGCCAAAAGCAAATGGAACAGCAAAAAGATGACGGAGAGAAACGCAGCTTTGAATCAACGCCGATTTCGGTATCTGATGCGAAAAAGCTGATAAGCCTTGATCACGTGAAGAGTTATAACTTTATCACGTCAGCTTCAGCCAACGCCGGAAACTTCGATGCGATTGAAAGCTCAAGTGATTCCAGCTCCAGCTCTGATAATTCAAATTCTGATTCGAAAAATAACCAAGGCGGCGGACAAGGCGGGTCGCAGATGACTTCAGCTGATCTTTCGATTGAAGGTGTAGTCAGCACTTCATTAGTAGATGAATTCTCAGACGGAGATTCAAAAATTACAGACGGACGCTCGATTACAAAATCAGATGCCGGTAAAAAAGTCGCGCTCATTAATGAAACGCTTGCGGAAGAAAATAACTTAAGCGTCGGTGATTCCATCACGGTTGAAACAGCAGCAGATGAAGATACAACCGTTAAGCTGGAGGTTGTCGGCATTTATAAAACGACATCTTCCGGAGTTGCCCAAGCTCAGAATTTCTCTTTCTTAAATCCTTACAATAAAATCTATATACCTTATACGGCAACTGCTGCTTTGAAGGGTGACGATTATAAAAACATGATTGATTCAGCTGTTTATTACATGGACGATGCTGAAAATATTAATGCTTTTGTTAAGGCAGCGAAAAAGACGTCTATCGATTTTGATACGTATACACTTGAAACAAATGATCAGCTGTACCAGCAAATGGTCGGTCCGATTGAAAACGTAGCTTCTTTCTCTAAACATGTCGTGTATCTTGTATCAGTTGCAGGCGCGGTAATTCTCGGTCTGATTGTCATGATGTCTATCAGAGAGCGCAAATATGAAATGGGCGTTTTAATGGCAATCGGCGAAAAACGCTGGAAGCTTATCGGGCAATTCCTGACGGAGGTTCTGATCGTCGCTGTTATTGCGATTGGCATTGCTTCAGTGACAGGCAGCCTGATTGCAAATCAGCTCGGAAATCAGCTCTTATCGCAGCAAATCAGTTCATCAACTGATACGGCACAAACAGCAAGCAGCAGCCAAGGCGGAGGTCACATGCCTGGCGGCGGTGGCAGTATGGGCGGAGGCGGCATGTTCGGCCAGAACTCATCAAGCGCTGATGTGATTGACTCATTGAATGTCGCAGTCTCTATGAACGAATTATTGCTTCTCGGAGGCATCGGCATACTGATCGCGGTCATCGCAACATTATTGCCGTCTATCTCAGTACTGCGGCTCCATCCTAAGACGATACTGACAAAACAGGAATAAGAAAGAGGCGAATACACATGAGCTTATTAGAATTTCAACAAGTCGGCTACTGGTACAAAGACAAAAGCCAGCCCTTATTTCAGGATATCAATATCAATTTCGAAAAAGGGAAATTCTATACCATCGCCGGTACGTCCGGGTCAGGAAAAACAACTTTCCTGTCTCTGGCGGGCGGACTTGACGTCCCGAAAGAAGGAAGCATCCTTTACGAAGGAAAGGATGTTTCTAAAATCGGCTTAACGAATTACAGAAACAAATATGTATCCATCGTTTTTCAGGCATACAATCTGCTTCCCTATATGACCGCTGTTCAGAATGTGACAACAGCGATGGAAATTACGGGTTCGAAAGAGACGAATAAAGAAGCGTACGCGCTGGACATGCTGGAAAAGGTCGGCATCAGCGAAAAGCAGGCACGTCAAAAGGTGTTAACTTTAAGCGGCGGACAGCAGCAGCGCGTTTCGATCACTAGAGCGTTCTGCTGTGACACAGACTTGATTGTAGCCGATGAACCGACGGGGAACCTTGATGAGGATACCTCAAAAGAAATCGTCCGGCTCTTCCAAGACTTGGCGCGCAAAGACGATAAGTGTGTAATCATGGTGACGCATGATGAACAAATCGCAAAAGTGTCTGATATCAACATCAGACTTTCTAGAGGAAGCTTTACGTTGAAGGAAAACAGCGCAGCGGTTTAATAACTTGCGCCTCTGCCAGTGCAGACAGGGGCGCAGCCTATATCCCCCTTTTATATAGAAGTGAACGTAAAAAGAGCGGTGGCTGCATCCCCCCGCTCTTTTTATTTATATATGTGATAAATAGCTTTGAATGTCGGCATGCTCAATGGCAGTGATCAAACTTGCCGCTTTTCGTTCGTCTCCTTGAAGCGCAAGTTGCAGCTTCTCTTTTATGTCTTCCTCAGACAGTCCGTTTCCCGGCGCCCCCTTCGGACAATTGACACGGGCTTCGTAAACACGTCCGTCTGACAGAAAAACGCGTACGATGGTGAAGCGGCCCTTTGGAACGGCTTGCGGGTCTGGCTGAATCTCAGCGTCATAAACACGGTGAATACGCGGCAGATAGGCTTGAATGTTCTGTGGTATCGGCTCATTGTTAAAATGCCCGGCCGCCGTCAGCTCCCGTCCGTGCAAAGCAAGGGAGATGACGTATTCCACGCTGAAACGTCCTTCTTCCCCTGTTTCCGGCTGCTTTTCCGTCAATGCGGCGTCTCCGCCCGGAGGAAAGACAACTTCGATCCGGTCCGTCTTGCCAGCAGAGATCTCATGCTGAACCATCAGCTTGCGGATGGCGTCTGCGGCGTGATGAGCGGCGGAGCAGAACGGATAAATTTTAAACCAGAGGCCTGGCTGAACGATTCTCCAAGGTGTTCCCCAATTACTTAAAAATGTGGATTCCGCCTTTTCCAGATCACCGTAGAGGCTGAAAAACCCTTGCTTTCCATCCAGTGCTGTGTGTGAGCCGCCAAAGCCGGTTTGCGCCAATTTGACGGCAAATAAGGCGGATTGAGCCGCCAAGCCGGCGTGCAGCGGTTTCATTTCTGTGCCGAATTGAACTCTCATCCCGCCGGCTTGCGCAGCGGCAAAGCCGATTGCTCTTTCCAGCTCTTCCTGGGACAGCTCCTCTGCATAACCGATCGCACAGGCAGCCGCTATCGCTCCAAGCGTCCCTGTGTTGTGCCAGCCTTTTTCATAGTGGTGTCTGCCAATCGACTCACCCAGCCTTGCCATCACTTCCACGCCGACAATATAAGCGCCAAGAAACCGCCCGCCATCTCGGCGGGCGGCGGAAGCAATGAGCGCCGGAAGAATAACGGCGCTCGGATGCCCTCTGACATCAGAATGGACATCATCAAAATCAAGCGCGTGGGCGATAAATCCATTCAGCAGCGCCGACTGCGAGGGTGATGCCTTTTTTCCTTGTCCGATAAGAGGGGCAATTGGCACGCCGCCTTCTCCCTCGATCAAGTTCAACAGTTTTTCAACGCCGCTGTCATTTCTCCCTGCAAAAGAAGCTGCTGTAAAATCAAGCAGCCCCTTCTTTGCTTCACGCATCGCTTCAACGGAAGCTTCAGGGCGTGATGATCTCACAGACTGAGCAAGGCCTGCCGTCAGTTCTTGTATGTTCATTCGATCGACTCCAGGACAGTAACGGCCAGCTCAGCAAAATAGCGGGCCGCTACCTGCAATGCTTCTTCATCCAATGTGAACGCCGGATGATGCCATTCTTCTGTTCCGTTTGTTCCCATCCAAACGAAAAAGCCTGGGACTTTTTCTTGATAAAGAGCGAAGTCTTCACCGCCAGGCGACTGTTCAGCGGGGACAGTCTGATAGCCTAGACGGGCTGCGGCTTCTGAAGCAGCATTCAAGAATTGATCGTCATTCATCACGGACGGCAAATACGGGAACCAGCGAAATTCCGCCTGTGCTCCGTATCCGGCCGCAATTCCTTCAGCGATCCGTTTCATATGTTCCGGAACGGCTTCTCTTGCTTCTTTTTGAAAGGTTCGAACCGTTCCTTCCATTTCTGCTTGGTCTGGTATGACGTTCCATGAGCTGCCGCCCTGTATTCTTGTGATGCTGACGACCGCATTTTGCAATGAACTGATATTACGGCTGACGACAGATTGCAGGCCGCTGATGATTTGGCCTGCCGCGGCAATCGGATCAATGCTGTTATTTGGAATACCGGCGTGTCCGCCTTTGCCTTTAATGACTAACTCAAAGCGATCAACGCTTGCCATCAGCGGACCTTCTTTCAGACCGATGGTACCGACCGGAAGATCCGGTTTATTATGCATGCCGAAAATGGCAGAGACGCCGTCCAACACCCCTGTTTCTATCACTTTTCTCGCTCCGGCGGCAATTTCTTCAGCGGGCTGAAAGATGAAGCGGACCGTTCCTTTCAGCTCGTCCTTTCTTTTGTTCAGCAAAATCGCTGTGCCGATAATGGAGGCTGTATGAAAATCGTGTCCGCATGCGTGCATTGTTCCGTCAGTTTTAGAGGCAAACGGCAGGTTCGTCTGTTCATGAATCGGAAGCGCGTCAATATCCGCTCTCACCGCAATAACGGGACCGTCCGCATGCCCTTTGATTTCCGCAATCACGCCTGTTTCAAGCTGAGGAACGTCAAGAATCTCAATGTTCTCTTCTTCAAGCCAGCGGCGGATTTTTTTCGTCGTTTCAAATTCCTCAAACGACAGTTCAGGGTGTTCATGAAGGTCACGGCGCATGTTAATTAAACGTTTGTTTAACGCATCATTATACTCTTCAGCCATTGTTCTTCTTCCCTTCTATATAAGTTCGGTAGGCTCTCCCACCTGTTTGATAAACTTTTTCGTCCGTTCGCTTTTCGGATGGTCAAACAGTTCTTCCGGGGTTCCCTGCTCGATAATATGGCCGTCCGCCATAAAAATTACCTTATCAGCGACTTCTCTGGCAAACGCCATTTCATGAGTAACGATGATCATCGTTGTTTGTTTTTCCGCAATGGATTGAATCACTTGCAGCACACCCGCTACAAGCTCCGGATCAAGCGCGGAGGTCGGCTCATCGAGCAAAATCGCGTGCGGGTTAACGGCGAGCGCCCGCGCGATGCCGATCCGCTGCTGCTGCCCGCCGGACATCGTAATCGGATAGCTGTTCGCCTTATGCTCCAAGCCGACCTGTTTTAAGATATCCATACCGATGCGGTTCGCTTCTTCCCGCGATTTTTTTTGCGAGACGATCAGCGCTTCTGTAATGTTTTGCAGTGCTGTTTTATTTTTGAACAGATTGTAATTTTGGAAAACCATGGCTGTCTGCTGGCGAAGCTGATGCGCTTCTTTACGTGTATATTTTTCAGCGTTCAGCTTGGCTTCTCCAATTTCAATCAAGCCTTGATCAGGGCGTTCCAATAGATTCAGGCAGCGGAGAAGCGTTGATTTGCCGGAACCGGACGGGCCGATGATCGCCACAACTTCCCCGCGTTTCACTTCAAGGTCGATCCCGTCCAGCACGACGAGATCTTTAAAGGCTTTGCGAATATTTTTGACTTGTATCAACTGATTTCACCCCTAGGTTCGGTATGGCTTGCTGATGGCGCGTTCAAACAGGTCCTGCAAGACGCTATATATAATTGTGAGAATCCAGTACACAACCGCAACCGCCAAGTAGGTTTCGAAGTATTTCAAATTGCCTGAGGCGTACATCTTCCCTTGCGCGAACATCTCCATAACGCCTAATGTAAATGCCAATGATGTTTCTTTCAAAAGACCGATAAACGTGTTTCCCGTTGCCGGAATTGCGTTTCTGACGGCTTGCGGGAGAATGATCCGCCTGTATGCCTGAAGCTTCGTCATGCCGACAGACAGACACGCTTCCAGCTGCCCTTCATCCACCGAGTTCAGAGCGGCGCGGAAGATCTCCGCTAAATAGGCAGCGTTCTTTAAGCTTAAACCGATGATGGCAGCCGTTAAGGCAGTCATTTTGCTCATCTCCGGGAACAGCTGCGGCAGTCCGTAGTAAATTAAGAAAAGCTGCACCAGCGTCGGTACACCCCGAAAAAATGAAATATAGATTTTTGACAGCTGATGAAGCACGGGTATATGGTTTTTGGTGATAAGTGCGAGAACAAGTCCTCCGATGACCGCAAAAATCATGGCCGCTACAGCCATGAAAAGGGTGATCGGGAGGGCTCCAATTAATGTCGGGAATGCCGAAATCATGAATCCCCAATCGATCGTATTCATTCTGGTGGTTCACCGCCGTTTCTTATTGCTTCTTTTCTGTTGTGATATCTTCTTTAAAATATTTTTCTGAAAGCTTTTTAAGCGTTCCGTCTTCACGGAGTTCATCCAATGCTTTATTTACTTTTTTGCGGATCTTATCGTGCGCGTCATCCTTTGCGAACGGGAATGCGACTTGTTCGTAGACAATCGGGTCTCCGGCAAGCTTCAGAGGCAGACCTGTTTTCTTTATTTGCGCGAGAAGCACACTCCGGCTGTTGACGTAAGCATCCACACGTCCGTAAGCTACGTCTTTCAGCGTACCTTCTTGTGTTTCGTATGTTTTGATATTGATTTTTTTATCAGGATCTTTGCTTTCAAGGTTTTTCGCATGGTTCGAACCGAGAACGGCCGCAACTGTCTTTCCTTTTAAGTCGTCTACTGACTTAATATCTTTGTTATCATCTTTTACGACAATCTGTGTCCCCGCGTAGGAATACGGTTCTGTAAAGTTGTACACTTCCTTGCGTTCGTCTGTTACGGCAACCTGGTTTGAAATCGTGTCAAGCTTACCTGTTTGAAGCTCTCCCATCAGCCCGCTGAATTCAAGCAGTTTCCAGTCAAGTTTCATATCGAGTTTTTTTGCTACGGCTTCCATGACTTCCACATCAAAACCCGTCAGCTTGCCGTCTTCTTTATAGGCGAACGGATAGCTTTGGCCGGTCGCCCCGACATGAAGCACCTTGTCATCCTTATTATCACTGCTGTTTCCGTTACCGCATGCTGACAATACAGCTAATAGCGCAGCAACGAACAGCAAAGTCCATTTTTTCATTTTCATGTTATTTCCCGCCTTTTTGTTTTATATATCAGTCCGCAGTTCTTTTTTCATATAAATCGTGATGTGTCCTTTGCCGAGATCTCGTTCCCCGGCGCGGACGTAGCCTTTTCTTTCATACATGTCAATCAGCCAGGGATGTTTATCAGCTGTTCCGAGCGATACGAACGGAACCTTTAAGGTATCGCGCAGCACGGTCTGCTCGACCCATTGCAAAAGCTCTGACCCTACGCCTTTTTTGCCGATATCCGGATCTACCGCAAACCACCAGATGTGAGGCACTCCGTACGGTCCCGGCTGCTGTCCCCATGGCATCCGCAAGGAAATCGTAGCGATAATCCGTCCATCTTCTTCCATAACATAACATGCGTTTTTTCGGATATTGTTCAATACAAGCTCCAGGTCTGCATGTGCGGCGGCAAAGTTGATGCCAAGCTTGCGAACCGGTTCATAGGCCCGCCATGTCAGAGCGAGAAGTTCTTCGGCATCACTGTCTTTCGCCAGCCGGTATTGTCCCTGCATTGCACGTTCCTCCTTTTATTTTGTATAACGGTTAACCGGTTTTTCCAAACCGAAATGTTCTCTTAATGTCGTACCTTCGTATTCTTTTCTGAACACGCCGCGTTCCTGCAAGATCGGAATCACCTTGTCCACGAATAGTTCGATCCCTTCCGGAAGGAGCGGCGGCATGATATTGAAGCCGTCACAGGCCTGTTTTTCGACCCATTCCTCCATCTTATCTGCAAGCTGCTCCGGCGTGCCGACAAAGATGTGGTGGCCTCGGGAACCTGCCACGTATTTGTATAGCTCTCGAATGGTCATGTTATCGCGCTTGGCCATCTCCTGAACAAGTTTGAAACGGCTTTTCACCGCATTTGAAGCTTCTGCGTCCAATTCAGGCAGAGGCCCGTCAAGCGGATACGCGGACAAGTCGATGCCGCCTAAATAATTCTGAAGGATTTGCAAACCGACTGACGGAATGATTAAATCCTGAAGCTCTTGGTATTTCGCCTGCGCCTCTTCTTCTGTATCGGCAATGATCGGAAAAATCCCCGGCATGATCGCGATTTTTTCAGGGTCACGTCCGAATTCAGCAGCCTGTTCTTTAATAGATGTATAAAATTCTTGAGCGGATTCCAAATGGTTTTGCGCCGTGAAAATCACTTCCGCCGTCTTAGCGGCCAGCGCTTTTCCATCTCCTGATGAGCCTGCCTGAATAATAACCGGCTGGCCCTGCGGCGTTCTCGCGATGTTTAAAGGCCCGCGAACTGAGAAATACTCTCCTTTATGATTAAGTTCGTGCATTTTTTCCTTCTCGAAAAACTCTCCCGATTCCTTATTTCGTATGAAGGCATCCTCTTCCCATGAATCCCACAGCCCTTTTACCACATCAACAAATTCCTCGGCCCGCTGATAACGGAGATGGTGTTCAAGGTGCTGTTCCCCGCTGAAGTTCAGCGCTGTTGATTCAATAGATGAGGTCACAACGTTCCAGCCGGCCCGCCCGTTCGACAGATGATCCAAAGAGGCGAACTGTCTCGCAATATGAAACGGTTCACTGTATGTCGTGGAAGCCGTAGCTGCAAGTCCGATCTTGGAAGTAACCTGTGCCAGTGCAGAGAGCAGCGTAAAAGGCTCGAACCTTGTTAAGACATTCGGATGCGACTTGCTGTCTATTGATAAGCTATCGGCCAAAAACAGCATATCCAGCTTGCCCCGCTCCGCTGTTTTTGCAAGTTCTTTAAAGTAATCCAAATTCATGCTTGCGTCCGCAGGAGCCTTCGGATGTCTCCAAGATGATACATGATGCCCCGTACCCGCAAGGAAAACCCCCAATTTGATTTCACGTTTTTTGCTTGCCATGGTGTGTTTTCTCCTTTTATCTATTTTTTGGTCAAGCTGAAATATTCCGACAGCTTAAACCCATATTTCCTAGGTTTTTAATATGAATAAATCAAAATGTACAATTGTCTCGCAAGTTTGTCAATTAGTTGAGCTGAATTATTTTTCTATTTCAGCACAAAAAACCCCGAATGGCAGCCGGGATCAACTGTTTCTTGTTAATGGGGTTTCTTTTTTCCTTTTATCCGTCTTTTCAAGAATGCGATAAGCAGGAGCACAACGGGGAAAATGACTTGAAACGGCAAATGGACGGTGATCGGAACAATTTTCAGCCCTTCGCTCATATGCTCTGAAAAACTGCTTGCGATTGTAATGGATAAAATTAAAATGCCAAGACCGACAGGATAGGCCAATTGAGATGGGTTCTTTTCTTTAAACAAGGTTGAAATCCCCATAACGACAGCATACAGGTAAAGGCTTACCTTGAAAAAACCTCCGATTACAAGCGCCAGCATAAAAAAGACATCCAGACGATCTAAGAACTCTTCGATTTTAATCGTCTGAATAGTGGTAAGAAGCGGAAATTGAGAACGCAGGGTGAGATTCACATCCAGCACACTCATCGTAATCGCAATGGACAAAGCTAAAATCAGCCCGCTGATCCCTATTGCCCAAAGCCCTGTCTTTTTTGCATGTCTCTGGTTATTTAAATAAGGAAGTATCATGACAAATACGATTATTTCACCAAACGGAACATACAGGGTCTGCGTGAAAACGGAATGAATGACAGGCGAAATCCCATCCGCCAGAATGGGCTTCAAATTGGTAAGATCAATCATGCCGGAGCAGATAATCAGGAGCAATCCGACCGCTCCTAATAAATACATCACACCAAAAAGAAGCTCTCCGGCTCTGGCGATTACCTCAATCCCTTTTCTGACTGCGTATATACTGACGACTATTAATAAAGCATTAACCACCACAATCGGCGTATCGGGATATGCAAACGTCAGCAGCATCTCACCAAAATCCCGGAGCACGCGTGCCGCGATATAAGCAAAATATAAAATATACAGCAGGGAAATAAGCCAGCTTATCTTGGTTCCTAAAAGTTCGTTCATATACTCTTTCGGCGAGTAATCCGGATAATATTGATAAAGGGCCTGATACACATAGTAAAGGAGCAGACCGACGGCACTTCCAAGCAGAACTGCAATCCAGGCATCGCGCCCGGCCGTCGTTCCCGGCGGAATTAATAATGAGCTGCCCAATTCAAAAATCAAAATCATGACAAATAACTGTCTTCCTGTGATTCGGGCCTTCTCCATCAGTCAAAAGCTCCTTTCTTCACGTTTAATCACGGTCAAACTTATCTTGAAGAGGATTGTTCCTCAAACCAGTTCTTCTGATAAATGTTTCCACTTTAATATCAACCGGCAGATTGGGCAGATATTCAGCTTCCCATTTCGGCTCTATTTTTTTCCATACTTTTGGGTAGTTTCTAAAGATCGGATCACCGAATCCGACAATATCCACTTTGTTCTTTTTAATACTCTGGACGGTGCCGGCAATATCCTTTTTTAACTGTTTGCTGAGAACGCGTTCTAGCTGCTCCAATACTTTAGGGTCTGATAAATGGAATGGATATTTGACTGCGTCCACTGTCCCTTCCACAGTGATATGGACTTGAATGTGCGGCTGGCCATTTTGAAGAGAAGCGGACACCTTTGTTTTTTGGCGGCTCACTTGAAGGCTTATTGCATTTTCAACTTGTTTCCAATCGGCGTTGATATACGTATGTTTGATTCGGTTCAGCAGCCACATGACTCCGATACCGTTCTTATCCTCAATCCAATATTGTAAGCGGCCGTCATGTTTAAATACCGCCAGGCCGTCTGCCTGAAGAACGGCTTTCGATTCTGTTGACTGCGTATTCTCCAAACTTTTTCCCTTTTCACTGTCACCCTTCATGGTAAATCCGGTTATAATGGGTGATTTGGTCGGGACAACAAGGCATTTTATGATATCCTGTATGTTTGTTTTTATATTTTTTCCATATTGGGATTCTGTAAAATCCAATGTTTTGTTCACTTTATTGGACGGGATTTTATCAATCGGCGTGAGGACCTTAATGATATTTTCAGCTTTTGTTTTATGAGCAATCACGACAGTTGCAGTTGTCCTGAACTCTGTATCGCGTTCCAGATTATCAAATACATCATTAAGTCCGTCTTCTCTTGCCAGCTTTTCACTGATGACCACGAGATTTGTGTGAGAGTAATACAGCCGCCTTGATATCTTTACAGATGCTCTTCTCATCGCTTCCGTCAGATTATCACCGGCTACGGAATAAACGGATACAGGCGGTCTGTCTCCCGCCCCGCCGCCTTGAAGCCCTCCAGCTACATTGCCCGGATTAATGATTTGAAAGTGGAGCACGTATTTGCCGTTATTTTTCTTATCAATCCCAATCGCTGATATGAGGGCAAGGTCTGTCAGTTCCCGTTTATCCCAACACCCCGGCAAGAATACAATGCTAACAAGCATCAATACGGCTAAAACCCGCTTACGAATCATCACGTCCACCATCTTTCAGATCTTTGTTGACCATTCCCCGGGAAGAATCCGGCTGAGGGCGCTGATGTTCGGCTTCCCGAACTTTATTTTTCCCGCCGATGACCGCCGGCCTTTTTTTATCCGCCCACCACGGCACCCTTACGAATGTATCTTTTAACCCCTGAAACGAAAACGGGGCGAGAGGCGACATATAAGGAACACCGAAGGAACGCAGGCTGCACAGATGGACAACCATCATAATAATGCCTAAGATCAACCCGTAAAAACCAAATGTGGCGGCTGCGATGATAAAGGTAAAGCGGATCAGACGCGCCGAAATGGCCATGGCGAATGCCGGTGTGGCAAAACTTGCAATCGCGGTAATCGCCACAACGATTACCATGGCGGGCGATACGATTCCCGCCTGAACCGCAGCCTGTCCAATGACAAGCGCTCCGACGATCGAAACGGCGGAGCCCACAACCCGCGGCAGACGGACACCCGCCTCTCTTAGAATTTCAAAGGCGACTTCCATCGTAAGCGCTTCAATCACGGCCGGAAACGGAACAACCTCCCGCTGCGCCGCAATTACAATCAAAAGCTGGGTCGGAATCATTTCTTGATGAAATGTGGTAGCCGCTACATATATCGCCGGCGCAACCAGTGAAATGAAAAAGATTAATATCCTCAAAAGCCTGATGCTTGTGGCAATATCAAAGCGCGAATAATAATCTTCAACCGATTGAAAAAATTGTATAAAGACCGCCGGCGCAATAAGCACAAACGGCGTTCCGTCCACGATAATAGCAAATCTGCCTTCTAATAAGTTTCCCGCTACAATATCAGGCCGCTCTGTATGATAGATGGTCGGAAACGTGGTATATGTTTCATCCTCAATGAGCTGTTCAATGTATCCTGATTCTAAAATGCTGTCGATATCAATTTTTTTCAGGCGCTGCTTCACTTCTTTTATTGTCTTGTCTTCGCAGATGCCGTTGATGTACATCAGGGCGATTTCTGTATGTGTAACGGTGCCGATCTTCATTTTCTCCACCCAGACATTCGGGTTTTTAATATATCTGCGGATCATGGAAACATTCGTTTGGATGGATTCCGTAAAGCCTTGACGAGGTCCCCGAAACGACACTTGAGTACCCGGCTCTTCGATAGAACGCCGCTCTCCCCCCTCCGTACTTGCGATAAGCGCGCGGTCGGCTCCTTCTGCGAAAATCAATGTATTTCCCAGCATTAACGCTGTTAAAAGCCCGTCCCACGTTTGTTCAGGCTTGACGCTCCCGAGCGCTACCGTTTGTTCAAGCACCTGCTCGATCGTGTCATCTTTTTGAAGAGATTTGTTGCTGATTAAGGCTTCAATTAAGGATTCATTCACTGACTGATTATCAACTAATCCGGCTATATAAATGATGGCAATATGTACGCTTCCCTTTTCTCCGATTTCGAGTTCCCGGATCACCACGTCAGAACTGCCGCCCGTTTTTTCTGTGATATCTGCAAGATTTTCTGAAAGAGCAGAATGGATATGTTTTGAGCTGTCTTTCCGGTCTTGTTGATCTGCCTTGTCTTTCGCCTCAGACAGGTTCTTTTCGGGTTCTTCTTGATCGGTATTTTTCTTTTGCTTTCGTTTAAAAAATCGCGGCATGTCGTAAAATACCTTTCCTTCACATTTTTTCGTATTTTTCCTGCACATCTGAAAAAATATACATATGAAGCATCTGAATAACCTTACGTAAAAGAATTAAAATAAGAAACGGAGCGTGATCTCATTTGAAAATTTTCGCAGTAACGGCATTTTTAATCGGTTTGATGCTCGTGATATCGGTTTTAATGGATATGGCGCAGGGATTAAGCCTGATGGCAGCGATCCAAAATAATTTGAACACCATCAAAATGACAACCTTTGCGGAGTGGGTTACATCTTTCATTTTTTTCTTAGTCCTGCTGAAAGAAGCGATTTCGTTACGAAAACTGAAAAAAAACAACCCCTGATCTGGGGCGTTTTTTATGCTTATACGACAATATTGCCTATTGAAATATCCGTACTGTGTCTGACGATGGTTCCTTTGATGATTCGGTTGGCGATGATGCGTGAATTTGTGGATGTGTTCGTTTGGATGGCAGAGGCCGTGTTTGCTGACAGGTTGTGGATGGTATTGCCGGAGATCGTTGAGCCTGAAGAACTGTTCAAATATATAGCAATTGGTGTACCGGCTGTTCTGTTTACGGTGATCGTATTATCCATAATGTCGTGGGTGCCGGAGTTGATATAAATGGTCACGAGCAGGGGGGATTGCTCAAAGTGATTGCCGATGATGGATGTTTTTGCGTTTGTGGCGCAGTAAATCGGATAGTTTTTAAAACTGCGGAATGTGTTGTTCTTGATAATAGCTGAGGCATTGTTCGTAATGGATACGGCATAGGATTCCATAAAACCTTCAAAAGCATTTGGAACAAGCGTATTTCCTTCAATAACCGGGCTGCCTTGGGTAACCCAAATTCCTCTGCTGAACGATTTCAGGACGTTCTGCTTAACCGTTATATCACCGCCGGATATGTTGATGCCGTCAATGACTTGGGTAATGCTGTTATTGGCAAATATCGTATCGTCCGACAACGTTGCTCTGAAACCTGTGCTTCGCCTTGTCTGGGATATTCCGTTTTCAATTATGTTTCCCTCGATTAACACATTCGAAGCCTGATAGACGGATATTCCCGTATTATCGAAGTTTTTGATTTTGTTATTGGCTGCAAGGACGCTTTTGCCTCTGATATCAATTCCAGTGGAGAATCCAGTGATGAGATTGCTTTCAATAACCGCATCGCTTCCGTCTTTCCCTTGTGATACACCCAGTCCCGCAATTCCGGCACTCTGTATAATACCGTTCTCAGACTTAATAATATTTCCTAAAATGAGAGTCTCTGTTCCGTAGCCGTAGCTGATTGTATTGTCGGCTTGATTCCCCTCTATAATGACGCCATAGCCGTTAAAATTGCATACTGAACAGGAAACGTTCCCATTAAAAAAGTTGTTGCGGATTGTAATATTCAGCGCTTCCTCATAATCTAAATCTCCTTCGCCATACCCCTCAATATCAATTCCGAATTTCGGCGCTATGCCATTTCCTTTTCCCGCATCCTCAATGATACAGTCTTGCACAGTGACTATTTCACCTCCTGTAATCGAAATGTTATTTCGCCGTGACCGTCTGATTTCACAGTCCTGAATTATAACATTTTCTGACGTGGTGTAATCGGGATTTGTCTTTAACCCTCGCGGACTGACGATAATCCCGTCTCCTGTAAAATCTGAAATGCTGACATTGTCGACCAGAATGTTCAAGCTGCCCTCTATACATATACCGAAGCCCCATTCATGGGTCTGTCTGAGGCCTGCGTTTTTATACGTATGCTCATGCCGATCTCCGATAATTTGTCCGCCGGAAATAGTTATATTCTTTTTTCTGCCTACATAAAATGCAGAATACCCCCACGAATCATTCGGTATCACTTTTATCATACACTCTGGGTCCATTAAAATGGTCAAGTCATCAGGAACTTGTATACCCGCGTTTCGGAAGGCCTGATCCGAATCTCCTCCAAGGGTTCCGTCAATCATATACGTGCCTTTTGGAAACCAGACAGTATGGTATCCCTTTTCAGAAGCCGCGGTTAGACATTGATTAATCATTTCGGTCGAGTCTGTCTTACCGTCTCCTGAAACGCCATAGTCTGTCACATCCAATACAAATTCAGCCATGATGAAAGCATCCCCCTCTATCTCGTTTATTCATTTCATTTTATGTCGCATGTCCATATCCGCTTGGACAGGTATCTAAAATTTTATTTAAATATTTTCTCAATATATCTTTGTAAGATTATTTAACAAAGGAGTCTTAAGAAATAGGAAAAACCCACTACTAATCTATGATTTTATTTTTCGATAATGGAACTTTTTGAAATGAGTATAATTCATATTGACACGCGTATTATATAAGAATATTATTTTTATAATACACTTCTTTCAGAAAGGGTTTGGCTGACATGGCTTCGATTGATAACGAAAGTATCATTAAAAGCGTCCCGCAAAAAGGGTTCTTTGGTCACCCGCGAGGACTATTCACTCTGTTTTTCACAGAATTTTGGGAGCGTTTCTCCTACTATGGCATGAGAGCGATCCTGCTTTACTACTTGTATACAGAGACAGTAAACGGCGGTCTCGGCTTCGACAAAGGCACAGCGGTTGCCATTATGTCGATTTATGGATCTCTTGTATACATGTCAGGCATCATCGGCGGCTGGCTCGCTGACCGGTTATTCGGTACGGCAAACACTGTGTTTTACGGCGGGATTTTAATTATGTTCGGACACATTGTACTAGCCTTTCCAGGAAGTGCGACAGCGTTCTTTATCAGCATGGCGCTTATCATTATTGGGACGGGTTTATTAAAACCGAACGTTTCCAGCGTCGTCGGCGATCTCTATACAAAAGAAGACCCGCGCCGCGATTCAGGTTTTAGTATCTTTGTTATGGGAATCAACCTCGGTGCTTTAATCGCGCCGCTAATTGTCGGAACACTCGGACAAGAATATAGTTATCATCTCGGCTTCGGAACTGCCGCAGTCGGAATGCTGCTCGGACTCATCGTATTTGCGTTAACCAGAAAGAAAAATCTTGGGCTTGCAGGCTCAAATGTGCCAAATCCCCTTTCTAAAAAAGCAGCGCTTGGCACCGGAATCGGCCTCATCATTGTGATTATTGCAGCTATCATTGCGATTCAAACGGGAATATTAAATATCGAACGATTCATTAACCTTGTCAGTATCCTCGGTATTCTCATTCCAATTGCCTACTTTATTGTGATGTTTACAAGCAAAAAAGCGACAAAAACAGAAAAATCACGGCTTGCCGCGTATATTCCTCTGTTTATCGCAGCTATGATGTTCTGGGCGATTCAAGAACAAGGAGCGACCATTCTTGCGTTATACGCCGATGAGCGCACAAAACTGTCATTAGGCGGATTAGAGCTTCAGTCATCATGGTTCCAATCATTAAATCCATTATTCGTGGTGATTTTCGCCCCAATTTACGCATGGCTTTGGATGAAGCTTGGTAAACGCCAGCCTTCCACACCTGTTAAATTCGCGATTGGGATTATTTTAGCCGGATTGTCATTTGTCATCATGATCTTCCCTGCGATGCAAGGAAAAGATGCACTCGTCAGCCCGCTTTGGCTGGTTCTCAGCTTCCTGCTTGTGGTGCTTGGCGAGATGTGCGTGTCACCTGTCGGCTTATCAGTTACAACGAAACTTGCGCCGGCTGCTTTCTCAGCGCAGACCATGAGCTTGTGGTTTCTGACAAATGCTTCAGCCCAAGCGATCAATGCAAAAGTTTCAGTATTTTTCGGAAAAGTATCAGATTCAGCTTATTTCGGTACAATTGGTTTGGTCTCTATTATTCTCGGCGGCATCCTGCTGCTGCTCTCGCCGGTCATTAAACGGGCGATGAAAGGTGTTTTATAGAATAGAAACAGCCCGCAGATCAGCTCTGCGGGCGTTTTTTATTTTCTATCCAATCGGCCAAACTTTGCTCAAAGGCTTGCGGTTCTTCCAGCATAGGGTTATGCCCGCTCTTTTCAAAAACAACCTTCTTCACATGCGGATACGAGTCATCAACGGCATCCCATAAAGAAACAGGGGCAACTGCATAATCATATCTCCCTAAGCCGATAAAAACCGGCACCTGAACATCGGCTAACACTTGAATAAGATGAAGTTCTGCGAACGCTTTTCCCCATAAGTAATCCATGATCGGCATATTGACGGAAACACCATCCCATAGAGCAGCCGCATCGGATCTATCGTTGTAAAAGTTCTTGGCCGCAGAGCGAATGCACATATGCACAAATCTTCTTTCCGGGTCTTTTTCAATGTCGCCCGCCAATTTAGTAATCTCTTTTTCATATCGGCTCTTTCTCTCAGGGCTGGCTGTGTTCTCGAAAAATGCCTCGCTTTTGCGTTGTCTGTTTTCACTGTTGTCAGGAGCCGTATTTAGTAATACAACCTTCCGAACCTGTTCAGGATATGTTCTGGCATATTCTGCGGCCATAAAGGCGTGTCCTGAGTGCCCCATAATCACAAAATCCTCAAGCTGAAGCGCTTGCCTCATTGTTTCGATATCCTTTAATACGCGATCCAGCCTTTGATCTTCCGGCTGTAATGTCCGCGTCGGCTTCGCAAACCCTCTGTGGTCAATAAATATCCATTTGTATTTTTGTTTGATCTCCGCTGAAAAGAGACGCGGATAGTAAACGGCACTGCCTATCACCAGAATAGGTGTGCCTGCCCCTTCGATATCATAAGATAAATCAAAACCATCAACCCGGTATATCCCTCTGTTTCCCATCGCAATGTCCCCTTTGGCT
This sequence comes from Bacillus atrophaeus, assembly GCF_039519175.1. NCBI lineage: Bacteria > Bacillati > Bacillota > Bacilli > Caryophanales > Bacillaceae > Bacillus > Bacillus atrophaeus. The sequence goes on along the minus strand of NZ_CP154443.1, from coordinate 1,745,817 downwards.
GTAATGAGTTACTTTTTCATTATACAATTTTTCAGACAATAAAAGCCTGACGCATAGCGTCAGGCCTTCTGCATTAACGTTTCAGTTCCTCAAGCGTTACGGCCCATCTTTTTAGCACTTCTTCCGGGTTGTGCAGCTGAATGCTGACACCGGAAGTCAAATCTGCGTATTTCGCTATATCTTCCTTTACTGAGACGATACGGCAGGAAAAACGTTCTCTGTCGAATGCTGCGTCCGCAAGCGGCGGCAGGGGTTCACATTGCATTTTGACGTAGTGAGCGGCTCCCTTCCACCATAGGGCGAGCTGGGCTTGTCCTGTACGGATCAAGTTGCCCGCAGTCGTTGTGTTTTTCCAAAGGGCGATTCGGAGACCGGTTCGGCTGGTTGCTATGATTTCTCCCGCGCTGATCATCGCGGCATAGGGCCAGCCGTCCTCCGATACAGTTTGCAGGACAAAGGCCTCGTGCTGTTTTTCTTTTAAGCGGTTCCCGTCCAGAAGCTCAAAGAGGCGGTCTGACATACTGTTCATATGTCAGGCCTTTCTTTCCGGAACAGCCGGCACTTCAACAGCTGTTTCTGTTTCCTTCGGATCGATCTTAAATGATGGATTGTATTTTTTCGGGTTTGTAATGCTTTCCGGTTCACATGATCTCCATGTGAAGAAACATGTTTGGCATTGATAGACTTCCCAAGCGCCTTCTACAGGCGATTTGCTCATGATTTCTCCCTTTTTTGAATCACATCGAGGACATGTATGCATGTCGGATCATCCTTTCTCTTATTTATTCATCAAGTCCATTAGTTTTTGTTCCCATTCTTTTGTTGTTAAAGGAGAGTCAAGCGGCTGTGAATAATGGCCTCTTGTTTCCGGCGCAACAGGCGTTGTGGCATCGAGAATCATTTTATGAGTAATGCCGGACGGGTCTGATCCCGGATCAAGCGGCAGCACGGATAAATCAGGAATGGTTACGGCATCATGCTTCGGATGCATCTTTGTTGAAAGCGCCCACATGACTTGCGGGAGGTTGAACGGATCAACATCTTCATCCACGACGATCACCATCTTACAGTAGCCGAGTCCGTGCGGTGTAGTCAGTGCTCTCATTCCGACAGCTTTTGCAAATCCTCCGTAACGGGTTTTTGTAGATACAATGGCGATTAAGCCATGTGTGTACATTGCGTTCACAGCGACAATTTCACTCGGATACGCTTCTTTCAGCTGCTGATAAAGCGGCACGCATGTATTAATGCCGATCATGTAATCGCACTCTGTCCAAGGCATGCCGAGATATAAATGTTCAAATATCGGATGATTTCTATGAGATACGCGTTTGATTTTGATAATCGGCATGCTGCGTCCGCCTGAATAATGGCCGGTAAATTCGCCGAACGGCCCTTCATATTCCCGTTCTCCGGCAATGATTTCTCCTTCAAGCACGACTTCTGCGCCCCAAGGAATATCAAGGTCAGACAGCTTTGATTTGACGATTCTATACGGTTCGCCCTGGATCGCTCCCGCCATTTCGTATTCTGATTGGTCATATAGGAGCGGAGTTGACGCCGCGGTCGTAATGACCGGCTCACAGCCAAGCGCGATGGTGACCGGAAGATTGACGCCGCGTTCTTCTGCTTGGCGAAGATGAATCGCGATGTCATGCTGCGGAACTGGCTGAATGCCGAGGCGGTCTTTCCCTTTTACCTGCATCCGGTAAATTCCGACGTTCTGCTTGCCGAAGTTGTCAGGGTCATCCAGATCACGGGAAATGACACACGCTTTATCTAAATAATAGCCGCCGTCACCCTGGTTAATTCTGAAAAGAGGCAATATATCGAATAGGTTGATGTCCTCTGTGATTTCATTTTCATGAAATGGCGCAGTTTCTTCCCGTTTGACCGGCATCGGAAACTGTTCATATCGCTTCGCAAATTCAAAAAACTGTTCTTTCACCGGTGTATCTTTCGGCAAGCCAAGCATCATCGCGTGGTTCGGCCAAGATCCGATGACATTCATCGCGATTTGTGCATTGTTGTAGCCGTAAATATTGTTAAATAAAAGAGCCGGGCTTTTATCGCCGAGGTTGTTGGCTGCGCGGGCTGCGGCTCCTAAATCCGGCTCCGGCTTCACCTTTTCATCCACTTTTAATAGCTGTCCCTCTTTTTCCAGGGCAGCGAGAAATTCTCTGAAATCTTGATAAGCCATGATCAAGCTCCTCCTTTTTCTTTTTCAATTCCATTCCAGCGTTTTGCCTCAGGAAGGCGAATGCCAAATTGATCCAGCGTTCTGAATACAATATGGTCCACCATTTCATCCAGACTGGCCGGCTGATTATAAAAAGCCGGCATTGGCGGAAGAATAATGCTTCCCATCTTTGTTAATGCGAGCATATTCTCTAAATGAATCTGGTTAAGCGGCGTTTCTCTCGTCAGCAGGACAAGCTTTTTTCTCTCTTTCAGCATGACATCTGCAGCCCGGGTCAGCAGATTGTCCGCCATCCCCGTGCGAATGCTTGCGAGCGACTTCATACTGCACGGGGCGACGATCATGCCGTCCGTTTGAAAAGACCCGCTTGAAATGGCAGCCGCCTGATCCTTATGAGAGTACGTATATGAGGCAAGCTCTTCAACTTCTTTTAAGCTATAACCTGTTTCATGTTTGATTGTGACATGAGCCCAAGGAGAAACGACAAGGTGAGTTTCCGCTCCTGCGGCCTTCAGCCATTCTAAAAGCCTGACTCCGAAAATAGCCCCTGTAGCTCCGGTCATCCCGACAACGAGTTTCAATATGACCCCTCCCTTACGCTTGAATTATGTCTTCAAATCCATCATACTCCTGATATATCCATATGAAAAATATTCATTAAATCTATATACAATACCTTAAAGGTATAGAAAAAAAGGAGGAGTCCATATTGGATATCCGTCAGTTACGATACTTCGTGACAATCGCTCAAGAACAGAAAATCACGTCAGCCGCAAAAAAACTTCATATGGCGCAGCCGCCGTTAAGCAGACAGCTCAAACAACTGGAGGAGGAACTGGGAGTCATCCTTTTCGACCGCAATAAAAAAAAGCAAATGACTCTGACATACGAGGGAACCGTTTTTTTAAAAAGGGCAAAAGACATTTTGAACAAGTTTGAAGACGCCGTCATTGAGGTACAGGAGCTAAAAGAGGAAGTCGCGGGAACACTGGCAGTCGGTTCAACCATTTACTGCGCCGCTCTGATGCTGGAAAAAGTGACGCAGATTAAGGAAGCATATCCCCACCTCACCTTTAACATCTGGGAGAATGAACCGGTGATGCTGTTAGAATTATTGGAATCACGGCAAATCGACGCGGCTGTTACCACCACCCTCCTGAAAAGCGACGGCATCCAAACAAAGAAGCTCGAAGACATTCCGTGTGTCTTTATCATGTCAGAAGCAGCGGACAACACTTGCGGTGACACGATCAATATGGAAGACATCGCTTCGTTTCCGCTCATCCTTCTGCGGACTGTAAATGGGAGGGGCGTGTATGATCAAGTCATTAATGAGTTTAAACGGCTGGATCTGGAGCCGAGGATTGTTTGTGAATGCCACGATTCGGCGACTTTGCTCAGTCTGGTGTCATCAGGCTTCGGGGCAACCATTCTGCCTCTTACCATGATACCGCTTCATATGAGAAACCATATTCATACGGTACATATTGAGGACAACCCGTTCATCATGACCCCCGCCGTCATGTGGAGAGCGGACAGTTATCTGCCAAAACCGGTCCAGCAATTTTTGAATTTATTTTGATGTGACGGGACATTTTTTTCTTTCATGAAAACCAATTACTTGACTCATACTAAAAAAAAGTTATGCTTTACATTTGTGAGCTATATTTTTTTAACTCAATAAAATTAATCAGAAAAGTGGGGAATAGGATGAAAAAGGCATTTTTCGCTTTATGTATGATGGTTAGCTTTGCGGTTCTTGCGGCTTGCGGATCATCAAGTGACAACGGGTCGAAAGATAACGCAAAAGACAGCGATCTTTGGGCTTCTATTAAAGAAAAAGGAGTCCTTACGGTCGGGACGGAAGGGACATATGAGCCTTTCACCTATCATGATAAAAAAACGGATAAACTGACTGGTTATGACGTGGAGGTTATCACGGAAGCCGCCAAACGTCTCGGTCTGAAAGCCGAATTCAAGGAAACTCAATGGGACAGCATGTTTGCAGGTTTAAACTCCAAACGGTTTGACGTCATCGCCAACCAAGTCGGCAAAACGGACCGTGAAGGCAAATATGATTTCTCAGATAAATACACAACGTCTAATGCAGTTGTCGTGACTAAGAAAAACAACAAAGACATTACATCTGAAGCAGATGTCAAAGGAAAAACATCCGCTCAATCATTAACAAGCAACTATAATCAATTAGCGGAAAAAGCCGGAGCAAAGGTTGAGGGCATCGAAGGCATGGCTCAGGCGTTTCAGTTAATTCAGCAGGGCCGTGTCGATATGACGTACAACGATAAGCTTGCCGTGCTGAACTACTTGAAAACATCAGGCAACAAAAATTTAAAAATCGCGTTTGAAACAGGCGATCCGCAAGATACGTTCTTTGCTTTCCGTAAAGGAAGCGGCGAGCTCACAGACCAAGTGAACAAAGCATTAAAAGAAATGAAAGAGGACGGGACTCTTTCTAAGATCTCTAAAAAATGGTTTGGCGAAGATGTTACTGAATAATCTGCCTGAAATGACACTTGGGACAGCAATTCCTTGGGACCTTGTGGAGCAGTCATTCTGGCCGATACTTTCCGGGGGAATCTATTATACGATTCCCCTTACCATTCTTTCTTTTATTTTCGGAATGATCATCGCGCTTGTGACGGCGCTTGCCAGAATGTCAAAGATAACACCATTGAGATGGGTGTTCGGCGTGTACGTTTCCGCGGTGCGCGGCACCCCTCTTCTCGTTCAATTGTTTATCATTTTTTATATGTTCCCAGCGTTCAATATTACATTGGACCCGTTCCCAAGCGCAATTATCGCTTTTTCATTAAACGTCGGCGCTTATGCTTCTGAAATTATCCGGGCATCTATTTTATCCGTGCCGAAAGGTCAGTGGGAAGCCGGCTATACAATCGGCATGACCCATCAAAAAACACTGTTCCGCGTCATTTTGCCACAAGCGTTTCGCGTGTCGATCCCGCCTTTATCAAATACATTTATCAGCTTGATCAAGGATACATCGCTTGCTTCTCAGATCTTGGTTGTGGAACTGTTCAGAAAAGCGCAGGAAATCGGGGCGCGCAACCTTGACCAAATCTTGGTCATTTATATTGAAGCCGCCTTTATTTACTGGATCATCTGCTCTTTGCTTTCCCTCGCACAGCATCTGATTGAACGGCGGCTCGATCGCTATGTGGCCAAATAAGGAGGTTTCCGTATGCTGACTGTCAACGGATTAAATAAATCATTCGGTCAAAATGAAATTTTAAAAAAGATAGATATGAAGATAGAAAAGGGGAAAGTCATCGCCATCCTGGGGCCGTCCGGTTCAGGAAAAACGACCCTTCTCCGCTGTCTGAACGCTTTGGAAATCCCCAACCGCGGCGAGCTGGCGTTTGATGATTTCTCTATCAATTTTAACAGCAAAGTGAAACAGTCTGATCTTCTGCGGCTGCGCCGGAAATCCGGCATGGTTTTTCAGGCGTATCACCTGTTCCCGCACCGCACCGCTCTTGAGAATGTCATGGAAGGCCCTATCCAAGTGCAAAAACGTGACAAAGCAACAGTCAGAAAAGAAGCGATACAGCTTCTTGAAAAAGTAGGCTTGGGGGACAAAATGGACTTGTACCCGTTCCAGCTTTCAGGCGGGCAGCAGCAGCGTGTCGGCATCGCCCGCGCGCTTGCGATTCAGCCGGAGCTGATGCTGTTTGACGAACCGACATCAGCGCTTGATCCCGAGCTTGTCGGCGAGGTGCTGAAGGTCATTAAAGACTTAGCCAATGAAGGCTGGACGATGGTTGTCGTCACCCATGAAATCAAATTCGCACAAGAAGTGGCGGATGAAGTCATCTTTATCGACGGCGGCGTCATCGTGGAACAAGGACCGCCGAGCCAGATCTTCTCCGCTCCGAAAGAAGAACGGACACAACGGTTTTTAAACCGGATTTTAAATCCGCTGTAAATAAACGTGTAAACAGGTGCGCCGTAAAGGCGCCCTGTTTTTTTATGATAGGCCCCCTGACGCAAAGCCTATTTCACCCGTTTTCAATCTATGCTACAATGGCAATCGAGTGATTGATCAGAAAGAAGGGAAAACGTGTGAAGCGAGAATTTGTTTTGCGCTGGGCATTTTATTTTATCGGTTTGCTGATTTTGTCTTTTGGCATATCACTTACGATTGAAGGAAAAGCTCTCGGCATCAGCCCATGGGATGCCTTTCATTACGGGCTGTTCCAGCGTTTTGGGCTTACGATCGGCCAATGGGCGATTATCATCGGTGCGATCATCGTATGTTTAACCTCTGTATTTACGAAAGCATTACCTAAAATCGGCGCGATTCTGAATATGGTGCTGATTGGCATTTTTATAGATTTCTTCAACATCCTCCTGCCCGAACCGTCTACTTATACGGCATCAGTGATTGTCTTCTCTCTCGGTGTGCTGCTGATCGGATATGGCGTCGGTGTGTATGTATCGGCGGGGCTGGGAGCGGGTCCGCGAGATTCGCTTATGATGCTCATCTCGGAAAAAACAGGCTGGAATGTGCAATGGGTCCGAAACGGAATTGAATTAACCATTTTGGCCGTCGCTTGGGGAATGGGCGGACCGATCGGCATCGGAACCATCATCATAGCCATACTGACCGGATTAATTTTACGGTTTTCCCTCCCGCAGTCCACGCAGCTCTTGCGTTATATGCTGATGAAACGGGTTGAAAAGGTGTCTCAGACCGGCACTTCATTATAAAAAGCTGTTATCAATTTTTGATAACAGCTTTTTTATTATCCATCCTTCCACATGTAGATGATCGCGTTTGCGCCTTACCTTTATCCATCGCCTTTTCCTCAAGAAATAATCCCGTCCACATTCTTCAAGGTAATGTAAAAACCTGATATTAAGATCAGGAATGTGACTGCCCAGCTATTTTTTTATTCTTTAAAGTAAAAAGAAGTGATAGGATAGTTTTAACAATCATTTGCAGACGGAGGATAGAGTATGAAGATCTACGGAATTTGTATGGAGCGCCCGCTGAAGCAGCACGAGACGGATAGGCTGATGTCTTTTGTGTCGGCAGAAAAACGGGAAAAATGCGGCCGATTTTATCATGAAGAGGACGCACACCGCACGCTGCTCGGCGATGTGCTTGTCCGCTCTGTCATCAGTGAGGAATATGGGGTGAATAAAGCGGGCATTGACTTTTTCACACAGGAGTACGGGAAGCCGTACGCACCGGCTTTCCCCGATATTGACTTTAACATTTCCCATTCCGGCCGCTGGGTGATTTGCGCTATTGATGCAGAGCCGATCGGCGCTGATATTGAAAAAATGAAACCCATCAGCTTGGATATCGCTAAGCGCTTCTTTTCGGAAACTGAGTACAGAGATCTTTTATCAACACACAAGGATGAGCAAATCTCTTATTTTTATCATTTGTGGTCAATGAAAGAGAGTTTTATTAAACAGGCCGGAAAAGGCTTGTCACTGCCGCTTGACTCTTTTTCGGTCCGTTTGCGCCAAGACGGACGTGTATCGGTGGAGCTCCCGGAAAACCATAAGCCTTGCTTTATCAAAACGTATGACATTGACCCGGACTACAAAATGGCGGTATGCGCGGCTCATTCGCGTTTCCCTGAAAGTGTAGTGATGAAAACGTATGAAGAGCTGCTATAGGCTGTTCATGATCAGCTTGATACCGTGTTCGATCTCTTCTTTCTTCACGTTGGAGATATTGATTTTCAGCAGATTTTCTTTCGGAAAGGACAAAAGATAATGGCGGTCAATCGACTCGAGGAGCACGCCCTGCTTCTTCAGCCGCTGAATGACCCGCGAGGCCGGCAGCTCCTTATTCAGTACAAGGTGAGTATGGATACAAGGAGCCTGGCCGTCTGAATAGGTAAACCGTCCGTTTTGTCCGTGGGTTTGAATCGCTTCATGTAACAGCAAGGATCTTTCCGTATAGGATTCTCTGATTTTCTCCCTGTGCCTCCGGAACATGCCGCTTTTCACATAGACCTCCAGCGCCGCCTGAGAGATCATCGAACAGTCAATGTCATTCAGCCTTTTATACGTATTGAAGGTATCAATCAGCGCATCCGGTAAAACGGCGGCTCCCACACGAAGGCCGGGAAAAATCATTTTCGAAAAGCTCTTTACATAAATGACCCGTGAAGCTAAGTCGTATGCATGCAGCGGGTCTGCTTTTTTGTTATCATCCAAATCCCCCAAGTAATCATCCTCAACAAGATAGACGTCATATTTCTCAGCAAGTCTTACCAGTTCTTTTTTATCCGCTTCTGCCAGTGAGCTTCCGAGCGGATTATGAAAGCGAGGCATTGTATAAAAAAATTTGATCGACTCCGTTTTAAACAGCCGTTCTATCTCCGCCAAATCAAGTCCCTGCGCCGTTCTTTTCACGCCGACCGCAGGTATGCGGAGCGCTTCAATCTGTTCAATCATCAAATGGTAGCCCGGCTGTTCAACGGCAACCTTCTCTTTTCCATTCGGGAATGGCATCGCACAAAGCAGTGATAATGCCTGCTGGACGCCTGATGTAATGAAAATATGCCGCTCCTCTGCGAAAACCTGGTGGTCCGCAAACAGCTTCTGAAGGATGAGAATCAGCGACGGAAGGCCCTTTGGTGTTCCGTAAATAAACAAATCGTTTTTATATGTATCAATCGCTTTATTGATGCAATGCTGAAAATCCCTATATGGAAAAATATCCGGGTCCGGCGCTGAAGTCGCAAAGTCAATCGTACCCGAATGGCCGCTTTTCAGTTTTCCTGTCTTTTTCACAATGTAATAGCCGCTTTTCGGCACGGAATAGATGAGATGACGCTTTTCAAGCTCCTGCAGCGCGCGGATAACGGTGCTTTTACTGACACGATAGCGATCGGACAGCTGCCGGATAGACGGCAGCCTGTCTCCCTCTTGATAGGCGCTGCTTTGCATCATCTCTTCTACTTTCGTCAAGAGACTCATATACTTCTCCATTCGTTCTCCCCCTGTTTTGTACCGGTACAGTTCATTGTTTTTCTCATTGTACCGTTCCTATCCTCCTCATACAATAAAAGGGAGCGGCCGGCGCTACTTTTTTATCTAAAGGAGAAACTATATGCACGTTTCAGATCGTCATACGTCAGCTTACATCGCTGCTATTTTAAACGCATTGATTATTGGCTGTTCTTTTCTATTTGTTAAAATCGCACTTCAATCGGCCAATCCGTTTGATATACTGGCTCATCGCTTCACGCTGTCTTTCGCGGCAGCATCAATTCCAGTTTTATTCGGATGGATTAAGCTGTCGATCAGCTTGAAGGATGTGCTCTCCATTTTGCCGCTGGCTCTGTTATATCCGGCTTTATTTTTCAGCTTTCAGGCATTTGGACTCGTTTACTCCTCATCATCTGAAGCTGGAATTATTCAGGCGGCTATTCCCATTTTCACGATGGTGTTTGCGGCTTATTTTCTAAAGGAACGTCCGTCGCGGGCCCAAAAAGGGTTTACGTGTTTATCAGTGGCGGGTGTGATTGTAATTTTTGCAATGAAAGGCGTTCAGGTTGAATCAGCCAGTTTAAAAGGCTCCATACTGATTTTGCTGTCAGCACTTTCGTCCGCAGCTTATAACACGGCAGCAAGAAAAATGACACAGCGTTTCAGACTGATGGAACTGACATACTTGATGTCTGCAATCGGATTTTTGACCTTTAACGGCATCGCTCTTATACAGCACGGAGCGGCCGGGACCATCAGCCAGTATTTCGCTCCGTTTCGTGAGACCGATTTTATCTTCTCTATGATCTATTTGGGCATCCTGTCTTCGTTGGTTACATCATATCTGTCAAATTACGCGCTGTCACAGATCGAGGCGTTTAAAATGAGCGCCTTCAACAATTTATCTACACTTGTCACGATGCTTGCAGGTGTTGCTGTTCTGCACGAAACACTCGCATTCTATCATGTGATTGGCGCGCTCTGCATTATCATCGGCGTCCTTGGCAGCAATGCTGCTATACGCAAAAGAAAAGGACAGCGCTGACCGCGTCTGTCCTTTTTCTTATTTCATATAATTCAGCACCCAGCAAATGCCGTTTTTGTTGTCAGTGACCTGTCCGTGAATCGCGTTGAAAAACGTATCCTGCAATTCAACCGTCACCTCTCCGTCCTGAAGCAGCGAATCGTACGTCTCCCTGATTTCCTTCTCACTCTCAAGCTGAAGTATGATTTTCACGTTTTCAGCTTTTGGGATTCTGCCGAACGTGTCAGAAAAATGAATCAGACTACTGCCGAGATGAAGTTCGGCATGCATGATTTTTCCTTCGTGTTTGTTGAGTATTTTAATATCCCCGCCTAAGATGCTTTGATAATACTCGACGGATTCCTTACAGTTATCCACTACTACAAACGGGCTTGCGCTTTTCATCATGTACCCTCCGTTTTTGTTTTTATACTGTCATTATGCCCAAGCGGCGGGGAAAAGTAAAACAAGCGGACAGAGGTATTGTCCGCTTGTTTTTTATTTATGAGAAACGGCCGGCTTGCAGTGATTCAGGATAGAAAAAATCTCTTCTGCCACCTTTTCAGTCTCAGACAGTAAAAACATATGTCCGCCGTCAAATTCATGATAAGCCGGATTTTGGGCCCATTGATCCCAGCCGTGCGCATCTCTCATGCATTTTTCATCCTTACGGCCGTTAAAAATATGGACAGGTGACTGAAGCTGCCCCAGATCACGGGGTTCAAACCGTTCGAGCGCCCGGTAATCAGATCTGAAGGAAGGGAGGAAAAATGACATGACTTCCTTATTTTCAGCAAGTTCTGCCGGCATACCGCCCAACTCCATAATATGCTCAAGAAACGCCTCATCTTCAAGGTGCGAGACCTTTTTCCGCTTCACATTCGGAGGCTGAATCGCAGAAATAATCACCGCCTGCGGAAAGATGCCTTCGCGTTCCAATTTTTGCGCAAGCCTGAAGGCGATCATGCCGCCCATGCTGTGTCCGAACAGCACAAAGGGCCGATCAGGACGGAGATTCAATTCTTGCTTGTACAACCGGACAAGCTCCTCCAAATCCTCAATGGCAGACGTCTGGTTGGTGCCATGTCCGGGCGGCTCAGCAGCCAGCATTTCACACTCTCCCTGCAAATAGGCATGGAGAGGGCGAAATGATGCCGAGTAGCCTCCGGCAAACGGGAAACAAATGAGCTGTGTTTTTTCTGATGTATCAAACGATCTGAAGAGTTGACTCATTGTCGTCTCCCCCTTTCATCAATTCATTTATGAGAGCTTGATTGTTTCTTCACTTAGAAATTCGAGCAAAATCTCGGCATTCCTATCAAGACTTTTTCCTTGCAGCATTTCCGCATGTGTTCCCGCACCTCTTTTGACACGGTAAGACCCTTTTGTGGCTTCTTCCCATGATTGAAGCCACTCAGGCATTTCAAAATCAGTATCAGATGTAAGCAAATCAATATCTGCTTTTATCTGCCCCGTGCTGATCAGGTTGACGAAGTATGAGTAGAAAGCGTGTGTTTTTTTCTTTAAGCCTTGCTTGACAGCTTCGTTGTGAAGCGCCTCATTGTCTCGGTTTACATTCATAAGCGCTTCGACATCGTTTTCTACTGTGCGGCCGTCCAGGTCACTAACACCCTGTTTCTTATAGGAATCCACCATGACCAGCCTCTCAACGCTGCGTCCTTGTTCTTCGAGTTTTTTGGCTGTCTCAAATGCCAAGCTGCAGCCTGCCGAATAGCCGAACAGTGTAACAGGTCCTTCCGGCTGAAGCTCATGGATCATTGCGGCATAACGATCAAGCCGGTCTTCATCCTCAATGAAATCGAAGGCGCATATTTTGTAAGCTTGCAAGTGCTTCGCTAGGTTTTGATACATTAAGCCATAACCCAATACCGGCGGGAATGCGAAAATGGTTTGATCCTGATCCGCATTCATGACCGTAACGTCCTGTAGTCCAGTTGAGTTTCCGTTTTTCAGATAGTCTGAAATGCCGGCAATCGTCGGCGCTTCAAACAAAAGCTTAACCGGCAGCTCGATTCCGAGTTCTTTCTTGATGCGGGAAGCGGCTGTCATCGCTTTTAAGGAATGGCCTCCAAGCGTGAAGAAATCATCATGGATGCCGATTTTGGTTTTGCCGAGGACATCACACCAGATTCGGCAGATCGTGTCTTCGGTTTGGTTTCGCGGTCCGATCCATTCGCTTCCGGCTGACAGATCAGCCTCTGCTTTCGGCAGCAGGCGTCTGTTCACTTTCCCGTTTGGTGTGAGCGGCAGCTGATCCAGGAAGGTAAACGACTGCGGCACCATGTACGCCGGAAGCTGCTTACTGATAAAGGCTTGAATCTCCTTGGAAGAAGCTTGTGTTTCGCACACAAGGTATGCGTTGATTGAAGCGTCACCTGTTTCAGTTCTGTCCACGACGACAACAGCGTCTTTTACTTCCTCGTATTCCTGAAGCTGCTTTTCAATTTCTTCAAGCTCGATTCTGTGTCCGCGGATCTTAACTTGGTCATCTATCCGCCCCGCAAACTCAATCGTTCCGTCCGGCAGCCAGCGCGCTAAGTCGCCGGTGCGGTACAGCCTTTCTTCGGGCTTGAAAGGGTGCTGGATAAATTTCTGCTTTGTCAGTTCCTCGCGGTTGAGGTACCCTTTTGACACGCCCATTCCGCTCAAGCATAATTCACCGACTGCCCCAAATGGCTGAAGCTGGCTGGTTTCTGTTAAGATGTATGCTTCTGTTTCATTAAGCGGTTTGCCGATCGGAATCGCCGACATTGATTCCGGAACTTCCTGAACCTGATGAGCAGTGGCAAAGACCGTAACCTCTGTCGGTCCGTATACATGAATCAGTTTATGAGGACCCATGGTTTGCAAGGCTTTGCGAACATGGGCGGCCGACGCACGTTCTCCGCCGAATAATACATGCCGGAGCCCCTTCATCCACTCTTGTCCAGCATCGACAAGCAGATTAAATAAAGCGGTCGTGACGAACATGACGCTGATATTCTCATCTCGGATGAGCGCCATCAGTCTGTCTGTGTTCAAAATGGTTTCCTGTTCAGCAATGACAAGTCTGCCGCCATTCAAGAGCGCCGCGTAAAGTTCAAAGGTAAATCCGTCAAATGCATAATTGGAAAGCGATAAAATCGTATCACGCTCAGAAAGCGCAATATAATTCGTCTGTTTTACAACCCTTTGAATATTGGCATGAGTTGTGATATTTCCCTTCGGTTTTCCGGTTGTTCCCGAGGTGTACATGATATACGCAGGATCATCCGGTTCACCGGCTTCATCTGGATCAGCGCCGGACTCTTCAAAACGGCTGGTATCGTCAATGTACACAACCTCTCCCTTGTATGGAAGCTGACCGGCCTCATTCTGAAGCGGCAGATGGGTTAACAGACAGTTCGCTCCGCTGTCCTCAAGCATATAAGCGATCCGGTCTTCCGGATATTCAGGATCTATCGGAAGGTAGGCCCCTCCCGCTTTTAAAATCCCCAGTATGCCGATGACCATCTCAGGCGAACGTTTCGTAAAGAGTGCGGTGACAGACCCTTTGCCGGCTCCACTTTTTCTTAAGCGGTGAGCAAGCCTGTTAGCCTCGGTATTTAATTCGTGATAGGTCAGCGTTACGCCTCCTGCTGTGAGGGCCGGAGCATCCGGCGTGCGCTTCGCAGATTGTGCAAACCATTCTGTCAGTCTTTTTATCTCAGGCTTTTCGGCGGACGGATTCAAGCCCATTAACAAGTGCTGACGTTCTTTTTCTTCAATGATATTGATATGGGCAACAGGTGTATCCGGCTGCTGCACGATTTGCTTGATGGCTGCGAGAAGCTGCGATTTTAAGCGCAAAATAAAGGCTTCATCAAAGACGTTTTCATTGTAGGCCAGCTTGATCAGCATTTCGTCTGCCGGCGATGCCATGAGGTTGAGATCATAGTTTGACTTCTCAAAGACATGGACGTCCTCCATTTCAAAGCCATTTTGGCTGTTTCCATTGGTGTTTGCATCCTGAAGCGGATAATTTTCAAATACGATGATATGGTCAATCAGTTTCGGCTGATCGGCTTGGCTCTGAATATCATAAAGCGGAACATATTGATGCGCCTCTGAATGTAATGACTGCTCCTGCAACGTCTGAAGCAAGCCGTTAAAGGAGATGTCCTCAGTCAGCCTTACCCGTTTTGGCACAACGTTGATAAACAGGCCGACCATATGCTCAACGCCGCTGATCTCTGCGGGCCGCCCTGATACGACGGTTCCGAAGACGAGATCATCTGTCCGCTGATACCGGCCCAGCAAGATGCTCCAGACGGCTTGAAGCGCCGTGCTGAGAGTGGTTCGCTGAGATTTCGCAAGCTCTGTGAAAGCTTTTGTTTCCGCTTCCGGCAATGAAAAGAGCAGCTCGTTCGGTTTATAATCCGCTTTCTCTTTCTTTCTTTGCTCCGCGAAAGTCGTTTGCCCTTCAAAGCCTGACAAGTAATCCGTCCAATACTGAAGTGATGCTTGTTTATTCTGTTTTTCCAGCCATTTGATATATTCCTTGTATGGTTTAACAGGCTTTAGGCTGTAAGGCTTTTTCTCACGCAGGGCGTTGTACACTTGAAACAGATCCTGCACAACGACGCCGAAGCACCAGCCGTCCAGCAAAATGTGGTGATAGCTCCATACCCATTCGAAGCTTGCTTCACCCTTCTTAAAAACAGCCGTGCGCATAGGAATATCACGTGTTAAATCAAAGCCTTGGCGCTTATCCTGTTCTTTGTATTCATTTATTTTTTGCTCTTGCTCTTTCTCAGATAAATGGGAAAGGTCGATTTCTTCTATCTGAAATGGCCGCTTTTTCAGCACGACCTGAACGGGCCTTTTTACTTTTTCATGAATGAACACGGTACGAAAAATATCGTACCGGTCCATCATCACGTTCATGCTTTGTTCTAGCAGTTTCACTTCAAAGCTGCCCTTGACCTTCATTGTGATTTGTTCAATGTAAAAGCTTTGGCCGGGATTCAAAAGGGTGTGAAACAGCATCCCTTCCTGCATCGGTGATAGATAATACATATCCTGAACCTGATCTTTGCTAAATTGACTCATCTGTTTCGCTCCCGCCTTTTATTTCAAATTCTCCTCAAGCATGTCAAAGATATCTCCCATCTCGTCCATTTCCAAATCTTCCGCGCTAAAGTCGCTCGGCGTGAATTCCTTGTCTTCCTTTTCTGTACAATGGCGGATGAGCAGCAGGAGATTGTCTTTAAAACGTTCCATTAGTTCCTCAACCGTGCTTCTGTCGTATTCCTTTTCATTGTATGAGCAAGAAATGACGAAACGATTGTTGCGGACCATACCGCTGAAGCTCAAGGCATAAAGTGCTTCTGACTCCTCGCTTACTTGACGGCCCATATCGTATGAGGACGGCTCGAAAAATTCAGTCTTCACTTCACTGTCAAACTGGCCTAAATAGTTAAAGCTGATGTCAGGGGTGAAGCCTTTTTTCTGCTTAGATTCAGATAGATAGCGGAGAATTCCGTATCCGATGCCTTTATCCGGAACGCGGCGCAAGCCCTCTTTCACCGTTTTGATGACGGCTGAGAGATCGCGTTCTCCTGGCATATCTAATACAACAGGATATTGAGCCGTGAACCATCCGACTGTCCGGGATATATTGACGTTCGGAATAATGTCTTCCCGGCCGTGCCCTTCTAGGTTGATGCCGATTTTTTGCTGCTTTGTCCATTCTTCCATCGTTAAGCCGAGAGCGCTGAGAAGAAGATCGTTAATCTCCGTTCCATACGGGTGGTGAACATCCGTCAGAAGATGTTTCGTCTCTTTCTCAGACAGCTCAGAAATGACAGATGATGTATGTTTCACAAGACGTTTTTCCAATTCGTGATCTTTAGGCACCGGAGAAATGTGCTCGGCGTCAATCTGCTCCCAATAATCAGCCTGCTTTGTAAGCTGCTCTGATTGAGAGAAAGCCAGCAATTCTTCTCCCCAGTCTTTAAAGGAGTTTGTTTTCGGCGGGAAGACAATGTCCTCCTGCTTCTCAGCCTGAAGATAGCCCGATGCAAAGTCTTGTAATAAAATTCTCCATGACACGCCATCGACCGCCAGATGGTGAATGGCGATCAGAAGATGATCTCCTTTTTCCGTGCGGTATTGCTCCGCCTTTACAATCGGCCCGTTATTGATATCAAGACTGCTTTGCAGCCGATCGGCCAGCACTTTGATTTGGCTTTTCAGCATGTCTTCATCAGAACCGTACAGATCCACAATTTCTAAGCTGATCTTGCATTCGTCTATTGCTTGGAATGATTGTATGACGTCTCCCTGTTCTTCGCGATAGACCATACGAAGCGCGTCATGATGTGCCGTCAGTGCCAGTAACGTTTTCTCAACCGCTATCGGGTCAAAGCCTTTCGGTCCGTGAAGCATCACCGATTGGTTCCAATGGTGCTGATTCGTAAATTTGCGGTCAAAGAACCAGCGCTGGATCGGCGTTAACATCGCTTCTCCTTCTACAGGACCTTGATCAGCCTCTTTGCCTTCCGTGCGTTCTACGTAAGACACCAGCTCTTCGATCGTCGGATGCTGGAAGAGATCCTTCATTTCCAGCTTCAAGCCGTGCTGGTTCAGGCGGCTCGCCATTTGAATTCCTTTGATGGAATCGCCGCCAAGTGTGAAGAAGTTGTCGCTTATGCCGATGTCCGGGATGCCGAGGACATCCTGCCAAATCGCAGCTAACAGCTCTTCCATTTCCGTTGCCGGCGCCTTGTATGCCGCGCTTTGCGCTTCAATATCAGGCTGAGGCAGGGCTTTGCGGTCAACCTTTCCGTTGGCGGTCACAGGAAGCTCGTCCATCGTTACCCAGTACGCCGGGATCATGTAGTCCGGCAGCGTGTCTTTTAACGCGGACTTGAGTGATTCAGTATCAGCGTCTTCCGGTGTAACGTACGCGCATAACGCGGTGTTGCCCGCGTTATCCTTCACCGCAGCCACTGCCGCGTCTTGCACAGCCGAAAGCTGGGCGAGGCGAACTTCAATTTCTGACAGCTCGATCCGGTAGCCGCGCACCTTGACCTGCTGGTCGATCCGGCCGATGTACTCGATGCCGTGTTCTGCCGTCCATCTGACAAGGTCGCCCGTCCGGTACATGCGTTCACCCGGCACAAACGGATCGGCGACAAACCGCTTCGCTGTTTCCTCTTCGCGGTTCAGATAGCCGCGCGCAAGCCCGCGGCCCGCAACGCAAAGCTCTCCGGCCACCCCTTCGGGCTGGACCTGATCGCCGTCGCCGAGAATGTAGGCTCTCGTATTGGCAATCGCGCGTCCGATGGAAAGCGAACCTTCCTCAGGATCGATTTCTGTACTTGTGGCAACGACCGTGTTTTCAGTCGGGCCGTAGTTATTGACGAGCGTGTATGGCTGTTTCACCGCCCGTTTCAGCTTGTCTCCTCCTGTCAGAAGCACTCGGAGCGATGTGTTTTCAAGCTCCATAAACTGCTCCGCCAGCTGGGTCGGCAGGAAGGTGATCGTAATGCCGTTTTGTTCGAAATACTCATTCAGGCGGATGATATCGAGACGGATCGCTTCATCAATCACGTGAAGCTCGGCACCGATCGTCCATGTCGGGAACATTTCCCAAATGGATGCGTCAAATCCGAAGCCCGCGTATTTCGCACTGCGGTCCTCTGCCGTCATACCAAATGCGTCATGATGCCAGAAGCACAGGTTCACAAGCGCGTGGTGTTCGACCATGACACCCTTCGGCTGTCCAGTCGTTCCTGACGTGTAAATCATGTATGCGAGGTGATCCGCGTTTGTCTCTGTCTGCGGATTCGCCCGGTCGTTCTCGTCAAGCGGCAGGCTCAAAATAGAGCGCTCCCCATTCAGAAGAATGACTTCCCCCGTGTAGCTTTCAGGCACACTGAGTTCTTCCTGTGTGAACAGAAGCTTCGCGCCGCTGTCTTCTAAAATGTATTTAATCCGCTGATCCGGATACTCAGGGTCAATCGGCACAAATGCCGCGCCTGCTTTCAGCACGCCCAGCACCGCAGCGGACATTTCGAGCGACGGCTTCGTAAGAATGCCGACGCGGTCATCCGCACTGACGCCGCAGTCGATCAGAATACGCGCCAGACGGTTCGCTTTGGCGTTCAGCTCGCTGTATGTCCATGAGCTTCCATTGTACGTGACGGCTTGGCGAGTGCCGAAGCGATCAGCGGTTTCTTCAAACAGCTGATGAACTGTTTTGTCCCGCGGCACAGAAAGCGTTTTGCCTTTCCATGCATCAAGCAGGCTTTGTTTTTCTGCTTCGTCAGCCAGTGACAGACTTGAGAGCTTTTGGTCAGGATTGGCAGCAACCGCTTCTAACAGCTGCAAAAGATATACGCTCCATTGTTCGGCCGTTTCTTTTTTAAATAAATCGGTCGCATATTCCAGCTGAAGGCCAATACCGTTTTCATCCTCAAACCCGCCGAGAGTCAGATCAAATTTAGACGTGCCTTGATCTGCTTGATACGGGGTGATTTTCAGATTTTCGAGCTGAAGCTGTTCTTTATCAGGGTCTTCTGTTGTCACCATGACATTGAACAATGGGTTTCGGCTCATATCCCTTGCCAGTTCAAGCTTTCCGATCAAGTCTTCGAATGGATAGTCCTGATGCTCTAATGCCTCAAGATTCGTATGTTTCACTTGCTCAAGAAGCTGAGCAAAGGTTTGGTTTTCACCTGCTTCGTTGCGCAGCGCAAGCGTATTGACGAACATACCTGGCATTCCCTGCAAATCAGCATTTGTTCTGCCCGCTGTAACTGAGCCGATGACAATATCCTTTTGGCCGGTGATTTTGCTTAAAAAGACATGGAATACGGTATGCAGCACCATGTGCAAGGTTGTTCCGGTAGCGGCCAGCAATTCTTCAATCGCCTTCGCCGTCTCTCTTTCTGCTGCGAAGCGGATCGTGTCCCCTTTAAAGCTCTCTACGGGAGGACGGGGATAATCAAGCGGAAGGTCAAGCTCCGGAAGATCGCCCGCAAAAGCCGAGAGCCAGAACTCCTCGTGTTCCTTCATCTGTTCAACTTGCGCTGATTCATTCTGCCAAACTGCAAAATCTTTATAATGAAGCTGCGGTTTAGGAAGGGTTTCTCCCTTATACAGCGATGCCAGTTCTTGTACAAAAATGCTTCTGGAAACTCCGTCAGCGATAATATGATGCATATCCAATAGCAGAAGGTGTTTCTTCTCTCCCACGCGGATCAATCCAGCGCGGATGAGCGGTCCTGAGCTTACATCAAACGGACGGATAAATGCTTTGATCCGCTGTTTTGCTTCCGCTTCTTCAGCTTCAAACACATGCAGGTCTATCTCAGCTTGCTCCATGATCGTTTGGACGGGCTGGCCGTCAGCCTCAGCAAATGAGGTTCGCAGCGATTCATGGCGGTTCACAAGCTGATTGAGCGCCTCCTGCAAACGCGCGATGTTGAGATCGCCTTCCATCAGAAGAACGGACGGCATATTATAGCTCGTGCCGTTTCGGTCAAGCTGGTTCAACACATACATCCGTTTTTGAGCCGAAGACACCGGATAGACCTCACGCTTTTTGGCGGGGGTAATCTTCCGATAACCGCCCGATTGAGCCGAGGCTTCCAAATAGGCAGCCAGCTGGCGAATCGTCGGCTGCTCAAAAAGTGCTTTTAACGGTACTGTTTTTTCAATCTCAGCCTGAATATTGGCGATCAGCATCATTCCTTTTAAGGAATGGCCGCCGAGATCAAAGAAGTTATCATCTATGCCAAGCGTTTCAATGCCGAGGGTATTCTGCCAAATACGGCAAAGCTTCTCTTCCAGCTCAGTTTCCGGAGCAGCCGATGCGAGATGCCCCGTATGGGCCGTGTTTGGTTTCGGCAAAGCGTTTCTGTCGGTTTTCCCATTTGCGGTGAGCGGGATTGACTCAATCTGCACAAAGTACGCAGGCAGCATGTGAGACGGAAGCTTCTTCGCAAGCAGCTTGCGAATTTCAGCCCCTTCATACGCTTTGTCCGCTTTATAATAAGCGCAAAGTTCCTGAAGACCGCCTTCTGAAACCCCCAGAACGACCGCTTCTTGAATACCGCTTACCCCGAGCAGAACGGTTTCAATTTCTTTCAGTTCGATACGGTATCCGCGGATTTTCACTTGATCATCGGCACGTCCGATAAATTCAATCGTTCCGTCAGAAAGTCTTCGCACCACGTCTCCGGTCTTGTACATCAAGCTTCCCGGTGAATATGGATTTTCAATGAATCTCTCGGCTGTGAGCTGCGGACGGCGGAGGTACCCTCTGGCAAGCCCACGGCCCGTAATATAGAGCTCGCCGCTCGCCCCCGGAGGAACAAGCTTTAATGCCCCGTTTAGCACAAGTGCGCCTGTATTGGCAATCGGCCGACCGATTGTCGGACGTTCTGCGTATTGCGCCAGGTCTGACAGATCAATGCGTCCGGCGACTGTGCCGATCGTTGTTTCTGTCGGACCGTAATGATTGATAAAAGCTGTATCGGCATAGACTGCATGGAAGGCGCTGACATCAGCCGGAATAATTTTCTCTCCGCCGAGCACAACCAAACGGAGCGAGTCAAAATGCTTCTCTTTTGAAAAACGGGAGGTGTTGACAATCGTGTGAAACAGTGACGGTGTCAGTTTGATATAGGTAATGCCGTGTTCCTTCATATAACGCCCAAGCTGATCCGGCGCGGTGTATGTCTCTTTCGGCACGATATGAAGCTCGCCGCCTGAGGAGAGAACAGGAAACAGACTTGTGTAGCCCAAATCAAATGAGTAGGACGACACCAGTACCGCTTTATCTCCTTCTGTCAGCCCGGCCTCCTTTGAAAACCAAGACACATAGTTCACGAGATTACGATGTTCAATCTGCACGCCTTTAGGCTTTCCGGTCGTACCGGATGTGTAAATGACATAAGCAAGATTGCCAGAACCTGCAACAGGTTCTAGCCGCTCCTTGCTTTCCCGGCGCCAATCAGCAGTATCAATATTGACTATTTCTCCTTGATAACCGGCAATGGCCGTCATATTTCTCTCGTCAGCGAGAACAATCTTCGCTCCGCTGTCTTCCAATGAATAACCGATTCTTTCTTCAGGTGTATCCGGATCAATCGGAAGGAAAGCGGCACCGGCTTTCATGACGCCGAGAATAGACACCATCAAATTGACAGTCCGATCCATGACAATGCCGACGATCTCTTCACTGCCGGCTCCATGTGTGCGGAGATGACGCGCCAGCTGGTTTGCCTGCTCGTCCAGCTCGCGATAGGTCAATTTCCTTTCACCGAAAACCGCTGTCCGTTCAGGTGACTGCTGCGCTCTATTTTCAAATAAAGATGCAAATGTCGTATGCTCCGACACGTCCGCTGCTGAATGTGTTTCTTCTGTCAGAAGAGCTTCCCGTTCCGCTGGGGAGAGCAGTTCCAAATCAGCGAGCCTCATATTCGGATGTTCGGCAGCAGCCTTTATCATGTTTATGAAATGGCTGCTCCAACGCCGGATGGTCTCGTCTTTAAACAAAGCTGTCGCGTAATCGAAGCTTAAACCAATCTCGTCCCCGCGCTCCACCGCTTCTAAGGATAAATCGAATTTAGCCACATGATGATGCATGGAATAAGAGGAAATCTGCAAATCTCCTAATCTCAAGGACGGAATCTCCATGTTTTGCATGTTAAATAACACGCTGAACAGCGGACTCCTGCTTGTGTCTCTTGTCAGCGGCAGTTGTTCAATTAATTCCTCGAGCGGGTAGCTCTGGTGCTCAAATGCCTGAAGGCTGATTGTTTTCACTTCATCTAAGAACTGTTTAAAGGTTTTCTCACCTAAAGGCGATGTCCGTAAAGCCACCGTGTTGACAAACATTCCCGGTACGTCCTGAAGATCAGGATGCGTTCTGCCCGCGGTCGGAGAGCCGACAACAATATCTTCCTGTGATGCATATTTAGCCAGCAATACATGGAAAGCGGCCAATAAGAACATATACATCGTTGTGTCCGTGTCAGACAGCAGCTTTTTAATTTGTGCGGTGACTTGTTTGTCGATGCCGAACATAACCCGTTCTCCGGCAAAGCTGCGTTCGGACGGACGCGGATAATCCGTCGGCAGATCGAGAACCGGCAAATTCCCTTTAAACGTATTGAGCCAATATTCTTCGTGCGCTTTTTGTTTTTCTTTTTGTGTTTGATCGTTTTGCCATACAGAAAAATCTTTATAATGAAGCTTAATCGTTTCTAAGTCCGCGCCTTGATACAATTTAGCCAGATCCCCGATTAAAATGCCCGTTGAGCTGCCGTCTGTAATAATGTGGTGCATATCAATCAGCAGCAGATGGCGTTCTTTATCAAGCTGGATCAGCTTCGAGCGGACGAGCGGCGCGCGGTTTAACTCAAACGGCCGGATAAAATCTTTGATCAGTTCTTCCGCGTCTTCTTCCCGGGCCTTGGCAGCCTCCAGCTGAAAAGAAACATTTTTATGAATGATCTGCACGACTTCTCCGTCTATCATGTCAAAAGAAGTGCGCAATGTTTCATATCGGTTGATTAACGTCTGAATCGCGGATTCAAGACGGTCTCTGTCTACTTCTCCTTCCAGCAGAAGTACAGCAGGGACGTTGTAGCTTGTGCTTGTTTGTCCAAGCTGATTGAGGATATACATCCTTCGCTGGGCCGAGGATACAGGATAATGCTCTTGATAAGGCGCTTGCTGAATCGGTTCAAAACGCTGCTCCTCCTTGTTGTTTTCTTCCAAAAATTGTGCCAGTTCTTGGATCGTCGGCTTTTCAAACAGCACTTTAATCGGAACGTCCTTATGAAACTGCTCTTGGATTTTGGCCGTCATCATCATCGCTTTAAGCGAATGGCCGCCGATCGTAAAGAAATTGTCTGTAACTCCGGCTTTTACGCCGAGAATCCCTTCCCAAATGTCTGCTAATTTTCTCTCCGTCTCCGTCTGCGGCGCGGCATATTCCGGCTGCACGGCATCTGACTGAGGCTCCGGCAGCGCTTTTTTATCGACCTTTCCGTTCGCCGTGAGCGGCAGGCTGTCCATTTGCATAAAATGAGCTGGAATCATATATTCCGGCAAAGATTGCGACAGCGACTTACGAAGCTCAGCCGCAGACAGCTCACGATCAGCGGTGAAATACACACAAATTTCGTTTTCATCCGCTTTATTTTTTCTAATGACAGCGGCAGCCTCTGTCACATGGTCTGCCAAACTGATTTTTGTTTCAATCTCACCCAGCTCGATTCTGAAGCCGCGGACTTTTACCTGATTATCAATTCTTCCTAAGAACTCGATATTTCCGTCCGGAAGCCATCTCGCCAAATCACCTGTCCGGTATATTTTTTCCTCTGGTCTGAAAGGATCTTGGAGAAATTGCTTTTCTGTCAGTTTAGGTAAGTTTACATAGCCCCGCGCCACTCCGTTTCCGCCGACACACAGCTCGCCGGGTGCCCCGATCGGCTGAAGGCGCTGCTGTTCATCCATAATGTAAGCGGTGGAGTTTCCGATTGGTTTCCCGATCGGTATCGAGCCATTGTATTCCCGATCAATAAGAAAGCTCGTTGAAAAAGTCGTATTCTCTGTCGGTCCGTATCCGTTCCAAAGAGAAAGCTCTGGAGAAACCCGTTTGACTTGGTTCACGATATGCGGAACTAAAGCATCGCCGCCTATGATTAAATGGCGAAGCGTTTGGAACATGGCGGCATCCTTTGCGGCCAGCTGATTGAATAAAGGAGACGTCAGCCACATCGTCGTAATGCGATGCTCACGCAGGAATGCCGAAAAGCCCTTCGCGTCCAGCAGCGTATCCTTTTTGACAGGATAAAGCGCCGCGCCGTTTAACAATGCGCCAAACACCTCAAACGTTCCGGCATCAAAACTGACAGCCCCCGTCTGAGCCATCCGATCCTCTTCATGAACGGGAACATACCCGGCGTTTTTCACCAGTCGTATGATATTTCTGTGTTCGATCATGACGCCTTTTGGCTTCCCGGTAGAACCGGAAGTGTACATAACATATGCCAAATCCGCAGCGCGGGCAGGCAAGTTCAGATCAGCGGCGCTCACAGCCTGATCTGAGCCGCTGTCCATCATAACGGCAGGGACTTGTAACCATTTCACCTGCTCTTCATATGCCTTTACAGTCAGCACAAGCCGGATGGAACTGTCGTCCGCAATAAAGCGAACCCGATCCTCAGGGAAGGATGGATCAATCGGAACATATGCGGCGCCTGCCTTCAATACGGCAAGCATGCCGATCACGGTTTCGGCCGAACGGTCATTCATAATTGCAGCTGTCTGTCCTTGCTGCAAGCCATGTTCGATAAGTTTTCTTGCCAGACGATTCGCCGCTTCATTCAGCTGCCGGTATGTCAGCTCTTGCTCCCCGTATACGACAGCAAGGCTTGCCGGCGTCCGTTCCGCTTGCGCTTCAAACAATTTGTGAACGGCTTGTTCTTCCGGAAGCTCTGTCTTCGTTTCGTTGAAAATTTCCACCATCTGCCGTTCTTCCGCTCCATCCACAAGCCCGTGATCCAGCACGCGGGATTCCGGATGCCGAACAGCCGCTTTGATCATGCGTGTCAGATGGTTCGCTGTTTTTTTTATAAATGCCGTATCGTACGCGGCGCTGTTATATTTGATTTTGACCGTCCATGTTTTCCCCGGATACACGATCAGGTTAAAATCAAAACTTGTCTGTTCAAAAGCGCTGTCTACCTTAATGGAAAAGCCGAGCCGGTCTTCCATACTTCCGTTTTCCAGCTCTTTATCAAGAGGATAGTTTTCAAAAGCGACTAGATGGTTAAGCAGGCTTCCGTCCAGCGCTGAACGCTTTTGAATGTCGTAGAGCGGCACGTAATCATAACGCTCCGCTTCGACGGCATGCTTTTGTACGGCTGAAAATACATCGGCGAAGACAGATTCAGTTTCATACTTTACGCGGACCGGTATGGTGTTAATGAACAGCCCCGCCATTGTCTCAATCCCGTTAATGTCAGATGGACGTCCGGAAACCACTGTGCCGAAGACGGCATCGTTCGTAAAGTTGTATTTGCTGAGAACAATTCCCCAAATAGCTTGAAAAAGGTTGGGTCCTGTAACCTGATGTTGATTCGCCGTTTGCTGAATAAGCGATACCAGCTCCTCATCCCATACAAAGCTGTACTCTTCGCTTTTGTACATGCCCTTTTCGGCAGAAATGCGGCCCGGGAGCATGCTTGGCTGTTCAAACTCAGCCAAGCGCTCGCTCCAATAGCGTTCCGCTTCTTCATTATCTTGCTTTCCGAGCCATTTAATATAGTCGGAGTAAGGTTTGCCTTGTCCATTGACAGCCGGGCGTCCCGAGCGGAGCGCTTCATAGTTTTGGAACAAGCTTTTCATGAGCACTCCCATACTCCAGCCGTCCATCATAATATGATGATTGCTCCAGACAAGATGCAGATGATCCGCATCCAGCCGGAAAACCGCCACTTTAAACAGGATATCCTTCGCCAGATTAAAGCCCTGCTGCTGCACGTCCTGTTTATAACGGTGAAGACGATCTTTTTGACGCTGGGCGTCTAATTGAGTTATATCTTCATAATGCACTGTGGCCTTACGCTCCGCCAATACGACTTGGCGCGGCTTTTGAAGCTGCTGATGCACAAATACAGTGCGAAGAATATCGTATGACCGTATCAGCTCATTGACGCTTTTTTCAAAGATTTCAAGGTCAAAGACACCGTGAATGCGCAGCTCTAATTGTGTGAAATAAGAGGAAGAATCCGGATCAAGCATCGCATGATACAGCATCCCTTCCTGCATCGGTGTCAACGGGTACACCTTCTGAATCGATTTTTTGCTCATATGCCACCTCTGTCTTTTTCTATTAAAAAATTTCCATTAATTTATCAAGCTCATCAAGTGTCAGATCATCATCACCAAGATCACTAGGCGTAAGCTCTGTGCCATCTTGGGCTAAGCAATGCTCTATTACTTTGAGTAAATGGGTTTTAAAGCTGTCGCTGAAAGCCTGGATGGTTCTTTCATGAAATTCCAGAGAATGATAGGCCAGTGTCATCGTCAGCGTTCCATTCTCGATATAACCGACGATATCCAGCGCATTCGGTTTTTCTGTCTCCGGGCTTAATGATTGTCCAGATGGCATTGAGGATCTTGTAAACAATCCGGAATCCGCCATTTCGTTAAATTGCCCTAAGTAGTTGAAGCTGATCTCCGGCTGAATAGAGAATTCGAGTTCTGTTTTATGTTCCGGCGCTGTCAGATAACGTAAAATGCCGTAGCCGACGCCTTTGTTCGGAACGTGTCTGATATCTTCTTTCATTTGCTTTAGCTGATATGCCAAATCGTCGGCATGCTTCATGTTGAGCACCATCGGGTACATGCTTGTAAACCAGCCGACAGTCCGCGAAATGGATATATCATCGAGTATCTCTTCACGGCCATGTCCCTCTAAGTGAACACTTACTTGGTCTTGGCCTGTCCAGTTCTTCATCGCCAAACCGAGCGCTGTCAGTAAAATATCATTCATTTCCGTGTGATAAGCCTCGTGAACCTTTGTTGTCAGCTTTTCTGTTTCTTCGGCAGTCAGCGAGAATTGAACCGTTCTTGTATGCTTCATTCGCTGATCGCTGGATTGACGGTCTTTCGGAAGCGGCGTCTGAATTGTGTTTTCCTCTAGTTGTCTCCAATAATCCGTTTCCTTTAAGAAGGCCTTCGTGTTGGCGAATTCTTTTAACCTCTCGGCATACTCGGCAAATGAATGGGTCTTCTGCGGAAGGACCGGCTTATTTCCTTGCTTTAACTGGGTATAGACAGCAGCGAAATCCTCCAGTAAAATCCGCCAAGAAACACCGTCTACCGCTAAGTGGTGAACTGCAAGCAGTAAATGGTCGCCGTCCTCCGCTTGGAAAAGCCCGGCTTTTAACAGATTGCCAGTCTCCAATACAATGCTGCTTTGGAGATGGTCTGCTTCACGCTCGATTTTTTCCTCATTGTCAATCGCCGGCCCGTTGAGTTGGAACACCTTCATATCTACAGATGCTTCGTTGAGTCCTCTGTTATATTGAATGACGTCTCCCTGTTCTTCGAGATAGACCATACGAAGCGCGTCATGATGTTCCGTCAGTGCCTGTAACGTTTTCTCAACCGCTATCGGGTCAAAGCCTTTCGGTCCGTGAAGCATCACCGATTGGTTCCAATGGTGCTGATTCGTAAATTTGCGGTCAAAGAACCAGCGCTGGATCGGCGTTAACATCGCTTCTCCTTCTACAGGACCTTGATCAGCCTCTTTGCCTTCCGTGCGTTCTACGTAAGACACCAGCTCTTCGATCGTCGGATGCTGGAAGAGATCCTTCATTTCCAGCTTCAAGCCGTGCTGGTTCAGGCGGCTCGCCATTTGAATTCCTTTGATGGAATCGCCGCCAAGTGTGAAGAAGTTGTCGCTTATGCCGATGTCCGGGATGCCGAGGACATCCTGCCAAATCGCAGCTAACAGCTCTTCCATTTCCGTTGCCGGCGCCTTGTATGCCGCGCTTTGCGCTTCAATATCAGGCTGAGGCAGGGCTTTGCGGTCAACCTTTCCGTTGGCGGTCACAGGAAGCTCGTCCATCGTTACCCAGTACGCCGGGATCATGTAGTCCGGCAGCGTGTCTTTTAACGCGGACTTGAGTGATTCAGTATCAGCGTCTTCCGGTGTAACGTACGCGCATAACGCGGTGTTGCCCGCGTTATCCTTCACCGCAGCCACTGCCGCGTCTTGCACAGCCGAAAGCTGGGCGAGGCGAACTTCAATTTCTGACAGCTCGATCCGGTAGCCGCGCACCTTGACCTGCTGGTCGATCCGGCCGATGTACTCGATGCCGTGTTCTGCCGTCCATCTGACAAGGTCGCCCGTCCGGTACATGCGTTCACCCGGCACAAACGGATCGGCGACAAACCGCTTCGCTGTTTCCTCTTCGCGGTTCAGATAGCCGCGCGCAAGCCCGCGGCCCGCAACGCAAAGCTCTCCGGCCACCCCTTCGGGCTGGACCTGATCGCCGTCGCCGAGAATGTAGGCTCTCGTATTGGCAATCGCGCGTCCGATGGAAAGCGAACCTTCCTCAGGATCGATTTCTGTACTTGTGGCAACGACCGTGTTTTCAGTCGGGCCGTAGTTATTGACGAGCGTGTATGGCTGTTTCACCGCCCGTTTCAGCTTGTCTCCTCCTGTCAGAAGCACTCGGAGCGATGTGTTTTCAAGCTCCATAAACTGCTCCGCCAGCTGGGTCGGCAGGAAGGTGATCGTAACGCCGTTTTGTTCGAAATACTCATTCAGGCGGATGATATCGAGACGGATCGCTTCATCAATCACGTGAAGCTCGGCACCGATCGTCCATGTCGGGAACATTTCCCAAATGGATGCGTCAAATCCGAAGCCCGCGTATTTCGCACTGCGGTCCTCTGCCGTCATACCAAATGCGTCGTGATGCCAGAAGCACAGGTTCACAAGCGCGTGGTGTTCGACCATGACACCCTTCGGCTGTCCAGTCGTTCCTGACGTGTAAATCATATATGCGAGGTGATCCGCGTTTGTCTCTGTCTGCGGATTCGCCCGGTCGTTCTCGTCAAGCAGCAGGCTCAAAATAGAGCGCTCCCCATTCAGAAGAATGACTTCTCCCGTGTAGCTTTCCGGCACACTGAGTTCTTCCTGTGTGAACAGAAGCTTCGCGCCGCTGTCTTCTAAAATGTATTTAATCCGCTGATCCGGATACTCAGGATCAATCGGCACAAATGCCGCGCCTGCTTTCAGCACGCCCAGCACCGCGGCGGACATTTCAAGCGACGGCTTCGTAAGAATGCCGACGCGGTCATCCGCACTGACGCCGCAGTCGATCAGAATACGCGCCAGACGGTTCGCTTTGGCGTTCAGCTCACTGTATGTCCATGAGCTTCCGTTGTACGTAACGGCTTGGCGAGTGCCGAAGCGATCAGCGGTTTCTTCAAATAGCTGATGAACTGTTTTGTCCCGCGGCACAGAAAGCGTTTTGCCTTTCCATGCATCAAGCAGGCTTTGTTTTTCTGCTTCGTCAGCCAGTGACAGGCTTGAGAGTTTTTGGTCAGGGCTGGCGGTAATCATCTGGAGCAGATGGAGCCAGTATGTTTTCCATTTTGCAATGGTTTCTGGTTTAAACAATGCCGTGTTGTACTCAAGTACAAACTCCAGCCTTCCTTCTGTTTCATCAGCCGTCAGTGTGATATCAAACTTGGCCGAGTTCCGTTCAAACGGATGCGGTTCAAGTTCAATCCCTTCCATCGTCAAGGCTTTTACATTTGCATTTTGCATAGAAAACACAGCGTCAAACAGTGGATTTCTGCTCGTATCCCGTTGAACCTGAACTTTTCCGATCAGTTCTTCAAACGGATAATCCTGCGCTCCAAAGGCGCCGAGTGCTGTATCCTTGACCTCTTCAAGATAAGCTGTAAAGGTTTTTTCTCCCTTCGGATACGATCGCATGGCCAGCGTGTTCACAAATACACCTATCACTTGGCTGATATCCGCATGTGAGCGTCCGGCAATCGGTGAGCCGACAATAATATCGTTTTGTCCGCTCAGCTTTGACAAAAAGGCGCTGTATGAAGCCAAAAGAACCATATACATGGTTGAACCGGTTTCCTTCGCCAGTTTGCGGAGGGCATGTGTCTGCCGGTCTTCCAATGAGAATGTGATTCGGTCCCCTTCAAAGCTCTGAACAGCAGGGCGGCTGTAATCCGTCGGAAGCGTTAAAACAGGCAGTTCCCCGTCAAGCTCCTTAAGCCAATGATCCTCTTGCTTCCGGTACAGCTCAGACTGGATAAACTGCTGCTGCCACACCGAATAATCTTTATACTGAATGCGGAGCGGCTCCAACGTTTCTCCTGCATAGAGCTGCGACATTTCTTCAATCAATACGCCGACAGACGCACCGTCGGATATAATATGATGCATATCAAACAACAGCAAATGCTCTGCATCAGAAAGCTTGATGAGCGCCATTCTGACTAAAGGCAGCTGATCCAATTCGAACGGACGGATAAACGCGTCAATGATGCATTCCGTTTCCCCTTCAGCGGCTTCTGTATATTCCATTTCAAACTCAGCCTTGTCCCAAATGCGCTGCACGGTTTCTCCATCTTTGATTTCAAAGGTTGTTCTGAAGGCCTCGTGACGGTCAATCAGCTGTTTCATGACACGGTTGAGCTTTTCAATATCCAGCTCGCCCTTCAGTCGCAGAACCGACGGCATATTGTAGCTTTTTTCGGCTCCTTCCAGCTGCTGCAGGACGTACATCCGTTTTTGCGGAGAAGAAACGGGATAGGTTTCTTGTTTCTTCGCCGGAGCAATGTGGACGGCTGTCTCCTTATCGGCAGATACGATCGCTTGCGCTAAGCCCTCCACTGTCGGAGACTGGAATAGCTCCTTTAATGTCAGCTCCGCTCCAAATTCCTGATGAATCAGAGCTAACAGCTTCATACCGGCTAAAGAATGGCCGCCGATTTCAAAGAATTGGTCATAAACTCCGACCTGTTCAACCTGAAGCACTTCAGTCCAGATATCCGCCACTTTTTGTTCTGTTTCATTTCGCGGAGCAACATATGACACACCGGCAGATACGTTCACATCAGGAACCGGAAGCGCTCTGCGGTCGATTTTCCCGTTCCCCGTCAGCGGCAGCTCATCCATTTGTATAAAAACAGCCGGAATCATATAAGCAGGCAGATCCTTCGCCGTATGCTCTCTCAGCTCCTGGCTCGAGATCTCTCCCTGTCCGACAAAGTAAGCGCAAAGCAGTTTGTCTCCTGCGCCTTGATCGACAGCAAGAACAATGCTTTCCTGAACACGGTCATGGCTTTGCAGCTGGTGCTCAATTTCTCCCAGCTCGATCCGCTGTCCGCGGATTTTTACCTGATGGTCAATCCGCCCGATAAATTCGATATCGCCATTCGGAAGCCATCTGGCCAAGTCACCTGTTTTATACATGCGTTCTCCGTCTTTAAACGGATGCGGCACAAATTTTTCCTCAGTCAGTTCAGGGCGGTTGTAGTAGCCTTGGACAAGCCCCTCTCCGCTGACGCATAATTCACCAGCAACGCCGACCGGCTGCACTCTGCCTGACGGATCAAGGATATACACCTCTGTATTGCTGACAGGCTTGCCGATTGGGATGGAAAGTGTATGTTCTTCAATCTCATCAACCGGGTGGTATGTCGCGAATACAGTGCTTTCCGACGGTCCGTACATGTGAAGCAGCTTGCCTTTGCCAACGGTTTGCAGCGCCTTCTTGACATGGTCGACGGACGCTCGTTCTCCGCCAAACATAATCTTGCGGATATTTGACAGGCACGATGGGTTCAGATCAACCAGCAGGTGGAACAGCGCTGTGGTAATCATGAGAATACTGATGTTCTCTTCTTCAAGCACTTTTGACAGGCGCGGCATATCCAGAACAACGTCCTTCGGAATCAGCACAAGTTTGGCTCCGTTCAAAAGAGCGCCGAACATATCAAACATAAAGGCATCGAATACATAATTGGAAAGACCGAGAATCGTATCTTTTTCAGTAATGTCAATGTAGTTCGTTTGCTTGACCGTGCGAAGAATATTGGCATGCGTCACCTTATTCCCTTTTGGCGTTCCTGTCGTACCGGATGTGTACGTCAGATTCGCCAACGTATTCGAATCATACGGCAGCAGCACATCAGAGGCATCTGTATGATAGCTCGCCTCGTCATCAGCCAGCACAATCACGCCTTCAAAACCCGCTTCTTCCGCAAGCGGCTTCAAACTCCGCTGTGTCAAAAGCACCTTCGCTCCGCTGTCATTGAAGAAATGGCGAATACGTTGTATCGGATGTTCCGGATCAATCGGCACATAAGCGGAACCGGATTTTAATACAGCCAGAATAGAAACAACCATGTCCATTGACCGTTCAAACAGAACAGCTGCCGGCCGGCCGTCACCAGCTCCCACCGTCAGAATATACCGCGCAAGCTGATTGGCCTGACGATTCAGCTCTGCATACGTCAATGTCTCGCCTTCATATTGAAGCGCTGGATGATCCGGTGTTTTAGAAGCTTGTTCCTCAAACATCTGTACGATGGTCTTCTCTTTCGGATATGGCGTTCTTTCTTGATTAAATTGCTGAACCTGATGAACCGCCTCCGCATCACAAAGAAGCTGATAGTGCGCGATCTTTTTCTCGGGCTCGGCCGCCGCGCTTTCCAGAAGATTAGAAAAATGCGTCAGCATACGCTCTGCCGTGCTTTGTTTAAACAGTTTGGTGCTGTAATCCAAATCAATCTCAATGCCTTGATCGGTTTCCTTGGCTTGAAGCGTCAGATCAAATTTTGCAATATTGAAATTGGTCTCGTGTATGGATAATGTCAAGTCGCCCACCGCAGGGATGCCTTCGGTTGCATTCTGAAAGCTGAACATCGTATCAAACAAAGGATGTCTGCTTAAATCCCGAGGAATATTCAACTCCTCGACCAGCCATTCAAACGGATAATTTTGATGAGCAAAAGCGTCAAGCACTTGCTGGCGGACATTCTTTAGAAGGCTGATAAAGGACTCACCCCGTTTCACCTCGCTTCTGACCGCAAGCGTATTGACGAACATCCCGACAATTCCTTCTGTATCTGAATGATGTCTTCCGGCTGACGGCGTGCCGACGATGATATCTTCCTGACCCGTATACTTGGCCAGCATCGTATAATAGGCGGACAGCATCACCATATAAAGGGTAGCTCCATTTTTCTCTGCCAGATGGTGTAGCCGTTTCTTCAAATCTCCGTCAAGCTTAATTGACACCCGGTCGCCTTCAAAGCTTTGTACAGGTGGTCTCGGATAATCTGAAAGCAGCTGAAGCACAGGCAGCTCGCCCGCAAAAGCTTCCTTCCAATATGTTCTTTCCTTTTGGTATCCTTCAGACGCCTGTCCGCTTTGCCACACCGCATAATCCTTATATTGCAGACGCAGCTCAGGCAGCTGGCCGCCTCCGTATATCCGAGCCAGATCCTCCAGAATGATGCCGATGGAAACACCGTCAGAAATAAGATGGTGCATATCAAACAGCAGCATATGGCGGTTTTCTTCAAGCTTCACTAGTCCGATTCTGAATAATGGCGCCTGTGACAGATCAAATCGGCGGACAAAGGAAGTCATCACCGACTCATTCGACCTGCCTTCTCCATCAATGACTTCGATCTGAAACGGAACGTCCTTGTGAATTTTTTGTCTCGGCGTACTGCCTTCCAGAATAAAAGAGGTTCTGAGTGATTCATGCCTCCTGATTAATGCTTGAAACGCTCTTTCCAGCTTCGCAATATCTAAAGGCCCCTCTGCGATGGCCGCGGCCGGCATGTTGTAGCCGATCCCAGCATCTTCAAACTGGCTGACAATGTATGTCCGCTGCTGAGCAAGAGAAAGCGGATAATGCTCTTGCTCTTCTGCTGGTTTTATTGCGGCAAACTCTTGTTTTTCAGTATGTGAAGCGAAGTCGGCAAGAGCTGCGATTGTCGGCTGCTCAAACAAATATTGCAGCGGAATCTCAATGCCGATTTGTTTATGAATCTTTGTTAAAAGCGTCATCGCTTTAAGAGAATGTCCGCCCGTTTCAAAGAAATTGTCATAAATACCCGCAGCCTCGACATTCAGCACATTCTGCCAAATATCAGCCAGCGCTTTTTCCATATCATTTCTCGGCGGGGCATACGCTGTTGCGCTAACCGCCTTCACATCAAGCGCAAAAAGCTTTTGACGGTCCACTTTGCCGCTTGGCGTCAGCGGAATTTCCTGTATGTCGGCAAAATAAGCCGGCACCATGTAGTCAGGAAGCCGTTTGGCTGCATACTCCCTGTACTCGGCAGGAGCAAATTCATATCCCGGCTTCTGCACGATGTACGCGCACACTTCAAGATTTCCTTGTTCATCCGGTCTGGCGAGCACCACTGCTTTTGCAGCTTGAGGCGCCTGCTGCAGCACGGTTTCGATTTCTCCAAGCTCAATCCGGTAGCCCCGGACTTTGACCTGGTCGTCTTCCCTGCCGATATATTCAACCGTTCCGTCCGGAAGCCAGCGCACAACATCTCCAGTCCGGTACATTTTTTCCCCCGGTACAAATGGGTCGTTCAAGAATTTTTCGGCGGTGGCTTCCGGCATATTCATGTAGCCGCGGCCTACTCCGTCTCCAGCAATATAAAGTTCTCCGTCTATGCCTTCCGCCTGCAAGCGGCCATTTTTATCCAATATATACAAGCGATTATTTCCTAAAGCTTTGCCGATCGGAACATATGCGGCTTGCGTATCCGCAGATTTATCTGACAGAACAGCGTGAACAGACGCATCCACACATGTTTCAGTCGGGCCGTACACGTTTGTTAAGCGGGGTTCCAGACCCGCCTGCTTAAAGAGGTTTGCCAATTGATCCGCCACAACAGCGGATAAGCCTTCTCCGCCGATCAGGAGATGGCGCAGCTCAAGGCCGGTGACATCTCCTGCTGCGATAAGCATTTGTAAGTGAGCAGGCGTTCCGTCAGTTGCTTCAATGCGATGCGTCCGATAATAATCTGCCAGGGCCGCGCCGTTTGTCACCGTTCTCTTCGGCACAATATAAAGCGTCTGCCCTAAAAGCAGAGCCGCAAAAATCTGTTTAACAGAAGCATCGAAATGGAACGGCGCCAATAAAGCCATTCGCAAAGTTTGATCGCCGCTCTGATAAATCTCCTGCTGCAGTGACTGAACCAAATGGTGAACCTGCCGATGCTCAATCATGACACCTTTCGGCCGGCCCGTTGTTCCCGACGTGTATATGATGTAAGCCAAATCATGAGCCTCACCATATTCAGGCAGCTCTCCGCCGGTTTCCCCGGCTAGTGCCTGATCAAAATCAATCAGCTCAGCAGATGTTTCAGGAGCTTCCAGATGTGATTCAGTCAGAACAGCTGCAGCACCGCTGTCTTTCAAAATATACTGAATGCGCTCAGACGGGAAATCAGGATCAATCGGAACATAAGCGCCTCCGGCTTTCAAAATCCCCATAATCGCTACAATGACCCGCTCTGACCGTTCCAGCAAGACGGCAACCGGACTGTCCGCTCCGACCCCTTGCTTTCTGAGTCTTTTCGCTATGCGATCGGACTGTTCATGTAACGTTCTATAGGACAATTTTTTCTCTCCAAACACAACCGCAGGGTCATCAGCAAGCGCCTCCGCCTTTTCTTTAAAAAGAGCCGGAATCGTCATCTCCTTACGATAATGAACTTGTTTACCGCCAGCTTGTAAAAGCAGCCGTTCTTTCTCATCATCAGGAATAAGTTTTAAATCATCAATCGCACGTTCAGGATGCAAAAGCGCATCTGCCAGCAACGTGATGATTCGACCCAAGATCGACTCCATTTCACCCCGGGTAAACAAATCGCTGCGATAATCCATATCAATTGTCAGCTTTCCAGTATCCCATCGTTCCTTTACATGAATCGAAATGTCATTCGTACCGCTCCCGCTGAAAATAGGATCAGTCAAAAAGGAAAGATTCTCTTTTTTCTGCCACTGCATCACTTGATATTCAAGCGAAACCGTAAACAGTTTGTTCAAAGAGCTTTGAGTCCCACGCAAATTGTTAATCAGCAGATTATACGGATACTTTTGATGACGCAGAACCTTCATCAAATCTTTCATCCGCTCTTTCACAAAGTCTAAAAACGCCTGATCGCCATTCACGCTTGTCCGCATCGGAATCGTAGAAACGAACATGCCGAGCATTTGCTTTTCTTTTGCGTTCGTCCGGTTTCCCATGAACGTCCCCGTCACCACGTCATTCTGCCCGGTCACTCTGTACAGATAGGCGGCAAGAGCCGATTGGAACAGCGAAAGCACACTGACTTTATGAGTCTCACAAAATGGCTGAATACGCTTATGTACCTCTTGATCTACCTCTCTGGACAGCCTGCTGGCATCAAGTCCTTGTTGAGAGGAAGCATTACGTTTCAGCGAAACAAGCTCTGGAATGGTTTCATACTGGCCGGTCCAAAACGCCTTATCTTTTTCAAACCGCTTTGACTGAACATAATTCTTTTCTGACAGCACATGCTCGATAAATGAAGGAGTTCCGCTTTCATGATCGACAGTGCCGGCTGCCAAATCTAAATAAATATCTGTAATTGTATTGCCGAGGATTGTCATTGAAATCCCGTCAGAAATCACATGATGAACATTTGCATAAAACCAGACCTCATTTTCACTAATGGTAAACAGAGCGAACCGAAATAATGGGCTGTCATATAATGCAAGCGGTTTTTTGACCTCTTCCCGTCCCCACTGAGATAGTGATTCCTTTGAATATCCGCCTTCATTGATATCTGTATGCTGAATTTCCAAAGGCTGATACTCGCTTACATACTGAACAGGCTCCTCATCCTCATCCAGTCTCAAGCGAAGCCGCATAGACTCATTTCTGCGGATAAACTCTTGAATCGCCTTTTCTACAAGCTTCCAATCTACTCCCTCATCTGAAATGAGCTTACCAAAACCAGCCAGATTAGAAATACTAGTGTTTGGATAAAACTTTTCTGTGTACCAAATTCGTTTTTGTGCATCCGTTAAAGGGTAAAAAGTCATTTCCATATTTTGCGCCTCCCCTAATTTCAATAGATTGTGAACATTGCTCTTCATTTACTTCTTATCCCTTCATCCGTTCTCCGTCTATTGATTCAAACAACACAAGAGTCAAAAGAACTACATCCCGCAAAGCCGTCATTCAAACAAAAGGCTGCTTTATGTGCAGAAAAAAGCCCGCCCCGCATCTATAACGGAGGGACCCGAATGCCTTTGCAACCTATCAACCTGCCGCTAATTTTCCAGCGGCTTCAAGACCGCAAAGCGCCGAGTCCCTAAGTTAAAAAAGTTTACCTAATTCTTCTTTTTCTTCTATATTTTTATCCTTACTTACGTTCACTTTAAATGAAAATACTGTTTTTATCACCGAAAAATGGGTGAAAAGTTTCATGCGGCATGCCGCAAAAATCCAGTTCATTTACAGGAATATTTTTGCGGTATGCCGCAATTATTTCCATAAACATATTTAACAGAAAACACACACTACTTTTACCTATAGACTGTGTCTATAGGTACCTCAGCTTTAAGCCGTTTACATTCTGGACAATAATTCCATCTAGGGCGCAAAAACCGAAATGGCGCCTTATATATTTCCCGA
Organism: Bacillus atrophaeus; assembly: GCF_039519175.1. Lineage (NCBI taxonomy): Bacteria > Bacillati > Bacillota > Bacilli > Caryophanales > Bacillaceae > Bacillus > Bacillus atrophaeus. Next base: position 1,708,334 of record NZ_CP154443.1, on the reverse strand, counting down.
GTAAATTGCTATGAATTGTCCTTCAGATCCATAAATCTGTCTTTTCGTCGTAAACAGCAAAAAAAAAAAGCCCTCTAAAATTCAGAGCGGCTCAAGACAGATTTTCCTTAATAACCTTTTTATCAATATCAATTAATTCCATATATCCTTTTCCCCATTCATACATGGCGTCAAGGATCGGCATCAGGCTTTCCCCTTGTACGGTCAGCGAATATTCTACCTTTGGAGGGACGACCGGGTACACTTCCCTGTGAATGATCATATCCTGCTCCAGCTCTCTAAGCTGGTTCACAAGTATTTTTTGAGTGATATCAGGGATTAAAGATTTTAATTCATTAAATCGTTTCGTTCCTTCTTTTCCCAAATGCCACAATATCAGCATTTTCCACTTACCTCCGATCACAGCGAGTGTTAATTCCTTTTCGCAATTAAACACTTTCTCATCCATGCGACTCATTTAATCTACCTCCGGTGTATGCAATAAATACTAGTTTACATTTTATTATGCCCCTTTTTATTATACTAACTTGAAGATGGCGCAGAAAGAAATCAGTTCGGCCCATCCGGCCTTCCACAGTATCCTGCAAGTAACTATTTGACTTTAAAGTGCCTACTTCCCAACCGTTAGACCGCTCTATAGAATGTAAGATACATCTTGATGAGGAGTGGATTTTAATGGAACTGCAATTAGCATTGGACCTTGTGAATATTCCGGAAGCAATTCAATTAGTCAAAGAAGTGGAACAATATGTCGACGTTGTTGAAATTGGAACTCCCGTTGTCATTAACGAAGGCCTCCGAGCCGTTAAAGAAATGAAAGAAGCGTTTCCGAATTTGAAAGTGCTGGCCGATCTTAAAATTATGGACGCGGGCGGCTACGAAATCATGAAAGCTTCAGAAGCAGGAGCAGATATCATCACTGTTCTCGGCGCAACAGACGATGCCACAATCAAAGGCGCTGTAGAAGAAGCAAAAAAACAGCAGAAGAAAATCTTAGTTGATATGATTAACGTGAAAGATATTGAAAGACGCGCAAAAGAGATTGACGCACTTGGCGTTGATTACATCTGCGTGCACACAGGATATGACCTTCAGGCGGAAGGCAAAAACTCATTTGAAGAATTAACAACGATCAAACATGCCGTACAAAACGCAAAAACAGCAATTGCCGGCGGAATCAAACTTGAAACATTGCCTGAGGTTATCAAACAAAAACCTGACCTCGTGATCGTTGGCGGCGGAATTACAGGTGCCGAAAATAAAGCATCTGCCGCATCGAAAATGAAACAGCTCATCACTCAAGGATAAGGCTTAATGAAAACGACTGAATACTTAACGAAAATTTTGAATGAGCTAAACCGCTCAGCCTCATTCATAGCCGATGACGAAGCGGATAAGCTTGCCGATCATATTCTTTCGTCCAATCAGATCTTCACAGCAGGAGCGGGAAGATCCGGCTTAATGGCCAAATCCTTTGCTATGAGAATGATGCACTTGGGCCTTAACGCGTATATCGTAGGCGAGACATTAACCCCGCCGCTTCACGATGGAGATCTCGTGATTATCGGCTCGGGTTCAGGTGAAACAAAAAGTCTGATCCACACAGCAGAAAAAGCAAGAAGTTTGAAAGCCGTTATCGCTGCTTTAACGATTAATCCGGAATCAAGCATCGGCAGCCAATCTGACTTGATCATCAAAATGCCAGGCTCGCCAAAAGACAAATCCGAAGGTGACTATAAAACGATTCAGCCGATGGGTTCTTTATTTGAACAAACGCTGCTGCTGTTCTATGATGCAGTTATTTTAAAGATCATGGAGAAAAAAGGCCTGAACTCCCAAACGATGTTCACAAAACACGCAAATCTCGAATAGCAACGCTGCTGCCGGCCATTTATTGATGAGCCGGCTTTTTTGTATTCTCTCTCTTCCTCTAATAAAACTTTTAGCCTTAACACCCGATAAGTAATAAGACCCAAAAAACATTAACATTAGGAGGAATCATGTTGAAGAAGAACATGAAATTTAAGCTTGGAACCAAGATATTATGCATGGTTCTTACAATTATTCTTTTATTTTCAGTATCAGTCGGAACTGTCATTATCAAAGACATAACGAACAGTCTGAAAAAAATGGCTACCGAAAAGGCAAAAGGGGATCTCGCTTTAAGCAGCCGCTATATTGATGATGTCATCACCGGTGATTGGAACATCAAACATAATGAACTGTACAAAGGAGACACACCCATTAACAATAATGAAAAAATCGTTGATATGCTCGGTGAAAAAACCGGTGATACCATCACTATTTTTAAGGAAGATACAAGAGTCGCCACAAATGTTATAAAAGACGGAGAAAGGGCTGTCGGCACTCAGGCTTCTCCTGAGGTCACTGATGCCGTGCTGAAAGGCGGACGGGAGTTTTATGGTGAAGCAAATGTTGCAGGCTCTGTCTATCAAACGGCGTATCAGCCTTTAAAAGATAAAGACGGTGCAATCATCGGCATGCTTTACACCGGTGCCAATCAAAACATACTGACGTCACTTACCCAATCATTGTTCATCCAATTCGCAATTGTACTCGCGGCAGCCATTATCTTATCTATTATTCTCGTCCTGCTGTTTACAAGAAGAATCAACAAACGGCTGAATGCTCTCAAGGGCGCTTTTGAAGGAGCCGAAAACGGTGATTTTACAATAGAGATAACGGACAGATCCAGTGATGAATTAGCAGATTTAAGTGTTTGCTATAATAATATGAGAAAGACTTTAAGCAAAACCATTCAAACCGTGCAGCAATCAGCCGTGCAGCTCGCATCATCTTCCCAGCAGCTTGCAGCAGGAGCCGAAGAAACGAACCAGTCGTCAGAAAAAATCACAGAAGCAGTCCAGCACATTGCCAATACTTCTGATTTTCAAATGACAAAAGTAGTGAACAGTGAAAAATCGCTGGAACAGGCCGTGGCGGACATTCAATACATTACTGAGAAGGCACTGTCTATTGCCGAACAAGGACAGTATGCCCAAGAAAAGGCGGAAGTTGGCGGAAAAGAGATTGCTGATACTCAGAATCAAATGGATACAATTCATCATTCTATACAAAAAAGCGGCGAGATGATTCAGCGGCTTGATGATCACTCTAAACAAATAGGACAAATTTTGTCTGTTATCACCCAAATTGCCGATCAAACAAATCTTCTTGCATTAAATGCAGCCATTGAAGCTGCCAGAGCAGGAGAACACGGGAAAGGTTTTGCAGTTGTTGCTGATGAAGTGCGTAAACTCGCAGAAGAATCACAACGATCAACTGGCCAAATCTCTGAATTAATCACAGAAATTCAAAGCGACATGAACCAGTCAGCGTTATCAATTGAAACCGTGAAAACTGAAGCAATTGAGGGTGTCAGCATGATTCAGCGCACCGGAGAAGTATTTAAAGAAATTGTCTCTGCAACAAAAGAGATCAGCGTTGGCATTTCGGGGCTTTCATCAGCGACACAAAATATTTCAGCCAGCACTCAAGAAATCGCAGCTTCCTTTACAGAAAATACAGCTGCTATCAAAGAATCAACTGAGAATTCCCAGCAGGCTGCGGCTCTTACAGAGGAGCAATTTGCCGCCATGCAGGAAATTACCGCCGCATCAGATACGCTTTCTGACCTGGCCGGCGAGCTTAACGCCATAATAAATGAGTTTAAGATCGATTAGCAACAGAAAATTTTGCGGATTCCCGAGTTCCATAACTCCTAAAATATCATTATTGAGTCCCTATCTCTTTTTAAAAAAGTATTTCACTAGGCAAAATGATAACTTTTCGTTAATTAAATAGCTGCAAAACGCAAAATTCAAACCTTTACAGCCAAAGGCTTTTGCTTTATTCTGTGAACAGTTTTTTAAAACCGCCGGACTAGAGGAGGTGATAATCGCGAATGGACTTATTGAAATCATTGCTGCTCATATTGGTGATCATTGCTGCCGCCATTGCCGGGCTGGTTAAAGGCGATTTTTCCTCAGAAAATCAAAAGGCGTCTGAAGACAAAGAGTATGACGAAACGATTTCTTTCCCATCAGATCGTTATCCTGAAACTGCGAAACATATTCAAGATGCGATCAATGAAGGTGAGTCAGATGTGTGCACAATTGACAGGGACGGGGCTGAAGAACGACGAGAACAATCTTTAAAAGATGTGGCAGTCAAAACAGGATACGATCGGGACGAATGGCCGATGGCAATGTGTAAAGAAGGCGGAGAAGGTGCGTCTGTGGAGTATATCGCCCCGTCGGACAATCGCGGGGCTGGCTCATGGGTCGGTCATCAGCTCACTGATTATCCAGATGGAACGAAAGTGTTATTTACCATCCAATAAGGCAGGAGGAAGATAACATTGACAAATTCATGGAAACCGCAAGAGCTCATTATCTCATATCATCAATTTACCATTTTTCAAAAGAATTCAAAGCCGCCTATAATAGATTGGACGGATGAAGCGATTGAAAAAGGATATGCAGAGGCCGACGGAGCCGTTTCATTCGAAGCGCAGAGAAACTCCAAAGTGTTTATTATCTTGCGTCTCAACAGCTCAGACATAGTTGAATCCTATGAAAAAAAAGCAACTGTTCCTTTTCATGTCTCAGGGGACGGGATAAATATAGAAAGTGTCATGTCAAAGAGGCTGTCATTTGATTTGCCGAAAGGTCAATACGTCTTCACTTGCTATACCGTTCCCGCTGAAGCGTCAGACCTGCATGCAGATACATATATTATTGACGCTGCTGCACAATAAAAAATCCCTGAGAGAACTTTCTCTCAGGGACATCTTCACAAATTTTCTCCATTTGTTTTTATGACGTTTTGATACCAATAAAAGCTTTTTTTCTTTATGCGTCTTAAATCATTTTCATTCTCTTCATCACGATTAATATATACGAATCCATACCTTTTCTGGTAACCGTTCAGCCAGCTTAACAGATCGGTAAACGACCAGCTGCAATAGCCGATGAGGTCCACCCCGTCACTGATTGCCTGTCTGCATTGCTCAAGATGAGAACGTAAATAATCGATTCTGTAGTCGTCCTGAATGGACCCGTCTTTTTCAACTTTATCAAATTCTCCTAAACCGTTTTCTGTTATAAACACCGGAAGCTGATAGCGGCTTGTAATTCGGCGCAAACCAATGCGCAAGCCCGTCGGATCAATTGTCCAGTCCCAATTGCTCGTTTCAAGGTTAGGGTTTTTCTTCGTTTTGAACAATCCTGGCATGCCTGTTTCCTGGTTGCTTCCTTTTTGTCCGGTTGTATTCATTTCTCCTTCTGAAACCCCGTCCAGCGGATTTCGTTCATATGTTATTGTTTGATAATAGTTCACACCGACAAAATCAGGTTTGCCTTTGGCGAGAAGCTCCATATCTCCCGGTTCTATTGTTGGCGCCCAGCCCTTTTCTTCCAGGTACCGAAAAGGAATTTGCGGGTAAGTTCCCCAGCAGTACATGTCAAGCCACCAATTGTTCATAAACTCTTCGGCATTTTCGAAAGCTGTGATGTCCTCCGGGTGGCTTGTGAGCGGATAAGCCGGTGAATAAGCAAAGCTTGGACCAATCTTCCCGTCAGGAACATACTTGCGGAACGATTCAATCGCTTTGGCATTTGCCAGAAAAGCGATATGGTTTGCTTCATAAAACCGCTTTCTGTCTTTTACGCCCGGCGGATGCATCGCTGTGATAAAACCGTGATTAAAATTATAATTTTGTTCATTTAAGGACACCCAATACTTCACCCGGTCACCAAAGCGTTTATACAGCGCAACACAGTATTGATTGAAATCTTCTATCATCCTTCTTGACTCAAAACCGCCGTATTCGTCCATAAGCGCCTGTGGCATATCCCAATGGTACAGAGTCAGAACAGGTTCAATGTTATGGGAGATTAATTCATTAATCAGGTCATCATAAAATGCAAGACCGGCTTCATTAATTTCTCCCTTGCCGTTCGGAAAAATTCTCGGCCAGCTGACAGAAAACCGATACGCCTTCAGCCCCATTTCAGCCATTAACGCTACATCTTCTTTATAGCGATGATAATGGTCAACCGCGATGTCGCCATTGGTGCCTTTAAATGTTTTTCCCGGTATCTTTGTGAAGACGTCCCATACGGAAGGTCCTTTACCGTCTTGATTCCACGCCCCTTCTACTTGATAAGCGGCAGAAGCTGAACCCCATAGAAATGTTTCCGGAAATGCATCTGGTTGTTGATGAATCATATTTTTCACTCCTACTATGTCTGATATCTCTATCATACGTTATGAAACGCGTTTCATAACAAATGGATGTTATTCACGAAATAGTTCATCCAGCATCCTATCTCTATGTTGGAGGAAATATTTTGTCAGCTGTACGTGCTCGGTCTGTTCATATTCTGTTTTATGAATTCTGTTATCATCAAAACTTAATATTTCAGCATCAGGATAGCCAAGGAGAATCGGTGAGTGTGTCGCAATGATCATTTGCACATTTTTCTCCTTCATCAATTGATGTATCACTCTTAAAAAAACAAGCTGGCGCGCGGGAGAAAGCGCTGCTTCCGGCTCATCAAGAAGATAGATCGCTTTCCCGGTAAAACGGTTTTGAAACAGCGACATGAAAGATTCTCCGTGAGATTGCATATGCAGCGGCTTTCCGCCATATGATTTGTACGGTTGTTTAGCACCTCTGTCCATCTCGTCAAGATGCAAAGATAGCTGATAAAAAGATTCTGCTCTTAAGAAAAAACCATTGGTTACTTTCGGAAGCCAGGATAAACGTATGTAATCACCTAAGTGAGATTCGGACGCCTTAACATCATAGAAATTGTTCCTGTTTCCTCCCGCAGTATTGAATTCACATTTATCAGCTATCGCTTCCAGCAATGTTGATTTGCCGGAACCGTTCTCACCCACAAAAAAAGTCACATTCTTCGTAAATGTAAGTTCATGCAAATGTTTAACTATCGGGATAGAAAAAGGATACTTTTGAAAGGAAGAAACCTTATCTCGCAGAAGTGTTACCTTTTTTAAAAACATGACATTCACCTCTCCATTTTTAATTAAAAAAATATTTGAATACCGCTTGCTGCACAAGTAAAAAAACGGCCCATCCCACTATATTTAAACATACAGATCAAAAGATTGGCATAGATGCTCTAAGCAAAAGCGCCAAAGTCACTAATAAACAAATAGTCACGGAAATAAAAAAACATCCAATTCACATTGGATGCTTCGAGGCTTAATGTCTTTTTTCGATTTGATGAGGGTGGAGCTTTGGGACGAAACCGTTTTGTTTCTTCATTTCATAATGTTTTTCTATATGGGTTTTGATGTGTTCGCCTTTTTCTTTAGCCAGCACGCCATACTCCACGTATTTCGAAATGACGTTTTTGCGTTTTTCTAATATATCTGTTTCGAGTTCTTCAATTTCTTTCTTTTGTTGTTCTGTCAGTGAGGCACTTTGCGGCACTTGGGGCTGCTGTTTTTCAGATGCTTGTGCTGGGCCTGCCAGAGACATTGCCGCTGCAGCAATCAGTAAAGCGATCAGATTAACTTTGATTGTTTTCATCCAGTTTATTCCTCCTGTCTTATTTTTTTCATATGTTTTGTTATAAATCAGTTTTTATGCATTTCCAATAAAAAAGAGCGAATCATCATTCGCTCTTAATACTCTGTTCGTCCATATTCATTTCTGTTTCACCGGGTTCGGCATACGTGACGTAGGTTCCCGCCACAAAATCATGGATGGATCGTTTATCTTCTCTAAGACCGACCATGAAGGCGCTGACAATGGCTGCAATTCCGAACGTCAGTGTATAAATAATGCCGCCGACTATTACTCTTAGCACCATTGCCAATATGCCGACTTGAGAGCCATCTTTTTTCACAATCCTAATCCCGCAGATTTTTTTACCGACAACATAACCATTCCACAATACCGGCAGTAAAATCGAGTAGATTGCCATAATGACACTGATAAACGTGCTTTCATCCGGATCTTTTCCTGTTAACAGCCAAAAGATAAGCAAAATGGGTAATGATATAATCAAATAGTCTAATAACGATGCTCCCAGCCTGATCCAAAATCCAGCCGGTTTGTAAATATTCATGCTATCCCCTCACTATGGTTTCAGTATGACTTTAATGTTTCCATCTTCCTTCTTGTCAAATATATCATATGCCAGCGGTGCTTCGGCAAGACTCATTTTATGCGTGATAATGTCAGTCGGATCAATTTCCTTTTTTTCAACCATTTGATACAGCATCGGCATTAAATGAATGACCGGAGCCTGGCCCATTTTTAAGGACACATTACGTGTAAAGAAGTCCCCGATCGGAAAGCCGTCTGCTTGTGAAATGTAGGCTCCTGTCAGATGGACCGTACCGAATTTTCTCACTGCCTCTGATGCAGTGAGAATCGGGCTGATCGTTCCGAACTGATTCGGTTTTTCATTGGCTTTTTCCTTCGGAAGCGGTGTGCCGTCCATACCGACGCAATCAATGACGACGTGCGCACCGCCATGCGTCTCCTGATGAAGCAATTGTCCGATTTCATCATGTTCGGTAAAGTTAAACGTTTCTGCACCGTTTGTCTGTTTTGCATGCTCGAGACGATGAGGGACCTGATCAACGGCAATGACCCGCTTCGCACCCTTCATCCAAGCGAATTTTTGTGCCATCAATCCAATCGGACCCGCCCCGAGGATCACGACAGTATCGCCTTTTTTTACACCGCTGTGCTCCACACTCCAAAAGGCTGTCGGCATGACATCTGATAATAATAACACCTGTTCATCTTCAAGCTCACTGTCATCAGGAACGATGAAGGAAGAAAAGTCGGCGTAAGGAACCCTCAGGTATTCGGCTTGGCCGCCCGGGAAATTGCCGTTAAATTCGGAGAAACCAAATAACCCGCCGGCATCGGTATGGGGATTAGGATTAGACTCATCACACTGACTCTCCATTTGGTGCTTACAGTAGAAGCATTCGCCGCACCCGATATTAAAAGGGATCACCACGCGGTCGCCTTTTTTCAGCTTTTTCACTTCGCTCCCGACTTCCTCCACAATTCCCATTGGTTCATGGCCGACAATATAATCCGGCTGGGCAGGAATTCCGTTTTTATATAAATGAAGGTCAGATCCGCAAATGCCGGTTGCCGTGATTTTCACGATTACGTCCTGGGCATGCTGAATTCGGGGATCTGCGACTTCTTTTACTTCCATGTGTTCTTTTCCTTGGTAAGTCAGTGCTTTCATTTTTGGACAGCTCCTTTTTCTTCACTCCTTCCCTTCGCGTTTTCTCTTAAACTCTTCAAAACCCATTTGTCTACACAATTCGTACTTTTTGAAAACGGAATTTAAACGTTGCCACCCTGTATGTTCAATGCTATCTTTTTAGTTGATTACAGATTGGAGGAATGAAAGGTGAAATCATTTACACGTTCGAAAGCCGCCGTGCTGATCTTGACACTGGCTTTCTTTCTCATAACGACAGCCTGCTCAGGCAAAGAAGAGGCTGATTCCAAAACATCTGATTGGGATCAGATTAAGGAAAAAGGCAAGATTGTTGTCGCGACGTCTGGAACTTTGTATCCCACTTCGTATCACGATACGGATTCAGGATCTGATAAACTGACCGGCTACGAGGTGGAAGTTATTCGCGAGGCTGCAAAACGGCTGGGTGTAGAGGTTGAGTTTAAGGAAATGGGAATTGACGGGATGCTGACGGCTGTCAACAGCGGACAGATTGACGCGGCGGCTAACGATATTGATGTCACGAAAGACCGTGAGAAAAAATTCGCGTTCTCCGCCCCATACAAATATTCATACGGGACAGCTATTGTCAGAAAAGATGATTTGTCAGGCATTCACACGCTAAAAGACTTAAAAGGGAAAAAAGCGGCCGGCGCCGCAACCACTGTGTATATGGATGTCGCCCGTAAGTACGGGGCAGAAGAAGTCATTTACGACAATGCCACGAACGAGCAATATTTAAAAGATGTCGCAAATGGCCGCACGGATGTCATATTAAACGACTATTACTTACAGGCGCTCGCGCTTGCTGCCTTTCCGGATCTTAACATTACGATCCATCCCGATATCAAATACATGCCGAATAAACAAGCGCTTGTCATGAAGAAAGGCAATACAGAGCTTCAGAAAAAGATGAATCAAACGTTGAAAAAGATGGCAAAGGACGGCACTATTACCAAGCTGTCAAAGAAGTTCTTTAATAAAGCAGATGTATCAAAAAAATCGGATGTCGACGTCCAAGACGTTGACCTGTAACACGAGGTTCAGGATATGTATACCATTCAATGGGAATATATTTTTAACCTGAAACTTGCAATTGAATCATTTCCTTATGTGATCAAGGGAATCTGGTATACGCTGCTCATTTCATTTGTCAGTATGTTTGCCGGAACCATGCTCGGCTTGTTTATCTCTCTTGCCAGAATGTCCAAGTTTGCTTTACTGAGGTGGCCCGCGAGGCTCTATATTTCCTTTATGCGCGGCGTACCGATTTTGGTGATTTTATTTATTCTTTATTTCGGCTTTCCTTATATCGGCATCGAGTTTTCCGCTGTCACTGCGGCCTTGCTCGGCTTCAGTCTCAATAGCGCTGCATATATCGCAGAAATCAATCGTTCCGCTATCTCATCTGTCGATAAAGGCCAGTGGGAAGCGGCGGCTTCTCTCGGCTTGTCTTATTGGAAGACGATGAGAGGTATCATATTGCCGCAATCTGTGCGGGTCGCGCTGCCTCCGCTTGCGAATGTTCTGCTCGATCTTATTAAAGCTTCTTCTCTCGCCGCGATGATTACTGTGCCGGAACTGCTCCAGCATGCGAAAATCATCGGCGGCAGAGAGTTTGATTATATGACAATGTATATCCTGACAGCGCTTATTTATTGGGCGATATGCTCTGTTGCGGCGGCTTTTCAGAATATACTTGAGAAAAAATACGCTCATTACTTATGATATGGCAGCCAGTTACGCATCACGAAGCGTGACTGGCGTTTTTTATAATAGTTGTTCTTCAACCTTTACCATCAAAGGGCTCAAGTATTTAAACAAACGTTTCATTAAATCAAAAAAGCCGCCTCCACAGGGGAGACGGGCAGTTTTTAATACGCCTGATTGATATTCCATTTGAACGGATCTTCCAATTGCGACCAATCAGAATCAAACTCTGATTCAGTCAGCAGGCATTGATCAAGTTCTTTTGTAATGGCTTCCGGGTCCAAGTCCGTGCCGATAAAGACCAACTTTGTATGGCGGTCGCCGAACTCAATATCCCAATCATCCAAGATTTGCGGCTCTTGTTTTTTTATTTGCTCCTGTTCAAGTTTCGGCATCGCTGCCACCCAATAGGATACCGGCTCAATCGTAACAGACGGACCGGCTTGAGACATAAGCAAAGCGAGACTGTTATGAGACGCGCACCAGGCTATCCCTTTCGCTCGTACAATATTTTCAGGCATTGAGTGGTGAACCCAGTTGTCAAAGCGGGCTGAATGAAACGGCAGACGTCTGGAGTACACAAATGAAGAAATGCCGTATTCCTCTGTTTCCGGTGTATGCTCCGCATGGCCGGCCGTCAGCTCTTTTATCCAGCCGGCAGATGCGCTTGCTTCTTCAAAATGAAATAAGCCGGTATGTAAGATATCCTGCGGCTTGACGTTCCCTTTGACAGAACGAATGAGTTTGGCTCTAGGCTGCAGTGTGCGAAGCACTTTCTCAAGCTGAACAAGCTCTGATTCACTTACCAAGTCGCATTTGTTTAAAATCAAAACATCACAAAACTCAATTTGATCAATCAATAGGTCAGCTATTTCTCTCTCATCCTCCTCCCCAAGCGCTTCCTTACGGTCTAAGAGACTCTCGCCTGACTGAAAATCATGCCAGAAACGATTGGCGTCCACCACTGTCACCATCGTGTCTAATTCACAAAATTGTGTGAGGTCTATTCCCATTTCTTCGTCTATATACGAAAAGGTCTGGGCAACCGGAATCGGTTCGCTGATTCCGGTTGACTCAATCACGATATAATCAAACCGTCCGTCTTTCGCCAGCTTTTCGACTTCTATGAGTAAATCTTCGCGGAGTGTGCAGCAAATACAGCCGTTTGACATTTCCACAAGCTTCTCATCTGTTCTGGAGAGTCCTCCTCCCTGCTTGACCAAACCCGCATCAATGTTCACTTCACTCATGTCATTTACAATCACCGCAATTTTTAAGCCTTCACGGTTTTGCAGAATGCTATTTAAAAGTGTTGTTTTTCCCGCGCCAAGATACCCGCTTAATACTGTAACCGGAATTTTATTCATGAGAATCCTCCTTTACTCCATAACAAAATAGAATCATTACGATTTAAATCGTATACTTTGCCGAACCTGCGCTGCGAATGTAGTCGGTATTTCTCTTCCAGCTTTCCAGCGACCGGTCGTGAGGTACAGTGGTCGTTGATTGACCCCCGCCTTTCACCTTGTGATTCCGCCGCCATTTACGTCACAAAACGTAATTGTTACGATTTAATTCAATCGTATGTTCTTTTATTCTATTTGTCAAGCCGATACTAAACAAAAAGCCTTTTCTCTTATCAGCTGATCACCACTTTTGTTTTTTCAGGTATGTTTTCATATATCCATTTTGCATCTGGGATCGTAAGCCTGATACACCCGTGGGATGCTTTTGTTCCTAATTGTTTGGCTTCTTTTTCAATCACCTTTTTATCCTCGGTCATCGGGACACTGTGGAATAGGAATTCTCCATGGTTTTTCCATGACACCCAATATTCCGCGCCTTCCTGATATCCTTGGGAAAAGAACCACTCCCCCCGTTCAGGTTCAACATAGTAAGTACCCTTTGGTGTTGAATCATCATCCGTTTGATCGAGCCCGGACGAGATGATCATTGTATAAATTGTTTTGCTGCCTTCTTTTATATAAGCCTCTTGTTTTTTCGCAGACACATCAATCCAAATGAAATCTTTATGTTTAATGTCAGGATATTCCCCGCCTGAGGGCTTTGTCCAATCTGTTTTTTCTTTTGCTGATACGGTTTCGCCCTTTTCATTAGATTTGCTTGTTTCAGAGCTTGCCTGTTCCGTTTCATGATGTTGCTGTGAGCAAGCCGCCATCAGGCTGGCTGGCAATATGACAGCCAGCATCAATAATACAATCCGCCGCGTTTGTTTCATTTAAAATCCTCCCTCACTTACAATCTATAAATCTTCATCTTGACGTTTTTACAGCCCGCTTCTGTCAAAGCACAAGGATTTATTTTGAAAAACTCAGCTTCGCATAGGCGTCGTGCAGGTGAATGGATTCTTCATTGTGACATTCAATCTCAAAAGCTGCCACCCAATCAAGCTCGTACAAATCAGCGGCAATGAGACGGATGAGATCCTCGACAAACCTTGGATTTTCATAAGCGGTTTCTGTTACTGCTTTTTCATCAGGCCGCTTCAAGACAGGGTGAAGCATGGCACTCGCATTTGATTCCGCCGCATGCAAAAGATCCGTTTTGAAATCCTTCGGCAATGGGGCTTCCGGGTGTATGTCGGCCAGAATGTTGACCGTCCCTCTTTGATTATGGGCGCTGTATTCACTGATTTCCTTAGAGCAAGGGCAAAGGGTCGTGACTTTTGCTGAGATGCCGACACGCTGAAGGTACGGCAGGTCCTCTTGATACGTCATGTGAATCGTTATATCAGCATGCATCAATCCCGTTTTTTGCAGCATAGGGCTTTTCCGTTCAAAATACCAAGGAAACCGCACCTCAACCGCAGCAGACATCTGATTCATCTTCTCCGCCAGCTCTTTCGTAAACTGCTGGAGAGAGTCTAATGAGAGAACCCATCCTCTTTGATGATAGTCTTGAAGCTGTTCTGTTAACCGGCTCATATTAATGCCCTTTTGATTCCGCTTCAAATTGGTGGCCATTGTAAAATTCCCGACCGTGGCCTGTTCAAAAGGCTCCATGGCTGAAGTGATCGACATCGGGTGAGACACATTGGATACCCCTACATGATTAATCTCAAAAAAATAATCCTTGTTTGTATTTTGAAGGTCCTTCATTTTCTCCTTTTCAACAGGCTTTTCGCCTTTGACAGGATCAACCGAACCGAAATATTGATGGCGCTTCGCCTTTTTCGGCAGCATGATGTTTCGTTTCAATAAGAAAACCCCTCTCTCTAAAAAATCGTAATGATTACTATTTATTTTGATGATTTCCCTTGTTAAAATCAAGAGAAATGTTGAATGACATAAAAAAAAGACCCGTAACAAAACAGGTCCAGCAAAACTGCCAGGCGGTCCAGACTAAGAAGCATCGGCTGGCTCGCTGCCAGCGCGCCACGCCTTTCTCCAGTAATATCCCGCCCCAAGCACAAGTCCGAAAGCCAGCAATGCGATACATGAAAATGTGATAAATCCAATGGCATAAGAACCGGTCATCTGTTTTAACGCTCCTAAAATGTTCGGCAGAAAGAATCCTCCGATGCCACCTGCGGCCCCGACGATGCCCGTCACCATTCCAATTTCTTTTCGAAAACGCTGCGGGACAAGCTGAAATACCGCCCCGTTCCCCATTCCGAGCCCCATCATTCCGATAAATAAAAGAACAATCACGATGGAGAGAGACGGAAGACTGCTGACCCCGGCCATACAGAGGGCTACAACGATAAACAATACTGAAAGAACCTTAGTGCCCCCGATCCGGTCCGAAATCCAGCCTCCCACAGGCCGGAAGAAGCTCCCTGCGGCTACGCATAATGTCACGAAATCACCCGCGTGAATTTTCGATAATTGGTATTGATCGACGAAGAAAATAGCTAAAAAGCTGGAAAGGCCAACAAAACCGCCGAATGTGACACTGTAAAGCAGACAGAAAAACCACGTTTCCTTTTGCGCAAACACATGCAGATAGTTTTTCAGCGGCTGCGGCGCAGGCTGTGAAGGGGAATCCTTGGCAAAGGCGACAAACATGATAAAGACGATAGTAAGAGGAATAAGAGCGATTCCCATCACACTGTGCCAGCCAAACTGTTCTGCAAGACGGGGGCCAAACAGCGTTGCGAACAGGGTGCCGCTGTTCCCCGCACCGGCAATCCCCATCGCGAGCCCCTGAAGATGCGGCGGATACCATCTGCTTGCCATCGGCAGTGCAACTGCAAAGCTTGCGCCTGCCACTCCAAGAAGAATCCCGATGGCATAAAGCTCAGGAAGAGAGCGCCCCCCGACCGTTCCCCAAAGCAATGGAACCATGGTCACGAGCATGCCGATCACTGCTGTTTTTTTCGGACCAATTCTGTCAGTCATGACGCCTAAAATCAACCGAAACACCGAGCCTGATAAAATCGGTACAGCAACCACAAACCCTTTCTCAAAAGGTGAAAGTCCAAAATCCTGAGAAATATATACGCCAAGCGCACCTAGCATCACCCAAATCATAAAACTTACATCAAAGTATAAAAAAGAACAGGCCAAAGTGGATGGATGTCCGCTTGTTTTGAGATCCGACAGCTTCATAACATTCCCCTCTCAAATCGTTTTTTATTTTAAATTTTCTGAATTAAGAATATCTGAGTGCAATTTTTCGGAAAAGACATGTGTAAGTAAATGTGACACGTTTAATGCGTTGGCAATGTAATATGCCATAATTCTTAAAAAGAGAGTTTTTACAAGCGGCGTTATAAGGAGGTCTGGCAAATGAATAAGCAAACGCTGATTTTAATAGGGAATGGCATGGCTGGCGTCCGCTGTATTGAAGAAATTGTAAAGCTTGATAGCAGCGCCTTTGAGATTGTCATTATCGGAAGTGAATCGCATGTCAACTACAATCGAATTCTATTGTCCTCCGTTTTGCAGGGTGATGCCTCACTGGATGAGATTACACTGAACAATAGCAACTGGTACGCCACACATGGAATCACCCTTTATACAGGAGAAACCGTTGTTGATATAGATACAGCTAAGCAGATCGTTATCACGGACCATAAGCGCAGCTTGTCTTACGATAAGCTGATTGTGGCTACAGGCTCATCACCTTATATTCTCCCGGTACCCGGACATGACAAAGAAGGCGTGTACAGCTTTCGGACAATAGAAGATTGCCAGTCATTTATAAACATAGCCGGTCATTATCAAAAAGCGGCCGTCATCGGCGCCGGGATATTGGGCCTTGAGGCGGCAATCGGCTTAAAAAAACTCGGAATGGACGTAAACGTTATTCATCACTCTTTCTCCATTATGCAAAAACAGCTGGATCAAACAGCGTCACATATGCTGAAATCAGCGTTGGAACGAAAAGGGCTGGCCTTCCTATTACAAAAAGATACTGAAGCTATTTTAGGAAACTCGCGGGCAAGCGGCGTCCGCTTTACAGACGGTTCATCCATAGAGGCCGATTTAATTGTGATGGCAGCGGGCGTCAGACCCAATATTCAATTGGCCGCATCTGCAGGTATCTCAACAAATCGCGGCATCATTGTTAATGAATACATGCAGACCAGCATGCCGAATGTGTATGCCGTTGGAGAATGCGCTGAACATAACGGAATCGTATACGGCCTGGTAGCGCCGCTTTATGAACAAGGAAAAGCCCTTGCAAAACACATTTGCGGCGTTCTCGGCGAGGGGTATCAAGGTACTCCCCAGTCAGCCGCGTTAAAAATAGCCGGCATTGATGTTTGGTCAGCAGGAAGGGTACACGCAGACGAAACCACAACAAGCATCCAGCTCTATGACGAACAAGCCGGCATTTACAAAAAAGCGCTATTCCAAGATGATAAGCTGTCCGGCGTTATTTTATTCGGAGACACCCGTAACAAACAGCAGCTTCTCGACAGTCTGCTCAAACAAAGAGACATTTCAATTGTCAAAAAACAACTCATTGAACCGAATCAAACCGCAAACGTATTCGAATCGATGCCTGCCAGTGAAACCATTTGCCAATGCAACTCCGTGACGAAAGGTTCGATGATGGAGGCCGTTAACACAAAAGGCCTGAAGACAGTCGAGGAAGTCAGAAACTGCACAAAGGCGTCAGGCTCTTGCGGAGGATGCAAGCCGCTCGTTGAGGAGCTTCTGGCATATGTGTTAAGCGGCGAACATACAGAAAAAGCGGGCAAACCGCCGTTTTGCGGATGTACCGGATTTACTGAAGAAGAAATCATAGCCGAACTGCAGCGCCGTCCGTTCACTGCTCCGGCAGAGGTCATGAATCATCTGGATTGGAAAACGAAAAACGGCTGCCAAACCTGCATTCCGGCAATTCAATACTACTTAGGAATGATACGGCCGGGCCTCGTGCAAAACCATGAAACAGCCATGAAAAAAGGAGATACATGCACCCTGATCCCCCAAATGTACGGCGGGCTGACCAATGCGGAGGAATTAAGAAGGATAGCCGACATCATTGAAATATACAACATCCCAAGCGTTTCAATCACTCACAGCCAAAGACTGCGGCTCTCCGGAATCAAACCGGACGATCTCCCAAACATCCGGCAAGCCTTACAAATGCCGATTTGCTCCAATCATCACTACACGGTGCATAGCGTGACATCCTGTACGTGCGGTCAAAACAGCTCCTTTCAAACGCTGGCAGGCAGCATAGAAAAGAAAATCGAAAACCTCTCCATGCCGGCTCCGGTTTCGATCAGTCTATCCTGCGAAAAGGACTGCGAAGATGCGGCGATACAAGATATCGGTGCCATTCAAAACCATGAAGGCTGGGACATATACGCCGGCGGCCGCCGAGGAACACATGCACATGCCGGAGAGCTGCTTTGTGTCACTGAGAATCAAAAAGACACTGCAAATATGATCAAATGTCTTCTTCAATATTACCGAGAAACGGCAAATTACTCAGAAGCACTGCATCAATGGATGAGCCGCCTCGGCATCATTCATATCAGAGAGATTTTGTTTGATCAGGATCTGCGGATACAGCTTCTTGAAAGTCTTGAAACAGACGTGTCACTGATTCAGAACCCGCTTACACATGTAAAGCGCTCATAAGAAAGGGTGAGGCATTTTGACAGAACGACTGCTAAAATATTTCCGCGAGAAACAGCAAGACATCCAATCAGAAAAAACGTATGACACTCAATGCCCGTTTTGCAGCATGCAATGCAAAATGCAGCTCATTGAACAAACCATTGTCACACGAAAAAAGTACACGGCAATCGGCATCGACAATCCAACGACACAGGGCCGTTTATGCATGAAAGGCATGAACGCCCATCAGCACGTCCTGCATTCAGCCCGCATTACCCACCCGTTACTCAAAAAAAATGGCGAATTCGTGCGGGCTACCTGGGATGAAGCCTTAAACTACATCAAGGAACAAGTCACAACGATTCAACAAGAAGACGGCCATGACGCAATGGCGGTCTACGGGAGCGCTTCTATTACCAATGAAGAGGCTTATCTGTTAGGAAAGTTCGCCCGAGTCGGCTTAAAGACAAAATACATCGATTACAACGGCCGGCTCTGTATGTCCGCGGCAGCGACGGCAGCCAATCAAACATTCGGCGCGGACAGAGGCATGACGAACGCTTTATCGGAGATTCCCCATACACGCGTCATTATTCTGGGCGGTACCAATATCGCTGAATGCCAGCCGACGATCATGCCTTATTTTGAAAAAGCGAAAGAAAACGGGGCTTATATCATCGCCATCGACCCCCGAGAAACGCCGACAACTAAAATTGCCGATCTCCACCTTAAAATCAAACCCGGAACAGATGCCGCACTTGCCAATGGTTTAGTCAAAATCATCATAGAAGAACAACTGATCAACGAAGACTTCATCCAGACCCGGACAACCGGATTTGAAGAACTAAAACGTCATACGGCGGCTTTCAGCATACATGACATTGCTGAAAAGACGAGTGTTCCTCTTGAATATATCCGAAAAGCCGCTGTGAAATTCGCCAAGGAAGAGTCCGGCATGCTGTTTACAGCGCGGGGAATTGAACAGCAGACAGACGGAACGGCAGCTGTCAGAGGTTTCTTAAATATGCTTTTGATTACAGGGAAAATCGGCAAGCCTTACTCAGGCTACGGCGCAATCACAGGGCAGGGAAACGGGCAAGGCGCCCGAGAACACGGACAAAAAGCCGATCAGCTCCCCGGATACCGTTCGATCGAACACGAAGAACATCGCGCGCATATTGCAAAAGTGTGGGGAATCAGTCAGGACGATCTGCCGCGAAAAGGCGTCTCTGCCTATGAATTGATGGAAAAAATCAATGAAGGCCGCATCACGGGCATGTTTCTGATGTGTTCAAATCCCGTTGTCTCCAATCCAAATGCCAACTTTGTCAAACAGGCTCTGGCAAAACTGAAATTCTTTGTCGCTATCGATTTGTTTATATCAGAGACTGCGAGACTCGCTGATGTCATCCTGCCCGCCTCCTCTTACTTAGAAGATGAAGGCACCATGACAAATGTCGAAGGCCGCGTGACTCTAAGGGAGGCGAGCCGACCTTGCCCCGGAGAAGCGAAACACGATTGGCAGATCATTTGTGATATTGCGTCTGTTCTCGGGAAAGGTCAGTATTTTTCCTATACGTCAGCGGAGGACATCTTTAACGAACTCAGAGAGGCAAGCCGCGGCGGCATTGCCGATTATTCCGGCATCACGTACAACCGGCTCAGACAAGAAGGCGGCATTCTGTGGCCCTGTCCGGAACCGGGTCATCCGGGAACTGAGCGATTATTTGAATCTTCATTCGCCCATCCGGATCAAAAAGCGAAATTAAGTGTGATCCCAAATGAACCGGCTGTGCAAAAAGAGAAGCCGACAGCCGAATATCCTTTATTTTTAACTACCGGAAGAGTCATGTCCCACTACTTAACAGGTGTCCAAACAAGAAAAAGCGCCGCACTTGCCGCCAGACACTTTGAATCGTTTATGGAAATCCATCCGAAAACGGCTGAAACCTACAATGTCGAAGACCGTGTGCTCATTAAAATAGAATCCCCGCGAGGAAGCATTGTTGTTCGAAGTAAATGGTCAGAACAAATGAGACCAGATACCATTTTTGTCCCGATCCATTGGGCGGATTCTCAAAATGTGAATGATCTGATTGGCGATGACTTAGATCCATCCTGTAAAATGCCGGGTTTTAAAGTTTGTGCGGTACGAATCAGTTCTGCATAATTTTTCATAAAATTTTTAGAAAGTTTCGTATTTTTTGTTACATTTTATAACATGCATCTTAAATATTTCTTTTCACTGTGCTACGCTGGAAAAAACATTGATAAGGAGCGGATCATCTGATGGGAAAAAAACAGCTAGTCCTTGTTGGAAATGGAATGGCCGGGGTAAGGGCCATTGAAGAAATACTTAACGTTTCAAAAGACGAATTTCAAATCACAATTTTTGGTTCTGAACCGCATCCCAACTACAACCGAATCCTTCTGTCAAAAGTGCTGCAAGGCGATACCGATATCAAAGACATTACCTTGAATGATTGGAACTGGTACGAAGAAAACAATATTCAATTGTATACAAATGAAACAGTCATCAAAGTGGACCCGGAAAACAAAACCGTGATCACCGATTCAGACAGAATACAGCCTTATGATGAACTGATCCTGGCCACGGGTTCAGTCCCTTTTATCCTTCCGATTCCGGGCGCAGATAAAAAAGGCGTCACAGCGTTCAGAGATATAAAGGATACAGACATCATGCTTGCCGCGTCAAAAGAATATAAAAAAGCCGCAGTGATCGGCGGTGGCTTACTGGGCTTGGAAGCCGCACGCGGGCTGCTCAACCTTGGCATGGACGTGTCCGTTATCCACCTCGCCCCCTTCCTGATGGAGCGTCAGCTTGATGCAACAGCCGGCCGCCTTTTACAAAACGAGTTAGAAAAACAAGGAATGACCTTTTTACTTGAAAAGCAAACAGAAGAAATTTACGGCGATGACAGGGTCAAAGGCGTCAGATTTAAAGACGGCACAAGCATCGAGGCTGACTTAGTCGTCATGGCCGTCGGCATCCGCCCGAATACCAAGCTTGGAGCGGAAAGCGGGATTCCGGTCAACCGCGGAATCATCATCAACGACTATATGCAAACTGAAATCCCGCACATTTATGCGGTCGGCGAATGCGCCGAGCACCGAGGAATAGCGTATGGACTCGTCGCGCCTCTTTATGAGCAGGCAAAGGTACTGGCCAAGCAGATTTGCGGCATTGATACAAACCCATACGAAGGCTCTGTTCTCTCCACTCAATTAAAAGTATCCGGAGTCGAGGTCTTCTCTGCCGGTGACTTTAACGAATCAGACGGCAAAAAGGCCATCAAGGTATTTGATGAGCAAGACGGCATTTATAAAAAAATCGTGCTTCGTGAAAACCAAATCGTCGGGGCTGTCTTATTCGGTGACAGCAGCGAAGGCAATCGCCTATTTTCAATGATCCAAAAAGAAGCTGATATCTCTGAAACATCTAAAATCTCAATTTTACAGCCGCTGAACCAAGAGGCAGGCACCAGCCTTGTCGCCGCCATGAGTGATGATGAAATCATTTGCGGCTGTAACGGTGTGTCAAAAGGAAATATTATTCATGCCATTCAGGAACAGGGCTGTTCGTCAACGGATGAAATCAAAGCATGCACCGGAGCATCCCGTTCATGCGGAGGCTGTAAACCGCTTGTGGAGGAACTCCTTCAGTATACGCTGGGATCAGACTTTGACGCATCGGCGCAAAAAGAAGCCATTTGCGGCTGCACATCATTGTCGAGAGACGAAGTGGTGGAAGAAATCAAAGCCAAAGGGCTGTCACATACGAAGGAAGTCATGAACGTTCTGGGCTGGAAAACGCCAGAGGGCTGCTCCAAATGCCGCCCGGCGCTTAACTACTACTTAGGCATGGTCAATCCGACCAAATACGAGGATGAAAGAACATCCCGCTTTGTCAATGAACGGATGCACGCCAATATTCAAAAAAACGGAACTTACTCTGTCGTGCCAAGAATGTACGGCGGCGTGACCAACTCAAATGATTTGCGCAAAATTGCCGATGTGGTAGACAAGTATGAGATTCCGCTCGTCAAAATGACAGGCGGCCAGCGGATTGATCTGATCGGCGTGAAAAAAGAAGACCTTCCGAAGGTGTGGTCCGACCTCGATATGCCGTCAGGCTACGCGTACGGAAAAACGCTCCGCACGGTAAAAACCTGTGTAGGCGAACAATTCTGCCGCTTCGGCACACAAGATTCCATGGCCTTAGGCATCGCCCTTGAGAAAAAATTTGAAGGACTGAACACGCCTCACAAAGTCAAAATGGCTGTGTCCGCCTGTCCGCGAAACTGCGCAGAGTCCGGCATTAAGGACCTTGGCGTCGTCGGCATTGACGGCGGCTGGGAGCTTTACGTCGGCGGAAACGGCGGAACCCATTTGCGTGCAGGAGATTTATTAATGAAGGTCAAAACAGATGAAGAAGTCTTGGAAATCGCAGGCGCTTATCTGCAATATTACCGGGAAACCGCTCATTATTTAGAACGTACGTCCGCATGGCTGGAGCGGGTCGGTCTATCCCATGTCCAAACCGTATTAAATGATCCGGAAAAACGGCAGGAGCTGAACAACCGAATGAATGAAACACTCTCTGTCCACAAAGATCCGTGGAAAGACTTCTTGGAAGATAAACAAACCTCTAAAGAATTATTTGAAAATGTCGTAACCACATCATAATGACGGAAACAAACATTGAGGAGGAATGGACATGGTGAACAAAAACGTAACGAAAGTATGTATCGGGAGAATGGATGAATTGCCTGAACAATTAGGAAAAACAGTGTATATTGAAGATAAGGAGCTTGCGGTATTTAAGCTCTCGAACGGGAGCATCCGCGCGATCGAAAACCGCTGTCCCCATAAGGGCGGCGTCCTCGCAGAAGGCATCGTCAGCGGCGAATATGTCTTCTGCCCAATGCACGACTGGAAAATCTCCTTAGAAGACGGAAAAGTCCAAGAGCCGGATCACGGCTGTGTCAAAACATACGAAACGCTGATCGAGGGAGAACATGTGTATCTTGTATATTGAGTAAAGACCGGATCACTTTCCAAGTGATCCTCAGATTGTTGACAAAATCCTAAAACAGTTTGATGGTTTTAGGATTTTGTCATCTTTTCAGCGTGATTGAAAACCATTGAAGTCTAGGAAGACCGAGCATCGGAGCGCAGCGAATGTTGAAATTCGTGAGCACCGAAGCGCAGGACTGACAACGAATGCGATGGTTTGTCGGCACGCTGCGGATCACTTTCCAAGTGATCCTTCATTTTTTACAGTGACGGAAGGATGGCGTTATCATGAAAAATGGGATCGTGTATTTTGTGGGAGCCGGGCCTGGAGATCCAAGGCTGATCACCCTGAAAGGAAAACAAGCGTTGGAGGAAGCGGATGTGATTCTATACGATCGGCTTGCAAACCCTAAATTGCTTGAATATGCTCAGCCGGCCTGCCATTTCATTTATTGCGGAAAGCTGCCTGACCGCCATTTTATGAAGCAAGCAGAAATTAATGCCCTGCTGATTGAAAAAGCATCAGAAGGCTTAACCGTTGTCCGTTTGAAAGGCGGAGACCCGAGCGTTTTCGGCAGGGTCGGCGAGGAAGCCGAAGCCCTCTATCAACACGGTATCCGCTATGAAATGGTTCCGGGCATTACATCAGGAATTGCAGCGCCGCTATATGCGGGAATCCCCGTCACGCATCGGGATTTCGCCTCTTCCTTCGCCATGATCACCGCACATGATACATCACTAAAAGGCACTCCGAATCTTGACTGGGAAGGGCTTGCCCGCGGTGTTCAAACCCTTGTATTTTACATGGGTGTTAAGAATTTGGCCTTTATCTGTCAACAGCTCATCGCATACGGAAAGTCTCCTTCCGTCCCTGTTATGGTCATTCAATGGGGAACGTGGGGCCGGCAGCGCAGCGTAAAAGGCACATTAATGGACATCCATCAAAAAGCGGCAGATGAACAGATTAAAAACCCTGCGATTATCGTAATCGGCGATATCGTCTCTTTTCAAAAGCATAGCTGGTTTGAATCAAAACCTTTAATCGGCCGCCATATTATGATGATTACATCTGGTGAAGAAGAAAGCCCCATCGCAAAAGAGCTGCGCAAAAATGGAGCAGATGTCATCGAATGGCCAAAATGGAACGTGCAAAAAACACCGATCGATGAAAACATATTGAATCGGCTTGAGTCCTTTGAAGACATATTATTTACGTCCCGGCGTGCTGTATGTGAATTTTTTCGTATGTTGGCATCAAAGAAGATGGACATTCGCCAACTAAGAGGCCGTCTGTCCGCTGACTCTTTATCGGCTAAGGCTGAGCTTGAAAAAAGAGGATTCTACATTGCGAGTAATATTCAGTATAACGGGGCCTTATTAATCATAGGAGAAAAACAGACCGTTCAAGAGAAATTTCATCATCTGGACTTGTGCAGCTCTTATGACGTATTCATCACTCATGAAAATGTGATTGATGACCGATTCACATCTATTTTCAAACGAACGATCGATGAAACTCCATTACAACTCATTTTGTGTGAAAACAAAAAATGTATGGAACAGCTTATTCGTGAGAAAGGACAAATTGGAGTTTTACCCGAACAAAGCAAAGAGCCGATACCGGTTGTTTGTTTAAGTGAGGAAGCTGAAGAAACTGCCAGACAACACGGGTTTCCGGATGTCCAACGTGTCAAAGCTGACGGAACTTCTCTAATCGACTATATTCACAATCATCAGCACCACGCAGAAAAAAGGCTCCTTCACAGCTGATATACAATAAGCCCTTGCTTTCGACCATCGCAAGGGCCTTCTTCTATTTATGGATTAATTTCTTATGATGCGTCGAATACATCGCCATGTTTTCCGCCTCTGGGTCGAGATAGGCCTTCGCGCTGTTGACCGCTGTCGGACCTTCAGTGAGACCCCCGGCAATCAATCTGAGCTTGCTCTCGTAACTAGCAGCATCACCCGCGACAAACACACCGGGAAGATTCGTCCGCATATGTCTGTCAGCTTTAATCCGGCCTTCTTCAATATCTAAACCCCAGTCTTGCATCGGGCCGAGATCAATTTTAAACCCGTGGTTAATAATGAGTTCATCAAGGTCGATTTCTTCGGTATGCCCAGACTCAGTATGACAAACGGTGACGCTTTCGATGCGTTCTTCTGTGCCGCTGAGATGTTCCAGCCGATAAGGAGTAAGCACCCGTGCAGATGACTGCTTCATTTTCGTCACGCTGCTTTCCAGTCCGCCGAATTCCTCCCGGCGGTGCACGACAGTAACAGACGCCGCAATCGGTTCCAGCTCATTGGCCCAGTCGACCGCAGTATCTCCCCCACCAGAAATCACGACCCGTTTGCCTTTAAACGCATCAAGCTTCTCCACTTTATAATGAAGATTTTTCCCCGCATATCGGCTCGCATCCTCGCTGTCAAACTCATTGACCTCAAGCGTGCCCATACCGACAGCCAAAATGACGGTTCGTGTATAGTGCTTTTCCCCCTCAGCACTTGTCAGCACCATGGTTCCGTCATCCAGACGCCCAAATCCGGTCACTCGCTGATTCAGGACAATATCAGGGTCAAACGTTGCCGCCTGCTCCTTCAGCTGTTCGATCAGCTTCTCCCCGGCAATCCCCGGTATCCCGCCGATATCGCGAATGATTTTCTCAGGGAAAAATAAAGACACCTTTCCCCCGAGCCGCGGCAGAAACTCGATCACTTTCGTTTTCAGCTCCCGCATGCCGCTGTAAAAAGCAGTAAACAGCCCGATCGGTCCCCCGCCTATAATCGTGACGTCATACACCTCTTGGTTCTCAGCCATCCGTCCTGCCTCCCGTTTAAATCTATTATCAACGTTGCTTCATTTTAATTGAGAATGAATATCAATACAAAGTATATCATATTTCAAGAGTTTGGTGTCCATTCATTTCATCAGCTTGTGGAAAATAGTCAAAGATCCTATAATAGTCAGAAAACAAACGAGGCGAAATTGATGAAACGACGAGTCGAAACCATAACAGTCGAAGGCCTTACACTTGAATATTCGATCGCCGGCAAAGGAGCGCCCCTCCTTCTCATGCATGGCGGACATGCCAATTGTTACGAAGAATTTGGATACAAGGCACTGATTGAACATGGTTATTCAATCATCACTCCTTCAAGACCTGGTTATGGACAAACATCAAAAGAGATCGGAAAAAGTCTTGCCCAAGCCTGCCGGTTTTATGTAAAACTATTAGATCATTTACACATAGAAAGCGTTCACGTACTCGCCATATCAGCAGGAGGTCCGAGCGGCATATGCCTTGCCTCACAGTATCCAGAACGAGTTAATAGCCTGATTCTGCAATCTGCAGTCACTAAAGAATGGCTCACCCCTCAAGACACGGAATACAAAGTGGGCAGAGTTTTCTTCCGTCCGCCGATTGAAAAGTGGGTGTGGAAGCTAGTTTCTTCCCTGAATAATGCCTTCCCTCGCATGATGTTTGCCGCAATGAGCCCCCAGTTCAGTACGCTTTCTTTTCAGCAAATCAAGCCCATGATGGCCGAGGAAGACGTGGAAGCGTTTCGGAAAATGAACAGCCGCCAGCGCTCAGGAGAAGGATTTCTGATTGACTTGTCACAAACCGGCTCCGTCTCCTCAAAGGATCTGCAAGCCATTTCATGCCCTGCCCTTATTATGCACAGCCTTAACGACGGACTGGTGCAGCAGTCGCACGCAAATCACGCAAAAAAACACATTCCTGACGCTGTTCTCTGTTTGCTTCACTCATGGGGGCACCTGATTTGGCTAGGGATAGAAGCGGGTGAAACGATCCTTCCTCCTCTTCCGTCAAACAATAAGTGCCTTTCTTCATGATATAATCATAGGCAGCTTTAAAAAAAGCGGAGGTTTTATATGACGACACAATCTTCTTTTCTTCAGCTAAATTCTATTTTTATCAGTATATTAATAGAAGCCATTCCATTTATTTTGATTGGCGTCATTCTTTCCGGACTCATTCAAATGTTTGTTTCAGAAGAAATGATTGCAAAAATTATTCCGAAGAACCGGTTCCTGGCTGTGCTATTCGGGGCGCTGACCGGAATATTGTTCCCGGCCTGCGAATGCGGCATCGTGCCGATCACGAGACGGCTTCTTCTCAAAGGGGTGCCGCTCCACGCGGGCATCGCTTTTATGCTGACCGCGCCTATCATCAATCCGATTGTTTTGTTCTCTACATACATTGCATTCGGAAACAAATGGAGCGTTGTCTTCTACCGGGGCGGGCTTGCACTTGTCGTGTCTATTGCTGTCGGGCTGATTTTATCGTACCAGTTCAAGGACAACCAGCTGCTTGAGCCTTCCGAACCCGTACATCAGCATCATCATACACAAAGTTTGCTGCAAAAATTGGGCGGAACGATGCGGCATGCCATTGATGAGTTTTTTTCAGTGGGAAAATATTTGATTATCGGCGCCTTCATCGCGGCCGCCATGCAGACGTATGTCAAGACCTCCACTCTGCTTTCAATCGGGCAAAATGATGTGTCCTCTTCCCTTGTGATGATGGGTCTGTCGTTTGTCTTATCTCTCTGTTCAGAAGTAGATGCCTTTATCGCATCTTCCTTCAGCAGCACATTTTCATTAGGATCGTTAATCGCCTTTCTTGTTTTTGGTGCGATGGTTGATATTAAAAATCTGTTAATGATGCTTGCGGCTTTTAAGAAACGATTTGTTTTCCTGCTCATTACGTATATCGTCGTGATTGTATTGGCGGGATCATTACTTGTGAAGGGGTGATCGGATGTTTCGTCTATTAGTGCTGATGGGATTTACCTTTTTCTTTTATCATCTGCACGCCTCAGGAAATCTGACAAAATATATTAATATGAAATATTCCTACCTGTCCTTTATCGCGATCTTCCTGTTGGGCATCCTGACAGTCGTTCAGGCGTATCTTTATATCAAAACGCCGGAAAAAGGAAAACACCATCATCATGATCAAAACTGCGGCTGCGGCCACGATCATGATCATGAACAACACAAGCCATTTTACAAACGTTATTTTATTTATCTAGTTTTTCTTTTCCCTTTGGTTTCAGGCATTTTCTTCCCGATCGCCACGCTCGATTCAACGATTGTAAAGGCAAAAGGCTTTTCATTCAAAGCCATGGAATCCGGCGATCACTACTCGCAAACCCAATATTTGCGGCCGGACTCCAGTCTTTATTATGCTGATGACAGCTACAACAAGCTCATGAAAAAGCTGTATAAGAAATACTCGGGCCAGAAACATATTTCTCTAACCGATGAGGATTTCTTGAAAGGGATGGAAACCATCTACAATTATCCGGGTGAATTCCTCGGACGAACGATTGAGTTTAACGGATTTGCTTATAAGGGGAATGCCATTAACAAGAAGCAGCTCTTTGTGCTGAGATTCGGCATCATTCACTGTATCGCTGATTCCGGCGTATATGGGATGCTTGTGGAGTTTCCGAAGGACATGGATATAAAAGATGACGAATGGATTCATATTAAGGGCACACTGTCCTCAGAATATTACCAGCCATTCAAATCAACGCTTCCCGTCGTGAAAGTGACAGACTGGAAGACGATTAAGAAACCTGACGATCCCTATGTATACCGGGGATATTGAAAATTTGAAACCAGTACAAGTACTGGTTTCTTTTTTAATCCTTTTTCATCAGGATCAAATCAAGATAAAGCTGGCACCTCGTTTTGAAGTCGCTTAGATCAATGGATGTCATTTCGAGTATCTGCTTAATGCGGTAGTTTAATGTATTTTGATGAATAAACAGCTGTTCTGCGGCTGGTTTTGTTTTGCAATTATTCAAGAGATAGATTTCCAGTGTTTTCAGCAGCTCTGTACTGCTTTCCCTGTCCTTCGCCTTTATTAATGCCAAGTCTTTATTGAAATATCCGAGACGCTGATTCTTTTCATCTATGCTTTCAAGATAGCGGTAAATGCCGAGTTTGGCGTATTCATACGGAATGTTCTCCTGATTACCCGTGATTTCCGCCGCTTTAATGACTTCCAGTGCTTCTATGTAACTCTTGCCAAGATTCAAAATGTTATCATAAACGTTACCGATACCGATATAAATTGGGGTAGGAATTTTTTGAAAGTGAAAATGAGTTAACAGCTTGTTAATAAATTCAGCAGCTGCTGAGGAGACGGAGCTTTTTTGGGAAAAACTCGCTACGACAATTACAATATTCGATTCAATGGTTAGCACATGGCTGACCTTATCCCGTAAATTGAGGTATGATCTGATGTTTTCTTTTAAATCCTCCACGGCTTCTCCATCCCCATTGGCAGCGTGTAAGATCACGACAGAAAACACGGAAGGCAGCACGGTGTTGATTTTCTCAGCTTCCCGCCTGAGTTCCTTTTCGGATGAAAATTGCTGATAAATAGCCCTTTTCACCAAGTCTTCCGATCTTTCTTCTTTTTCCTGTTTCAGCTTTTTTGTTTTATATATGATCTTCCCTACATGAAAGGAAGTCTCGTACAAAAACGCCAGCTCTTCCTCTGTAAGATTGCAATCAAGCTCTTGAATCCAGATGTAGCCCATGACTTCCCCTTTGTGCTTAGCACTCACGACTACCCTCTGGTTTAACCCGATGCTCTCTATTTTTGTGACTCGAAATGGTTCAGGAACCGTTTTTAACTTTTCTATGATTCCGTCTTTCAAAAATCTCTCGAATATTTGCACCGGACACTTCTTCGAGAAAATCGTCTGCTGGTTCGCGGAATCAAAATGGTTAATGTAATAAGAATTGTAGGCAAGCAAAAAGAAATCCGCGCTTTCCAGAATCACCGGTTTTTGTAATTCATAGCTGATAAAATCAATTAATTTATCAATGTCTGAAAATGAAAAAACTCTCTCTAAAAGCTCTTCCATACCTTTTTTCTCCTATGCTTTTTTACTTTAATCATACTTTGTACAAGGGCTTTTTGTATAGGAAAATATAAGATTGTTTCCTAAATGCTCTCCTCAAGGAAAAAAGAGGAAGAAAGATGATTCCCTTCCTCCTCTTTTCTATATCCCCTTTACTGTGACAGCGTATCTTTATAGTCTTTAAACTGCTCTGCGACTGCTTTTGACGGAGCCTGTGTCAATAAGCTGACAACAAAGACAGATAGCAGACTCGCGGCAAAGCCGGGAATCATTTCATACAGAAAGTCCGAAAGACCGGCATTCGCCCAAATGATTACAGTAACTGCCCCTACAATCATGCCGGCGAGTGCCCCCCATTTGGTCATCCGTTTCCAAAACAAACTGAGCAAGATAACAGGCCCGAATGCTGAACCAAAGCCGGCCCAGGCATAACTGACTAAGCCCAAGATCGTGTTGTTTTTCTCCCATGACAATATTAAAGCGATGATTGAAACAGCAAGCACAGACAGCCGGCCTAATAACACCAGTTCTTTATCTGAAGCTGAACGTCTGAATACCGCCTTATACAAATCTTCCACCAAAGAGCTTGATGTTACAAGCAGCTGCGAAGAAATCGTGCTCATAATGGCTGCTAAGATGGCTGAAATCAAAAATCCGGTAATGATCGGGTGAAACAAAATATCTCCCAATTGGATGAAGATTGTTTCCGGGTCCTTCAATGTAAGGCCCCGCTGATTGTAATATGCGATTCCCGCCAAACCAGTCAGCAATGCGCCGATAGCCGAAAGAATCATCCATCCCATTCCGATTCTTCGGGCCCGTTTGATCTCTTTTACTGACGTAATCGCCATAAAACGCACAATAATATGAGGCTGGCCAAAGTAACCCAGACCCCAAGCAAACAATGAAATAATACTAAGCACGCTGGTTCCTTTGAAAATATCAAACAATTCCGGATTAACTGAACGGATTTCGGCAGTTGTTTCTCCTACTCCGCCGGTATGAAACAATGTGACAATCGGTACAAGTATAAGAGCCGCAAACATAATAATCCCCTGAACGAAGTCAGTCCAGCTGACCGCAAGAAACCCTCCAAACAATGTATAAGCGACGACGACACCTGTCACAACCCATAACCCCGTATGATAATCCATACCTAAAATACTGTTAAACAATACACCGCCTGATACCATTCCAGACGAAACATAAAAGGTGAAAAAGATTAAGATGACGAGTCCCGAAAACAGTCTGAGAATCTTGGTATGATCACCAAAGCGATTTTCAAGAAATCCCGGAATTGTGATGGAATTCCCCGCCTTTTCGGTATACGTTCTTAATCGAGGCGCTACAAACAGCCAGTTTGCCCATGCACCTAAAACGAGTCCGAACGCAATCCATGCGCCGCTGAGCCCGGTTGAAAACATTGCGCCCGGCAGCCCCATTAAGAGCCAGCCGCTCATGTCAGCCGCTCCCGCACTGAGAGCCGTAACGGCCGGACCTAATGACCTTCCTCCAAGCATGTAATCTGTCAGATTTGAAGTTCGTTTGTAAGCAAAGTAGCCGATCAAAAGCATGCCCACCATATAAATACATATTGAAATAATCAGCTGCGTGTTTTCTATAGCACTTCCTCCTCCGCTATGTTGTGATATGGATAGAATGGACATCCCCGCAGGGAGGATGCCCATTTATTCCCGATTAAAACATTTCACTGATTGTTTTTGCCTGCATGTGCAGAGCCAAGTAATCCGGACCGCCGGCTTTTGAATCCGTACCGGACATTTTGAAGCCGCCAAACGGATGGTAGCCGACAATCGCGCCTGTACAGTTACGGTTGAAGTATAGGTTGCCCACATGGAACTCCTGTTTCGCGCGTTCAATATGCTTGCGGTTGTTTGTGATCACCGCGCCTGTCAGACCGTATTCCGTATTGTTCGCCACTTCTAAAGCTTCATCAAAATTTGACACTTTAGAGAAACCGACAACAGGACCGAAAATTTCTTCCTGCATCAATCTTGCATTCGGATCAAGGTCGGCGAAAATGGTCGGCTTGATGAAGTAGCCTTTTGAATCGTCACCAGTGCCGCCGCTCACTAAACGGCCTTCCTCTTTTCCGATCTCGATATAACTCATAATTTTATCATAAGAACCTTGATCAATGACAGGTCCCATATAAACATCTGCGCTGTCAGGGCTTGCCGTCACTTTTGATTCCGTGATTTCAATAACGCGCTTCAAGACTTGATCATACACTTTTTCATGAACTACTGCACGTGAACCCGCGGAACATTTTTGGCCTGCGAATCCGAACGCTGAAGTAAAGATCGATTGGGCAGCCAATTCAACGTCTGCATCCTCATCGACAACAACCGTATCTTTACCGCCCATTTCAGCAATCACACGCTTCAGGTGCTGCTGGCCAGGCTGTACTTTTGCGGCGCGCTCAAAAATTCTTGTTCCGACTTCTCTTGATCCAGTGAACGTAATAAGGCTTGTTTTCGGATGATCGACAAGGTAGTCGCCCACTTCAGCGCCGCTTCCCGGAACAAAATTGACAACGCCTTTCGGAAGACCTGATTCTTCAAGCACTTCTACGAACTTAGCAGCGATGACCGGTGTTGCGCTAGCCGGTTTCAGAACAACCGTATTTCCTGTCACAATCGGCGCTACAGTTGTACCTGCCATGATCGCAAATAAGAAGTTCCAAGGCGGAATAACAACCGCTACACCCATCGGCGTGTATACATATTGGTTCTTTTCGCCTTCGCGGCTGTTTACAGGCTTTCCTTTTGCCAATTCAACCATCTGGCGCGCGTAATATTCCATAAAGTCAATCGCTTCTGCCGTATCAGCATCCGCTTCATTCCAAGGTTTTCCCGCTTCTTTCACAAGCAAAGCCGAGAATTCATGCTTTCTGCGGCGGACTTTGGCAGCAGCGCGGAATAGAACAGCCGCTCTTTCTTCAGGAGTTGTGTATCTCCACTCTTCGAACGCTTTCGCAGCGGCTTCGATTGCCTGTTCTGCATGTTCTTGTGATGCTTTTGAGACTCTGCCGACAACTTCTTCTTTATTCGCCGGGTTGATAGATACGATTTTTGCTTCTGTTTCCACTTTTTCTCCATTGATGACAAGCGGATAATCTTTGCCTAAATATTCGTTTACAACGGCAAGCGCCTTTTGGAATTCCTCAATATTCTTCTGATCTTGAAAATTAGTGAATGGCTCGTGTTTGTAAGGTGTTGTCATAGTAATCTCTCCTTCTGTGTTGGTGTTATTTCTTCGTCATACCTTTAAATGCGAATGCGATGTTTGACGGGCGTTCAGCCAGACGTCTCATAAAATAGCCGTACCAATCGTTTCCATATGGGAGGTACACTCTCATGTTATATCCTTCTTTTACGAGGCTTTGTTGGGTTTGCGAGCGCATGCCGTACAGCATCTGAAACTCAAACATGTCTTTCGTGATGTTATGCTCACTGGCAAGCTGTTTCGTAAACTCAATCATTTTGTCGTCATGCGACGCAATTGCAGTATAGTGACCGTTTAAAAGCTGCTTTCGAATGATCTTTTTATAATTGGCATCCACGTCAGCCTTTTCAGGGTAAGCAACCTTCTCTGATTCCTTATAAGCCCCTTTTACGAGACGCAGGAACGGTTTTAACGAATCCAGTTCATCAATATCCTGTTCCGTCCGATATAAGTACGCCTGCAAAACTGTGCTCACATACTCGTAACGGCTTCTGAAATCTTTGAAAATATCAAGCGTTTTCTGGCATCTTGTTTCATCTTCCATATCAATCGTGACCATGATCTTGTGTTTTTCCGCCGTTTGAAGGATCTTCGTCATATTTTGATAGACAAGATCAAGATCTATATCAAGACCTAATGACGTCATTTTTAAAGAAACTTGCGAATTTAATTGCTGGTCCGCAATCGTCTCGATCGTCCGAATACACTCTTCAGTCCGTTCTTTCGCGACTTCACTGCTGTTTACGAATTCACCCAAATGGTCGACAGTAACAGACAAGCCCTGATGATTAAGCTGTCGAATTGTCGGGATCGAACTGTTAAAATCATTGCCCCCGATAATTTTACCCGCCGCCACTCGGCTTCCCCAGCTTTGCGCCATCTTATTCAATAAGCTGCTTTTGGACAAAAATAAGAAAAAATCTCTTGTAATCACTTCCAACATTAACACCCCGCAATCTAAGAAGTATTTGTATGTGTTTATTGTAAAGGGACAAAACCTCCGTTCACAATATTCTCAAAATACAAAGATTCTGATTATTTTTGTGGTTTTACCACAATCAGCTTCGTAGAAACGGGGCGATATTTGTCGAAAAGAAAGAACAGAAAGCGACAAGATTCATCATCTTTCCGTTCCCTGTTTAAGGAGTCCACACCTCTTCAACGGTTTGCAAAAGCAGGCGGTCAAGCTCTGGGGTGATATCCGCTTTATCCGTTTTTAAGGCCCTTGCGAATTGGGCGATGCCCTCTATCTCGGTCTCGATAAACTCATGTATCAAATGAATTCTCGGCTCCAGATCGAGTTCTTCTCCTTTCCTTTTGCGGTCCAGCAAGTGTTCAATCTCAGATTTCAGTCCGTCATCCGTAATGAGTTCATTCATCAGCACTGAAAAATCCATTGGCGGAATGGTTGCGTGTTTTCTAATCCACCCGCATGCCAGTATCGGCCGCAGGACATAAAAATATTTCTTGATCTTCACTTCGTCCTTTTGCAGGTAATCCTTGACGTTCCCCTTCGCCATATTGAGATAGTGGTACACACTGGCTTCCGGAGAAAAAGCCGCCGTCCGCAGCTCTCTCAGCTGATCTGCTGTGGTAAATGCTTCGTAATAAACAATCTCGGACGACAGCCATTCCAGAAGCGGCGGATTTGATTTTTTAAAAAGGCGAAGGGTTTTCCGCAATTCCCAGCCGCTGATGTCAAGCAAATCATGAATCGGTTCTTCAATCACGTCCCTCTGAGGTTCGATGGAAAAGTACCACTCTTTTTTCGGCACGTAAATAAAACGGACATCATAATCGCTGTCTTGCGACGGAAACCCCCATGCACGGCTTCCCGATTCAACGGCATATACAATTTTGACTGCATATTTTTCTTCAATTTGTTTCAATTCTTGAAGGATTCTCTTTTTCATATCTATTCGACTCCCGTCTTTTTTCATTCCCCCTGATTTTACAGAAAAAAAGCCGCCTGCTTACTATTGGCGGCTACACGTATCTCAGCCTTTTAAATGCTGCATGAAATAGGCGAGCTTTTCCGTTTGAAAGGCTGGGATATACTCATGGCCGAAATAGCGGTATACCTTCAGTTCCTTTTCTGTTTTCAGGTGATTATACGCGGCAAACACTGTCGATGGCGGGGTTACTTTGTCAATCAGGCCGATTGACATAAGGACAGGCGCTTTCACCCGGTGAGCTAAGTTCATAATATCAAAATACGCGAGTGTCTTCATGGCCGTTTCTTCTGTTTCAGGGCTGCCGTTTTTTCTAAAAAAGGAGTTAATCTCAAGGTATGGCTGATCAAGAGCGACATCAATGGCACGCTCAAAGTTGCTTAAATAGGGATACTCCGCCACCGCCGCTTTCGGAATGTCTGACAAGGCGGCTGCGGCGATTGTCAGGCCGCCGCCTTGGCTTCCGCCCGTCACACCGATTCTCGTTTCGTCCACCTCGTCAAAGCTGCTGATGACTTCAAGCGCGCGTACGGCATCTAAATAAACACCTCTGTAATAGTACGTCTCTTTATCTAGAATTCCCTTTGTCATCCAGCCCAATGCGTGCCCGTGCGGAGAAATGCTTGTGTCCTCACTGCTGTGCTGCCCGCGGACTAGCATACCGAATGCAGCGTATCCGTGAAGCGCCCAATTCACCATTTCATGTATTTCGCCATCGTAACTCGCATTGTAACCGTGATATTTCACGATCGCCGGATGCGGGCCCGTTTTATCAGGCACAGCGTACCATCCGGCAATTTTTGCGCTGCCGAAGCTTTTATATGTCAGGCGGAACACCTTAACTCCGGCAGCGGGATAATCCACTGGCTGTAAGTCCGGCTCTGCTTGAACATTCGCAAGCTCCGCCAGTGACGCCTCCCAAAAATCAGAGAAGTCATCCGGTGCTGTTTGTTTTGGCTGATAGGTTTTAAGTTGGTCGAGCGGCATATCGAATAGTTGCATTTCCGATTAAACTCCTTTGTTTTATATGATTTAAAGTTTATGTTTCTATAATATCATGTTCACTTCTCATTTTCGAAATTTTTTTACAACAGCCTATTATCTTTCAACTCATATTTGATTAAACGTTTGTTTTAACGTATCCGGCTGATGGTTTGTGCCGTCAGACTGACATGCCGCTCCTTTAAAAAAGCAAAGACAAGCGTGCGCGACGGAGCGGATTGAAGAGTAAGATACATGTGATTCAAATGGTATGCCGGACGCTTTTTGCTTAAAAGCCATCCTCATCAAAGGGGTAAAAAGATAAATAAAAGCCAGCCGTGCGCATGAAGCGACACGGCTGGCTTTTATTTCATCGGCTGGTACAAGTCCCATCCGATCTTCAAAGTGTCAACAATATAATCCGCAATCTCTTCAGGAGCGAGGTTATCTGTTACTACTTTTGAATTATGCTTATCATATATGCTTTTTCTTTCGTTAAAAAGCTGTTCCATTTCATCCATGGTGCGGTTATGCAGAACCGGACGGCTTTCAATCAGAAGATTCGCCCGCTGCTTCCAGTTTTCCCACGATAAATCCAAATGGAGCACAAGACAATTTTCAAGGCAGCACTGTCTGATCTCCTCTTGTTTAAAGGAGCCGCCGCCTAAGGAAACGATTTTAAACTTTGTATTGCGGCAAATATTCAGGATATAGTCCTTCTCCGTTTTCCGGAAAAAGTCCTCCCCTTTTTGCTCAAACATCTCAGGTATCGTCATGTTAAAATCTTTTTCAATCGCAAGATCAACATCTATAAAATCTCTATATAATTTCTTGGCGACCAGCTGGCCGATTGTTGTTTTTCCTACACCCATAAATCCGATCAGTACAATATTTCTTTCTCTCACAGGAATGGCTCGTTTTGCGTTCATCTTCGGCGAAATCCTCCTAAGGAATGAAAAGATTAAATTTATTATATGACAATTCAGTGTTTAATTATATAGAAGTTCGTGCATTTTGGATATTTGCTGGTAAGACACTTTTGCTTTGCGGTATTCTTTTTTTCCGGCATACCATTATCCCCCTTACTCGAATGAGATTAATTGTACAATAATCCTGAAGATATTTTAATACTTCGACGCAAAAAAGTGATAAATTCTACATGAATACACTTCCAAAAAATTAACTTACGGATAGCACCTCCGTGTATATCTCCCCAGCAAAATTAATCTCCCTTGCCACAGCGAAATGCCGACATTCTGGCTGCGGCGATAGAAGGTGCTCTCAAACAGATTTGCCTTTTTCCCGCTCAGCAGTTCTACGCCTAGCAGCAAGTACAGCATCACAAAGTAAGTTTTTTCAAAAAAAGGTTTTATATCACTTTCAGTGCTGTTTACCTATGATAAACGAAGGGAATAAGGTACAAAATGACGGAATGAACGGAGGTATTTTTTATGAAAGTAAGCTTTTGTACAACAGGGCTAAAAAAACAGAATGTAATGGATGTCATTTCTTTTGCTGAGGAGCACGGCTTTGATGGAATTGATATGTGGTATGGCCACGTTGAGCAATACGAGCAGCAACACGGTCCGCTCGACAGTCTGTATGATCTATTGCAGGAAAAAGGACTGAAGGTGCCCGCCGTCAGCTTGTACACTGATTTCGTGTCGCAGGGTGAAGAACAAACCGAACAGGCTGTTCAAAACGGTCTGAATGCGGCAAGACAGCTTCACAGTCCTCTTATCAGAGTATTTGCAGGCAATCTCGCTTCCAACAGAACGTCTCCCGAAAAGTGGCAGAGTGCAGTTGACCAATTTCAAAAAGCGGCGCATATAGCAGATGACTATGAAGTGAATATCGGTCTGGAAATCCATTACGATACATATGCGGACACACCCGAAGCCGCGCTGAAATTTTTGGAGGATATCGGACATTCGAGACTTCGGACGATTTTCGACGGATCGAATCTTCACGTCAATCACATAGACCAGCTTCCTGCTTTAGAAACCGTCTTTCACACCATCAGCCATATCCATCTAAAGGATTATCATTGGAACTTCGACAGCTGGTATTTGAGTGAACCGAAACCTATCTTCCAAGGGGATCTTGATCAAAAAAGCTTTCTGAAAGAATTAATGAACCGGCAATATGAAGGGTTTGTCTCATTAGAATACTTTGGAGAACACAGCGTGGCGCACATCAAAGAATCGCTGACAGAATTAGAGGCATTTTTTACGCAAAAATAAAGCCCGGACCTTTCCTATGGAAGGGTCTTTTTTATGTATAATACACAATGAAAGGGGATGCGGCAGATGATCATTTGGATTAACGGCGCTTTCGGATCAGGAAAAACGCAAACGTCATTTGAGTTGCACAGAAGGCTGAAACAATCTTATGTGTATGATCCTGAAAAGCTGGGTTTTTCAATGCGGTCAATGATTCCAAAGGAGATCGCCAAAGAGGACTTTCAATCTTACAGTTTGTGGCGGGAATACAATTATTCCATGCTGAAATATGTGGCTGCGGAATATAAAGGCGTGATTATCGTTCCGATGACAATCGTCAATCCCGAGTACTTTGAGGACATAATAGGAAAGCTCAGAACAGATGGACTGCACATTCAGCATTATACATTGATGGCATCGAAACACGTGCTGCAAAAACGGCTGAGAAGCAGAGCTGAAGGAAAAAGCTCATGGGCCGCAAAGCAAATTGACCGGTGTACAGAAGGTCTCGCTGATCAAATCTTCAAGGAGCACATTGATACAGATCATATGTCCATTGAAGAGGCTGCCGAAACGATCGCCTCCAAAGCTAATTTGACGCTGGAACCGGATACGAGAGGGCGCTTCCGAAAACGTGCTGACAGATTACTCGTCACATTAAAGCATATCCGTATATGCTGAAACATCCCCTTTTATCAAAAAGGGGATGTTTTCCAGTCAGCCTATTTCCACCAGTCATCAAACATAGAAGCCGGCACTTGGCGTTTGTGCTCTGTGCTGCGGTAGCGCTTTTCTATTGCTTCAGCAACTTCTGCTGACACAGATTTACCTTCTAAATAATCATCAATGTCATTGTACGTAATGCCAAGCTCAGTCTCATCCGTTTGCTGCGGCTTTTCGTCTAACAAATCTGCGGTCGGCGCTTTTAAGTATAGACGTTCAACTGCTCCCAGCTCTTTTAACAAGCTTCTGCCCTGGCGCTTCGTCAACCCTGTCAGCGGCAAGAGATCCGCGCCGCCATCACCGTATTTCGTAAAAAAGCCTGTGACCGCTTCAGCGGCATGATCCGTTCCAAGCACAAGGAGACCCTCTTGTCCGCCGACCGCATATTGGGCGATCATTCTCGTTCTTGCCTTCACATTCCCTTTATTAAAGTCTGTCAGTGTATCGCCTGTATCTTTCTTATATTGCTCAGCAAATGCGCTGACAGTTGATTGGATATCAAACGTCCACGATTTATCAGGCTTAATAAACTGCAAAGCCAGCTGGGCATCATCTTCGTCCTGCTGTTTGCCATGCGGAAGACGGACGGCGATAAACTCAGCCTCACCGCCTTCTTCCCTCACGCTCTCTACAGCAAGCTGGGCAAGACGTCCCGCAAGCGTTGAATCTTGTCCGCCGCTGATTCCCAATACAAACCCTTTAGCGCCTGTTTTCTTTAAATAGTTCTTTAAAAAGCTGATTCTGTCCTCAATTTCTTGTTTTGGATCAATTGAAGGCTTCACATGTAAATCGCTTATAATTTTTTCCTGCATGCTCATCCCGATCATTCCTCCTGCACATTTTCACTGTTTCTTACTGATTCATTTCCCTAAAAAAGTGAAAATAAATCAATTCAATATGTATCTTTTTTAACTATAGCACAGGTCCCGATGGCAAGTGAATAACGGGGCAGGGTCAGGTGATTTCCACACGCAGCGCTGTGATACTGTCCCCGTTGCATTTCCCTTTTTCAATCGGGCATGAAGAAAAAGCCACCACAAGATCCATCTCCGCCCTCAGCTTCACATAATCTCCCGCTTTGGAAAGCGGCCTTTCTACTGACAGGTTCCCTTTTTCATCTAATACCGTATTCATAAAGATCGCAAACGGATAATGCATATGGGGCCTCGGAACCCCAAATGGTTCAAGCGCTCCGCTCATATTGTCATAACACGTATCCTGAAGCTCATCTTTATGCTTTCCGTATAACAGCCTGTTCATTTCAGGCCGGCATGCGGGAAGCAGCAGATCATGCTTGCCGACCGTGTCCTCAATTAACGTCAGCATCGGTTTATACAGATTCGAGTAAATATGATCGTTTACTTTCACATGAATGGATTGGTTGGCATCAATGGTCGCGCCCTGATCGAAATGCTCGTAAAAATCTTTGGCATGATACGCGACAAAGTCTGCAACTTGCTGCCCCTCGACATCAACCACTTTCAAGATTTGCCCTTTATGCACTTTCAGCCCCAAGCCTTTTTTCGGGAGAACGATAAACTGCTGTGTCATCGGCCAGCTCCTTTTTTACTCTAAGTATTTGTGTCAAACATTTGTTTCATGTACGGCATCAGCAAAATTCCCGATGTATATTACACCCCGGCACGTCGCATCATAATCCTAGATAAAAGGGGTTGAAACTTATGAGTCAAAAAACACAAAACCAACCAAAAGGAAATCTGGCGTGGTGGCAGCTTTCATTAATCGGAATCGGCTGTACGATCGGCACCGGCTTTTTCCTGGGATCAAGCATCGCTATAACGAAAAGCGGTGTTTCCGTGCTCTTGTCGTTTCTCATCGCGGGCCTCGGCACTTTTTTTGTCTTTGAGCAGCTTGCCAAACTCTCAGCGAAACATCCTGAAAAAGGCTCTTTTTGCGCTTATGCAAGAAATGCATTCGGAAAATGGGCAGGCTTCAGCAACGGCTGGCTGTATTGGTCCTCTGAAATGCTGATCACAGGGAGCCAGCTGACAGCCATTTCTCTATTTACGAAGCACTGGTTTCCCAATGTGCCGCTTTGGGTGTTCGCTTCTATTTACGCTGTTCTTGGGCTGTTGGTTATTTTCACCGGGCTTTCCACCTTTGAAAAGACAGAAAATATCTTGGCGATTGTCAAAACAGCCGCGATTTTTATGTTTATCGTCATTGCGATTTTGGCTCTGTGCGGGGTTTTGTCCGGAGGCAGACCTGATGTACAGATTCCCAATGAAACAAAGGAATTTTTCCCTTTTGGCGCAATGGGGTTATGGACGGGCTTAATCTATGCGTTCTACGCATTTGGCGGAATTGAAGTCATGGGGCTGATGGCCGTTCACTTAAAGAAGCCGGAAGAAGCGTCAAAATCAGGTAAACTGATGCTCGCATCACTGGCGATTATTTATGTCATATCCATCGGACTTGCTTTGTTATTGGTTCCTTTACAACATTTCTCTGAACAGGACAGTCCGTTTATCACTTCATTAAAAGGATACAATCTCGATGTCATACTGGATATTTTCAACGGCATTTTTATTATCGCCGGCTTTTCGACCCTTGTCGCCTCCCTATTTGCGGTGACAACATTGCTTTGCACGATGGCCGATGACGGTGACGCGCCTAAATGCTTTACATTAAAAGAAAACAAAAAAATATGCTGGCCGGCGCTCGGTTTGACTTTTGCAGGCTTGGTCCTATCTATCGTTCTTTCTTTAGTGCTGCCTAAAAATATCTACGAACATATGACCACTGCTGCGGGGTTAATGCTTTTGTATACGTGGATGTTTATTCTATTTTCCAGTAAGAAATTGACCAAGCCTTCGGGAATGGGAAAGATGCAAATTTTTTGCGCCATGTTCCTTATTGCTGCCGCTGTTTCAGGCACGCTGTTCGAAAAGTCCAGCCGCCCGGGGTTTTTTGTCAGTCTGGGGTTCCTGGCGATTATCGCCATTGTCACGTGGATTGTACAAAAAAAAGCAGGGGGAACGAAACAGCCCTGCTAATGCGTTATCTATTTTGATCCTTTAAACATGTTCTTTATATAAGAAAAAGGACATTTCGAAACCTGTTTTTCATCATCGCGGAGGAAATACTGCTTCCACTCCAGATTGCCTTTTCCTCCGTACCATCCTAAATGGGGATGTATCGTTGCTTCATCATATTTCTCCAAACGCGAGCGGATCATTTTGCTCATTTTCCTGCCGAATGACGTAGAAGCGTTTAGACCCTCGAATACCCACCTCGGTTGAAACGCCAGCATAAAATAGGGAAAACTTCTGCTTCTTCTTGCCTCATGCGCGGGCGTGGAGCATAAAATAAAATAAGGCTCACCATGAAAACAAAACTCCCATTTATAATGCTCTGGATCAGCCGGAAAGTCTGCGGGCCACTCCTTTTCATCCTGTTCGCTCAGCCTGTTCAAAAACGTCCAAAACAGCTCTTCATACGCTTCAATTGAATAATGCTCAGCCAAGTCCTCCGGCGTTTCAAAAAAAACCAGAAGCGACGCGTATCTACCCGTTTCCCTTGCCAATGCGCCATACTCAGCCAGCAAAGGAGCCAGCTCTTCCGCCGTGCCATACTCCCTCGGATCTCCGGCAAACACGAAGCGAAGCTGATTTGTAAGAAATCCCTGACGTCCGGGAATACATGGGAATGTATTTGCTTCATCGGCCACGGTTTCAGAGAAAAGCTCAAACGCGAACCTTTGCCATTCCGGCAGTTCTGATCGTTTTTCCTCAAGGCAACTTTTGGTGTAAAGTTCACCCACCATGATCCACCTCCAGTATCGTCTGGATACTATATTACAAGCGGCGGCGGCGAGTGACTGTCCCCTTCCATATTACCCTAAAAGTTCTTTCACACCTTGATAACCGAAGTACACACCAAACACGATCAAAGACACACCGGCAATCGCAGTCAGCCCTCTGAGAAATTTTTCATTTAACAGCGATCTAAACGCGCCGGCTAACAGCGCCATACAGAAATCCCAAATCAAAATGCCGATCATGATGCCTGAGCTATAGAGAAGGAGCTGATTCATGCTGTAAGCTTCTGCTGTCTTTGCCAAAATACTTCCGTAAATCCCCAGCCAGAATAGAATGCTCAGCGGGTTGGACAGTGAAATAAAAAAGCCGGAAGTGAATGTCTTTCTAAAGGTTGCCTTTCCTTTAGAGCTTCGGACATTCATCGCTTCTCTGACGTTTTTTAATGTTTCAATGCCCGTATACGTTAAGACAAAAAAACCAAAGAGCCACAAAAAGGTTTTCACAAACGGCGCCGTCAAAAATTGGGACAGCCCGAAATAAATCAAAATCATATAAAGCCCGTCCGCTGCCATCGCGCCTAAACCGAAAACCCATGCGTGCCAAAACCCGTTTTTGATGCCCTTATCGATTTGCGCAGCGTTTACCGGCCCTACAGGCGCTGACAATGACAAGCCCAAGATGATATAGCTAAAAAAGATATTCACTGGCCTGAACTCCCCTCTTTTACTCAACTTGTACAATTTATTCGGGAGAGGGCCAGGCTATGCCCAGAAATAAGTTATTGTTTCAGCCGTTCTAGCTCTTCTTCCATAATAGAAGAGGACTTTCTCAAAAAATCAAAAATAAGTGTAAGCTCTTCTTCCGTGTACTGCCTGCAAAGATTCGCAGTTGATTCCGATAAAGAAGAAAACAGTTGTTTCACCTGTTTTTTTGACTCGGTTAATGGCACAATGATCACCCGCCTGCGGTCGTTCGGATCTTTTTCCCGAATCACGTATCCCGCTTTTTCAAGCCGGTCAATAAGAGCGGTGACTGATCCTGTGCTGAGACCCGTCTTTTTTCCAAGCTCTCCGGCGGTCATTGGACCCCATTCATTTAATAAGTCAGCTGATTTTAAATCGGTGGGAAACAGTCCGAGGGATTGAGCGGCAGCCTGATGAAAAAGGATTGTTCTCGTACCCAATTGACGAAAAATTCGAATGGCGGTCTGCTCCAGCTCATTTCTGGAATTTCTTGTTGACAACTGACAGTCCTCCCTATAGAATCTATTTATCTTGATAATCAAGATAATTTACGGCCAAGATATTTATATCATAGCAAAACTGAATAAAAAAAGTAAGATGAAGGAGGTAGAACATATGGAATCAACTGCTGGAAAGGATCCTTCCACTAAATTTGTGGTCATAGGTCTCTTGCTGGGCATTTTAATGTCGGCTATGGATAACACCATTGTCGCCACAGCTATGGGAACCATTGTGGCTGATCTCGGAAGCTTTGATAAATTCGCCTGGGTCACTGCGTCATACATGGTGGCGGTCATGGCCGGAATGCCGATTTACGGAAAGCTTTCGGATATGTACGGCCGGAAACGTTTTTTTCTGTTTGGACTTATTTTTTTCTTATTGGGATCTGCATTATGCGGAATCGCACAATCCATGAATCAGCTCATCTTATTCAGGGTGATTCAAGGAATCGGAGGAGGCGCACTGCTTCCGATTGCCTTTACCATTATATTCGATCTGTTCCCGCCTGAAAAACGCGGCAAAATGTCCGGAATGTTCGGCGCCGTATTCGGCTTGTCCAGTGTTCTCGGACCGCTTCTGGGCGCCCTGATTACAGATTCGATCAGCTGGCATTGGGTCTTTTATATTAATGTTCCGATCGGTGCATTTTCATTATTTTTC
The DNA here is from genome assembly GCF_039519175.1 of Bacillus atrophaeus. Lineage (NCBI taxonomy): Bacteria > Bacillati > Bacillota > Bacilli > Caryophanales > Bacillaceae > Bacillus > Bacillus atrophaeus. The sequence goes on along the minus strand of NZ_CP154443.1, from coordinate 1,663,550 downwards.
ATCATTCGCTACTATAAAGAATCTCTGGAGCATAAAAAGCAAAAAATCGACTGGGGCGGCGCTGTTACATTGGTCGTATCCATCGTATGCCTGATGTTCGCACTGGAGCTTGGCGGAAAAACCTACGATTGGAATTCCGTTCAGATTATCGGTCTGTTTATCGTATTTGCCATTTTCTTTATAGCCTTTTTTATTGTGGAGAGAAAAGCGGAAGAACCGATTATTTCGTTTTGGATGTTTAAAAATCGGCTTTTTGCCACAGCTCAAATTTTGGCTTTCCTTTATGGAGGGACTTTTATTATTTTAGCTGTGTTTATTCCGATTTTTGTCCAGGCTGTATACGGAAGCTCAGCGACAAGCGCAGGCTTTATTTTGACGCCGATGATGCTCGGCTCTGTTCTCGGAAGTATGATCGGCGGGATCTTCCAGACAAAATTCCGCTTCCGCAGCTTAATGATCGTATCTGTTATTTCCTTCTTTATCGGCATGCTGCTGCTTGGAAATATGACACCGGATACGGCAAGAGCGTGGCTCACTGTGTTTATGCTGATTTCGGGCTTTGGTGTGGGTTTCTCCTTCTCATTGCTCCCGGCAGCATCAATGAACAATCTCGATCCCCGTTATCGAGGAACGGCCAATTCAACGAATTCCTTCCTGAGATCGTTTGGCATGACACTTGGCGTAACGATATTCGGTACGATTCAAACGAACGTATTTTCAAACAAGCTGACAGACTCTTTCAGCGGCATGAAAGGCTCCGCAGGCGCGGCGGCCCAAAATATGGGCGACCCGCAGGAAATTTTCCAGGCCGGCACTCGGTCGCACATTCCTTCAGCCGTATTAAACCGGATTATTGAAGCAATGTCAGCCAGCATCACCTATGTATTTATGCTTGCACTCATCCCGATTGTGATCGCCGCTGTGACGGTTTTATTTATGGGAAAAGCAAGAGTAAAGACAACGCAGGAAATGGAGAAAAAAACGGGTTAATGAGAAAGCAGTACATGCGAAACGGCATGTACTGCTTTTTTTGCTAGACTCCTATTCTCGCAAGAACAAACGTCCATATACATATGATCAGCAGCAGAATCAGACTATAACCCACTGTTCGTTTAAACAGCTTAGATTCCTTCCCTGTCTGCCCGACCGCAGCTGCGGCGATGGCAATTGACTGCGGAGAAACGAGCTTCGCCATGACGCCTCCTGCTGTATTTGCGGCTAGAAGCAAGTCAGATCCTGTACCGATTTGTGCTCCGGTTACGACCTGCAAATGTCCGAATAAGGCATTGTTACTGACCACAGAACCGGTAATAAACACGCCGATCCAGCCGAGAACAGGGCTGACAAACGGGAACAGATCCCCTGTTTTGGCCAGCGCCAGACCGATTGAAGAGCTAAGTCCGGCGAAGTTCGCCAGATTGGCAAACCCCATCACAAAGCAAATTGTCAAGATTGGCACCCACAGTTCTTTCCCCGTCTCTTTCAGACAGGCCGCACTTTCTTTATATGAGCACTTTTTGCTGAACAGCCCGGTCACAATGACAGCCGCAAAGATAGCGGTACCCGTGGCGGACAGAATATCCAGCTTAAACACGGCATCAAGCGGTACGGCTGCCGGCGCAATGGGCGGCATTTTGATAATCTGCTGATGCAGAAAAGGCATCTTCAATAAAACAGTGGTTTGATATAACAAGCCGCCTTCTTTAAAAAGCGCTTGAAATGCAGGAAGACTCCAGACCGTAATCGCCGCCGTTAAAATGTAAAAAGGAGACCACGCCTTGGCAATTTCCGAAACGCTGTACGCCTTTTGTCCATGTGTTTCCTGAGCGCCCTCTTCCCGGTAAATGTGTTTCGGCTGCCATTTACGAAGAAACAAGGCAAGCCCTCCCATGCTGAATAAAGCGGCCGAAATATTCGCTAATTCCGGGCCTAAAACAGCCATGGTCAAGACCTGAACCGCGGTGTAAATTCCGCTGACAATGATCAGGGCGGGCCAGGTTTCTTTTATTCCTTTCATTCGATCCAATAAGAAGACTAGCAGAAACGGAATAAGAAATGAGATGATCGGAAGCGTCCAAATCAGTGTACGAGACAGCTCAAGAGCTGATAAATCACCGATCTGCGCACCTGTGATAACGGGAATGCCTATGGCGCCGAACGCTCCTGAGGCCGCATTGGCAATCAAACACAGCGCCGCCGCCTTTAATGGTTTAAAACCAAGCTCGACCAGAAGGGCTGCGCTGATGGCAATCGGAACGCCGAAGCCCGCTGCTCCTTCCAAAAACGCGTTAAAGCAAAAACCGATTAATAATAGCTGTAATCGCTGGTCGGGAGAAATTCCCGCAATGCTTGACCGAATAATAGTAAACTTTCCGGTTTTGACTGCAATTTTATACAGCCACACCGCCATCAAGACGATATATCCGATGGGCCACAGCCCGTTTCCGATTCCTAATATAACAGACGAAATTGCTTTCTCAACCGGCATATGAAAAGCAAGTACGGCGATGAGAAAACTGACAATCAGCGTAAGGCCCGCCGCAAGAATGCCTTTCATTTTAAAAACCGTTAAAGCCAACAGAAAAAAGAGAATGGGGGTGAGCGCCGCTAGTGCGCTCACATATTCATTACCAAACGGATCATACAATTGCTCCCACATTGACAATCAGCCCTTTTCTTAAAAAGTAGACGTTTACTTAGCGTTTTTATCTGTGAAATGGGGTTGTAAAATGTTTTTCAAAACAGTGGCGCTGTGCTGGAACTGTTCCTTTTCAACCGCGTTTAGGTTCAGCTCTGTAATGCTTGAAATTCCGCCGCGGTTCACAGTGGCCGGCACGCCGATATACACATCATCCGCTCCGTATTGTCCGTCCAAATGCGCGCTGACTGTTAAAATGCTATTTTCATTATGCAAAATCGCTTTTGTAATACGGGCAAGGCTCATTGCCACCCCATAGTTCGTGGCGCCTTTTTTTTCAATGATGTGATACGCCGCGTTTTTCACATCGTCAACAATTTGATCAAGATCTTCTTGTTTATACGTATCGTTTTTCGCCATCAATTCGTTCACTGGCACACCGGCGATATTGGCGTGGCTCCAAACAGGCAGCTCCGTATCTCCGTGTTCTCCGATAATATGCGCGTGTACATTGTGAGCCGCCGTGCCGAAATATTCACTGAGCATATAGCGGAATCTCGCAGAATCAAGAGTTGTGCCGCTTCCGATCACACGCTCTTTCGGTAGGCCGCTGAATTTCCATGTCGCATATGTCAAAATATCAACCGGATTTGTCGCAATGAGGAAAATTCCATCAAAGCCGCTCGCCATGACCTCACCGACAATTCCTTTGAAAATATTCAAGTTCTTTTCCACCAGTTCAAGACGTGTCTCACCCGGCTTCTGGTTCGCTCCTGCACAAATGCATACAATATCGGCATCTTTGCAATCGTCATAAGTTCCGTAAGATGTCTTGACCGGATGCGGAGCAAACGCCTTCCCGTGATTTAAATCCATGACATCGCCCATTGCTTTTTCTTTATTTAAATCAATGACCACAAGTTCATCTGTGATCCCTTGGTTAATTAACGCAAATGCATAACTGCTTCCAACAAAACCCGCTCCGATTAATGCAACTTTATTCACTCGTTCGTTCATCATTTATCATCATCCTCCAGCGTACATATCGTTGTTGTTTTTATATTGTGAAGTATTTCACATTTATATTGTGCAACATTTCACAAACTTTTGCAAGAGAAAAGTTTTGTCTGATTTATGACAAAAAAAACCGAAATCACAAATGATGATTTCGTCTTTACGATCTTTTATTTGATCTTTTAAATAATAGAATCACAATGATATATCTAATCAGGAAGAGAACGGCACCGCATAATAAGCATAACAATAGATATTTAAACCAGCCCGTAAAGGTATGCGGAAAGCCGATATGGTACATGGTGAACCATGTGATAATCAGCGCGGCAGCAATTGATTCGATCAGCTGCTCCTTCACCCTTTTTCTCTTTTTTTCTTCGGAGTCTATCTTCGGCAGCAGTACTCCCGCTATAAGCGCTCTGATACAGTAATAAAAGGTTATAATGAAAAAAACAGCTAAGCTCCCGGACCACTCTTTAAACGGCTCATCCAATAACAGCCCCCGGATGATCACATCCAGCAGCGTCAGCGCAAATCCAAGCTTTCCCACTTCAGCCCATATCCGATGTTCTTTTTCTTTCACTCTTTCAGTCTTTTCATTCAGGCTTGAGAACCGATTCCTCAGCTTATTCATTACTTTCCTCCCGCTTTCTTTGGTTACTCCTTATTAAGTATGACTTACATCTTACAACAGCTGAACGCCCGCCTGCAATAACGGACCCTTGAAAAAACCGCCGGCCGCGCCGGCGGGCTCTCTTTAAAACGGACCCCAGTTGATCATCACACCGATACAGATAAACACAAGCCCGATGACAAACCAAATCAGCGCAAGCGGCAGCATAAACCGAAGCCATTTCACATACGGAATGCCGCTGGCCGCAAGCACCGCCATAAGCACGCCGGAGGTCGGGTTCACACAGTTGACCACTCCTTCTCCAAGCATAACCGCTTCAACAGCCACCTGCCTTGTGATTCCCATCAAATCAGCAAGCGGCGCAAGAATCGGAATAAAGACGACAGCTTCCCCAGATCCCGAGGAAATCAAAAAATGCAGCAGCGCGCTGGCGATATACATGCCGATCGCGCCGGCCATCGGACTGTAGCCATCCAATACGGATGCCAAACTGTTCACAACCGTATCAAGCAGCTTGCCGTTTTCAAGGATAACGGAAATGCTCCGTGCCATTCCGACAATCAGTGCTCCGTAAACAAGGCCCTGACACCCGGTGATAAAGGTTTTTGCTATATCATTCGCAGCCAGACCGCCTATTAAGCCTGCCAGAACTGAGATAAATATAAAAGTAGCAGCCATTTGCGAATCAGACCAGCCAAGCTTCAGCGCGCCATACAAAAATCCGATCAGCGATAAAGACGCAATAGCCAAAATCAGTTTATGGCGAAGTGTAAAGGGAACGGGCTTGTCCTCCGCGTCTGAATCAGCCGCTTCTCCTCCAAGCCCGCTTGCCGGAAACCAATCACGGCCTAAAATGCTCGCATCCTTAGATTTTTTTAGTTTTTTCGTATATAGATAGATATAAATAATAGTGGACAGCAAAAAGCAGATGTAGATGATCACCCGCAGACCGATTCCTGAAAAAAGCGGCAGATCTGCGATGCTTTGCGACAAGCCAAGCGGTGAAGGGGATAAGATCGTCGCATTAAAGCCGGCGTAACAGCCAATATAGATAACGGCCGCACCTGCGACGGCATCCCATTTCAGCGAACGGGCCACAATCAGGCCGATCGGGATAAACCCGATGACTGAGTTCACCACAATACCCGTTGTTCCGAGAATTGAAAACAACGCGCCGACAATACAGATAAATAATAGCTGCTTCGTGCGAAACTTGCTGATGACGTTATGTATCAATCCATTAATCGCTCCGGTTTTCTCTAAAATCGCAATCGTTCCGCCAGTAAAGAGAATCAAAAAGATGATGGAAGCAGAGTTTGTCATTCCATCCTGAATGGATGTGAAAAAACTGACAAGACTGACTGGAGATTGTTCAATCGAATGGTAGCTTCCGGGGACCGCCGTCGTCACTTCTCCCTTTGTCACCCGGTCAAATTCTCCGGCCGGTACGACGTATGAAGCAATGGCACAAATGAAAGCAATGGTAAAGAGAAGGACGTAGGCATCGGGCATTTTAAATGTCGGGCGCTTCTTCTTTGTTACGGTTTCGGCTGTTGGTGCGCTCATGAGTGTTCATCCCCCTTTTTAGAATATATACACTATTCAGAAAAATGAATATATGTGCTATATTATATACAGACCATTTACCTGTTTCAATATAAAAAAAAGAAAAGAAATCAAAGTCTTATTTCTATCAAGGAGGTCATTTGGGCATGAAGAAGCTCTCAGAAAATATGAAAGAAACGATCATGGACATATTCGATCACCTCCATACCTACCCTGAAGTGAGCTGGAAGGAATACAAAACGACTGAATACCTCACAGCAAAATTAGAGGCATCAGGCTGCCGTACGCGCACTTTTTCTGATTGTACGGGTGTCGTCGGCGAACTGGGCGAAGGCTCGCCTGTAGTGGCTGTCAGAGCGGATATCGACGCTTTGTGGCAAGAGGTAGACGGAACATTCAGGGCAAACCACTCCTGCGGACACGATTCTCATATGACAATGGCCCTTGGAACATTAATGCTGTTACAAAAGCAGCAGCTTCCTAAAGGCACCATCCGTTTTATCTTTCAGCCTGCTGAAGAAAAAGGCGGCGGGGCGCTGAAAATGATTGAAAAAGGCGTGTTAGATGATGTTGATTATTTGTACGGCGTTCACGTCCGCCCGATTCAGGAAACACAAAACGGCCATTGTGCGCCGTCCATCCTTCATGGCTCCAGCCAGCATATTGAAGGCACCATTATCGGTGAAGAAGCCCACGGCGCCCGGCCTCATCTCGGCAAAAACAGCATAGAGATCGCCGCTTTTCTTGTTCATAAACTCGGGATGATCCACATTGATCCGATGGTTCCCCACACGGTGAAAATGACGAAGCTTCAAGCCGGCGGAGAAAGCTCAAACATCATACCGGGAAAAGCATCCTTCAGCCTTGATTTGCGGGCCCAGACCAACGAAGCGATGGAAGCGCTGATACAGGAAACGGAAAGAGCCTGTGAAGCCGCCGCTGCCGCATTCGGCGCTAAAATCGAATTGCAGAAGGAACACAGCCTGCCGGCAGCCACGCAAAATAAAGAAGCGGAAGCAATTATGGCTGAAGCGATCACAGATATTATCGGAGAGGAACATTTGGACGAACCGCTTGTCACCACCGGCGGTGAGGATTTTCATTTTTACGCCGTACGGATGCCGAACATCAAGACAACCATGCTCGGGCTTGGCTGCGGACTACAGCCGGGGCTTCACCATCCGCACATGACATTTGATCGGGACGCCATCTATATCGGGGTTGAAATCTTAGCGAACGCGGTTTTAAAAACCTTTCACAAAGCGGGAACGCTTGCCTCAGCCAATACTGAGGCTTCATAAATAAAAAAAGCAGCCCTGTACGGGGCTGCTTTTTCCTCTTACTTCTTCAAGTCTTCTAATGAATTTACGTTTTTCATATATTGCGGAACGACAAGCCCCATTTTCACACCTGTTATGCTGACGCCTACATCATCATATTTCCCTTTGTATTTGGCAGCATATGCTTTATGGGTATTCGGCAGCCATGCAGATAAAGAAGCATCTGCACTGCCGGTTGCGATGGCAGTCCACATTGGGCCAGCCTCAACCTGTGTCAGCTCTACATCATAACCGAGATCTTTAAGGACTTTACCGACGACATTTGTACTTGCAATTTCACTGTCCCATGCAACATAGGCAAGGTTGATTTTATCTCCCTTGACCTTATCGACGCCTTTTGTCCATTCAGCGATCTGATCTTTATGTTTCTTCACATAGTCTTCAGCCGCTTTTGCGGGCTTTGTGCCCTCTTCCACGGCGATCATGACTTCTCCCATATCGTCTTCCGTCCATTTAAACTGGCTCAGAAGTTTGACGGCATTCGGCTGTTCTTTGCTGAAGCCTGTACGGGTGATCGTATGAATCTGCTCTGCTTCACCGTAAGATTTTTTCGGATCATCGAGATATTTCAATTTATACCTTGAGAACATCCAGTGCGGTGTCCATCCTGTTACGATAATCGGTTTCTTACGGTCATATGACTTTTTGAGCGTAGCCGTCATCGCGGCACTGGAAGCGGAGACCAGCGTCCAGTCATTCAAATCATAATCTTTCATCGCTTGATCCGTCAGTCCCATAATACCTGAGCCCGGATCTATCCCGATGATGGTCTTGTTGACCTGGTCAGCTGCTGATGAATTTTCATCCGCCTCGGAACCGCAAGCGGCTAAAGATAGAGCCAGCATAGCGGAAACGCCGATCCCGATGATTTTTTTAAACATCAGGCATTCCCCCTGCTCTTCTTCTTCACTTTAATATTTTGAGTAATCCGGTCAAGTGTGATAGCTACGATAACGATTGCGATACCGGCTTCTACGCCAATTCCCGTTTTTAATTGTGTAACTGCGCTGTATACTTCAGAACCAAGTCCCGGTGCTCCGACCATAGCCGCGATAACAACCATGGAAAGCGCAAGCATGATACTTTGGTTAATACCGGCAAGAATGGTTTTCGTCGCAAGCGGCAGCTGTACTTTGAACAAACGCTGTGACGTTGTAGAACCGAACGCTTCAGTCGCTTCAATCAGGTCAGCAGGCACTTGCTTGATGCCGAGAACCGTCATGCGGATCGTTGGAGGCATTGCGAAAATAACAGACGCCACAACCCCCGGTACGACACCGATGTTGAAAAAGAAGATCGCAGGCAATAAATAAACGAAAGCAGGCATTGTCTGCATCAAGTCTAAAATCGGTGTTACGATTCTGCGGACTGATTCTTTCTGAGACGCCCAAACTCCAATCGGAACTCCCACTACAACTGAAATAATGACTGATGTTAACACAAGAGCCAGCGTTTGCAGCATTGGATCCCAATATCCTAAATAATCAATAACAAGGAAACCGATTAATGTAAATAGTGCAATTCCTCTCGTACTGATCCACCATGCAAGAGCTGCAAAAATGAGTGTTAACAGAATGGACGGGATATAACCCAGTCCGGTGACAATTCCGTTTACGAAAACGGCAAGTCCGGTAGCGATTCCGTCAAAGAAGCCGCCGAATGTTAAAGTAAGCCAGTCGACAAACCGGTCAATGATATCTGCTAAAGGTATTCTAGGCAATCTGTCCATCTATTTCACCTCCTGAATAGAAGGGTTTTGTGCTTGTTCATCAGTGCTTTCAACATTGATGTAATCGTTGTTGCCCGCAAGCGCGCCGATCAATGCGCCTCTGACGACAATCCCTTTCATTCTTTGCTTTTCGTCTACAACCGCGATTGGAATATTGGCGTCAGATACGACGTCAAAAATCTCTGTCAAATACGTGCTTTCAGGCACAGTCGTAAATTCTGTATTCAAGATATCTTGAAGAGATAAATCCGACTCGGCTGCTTTTTTCGCATCTGCTGCATTAATGACGCCCAATAGCTGCTTCTGTTTATCAACAGCATATATAGAAGAAATACCGAGGTTTTTCATCAACGTCAAAGCAACACGAGGCCCTTTGTCAATCCGTACTGTCTCAGCACGTTTCATGATATGGCCCGCAGTCAGTACTTTTGATAAATCAACGTCTTCTACGAATTTTTCTACATATTCATTAGACGGGCTCATGAGAATCTCTTCCGGCGTGCCGATTTGAACGATGTTTCCATCCTTCATCAGCGCGATTCTGTCACCGATTCGAAGTGCTTCATCAAGATCATGAGTAATGAAAATAATCGTTTTTCCAACCGAATCATGCAGATCCAGCAATTCATCCTGCATATCTTTGCGGATCAGCGGATCAAGCGCACTGAATGCTTCATCCATCAGCAATATATCCGGATCATTAGTCAGCGCCCGCGCAAGCCCGACACGCTGCTGCATTCCGCCGCTCAGCTGGTCAGGATATTGTTCTTCATATCCTTCAAGTCCGACAAGCTTAAGTGATTCAATCGCTATTTGCTGCCGCTTTCCTTTTTCAATACCTTGCAGTTCCAAACCGTATTCAGTATTTTCAAGAATGGTTCTGTGAGGAAACAGAGCGAACTTTTGGAAGACCATGCTGATCTTTTTCCGGCGGACTTCCCGGAGCTGGTCTTTTGACATATTTGTTATCATGTCACCATCAATATAAATTTTTCCGGCAGTCGGTTCAATCAGCCGGTTTAACAGCCGCACTAGAGTTGATTTTCCGCTCCCCGATAGACCCATGATGACAAATATCTCCCCATCGTATACGTCAAAGTCTGCTTGATTGACACCAACGGTTGATCCAGTTGCTTTTAAGATCTCTTTTTTATTTTTACCGCTGTCAAGCATTTGAATGGCTTTCTTTGACTGTTTGCCAAAAACTTTAGATACTTTTTCGACTTTTATCTTAATTGGCTTCTCATCTATACTCATATTTTCCCTCCATATTAAGCAATCTTTTATACCGTAACATGTTTGTAACAAGACCACCAAACATCATAATCCCTTTTATTCTGTACCATAACTCGAAAAACATCCATGTGTCTTAATATCCTCGAGAATGCTTCTAAATGCTCTCTAATCCTCCTTAATTAATATATTTTATAGGTAAAATTCAGTCTTTTTAACAGTTGAAAGCGATTACTAAAAATGTGCTTTCCAGGTAATATCATCGGTTTTTATTCCTTTTCATGGAAATTCGAGTTATAAAACAATCATAAGTTCAATGCAGAACAAAAATATTTTATGACTACAACTAGTCTATGCACGCTGTGCGAAACTGGCTGCTTTGCAGACAAATAACGCAGAGAACTGGAAAAAAGGCACCCATAATGCGGCGCCCTCTAAAATAACCTGCTAAAAAGTTAATGGAATAAATTTCATAAAAAAACTCATACGGAACTCACTTTCTCTAGAACCTTCTTCCCTTGCCGGGTGAACTGCAGCTCTCTCACTTGATCTTTCACAGGATAATGCCATGTTATCCCCGCACCTTTGCTTGGACATCGAAAGTCAAATAGCTTCCCTGCAGGAGATTATCGATTTGATCATTGCAGTAAGTTTGTTATGAAGGTTGTGTTGCGGCGTATGAACCATAACGAAAAGAGCCAGACCCTTCCCTGCGTCTGGAGTCTCGAAAACGGAGCGAAAAGCATTCATAAATTGATGCTCATTCCGCAAGCTCTGTTTGTTTCGTTTCTTTCCCCATGATCAGAATACTTGCGACCGCGACCAGAATCGCTATGCAAAAGACCGTAAAAATAACAGAAAACGATACATGCTGTGCTGCTAGCGTACCGACTAGAAGCGGGCCGAAAATGCCGCCGATTCTGCCGCACGCGGCCGTTGTCCCCGAGCCTGTTGCACGGATGGATGTCGGGTATTGCTCCGGCGTATACGCGTACAGCACGCCCCATGCTCCAAGGTTAAAGAAGGACAGCAGCATGCCGGCAGTCAGCAGCAATGCCAGTGAATCCGCGGTGCCGAAGAAGAACGCGCTGCCCGCCGTACCCAGTAAATAAATGACCAAAATGCTTTTCCGGCCAGCTTTTTCAATCAGCCAAGCGGCTGAAAAATAACCCGGCAGCTGTGCAAGAGTCATCAGCAGCACATATTCAAAGCTTTCGATCATGCTGAATCCTTTCATCAGCATCACGCTCGGAAGCCACAGAAACATCCCGTAATAAGAAAACACCACACAAAACCACACAACCGACAGCATGACCGTAGGACGCAAATACCGTCCCGACCACACGCTTTTCACATTATCCCATACCGATTTCTTCTGAGGCTGAAGCGATTCATATTTAGGCGAATCAGGCAGCCCCGTCCGCAAATACAGCGCATAAAAAGCCGATAGCGCTGTTAAAAGCAATGCCGTTTGCCACCCATAACTCGGGATGACAAAGTAAGAAATGACAGCGGCGGCGAGCCAGCCTACCGCCCAAAAGCTTTCAAGCAGCACAATCACCCTTCCCCGTTTTTCAGGGGCAACCGTTTCAGATACTAGGGTTGAAGCAACGGGAAGTTCACCGCCAAGCCCCATGCCGATAAAGAAGCGTAATATAAGAAAAGCGGACAAGCTTGTCGCAAATGCTGAAATGCCGCTTCCGATTGAGAAAAATAAGAGCGTGATAATAAATACTTTTTTCCGGCCAATCCGATCAGCCAGCAATCCGAACATAAACGCGCCCGCTGCCATGCCGATGGAATTCACACTGCCGATCCACTTCATTTCATCGGGAGATAAATTCCATTCCACATGCAGTGCGGCGATAATAAACGATAATATTCCGACGTCCATTGCATCAAACAGCCACCCAAGTCCGGCGACACCCAGCAATTTCCGCTGAGAAATAGGCTGTTGTTTCTTCATTGACAGCACCCCTGATCGAAAAGTAATTACCGTTTCAGTTTACACATGTCTTTACACCTTGTCATTAAAAATTTTATGGGCGCCTGTCCGAACAAAAAAACCCCGCTTGTCCGTAAACAAGTGGGGTTCCCTTTATTGCTGCAATGCCGCTTTTTTAATATTGTCTTGAAGCTGCAGAATGCGTTTTGCTCCGTCTTCACGCAAGCGTTTATTTTCTTCTTCGATTTGTTTTGTTTCCTGCATCCCGCTGACGATTGTATTCCAAGACGATTCAATTGTTTCAATATCAATACTTGGTCTTCCTGCCATTCTCGCAATTTCAACACTTTGGCTTGAAATGTTTTCGGCGTTTCTCTTCAGCATTTCATTTGTGCGGCGATCCAGTTCACTCATGGAATCAGCCACAAGCTTTTGCCGTTTTACTGTAACAGCCTGAATAATTCCGTTTTTAAAAATCGGAATCGTGATGATAAAGGCAGAGTTAATTTTTCCGATCAGCTTTGTATTTCCGCGCTGCAGCAGGCGGATTTGCGGTGCGGTTTGAAGTGCGACCATCCGCGCCATATCAAGGTCGTATACCCGTTCCTCCAAAGCCTGAATACCGTTACGGAGCGTATCAAGCTGCATTTGCGCCAGCTGATTGCCGCCAGCTGCTTTTTCTTCGTAAGAAGGTATGATAGACTGCATCTCCTCAAGCTTCATTTGACCGGCAACCACATACTTTTCAAGCTCCATGTAGTAATTGATGTTGTTTTCGTACATTTCGTCAAGAGTATGAGTTGTTTTCGTCATTTCATCTTTATATTTTGAAATCTCGACATGGATTTTCTCAATCTCTCCGCCGAGTGTCTGGTACTTTTTAAAGATTTTTTCAACCATACTGCCGCCGCGCTTGAAAATCTTGGCCATCAGGCCTTTGGGCTCGTCAAAATCATTTTTGTCAAAGCGGTCCATAATTTTCCCAAGCTGCGTAAGCATCGTACCGGAATCTGTGACACTTGTTGTTTTCATCATTCCTAAGATACGGTCAGAGAACTTGGAGATCTCAACGGCAGGCTCCTTTCCGTACTCTAACAGCTCCAATTGGTTTTTCACGTCAATTTGCTGGGCAATGCGCTGCACCTCAGGTTCCTGGCGCAGCTGCAGGCGGATGTCATCCGCTTTTTGCTCAGAAATTTCTTCATTTTTATCAAGAACAAGCAAGTTATTGTTATCTGTTGTCATGCTTTTCTTCTCTCCTTACTTTTGGGTAATGGTTCTGAATAATCTTCTCACGATTGAAGGCTCTTTATAGTCCTGTTGAAACACCATATCCTCCAGCCAGTGAATATCGTACTGATCCTCTTCTATATAATGTTCGATGTCTTGATGCCCGGGAGGATTGTAAATGGCGATATCAATTCCGATCTCATTCAAAAACAGAAGCGCCGCCGCATCTGAGCGTGTCAATTCCCCGTTGAATTCCGTGTGATACAGGAGAAGCTTCGGCACGGTTTGCGCATAATCAAATGTTTGGATCAATTTCAGCAATTTTGCAGGAAGATTTGTCGTTTGTTTAAATAAGTAGATTTGCACATCTTTTTCCTGTTCCTTATTTAAAGCCTTCAGCCGCGGATGCCTGCACATTCTAGAAATGGTTTTGGCGATTGCGGACTGAATCCCTGACGGCAATTGCTTATATTGCCACACATTGCTCTCCATCAGTTTATCCGGGTCAATGATGCCTTCCTGATTAAGTGCGTGGCTGTAATGAAATTGATAGTTCGATTTGATTTCCTCCGTAAACGGGAAGCTTCTGACCATTTCAGTTTCTTGGTATTCCGCCATCGTGTGCAGCCTGTTCCAATATTCTTTATTGTCCTTTGACACACCCATGATTTTGGCAAATACATTCGGAATGTCGACCGATTGCTTATCCGCTTTAAAATTAGGCCTGATAAACGCGCGCTCCTTCGCGATTAAAAACAGTTCATCATAAGTGGTTTTCAGCGTGACGGATACCGGCGTATGGTCTCTGAATTGCCATGGCTTGTACAGCATGGATTCCTCATGATTCAGGACATGCTCGATTTCCTTTGTTGACCGATAGGCAACCGTAGATTTCCGGTCGGGCTTCTCTTTCGGGAAAGGCTGGGGCTCTGATACATCCGGAAGTTTGAGCGTAAATGTCAGCTGCCGCTGCGGATCAATCTGTATGAGCTGGTCCGTTCCCGCCGGATGAAAAAGGAGGACATCACAGCCAATCAGCATCAGATAATATAAAAAATACAACTGGCTTTTCGATGCGTCCCCGTACCAAACCACCTTCGGCATCTCTCGATCTATATCGGCTTTTTCAAGCCATGGATTCAGATGATTTAACGAAAACTTTGAAACATCCAGCAGCACTCTTCGAAAATCGGGATGATTCAGCCCCTGCTCATGGTTCGTCGCAAACGTATGTAAAACCGTCATCAAGCATTTTCGCAAATGCCGATGCATGAGGGGATCAGTATGCTTCGCAATCAGCTGCTCCCCGTCAAGAAAGGCGACAAATCGGCCGACAGACAGCCCTTTTTCTTTTTGATTGATGGTATGAATGTGCTGAAGCGCCTGAAAGGTCTCCGGCGCGATTGTTTTATCCAGCGTTTCGCTTAATACATGGATATTCTCATTTGCTGACAGCTCGTACAATTCATTATAGTAGTCGGTCTCATCAAAGGGTGTACCCAGAATTTGCCCGGCCAGCCGCGTGAAAGCAGGTCCCGGCTCTTTCTCATAAACAGCCCGCTCCGGCAATGGCTGAAGCAGAATGCTCTTCCAATCATCATTCACTGGCTCGGCCTTATGGATGGTCAACTCTTCTTGTCTCATCATATCCTCCTTTCTCATACGTCATTTTTTTACACTTGTTTTAAACGGGACAGACGGGACAAAACAGCCGCTGTCATTTCTTCTCCCGCCTGGATACCGCTGCTTGCTGTTTTGCGTAAATTCGGGTAATGCCGCAGCACTTCGCCGTGGGCTGGCGCTATGCCAAAATCAGCTTCTTGAATCAGCTCAAGGTCCAGCAGCGAATCTCCCGCCGTACAGACCTCTTCAAGCGAAAGCTTTGATTTCAAATAAGCGACAGCCTTCCATTTATTGAGCGGATTTGGAATAAAATAAAGCTTCCGGCCCTGTAAGGATACCTGCCAGCCTTTACTCGCGCCCCATTCCTTCACAGCAGCACTGTCAATGTGCGCTATTTTTTCTTCATTCATTATCAAATAGACAAAATAGTGATGCGCCGTGCGGGTCCTTTCAACTGCGGCCGATAGAGGCAGGCTTGCGATTTCTCTCAGCATTTGCTCAATCGGGAGACAGGCTGCCAGCTGTTCTTCTATGATCTCAGCCCATTCTGTCAGAGGTTCCCCATTCTTTAATATGCAGCCGCCGTTTGTGGTCACCGCGTATTCCGGCACAATATCATGCTGTAAAAATTGAAGTCTCTTATACTGTTCGTTAGTGCGTGTCGTGACTGGGATAAAATAGTTCTCTTTCTGAATCCGTTTCAAGTTTTCTTTTGTGATACCGCTAATATAGGAGATTTCCCTGCCGTGCAGCGTTTCCGTCAGCTCAATGCCCGCTTCCATTTCGGCTGCTCCGACCATGCGTCTGGAATAAATTAATGTTCTGTCTAAATCACTGGCAAATGCGTTCATAGGCTTTTCTCCGCCGGACGGATCAGCCCGCAGCAGCTATAAGACATATTTTCGTATTCTATTACCGGAACTCCCCGATCTTCCGCAAGCAGCAAAATGTGCTGAAGCGCTTCCTCGGAGCCCGGTTGAATAAGGATCTTCCAAGGCACCCGCCGTAAAAGCACACGGGTTGTTTCGCCCACTCCAGGCTTAATCAGATTTGTGTTGCTGATTCCAAAATCCTTCTGGATCGACTGAATGGAGGCCAGTCCGCTCCAATCAGGCGCTTCCCGCTTTTGCTGAAGCAGCGCTGCACAGTGTTCGGCTTCTTTCTCAATAGACGAAAATTGACCCGTTATCGTTTCAATATAAAGATTTGAAACATCTTCTGCGAGAAGCTCCCGATAGTACTTCGCCCCGTGGAAATCGGACGGGCCGATCCATTTTTCATTCAAAACAGTGCGGCTCACAAGGCCAGATACAGTAGAGTTTAAGCACGCGCTCGGAATCAGGAAATCCTCCTTCGTTCCGTAAATATCAGCGCAATGTCCGGGGTCCGCAAGCACCGCCAGTTCTGAGGAAAGCCCTCTGTCATACTGTTGATTAAACCGCTCCACTGAACGGATCAGTTCTTTTGTGATAGCGCCTTTCCCCGTCCACCCGTCAATAAAGGCGACTGCCCCGTTCGGGTGATGATTCAATATATAATGCAATGCATTCTCATCAATTCCTCTATCGCGAATAATGGATATGCTGTAATGAGGAACAGAGGTGTGATACTTTCTCTCAATATATCGTTTGATTAAAACACCGATGGGCGTACCCGCTCTTGCCAAACTGCACAGCACAGTATTCTTCCCGCTCCTAGCGAAAATTTGCTCCGCGACAATGCCCGCCGCCAGCGCAACCTTTTGTTTGCTGTCTTCAAGCGATGCATAAAACAGCTTCATATATTCATCTGTCGGCTTGTATTCAATCGGCAGCATTTCAGAATAATGAGTCCCGCTTTGAATCGATTGTTCCCGCTCTTCTGTGCTTTTTTCTATTGAAATATCGGATAGGTCTTTTAAAAGAAACGTTACATCCTCTTTCGCATAGCTCCCAAGCTGGTCAATAACGTCTGCCAATGCAGCTCACGCCCTTCCCGAAATGGTCACGATATGAATATGTGACATTCCCTTTTCTTTAAAAATGTCGAAAATCGGCTGTAACGACTCGTCTGAAACCGCCTTTTCAAAACACAAGAAGACTTCATCATAGCCTTCATCCGGTAGGTTATAGACAAAATGGCGAATCGACTCATCTTCAGGGTTCATAAAGGAATACCCGTTTTGCACCGCGTACCCCTCTCTTGCAGCAGGATGAATCGGACTGCGGGTTGTTGATTGATAAAACACAGCGCCGCTCAGCTCCGCCGCGATTTTCATCGGAACGTACATCAGTTCTCCCGTTCCGAGCACAAGCGTCCTATTCCCTTTCCGAAAACCCTCGATATGATGAGCGGCTTTTTGGCAGGCTTCGTGTACAGATACTCGGTCAGCAGGCGTCAAACCGAATCTTCCCGTTTCTTTTATATAAGGAAACGGACCGGTTTCTTTAGGCGCTGTTTCGGGCTGATAAGAAACAGATGTGAAAAACCCAGATAAATCAATGTCCGTTCTGCATACATGGGAACCTTGCAGCTTCGGCTGGTAATTGTGGATTGAATCCGATAACGGCTCGCCCCGGAAGGAAATCAGGCCTGATAATAAAGCGGAAGTTGAAATCGTAATACCCAATTCCCGTTCTGCTGCTGAAAAATCCTGCCGATGCGCCTCTGTACGCCAATCCAGTAATGACAGAACGGCGTATTCCTTACGGGGATATTTCGACTGAATATCTCGAATGATGTTTAATGCAGTTTTGCCCGTTGTCAATTCATCATCTACAAGAATGATCGGACATTGATTGTCCAAGACATGATGCTCCGCATAACAAACCTGATCGGTCGCATGGGAATGTTCCTCCACAAATGTGATCGCAGGCTCTGTATCACTGATCTGCTCACGTGTGGTATGGACATATGATGCGTTCTCCATGCAATCATAGACACCGTGGCCGAGGGCTGTGGCTGTTTCCGCGAATCCAATCACCAGCGGCGCTTCGGGAAGCGTAAATCGCTGTGCTTGTAAGATTTGATATGCCGTTTGAATATCGCTATGGTTTTCTGAAAGGAACCCCTTTAAGATGTCTTTTTTATTCTTCAGAGACCTTCCTGTTTTTTGCTCTGCATATTCAAAAGCCAAGAGACCGGAGGCCAACAGCGGTTTCAGCGGGTGCACAGGAATATGTTTGCCGAGCACTTTGCTGACAAATAAGAAACCTCTTTTTTTGTTCACCCGAGCCGCCATTTCAAACAAATGATGTTCCGGTATGGACAGCGGGTTGTCTGTTATGGAAAGGTCAACCGCCATATTGTCCATAATGTGCAGCATTTGGCTGTTCTGTGAGCAAGTCGGTAAAATGTCGGTTTTCATGAAACACCCCGTATATATCTGATTTTAATAGAATGGTTTCAGCCCATTTCATATGCGGCTTCATTTCATTCATTTTATTTGAAAAATTGCTTTTCAACACACCGAGTGTGCCTTTCGCATGATGAGCAATGTGTAACGCATCCGTGTAATCTTCTTGGGAAACAACATACAGGCTGTTCACGACTTTCAACTGCGTCGGATGAATCACCGTTTTTCCGTGAATGCCGTTTGCGATATCAAGCGTTGTTTCCTTCACAAGCCCCTCCATATACTCACTGAAATCGGAAGCTTGGTGAAAAGGATGAGGTGCAGCTTTCAGGGAAGGATCGAAATACTCCCAAACAGGGCCTGAAATCGTAAAATCCGCACCGAAATAATTGATGATATCCGCCATAAAGTCTGCAATCAGGCGGATATCGTAAATGGATTGGTCAGGCTTTCTCCTGATGCCGTATAGTCCGCAAAGATCGGTGGCGCCGATTCTTACGTTTAAAATCACATCTTTGTTTTGCTGAAAGATCATATGTAATTCAGACAAAACATCCATTCTTGTCTTTTTAGACAGCACATCAGGCGTCTCTAAAATCGGCATGCCGTAGAGTACGGTCCCATATTGTTGAGAAACTTCCTGAAGAGCTTCAAAATAAAGATTCGCATTTTCTATTGAACATTTAGGAAAAACAAAGCCGGTTAACAAATGGAGAGAGTGTGGCAGCATATCAGCCAGCGTTTTTAGCTGCTGCGGAGAACGTACACGCACAAACATAAAAGGGAAATGTTCCGCCAATTGTTTTCGCTGCTGAACCGCCTGATCAATACGCTCTAATTGATGCTTGAGATTGTGTTCAGCCTGTTTGACTTCATCATCGCCAACCGCATCCTCCAAACAGAAAACAACCGAGGATAAATCTTCATATTTTTGATTCGTTATAACAGCTGCAATGTCATGGCGTGTGGCGGGCATATATAATACGGCCCCCAGCGCTTGCTCAAGCAGCTTCTTCGGAGCTTCTTTTGTGACCGGTTTCGGTTTTTGATAAAATACATTTTCTTGCTGTAATCCTGATAAATAATGGAAATACCGCAAACCTGCCGCCTCTTTTCTGTAACAAAAAAGGAAGGAGTCAATCTCCCCCCTGTTTTGTTTTATTCTTCTTTTGATGCAGCCGTTTGTTCACGCACCTGTTTCTGCTTGTTCATAAAGTGAATAATAAACGTCACCACAAATGCGGCAATAATGATACCGAAGAAATAAACGTGCGGCATTTCATAATGGAACGCACTTGCACCCATTTTCAACGCGATGATACCGATTAAGACGAAAGCTGTATTTTCAAGCTCAGGTATCTTATCAATTAACACAAGGAACAATTTTGCGACTGTACGCATCATTAAGATTCCGAGCATACCGCCGATCAGCAGCACCCAAACTTTTTCTGACACCGCAAACGCGGCCAAAATACTGTCAACTGAAAACGCCAAATCCATGAGTTCTACAGAAAGAACGGTAGCCCAGAAGATTCCGAATGTACGGACCATCCATGTATTTTTCTTCATACCGTCTGTTTCGTCTTCTTTTTCCCCGATTACGAAATGCTGAATGACGAGCCAAGCCAGGTATAGCGCGCCAAGTAATTTAATCCACCAGAATTTGATGAGAAGCATACCGAGACCGATGAAAATAAAACGGAAAATATAAGCCCCGAACAGGCCGTACGTTAATGCTTTCTTGCGCTGTTTTTCCGGAAGATGTTTAACCATGACAGCAAGCACTAACGCATTATCCGCAGACAGAAGACCTTCCAAAAGAACCAAGGAGCCGATCAGCCCCCATGAAACAGGGTCAGTCAGAACTTCCCCCCACATTTCCCAATCGAAAAATGAAGCGTAAGTTGACATTATATGATGTAAGAATTCCAAGTTTTTTCCTCCTATTTATTAAAAAAACGGCGGCTGTTTCTATAGGCCGCTCGCTTAAACCTGTAAACCGTAGTTCCGGCAAAGAGAAGCCAAGCCGCCGGAAAAGCCGCTGCCGATCGCGTTAAATTTCCACTCGCTTCCGTGTCTGTATAGCTCACAAACAACGACAGCTGTTTCAATGGAGAAATCTTCTCCTAAATCAAAACGAAGTAGCTCATTTTGTGTATTTTCATCTACCACACGGACAAACGCGTTGGAAACTTGTCCAAAGTTTTGGCTGCGTGCATCCGCATCATGAATGGTTACTGTAATGCCGATTTTCTCAATATTGGCAGGGATTTTAGAGAAATCAACGATCAGCTGCTCATCGTCTCCGTCTCCCTCGCCTGTGCGGTTGTCACCCGTATGGATGACACCCCCGCTCGGATGCTCAAGATTGTTGTAGAAGACAAAATCAAGATCATTCACACAGTTATCATTGGCATCAACCAGGAAGGCTGAAGCGTCCAAATCAAAGTCTTCTCCGCCTGAATACTTGTTCGTATCCCAGCCTAAACCGACCACTGCTTTTGTAAGCCCCGGATTTGTCTTTGTTAAATCAACACGCTGTCCTTTTGATAATTGAATGGCCATGTTGCATGTCTCCTTTCTGCTTCTGTAATTTTAGTATCAGTTATCCGATTTGCAGACCGTAATCCGTTGCGATGCGGGCAAGGCCGCCTTGATAGCCTGAACCGATAGCCGAGAATTTCCACTCGCCGTTATGTCTGTATAGCTCTCCTGCGATAATCGCCGTTTCAATCGAGAAGTCCTCCGCAAGATCGTAGCGGATCAGCTCTTCATTTGTCTCTTCATTTACGATACGGACAAAGGCGTTAGAAACTTGTCCGAAGTTTTGGCTGCGCGCTTCTGCTTCATGAATGGTGATGACAAATGAAATTTTCTCAACATTGGCAGGAACGGCGTTAAGGTTCACCTTCACGCTCTCATCATCGCCTTCGCCCTGTCCTGTCAGGTTATCTCCTGAATGAACGACAGAACCCGCTCCGCCTTCAAGCTGGTTATAGAAAATAAAATCGCTTTGAGACGCGCATTTACCCGCCGCATCTAAAAGAAAGACGCTTGAATCCAAATCGAAGTCATGCCCGCCGTCATATTTATTGGTATCCCAGCCTAAGCCGACAACGACTTTTGAAAGGCCCGGATTTGTTTTTGTTAAATCTACTTTTTGTCCTTTTGCCAGTGAAATTGCCATGATTCTTTCACTCTCCTTTTAAAAATTATGCGTACCGTCTGATCAATTCTTCTAATCTTGTATCGTTTGTGCCTTCGCCGACAGCCGCGAATTTCCACTCGCTGCCCTGACGGTAAATTTCGGCCGCAATCAGGCTTGTTTTCCCTGAATAGTTTTCTTTTAAGTTGTATTTGACCAGTTCTTCATTTTTTGATTGATCAACAACACGGATAAACGCATTTTGGATCATGCCGAAATCTTGTTTTCTTCTGACACAATCATAAATATTTACAACGAATACCAGCTTATTAATGTGAGAAGGCACTTTTGTTAAATCGACGAGAATTTGCTCGTCATCGCCTTCGCCGTCACCCGTCAGGTTATCACCCGTATGCTTCACACTGCCGCAGCTGCTTTTTAAATGTCCGAAGTAAATTAAGTTTTTCTTCTCTGTAAACTTATCATTGTCCAGCATCAGAACGGAAGCGTCACAATCAATATTCGCTCCGCCGCCTCCGAACAGCTTGCCGAGAAACCCGCCGCCGGCTGATACAGGGTCCCAGCCGAGTCCGATCAATAATTTGGAAAGCCCCGCTTTACCTTTTGTTAAATCAATCCGCTGACCTTTTTCTAAAGAAATTGCCACATGATTCACTCCTAATCATCAAAATGTGAATATAGTCACATCTTTTTTCACCTGTAAATTCGACAAATGCTAAGATGGAAATGTCGTAAATTATTTATATATACGTTTTTTATTATATCAAAGTTTCATAAAAGTTAAGAATAATTGGCGAAAATCCTCGAAAAAAATCTCCCATAATTGAGCGTTATTTGCAAATCATAAGATTCATGATTTAAAAAAGCCTGTCAAACAAAGCATTTGACTCCAGAGAGCTATTTTTCCTATTCTTGTGTCAGATCCTAACATAGAAAGGAAGCGGCCTATTGATTGAATTGAGTATTCTTGATCAGGCTCCTGTTTCCAAAGGGGACAGCCCTGTTACGACCCTTCAGCATTCAGTTGAACTTGCAAAGCTTAGTGAACTGTGGGGCTATAAACGATACTGGTTCGCAGAGCATCACAGCACGAAAGGATTGGCAAGCACGGCACCGGAAATTATGATCGCTCATATTGCCGCACATACCACGACAATCCGTGTCGGTTCCGGCGGCGTTCTTCTGCCGCAGTACAGTCCCTATAAAGTGGCTGAAACATTCCGCCAGCTTGAAGCGCTCCATCCGAACCGGATCGACCTCGGAGTCGGACGTTCGCCGGGCGGTACGACAAAAACACGGCTCGCATTAACAGATGGCGTCAAAAAAAGTTTGACTGATTTTAATCGGCAGCTTCAGGACTTGTCCTATTTCCTGACAGATTCGCTGCCTGCGGGCCATGATTACGCGGGCATCAAAACAGCGCCCCTTATTGATACGGCCCCTGAACTCTGGGTACTCGGACTTGGAGAAAACAGCGCAAGACGCGCAGGCCAGCTCGGTATCGGGTATGTTTTCGGCCATTTTATCAATCCTGAACGCGGTGAGAATGCGTTTCGCGTGTACCGGGACAGCTTTAAGGCTTCCGCCCACTTTTCATCCCCGGCCGCGCTGTGCACCATTTTTGTGGTGTGCTCTCGAACAGATGAAGAGGCGGAGGAGCTTGCCTTGAGCCAAGACTTGTGGCTTCTCCGTGTCGGAAAAGGCTTGGACAGCCGCGTGCCGAGCATTGAGGAAGCCCGATCATACACCTATACC
The DNA here is from genome assembly GCF_039519175.1 of Bacillus atrophaeus. NCBI lineage: Bacteria > Bacillati > Bacillota > Bacilli > Caryophanales > Bacillaceae > Bacillus > Bacillus atrophaeus. Next base: position 1,640,343 of record NZ_CP154443.1, on the reverse strand, counting down.
GCTTCCGATAAAAAACAAATAGCAGAAAACCGCAAGCGTATGGTTATCGGTTCTCCAAGCTCAGTCAAGCAGCAGCTGACGGAGCTTGCCGGCCGCTATGACACAGAGGAACTTATGGTCCTTTGCAACATATATGACTTTGAAGCTAAAAAACAATCCTACGAGCGGCTTGCAGCATTATTTTTATAAAAAAACGCCGTTAAGAGCAGATCAGCAGTTTTTCGCATATCTCAAAAAACTGCTGACAAGCCTTAACGGCGATGTTTTTTCCGTTCTGTTTCCTTCTTAATGAAATTCCATATTGCCTGAAGCAAAAATCCGATGATCAACAGGGCGATCAGAAGCAGAGTGATGGACGGACCCGGCGGTGTCCCCAGCTGATAGGAGGACGTGAGGCCCATGAACACACTAAATAAAGAAATCAAGATTGCCGCTGTAAAGACCATTTTAAAGCCCTTTGCAAGTCTGATCGCAAAAGCGGCCGGCAATACGAGCAGGGCTGATACAAGCAAAACGCCGATAATCGGGATAATGACTGAAATCGCAAGACCCGTCACAATGCTAAACGACATGGACAGCATATTTGTATTGATCCCTGACGTTTTTGCCGTCGCTTCATCAAACGTAAGCAAATAGAGCGGTCTGTTTAAGATAATGAAGTAAAGTAAAATCAGCAGTGTGACTCCGCCGATAATATAGACCTGCTGCTGGTTCACCGTTACGAGCGAACCAAACAAATATTGATCTATGCTCATCGTCGTGCCGCCTTTTGACAGGCTGATCAGGAACATCGCAAACGATAATCCCGCAGCCATCAAAATAGCGATGGACACCTCTGAATAGGTGCGGTAAGCACGCCGCATGTATTCAATTCCGACCGCGCCTGCTGTGACGACGATGATGCTGGCCGCGGTGATATTGGTGTTCAGGAAAAAGCCGATGGCAACCCCTGACAGTGAAATATGCGAAAGCGTGTCCGCCATTAACGCCTGTCTTCTAAGTACAAGATAAACGCCTAATATCGGCGCGATAATTCCGATCATGCTTCCGGCTAAAAAAGCTCGTCGCATGAATTCCAAGTCAAACATTTCCATCCGCCTTTTTCCCCCCTTTCCAAACGTATCACTTTGTCTAAGTACTGCTGAACTTCATTTTGCTCATGCGTCACCATCACAACCGTCCGATTGTGGTTTTTCACTTGGTGGTGCATAAACTCGTAAAAACCTTGTCTGCTTTCATAATCGACCGCAGTTGTCGGTTCGTCCAGCATCAGCAGATCAGGGTTGCTCGCCAGCACTCTGGCAATACAGATTTTCTGCTTCTGCCCGCCTGATAAATCACCGATTTTACGATGGCGCAGGTCCCACATTTCAACCATTTTCAGGGCTTTTTCCACTTCTTCATGATCTTCTTCATTCAGCCGCTTGAACCATTTCCCTTTTGTATATCGGCCGGACTGTACCAGTTCAAGCACGGTGCTTGGAAATCCCGCATTAAATGAAGAGATTTGCTGAGGCACATAGCCGACGGTTAGGCGCTTGCCCGCTTCATTCTTTTTACTGAGGGTTACAGTTCCTTCCCACGGCTTCAGCATGCCGAGCATGACTTTGATGAGCGTTGATTTCGCCGCTCCGTTCGGTCCGGTGATTCCGACAAACTCACCGCTTTCGATCTCCAGCGAAACCTTATCGAGTACGGGGGTATGTGAATAGCCGAACACGATATCTTTCAATGAGACGAGATTCATGTATGCTCTTCCTTTCTCACAAAGAAATAGTGTGCACCCTGCGGCGCACACTATCTTTATTTATCCAATAGTGAATCTTTAAGGGCATCCAGGTTTTTCTCCATGATTTTGATGTAACCTGTGCCTTTATCCTGTTCTTCTTTACTTAAACCTTCCAGTGTATTGAGCACTTCTGTTTTCGCGCCAATTTCACCGGCAAGAGTATCGGCAACTTTAGATGATGCGACTTCTTCAAAATAAATGATTTTCACGTTGTGTTTTTTTGCAAATGTTTTGAGTTTAGCTAAATTGGCCGCACTTGGCTCTTGATCAGGTGAAAGACCGGAGATCGGAACTTGTGTCAGACCGTATTCTTTTGCCAAATAGCTGAAAGCCGAATGCTGTGTGATAAATTCTTTCTTCGATGCTTTTTTTACTGTTGTACGATATAGTTTATCAAGATCTTTCAGTTTTGCAATATATTCTTTACTATTTTTCTCATAATATTCTTTGTTATCCGGGTCCTGTTTTACAATTTGTGCAGTGATATTTTCAACTTCTTTTTGTGCAAGAACTGGGCTGAGCCATACATGAGGGTCCATTTCATGGCTGTGCTCGTGCTCGTGTTCCTCTTCATCCCCGTGCTCATGCTCTTCTTCCTCTTCATGAGAACCTTCCATCAGATCAATGCCTTTGCTGGCATTAACGAATGTGGCGTGGTCTTTGTCCATGCTTTTCTCAGCAGACGGCACCCATGTTTCCATGTACTTGCTGTTGTAGACAAACAGATCTGCGTTTTGAATATTGGCAATGTCCTTCGGCGTCGGCTCCCAATCATGAGGCTCAACAGAAGACGGTATTAAAAGATCCACATCGCCTTTGTCTTTTACGACTTGTTTCGTAAATTCATACATTGGATAGAAAGTAGTGACAACTTGCAATTTGCCGTTTTTCTTATCAGATGACCCTGATGATCCTTTAGATGATGAATTGCCGCATGCCGCGACTAACAAAAAGCATGCTGCGATCATAAACAGGCCGCTCCATTTCTTACGCATAGTAATCCCCTCTTTTTTTAAAATGACTTTATGATTCTGTAAATCAAAATGATAACGATTTTGTAAATAAACTGAGGTATTCGTTTTGTATCCTTTATAATAATAAAACGAAGTAATTACGTTTTGCAAGGATAATTTATAAATTTATTCATTAAAAAAACAGACGGCACAGACCGCCTGCTTGTTTGATGGCGGCTGACTCCAAAGCCAGCCGGTATTATGAAACATATGTGGGCCTGCGGGCATATGCCCGCATCCGGTCCGGCAAAAACCAGAGGCTGTTTGCCCGTAACAGGACTGCGGCGAAGAGGATGAAGATCTGACTCAATCCCTTTTTAACAGATACACCCTGCTTTCAAACGGTTTTAATTCTATGGATGGAAGAGCTTCTCTGCCGCCATCATAGTTGCTGAGAAGGAGCTGTGCCATTTCCCGTTCCAGCTCGTCCGGCCATTGGAATATGGCTTCTTTGTCAGAGAAATTGTTAATGACCAACAGCTGCCGGGTGTCTGTCTGCCTGATATATACAAACAGATTCGGATCGTCCGGCAGAAGCAAGTCATAGCTGCCTTTCATAAGGTCCGCGTACTGTTTTCGCAAGCTGATCAGCTTTTTGTAATAGGATAAGATGGAATCGGGATCAGCCAGTGCTTCGGCGGCATTGATGGATGTATAGTTAGGATTCACTTTCAGCCACGGCGTGCCGTCCGTAAAGCCCGCATGCTTCCCGTCATTCCACTGCATCGGCGTCCGGGCGTGGTCGCGGCTTTTTGCCAAAATGGATGTCATCACCTCTTTTGGATCATAGCCTTTTTCATACACGCGTTTATGATACATATTGACCGTTTGAATATCTTTATAGTCTTCAATCCGGGTAAACAGCGCATTCGTCATCCCGAGCTCTTCTCCCTGATAAATATACGGCGTTCCTTTCATCAAATAGAGCACGGCGGCAAGCATCTTCGCGGATTCTTTGCGGTATTTCCCCTCATCGCCAAACCGGGAGACAATTCGCGGCTGGTCATGGTTGCACCAAAACAGCGTGTTCCAACCCTTGTTCTCAAGCTTCTTTTGCCATTTTGTTAAGACAGATTTCAAATCAGAAAGCTCAAGGGGCTTAAGATCCCAATGTTCCTTGCCCGGCTGCTGGTCAAGCTCCATATGCTGAAAATGGAAGATCATATTCAATTCATGCTCATCAGTTCCCGTGTATTTTAAACCTTCCTCGGGTGTCACGGATCCTGCCTCTCCGACAGACATTACATCATATTGAGAAAATACCTCTTCGGTCATTTCTGTCAGGTAATCGTGAATCCGCCTGCCGTTTGGCTGAAAGGGCTTCGATTCAGCCTTGCCCTGGACGTAATCCTCGTATGACGGAAGATATTCTTTTTTAGATATGAGATGAAGCTGATCAATTCGCAGGCCGTCCACCCCTTTATCAAGCCAGAATCTCATCATTTCATACACAGCCTGACGTACGTCTTCGTTTTCCCAGTTCAAATCCGCCTGTTTCACTGCGTTCATATGCAGATAATACTCACCCGTGTGCTCCTCGTACTGCCAGACTGACTGTCCATAATCAGACTGCCAATCTGTCGGCGGCCCATGTTTTGTGCCCGGGCGCCAAAAATAGAAGCTGCGGTATTTGCTCGTTTTGTCTAGTTCCGCCTCTTTAAACCACGCGTGCTCAGTAGACGTATGATTTAACACAAAATCCATCACAAGCTTTAAGCCCCGCTTATGTACCTCTTCCAGAAGCTCATGAAAATCTTCCATTGTCCCATACGATTCCATCACCGTTTTATGGTCCGTGACATCATATCCATAATCCACGTTCGGAGAAGGATAAATCGGGCAAATCCAAATGACATCAGCACCTAGCTGTTTGATATAATCGAGCCGGGAAATAATCCCCTGCAAATCTCCGATTCCGTCACCGTTACTATCTTGAAAGCTTCTCGGATACACTTGATAAACGACAGAGTCCTTCCACCAATCCTTCTTCATGTCAGCATCCCCCTGTTTTTTTATTGTTTATTTCCTTATTTTGAAAGAAACGAAACAAAAAAGAGAAGGCTTCCCTTCTCTTTCTCTCTGTTCTTCTATTCCAGCTGAGACGGATACAGCGTCATGCCGCCGTCTACAAAGAGTGTGGTTCCGGTCACGTAGCTTGCCTCCTCTGATACGAGCCATGCTGCCGCGGCGGCAACTTCTTCGGGTTTGCCGAATGTTTTCATCGGAATTTTTTTCAGCTGTACTTGTTTATGTTCTTCCTCTTGAAGATCATCGTTTGATTCCGTTGCGATCGTACCCGGCGCCAGAGCATTGACTCGAATGCCCTTGTCAGCATAGTTCAGCGCTAACGTTTCTGTCATGAGCTTCATGCCGCCTTTGGACGTGGAATATTGTACATTCAGCGGACGCGGAATTTGCTGATGGACGCTGGAGATGTTTAATACATTTCCTTTAATGTTGTGCTTCATCATGTGCTTCAGCGCCGCCTTTGCCCCCATAAAGGTTCCTGTTACATTCACATCAATCACCTTTTGCCAATCTTCCAAACTCATTTCGTGCGGCATTGCTTCAGCGCCGTTAAAACCTGAATTATTCACCATCACATCGAGTGTGCCAAACTGTTGTAAGGCCGTATCCATCAAAGCTTCAATACCCGCTTCCGAGGACACATCAGCCTCAACCGCTACAGCTTGGCCGCCGTTTTGCTTGATCGTTTCGATTGTTTCCTCCGCTCCGCTCGGATCGCTGTGATAATTCACAACAACGTTCATTTTTTCCTTTCCGAAGCGTTCGGCAATGGCTTTTCCTATTCCTTTTGACGATCCTGTCACGATCGCTGTTTTTCCTTGTAAATCTTCATACATGTTTTTCTGCCCCCTTAGACTCTGTTTCGATTACTGACAAAATACCCGTTTTGCCGTCTAAGAAAACAGGACAAAAAAAGAGCGCGGAAAAACCGTGGTTTCTCCGCACTCTTTATACATTGTAACAGTCGCTGCTCTGCAAGCGTTTTTTAATATTTGCAAGCTTTCGGTAGAAATAAGCCGCTGACTGATAATTTTCCTTTTTATTGAAGTAATCAGCTGCATCAAGCACTAATTCCTCAGTATCTGCTAAAAGCTGTTTCGATTCCAGTTTATCAAAAAGTGCATCAAGCACTGCCTGATCACCTTTTTCGAGATAAAGCTCATTCAGAAGACGGAATTTCGTCTCGTAAATGTCATCGCTCCACTCTGAAGCACTTTTCATACCGCGGTGATAGGACTCTTTTGCTTTACTGTATTTTTCTTCTTTAAAATAGATATGGGTCAGCGAAAAAATGGCTTGAATGACCTGCTGAAAGTTGTGCTCCTCAAAAATGGCGGCCGCTTTTTCAAAATAGCCCGCCGCCTTGGCAAAGTTGCCCAAGCTGTACATACAATGCCCTAAATTATAATGGGCCGCCGCTATCATATAATCTTCCTCAAGCAGCTGTGCGTGGTGCAACGCGCTTCGAAGGTGTTCCAGCGCCTTCTCGTGATGATAAACATCCGTCAAGTTCCCCGCGATGACAAATTCGCATTGCACTCTTCTCGTTCCATATAACTCATATTTCGTATAAATATCAAGCGCCTGACTCGCATAACTCATCGAAAAATACGTTTGCTTCATATGATAATAAACCTCGGCGACTTTAAACAGGAATTCAGCTTTTTCAATATCATCTTCAACGTACTCCAGCTTTTCCTCCGCCTGCTTATAATGAGAGATCGCCGAAATGAAATTCTTTTGCTTAAATTCATACATTCCGCGGAAATAATAGAAATAATATTCCAATAATCCCGTCAGTTTTTGCTGATTCATTTCAATGTCGTTCAGCATTTCAGAGAATGGAGGCTGGCTGCCGCTGTCTTTTACAGGCTTCAGTTTGTCCAGCATAATCCGGTGCCGGAATTCCATCAAAGAAAAATATAATAGTAAGTCCTGATTTTCTTCCATGTCTTCTAATTCGCGCTCGATCTCTCTCTTTAATTGATCTGCTTCGTCAGCTTTAAACGCGCGAATGAGCTTGTACCATTCGTTTAGTTTTACTGCAACTTCTTCGGATGGAATCTTTGATTTCATCATCTGCCCCCTTCCTCCTGCTACTATTTATGTTATATTTTATCATAGCTATGATTTTTTAGAGAGTGCGAATTACCTGAAACAGAATGTTCAGCACATCCTTAGAAAGAGTGACCCAGCATGAAATTGTCCGCAAGAATACTGATGATTTTATTCATTCTATTAGCGCTGCATCTATGTTCGACGTATGTACAGCATGATTGGCTGCCAAAACAGGCATTAAAGGACAGGCCGATCCCGGAAGGCCTGCATCCGATCGTCAAACAAAACACGGAAATTCTAAAGGCGGCGGCTGAGAAAAAAGGCATCTCCATTGTGATCACGGAAGGATTCAGGTCGATCGAGGAGCAAAACGAATTGTATAAACAAGGACGGTCCAAAAAGGGGAATATTGTTACTTATGCAAAAGGCGGCGAATCCTATCATAACTATGGGCTTGCCATTGATTTTGCCCTTCAGCAAAAAAACGGCAGTCTCTTATGGGATATAGAATATGACGGCAACCGAAACGGAACGTCAGATTGGCTGGAAGTTGTGGCCATTGCCAAAAAACTCGGATTTGAATGGGGCGGCGACTGGAAGCGTTTCAAGGACTACCCTCATCTGCAAATGGTTCCTGATTAACCAGGCGGAACTAGAGCCGTTTCTTTCGCCTTTTGTGTGCGTCAATATATGATGGGTACACCGGGGTATATACGAGCTTATAATCATACTCACTGTGAGGGGAGAAATCGGGCTGCCACTCCAGCTTCAAATCGAACGCGGACAAAAATGCCGCTCTGGCTTCTTCAACAGGCACGTCCGGCCGATGCTTGATTTTTTCCAATACTTCCGGGTCAATGTCCGGCGCCATATACGCGTCAACGTGTCCAGTCTCCCGATTGACGATGATGCGGGCCGCTCCAAAACGTAAAGGGACATCTTTATACCAAATCGAAAAATGGTTTCGAATCCTGCCTTTCTCGTCTGTTCTGGATGGGTTGACTCTGAAAAACTCCCTTGCTCGCGGAAAGAGCGCATACAAAAATCGGAGCGCTATTGTCTCGCATTCTTCCTTCGAATATTTGATGTCGCCCTGTTGTTTTACAAATGAAATAAAGGCAGTTATATTCCCTGTTTTTTTATCCGTTTTCATTTTCATCGTGTTTTGGTTGCGGCTTTCAAAGTAGCTTCCAATGCTTAAATCCTTCCGCTCCGGTGCTTCTCCTTTTCGCCATGTGGTACCGTATACGTCCCCAAAGTCCCGTTCACCGACTTTTTTCATGTCATTGGTAAAACCCATCATCTGATAGATATCAGGTTCTTGCCCGCTTTTCTCCAAAAGAGGCAAGGGTGCTCCTTGTTCCGTTCTTTCATCGGAGAGATTCTGGTCCGGGACAATTGCACTTACATCGGCTGGATAGCTGTAGCCGGGCATGATCGGTTCATATACAAGACGAGGCGCCTTTTCATTATCGATGACATCATACACCAGCTTGAAAGACAGCGTATTTACATAATGAGAAATGACCTTCTCTTTCTCCACAAACTCTTCGGGAATGTCGGCTCTTCCTTCTCCTCCGTAGTATAAAAAGTTGACGACGCGTCCGCTGCGGCTGATATCAATGAGAAAGCCTGAATTGGGGAGAGGCAGCTCCAGCACTTTTTTTATATAAATAAAACGGACATGATGTTTCCGTTCTTCCTTTGCTTGAAAATGAAAATACATAAAAGTATCCGGATGATGGCCGGCGGCAAATTGAAGAGCCGTCAGCTTCAGCTCAGCGTCCGAAAGCCTCTTATCTAACATGGGAGAGGCGGTAGTTGAGTATCTGAGCAAAGAACCGTCCATCCCCAGCTCGACCGTAATTTTCTTTCCTGTATGTTCGGGGTCTCTCCAAATAAAATAGGCTTTAGCCTTCTTTTTTTGCCTTTCGTCATAATCTTCTATTTCAAGTTCGTAATGGGGCGGCACATCTCCGATCTCCATCGCCTTCTTTTTGAGCTGTTCTTTTACCAATGAAGTCATCCTTTCACAAAAGAGTTTACGGCAAAGAGAACCGAATTTTATTATATAAAAAGACCTTTCTTCTTTACAGTGAAGAAAGGTCCCTTTCTCTTGTTAAATTTTTTGCCATGTGAAGAAATGAGATACGGTTTACTGCCTATCCTTCTCTTTCCTGTGACAATCTTCACATAATCCGTAAAACTCCAGACGGTGATGCATGACTTTAAACCCTGTCATTTGCGCGGCAAATTCCTCAACCTCATCCAAGTAAGGGTAATGAAAATCAACGATCTTTCCGCACGTTTCACATATGACGTGATAATGCTCGTCTTCGGCTAAATCAAAACGGACAAGCTCTCCAAAGCCCATCTCCCTTATCAGGCCTTCTTTTTTGAAATAGCGCAGTGTATTATACACGGTTGCTGTACTGACTGCCGGAAATTCAGCCTTCAGTGATTGATAGATGTCATCCGCGGTCGGGTGATGTCTTTTTACCGATAAATCGTGATAGATTGCGAGTCTCTGGGGCGTAATCCGTATTCCTTTCCCTTTTAATTGCTCTAAAGCTTCCTGTTTCAGCTCAGACATTCTTCTAACACCTCTTTTTTACATCAACTGTCTTTGCCCGATTTGATGTGATACGTTCATCGCAGGCATCAAGTCAGGTTTTTTCAGATAAGACTTCTTATAACCTTTCCGCTATGAGCTTCAATAAAGCTCGGAAAAACCGGCTGATACACAAGCTGGTAGCTCATGCTGGCATCATCGCCGTATTGCTTATCCCAAGCCAGCTTCACCTTGAGTGCGTCGAGAAAAATGGATCTGGCCTTTTCTATTGAAACCGAGGGAACGGGGTCTATGGATTGTAATGTTTCAGGGTCAATATCCGGCGCCATATATGTAGTGACTTGGCCCGTTGTACGGTTCACGCAGATCCTTGTATAACTGAACCTCAGCGGGACGCCGTTGCAGACTGCTTCAAATGTAAACCCGACTATCGTTTCCGCATCCTCCGGTTCATCATATTTTAATTGAAAAAATCGGTCAGCATTGGGAAATAGGGTGAACAGAAACCGGAGCGCCCTTTTCTCACATTCCGCACGGGACAAATGGAACGGCCCTTTTTTGTCCATAAAAGACATGACTCCGGCCAGTTTTCCGGTTTCTTTGTGACGGATCATTTTCATTACCTTTTCCATCCTCCCTTCAAACCAGCTTTTCATGCTTTTGTCTTTTGGCTCCGGAGCGGGGCCCTCGCGCCAAACTTCGCCGATCGTTCCGTCCCCCATATCTGCTTCCCGTACTTTTGTTAAACCATCATGCCAACCGATCATGCTATTGATATCAGCTTTTTCCGTAACACCCTCGAAAAGGGGCAGCGGAAAGCTTTCTGATTCAATTTCTCCGTCCTCACATTCCGTTGGACATTCTGATAAATCAGCGGGTAACGGACTCAAATAAGACTCGTATACCAAATGAGGATTATCATCTCCAGACTCATATACCGAGCTATGAAGAACGGTAAACATGAGTTTGAAATCAACATTCTTCACATAATGGGCCAGAGCCGTTTGTTCATCCGCAATGTGTTCCGGCTTGACAAGAGCCTCCGCGTGCCCGCAGTAGCGAAAATTGACTATCTCCCCCGCCAAGGATACATCCGCGTACCATCCGGTCATGGGAATCGGAAGTCCGTCCGCCATCTGAATATATGAGAATCTCACTTTTCCATCTTCTTCCTCAGCTTGTTCTTGCAGCACAAATTGCGACGAAGCTCCGGGATAATGGGTTTCTGTAAATTGAAGCATTCTTTCAAACAAAAGCTCATCAGACAGCGTATTCTCTTCTGGATCGGCGACATAGCGGCCAAGCGCTTCAAGCCGACCATCCATGCCAAGTTCAACGAAGACAGCTTCGTCTTCATCATCAGGATTACCCCACCAAAAATAAGCTCTGTTTTCTTCAGCGTCTTCTCCATAATCTTCAATGTTTAGTTGGAAATGTTTCGGTACATTTCCGATCTGCCGGGCTCTTTCTTTTAACTCCTCTTTCTTCAAACGATCACTTCCTTTCATTCATCATTTACCAAGTCATAAAATGAAATCCATTTCAAAATAATCTAAAAGTTCTAGTCTAATACTCACACATTTTCCAGAATTGGCAGTACATCCAGAACATTTTTCACCAAAAATAGTAGGATGAACCTATTCAATATAAAAGCTAATAATCTTAAAATTAAACACGTTGTAACATTTTTATAGGTAATCAATCGTGATGGAGGGCCAAATTTTCCAAAATCGGCGGACAAAACCATGAGAAAAGAACTGATTTTTTGCATAAGTGCCAAAAGCCATTCAAAAAGATCCATTTCTCTAAGACAAAAGCCGCGTCCCATCCGTAAATGAATTGAGGGGGAAATTAAATGTTCAAGAAAAAAACGTATGCTGTTTTCCTTATACTGATCCTGACGCTTTTTACAGCAGCTTGTTCAGGAAGTAAAGCGAATGGGGAAAAGAAAAACTCAGATTCTGAGAAGAAATCAGATACGGCAGAAGTAAAGATTGATAGTACCGAGTACACGCTTCCGCCGCAATATGACAACTCTGCTTCAAATGATCAGCTCGTATTAAAAGTAAACGTTTCTGTGAAAAACACAGGGAAAGACATTTTATATGTCAACAGCAATGATTTCACCTTATACCAAGGGGACACAAAGTCTTCAGAGTCTACACCTGACGATTATAATGAACGCCTCCAAAGCAGTTCTTTGAATCCTGATAAAGCAATCAAAGGCAGCCTGTTCTATGTCGTAGACAAAGGCAAAAAATATGAGCTTGTCTATAATCCGCCAAGCAGCGGCAGCGATAAAAAGGAAAAATCGTTAACATTTAAAATTGATGGAAGCAGCAAGAAAATCCTCGCTACCGCCGACCAGCTTCAAAACCCGGCAAAGGCGCTGTCTGCGTATGTGGATATCCTGTTATTCGGAAAGGATAACAAAGATTTCGAAAAAATTACGGGTGATAACAAAAACAAAATAGTAAACGAATTTAACAAAGCGGCAAAGGAAAGCTATGTATCTGCTTCCGGTCTTTCCAGTCAATACGCAGATGATAAAACACTTGATAAAATACTCGGTGCCATTACATCAACGTTAAGCGAAAAATCTGCCGTTCAAACGAAGACAAAATCCATCACAGGAGACGAAGCGATTGTGGAAGCCACGATTAAGCCGGTTGACGCATCCTCTCTTTCCGACCGTATCAAAGACCGGGTGGAAGATTACTATAGCAAGAACTCTGGTTCAAGCTATGAAGATGCAGTTAAATACGCCCTAAACGTATATCCGGACGAATTCAAAAAGCTCGGTCCTGCGTCAACTGAAGAAACAGTAGAAGTCAAAATGAAGAAAAACGATATTGACCAATGGCAGCTTGACCAGAAGGATTACAGAGCATCGGAATTCGCATCAGCTTTCATTAAAGAATAATAAGGTAAGAGGAAATAGCAGCCGCTATTTCCTCTTGTTATTTTACTTAAATATGCCGCTGATATATTCAGCTTCATCATCCGTTAATTGAATATCGAGCGTTCTCAGGTTGTTTTTCAGCTGATCAGGACGTTTGGCGCCTGGAATGATCGCATCAATTGCGGGTCTCTTTAAGAGCCATGCAAGAGCGAGGTGAGCCGTCTTTGCCTGCTTATCTTTGGCAAGGGCTTTCAGCTTGTCCACCTTTTCCAGATTCTTAATAAATGTTTCTCCCTGAAACTGCGGATTGTCTTTTCTGATGTCATCAAATGTCGAATCCTTTGTGAACTTTCCTGTTAACAGCCCTGATGCGAGCGGGAAATACGGGATAAATGAAATGCCCTGCTCTTCGCAATAAGGGAGCAAGTCTTTCTCAGCATCGCGGTGAATTAAAGAGTATTCGGATTGAAAGACCTCTAAATACCCGTCTGCGTTAAATTCCTGCAATTGTTTAAAATCAAGATTAGAAGCGCCGATCGCTTTAATTTTGCCTTCGTCCTTCAATTCCTTCAGCGTTCCCGCCACCTCAGCCATAGGCGTTTTGCCATCCGGGAAATGGACGTAATACAGATCAATATAATCCGTTTTCAGGCGCTTCAAGCTTTTTTCAACTTCGCGGCGGAGAAATTCCCGGCTGTTGTCTAACTCAATGTCTCCGTTGACCTCTTTATGCGCTCCCTTAGAAGCGATAACCAGCTGGTCCCGTCCGCCTCTCTCGCTTACAATCTCTCCGATTAATTCCTCAGAACGGCCCAATCCATATATAAAGGCGGTATCGATAAAATTCACGCCGCCGTCTAAAGCTGTGCGAACCAAGTCCCTGCCAGTCTCATCATTCAAATTCGGAAACAGATTATGTCCTCCGACCGCGTTAGCTCCAAAACCGATTCGTTTCACCTGTAAATCTGTTTTGCCAAGAGTACGTGTTTGATCCATTGTTCATTCTCCTTCCGAAACGATATGTTTTGCCATTTGCCTATTTGGATTATCATAAAAACAAACTTCGCGTCACGTTCTACTATTAGATAAGTTAAATTTATTTTCCTGCTTTTTCAGCATACAAAAAAAGGAGAAAGCGCATGTCTCCTTTTTTCGACTTATTTTGGCAGCACCCATTTGTCTTTCAGAAAGGTCTTTCATTTAGAAATTAACATTCCGTTTCAAAAGAAAAAACCTTGAAAAGCCGCGGCTTCTCAAGGTTTTTATCTGCTGTTATGATGTTATTGCTGCTGCAAAGCTGTCTGCTTCGCTCTTTAACACACTTTCAATTTCTTTATAGCGGCTGGAAATGGTCGATGCGCTTACACCGTATTTCTTCGCCAATTTGGCTTGTGAAAGGGAAGCGCCGTTTAGAGAAATGGAATTCACATAATACTCGACCGCCGCAGCAAAAGCTTCAGGCTTTCTGATAACAGGCTCTTTTTTCTCACAGAAGGTTTTCCACAGGCCGATGACTGCCGGAATCAGCTTGTCCGGATACTCTTCTCCGCTCATTCCTTTTTCGATGGCGAGGGCTGTTTCCTTCTCCAAGTCGTTTGCCCACTCTATGCTTTCTTCTTCAGCAGCCGGCTGTTTCTCTTCTTCGCCTAACAAGGCAAAAAGAACCTGCTGGAAGTCTTCTTTCATAAAGCTTTCCGGCGTTTTGCCTTTTTGCAAAGCAGGATCTGCAATCTTCATCACTTTGCTGATCAAAGCGTCTGTTTTCTTTGCCGGGAAGATAGTAAACTGCATGAAGAATTCCGCTTTTTCCGCCTCGTGAATCGGATAGCCTAAAATCAGGCTTCCAAGCGGCGGAAGCTCTTGCTTTTTCACGTCCATCTCAACATTAAATTGCTTTTTCGTCACCACATCTTCAAACTGAATGACTGTCTCGTCCATTTCTTTCAACAGCAATAAAGCCGGAGTCATACTTTTCCATGATTCAACAAGCTCACGCGTTTTCGGGCGTGTAATGGAATCGGCTTTTTTCTGAAGATAGTCTTCAAAAATCGTTTGATTGCCGGCAAGCGGGTGAAAGAATATTCCCCAGATGCCTAAGTTAAACACGCTGATGTCTTTTGTCTGCCTGTCCATAGCTGAAAGAATGTCATACTGATTGATAAATGCTGAAATGCTTTCTCTATGTACTGTAAAGGCATACTCCATCAAGTCTTCCTGAATTTGTTTCGCTTCTTTTGCTGCCATTTCTGCTGGAAAATCGACAACCTTACTTCCGCAGCATTTTTTATATTTCTTACCGCTGCCGCATGGACAAGGGGCATTTCTTTTCACTTTTCCCACGATAAACCCTCCGAATTCTATTGTAACTTTACTATTTTAACAAAAATAACTTCCGAGGGCTTGGTTTCGAGCGAAAAAAGAATTTGGAAATGAGTGACGATATATCTCCTTATATACGTAAAGCCTTGATGAGCAAGCACTCTTCAAGGCTTTAAATCTATTAATTAGTATTTTCCCCGCCGCCGTTAAGGCCTTCTTTAATCAGCCCGTTTACTTGGCTGTTCATCAAAAGACCGATGTGGCCAACACCGTGAATTTGCACATTTTTCGCTCCGATTAATCTGGACAGCGGGTTCATGACAATCATGTCAGCTGAGCTGTAAACGGATGTGTATAAAATCTTTTGGTTCGGATCGGTGCCCGGCAGCGCTCTGTTTGTGACCAGTCCGTTCGCTCCGCCAAGAGTCACGACGTTAGCGATCTTGTCTCCGCCGTCCAGGTTTTTAATATAGTAAAGAGTATTAGCGCCGCCCATGCTGTGCGCGACAATATCCACTTTACTCGCTCCTGTTTCACTCAGCACTTTTTTCACATATGATGATAATCTTGGCGCATTGTTTCTATTATTCCCTGTTTTATCCAAAAAATCAATTGCATACAGGTCTTTGCTCGACCATCCTTGGGACACCAAGTAAGATTTAATTCCCGCGAAGTTAAAGGACGCCCCGCCAATACCATGGACCATGACCACTGGATTGTGTTCTGCAGCAGCTTTTGAAACGTTTGGCTGGATCGTAAACACAGACACGACACTCAGCATACAAATCATTAATACGGCTAATAGTTTAGATTTTACAGCATTCATGATATTTCCCCCTAATATGTAACGATTTAACAGACTTTATTCTATTAAAGAAACAGAGGGAAATATAGGGTATTTTTTCCTCTTTTCGACGAAAAAAATAACCCTTAAAAAATGAGTACAATTGACCTTTCGCGATAACGTATTTGTGCTTTTACGCGTTGATTTGAAAAAGCTGAGGGCGGGAGGCCCCTCAGCTTTTCTTTCAGATTTTTTCCTCTTACAAAATGGACTCTGCACAATATTTGGAAAGATGGGGATGCTTACTTTGCTCAACTTTTAATATTCATACACATTAAGGTATGTCCCGGTTTTAAGGAGGTTATCCTTCAAAATACAGGAGATGGCTTTCCGGATTTTTTTATTAAGTCTTTCTTGACATTCATTCACCTGACAAAGATAATAGACCAGTCACTATATTTTAGCTATTGCATTTTTAAGGTGGGAATTATATGAGTCATGGAGATTCTCGTGAAAAAATACTTTCAGCTGCGACTCGTCTTTTTCAGCTGCAGGGATATTACGGAACGGGACTAAATCAAATAATTAAAGAAAGCGGCGCGCCTAAAGGATCTCTTTATTATCACTTTCCCGAGGGTAAAGAACAACTGGCGATTGAAGCTGTGAATCAAATGAAGGAATATGTCCGTTTAAAAATAACCGAAAGCCTTGAAAAATGTTCAGATCCTGCGGAAGGCATTCAATCATTTCTGAAGGAACTGTCCTGTCAGTTCACATGTCCGGAAAATATTGAAGGATTGCCCGTTGGCTTACTTGCGGCGGAAACTTCATTGAAAAGTGAATTTTTACGTCATGCGTGTGATCAAGCCTATGAAACATGGGAAAACGCATTTGCGGAGAAATTACAGCAATCAGGTTTCTGCGAGAATAAAGCGAAGGAAATAAGCACCGTCATTAATTCAATGATTGAAGGCGGCATTATTCTTTCTATAACGAGGAAAGACAGCAAACCGCTTCTGCATATCGCCAACCTTATTCCAAAGCTGCTGAAAACTTAAAATAGAGACATCTTAACTACATTTCATACAGACTGGTCTATTGCCGGTTATAGAGAGGAGAATCGTTTTGGAAACAGCTGCACCTTCTAAACAATATAAAGTAATGCCTATTATGATTTCATTGCTGCTCGCCGGTTTTATCGGCATGTTCAGTGAAACAGCATTAAATATCGCCTTGACCGATCTCATGAAGGAGCTGAACATTACGGCGTCAACCGTACAATGGTTAACGACCGGATATTTGCTTGTTCTCGGAATTCTTGTTCCGGTATCAGGACTTCTCCTTCAATGGTTTACAACCAGACAGCTTTTTATCGTATCGCTCGCCTTTTCAATTTTGGGGACACTGATCGCTGCGATATCACCAAGCTTTTCATTTTTATTAATTGCAAGAATTGTGCAGGCCCTCGGAACAGGATTGCTGTTACCGTTGATGTTTAATACCATTTTGGTCATATTCCCGCCGCATAAACGCGGAGCTGCCATGGGAACGATCGGGCTTGTCATTATGTTTGCGCCGGCCATAGGACCGACGTTTTCCGGTTTGGTTTTAGAGCACCTTAACTGGCATTGGATCTTTTGGATTTCTCTTCCTTTTCTTGTGTTGGCTCTTATTTTCGGAATTGCTTACATGCAAAATGTGTCTGAAATTACAAAACCAAAAATTGATGTCCTTTCTATTATTCTATCGACGATTGGGTTCGGAGGCGTTGTGTTTGGCTTTAGTAATGCGGGTGAAGGGTCTGGCGGTTGGTCAAGTCCTATTGTTATCAGCTCACTCGCTGTCGGCGTAATCGCCCTTATTTTGTTTTCAATCCGCCAGCTTACGATGAAACAGCCAATGATGAATCTTCGTGCTTTCCGCTATCCGATGTTTGTCCTTGGCGTGCTCATGGTTTTCATCTGTATGATGGTTATTCTATCTTCCATGCTTCTGCTGCCGATGTTCTTACAAGGCGGCATGGCCTTAACGGCATTTACAGCAGGACTTGTGATGCTTCCCGGCGGAATTCTAAACGGTTTTATGTCGCCGGTTACAGGGCGCTTGTTTGATAAATACGGACCAAAATGGCTTGTCATTCCCGGTTTTGTCATTGTTACAGCCGTTCTCTGGTTTTTCTCAAATGTCACCACAGCGTCAACGGCGGCAGTTATTATCGTGCTTCATACATGTTTGATGATCGGTATCTCTATGATCATGATGCCGGCGCAAACAAATGGATTAAACCAGCTTCCGCCGAAGTTTTATCCAGACGGCACAGCCATTATGAATACCCTTCAGCAAATGGCAGGCGCGATCGGTACTGCGGTGGCGGTCAGCATTATGGCCGCAGGACAGCAAGATTATATGAGCGGTGTGAAGAATCCGGCTGATCCGTCCCTCATTCCAAAAGCACTGACCGCAGGTGTGCAGCATGCATTTATCTTTGCCATGATTGTGGCCATCCTCGGTCTGGTCTGTGCTTTCTTCATTAAACGTGTGAAAGTAGACCAATAATAAGAAGGCAGACTCTTTTAGGGTCTGCTTTTTTTATTGATATGTGCATCATTGACGGCAGGCAAATATATTTACCAGCTCATCAATCACATACTCCAATTCATCCTTTGTATTATAAAAATGAGGAGCCAGCCGGATGACATTATTCCGCGGTGCACAAACAATCTTTTGTTTTTTCAATCGTTCCGCTGTCTCCGATGCCCGCTCATCATAAATGGAGATCATCCCAGGCCGCTGGTCGCTGGATGTCGGCCCCATCACCCGCAGCCCTCTTTCACTTGCGTATTGAAAAGCATATGCACTCAGCTCTTTTATATAAACATGTATACGCGAAACTCCTATCTCATTAAGCAGCGACAAGCCTTCATGTGCGGCATACAAACTGATAAAGGACGGCGTTCCTGTTTCAAAACGTTTAGCTCCGCTTGCAAATGAAAAACGGTTTAAGTCAAAAGCCGCCGCGCTTTGCTGGCCAAACCAGCCTGAAGCTTTCGGCCGCAACTGTTCCGCCAGCTCTTTTCTCACATAAAGAAAAGCGGTTCCCGGAATGCCGAGCATATATTTTCGTGAACCTGCAGCCAGCATATCAATCCCGCTTTCCTTTACATCTATCGGGACGTGTCCGGCGGATTGATAGGCGTCTACAAATAACAACGAGCCTTTTTCCCGCGCAAT
The DNA here is from genome assembly GCF_039519175.1 of Bacillus atrophaeus. Lineage (NCBI taxonomy): Bacteria > Bacillati > Bacillota > Bacilli > Caryophanales > Bacillaceae > Bacillus > Bacillus atrophaeus. The sequence continues at coordinate 1,621,647 of NZ_CP154443.1, read as the reverse complement.
GGCTGCGATTTGTTTGATATCTTGAAGAAAGCCATTATAGTAGTTGACGTGAGGCACACAGGTCAGCAGGGTCTCTTCACTGATACATGCTTCATAATTCTCAAGCGGCACCATCCCATCTGAAGAAGGAATAACTGATAAATCATAGTCTCTTTGCGCCTTCCAAATGTGAGCTGCTGCGGGGAAATCTATTTCTGTATAAACCACTTTCTTTTTTTTCCCATCTTGCAAAGCAGATGCGATCGAAACAATTGCATCGGAAACTGCAGGCAAGACCGCAATCTCCTCAGGCTCCGCGCCAATCAGAACAGCAAATTCATTTCTGGCGCTTTCTGTTTTTTTAATCGCTTCATCCCAGTTGGCTCCTGTTTGCAGTAAGCTGTCATGGTACTCTTTTATAGCTCTTGAAACCGGCAGTGCCAATGCGCTTTGAGAGCAGCTCGCAAGCATAGTATGCGTATGCAGCACCGGAAACAGTGACCGATATTGCTGAGAAAGATCCTCCAATATGATCCACTCCTTTTACCCATTGTCCGCTACATTTCAAAAATATTCAAACGATAAAAAAAGAAAAGTTAACGCTTGATTCTGTTGAACATTGATAAATGACCCACCGGTTTCTGTATTTTCGAATTGATTCAGAGATGATTTCTAAAAAGCAGAGATTTACAATAAAATAGATGAAAAGGGGGAATTAGTATGAAACCAAAAGTGTTGCTCACTGGCTTTGATCCTTTTGGAGGTGAAACAGTAAATCCGGCGTGGGAAGCTGTCAAACAGCTGAACGGCGAGGATGCCGAGCATGCTGTAATCGTGTCGGAACAGGTGCCTACCGTATTTAAAAAGTCACTTAAAATCCTGCGGCAGGCCATTCATAAACATCAGCCGGACATCGTCATTTGTGTGGGACAAGCAGGCGGCAGAATGCAAATCACGCCGGAACGTGTGGCGATTAACCTTGATGATGCACGAATTCCTGATAACGAAGGGAATCAGCCGATTGATGAACCCATCTCTGAAAATGGTCCCGCGGCTTACTGGACGGGGCTGCCGATCAAACGAATCGTTGAGCACATGAAGGAAAACGGCGTTCCTGCGGCCGTTTCCCATACTGCCGGAACATTTGTATGCAACCACCTATTCTATGGGCTGATGGATGAGATTAACAAGAATTCCCCAAGGATAAAGGGCGGCTTCATCCATATCCCGTACATCCCGGAACAAACCTTAAATAAACAAGCGCCGAGCCTCAGCCTTGAAATGATCGTCAAGGCACTAAGGATCGCCGCTGTTACTGCCGCAAAGTATGATACAGACATCCGCTCTTCCGGCGGTTCACTCCATTAAATTCCGTCATGTCATCAATGGTTCACTGGCCAGTTTCTTTTTATAGACAAACGCGGACAGGGCCACACTTACTTCAAACAGGACGAGAAGCGGAACCATGACCAAAAAATCAGAAACAAAATCCGGCGGCGTAATCAGAATCGACACCACAATCAGGAGAAAATAAGAAAGTTTTCTCGCTTTCGCCAGCCGCAGAGGGTTTAAAATGCCAAGGCGGGTTAAAAACATGACGACCAGAGGCATCTCAAATAAAAAACCAAACGGCAGGCTCAAATTCACCATAAATCGAAAATAGTTATCAGCGGTGAACATTGTTTCAAAATGGCCTGACGACAGCTTCATCAAAAAGCCAAGCACAATCGGATACAGCACAAAGTATCCAAACGAAATGCCTGTCAAAAATAACGCAAATAATCCCGGTATATACAAAAGAGTCACCTTGCGTTCTGTTTCGGTCAGCGCCGGGGCTACAAACCGCCACACCTGGAATGCCGCTACAGGAATGGAAGCGGCAATGGCGCATACCCCGGCAATCATCATGTACACCCATAGAATTTCACTCGGTCCCAGAACAGCCAGTTTTCCATCCAAATCTCTGCTTAGCCAGTCATAAATATCCTGTACAAATAAAAAAGCGGCAATCAAAAACACGACAAATGCAGCTAACGTCAAAATGATTCTTTTTCGCAGCTCTTCCAAATGTCCGATCAAATGCGTTTCTTTTTTATCCATGCCGGAAGCCCTCCTTATCAAATCAGTAAAGAGGCAGATACTGATTGATCTGCCTCATCAGCATTCAGCCCGCTGGTTTGTCCTTTTTGACAGCCGTTAAGTCAGCTGATGGTTTTTCCTCTTCTTTATCTTCACCGGACACGAGAGATTTTGTCGCGCTTTTGAATTCAAGGAGGGTCCGTCCTGCCGCCCGGCCGATCTCCGGAAGCTTTGAAGGTCCAAAGATAACCAAAGCAATCACAAAAATTAAGATTAAACCGGGTATCCCGATGTTTGAAAACATGACATTCAGCTCCTTATTTTGTTATTTTGGCTCTTTTCTTTATCACTTGTTTTTCGTGGGCTTTATTATGGGCAAAGAAGCGGTCTTCTTCTACCTCATTAGACTGCTTCAAGCCTCCCGGAACAGCCGCTGCCGATACTTTTCTTAATCCGGTTTGATCCTTTTGATACACAAATGATGCTCTTGTCGATAGGGATGCTCCAGGTTCAGTTACAAACGGCACTACCCGATAATCCGCTCTCCATTGTTCGGGCGTCACTGTGCAGCGGACATAGCCCCGATAGTCGTTGAAAAATTTAATGTGAGGATTTTGTTTTAAAATTTGATCTGTATCCGCTCTCTTATCCGCTCCGTTCCCGCCGGATGTAATAGACGTTCCGACAAATTCGGCTCCGAAAATAGACGAATTGGTTTTATTAAAATCGGTATGGAGATTCGACGCCCAGCTCGCGTGGACATCTCCCGTCAAAACGATCATATTATTTAGATTTTTGCTTTTAATAAAATTGACGATCCGTTCGCGCTGTGCCGGGTAGCCATCCCAAGAATCCATGCTGTAGATCGGACTTGCGCTTGTCCCGAAATTCCATTGGGCGAAGAAAATCTGCTGCGCCAGCACATTCCAATGAGCGGTTGAGCTTCCCAAGTTCTTGAACAGCCAATCTTCCTGTTCTTTCCCCAGCAATGTGCGGTTTGGATTAAGCGATTCATCTGAAGGCGGCTTATTCCCGTCGCCATTCGCTTGATCGTCTCGGTATTGCCGTGTATCGAGCACATTGAACGATGCCAAGTTTCCATAAGAGAAATGGCGGAAAAGCTTCATGTCCGGACCGTTTGGCAAAGAGGATCTGCGAAGCGGCATATGCTCGTAATACGCTTGATAAGCAGCGGCACGGCGCAAGACAAATGCTTCAACGGACTGCCCTTTTTCCGGTATCTTATTGGCATAGTTGTTTTCCACTTCATGATCATCCCAGGTCACAACCCATGGAAACGCCGCGTGCGCCGATTTCAGATTCGCATCGGAACGATATTGGGCATGGCGATTTCGGTAATCTTGAAGCGTAATGATTTCTGCACTGCTGTGCGTGCGTACATTTCCTGTTTTTGATACGTACTCATTCGGGCCATATTCATAAATATAATCGCCGAGATGGAATACCAAATCGAGTTTTTCCTTCGCCATATGTTTATACGCCGTGTAATAACCATGCTCATATTGCTGACAGGAGGCAAACGCAAAAGTCATTTTCGAAACATTTGCTCCCGCGGCAGGCAGGGTTTTTGTTTTTCCGACAGGGCTTAACTCGTGACCGCTTTTGAAACGGTAATAGTACACTTGATTAGGCTGAAGACCGTCAGCTTCAACGTGGACCGAGTGCGCAAGGCTCGGCTTGGCCATTTCCGTTCCGCGCTTTACGATGCGCCGGAAATGCTCATCCTTCGCCAGCTCCCATTTCACAGGAACAGCCTGTTTGGGCATTCCTCCGCCATTCAGCGGATCGGGCGCAAGACGGGTCCATAAAATGACACTATCAGACATCGGATCTCCCGAAGCGACACCGAGTGTAAACGGATAACTGGAGAACTTAGGCGCGGCATTCACTTCAAATGCGCCGACCGACTGAGCAATGGTTAAACCTAGAGAAAGACCCGCGATTTTTCCCGCCCCTTGAATAAAACGGCGGCGGTCAAACGTATTGTTTTCAAAGCTTTCTTCCTTTAACTTCTTCACCCACTCATCTAAACGACTGTCATGTGCCATTTAAGATCCCCTCTCTTCTCATTGATCGCCTTCATTATAGGAAACCTTTGTTAAAGAAATATAAACGTATTGTTTGCCCTTAAAATGACAAATAGGACAACCTTCACAGGCCATTGATCGAAATGTGTCGATTCACGGAAAAAAATCGTGTTTTCAGTAAAATTCCCTTTTAAGCAACTGCTCTTTTTGCCTATTTTTCTTCACACATTCTTAAAGAATAAAAAAACACTGAGCGGTTAAACATGAATCACTCAGTGTTTCCGATACCATTAAATAAAACACCGCCCGGCGATTCGGACGGTGTTTCTGAACTAAAATGTATTATAGACATTCTCGCACGTTTCCCCTGTCGGCTGGTAAAAACAATGGGACTTGAATCTGGCTACCAACGGCTGGTTATACCATTGTGCAGGGCAATTCCCGCCCGGCTTAAAATACCATAAGCTGAATTTGGCAGGCCAGAATCGTTCTCCATTAATGGTGCGCCGCGCCAGCCTTCTTTCACTTTCTCTTGGTCTTTGATAGAAGTATCCATGTGTCACCGCCTCAAATGCGTGCGGCTGGTAGATCATTTGCCGAATCGTGCGCAGTCCTTTAAAATCAGAGCAATTGGCTCTTAACCGATTGACCCCTACATTTCCGACAAGCAGCATTCCCTGCTGTCCTTCACCCTCAGCCTCCGCTCTGAGCAGTCTTGCCATCAGATCGATATCCGCACTTGACGCTTTCACGACTGCCATCGTGTCACCTCCCTGTATCCTCCTTTCATCATATTGCTGGACAGTCAAGGAGATGACGGGTGAACAGCAGAAACTTTTTATTTTACTCAGCAGGCTCTGCTACAGTCCCCAAAAATAAAATGCTTTTCGTCTTTTCATCCGCTATTACGAATAAAAAAGGACGGTTCACCGTCAGTGACAATTCAGGCTCAGAGGCGGATTCAATGATCTCTACAGACGTCGCCGCCGCTGCTTCTGTTCCTGTTTCGTCCGTTTTGATAAACGTATGGTGATTGACATCGTTGATTTTTGCATCCGTGCTTTTGCCTTGAAACAAATTTGAAAAATCAGCTTTGCCAAATGCTGTTTTCATTCCCAACTGAGCCAGTATACCTCTCAGATTGTATTTTTCTTCAAAGGAAAAGCGCGGAAGACTCAGCTTCACCATTTTTTCTTCCCAGCGGTTCTCCCATTTTTCCATATTCTCATGCGTCAATGCAGCAGTGAGTGGTGAAAGGTTCTTATCTTTCTGCGGCAAAAATACAGCAAAAGACAAGTCCTTATTCTTATAAGAAAGCTTTACAGCTTGAAACAGCTCGTTCTCTTGGTATGGGAGGAGAGCCGTCTGATTCATCATCGGATGCTTCTTTTCCGCTCCGTTCTGTAAATAAAATGGTTCAATATAGGTCATTGCCTTATCAAACGGTTGTGCCCAGTCTCCTTGAAAGTAGATTGTATTTAGTAAAACAGCGATTGTGTTCGGGGACAGATTGCCAGCAATATCTTCTATATGGCCTTTTGTTTTTTTCGCGGCCCATTCATTGATCTTCCTCTTTGCTTTTTCAGGATGAGGTCCCAGCTTACATGCTTTCCCGTCAAAATATTGTTCAATCGTTTGTTTAAATTGCGGATTGATGTCAAGTCCTGTCCAAACCGAATGGGCCGCAAGCAATTCACCATCAGAAAGAGTACGGAAGGAGTTCATGAGGGTGTTTGCTGCTTCATTGATTTCACTGTCTTTCATTTCAGATAGAAGCAAGGTGTTCTTCATTTCTTCTTTTGTCTCCCCATCAGCGCCATTTGCCGTCATGACAAGTGCCTGCTGAATGCTGTATGGAGATATAAACACATTTTTCTCTGTGCCCTGCTGTTCAATCAGGTGATGAAATACGGAAATTCCAAAAAGCCTCTCAGCTTCTATAAACTCTTTATGTATTCCATCCGCCGACCGTTCAGATGGAGACGTCTTAGATGAAGGCGTTTGAGTGGCCGGGTGTTCAGCCGATGGTTGTCGGCATCCGGCCAGTGCTAACAACAATAAGAGGAACATCATCCATCCGTTTTTTTGTCTGCACTCCATTGCAATCACCCTCTTCAAAGCGGATTTTATCACCAAAGACACTAACACCGAATGGGAAATATTTCAATAAAAAAGCGGCACAAGGTTTAATTTTCTTGAATTGAGGAAACATACACATAACAAAATATAAGATTGGAGGAGGAGTTTAATATGGTTCACGTGAAAGCGCTTGCTATTAAAGGAATTATGACAATTATTGTTTTGTATTTGGTTCTTGGCCTAGGCTTTAATTTCACTTTTGGCGATACGCTGCTGATGACGATCGTCTTAGGGGTTGTTTCTTATTTACTCGGGGATCTTTATGTATTGCCTAAATGGAACAATATGATAGCGACTTTGGCTGATTTTGGCTTAGCCTTCCTCGTTGTCTGGCTGATGGGAATGCCGCTCTCTATGGGGTTATCTCCGGGAATGCTGGCGCTGGCAGCCCTCTTTGCGGCCATTGTCATGGCAATCGGGGAGTACTTCTTCCATTTCTATATGATGAGTAAAGAGCTGGGCAAACCACGCTTCATTGAAAGAACAGAGTAACGCTGAAAGGCCGGTTTTATCCGGCCTTTTTTACATTACATCTTCCTGATCTGTCTTTCGGATCGTCCGGTAAGCGATAATGATACCGACAGCAGCAAGGGCTAAAGGAATATAAATAATGTTAGCTAACGATAATTCTGAGCTATTTTGACTGATCAATATCATCAAGATAACTGACGAGACAATGGTTGCAGAAACAGAGTGTTTTCGCATTCCAAAGTATAAGGGAACAAGGCATAACCCCGCAGCGGCAGCCGCATATACCAGCATAGCGCCAATCTCCCCGCCCAAAGCATGGAACGCCAGCTTACCTGAACTGAAATGAAAATAATCATTTACCTTAAAAATGATGGCCGAAAGCACCAGCTCGGACACGATAATAGTGACAAAGGTCAGCCCGGAAACGATCAATAGCTTGGCAGTCATCAGCTTTTTTCGGCTGATGGGATAGGTGAACATAACCGTGATCGTCTTATTTCTATACTCGCCGATGACCAGTTTGGCAATGAGCACTGCCGCAAAGACGATATAAACAGATCTGACAAAGAGCCCCAGTATGAATACTGTTGAGGCCGTATCAGCAAACGCCATTTTGGCGGTAGAAACTGTTTTTTCCTCTGAACCTATCAGACACATAAAACCCAAAATACATAGATTCGCAATGACGGCGCCCTTGAAATACCAACCTAATGTTGTTTTTTTCAATTCTAATTTCACCAGTTTTAACATTTTGTTATCAACCCCGCTATAACACATCCGTTTTATCTACTTTTCTGACAGCCAAGTAAGAAAAAACTAAGCCCACGGCAGCCAGGGATAAAGGAATATACACAATTGAGGATAGTGAAAATTCCGAGGTTGTTGAACTTATGGCCATGACAATAATAACAGACGAAATAATGGTTGCCGGAACAGAGTATTTACGCATCCCAAAAAAGATGGGAACTAAGCTTGTTCCAGCGGCGCCAAAGGCGAAAACCGCCATTTTCACAGCTTGCTGAGAGATTATATCCGATGTCACTTCCCCGGGAATCATATGATAGATTGAGTTCAAAAAAAAGAAAGCAAAAGCGACAAATACATTTGATATTAAAATCGTGATAAAGGTCAGTCCGAAGGCAATCATCAGCTTGGATGCCAGCAGTTTTTTTCGATTGACCGGATAGGTGAACAGCACAAGAATTGTTTTGTTTTTAAATTCCGAAATCACTAATCTTGCAATCAATACCGCCCCGAAGATGATGAAAACCCCTCTGACCAATGTCCCGATGATGAGGAACGATTCATCAATGGTTTGCATGGTCTCCTCGCCTTCTATTTTTTCTACATAGCTGACCATCCATAAAAATCCCAGAAGGATAAGATTGGCGATAATTGCTCCACGCGCATACCAGCCCAGCTTCATTTTCTTTAATTCGATTCTCATTAAATTCCTCATTAGCTCCGCCCCTTTTTACGCACTGATGCTGTCACCGTTGATCAGGCTTAGGAAATAGTCCTCCAGCGAGGTATATTTTTTGTTGATTGACTCGATGTCTATATCATTTAGAATCAGTGCTTTTGAGATGGCTGCCTGTGATGCGTCAGAATCATAGATCCGTACGGTTTTTTCATTCAATATTTTGAAATTGGCGATGCCTAGTTCATTCTCAAGCACAAAACACGCCTTCGTCCGATTTGTCGTCACCAGCTCAATGTATTCCGTATTTTGTCCTCTAATTTTATCCATGGAAACCTCTTCAAGCAGCCTTCCGTCACGGATCACTCCGATTGTATCGGCGATTTGCTCTATTTCACTGAGCATATGGCTGGATATCAGCAGTGTCATGCCATACTCTTTACTCAGCACTTGGAACAAATGTCGGATTTCCTTAATTCCGACGGGATCAAGTCCGTTAATTGGTTCATCTAAAATCAGCAATTCAGGCTTGGTGATAATTGCCCGCGCTATGCCGAGCCGCTGCTTCATACCGAGGGAGAAGGTTTTTACCGCCTTGTCCTCAATATTTTTCAAATTCACCATGCCGAGCACTTCTTGAATTGAATTTTTATCGTGATAACCCATGTACTCACAATGCAGTTCTAAATTCTCTTGTGCTGTCAGTTTTTCATAAAAAATAGGATATTCAATCATACTGCCTATTCGGCCCAGTACTTTGTATGACGTATTTGTCAGTTTATGTCCAAGGATTTCAATCTCACCGCCGGTCGGTTTTACAAGGCTCGTGAGCATTTTCATGACGGTTGTTTTACCCGCGCCGTTTGGTCCTAGAAATCCGTATATTTCTCCTTTTCGTATATGCATGTTTACATTTGATACGACTTCTTTGCCTTGAAAGGTTTTGGTCAGGCCGTTGATATTCACAGTATAGGTCATTATCTTTCTCCTTCCGTCTGAACCTGTTTTCTATTATAGACATGAGCGGTGTCATTTTTATTTCCTTTTTCTTAAGAAAATCTTACGTTTAATACGTCATTCTTTTTAATGTGATGGTAAACGCTGTCCGTTCGTATGGTTTGCTTTGAAGGGCAATAGCACCGCCCATTTGTTCAACAAGCCTTTTTGTAATCGTCAAGCCGAGCCCGCTCCCCTGAAATGATTTATTTCTTGATTCTTCAAGCGTGTACAGCCTTTCGAATACCCGCTCTTGTTCCCGTTCGCCAATTCCTTTCCCCCGGTCCCACACGCTGATATAGACATACTGCTCATCGCTTGATAACGACAAACCGATAACCTTTCCGTCGCCTCCATATTGAATCGCGTTCGATAACAGATTTTGAAAAACCCGGTCAAGCGCTTCTTCATTCCCCTTCGCATACACCGGAATGTCAGGGATGTCGATTGCTGCCTCATAGCCTTTCGCCTGAACCACGTCATAGTAAGAAAGGATATTCTTTTTACACAGTTCATTGATATGTATTTTTGTAATCGGAATCTCTTTATCTCCGGATTCCAGTTTGGCTAAGTCGAAAAATGAATTCATCAGCCTGATAATTTCATATGTCTTTTGGTGAAGTTTTTCTAATAATGCCTTTCTCTCTGCATCTGCCAGATCCGAATCATTTTGAATCGCTTCGATATAGCCCAGAACAACTGTCAAAGGCGTTTTTAGATCATGTGACATATTGGTCAGCATCCGCTTCATCGAGTGTTCGGTTCTTGTAAATCGGGCTGTGATTTTTTGATTATCATCCAGCAGCTGATTGATTTGCACCAAAAGCGCCTGGAGCTTGCGATCGTCAGTCAGAAGCAAAATCTGCCCGGCGGAATGCTGTTCGGTCAGGCTGTATAGTTTTTTTGTTATATACTCGAGGCTCCTGTCGCGGCTTCTCTTCATTTGGTATTGTGCCATATTGACAACCGCCAATATAATCACAGCGCCAATCAATAAAGCTGTCATGCTAAAACTCTCCCAATTTATAGCCGATTCCCCAAAGTGTTTTGATATATTGAGGCGATGACGGATCGTCTTCAATTTTCTCTCTCAGACGCCGCATATGAACGTTAATAATATTTTCGTCGCCATAGTAATCCTCATTCCAAACCGAGCGATAGATCTGTTCTCTCGTAAATACTTTTTTAGGATTAGTAAAGAATAGCTTGATGATCTGCCATTCTTTTGAGGTCAGCTGAATCACTTCATCCTTTTTTGTGATAAGGACATTTTCAATATCCAGCGTCAGCTCATGTACGCGAATGATATTCGTTTCTGCCGGTTCATTTACGGCATACTGTGTCGCTCTTCGGATTGCGGCCTTTACTCTTGCGGACAGTTCGATCATTGAAAACGGCTTGGCGATATAATCATCCGCGCCGAACCCCAGACCCAGCGCCTTTTCCACATCACCGTCTTTAGCGGAAATGATCAAAACCGGAATCTTGCTTTGCTCTCTTATGATTTTCAACAAATCCATCCCATTCAGCTTAGGCAGCATCAAATCTAGCAGGATCAAATCAAACGCATTCTGCCGAAACAGCTGAATGCCCTCTTCGCCGTCAAAAGCATGAACTACGTGAAACCCTTCCTTTGTTAAATAATGATCAACCACTTCACTGATTGACCGGTCATCCTCTACAAGCAAAATCTGCTGCATTTTCTCCACCAACCTCTTTAAAATAAGAAACACACGTTTAATTACATTAAGTGTAATCAAAAACGTGCGTCTTTTATATAACATATTATGTTTTTCCTATGATCAGCTTCCTATATTCCATAAAAGTAATCACCATCAATACAACCAGACACCCCGTCCATAGAATACAGCTCAAATGCTCGCCAAGAAACAAAGCGCTCAGCAGAATTGTAATGACCGGTCCCGCCATTGAGATCATCGCTCCTCTTTCAGCTCCAATCCGTTTGATGCCCTAAAACTCAAAACAAAGGGAATAACTGTGCCTGAATAACAAAATCGCGGCGGACGTTGCACCCTGAGCGTACGCCCGCTTCATCAAAATTGACTTTGAAGTGAAACAGACGGTGCCGCAAACCAGAAGGGCCACTCCTATGACAGCCTGACGAACCTAGCCCTCCTCAACTTGACTCATCTCAGCTCACTTACCTCCGTTATCTCGATTCGTTCAAATGTTTTTTGATAAAATGCAGCAGGGTATTTCCTTGAGCGGTGAGAATGACGCCTTTTCCGTCGCATTTCGGACAAGGCTTTCCATCTTCCTCCCCTGTTCTTTTACAATGCGGGCAAGTTAATTCCAAATCATCTAAAGCGATTACCATGCTTATTCCTCCTTTTTGATTGATAAGTCTCCTGTACATGTGTTTCGCCAGCCTTCCTCCATGGCCGTCACCTCCTTTAAAAACACAAAAAACCCCCGTCCATATCAAAGGACGAGGGTTTCGCGGTACCACCTTTATTAACAGCTCAAAAAGCCATTCACTCATAAGTACAGAAAACGTAAGTTTCGATACTCCTCTCTTGGTAACGGGGAGAGAATCCCGGCAGCGCCTACTATTGTTTCGGCGATGCAATTCAGAAGCCCATTCGGTATCAGGGGAGGATCGGTTCTCAGCAACCACCGACTCTCTGGACCCCGCACACTGATACGTACTTACTCTTCCTCCAGATTGTTGATCCGTTCTTTATTTGTAAAATTTATAATACTCCGTCAGTTGAAGGAAGTCAATTCGAACAAATTTCTTCGATCGTTTTGGTTTTTCTTCAATATGGGCCGACTGCATATTTGATGTTTAAGAAAACCAGTTTCAAGGAAACCAGTCATTACATAGGGAGATCATTTTCAAAAAAATCACTACAACTGCAATGAGGTGAAGCATATGAACGCTACAGCTAAAAAGTCGATGCTGAAAGGTGTCATTCTTGCGCTGGCAGTATTATTTTTAGTGTGTACGCACGTTGTAAATCTTTATGTTTGGCTTATTTTCATGTTTGCCGGCATAGTTGGTGATAAATTCATTACCATTCAAGAAAAACGAAAAGAGGCTGAAATGGAATCCGATTAGCCATCGCCCGGTCTCATAACCGCCCGCTTGCCGGAACGATCATTTCATTTATCCAAACCAAGCGCCTCCCGCGCCATTTCCATATGATCATCTTGTTTTGTCTGCAGCGCAAACTTTGCGATATCGATCGGATAGGCAGCCTCCATTTCTGTAATATGCTCCTGCATCCCCGGCCAGCTTCTTCCTCCTTCCTCACTATAATGCCTCAGCAGGCGCGCGGTTTCTTGTTCGCCTAAAATCATTTGATACGCAACAAAATCCTTGGCCGGATCGGCGACTTTTGCTTCCGTCCAATCCAGAAGACCTGTCACGTGCTGATTTTTCCCAATCAACATATGCGCGGGATGCAAGTCGCCGTGAATGAGGGCGGAGAACCCCGGCCAGTATGAATCGTCACTAATCCACTTTTGCCACCTTCGCCAAAGGTGATCGGATACGCCCAGCTCTCTCTTTATGTTATCCATGGATTCCGCTATTGACTGCCGGGTATTGTTCGGGCTTAACACTTCAATGCCGGCTTCAGCCGCGGCCGCTGGATCTGTCCCATGTAATTCAGCTAATATGCCGGCAAGCGATCGGACAAAATGATCTGAAGGCGGCTGATGGTCCATATTCCATACATATTGTTTCTCTTCTAGATCAATACCGGCGGCGGGTATTCCGTCAAGCCTTGGATAAGCAATCAGTTCCGGTGTATGAATTCGCCAATCCGGTACAGAGGCCGATAGATGTTTGCGGAGAAAGGCGAGAGCATTGCCTTCTGCGGCAGCTCTTTCAACCACATCATGCCGGCGCGGTTTTCGCAGCACCCATGGCACACCGTTTTCATCATCCGCAAATACAACTTGAAAATCCATACCCGTTTCATTAATTTGCGTGCTTTCACGATTTACCATGAGGCCATTTTTATGTGCAAGTCTTACAATTTCCTCAATGGACTGTTGTTCGTTCTGAATTGTTATCTGCTTTTCCCCTTTTCCCTATTTGCTAACATATAAGGCTCCGCCTGCGGTTCAGGATAATGGAGAAGGATTTTTGAAGACGCAAAAAAAGAAGGCAGCATTGCCTCCCCCTATTTCATACAATATTAGGGCTCCTTATTATAGGCAGGCCTATCCCGATTCCCCCGCACACAGGCAGAGACTCTGTTCACTATTTAATTAGTGTGACAAAGTGTGAAACGGAATCTTATGAATGCCATACCAGAACCCCTCCGTTCTTTATAAGTTAAGACCATTTTACAATACATTCCATGTGATAACTACCATAAATCTAAATCAATCAAGTCACCGGCGATGGATTAAAGAGACACAAATCATTGTGAAGCCCCCAATGGTCGGCCCACGTTTGTTTGCGGCCGCTGGCGACGTCCACGATCAGCCGGAATATTTCCCAGCCGATTTCTTCTATGCTCGCCTCACCCGTTGCGATTCGTCCCGCATTCACATCTATTAAATCTCCCCATTGCTCTGATAACGAATGCCGGGTTGATACTTTAATCACCGGCGCTGCTGCCAGACCGTACGGCGTTCCTCTTCCTGTCGTAAATACCTGCACATTCATGCCGGCCGCAAGCTGAAGTGTTCCGCAGACAAAATCACTTGCCGGAGTCGCCGCGAACAGTAACCCTTTTTGATCCGCCTTTTCACCGGGACCCAGCACGCCGGAAATGGGGCTTGTGCCTGACTTCGCCACAGATCCTAATGATTTTTCCACCACATTTGATAAACCGCCTTTTTTATTGCCCGGCGATGGATTGGCGCTTCGATCCGCTTCCCCACGCTTCAAATAGCTGTCATACCACTTCATTTCATGAATAAGTGAGTGCCCGACCTCTTCATTGATTGCCCGCGGCGTTAATAAATGGATGGCATCTCTTACTTCCGTGACTTCTGAAAATAAAACAGTCGCCCCCGCCCGAACCAATAAATCAGCTGCATACCCTACCGCCGGATTGGCCGTGACGCCGGAAAAGGCATCGCTTCCACCGCACTGCAGGCCGATCACCAAATCAGAAACAGGACAGGTGACACGGGTTCTGCTGTTTAGTTTAATTAACCGCTCTTCCGCCATTTCCATTATGGATTGAATCATATTCGTAAAGCCTTGCTGGTCTTGTAATGAAATGATATTTGCAGGTTCGCCGCCAGGGACAATTCTTTCGGGAAGGAGTTTTTCACAGCCTAAGCCGACCGCCATTACCTCCCCGCCGAAATTAGGATGCTTTGCCAAGTTTTGAATCGTGCGGATGGGGATTACGGCATCCGGCGCATTGATCGCCACTCCGCATCCATATTGATGATGTAACGGCACGACATCATCAACGTTAGGGTATTTCGGAAGGAGGTCTTCTTTGATGCGTTTTACCGCATAATCAAGGACGCCGACGACGCATTGAACGCTGGTGGTAATTCCGAGGATGTTTTTTGTCCCCGCGCTCCCGTCCTCGTTTCGATAGCCTTCAAATGTATATCCTTCAAGGGAAGGCTGCGGGCCGGGCACTCTGTTTGCAATGGGCAGGTCCTCTAATGCCGGAGGGGCGGGCATTCTTACAAGAGTTTCTTGCAGCCAGCATCCCCGATTGATCTGCCGGTCGGCATATCCAATCACTTCTCCGTAACGTACAATAGCAGCACCTTGTTTCAAATCAGTTAAAGTCACTTTATGACCTTGCGGAACATATTCCTCAAGCGTAAGGCCGCATGGAAAAACAGTACCTGCCGGCAGTCCTCTGTCATTTACAATAATCGCTACGTTGTCATTTGCATTCACTTTGATGTAAAGCGGCGATTGATTTTGTCTGAGGTTCAAAACCATTAGAAAAACACTCCCTCCAAATATTTGTAAGCGTTTTCCGTACTTATTATAAAAAAAGCCGCAAAGATGAAATCTAATCTGCGGCTGGTGTGTTACGGCTATTTTCCGTCCATGCCTTTTATGATCTTGTCACGCACAAATTTCAAATGCTCATACATGTGATAATGGGCTTGATAAGGATCTCTTTTGGCAAGGGCATCATAAATTCGTTTATGATATTCAACCGTAACGTCCCTTTCTCTGTACGGGATTTGACTGTCTATTTTCGCATGGGTGATCAGCAACGATTGAATCATTCCTTCGACAACCGGGTTATTGGCGCTCAATGCAATAACTCTGTGAAATTCTTTATCCGCTTCGCCGTAATTATTGTCTGTGCTATTGGCGATGTCGTCGATGGTTTTCTTTAAACGCTTGAGCTCATCTTCGTTTATTTTCTCCGCGGCAATCGTCACCAATCCAAGCTCTAATGCCATCCGCGCTTCTATGATAGCCGGCAGATTATCAAGCGCTAAAGCAAGCATGACGGAAAACGGGTGCATGCCGATTTTATCGTTGAAATAGGTTCCGCCACGGGTTTTTCTCGTAATCACACCAAGCGTTTCAAGCGAACTTAATGCTTCTCGAAGGACAGGCCTGCTGACATGTAAAATGTCCATCAATTCCATTTCGGTCGGTAATTTATCTCCTGCCTTCAATTGGCCGCTTGATAATAAGTGGACGATCCGCTCAATCACCTGTTTAGCTAGTGTTTTACGATTGACTGAATCCACTTTCAGTTCTTCTAAACCTTCATACACGAACAACTCCCCCTTCAGTTGTTCAATTGTAAGACAAAATAAAACTTATTACAATATTTAGAATCAATTCTTATCGAACGAGACAAGGCCGTTTGTGGTTAAACTCCCAGTTATTGATCAAAAACTGCATAGGAACCGCGTCATTGCGCGCGCCTACATTCATTTTTTGATACAGCGCATTCGCCTTCTCCACTTGTTCCATATCAATGTCAATCCCAAGCCCCGGCTTATTCGGCACCTTCACATAGCCATCGGCAATCTCAAATGGCTGTTTCGTTAAACGCTGCCCGTCCTGCCAGATCCAATGGGTATCAATCGCAGTAATCCGTCCCGGAGCTGCGGCTGCCACATGGGTAAACATGGCGAGTGAGATGTCAAAATGATTGTTAGAATGAGAGCCCCACGTCAATCCCCAATCATGGCACATTTGCGACACACGCACCGAGCCCTGCATCGTCCAGAAATGCGGATCAGCTAACGGAATATCTACGGCATACAATTGAATCGCATGCCCCATTTCCCGCCAGTCGGTCGCAATCATATTGGTTGCAGTCGGCAGCCCTGTCGCGCGGCGGAATTCGGCCATCACTTCGCGAGCGGAATAACCGTTTTCTGCCCCGCATGGGTCTTCGGCATACGCAAGCACGCCATGCTGCCCTTTACATAATTCGATCGCTTCGTCTAATGACCATGCCCCGTTCGGATCTAGAGTAATTCTCGCATCAGGAAAACGTTTTGATAACGCGGTGATGGCTTCCATTTCTTCCTCTCCCCGCAGTACGCCGCCTTTCAGTTTGAAATCCTGAAAGCCGTAGCGTTCATGAGCGGCTTCCGCAAGGCGGACAATAGCCTCAGGTGTCAATGCTTCCTCGTGGCGAAGGCGAAACCACTTACAATCTGACTCCTGATCGCTTTGATACGGCAGTGTCGTCCGTTTACGGTCACCGATGTAGAATAGATAGCCGAGCATCTCCACTTTATCCCTCTGCTTGCCTTCTCCCAGCAAAGCCGCGACCGGTTCATTGAGAAACTTGCCCAGCACATCTAACAATGCCGCTTCCAATGCTGTCACGGCGTGAACCGTTGTTCGCAAATCAAACGTTTGGATACCGCGGCCTCCGCTATCCTGGTCTGCAAACTGCTTTCTGACCGTTTGCAAAATCGACTGATACGCGCCGATTGATTTTCCGATCACAAGCGGCTTTGCCAGCTCCAGCGTGCGGCGGATTTTTTCTCCGCCAGGCACCTCACCGACACCCTGTTTCCCGCTGCTGTCTGTTAAAATAACGATATTTCGGGTGAAAAACGGGCTGTGGGCTCCGCTTAAATTCAAAAGCATGCTGTCGTGACCCGCTGTTGGAATAACCTTCATTTCAGTAATAGACGGAATATTCGATCTATTTTCTTTTTGAACCTGCTCCTGTATTGGTGAACTCATTTTTCATCCTCCTCATGTAAAACGCTTTCAAAATTATTAGACAGGCAGTGATTGATCGGGGTTTTGCTCTTGTTTCTTCAACACGACCCGTTTGATCGGCCCGACAAGCAGCAAATAGCTGAGAATCGCCGCGATCGCGTTAGCGCCTACAAAGACGAGCGCGCCATTAAATGATCCCGTTGCGTTTACAATATAACCGATAATAATCGGGGTGGTGATAGAAGCAATATTGCCAAATGTATTAAACAAACTGCCGCTTAATCCCGCACACTCTTTCGGAGACGTATCGGAAACAACAGCCCAGCCCAACGCGCCGAAGCCTTTTCCGAAAAACGCGAGTGACATGATCACAACGACAAGCCAAGCAGATTCTGTATAGTTGCAGATGATCATACTGCAAGACAGCAGCATCCCGATAATGATCGGCACTTTTCTGGCAAAAGTGAGTGAACGGCCTTTTTTCAGTAAAAAGTCAGATACGATGCCGCCAAGCACTCCGCCTGCAAATCCGCACAGCGCCGGCATCGAAGCCACAAACCCCGCTTCAAGGATGGACATTCCGCGGGCTTGAACCAGATATACCGGAAACCATGTCAGAAAGAAATAGGTGAGCGTTGTAATGCAATATTGCGCGATGTACACGCCGATTAACATACGGTTCGTTAATAATTGCTTGATATACGGCCATTTGGATTCCTTTTTCTGCTTGCTTTCTTCCCGGCTGTCATCCATTGAAATCAGCCCGCCGCCTTTTTCAATATACTCGAGTTCAGCTTGGTTGACCTTCGGATGCTTTTTCGGTTCATACACCGTTTTAAGCCAAACAAAAGTTAGAAGGATTCCCCCCACACCCATGACAACAAAGACAGAATGCCAGCCGAAAGAATGGGTGAGCCAGCCCATTAAAGGAGAAAAAATAACGATAGCGAAGTATTGAGCTGAATTAAAGAAGGCTGAAGCCGTGCCGCGCTCGGCGCTTGGGAACCATGAGGCAACCACTCTGCCGTTCCCCGGAAATGACGGCGCTTCAGAAATCCCCACCAAAAAACGCAGTGTAAACAGCAGGATAATAGCAGTCCCAGCGGAAAAAAATCCAATCGCGCCTTGCAGCAGCGTAAAGAATGACCAAAAAAAAATGCTTAAGGCGATAATGGTTTTAGAACCGAAACGATCAAGCAGCCAGCCTCCGGGAAGCTGCGCGATGACATATGCCCAGCCGAAAGCGGAAAAAACATACCCCATGGCCACTGAATCCAATCCAAGGTCTTGCTGGACAGCATCACCCGCAATGGAAAGCGTCGCGCGGTCCGCATAATTGATTGACGTCACAACAAACAGCATAAATACGATGAACCAGCGCACAGATGTTTTTTTGCCCGCAGGTGAAAAATTCGCTTTGTCTTTTTTCATAACATCTTCTCCTTTATCAATTTAGAGAAAAATATGCTGGCCGGTAATAGAGATTGGAAAGAGACAACTGCCCCTTTCCAACGCAAGGAATCATTACTGTTTAATAAAAACGGTTTTAATCGCCGTGAAAAAGTCTTTAGCCGCCTCGCCCTGTTCGCGGGAGTGGGAGCTTGATTGTTTGAGGCCGCCAAAAGGAGCCTGAAGTTCAACCCCTGCGCTTTCTGCGTTGACCCGAACAAGTCCTGCTTCAATATCATCTATAAAAGACAGCATATGGCCGATGTTTTGAGTGAAAAGCGAAGCACTTAGTCCAAACTTCACATCATTGGCGATATCTAAAGCCTCTTCCATTGTGTCGACCTTCAATAAGGCGATGACCGGTCCGAAAATCTCTTCCTGGGCAATGGTCATGTCAGAGGTGACGTTATCAAAGATTGCGGGCTGAACATAGTAACCATTTTGATAGTCTCCAGCCTCCAGCTTTTCTCCCCCGATCAAAAGGGAAGCGCCCTCTCGTATTCCTTTTTCGATATAGGAAAGGCAATGATCAAGCTGATTCTTGCTTGCGATCGGTCCCATCCATACGTCTTCTTTTAAGCTGTTACCGATGGTAATGTCTTTTGTGCGCTGTATTAATTTTTCTTTGAATCTGTCGTAAACCTCACTTTGTACAATGACACGGCTGGTGGCTGTGCACTTTTGGCCGGTCGAACGGAATGCGCCGGTAATCGCTGCTTCAGCGGCGGCATCAAGATCAGCTTCATTTGTTACGATGATCGGGTTTTTCCCGCCCATTTCAAGCTGGTACTTGGCTCCCCGTTCTAAAGCGGCTCGCCCGATGATTTTTCCAACCTGGTTCGATCCGGTGAATGTGATGCCGTTCACTCCATTATGCTCGGCAAGTCCTTGGCCGACGACTGATCCCGGGCCTGTCACCAAATTGATAACGCCCGCCGGAAGCCCCGCTTCTTCAAAGCATGCGATGATTTTCGCACAGGTAATAGCTGTTTCTGTCGCTGGTTTAATGACAACGGTATTGCCGTACACCAATGCCGGAGCCATTTTCCAAATCGGGATTGCGACCGGGAAGTTCCATGGAGAAATAACGCCGACCACCCCGAGAGGAACACGGGTTGTAAACATCAGCGCGTCTTTGTCAGTAGACGGAATGACATCGCCTGTTTTGCGCATGCCTTCTCCGGCGTAATATCGAAGGATGGCAATCCCTCTGGCGGTTTCCCCTTTTGCTTCCGGCAGTGTTTTACCCATCTCGCGTGTAGCGCAGGCTGCAATTTCATCCAGACGCTGTTCCATGATATCCGCCGTTTTGTACAAGTATTGGCCCCGTTCAGCGCCAGACAGCTTTCTCCATGCCGCTTTCGCTTCATTTGCAGCCGCTGCGGCCCGGTCCACATCTTCAGCCGTCGAGTTTTGCACATAGCCCACAAGATCATGGATATCAGCCGGATTCTCGACCTTTACCATATCGCCTGAATGGGATTTGACCCACTCTCCATTAATATAATTAAGGTATGTGTTTTTTTCCGTCATCACAGACATGCCAATTGCCCCTTTCCTGTTTTGAAATTGATCGTTACACCGTTGCGGCTTTTTTGGGAAATCGGTCTGCCGCTCGTTTTAAAATCGTTTCTAATTGTTGATAATGCTCTTTTTCTACCGGTCCGACTGGCGGTCTGGCTGTATTTCTTACATTCATTCCCATGATCTCCATACCGGCTTTAATCAAAGAGACAGCGTATCCATTTCTTTGTTTTCGAATATCGTTGATCGGCAGGATTACATGCTGATAAAGTTCCTTTACTAATTGCTGGTCTCCGTTTTTTAAGGCCTCAAAAAACATTCTTGAAATGTGCGGAATATAATTGGAGATTGCTGAAGAGTAGGAGTGAAAGCCGATCGGCATATAAGCCGGCATCGTCACCTCAGCCATCGGCATCCCGTTGAGCCAACCTAAACGGTCTCCTATCGTATAAGCGAGATTAATATTCAAATCTATATTTCCCAGACCGTCCTTCACGCCCACAAGCTGTTCAAGCTCCGTCAGACGTTTGACCTGCCGGAGAGAAAGCACCGCGTTATCACGCTGATAGAGAATGGCGTTAAGATCCGTGCTTTCAATAATCGTCTTCACATATTGGTATAAGCCTTCCTGCTCGCCATGCACCAGGTAAGGAGGCAGAATCAAATAGCCGTCCGCTCCTTTTTTCTGGGATATTTCCGCCCAATCCAGCGCTGTACTGAGATTGCCTCCCACTCCAGTGTATACGGGGACCTTTCCGCCGGCTGCCGAAACCGCGACTTCCACCATTTGCTCATATTCTTTCTGGCTGAGAGATTGAAATTCACCAGATCCGCAAGCGATAAAAATCGCCTCCAACCCTTCTTCTAACAAAAATTCGATATTTTGAAAAAGGGCTTCCTCCTCTAATTTGCCTTGCCTGTTAAAAGGAGCAACTGGAAAACCTAAAATTCCTGTTGGTGCTTTCCTTATACGGCTCATCATATAACCTCCTATAGTTTGTGGTGATTTGCTCCAGAAATATGAAAGCGCTCTATAAACAAACCTCTGACACTCTCTCCTTTCCCTTTGGGCTTTTGTTTTATTGTAAGACAAATAAACAATATGTCAATATCTTTATTTTCAGATTTCTTTGTTTTTGTAGGGAAAAGATCAGGAAAATCCTATGCTTCAGGCAAGATTCAGAACAAAAAAAGACAGCCGATCGAGACCGGCTGCCAGTGTTTACATACTTCTTTCTCTTCCGTTTCTGAAATTCTCACTCAAATACTTCGCTTCCAAAAAGAACACGTGAATGAATTTTTTTGTATTCACTCTTGCAGGTGCGACAGGTCTTTTATCGTTGGATTGCATTTCTTTCATTTTCTGGCTGACGACCGGAAAATCAAAGAATTTCGATGCGTAGTTTTCAAACTTTGGATTTGAAAAATCTGTTGTGCCTAAAGAGGCAAAATGGTGTAACGAATGGATAATGGCTCTGCGTATACGTTGTTCCGAAGCTTTCGTTTCCCGATTAATATCGGCTTGTGATGCCGCCGCCCCGAGTTTTCGTTCTGCGACATTTGTGAAGATCTGTTTTAAAGACGGCATGTTTTTTTCAAAAGGCGCGGCTTGTTCATACTCAAATAAATACTGAAGAATCGCCATTAAGTCGTGTGCTCCGCTTTCTCCCATAATGCCCAGCTCTGATAAAAGAAAGGTTCCGGTTTCTTTTACGCTTTTGCCATTCTTATTTTGAGGGCGGGCGTTTGCAGATTCATTCCGATTGACCAGCCGGCTTAAGGAGTTTTGAATATCTCCAATTGAGTTTTCCAGCTCCACCCGTTCTCTCACCTTTCGCAGAACGCTTATCATTTCAATACGGTTAATAGGCTTATGGATAAAATATTCAATGCCGAGAGAATATGCTTCTCCCACCATTTCCTTTGCTTCCACTTGCGAAATCATCACTATTTTTCCAGAGTAGGAGTCTTTAAGGTGGCGTATCGTCTCAATGCCGTCGCGTACCGGCATTAATAAATCAATTAACAAAATATCGACCTTTTTAAAATGCAGCGTATGCCCTTCCACTTGGCATCCGTCCTCTGCTTCACCCGCCACTTCTCCCAGATCTTCATCTTCTATGATCTGTCTCAGGATGGAACGAACCGCACGGTCATCATCCGCTATAAAAAAACGCATATATGGAATCACCCTTTCTGAATCAAATGCCGGGCCGGCAGCCTGATGGTAAAAACCACACCACCGTTTTGCTTGTTTTGAAACCTGATATCCCCGTCAAGGTCTGTCACGATTTCCTTTACATATGAGAGTCCGATTCCTGTCGAGGGAGTGCCAAATTCGTCATACTTTGAGGTGAATCCCGGATCAAATACAATTTCTCCGATTTTCTCAGGAATGCCGGGACCATTGTCTTCCACCTGAAATTCTACCATACCTCCTTCAAGCTCACGAAGCCTAAGGACGACCATTCCCTTGCCCCTCATTGCCTCAACCGCATTAGCCGTCAAGTTATTAATAATAGAAAGAATGATAAATACATGATAATCGGTATGCTTTCCCTCTATCGAATAGTGAAACGCAATATCTTTTCCCATAGACTCCGCATACTTTTCATTCATTCGAATGACAAGCTGAATCAAATCGGCGGCATTCATATAATCTCTGAAGCTTTCATTTGAAATCAGTTTTGATAGACCGGCAAATATTCGCTGATTGTCTTTTTTCACTTCATGAATCTCACCGGCCAGCCTTAAGATTCTGCTGCTGAGCAGCTCATCTTTCCCATTCAATTCCCGGTACAGCTGGTACGATTCGTTTGTCACGTGTTCTGTCGTTTTCAGCGTTTTTTTCAATTGAACCGTTTCCTCGTATAAATTCGAGACGATCATCAGCATGTGCTCATTTTGTCTTCGGGTTTGCTTTTCCCTTGATTGCGCCTCATACAGCTTCATCACATTAAAAAAGCTAAGAACGATAAACGTGTGGGAAATGGAGATCACCGCAATATCTGTTATTTTTTCCGGTGTCACAACCGTCCCATAGATGAAAAATTGCACGGCCAGCTCGATGCAATCAGATGCAATTTCGATCATAAACCCAATAAAACCAAGCATAAACGGCCGATCACGAAAACGCTTTACCTTTAAGAAATAAAACAAACATGCATATGTAAAGTAAAAGAAAAAGCTGGACGATTGGTCACTCAAAACGGAAATCAATTCGGCATGTTCCCCGCCGTATAATTCCAGGAACACACGAAATGCGACAACCGCTGTTCCTGTCAAAAGCCCCGGTAACACTGCCGGCACATGTCTTAACAGTAATAAGAAAAAGAAAAAAGCCGGTGCGCCGAAGCTGATACGGAATTCTTCATTCAGAGGATAAAATTTCAGTTCGCCGGCAAGCGGCACGGTAATCAGCATGAGAGCCAAAATATAACCGTCTTTTTTTAGAAAATACTCAAGTTTTATCGTGATCACTTCCTCCTTTTTTATTTTGGATATTTAACTGAAAACCTGCAAATCTCTTTTGACCCAGTATGGAAGCACGGACCTCCTTTTTATAAATCCATCGGCTTATTTTAAAAATGTTTTTGTCGTATTTTGTATGATTCTGTAGTTGTCATTATACAGTAAATATACCTTTTCCATTTCATGAAAACGTTTAACACCCTTCCGCTGCTGCTTCTCTCAATTTGATCTGCATCCCTCATATTAATGAACACGTTATAGATAGGAGGAATTTTATGAAAGAACTCGTAAAGGAGCGTCCTGTAACAACGGACTGGGCTTCACTTCTAAATGACTGGGTAGACCATTACCGCCCCTTTGCCGCCAATGGCCGAAGCGCGAATTATATCCCCGCTTTAGGAAAAATCAATGACTCACAGCTTGGCATTTGTATAACAGAGCCCGACGGAAAGATGATACATGCCGGCGATTGGAAAGTTCCTTTCACGCTGCAAAGCATCTCAAAAGTGGTCAGCTTTATCGCCGCATGTATGAGCCGCGGGATTTCCTATGTGCTCGATCGTGTTGACGTTGAGCCGACCGGCGATGCGTTTAATTCCATCATCCGGCTGGAAATACACAAGCCGGGAAAACCATTTAATCCTATGATCAACGCAGGCGCCATTACCATCGCCTCTCTTCTTCCAGGAGAATCGGCACACGATAAATTAGAGTATCTTTACTCCGTTATCGAGAGAATGATAGGCAAACGGCCCGGAATTCATGAGGAAGTCTTCCGGTCTGAGTGGGAAACCGCCCACCGAAACCGGGCGCTGGCCTACTATTTAAAAGAAACAGACTTTTTGGAAGCGGATGTAGAAGAGACATTAGAGGTGTACCTTAAACAATGCGCCATGGAAGGCACTACGGAAGACATCGCTTTGATCGGATTGATTCTCGCCCATGACGGCTATCACCCGATCCGGCAACAGCAAGTAATTCCGAAAGACGTGGCAAAACTGGCCAAAGCATTAATGCTGACATGCGGCATGTACAATGCCTCAGGCAAATATGCGGCATTTGTCGGCGTGCCCGCCAAAAGCGGTGTATCCGGCGGAATCATGGCCTTGGTTCCCCCAAGCGCGAGAAGAGAGCAGCCCTTTCAAAATGGCTGCGGCATCGGTATTTACGGTCCGGCCATTGATGAGTACGGAAACAGCCTGACAGGCGGAATGCTCTTGAAGCATATCGCACAAGAGTGGGAGCTCAGCATTTTTTAAAAAATCGAAACAAGAGGTGATAGGATGCAGCAAATTTTTCAAGAATTCATTGGTTCAACAAATGATTTTCTTTGGTCGAAACTTTTAATTGTATTGCTTCTTTCCTTAGGGATGTACTTTACGTTCAGGCTGAGATTCTTACAAGTCCGTATGCTGAAAGAAATGGTCCGCGTTTTAAAAGAAGGCGCGGCAGCTCGGTCTAAAACCGATATTTCTCCATTCCAAGCGTTTTGTATCAGCATGGCGGCCCGTGTCGGAACGGGAAATATCACGGGAATTGCCATTGCGATTGCCTTGGGTGGACCCGGCGCCATCTTCTGGATGTGGATCATTGCAATCATTGGTTCGGCTTCAAGCTTTGTTGAAAGTACGCTAGCGCAAGTTTATAAAGTGAAGGATCAAAACGGTTTCCGCGGCGGCCCGGCTTACTACATGGAAAAAGGGCTGAAAAAACGATGGATGGGCGCACTGTTCGCTATTTTAATCACCTTATCGTTCGGTATCGTATTTAACTCGGTCCAATCCAATACGATCAGTATTGCATTTGAAAACGCGTTCGGAACGGACCGCCTCACCTTGGGAATCATCTTAATCATTGTCTTCGGCGCTATTATTTTTGGCGGTATCAAACGGATTGCAAAACTATCTGAATATATCGTCGTTGTGTTAGCCGTGTTATATATCGGAGTTGCTTTCTTCGTTATTCTCACAAATATTACACAACTGCCCGGAGTGCTGTCACTGATCGTGAAAAATGCGTTTGGGTTTGAACAGGCGGCAGGCGGCGCTTTGGGCGCTGCGTTAATGCAAGGTGTCAGACGCGGGATATTTTCAAATGAAGCAGGAATGGGAAGCGCGCCGAATGCAGCCGCAACCGCAACAACAAGCCACCCTGTAAAGCAGGGCCTGATTCAGGCATTCGGTGTTCTGACAGATACGTTAATCATTTGTACAAGCACCGCTTTCATCATTTTGTTTTCCGACGCTTATCACCAGCCGGGGCTAAGCGGAATCGCATTGACCCAAGCCGCCCTTAGCTCGCACATCGGGCCGTGGGCATCAGGGTTCCTTGCCATCCTGATATTATTATTTGGATTCTGTGCGTTAATAGGAAACTACTATTACGGAGAAACCAATATTGGATTTTTAAACAAAAATAATAATAAAATGTGGTTATTTATCTATCGAATCGGCGTACTGGCAATGGTCGTATTCGGCTGTGTTTCGAAAGTCCAGCTAGTCTGGGATTTGGCTGATTTATTTATGGGCTTGATGGTGGTTGTGAATTTAATTGCCATTTTCTTATTATCAAAAGTAGTGTTTACTGCACTGCATGACTATATGCGTCAGAAAAAAGCAGGAAAAGATCCCGTGTTCTATAAAAATGTGCTGAAAGACCATGACGGCATTGAATGCTGGGAGCACTCTGAAGCTATAATAGATCCAAAAAATAAACACATATCATAATATAAAAGGTGTTCAGATATGACCAATCTGAACACCTTTTATTACTTTAATGAGATGAAAACCTTCATTGACAAATAAGAAGCTGTCCATTACCATTTTCATATATTTTTAAAAAGTCAGAAAGGAAGCGTTCAGGTGCTTACCATGAATCCTATTACACACATTTTAGATACATTTCCCATGCTCATATTAGACGGCGCAATGGCTACTGAGCTTGAACGCAAGGGCTGTGACTTGAATGACAGCCTCTGGTCTGCAAAAATCCTGATGGAGCAGCCGAATCTTATTAAACAGGTTCATACCGATTATTTCGCGGCTGGGGCGGACTGCGCGATTACCGCCAGTTATCAGTCCACGATTGAAGGCTTTGCAGCACGCGGGGTAAACAGAGCGGAAGCATTGCGGCTTATTCAGAAGTCTGTCCATATCGCGGCGGAAGCAAGGGACGAGTTTTGGGAACAACACAAAAGCTCAGACCGGCCGAAGCCTATTGTCGCCGCGTCAGTCGGCCCTTATGGCGCCTTTCTTGCTGACGGCTCCGAATATCGAGGAGATTATCAGATGACAGAGGAAGAACTGATGGATTTTCACATGCCGCGGATGAAAGCCCTTATTGAAGCCGGAGCTGATATTTTGGCTTGTGAAACCATTCCATGCCTCTCAGAAGCAAAAGCCATTGTCAGGCTGCTGCAGAAATTTCCCGGAACGTATGCCTGGATCAGCTTCAGCGCAAAAGACGAGAAGCATATCAGCGATGGAACCCCGGTTGCCGAATGTGCAAAATGGCTCGATCAGCACGGCCAAGTGGCAGCGGCGGGTATCAACTGCACCCCGATTCAATACATTCCTTCATTAATTAAAGAATGTAAAAAGAATACAGCAAAACCGATCATCGTCTATCCGAATTCAGGCGAGCAATACGATCCGGACACCAAAACATGGAACGGAGCGGCATGTGCAGAGCCATACAAAAAAAGCGCTCAAAACTGGCATAAATGTGGTGCACAGCTCATCGGAGGCTGCTGCAGAACGACTCCTGAGGACATCAAAGCCATTGCTGACTGGGCGAGATCTTAAAATCCATTTGACTTATCGGAATAGTTTGTATATTCTATGCTAAAAGTTGTTTCACCGAAGTCTCGTGTCACCTGACATGAGATTTTTTATTAGATAGGTATAAAAATCGTTCTAAAGAAAGTTGGAAAAAGATGAAATCCGTTAACAACAAGAATGAGACAAACTTTCAGAGAAGTATGAAAAGCAGACATCTCTTTATGCTGTCACTGGGAGGCGTCATTGGCACCGGGCTGTTCCTAAGTTCCGGCTATACGATTCAGCAAGCAGGCCCCGCGGGAACCATTCTCGCATATTTAGTCGGCGCCGGAATCGTATACCTTGTGATGCTGTGCCTTGGAGAATTATCCGTTGCCATGCCGGTTACGGGCGCATTTCATACCTACGCAGCGAAATACATAGGACCCGGAACGGGGTTCACTGTCGCATGGCTGTACTGGCTGACATGGGCCGTGGCATTAGGCTCTGAGTTTACCGCCTCCGGGTTACTGATGCAGCGATGGTTCCCCCATACCTCAGTCTGGATGTGGAGCGCTGTTTTCGCCCTGTTAATTTTTTTATTAAATGCGTTTTCTGTGAAATTTTTTGCTGAATCAGAATTTTGGTTTTCAAGCATCAAAGTGTTAGCCATTTTATTATTTATCATTTTAGGCGGAGCGGCGATGTTTGGCATCATTCCGATCAAAAATTCAGAAACCGTGCCGATGCTTTCAAATTTCATGGGAGAGGGAGGACTCTTCCCGCATGGTTTTCTTCCTATATTCATGACCATGCTCTCCGTCAATTTTGCATTTTCAGGCACGGAGCTGATCGGCATTGCCGCCGGAGAAAGCGTTGATCCTGAAAAAAACATACCGAGAGCCATTAAAACAACCATTTGGCGGCTCGCGCTTTTCTTTGTCGGGACGATATTTGTTCTTTCAGGAATGATTCCCATTAAAGAAGCGGGCGTCATCCAAAGCCCGTTTGTTGTCGTCTTTGACAGAGTCGGCGTCCCCTATGCCGCTGACATCATGAATATCGTGATTTTGACCGCACTGCTTTCCGCCGCCAATTCCGGGCTGTACGCTTCATCACGTATGCTGTGGTCACTGTCTAAAGAGAAAACACTGCACCCTTCCTTTGCGAAGCTCACCTCCAAAGGAATTCCGTTTAACGCTTTGATCTTCAGTATGATCGGCGGTATTTTATCATTGCTTTCCAGTGTGTTCGCGCCCGGCACCGTCTACCTGGTCCTGGTATCCATCTCAGGGTTTGCGGTCGTTGTGGTCTGGATGGGCATTGCCGCATCCCAATTCATGTTCAGAAAACGTTTTTTGGAAGAAGGCAACAAAGTCACTGATTTAAAATACCGCACACCTTGTTATCCCGCTGTGCCGATCGCCGCGTTCCTACTATGTCTCGCGTCCTGCATCGGCATCGCATTTGATCCGAATCAAAGAATCGCCTTATATTGCGGTGTGCCGTTTATGGCCTTGTGTTATGCGGTTTATTACGCGAAGAACCGAAAAAGCCGTTCGGCTGCCAAAGTGACCCATTCAAAATAAAAAGAAGAACCTGTGCCGTACAGGTTCTTCTTTTTCATCATACTTCCACTACCCAATGAAATGCGTCTTGCTCTTTGCCAAGCTGGATATCGGTAAGGGTCTGATGCAGCTTTTCTGCGATTCTTCCGATCCGGCCGTCATTGATCGAAAGCTTCTTCCCATGCCAATTCAATTCATCGACAGGTGTAATAACAGCAGCCGTTCCCGTCCCAAAAATCTCTGTTATATCTCCCCGAACCGATGCATCGTAAATCTCTTCTATTGAGATCCGCTCTTCTCTGACGTGAATGTTCCAGCTTCGCAACAGATCAATAACGGAAGCGCGTGTGATCCCGCTCAAGATGCTCCCGCTTAACGCCGGGGTGACAACTTCCCCGTTGATAACAAAAAAGATGTTCATGCTCCCTACTTCTTCCACGTATTTCTTTTCAATAGCGTCGAGCCACAATACCTGATCGTATCCTAATTCGTTCGCTTTTTGCTGGGCCTGCAAGCTGGCGGCGTAATTTCCGGAAGTTTTGGCATTGCCCACTCCGCCGTTTACTGCTCTGACGTACTCATCTTCCACATAAATCTTAGCCGGCTCTAATTGGGATGAATAATATGAGCCGACAGGAGACAGCACGATCATAAATGTATAACTCTTTGAAGGCCTGACGCCTAAACATGGTTCTGTCGCAATAACAAAAGGCCGAATATATAGAGACGTTCCCCTTTCCCTCGGCACCCATTCTTTTTCCAAATCAATTAACTGAGTCAGCGCCTCCAGCACGACGTTCTCATCCAAAGAAGGCATACTCATTCGCCGGCATGATCTGTTTAATCTTTTTATATTTTGATCGGGCCGAAACAGCAAAATCCGGTCATCCGCCGCTCTATAGGCCTTCAACCCTTCAAAAACCGCCTGGCCGTAATGAAAAACAGAAGCAGACGGGGCTAACGTGACTGGCTCATACGGAGCGATCCTAGGACGATGCCACCCTTTCCCTTCCTCATAATCCATCACAAACATATAATCAGTGAAATACTGCCCGAATCCGAGTGAAGATGGGTCCGGTTTTTCTTTTCTTTCAGTTACCTTAACTCTTTCAATAAGCTTATTCACGACACGCACACCTTTCTGCTCATAGTTGTTTAAATTTTCAGTCAATTTAAAGTAGCAGATCCTTACCGCCTTTCCTTTCAACAGGCTGCTTTATCACCCGGCAGTTTCACTTGCCTCAACCGAAAAGATGATCTTATACTGGATTGCAACAAATTATTTTCACAATATTCAGTATGATATTTATTTATTATACAATACATGATTTGTAAGATGAAGGGCGATTAGGGAAAAGAATAAAGAAAAAACAGCCGGGCTCCCTCCGGCTATTTCATTAACGTAACGCTAACCACAAAACAACAATATGAAGGATTAGCAAAACATACACCACATAGCAAAGCCGGGCAGCCGTGTTTCTTAGAAACATAAAAACAATCATAAGAACGGGCAGAACCAAGACACCGATCATCTTATGTATCGACATATCCGGTTGAATAGTTACATCATAATGAATGGGCATATCAGCCGGAAGATACGGATAAAAAGCAATCGACAGGATAAAAGCAATAACAACCGATCCCCACAGCACTCTTTTATTCATTAAAAACATACGCACACCTCTTCGTGTTAAAGATTTTATACCGTTCGCTGTTTTACTTATCCGCTTTTAAAACCTGCTTTAAATACAAAGCACATACTAAAGGGAGTTAAACGATTAAAAAGCTGTCGAGCTAAGCGGTTTCTTTCTTCTGAAAATTATACGCGATACGTTTGTTCCACCATAAACTTCGTCCGGTCGCCCCTTGTGATAATTTGGGCGTATTCCACGACTTCCTCATTTTCATCATATGTAAGGGACTCTGATAAAAATGCCGGGGCTCCAACGTTGGTTAATAGATGGCCGCTGATCGTTTCATCCGTCAAAATCGGTTCAATAGACTCCGTGCCGCGGCTGATTTGTATATGGTATTTTGTCCTCAGCAAAGCAAACAGCGATCCCGTGCATTCTTCCTGACCCAATCCCGGAGCGGCTTTCCACGGTATATACGACGTATGATATTGCAAAGGCTCATCTTCCGCATATCTTACTCTGACCAGTTTGTTAACGGGATCATTTACCTTCACTTTCAGAAGCTCCGCGATGGAGTGATCAGCGGGTATCACAACAAGCTCAAGCACCTTTGACTCTGAACGAAGCCCTCTCATTTGTTCTGCAAAACTCGTGATCTTATGCGGAATCGGCGCTTGGATTTTTGCCGCTGACACAAATGTTCCTTTTCCTTGGATTCTCTTAATATACCCCTCCAGCTCCAGCTGCTGTAAAGCCAGTCTCACAGTGGTTCTGCTGACATCATATTGCTCGCAAAACTCACTTTCTGTCGGCAGCTGATCATTTGCCTGGTATTTGCCTGACTTGATCAATTCAATGATTTTAAACTTGATAACTGAATATAGAGCCGTCATAGCGTTCCTCCCTATCCTGAATACATAACGATCTTCTATGGTTGTCCTAATAATATCATCTACAAATGATTTATAAAAGATTGGTATCATCCTTTCATAACAAATTATCTGAAAATGATATTGACAGTTTCCTGTTTAAGGTGCTAAATTCGTAGTAACAAATATTCAATTTACTAATACAAATTTCATATTTGTCTATATCAAAATAGGAGGTGCCACATGAATATTATCATTGCAGACCACTATGATAATCTTTGTGAAGTAAGCGCTGATATTGTAAAGAAGTGCGTTCGAACACAAGAGGCGGCGGTTCTCGGACTGGCAACCGGCAGCACGCCGATCGGCCTGTACAAAAAGCTCATTCTGGATTATCAATCCGGGGATGTTGATTTTTCAAATGTTACTACATTTAATCTGGATGAATATGTCGGGCTCTCTCGATCACATCCTGAAAGTTATAATAAATTTATGAATGATCATTTTTTTCAGCATGTTAATATACACCCGGACAACATTCACATTCCTCAAGGGGATCACCCTCAGCTTGAAGCTGAGTGCAAGCAGTATGAGGATCTCATCCGCCGCGCAGGAGGAATTGATCTTCAAATTCTCGGGATCGGCTCTAATGGCCATATCGGCTTTAACGAACCGGGTTCTGATCCGGAAGCCAGAACACGAGTAGTCCGGCTGTCAGAAAGCACAATCGAAGCAAATGCAAGATTTTTTGGCGATACTGCGCTCGTTCCCAGACTCGCGATTTCAATGGGAATCAAAACGATTATGGAATTCAGCAAGCACATTGTCTTATTAGCAAACGGTGAAGAGAAAGCGGACGCGATCCAGCAAATGGCTGAAGGCCCCGTCACTCCGGACATGCCGGCCTCCATTCTGCAAACGCATCACAATGTAACCGTTATCGTCGATCAAAAAGCAGGGCAAAAATTAAAGAATCAATCTTTATACCGGACATCATAACTTCATGCAGAAAAGGAGGCTTCCATGTTTAAAAAGGCATTCCAAATCTTACAGCAGCTTAGCCGGGCATTAATGACGCCAGTCGCCGGACAAAAAGTCAAACAAGGACAGCGGCTTTTAACGTTCGATTTGAATGATATAAAAGAACACGCAGCTTCAGCGATTTCACCGATGATCTTTACGAATAGAACCGAAGAAGAGATGAAGAGTATACGCATGAACTAATCCCCCTGTAAACGGGGGATTTTTTGGTTCCTCTGTATTCCCTATCATAATGTAAGCGTTATCAAAATAAAATAGTAAAACCCTTTCAACTTGTCAGAAAAATTACACAATTTTAAACAATTAAGGAGGTGATTTCAATCAAATAACGAATGTCCCTACTATGGAAGTTAACACCAGTTTATGTGAGGGGGATTGCTTTGAAAAAATTTATTGCTTTTCAGATTTTAATCGCGTTGGCTATCGGAGCAGTTATCGGACATTTTTTTCCTGATTTCGGTATGGCGTTAAGGCCGGTCGGAGACGGTTTTATCCGCCTGATTAAAATGATTGTAGTGCCGATTGTGTTTTCTACGATCGTGATAGGGGCTGCCGGAAGCGGAAGCATGAAAAAAATGGGAAGTCTCGGTGTGAAAACGATTATCTGGTTCGAAGTCATTACCACCATCGTGTTAGGACTCGGACTTGTTTTGGCCAACGTATTAAAGCCCGGTGTCGGACTTGATCTCTCTCATCTGGCGAAAAAAGATATCGGGGAACTGTCTGGCTATACTGAAAAAGTCGTTGATTTTAAACAAATGGTCCTCGACATCATCCCCACTAACATTATTGATGTCATGGCGAGAAATGATCTGCTGGCAGTCATTTTCTTCGCGATATTATTCGGTGTGGCGGCTGCCGGGATCGGAAAAGCCTCTGAACCTGTGATGAATTTTTTTGAAGCCACAGCCCAAATTATGTTTAAGCTGACTCAAATCGTTATGGTCACAGCGCCGATCGGTGTGCTTGCCCTCATGGCCGCTTCTGTAGGCCAATTCGGAATCGAGCTTTTGCTTCCAATGCTAAAATTGGTCGGTACGGTTTTTCTCGGCCTGTTCATTATCCTCTTTGTGTTATTCCCGCTTGTCGGACTCATCTTTAAAATCAAATATTTTGAAGTGCTGAAAATGATCTGGGATCTGTTTCTCATCGCCTTCTCCACCACCAGTACGGAAACGATCTTGCCGCAGCTCATGGACCGGATGGAGAAGTACGGATGCCCAAAAAGAGTGGTTTCATTTGTGGTTCCATCAGGATTGTCTTTAAACTGTGACGGTTCCAGTTTATATCTATCAGTTTCCTGTATATTCCTGGCTCAAGCTTTCAATGTGGATATGTCCGTCTCAGAGCAGCTGCTTATGATGCTTGTGCTTGTTATGACAAGTAAAGGCATCGCAGCCGTGCCTTCAGGCTCACTTGTTGTTCTTTTGGCCACAGCCAACGCCGTCGGGCTGCCGGCTGAAGGCGTCGCCATCATTGCGGGTGTGGACCGTATCATGGATATGGCCCGAACCGGTGTCAACGTACCCGGACACGCGGTAGCCTGCATCGTTGTCTCTAAATGGGAAAAAGTCTTCCGCGAAAAGGATTGGACACCGCCAAAAGATTACGGACAAACAGAAAGTCTCTGATACGAACGTATAAAAAAAACCTCTGAGACGACCATGTCTCAGAGGTTTTAACATATATTTTATTCAGCAGACGC
The DNA here is from genome assembly GCF_039519175.1 of Bacillus atrophaeus. Lineage (NCBI taxonomy): Bacteria > Bacillati > Bacillota > Bacilli > Caryophanales > Bacillaceae > Bacillus > Bacillus atrophaeus. The sequence goes on along the minus strand of NZ_CP154443.1, from coordinate 1,587,380 downwards.
CTGATCTTCCGTTTCAATCGCTGCCAGTCTGGCGTTGATTTCTTCGGCAGTCATGCCGTGTTCTTTTACATATAAATTTCTCGGATTTGTGCGGCATTCGTGGCTGCAGCTGCGCATATACTTGTATTCATTTTCCGGTGTGCAGATCATTTTCTTATTGCATGACGGGTTAGCGCAGTTTACATACCGTTCGCACGGCTCGCCCGTAAAACAGTCTTTCCCCACGATCACATGCTCCACACGGTTGACGGGCACGCTGATTCTTTCATCAAAGACGTAGCATTGACCGTCCCATAGCTTCCCTTGTACTTCAGGGTGCTTCCCGTACGTGACGATTCCGCCGTCAAGCTGGGACACATCCTCGTAGCCCTCTTTCATTAACCAGCCAGAGAACTTTTCACAGCGGACTCCGCCTGTGCAGTAGGTCAGAATTTTTTTACCTTCGAGAATTTCTTTGTTGTCTTGAATCCAATCCGGCAATTCGCGGAAGGCTTCAATATCCGGTCTGATGGCCCCTCTAAAATGGCCTAAGTCATACTCATAATCATTACGGGCATCAATGACAACCGTATCATCTGACTGCATTTGCTCAAAGAATTCCGGCGGGCTCAAATGTTTGCCTGTGATCTCATTCGGGTCAACATCATCTTCCAAACGAAGGCTGACAAGCTCATCCCGATGGCGGACATGCATTTTTTTGAACGCGTGGCCGCTGGCTTCATCAATTTTAATCGGCATATCAGCAAACCGCGGGTCCGCTTTCAGCGCCTGCATATATTGCTCAGTTTGTTCGAACGTACCGGAGACTGTGCCGTTAATCCCTTCTGCTGAAATAAGGATACGGCCTAACAAACCAAGTTCTTTACAAAACGACAAATGCTGAGCCGTAAATTCCTCCGGCTCTTCTATCGGAACATATTTATAATAAAGTAATACTCTGTATTTATTTTCCATTTCAAACACCCTGTTCAATTATAATTAAGTTCTTTGCATACTCTACTATATCATACAGGAAAACACCATAAAGTTGAACATATCAGCCCACGCTCTATTTTTACGCAGAATGGCTGATACATGGGGGCAGAAAAGGATTTTGACTGTTTTTATACGATTTTTCCCATTAATTTACTAATAGGTTGATTTGCTGTTTCTCTTACTCCATCTCTTCTTCAAACGATAAATTCACGGGTTCTTCCAAAAGTTCAGAAGCCATTTCCATGTTCGTAGACGGCACATGTTCATCCACTTCTTCAAAAGACACTTGATCAATCCAAATCTGGCCCGGACCGGATAATAAAACGCCAAATGAAATTACAGCGCTATTTTCCGGAACATCTAACACAACAGAATAATAATTCCAGTTCGTTGTCCCGGTAATCGGCCTATTACTCATATTGTCGAATTGAAGAATATCTCCCGCTGCACTATCCACCCTCATCCAGAGTGAGGAAAATTGCTGAACCTGTTTCGTCTGAATAAACCCCGAGAGCCTGATTCTTTTTCCTATATAACGCTCGGCTTTAAACTGCTGCATCATCGTAGCAAATTCACCGGCATCCTGTACCGTTTTAGACTTTACATACCCCGACGCCTTTCCTTGATGAACATTTTCATGATCAACCCCCATTTCATAATGAAATGGGTGGCTTCCGCTTAATACCCAGCCTTTCACTGTCTTTTCCATCCATAATTCCTCCTTTTTCGATATGATACTCTTCATGATTTTTCGATATTTACCGGGCGGCAGATGATATATTTTCTTAAATGCCCTTGTGAATGCTTCTTGTGATTCAAATTGGTAAAGCAGCGCAATATCTAAGATCCGATGGTCTGTATGCAGCAAGGCAGCCGCTGCGTTTGCGAAGCGTCTCCTCTGAATGTAAGAAGTGACAGACATCCCAACCGCAGATTGAAAAATCCTGTGAAAGTGGTATTTTGAAAACCCGGCGACATGCGCTATATCTTCGGCCGACATCTGCTCGTGTAAATGAGATTCAATCCACTCGATCGTCTTTTGGATGATTTGTTCATGAGACATACAGGCTCACGGCTCCTTTCTTTATTAGAATAAATGACAGCCAGAATGTTTTTTTGATTATTTTTGCGGACATCATAAAAAAATCCCCTGCTATTAGACAAGGGACTTTAAATTTCACTAGTATGCGGGACTAGATAATAACAGAAGGAGAAATATGTTCAATCCAAATCACACCGTCATACTGCTCCTTTAATATCATCTCTTCTTCATTGTTCCCCCAGTACAAAGCCGTACGCGGAGTGTAGATCCATGATGTGCCTTTGCGGTTTTTCGTATGAAGGAAATCGACGAAGGTGTATGGGTGCCGGGCACTTTTAAGTAAGGCTTCCAAGCTTGTTGGCTGATGCGAGCTATTGACTGGCGTAATGGTGCCGTCATTACCTAAACTCTCACCTGAATACGCATAGATGCCAATGGTATAGGTTTGCTTTTTGATACGTTCCGGCAAATAATCACCCATATTGGGACCACTGATTTGGATCCAGTCTTTGATTACCTTTGTGTTTTGCTTGCGCAGGTGGTAGTTATGCCCCCATACCATGATTTTTTTATCAGGGTATAACTCCTCTGCCACCCACTCCAATTGCTCCGCCATCATCTTGTCGCGCAAAAAGAAAGTCAAATTCTCCATCTGGTCTGGCTCTGGATATATCTCCAGCTTTTCTCTCATTTCTTGTAAAAGATACGTCTCCATAATTTCCATCCTTAATTGGAGGCTATGTTTTACGATATCAAGAGACTTTGGGTGGCGGGGATCTTTAAACGCTGAAGAATGGCTGTCAACAAACTTTAATAACTCACTATATTCCTTAACCAACGCTTCTTTTTTCTTATGAAATTCTTCAAGGGTGCTGCTGTCGGAGACAAGGCTGAAATACTGGTCTTCCGCTTGAGTCAGTTCCTCTGCTTTCGCAGGATCAACTTTTTTAAACAAATCATGAACAGACTTGTTGAATTTGCCCGGCATATCTTGAATATCAAAACCGGTCAAAATGAGAGGGTCTCCTTTTTCTTTTTGTTCTTTGATATATTGAAATAATTCCAGCACATCTTCAGTGTGCCAAACACCAAAAATAGAATCCTTCATTAGGCCCCTGGCAGATAATTGATCTATATTGCGGTAGGAGGCATTTGTGTCGGAAAACCCTGATTCAAATGCAATCACATCATAGCCTAAATGTTCGTGAAGATATTTGATCAGACGGACTTTTGTTTGGTTCATCTCGGCAGCGCCATGTGTGGTTTCTCCCAGTTGAACAATTCGTTTATCTTTTAAAACGTTCTTTAAAAATCGCAAATCTTTCTGTGAAGAATCTGACATTTCTATAGGATGTGCGTTTCGTTTGATCCACCGCTCCCAATGTTTGATATCCTTCTCTCCGGCAGCGGCTTGGACTGAGGCAGTCAAGGGGGTGAACAACAAACAAACACTGAGCAGCAGCATGGTCACTTTCAATAACGTGTTTTTCAATTGAAATCTCTCCTTTTTGATCAATCTATCTTCCTCTTTGTTACGAGATAGATTGATCAAAAGTTTCCGTTCCCAAATAAAAAAGCTTGTTGACCTGCCTCAAAAGGCTCGATCAACAAGCTGATTCCAATCAAGCTATCTTTAACTTTCCACTACCACTTTTACCGGTTCACTTTCCTTTTTCGTGGTATCGGTTGCTGTGACGTACAGCACTGTTCCCGCTTTTTGCTTTGCTATCTTCACAGAAAATTTGCCTTTGCTGTCTGCTTTAGCTGATGCCAATCCTTTTTTCGATTTATCCATCACTTTAATATTGGCATTGGCGCTTGCTTTTCCTGTGACAGCCGTGTCATTTACCGTGACTGAGCCGACTTCCGGCTTGGCCGGGGGCTGTCCTTCTTTTACGACTGTCTTTATTGATGTTTCAGCTTTTCCTTTTGTTCCTTTCACATGAAGAACCGTGTTTTTCTTTTGCAGCGGGATTTTGACTTGATAGGTTCCGTCTGCTCCGGCAGTTGCTGTGCCCAATGTCTTGGTCCCGCTCACCACTTCGATTTTTGTGCCTTCTTTTGCAGAACCCTTGACCTTTTGCTGGTTATCCTTCACCTGATTGACTGCCATATCTAATTCAACCGCGCTTACCGCATGGAACGCATTCAGACGCCCGTTGCCTGAGTACCAGTCAATGCCGGGGATTTTCGGATCTGTAATCGGATCCCCGTTTTCATCTGTCGGAGCTTCTCCGCCGCCGTCCACACTGTCAAATGTGATATTATCGGCCGTTTCATCAAGGATTTTTTCAACTTCACTTGGTGTTAAGCTTGGATTTTGAGAAAGCAGCAAACCTGCCGCAGCTGTGACATAAGGAGTGGCCATAGAAGTCCCGCTCATGTAGGTCACATTTCCGTTTGGAACAAGGCTTGGAATATCTGATCCAGGTGCCGCCAAATCTAATCCTTCGCCATAATTAGAGAATTCTGATATGACATCAAGCTTGTTTGTAGCTCCGACGGAAATGGCATAGCGTGATGAAGCTGGATAACCAACTTCCGGCGCGGCTTCATTTCCACTCGCTGCAGCCACTGTGACACCGTGAGACGCCGCATAATTCAAGGCATACTCAAGCACGCGGCTGTATCCGCCGCCAAGGCTTAGGTTAATGACTTTCGCACCTTGATCGACCGCATATTTAATTCCCAAAGCAATTTGTTCTGTATCTCCCATTCCTGTAGAATCCAACACTTTTACCGGAATGATCTGTGCATGGGCATTCAATCCTGCCATCGAGTACCCGTTATCCTGCTGTGCCGCAATAATTCCGGATACATGTGTGCCGTGCCCTTGATCGTCGAGCGCGTTATCGTTCCGGCCGACAAAGTTTTTGCCTAAATCTGTACGGACTTTTCCTTTTAAATCAGCTAAAGTGCTGTCGACTCCCGTATCAACAACCGCGATCAGCGTATCTTGTAATGTTTTATTGCCGAGAAGATTTTGCATCGCCTCAAATTTCACATCAGATCCGCTATTTCCGCCATCTTTTCCCGAGTTATGAAGCGGCCATTGATGCGGATATTGAACATCGTTAGAAAGGCTGCGATAGGTTTGCACAGGCTCCGCAAATTCAACATCCGGCATGTTGGACAGCTTCTCCGCCGTGCTTTCTGCTTGAGCTTTAAATGTGCCGTCAGACTCTTTTTCACCATTGATATCCAGTGAATACATATCATCAAACAGCTCATCGCTCTTATCCGGGCTGGATACCTCATTTGATTGGATGCCGTAGCCCTTCATGCTTTTTTGCAGAGAGCTCAGGCTTTTTCCATGCTTCATTTTGACAATGACTTTACTCGTTTGGCCGGCGCTTTCCGGCGCGAGCTTTTGTTTGGAAATCAAATAGCCTGACGATTTCCCTTCAAGGCTTGTCAATCCGATCTTTTCAGCCTGTTTTTCCATGTCTTCTTTTATAAAGTCAGGCACAGACTGCAGGGTCATTTTGTAGAGGCTGTTGATCGCTTTTTGTTCTTTTTCTGTTACTGTATGTGAGCTGTTTGCGCCGTTTTCCGCCACGTCTTTAAAAAGCGGCTTTAACGTCACAAGGTTCTGATAAACAGCGTTTCGGTCATCCTTGTTTGCAACCAGATGGGAGACAAGGAATGGCGCTGTTTTATAGTAAAGCCCTGACAGCTTCTTGCCCTCCTCCGTCTTGTTCAGCCATTGGTCTCGAATGGTGCGCAGCTGTGACAGGATCGTCTTTCCTGACTTTTTTTGATCCACACTCAGTTCAACCGGGCACTCTTCCTGAGAAGCCGCCTCTTGATCTGATGGCTGAATTGTGATCCCGTCATAACCGATCGTATATGTCGCTTTTCCCGGTGCTTCGGATTGCACCTCGCCTTCTGGAGGCTCTTCTTCACCGAGATATTCCACCTTTATGTAGTAAGGCCCTTCCCACGCATGGGGAACGTTGACTTCGGCCTTCTGTTCCGCGGCCGTGCTCACTCGATATTGATCAAAAGTGTCATCTTGCTTCGCCTTTTCTTTACTGGAGTAAACAGAAACTGCTAGAAGCTCATTGCTCTTTACTTTCAGCTTCATGTGAGAATCCTTGGAGATTTCCTCTTTTGAAGGAGATATTTTATACCATTGTGACTGCTCAGGTTTTTCTAGTGTTCCCTCTGCTTCTTTGCCTTTGGTCAGGCTGACTGCTTGGTCGATTCCATTTTCCGCAGCGGCTTTGCTTGCTTTAGCAGGCATAAACAAGCTGAATAGCAGCATACCTGTAAGAACCAATACCAAAAGCGGACTGATTTTCTGATTTTTCATTTGATAACCTCCTGAAAAATTGAATCTTTTAGCAGGTTATCATGAATGCAAATACGCCTTAAACAGTAAATAGGACTAGTTTCGAATTGAAGAATAGAGCAGTTTTTTCAAGAGAATCGGGATTCTATGAGGGTTTTGTAATCTAATCAGTCTATAATTTATACTGAAAGATAGATAGAAAAAAACACGTTTATAGGACCTGAGAAATCCGAATCTTACATAAAAATTTATGTAAAAAGCGCCTCGTTTTATTTTTCTCGCATAACCTGCTGAAAATAAAACCGATACGTATTCCGCAAAAACGTCTCGATAGGTAATTGCACCTCTTGCCGGTACTTACCTATGATAAACGGAAAACGTTCCATTCCTTTTTGCCGCAGCTCATCTGCTTTTTCCGGTTCATTTTCTTTTACAAGCTCACCAATGAGAGTCTCTACAACCGGCCAGCACGCTTCCCGAAGGTTCAGGAGGGCTTCGTGATCCCCCGTATGCTGAAAATGCTGTATCCAGTTCATCAGTTGTTCTTCCATTATTATCACCCCCTACAATGATACGCCGCCAGAAATCATCTGCCAATCTGTTCGTTTATCGTTTGTCAGATTTTCTACATGCGCTCCTGTTTGCATTTGTTTCTATTCTCCCGCATTTATTGAAGCTTTTTTCCCTGTTTTTTCATTTGAATGGCAATTCATCTCATACCAGCATCAGTTTCATCTATTTTCCATATTGATTGAAGATAGCCAAACTTGTAAAATGTACCACAATATGAAATCTAACAAAACATATCAACTTATTTGTCAGATTATCTCCATTATTTTTTAATACTTGATGGAAAAGGAGAACTGAAACATGCCTACCTTAGAAGATGTAAAACAATCCGACTTACAGGCCGCAGCAGATTATGTGAATAAAGTGTATAAAGCTGTGGAGCAGCGCAACCCTCATGAAGCAGAGTTTCTTCAAGCAGTAAAAGAAATATTCGATTCCCTCCCGCCAGTCTTAGCCAAACATCCAGAATACATCAAACACAATATCCTTGAAAGAATCGCAGAACCTGAACGAATGATAACGTTTCGCGTCCCATGGGTTGATGATCAGGGCTGCGTTCAGGTCAACCGCGGGTTCCGTGTACAGTTCAACAGCGCGATCGGTCCTTACAAAGGCGGTTTGCGGTTCCACCCCTCCGTCAATGCCAGCATTACAAAATTTCTGGGATTTGAGCAAATTTTCAAGAACTCCTTAACGGGCCAGCCGATCGGAGGAGGAAAAGGGGGATCAGACTTTGATCCAAAAGGGAAATCAGACGGAGAAGTGATGCGCTTTACCCAAAGCTTCATGACCGAGCTCTGTAAATACATAGGACCGGATCAGGATGTTCCTGCTGGCGATATCGGTGTCGGGGCGAGAGAAATCGGGTACCTGTTCGGACAGTATAAGAAAATAAAAGGCGGCTATGAGGCCGGCGTATTAACAGGGAAAAGCCCCGGCTTTGGCGGAAGCTTAATCCGCACAGAAGCTACCGGCTACGGCACGGTTTACTTTATGCAAGAGCTATTGAAAGACAATGGCCTTACTTTTGGAGGCAGCACAGTTGTTGTTTCCGGCTCTGGAAATGTGGCCATCTACGCGATGGAAAAAGCCGCAGAACTTGGTGCATCCGTTGTGGCATGCAGCGATTCAAACGGCTATATTTATGACGAAAACGGCATCAGCCTTGGTACACTGAAGCGCTTAAAAGAGGTTGAACGCCATCGGCTCAGCGAGTATGTGAAAGAACATCCGCAAGCGCAGTATGTGGAAGGCGGTTCTGGTATATGGTCCATTCCATGTGACATCGCTTTGCCGTGCGCCACACAAAATGAAATTGACGAGACAGCCGCAAACATTCTCGTGAGAAACGGCGTAAAGGCTGTTGGAGAAGGTGCGAACATGCCGTCTACATTGGAAGCCATCGAGGTTTTCAGAAGCAATCAAATTCTTTTCGGCCCTGCGAAAGCAGCCAATGCGGGCGGTGTCTCCGTGTCAGCCCTTGAAATGGCGCAAAACAGCGCCAGATTGTCTTGGCCGGCGGAAGAAGTAGATGCCAAACTGCACGATATTATGATCAATATTTATCGTGACAGTATGACGGCGGCTGAAAAATATGGCCAGCCGGGAGACCTGGTCACAGGCGCGAATATCGCCGGATTCCTAAAAGTAGCAGATGCCATGGTTTCTCAAGGCGTTATATAAAAGCAAAAAGGCGCCGGGCTTATCAAAAGCCGGCGCCTCTTTATTTATTTCACGTAGCCAATTGCCTGTCCCACTTGCACTTCCCGTCCTTCTGTCAGATCAGCGGCCGGCTCAAAAGCTTGTTTTTCAAAAATTAAAATGACTGTCGAGCCAAACGAAAAATACCCCAGTTCCTCTCCCAGTTTCAAATGATCCTTGGCACTGGTTTGCACAATGGTATTAATATTCATCGCTCCCACAGGAATCATCAGCATTTTCTGCCTCTCTCCAGTAAGCTCATACACGTACCGATAGTTTTTAGAAAGCACATCCTTGCCATACGTCAGACCTAATTGGTTCACCGGATATGATCGCTTCCCAAGCTCCGCTAACTTTTGATAAGTACAGCTGATCGGGGAGTGAAACCGGTGATAATGTCTGGGACTCAAATACAGAACCGCAAAATAGCCGCCGTTGTAATTGTGTTCCATACTATTAAATCCGGTCAGCTCAGCGAATGAATAATCCTTCCCTTTCACTCTGTATGTCTGATTCGAATTGATTTTCCCCACCGTCTGAACCACACCGTCAACAGGGCTGACAACGGCGTTTTCCTCTTGAGCAACAGGCCGAAGCTCTAGATTAATATTACGTATAAATAAGGCTGAGAGCGTCTCATATTCAGCCGCAGACCCATTTACGTCATTCCAGTTAATATGATAATACTTTGAAAATAACGGTATCATCGGTTTGCTCATTTTCGATTCACAAAAACGCTTTAATAGCCTGGAGGTTAAAGGATTATTTGTCAGTTCAATGAATGATCGGTAAAAAATCTTTAAGGCTGCATGTTTAAACATTGATAACTCCTATACACTTTCCGATAGTAATAAAAATAAAACACCACAAAAAAGCGCCAATCGCCGCAAAAGAAAGATACGTTTTAAACTCCATTTTGCCAATCCCGGAGAAGTAACAGGTCACATGTCTGACACCCGGAATAAAATAACCCAAAATAATCGAGTACGGACCGTATTTCTTCATCCATCTTTCCACTTTCACCATTCTTTTTTCTTTCAGCCCAACCCATTTCCCATACTTGTCTATGAACGGGCGCCCCGCTTTTTTGCCGATAAAATAACTGATAATCATCCCTGCCAGCGCGCCGAAAAAGCTGCATAACAGGGCAAGTTCATAATTCAATACATCACTGTTCGTAAAATATCCAACGACCGTCATCATCACCTCATCAGGAATCGGCAAGCCGACAATCCCTAACGTCAGCATAAAAAAAATGGCAATGTAGCCATATTGAGATAACAGATCTTGGACTAACTCCATCTTCTTCTCTCCAAATTTTCAGCTGCATGTTTTTTAAAATGAGGGAATTTTACTCTGCTGACCATTAAGTAAGATAGTATGCATGTACCCAGCACCAGCAATATTGAATTGTTAATAAAACTTAAAATCGTTAAACACATTCCCGCAAAGGGAATCGGCATCCCAATAAATGTCGGCAATTTACTTTGCTCCACATTAAATTTCGATAGACGAATCATCCCGCAGACGCTGTACGCCAAGGCACAAAAAATGCCGAGAAACGGCAGCGTATACAGTGACACAGAATAGGCCAGCATTGACGGCGCCACACCAAACGTCACCAGATCGGCAAAGGAATCCAGCTCCCTGCCGACATCCGAAACGGCATTCAGTTTTCGAGCTGCCATACCGTCAAAAAAATCAAGAAACATACCGGTAAAAATGAATATGACTGCTGAATGAATGTTATGAAACAATAGGGAATGAATAGCTAAAAGCCCGCAAATAAAATTTCCAATTGTAATCATACTAGGTATATAATTCACAGTTTATCCACACCTCCGCTAAAAGAAACCGTTTTATATAAAGCCTTTGATCCTGAATATTTCAAAAGAAGGCAATTGGTTCATAAAAAAGCTTAAATTTATGGAATTCAATTACTTTCATAGAGACTCATGAAAATACACACACCAAATTCTTTCATTATACTACATTTATTAGGATTTGGACAAGAGCAGTCTCTCATTCCGCATACCTATTGACCAATCTTTCTTACAATCTATAACACTCCCTGGCGTGTTAAAGGGGAAATCATTCCCCCAAAAACGCTAAAACACGTTTATTGACGTACTCAGGCTGCTCCATTGTTAGTACATGGCCCGCCCCTTTCACCATTTCTGTTTCAATATGGGGAACCAGTGCCGCGGCCCGCCGCAAAGCCAATTCTTGATCAAAAACCACCTCATATTCCCCGGTCATCAACAGCATCGGGACCGTTACCGATTTTAATTCCTGATCAGAAAACACATATGGAAATCCATTTTCTTTCGGCTTCAGTCCTCTTTGCGGATTCTGCCACATGATCCCCGCTTGAAACTGCTTTTCAAAGGCGGGATGCAAATCAAACCGATCCGCCATCATCCATTGTAAAAACGCTTCAACTCCGTCAGGCTGAGCGAGGCCCATTGAATATTTGTAAAAGTCAGGGTGAAACGGTATAAATGCCTCAGCCGGACTCATGATGACAGCGCGCTCTACTCGCTCAGGTGCTTCCATGACAAAATTCACAGCATGAAGCCCGCCTAGCGAAAGCCCCGCAACATGAGCCTTTTCTAATCCGAGACAATCAAACACCTCCGATAACCAGCCGGCATAATCTGACCTTGTATTGCAAGGCTTTTCAGGCATGCTTTTATTCTTATCACCTATGATATCAATTGCATACGTCCGATAGCGGCTGCTCCATTCCGCTATATTCGGATACCACATCACCGAGCTGAACAAAGCGCCGTGCAGCAATATAAGCGGCGGTGCATCCTTTGGACCGCTTGCTATAATATGAGTTTGGCCGAAACTTGTAGAGACATGGAAAGTGTCATATGCCACCGGCCACAAAGAAAGACTCTCATCATAAGCCTGATAAAAACGCGCACCGCTTTTACTTGTGATTTTATTATGTGACATTGAAATTCCCCTTTCATTTATAAAAGAATTCGAAATACTAATGCAGGAGACACAATGTTACCCGCAGTATGCATGAAAATACTTATGTACATATTTTTCTTCATTGGAAGTAACCGGCAGCCCCGAAAATAGGTTTCTTCAATAATAAACGGCTTCCAATTCCCTTAATAAAATAGCTGATATGTAAAGCGCAAGATTGACCCCAGAACGAGTGCTGCTCTAATCTCTCACGATTTCATATAAGAAAATATACCCAGTTATTATCTCATATTCGCTTTTTCCGGTATATAGTCTTCTAATATAGATTAAAAACATTACGAAACGTTTCAATCCGATTACAAATTGGAAAATTACGCCCAAATGGTTTCTTTTTCACTCAAGATCATTTAGAATGCGCACTAGATCATTTTATTGATTGATGAAAGGAGATACACGATGAAATCATTGATGTCCCCTCTATTAATAGGTGTAATGGCATTGGCTCTAACAGCTTGCGGATCAAATGACGAAGGAAAAAAAGAAGCAAACGCTGCGGATCAAACAAAATCAGCTCAGACTGAACAGCAGCAGGATCAGGCAAAGCAGATGGAAGCCATGCAGAAAAAGCTGGATAAGCAAAAAACTGACGATAAGAAAACCGTTGCCGTTGTCAATAATGAAAAACTGACGGGCAGTGACTATAACAGCGTGCTGACGTCCGCGCAAACGCAATATCAGCAAAGCGGGCAGGACCCGACTTCAAAAGATGCAGCAAAGCAAATCAAGAAACAAACCATCAACAGCCTCGTCGGGCAGACACTTCTGCTTCAAGAGGCCAATAAAAAAGGCTACAAAGCATCTGAGAAAGAAGTCGACAAACAACTCGCCGAAAGCAAAAAACAGTACAAAAGCGATAAGGAATTTAACGCTGCCCTTAAAAAGGCAGGTTTGAATACAACGAAACTGAAATCAGAACTGGCGGACAACATTAAATACGAAAAATATGTCGAAAAAGAAGTACCGAAAGATAAAGTAACCGATAAAGAAGTGAAAGACTATTATGATCAATACGCCGCCAAGCAAGGCAGCAGCGAAGGTCAAAAGCTTCCAAAGCTGTCTGAGGTAAAAACACAAATCAAGCAGCAGCTTGAGCAGCAAAAGCAACAGGAAAAGCTTGTGAAACAAGTGGAAAAACTCAAGAAAAACGCGAAAGTGGAAATTAATATATAAGAAAAAGGCGGTTCCCTTGGGAAACCGCCTTTTTTCAATTATTCTACAGTCAAATGATCCAGTGCTTGCTTCGCGTTTTCTCTCGCTTTTTCGATTGTGTCCGCGGCAGAGAGCGCAACCGCCATGCGGCGCCCGATTTTTGTGACAGGTTTTCCAAATACGCGAACCTGGGTATTCGGCACTGCCAAAGCTTGTTCCAGTCCGCTTACTGTGTAATCCGCCAGCTCTTCCGGCGCTTTCAGCGGGCGGCTCGCTCCCGCCGAAAGCTGTGTAATTTCCGGTATCGGAAATCCTAAGATGGCCCGTACGTGCAGCGCAAATTCTGACAGCTGCTGTGTGACGAGTGTGACCAGCCCTGTATCATGCGGACGGGGGGACACTTCGCTGAAATAGACTTTATCTTTCGCAAGGAAAAGCTCTACGCCGAACAAACCGTATCCGCCAAGCTCGTCCGTAATCGTCTTCGCAATATGCTTCGCCTCTTCAATTTGCTGTTCTGTCATTTGATGAGGCTGCCACGATTCAATATAGTCTCCGTCCTTTTGGACATGCCCGATCGGCGCGCAAAACGCAGTACCGTTCACCGCACGTACAGTAAGAAGCGTGATTTCTGACTCAAAGGGAATAAACTCCTCCACAATGACTCTTCCGTTTTTCACTCTTCCGCCTTCCATTGCCATTTCCCAGCAGCCTTCCAAATCGGCTTCTGAGCGGCACACACTCTGCCCTTTGCCTGAAGAGCTCATAAGCGGTTTCACAACACAGGGAAAGCCGATCTGACCTGCCGCTTGAGTGAATTCTTCATATGTATCCGCAAACTCATAGCCGGCCGTTGAAAGACCCAAGGTTTCAGCCGCCAGCCTTCTGATGCCTTCCCGATCCATCGTAAGCTTTGCCGCACGCGCATTCGGAATGACGCGGAATCCTTCTGCCTCAAGCTTCAACAGCTCGTCCGTGGCGATTGCCTCCACCTCAGGCACAATCAAATCCGGTTTTTCTTTCTCAATCACTTCTCTGATCTGCTCCCGATTCAGCATATCAACAACATAGCTTTTATGCGCAACCTGCATGGCCGGCGCATGCTCATAACTATCAACCGCCACCGTCTCCACCCCAAGACGCTGCGCTTCAATGACTACCTCTTTCCCCAATTCGCCTGAACCCAGTAACAAAACCTTCTTTGATTGATACATGTCTTTAGCCCTCCTCTATTCACCCATCATTATAAACTGAAATATTAGAAAAATGAATTTTCCAATTAAAAAAGGCAAGATAAGAAACTGGTCTTATTTTGCCTTTTTCACTCTTTATTCTAAAGACTCGATCGCCGCAATGACTTCCGCTTCACTAAATGCCCCCATTAAGCATAGAGATTCCTCCGGCTTACAAGCATGTGCGGCGATATCCCGTTTCGCTTGCTCCTGATTTTCCAGTATGCCTAAATCGCTCAGCTTTACCGGGAAGCCAAGCTTTTGATAAAACGGAATGATCTCCTGAATTTCGTTTGTCCGCGCTTCTAGGGCAAGCTGCACCAATATTCCATACGCGACCTTTTGCCCGTGCAGCACACGATGGGTTTCTTGAATAAAGCTAAGCCCGTTATGAATCGCGTGAGCCCCTGCCATTCTGCCATAGCGCCCCGCATAGCCGCCCACAGTACCCGCAAGTGTAATAATTGTTTCCAAGACATTCGTTAAGGAAGAGGAGGACTCTCCTTTTTCAATGCTTTCCACCGCCTGAAGGCCTTCGTTCAATAAGATATCGCGAATATAGACGGATTGCCTTAAACCCGCTTGGACCATCAAGGAAAGAGAGTCCTTTGTATTCCTGACAACCGCTTCCGCTTCATACCACTTGGCGAGAGTATCACCGATTCCGCTTTTGACATATTCAATCGGTGAAGAAAGAAGCAATAACGGATCAACGAGCGTCACATAACTTGAGCGCTTATGATAATCCACCCTGATAAAATTACCTCGTTCATCGTAGATTACGCTTAACGGCGTGCTCGCCGCGCATGTTCCGGGAATCGTCGGAATGGTTATCACTTCTATATCTAAACGATCAGCCGCCGCTTTCGCCGTGTCTAAAACCGTTCCACCGCCAATTCCGATCAAGACATCTGCTTCACCTGCTTCCTCAGCAATCCCGTGGATCGCTTCAGGCGAACTATATCCCTCATGCTGAATCACTTTCCATTCTGAAGGGAACGCCGTATACGTTGTAAACGCTTCATATGATTTATTTCCGGTGACCACGACAGGATGGTGAAATCCATTCAAAAACTCCTGAAGCTCTTTTACGATTCCTTCCTTACATACGTATTGATTCGGACCGCTTCGCACAATATCTTCAGGCTGCATATGAATCTCTCCTCTTTTTTCTACCCATCATCTCACTCTCATGAAAAAGTTGTCAAACATCTATGACGCAAGAATCGCTGATCAGCGCCCCGCCGGATTGGAGGACGAACTACGTGCCGTTTTGATGAGTAAGGGTAAATGCTGGGGATATATCACACTGCTTCGGTGCAGCGGCGAGCCTTTTTTTCAACCAGAGGAACGCGACCTCCTCGCAGCAGCGGCGCCGGTAATCGGCAATGCCCTGCGGCAGTTCAGGCTGGCACTCCCAAACGGAACAACGCAGCGCATACAAGACACCGGAATTCTGATCATGTCCCGTACACTTGGAATCGTCTCACACAATCAAACAGCCCGGAAATGGCTTACCGTCCTGCGTCAATGGGAGAAAACAGACTCGGAAACACTCCCAAGACCCATTCGGGCCGTCTGCACAAACGCACTGGAGAACTCAACGGCTAAGATCCTGATCACCATCCCCGACCACCCTTATCTCCTCCTGAAAGCGAGCCTCTTGAAAAGTACGGCTGAACCCGGCCAAATCGCGGTCTCGTTTGAACCCGCCGCTCCGCCGGATACCATGCCGCTCCTGATTGATGCCTGCGGTCTGACCGAACGGGAGACAGACATTACGGACCGCATTATACGAGGGCTTTCAACAAAGGAGATCGCGGAGGTCTTGCACATTTCCGCCTATACAGTGCAGGATCATTTGAAGTCAATTTTTGCAAAAACGGAGACAGGAAGCCGCCGCGAGCTGATGTGGAAGATGCTCTCTTATGTACTGGAATAAGCATTATGCCTGCCGTTCGATCAGCGGGATATCCATTATTCTTGAGCAAGCTCATCCAGGCGCTCAATGGCATCCCGTTTTTCAAAAGTGCTGAACCACAAATCATCATAGGAATCTAAAATGCGATAATGCTGAGAAATCAAATTTTGCTGTAAACGGAAATCTCCCTTTGCCTTCATCTCTCTCCACCACACTTTCCCGCCCATCGTCTTTCCTTTAGGCCGGTCAATACTCCGATGGGCAACTGTTTCAATCACCTCTAACGGCTCATCCCCTAACACAGATTGCAGAACTTCGCTGTTTTTAAACAAAGCACACACAGCCACCACATGCGCCCATCCAGCAAGTGTCCTCTCCTTTTCAATCTGAACAAGTGTTTTCTTTGAAATCCCAAGCACTTCTGACATTTTTTCTTGCGTATAGCCTCTTTCCATTCGAATTAATTTCATTTTAGACGAGACAAGCTCAATCATGTAATCTTGATCCATCTTATCCTCCGAAGCTCAATGTAACGTTTAGTGTAATTTTACACTTTTTGTTCCCTTTTTCAATACTTCTTTTTGCAGATGTTCTAAACCAAAAGAATCAGTAAAAAAGAACTGTTTTTTCTATTTTTTTCAATTTTAATCCATTCTTCTCAACCCTCATGGTAATATATTTACAGCAAAAAACAGGCGAAAGGACATAGCACATGAAAATACTAGAAGCACACTCCCTCTTGGAATCTGCCGAAACACGTCTTAAAGCCTATGAAAATATGAGAGAAGAAATGGCCGCTCTGAAGAAACAGTTTAAGGGAATGGCGAACTTGGACGATGCCATGACAGGAAAGGGCGCAAACGCAATCAAAGCCTTTTACAACGAACAAGCGGAAGGCGCGGGCTTATGGCTTGATCTCATCGACATGAAGATCGCTTTTTTCAAAAGCGTTCCAAGAGAAATAGAAAGCGCCAAGTTTGATGACAATGCATACGTCGAAGAATCCTATCTCGATAGCGAACTCAATAACGCCATCCAAAAAGCAGACGGCATCATAGACGCACACCATAAAGACATGAAATCAATCTTACATTCTATTGATGACATCATCTCATTGACGCTTTTTGACAAATCAACAGTAACTGATCAATTGGATAAAGCTGATCAGAAACGAAAGAAAACCATTACAGATTTACATAAACTTGATGAAAAGCTAAAAAGCGATTATGAAGCCGCTGTAGCCCTCGAACAAGAGGTTCAGGCGTTTTTTGAAACCTTGACCGGCTCCACCAATAAAGGCAAAAGCATAGATCCCATAACCTTTAACGCAAAAGCGTTTCACGAAACCGATGCCTACAAAAAGAAAGCCGACATCCAAAAACAAGCCCATCAGTATCTAAAGGTTAAACAGCAGGAAGAAATCAAGCATCTTCAAACAAAGCTCGACAAAACCACAGATCCTGACGAGTATTTAAAGATCGCTGATGAGCTTGGGGCTGACAACCTGACAGCGGAACAATTACAATATTACTCAAACCTTGTCTACATGAAAGGGCTGCAGGAAACTGGAAGAATATTAGCAGACAGCACAAAAGGCTTTGTCGTCGCACTGTGGGATGCAGGCAAGGACATCGTCATCGGCGCTTACGACCTGGCCGTCGGTTCATATGATCTCGCTGTTTGGTCGTACAGAGCAAGAGGAAAAATGGGAATCAAAGAACAAGTCAAAGCCGGACAGGAATTTCAAAACGTCATCTACAGCGCGCCAGAAACATTTGATTATATGGTCGAATCATTCAAAAAATCCTGGAACGACAATATGATTCACGGAGACGCCTACAGCCGCTCCCACTACGTCACCTACGCCATCGCCTCCCTCTTCGGAGCCAAAGGGCTCGGAAAAGTCTCATCAACAACCAAGGCCGGGAAGTTTGTGACGAAGGAAACGAAGGCATTTTTGAAGGATCAGAAAGATGTCGCAAAAAACATTACTGAAAAAGCAAAACCTTATTTCAAAGGACCAAACACCAATCGATTAGAACCCGCTTTACAAGGTGCCGGGGGTTTTGAGAATCCTATTTCGAAGCTGGAGAAGGAACTGGATAAGAAGCAGGAAAACTATGTTCAAATTAATGGTAGTGATCATAGTAAAGCAGGTAAGATAGAAACGAGAAAAACCTCTCATATTACAGCTGATATCAAAACTGTAGAGCAAGCACATCAATGGGGAAGCAAGTATTATGACAATTGGATTGAGTCCTTAACTCCAAGTGAACAAAATTCAATTAAGCAGTATACTGGAGACGATTATAAAAAAATAAATGATTATTTAAGAGGGATTAGTGATTCTTTAGATGGCATTGATTTAGATACTATCTATAATATAAAGAATGGGTTGAATAAAGCGAGAGTGCCACACACTATGCAAGTCTATAGAGGGACAGATCTCAGACCTTTAGAGTCATTAATTGAATTTGACAAATATGGAGATGTTAATGCTGAATCATTAATTGGGAAAACTTTCAGGGACAACGGCTTTGTTAGTACGGCAATTGTAAAAGAGTCATCCTTTGACCACATGAAAGTCTCATGGGAAATAAATGTTCCAGCAGGAGCCAATGCAGCTTATATTGGTAAGATAAGTCATTTCCCTAATGAAGCTGAGTTACTTTTGAATTTTGGACAAGAAATGGTAATTAAAAGCGCACGTGTTGATAGCAGTAATAAGTTACATATTGTTTTAGATCTAATTTAAGTGGGTGAAAAAATGAGAGGCAGAAGAATAATAGATAGATGGGAAGATGACAATAAAAGTTTTGTTAAACTTAATATAAAAAACAAAGTACTACCGACTATATACGGTGGAATTATTGGGGATATATTAGGTGTTCCAGTTGAATTTAAAAAAAGAGGAGAGTTTCATATCCAAGATATTGTTGGATATGGAACTTATAATCAACCTCCTGGAACCTGGTCTGACGATACATCATTGACCTTGTGTCTGATGGAGAATATGGTTGAAAAAGGTAATGAGAATGACTTAATGAAAAAATTCAAACAATATCAAGACGAAGGCTATTGGACTCCCTACGATGAAATGTTTGACATCGGCAGAACAACCGTTGAAGCAATTACTAGATTCAAGAAAGGCGTTCTGCCCGAAAAATGCGGAGGTCAGTCTGAATTTGATAATGGAAATGGCGCATTAATGAGAATTTCACCATTGGTATTTATTTTACAAAGGGAATTTGATTTTGTGAAAAAAACAGAGATGATTAAGAAATATACTGAAATAACTCATGCCCATCCCCGTGCTATAGTTGGTTCAATTATTTATATTGAGTTATTACTAAGGCTATACCATAACAATTCAATTGAAAAATCTCTACGTGAAGTACAAGAGCTGTTCGATGAGAATTTTGAAAAAAGTCATATATATCATGAAGAGTTAACAAAATATAAGAGAATTTTCAACAAAGATTTCTTCAATACACCTAGAGAAGAAATTCAATCAGACGGATATGTTGTTCATACTTTAGAAGCGGCGATATGGTGTTTCGGGACTACATCTTCATTTACAGAAGCAGTACTAGAAGCAGTAAACTTAGGAGAAGATACTGATACCGTAGCATCAATAACAGGTTCAATAGCAGGAATTTATTATAAGATGGATGGAATCCCTGAAGAATGGTTAGAAAAAATTGTTCGCAAACAAGATATTGATAAGTTAATAAAAAATTTCTACGAGTATTGCGCAAATAAAGCTATTATTGAGGAGTATGGAAATCTCTAAAAATCTCCAAAATAGCTAATGCTATTAACTCTTGGGATAGGATAAGAAAAAGACAACTCTAAATATTGTATAAAGCAGACCAATAATGGTCTGCTTTCTCTACTTTTCAACAGCAACATCATACAAGAAATCTCCAATAATCATGCACACTTAACCCATCAACCATCACACCACCGACAGGAGGTATCATCCCATGCAAAACGAAACCCGAACACCCGCATCTTAATATAGAAGCCTACCGTTTTAAGGGGATTATGCAAAAATTCCCGAATCACTTTCACGATTATTATGTGATTCGTTTTATTGAAAAAGGGAAGCGGTATCTGGCCTATCAAGATCAAGAATATATCATCAATCCAGTTGACCTTCTTCTCTTTAACCCCCGTGATACGCACAGCTGTGAGCAGATTGACGGGCGCACGCTCGATTAAGGTGTATCAATGTCATGCCGGATGTCATGGAGAAAGAAGGAGATTACCGGTACGGGGCATCTCCCTTATTTCTCCAAGCATGTTCTATACCAACACAAACTGACGTCCAACCTTCAGGAATTGCATGTCCTGATTTCTCGGGGGAGAACAGGCTTTGCAGAAGGAGGAGCTGTTCTTTCATCTGCTTGAAGAGCTGATTGGCCATTATTCAGATGTCACTGTTCACAGTGGCTTGCCTGAACCGTCCAACAAAGTCAAAATGGTTTGCGGATTTTCGGAAGAGCATTATACCGAAAAATGTACAAGGGAGTACCAGTTACATCTCCTGAGAGTGAATTGGCATTAGACTGGAACTCTTATAATCAATATTTATTTCCTGTAGTAGGAATTGCCGCATTGGTTGTTGTTGGACAACTTGGTAAATTAACCGATAATAAAGGAGAAGAAGCATCGGCTAAACTTGCAATGCAGTTTTATTTTTTCATACCAATTAATAATCATTTTTGGGGGACTAACAGAAATGAAAACAGATCAAATTATTTTTGATAAAGCTAAAAAAATCGCTGAACATGTTGAGCAGTTGAAAAATGATCAGGATATTATAGATTATCTATACAAACATGATTCAGTTACACTCAATCAATTAAAGCAATACTATTCTACTCCCTATTTGCCGCTGCAATTTCTTGTGAAAATAGCCGTTTCGTGTATGTTTATCGCTATGGCACTAGCCTCTTTCTTTTTCATCCAGGTCAAAACCTTTTTTGCCGTCCCTATATCGGATGTACTACCATTTGCATTTACAATTTTTACAGTTTTAATTATCATTCTCACTTATTTAAAGATCATAAGAGGAAAAAACAGAAAAAATACAACTCATTTCCTCCAACAAACCAGATCTTACAAAATGAAAAACTTAGTTAATGCAATACTGTTAAAAAAATACACAAATCAACAACAGACCATGGAGTTTGAATCTAATTACACACATAAAGAAGATACACATCAGAACTTAGATGCTGTTGCAAAACAAGTACTTACATATTGTAAAAATGACAAAGATCTTTTTAACTTTTTGTATTCTCAGGATGATGAAGTGTTAAGCAATTTAAGAACGTATTTTTCTCCTCAACCATTAACTGTTTCTGAATATATAAAATGGATGTTTATTGGCAGTATAATTGTCATCTATGCAACTACTTTATTTTCAGGTCAAATTAGTTACATTGATATACCGTATTTTTTTTCTGTTCTTTTATTCTTTATATTCCTAAAAAACTTAATCAACGTGGTTAGACTCTTAAGTATAGTAAGAAAAGGACAATTGCACTCTGTTTTACATTTTGCAAAAAGAGCCGAATATTTACGGATTACAGGAATAATAAATTTTATTTCAAATGAAAAATACAATACACTGATTAAGTAAACTGATATTTTTACCTTTGGAAGCATAAACTTTATTTTTTTACAAGAGGATATATATTCCGAACAGCAGAGGCAGAGTTACCAAAATAGAGTTTTGTCGCAAATATGTCAACAGGTTTCAGCGGCAACCTCGGCTACCCAATGCCGGATAACTGGGCGATTGATAAAGATAGCTTTTCCGGCAGAGATAAGGCTGTTGCAAGCGTTGAACCTCCGTCTGACCCCGTTTACAACGCTCGATTACGTACATTAACGAAAATATCCTGTCCAGTATTCCGGCGTTAGACAATTTAACGGGGCTTGCTAATGCTATGTTTGAATTTGATACGACTGAAACGATTTTCACATCACCGAATTTGGATATCATCTTATCCACTTCACTTTTAGCTACAATACCTAGTGAAGGGTCGCCAAATACGATAACTGTTACAAACGGGAAACCTGGGGCGTATATTACTGGTTTGTTAGGGGATACACAAACGTCATTAACAGCATCACAAATGGATTCTTACCAAAATTTATTAAATAACATCAGTCTATCAGTTAGAGATGGTTTTATAGAAATATATATTCATCCATCCGTGATTCACTAGATATTCAATTTAAATATTACACCAGACATTCCGACAGGAGACGGGGCTACAACCGGACTTACTACTATTACATTTAAAATAAAACAAAAGCATTTTCAATTACCAGAAACAGAAACAGTTTTTTCACCAGATTGGGAATCAATTCTTACTGGCACGGCTATAGGAGCGGGTGTGGTATTAGGAGTTATTGTCTTAATAACCGCTGCTCCTGAAGCAGTAGTAGTAGGAGGTGCTACAGCGTTTATAAGTGCATTTTTAGCTTTATTCCCTTCCGCAAATAAATAATAGCTTAGCACTACATGATAACTATACAGTTAATCATGTAGTGCTCTAATTTTTAGGAGGTCACTGTATGAATCTAGATCAACAAACATACAAAGAAACCCAAAAAACAGCAGAATCTATTTTACTACAGTATAGTAAAAATGATAATGAACTACTGGCTTTTTTAAAAAAACAGGACTCTTTCATGCTTAATCAATTAAAAATATTCCTTAGCGAGCCTCAACTGACACTTATCCATAGTATAAAAATCGTAGTCTATGGAACATTGGTTACTTTATTTATGTATTTTGTAACTAATGAAATGCCCCATGTATGGAGTTTATCTTTCAGATTATTTCTTGTCGTGATAGGATTCATCTGGCTCGCCTCTTGCTTTAAAAACGCAAAAGCCATTCAAATTTCCCAAAACTTCAAAAAGAAATCTGAACACGCTAGAATTGTTGGGATGATAGAATTTATTTTAGAAAATAAATATAAAGACAGCATTAATAAATAAATATGCCTCGGTATAAATTCCTTTCTCACATTCTTTGTAAATGAGAAAAGCAGATCCACGTCCGATCTGCTTTTCTTTATGTTCTTAATTAGGTACAGCTGCAGTTTCCTTTCCAGATCCCTCCCATCATCAGAATCAAGCAATAAAACATGCTACATTTATGACAGCTTTTTTTTCATTAACTGCTGAGATCATAATGATTTTCTTTGTATCACAGCCATCGTAATGTACGAAACAACAAGTGAGGCCAAGCTATAAATAACAGCCCATCCTAAAAAAGAAGCATTAAAAACAGTAAAAGTGAGAACAAGAGAAATAATCAAACTGAACAACGGCATAATGTACTTTTTTTTAAATAAATACGTCCCCACGATGGATAATACAATAATGCCAAGCGGCAAAACGACAAACGCAAGATCTAACTCATCCATAGAAGAACCTCCTCTTATATCACTTCATCATATGTTTGCTTAAGGATATGATCACTAAAAAGATATTTTTTACACAAACATTTCACAAAACCTATAATACTTTAAGTAGATTGTATACGGTCTTCAACCGATATCCCAGTATATTCCTTTACCACTTACCCTTTACAGTCCCTCAAAAAACAGCCTTGCACCGCTGTCTCACATCTCAGCACCTTTAATCTAAAAAACTTTAAAATTGAAATGTGACAAACTGTTTACATTTTCAGCGGACTGTGATAATTTAAGAAAGCGCTATCAGACACAAGTTAATAAGTTGGACGGAGATGAGGAGAGCCAGAAGATACCGCCCCTTTTGACAGGGGTATTTTCTGGCTCTTTTTGTTTTTTGAAGGGAGGCATGTCGTACAGACATACTGAACTATTTTCAATAAAGGGGAGGATTATATGTTTAATATTTTCAAACCAGCTCCGCATATCGAGAGACTGGATGAATCAAAGACGGATGCAGCTTACAAGCGTTTAAGGCTGCAAGTGTTTATGGGGATTTTCATAGGCTATGCAGGCTACTATCTGCTGCGGAAAAACTTCGCTTTTGCGATCCCTTATCTTCAGGAAGAAGGGTTTTCAAAAACTGAACTGGGATTGGTGCTTGCCGCTGTGTCCATTGCTTACGGATTCAGTAAGTTCATCATGGGGATGGTGTCCGACCGCTGTAATCCGAGGTATTTTCTTGCGACGGGCTTATTTTTATCTGCTATTGTCAATATTTTGTTTGTTTCTATGCCTTGGGTGACCTCAAGCGTCACCATCATGTTTATCTTTATGTTTATCAATGGTTGGTTTCAAGGAATGGGCTGGCCCCCATGCGGAAGGACGATGGCCCATTGGTTTTCCATCAGTGAACGCGGCACCAAAATGTCGATATGGAATGTCGCCCACAATATAGGCGGCGGTATTCTTGCGCCTCTTGTCACTCTTGGAATCGCTATGTTTGTAACTTGGAAGAGCGTGTTCTTCTTTCCGGCTATCATCGCTATTATTATCTCATTTTTGATTGTTCTTCTTGTTCGGGACACACCTCAATCTGTCGGTCTTCCGCCAATTGAAGAGTATCGGAATGATTACCCGAAACACGCTTTTAAAGATCAAGAAAAAGAGATGACCACTAAAGAAATCCTTTTTCAATACGTTCTTAACAACAAATTTCTTTGGTATATCGCATTTGCGAATGTGTTTGTATATTTTGTGCGGTACGGTGTCGTCGACTGGGCGCCTACCTATTTAACCGAAGCAAAAGGATTTTCTCCGGAAGATTCTCGCTGGTCTTATTTCCTTTATGAATATGCAGGAATTCCGGGAACCATCTTATGCGGCTGGATCAGTGACCGCTTTTTCAAAAGCCGCCGCGCACCGGCAGGCGTTTTGTTTATGGCGGGCGTTTTCATCGCCGTATTGGTGTATTGGCTAAATCCTGCGGGCAATCCGTTGATAGATAACATTGCTCTCATCAGCATCGGCTTCTTAATCTACGGACCTGTTATGCTGATTGGTTTGCAGGCGATTGACCTCGCACCGAAAAAAGCCGCCGGAACAGCTGCGGGTTTGACCGGATTCTTTGGCTATATCGGAGGATCAGCCTTTGCCAATGCGATAATGGGACTTGTCGTTGACCAGTTTGACTGGACTGGCGGCTTTATCATGCTTATCTCTTCTTGTGTGCTGGCTATTGTGTTCTTGGCGCTAACATGGAATACAGGAAAAAGAGCGGAGCATGTTTAAGAAAGAATTATGATTTTAAGCTCGTCCATACAGCAGCAAAAATTGAAAAAATCTTAACGAAAATAAATAAAAGATTAATATTTTCTAAAAACGCTATTCATATCGTTTTTTTATGATGGGGATGGGTCACAATTGCTGCATTGTTTAACTTAAGGGGGATTATAGAATGAGGAAAAATAGATTACTAGTTTTGGTATTGTTGTCTTTTAGCTTGGTGACATTTATTTGTCCGCCTGTCTCTGCCAAGTCAAAGGGGAACCTGCTGTCTCCTGAGCGTATCCTGACTGTCGCTCACCGGGGAGCTTCCGGATATGTACCGGAGCACACGATATTGTCCTACGAAACGGCCCAAAAAATGAAAGCCGATTATCTTGAATTGGATTTACAGATGACAAAGGACGGCAAGTTAATTGTGATGCATGATGAAAAATTAGACCGTACCACAAACGGAGAGGGCTGGGTCAAAGACTACACGCTTGCAGAAATCAAGCAGCTTGACGCGGGATCATGGTTTAATGAAGCCTATCCGGAAAAAGCAAAGGCTCGGTACGTCGGCCTTCAAGTTCCTACATTGGATGAGGTATTAGACCATTTCGGAAAGCATGCCAACTATTACATTGAAACAAAATCGCCTGATACGTATCCTGGTATGGAAGAAAAACTGATCGCTTCCTTACAAAAACATAAACTGATAGGAAAACATAAAAAGCCGGGACAAGTTATCATTCAATCTTTCAGTAAAGAAAGCCTGTTAAAAATTCATCAATTGAATGCTAACTTGCCGACTGTTCAGTTATTAGAAGCAGAACAGATTGCATCTATGACAGATTCTGAGTTAACAGAAATGAAAACATACGCGGTTGGGGCGGGACCGGATTATAAAGCGCTGAACGCTGAAAATGTGCGAAAAATCCGCAGCCACGGCCTTCTGCTGCACCCTTATACTGTGAACACAGAACCTGATATGCGTCGTCTGCTGAACTTGGGAGTTACGGGGGTGTTTACGAATTATCCAGATGTGTTTCATCATGTGAAAAAATCCTATAAAAAGTAAAAAAAGAGCTTTGAATCTCCTTGGATTCAAAGCTCTTTTATATGATTTAAAAATATATTAGTTGAATAGCCGTCTTAATTTATTTAGTACGCGTTTTATAATAAAGGGTCTTTCTTTATAAAAAACAGGGACTCTTTTCTTATAGTGCCGCAGCGCAATATCCACATTCTTTTTTTGTCTCAGCTGCTTTAATTCACTCTTAGAGACTCCGAAACGAAAATGGCACAACTGTCTATTGCCACTGGATTGAAGTATAACTTCAGGTTCATAGGTAAGAAATTTTGTAAATATGAGTTGAAAGCGGCTTGATTCATCCAAAGATACACTTGAAGCCAAACTAAAATGCCCTTTCACTTCAGAATCATTGTATGATAATGTGAAATTTTTGATATCAAGCTCTTGAGTTTTTAAGACAAAAGAAAGATTTCCCCATTTGGTCAAATAGGAAGACAATAATGTCCACTCTTTATGCTCTTTAGGAATAAATAATGACTCTTTTAATAACACTGTTGGTTTTGCTCTTAATCTTACCGATTTCGTATAATCTTCTATCTTACTAATTAATCTTACATCCAATATGTCTCCTTCTTGGTTAAAACGGAGAAGGGATTGTACCGGGATAAAGGTGTGAAAATAGGTAATACGTTCTTTTTTCAAATAGGAGGAGTCAATTTCTATTGGGCGGTGTTTTTCATAGCTGTTTCTGAAGGCCGGTAACGTAACCCTTCCTTCTTGCCGGCCCCTTAAAGAGATTTCAATAAATAAATTTTCATTTGATGAATCAACGTGAGAATGATAACAAAACCCTTCCAGTAAAAGAGTGTTTTCCATACGTTCTAATCTCGTTATTTCACCCTCAAATTTATTAAGCCGATGAAAGGATATGGATTCATTTAACGCTAGTTCATAAGCCATTTTGGGTTTTGGATATACTTGCCCATGAAAAACCACCATATTGCCCGTATGTTTTTCCGCATACCAAAAGGCAATTAAATCCTCCATCTTGCCATTGTCAATCAACCGAATTAATAGCTTCTGCCTGGATGAAAAGTGAGAGTAATAATCCAGATAATGATACTTATCAAGCATTTTTTTAAATGTATTGAATATATAAAGTTTGTCCTCTACTAAAAATGATCTTGAGATGAGCGCACTGAGTTCTACATCTAAAACTCTCTCCCAGTAGTGGTGAAAAACCATTAATTTTTTATCCTTGTCGAGTTCTAACGCTTCAATAGCAGCCAATGTCTCTTCAATTCTATGCATAAAAAGTTTACCGGATAAAGGTTTTTTCGTTAATTGGATTCTTCCAACGGTCTGATGATTCGTCAAGTAATAGCATACATAATCTTTAACCAATGCAATTGAATTTGAATAGGCATATGCCTGAATGATAAACGGCTGGTCCTCTCCCAGAGAGAAATGTTCCGGAAAACGAATATTATGTTTCTTCAATAAATCAAGTTTGAATAATTTCTGAGCACTCGTTGTAAAAAGAGCGTTTGAACCAAAAAAAGAAAAACAGTCCGGGTTTCTCTTAAAAATTGAAACAGGTACGCCTCTATTAATCCCTTCATAACGTCCTATGACAATATCACTTTGGTATTCAAGTATCTTTTCTTCCATTCTTTCCAAGGCTTCAATCCCTAAATAATCATCTCCATCAACAAAATAGATATAATCTCCTGTTGCAATATCTATTGCCTTATTTCTAGGTCGGCCAGGCGCTCCGCTATTTTCTTGATGAATCACTTTTATGCACGGGTATTTACTCATGTATTCATCTAATATGGCACCGCTCTCATCAGTTGAACCGTCATTCACACAAATAATTTCAAGTCTGTCTTGCCCGATAGTTTGATTTAACACACTATCTAAACATGTTTTTATTGAGTTTCGGTCATTATATACTGGTATTGCAATTGAAAATTTCATACCTTTCCCCCTATTCCTTTCGACGTACACATATATTTATCCTAATAAATTCTTATGCATGTTCAATAATTAGTATAAATGTAATAAAAAAGAAACGTGCATTTAACTAGACAATTTTACCACAAACCTATTTTTATTCAGTTTTTCCAGGATATATTTAAAGTAAATTTAAACAAACAGCATAAGCAGAGTTAAGAACCTCCCTTTGAAGACTGTTGTCTTGTGTCATTCAAGGAAACAAAAAAAGCCTTGCGACACCCATCGCAAGGTTTTTTTATATCATTCTATTCTTTCCCGGCAGCGGCTTCAGCCTGTGCACCTGCCAGCTGATCATTGATCTCTTTCGCATCCTTTAAATACTCTGTCTGGAAGCCGCTCTTAAGCGCCCACACATAGAAACCTAATGATACAACGGCAATAACCGCCATATCCCATCCATAAGTAATGACATTCAGGTCGCCGAATTTTTCACTGCCCAGGTATGAAATCATCATCATACATAACAGATAAAAGACCATCCAGGCGCCGCCTTTGAAGTTTTGCCGAAAGCCTTTCCACTTCGCTTTCGCCTGATAATAGAAGTAAATCGGCAGACCGATCAGGATAATAAATAACACCTGTCCTGTTAACGGCCAGCGCGCCCAGTACAGCACGAGTGACGCAAAGATAAAACCAAGCGGCGCGATCACGCTTAAGCCTTTTAAGCGAAGCGGCCTATACAAATCTTTTCCTGTCCGTCTCAAGGTCATAACGGTAACAGGTCCGGTAATATATGAAATTAACGTTGCCACCGAGATGATTTCAGCTAAGACGCCCCATCCTCTGAACAAGAATAAAAATATGAATGAAACAGCCAAATTAAAGAACATCGCTTGGCGCGGGACGCCGTAAATCGGGTGCAGCTTCCCTAACAAACTCGGCAAATATTTGTTTTTCTCCATGCCGTAAATCATCCGGGAAGTTGTCGCTGTATACGTAATCCCCGTCCCCGATGGTGATACAAACGCATCCGCATACAAAACAATCACAAGCCAGTTAATATTCAGCGCAATCGCCAAATCGGCAAAAGGAGAATTAAAATTAATGGCTCCAGCCATTTGCAATCATCGAAGGGTCAACGGCTCCGATAAACGCGACTTGCAAAAGCACATAAATTACAGTAGCCACTAACAGAGACCCGACAAACAAAAGAGCGCCAATTGTAAGTCCCGGTATAATAATTTTAAAAATGGTGATCAGTGAATTTGCTTTGGAAAACAAGTTGACTGTCCAATAGTTCAGCAAAAAATAAATCACAAGCAAAACAGAAGCAAATATCAGCCCCTCCCCAGTCAGCGTGCCATTATGAACTAAATCGCCTGCTTTCAGTAAAGAAAGCCTGTTAAAAATTCATCAATTGAATGCTAACTTGCCGACTGTTCAGTTATTAGAAGCAGAACAGATTGCATCTATGACAGATTCTGAATTAGCAGAAATCAAAACATACGCGGTTGGGGCGGGACCGGATTATAAAGCGCTGAACGCTGAAAATGTCCGAAAAATCCGCAGCCACGGCCTTCTGCTGCACCCTTATACCGTGAACACAGAACCTGATATGCGTCGTCTGCTGAACTTGGGAGTTACCGGGGTGTTTACGAATTATCCAGATGTGTTTCAACATGTTAAAAAAGACTACAAAAAAAGCTTTGAATCCTAGGATTCAAAGCTTTTTCTCATCAATTTTCACCAAGTACAGCCTCCGCAATATTCACCGCATGGTCGCCGATTCGTTCCAGGTTGCTGATCATATCGACAAACACTATACCAGCTTGTCCTGTACACAGTCCATCATTAAGACGGATAATATGTTTTTTGCGAAGCTTCCGTTCCATCTTGTCAATTTCATCTTCTTTTTCAACCACTTGTGCGGCTATCTCGTCATCATCATGCTTCAGGGCTTCCATAGACGCCTTCACAGTGGAAATCGTCAGATCCAGCATACTCGTTAAGTCCGCCATGGCTGACTCTGTAACGACGACTCGATGCGCCTGCTGATATTCCACCAGTTCAATCACATTTTCGAAATGGTCGCCGATTCGTTCAATGTCTCTGACTGTGTCCATAAGCATATGATGTTCCTCTGACTCATGGTCTGAGAGAGAACTTGAAGAAAGTTCGATCAAATAATCTGTGATTTTTCGGTCAAGATTGTTGACCGCATCCTCTATCTGATATGCGCTAGAAGCGTGTTTCGGCTGTTTTGTCACTAGAAATTGTTTTGTTACTTCCAGCCCTTGCACCGCGAAATTTCCCATTTGCAGAACTTCTTCTTTTGCTTGTCCGAGAGCAATGGATGGAGATTGCTCAATGAAAATCGGATCAAGATGTGATTTGTATTCTAACATTGTATCCTTGCCCGGTATCAGTTTTGTTACCACTAAAGCTAACAAGCCCACAAAAGGAAGCTGAATGAGCGTATTTGATGTATTAAAGATTCCGTGCGCAAAAGCAATCGTCATTTTAGGATCAAGTCCCATCGAAGCTTGGAACCATAAAATTAAGGCTGTAAACGGCTTAAGCAAAATCAAGAATATCGCCGTCCCGATCAAGTTAAACAGCACATGGGTCGCCGCAGCCCGTCTCGCTGCCACTGAAGCGCCAAGAGACGCAAGAATCGCAGTGATGGTTGTCCCGATATTGTCTCCAAATAGAACGGGGAGCGCACCCTTGATATCAATCAGCTGATCCGCAAATAACCCTTGCAGGATACCGATTGTGGCGCTGGAACTTTGCACGATAACGGTAAACAAAGTACCGACGACAACGCCAAGAACCGGATTCGAACTCATATTAACCGTTAACTCATGAAAAGCCTCAAGCGACCGCAGCGGTATCATCCCGCCGCTCATTAATTCCAATCCATAAAACAGTGCCCCAAAGCCAAAGACAATCTGGCCCGCATTTTGCACTTTTTTTTGTTTAAAGAAAAACAGTAAAAATCCGCCGGCGGCTATAATCGGCAAAGCGTACGCCCCAATGTCTATACCAATAATAAACGCTGTAACCGTTGTTCCGATATTGGCCCCCATAATGACCCCGATCGCCTGTCGAAGCGTCATAAAGCCCGCGCTGACAAGGCCAACCGTTATGACAGTCGTCCCGGAACTGCTTTGAATTAAGACCGTCACAATGATTCCGGCCAAAACTCCCATCAGCGGGTTGCTTGTAAAGCGATCTAAAATATTTCTTAATCTATCTCCAGCCGATTTCTGAAGGCCTTCTCCCATAAACTTGATCCCTATCAAGAAAATACCGAGACCTCCGAGAAATTCAAACAATAACGTCTGTACATCAATAGTCAACGCTTTCACCTCTGTTTACGACATTTATCAACAAACTCCCTATGATTATGTTTGAAGTCCCTAGGATTGTAAATAAGTCACCTGTTAATTTTACAATAACTTAACAATCAGTCTGATAGACCTAATTCGAATTTACATTTGTGTAACATTTCGTATATATGATGACTGTCAGACTAGAAAAAAACACGCCCGCATCTGCATATAATCCTCATTTCTTCCTATGATCCTCTAATACCGCTGCCGTATGAGACGCCGATGGTTCAATCGTTCAAATATGAATACAGGCAGCACGTTCGGCACGAACGACGCAAGGTTGCGTTTTTCCCGTCCGGTCACAGCTGCAGAAACACCTTTAGCTACTGGAAGGTTTAGTTTCAAGGATGGCGGGAATATAATATGAAACATTACCTTTAAAATAGAAAGGAGTTCTTTACCATGAAACAAAAACTGTTAATCTCAGGTCTTGCTGTTTCCACTGTCGGCATCACTTCTTATCTATTAAAAGATCCTTCAAATCGCCAAAAGGTTAAAAACTTTATTTACGATGTGAAAAGAAAATTTTCCAGTGAGCCAAACATTGATGCTTTCCCCGTAAATAAAGCAGGCAATCCGCACCCCGAAGATATTGAAGACAACAAAATGGTGTCCGAAGGCTCTATGTTTCCCGTGCAATACCATGATGAAAAGACAAAATAAAGAGTGAGGCAAGACTGTTGGCGGCTTACTAACCCAGCAGTCTTTTTTGCAATCTTTTGCGTCCTCTTTTTTACCGTTCTTCCACGCTTTATAACTCGCATGTAAACTCAAATCGAATCCAACCAAAAAATGGCCCGCAAATGATTTGCAGGCCATTTTCATTTCCGTCTAATACGGCTCATAACAAATCCGCTTTCAGGCAAGGACGGCATTCTGACCAAGCTGTAACTTAGATCTTGCTCAGGAACTTCATATTCAATGTGGTTAATAAGAAAATCGAGAGTTACTTTCATAACTTCGATCGTAATACCCTCACCCGGACAGCGGTGTCCCTTGGCAGGATCGCCCCCTCCTTGGGGAATTAAATCAAATAACTGGTCCTTCCGATCCTTAAATCGTTCCGGACGGAATTCATTTGGATCTTCCCACAGGCGAGCGTCATGATTCGTACCGTATAGATCAAGTAAAACCAGCATTCCTTCTTTGAATTCGCATTGATTCCAAACAAAATCTTTTCGCGCCTGGGCACCGAGAAAAGGGCCAAACGGATAGAAGCGCCGAACTTCCTGGACAAACATTTCAAGATCATCGCCATTTCCTGACTTCAGCTTTTCTTTATACTCTGGATGATTATGTAATGCTAAAGCAGAAAACGTGAGGAAGGTTGAAATCGCCACAATAGGCCGCAACACATTGATGAGTTCAACCGCAGCCATTTGGGTATCCAGCCGGCTTCCATCCAGTTCAGTGTGAAATGCCATTTCATAAAGTGCCGTACCTTTCTCAGCCTCCGTCTTTCCGGCTCGCACATTTTCAATAATGTCCCGAATCCACTCTTCAGCTCTCGGTCTCGCTCTTCTGCCTTTCCAGTGCCGCGGCCCAACAGCCCCAAAGGCATCCACCATCGCACTGAAGTCATCCGCACGCTCTTTGACTTCCGATTCTTTCAAGGGAACCCCGGCCCATTGGCAGGCAATTTTGCATAACACGTTCTTGGCTTCCTCAAAAAGCTCAACCTTCTCTGCACCTTCCCATTTACTGAGTGCGGCCAGCCACTGCTCCATGGCAAGCTCGGCTAATCGTTTTTGATGCGGCGGCGTCATTAATGACATAAAAAGAAGCTTTCGGTGAGTATGAGCATCACCATCCATCGTCTGTATGGCATCTACGCCAAATAACGTCTTCAGTAATCGCTTCGGCAATGCGCCATTTCGCTTCATTCGCTCA
This sequence comes from Bacillus atrophaeus, assembly GCF_039519175.1. NCBI lineage: Bacteria > Bacillati > Bacillota > Bacilli > Caryophanales > Bacillaceae > Bacillus > Bacillus atrophaeus. The sequence continues at coordinate 1,554,007 of NZ_CP154443.1, read as the reverse complement.
GGATCATAAAATACCTTTGCCGCTTCTTCTCCGCTCATACAAATCGCCTTTTGCCCCAGCAAGCGCGTTTCAAACAGATCTGACTGATATCGGTCAACCCTATTTTTAATAAACAAATATCCTTCCCGCATCATAGCCAGACTGTTGTCCAGAGCTTTATCATGCGGGACCTGTTTATCCATTGACATCACTATCTACTCCTTTTGTCTTGTCTGGCAGTTTATACAATAAAAGCCTTTCCTTTCTTTTTTTCACCTTATAAAACGAATTAAACATCATCTACCCTTTAAGTATTGAAACACCCGACCGATTTTATGCGCAGCAGCCCTATCAATCATTCGGATAAAAAATTCTTACAAATATATTGGCTGAAGCAGTACACTTAGATAAAAGGCAATACAGCAGGATACATAGAAATGTTCAAAGAAAAACAAAGGGAGGCAACGGGTATGAAAAAATGGTTGTATATATTCATTTTATTTTTGGTTGCAGGATTAGGAAGCACATCATCAGCTGGTGCCAAAATGCCTGGTGAAAAGAGTGTGAATGTAAGCAAACTGAACGTAGACGAATTCTTCAAAGACCGCGACGGAACGTTTATTCTCCATGACGTACAGAAGGACAAAACATTTATATACAATGAATCAAGAGCCAAAGAAAGACAAACTCCGCAGTCCACATTTAAAGTGCCGAACGCTTTAATTGGATTGCAAGTAAAGGCGGTTCGTGATGAATATGATGTGAAACGATGGGACGGGACAGAGCGCGAATTCGAATCATGGAACCGGGACCATACCCTCGGCTCAGCGATGCGGGATTCTGTCATCTGGTATTATCAAGCGATGGCCAGAGATATCGGCGAAGACCGGATGACCGATTGGCTTCATCGTATTTCTTACGGAAATGAAGACATAAGCGGCGGAATCGACAAATTTTGGTTACAAAGCTCCTTGAAGATTTCTCCATTGGAAGAGAAAGATTTTATAGAACGCCTGTATAAAGAAGATCTACCTTTTGACAAGCCTATTATGAAAACAGTCAAACGAATGATGATCCAAGAAGAAGGCGATCACTATACACTGTACGGCAAAACAGGAACAAGATTAACAGACTATGGATTGGGCTGGTTTGTTGGGTTTATTACAACGGATAACCATTCCTATATATTTGTCACAAATGTAGATGCCTCAGGAACCACAGCGAAAAACATCACAACCGATATTTTAAAAAAGTATCATCTGATGACAAACTAAAAGACGCCTAAAAGTCCTGTATACGGAATACAGGACTTTTTAAGCTTGGCTATATATTATGTTCAAAGCAATAATGATTCACTAATTCTTCTATCTCATCATGATCAGGAAATTCACCATTGAATTCAAAACGAATCTCCTCCACAAATTTTCCGTGATGATAGACATGAATGGCCCCGTTTTGTCTGATTACACTAAATTCCGGCTCAAACGTATAGCCATTTCGTTCAATGGCACCCATTCCGCTTCCCGCCTTTCCTTACTGCCCTCACATCATCAGAACAGCAATTCATAAACCTCGTTTAACTCGCTTGCCCGCTGTTGGTCTTGTTCATTTTGAGCGTACTTGATTTCTTTTTCTAATATAGTGTTCAGATAAGACATTTCATCATCATTTAAATCCTTTACAAAGTTGCCTTCCCCCGTATAATGCCGAGTTAACATCTTCTTGTAAATTCGCTGGCATACATCGTTATCAAGATGATTGGAAAGCGATTCCCGTAAATAACCCAAGGTTTTATCCATTCAATGATCTCCTTTGCTTCAGATCTATATTCTATAGGTTGCTGAAATGATTATAATTCATACAAACAATTTCAAAAATCCAAGACACTTTATTCCAACTTGCACCTTCGTAAACAAAACATACAGCAAGAAATCACCAGACTGGATAAAACCCAAAAAGAAAAACCTGTTTATTGAAAACAGGTTTTTGGTTCAGTTTATATTTTTTATCAAAATGAATGATTAGTTCGTCAGTTCGACACTTTATCATCGATTTGTACATCTAGCGGGACACGCTTGCCAATCCCGAATGCATAATAACTAATGACCACGAGGCCAAGAAAAATGATCCCTACAATCAGAGAAATACGTGTATCATCATTAAATCCCATACCGATTAACACCATAATTAAGAATGCAATCGTTAAGTAGTTTGTCACAGGCGCAAAAGGCATCTTGAATGGATGTTTATCTATCTCAGCACCTTTTGCTCTTCTGAATCCAATATGGCTGAACAAAATGATAAACCATGGAATCATACCCGGAAGCACGCTTGCACTGTATACGTACACAAATATCTTTGGCGGCGCAATATAGTTTAAAACAACACCAACTGCCAAACCGATAAGGACAGCAATCGTACCGTATAACGGCACACCATTACGAGAGATTTTCGCAAAGAATTTCGGCGCTTGTCCATTCACTCCTAATGTATAAAGCATACGTCCCGCACTGAAAATACCGCTATTACAGCCAGACATTGCCGCTGTAATCACGACAAAGTTAATAATACCAGCCGCTGCTGTAATCCCAATTTTGGCGAAAGTTGAAACAAACGGGCTTCCAAGTGAATTCAACTGGTCCCAAGGATAAACCGTGACAATCACAAAAATAGCACCGATATAGAATATTAAAATGCGCCAAATAATACTGCGAATTGCGCTTGTTAACGTTTTTTGCGGATTTTGCGCTTCGCCGGCCGTAATCCCAATCAGTTCAACACCTTGATAAGCTGCGATTACAAGAGATAAAGCAAAGAAAAATCCAGAGAAACCGCCTGTAAAGAAACCGCCATGTGCCCAAAGATTAGATAATCCGATGGCATGTCCGCCGTTACCAAACCCCAAGAAAATAATACCGAGCCCAGCAATAATCATTAATACAATGGTAACGATTTTAATCATCGCAAACCAAAATTCAAATTCACCGAATGATTTAACCGAAATTAAGTTCGCCGCTCCAAGAATTGCCATCGCGATGATACCGGGTATCCAAGCAGGCAGATCCGGAAACCAGTACTGCATGTATGAACCAACAGCTATAATTTCAGACATCCCGACAATCACCCACTGGAACCAGTTACTCCAAGCAGTCATATAACCGGCTAATGGATGTATATACTTATGGCCAAACGTCGCAAATGAACCCGTACTTGGCTCTACATACAACATTTCTCCCATCGCACGCATCACAAAAAAGATAAATATTCCGCAGATTGCATAAGCAAGCAGAACAGACGGCCCCGTCCATTTAATCGTGCTGGCTGAACCCATAAATAAACCAACACCAATTGTACCGCCCAACGCAATCATCTGAATATGACGCGCTTTTAATCCTCTCTTCAACTCTTTATTTGCCACTCCGCTTCCTCCTCTTAACCGCGCTGATATATTTGAAATAATGAAGCAGAAGGTGCACCTTTTTGAACCTGACTCACTCTTCATTTCTCGCAATATTGGAAATTTTCTATCTTTCTATTGTTATAAAATCTCCAATTTCCTTTTCTCATCATAATAAATTTCTGTGGAAAATACAATTGTTTTTTTCAGGTAAACACCTTCCGAACTTAAGATGAACAATTTGAATGAAATCGCTTTCATTTTATTGAATTATGAATATTAAGATAATAAATGATAGACAGCCGCAAAAAAATAGTCACTCGCTTTTCATCTCATGCCCCCCATCTATAAGTAATGTATCAGGAGAACCACGCCAGTACTCCCTGTTTTTCCCAATTCAAAATAGGTGAAGCGATTGAAACCTCCTCACCTTCTTTCATTCTCCTTCAGATACACCATAATCCTGCTTGCCCGGCACGAATTCCCATTCTTTTTATGAATCAATAAATCCCTCATTCAGCCGTATTAACAACTTGCCGAACAATTCTTTTTCATCACCTGACCAATCTTCAAGCATACGATGATACCGTTCAAGCCGCTTCTGTTTCTCAGCTTTTAATTTCTGCTTGCCGAGCTTTGTAATCGTAAACAGGCTGACCCGTCCGTCAGAAGGATCGGAGAAGCGATAAATCAGCTCTTTCGCCTCCAAGGCTGCGGCTTGTCTCGAAATCGTGGAAATATCCAGCTTAAAGGAATCTGCCAATTCTTTGACACGCGCCGGCCCAAATTCGTCTAACTGCCTTAATAACAGATAAGCGGCCCTTTCCAGATTCCCGATTTTCCGGTCCGAGGTATCCAGATAAACAGCCCGCCTGATAAAAGTGGTAAGCTCATATTCAATTAATTCAATCGGATCTTGTTTTTGCAAATGGAATCTCTCCTTATAATTGACAACAGCATAATTAGTTGTATAATACAAGCATATAAACATTCACTATAAAAACATATAAAATAGGTTTTACCTACATATATTTGTATATTACAAATATACGAACAAAAAGTAAAGAAAATCACCGGGACACCGTCACCAAGAAAGGGGGAAGCTGTTCTTTTTCAAAGAACAGCACCTTGTTGTGAAAGCTATACGCATCATTTTACAAATTTTGATTTTATACGCTTTTTCCATGATCGGAGAGGCCGCCCATCAGCTGTTTCATCTTCCTATTCCGGGAAGCATCATCGGCTTAATCCTCATGCTCATTTGTTTAACGACTAAGATTGTTCCAGTGAAAATGATTGAAGACGGCGCAGGCTTTTTACTGTCTTTTCTTCCATTATTATTTATACCGGCAATGGCGGGCGTGATGAACTATCCGTCACTGTTTTCCGCAAGCGGAGCCGCTCTGCTTGGCATTATTGTGCTGAGCACCGTCGTCACAATGATCGCTGCGGGATACGCCAGCCAGCTGCTGGAACACAAAGCTAATAAACGAAAGGAGAAAAAGAAGTGCAGCAAGCATGTATCGCAATCCTTATAATTGCAGCAACGGCTGCCGCTTATTTGGCAATGGTAAAATTATATATACGCTTTTCATATCCATTTCTCATTCCGGTACTGACTACGACGATTTTGATTATTGTGCTGCTTCTCGCCTTTCACATTCCGTATAAAGACTATATGATCGGCGGAAAATGGATTAATTCACTGCTCGGCCCCGCTGTCGTCGCATTAGCTTATCCGCTTTATAAGCAGCGCCGCATTTTACTCAAATACAGCTTCCCGATCATAGGAGGCGTATTGGCGGGCTTATTTTCAGGAATGGTGAGCGGCCTGCTATTCGCAGAACTGTTTGGCATCGACCGGAATTTGATATTGTCTATTATTCCAAAATCCATTACGACCCCTGTCGCCATTCAGATCGCCACCGGACTGGGCGGCGTTCCATCCATGACAGTGGTGTTTGTCATGATCGCGGGCTTTTCAGGCGTCATCCTCGGACCGCTGCTTCTCAAATGGATTCGCATCCACAGTTCACTCGGAAAAGGAATCGCATTCGGCAGCGCCTCACATGCGCTCGGAACCTCAAAAGCGATGGAATACGGAGAATTAACAGTGTCCATGAGCTCCGTTTCCATGACGCTGTGTGCAGTTTTAGGCTCTGTATTCGGCCCGGTTGTGGCGTGGATGTTTCAGATTTAACGGCAAAAAAGCTGACAGCCTATCGTCAGCTTTTTTATATGCGCACACTCAGCTGCTGCAAAGAGCCATTTTTGCAACTCAATTTTTCCCTTATCACCAACTCATCTATCACATTCACCTTCATTTCCATTATCATGTTTTAATTGTAAGAATAATGGTAAAGTAGAGTGAAAGGGAGGGATTCATAATGGATAAAGCAATACCGGAATTGACACTTAATGATGGTACAACCATTCCTGCTATCGGCTTTGGTACATACGCTCTTAACGGGAATGAAGGAGTTCATGCCATTAACAGCGCCATAGATATTGGCTATCGTTTGATCGACACCGCTTATAACTACGAGAATGAGGGAACTGTCGGAGAAGCCATTCGCCGCTCCTCAGTTCCCCGAGAACAGTTATACATTACATCCAAACTTCCCGGACGCTATCATGAATATGACAAAGCCGTCACAGCTATCCAAGAGTCTTTATATCGGGCTGACTTGGATTACTATGACTTGTACCTTATTCATTGGCCAAATCCAAAACAAGGACACTACACAGAAGCTTGGCAAGCATTAATTGAAGCCAAAAAATGGGGTCTAATTCGTTCCATTGGCGTTTGCAACTTCTTGCCTGAACATATTGAACAGCTTCAACGTGAAACAGGGGTTAAGCCAAGTATTAACCAGATTGAATTGCACCCCGCTTTCAATCAAGAACACCAGCATAAATGGCATGAAGAACAAGGCATTCAAACAGAATCTTGGAGTCCTTTAGCCCGTGCCAGTGAGATATTGAACAATAAGCAGCTTGGGCAAATCGCAGAGAAGTATAATAAAACAATTTCTCAAGTGATCTTACGATGGCACTGCCAGTTAGGTGCTATTCCAATTCCAAAGTCAGCATCACCAGAGCGTCAGCTTGAAAACATTTCTATTTTCGATTTCTCACTTGATGAAAAGGATATGAAGGAAATCGCTTCACTTTCTCGTCCGGATGGAAGAATCAACGACCAAGATCCGGCGGTTTATGAGGAGTTTTAAGGAGAGAACGGACAGAATTAGGACCACAGCAGCGATAATGCCAAATAAGATTTTTAAGACTTTCAGTAATTTTTTCATATGATTTCTCCTCTCAAGTGATACTGAAAGGGTACGATATGAAAATAAATTTTTGATTAATTTTGGAGCAGTTTTAATTTCTTATTTGCAAAAAACATAGGCTGTTTGACATATTATACATGACTAATATGTAAACAGCCTTTTTATTAGGAATACTCCTCAACAATCGCGACCTTTTGCGGAATAACTCATTTTTCCCAATACAAAAAGCCAAAAAGGACGCTCTCTTATTTTAAAAAAAAGCGACCTTTTCTCCATGTGTCCGGTTATATAGTAAGTAGACTACTTCAAAATGACTGAAAAACTTTATCAATAATTTTTTTCTCCTCTACACTTAACGTTGAAAGAGGTTCCCGGCAGACACCAGCCTGTATATTTTGTTTTTCTAAGAGATATTTAATTGGGCGAAGTGTTCCCATTTCTATTATTGAGTTCATGTAAGGAGAAATTTCAGTTAAATGCTTTTTTCCATCTTCTTCTTTACCAGATTGAACAGCTTTAATAATCTTTTGTATTTCTACTGGAAATATATTACCCAAGACGCTAGTAATTCCGTCAAATCCAAGTTTGGCATCTTCAAATATTTTTAAGTCAAAACCAGATAATACATTAAATTCTGCACCCAGTTGTTTTTTGACAATTGGTACATTATTTGAATTACCAGCTTCTTTAAATGCGACGATTTGTGGGAATGTCATTGCTAATGTTATTAATGTTTCAACTTGTAAATTAAACCCTGTTCTTACAGGGTTGTTATAGATCATAATCGGCAGATTAGTAACTGAACAAATTCTCTCAACATAGTTAAACGCTTCCTGTTGATTAATTCGTACATAAGGGGGAAAACCTAGCATAATTGCATCTAGTTCTGCTTCTTCTGCAGAAATCGCTAATGCCATTGCATCCTTTGTTTGAACAGCTGCAACTCCTCCATATAAGAGTAAATCATTTTTTGTTTCTTTTTTCACTGCATGAAACAATGAAGTACGTTCCTCGATTGTCATAGAATGTTGTTCACCAGTACTTCCGCTTATTAATAACGCAGGAACTTCATGCTTTTTATAATAGTCAATTAGTGATGGTATACCTTCTAAATAAAGCTCTCCATTTTCAGAAAAAGGAGTAATCATTGCAATACTAAAAGGGACAAATGGATTTTTCATTTTTCTAACTCCTTAATAATTTATACGTTTAATTATAGAAAACAGTTAAACTGCTTTTATTTTTTTATCTTTTTCATTGCATCTGCAAGTTGATGAGATTCTAAATCTTGTTCTGCATATAAGTTTTGAATAATATTTTTATAGTCATCTTCACTACGATTTTGACTTAGTTTATATGCAGCTTGAATTTCTTGTACTTTTATCCTGAAGCCTACAATGCCCCTTAGTTCTGCTTCTAATAAATCAGGAGAAATTTTTTCCCATAATATTGGATTTTCACGATGACTCTCATATTTATACAGCATGTTAGTAAGTGACTTTTTTAATTCATCTTGACTTAATACCTCTACCTTACCGTATATGTGTACAGCCTGATAGTTCCATGTAGGAACATTTTCATGACTGTACCAAGAGGATGATACGTAGGCATGCGGCCCCTGATATATAACTAAAGCTTCTTGGGATTCCTTAAATGTTCTCCATTGCGGGTTTCCATAAGCCACGTGTCCTGTTATATAATAATCATCCCTTTCACCTTTTTCTAAAAGTAAGGGAATATGAGTAGCAATTGGTCTACCCTGTTTTGTGGTAACAATAGTACCAAATGAATTTTTTTGAATAAACTCTTCAATTTCCTTTACAGAGGTAACTTTAAAATATTTAGGAATATACATAAAAAATCTCCTTTCACCTTACATATAAATTTTGAAATATAACAGGTAGCTTCCTCGAACCTAAAACGTTTGTCATAAATATTTGATATAAAATATAGTATTATACAAACTGACATATAAAAAGGTACAATTTTGAATAAACATACATGTCAAAGAGGTATTTAAATGAAAAATATTATTTTTGCTTTCAAGGATGACTTACCTAAATACAAACAAATCTATGAGCAATTTAAATTATTAATTGAGCAAGGAAAACTGGACGCTAATGAACAATTGCCTTCTATCCGTGAATTGGCACACTCTCTTCAAGTGAGTCGAAATACGACATTAATGGCCTATGAACAACTGGTAGCTGAGGGATACATTCGAGGAGAAGGGAGGAAAGGTTATTTTATAAATGAATTAGAGACCCTTTCATTTCAAGAAACGTTAAGCTCTCATTATAAAAAGCCACCAGAATCATTGAACCCCATTCTTATTGATTTTCGAGCAGGGGCTGTAGACCAAGAACATTTTCCTTTAAAAATTTGGCGAAGAATGTCTAATCAAGTATTAACGTTATCCGAGAGCTTTCAATATGGAGAACCTTTTGGTGAAGTATGCCTACGAGAACAAATTGCTACGTATTTGCTCCAAGCTAGAGGGGTGAAAACAGATGCACATTCTATTATTATCGGCAGTAGTACCCAACAAATGCTTATTAATCTTGGACATATACTGAAAGATGATTTTCTAAGTATTATAGTGGAAAATCCCGGATACGACGGGGCTAGAGAATCCTTTAAATTCCATCAATTTTCCTTTGAAACTTTACCAGTGCATGAAACAGGTGCTGACCTTTTACAATTAGAACGAATGAAATCGAGGTTAATCTATGTAACACCTTCTCATCACAGTCCATATGGAGTAAGTATGCCAATTCAACAACGGCATACGCTTATTCAATGGATTAACAAAATGAAAGGATATATTATTGAGGACGATTATGATAGTGAATTTCGTTATACACAACAACCATTCCCAGCTCTTGCCTCCATTGACTCAGCAAGAGTCATTTATTTAGGAAATTTCTCAAAATCCTTTCTTCCGGGAATTCGTTTAAGTTATATGGTATTACCACAGCCACTTTTAAATCGATATAAAAAGCAGTTTCTGAATTTCGAGAGTACCACTTCGATTCTTAGCCAAATCACAATGGCTAAATTTATGGAAAGTGGAGAATGGAATCGTCATATTAAACGTATGCGTCTCGTTTACAAACAAAAAATGCAACATTTAGTCTCCGAATTTAAAAAACAATTTGATCAAAATATCTCTATTATTGGCGAGCAATCCGGTCTATACTTGTTAGTCAAAGTGTACTCAGAACGTTCAGAAGAATGGTTAATTCAACAGGCTTCTCTTTATGGAGTTAAGGTGTATCCTACTTCAATCTATTTCGTTAACAACAATACTGATATCCCTATTATAAAACTTGGCTTTACTAATCTTTCTTTTGAGGATATCCAACTTGGTGTGAAGCTCTTAAAAAAGGCTTGGTCATAAAAAAGCACCCCGTAATCGTTAGGTCTGTCTAACAATTACGGGGCAGTTCATTTTACAAGAGCGCTGGGTTGTCAGACCTGCTCGTTTGTTTAAACGAAAGATGTCACAATCTATTATTATTCTACACAATACATGTAAACGTTCCTCAACAATCTGGCCGATTGTTGTATATAAAGACAAGCAGGAAGGGAGTTTTTCTCCAATCGATACTAGTATTTTTTAAATACCTCTGCGTACGCTACTTTCAATTGGTCTCTTAGTTGCTTGTTTTCATCTTCTAGCTTCTTAATCTTTCGTCTCAGTAATTCAATAAGAGCATCCTTGTTGCTCTCATTCATTTATCGTTTAACTTGTTTAGGTGTAGGTGTGTGTCCGCCCTCAATAGTGTTTAAAATACTTGTATAACGGCTATTCTTGCGTGGCAACTTCCGTATGGATTATCAATTGCATTTAATTTATGATCACGCCATAGCATTTCGAGTATATCTGTTGGCATTTCATCATCTGGACTAATTTGTTTCATTTGGCCATTCATATCTAAGCTGAACAAACCCTGTTTCATAGCTTCTTCAAAAACTCTTCGCTTGGTACTATCTAATAATTTTGCATATCGGATAGTCATTTCAGGAGAGGCATGAGCTAATAGTTCCTGAACTGTAAGTAAATCAGCTCCACTATTTAACATTTTTACTGCATACGTATGTCTAAACTGATGGAATCTAAAATGATAAATGTCACCATTTTCATCCACTATTCTTCTTGCTTTCGCAAGATCGTTGAGTTTTTCACTTATCCAATCGTTGAAAAAGGGACGACCTTTTCTGACTCCTATACCTAAAGAAAGAAGCGTTTGCAAAATTATCTTTTAATGAAAACAAGCATTTGAATATAGCAAATAACTATCTAATGAGTAAAGAAAAAATAAGTCCAAAAGTAAGAGAAGAATTGTCCAGCCTTATTCAGCAACGCATGGATACGATATGCTTACTTCCTCTGCCAATGCTTTGATTTTCGTCATGATGTGGAGCATTTCTTCTGTTGTCATCCTCGGGTTGATGGAACAAAGTCGAATAACCACTTTCTCTTTCAATTCGGTCGTACTTAACATGGCAAATCCTCTTTGAGTAATTTCTTTCACCAGTTTTTTGTTTATTTCATTGATTGTATCTGTTGATGCTAATTCACTAGGAATATAACGAAAAGTAATAATTCCCAACTGGGCAGGTGTTACCACCTCCCAATCTTTCGCTTTCCCTAAGAACGCTTCAACTTGTTCAGCCAACATGATGCCATGATCAATTGCCTGGCGAAAAGCTGCGGCTCCAAACACTTTAAAAGACAGCCACACCTTTAACGCCCTAAATCTGCGCGACAGTTCAATTCCACACTCTCCAAAATTGATTTCTCCTTCTACATTGGTTTCCGAATCCTTAATATACTCTGGCATCATACGAAATGTTTTGCTTAAGTACTGGCTGTTTCTAATGAGTACACAGCCTACATCATAAGGCTGAAAAAGCCATTTATGAGGGTCCAACGTCAAGGAATCGGCCCGATGAATTCCTTGAAGCAAAGCACTTCCTTTTTCACTGAGAATTGCCGGGGCACCATAGGATCCATCCGCATGTAGCCATACATCTTCGTCATTACAAAGATCAGCCAACTCATTGAGGGAATCAACCGCTCCGCAATTAGTTGTTCCAGCATTAGCAATGACACAGAATGGTTTTTTCCCTTTTGTTCGGTCTTCTTTTATTTGCTTTTTCAAAGCACAGACTGAAATTCGCAAATGCTCATCCGTTTCGATTCGGCAAATTTGATGGTGTTTGAAACCCAATACTTTTAGTGCCCGATCCACAGAAAAATGAGTCTGGTCGGAAAAATAAACAACCGCATTTTCTATGTCATTATTTAGCTTGGCCTGTCTAGCTACAGTAAGCGCGGTCAAATTAGCCATGGAACCTCCGCTTACAAATAGTCCTTCAGCCGAATCAGGGAATCCTAACATCGATTTTAACCAATTGATTGTCGTTAATTCGATTTGCTCAGCACCTGCGCCTGCTATCCAAGCTGTCGGAAATACATTAAAACCACTTGCTAAAAAATCTGCTACTACTCCGACATAATTATTGGGACCCGGCACAAAAGCCAAAAAATGAGGATGATCCACATGGGTAATCTGATTAAACACGTTTCTATTAAGAAAATGAAGGAGCTCTTTCGGATCGGATCCGTTTTCTGGGATCGATTCTGTCAGCTTGTTTCTGAGAATATCACTATCAATCGTTTCGGATACTGGTTTGCTTTTCAAATGATTCATATGATCAATGATCAAATCAACTGCTTGATATCCTAACTGACGCATCTCTTCGGCTGATAACTGCAGGTTTTCCGACACTTGTTTCACTCCTATTCAATTTTAAGAGGCGAGTTGTTGCTCGCCTTTTCATTTTTTATAATTGGTAATCGTCGATTGTCTGTGTTGGATGATGAACGATCGTTTTGATTAACGTATGGAGGTGATTCAATATTTCCTGTATTTGCTCCGCTTCATAGATATTTTGATTATATCCAAACTTCATTGTAAGTTTCTCTTCAGGGAAGCATATAATTCCGTACTTCACATGCGGTTCATCAACGACTTGGTAATCTGTGATGGCAAAATTTCTGTTCTCATTTGAAGAGAAAATGGCTGGGTTGGCGGGATAGTTTTCAAACACCCAAAGATGGTCGGTCAACTGATCGTTCAACTCACTTTGTTTTTGGATCTCAACAAATGAAAAGTAAGCATACTCATTACATTTCAATGTTTCTTGCTGAACTTTTTGCAGAAGATCCACAAAAGATTGCGTTTCTGCCCAGGCTACTCGGATAGGCAAAACATTTGTGAACAGACCAAACATATTTTCAATCCCTTCCACTTTGGGAGGTCTGACTGATACCAGATTGGGTAATACTACTTCTTTCGTTCCATTGTATTTGCCAAGCAATATACCCCATACAGCTAGTAAAGCCGAATTCATGGTTACATGGTGTTTGGTTACAAATGTCCGTAACTGATTGGTCAGATCCTCATCCAACGTTAAATCCATAAATGTGAAGCTTAACTCTTTACTTTGAGTTGGTACTTTCTTTTTGGGAATACTGATTTTTCGATTGTACCCTGATAAATAATCGCGCCAAAAATGGCGTGCTTTCTCATGGTCTTGCTCTAAAGTCCAGTCAATGAATGCTTGAAAAGGTTTTGCTGGAGATAATTCTACTGTAGTTCCCGCATTTTTTGCTTCATAGAGTTGGAATAATTCGTCTACCAAAATACTGACACTCCAACCATCACATAATAGATGATGGGCACTCCAAACTACCTTATGCTCGTCATTCCCTAGTTGAAATACACAGAGACGGGTCATGAGTTCATCATGATTGAACCCTCGACCTGAATTTTCACTCATCCACTGGTCCAAGTATTCCTGCTGCTCCTGTCTCGTCATTTCAATCAAGCTTTGTACCTCTGAAATCATTTGAACATCATGTAACACAGCTTGCCAAGGCTGTTCTTGTTCATCTTGCACAATAATCGTTCTTAGAGAATCATGACGATCAACTAATTGCTTAAAACACTGAATAAAGAGATCTACATCCAGTTTCCCCTCAAGTGTCCAAATCGTTTGTTCAAAATAAGCATTGGTATCGGGTTCAGCTACAGCATGTTCATAAATAACTTGTTGGAAGGGTGCCAATGGATAGATTCGTTCTATTTTTATATCCGGCATTTTTTCTAGTATTTTGTGAAGCGTATGTTGATTAAGCTGTTTATCACTAACATCCAGTGATGTAACTTTATTTTCTTTCTTTTTGTTATCATCTGTTTGTGAGTGTGAAGGATGGTCTAGTCTCTTAACAGAATGAACCATATCACCTAATACAGGGAAGTCAAATAGACTTTTAGGGTCTAACTGAAATCCTTGTGCATAAAGTCGTACAGAAACTTGAATGGCCTTAATCGAATCACCGCCCAAGGCGAAGAAATGATCATTTACTCCGATTTGGTCTGCTTTGAGCACTTCTTGCCATACCCTGGTCAATACTTTTTCCATTTCAGTTTTTGGAGCAATATATACCTCATTTGTTTGTTTCTCCGGAGCAGGAAGCGCCTTTCGATCTAATTTTCCATTAGGGGTCAAGGGCAGTCGCTCCAAATAAACAAAATAAGAAGGGATCATGTACTCTGGCAAGTGGTCTCGCAAATGTTTTCGCAGTTCTGTTGTACTGATATCTTGCTCAGTTACCACATATGCAACTAAAAATTTCATCCCATTCTCATCTGTCTGGTCAATCACTACAGCTTGGTCTACTTGTTTGTAAGTGAGAAGGCAATGGGCGATCTCTTTTAACTCCACTCGATATCCTTGAATTTTGACTTGGTAATCTTGACGTCCTAAAAATTCAATATACCCCTTGGGATGCATCCTGCCACAATCCCCTGTCCTGTAAATAAGACCCAGGTCTGGATGTGACACAAACACTTCGTTCGTTTTCTGTTCATCATTCAAATATCCTTGGGCAAGACCCACTCCCCCAATGTATAAATCACCGATCACACCAACTGGGCACATTTTTTTATCGTAGTTCAGCACATAATACGTTTGGTTTGCCAAAGGCATCCCATATGGAATGCTGTTCCAGTGTGCTTCCACCTGTTTGACTGGATAGTAAATCGACCAAATTGATGCTTCTGTTGCCCCTCCCAGTGAAATGACTTCCGCAACCGGGAAATGTCGTTTTATTTTTTCTGGTAAAGGAAGTGGAATCCAATCCCCGCTATGTAAGACCAAACGCAAGGAAGAATTTTCAAAATGAGAACCTACCTGATCCAATGCCAAATCCATGATTGCAGGTACTGTATTCCAGATCGTAATTCCTCTGCGCTCGACCGTACGGATCAGTTCTTGCATGTCTCTCGGATCACGAATCATCACCAACATTGCACCTGTACTTAACGTTCCAAAAATATCGTATACAGAGAGGTCAAAACACATAGAGGAGATGCCAATAATGCGATCATCTTCATTCACCTGATATTTTTGATTGATATCTTGAATGGTATTTGCAACCGATTGGTGAGTAATGATCACTCCTTTTGGTTTTCCGGTACTTCCTGAAGTATAGATAATATAGGCAAGATCTTCCGGACCAGCAATGGCAGGCAGATCTTCGGCTGCATATGATGACAAATGTTTCTCTTCATAAAGACCAGATTCCAACAAAAGTTTGCATGAGCTATTTTCTAAGATATATGTTTGTCGATCTGGTGGATGATCGGGATCGATGGGTACATAAGCAGCACCTGCTTTTAAAATCCCCACCATATTAACAATCGTATCAACCCGTCTCTGTACCAAAAGACCAACTCTGTCACCTAGACCAATCCCTTGTTCCTGCAAATAGTGAGCAACTTGATTGGAGCGTTGATGAAGGTCTAAGTAAGTCAACCACTCTTGTTCAAAGACTACTGCCACTTGATCAGGGGTACGTTGTACTTGGTCTGCAAACAATTGATACAGGGTAGCGGAAGGTATTTTTTCTGTTGTCTGATTGTACTGCTCAATTAAAGTCTGATCCGATTTTTTCACTTGCAGAGAGGTTACGTCTCTTTGTTTCACCAATTGTTCCAACAGATCGACAAATTGGGAAAACATTGCTTCCATCACATCAACATCAAACAATTCTCCTACATAGTTCCAGCTAATCAATAACTCTCCATTTTTTTCAATTACCACATTATCCAAATATACTTGCGGCGTCCGAGCGTGAATACGGCGGAGAGAGCCAAGCTGCTCCCAAGCAAAAGCACCTGCGCCTGCCAGCATCGAGGTGAAAACAATTGGCATGACTGCTTTTGGTCTCATTTGGTGATAACGAGTAAAATCTCGAATAAAGCTAACTCCATCATAATGACGATGTTCAAGTCCATCTAACAAAGTCGATTGAGTTTGCTCCACTCTGGTAAAGAAAGATTGCTCTGGATTCATATCCATGTCTAACAAGATGAGTGACGTGAAATCTCCAACAATCTGCTCTACTTCTTCATGAACAGGATAACGGTTAAATACAGTCAGGTTAATTGCCAATCGACGTTGATTACTCCAATATGCCAACACTTCTCCATATATCGTACAAAGAAGGGCGGAAGGAGTCACTTCTTTCTCTTGTGCCAGCTTTCGTAACTTCGTCCATTTGTCTTTGTCCAAAATCTTAGTAAGTGATTGAAAGGTAGGTGTAGCAATCTCTGCCGGATCCTTTTTTAACAGCAGAGATGGGGCAAATGGAAAGTCAGGCAGCTTGCTTGTCCAATAATCTTTTGCTTTTTTATATTCTTTGCTTTGTTCCATTTCATCATAGATGAACATGTAATCTTGAAAATCAAAAGAAAGAGATTCCAACCTTTGATCTGGTTTGTGATAATAATGCAACAAATCATGTCCAACAATGTTCATGCTTGCCCCGTCCATCAATAAAGCATCATATCGAAAACATAACAAATAAGTGTCCTCTTTTAAAAGAAAGGCTTTCAATTCAAACAAAGGCCATTGCCCCAAAGGAAATACATGGTTGGTCATTCGAGAACGTTCTTCTTGCAATCGAACATTTTGTTTTCCATCATCTAAACCAGTGAGATCTTCTATTTCAATCTGATAATCAGGAACGTCTTGTAAGATTTGCTGTTTTCCCTCTGGCAAGATCACAGCTCGTAACATAGGATGGCGCTGAATTACCTTTTGGAAACTTTGCGAAAGCCGATTGATATCTAATTTTGTTTCATATTCAGAATACGTTTGAGGTGAAATGCCGCTTAATTCAAACTGCGGATTACGCCCTAACATGTACGCTGTCTGAACTTCTGTTAAGGAAAATGGCTTGGACAAATCTTTAACACGGGTTGGTATTTTATCTAGACTTTCTTCTTTCTGCTCCACTTCTACACAAGAACTAAGTTGAGCAATCGTGAGATGTTTAAAAATATCCCTTGTACTTACTTTCAGATGGTCTTTTCCTAATAAGTTGATAATCTGTAGTGCCTTAATTGACTCTCCTCCTAAGGCAAAAAAGTTATCATGAATACCGATCCGCTCGATCTCCATCACTTTTTCCCATGCTTGCACCAATTTCTGTTCGATTTGATTACGCGGGGCGGCATATGGGATGGATATTTGATCTGATTGAGTTAAATCCAACAACCTTTTTCGATCCACTTTCCCATTTGGATTCAGTGGAATCTCTTTTACCTGAATCATTTTTTCGGGAATCATAAACTCAGGCAATTTATTGTTTAGATATTTTCTGAGCTCTTCAAAAGGGATCTTCTTATCTGATACATAGTAAGCAGCTAACAATTTTCTGTTTCCATCTACCTGATCAACAACAACAGCTCGGCTTATCTCTGGATGTCTCTTTAGCTGAGCCTCGATTTCCCCTAATTCGATCCGATATCCCCGTATTTTCACCTGATGATCCATTCGACCGAGATATTCAAGTTCTCCATTAGGTAACCATCGGACGAGATCACCGGTACGATACATCGTTTCTCCAGCCACAAAAGGATTCGGGACAAATTTTTCATCTGTCAATTTAGATTTGCCAAGATAACCCCGAGCTACCGCCACTCCGGCAACACAGAGCTCTCCCGGCATTCCCCAAGGTTTCATTTGACTATATTTATTTAATACATAAGAACGATAATTGGGATTAGGTTTCCCGATCGTCACTTCTTTGGCGGTACTCAAATCTTTTAATGCTGCACAAAGGGTGGTTTCTGTCGGACCATAGATATTTAAAATTTGCGCTTCGCTGATGCTTCGGATTTTTTCAATCAAATCAATCGAAAATGCTTCTCCTGCTAACAAAATGGACTTTAAATCTCTTAGAAACTCTGCCCCTTCTGGATCACTCAAAATCAATTCCATTCGCGATGGGGTCGATTCCCATAAATCCACCTTATGTTCTTTGACCAAATGAGCCAATTCTTTTGTTGCAAACTGTCCCTCTGTAGCAATGACTACCTTCGAGCCTTGAGTTAAAGGGATACATATTTCTAACAGAGATATATCAAAAGAAACACTGGCAAGAAACAAGAACGACTGATTATCTTTTAGCTTTTCTCTCATAATGCTTAAGAAATGGACGAGGGATCTCTGTTCGACCATTACGCCTTTTGGATTTCCTGTTGATCCTGATGTGTAAATAATATAAGCCAAATCACTAGGTTCACTTTCTCGATCTAGATTGCTTTCTTCACCTTGGAAGAGATGTTCCTCATCAAGATACAACACCTCACCGGCAAATTGCGGCAATTCTTGCTCTGTTCGCTTGCTCAGTAACCATTTTGCTTGACTATCTTGTAACATATATTCAATTCGTTCAATGGGATAGTGAGGATCGATTGGCAGATAAACCCCTCCGGCTTTTAAAATCCCCATCATCCCAATAATCACTTCCAATGATCGATCTACCATAACCCCAATAATACTTTCTTTGGATACACCCTTACTTTGAAGAACAGAAGCCAATTGATTTGCTTTCTTATTCAATTCTCTATATGTCAAAGATTGATCATTACAAATAACAGCAATTTGATCTGGAGTTTTCAACACTTGCTCCTCAAACAAATCCTGAAATGTTTGGGACAAATCTATGCCCATCTGAACTTGATTAAATCCTTCCAGCAACTCTTTTTCTTCTTCCGAAATGATACAGATGTCTTTTACAGCCAGATCAGGATTTCTCAACACTTGCTTTAAAACATAAAGATAAGATTTGGCAAACTGTTGCAAAGGAAAAAGAGAATGAGACTTGCAAGAAAATTGAAATTCAAATTCATTATGCTTTTCATTCCATTTTCTTCGTATCCAGATGGCTAATTCATTCTCTAAGCATTCTTCTATTGAACTCTTATTATGTAATCCTTCCATCCCCAAAACGATTTGAAATGGAGTTGAATAGAGCTTCGCTAATAATTCAGAGAGTGGATAACGCTGATTTTCATAACCAAGTAAAGTCGTTTGTTGAACCTGCTCCACTACTTGCTTAAAGGAGTGATGGGGATCGATTTCAGTTCCTATAGGAAGCAAATCATTCAGATTCTCTCTTTGTTCGTGATCTTTTCCAATTACAGGAACCCCGATTGTGATCCTTTCTTGGTCTGTATAATGTACCAAGCAAACCCTTAAAGCAGCCTGTAACCAGCTAAATAAAAATAAATCCTGTGACTTACTTACTTTTTGTAAACTTTGACTAAGCTCTGCATCCATTATGACTTGAACATGGCCGCATGGATTGTCTTTATTCATTTGATAACCGCTATTAAATAACGAATAATCGGGTACATCGGAAGATAATTGCTCTTTCCAAAACGATTCTGTCACTTTATAATCATGAATCGAACTCAGATCTTTAATTTGCATTTTTATCTTCAGCCCCTTAACATTAATTTCTATCTATTCGCTGATTTTTAACCCAACTTCAATCCCGTGGAGAAATACTTGATGGTTGTCCAAACTTAAAAAGCGATGAATATCCTCAAATTTCATATGCCCAACGGAACAAATCCCCAAGTTTAATGTCTCAGCCACCATATTTAACGTAGCAGTGATGATGCCTGATTCAATGCAAGCAAATAAATAGCCATCTGAACCATATTTAGGCATGGAAGCGTTTGCATTATAGACTAGATAAACCGAAAAGGCAGACTGGGTAAATAATTCCTGGTTAATCATCTCATGGTCACTCTTGATTACTTGGTCAATGTTGTTTACAAGCAAAAGACTATTCTCTGATGGGCTATAATAATAAAAACCAGCTTTCACACCTTCTACACGTTTCGGTTTTATATAAACAAAAATATCAATGGGATAAACTCCGCCCGCACTGGCGTAATGGTAGTAGATTTTTTCTTCTTTCCTCTGTTTGAAAGTTGAGAACAGTTGCGAAATTTCTGAAAAAGGTACGGGGTTTTTCATATCAAATTGGCGGCAAGATCTGCGCTCCCTGATCATAGCGGGAAGCTCACCTTTTGGTTCGAGCTGAATTCCGGTTGACCGCGCAGCAGGATGCATTCGATTTAATTGTTCACTGATATACTTATCTAGATCATCTTTAGAGAAGCGAATCTGATCGCTATATGGATTCGGAAAAATTTTTTCTTGTGTGGAGAAAACTTCTCTTGGATGTAATATGTTACTTATTAACACCCGATTCTTTATCATAAGTTCTACTATTTTTTGTGCCTCTTCTTCACTCCCTAACGAAAAGCGCTCTAATAGCTGACTGACCGTCACCCCCTTTTGAGCAAGAAAATAAAACTCAGGAAACCACTCAGACACAACTCCTGTATATCTCGTTTCCCCTATCAAAACTCCATTATCCCACTTCTCCCAATGCTTAATAGGAGACCAATAATAAATTTGCTCGCTCATATTCCCCTCCATAAAAGGTTAATTTATTTTAAAAATGCAATCTTCCAACCCACAAAAAAACAACCTTTATATCGTACATAAAACTATTCTATAAGTATGATTCTATTCCCTGCTAAAAAATAACTCTATCAATCCATGAATTTCTACTTCGTATTTAAGTCTTAATTTTTTCTTACCCATTCGTTTCTCACCCCCTTCATCTCACCTATACTGAAAGGATACGATATGAAAATAAATAACTGGAACAGTTTTATTTTCACATTTGACTTTGCCCGTACGGAAAGGTGTACATTTGGAGCATGGAGGTGATCGCTTGCTATCGATTGGTGAATTTTCGAAGATATGCAAAGTATCAACAAAAACACTGCGATACTATGATGAAATTGGATTAATCCACCCCGAAGACATTAACCCTGAAAATGGATATCGATATTATTCGATCAGGCAGCTGAAAGAAATGCTCTTGATTAATCGTTTAAAGTCGTATCATTTTTCTCTGGAAGAAATCAAAAACATTCTCGATGTAGAAGAGGATCAGGCAGAAGAAAAGCTTGGTTCTGCCCTTCATCGAAAAAGAAAAGAAGTACAGGAAAAGATCAATGCTTATGAATATACCCTTACACAATTGAACCACGATATTCTGCGTGCAGAGAAAGGCAAACCAATGATGTCATGGCTTGACGATATAGAAGTAGTGCTTGCTGAAACCCAGCCAATGAACATCCTTTATATACGCCAAATGATGAGCAGTGATGACTACACCCTAGGGTATGAGAAGTATTTTAGCAGGCTATATGAAAGAATTGCCGTTGATAAACTTACCTTGCTCGGTACGCCCATGACAATTTATCACAGCCCTGAGTACGACCCTGCCGGCAATGATACAGAGTTTGCGATTCCAATAGAGGAGACTGTAAAGGGTACGAGAGATCTGCCCGGAGGCCTTTGCGCGAAGTCTGTTTTAAAGGGGCCATATGCAGAATTGACCTCGGTATACGCTAAGCTGAGGGAATGGGTCGAAGATGAAGGCTATGAATTGGTGAAATCACCCTATGAAGTGTATGTAACCGATCACCTTCATGCCGCCGTTTCAGAGGATATTGTGACCGAAGTGTATTTTCCAATAAAGAAAAAAGAGAGGTAACTGTCATGCAAAGAAACGACTGGCCAACTGCAAACCCGGCAGCCTTGGGGATGGACGCCGAAAAACTGTCTGAGCTTGATCCTAAGATAAAGTCCGAATACAGCAATATAAACGGTATTGTGGTTGTGAAAAATGGCTGCATCGTTTATGAGCGCTATTATCATGGCTATGGACCGGAAGATACGCATCATGTGGCATCAGTAACCAAAAGTATCATGTCCATTCTCATCGGGATTGCGATAGATACAGGATGCATAAAACATGTCGATCAAAAGGTGCTCGACTTTTTCCCGGAATATATACCCCATCCTGCTGACAAACAGAAACGAGACATCACCATACGCCATCTACTTACAATGACGGCTCCCTATCCATTTGAAGACTTGCACGAACCGCTCGACAAGATGTGTATGCAGCCAGATTGGATCACCTATACGCTGGATATGCTGGGCCAATCAGGAACAATCGGCACATTTAAATACTCCACCGCAGGCGCGCATCTGCTGTCAGCCATCATCACCCGCAGCACAGGCAAAAGCGCCCGCGAGTTTGCCAACGAACACTTGTTTAAACCGCTTGGCATGAAAGAAATTCCCCATTATGAAATGAAATCATTTGGCTTTGACGATCTATTCGGTAAACATGTGAAGGGGTGGGTGAACGACCCGGACGGCAACTCAACCGGAGGATGGGGGCTTACGCTGACTCCACGGGATATGGCACGGTTTGGTTATCTTTATTTGAATCATGGTACTTGGAACAATCAACAGATCATTCCAAGATCATGGATTGGCGAATCAACAGCGATGAACCCCAATAACTACGGCTATCTATGGTGGCTGCGTGATGAGGAAGGTGTTTTCTCATACTCAGCGCTTGGCGATGGCGGTAATGTGATTTGCTGTGTTCCAGAAAAAGACCTGGTCGTAGCGATCGCATCAGAATTCACCATGAATGCTCGTGATAGGTGGCAGTTAATTAAGGAGTGCATTGTCCTGCCTATGAAAGATTAAACTTAAAATGGAGAAGAAAAGCATCGAAATAAGCGGCAGCCTTCTCAATATCTTTCTCCTTAGAGAAGGCTGCCAATAACCGCCAATTAGAAAATCTCGTCCCGTCAATTTTCTAATTTCATCGCGAACTAAATAGAGAATGAGGGTTCCTTATGATTATTTTTACTAAAAATCCCTGAAGGTGTTATTTTCTTAGTCATACAAAACTTCCACATCTACTACCCTACTTTCAATCCTCCTTATCTTTAAGCTGAAAAGCAATCAGCTTTCCTAATGCCTCTTCAGCCGCAAACGGAGCAACTATTCCTGAAGGATGTTCCTGCTCGTGTTTTAGGCATTCATACATCTTCGGTTCAATGCGAGACGGATCGATCCATGCAATACACCAAGACGCCCAAAAGCATGATTGTCCTTCATTTTCTTGAGCGATTTTGATGACAAAGGGCAGACTGGGCTTCCCGATTCTCATGAGTGAAATGGCCGCAGCCATCCTTGTATCTTCGGCATGACTTTTTAATAAACATGACAGCTCCTCCGCTGCTTCACCCGCATCTTCCCCAAACTCACCTAAAACAGCCGCAGCGATATTACGCAAAGAGCCTTCCTCTTTTAAGGCCTCAACCAAAACAGGTATTGCATCTTTTCCTGATTTCTTTAACTCCCCTATCGCTTGAACAATCGTGATCTCATTTGTGTTCGCTAAATTCTGAACAGACAGCGATAATTCATCCCCATTTGATTTCATAAAAGAGCCCCTCCCCTCGTTTGATAACAGACACTCAGCATATTTTTTCCATAGAGATATATCAGTAAGCGCCTTAACTTCCAATTAACATATAAATACCACAAGCACTGTAAATACTCCTGTGAGGA
Source organism: Bacillus atrophaeus (assembly GCF_039519175.1). Classification (NCBI taxonomy): domain Bacteria; kingdom Bacillati; phylum Bacillota; class Bacilli; order Caryophanales; family Bacillaceae; genus Bacillus; species Bacillus atrophaeus. The sequence continues at coordinate 1,530,439 of NZ_CP154443.1, read as the reverse complement.
GCTAATAAAATGACTAACAAACTGACCATTTTGACATCATATACTAGTTAGTGTTAACTTGTTTATCAATTAGTATCAGTCCTACTATAAGAAACTCGGCTGCCTTTTTAAATTTCGCAACTTCCTTGACGTTTCCGCGGATGCTTAGGTTTATACGCTCTTGAGTTGCCAGTGCGAATACTGGTGTACCTTGTTCGATCAAGGCAATCGTGCCGTGCTTCAGCTCGCCGCTGGCAAAGCCTTAAGAAATCTCTTTCAGCTTCAGTGCGCCTTCGACACATACAGAACGGTGTCGGTCCTTGGAAGGCTTATGGACGGACTTTGAACAGCTTGTAAAAAACACCCGCTTGTATTTACGAGCGGATGTTAGATCTTTCGAAATGAACCCATTGAATTTTAAGAAGGAAAACAAAGCAGCATATTATTGATTGATATCTTTTAGCGCCTGTTTCGGTTGTGAATGAAAAATCATCAATGATGCAATAATTGCAATCATAACCCCTAATGCACCAATCCAGGTAATCGAGGCCAATGATACGTTTTCTACAAAAACCCCTCCTATTCCTGCTCCGACTGCCATGGCGAATTGCATCATTGACTGATTCATGCTAAGCAAAACACCTGACATTTCCGGTTCTATTGTAGCCAGGTGAAATTGCTGTGTCGGACCGGTAGACCATGCGGCAAACGACCATAATATCAGAATCACCAACACTCCGATATAGGAATGGGTGACAAGTGACAGCAGAATCAGTGTGACGATATGCAATGTCATCCCGCCAACGAGTGTAAAGGGCACTCCCCATTTATCGGTGCTATACCCCCCAAACTTTGATCCAACCAAACTAGCAATTCCAAATATAAGCAAAACACCGCTAAGCAGCTTGCCGCTTATTCCTGAAATGTTCAAGAGATAAGGTGACAAATAGGTATAAGCAACAGAATATCCCCCGAGCCAGAAGAAAGTGATTGATAATCCCATCGCTACTTTCCGTTTTTTTAAAAGAGCAAGCTGTTGAAGCAAGGGTACAGGTTTATCCCCTTCAGTATGCGGAAGAGTAAAGAATATAACGACCATTGCGATCAATCCCAACAAAGCAATTGCACCAAATACAGACTTCCAGCCTAATGTTACTGCTATCATTCTTCCAAGCGGAACACCAATGATTAAAGAAGCGGTAAATCCCATAACGACCGTAGCGATGGCACTGCCCTGCTTCCCTTCCGGCGCAATCTTAGCGGCAATCGTTAATGCGGTTACAACAACAACACCTGCTCCCATCGCCATAATGATCCGCGCTGCAATAAACCATCCATAACCAGGCAGGACAAAGGCCAAGATATTGCCGAACACAAACAAACCGAGAGCATAAATCATCAATCTGCGTCTATCAATACTTGCTGTCAATGCCATAAGTACGGGTGTGAAAAGAGCATATACAAGTGAAAAGATCGTAATAAGCTGGCCCGCGGCAGCCAAGGTTATCCCGAGTGTATGAGCAATGTGATCCAAAATACCGGAAATGATGTACTCTGAAGTTCCGACTAAAAAGCTTACAATGGCTAAAGTATAAATTCTCCAGGTGTTAGACATAAACGTTCACTCCTTAATTATTAATAAAACTACATATCACGAAATATCGATATGTTAATTTTAAAAAATAAACACATCGTAATATGTCGATATGTTTAACGTAAAAATAAACATCTTTTGATGTTTATTTTTTAAATCTCTGTTTTAAGAAAGTCAGCAAGTTTCCCAATGGCTTTTTCATCTCTTTTGTAATACGTGTACTTTCCGATTCGTTCCGCCTTAATCAGGCCGGCTCTTAAAAGGATGGTGAGATATTGGGAAGCCGTTGATTGCGTCATTTTCAATTTGTCTGTTATTTGACTGACACATACCCCGATTGTGTTCATATCAATCCCTTCATGGGGTGCAAAATGACGATCAGGCTCCTTCAGCCATTGTAAAATTTGCAGCCTTGATTCATTTGATAAGGCTTTGAATACTTCAATTGGTTCCATATCGATTATTATATCGTTATATTTCGATATGTCAATTTGTTTTTTCGTTTTTGATGACTGACTTCTTAAAAATCTGAAGACTTATTTCAGTCCCGTTGGAGGTATTACAGAACTTAACTTTCGCATATCTACTGCTAGATTGACCATTAGAAAGCGTTGCTTTATATATACTTTGCTCTAATACTGCTTTTTTATCTCTCCAATATCCATAACATCATAAATTTTCGCTTCAAAGCCATAATGATGCATGTGTTTGCTCCGCGAGCGGCAACTTCCTTGACGTTTCCGCGAATGCTTGTGTTCGGGTATTTAAGAATGTTTTTCATGACTTCCAGTTAAAATGAATTTAATATTGTTCAAGTGATCCACCAGCATCACATTCATGTATTTTAAATAGACTGTAAAAAACATCCGCTCGTAACAAAAGCGGATGTTAGATTTTTCAAAATGAACCATTGAATCTTTTGGAAAAACAAGACAGTGTGTTATGAATTGATATCTCTTTGCATCCGCTTAGGTTGTGAATTTAAATCATCAATGATGCAAGAGCTGTAAAATTATGTTCAATTAATAATAACTTCCGTCCTGTTCAAAAAAGTAAAATTTTAAACGAATAACCCGAATGTTTCAGACCTCTACTTAGCTCTACTAGTAATCGCAGACATTTTTGAGTAGCAGTGTTTAATAAAACATTTTAATTCTTTATATTATAATTTTTTCTCCAGATCATTACATAATTTAAATACCATCACTCGTTCACCTGTCCGAGAGCTTAAATCAGTATGAAAACTTTTCACTTTTTCTCCAGTTATCGTTAGGATGATATCCTTAAGACCATCTATACCTGATTCAACTAATTCCGAACGAGTTTGTTTTATAGATAACATACCCTCTTTTGTTCCACAAACTGTATATTCAGCTGGTGTTAAAATTCCCTTTAAATTAACAATGATCATATCCCGCAATATATCAGTCTTAACAGACACAGACCCGCGCCCAAGATAATCCTTTTCCCATTGCGTAATTGACTTACTGATCTCTGATTCATAAGAACCCTTCGATTTCTTCATATATAAAACATCTCCTGGCAAAATAATTAGCAGCATATTCTATTTGTTAGTTCGTCTCATTAATATTCTCTTACAACATGTCCTTCATATACACCTTCAATATCCAAATCAGTTTTACCGTTTCTAGAGACCACTATCATTTTGGATAACATATTTTCTTCCATCATAGAGTGTACATGCAAAATACGAATGCTCCCTAAATGGGTTTCCTCAACTTCTTCATAAGATTTTAAATGATAAAAATCAATTGCTTTTCTAATTATTTTTTTCAGACATTCCATATTTTCACGATCAAACTGACTCATTTCCTCTATTGTTTTCGTGACAAAATCAGTTAAATTAGCGCCCATTACATTCTCCTTAGACCTGCTTTCTCCCCCATATATGGTGCATAGAAGTTGACTCCTTCCATTTCATCATGACAAGCAATGATCAGGTAAGCTTGACGCCGTTTTAATAGCAGGAACCTCAACAATTGAGGATTTTCCATCCTTATGATTAACAATTAAACCTTTAACTTTAACATATGACGGCACTAGTGGATGATTACGAATGATATCAACACTTTTTTCGATAGCGTCACTACTATTTTCATCCCCATTTAGCCATTCATCGAATGTACCACCTGAAAATTCAGGCCTGCAATTTTGAAAAAGATAATCCAATGTTTGTATTTTATCTTTCATTGTTTCAAGTTGAGTTAGTACATTACCTGTTGAAGTTCTCTTATCTTTTGTTCCTACAACAAAAATCTCCTCAACATTTTCCTGATAAATTGCAATAATAACAGACCTCATTATTTCTTCATAAGGATGTGAGATAGCGGCACCATAGCTTTGTAGAGTCAACATATTTTCTGCTGGAGTGTTAGTCACTTCTTGTAAAATAGGCTCCAAGCCGTTTTCAATGTCCGTCAAAAATAATACTTTTTTATTTTTATTTACATTCATATAGCACACCTCTTCTTTATGTTTATCATTTTTATATTGAGTAACAAATCCATTTGATAAATGTTTATATTAATAGTTACCAGCTTTCCCAACATCCTTCTGGATCAATACTAGCCAGTCGAACCCATCCATTTTGGACTTTTTGCAGAAATACTGAGTCATTATTTAATAACCGTTCTACATGTTGTCTAGGTGCTTGGATGACAATCAACAAACGAAGAGGAGAATGATAAGCCTCATGATCTGATTGCATGACGGATTGCCAAGGCAGTCCGGCTAACAAGTCACTTGCATTCCCCTGCATAACTCCGAGACCTGCAGTAACGGTTTGAGTTGCTTTATTTCCGCTGCCATAATAATGAGGTGCTACTGTTGATGCATAATATTGTAAATTAATCCATTGGGCCACAGTTCCAGGTCCTGCAATAATATTTGCTAGGAGTTCACCGCTTTCATCCTGCTTCCAATCATAATTATGAAGGAAAGCTCTTCCTTCCAAATCACAATCCTGTGTTAGTTCACGTTGGCCGATAATAAAAGCGGCATTACGAGCCAGTCCCCATTCCGGACGTATCTCACTCCAATCTTCCGCAAATCGGTGTGCCTCAGCCTTCGGATTTTTAAGTTTCGATTGGAAATTCGGTAATTGGGCTAGACGTTCTGCATTTACGTTATGTCTCACTTTCGGCATAATAGCTTCGATATGTTCAAATGCTTCCTGTGCAGCTTCGGAAAGTTCTGGTACATAAAGCCAATGTAATTCATCCACCGTTGTATTATGTTCAGCGGCGGCAAAAACCGTATCCTCCGGGATTTTAATTCCTTCAGTTAAAAGAACTTCTCTTACCTCTGAAAGATTACATAAAGCAGCTAAAACTCTTGCATTGAATCCGCCGGCTGCTCCACCGCAGGCACCACAGTCAAGAGCCGCGGCATAAGGATTATTGGTGCTTTGACTACCATGTCCGCATATCACAACTAATGGTGCGAAATTTTCTGTTAACCCCATCATTTTTAGAGCTTGGCGAGCATAGTTCACTTTTTCTTCTTCAGTAAAACCCACAGGTATCTCTGCCTCTATGTCATTAACATGATGAATCGAGAGTTTTGTATCCGGTTTCCGTAACCAAGTCTCACGAAGATTACGAATAAAACGATCTGCTCTTCTTGGCACAAAGCTGCGTGCCACCATTTGCAGACTAAGCCAAGGTCCGCTTAGCTCAGGTAGAAGTAAGCTCGTAAGTACATTCTGTTTCATCGTTTTAAATGTATGGCTTAAGGAATGAACTGCCTGCTTGCGTTGGTTGTACTTTTCAAGTACATCTTCATCTACGAACTCTTTTATTTTATGTTGTGGTTTTTGTATGACCGGCAAGGAGGCATGACTGTGTTTACCGCCAAGTTCACAAGTTGCAATCGGCACCCCGAAGAAACCAGCAATACCAATCGTTTCAAACGGACCTTCTTTTTCTAGTTGACGACGAAAAGGTTCTGATCGTACATCGATGCAGAATGCTAATTGAGCTAATGTAGATTTTTTACCGTTGGTTTCACGTTGTTTTGAGATGATTTTCTGACTTAATCGATCAGTGTATGTTTGTTCCCAAGCTTCTAGCCAAAGTTTCCTGCGAAGTTTCTCATCAAAGCTATAGGCAAATGATAAATATTCGTTTTGTTCATCGGCCGACATCTGTGGCCATTCCTCTAATGTAAGTCCCCCCCAATGAATCCAAGCTGCTAAAAGGGGAGTAATCGAAACGTTTTTCTCAGATCGTTTATTATTGAAAGGTAAATAAGGCTTTATAAGAGCCCACTCCATGGATATTCGGACCGCTAAATAATCTGTCAGGAGTGCATGTTCATGGCTCGATTGTTGGGAGCGCCAAAGCATCATCCCTGCCCATCCAGGTAAGGAAAGTAAATGACCTTCAAGATAAGCCTGAATTTCTGATTCTGGGATTTCTAGCGCAACTAAGGCTTCCTGTAAAGCCAAATGTGCCTCTTGCGGCCAACCTTTTAACCTTTCACGCTGCTTTTTACTAAGTGCTGGATCATATTGAATGAGATGCTGCCAGGCACGATAGAAACCTTCCTCACGATTGGGCATTGTCCAACCTGCTTGAGAGTCATCAAGATATAATTTACTCCACTTAATGACATGATGATCCAGTATATTGACTAACCTTTCACCATCCTGATTCTCTATATACGAACTGATTGGTTGCATAAAAACATTCTCGATATGATCCAATCCACTGCATTCATTCACCAATTGCTCCAGCTTATGTGATGATAAAAGGTTGGAAGGCAGTGGTTCTAATTTTAATCCAGCATGACAAAATCGCTCCGCCACGTCCCGCGGGATGTTAAAGGAATATGAATCAAGCCAACGCTGTAGCCCCATTTCCACAAAATCTTCATCAATCTCACCTTTATTCTTTGCTGAACGAATCATAGACGCACTAGGGTATATATCAACATCACGAGTATTTTTCAGCCAACTTGCAACCTGATCAAAAGGTTGGTTTTCAAGTCCCATCCACGGGTTACGTGCGGCAAAGGTAGAAATAGGCCAAAGTGGCGCAATCACTCGGCTGGCAGATTCGATTAAAACGTTAAGATCTCTTTCTTGAACATCAATATCTGTCTCTTTCTTTTTTACATTCTCTTTCGTTAATACGGATGTAATGCCCATCTCTGATTAGCTCCTTATGATAAATATTGTTTAAGGTAGTCTGGGTGATTCTCTACTGTCTTTGATTTTGCTTCACCTAATCGTACTAACCGAAGATAGAGTACTGCGAAGAAAACGGAAGAACGATGACGAGCTACCCACGTACCTAAAGCACTACCAATAAGTAAGAGACATACGACAATGATGACAGCTGACATCGGAGGTTGAACACTTTGAAAAATGGTTGTATGCAGCCACTTATAGAAGAGGTTATGAATGATAAAATATACGAGGGCTGCTCCTCCTAAAAATGTTAAGCCAGCAATTCGACCAATTCTCCCCTCTCCAAAAGCTACGAGCTGAGTCCAGGAAACGGACAATGACCACGCTAAGATCAGCGCACTAATTAATTGATACCCCTCTCCAGGAGCAATGAGCCAAAAAGCAACGCCTATAACTAAGGATAAAATCCGACCAGCTATGATCCATAAATAGGATGTTCCTTCATTAGCGCGAGCTGATCCTTCATGACGCCGTACTGCCGAACCAGCCTTTAAAAACAACGTAGCTTTGAATAAACCATGTAAAATAAGATGAATAATGGCTGCTATATAGGCTCCTAATGCACACTGGATGAGCATAAATCCCATTTGTCCAATCGTTGAGCCTACTAACTGGCGTTTATAGTCAACCTGGACTAAACTAATACCAGTTCCAATCAATACTGAAATGCTAGCAAGTATAAGTAAAATAATCGAAGCTATACCTCCATTAAATAGAGGTGAAAATCGAGCCAGTATGATCCCGCCTGCATTTACTAAACCTGCGTGCATAATCGCAGAAACAGGAGTTGGAGCAACAATAGACTCAATTAACCATCTTTGAAATGGCCATTGAGCTGCAGGAATGATCACTGCTAATACAATCAATAGATTAATCCCTGTTCTCTCCCATGCCCCCAATTGAGCTAAGCTTTCATTTGTTAAAACCAATGATAACTGCCATTGACCTGTGACTTGAAAAAGCCAAACCATCGCGAAAAACAAAGAAAACCAGCTTAACAAAAATAATCGACCAGTAACCTTGGCTGCTTCACTGGCCACTTGCCAAGCACTGTTTAACCTGATAAGCAGGGTTAAACCGACAAGAGTTGCTCCCCAAAATATAACCATCAAGCGGAGATCACCACTTAACCATGCAACTGAAGCAGCACCTGTAGTGAAAGTAAAAAGTGTAAAATATTTTCGATAAGATCGATCACCCATTAAGTAACGTACAGAAAAACGCTGAATGATTAGACCAATTGCCAAAACAAAGAAAGTCATTAACCAAGCTAAGGAGTCTAAGTACCAAGGGCCAACATTCCCATTCACACTCCTATTGGCAAGAATCACTAAGGAAACCAACGGTGGTAAAGCCAAGATACCGATATGAATGCGAACAAAACTCAAGGGTACGCGTGGATGTAAAAATAATAGTCCACTTATCCCAGAAGCAATAAGCATAATAAAAAATAATGTTAACAATGATGACAAATTCAGCGAATCTAACATTTCAAATTCTCCCTTTTTAAATGTCGTTATTGTTCAAAAGACCTTTAAGTCAGATCATATTTTTCTATAATTTAATACAAATTTTATTTATCTCTATTTTTTTCCAATAAAAAAACCGACAACTTCAAAATTTCAATGATATTTTTGATCATTGAATCTTGAAAATTGTCGGCTTCACTTCAACTAACTTCTGCGAAGTTTTTTGAAGAGCTACCTTATTATTGGTCATTTTACTTTATACTATGTTTTAACTTCCTTCTAAAGGAATGAAATTATCGTTATTTAATATAGTGCTTGATTATCAAATAAATCGACTTATGTTTCTCTTCCATTTAAATTAGGATTCTTTTTCATCCAGTCAAGATTAGTTGAAAGAATGCTAAAGACCTAATAATTAAACAAACGAAAATAAACATCTGTGCCGTTATTAAGTTAAGTATAAGATATGCTAAATTTTAAAAGTTGTCAAGCTGTTGGAATACAGAGAATGACGTATCAAACCCTTCATTCCCTCTGAAGATACATCCTGTACATTTAACCAAGGCTCATCATATCTACCATTCTATTTTTTTGTAGAAACCCATGAAATGATGGTAGCTCCTGCATCGCTGGTTTAAATGAACTACGACATTTACATAACTCCTGGTTTTAATGGTTTTAAAAAGCATAGTAACTGTTCTTACATTAAAACTCATTTTATTACTCATTGCTAGATGAAGCTTGCTTTTCCAGATCGAGGAGCAGTGTCTTCATTTCAAATCCGCCCCGATAGCCAGTTAATGAGCCATTCTTTCCTATTACACGATGGCACGGTACAGTAATTATTACCGGATTAGCCCCAATAGCGGCGCCTACAGCTCGAACAGCTGCGGGTTTATTTATATCATTTACAATGTCGGAATAGGATTTCGTTTGTCCATAAGGGATTTCACAAGTGCATTCCAGACTGCTAGCTGAAATGTCATACCTACGTACTCAATTGGAACAGTAAAGTTTTTCCGGTTTCCTTCTAGATACTGAGTAATTTCAACGACATAGGGATCAAGCTTTTCATCATCTTCAACAAGAGGACTTCCTGGAAAGCGTTTCTTAGCCCATTCGAACAATTCCTCGAATGGTTTGTTCTGTGAACCTACAAACACAAGCCCCTTTGACGTTGAAGCAATATACAAATTCCAATTCTTAAACATTAGTAAAGACCAATAAAGGGTTGGTTTACTCTTTGTTTCCATTGTACGTTTCCTCCACTTTACTCATTTGACGAAATTGTGCTGGTGTCTGTCCAGTTTTCTTTTTAAATAAGGTAATAAAATAAGACGTGTTGGCCATACCCACACATATGGCGATATCCCCAATCGCTTTATTTGTTTGAATCAAATACTTTTTGGCCGCGTGTACTCTAACTTGTTGTATATACTCAACCAGCGTTATGCCTTTAATCTTTTTAAATGTTCGATGCATATGATACGGACTCCCATGACAAATATTTGCTAACGATTCTAGAGTTAATTTTTCTGTGAATTTTTTATCAATGTATTCAGTAATGAAATCAACCCACTCGCTATCAGGCAGATTTTCATTAGTGGGCCTGCAACGTTTACAAGGGCGAAAATTTGCGCGGAGAGCTTGTTCTGCGTTTGGAAAGATGCATACATTCTCTTTTTTCGGAACGCGAGATTTACAGGATGGTTTACAGAATATCCCTGTCGACTTTACAGCATATAAAAATTGATTATTGTACGCTGCATCATTATTTATAATTGCTTGCCACTGTTCATCTGTTATTATTTCTACATCATTCGAAATTCTATGATCATGGCTCTCTTTATGTCCGTTATTGATACTATCCGGCATTTATCTCACCTCTCCTTACAATGCTCATCTAATTCATTTTGAATTGAATCCCAATTTACGTTTTCAACACGTGTTTTTATATCTTGGGCGATTTTAATCCACTCCCGTTTAGCATTCTTGATAACTAACACTATAACCTCATAAATAGAAAAAAATAAGGTGGTTAGAATGTAATAGCAAGATAACAAAATGAGTAAAGCTTATTATGTGATAAAGTAAAATTTCAATCAGTGTGAGTTTTCTTATAATTATTTAAGATAAAGAGAATGAATAAGTGACATGGCATGAAGTCAATGACGTTATTGTAATTACATTACCTGAAGATTTCGACATGAATGTTAACCTAGGCTATCTGACTAGGGAAAAAAATGAATGCATGTATGAAATAGAGAACGATATAATTACAAAAGTTATAGCCATTGGAGAAATTCGGTCCTTAGTACAGATAAGCGTAATCAATAATAAACAAATGGTTGTTCAATTCCTAAACGATTCTAGACCTATTGAAAAGTGGAAACGGGAAAAGGTTGTAAAATATATTCATGAATGGTTTGATCTTGATAACGATTTAACACCATTTTATGAAATGGCAAAAGTAGATCCATTACTTCAAATGCCTACCCGAAAATTTTATGGATTGCGCGTTATCGGCATTCCCGATTTATTTGAAGCTTTATGTTGGGGAGTGTTAGGGCAACAAATTAACTTAGCCTTCGCGTACTCCTTAAAGATGGCGATTCTATCGAATGGAATGGTAAAAAGTATTGGGTGTTCCCACCATACGAACGAATTGCACAGTTAACACCTACCGACTTAGCAGATATTAAAATGACGGTAAAAAAAAGTGAATATATCATTGGAATTGCCAGATTAATGGCCAGTGGAGAATTATCGAGGGAAAAATTAATGAAAATGAACTTTAAAGATGCTGAAAAAAACTTAATTAAAATACGAGGAATCGGTCCTTGGACAGCCAATTATGTTCTAATGCGCTGCCTTAGGTTCCCGACAGCTTTTCCAATCGATGATGTGGGCCTTATTAATTCGATAAAAATATTACGTAATATGAACCGAAAGCCTACGAAAGATGAAATCTTAGAAATATCGTTTTCCTGGAAAGAATGGGAATCATACGCTACCTTTTATTTGTGGCGTGTCCTTTACTGAATAATTACGACTAAACCACAAATGTACGCAATAAAAAGCAGACTTACCTTTAAAACCTAAGGCCCACAATTTAATGTCATGAATTTCTCGCCCTTTATTAATTGTCATAAAAAATCTGTTGTCATTACAATAGGCTCTCCGGTTTTCGGATTTCTAAGGTCCTTTATTCCAAGTTCACCTGCTATTTCAGTGAAGCAAAAGCAGTTTCGCTCCACTGAAAAATTCATGCAGTCTACTAGTTTTAAAGCCTTTTAAGCTCGTTGACCAGCCTTATGTAGAAACATCTTAAATCTATAGCCATGGGCCGATCGAAGTCGGGTCCTATACCACACCTTTTTTTATTCATTTTTCCACTGTAGATGTTCTTTTTCTTTTGGACATAAAAACACCCCTTTAGACAATTATAGTGAGTAGCTTTGGAATAAAGTTTGATCGAAAGCGTGCCGAAAACATTGATTTTATAGTGAGAAGAAAACCATGCATTTTGAAAAAAGATTGATTAAAATTAAAGTTCGTTAGCTTCAGCTACTCTATTAAATTCATTCCAATTATAATAAGGATAATCATTTGAGGTTAAAAAGAAATTTTCTCTTGCGGTAACGATTAATGATTTCACTGTATATTCATCACTTACATCTTGAATATCAAATAAATCTAAAACTAAATTTTTATTTAACTCAATTACTTCATGTCTATTCTTAATTTTTTCAATAGTATTCTTTTTACTAATTTTCTTTTCATCTTTAAATCTCATTTCTTTTAATGAAATCGCAGGTTGATAATACTTTACTTCTATATTAAATATAATTTTCTTTTTTTCATCCAAGGCTAATACATCAATATCACCTTTATTAGCTAAAATATTTTTATTCTCACTGATAATTTTATTTATTTCGAATCTTGGAACGAAAATATTTTTTCCATTATATTTCTTTTTCTCTGAAGGTAAACGATATCCATGATTCATTAAAACATCTACAACGCTAGCAACAAAATAACACGTCATATGTTTAGTTATTTCATCCATTTCAGTATTCATTAAAGACATATTGTTTTGATAATCCTTAATAAAGAAATATGGAAAATGACTTGAGTGATGTAAAGCTTTAAAAACTCCATAGTTTTAAATTAAATCATACGGTCCAAAAATAACGAGACCATTTACCCTTATTATAGATTTCAACTCATAAATAATCCTATTATTTATACTTTGTTGTATACTTAAATTTTTTAAAGAAAATAAATCTATTATTTTTTCAAACTTGGTCCTGTCTAATCCCAATTCACATTTGATGATTTCATATAATTTTTCTTTACTAATCATAATTAATTGTAAAGATTGATATCCAAATGTATATTCGTCAAACAGACTTTTTAATCTAAAAGGCATTGCAACTACAGAGCGTATTTCTTCAGAGGTAATACCATACTTTTCTTTTAGAAACTCTTCTACCTTTTCTTTCATTGATAAAAGATCCAAATTCATTTCTTCTAATTTAGATAATAAATTTTTATTTTTAATAACGTAATTCTCTGGTTTCTCGATACTAGAATCGAATTTTGATTTTTCATAGTATGTATCTACTATTTCATCTTGTTTTTGACGTTCTAATATCTCTGAAATATCAAGTTTTTCTTGTCTATCTTTAAAAATACTATCTAACACATTCTCTAAGTTTATTAATATTCTCGATAAGGAAATTGCAGTAACCAAGTTACAATACCCCGCTTCTAATTCACCTATAGAGGTACCAAGAAAATCATCATTATCAATTTCATAAACTAGTTCAATCAACAAATTTGTAATACCATATTCATTCATCCAAAGCCAGTATTCTTTATCTCCTGAATCAATTGCAGCTCTAAAATATTGCCTATGCATAAGCATTACCATTATTACATCTTCTCTTGTATAAAAAGACAAATGCGCTTTAATAATGCATTTAATATCTTCAATTAATCGATTAATATTTTCTACTGTATATTCCATACCATTAAATTGTTCTCTTAAATAAGTTTCGCTTCTATAAAATAAAAAGTCATCTTTAAACAAAGTTTCTCCCCAAGATTCAATACTCTTAAAAAGCGAAAACTTAAAAAATTCTACAGTACATTCTTCGCAATAATTACTTTCAGGAGTTAACAGTAAAGCGCTTTGACATTCTTTACATTTCACCATTAAATACACTCCTACTATTTCATATTTATCTTTAAAGATAATAATCTTAAGTTAGCATTCAACTATTTTTACTACACAATAGCTTCCCTTAGCATATAACTAACTGTAGAACCTCTATTGACCAAAAAATTCAAAACAACTATCACTTTGTTACGTAATGCGGGTTTTTTCTTGAAACTTAATCTATTTTCTAAAATATATCGTTGCATATACTCTTCTATATAATATTCCGTATTTACTTCTAACTTTTTTTGTTCAAGATGCAGATTATTGCTAATTATTTCATATAACCAATCAATCCCTTGTGAAAGATAATTATTATATCCAACAGTATTTAAAACTCTTCCAATAGCATACAAAACACCTGGCTTATAACCTAATTCATAACTTATATATCTAAAAAATAAATGGTCATCCTTCTTTAATGAATGCCAAGATTTTATCTTATCGTTCCACCAATGGAATGCAAATAAATAAGTTATAACTATTTGATGAATATCATCATGATATTCTCTTGAAGAAACGGTTCTATCCCTTTCTTCTGTTTTTTTACATAAAGATATTATAATAGGTTGAATATTGTTCCATATATTCCAAAATTCATCATACTTATCCATTTCATCTTGTTTAAGAATAATATCTCTTAAAAGCCACTCAAAGCTTTCACAACTATTTATAAACGGTTCAAAAGCTCTTATTAACTTCTTTTGTTCTTCTAATGATATACACATCAAATATTTTGCCAACCATTTAATATACTCCATTTCGGTTTCTATATTTGCTACAACATCTTCTCTTCTTTTATGTCGTTTTTCAAATAAGACTTCCCAAATATTTTTTCCGATTTCTATTGATTTCATTACAGTAATCTCATTAGTTGGTGCCAAAAGCATATTTAAATTAAGTAACGAATTATAACTTAAATTTGAAAAATCATTCGGAATAGCATAGACATTTTTTATAATATTATTTATTACATGTTGATTTTTATTGATAAATTCAATCGATGAAATTCCATTATATATAGTAACCTCTGAATCATATAGGGGTTTTAATTTAACATAACCACAGAAAATACCTGATGCTATTTTAAAATTTTGTTCCCACATTTTAGTTGCAAAAGATTGAATTACTAGTTTATTAGAATCTAGTATTAATATTAAAAGTAATTCAATAGATTTCTTTAGAGATATGTCACTCATATCTTCATTTGATAGTATTAGTGGCAAAATATTAATTGCCGCTTCAAAACCACTTCCTGCTTGAATAACATTCCCACTTTCAATGTTTAATTCAATATAATTTAAAATACTATCTTTACAGTAGTGATAGTCATCTTCAGAAATTAATTCTTTATAGTCCCTTATTAATATAGCGAAAACATATATTGGAGCATATTTTTGAAGATAAAAATATTCATTATTTTTACTCTCCCAAATTTCTCTAGCTTCCCCTAAGGCTTTTAAAGGATTATTTTCATAGTCTATATACTTTTCATTATCCCTTTTATGCACAAAACGTGCAATTGCCCACATATACAAATCATTTCTATTAAATATTTTTCTGTTTTTCTCTTCCGTTTCATTATGAATTTCAACTAAAGAAGCAGGTAGTTCGAACACCAAAGGGACATATGTGTGTCCATCCTTTTCGAAAAAATTATCAGTATCAGGCTTTAATTTTCTGATATCCATTCTATAGTATGCGAATTGATATTCTTCCTCAAATTGCTCTATTTTCTCAAACACTTTATCGAGTTGACTATATAAAATTTTATTTCTATTCTCTAAAACTTCAATAGGTAGTTTTTCTAAATTTAATTGATACTCAAGAATTACATCTTCTAGCCTTTTCTTTCTAAAATCTTGATTATTGGTCCTTATTCTCTCATCTTCATATAATTTGTTAGCCGGAACTACACCCTTCAAAAAATTTGATCCAAATTCTTTAACAGCTCGGATGTTATCTAATATAAAAATCTCTTTGGAAGAAATTAATATGCATGCGATGTTAAATAACTTTTGAGGGTATGCCTCCACTAAACTTACTACTACTGATGTTAGAGCTGCCGATTGAGAACTTAATAGTTTTATACAAATCTTTTCTATAACTCCTGGTATTTCTTTGAAAACGAATAATAACCATCTTTCTAACGCCATCAGGATACTTTCAAGTAAATTAGGAGCTGGATATGTACCTCTGTGCATCAGCCATAAACGTTCGCTCGCTACTTGCTCTATTTCTTTTCCATTAGGTAGGTTAATTTTAATTGTTAAGAGTTCATCATACTTCTCGACCAATTCCGAATTGGAGTAATCTATGGTTATCTTATTGAATAAATCAATAATAAAATCTATGGTCTCCCAAGGGCTAGACTGCAATAGTCTAAATATAGGTGTTTGAAAAGCACTTGATGGATAATAATCATGAGAAGTTGAGTCATTTAGTCCAAAAGCATCTTCAATTTCACGTGGACTATAAAACACACTGTCTTTTTTAAAAAACCAATATTTATTTGCTAAATCAAATACTAATTTAGGATTCGAGTCAACTAAATTTCCACAATTATATACATTAGTTAATCCCTGCACACACAAATCATAATATTTATGCAGATGATTGAAATCTGTATCTGTTGTTACCTCTTCTACAATGATAGATAACTCACTGTCAATTTCCCAGGCACTTGATAATATCACATTATTTATTTTCTCGATTTTTTTATCATTTAACTTATAGATTAACGATTCATCAGCTTTTACTTTATTGTATAAATATAATGCAATTAAACCTGCATGTTTGGTTTCACTGCCTTTTACATTATGTGAAGTCCAATTATATAAACATTCAATAACTAACATTATATTTTGAGGTTTCCATTCTATTGTTGTTAGATTTTCATAGATGAAATTAAAAATATAACCCCATCCTGCTCCAGTTGGCTTTGTGGATCTATAAAGATTTGCAGATTTTTGTTCTTCAGAAGTTAAAATTTTATTCCAAAAGTCATCATTTATAATTCTACAAGTAGTATTTAATAAGAATATTGCCCTGAATAATAATTTGTATTCATCTCTAGTTAACATGGGTTTTATAAGGTTTATTGAAATTTGATTATCTTCAATGCTCATTAAAGTTATCAAAATCTCATCTTTCCAAATTGAAGAAATTTTACTCGTATAAAATACTTCTATAATAAAATCTTTAATACCTCCTGTTTTTTGTACCAACTTATCTTTAAGCCATAAACGAAGATTTTTTCTCACAACTAAACTGTCACCAATCTCTTCAAAAAAGCTTTTACAGTCCTCTTTCTTAATATATAAATTTTCAAATATATGTTTTAATACAATTTCTTCATAGATATCATGACTCAAGGAATATCCTCTCATAACTTCATCATAGAATATTATTTCATCTTCCCTGAGTGCCGCAATTGCTTCTGAATCATCATATAGTTGATATTCATAGTAATATACACCCCTATTCGCACAAGATAGGACAATATTACAAATAGTCTTTTCTCTACGAATATCCAACTCTCTATAATGATTAGTATTTTTAATTTTATACGTCCATATACTTTCTATAAATTGTTCAATTGTTGAAATATCGCTATTATTTCCACAAGCTATCTCAATATATAAATTTAGATAAAACAAATTACAAATTAGATTAATATAGGATTCTTCTTTCGGAAGGGGAAAATCTGAATCCTTTAATAAATATTGTAATTCTTGTTTTGACAAAGTCTCTATCTTTAATTCTTGATATCTTATCCCATGTAAAAAAGTATTAATAAAATTATCCTTGTGTACTGTCCTTACTGTAAAAATAATTTTCCATCCATACTTAATCGATAAGTTCACAAACTCATTAAATGTATCTCGGTTATTCATCACTAATACTTTTTCCGTGGAATCAATCAAACAAACCTTATTTTCATCATCTTGGAAAAGCTTTAAATAATCTTCAAAAGTATACTCTCCAAATCTCCGTGAGAACTCTGCAAAAGTAGTAACATCAAAATCTGTCGCTTTAAAAGCGATATTAGCTCCATTTTCATTTTCTAATAAATCTTTTGCAAAGCCCGACTTACCCGATCCCCCCTCACCATAAATAATTAAACATGGAATTTCTGACTCATAAAAAGAGTGGATATCAAAATCATTATTATTATTTATTTTAATGATTTGGTCTCTATATCTTATAGTTGACTTTATATTCTCTAATTTACTTTGACTATGAAGTTTAACTTGAGCTAAGTACCCTTTAATTCCTGAATCTGGATTAAAAAAATAATCTCTAATAAGTTCCAATTCAGGTCTCATTAACATTATCTCGAAATTACTTTTGACTCTCCATTCCACAAGAATATCTCTCTCAAGACCATATTGTTCAATTTCTGTTTGATATTCAGGCTTTACAGCATCTTTCTTACTACTTGCACTCAATTCTTTATTCGTATAAATTATAAATCTATCAATTTCAGGATATTTAGTTTTTGCGCCCTTAATAGCATTTTTTAATTCTGTTTTTTTATCAGCAATACTAGTACCTGCATCGTAATATTTCGCCTGAAATCCAATACATCCTTCTCCAATTGTTACAGGTAAAGTTTCCACATACGGCTGATTAAAGTATCTAAATATTCCTGTTTCGATTTTAAACTCATGACAAAAGAGTATATAAGCTAAATGTTCAAATACATCTCTAGCCTTCTCAGTAAATTTATATTGAAACACATCCCAATTAATACCTATATCTTTATACATAACATTACCTCTTAATAAATTTTTCTAATTATTGCTTTAGCTCTATGCCTAAAATCTTTCTTTTCATGCCGTAAAGTCAAAAAATTTTTTTGTTAAAATGTAACCTTTCCTTATCCCAAGTTCTATGACTATCAATTATTCCACTTAAAATTTGAGGATAACAATAGCTTTTATTCTGCTGGTTATTAATGAAACATATTAAAGTTGATAATGCTCTGTCTTCACGTTCTACTTCAATCACGCTGACTTCTTTATTTGAAAATAGCTTGATCTCAGCAATCACATACTTCCTTTCAGTAACACCATCACTCAAATAAACAAACCTTTTTATATCAGAAAACTCCTTCAAACTCCCTTGAAGGTTCACATTTATCGACTGCACTTCTCCTTGTACTTGAATATCGTAAAGGGATTTATTTTCTAATCCCTTAGTAACCGTATTTCCACCAACATCTGAGGTAGCTCTTTTACCTTGATTATCAATAAAATATCTTTTCGTATTTTCATCCTCAAAATTACGTTGCATATTAGAGTTTCTACGAATTTTTGTTACTTTCGGTAGCTTCGCATACTCATGCACTTGATTATCCATTTCAATTAAATCGAATTTATCTGTAGTACCTTCAACTTCTTCATCAAGCGTTAATTCATTTTGTTGGCTGCCATTACTGCTTTTACTATGAATCGTGTACTTTTTCGCTCCTGACTTTTCTGTTTGTACGATTTCGGGGTGTGAAAATAAAATTTCACTATAAGGTATTTGTTTGTTCTTCACATGGTGATTCTAAGAATTGTGCCACCATTAGAATTTGGTTTAACAATCGCTTTAATTGTTATTGGCTTTGTAAATAACCACTCCAATTTTACAGGCCCAGTATTGATAAATGTGTAGGCTACATTTTAAATACTCTTCTTAAATCTTGATTGGATAGTAGCCAAACTAATTGATAGAGAAAATTGTCTTTTGTGTATTTACGATGAATCATATTGCTCTCACCTTCTCAGAAAAATCTTTTCTTACTGTTTTGATTTGTTGAATTTGGTTTACATCCAGCTTATCTAATAAATCTAGTTCTATCGCTTTAGTGATAACTAAATGCTTAAATAGCGAAAGACCACAACCAACAGCCATGCCAAAATCACGTTCAAATTCTTTAACAAGCTGTTTCACCGTTTGATCTTCCGCTAATAATTTTTGATAAAATATATGCTCATATCATCTATCTCATATGCTGTAACTTCTTCAAATCCTTCAATAACAGAAAGGTCCGAATAGCCATGCACAAATGCAATATTATGTGCCATGTCTTTTCGTATTTCTAGCTCCGTCACAATCCCCCAGTCAACATCTTGTCGTTCCCAATAGACACGTTCAATCTCAAATTTCTCTAAAACGCGTTCGTCCATTAAATCGTCTTTGTATTTTAACGTGCGTGCTAAATACTGATGTTGCTGGTCTTTATTAATCGTTATTAAAAAATCTGTCGTCATTTCAACTGGCTCTCCAGTCTTCGGGTTAGTTGGATGCTTGATACCTAGCTCACCTGCAATAACGATTGTTTCTTCAATAGGTAGCAGTGGATATTGTTCACATATCAATTACCAAATCGGAATATTCCAACAAATATAAGTAGTTTTGTTCCAAATATGATAAGAACTGGAAAACGGCAAGGGATTTTAATGCCCTTCAAACGTGTAACACGACCCAATGAAGGTACATCTTGAATTGTCACCCACGGCTTATAATCAACCCCTAAACCTTGTCCGCGACCTTCTTTATATTTTCTTATCAATAGAGGGCGAACGTTTTCGCTTGGACATTCTATCTTTACCTTCTTCCTAAATTTAAATAAGTATTAAATCACATTTATAGCTATTCTAGAAAAATTACGTTTCTGTATACTAGGTATTTTCAAATTGAATTGTTGAATTGCATTCTTTTCAAAATACTCATCACAGTAATAATTATGATATTGAGCTACCCACTCGTATTTAGAATAAAGTTTATTATCGCTTTTGAAGTTGTTCAATTTAGTTAAAATAATATCCTTGTGACTTTGTATTTTTTGAATATATTCCATGATATCTTCAGTCGTGTTATATACTTCATGTAGTCCATACAAATAATTAATAAAAACTTTATCATCTTCATCTATTAATAAATGTGAATTCTGTGGAGCATATGATGCAGAACCATAATAGCCCAGGTGTTGCGATACCATTTTAATCATTTCATCACTTAAAATAATTCTAGGATAAATTGCCTTACTACTTTCTAAATCATGCGCTTCAATTAACGCTGGTCCATAAGCAAAATCATCATCACCATAGTAATCTCCTAAATCAATACCGCCACGCAAGAAATACCCATTTAATGTCATCTCTAATTGGTAATCAATAAATGACATAAACAAACTACCTGATTGCCCTTCACCATCTTCAAATCTTGGATATGCTAGTATGACATTGTCAGTAAATGTTTTAAAATGACCATATGGGTTCATCTCTCTCATTAACGCATATTGTTTTGTAAGAATTTTATGAAGATCTTTAAGTAAGTGATTTCCAGACTGTAGGTTAGGTGTGTTTATAATTAAACTTGAAAAACCTAAAATATCAGTAAAACAAACTATCGATTCTAATAGACTCGGATTATTGGGATTATATTTGGGTAACATTTTCACTCCACCTTGAATAATAAAAAATAACCTCTTACGGATATCATAACGAAGAGGTTATTTTTTATCAAACTTTATTATAAATGATCAATCTTTTTTATAAAACTACAATCATATCCAAAGGGGTAAAACACTTTATTCTACAGTAACACTCTTCGCAAGGTTACGAGGCTTATCAACATCACAACCGCGATGCAGTGCAGCATAGTAAGCGATCAGCTGCAATGGAACAACAGAAACCAATGGAGCAAGCGCTGAGTTTACTTCCGGTAGTACAAATCTGTCATCCGCATCGTCTAAGCCTTTCAGTGAAATGATGCATGTGTTTGCTCCGCGAGCGGCAACTTCTTTGACGTTTCCGCGGATGCTTAGGTTTACGTGCTCTTGTGTTGCCAGTGCGAATACTGGTGTACCTTGTTCGATCAAGGCAATCGTGCCGTGCTTTAGTTCTCCGCCGGCAAAGCCTTCTGCCTGAATGTAAGAAATCTCTTTCAGCTTCAGCGCGCCTTCGACACATACGAAGTAGTCAAGGCCGCGGCCGATGAAGAATGCGTTTCTTGAAACAGTCAGGTATTCACGGGCGATCATTTCCATTTCATCCTTCTGATCGCAAAGGGCTTCCATTGCATTCGCTGCAATTCCCAGCTCTTGAACGAGGTCAAAACCAATGTCAACGCCGTTTCTTTCAGCAGCCACTGATGCAAGGATTGCCAGAACGGCAATTTGTGCAGTGTATGCTTTTGTTGATGCAACGGCAATTTCAGGGCCGGCATGCAGAAGCAATGTGTAATCCGCTTCACGGGAAAGAGTTGATCCCGGTACGTTTGTAATCGTCAGGGCTTTGTGGCCCATTGCTTTTACCTGTACGAGAACTGCTCGGCTGTCCGCTGTTTCTCCGCTTTGAGAAAGGAAGATGAAAAGCGGTTTTTTCGATAGAAGAGGCATATTGTATGAGAATTCGCTCGCAACATGAACTTCCACAGGCACGTTTGCCCACATTTCGATGTATTGTTTTCCAACAAGTCCCGCGTGGTAGCTCGTTCCGCAAGCCACAATGTAAATGCGGTCCGCTTCAGCTACAGCGTCAGCGATATCGCCTGCCACTGAAAGCTTGCCGTTTTCGTCTTGGTACGTTTGGATGATTTTGCGCATGACAAGCGGCTGTTCATCCGTTTCTTTCAACATGTAGTGAGGGTATGTGCCTTTTTCGATATCACTGGCATCAAGTTCTGCGATATAAGACGCACGTGTCATGATCTCACCGTCAAGGTTTTTAATCACGACTTGGTCATCAGTGACGATCACCATTTCTTTATCCATCAGCTCCACATATTCATTCGTTACTTGAAGCATCGCCATCGCATCAGATGCAACAACATTAAATGTATCTCCAAGTCCGACCAATAGCGGGCTTTTGTTTTTTGCGACAAAAATCGTTTCTTTGTTCTCGCTGTCGAATAAAGCAATTGCATAAGAGCCTTTTAACAGTGTAAGTGTTTTGCGGAACGCTTCTTCTGTCTCAAGTCCTTCGTTTACAAATTGCTCGATTACTTGAACGACAACCTCCGTATCTGTATCGCTTTTTAATTCTGTGTTCTGTAAATACTCGCGCTTCAGCTGAACGTAGTTCTCGATCACGCCGTTATGAACAAGTGTAAAGCGGCCTAATGCGCTTTGATGCGGATGGGCATTCAGATAACTTGGTTCGCCGTGAGTTGCCCAGCGTGTATGTCCGATACCTGCTTGAGAAGCGACGTTTTGATCAACGACTTCACGAAGATCGGCGATGCGTCCTTTTTCTTTGTACACATGTACGCCCTGTTCATTCGCAACTGCAATACCGGCGGAATCATAGCCGCGATACTCAAGCTTCTCCAACCCTTTTAACAAGATTTCCTTCGCATCAAGCTGACCGATATAACCTACAATACCACACATTTTTTCTTCCTCCTAAGTTATACAAGGAGACGAAGAAAGCCGATTTCATGGGGACTTTCAGTCGTCCCCTCATACATGTTATTTTGGAAGACCATGTGATTTCTCTTTGTTCAAGGAGTCGCCTCCTTGTTTTGAAGAAATCCTTACGGCTGTGATCTTGATAAATCAGCCGGGAGGCATCCGCCGAAATTTCGATAACCTCCATCCTCGTCAACTAAGCCGTTTTTCGGGCGCTTAGTCCGGGCGCTATAATTATAAGTACCTTACTATCCTGCCTTTCCTGTTGAATGAAAAACAAAGACAAGACAAGCTTGATTTTACAACATGTGCCAAGAATGGTCAATTGATTTATGAACCATCTTTGCAACATGTCTCACAATCATTCTATGCCAATCGCGCTTGTCTCGTTCTCTTCTCTGTTTATACGTTTCGTTACTCGATTCCCATTTCTGACCGGACGACATTAACAATTCTTGTGACATATTCGTCACAAAGTTCTTTTGTCCGAGCTTCAGCCATAACACGAACGAGCGGCTCCGTACCCGACGGACGCACTAAAATACGGCCGTCACCGTTCATTTCTTTCTCGACTTCAGAAATGACTGCCTTTACTTTTTCGTTTTCTTCCACTTTATACTTATCAGATACTTTTACATTCACTAAAAGCTGCGGGAATTTCTGCATTTCAGCCGCAAGCTCTGACAGCGGTTTGCCGGATGCTTTGAGCGTGTTCATCAGCATGATCGCTGACAGCAGTCCATCGCCGGTTGTGTTGTAGTCAAGGAAAATTAAGTGTCCTGACTGCTCGCCTCCGACGTTGTAACCTTCTTTTCTCATTGCCTCTACGACATAACGATCGCCGACTGCCGTCTGTATGCTTTTGATTTCTTCTTTCTCAAGGGCTTTGTAGAAGCCGAGGTTGCTCATTACTGTTGAAACAACTGTTTCTTCCTTCAGGCGCCCTTCAGATTTCAAGTATTTCGCGCATATGTACATGATTTGATCGCCGTCCACGACATTTCCTTTTTCATCAACGGCAATCAGGCGGTCGCCGTCACCGTCAAAAGCCAGGCCGATATCGGCGTTTTTCTCTTTTACGAAAGCACTTAACGCCTCAGGGTGCGTTGAGCCGACTCCGTCGTTGATATTTAAGCCGTTCGGAGAGGTTCCCATTGTCGACACGTCCGCATCCAAATCTGCAAACAGATGTGTCGCGAGCGATGACGTGGCACCGTGTGCACAGTCAAGCGCTACATGAATGCCTGTGAAATCATCGTCCGCTGACTGCTTCAAGAATTGCAGATATTTCTGCCCGCCTTCAAAATAGTCATTAACAAGGCCAAGATCAGCTCCGACCGGTCTTGGCAGCTTATCCTCAGGCTCATCCATCAGACGCTCGATTTCCTCTTCCTGTTCATCTGAAAGCTTAAATCCGTCTCCTCCGAAAAACTTAATGCCGTTGTCCTGTACTGGATTATGAGAGGCGGAGATCATGACGCCCGCCTCGGCATCCATGGCTTTGGTTAAATAAGAAACTCCCGGTGTTGAAATGACACCCAAACGCATCACTTCAGCTCCGATTGATAAAAGTCCGGCGACAAGGGCTCCTTCCAGCATATGTCCGGAAATGCGTGTATCGCGGCCAATCAGCACTTTTGGACGTTGTTTATCTTTTGTCAGCACATACCCGCCAAAACGACCGACTTTAAAGGCCAGCTCAGGTGTAAGTTCACTGTTGGCAACACCTCTTACACCATCTGTTCCAAAATACTTGCCCATTTATAATCGCTCCTTTTTCATTCTCATGAAGATTGTGAATCTGTATCTGATTCATCTTCGTTTTGATCATTGTTTTGATCTTGGTTTTTGTCTTGTTTTTGATCCTTGCTCTTGTCACTGTCCTGATTCTTTTTTTGGTCACTCTCTTTTTCATCTGTCTGGTCACTTTCATTCTGATTGCCGGACGTACTGCTGTCTTTCTTCTCAGTTGAAGAAGTGCTGTTTTTAGATGTAAGCCTTATTTTGGCGTTTTTTTTCGCCAAGGACCAAGTTACATTCTGCGGACCGTTTACTTCAAGCTTGACGCTGTGTTCCCCGTCGTCCAGATCTGAGACATTGACATACAGCTCGACGTCTGATTTTTTCAGACTGTCTATAATACTGGGAGAACCTTTTGCAGTGACGTTCATCATTTTGGATTTCGGATCAAGAAATTCAATATTTTGCGTGCTGCTCAGCCCCACCGTTTTAATGGAAACTCCGTCAAAATCCTTATCGGCCTCACTGTCCACTTTAATATTTAATGTGATTTTTTCAGGCGATATTTTTTTCACTCCGTCTGGAAGCGGAATATCTGCCTCCATCTCTGTGTCCTTACTAATTTTACTTAAATCAACGTTAACTCCGTCGATAAATTCAAGCGAATCCAATACATCCTGCGGGCCGTAGACGGTCACCTCGCTCGGACTTGACTCTATATTAGAAATGCTGACACCGTCAGGAAGGCTGCCCGTACGCTCGACTTTAAAGGGTACCTTTTTGCTCGGGCTTGTCACCGGGACCGTGATTTTGATCACTGACGGCTCAACATCGACAGGGAGCGCATTCCCGTCTTTGTCATAGACGGTCACTTTGGCTTCCTTTTCAATCGTCTCATCTGCATTCTCAAGGTTAATTGACGCTTTGACAAGAGAAATATTATCAATTACGTCTTTAGAACCGGTAATCTGAACATTTTTCGGACTGACAATCGGCTGCTGCGGAGAGTAGCCTTCTTTCATTTTATTTTTATTATAATATTCGACTTCAACGGGGAAGCTTTCCGACGTTTTTTCCTGAATCGTCACTGTTGTCACGGATGGATTGATTGAAACCGTCAGCCCTTCGGCAACATTTTTGGCTTTCAGTTCTACTTTATGTGTGCCGGTCTTCAGCTTCTCCATATCGGCGTAAATTTCGAAATTCTTTGTCTGTCTCGCTTTTTTGACAGCGCTTGTTGTACCTTTTATCGTTACATTCACCGTCTGCGGAACACCTGTGACGACGTAATTTTCTTCATCATAATACGATTTGACGGGTATATCCGTCAGTGTTGCTTCATCAGTTGTCGATGTCGGGAAAAATGATTCCCCTGGTTTTTTTGGAGTCGGCGCTTGTTCGCTGTTCACCGCAACATAAAGCAAAAGTGCAAAAAGCAGCGCGATGATCTTCACAGCCCAGCGGTTGTTTAGGAACTTATCCATTTTTCTTCGCCCTCCAATACCAGCGATTCGAAGAAGTGTCTCTGGAATTTTTCTTAAACTCGGCTTCAAGCATTTCTTTCAACTCTTCTTCTGTCAATTCTCTGTGAAGGTCTCCGTTCCTCGCTACACTGATGCCGCCGGTCTCTTCGGACACAATAATCGTTAAACTGTCCGTGACTTCACTGATGCCGACAGCGGCTCTGTGCCGCGTACCCAGTTCCTTAGAAATGAACGGGCTTTCGGAAAGAGGCAAATAACAGGCGGCTGCCGCGATTTCATTATTCTTCATAATGACGGCCCCGTCATGAAGCGGGGTATTCGGAATAAAGATATTGATTAAAAGCTCAGAACTCACTTGAGCCTTTAACGGAATACCCGTTTCAATATAATCCCCCATACCTGTATCCCGTTCAATTGTTAAAAGGGCGCCAATCCGGCGTTTTGCCATATAATTAACCGCTTTTGTAATCGCTTCGATTTTCTTATGCTGTGCTTCCTCCACAGGAGTGCCGCTTCTTGAGAAAAAACGGCCCCGGCCAAGCTGTTCAAGCGCTCTTCTCAGCTCCGGCTGGAATATAATGATGATTGCTAAAAATCCCCATGTTATCGCTTGGTCTGTCAGCCACAATAGTGTGCTGAATCCCAAATATGAACTGGCGGTCCGGACTAACACGATGACAACGATCCCTTTCAAGAGCTGGACCGCTTTCGTGCCCCGTATCACCATAATTAATTTATATATCACATACCAAACAAGGAGAATATCAACGGCATTGCCGAGGTACTGCAAAAAAGGGATATCCTCAAAAGCCATTTCCTCGTCCTCCAAGAATTCAGTCATTTCGTTTCTTATGTCAATTTTCGTTCAACAATGGCATATGTACTTTACATAGCGAGCCCATTATACCACATTTTGTTTTCTCAAGTGAAATCGCACAGCCGCCCAAAAATTGTAATTGCTTTATAAAAAAAGAGTAAAGCAGAAATGCTTTACTCTTCTCCGTTCGGGTTTACGGCGTGTACTACACTTTGTCCCGCTGACTTCATTTTATACCAAACCCAGTCGAATAATTCATCAATCTCCTCGATCTCACCGGTAACTTGTCCTGCAGACGCCATGTATTTCTCACCGTTTACCACTGTTACGTTGCCATCTATTTTCCCTTTAATAATAAGCTTGCCGTTTTTTACAGTGACATCGCCTTTCACCGTCTCGCCCTCAGGCACGATGACAGTGCTGTTATGCACCAGGAGATTCGGCTGCTTTGACACGCTGAAATTGTGGTCACTGTGCCAGCTGTTGAAAAACCCTCCGCCCATCAGGATAATGAATACCGCCGCGGCCGCGATAATAGGATGGGATCTGAACCATCTTTTAACTGACGCTCTTTTCTTCTCCTTAGGCAGTTTCGCCATCACATTAGCGGTAAAGTCGGCAGGGGCCTCAACATGCGATGTGCTCCGGACAAGCGCTATGGATTTCTCCATCTCGTAAAAGTGCTTTCTGCACCCTTCGCATAATCGCAAATGGTCTTTTAATTCTTTTTCATCTTTCGGAAGGATATCTCCATCAAGATGTTTATGCATAAGCTGAACAATTTGTTCCGGACAGCTCATTTCATCACCCCACTTAAAGATCCCTTAATTGTTTTCTGAGAGCCTCTCTGCCTCTGTGAATTCTTGTTTTCACCGTTCCCACAGGAATGTTCAGAATCTCGCCGATTTCAATTAATGAGAGTTCATCAATATATTTTAATACGATGACAGTCCTGTACTTGTCTGGAAGCTTTAATATTTTCTGCTGAATGGTGCTCGACAGCTCAAGCGACAGTACTGCGTCTTCGGGGAGAACCCCGTCTGCGGCGATCTGCGAATACATAGTCAGGCCTTCTGTGCCCGCCACCTCTGCATCCAGGTAATAATCCGGCTTTTTTTTACGAATACGGTCGATGGTCAAATTGGTTGCAATTCTGTAAAGCCATGTTGAAAATTTCCGGTTAATATCAAAACTGTCGATATTGACGTACGCTCTGATGAAAGCCTCCTGTGCAATATCCTCCGCCTCATGCACATTGCCAAGCATACGGTAGCAAAGCTGATAAATTTTGTCCTTATAAATATCTACGATGTCTGCGAATGCGTTTTGGTCGCCTTTTTTTACTTGCTTGATTCTTTTTTTGATCATTGTTTCCATGTTTTATCTAACCTCTGCCTTCACCGGTCTGTATGTATACGAACTTCGTTTCAAAAGGTTTCATTTTTTATTATAAAAATAGTTTATCAAATTTTTGGCAGGGTGTAGATGGAAAATCGACAATATACTACCTTAATATATGCTTAAAAATAGTATATATGGTTAATAATCAAAAAACGAAAAGAATCAGCATAGAAAAAGACACCTTTTTAACAAAAGGTGTCTGTGACTGGGCTAGCTGGATTCGAACCAACGCATGACGGAGTCAAAGTCCGTTGCCTTACCGCTTGGCTATAGCCCAAAAATGGTGGAGGGGGGCAGATTCGAACTGCCGAACCCTGAGGGAGCGGATTTACAGTCCGCCGCGTTTAGCCACTTCGCTACCCCTCCATATTCATTTGGAAAACAGTGCCGGCCAGAGGACTTGAACCCCCAACCTACTGATTACAAGTCAGTTGCTCTACCAATTGAGCTAGGCCGGCAAATGGTGGAGGATGACGGGCTCGAACCGCCGACCCTCTGCTTGTAAGGCAGATGCTCTCCCAGCTGAGCTAATCCTCCATTTGGTGACCCGTACGGGATTCGAACCCGTGTTACCGCCGTGAAAGGGCGGTGTCTTAACCGCTTGACCAACGGGCCGTTTTTGTTTCCGTTAAGCTGACAAAAGTTATTATATACAGGTTGCACACCTTTTGTAAAGAGAAAATTTATTTTTTTTATTTTCAAACTTTTTTACCCCTTTTTTAACTGAAAAAGTCCTTCAATTCGCGGACATTTATTTTATGATAGAGCTATCACACGCTATGAGAGGAGACCATTCATATGATATTAGTCAGCTCATGCCTGGCGGGTATTGAATGCCGGTATAACGGCTCCCATGCAGCTTCACAAAAAATCCGGCGGCTTATCGAAGAAAATAAAGCGGTGATGGCTTGCCCAGAGCTTCTCGGCGGCTTCACGACTCCGCGCGAACCGGCCGAAATCATTGGAGGCACGGGCGAAGACGTACTTTCAGGCAAAGCAAAAATCATCACCGCATCAGGCGAGGATGTAACTGATTTATATGTGGAGGGCGCTGCCAAAACATTGGCCTATGCTGAAGAGATACAGGCTTCTGCTGTCATTTTGAAAGAGAACAGTCCGTCCTGCGGAAGCAGCTTTATTTATAATGGAGATTTCTCAGGCCAAAAAATCGCCGGTAATGGTGTGACCTCCGCTCTTTTAAAGCAGGCAGGCTACCGTGTCATTTCTGAACATCAGCTAGACGACATCATGTAAAAGGGGGCAAACCTATGAACAACGATGTATCTTTATCCTTATACAAGCCGGAACACTTATCAGAGCTTGCTGATTTTGAACTTAAGGAGACCGATAAACGCTTCACGGCGCTGCCTAAGGATGTGCTTACGCAAGCAATAACGATCCAAGACCGTTATCCTGTCGTTATTTTAAAAGAAGATCTTCCAGTCGGTTTTTTCATTTTACATATATCTAAAGAAACCATCGCTCCCTATTCCAATAATCCGTACGCCATATTACTCAGCGCCTTGTCGATTAATTCTGTTCATCACGGGAAAGGCTATGCAAAACATGCAATGCTCCAGCTTCCCGCGTTTGTAAGCGCATATTTCCCTTGGTGTGATGAAATTTTGCTTGCAGTCAATCATCTTAACACCCGTGCGAAACACCTTTATCTGAAAACAGGTTTTTTGGATAAAGGGCGCAGAAAAATCGGACCGATCGGCGAACAATTAATTCTTCATTATTACCTCTAAAATGTGATGACTGAAATAAAATTTTATAATTACCTAGTCGTTATTGAAATATCATTCCAAAATATCATATACTGAATAGTAAGAATTATTCATAAGGAGGCATGTAAATGTCAGAACAACCGAACATCCATCATCTAACAACCGAATCGCGAAACAAACAAACCTCCAGTATTCATACAGCCAAAACACTGGAGATTTTACAAATGATCAACAATGAAGACTTTAAGGTCGCAGAGGCCGTTCAACAAGTTCTTCCTGATGTAGAAACCGCAGTCGATTTTGCATTTGATTCATTTCAAAATAAGGGCCGGCTCATTTATGCGGGGGCAGGCACGAGCGGCAGACTCGGCGTGTTAGATGCAGTGGAATGCCCTCCCACCTACAGCGTAAGCCCTGAGAAAGTGATCGGATTAATGGCGGGCGGCGCGGACGCATTTTTGCGGGCTTCAGAAGGCATTGAAGATCATGAAGAGGCCGGAGTCGAAGATTTGAAGAAGATAGGGCTCACCGCAAACGACACACTCATCGCAATTGCGGCAAGCGGCAGGACACCATATGCCGCCGGCGCGCTGAAATACGCCCGAAAAATCGGGGCAAAGACAGTATCTCTCACCTGCAATAAAGATTCAGTTATCAGTAAAGAAGCGGACCACAGCATTGAAGTTCTCGTCGGCCCTGAAGTGATTACAGGCTCTACACGCATGAAAGCGGCAACCGCTCATAAAATGATTCTAAACATGATATCAACTGCCGTGATGATTCGGATCGGCAAGGTGTATGAAAACCTGATGGTAGATGTCAAAATCAGCAACAAAAAACTAAAAGAACGCGCTATCGGGATTATTCAAAGCGTCACAGGAGTTTCATATGAAATAGCTAAAGAAACACTCGAAAAAGCCGATCTTCACGTCAAAACAGCCATTGTCATGCTGAAAACCAATACAGACCAACACCGCGCGACGGCTTTACTTAACAAAGCAGACGGTTTTATCGACAAAGCAATTGAACACTACCATTCAACATAAGGAGAGAGTCATATGGCTACCGGCGGATTGTCTATCATTCAATCAATGAAGCAAAAACTCCCTCAATCAGAACGAAAACTTGCAGACTACATATTAAAGCATCCCCATGAAGCCATAAACAGCACTGTCAATGAAATCAGCACCTCAGCCGACACGAGTGACGCGGCAGTCATCAGGCTGTGTAAATCACTCGGTTTAAAAGGGTTTCAAGATCTCAAAATGAGAATAGCGGGAGATCTTATGAAGCCCTCTCTTCAAGGGTACAGAGACATCGCTCCCCACGAGCCGCTATACTCGATTGCTGAAAAGACGGCAGGCAATGCCATTCAAGCCATCCAAGATACCTCTGATATGCTCGATTATCAAGAGCTGGAACGAGCAGTTTCTATGCTTTGCCAAGCCCACACCGTTCATTTTATCGGCGTCGGTGCCTCCGGTATTGTCGCCAAAGACGCTCAGCAAAAATGGCTCCGCATTCATAAACAGGCGACAGCTTTTACAGATACACATCTGGTGGCGTCTTTAATCGCGAATGCCGACGAGCGTGACATTGTCTTTGCCATTTCTTTTTCAGGAGAAACACAGGAAATGATTGACCTTCTTTCTATGGCGCGGGAAAAGGGGATTACCACAATGAGCCTTACGCAATTCAGCCAGACCTCTGTATCCTCTTTAGCTGATGTTTCCTTATATACCGCTCATTCAAATGAAGCGCCATTTCGCAGTGCCGCCACATCTTCCCGCCTCGCTCAGCTTTTTATGATTGATATGCTATTTTTAGGCATGGCAGCGGAGCGATATGAAGAAACAGTCGGTTATATAGATAAAACAAGAGAAGCCATCCGATCCATGAGAAAGACATAAGCTTTTCAAAATTGGGAGGGGTTTTGCATGAGCAAAGAAGAATATTACAGCACTTTGGCGGAAAAAATCCTAGAGTATTGCGGCGGTAAAGCCAATATCTCATCCTATACCCATTGCATGACACGCTTGCGGATCACGCCTTATGATTCTGACCAAACTGATATTAAGGCTTTAAAACAGCTTGACGGCGTTCTTGGCGTTGTCGAAGCCGAAACCTTGCAAATCATCCTTGGCACAGGAGTCGTCAACCATGTCACTGCCGCATTCTCTAAGCTTCTGTCATCAGGCGAAGATTTCAATTTAAAAGAAGCGGCCGCGAATAAGAAAGCGGCCATTAATAAAAAGAATGCGACTCCGTTTAAACTGTTTTTGCGGAAAATCGCCAGCATCTTTATCCCTCTTATTCCCGCACTCGTCGCATCAGGACTGATCACGGGAATTACCAAAGCCGTCGTTCAGGCGGGGTGGCTCCCTAAAGAATCTCAAATAGCGCTTATTTTAACGGTTATCGGTTCCGGGCTGTTCACCTATCTCGGCATTCTCGTCGGCATCAATGCAGCCAAAGAATTTGGCGGGACACCCGCGCTTGGCGCTCTGGCAGGCATTTTGATTATCAATCCAGAGATTGCGAACATCAGTTTATTCGGTGAACACCTGCTTCCAGGCAGGGGAGGACTGATCGGCGTTTTATTCGCAGCTATATTCATTGCCTATACAGAACAATTCGTTCGCCGTTTTATTCCTCAATCACTTGATATCATCCTTACTCCTACTATCTCGCTGCTTCTAACCGGCATTTTGACATATGTAATCTTTATGCCGGCCGGAGGATTCATTTCCGATCTGATCACTTCGGGTCTGTTAGCCATTTTACAAGTTGGCGGTGTGTTTGCCGGGTTTATACTGGGCGCAGCCTTCCTCCCGCTTGTCGTAACAGGCCTTCATCAAGGATTAACGCCGGTGCATCTTGAATTAATTCAGTCCATCAAGGATGACCCGCTCCTTCCTATATTAGCTATGGGAGGCGCAGGACAGGTCGGCGCAGCCTTTGCCATTTTCATCAAAACAAAAAAGACCGCGTTAAAGAGAGCGATCGCAGGCGGGATTCCGTCAGGTCTGCTCGGTATCGGCGAACCGCTTATTTTCGGTGTGACACTTCCGCTCGGCCGCCCATTTTTGACAGCTTGTTTAGGAGCAGGCGTCGGCGGCGCCTTTCAAGCCCAATTTCAAATTGCCACGACATCAATTGGAGTATCAGGACTGCCGCTTACTTTTCTCGTCCATACACACCAAATCGTTCTGTACTTAATAGGACTGTTGATTGCATACGCGGCTGGCTTTTTGTTAACGTACGCATTCGGTTTTAAAGATGAAATGGCGGATGAATTCGATTAAGGCCGGGCTGTTTTGGGATAGTAAACGGCATGGCGACACTTTTATAGCAGGAGCGATCTTATGAAAATCATGACTCTGGCGATACTCAGCTCATTATTGACAGTCTCAGTTTTGACGCCGCATGGGGCATTGGCACAAACATCCCTCCGACAAACAGTCGATCCAGTCTATACAAAACCATTAAATACAGAAAAATCACACTTTTCGTCCAAGAAATTAAGGAAGGTTGATCGAATGATTGAACATGACATTGCAGCAGGCTTTCCGGGAGCCGTTCTTGTCGTCGTCAAGGACGGACGCATTATCAAAAAGAAAGCATATGGCTACAGCAAAAAATACGATGGGGACACACTTTTGCGTCATCCAATGAAAATGAAAACCGATACGATGTTTGATTTAGCTTCTAACACCAAAATGTACGCAGCCAACTTTGCTCTTCAGCGATTAGTCAGCCAAGGGAAACTGGACATTTATCAAAAGGTTTCTGCCTACTTGCCTGAATTCAAAGATCACCAAGAAGATAAAATCAAAGGAAAAAGCCTTGTTCGTGTGATTGATGTCCTTCAGCACCGATCAGGGCTGCCATCCAGCTTTTATTTTTATCGACCGGATTCTGCCGGGGATTATTATTCACAGGACCGTAAAAAAACGATTCAGTACCTTACTCAAATCCCCTTAGAATACGAAACCGGGACAAAACACGTATATAGTGATATCGGGTATATGCTGCTGGGGTGTATCATCGAAAACATCACCGGCAAGCCAATTGATGTCTATACGGAGCAAGAGCTTTACAAGCCGCTCGGACTGACACATACAGTCTATAATCCGCTTCAAAAAGGCTTTAAGCCAAAGAACTTCGCTGCAACCGAGAGGCTGGGCAATACAAGAGACGGCGCTATACATTTCCCTAATATCAGATCCGAAACCCTGCAAGGGGAAGTCCACGATGAAAAAGCATTTTACTCGATGGGCGGCGTTTCAGGCCATGCCGGATTATTTTCACGGGTGGATGATATGGCAGTTCTTCTGCAAGTCATGTTAAACGGCGGAAGCTACAAAAAAGTTTCATTATTTAACCGGCAAACCGCAGATCTATTTACGGCTCCATCCGAAACAGATCCGACGTTCGGACTTGGCTGGAGAAGAAATGGCAGTAAAGATATGGAGTGGATGTTCGGTCCTTACGCGAGCGAGAAAGCTTACGGCCATACAGGCTGGACCGGCACGGTTACAATCATTGACCCTGAATACAACTTAGGCATCGCGCTTTTAACAAATAAAAAACATTCACCTGTAGTGAATCCCGATGTAAATCCGAATGTGTTTGAGGGAGATCAATTTCCAACCGGCAGTTACGGAAGCGTGATTACCGCGATTTATGAAGCAATGGAATGAAATTACAAGTCTTTTGTCTAGACTACAACGATAGGAGGACGTTTTATGAAGTCGATCATTTCCATTACTCTATCAACCGTATTATGTTTATCAGCGTGTCTTGTGGCAAGTCCGGCCTCAGCTGCAAAACCTTCCGGGGCCACAACAGCTAAACAGCTGACGGCACAAATGACATTAGATGAAAAGCTGGGCCAGATGCTGATGCCTGATTTCAGAAACTGGCAAAAAGAAGGGGCGGCATCTCCTGCTGCACTCACTGAAATGAATGATGAAGTCGCCGGTCTTGTTGAGAAATATCAATTTGGCGGAGTCATTCTCTTTGCAGAAAACGTAAAAACAACCGAACAAACCGTTCGCCTGACAGATGCATTTCAAAAAGCGAGTCCCAATATTCCGCTGTTACTCAGTATTGATCAAGAGGGCGGGATCGTGACAAGACTCGGAGAGGGAACTAATTTCCCAGGCAATATGGCTCTCGGTGCAGCGAGGAGCAGCAACTATGCGTATCTTACGGGGACTGTGATCGGCAAGGAGCTCTCAGCCTTGGGCATTAACACTAATTTCGGACCTGTTCTGGACATTAACAACAACCCCAATAACCCAGTCATCGGCGTAAGATCTTTCAGTTCAAATCGAGAGGTAACCGCAAAGCTTGGGATGTACTCAATGAAAGGCTTACAAAAACAAAATGTTGCTTCAGCGGTTAAACATTTCCCGGGACATGGAGACACAGATGTTGATAGCCATTACGGATTGCCGCTCGTCTCTCATAACAAAGAGCGCCTTCGTGAGGTTGAACTCTATCCTTTTCAAAAAGCAATAAATGCTGGTGCGGATATGGTGATGACAGCACATGTTCAATTTCCTGCCTTTGACGACACGACCTATAAAAGCAAGCTGGACGGAAGTGATGTCCTTGTTCCTGCAACACTTTCACGTAAAGTCATGACAGGGCTGCTCCGTGAGGAAATGGGATTTGACGGCGTCATCGTCACTGATGCACTCAATATGAAAGCCATTGCGGATCATTTCGGCCAGGAAGAAGCCGTCGTCATGGCAGTTAAGGCGGGCGTCGATATCGCATTAATGCCTGCCGCAGTCACTTCTCTCAAAACAGAAAACCGTTTCGACAGCGTTCTTCAAGCCTTAAAAAAAGCAGTTACTCAGGGAGACATTCCTTTACAGCAAATTAACCAATCAGTTGAAAGAATCATTTCCCTGAAAATAAAACGCGGTATTTACCCCGCTCAGAACAAAGGCAGTATAGATAAAAAAATTGCAAAAGCCCTCAAAACCGTAGGAAGGAAACAACACCGGAAAGCTGAGAAACAAATAGCTGAAAAAGCAGTGACGATTCTTAAAAACGAGCAGCATACATTGCCCTTTAAACCTAAAAAAGGAAGCTCGATTTTAATCGCTGCACCTTACGAAGAACAGACAGAAGCCATCGCGCAAACCATTACCGATCTTGTCCAACGAAAGAAAATCAAACCCGTTTCCCTCAGTAAACTGAACTTTGAGGGCCGAGTATTCGATGCTGAAACTGAGAAACAAATCAAAGAGGCTGATTATGTGATTACCGGCTCTTATGTCGTAAAAAATGATCCTGTCATCAACGATGGCGTCATCGACGACACTGTGACCGATTCAAGCAAATGGGCGACAGTTTTTCCGAGAGCCGTCATGAAGTCAGCACAGCAAAATCATAAGAAATTTGTACTGATGAGCCTGCGTAATCCATATGATGCGGCCAATTTTGAAGAAGCTCAGGCCCTTATTGCCGTCTACGGCTTCAAAGGATATGCCGACGGCCGTTATCTTCAGCCGAATATCCCAGCAGGCATTGAAGCGATCTTCGGGCAGACCAAACCAAAAGGCACACTCCCAGTTAACATTCCATCTGTCACCAGACCGGGAGACATATTGTATCCGTATGGCCATGGGGTAAACCTCAAAACCGGAAAACCGCTGTAACAAGGAGGGCTGAATATGAAAAAAACAGGATTAGCGCTTCTCGCAGGAATGCTTATGATCGGAACCATGACGGCCGCCTCAGCTTCCCAAGACCAAGAAAACCAAGCAGTCAAAAAACCCAAGGTCCAAACGGGCATCGACATCCTTTTATCCGATTATAAAAAACAACTGAAAGGCAAAAAAATCGGGCTGATTACCAATCCGACAGGCGTAAACTCCTCACTCAAAAGCAGTGTCGATGTCCTCAGCCAAGATCCTGACATTCAGCTCACAACATTATATGGTCCTGAGCATGGCGTCCGCGGGGATGCTCAGGCCGGAGACGAAGTTGCGTCTTATATTGATGAAAAAACAGGGCTGCCAGTCTACAGCCTATACGGCAAAACAAAAAAACCGACACCTGAGATGCTGAAAAATGTCGATATCCTCGTATTTGATATCCAAGATGTCGGAACACGCTATTACACGTATATTTACACGATGGCTTATGCGATGGAAGCCGCCAAGGAAAACGGCATTCCCTTTATTGTGTTAGACCGTCCGAACCCGCAAGGAGGACAGAAAGTTGAAGGGCCGGTCCTTGAACCTGGCTACTCTTCCTTCGTCGGTCTTTATCCTATCCCTTTAAAACACGGGATGACGATTGGAGAGTTAGCCTTACTGTTTAACAAAGAGTTTAAGATCAACGCCGACCTCACCGTCGTCAAAATGAAACGATGGAAGCGGAAGATGAATTTTGAAGATACAGGACTTCCTTTCGTCCTCCCTTCGCCTAATATGCCGACGATTGACAGCACGTTCGTTTACCCTGCAACAGGTTTAATAGAAGGAACAAATGTATCCGAAGGCAGAGGCACAACAAAACCGTTCGAATTCATCGGCGCTCCCTACATGAAAAGCACACAACTGGAGGAAAAGTTAAACAGCCTCGGCCTGCCGGGCGTCACGTTCAGAGCAGCATCCTATATCCCAACCTTCTCCAAGCATCAAGGCAAACTATGCCACGGGGTTCAAATGTATGTGACGGACAGAAAAAAATTCGAAGCAGTCAAAACAGGACTCTCGCTCATTAAAACCATACACGACCTCTACCCTGATGACTTTGAATTTCTGGCGACAGGCTCTTTTGACAAATTAATCGGCAACGGCTGGGTCAGAACAAAAATTGAAGAAGGCGCGGACATACAAGAAATTACAGATGCCTATCAGAAGCCCCTCAAGGAATTTAAGAAACTCAGAAAAAAATATCTCATCTACTAGCATAGCAATATAATGTTTCTAAAAAAGCATACATGAAAGTTACACGTGTAACTTTCATGTATGCTATAGCTTTCCAGCCCCTGCCTCACGAGCAGGGGCTTTTTCCTATGATTTAGAAAGAGTTTCTCTGTAATATGAGAAAAGGAGTGTGGAGAAAATGGATTTTTATATCATCGTTGCGGCGGCGGAAGGGACCATCTGATCGCTAAAGGAACTTGGCTGTAATGTTTTCACCGCTTTTTATAGGAAAACATTCATTTATTTGGTACAATTTTATTGATAATGATTATCATTTAAATGAATGTTTTCAGAAAAGGTGGTCTTTCCATTGCATTCTTCACTTATTTATCAGCCGATACAAATAAAACTTATAAAAAAAACAAGTGAAATCCATACAGAACAACAGCTCGCCGACTCCTTCGTTCTGATTTTTCATTTAAAAGGTGACGGCGCCATTTCCATCGGGACCAGCAGCCTTCCGCTGCAAAAAGAAACACTTTATATTTGTCCTCCCTTTGAAACATTCGGTATTTTCCCCCGTTCCGCAAAAGAAATCAGTATCTATCTGGTCAGACTGCACACCTATTCTTATGAAGCTGATCAAAGGACCTTGATTCCAAACACGGATTGGGATGTTTTTTCTGATCTTCAGATGATGAATGTACAGCCTGTCGAAAATCTTGCAAGCCGGCTTCAACAGCTTGCTGATGTATGGCCCGCTTCTTCACCGCTTCAGCAGATGAAGTGCAGCATAGATGTTCAAAGCCTGGTTTATGACATCTTTTCAG
Organism: Bacillus atrophaeus; assembly: GCF_039519175.1. Classification (NCBI taxonomy): domain Bacteria; kingdom Bacillati; phylum Bacillota; class Bacilli; order Caryophanales; family Bacillaceae; genus Bacillus; species Bacillus atrophaeus. The sequence goes on along the minus strand of NZ_CP154443.1, from coordinate 1,491,658 downwards.
CGAAAACCTACTGCCAAACTGATACAAAATCAGCAATCGTAAAAACAAAAGAATTTATCAAGAATCACGCCGATACAAAAATCACCTTAGACCAGCTCGCTCAAATGGCAGGTATCAGCGCGAAGCATTACAGCGAAACCTTTAAGAAATGGTACGGGCAAAGTGTGACTGAATTCATTACAGAAACCCGAATGACAAAAGCAAAACGGCTGATGGCCAAAGCAAACTACAAACTTAGAGAAATTGCTAACCAAACCGGCTATCAAGATGAATTTTATTTCAGCCGAACATTTAAAAAACATACGGGATGTTCACCTACAAGCTATATGAAAAAAAGGCGAAAACAAATAGCTGCATACGGAAAGGGGACAATGGGACAGCTTATCCCGCTCCATCTCATTCCTTTTGCGGCACCGCTTCACCCAAAATGGACAGCCCATTATTATAAACATTTTTCATCCGATATCCCGGTTCACCTTAGCGCATACCGTTTTAATGAACAATGGGAAGAAAATCTCCATACGTTATCGCGCGCGAAACCTGAAGTGATTGTCAGCATGGATTCCATTTCCCAAGAGGAACAAACGCGTTTGAAACGAATCGCTGACGTTTTCTATCTTCCTTCACAGGAAAATTGGAGAATCCACCTGATGCTCACCGCTTCATATTTGGAGGAAGAATCTGAAGTCCGCAATTGGCTTGAGACGTATGAGCAGCAGGCCGCAGCGGTCAGAAAATCTTTTCGCCATATGCAGGAGAAACGTTTTCTGTTTGTGCGCCTGCATAAACAACATTTTTACCTGTCGCATAACCGAAGCATTCAAGATGTGTTCTTTGGAGATCTGGATTTTGCATCAGCAAAACCCGAACACACACCTCCGGAACAAAAGATTTCCTTGGAAATGCTGACAAATTACCAACCTGATTGTCTTATGCTTTTGGTTTTCAAAGAACCGGAAACATTAGCCTATTATCAGCAAATTCAGGAAACCGAAACATGGCAAAACCTAACAGCGGTGCGCAACAAACAGGTTTATCACATTACACCGGACCCTTGGTGTGAATATTCAGCTTGCGGCCATGAACGGATCATTCAGCAAACCATTTCATTACTTTCCGGTAATAGTCCATCATAATGCCGGAAATTGTCCATGGTGTTATATCTATTCATTCTCTATAATCTCAATTGATAATAGTTATCAATTGAACAGGGGGCACTATAGATGAAAAAAATGTACATTGCGATATTGATTTTGCTTCTCGCATTGACTGCTGCGGCGTGCGGCAGTAAAGAGGAAACCAACGGCAGCAGCGCCGCTGGAACAAAATCAGAAAAAAAGAAAATAGAATATCTCGACAAAACGTATGAAGTGAAAGTACCAACAGACAAGATCGCCATTACAGGAAGCGTCGAATCTATGGAAGATGCGAAATTGCTCGATGTCCACCCAGCCGGTGCCATCTCATTCTCAGGCAAATTCCCGGATATGTTTAAAGACATTACAGACAAAGCAACCTCTACCGGTGAAAAAATGGAACCGAACATAGAAAAGATTCTTGAGCTTCAGCCTGACGTCATTTTGGCATCTACGAAGTTTCCGGAAAACACAATAAAAAAACTAAGTAATACAGCGACCACCATTCCCGTTTCCCACATTTCTTCTAACTGGAAGGAAAACATGATGCTGCTTGCCCAGCTTACAGGAAAAGAGAAAAAAGCAAAAGAAATCATTGCGGACTACGAACAGGATCTTAAAGACACAAAAACGAAAATAAACGGCAAAGCGAAAGATTCAAATGCTCTTGTCATCAGAATCAGACAAGGTAATATTTATATCTACCCGGAACAAGTATATTTCAACTCAACTCTTTACGGAGATTTAGGCCTCACCGCTCCTGATGAAGTCAAAGCGGCAAAAGCGCAAGAACTCATCTCGTTAGAAAAACTAAGTGAAATGAATCCTGACCATATTTTCGTCCAATTTTCTGATGATGAAAACGCAGATAAGCCTGATGCTTTAAAAGACTTAGAAAAAAACCCGATCTGGTCAAGCCTCACTGCGGTTAAAGAAGATCATGTTTATGTCAATTCAGTAGATCCTCTTGCACAAGGCGGCACAGCTTGGAGCAAAGTCCGTTTCCTGAAAGCAGCAACTGAAAAATTGACACAAGACTAACTTAGAGTAGGTTTTTATATGTATTCAAAACAGTGGACACGTATCATTATGATCAGTTCTCCATTTGCCATTGCTCTATCTCTGTTGTTCTCTGTTCTATATGGCGCGAAACATCTTCATGCAGATATCATTTTCACATCGATTCTGCATTTTGATCCGCAAAATACAGACCATCAGATTATATGGCATTCACGTATTCCCAGGGCTGCCGGCGCTCTTTTGATCGGGGCGGCCCTAGCTGTTTCAGGAGCGCTCATGCAGGGCATTACACGCAACTACTTAGCTTCGCCCTCTATCATGGGCGTATCTGACGGCTCTGCATTTATCATCACGCTTTGTATGGTGCTGCTCCCTCAATCATCTTCAATCGAGATGATCATTTACTCATTTATCGGCTCGGCGTTAGGCGCCGCGCTTGTTTTCGGTCTGGCCTCCATGCTGCCTAACGGTTTTACTCCCGTGCAGCTTGCGATCATCGGCACTGTCACGAGCATGCTGTTAAGCAGTTTGTCGGCTGCCATGTCGATTTACTTTCAAATTTCGCAAGATCTAACCTTTTGGTACAGTGCAAGACTTCACCAAATGAACCCAGACATATTAAAGCTCGCCGTCCCTTTTTTCGTTATAGGAATAGTGATCGCCGCTTCACTCAGCAAAAAGGTCACGGCGGTCTCATTAGGAGACGATATTTCAAAAAGTCTGGGGCAAAAGAAAAAGGCAATCAAACTCATGGCGATGATTTCAGTGGTCATCCTGACTGGTAGCGCTGTAGCCCTCGCCGGAAAAATCGCTTTCGTGGGATTAGTCGTTCCCCACATAACAAGATTTCTAGTTGGTTCTGATTACAGCAGGCTGATTCCTTGTTCCTGTGTCATAGGGGGCGTTTTTTTAACACTATGCGATCTCGCCAGCAGATTTATCAATTATCCGTTTGAAACACCGATCGAAGTCGTCACATCCATCATCGGCGTGCCTTTCTTCCTTTATTTGATCAAAAGAAAAGGGGGAGAGCAACATGGTTAAAAAAATGACGGGAATGTATATCATCTTAGCTGTACTGATCCTTACTGTCGCTTATTTCAGCCTGACGAGCGGGTCATTCGCTGTACGTCCGGGAGAGCTGCTCTCCACTTTTTTTCAAATTAACCCCAATCCTCAATATGAAATTTTGCTGTTTGATTTAAGATTGCCCCGTATCATACTGGCTGCTATCGTTGGACTCGGGCTCGGAATAGCCGGCGCCGTTATACAGGCCGTTACGAAAAATGGATTGGCTGACTCGGGGATTCTCGGGATTAACGCTGGAGCGGGAGCAGGTATTGTCGGATTCATGCTGATCTTTCAAGGACAAGCGAAAACAACGACTCTTGCAGCCGCAATGGGAACACCTTTTTTCGGATTGATAGGCGGCCTGTTAGCTGCAGCGCTGATCTATATGTTTGCTTGGCACAGGGGAAATCTGGATTCAGGCAGAATCATTCTCGTGGGAATTGCAATTAATTCAGGTTTTAGTGCGCTTACTTTATTCTTGTCCTTAAAAATGGATCCTCAAGACTATGAAATGGCCATGGTATGGAAAAACGGCAGCATTTGGTCGGCAAATTGGACGTACATCACAGCCATTCTTCCATGGCTTTTGGTATTTATTCCTGCTCTCTTTGCTAAATCCAGACTGCTGGATACCATCCGATTTAACGAAGATACGGTCAAAAGCCTAGGCATCTCTTCTAATAAAGAAAAAACAATTTTATTGATTTCTTGCATCGCCATTATCAGCGCCTGCGTATCAGTAGCAGGCAGTATGGGATTCGTCGGTCTGATCGCACCGCATATTGCACGCAGACTGGCCGGCGTTGAACACCGCTATATTTTGCCGTTAAGCGGTTTGATAGGCATGCTGCTTGTGTTATGTGCTGATTTTGCGGGTAAACTGTTTTTCCAGCCGGCAGAGGTCCCGGCAGGAATCATTCTCGCTATACTCGGTGTACCATATTTCTTATACCTGCTTTTCAAGCAAAAAAAGGCGACTAACAAATGAATGGCTCTTTCAACGAACACATCTTCCGTACAAGAACATTCAAGCTTTACCTCCCGCCTTCATACCACCGCCGCCGCACATCATTTCCGTGCGTATACGTGCAGGATGGCGGATCGCTGTTTGAAGAACAAATCGAGTGTTTGGAGGAGAAATTTCACCATGGAAAGCTGCCCGAACTGATTATTGCCGGCATTGAACCCAAAAACAGACTAAATGAGTACACGCCTTGGCCTGCGGCATCACTGCATGAAGCCTTTGATGATTTTGGCGGAAAAGGGGATCAATATCTGTCCGAAATCATAGATCAACTGATTCCTTATATTGAGGAAAACTGGAACATAGACGGAAGCCCACAAACAAGAGGATTTATCGGCTCCTCCTTGGGCGGGCTGATCTCCATGTTTGCTCTCTTGAAACATCCGCACATGTTTGGGAACATCGGCTCTATTTCCGGCTCTTTCTGGTATGAGAATGCGGCGGATATCATCAACCGATCCGCCATACAGCCTGCAAAACAGCGGATTTATATGTCTGTCGGAAGTAAAGAAGGAATCGGAAAGCAAACCATTCAAAAAGAAATGCTCTCCAAAACAGAACAAGTGTATAACAGCCTTAAGAATAAAGGCTTCACACCGGATCAGCTGCTATTCACAATTGAAGAGGACGCAGATCATCATCACAAGTTTTTTACCCGGCAATTTGCAAACGCGTTAGAATGGCTTTACGAAAAAAACCGCTCATCCCTTTGAGCGGTTTTTTTTACGCTTTTTGCAATACAGGCTTTAATTCATAGCGCTTGAGCAAATGGCCGAACAAAGCGGCCAATATCTGTTGGAACAGCATACCGATCACAACAGGGACCGCGACTTGCGAAGGAAAAAAGCCAACAGCAAGAACAGCTCCCGCGCTGATGTTCCTCATGCCTCCGGTATAAATGAGAGCCACGATTTCTTCCTGTCTTCTTTTCATTACTTTTCCTATCATCCAAGCAACCGCATATCCGGTCAAAGCAATGCAAAATACCATCACAGCAATCCCGGCGAATCTCAAATCAATCACTTGAAAATAAGGGGCAATCACAGAACTGTTAATCGCAATGACTGCCATCAAGCATATTTTAGAAAAAGGAGAAAACGTCCGGCTTAAAACGGCTGTTCGTTCTGCAGGAGAAAACTGGTTGACAAGCATCCCCAAAAATGATGGAATCACCACCATAATGATAAGCCCTTTCATCATACCCCATACATCCATATGGACCTGGGCGCCTGCTAATAGAGAAAGGCTCACAGGTACAATCAAAGGCGACAAAATCGTATCCACAAGTATAATGGAAAGCGTCAAACCGACATTCCCTTTATACATCGAGGCCCAAATCAGGCTCGTAATCCCAGTCGGTATCACAACCGCCAATATAAGTCCGGTAATAGTCAAGGGGTCGCCTTTAAAAATGAGATGACCGCTGCCCCAAGCAAAAACCGGCATGAAGATATGGAGAACAAACAAAGCAAGAATCATAGGCAGGGGATGAGCCAGAGCATGTCTAAGCGATTGAAAATTGGCGCTCAGGCTGCCTGCAAACGTGATAAAAGCAAATATCCAAGGCACCGCGCCGTTCCATCCGCTTATATACTGAGACAGAAGCACACCGATCACCACACTAGACGGTGTTAACAACGGCATAATCCGGCCCAGCACTTGGTTCAACTTCTGAAGCATCATATATAAGTCTCCTATTAATGTGTTTTCATTCTATTATATCAATGACAATCAACAGTTTTAACCAAATATCTTATATTCTTATGTCCGGATCAATTTTTCTACACAGTGAAAAGCCCAGACATTTATAATCTGGACTTTCATTCTTACGCCATCTGTTTTAAAAGAGCCTGACTCGCTTCGTTTAAGCCCTTCAGTTCTGCTTCAATTCCTTGTTCTTTAAACTTCGCAACGATTTTACCAAGCGCAGCTACACCGGAATCATCCCATACATGAGCTTCACTTAAATCAATTACAACCCGTTCGATATCCTCTCGATACATAAACGCATTCATCAGATCAGATACTGAAGCAAAAAAGATCTGTCCTGTTACTTTATATGTTCTCAGTTTTTGATCATCTGCATGAGAAATGATTTTCAATTTCGATATTTTTGCTACAAAAAACACCGCGCTTAATAAGACACCGGCAAAAACGCCTTTTGATAAATCATCAGTCAGAACGACTGTAATGACGGTAACAACCATAACAATCGAATCAGTAAGCGGCGATTTCCGTAAACCCTTCAGCGAAGACCAGTCGAACGTACCAATAGAAACCATAATCATTACGGCAACAAGCGCCGCCATTGGGATGTTCACGACCACATCGCTTAACACCACAATTAAAAACATCAGAAAAGCCCCGGCGACAAATGCAGATAGCCTGCCGCGGCCGCCTGCTTTCGTGTTAATCACGGATTGGCCGATCATAGCACAGCCCGCCATGCCGCCAAAAAACCCAGTCACGATATTGGCAATCCCTTGTCCGCGGCTTTCTTTGTTTTTATCACTATCCGTATCCGTCATTTCATCAATAATCTGTGCTGTGAGCAGTGATTCAAGCAGCCCGACAAGCGCCAATGCAATGGAATATGGGAATATGATTTGAAGTGTTTCAAACGTCCACGGAACGTCGGGGATCAAAAATCCCGGCAATGAGCTTGTTAACTCACCCATATCACCAACCGTCCGCACATCCACGTGAAGGGTAATAGCGATAATGGTCATTACAATAATCGCTATAAGCGGTGAAGGAACGGCATTTGTAAACCTAGGAAGGATATATATAATCAACAAAGAACCTGCAACCATGGCATACATCATCCAAGAAGCTCCTGCAAACTGCGGAAGCTGGGCTGAAAAAATAAGAATAGCCAGTGCATTCACAAATCCTATCATGACTGATCTAGGTATAAACTTCATTAGTTTTGCAATCTTACTTATGCCCAATATGACTTGTATAATGCCTGTCAGTATAGTGGCCGCAAACAAGTACTGCAGTCCGTAATCTGCAACCAAGGACACCATAACAAGCGCCATAGACCCTGTGGCAGCGGAAATCATTCCCGGTCTGCCGCCAAAAATAGAAATAATAATAGCAATACAAAATGACGCATAAAGACCGACCATCGGATCGACACCGGCAATAATGGAAAAACCAATCGCTTCAGGAATTAAAGCCAATGCAACCAATATGCCGGCCAGAACATCTTTACGTACATTCCCGAACCATTGCTGTTTTAATGAAAAACCTTTCAAATATAACGACTCCTTTTTTAAATGTAAAATTCCGCATCATGTCAGTTGGGAGCTTTAATTGTTAATATACGGGAAAGCAAGAAGCAACTTCTTCCGGAGAAACAGGGGAAACGTTCAGAGTATAGGATATAGGGGAAAGGAGTTATATACAAAGAGTATCATAATAAATTTATTTAGGATATGCAAGGTCAAATTGTGCCACAAAACAATTGGATTATATTCCCTCGCTCCGTTTACGTCCAGACCAATCACATGCATCATCATACAAATACGGCTCAAATCAAGGGTGACATGAGCCGTTCATTGTTGCTTACACCAGCTTCGGATCAGATACAAGGATCGTTTTTATAGCTGTTATATCTTTTCTTTCCTTTGAATTCGGATCTATGCCCATGAGGTTCTGAACAGCTTGTTCAAAATTCTCTAATTCTACTTTCTCTGTGATCAAATCAGAGAGCTGAGGAAGGTCAATCGCACATGACAACGCAGTCTCCATGATCTGCCTTGCCTCTCCGGTTCCTATAATGGTCACTCCATTGGAGAGTAATTGATAAGGTCTGATTTTCATTTCATACGTATCGTCAAAACCCATAGGCACAAGTCTTCCGCCTTTTTCTATTAACGGATAAGCCCAATCCAGCTGATTGCCGATCGCATCAAAAATAACATCAAATTTTCTTCCTTGATTGATTCGTTCAACCTCTTCAACAGTCAATGTTTCAGGATGATAAACATAATCGGATATATGTTGCGCCGCTTCCGATCTGAATTTTCCAATCTCGGTCGCAACAGTCAGCCTTGCTGATTTTTTTACCATCATCTGAACAAGGAGCCCGATCGGACCCGATCCTAAAACCAATACGGAATCATCCGGTTTTATCGCGGCCTTTTCCACAACATTCAAGACGCAGGAAAGGGGCTCAATTAAAGTTGCTCGTTCCCATTCCATAGATTCCGGTATTTTGTACATGAATCGATCCTCGCCCACATAGTAATCCGCAAAAGTTCCGTGTGCTCCAAGGCCTAACTGCCAATCTTCAAAGGACTCGCAATAACAGGTTAAACCCTTTCTGCAATAGTAACATTTCCCGCAGAATTGGGTAGGGTCAATGACAACTCGGTCGCCCACCCTTACATCTCTGACATCTTCACCAATTTCCACTACCTCACCAACTGACTCATGTCCCATGATCATGTTGTGAGTGGCATTCATTTTTCCTTTCAGTACATTAAGATCGGTACCGCATATACCGGTACCATATATTTTCACTTTTACATCATTCAGTTTCCGTATCTGAGGCTCGTCCACCTCTACATATTCAAGTTTGTCGTTAGGAGTCCAGACCAACGCCTTCATAGCTCTCTTCCTTTCTGTCCCAGCGGATTTGGTCTAACAACATTTGATGGAGTTCCTTTGTTGACGCTGCAATGCAAGATTGCTGGTTATCGTAGCTGAGATCCGTAAGAAGCGTGCTATCCAAAGAATTTCCATAGGCGTCTGTTATCATAACGCCGGCTTTTTTAGCCAAAAATACGCTGGCCGCAATATCGTATGGAAACAAATGCAGAACTTGTCCGTTCCCTACATTCTGAAAATCGGATAGTAACCCAGGATTGTCTTTGAGTAAACGATTGCCTATATCCACATAAGCGTCCATCTGTCCCGTGATGATTCTGGAAATCGAGTAGGAGGCACTATTAAAAACGAAGACTCCTCCATTATTTGCTGACTGGTCAATCAAATGGCCGTATGCATCAATCATAAGGTGAGCGGGGTGTCCATTGAACTCAAGGCTCCAGAACATATTTTTTATTTCTTTTACCTCGCTTAAATTTGGCAGTTCTCCCTGAAACCCTTCATAGTGAATACAGTCGGAGTAGATATCGCCGTACATGTAGGCACCGGTTTTAAGCTCCAACAGAAAAGCAAATTCAATATCCTTAATTTGCGCATTCGGTTTGTACGCAGCTAATGCTATGGAGATACATGACATTTCAAGACCGGCAGCAGCCGGGCGGGTCCCATCAATAGGATCAACGATTAAAATGTATTGCGGATTCTCCCCAAACAACTTTAATCCGCCATCCTCCGTATAGAACGCGATTGGCACTTCTTGCTTTTGTATATATTCAAGTACGGCATCTTCAGCGGCTGCATCAATATTAAACTGTGCATCTCCACCCGGAGAATAACCGTTGACCAGCCGATTTTTCAATGTCCCTTTTTGATCTTTCACCTTTTGATAAACAAACTTCCCCATTCCAATAATATAGTCTCTCACTTTATATCCTCCAATAACTTACGGAGTTTGAAGCAAAGCACTTCAGCCTCACTGAGCGTAATCGTCAATGGCGGACGGATTTTGAACACATTTCCGAATCCATATCGAGAAGTACGAAGGATCAGTCCATACTCCATTGCTTTATCCGCAATGTAATTTGTCAGTTCTACATCCGGCACATTGTTTTCTTTAACAATCTCAACGCCGATCATCAGACCGACACCTCTTACATCTGCAATAAATGTAAAGTCTTCTTTCATTTTTTCTAGTGAATCCATAATGTAATTTCCAACAACTGTAACATTCTCTAAAAATCCAGGTCGTTGCATGATGTCAATGGTTTTACATGCAGCGGCAGATGCCAACACGTTGGAACCGTAAGTGAAGGAGTGAGTGTAGCCTGGCAATCCAGTATACTTTTCTTCCGTCAGGGTGGCGGCGACTTGGAATCCTGTACCTCCTAACCCCTTTGCGACAGTCATCATATTCGGTTTTACATCAAAGTGGTCGGCAGCAAACATCTTTCCGGTTCTTCCAAATCCAGTCTGGATCTCATCAAAAATGAGGGCAATATCATGCTCATCACATAATTTCCTTAACTGTTTAAAGTAATCTTTAGGCGGAACGACATTTCCTCCGTTCCCGGAGATCGGTTCAACAATCATTGCGGCAACTTTCCCATTGCTAGCGTATTCAATAAAGTCATTGATTCTTTCTACGCACAGCATACCGCACGAGCCTGGTTTCTGGTTATAAAAACAACGATTACAATAAGGATCGGGAACTTGCAAGCCAAAAGAGAATTGTGGAGGGAATGGTTCTTTTCGAAATGAATTTCCGGATAAAGCTGACATCATATAAGTTTGTCCGAGGTGGCTTCGAAATAGTGAGATGACATCCGTTTTTCCGGAGTAGTACTGAGCCATTTTTATGGCTCCTTCGTTTGCAGCGGAACCGCTGCTGACTTTAGGGTGTACTTTTGTGAGATTGTCGGGGGAAATTTCTACAAGTTTTTCAGCTAGTTTATTTACGGCGTCTGTTTGATAAGAAGAAGTGACATGAATAAGCTTGTCCGCTTGATCTTTAACTGTGTCTATCACTTCCTTGTTGCTATATCCCAAATTCAAGTTGAACGTGGCGGATGCACAATCAATATACTCATTTCCTTCTTGATCGTATAAATAGATTCCTTCTCCTCTTTCCATCACCACATCGTCCACTTTGTAATACAAACTGTCTGGATTTGTAATTTCCTTCGTCCCCACATTACCACCCCTAATTTTTAATAGAAACATGTGAAACTGTTAACTATCGTATTCAGTATAGAAAATAATGTCAACGATATTTTCGTTAAATATGTTAAATATTTGTTAACTCTGCGATTAGGGATGCGCGGCTAAAAATTGTATGATACGATAACAATAATTGTATATAATGTAAAAAAAACCTGTATGCAATAGGTTTTCAAAACTGATACAGGACAATATTTACTATTTTTAAAAAGGTTCTTCTGAACTAATCATTGCAGCCCTCCAATAAAATAGTGCTCCCGTCAACTAAAATTAGCAGGTACAAAATGGTGCTTATTTGACTAATAAGGAGATTAAATGATGAAAACTCGTCTGCTGTGGATCGGTTGTGTTTCCTACGGATTAATTGCTTTTACACTCGTTATACTAGGAGCCGTATTGCCTGAATTACTTTCACATTACACCCAAAGTTATAGTAATGGCGGGGTGTTAGTATTTTCTCAATTTATGGGTTTTTTAATAGGCGTACTGGGAATGCCTTTACTCGTTAAGAAACTAGGCAGAAAAAATGTGGTTGTAGTCGGCTTGGCCATGATTAGCTGTGAGCTGTTCATTTTCTTTTTACCGCCGTGGCCGTTACTCTTTTTGTTTGTAAGTATGGCGGGGCTTGGAGCTGGATTAGTTGAATCATGTGTAGGGACGATTATCCTTACAGCGATTAAAGAGAAACAAGCCGTTGCCATGAGTAAGATGGAAGTTGCTTATGGGCTGGGAGCGCTCTTTATGCCGCTATTATCAAGTTTCTTAATCAGCAACGGCCTATGGGCATTGGCATTTCTTGTGTTAGGAGTAAGCTCATTTCTGCTTATGATCGTTTGGAGACAAATGAGTTTTGGCAGTTTAGACCACTTACTTATTCGCAAAGAAAGCAGTCCGGATATTAAAACACAAGGCCATACAAGCTATCGCAGCAAGGGTTTCCTATTTATTGCTTTAGCAGCAGCCTATTTCTTCTTTTATGGCGGCAGTGAAGTATCCATTGTACACTTTATACCTTCCATTTTCGCTGAAAAATGGGATATTCCCAATTCATTAGCGACGATAACGGTAACGATTTATTGGTCAGGAATGATCATTGGACGGTTACTGACAGGACCAGTTTCTGAAAAAATAACATACCATCGCTTTCTCCGTTTCATAAACATAGGCGGTCTGATTGCACTGGCCATATTAGCGGTCAGTCAAACCGTTTGGGTCGGATTTGCTCTTTGTTTCTTTTTAGGCCTGTTTATGGCCGGTATGTTCGCCATTGCCTTGATCATTACAAATCAGTTTTTCCCGGGGAAAACTGAACAAACGACAAGCATTTTGCTCGCTTCCAACGGACTCGGCGGTTCACTCTTGCCAATAGCAGTTGGCTGGAGTTTAGACGAATTCCCAGTACAGACAGCCTTTTGGTTATTTACTATTTTAATGGCATTCATGCTGATTCTTGTTATTGCGTTAAAGATATTGGAATCAGCTAAAATGCGTACACATGGACAATCCAAAACCGAATCCATATAGAAGTAAAAAAAGCTAATGACCATGTATAGGGTCATTAGCTTTTTGAATTTGAGCTGTTGATGCTGATTCAGTAAGATGATTCTCCCCGAATACAAAGGGCTTTTAATCAGAAGCATGAGAGACTGGTTTGCCGATATAAAAACAGACAACATTGCACATATGATTGTGGAAAGAATCTGTTTAAGGAATAAATTATTTGAGCACTGTATTTGTGTGCAGTTTTTTAATAAACAAAAAAAGCTTTCTCATTCTTGAGAAACCTCGTCAGATCAGTATATTCAGATAAGCTTCCAAGCGGGCTCGAACCGCTGACCTCTTCCTTACCATGGAAGAGTTTAGTGAAAGTCTTAGAATAGTTTAGACTGATAAACACTGTTCTATCAGGGTTTTGATAAATGACAAAATGATTTAGACAAATTTAGAAAGGTGGCGAATAATCGTGTTTGCCACCTTTCTGCCACCCTTTCCACCTATATGCAAGCTGACAACAAATAAAAAAGAGCCCTCAATTCTGTTGGGCTCTTTCCTCTAATAATCTAAGTGTACGCGGTAATCCTTCCTGCCACGTTATATATTCTTTCCTTTTTAATGCATCCAGCAATCCTTTTACTGTACTTGGCGAGTTTACCCCCAGTTCCTTCATTAACTGTCTGTACGAAGGTGGATATCCTTTTTGATCTATAAATTGAGATATAGTTTCTAATACCTCTGATTGCCGCTTTGTAATTTTACGCAAAATTGACGTCCCCTTTTCTATATCTGGCCGGAGCAACAGCTAGGATATTTTCTGTTTTAAATGTCTTTGTTTGCCGGCTTTTGAAGCAAAATGCTCTTATGTAATGTTTATTAAGTTGATGTACGATTATAGCTCTTTTTGAAATAGAACCGTCTATTTTCATATAAATCATATCTAAAGATGTTTGTTCTCTTAACGATTTTTTTAACAGTGTATCCATGCTGCACTCCTCCTTCGTTACCATCATTTTATACGAACTTTTGTTCTGTTTCAAGTTGAAAAGGGAATGTTTGTTCTGGTATTATTTACTCGGAGGAGGAGGCAATCGGGATGAATGACTTTGAGCGGAAAGTATACCGGATCATTTTTAACATGACCCACTTCGGGAAAAATCCCTCTTTGGGCGAATTGAAGAGAAAAACCGGGAAGGATGAATGCGCTATACGAGAAGCGGTCAAGAATCTCATGAGGCAGCGTTTGTTGAAATGGGATAAGAAAAAGAACAAATGGATGTTTTGACACATTATAATGAAGAAACTAAAAAAACCTTTTCCGAAGAAAAGGTGAAATAATGCTCATGTTTGAAAACGGTCAGAAGCTTGCATTGTATCTTGATTTTGTTTTTCCGCTAAGCTTACTCCCAAGCCGGTTACTAAAGTCAATGATAAACCAAGAATAATGAAGACGCTTTTTTTAAAATTCATACAGGCATTCTCCCCTTTGAATTTGTGTTTGCGTATCAACCATTTTTTTATGATAAAAATAGGATATTTCAAACTCCCTTGAGTCTGCATAAACAGAAGCAGTCTCGCAAGCGATATCCTCAACATATGAGTAATTCTTATTTTTCTCTAGGTATTCTATCGTATTGTTAACCCCTTGCTGATCCACCGCATCAACATAAAGAGCCTTTAGATAGCCCTGTAATGTCTCGAAAAGCTTATCCCCTTGGTATACTGCGGCCGATAACCCTTTCTTGCTCGCTTGAATTCCTTCTCCCATTTTTCCCTGTTTAAAAAGGACCTTTGCATAAGTAAATAAGGAATGCGGTAAATTGCTCAGCTTTTCTTTTTCTGTAATTTCTACAGCTTGTTTTAAAAAGATTTCAGCCTGTGAATGTTCGCCCCTATCGGAGTAATTTGCACCCAAATTATAAAGAGCAGAACTAATCAGCCTCTTATTATCTAACTCTTTTGATAATTCAAGAGCCTTCTCAAGATGCGGCTGACTTTTTTCATAACGTTTAAAATCACAATAATTCCCTGATATGACAAAAAGGCATTGCACCTTTCGCACTTTATAAAGCTCATATTGATTATAAACGTCCAACGCTTGTTTGACATGGTGCATTGATACATGACTTTGCTTCATACCGTAATAAGCCTCTGCCAGCTTAAAATGAAATTCTGCTTTTTCAATTTCATCATGAACGTGCATAAGTTGTTTTTCAGCCTCTCTATAGAAGCTAATTGCCTTCATATACTGCTTTTTATCAAATTCATACATTCCACGGAAAAACAAAGAATAATAACTCAGAAGACCCGAGATACCTTTATTTGATGCTTCTATTTTTTCTAGTAACTCGTCAATTGTCGGTCTTACCCGTGTGGTCACCGGTTCTAAATAATCTAACATGAGCTGGTGACGGAATTTCATGAGAGTAAAATAAATCAGTAAATATTCATCTTCTTCCATTTGGTTTATTTCTTGTTCCACTTCCGCTTTTAAAATCTCCGCATCCGGGACGCTGAATTGGCGAATCATTTTATACCATTCATTGATCTTTATTCCAACTTTTGACGATGGTAAAACCGGATTCACATGACCCCTCCTTATATACTCTCTTATGTAATATTCTAACATTTCTAACAATATGTATGTCCGCAAAAAAACCGCAAACATTTTCTTCGGTTAGTTTTGTTCGGGGTTCATTTTCCAAATAAAAGGTTTTTTGTATTTCTTGATATCTTTATATGGTAAAATTTTGTTAATCAGTGAACCACAAAGCTTAATAAGAAAGGATATGATCATGAAGGTATTTGAAGCTAAATCACTGCTTTCCGAAGCTGAAAACCGTGCAAAAGAATACAAAGAAACAAGGAATCAAATGGTCAAATTAAAGAAAGCATTCAAAGCTGTCGCTGATTTAGATGATAGTGAGTTTTCTGGTAAAGGCGCCAATAACATCAAATCATTTTATGAAGATCAGGCCGGCATTGCTGACCAATGGATTGATCTAATCGAGATGAAAATTTCTTTTTTAACGAGTATTTCTGGTATCTTGGAAGACGCCAGCTTATCAGATGCCTACATAGAGGAATCCTTCTTAGAACATGAGTTGGCTAACGCCTACACAAAATCAAAATCTATCATTTCAGAACACAAAAAGGCGATCAAAGACATCTTAAATGACATACACGAGATCCTTCCCTTAGATGTTTTTTCAACAGAAGATTTTAAAGATGAGTTATCTTCTGCTGAGAAAAAACGGAAAAATGCAGTCGAGAGAATAAGTGAAGTCGATGAGAATCTAACGTCAGAATACGCCCTTTCGGAAGCCAATGAACAAATGATACAGGCTGATTATCAGGCACTTATGAACGCGACAGCACAAGGCAAGAGTGCCTCTCCCATCCACTATAACGCAAAGGCTTATAGAGACAGTGAAATTCACAAGATGACTGAGGATGTAAAAAAACAATCAACTGATTATATCGCCTTTAAAGACCAGCAGGCTGAACAAAGAAGGATAGTAAAAGAACAGGAAGAGCTAGCGAACAGGACATGGTACGAAAAGACGTGGGATGTTGTTTGTAATTTTACAGGGGAAGTCTCTGGATATTATGATTATAAAAGAGCCGCTGATGGAGTTGATCCTGTTACCGGCGAAAAGTTGACAGAGGGCCAACGTGTAGCAGCTGGAGCGATGGCTGCGGCAGGTTATGTCCCGATTGTGGGATGGGCTGGAAAATTAGCAAAAGGCGGAAAAGCTGTTTATTCAACCAGTAAAGCACTCTACAAAGCAGACAAAGCACTTGATGTCTACAAAACGCCAAAGACATTCCACGTCCTTCAAAATTCAAGTAAAGGTCTTTATGGTCTTGCTTCTGCGAACGGTTTTAGCGAAGCTATAACTGGCCGCGACATGTTTGGTAATAAGATTTCAAAAGAACAGCAGCATAACAGTATAAATGCAGCACTTGCTGTTTTAATGCCTTTTGGTGCAAAGGGGTTTTCCGGAAAAACCGGTCTTAAAGCTTCATCATCAACTGAAACCGTAACTCAAGTTACAGTTAGTAGAAAAGGAGCTTTTAAAGAAGCGAAAAGAGATGCCGGTATACAACGTGCTCAACAACCAGAGTCAATCAATCGTGTAGAAATGCGTACTGCTCCTCACGAAGGCGGTCGTGTAATTAAAGATAAAAATGGTAAAATCATAAGGACTAGGGAATACACCTTCACTAATAATAAAGGTGAAAAGATTATCATACAGGATCATAGCGCTGGACATGAAAAAGGTGGTCAAGGTCCGCACTTTAACGTTAGACCAATTGACAATACTCGAACAGGAAAGGTTCCTGGCACAAAAGAACATTATCCTTTTAACAAATAATTTGAGGTGATTTTATGTGGTACATGAATTTAGAAGAAAGTCATTTTTTAAAAAGTTTATATAACGAGATACCAGACTTAGATAATGTACGCATTGAGGGTATTTATATAAAAGAAGAAGGTAGAAAAGTAACATTACATTTTGATATGCCATTCTATGCCGAGAATCCACCTAAGAAATGGGCTAATCTGGGATACAACTCAATCGCCCTTCAAGTGGACTTCTTCGATATCCATTCCTTAGAAATGAAAACTTCTTCAGATACATACAGAGGAAACATTGAGATAACTAAGGATGAACAAGGCTTATTAGACATTAATGTAACAGGTGAAATTAACGCAAAGATCAAAGCTGACACCGGTTTTATTCAATCAATAAATGGTTATATTAACGAAGCTGTTTGAGTTTGATTGGATTATCTTGTTAAATAAACAAAGCCCCCTCTCGTGATGAGAAGGGCTTTTCTTTTGTTATTTAAAAAGTGCTTTAAGTTTACTTTCATTTTAGGACCGTAGATCCTCACTACCTGTTATCATCTTATTTGTCTATGAATAATCCATGACCGACAACATATTTTCCATTATCAGCTTTCCTCATTCTAAACTGGAATTTCCCATTTTTATTTTTTACAGAAAACTTTTTTGATACTTCCTTATCCCCTGAAAAACTTTTGGTATCCTGTAATACTCCTACTCCCGCATTATTAGCCCTGTATAAATCGACACTAAAATTACCTGGAACTTGAGGAGTAATTTTCAAAGTTCTCGAATGGGTTCCATTGGAAAAACTGAACAGTTGCGAATTTAATCTATATTTAAAATCATATGAAAAAGTATAAGTATCAACAGCAGCAAAAGCTACTGTCGGCAGTGTGAGTGTGCATAGAAGAACAAAAGATAGAATAGTTTTTTTGAGTTTCATTAATTAATCCCTCCATAAATTTAATAGTTTTAAATTTTTATTGTTTTGTGTGTCAATGCTTTTGATAATATTTATCAACAATGGACTGATGATTTTAAATAAGCAATATCCAGTTAATACTCCAATCGTGTTTAAGATAATATCGTCAACAACAAAGCTACGATAGGTAACTCCTAAAATTGTAGAAGTTATTAATTGTGTTAATTCAATCCCGCTAGAAACCAAAAAACCTAAAGCTAAAACAGACTTGACTTTGTTAAAGCGCTTCCATAAGATTGGAGCGTAAAATCCTAGAGGTAATAATAATAGTATGTTACCTCCAATTTGTTTGAGTATTACATCTAAAAGATGATTGGGGTTAACCATAAGGAGTTTATAAATATCAGAGAAAGGAATAAAGTTATTTTTTTGTGCGGTGTTTGACTCTATAATAATCTGAATATAACGTTTACTTATCGGAATAGGAAGGAATGTTTTGCTTATGACTAGTACTGAATAAATAAAGAAGGAAAGGTAAACAATTTGTTGAATGAAAGAAGTTTTCCTTTTTCGATAACGTAAAAACATCACTGCTGAATAAATAATCAATAATGGTATTAATTGTAGCCAAGTAAATATTAAGATATCTCCCATTTTTTCACCCCCTTTATATATTTCATATATAATAGGTTCTATATTTTTCAGGTAATACCTTCTAATAAATCCATTTTAATGAAACATTTTCTTTTATATCCATAGATACTTTTCATGAACAGCATTTGTATGATACGAATGAGGGAAATTGAAAAATCTTTCATTTTTAACATGAGTAATTTGAAATGTCAAAACAGGACGTTATGTAGAGCGCCCTGTTTTATCATTTTTATTTTGCTGAATCGTTATGTTCTAGATTTAGGAATGTGACTGCTGATTTTCTATCTTTAGATTCAGTACCCAAAAGGAATGGGTTTACTCTGAAAGTCAAAGTATCGGTTCCTGAAGTCTTGTCCTTTTTCCCTGAAAGCCTTGAATGAGGCAGCACAATAAACTTCATTATATATCTTCCTTCTTTGTCTTCCGATAATTCAACGCCTCCTTTAATGGTAACAGAGATTGAGTCATCTTTATAAAATTCCCGGACACTGTCTAATATATCTTTAAAGAAAAGTTCATGCATAAAAACACCAAATAGTTCTTGTGAAACTTCTGTGTTCTGGTATTGTTCTTGTTTAGCAGCTTCTACTGTGATAGAACTTAACGAAAAACATAAGATCACCATTACAATTATTTTTTTCACAGTAATCATCTCCTTTCAATTTAACATTTGCATTTTTAAAATTTTTATACAACTGAGGTATCTAATAACTTTGAAAAGCCCTCTCTCCCTAAGAAAAAGAGAGAGCTTTTTATTATTTCAGCAAAGACTCTAATTTTAATTTCGTCTTCAGCCCGTAAATTCCATCAGCAGTCAATCCGTACATTGACTGGAATCGCTTGACCGCATTTGCTGTTTTCGGTCCGTAATAGCCGTCGATTCCGTTGTTCTTTGCTCCTTTGTTCGGATAGTAGTAAAGAGCCGCCAGCGCTTTTTGAATCTTTGTGACTTCTGCTCCCTTTCTCATCGGGTTTGTCACTTTAAAGACACCAGAAGGCAAGGAGTATGATGTTTTTTTACTGCTTGTTTTAGTACTGCTGGATGAACTGGATCCTTTCAGTTTTAACTTTTGGCCAACTGTGATTTTATTTGGATCCTTAATGTTATTCCAGCTCTGGAGGTTTGCAACACTTACCCCTTCAGCCTTCGCAATTCCGGAAAGAGTATCTCCTTTTTTGACTGTATATGTTGTTGCGGATCCTGATGAACCGCCTGAAGCTGCTGAACTTTTACCGCCGATCTTGCTTAATTCATCAGCAATAGCGGCTTTTACTTCATCCCATCTACCCTCTGACAAAATCCGGTGGGGACAATACTTGCCGTTCCAGTCTTGATGCTTACGGACACGATCAATACCCCAGCCGCGCTCTTTAAGAAGCTGCGCCACAAATTTGATTGCCAGCTTTTCAGCAGCCTTATATTTTGCGCCTCCTGACTTGCTGTAGCAGATTTCAACGCCGATAGACTTACGGTTTCCTGGGCCGTTTGTGCCGTCACCAGTGTGCCAGGCGTTGCGATTTAACGGTAGCCCTTGAATTACCTGTTTGTCATCAACCGCAAAATGAAAGCTTGTCGAACTTGTATTATTCTTCATGAAACTGATTTCGTTTTTAGCTGGCGCATCATTGGCCGTATTGTGGATTGTGATATACTCTGCAGTCATACCGTTAGGACATTTTAACTTGTATTTATCATCTGAAACTAAGTTTTTCACTACTTTTATTGTCATAGATTTTCACTCCTATTCTGTTTTTGAATATAAAAAAGCCGCGGGTTAGCCAGCAGCTTTATCTGTTTTATTTGTTGTCTGTTCATTGTCATTTTCAATTACGTGCAGCCGGTCTGTAATGGCCGCCGGTATTTTCACCCCGATTTGTGCAAGGTTCTCGGTAATTGACAAGCCTTCATTAGCAATATAAAAAAGAACGGTTCCGAAAGTCAGGACGCCGTTCAGGTTCGTAATCGTATCAACTATATTTGCCACAATGACTACAAGAAAGCTGAGCATCTTGCGAACGTAACCGAACCAAGCGCTCCGGCTACGTAGCTTCTTGAATTTCCATGCCTTGATCACTCCTGTGATTACATCAATGATGCTAAGGATTAACAACAAATCAAGGTATTTCACACCTCCAAATAAATATATTCTCGCTAAATCTAAAGTTTCAAAGTTTATAAGCACTCTCGTTCCCTCCATTTTTTGATCACCTCCTTCGAGGCATAGTAAAAGGGACAGCCGCAAATTATGAGACGGCTGTCCCTTTTACTGAAAAGTTTCCATTCGTTACAGATGTGAGTTCCATAATGATTTCTTTAAATCCTGTAATATCAAAAGTCCAAGTCTCTGACTTACCGACTGTGCTCGTTGCCATGGTGCCATCATCAATCTTCTGGCCGCGGATTGGTCGTTTTGTCCCTGAAAGAGATTTACCCCAAAATTTTAATTCGCTTGTTTCAGCTGTACCATACACTTCGATAAGCAGTGTTTTAAAGGCTCCGACTGTCAGTGTATTTCCTTCACCCTTCGTCTCCACTTTGTCATGAAAAACGATATCCGCTGTTTTAGCCTGAACATTTTCAAAATCAGACGGATTAATTGAGACCCCCTGAGTTTCTACCTTTAATCGGCCGTCTTTCGATACGTTACTTGAATTAAATTGAAGCGGGAGCGGTTTATCAGATGTGATTGAGACTGAGTCTCTAATTTTCAAATCCTCCTGCCCAGCTCCGAGAGATTGATACAGCAAAAACTCAGACTGCTGCAGATTTCCATTCGCATATCTGAAACGATAGTATCTCTGTGATAAATAAATCCAATCAGTTTCAGAAAGAGTATTGGCTTTCACTTCTAATGATGTGATGGTGGACCATGAGACGTTATCGTTACTTTGCTCAACGAATAAGGTTCCCTCACGATCTGAATAAGCATAGCCTTTCACTTTAGAGATTAAGATCGATCCCAATCTATCCTGGCCGTATTGGCTATAAGAATCTGTTGCCTTTAATGTTGCATTGGTCAGAAGTTCTGCTGTGCCTGAAATATCAGCAACCGGCTCAACAAAGTCACTTTTCCCTTCTCTAAATGGTTTTACTGCGCCCGGCTTTCCCGCGGCATCCGTTGGAAATGTAAATCCTAAAGATAACATGATTGTCCTCCTTCATAATAATTTAGATTTGTAACGACCACTCTTCTCCTCTCACCGCATGCCCTCACCCCCTTTCAGGCAAAATAAAAAAAGCCTAAAGGGCTTTACCTGTAATCTCTTTATACTGTTGCGGAGTAACGAGCTCTCTTTCAACCCCCTGCTGCAAGTCTTCTTCAGAGCAGTCTTCATAATAAATTGCTTTTTTCACCATCTCTGTGGTGGCCCATTTATAATAAAGCGCCCATACCCAATAATTCATTTTGATTCATCCCCCTTTTTCCATGACATAATAGCAAGCTTCATTTCTGACAGCTGCCGTCCAAGTGTCTGGTTTAATTCTTCAAGCTGCTTACGGGCCAGTTTTTCTTCCGAGAGCTCCTGTGCCAGTAATTGAATTTGGTCGGGCGGCTCAAATGGCGGTGTCTGCTTTAGTTCGTCCCACCAAGCTTGTAAATCCGCTTCGGTCGGGATAGGCGCCCGCATATTCCACTGTGCAATATAAGAGGGCGTGCCATCGCCATTATTCTGTATGATAAAATCAGTAGTCGGATCTGCATTTGGATATTTATAAAGAATCGCTTCACCTAAATTCATTCTTTACCTCCTTACACTCTTGGATAGTTTAGTCCTCCGATTTCCTGGATATCAAAATAGTTGTAAACCTCATTTTTATCAGTAATGCCTCTCTTAACAGTTTCGTCTCCGCCATAATTACAGTAGCAGAAGATTTCCAAGTAATCCCCTTTGTTCATCGGTATAGTTGCTGTCCCATTTAAGCCCAGATTCATTTCTTTGCCATTGTCGAAGTACCCTCTATAGTGATCAAGTGTTTTATACTCTTTTCCATTCAGATACACCTTTAAATGAAAGTTGATGTACATAGCATAGTTGATCATATAAAGCCCGACACCAACTAAGTACACGCCGTCATTCGGCGCCACAAATCGATTATTTTTAGTGTCAAAAGCATTGTGACTGTCTTTTATTTTTCGGTTAAAAGCAATCTTGGTGTGATCAATCTGCTTTAAATATTGAACATCCGATACACCAATATTTGCATGTACGAAACCCGAGATTTTCTCCCATTTTGTCCAACCGGAGCTATCCCACCAATGACGAACCCAAATTCCGGTCATGTGATTTTTCCCGTTGGTTGAATCAGCATTACCATAGAAATACTGAGCAAAACGCCATTTGTTTAAGTTTTCGTTTTTAACGAATCCATAACTGAGGGGATAACCTGTAGTGTTCGCTTCATAAATCCCCATAAAGGTTATTCCTTCAGGATATTCAGTGCCTGGCGTTCTTGCATCGACGATGGCTCTTTCATCTCCATCACGTATGCAAATTAACTTCTCGTTTGTGATGTTATAATCCACATACTTCATAGCTTCATCCAATGCTTGATTAGCCTTTTGTCGAGCCCCATCAGGCGTCTCTTTACCGTCCCAATTTTCCCGCTCTGCTTTGCTGATATGACGCTCATTATCTTCGACATGATTATCAAAATCTTTTTTCGCAGCCTGCTGTATATTGTCCACATTTCCGAGCCCGACTTGTCCCTTTGACGTTTTATGTGGGTTGTTCATGTCGATTTTATGGGCTGCCAGATCCGCATGAGCGTCTTTTATGCCTTTTTCCCAGCGGTTGACGTCATCTTCGTTAATCGGATCGTCCGGAAGCCAATCTGTTTTTTCTTCGTAAGCCATCGTTACACCACCTCAAAGGTAAATCTAAAATCCAGAGTTCTGTTGTCACTGACGTCTAAATCAGTGACCCGTTCAGTAATCACATTTCCTGTATCATCAATGACCTGCACGGTTTCGATATGCTTGATATCTTCTTCACGATGCGTGAGAACCGTAACCACCGCGCCACTGATCGACAGCTCCACAATTTCAGTCTCTTTTCCATTCAACAGCACTTTACTGATTCTGCTTTTTAAATCAGCAGCAGTTCTTTTCCTATAAGCTTTTGAGATCAAGTCAAGATCACCTCATTATTATCAAGTGTTACGGAATATCCCACCTTCAGCTCACTTACTCTGCGGTATCTCCGATGATTTAGGATGATTGTATCCTTTATCTGCAGATGTTCATTAAAAGCCGGTCTGAGAGTGTAGGCCAGATGTGCCGGCTTCATGTTTTCTAACGTTTCAATAAGCTCAGTCATGTGCTGCAGATCATCTATATTGATATCAACATTGAAACGATATTCACCAGGTATCAGCCGAACAAAGGCAGACGGGTTTTTAAGGAACCTATTAAGTGCCCGCTCAATGGCCCGATAAGTTGCCGGTGGAATATTGGACATTTTGGAGATCAGGCGCAGCCGGCGGATTTCATCCGTATCGCCGGACTCTCTCGGTACGTTCAATATTTTTTCCCACCGTTCAAGCCCCCAGGTTGCCGTAGTAACAAACAGCTGATCTGTCAGATCAAAGATGCCATTATTTTGCTTCTCAAATTCTGGCGCTTCCGCCTGAAGGAGTTCGGCCATTTCTTTCAACTTGGTTAGGAACGGCGGCAGGTAAGCCGTCATTTCATCGAGTTTGCTCAACGATCGTCACCTGCCTAAGCTTAGGGATTTCAATATCATCCAGAACCAAGTTTTCAGACAGACCATTGATTTTTATATCTGAATAGTCGCTGACGGATGGTGAATTATATACGATGTTATTGATCTGGGAGAGCCGGATCACATTGTCTTCAAAAGCCATCTTCTTGAAAAGATTTAAGACCCCCGCTTCTATCTCAGCCTTAACTTGATCAATTGAACTATTAATCTCAGCAAGCACAGAAGCGGAAATCTCAATCTCTTTCCATTCTGCACTTTCTACTGTCACAAATGCTCCGATCGGCGCCTGTCCTTCTCCTTGTCCGGGTTCGGGGTCGATATAATCTTTGACCTTTGCTATCAAAATATCTGAGGCAGGTTCCAGCTTTGCGTCTGTAACTATAATTTTGACCGTGCCGTCCCCTCTCCAAAGCGGAAAGACCTTTGCTTTCCCCACTCCGTCTACTTCTTCAGCCCACTGTTTATAATGCTCTTTATTGGCACTGACTGCTTCTCGGCGCACGCGGATAAAATAGCGTTCTCTTAAATTGTCGTCATCTTCTTCTTCACGACCAGGAATCAGAATTTCTTTCACTATGGCTTTTTGAAGTCCTGGTATCGTATCAAGTGATAAAAGATTTTGGCCGGAAATATTCGCATTGCCAGCTTCACCGGCAGTCTCACATTCTAGTGTTCCATCAGCTGTATATTGAAAATAGAGATTATCAACAAAGAAGCGGGATCCCACGGGGATTTTTACACCGGCTGTAAATTCTCCCGCTCGCACAGCTTTCGTAGCAGCTGTTCTTTCTATACCGGCCTCAGCCGCTCGTCGGTCTAAAAATTCACCTTGTGCGGTATCAGAGAAAACGAGTTCCAGCACTGTATCCAGCCATATATACGATTTTGCAAGTTCAGCGGCAGCAGGCGCTAATGCGCTATAAATAACGCTGGCTTCTCTCGTATCAATATCTGCGGAGACACGGGCCAGCATACGGTCCATAATCTCTTCAAACGTTTGATCCTCAAACATCCTTTCCAAGCACCTCCTCGATCTCCAGCGTGCCTTCATCTGTCTCTACAATAAAAGAAACTAAAAACCTATCACCTGATTTTTCAATTTCAAACTCAGTAACAGAAGAAATTCGATCATCATAAATTAGAGCTTCTTCGACCAGCCGCGGAATCTCCATTTTTTTATATGCGTCTGTTGTTTCGTTGTCAGAAAGAACCTCCTGAAGCTCATTTCCGATATCGTGACTGAAAACGGAATAGGAATAGCGTTCTGTATGAAGAGCCATGTAAACAAATTGCTTAACTGCCTCAAGTCCTGTAATCAGCTCGTTGGTAATTCGCCCGTTTTCAAAGTCGATTCTATATGTTCGCGATGTCTCTATAACCTCGCTGTCATCTTCAATATCATCAAATTCTATTTCTGGTGAAAGGGCCAATCCAAGCACCCCCTATATTTTGTCGAGAATAAAAAATGATTGTCCGCCTTTTAAGGAGACAACCATCACACTCTCACCTGTATTCAGTTCATCCTCTTCACCGGCGCGCAGCCGTTTAGGAACAATAATTAAATCAGAAGGTATAACCAATTTGTCATTTTCATTGAGCTTAATTTCAATAGGAGAAACAGAAACCACTTCAGCCGGCAGCATATCCAACGGCGACTCAGAACCAACGGCGCCGACAGCCAAATGTTTGATTGCTTCACTTAACCTCATGAAGAAACACCATCCGGAATAGAGTTTTTCTCAACCACATCGATTGTCATCGTGTGGGAGCTGCCTTTAAATTCGTGTTTGTCTGAATCAATCCAATATGTTTTTTTGACCCCAACTTCCGGAATAGAGATATAAACAGGCAAGCCGCTCTGTAAATCAGGAATACCAATGGCCTGAATACTTTTCAATTCTTTTTTAACACCTTTTTTCTGCGCTTGCCGTACATTGGCGCGCTGCTGAAGCTGCGCCTGGTTGATGTTATCTGAAACCGTTTCAACATACTGCAGCACCCCATATTTACTTATTCCTGAACTATCACTGGCTGTAGCCGTATACGTCTTATTGTCTTTCTGCCGGCGAAGTTTAACGCGGGTTGCAGTGTCTTCGATAGAAGTGCTGTATTGGTATCCTGTGATATTCACTCCTGTTTCCAGCACCCATATTTCTGTCGGGTCCGGCCAAGCCCTAAGGCCCAACTTTCCTTTAGCAGAGTACAATTGAAAATTATGGCCAGTTTGGCTTTTTGTCTGTTTCAATGCCTTTAGTATGATGTCATAAAGACTCGTATCATCTTTGAAGACAAGCGACTTTATGGTGTAACCTGTATTGGCAATAGTTGTAGTCGGAATCTGAAAATCTCGAGCAAGGCGTCTGACGATCTGGTCAGCTCGCTGATTAGAAAACACATATACATCCTTATTCTTCACCAGATATTGCAGTTGGTCATAAGCGGTGAATGTCAATCCATGTTCTTCTGGGTTTCGAGAAAACACGATACCGCGAAAAAGCTCTTTCCCTTTCCACTTAAATAAAACCGTATCCCCTTCCGACACACTGTAATATGAATGATTGTCTTGTTTCGTAACAATCTTGGCTGTAATTGTTCGCGGTGCCTGGTATCGTTGCCCTTCAAGGGAAACACTTTCTGTCACCAGCTCAAGCCATTCCGTTTCTTTAATGACAAATAACTCTATCATTGGTCATCACCTGCTTTTATTGCGGTATCTTTAATTTTTGTCCGGGAAAAATCCAGTGCCCCGGCTGCCGGATATTTCGTCTGCTGCGTTTAATCATGGCCGTTTTATTGGCATTCCAAATCTTACGCCATTTGGTACTGTTACCGTAGAATTTCCCGGCAAGGTCCCACAATGTATCTCCTTTTTTGACTGTATAGGTTTTAGGAGCAGACTTGGACGGCCGTTTTTTCTTCGTCTTTTTCTTTTGCTTGATCTTCCGCGGTGAGGCGGTTTTATATTCTTTTAGCTTGATTTCAAAATCTCGATCCCCAATGTCTTTCTGGCCCTCGTTATGAGAAAAGCCTTCAATGCTGCAGGTGAAATTTATTTTTGTACCAGTGATTAAAAATTGAACCGGCTTTTTTGATTTCACCCACTTCTCTATTTTGGCGATTGCATTTTCAGGAGACGGAAAGCCTTTATATTCGGCAAGCGGACTATATCTCTTTGGAAAAAAAGAAGAGAACGAAATTTCTTTCGCTCCCGGATTATCAATAAAAGTGATCTCCCCAAAACTGGCCACTTTAACCGATTCATTTTGAATAGTATTAGATATATCAATTTGTTCAGGAAGAACGGGAAGCCGAAGCTTGTCCTTCCCCTGTGAAATCCAAAATTCATAGACGGATTTAGTCATAAGCCACGACTCCTTTCGTTCCGATGTTGATGTCCTGTTCTAATTCGTTAATTAGCGCCTGCTTGATTTTTGCAATCAAGCTTTCCGTGTCCTGATCATTGTGAAAATGTTGATCTCCATTAAATTGAATGACAACCTCTTTACCGCCGGAAACAGCTACCGGCGTCCGTGTGCTTCCCGAAGTGGCAGCATTCAACTGTCCAGAAGACAGTTCAGCTTGACCAGTTTGTGCGGGATCAGATACTTCCATACCTAGTGCATTAGCAGCCTGTCCCAATAAATAACGGCCACGTATGCCACGCTCTTCCGGAATGATCCATTCACGTTTATTTCCTTCCCCGACACGAGCAATTTGTTCTTTTGTGATCAGGCCACCGTTAGCATAACCAACATACGGACCGCCATGTCTCAAGCTTTTAATGCCAGGCACATTGTCAATTGAGCCGTATCTGCTCTTAATATATCCGATCGCTGCAGCTGCATTGTGAATTGGGTTTCGAATGTTACCCATGCCCGGTGCTTTATGAGCATTAAATGTGGTCGGGACTGTCTGCATGAGTCCTTGTGATGGATTTCCCGCCTTCGCGTTGCTATCCCACAGGTTAATAGAGTTCGGGTTGCCCCCTGATTCATGCTGAGCAATCGTCATTAATCCCGGTAGCCAGCTCAATGGTGTCTTTGTGGCCATCATTGCTGTCATAAGCCACTGTTTCACATTTCCCCCTACAGCGCCCATTCCGGAATAAGCAGCTGCCAGTGAACCGGCTTGCTTCTCAGCGTATTTTTTCACATCGACAGAATCCAGACCTTTTATAACACCAACAGAGGCGAAACGCCCCAAGCTCATCATGACACGAGAAGGTGAATGGATATCTAACTCTTCACGAAAAGCTTTCTCGACTTTTTTTGCTAGTTCCTTGGCAGCCTCATGGACCTCACTGCCCTTTGAAGTCATGCCTGAAACAAAATTCCCCATCATTCCTGTTCCCCAGCCGTTTGATGATTCTTTAGATCGCAAAAATGGCTTATTCACATGAGTATTTACGTATTGATCAGTACCGGTCTGGGAACTATTTTGTCCGGAAGCAAACCCTTTGATTGTACCGCTTCCCCATGAAGTGGATTTATTCACAGTGTTCTGGAATGGTGTTTTGACTTTCGTCTGCAGGAAGCCATCTGTTCCGGTTGCCGTACTGTTCTGACCGTTAGCATAACCATTGACCACTTGTTTTCCGTAATTCGGAGAGTAGGAGACCAAATTTTTCATAGGCTGGCCAACGTTTTTCTGTTTCCAAGCATCCATTGAAACGACATTATCGCCAATACCTTGATCAAAACCTTGCGTGAACTGTTGACCGAAAGAAGTAGCCTGTTCATTAAGGCTCGAAGTATCAACGGTAGGAGATACCGTAGCGGAAACTGTTGCTCCGCCGGCTAATGGTGAAACAGCAGTTTCTCCACCTGCAGATGAAGCAGAAGCCATGTCGTCAACAACGCTCATTCCAAGTTTTGAAGCTGCCTGAGAAAGAAGCATTTTACCGCGACCCTTGTTGTTATCAACAGGGATCACAAACTCTTTACCTGCTTCACCAATCCAAGAAATAGTTGGTTTCGTAATATAGCCGCCCGTCGCATTCTTTTCAAGAACGCTTTTTTGTTTAGGGAAAATACTTGTTGGCCCTGATGACTGCGACTGAACAAGACCAGCAATTCCTCCGCCACCGCTAGTATTTTTACCAGATGAAGACTTACCGGATTTCTTTGTTGTTAATCCAGTAGCTTCCTCACCTCTCCCTATGATATTGCCTATGATCTCTCCTCCAGCGTCAGCTAATCCTTTCAGCTTAATGACCCACCAGAAGGTATCTTCAAACTTCTTCTTAATTCCGTCAGCTATCTTTTCAAGGGGATCTCCTACATTTTCACTAAACCATTCAGAAATACCATTCCAGGCATCTTTAACAGCTTTTTTCGCTGACTCAAATTTTTCCGAAATGGATTTTTTGGCATCTTCCACTTTTGAGACAATTGGATTCCAAACATTTTCACTGAACCAAACTGAAACAGCACTCCATTTGTCAGATATCCACGTCCATGCTTCGTTAAGCTTCGTCCAAATCCAATTTGCGGCTGTCGTGACCGCATCACTCACCGGCGTCCACACGTTATCCATAAACCATGTTGAGACAGTGGACCATAAGCCAGAAATAAATGTCCACGCTTCGTTAAGCTTCGTCCAAATCCAATTTGCGGCTGTCGTGACTGCATCACTCACCGGTGTCCACACGTTATCCATGAACCAAGTTGAGACAGTGGACCATAAGCCAGAAATAAATGTCCACGCTTCGTTAAGCTTCGTCCAAATCCAGTTTGCCGCTGTCGTGACCGCATCACTCACCGGCGTCCACACGTTATCCATGAACCAAGTTGAGACAGTGGACCATACATCCGAAATCCATTTCCAAGCGTCATTTATTTTTTTCCAAATCCAATCTGCGGCGTCAGTGACACCGTCAACTAATGGATCCCAAACATTATCCATGAACCAGGTTGAAACAATCTTCCAGAGAGCCTTGATACCATCCCAGGCAAATAAAAAGGCACCTACTACTAAATTAATGATCGGGACTGCTGTGTTATAAATAGGTGTCCACACGTTATCCACAAACCAGGATGACACGTCATTCCAGGTATCCGTCAGCCATTTCTTAGCATCCTCGAATTTTTTGGTGATCTTATCAATCTTATCTCCGGCCCAATCACTATAAGGATTCCAGACATTATCCATAAACCAATCCGAGAAATCAGACCAAGTATCGCTGATCCAATCAACGGCTTTTTCTGCACCGTCAACAATTCCATCCCATGCTTTAGAAGCGCCACCATCATCAAACCATTTGCCAATAGATGATCCTAAATCAGAACCCCCGATACCGCCTGCGATACTACCGACAACTCCGCCGACAGCAGTTCCAACAACAGGAACGACAGAGCCTATTGCCGCGCCGGTTGCACCACCTGCGGCCGCTCCTGCCATATTGCCTCCAAAAGAGCCGAGCTTTTCGCCGGCATTATCTTTATTCATACCGATAAGCCCCGTAGCAGCTAAAGCTGTACCAAGTAAAGGGATCCCTTTTGCAAACTTGCCAACACCTGAAAGCGGCTTGAGTATTTTCCCCATTTTAGATGAAGCCTGTCCAGCAGAGCGAAGTTCAGTTCTTGTCGTTGAAACTCCTGCCCGACCTGCAGCAGAGCCCGACCCTGTACGTCCACTTTGCCTTCCTAAACGATCAGCAGGCACGCTGATTGTCCCGCGAGCGGGATTTCTTCGGGCGGGGCCTCCTTGCCGGCCAGATGCCCGGTCTTCCCCACCAAAACCTCCAGCACAGCAGCAGCCGGTTAAACTTCCACTCCGTGCTATACTTGTTGGACTTCTTCTTCCAGACCTCCCGTTTCTTCTGCCACTTCTCGTGTTAGGATCTGCAGAAGCGGAAGGCGATCGGGAAGGAATCAGGCTTTTTATGACTCGGGCAGCATCGCCACCGGCTGTGCCTATTCCTTTCAGGAGCGGGCGGAGAATCTTCAGATAAGCTATTAAACCGATCAGAGGCGGGACCACAACCTTAAACGCTGTTTTCAGTTCATCCCAGTGATTCACCGTAAATTCGATAGCCTTATTCAATTTGTCACCGATGGCTTCTCCAAGATCAGTAATGTCCGCCTTGATTTCTTTCAGCTTTTCCTTGCCTTCTTTGCTATTCAGGAAGTCACTAATCTTATCAAAAGCAGGGCCAAGGCCGGTTAACAATGAAGTTCCCATATCCTTAGATATACTTTCAAAATCCCTCAACGCATCATTTACAGGCGTCATCGGATTGTTATTCCGGAGTTGAGTAAAGCTGCGGTTTAGCTCGCCAGTTGTTTTTGCACTTGTGCCGATCCCTTCAGCCATATCAAGAATAGGCTGCTTTAAATCCTCGTACTGTGTCCCGATCAGCTCAGTTGCTATAGCAGCACGCTTGGTCTTATCTTTGACCTTGGATAGCGCATCAGCCACTTTAAAAAGACTTTCCTGTCCACTGATTGAGCCATCTTTAAAGCCTTTGAACATTTTTTGCGTTTCTTTACCGCCAAATAATTGTTCGAATGCCGCGACTTGGTTATCCGACATCTCCGTACGGCGGATGTTGAACTCACGCATACTGTCAGCGAGGTTGTCAAAGTTCCGTGCGCCGCCCTTGGTCCCTTTTATCATGGCGTTAGCAATTTGACCGCCTGTGAGCTTCATGTCTTTGAAAGTGGAACTGTATTCATTCATTGTGTCCAGCAAATCGTCGGCCTGGTCGCCAGCATTACGGTAGATGTAGGCGATGGTGTCCCCGCTCTCTTTCCCGGTCATTTTCAAGTTGTTATACATAGCACTGAATGCCCGGTCTACTTCAGCTTGGTCAGCATTCATCAGTTGAGCGACTTTACTTGATGACTCAGTGAGTTCTGCGAGAGCTCGGTCGGATGCCCCCGTCAATTGCGAGAGCCCCTTTAATGCTGAGCTGACTTCCTCCCGTGATCCGCCCACTTTGTTTTTATAGAAAATGTCGTCAGTCATCCGCGCTGCGTCTTTTTTACTCACGTTTGAAGTTGCTGAGACATAGGCATCTTGGGCCATCGCATTTTTTCCCGAATTCATAATAGCGCCGCCAGATAATCCACCCGCTGCCGCTAACGTAATCGTGACAGTCTTTAAACCATCCAATCTCTTTTCAATAGCATCGAGAGCAGCGGAAGCTTTGTCTTTAATAGATACAGTAGGCGTCGCCTCAGATCCATCTAAATCGGAAACGCGATGCCGAAGGGAATTTAAATCCCCGGATGCGCGGTCTCTGACGGAGACAGTCGGCGCTGCGTCTGATCGATCTAAATCAGACAGACTTCCCCTGATTAAACGCAGGCGGGGGGTCGCCCGGTCTTCCACCGATACCCTGACCTCATGTTCTCCTTCTGTGATGTCCTCAGTCTGCCGCCTTATGCGGGTTAACCCTCCTGAAGCCTGATCATCGAGACGGACATCAAGAGAGCGGGGACGCCGCGTCAATTGGCTGGCTGATCGGTCTATTCTGCGCATGGTTCGCTGCGTCCGGTCATCAGCTTCAAAAATAAGAGGGCCATTAGCGGCCCTCTGGAGTCTTTCAGCATTTCCTTGTATTTTACGGAGTTTTTTTGTCATCTTATCGTGAAGATCAAATGTGGCTGTTAGTTTAGCCATGGTTATTTTCCTCCTTCCTCTGCTCCTTTTTCTAACAGCTCAATAATTATTGCCCTGCTTTTTTCGCTTCTTTTTCAAGCACGTCAAGTTTATAAGCAATGGCACCATACAAAAGCGCCTTGTATTCACGAGGCGCTTCATATAGCTCTCTTAATTCAGACGGAGAGTATTTCAGCTCGTGCATAGCGTAATAGAAATACACAGCCTCTTTATCCCCGCCTCGTATTAGTTTTTTGCTTCTTCTTCAAGGTCCTCCAGATCATCTTCGAAACCGTTGATCTCGATAGCCTTATTCAGCCAGTTAGCATATTCCCCGCCGACTGCAAGTACACGTTTTGCGACTTCGACAGGGTCTGCTGTTTTAT
This sequence comes from Bacillus atrophaeus, assembly GCF_039519175.1. Lineage (NCBI taxonomy): Bacteria > Bacillati > Bacillota > Bacilli > Caryophanales > Bacillaceae > Bacillus > Bacillus atrophaeus. The sequence goes on along the minus strand of NZ_CP154443.1, from coordinate 1,458,432 downwards.
ATGCTTCTCGCAGCTCCTTGGAACGGAAATCCGGATAGATGGTTGATTCAACAGCAATACGAGCATAAAAGCGTTGGCTGTCCAAATCTTTTACGCGACCGCGGCCTTTTACATTTTTGTATGTTGTATTCTCTTTCTCTAGCTCGTCAATACGCTCTGTCGTGATTGCTTTGAATACGAATGGAATCACGTTCCCTGCTTTATCTTTAAACCGTTTTGAAATCGGTACTTTTACCTCTTCCGCTTCAATTGTTTGTCCTGGCATAAAGAATGAAAGATCGTATACTTTTTCGTTTTGTTTTTCGCTCATGTTAATTAGCTCCTTTTTTGTTTTGATTGTCTTCAGGCAATAAAAAAACACTCTCGGTTTTTGAGAGTGTTATGGTACAATATGGTTTAGTATAAATGAATTGGCTTTCAACACCTCAAGGGCGGTCTGGCTCACTCCCTCATGAAGGGGGGTGATGCTCATGTCAACGTTTCAAGCATTAATGCTCATGCTTGCTTTCGGGTCTTTTATAATTGCCCTGTTGACTTATATAAAAAAGAAATAGACCCACCCTTGAGCTCGTCGAAAAGTTAAAGGGTTAAGTCTATCCTTAAATCTTTCATGAAGTTGTTAAGCCAGCCCTCTTGATGGGCCAACATTTATACCGACCCGGTTGCAGCCGGGTCTTTTTTATTTTATGCATTTCTTGTAAAAGAAATACATGGAAAACCAAGAAAAACGAAATGCATTACATCGGTATTCATGAATACCTTAATGCCAGTAGTATTGATACTAACAGTAGTATTGATACTAACTATACTACTATTACACTAATATTGTAACCACTTCGCCCCAGCGATAGCAAGTGTTAATGTACTGGTTTTTATTAGATTTTGTTAGATTCCACTAGAATTTAGGGATTTCTAAGAGTATAAAACCTGAAATGCATTGCAAGAAATGCATTACACAAAGATGAACGGAACCATTTTCCCTTCATGTCTTTGATCAAGAAAAAAAACACTCTCGTTTTCTGTGAAAGTTTGAGTGTTTTAATATAATATATATTAGAGTGCAAATGAATCGGCTTTAAGTAGGCAGCTACACCCTTTCGAAAGGGGGAGTTGCCATGACAACTTATCAAGCGATTTACTTAATGATTGCTTTTGGTACGTATACCGTAAGCCTTCTGGCCATAATCGTTTCATTGTTGTCGCTACTAAAGAAAAAATAGACCCTTCCTTATGGACCCTGCAAAGTTCTAAGGAATAAAGTCTATTCATCAAAAAAACAGTAATGAGCTGCCCAACAAGGGCATATTCATTTGCACTGACCCGGTGGCTGCCGGGTCTTTTTATTATATGCATTTCTTTAGAAAGAAATACGACAAAACAAATTACAATATTGTCATCAGAAATGTTATCTGAATGTAACACAACATAGCTGACGATAATGTTGTGTTACATTTAACATCAATGTGATTATAACACAAAGCATTATTTTATATCATTATTTGTTATTTGCTTTTTGTTACATTATTTATCTCATTTTTAAAACGCATCCTTCAGCTTTTCAGGAAGATCGAAATCCTCAAAGGTGAACGGCACTTCCTCTTCCAACGCTTCGGAATCCACATCCAGCCCGGCGATTTTCGCAGAGTCAAAGTTCACATCATAGAGAGTAACCCGCTCAGTCCCGCGGCCAGATGATTTATCATCAAGCACCGCCTGCAGGGTGAAATACGGATCTTCTCCTTTTTTCACGTAATTGAGCATCAACTGCACGAATCGGGACGTGACCTTATAGAATGTCGCTGTTCCTGTTCCGTTTGCGCCAGTCGTTTTATGACCGGTCATGCGTCGGCCCATGACATTGACTTCCGCTTTATTTTTCTCCACGTTCGCTTCAAACGTTTTGATAAAAGCCAATTCCTCACCATCCAAGAAAAGGCGCCCCTCTTTACCAGATATCGTATTCTGTGCTTTAAAACCCACCTTACTTCACCTCCACGTTAAAGTAGAATTTTTCTGCTGCATCAACAGGCTGCACGGCCAAGTCAATGATGAAGCCGTCTCGATCTTCATTCAGAACAATCGCAATATCAGTCTCGGAGTCAAACCCCGTAATGCCGCCCCCATCTTGAAGGATTCCCATGTATTGAGTGATGAGGGTTTTCACGAACTGCAGACCATCGTCCGAAGCCGGGACATCGCTGCCGCTCGCTTTTCTGGATTTGATTAATGCTTTCAGCTGTGATGTCAGATCGTTATTAATGGCATCAAGGACCCGAACAATTTTGTTCTTCTGGAATACCTTGTTTTTCTCAGCCGTTAAGCTGGTCAGGGAATTAATATCCTTTTCAACAGATACCGCCTTATCGCGGGGATCATAAGTGAACAAAAATTCACCTTTCGCCAGTCGTTCAATGATTTCATCATTGTCGATGCGGATTAAAACGTCCACTGCCCCTTCATACTCGACAAACGTGAGAGACTGATTAAAGGTAGCCCCCGCACTTGCACCAGCTACCCAAGCGGTAGCTTTTTCAGGAGTGATTTCAGTCCCGTCTTCCAGCAAAACCCCGCCTGTCACATTGATGATTCCTTCATGATCCCCTTTATATTTTGAGAGGACGCCTTGAATCTTTTGGCCTTGGTTATCCCTTAACCGCTTCACAAACGCTACGAATGTTGCTTTCAACTGCTCGTTATCTTCTACCGGAAGAGCGATTGTATCAAAGTATTCCGTTTCGGCTGCCTCTAAGAAATCCATATAGTCGGCATTAGTCGGTGTTTTATCCGTACCACCAGAAAGACGGGTTCCGGCTGAAGCAGTTAAGTCCCCACTTGCATCTGCCGGAGATGTACCGGTAAGCGGGATAGATACAGTCAAATCTCCTTTCCCGGTAAACGTTACATAACTGTTAGCCTTCAGTTCCTCGGCAGCGGAGACAGTCTGCTTGTCAACTTCTGACTGATCGAGATACGTAATGACATCAACCTTTTTTGAATCAACGACGTTTTCAGCGATCCGGATAATGATGTCATTCCCTTTGGTTCCGCCATAAAGAGCGGTTGCCTTGACTCCTTCGCTAATATCAGCAGAAGCACGAAGACCCTCAGTCAGTCGATAGAGCAAGACTGTTTTTGCCTTTTTCATTGCTTCACGCAGCAGAAGAAGAGAAGGATTATCAATGTTTAATCCGATTTTTTTATTTAGATCCTCAATGGAAGAGATAGAAATGAATTTTTTCAGTTCTCCCCAACTTGAAGCGATCGGCAGCGCTACGGTTCCTCTTTCGCCGACAGATACGCGCTCCTCAGCGGTTGTTTTAAAATTAAAGTAAATACCGGCACGCTCTTTTTCCTTGCCTGGTGTAAATGTTCCGCCGTTCATCTATTTAACCTCCTTTTGAAGAAACTGAGTTATGAGCTTCTTCGCCTCTGTTTTTGTAATTCTTTTTTTGTCTACATGAAAAAGAGCACCGTCAAATACTTCGGGCTTTACCCCAAAGAGCTCACGACTGTGCTCCCTCAAATCATTGATATAGAAAGCAGTTTCTGCTTTTTCTAATTTAGTGGCCATCATTTCACCCCGCTTGTGAAATCAATATTTTTTAGTGCAGGCTTTTCTTCTCGCTCGTACCAGTAGCGGCCTGTCCAATTCAAGACTATGCTTGCGAAATCATCCGTCACTCGGGTTTCTATCCGAGACAGACGAATAAAATCACCCGTATCTTCTCCAGATTCCTGTATGAGCGGAATGATCCCCCTTTTACTCCTAAGAGTATCCGCAATCCTTTCCGCCTCTGTATGAGCCTTCTGTGCGTTTTCATGGAAGAGTTTCACGTTTAGTACGTAGGCTTTCTGAAATGTTGAGACTGTGTCCGGCCCATCGACGGTAGAAGCTGGAGGGAAGTAAAGAGATGGGACAGCGAAATTTTGCGGTATCTCTTCCTCATACACCTGTACAGGATACAATTTGTATAGATAGCCCATGATTGAGCCAACTTCACTGTTCATGTTGCCGCCACCTTAAAATTTATTTTCAATCCATTGCTGAAGCTTCCGCTCAAGGCTGCGCTCAAACATCATTTCAAAGATGGCCATTGCGTTATCCCAATATCCTGAACCGTCAATCCATTGGAATTTCAGCAGCATTCCGGAGTTTTTTTCAGCCGGATCATATTCAAAGCGATCACCTTTCCAGCGGCCCGGCACCCAGCGACGGTCCTGATTTTTAGATGGGTCTATGGTGAAATGCCCGTCATTAACGTAAGAGGCGTAATCGAGATTCGTTCCTACGTCCAGCTTTAATTTACCAGCTGTTATCGAAAAGATATTTTCCTGATCGCCCTTATGAAACGAGTTAAGCAGGCGGCGTGTGTCTACTGTCTGAGTCCGAATTACTTCATCCTGAACAATATCAAGGAATTGATACCCCATTGCTTCAAGCCAAGTCTCATATTCTTGCCGCAGCCCTCCGTGGGATGCGTGGTGCAGCGCCTGAACGAATTGATCAAGTCCCTTAATTCTCATAGGTAATTAACCTCCCTTACCGCCGTCACTTCCCAATGATGCTTTTTAATTAAGCGCGGCTGCTGCAATTTGTAGGCAGTCCCCTCCCACTTCACTCTGTCATTGATACGAATATCTGCAGAAGCAGGGAAATGAACCATAAATGACTGATAGATTGATGCGTTTGGCTCCTGCTGGACAATTGACTGGCTCTTCTCAGTGAAATAGCAGGGCTGACTCTTTATATCAGGCTCAGCGGGGTAAGAATAGACCGGCTGCGCATCGTGAACAGGCACGCCGTATCTCTTTTCTTGCCCTTCGTGTTTCTCCTGCAGATGATAAACATCACACCGGTGTGTCAATAAGGAGAAGTAACTCATATGGACCTCATCCTCATTTTTACTTCTGTGCCCTCAAGAGTTGAATCAGCCGGCATCACGTAACCTTTAATCAGTGCATAAACATCTGGTTTTTGAATGGTGCTTCCATTGCCGAGAGTATACGAATAATCTCCTATCTTCTCGGTCGTATATCCTTTTGTAATCGACTCATCAGAATTGATCAGAGCATAAAACTGCGCCATCTTTATAACGGCAAGCCGGACCTTTTCAGGAAGAGGGTCATATTTCTCTCCTGAAAAATCATGGCCAACTTCTAACGAAATTTCAGCAACGGCTTCAATGATATCCTGGGCGAGCAGTTCGTCCGCCCGATCCTTGACCGAATCAAAAACTGAATAAGCCTTTAGATCAGCGGGTGTAATTAACATGCCGCTCACTCTTCTTTTCCTTGCTGTTCAAGGATGAAGGCAATTCTTTCATCTGCATTCTTGAAGTCAGACGGATTGCCACCAAGATCAGTAACAATGGCTTCTTGTTCAGTTTTATTCATGCCCTTCAATTCTGTTTCTGTGTACTTCTTCTTTGATGCGATGTCATAATCGCTTTTAGGTTTTTCCGTTTCCTTTGGCTCTTCTTTAATCAAATGACACTCAAACTGCTCATTATTCCGCAAATAAGAATAGACGGCTTTCTCCACTTCACGCTTTTGGTTGAGCAGGAAGACATACCCCATAACGTCATATGTCTTGCCCGCTATCAACTCCGCTGTATATGTGTCGGCCATATTTTTTCACCTACTCTTTCACTTTCACGATCTTGGCCACAGCATTTTCCTCTTCGAATTTGCTGTCCAGCTTAGCTGTCAGGACGATGATAAATTTACGCGCTCTGATATCTTTGTCCACTTCGATTCGGATGTTTCGAGAGAATCCAAGAATGATATTCTTCGGATGGGTAAGGATAATATCAGAAACGTCAGATGTTGTATCCCCTTCGCCAATGGTGTACGGCTGCATATTCGCAATGCCTTTGACCGGAACACCAAAAGCAGAAGAAAGCCCACCTTGTACAGCGGTATCCCCTAAAGATGTCTGACGGTCAGCCACTCGGTCTTTCCACTCGACTTCCATGCCAGGCGACGTATAGAAGCGGAACTCCTGCGGGATACGCAAATATTTAGAAGGTATTGCTTTATATCCCCGCTTGAATGTCTGGCGCGTCAGTTCTTCGCCCGCTGCGTCAACAATATGAGAAGTTGCTTGCTTTCTGATACCGTCTAACTGAGCGAGATAAGAGTCAGAGGAAGTCGTATCCCCGTTCACCAGCAGCTCTTCAATATCAACGGCAGCACGTTCAGCAAGCATTTGCATGATTGTATTTTGCAAGCCGTCTTTTTCAATGTTGTTTTCAAGTGTGTCATAGGTGATATTCACTTCTGCAATGACTTCTTTCGTGCTTAGATCGACTGTACTTGTCGATGGAACTGCCTTTTGGTCTTTTGTCAAAGAGATTCCCTCTTGTGCTGAGCGAAGAATACGCTGGCCAAAACCGATTTTTTCGATCTTCTGAGTATCATGATCCATTTGAATGACCCGTGCATCATTTAAGATTGTTGGTGTATCCTGAACCATTCGGATAAAAGCATTTGCTTGTGTTGGGTTCATAATGCCGCCGCTCTTTAAGCTGGCAAGCGTCATCTCTGCTTTTTCAATTACATCTTGATTTCTCATATGTTTCCTCCTTGTGTGTTATAAGCCAGGGATTAAAGCAACCCTGACCAGATAGATTTTTCGACGTTCGTTTCATTTCCCGTTTCCTCTTTTTGTTTAGAGGTGCCACGGCTTTTTTCAATAGCTTCAATACGCTCAGCGAGCGGTTGAACAGCATCTGTGATGGCTTTTTTCAACTTCTCTGCCTCTTTTTCAGCCTCTTCTTCCTCTGCTGCTTTTTTCTCATCTTTATTTTTAGGATCTTCCTCTTTTTCTAAAGAAGTGAGCCGCTTTTCAATCGGTGTTAATGCTTCTTGAATGGATTTTGTTACTTCTTCTGAAGTCATCTCTTCTTCCTCCTTTTCTTCTGCTTGGCTTAACAAGTTGCTGATATTGTCCTGTATATTTTTAAGCTCCTGTACATTAGCGGCCGATAATTTACGGCCAGCCTTCTGCAGCTCTTCAGGCTTTGGCCCGATCGCTTTCAGAACGTCATCAGAAATCAATACTTCCTGGGCGATATTCACGAAGTCTTGAAGGGCTTCTCTAATTTTCGCAGGATCATTTTCCATTTCTCCGGGATAGTCCCATTTGAATAAAGCTGAGTTTAATGCATCTTGCGCGGCCCAAAATTCACGGCGTTGGCGCCCCTCGTCATATTTGTCCCGAACTGCGCCCTTGGTAACATTGGCATTACCATTAAAAAAGTTTTTGACCAAATTAAAAAGCCCTTTCTCGTTGTTGTCCTCTGGAGAAACAGGCTTTTCTTCTTGTTTTGCGATATCTGCGATGCCGGCCATTGAATAACCGGTAATCTCACCCTTTTTGATCTCATCCCAAACTGCCTCGGAAGCCTTTGTCACAAGCACCCATGATCCTTTTTTGATGGTTTCACCATTCATTTCAAAATCAGCAGGAGCGACATAAGATTCAACCACTTCACCAACGCCGCCCTGAAAGTCATGCTGCTTATCAATTTCACGGGCATCTTTCAGGAAGCCGTGAGCGGCCTTCTCAATTTCTGCAGCTGTCATGAAATCCCCGTGAGCATCCACGGTGTCCGGTTCATAAACGATACCGTAAACAAGTTTTTGCTCGTCCGCTTCTTTCGCAAGGACCTTGACTTCCTTTTGAAAGTCCGGCTGTTTTTCTGATTTCATAAAAAAGAACTGCTTCTGATTAGCAGCCTTGTCTACGTAAGAAACATGTGTGATTTTTGCGTTTATCAGTTCTCTTGGCATGTGTTCACCTCCTTTCAAAAAGAAAAAGCCTTCTTTATTCAGAAGACTTAGTGTTAGCAGCTAATAATTCATTTTTTGAATTAAAATATTTTGTAAGAGTTTTTATATATTTTCGGGCCCTGTCTATTATGGACTCTGGTATTACCGACACTGTTTCAAGCTCGTCTGGAGTTTGCCTTAGTAGCAGTATGGCCTCACCTAATTTATCCTCAATTATATCTTCACTGACCAAATATCCAATTATCTTCCCAATCGATGCTTTCTGAGGCGTTTCATTTTTTCTGCTTTTCACGGTATAATACAGGTCAATAATTGCACTATCCAGACGGTATAAATCATTTCTTATAGTACGAAGAAAGGGGTTAGTTTTGCCGGTCCCTACTTCCATTTCCACATAACCTTGGCGAGGAGGACGTTCTACCTCTATTGTTACACCACTAGTTGGATTATCTTTAACATTAGTTTCTTTAGAACTTTCATTTGAAAGTGAAAACTCAACCAAATCCAACTTCTTATTTATTAGAAACTCGAATTCCCAGTCCTTATATTTTATTTTCGCCAACGTGCTGATTAAATTTGATACAGGTCTTTTCAGTTTTATAACTATGATAATAATAGCTACAGGCCAAACAATTGATTTTACTACTGATGATATAAATTCCATCCAATTCATATATAAACCCCATTTACGAAAGTAATGAGGTAATTATACTATTTTATTCCATGTTTGCTAAGGCTTCTCTTCGAATCTCTTCTTTTTCCTCGGCTGACAATCCCAAAATCTCGTTATCAACCACAGGCGATAGAACGCAATGACAATGAACCCGCTCTCCTGCTGAGAGTTTAGGATCCCGCGGAAACATGCAAGTCTCGCTGCTTCCTGGTATCTGAAATTCTTCATCCACCTCAACGATTGTGCCGTCAAGATCGATGTGATTTTCACGCGGATTGTTCTTCTTCCCTCCGCTGTGTCGCCATTTCTTTTTCTTTACTACCGGTGATTGTGCATATGATTCATGCTGCGCGGCTGAGGAAGCGGCAAGCACTTCAGTAATGGCCGTAGTACGCGCCCGCTCCCTATCAAATTGCGGCATGTCTTTGAGAGTCAACTCAATGTCCTGGATGGATGATCCGTTCTCGATGGCATCTGTCAGCACGTCTTCCACCGCTTCATGAGTGTTTAACTTCATGATTTCGGCAAGCTTTTCAGACCAGCCTTTGATCCAATCTACTGCCCTGGTTGATAAAGCTTTGAACGGGACTTCCGGATCCAATGAATCCATGATCACCCCGGCCAGCTCTTCAACGGTCTGCTGCAGAAATCCCTCGGTAAGCTCCTGAAATTCTTCCTCAAAGTCATCCTCAGCAAATAGGTTCTGCGTAAAAAACACCAGAAGGGCTTCCAGTGTCTCTGTTGAGTCTTTGCCTATAAAACCATTCAGACCATCTAAAAACTTCTTACGCTGGCGTCTGAGTAATCTGGCGATGCCTTTTTCATATTCTTCAACAAATCCGGGTATCTTAGAAAGACCGGGGAAATCAGGTACGACCTCCACGAGCTTCTCTTTCTCATCTTCCTCGGCTTTTTGAATAAAGGCATTTAAGCTTTCTAGCAGCTTATCCGTTTTGTTCATTGCTTCAAATCCTCCAAAACATCCCGCATATCCTTCAACAGCCCAATCATATCCGGAGTGCCGCTATTGGATTTAAACAGCGCTGCAAATGGATCCGAGGCAGGCGTCGCTTCATTCTTACCAATCGGCCGATTGTATTCTTCCTCCGGCCATTCCTCAAGCGTCTTGCCAAGTACACGTCCAGCCAGATCCCGCAGATCATTAGGCGATACAGCCCCAGCCGTAATGAAAGGAGTCAGCACTTTTGCAATTTCAAGCGGATCCTGAAAATCCGGGCCTTTTAACTGCAGCTCTACTTTATGAATTTCAAGGTCATTTAAAAATAAGGCGTTTAGCCTGCTGGTAAGTATCTTTCGTTCCGGTTGAAAGACTTGCTCTTCTGTAATCTTTCTCGCTGTGTCAGCTGTCGCTCTATTGTAGTCCTGCGCTTCTCCGGTATAGATCGGCGGGAGACGGAAGGCAGAGCGGATTTTATCACGGTTCTTTTGGTCATATTCCAGAAACAAAGCATCTTCCTGAAGAATCTCAGCAAGAGACTTGATGTCTACTTTGACTGGAACGATTTCTTCATCACCATGAATATTCTTTCCTTTCGCTATCCCTTCCGCTTCAAGCAACAGAAACTTATGTGCGTTTTCCACACCTTCAAGACCATTCATATAGTCCTGCAGCTGTTTATATGAATCCTCAGAAAGCATTCCGTTCTCAATGGTAATAGCCGCGGGAATATGCCGGCCCTGTTTGAAGTACATGAAATTCAGCTCTTCTGCTTTCCGAGCGCCGTATAGATTGACAATGTGACCGATCCAACGGGGCTTACCATATGCGCCGCTCCCTATCTTAAAATGCACGACCTCATGGGCCTGCTTTTCAAAAGGAGTGTTTTCATCATATTCCCCTGTTTCGAGATTGAGAGTGCGTGGGTCGCCGTACTCCTTAAAATAAATGACTCGACCATCGATCATTTGAGCATATTTACGGAACCGCTTCTGCCTTTTCATCTTCTTTAATTGACCTGATTCAAAGTAATTAAAAACAACTTCTATCGGATCAGACAGCTTGCATACCCGGATATATTCCACGGCCATATATTCGATGCCGGCAGGCTGATTTTTACCGTTACGGATAACCTCTATATATCCGTTCCCTGTCTTTTCCCGATCTTCTAAACAGAAGCCGAGCAGCGTTTCGGCTGATTCATCAAAATGCAGATACTTTATGAACTCCTCAAGCTGTTGCCATTCTTTATCCGCAGCCGTTTTTTCTGCAGAATCCACTTCATCTGAATTGATATCCTTTGAGTATTTCAAATCAAAGCCAAAGCCGAGAATATTTGTCCTGTAGGCATCCACACATTGCTGTAACATGGTTGAATACTCAGCAATCATTTTTAATTCCTTTAGGTTGTATGGAGGCTCTATCATGTTTTCCGTATATCTGCCTGCGAAATCATCCTCATATATTTGTTTTGTGGTTTCGGTAGGCGGTGTTGCTTTAATTACCCTGGCCTTAACTGATTGCTTCGACATAAGATTTACCCCCTTTCTTTTCGTTCTGGTCTTGTCCGCTGTGGCCTTCCTTTTGGTTCATCTTTCAAGTCAGTCACCTCGTAATCATCAAGGGCGTACCAGATCGCTGAAAGTGTATGTGGGTCTATGGTGAACTCGTCTTCTATGATGTGTCCTAGCTTATCCTTAGCGTAGGTGAGCGGCTTCAGTTCATAGATCGTATTTTCACATAGATCGGAGCAAATGATTTTCTTAAACCGCTTGATCTTCTTTGTGTACTGGAGACGCGAGCCCTGGTATTTACGAGCACCCACCATATTGAAGCCTTGCTGAATAAAATACCGGATCGTTTTCGGCTCAGCGGAATCGGCTTTGATCAATTCCTTTGACTCAGCAAATTCCTTGATGTCTTCAGCCGTCCTGTCGTCCGTCATGCCTTTTTTGTAATACTCCCAATAGATATAGAGGTATTTCTTTTCATGGTCCACAGCGAGGCGGACAATGGCGTTATATGATTCTTCAAAACCAAAGTCCATGCCAACCCTCATAAGCGGACGGTTAATATTAGCGATTGCTGTCATAACCTCTTCATGTGGCCGTTCTTCAAATTGTGGCAACACACGAACCCCATTCACGCCAAAATGACCCTTCCGCGCAATTCGGTAAAGGTCTGGATCGTATTCTTTCATTTCATCGAGCTGCTTCACGTAGCTTTCCGGAAGAAATAGATTGTCTTCTGCGGTTGAATGGTGATAGTAGGTGTCATTTAAAACAATTGTTCGTTTAAAATATAATTCCTTGTCATCGAGCACAAACCGTTTTTGTCGGTCATCTTTGAAGAAATGCTTATATGTCCAGTTATCTTCTCCGACCGGGTTTGTTGAAAGAATCATATGAAGCGGCAATGTCGGGTGACGCAGACGTCCAAGCAGCTCCTTGAATCCCTCATACTTCACCTCAGAACATTCCTCAATCCATATGAGAGAAACGTTATTGATTGATTTCAGCTTGGCCGGCTTATCCAGCCCTTTAAATATGATCCGGCCGCCGTTTGGAAAGCGGATCTGCATTGGTGAAGAAACGCATCTAACAATATGATCGATCTCAAGGTCATTGATAATTTCATCAAAGAGGGAAAAGGTTGAGTCCCTGTGTGTGTCGTATACTTCCCTCACGACAAGAACGGTCCGCTTCTCTTCCAGTAATTTCAGAACAATCTTGAGCGCCACATGATAACTCTTCGAGGATCCATAACCACCGACTAGAAACTGAAACTTTTGATTCCAATCAAAGAGGAAATTTTCAAAGTGTGGATTTACTTCCTTGTTAATCATTTGTCCTCATCCTTATGCTTACGCTCAATAGTAATGTGAACAGAATTATCAACCGGACGGGCTGTAAGCCGTTCAAGCTCTGCCTGTTTCGTCTCATTTGAAAGGTAAATGCCGCGCAGCTTCAGTTCGTGTTCATCCAATAAGCGGATCATATCGTATTTCTGGCGAATGGCTTTCAGACGCTTATCCGTTACACGGGTCATTGCTTCCTCGATGTTTAAGATATCATCAATCGCCCTCATTTCAGTTTCCTCAATTTCAGTAACCACAAGCCGCTCATTAATGATTGGGACGGATTTAACCAGTCCGTTTTTCTCTGGAGTCTGTACGATATCTTTAACCTTTCGCATCTGCTGAAGGACCCGACGCTGCTTCTCTGTTAAGCCGTTTTCAATTCGACTTATTCTCTGCATCATCCGCCGCTCCCGCAGGCTCAGCTCCCTTATTGTTAGATCAATTTGATAGAGCGGGTCTGTTTCGATCTGGCCAAACAGCTCTTTTTCTGTATCATCCATGAAATCAAATAAGATTGATTCATACTCGCCAGTACGCACAGAGTTTTTATTCCCTTTAGGGGCTGCGCCGCCTTTGTTTCCTTTAGCGTTTTGATTGCCAGGAGGCGCCTTCCCTCCCTTATTTCCTTTGGCGTTTTGATTACCTTTTGGAGCACCTGGACGAAAAGGAGCGCTCCCTTTCGATTTAGGAGCGCTCCCATTCATTTTTTCTTCCCATTTATCGTTTGCTTTCCATTTGCGGACAGTGCTGCTTGTAACGTTTAATTGCTCGGCAATGTCTTTTAATTTCTTGCTTCCGCCGCTTTCTTCCCACAAACGAAAAGCTTCGTCTCTGCGTGGATTTCTTGGTCTCGGCATTACATTTCACCCACCCCCGGACCTCATGTTTGAGTTTGTGTTTGTTTTTAAAATGAGTATTTTCTCCTGTTCCGAGTAGGAGATTGTCTTTCATATACATAATTTGTAAATTAAATTCAAAGGAGATATGATCATGCATTATCAATACCCTCTATTTGTTCCGTGTTACCTTGGATACCCAAACGTACAGCAAAGTTACCACGGAATTCCAAATGTGCAGCAAAGTTCCCATGGATATTCAAACGTACAACATAGTTTTCAAGGAGATCCAATTAAAGAAGCAACTGCAAGTCAAATTGAAGCTGGTAAGTTCGTTACAGCCTCAGTTGAAGGTATAGCTGAATTAAGTAATCCTACGCGAATATTTATTGCAGATGTTACTCCGGATAATTTTGTAAGAATTGTTTATCCAACGGGTACAGGGACTTATAATTGTGGAATAAACGCCACAAGGGTAATTATGGATAGAATAGAAATCGAAATTGACTAAATTTCAAATTTCTTCATCTTTCTGAAGCTCTATATCAAGCTCTATGAGCTTTTTCAAATCGTCCACAGTGTTCACCTTAATATGGCCACTTTGAAAATCTTTGACCCACTGGGCGATACCTGCTTGAACGATTTTTCGGTATTTCTCTTTTGATTGACTGATGTTCTCTAACAACTCGGCACTATGCAGGAGAAGGAGATTTTCTTTTTCATCGTCAGAAAAGGAACATACGTTTCTGTTTTCTATTGCCATACTCCCTGTCCTCCATTACAATATGAGATGAGAGCGTGATGTTTTCCCACAACGCGGCCGCGTCTTGATCACGCTCCTTGACAGGGAGTTTATCTCTGTTTAGAAAGAGAGGGTGTTGTCAGCACCCTCTTTTTTATTTATAAAGAACTGATAAGTACTGGCTCTTCTCCAGTTGCTTCTTGAAAACGCATTTTAATGACATCACAAAAATACGGGTCCAATTCGAGTAAACGACATTCTCTATCTGTTTGTTCGCAAGTCATAAGGGTCGAGCCGCTTCCACCAAAGAAATCAAGGACAGTATCACCATTTTTACTGCTGTTACTGATCGGGATATTTAAGAGCTCTAATGGCTTCTGAGTAGGATGGACATATTTTGAAATGTCTCCTCTTGAAATTTCCCAAACGGTATCAGGTACATGCTCCTCAGGTAAATCCGATCTCCAGACTGTTGTCTGTTTTCGATCACCATACCAATGCGGTGAACACCCTTCTTTGAAAGCATAGAAAACAGGCTCATGCATGAAACGATATTGAGCCCATCCGAATGTTGGTGAATTCTTTACCCAAATACACTGACATCGAATATCGATACCTGCATTTCTCATTTCATTTTCAAAGGCACGTTGATAGGACGACGGGTGGAATACATAAATAGCCGCTCGATTATTCATTACGGATGAGTAGTTTTGAAAAACACTTCTCAAGAACTCATCAAACTGATCGGCATCCATTTCATCATTCATGATAGATGCGTGGCCATCTTCATTTAATTTCTTACTGTCACTTTTGACAGCCACATTATATGGAGGATCAGTCACAACCAAATCCGCTTTATGACCATCCATTAATCTATCAACATCTTCTGGCTTAGTCGCATCACCACATACTAAAGTGTGGCGGCCGAGACGCCATATATCACCGTACTTAGTCTCAGGTTCACGAATATTATCCAGTGCTTCTTTAACGTCGAAATCATCCTCTTCCACCACTGTGATTCCTGTGTCCACATTCAAATTAGATAGCAACTCCTCATACTCAACTTCTGAGAAACCAGTAAGACTTAGATCGAAATCATTTTCTTTTAGTTCCGTAAGGACTTGTTCGAGTTTGGATTCATCCCAATCACCGCCGATCTTGTTTAGTGCAATGTTGAGAGCCTTCTCTTCATCATTATCTAAGGAGACAACGGAGACGGTGATTTCTTTCGGTTTATTCTCCATCAGGATCTTATAGCGCTGATGGCCACCAACAAGATGACCGGTCTTTTCATTCCAGATAAGTGGATCAATGTATCCGAATTGTTCTATAGATTTTTTGAGGGCGTCATATTCCGGATCGCCGGGCTGAAGGTCAATCCGAGGGTTGTATGCAGCGGGGTTAATTTTTTTAACTGGAATAGATTTTATTATCATGTTTTAACCTCCAAACAAAAAAGCATCCCATCTAAGGATGCTTAAAGCTATTATTGTATATTTAGTAGAGCTTCCGCCGCAGCCTGTCCCCAACGCGGGTCGTTAACAACAGTTGTGAACACTTTAAGCAGGCCACTCTCTCCAATCTCATACGCTTTTTTAGCTAGACTTTTCAATTTGGATTGAGAGGGTTCAGGTTGATTTAGCTCTTCTTCCACTTCACCTGATAGTCTTTCTACTTCCTCAAGAGAATCTTCATGTACTAATTGAGCTTCCTTAACCTTCTCCATAATTTCTTCTCTCAAATTTTTGTAATTTATATTTTGTTGAATATCTTTACCTACGGCAATAGAACTTCCATTCTGAGCTGATAAATTCCCATAATTAATAATTTGAAGTGCTGCCTTTGGTACCTCTTCTTTGCCTTCAACCTCATCCTCAATTAAGTCACGGAGTTTATAAATAAGTTCTCTTAAACATGGATAGCAAACTTCAGATAAATACATATTTATGTTATCAGCAATTCTCTGCTGTTTATAAATTGTAAAGGTTAAGTTATCGAGTGATAGGCTTTCTTCAGAAACTAATTGAAATACTTTGATAACATAAGCGATTTGTTCATCTATAGTTATCGGTAGTTTAATATCAATCCAACCACTACCGTTTCTATGATAATGAATTTCCGATAAATTCACATCTAAATTAAAGATGGGACCAACAATTGAATTCACAACTCTGTTAGTTTGCGATAAATTTACAAGTCGCTTAATCCTTGACTTATAAGTGTTATAGCCTGCATTCATTACATCTTCTACTGCTGATTCAAAATCTCTTATAGCCCTTTTTACTTCTTTACCAGTAAATTCACTCATCTTCTATTCCCCCTTTTTTTGCAAGGCTAATATCAACATATCAGCCCTGCTACTTAAGTATATTAAAAAAAAGGAATTTTGCCCAAAAATTTGTTATCCATTTACAAATAGGGATCATTATTAACCCTATTTTTTCAAAACCTAATTTCTCCGGATCCGGCCGCCTACACGTCTGAAGGTGTCACGTTTCGTTCCCATGATTTTTTCCCAATCCCTTCTCGTCAAAGGTTCATCTGCCTTTGTTGAGGGACTTAACACTTTTTTAAGCTGCTGTTTCGTGTCAGCAGATAAAACGTCTCTCATCTTCATCTTTTATTTCTCCTTGCCGAATAAGCACCGCCTTACGCTATTCGCTTTTATTTATTTGTGGCCCGCCGATTTCCCCCAGGAGGTAAGCAAAGAAAATGGAGAGCCGGTTTAAGACTTTCCTTGCAAGCGGGATCTCACCGCTAGCGTTCCCCGTGACTATCGCGCGCAATACTGCATAGACTCCAGTCGCTCCTCCTGTGAAGCTAACGACCTTCATAGTCATTCGATACATCCGGGTGCACACTTGATAAAGGAAAGGTGCGTCTCCTGGTTTGGCCATAAAAAAACGGCCACTAATCAGCTGTACAAATTTCCATGTACAAAAGATCAGCGTCCGTAGGTATCTCCTTTTTGGACTGTTATTCACGTTCGTTTTCTTGTTTCTATCGTATGACAAAACGCGATTGAAAAAAGTACCCATTTTATCCCCCATTTTGTCGGCTTTTTGTCGGTATTTTATCGGTTCATTATCCCCCAACAAAAAAGAGCATTCATTAAACAGAATGCTCCTCAGTTTGTTCAATTGACCAGAATGCCCCTCGTAAATCTTGGACACTTTCTAATGGTTTTGCGCAATCTCTTAAATCACCAATGTTAATTTTAAAATTATCTAATTCCTTTGGGTTTTTTAGTATAATTCTGTATTCCCGTTGATTTTCATAGAACTTCCTTTTACAAAAAAGTGTATTAGCAAAGTCTTTCTTTACTTCTTCTAAAGACAATGGGTAATCTGAGAATTCATCAAAATACACAACCGGTCCATGTCTATAACGAATATTCTCAGTTTCAGCTTCAAATCGTTCCATAAAGAGTTTACTATTGTGTATCCAAACTGGTATACGCCCTTCAAATTCTTTTTCTAAACTGTCCAAAATATTTGGTTTGACTTTGCAGGCATGACCGATATCTTCATGATAATCAAGGTAAAAATTATTAAAATCCTCGGTGAAACCGTCAAATTTTATGAAAGTAAAGCAATTTAAGAGTAATGACCGAATCCCCTCTCTTGATTCTGTCGAAAATGCCCTTTCAAAAGGAAGTGTAAGGCACTCACCTTCAATTTCAATTTGTATTATATTTTTTTTAGGATCTAAAAGTTTAAATAGAGAACCTTCATACTTGTCTCCAATCCCTTTATTTTGACCATTCTTTTCTAAGTCAATAAAATAACCAGTGTTCATAAAGAAAAGGGAACCATCTAAAAACTCAGACACATGTTCTGGTCTTAAAAATTTTATAAGCCAACCATTCATCATATTCTATACCCCCTTACCTTTAGTTTATAGCATAAAGTTTGGTAATAATATACACATAAAAAAACAGCCCTCAGATTATTCCGAGCGCTGTCGCGATGTTGTATATAGCCTGTCTTTTCACCTGGTAGAACTTATCTCTTTTGAGACCCAGTTCTATCATGATTTCAAGATCTTTTATTTTTTCCGGAGACAAATATTTCTTTTCTATGATCCTATATTCATCTTGATCAAGGCAGTGCTTTAGCGCCCTGTCCATCTGCTTGACCTTCAGCTGATTATATTCGGTGTTTTTACGAAGCTGCGGAAATAATCCAATGACTCCCTTTTCCTTTTGTTCTTTCCTATTCTCCGCCTGAACTTTTAATGATCTATAGGTTTTCAGCTCTTTAATAACAAGGTTACGAACTTCCTTTTCATTCACTTCCGGAAGAAATGATAATTGCTCTGCTGCTGTCATCCAAATTCCTCCCTTACTATAAGAAAACGGGCACGTCCCATTTAACATTAGCTAAATGGTCAGTATCCGCTCTTTCTTTATTATTTCAAATAATGTTTAAGTTGTTTATAGAAAACATCATCATCTAATAAGTCATCAAAAAAATCATATTTAAGAATTAGCTCTTTAAACTTTTCCCCTCTTTTACTTAAAGCATTATAAAAAATTAGTAACAATTCTCCTGTTGATAGCTGTGCTCTTAAAATACCAATATAATTCTTTTTTTCATCTTCGCTTAACTCTTTAGCTTGATCTATAAATTTCATTATTCTATACATATTCCTAAAATAATGGCCAAAATAATACTCGTTATATAAATCTTCGTATGGTTTCAATATCCTTTCTTTCTTATCTTCTAACAAAACAGTCTTATAACGAGATTTAATCTCTTTGTTTAATTTATTAAGTGCATATTTGCCCTGGTAGCCAAAAATATTTAATTCACTAACAATCTGATTATGAAGGTTGATCATATTAAAAAATGTATTATCAGTTTGTTGCTTTAATAAAGTTTCATTTGTAGTTTTAAATTCTTTCCGTGTCTCTTTTAGTTCTTCCCCTTGTAATTTAACTGTAGATAAAACTAGGAGTATACTGGCTAAATTAAATAGTCCAACTGTAATGCCTCCGAAAAAATCACCAACAGGTCCTAAATCATTAAAATTTATACTTTTTGCAATAACCCAAACAAAAAACAAAATTATAAAGGGTGTTATAACGGCTACCACAGATACTGTTTTTCCTGCATTAGCCCAACTATTTTCATTGTCGAACCACTTGTTCTTTTTACCTTCTTCACTCATTTGAATCCCCCCATTTTTTCTCTTTTAAGTTTGATTATATCCTTTTTATGGGGGTTGTGATAAAAATAACAAGATTATTCCTTTTTCACCTCAGATAACAAACAAACCATGGTACAAGGCATTACAGAAGTGAATTTTTCCGTTCTCGATGCTGTTGATCCTTTCAAAGCCGCAGCTACTTTTTCAGCCTCTTCTTCTTGATGATCCGATGCCAGAATGATGGCGCTCACTTCAAACAAGTTTTTATCAAGGTGAGTCATTTTAGACCAGGCAGCAGCCAGGTTATTAAACTGCGAATCACTTTTTTCATAAATTCGTATCAACTATTCTCACCTTCTAATTCATTTTTAGCAGCTGTTATTGTGAATTGCAGGTTCTTGATAACTTGCTGTAAAGCCTTTTTATATCTGTTGCTTTCCCCGCTCAGGCGTCGGATATCTTGCTGGGCCTGCTTGAACTGATTGACTGCTATTTCTTCCTGCCGTTTGTTTTCCTCGATGACGGCCAGTTGTTGCTTAACCGTATCAATCAGCCACTCCGTTGAGGCCAGAGATAGCCCCATATGCTGCCTGACCTCATTTTCGATTCTCTGTATCTTATCTTTCATATTGGCTCCTCCTTATCTCAGAACAAGCTCATTTGCTGCCATTCACTTGACGGCAGCTCCTTTTTCTCTTCTATCTGATCAAGCAGAGTTTCATCCACTTCTTGAAAATTTATAAACCAATGGAGCGGAAAAATCCCTCCGTATTTTGTTAACTCTCTATCATGGAAGTAATAGCAGTGCGTCATCCTTGGAGCCTTCGGCCTAACATAATATGTGCCAAGCGGCTCTAAGAGAGCATAAGCCGGCTTCATCCAAATAAGTTCTGCGCTGTAAATCTTTGAAGAATCCAGATGCTCATAATTACCTGCAGGCGGCTCTTCTCCTAAGCCCGCATCGATGACTTTAAAATGTTTCTTTTCATAAGCTCCGCAATGGGCGTTTACACTGTCAAATTTAGATACATAATAGTGGCTATCTCCTAAAGGGAAGAGGAAGTATTCTCGCCCTTTGTCTAATGGTGTAATGTCCGAACTGAGACATTTGCCTTTCATGGCCATAAACACTCCCCCCAATAACAGCAGAGGGTGCCCCTCCGCTTTACTTCTTAAATCCATAATCAAAATGGATTCTTGTATATTCATTGTCCCTGGTATGCACGTTTGTAATGCCGTACTCAGGTGTATCTGCTAAATATGCGCAGCCATCCTTACCATCAAGAATAACTAGCTTTATTTTGTTTCGTTCAATCAAGTCTCCAACGGAAAGTTGGTGTAAGTTTTCAAGTTCAATAGGTCGGTTCATTTTGCAGCACTCCCCGTGTTATAATTAATTGTCGAGATTAACTAAACCGGGGCCTTATGCTGCGGTTTTTTTATATATCCTCGTCCTCTTCCTCGTCCTCTTCTTCCCAAGCCATCTTGAACGCAGATTCTAAAAATCTCAATCGCTTTTCAAGTTCTTCAACTGTCATCTTAGAAAGATCCGGTCCGTGTCCTGGGACCATCCTGAAATCTTCCGTAAGACGTTTTATAAGATACTCTCTCCTTGAGACCACCAATAACCCTCCATCCATTTTTAAGCCGCTGAAGCAGCTCGTATTTTCTTAAAGGCTCATAGAGGTGGACTGCTCGTCCATCCTCCATGCGAAACAGCAAATACCAACGCCGCTGCCTTTTAACCATTAAGCCGCTCCGTGTTCGCCCTCATCCTGGTTGTCTTCTTCTTTTTCATCGTTTGAAGGCAAATCGTATTCACTGCTTTCATCCAAAGGAACAGACGGCTTTTCTTCTTCCATAGGCTCAGCTTCAGCCTCTTGATCTTGCTTCCAATCCCACCAAGCTACAGCAAGCGGAGCAACCTCTTTTCTGTACTCGTTAATGAGGTCCACAATGACACCAGATGACATTTCAAGCTCATTCGCCAGTTTGCTGTATGATTCACCTTCAATCCGGCGTTTCGCAATTTCATCAATATTTTCAGGGAATCCATCAAGAGTGGGAGCCATACCTTCAGTGATGAAAGAATCAACGATTTCTCGCTCAATTTCCATTGATTTTTCTTCGATTTTAGGCTTTTCTTTAGGAAGTCCGAGATCTGCCTCAAGTTGTTCCGGTTCTGGATCAGAGACATTTACGATGCCATTTTGATCCACTGTGTAATTTGTAATCGGTCGATCTGTTTTAGTATTAATTTCTACTGTGTATTGAATTACTTCAGATTCAAGTTGTGTTTCTACTTCTCTATCAATCATTTCAGCTAAATTTTGAATGTTGTTTCCAAGTTCTTTAGTTGAGACCTCTACAACAACTTCAGTGATACCTTTTGGTTTATGATTCACCTTTTTTACTAATCCTTTGAAATCAACGAAAGACATAACTGTTCCTCCTCTTGTGATAGTGGTTTTACCTGTATTTCAATTCTTGGTTTTTGGCTATAAAACTTGCTGACATGAAGGTCTACTATTTGGCTGTCATCATGCCAGATAACCTTATTTAAACCGTCCTTGATTCCCTTTATATAGTTATCAACATCTGGCTTTTTGCTCGGCCTCAACAGTCCTTGTTCTGCTTCTGCAGTTTTTTTCTTACTAAAGCTTTTCAAAGTGGATTTATAAACCTTTACAGATAATTCAAGTGGTCCTTCTAGCAATTTTGATGGACGATAATCTGAAGCGGCCAGCTTCACATATTGCTTAAAGTCCCTTGATTTCTTTGGATCATACAGCCTGGTCATACCATTAATCGTAGTAGCTCTCGGTCTCCCTTGCGCTACCGGCTCGCCGTAAATTGTGAATCTGATCAATACTGTTACCTCCCGTCAGCTGCCTCCAGCTGCTCAATTTCCGTCATTATTAAATCTCCGTTCATGATAATGAATGTTAAGGAGCGGAGCGTGCCGAGCATCAATCTCCCTCCTCGAAGGACATTTCACGGCCAAACCGGCATTTTACTGTTATTGTGAGATTCTCCAGATCAAATAGTGTCAAATGACTCGAAGCTTCTCCTTTTTCGATCGGATAGCCATACCGAATCAATTCATTGATCAGAAATTCTCTCCGCTTCTTCACTTCATTCCTTGGCATAAAACCGCTCCTTTTCAACCCACAAGGGCTTCCATTTGTCTATCAAGGTTTAAGAATCGTCCGTACTCTTTAATAAAGGCTGCCATCACAGTGCCAACCGAGCCGTTTCTTTGTTTTGCAAAAATGATCTCCACTATGTTTTTAAGGTCGCTTTGCTTATCGTAATAGTCATCCCTATAGAGAAAACTAACGATATCGGCATCTTGCTCAATGCTGCCCGAATCTCGAAGATCAGACATCATCGGCCGCTTATCTTGCCGTTGCTCAACACCGCGAGAAAGTTGAGAAAGCAGAATGATTGGAACATTGAAGGTCCGGGCTATGTTCTTCAATTCGCCTGTTATGCTTGCGACCTCTAAGTTTTTCGTTTCAAATTTGCCAATAGGTCGGATTAATTGAAGATAATCAATCACAACCAAATGCTTTTGATCCGGGTGGTCCTTTGTGGTCTTCCGAATGGCAGAACGAATATCAGCCACTGACTGTGATGGTTTGTCGTGAATATAGATGTCTAACTTTTCATATTCACCGATGGCCCGATTCGCGTTTTCATAGTCTTTTTCACTGAAATACTTGTGCGGGTTTCTCCATTTTGTACCTTCGATTGAACCTAAATTGCTGAGCATCCGGTTAACGAGTTGACGGTCGGACATCTCCAAAGAAAAAACATCCACAACCCCACCTTTTAGCGCCGCATTCTGCGCCAAATTTAGAGCGAAAGCTGTTTTTCCCATGGAAGGCCGTGCAGCTACGATAATTAAATCACTATCCTGCCAGCCTCCAGTCATAGCATCTAGATCAGCTAGCCCAGTTTCCACTCCTGTTATTTCGCCTTTCTCTTGATACATGTCGTTGTATATTTCAGTTAAAACATCCATCTTTGTACGATTATTTTTAATTCCAATCTCCTGCAGCTCCACGGTCTTCTGATAGACTTGCAAAATACCCTCATCGCTTGGATTGTTTGCAAAATCAAGCGCTGTCTTTTGCATATCTCGAAGTTTAAAAGCTTCATAGATTAGTGTTTGATAGGTTTCAAAATTAATAACGGAAGGAACCGCACTTGCTAGATCTACAAGATAAGAGGTGCCGCCGATCGCTTCGACTGTATCCCCTAACTCTGTAACTACTGTCACCATTTCAACAGGCTGTCCGGAGGAATCTACATCACGCATAGCCTTAAAAATCCGTTTATGCCGCTCATCTGCAAAATGCTTTGGCTCCAAAGTGGTTTCCTTAATCAGCTCGCTTTCAACAAGGATACATCCCAACAGGCTCTCTTCTGCTTCAAGGTTTTTTAGCATGTTTTGCATTTCGTTCCCACTCTTTCTGTTGCTCTAAAAATTCATTTTTCTCTGGTTGTTTGACGCTAATCTCCGCAATTGTTGGAGGGAATGGTTTATTTGCAATATGCTCATTGATCTTTGTTTTCGCGGCTTCGAACGGCATTTTTTGAAGATGATCCATCCACAATTCAATTCGCTCTTTCCCGACCTCGCCGCTTAAATCAAAACGAGGATATGCTGCGGAAAGCCGCAACAATAATTTCATTGCTTCTGCTTTTTCCAAATTAATCACCTTCCTAATTCACCTTAATGCCGTTCTCTTTTGCATAATCCTCGAGAGCGGCAAAGCTTTTTTCCTGTATCGATCCTCGCGGCCTAAATTCTGAGACATTAGAAGGCTGTTTTTCGCTTTGTTTAGCAGCCCATCTATCACGAATAATTGGTTCACAGTAAGAAAAAGAATTTATCTTGTCTCCTGGATATTTAGGTTTATATTGATCAAAAATTTCATCTATCCAAGTCAAAACTTCGTCGATAGGTATCTCTGCCTCTATGACTCTTTTGATTGCCGCTGTATCTACAGCAGATAAAAATAGAGAGCCTTTTCTCGAAGTGAATTTTTCTTCGATTTTTTGGAAAGAAGTCGAGCCCTCGTCCTTCGGCTGAGGTGCTTTTGGCTTTTCTTTAGCCTTATTTTCATATGCAGGTTCTTCAACAGCACCTTGGAATTTCGAATAATTTAATACGGTCCAAAGCATCCCGTATTCAGTTTCCTCTGCAGTAATCATTCCTTTTGCCTGAAGCCTTTCAGCTGCAGCCTTTACTGCGGCTCTAGTGAATTTTGTTAAACCTCTGCCCTTTTTAATTGCTAAGTCATCACATAGTTTTGAATATGAGCGGATATACTGACCTTTTTTCAACTCATAATCATTAATCTTCATACCGTCCTGAAACGCAGCTTTGGCAATTAAGAAAGTGAACAACCTAAAGCCGACATTATCTGTAAAGATCTCATGATCGACCATTGACTTATATAGTCTCACCCATCCAGCCAAGGGCCTCGCCTCCTTTCCATCGCTATTTCTTTCTGCAGATAGCTTTTAACCCTTTGATTGTCACAAGAGTAAGATTGGGTTCATATTTTCGAAAATAGGTTGAAACGTACATTAATAGAATGTCCTTACGCATATCTGGAGCCACTGTCTTGGCCAATGACACATAACAATAAGGGTAAGGAACCGCAATTAAGTCATTGTCAGTCATGGTATATAAACAACCTTTCCAGTCAATTTCATGATGTCTTCTTTAAAAAGCTCCTCGTCGCTGTTTGATTCAGAAAGATGCAGCAGCAAAATTTCCTGAACCCTGCTCAAGTCATTTGCCTTCAAAAACTCTTTTACGTTTTCTAAACTGAAGTGCGACTGTAAGAGTCGTCTTTTCATAAAAGGCGGTGTACGGCCGCTTTCGATGTTTTCGTTCAGTATTTCATTCGAGTAATTGCATTCCACCATAATGTGAGTGAGTCCTGGAAACTTGTATTTGATGTAATAGGTATCAGTGGCAAACAGAAGCTTGTCACCGTCCTCATTAGCCAACAGGAAGCCATACGGCTCCGCCACATCGTGCTGCACGTCAAAGGGCATAATAGACCAAGAACCAACTTTAAACGGCTGTTTAGCGCGCACAGGCTTTATTCTGTGATGAGAAATGCCAATTGCTCCGGCCGTCCCAGGAGACATGTAACAATCAATGCCGGCTTTCAGAACATCCTTAATTGCTTTGCAGTGATCCCCATGCTCATGAGAAACAAGGCAGCCAGCGAATTGAGACATTTTATACTGAAAGCTCTTTTGCATTTGTTTAAAGTTGATGCCGCATTCCAAAAGAAGCGGGGTCTTACCATCGGTGACCCGATAGCAATTCCCCTTACTGCTCGATGACAGGGCTGTAATTTCAATCAAAAATCTGGTCCGTCCGATTCAAAGACTGAAGGCTTCTCATCTTTTTTTGTTGGTTGGGGCTCCGGCTGTTCTGTTTGTGGATCCGGAATTGGTTCGATATCGATAACCTCTGTATTCGCGTTTTCGTCAATTTGCTTCTGTACTTCGGCTGGAGTTACATCTACACGTTCGTTGTCATATTCATTTTCTGTTGAATTATTAATCGCCTGTACAAGTAAATCGCTGTCATCACTTGTGTTTATAAAAGATTTTGCGGCACGATTGATAACAGTTCTTTTGGCCATTTCCTGAGGAAACTTGTTTTGAACGCTCTTTGTTTTCGCTTGAGTCCATGAAGTTTCAATTTCTTTACGCGTCATAACAGTTAATATTTCTTCATCTTCTATTGTTTTTATAACTGCATAAGCCCCTAAAATATCGTTGTCTCTGTTCTGGAATTTGGTTTCATGCTTAAGTAGCTTTTCGCGCCCGCCCACAATCTCGTAATCGAATACATCACCATCAAAAATTACGTTTGACCAAATATCCTTGACATTGGTCAGCCGTTTAAGCACAGCTTGTGTTCCAAAATAAGAACGGTTAAGTTGTAGTTGATTTCCATAAACTATGAAGTAGCACTGTGTCTTTGCTGGACTTAAACCTTGAACAACCATATCTAACAAAGAGTTAGCTATTGATTCCCTAGAACACACTTCCAATGCTGGCTTTCCGTTTTTATCTCTTACTTCTTGCAGTTTAAAAAAAGCACTTTTTAAAGCATTACTTGCGTTGTAGTTAGAAGGCAGGACTAAACCATCGTCCTGCAATCTGGTTAAACTTTTGTTCACATCATCAGTTATATCTTTTTGAATAATTGCCAATTGATTCTGGCTATTCATTTGAATCCCCCTCTTGTGGCGCAGTCAATAATAGTTGCTTCTCCCTTGGAGTACATGCTTCTTTGACACTTACACGAGTTTCAACTTTGATTTCACTGTCAAACTCGTCATAATAGCCGCGTTCAAGACATTTGTAAGCATCCTGTGCGCTGTCAGCAACAATTAACGATTTAGTAGTTTTGGTCTCAACCTGTTCGATAATGTAATAGGATCCCATTAGATTGCCTCCTGAACGAGTTCGTCTTGAAACTCCACACGAAGCTGCTTATCTTTCTCGGAAACAATCAGACTGAGGATCTGTGAATTTGTGTTGATCAATTTCGTCACCGCTTCAGAGTTATCAACAAATATAGGAGCAGCGATCCCGTAGTAATCATTAAGGGTATTAATGATGTCCAGCCCAACGTTAATACGTGCAGCATTGTTTAAGCCGGACGAATACGGCACACCTTCATAAAGGGTTTCACATGTCTCTTCCAGTCCCCCGTTGATCTGGTCCTTGAAGAGCTTGAAACGAGCATATTTAAACTTACTGTTTATCTTCTCTTCGAGGAGATGCACCTTAGTACGAACAAATTCTTCAGTCAAAAAGAGCTGATGCTGTAGATATTCATATTGTTCTGCTAACTCTTTTTGTTCTTGCTCAAGCTGTCTTACTCGATCATTAACGTGCTTTGCGTGATCAATTTTCGCTTGATCTTTTTGAAGCAGCAAAATCTCTTGTTTTCTACTGTTGATATCATCCTTAATCAATTGAACGGCTTGATCTGTGGAAGATTCTAATTGCTGAATTTCCTTCTGGATGTCCTCGATCTCAGCTTGTTTATTTTGATAAATTGGATCCGCTGAAATATCTGATCTATTGTTTTGCGCGCCCTCTAATTCTTTTTCAAGTGATAATAAAGTCTCTTCTTCACTCTTATAGGCATCCTGCAAATTAGATATTGCAGCTTCTAATTCCTGAATAGCATCCTCAGACTTTTCTTTTTGACTCTTAACCGACTTGCCTTTTTCATTGATTTCAGCTAAAGCTTGGCTTTTATGAAAATTGAATTTTTCAATGGCTTGATCAATTTTTTCTTTCGGTAATTCTTGGCCGCATGTAGGGCATTCAGTTTGATGTTGATCAAACGTCTCCTCATTCTTGTCGCACCAACTCTGGCGCAGCGACTCGATTTCCGTATTTAATCGATCCAAATTGTCTTTTTCAAGTGATAACTGCCGCTGATTCGATTTAATCTCCATTGAAATTTCATCAATCTTGCTTTTCACAGGGTATAGCTGCTCTTTAATCTCATTGATCTTTTTGTATTCTTTTTCCTGATGACCATTTTTGATTTCCTGAAGATCATTCTCCAGCTGGAGAATTACTTTCCTCTTCTCAGAAATAGCTTCACCATTACGAGCTGAACGAAGTTTCTCCTCCAATGACTCAACTTCTTTTTGAAGAAAATTTATCTCGTCATGTAATTCTTGTTCATCTAGACCAGATGTATCTTCGACTGTGCGCTGGACTTCATCGATTCTTACCGGTATTGCATCGAGCTGTTTATTTATTTCACGCTGTTTTCCCGCGATCACCTTTCTATGCTCTTCAAGCGACCGTTTCTTTAAGATGCTTTCCAGGGCAGCCACAGAAGGGTTTTTACTGAATACTTCCTCGGCTGTTACATCGCCACTGATCTCAAGTAAAATCTTCCGTCTGTCTTGCCATTTCAATTGCTCATTGAAGAATGATGGGGAAGTAATGAGTTTGAATTTATCTTCTTCAATAATTGAGCTGACTCGATCATTAAACTCTTTTTTCTTTGATGGTACTTCGTTAATAAAATAATCAGTGGTATGGCCAGAGAATACAGCTTCAGCACTACTCCGCTTTTTTGTCCACTTCTCGGAGTACACCTTTTTCAAAGACAATTCAGCACCATCTACCAAAAACAAGCCGCTGACTTCATGATTCAGTCCGCTAATAGGCTTGTTTTCTTTTGTGAGAGTTTTAATCTGAAAATCTTTTTTGTTTTGGCTGTCCTTATCGAATAAGAGCCAAATAAAAGCATCAAACAAAGTTGTTTTTCCTGTTGCATTATCACCGTAGACCTTGACGTTCTCGCCTTGAGTATCGAGAGTAAAATGTTTAATCCCCTTAAAATTACGAAGTTCTAATTTGAGCAGTTTAATTTCCTTCTTCATTCGGCATCACGTCCTTTCTCTTTAGACTTGAGAGAAAGATACTCATTTCGTGCCTCAGCTGTCGGGAAGTGAAAGCATGTATTCCCCTTAAGATCAAAGGAAATTGATCCGCCTACAGTAACAAGATTAATCTGATCACGCCGACGATCACTAAATGGTTCAGTGTAAATAACATTATTCATTTGTCAAAGACCTCCAAAGATTGATTTTTGGAAGGTGATACAGTAAACTATGAATACCAAAGTTTGTAACACCTTCTACGGCTCGCTCTGCAAAGCGAGCTTTTTTTATTTCACTTTTTGAAGTAGTTCCTGAACACTATCAGGAATTTTGTGTTCACATTTGCTGCAATAAATTTTGTAAGATTGTTCTTCAATCTTTCCGCAATTAGGGCACTTTCTTGGCGGAATAACCAGGTAAAACACTGAAATCCTCCTTTCTGATGCTTGTACGCATCGTCAGACCAGAGAGAGTGGCGGTAAGTTAAAAGGGGGAATGGATGGATAAAAAAGATCTCCCCCTGGCCTGACGACAAGAACAAGCTTGCCGTGCTCATAAAAGAGCGCTATAATACTTCCGTAACGTTTTATTTGCTTAAGCAGTGAGTGTAGGAGCTTGCTGCTTTTTTATTTTCTCTATAGCTTCTTTTGCTTGGGTATTTGCCATAAGGATAAGAGCTGGATTTCTCTTTACTTCTCGACAATGTTTCACAACCTCGGAAGCTTTCATCAAACGGCTTGCAGAAAATACAAATGACATTTAAATCATCCCCTCTAACTTTTTTTCAAAAAAATCTTTTGACGGAATAACTTCAACAATGCGATTGAAGTCTCGCTTGGATTTTATGTAGTGATCTAGTTGTTTTACAGATTTACGAAGTTCGTTAACCGTTTCATTCGCCTTTTTCATATCTCCGTTGGCAACAGCTTTGATCAAGAACTTTGAGTATTCCTCAATAAAAATTTGTTCCCGCCTTGCTGAATCGCAATGTTTTTTTAAAACCATGTCCTCAAGAAGCACCTTTGATTAACCCCCTCGTTAAAAGCTTCATTTTATGCTTGCCCCACATCTTCACCCATGAAATCGAGTATTCCTTACAGAGAACAACGATTAGTTGAGTTAAAGCTGTTATGACGTCTAAACATTCCTGAATCGATTTCTCAATCATATTTGTATCTGACAATGTTTTGGGATTGACTGAAATATGTTCGACTGAATTTTGTAGGGCGTCCATGGCTTCTGTCATTTGTATCTTGGATTGAACAAGAAGATTCACCCTGTGCAAATCAGCTGTTTCCCCATCCAAGATTAAAGGTCCCCAGCCTGTATAATCAGAAGCAGCTTCAAGGGCAGGCCGCGGATCATTATGTTTCTCAGCAAAATACTGGGCCACCTCCGGCTGAACTTTATGGCGGCCGCATTCCTGATGAGATACAGATTCACGTGAAAGAAATAATTCATCGTCCATAGACAACTGCTGTTGTGTAAGTTCAGCCTCTTTACGAGCGCTTTTTAGTGCTTTCGGTGCTCTACCAAATTTCACTTTAAACCTCTCCTTTTTCTACCAAATTTTTAACTGCGAATTGGTAAACTTTAGATAAAAGATATTAAGCAGAATCATCAACACTGCTCTGTTCTAATTGGCTTATCCAAGCATTTAGGGTCTCTGGTCGGAAAAATATTTTCTTTCCAATTCTGAAATGCGGAATTTCCTTATTTCTAACCATGGAATAAATGGTTTCTTTATGAACCCTCAGTACACTAGCAGCTTCCTGAGGGTTTAATGGTTTGTTGCTCATAATGAAATCCTCCTAAGCACTGTTTGTTTCTAAATCAGAAACATTTTCAGCAAAAAAATCTGTGATTTTGCATTTTAAATGTTGCGCTAAGGTTGGCAATTGCTCTGCTTTAAATGCATAAACACCCTGCTCGTACTTTAAATAACTTGAACCAGTTTTAAAACCTAGCTTTATTGCCATATCTCGCTGAGAAATTTTTAATTCGATTCTTCTATTCTTGATAAAAACTAAATCGAGTTTCTGCATATCTTTCACTCCTTTCGTTTCTGTTTCAGAAACTTTGTAACCACATAATACAGTTCTAAAACAGAAATGTCAATAAGTTTCGTTTACGATTTAGAAACTTTTTTTGTTTCCATAACGGAAACATGTTATTATTTGTCTTACTTAGAAAGTGGTGAAAACAATGAATATAGGTGATCGGATAGTTTTATTAAGAGAAAGAAAAGGTTGGTCCCAAAGGGAATTAGCCCGCCGTGTAGACCTAAATTATGCTGTTATGAACCGTATAGAAAAAGGCACTCGACCTATTACTGATTCAGAAATAATTAAGTTAGCTGAAGTCTTGGATGTCACTACAGACTATCTGTTAAAGGGAACTTCTAACGACTCTCAAATAGATGAACTTTTAAATGATCCCGAAACATTAATTGCTGGTCGTGATGGAAAAATCACTAAAGAACAAGCAAAAGAACTTTTGGATTATCTTTTGAAAAAAGGGTTCGATGAACAGTAGCAGCTATTCTTTATTCTTAATTCTTTAATTCTTCTTCTGGTAAAACATTCGTTAAACATTTGTTTAATAAAACGAAGTCTAAGTGTTAAATAAAACTTTTTGCACCCCCTAAAAACATAGATATATCAAGGGTTTATTAAGGGTGCACACTGTAAAACAAACTGTTTAACATTCATTAAGTTAAATGAAAGATAAAGAAAAATTAATTCATCAAAAAGTGTATTCATATTGAGGGGGACAATTACTTGCAGCTTTTCAAAAAAAGACTCGTATTACTTTTATTATTTATGATGAGTTTATACTTAACTGCTTGCAGCTCTTCTGATTCGTCAAATGAGGCAAACAATAAAGCGGACACAGCAAGCGAAAATCAGGAAGATACATATCAAACAGGAAACAACCGTTCTTTAACTGAACCCGGTCAAAAGTACAAAGAAGATACCGGGGAGATTGTTGAATTAAATAAAATAAAGAATCCAGATAAACATATCGATATTTCACCTCTTAAAGTGACAATAGACGATATAAAAGTGTTAACTCGCACAAATATTCCTAGCGATACTCTCCAGATGTATGAACTGAAAGTCGCCAAACAGCTTGATGAACCGTTAAGTTATATTCAAATAACTGTTACAGCTGAAAATACAGGAGATGCACTTGTAAAATGGAAAGGTATTACTACGGTCATCCCAAACACAAAGGAACAAATAGAAGTAGATAAAAATAACCTTATGGAGAATGGGCCACATGATATCTACGGGAACGCTAAAGATGAGTACACAATAGGAGTTATATATGACGGGGATCCAGAAGAGATAAATTCTTTGACTCTTGTTCTGGGACACACTTATGATAGCGAATCATATAAAACTATAACAAAAGAAAAGACTATTAAATTAGATATAAACTAAATATAGTATTTAAGCTCTTTAGGGGGCTTTTCTTTACACCGCAAAACCGAACATAAGTTTGTGTTACGTTAGTAGGAGGCTTTATCTTGTATCAATTATCACTTCTTGAAGATCGAATCAAGACAATATACACCGGTATTGGAATTACAGATCCGAGTACATGGAACTTAGAGCTAATCGCTGATAGGTTAAAAATAATAGTTCATTATAAGAATCGATCTTCAGCAGCAGTAAAGTTGTTGGGCATGGCTTGCATTATACTTGATTCACGAATATCCAAAAAGAAGCAATGGGAAGACTTTTCCCATGAACTATGCCATCACATAAATCATGTAGGTGTTCAATACAAATTACCCCCACTTTTTAGAGAATTACAGGAGAATCAAGCAAATGCATTTATGTATCACTTTGCTGTACCAAGCTTTATGCTGAAAAACATCAAATTAGCGGCAACCAAGCGGGAATCTATAAGCCTCATATCTGATCTTTTTCAGGTTACTCATCCTTTTGCGGAAAAAAGATTGGATATGCACCTCCGTAAGCTATTCAGCTTTAAATACCAATCATTTATGATTCAAAAAAATCAAGAAAGGGAGAAAATCTTATATGCCAACAATTGAAAAAAGAGGCGAAAAATCATTCCGTTTAGTTGTTGATATTGGTACAAAGAGTAAGCGGAAAAGAAAGGTTAAAACAATTAGAATAGATGATCCGGCTTTATTAAAAACCACTAAGAAGCTGCGTAATTACCTGGAGAGTGAATGGTATAAGTTCAAAACAGAAGTTGAAGCCGGCGCTTATATCACACCTCACGAGAGAACATTCAACATGTTTATAGAGGACTGGGAGAAAAAATACGCCTACGGACATCTCGATGATAAAACTCTTGAGACTTATGAATATATTATGGGGAAAGAAATAAAGCCCTACTTTGGAGATATGTACTTAGACGAGATCAAACCAATACACATACTAAATTTTCTGGAAGAATATCAACGAGAGAATGAAGTTTCCACCTCAAGCATTCATGCAAGGTATCGGATTATCAGAGATATTTTAGGACGAGCAGCTGAGTGGAAAATCATAGACGAAAACCCTACTGAAAATGTAAAGCGTCCAAAACAAAAATACAATGAATATGAAATTTATACTGAAGAAGAAATAAAGGAAATCTTTATGTTACTTGATGAACACGCTCCATTGAGGAACAGAGTTATGATTAAATTTGCATTTACAGGTGGTCTTCGTAGGGGTGAGCTATTGGCGATCGATGAAACAGACTTATTTTTTGATACGAATGAAGTCAGAATTGATGAGTCTTTGCAATATACAAAGAAGAAAGGCTACCGGTTTAAAGACCCTAAAAGTAACTCTTTCCGTAAAATAACGATGCCACCTAATGTAATGCAGGAAGCAGCTATTTTGTTACGAGAGATCAAGAAGAACAAATTACTGTTGGGTGAATTGTGGAGAGGAACAGACAAGCTTTTATTATTTGGTGGGGATATGGGGCAGCCTCAGTATCCAACCTCCCCCAATACTTGGTGGCAGAGATTCACTAAGAGGCACAATATCAAGCCTGGGCGTCTCCATGATATGAGACACTCACACGCGACAATGTTAATAAATCAAATTGGGAAAGTACCTGGATTGAACATTAAAGCAATTTCCCAAAGGCTTGGCCACGCGAACGTTCAAACCACATTGAATATTTACACTCATGCTAACCGTGAATCAGATATATTAGTTGCTGATGCAATCAATAATATATTAAAAACGGGGACATTTTAGAGATATCTCTCTAATTTGCCACCCGTATGACACCCAATTATTTTAGACAAAAAAAATAACAGTCCCACCAATGCGGAAAACTGCGTCATGTCAACGTATTCAGATAAGCTTCCAAGCGGGCTCGAACCGCTGACCTCTTCCTTACCATGGAAGTGCTCTACCTGCTGAGCTATGGAAGCAATGGCTCCGCAGGTAGGACTCGAACCTACGACCGATCGGTTAACAGCCGATAGCTCTACCACTGAGCTACTGCGGAATGATATAGGCTTCATATACAAACATGGTAGAAAATAAAACAAAAACTGCTTGGCGGCGTCCTACTCTCACAGGGGGAAGCCCCCGACTACCATCGGCGCTGAAGAGCTTAACTACCGTGTTCGGTATGGGAACGGGTGTGACCTCTTCGCTATCGCCACCAAACAATTTGAGAGTGTTCTCTCAAAACTAGATAACGCGTAAGCACTAATTCAAAAGTGTGGTTAAGTCCTCGATCGATTAGTATCTGTCAGCTCCATGTGTCGCCACACTTCCACCTCAGACCTATCAACCTGATCATCTTTCAGGGATCTTACTTCCTTGCGGAATGGGAAATCTCATCTTGAGGGGGGCTTCATGCTTAGATGCTTTCAGCACTTATCCCGTCCGCACATAGCTACCCAGCGATGCCCTTGGCAGAACAACTGGTACACCAGCGGTGCGTCCATCCCGGTCCTCTCGTACTAAGGACAGCTCCTCTCAAATTTCCTGCGCCCGCGACGGATAGGGACCGAACTGTCTCACGACGTTCTGAACCCAGCTCGCGTACCGCTTTAATGGGCGAACAGCCCAACCCTTGGGACCGACTACAGCCCCAGGATGCGATGAGCCGACATCGAGGTGCCAAACCTCCCCGTCGATGTGGACTCTTGGGGGAGATAAGCCTGTTATCCCCGGGGTAGCTTTTATCCGTTGAGCGATGGCCCTTCCATGCGGAACCACCGGATCACTAAGCCCGACTTTCGTCCCTGCTCGACTTGTAGGTCTCGCAGTCAAGCTCCCTTGTGCCTTTACACTCTGCGAATGATTTCCAACCATTCTGAGGGAACCTTTGGGCGCCTCCGTTACTCTTTAGGAGGCGACCGCCCCAGTCAAACTGCCCACCTGACACTGTCTCCCCGCCCGATAAGGGCGGCGGGTTAGAAGGTCAATACAGCCAGGGTAGTATCCCACCGATGCCTCCACCGAAGCTGGCGCTCCGGTTTCCAAGGCTCCTACCTATCCTGTACAAGCTGTACCAACATTCAATATCAGGCTGCAGTAAAGCTCCACGGGGTCTTTCCGTCCTGTCGCGGGTAACCTGCATCTTCACAGGTACTATAATTTCACCGAGTCTCTCGTTGAGACAGTGCCCAGATCGTTGCGCCTTTCGTGCGGGTCGGAACTTACCCGACAAGGAATTTCGCTACCTTAGGACCGTTATAGTTACGGCCGCCGTTTACTGGGGCTTCAATTCGCACCTTCGCTTACGCTAAGCGCTCCTCTTAACCTTCCAGCACCGGGCAGGCGTCAGCCCCTATACTTCGCCTTACGGCTTCGCAGAGACCTGTGTTTTTGCTAAACAGTCGCCTGGGCCTATTCACTGCGGCTCTCTCGGGCTTGCACCCTAACAGAGCACCCCTTCTCCCGAAGTTACGGGGTCATTTTGCCGAGTTCCTTAACGAGAGTTCTCTCGATCACCTTAGGATTCTCTCCTCGCCTACCTGTGTCGGTTTGCGGTACGGGCACCTCTCACCTCGCTAGAGGCTTTTCTTGGCAGTGTGGAATCAGGAACTTCGCTACTATAATTCGCTCGCCATCACAGCTCAGCCTTATGGGAAACGGATTTGCCTATTTCCCAGCCTAACTGCTTGGACGCGGATATCCAATACCGCGCTTACCCTATCCTCCTGCGTCCCCCCATTGCTCAAATGGTGAGGAGGTGGTACAGGAATATCAACCTGTTGTCCATCGCCTACGCCTTTCGGCCTCGGCTTAGGTCCCGACTTACCCTGAGCGGACGAGCCTTCCTCAGGAAACCTTAGGCATTCGGTGGAGGGGATTCTCACCCCTCTTTCGCTACTCATACCGGCATTCTCACTTCTAAGCGCTCCACCAGTCCTTCCGGTCTGGCTTCACAGCCCTTAGAACGCTCTCCTACCACTGTTCGAAGAACAGTCCGCAGCTTCGGTGATACGTTTAGCCCCGGTACATTTTCGGCGCAGAGTCACTCGACCAGTGAGCTATTACGCACTCTTTAAATGGTGGCTGCTTCTAAGCCAACATCCTGGTTGTCTAAGCAACTCCACATCCTTTTCCACTTAACGTATACTTTGGGACCTTAGCTGGCGGTCTGGGCTGTTTCCCTTTCGACTACGGATCTTATCACTCGCAGTCTGACTCCTAAGGATAAGTCATTGGCATTCGGAGTTTGACTGAATTCGGTAACCCGGTAGGGGCCCCTAGTCCAATCAGTGCTCTACCTCCAAGACTCTTACCTTAAGGCTAGCCCTAAAGCTATTTCGGAGAGAACCAGCTATCTCCAGGTTCGATTGGCATTTCACCCCTACCCACACCTCATCCCCGCACTTTTCAACGTGCGTGGGTTCGGGCCTCCATTCAGTGTTACCTGAACTTCACCCTGGACATGGGTAGATCACCTGGTTTCGGGTCTACGACCACGTACTCATGCGCCCTATTCAGACTCGCTTTCGCTGCGGCTCCGCATCTTCTGCTTAACCTTGCACGGGATCGTAACTCGCCGGTTCATTCTACAAAAGGCACGCCATCACCCGTTAACGGGCTCTGACTACTTGTAGGCACACGGTTTCAGGATCTGTTTCACTCCCCTTCCGGGGTGCTTTTCACCTTTCCCTCACGGTACTGGTTCACTATCGGTCACTAGGGAGTATTTAGCCTTGGGAGATGGTCCTCCCGGATTCCGACGGAATTTCACGTGTTCCGCCGTACTCAGGATCCACTCTGGAGAGAACGAAGTTTTGACTACAGGGCTGTTACCTGCTATGGCGGGCCTTTCCAGACCTCTTCATCTACCTCGTTCCTTTGTAACTCCGTATAGAGTGTCCTACAACCCCAAGAGGCAAGCCTCTTGGTTTGGGCTGATCCCGTTTCGCTCGCCGCTACTCAGGGAATCGCATTTGCTTTCTCTTCCTCCGGGTACTTAGATGTTTCAGTTCCCCGGGTCTGCCTTCTCATATCCTATGTATTCAGATATGGATACCACTCCATTACGAGTGGTGGGTTTCCCCATTCGGAAATCTCCGGATCAAAGCTTGCTTACAGCTCCCCGAAGCATATCGGTGTTCGTCCCGTCCTTCATCGGCTCCTAGTGCCAAGGCATCCACCGTGCGCCCTTTCTAACTTAACCGTTAAAAAAGAATCACTACAGTTATTCTTGGTCTTACTTTTGAATGTGATGTCTTACTTATCGTTATCTAGTTTTCAAAGAACAACATCTCGAAGAATCGAATGATCCTTCAAAACTAAACAAGACAGGGAACGTACTGTTTATAAGACCCAAGGTCTTATATTCCGTTAAATATCCTTAGAAAGGAGGTGATCCAGCCGCACCTTCCGATACGGCTACCTTGTTACGACTTCACCCCAATCATCTGTCCCACCTTCGGCGGCTGGCTCCATAAAGGTTACCTCACCGACTTCGGGTGTTACAAACTCTCGTGGTGTGACGGGCGGTGTGTACAAGGCCCGGGAACGTATTCACCGCGGCATGCTGATCCGCGATTACTAGCGATTCCAGCTTCACGCAGTCGAGTTGCAGACTGCGATCCGAACTGAGAACAGATTTGTGGGATTGGCTTAACCTCGCGGTCTCGCTGCCCTTTGTTCTGTCCATTGTAGCACGTGTGTAGCCCAGGTCATAAGGGGCATGATGATTTGACGTCATCCCCACCTTCCTCCGGTTTGTCACCGGCAGTCACCTTAGAGTGCCCAACTGAATGCTGGCAACTAAGATCAAGGGTTGCGCTCGTTGCGGGACTTAACCCAACATCTCACGACACGAGCTGACGACAACCATGCACCACCTGTCACTCTGCCCCCGAAGGGGAAGCCCTATCTCTAGGGGCGTCAGAGGATGTCAAGACCTGGTAAGGTTCTTCGCGTTGCTTCGAATTAAACCACATGCTCCACCGCTTGTGCGGGCCCCCGTCAATTCCTTTGAGTTTCAGTCTTGCGACCGTACTCCCCAGGCGGAGTGCTTAATGCGTTAGCTGCAGCACTAAGGGGCGGAAACCCCCTAACACTTAGCACTCATCGTTTACGGCGTGGACTACCAGGGTATCTAATCCTGTTCGCTCCCCACGCTTTCGCTCCTCAGCGTCAGTTACAGACCAGAGAGTCGCCTTCGCCACTGGTGTTCCTCCACATCTCTACGCATTTCACCGCTACACGTGGAATTCCACTCTCCTCTTCTGCACTCAAGTTCCCCAGTTTCCAATGACCCTCCCCGGTTGAGCCGGGGGCTTTCACATCAGACTTAAGAAACCGCCTGCGAGCCCTTTACGCCCAATAATTCCGGACAACGCTTGCCACCTACGTATTACCGCGGCTGCTGGCACGTAGTTAGCCGTGGCTTTCTGGTTAGGTACCGTCAAGGTGCCGCCCTATTTGAACGGCACTTGTTCTTCCCTAACAACAGAGCTTTACGATCCGAAAACCTTCATCACTCACGCGGCGTTGCTCCGTCAGACTTTCGTCCATTGCGGAAGATTCCCTACTGCTGCCTCCCGTAGGAGTCTGGGCCGTGTCTCAGTCCCAGTGTGGCCGATCACCCTCTCAGGTCGGCTACGCATCGTTGCCTTGGTGAGCCATTACCTCACCAACTAGCTAATGCGCCGCGGGTCCATCTGTAAGTGGTAGCCGAAGCCACCTTTTATGTTTGAACCATGCGGTTCAAACAAGCATCCGGTATTAGCCCCGGTTTCCCGGAGTTATCCCAGTCTTACAGGCAGGTTACCCACGTGTTACTCACCCGTCCGCCGCTAACATCAGGGAGCAAGCTCCCATCTGTCCGCTCGACTTGCATGTATTAGGCACGCCGCCAGCGTTCGTCCTGAGCCAGGATCAAACTCTCCGATAAAGTAGTTTGACTGACTACGCACATCGCTGTGCGATTTTTATGTTAAAACTTTGAATTAACAGGTACGTTTTGTCTTGTTTAGTTTTCAAAGATCATCTTGTCCGCTTCGTTTGAAGCAGCTTTATTACTATACCATTCAGCTTCTTTTATGTCAACAACTTTTTTAAAAGTTATTTTGAAGCTTTTATGTTTTGTCTGCTGTTCATCAGCGACGAATAATAATATACCATGGTTTCTTTAAAAAGGTCAACAGTTAATTTCGTTTTTTTTCAAAGTCTTTTTGATTGTTATATTTGTCCGGCTTGTTTCATACGATTAAGCAAGGATTATGGACAAGATAAGGAGGCGTCATCTGGTGAATCATTTTTATGTGTGGCATATAAAACGTGTAAAACAAATAATCATTATCATCATCGCAGCTTTTGCCACAGCCGGTTTCTTTTATATACAAAAAGCAGTTCCCCTTCCTGTATTTTCGACTGACAGCGGTCCAAAAGCAATTTATAAAGGAGAAACAAAGTCTGATTCTGTTTCTCTCACCTTCGATATCAGCTGGGGAGACGAAAGAGCCTTACCTATTCTCGACACCCTGAAAGCCAACGGAATTAAAAACGCGACGTTTTTTTTATCTGCCTCTTGGGCTGAGCGTCATCCTGACACAGTTGCACGCATCGTAAAGGACGGCCACCAAATAGGGAGCATGGGTTATGCTTATAAAAACTACGCAAATCTGGAGAACAGCGATATTAAGAAGGATATTGTCCGGGCTCAGAACGCATTTGAAAAATTAGGCATTAAAGATGTGCATCTATTAAGACCGCCTACCGG
The DNA here is from genome assembly GCF_039519175.1 of Bacillus atrophaeus. Classification (NCBI taxonomy): domain Bacteria; kingdom Bacillati; phylum Bacillota; class Bacilli; order Caryophanales; family Bacillaceae; genus Bacillus; species Bacillus atrophaeus. The sequence goes on along the minus strand of NZ_CP154443.1, from coordinate 1,418,755 downwards.
ACAATTCAACAAAGATGTATTGAAGATTGCGAACCAGTATGATTATACTGTCGTTCACTATAGTATTAACTCACACGACTGGACAAATCCGGGCGTTCAAAAAGTTATTGATAATGTAAGCAGCCAGCTTGCGGGCGGAGACATCGTCCTTTTACACGCCTCAGATTCCGCAAAACAGACTGAAGAAGCTTTACCGGAAATTATAAACCGTTTAAAAGAAAAAGGATTAAAAAATGTCTCCGTCGGGGATCTCATTGCAAATACCGAAGCTAAATCTTCAGAAATCAAATGAGTTTATTTCTCCGCAAACTTAGGCAGCATCAGCAATTGAAAAGCATTACAGCCCATTAAAGGAAAGAGCATTAAATAAAGCCAGTCCTCTTCATTTACTCTTAGAGCCGGAAACCATTCTAAAGCAGTGATGACAACCATTAAGAACAGAGATGATATAAATGTTTTTTTTGAGGACTGCTTTTGCTTCATGTATGCCGCAAGCAATCCAAACACCAGCAAAAACAACGGCAGCCAGGCATAGCCTATGATGGACTCTCCGCTGCCTCCAAAAAATAAAAACCGAACATACATTAAATCAAACGCTACAAATAAGATTAAAAACAATTGGAGCCAATTCCATAACGATGAGGATCTTAGGATTTCCAGTGCAAAACGATGAACAGTTAAAAACACAAAAAAGCCCATCTGACTGATTACGCTGAATATCATGCCCACCCCTACAAACCACAATAATACAGAGAAGATCTCACCTATCTCCAGGTTTATAAACAATTCTTTGTATTCTCCCCATTTTAATGCAAAACCAACGATACTCGTGATAAGTGCACCTACTGCCAATATAGAAAAGAAAAAACGAACAAGTCCACGGCTTTTCATTTCTTATCCAACCCCTAAAAATCGCAAATAGCGATATTTTGTTATGTATATTTTCAGACGGATTCTTCATATTAAAAGTAAGACAAGTATGTGAAAGGAGCTTAAGCATGTCAAAAGCCAAAACGCTATTGATAAGCTGTTTTTTATTATTATCTGTAACAGCTTGCGCTCCAAAAGACCAAGCAGCGGATATGGATTATGACCAGACTAAAAAAATGGTTGTCGATATATTAAAGACGGATGATGGAAAAAAAGCGATTAAGGAATTATTAAACGATGATGCGATGAATGAAGCGTTGGTGATTGATCAGGATGCGATTAAGTCAACGATTGAGAAAACACTGACATCTAAAAAGGGCGCAGATTTCTGGAAGAACATCTTTGAAGACACCGAGTTTTCCGAGAGCTTTGCTAAAACCCTTCAATCTGAACATGAGAAAGTCATTAAAAAACTGATGAAAGATCCTGATTATCAAAAAATGCTGATGCAGATTATGCAGGATCCTGAAATGAATAAGAAATACAGCGAGCTTGCTAAGAGCCAAGAATTCCGCAGTTACTTAGAGGAAGTAATCACTGAAACCCTTTCAAGTCCTTTATACAAGAAACAATTCGAGGATGAATTAAAAAAAGCAGCCAGCAGTTCCGCTAAAGAAAAAGAATAAGACGGCAACCGGGATTACAATCATCCCGGTTCCCCTTTATGCATTAACAGAAGCTTTCTCAGCAACTTCTTTTGCAATCTCATAATAAATTTCACCGATAGGGTGGCTTCTATCATAAACAGATGGCGCGAACTGGTCTTTATTCCAATCAGGCTGTTTCAAAGGAATTCTGCCAAGCAGCGGCACTTTCAGCTCTTCTGCAAGCTTATCTCCTCCGCCTTTTCCAAAGACATACTCTTTTTCACCAGTTTTTGCACTTTCATAATAAGCCATATTCTCAATAACACCTACGACCTCATGATCGGTTTTTATGGCCATAGATCCGGCCCGTGCGGCTACAAACGCAGCAGTCGGATGCGGTGTGGATACGATAATTTCTTTACAGCTCGGAAGCATGGTATGAACATCAAGTGCCACATCTCCAGTACCAGGCGGAAGATCAAGAACGATATAGTCCACTTCTCCCCACTCGACCTCATTGAAAAAGTTGTTGAGCATTTTGCCCAGCATAGGTCCTCTCCATACAACCGGAGCATTTTCTTCTACAAAGAAGCCCATAGACATGACCTTTACTCCAAACCTTTCGACAGGAAGTAATTTTTCTCCTTCTACGGTTGGCCGTACTGTGATACCCATCATATCCGGGACACTGAATCCGTAAATATCAGCATCAATCAAACCGACTTTTTTTCCAAGCCGCGCAAGAGAAATAGCCAGATTTACAGATACTGTTGATTTGCCTACTCCGCCTTTCCCGCTTGCTACCGCAAGAAATACCGGCGGCTGATCCCTATTTAACAGCGTTTCGTTCTTCGCAGAGGGCGCTCTGAACTTCGCTACTGTTTCTTCAGGCAGTTCTTCGAAACGGAGTCCGACAGTTTCAGCTCCTGCACCTTTTAGCACATTTACAATTTCTTGCTGGATCTGCATTTGTTCAGCAGTACCCGTTTTAGCAAGAGCAACTTTCACGCTGACATGCTGCTTTTCAGGCTTTATTTTCACTTCTTTTACTGCATCCAATTCTCCCAGAGGTCTTTGAAGAAAAGGTTCGCGCATTTCCCCAACTATCTTTCTTACTTCATCTTCTCTTATCATCGAACCTCACCCTTTTGTGTATTCGTTTACAAACGTTATTATATCATACATAAACAGTAAGGACCGCATGAGAAAACCCTCCTTATTCCGGAGGGTCTCCTTTTTCAGTGTAATACCTTAATATGCCTTTATATATAGAAGATGCGACCTTATCTTGATATTTTGGTTTCCCCAGCTGTTTCGCTTCCCCGGGATTGGATAGAAAGCCGACTTCTATAAGCGCTCCAGGTTTTGTGACATTTTGCATTAAGTATATCCCGTGAATCCTCTTTGCTTTTCGGGTTGTATTTTCAAGATTTGTTCTTAATTCGTCTTGAATGTATTTCGCTACTTTTTCATTTTCTTTGTATTTTCCATAATAAAAGCTTTGTGCCCCGCTCCATTTTTGGGACGGGATTGCATTGAGATGGATGCTGATATAGAGTTCCGCCTCTGATTTATTAATCAGTGTCACACGTTTTCTTAAATCTTCAGCTTTTCGTCTGCTATAGCCTTTCATACCCTCAGGAGCCAAATCAGTATCACTTTCTCTGGTCATAATGACGAGGGCGCCTTGCTCTTGCAGATAATCCCTTACCCTGTCAGCAACCTCAAGTGTAATATCCTTCTCTAAAAGCTCTCCGCCAACAGCTCCTCCATCCGGTCCGCCATGCCCCGGATCCAGGTAAATGATCTTCCCGCTCAAAGGCAGACTCCATGGCTTCCAGGAATCATTATTGTTGAATTGATATTTAAATAAAAACAGTAATATGATAAAGCCTAGCAAAAAACTGAGCCATTTAAGCTTTTTCCTCATCCCTTTCCCTCCCGCTTGTCCGTTATTAATAAATATGGGACAGGGTCGGGAATTATGATTACCGCATGCGAAGCTTACATTGTTTTTCTCTTTGGGTAAAGCCCTCCGTCCACCAGTCTTTAATAAACTGACGTGAGGCTTCATAAACCATTTTTTTATCAAAAGTGGAGTATTGCTCGTGTGTCCAATTATATAGATAATCAAAAAACTCCAACCGCAATTCTTCCTCTTCCCTTTCAGAGCGGGCATTTATGCTTTGCATGGATTCACCGTAATAACCGAAAATACCAAAGCGCCCTCCCAATAGGTAAGCTTCTATAGCAAAATCTATACAGCCTTCACTGATGATATCCCTTTCGTCATGCAGAAATGGAAATAACGGGGTGAGACAAGCTTTTACAGACTGAATGATCTCCCTAAGCGAGAGTTCTTTGAGTAAATTTTTTTCAAGTTCAAAATCTTTCTGACGTTTTACTTCTATAAATGATAAAACCTCTGCCATACAACGCACCCTCCTTTTAACATTTATTTTGAAGCTGGGCTGGGAAAACCATGCCCGCATTCAGATGGAAATTCCGCCAAAAGAAGGTGTCTGTAAAAAAACGAGCGAATTTAATAACAGAGGTGAGTTTTTAATGAGTAAACTATTTGCTCTTGGTGCGAGCAAATAAGCGAAGAAGAATTACTAAAGAGCAGAACGGGCGGTATGGGGAGCATACTAAAGACACGATTCCACGTAATCGACGGAGAAATAAGCTGGATATATGAAATATTAGGGGAAAAAGTTTTCCACTCCGATTATGTATCTTTAAAAGCATCAGCAATCAAACAGCTTTCAGTGGATTATCAGTTGAGGTAATCAACAGCTGCGGGGAAGAGGATGGAGTGTATTCAGGTTACAGTAAGCTGGTGGCTAAACAATTTAGTAAAGCCGACATTCTAAGACACGTCATGACTCATGAAATCCATCACATCGGGAAACTGCTGTCTGTTTGCCGGAATCCCTCCTGTGGCAGCAAACTTTTTCAACAGAACGATATAACTGCTTCCTCAGAAAACAGCATCCAATAAGAGGATGCTGTTGGTTTCACACTTTAATGCTTCTTGTCACTGAGTATGTATTAATATACTCGTCCAATACAAATCCGCCTTTATCTTCATAAAAGCCGGAAATCATAAATCCAGCATCAATCTGTCCCTTGATTTGGTCTTCTAATGAATGTCCAAACTCAAGTGCTTCATTGTTTTGGATAAGTTCTTTTACTTTTTGCTTTGGAAGATCTGCTGGATCGGAGTAAGGGATGGAGTGCTTCACTTTTAAAATGCCTTGCTTTTCTAACTCAATATCAAAGAGAAACACCACCGGATTGACAAAGCCGGAAATCAATGTGCCGTTTTTTTTCAGTACCCTATGCGCCTCTTTCCATACCGGCAGCACATTATCAATAAAAACATTTGAGACGGGATGTACAATGAAATCAAACGATTCATCCTTAAAGCGCCCAAGATCATTCATGCTTCCTTTTACAGTATGTAATGTAAGGCCGTCACGTTCAGCCACATATTGATCCTGCTGAAGCTGTTTTTCTGAATTGTCTAAGATGGTGACGTCTGCCCCCGCCGCAGCTAAAATTGGGCCTTGCTGGCCTCCGCCCGCAGCTAAACAAAGCACTTTTAGGCCCTTTACAGACGGGAACCATTCCTTTGGGACATCCTTAGTCGGCGTTAACCTTATATCCCACTCCCCGTTTTTGGCTTTTTCAATGGTCCTTTTTTCTACAGCAACAGTCCATTCATTGCCTGATTCTACTTTATTATCCCATGCCTTACTGTTGTGTGTTACTAGCGAGTTCATGAATCGTGCTCCTTAGTCATAGTCGTTTAGAGTATATCAAATATTTCTAGATTTTCATCGCTATCCCTCTTTGAAAATAGAAAAAAATTCAAAAATTTGCAACAATTGAGTTTTAGGGTTTCTTACTCTTTATATAAATCGCAGTGCTTTGGTTACTCAAATAAGTCTGAGATAGCAAATTTAGCCGTACTTGCCAGAACTCCCGCTGAAACTTTAGTGAGGAGGTAATCAGTTTCACCAGCTCCTCCTGTAAAAGAAAGAAGGGATATACAGATTACTGATACAGTGAATGACACATTATTACTTGGGAAACCATATGGTTGTCCCCCCCAAGTTCAGCGGAGTTATGTTCAGACAAAAAAAAGACCCCCAGCCCATAAAGGGTGAGAGTCTTTTGACAAGATGAAATTAACGTTTTGAGAACTGAGGTGCACGACGTGCGCCTTTAAGTCCGTATTTCTTACGCTCTTTCATTCTTGAGTCACGAGTAAGAAGTCCAGCGCGTTTAAGAGTTAAACGGTATTCAGGATCTGCTTCAAGCAAAGCACGAGCGATACCGTGACGGATTGCGCCAGATTGTCCAGCGAAACCGCCTCCTGTAACACTTACTAAAACATCATAGCTTCCAGCTGTTTCAGTCAGAGTTAAAGGTTGTTTAATATCTTCGATTAACGCTTCAAATGGAATGTATTCGTTGATTTCACGATTATTAACGACGATACGGCCTTCTCCTGGAACTAAACGCACGCGCGCTACAGAGCTTTTACGACGGCCAGTACCGTAATATTGAACCTGTGCCAAATTGGTAACCTCCCTTTTAATTAACCGCGAAGTTCGTAAACTTCAGGTTGTTGTGCTTGGTGTGGATGCTCAGAACCACGGTATACGTTCAATTTCTTGAACATTTGACGACCTAGAGAACCTTTTGGAAGCATGCCTTTGATCGCAAGCTCAAGCATTTTCTCAGGGTAGTTTGTACGCATCTCAAGAGCAGTTCTAGATTTCAAACCGCCTGGATGCTGAGTGTGACGGTAGTAGATCTTGTCAGTTAACTTTTTACCAGTTAACTCGATTTGTTCAGCGTTGATGATGATCACATGATCTCCAGTGTCAACGTGTGGTGTGTAAGTTGGTTTGTGTTTTCCGCGAAGGATAGATGCAACTTCTGTAGAAAGACGTCCTAGAGTCTTGCCAGCAGCATCAACAACAAGCCATTTACGTTCAATTGTACTTGCATTAGCCATAGGTGTTGTACGCATTGAATTTCCCTCCTAAATAATCTGTCATTTTCAATAAACTTCTGTTACGTTCTATTTCACAACACAATAAGTTCCGGGGCTTATCGTGGGGTTGAAATACATACCATATGATATCTTATAACTTTATGCAGACTCTGTCAAGAAAATGTTACACCTGGTTTAGTTGTCATAGTAAACGTGCCATAAATATAGTCCATGCCCGGGTGCTGTACGCCCCGCAGCTTCTCGGTCTTTCGCATCAAGCATGCCTTTCACATCGTCTGCGGAAAATTTTCCAGTACCGACATCTAACAGCGTGCCCGCGATAATTCTGACCATATTGTATAGAAAACCGCTCCCTACAATCCGCATTTGCAAACCGTCATCCGTGTCGGTCCAGTCCAGTTCATAAATAGTCCTGACTTTATCCCGCACTTCTGTATTAGCGGAGCAAAAGCTCGTAAAATCATGAGTGCCTATAAGGTGCTCTGATGCTTCTCTCATTTTCTGCACATTGAGACGATATGAAAAATGGTAAGCGTAATGCCGTTTAAATACGTCCGGGTGTTTTTCCGTGTACACAAAGTAGCGGTACTCTTTTTTGATCGCGCTAAATCGCGCATGGAACCCATCATCCGCATGTTCTGCCGTTTTTACGGCGATATCTCCCGGAAGCAATGCATTTAATGCATACGGCCACCTCTCTGCCGGAATAGATAACGGGGTATCAAAATGAATGACCTGTCCGGCCGCATGAACCCCGCTATCCGTTCTTCCGGAAGAAATCACCGGAACCTTGTCTTCAGACTTATGGAGAATGGCCAAGGCTTTCTCAAGCTCAGCCTGAACCGTCCTTTTTCCCGGCTGTACCTGATATCCGTTAAACAAATGTCCATCATAAGAAATCGTGCATTTCATTTTCATACGGCACCTCTACGACCTTAAGAAAAGTAACAGAACAGCCAAAAGTACAAGAGTAAGAATTACTGCTGTATCCTTCCCCGTCCATACAAGCTTTCTGTATTTCGTACGTCCTTCTCCGCCTTGATAGCCTCTCGCTTCCATGGCGACAGCAAGCTCCTCCGCCCGTTTAAACGCACTGACAAACAGCGGAACAAGCAATGGAACAATTGCCTTTACTCTGTCTTTTAAAGGACCGCTTGTGAAGTCCACCCCTCTTGCCATCTGAGCCTTCATAATCTTATCCGTCTCTTCCATCAAAGTCGGTATAAAACGTAAAGAAATCGACATCATGAGTGCAAGCTCGTGGACGGGAAGCTTGAGCTTTTTAAAAGGGTGAAGCAGCTGTTCCATTCCGTCTGTTATTTCAATCGGCGTTGTGGTCAAAGTCAGAAGTGTGGTTATTAAGATGAGGTACACAAATCTGAGAGAAATAAAAATCCCCTGAACAAGTCCGCCTTGATAAATTTTGATGAGTCCCAGATCTATGAGGACCGGTCCCTCACGCGTCATTAAAATATGAAGCAGAAAGGTAAACAGCACAATCCATATAATCGGCTTTAAACCCTTCAGCAAAAAGTGAAACGGGACTCTCGTTAAGGAGACAACACCAAATGTAAACACACCAAGCAAAGCATACGTCAGGGCATTATTAGCAAAAAAAACAATACAAACAAACATAAAGATGGTAATCAGCTTTGTTCTTGGATCCAAACGGTGAACAAGTGAAGAACCGGGTACATACTTGCCGATAATCATGCTATCCATCATAAGGTTTTCTCCTCCTGAAAGAGAGCGCGGATTTCGGCTGCAGCGTCTTCGATTGTCAGCATAGGCTTTTCAAATTTGACGCCGAGTGCCGTCTCCAGCTGCCTTTGAAATTTAATCGTTTCAGGGAGATCAAGACCCAAATCGGCCATTTCTTCACCCTTTGCAAACAAATCCCGGGGAGTTCCCGTTGCTTTAATTGTCCCTTGGTGCATCACAATCATTTCATCGGCGTACGCAGCAGCGTCCTCCATACTGTGGGTGACAAGTATGGTCGTCAAATTACCTCTGGTATGAAGCTCATAGAACATGCCCATAATGTCTTGACGCCCTCTTGGATCGAGTCCGGCTGTCGGTTCATCCAGGACAAGCACTTCCGGCTCCATGGCAAGAACGCCGGCTATTGCGACTCGGCGCATCTGTCCGCCGCTTAATTCAAAGGGTGATCGATCAAGAAGTTCCTCAGACAGCCCGACGAGTTTTAACATTTCTCTGGCTTTCTGTTCAGCATCTTCTTTTCTCACGCCGAAGTTCATTGGACCAAAAGAAATATCTTTCAAAACTGTTTCTTCAAATAGCTGATGCTCCGGAAATTGGAAAACGATTCCGACTTTTTTCCGAAGGGCTTTAAGCTGTTTATTTTTTTTACCGGCTTGAAGCACAGTATCCCCCAGCGATATCTGTCCCTTTGTCGGCTTCAGCAGTCCATTCAAATGCTGAAGAAGAGTTGATTTGCCGGAACCTGTGTGCCCTATTACTGCCACGTAGCTTCCTTCCTTAATCAAAGCATTGATATCATATAAGGCAAGCCGTTCGAACGGCGTTTTCACCTGATAGCGATGCTCTACATCTTTGATCGTAATGTCCATAGCTCTTTCACCAGCCCTTCCTGAGTCAGATGGTTTCCTTCCAGAGCCACTCCGCTTTCTTTCAACAGTAGGCTGAGCTGGAATGAGAAGGGCAGATCAAGGCCGATTTGAACAAGATCCTCATTTAATCGAAAAACCTCTTCAGGCGGTCCCTCAGCATACTTCCTGCCGCCATTCATCACAATGATTCTGTCAGCTTTAGCGGCCTCATTCAAATCATGGGTAATGGATATAACTGTGGCCATGCCTTGCTCTTTTAAATGTCTTACCGTTTCAAGCACTTCTTCTCTGCCAATCGGATCTAACATAGAGGTTGCTTCATCTAAAATAATAATATCAGGACGTGCGGCGAGAACTCCCGCAATCGCAACTCTTTGCTTTTGGCCTCCGGAGAGATGGTGCGGCTCTTGATCGAGAAAATCAAACATGTTGACTTGTTTTGTCGCCCAATCTACTCTCTCTATCATTTCTTCCCGCGGTACACCATTGTTTTCTAAACCAAAAGCCACATCATCGCGAACCGTCGTTCCGACAAATTGGTTATCCGGATTTTGAAAGACCATTCCAATCTTTTTTCGAACATCCCAAACTGATTCCTCAGTCAGTGGTATGCCGCCTACCTCAATCTCACCTGTCTCAGGCATAATTAAGCCGTTTAATGCTCTGGCCAGCGTTGACTTCCCAGAACCATTGTGACCAACTATTGCAAGCCATTCGCCCTCATACACTTGCAGGGATACACCGTCAAGTGCCGGTCTTTCTGCATCTTTTCGATACCGAAAAGTAATGTCATTTACTGATATCAAGTGTTTTTCATTCATGGACAGCCTGGCCTCCTCTCAACTAAAACTCTGCTTTTCTCTTCATCTTCTTGTACAAAAAGCTTTTGTATCTAAAAAAAGGGCATAGATCCAGTTAGAAACTGTCCCGCCCTTCTTTAGATACACAAAGATATGTGATTAAACCAATTCGATAATTGCCATTGGTGCTCCGTCACCACGGCGAGGACCAAGCTTCATAATACGTGTGTATCCACCTTGGCGCTCCTCGTAACGAGTTGCAACGTCAGAGAATAATTTTTGAAGTGCATCTTGGTTATTTTCTTCATTGGCAACCTCGTTGCGGATGTAAGCAGCAGCTTGACGGCGAGCATGAAGGTCACCGCGCTTGCCTAGCGTGATCATTTTTTCAACTACTGAGCGAAGTTCTTTCGCACGAGTTTCAGTTGTTTCGATTCTTTCGTTGATGATCAAATCAGTTGTAAGATCACGAAGCATAGCTTTACGCTGTGCACTCGTACGTCCTAGTTTTCTGTATGACATGTGATGTCCCCTCCTTTATTGGAATGCTGTTCTGAAATAAAAAACACACGAAAATCCTAGTTCACATCGAAACTAGTCAATCGTCTTTGCGAAGGCCGAGTCCGAGTTCTTCTAGTTTTGCTTTCACTTCTTCAAGTGATTTGCGACCTAGATTACGAACTTTCATCATATCTTCTTCCGTCTTGTTCGCAAGCTCTTGAACCGTGTTAATACCCGCACGCTTTAAACAGTTGTAAGAACGCACAGAAAGATCCAATTCTTCAATCGTCATTTCAAGAACTTTCTCTTTTTGATCCTCTTCTTTTTCAACCATGATTTCAGCATGCTGAGCTTCGTCAGTTAACCCAACGAATATATTAAGGTGTTCAGTTAAAATCTTTGAACCAAGCGCAATCGCTTCTTTAGGTCCAGTGCTTCCATCAGTCCAAACATCAAGTGTAAGTTTATCATAGTTTGCAACCTGGCCTACACGAGTGTTCTCTACCTGATAAGATAAACGAGAAACTGGCGTAAAGATTGAATCGATCGGAATCACGCCGATTGGCTGATCGTCTCTTTTGTTTGAATCAGCAGGTGTATACCCACGTCCTCTTTGAGCGGTAAGGCGAACTCGGAAACTCGCATTCTCACCAAGAGTTGCAATATGAAGATCAGGATTCAAGATCTCAATATCACTATCGTGTGTAATATCAGCTGCTGTTACAGTACCTTCACCCTGTACATCAATTTCAAGCGTCTTCTCTTCATCAGAGTAGATTTTCAATGCAAGCTTTTTAATGTGTAAGATAATTGTTGTTACATCTTCCACAACGCCTTCAATTGTCGAGAATTCGTGTAGTACACCATCTATCTGGATCGATGTTACAGCGGCACCAGGGAGTGAGGATAAGAGGATACGACGTAAGGAGTTACCCAGAGTAGTACCATATCCACGCTCAAGTGGCTCTACGACAAACTTACCAAATTTGGCATCGTCGCTGATTTCAACCGTTTCGATTTTTGGTTTTTCAATCTCGATCATTACTTAAAACCCTCCTTCAAAACGTCGAAACCTCGAATAGAATCATATGAGATTCCATCCGAAATTCCCCATTGTTTAGTCCCGTATGTGCTCAGGCAACGAGTCGGTGCATTCGTTTCATAAATAACTGTATCATAACCCATTATTGACAGGGACACAAAATCTATACAAACAAATTACACGCGGCGACGTTTTGGTGGACGGCATCCGTTATGAGGAACAGGAGTTACGTCTCTGATAGCAGTGACTTCCAGTCCGGCAGCTTGAAGTGCACGGATAGCAGCTTCACGACCAGAACCAGGTCCTTTAACAGTAACTTCTAGAGTTTTAAGTCCGTGTTCGATTGATCCTTTAGCAGCTGTTTCAGCAGCCATTTGCGCAGCAAAAGGAGTAGATTTACGAGATCCTCTGAAACCTAGAGCTCCGGCACTTGACCAAGAAATAGCATTACCATGAGTATCAGTGATCGTAACGATCGTGTTATTGAAAGTTGAACGAATATGAGCGATTCCAGACTCAATATTCTTTTTCACGCGACGTTTACGCGTGTTTGTTTTACGAGCAGCAGCCATTGTTTAGGTACCTCCCTTACTTATTTTTTCTTGTTAGCTACAGTACGACGCGGACCTTTACGAGTACGCGCGTTGTTTTTAGAGTTTTGTCCGCGAACAGGCAATCCTCTGCGATGGCGAATTCCGCGGTAGCTTCCGATTTCGATCAGACGCTTGATGTTAAGAGAAACTTCACGGCGAAGGTCACCTTCTACTTTAAGTTTGTCAATAACATCACGGATTTTACCAAGTTCATCTTCAGTCAAATCACGTACACGAGTATCTTCTGAAACACCAGCCTCTTTCAAGACTTGTTGAGCCGTTGTGCGGCCAATTCCGAAGACATATGTTAATGAAATAACAACACGTTTGTCACGTGGGATATCTACACCAGCAATACGAGCCATTCTCTGGGCACCTCCTTATAAATTATCCTTGTTTTTGTTTATGCTTTGGATTTTCACAGATCACCATTACTTTTCCTTTTCTGCGAATAACTTTACATTTTTCACAGATTGGTTTAACTGATGGTCTCACTTTCATGTGTTTCCAACCTCCTTCAGTTTCCGGAGTGCTTTATTTGTAACGGTACGTAATCCTACCACGAGTTAAGTCATATGGAGATAATTCTACCGTAACTTTGTCTCCAGGTAAAATGCGAATGAAGTGCATGCGGATTTTACCAGATACATGAGCCAAAACTGTATGACCATTCTCAAGTTCAACTTTGAACATCGCGTTTGGCAACGTTTCGACTATCGTACCTTCCACTTCAATTACATCGTCTTTCGCCATTCAAGTGTTCTCCCTTCTTCAAATCAGTAACTTGCTCTCTGACAAATTTCAAAAGAGAAAATCTCAGTTTTCCGTTTGTCACACGCCCTGTTTCGTTTATACTGTTCTGAACTTCCGGAGATACGCAATCATAAAGGGTTAAATGATTGATATTCTTTTTCTTAGGAGAATGAAAAGTACGCTTTTCTCCGTCTGCTATTAGCACATGATGATGATCAACAATTCTTATGACAACAGCAAGATGATTTGTTTCCCGCCCCTGTTTGATCCGAACAATCTGCCCTACTTCAGGCGGAAAAACAACTGTCTTCGGAATCATCTCATCACCTAGACTTTTGTCAGTATATCAAAACCCGTTTCCGTAATCGCAATTGTATGTTCAAAATGAGCACACTTTTTCCCATCTACCGTTACAACAGTCCAGTTATCAGCCAATGTTTTCACATAGCGGCTGCCAGCGTTCACCATTGGTTCAATAGCCAGAACCATACCAGGTTTTAGCCGAGGCCCTTTGTTTGGCGGACCGTAATGAGGAATTTGCGGGTCCTCATGCAAGTCTTGACCAACACCATGTCCAACATACTCCCTAACAACTGAAAACTGCTCATTTTCGACAAAAGTTTGTATTGCGTGGGAAATATTCGACAAACGTTCACCTGGTTTTGCTTCCTGCAAGCCTTTATATAAAGACTCCTCTGTCACTTCCAGCAGTTTTTTATCATCATCACTGATGTTTCCTACAGGATATGTCCAAGCAGAGTCACCATGATAGCCATTTAATTTTGCACCGATATCAATACTGATGATGTCACCGTCACGCAGCACCCTGTCACCAGGGATCCCGTGAACGAGTTCCTCATTAACTGATACACAAATGCTCCCGCGAAACCCATTATACCCCTTAAAAGATGGGATTGCACCCTGCTTGTTTATAAAACGTTCGGCAATTTGATCCAATTCTTTTGTCGAGATACCTGGTTTAATGTGCTTTTTCATCTCTTCATGAGTCAAAGCCACGATTCGCCCTGCTTCCCGCATGATATCAAGTTCACGTGGGGTTTTACAGATAATCATTTATTCAATCCTCCAAGAAGCTCTTTAATATCACCGTAAACGTCTTTAATGTCCTGTTGGCCATTGACGTTAACAAGAGATCCTTTCTCAGAATAAAAATCGAGTAAAGGCTGAGTTTGCTTCATGTTTACCTCAAGCCGTTTAGAGACGGTTTCCTCATTATCATCTGCCCGTTGATAGAGTTCGCCTCCGTCTTTATCACAAATACCCGGCGTTTTCGGCGGATTAAAGACTAAATGATAGGTTGTGCCGCAAACACTGCAAATTCTGCGTCCAGTCAGACGTTCCATTAAAGCATCTTTATCCACTTTAATGTTGATGACATAATCAATCGGTTTGCCGTATTCCTCAAGAATTGCTTCAAGAGCTTCAGCTTGAGCGACTGTTCGCGGAAATCCGTCCAGAAGAAAACCTCTTTCACAATCATCCTTGCCGAGTCTTTCTTTGACAATGCCGATTGTGACTTCATCAGGTACGAGCTCTCCCTTATCAATATAAGATTTTGCTTCGAGTCCGAGTGATGTTTCCTCTTTCATAGCAGCACGAAACATATCTCCTGTTGAGATATGAGGTATCCCATAATCCTCAACAATTCGTTCGCCCTGTGTACCTTTACCGGCACCAGGAAGCCCCATTAAGACTAAGTTCATTTCGGATTTCCCCCGTCTTCTCTTTTTTTAGAGGGAATGGATAAACCATTTCCTCTAATTTTTCATAAAACCTCGATAGTTTCGTTTCACCAACTGGCTTTCTAGTTGTTTCATTGTCTCTAAGGCTACTCCGACAACAATTAACAAAGATGTACCGCCAATTTGCGCACTTTGAGGCAATCCAGCGAATTGAATGAAAAAGATAGGAAGAATGGAAATCACGGCTAAAAATATAGAACCCACAAACGTAAGTCGATACAAAATGCTCGTAATTCTATCTTGAGTCATTTTCCCTGGACGAACCCCCGGGATATAGCCACCCTGTTTTTTAAGATTATCAGCCATTTGTTCAGGATTAACCTGGACAAAAGCATAAAAGTACGTAAAGGCAATAATTAAAGCAACATATACAATCATACCAACCGGGTGCGTGTTATCAAAGTTTGCTTGAATCCACTTTGTAACATCGTTAGATCCAAAAAATGACGCGATCGTACGCGGCGTTATAAGAAACGCAACCGCAAAGATTACCGGAATAACCCCTGCTGGATTCACTTTAAGCGGAAGGTGTGTTGACTGTCCTCCGCCAGCAGGTGAACGACCTGTGCCTTTAGCATATTGAATCGCAATTTTCCTAACGGCTTGCTGAATAAAAATAACTCCAACAATAACTGCTAAAATCGCAACTACTAAAAGAGCGATTGTTACAATATGCATAAATAGCTGATCATCGCCACCGACAAATTGAGTCTCATATATTTGCCCAACTGTTTTCGGAATACTAGCCACAATCCCCGCGAAGATGATGATCGAAATTCCGTTGCCTACTCCATGTGATGTAATTTGTTCTCCAAGCCACATTAAAAAAGCAGTTCCAGCCGTAAGCACTAAAGCAATAATTAGGTATGTGGATATACCGGATTTTTGAATCAGCGCACCATTGGCGAGATTGTTAAATCCATATGACATACCTAATGCTTGGATAAAACCAAGCACAATTGTAAAGTATCTCGTAAACTGAGCTAATTTACGGCGGCCGACTTCACCTTGCTTAGACCACTCGGTAAACTTCGGCACAACATCCATCTGTAGAAGCTGAATGATGATTGAAGCAGTGATATAAGGGGTAATTCCCATTGCAAGAATAGAGAATTGGTAAAGCGCCCCGCCGCCAAATGTATTAAGGAGATCAAATACCCCCATTTGAGTCTGTGCCTGTAATACCTCAGAGTTAACATAAGGTACAGGAATAAACGCACCTATGCGAAAGACGATAAGCATGAGTAAAGTGAATATGATTTTATTCCGAATATCACTCACACGCATAAAGTTGGAGATTGTCTTAAACAAGTTAGATCACCTCAGCTGTACCGCCAGCAGCTTCAACAGCTTCTTTCGCAGAAGCAGAGAATTTATTGGCTTTTACAGTTAATTTTTTCTCTAATTTACCGTTGCCAAGAATCTTTACTCCTGCATTAAGTTTGCTTATAACACCAGTCTCAAGAAGAAGTTCAGGAGTTACTTCCGTTCCTTCTGCAAAACCGTTTAATTTATCTAAGTTGACTACACTGTAATCCTTACGGTTGATGTTTGTAAAACCGCGTTTAGGAAGACGTTGGAATAAAGGCATTTGCCCCCCCTCGAATCCTGGGCGTACACCGCCGCCAGAACGAGCGTTTTGACCTTTGTGACCTTTACCAGCTGTTTTACCGTTACCAGAACCAATACCACGACCTACGCGGTTACGCGTTTTACGTGAACCTTCTGAAGGCTTTAATTCATGAAGTTTCATTAGGACACCTCCTTAGCCTATAATTTATTTTTATTGTTCTTTAACAGAAACTAAATGAGATACTTTGTTAATCATTCCGCGGATCGCTGCGTTATCTTCATGCACAACGGTTTGGTTAGTTTTCTTTAAACCAAGCGTTCTCACAGTAACACGCTGATCTTCCGGACGACCGATTACACTGCGTTTGAGGGTAATTTCTAATTTAGCCATTAATGTTCCCTCCTTATCCTAACAGTTCTTCTACAGATTTTCCACGAAGCTTCGCAACATCTTCAGCACGCTTAAGCTCACTTAAACCTTGAAGTGTTGCACGAATCATGTTGATCGGTGTGTTAGAACCTAAAGACTTAGAAAGGATGTCAGCTACACCAGCAAGCTCAAGTACCGCACGTACAGGGCCTCCAGCGATAACTCCAGTACCTTCAGAAGCAGGTTTTAACAAGATGTTACCTGCACCGAAACGTCCGATGATTTCGTGTGGAATTGTAGTTCCAACCATTGGTACTTCAATCAAATTCTTTTTCGCATCTTCAACAGCCTTACGGATCGCTTCTGGTACTTCTTGCGCTTTACCAGTACCGAATCCTACGTGACCGTTTTTGTCGCCGACAACGACAAGAGCTGCGAAACGGAAACGACGACCACCTTTAACAACTTTCGCTACGCGGTTAACCGTAACTAAGCGTTCTTCTAACTCTAATTTGCTTGGGTCAATACGACGCATAGTCATGTGTCCCTCCTTCTTTTATTAAAATTTAAGTCCAGCTTCGCGAGCTGCATCAGCCAGCGCTTTTACACGTCCGTGGTATAAGTATCCGCCGCGGTCAAACACAACGTTTGAAACGCCTTTTTCAGCAGCGCGTTTCGCAACTAGTTCTCCAACTTTAGTAGCAGCAGAAATATCGCCAGTGCTTTCAATGTTCAAATCTTTATCAAGAGTAGATGCACTTACAAGTGTAACACCATTCACATCATCGATGACTTGAGCATAAATGTGCTTGTTTGAACGGAAAACATTAAGACGAGGTCTTTCAGCAGTACCCGAAAGTTTTGCGCGAACACGAGCATGTCTTTTAAGACGAGAAGCATTTTTGCTTGTTTTCGTAATCATCTAGGTCACTCCTTTCTTCACTTTAAACGGTCTTACTTAGCAGATTTACCTTCTTTACGGCGAACAACTTCACCTTCGTAGCGGATTCCTTTACCTTTGTAAGGCTCTGGAGAGCGGACAGCGCGAATGTTAGCAGCAGTAGCTCCTACACGTTCTTTGTCTGTACCTTTCACGACTACTTTTGTTTGAGAAGGAACTTCGATTTCGATGCCTTCTTCAGGAACGATCTCAACAGGATGAGAGTACCCAACGTTTAAAACAAGTTTATTTCCGGATTTAGCTGCACGATAACCGACACCGACTAATTCCAAACCTCTTTCAAAACCTTTAGATACACCTTCAACCATGTTTCCAAGCAGACTGCGAGTAGTACCATGCAATGCACGGTGCTCTTTATGATCAGAAGGACGAGCGACTGTAAGCACATTGTCCTCTATTTTAATTTCCATATCAGGATGAAACGTACGAGTTAATTCTCCTTTTGGTCCTTTCACTGCTACAGTATTGTCATTGTTCAACGTAACTGTAACTTCAGAAGGAATCTCAAGTAACTTCTTACCTACACGAGACATACCAAACACCTCCATTCATGTTAAACTTCTTACCAAACGTATGCTAGAACTTCTCCACCAGCTTGTTTTGCACGAGCTTCTTTGTCCGTCAAAACACCTTGTGATGTAGAAAGAATTGCAATTCCAAGACCGTTAAGTACGCGAGGTACTTCATTAGATTTAGCATAAACACGCAAACCTGGTTTGCTGATTCTTTTAAGACCAGTGATAACGCGCTCGTTGTTTTGGCCGTATTTCAAGAAAACGCGGATGATACCTTGTTTGCTGTCTTCTACGAACTCAACGTCACGAACGAAACCTTCACGCTTTAAAATTTCAGCAATTTCTCTCTTCAATTTAGAAGCCGGGATTTCAAGCTTCTCATGGCGCACCATGTTTGCATTACGAATGCGAGTCAGCATATCTGCAACTGGATCTGTCATAACCATTATTTAATAACCTCCTTCCCATTAACGGGGTTTACCAGCTGGCTTTTTTCACGCCAGGAATTTGTCCTTTATATGCAAGTTCACGGAAACAAATACGGCAAAGTTTAAATTTACGAATAACTGAGTGCGGACGCCCGCAGCGTTCGCAGCGAGTGTACTCTTGTACTTTAAACTTTGGTGTGCGTTGTTGTTTCGCAATCATAGACTTTTTAGCCACGATTTCGCCTCCCTTTCATTGATTATTTCTGGAATGGCATACCTACTTGAGTTAATAGCTCACGAGCCTCTTCATCAGAATTAGCTGTCGTTACGATAACGATGTCCATTCCGCGAACTTTTGTTACTTTATCGTAGTCAATTTCAGGGAAGATTAACTGTTCTTTAATACCAAGTGTGTAGTTACCGCGACCGTCGAAAGATTTTTTAGAAATCCCGCGGAAGTCACGTACACGCGGTAAAGATACAGAAATTAGTTTATCAAGGAAATCATACATGCGCTCTCCGCGAAGAGTTACTTTCGCACCGATCGGCATTCCTTCACGAAGACGGAATCCAGCAATTGATTTCTTCGCACGAGTAACGACAGGTTTTTGACCTGCGATAAACGTTAATTCTTCAACAGCACTGTCGATTGCTTTAGCGTTTTGAACAGCGTCACCAACACCCATGTTGATTACGATTTTTTCGATTTTAGGCACTTGCATGACAGAATCATAATTGAACTTTGTCATTAATGCAGGTGTAATTTCTTTTGTGTACTTTTCTTTAAGGCGGTTCATGAGATAGACCTCCCTTCCTTTTAATACTATTTATCTAAGACTTGCCCAGATTTCTTTGCTACACGAACTTTTTTGCCATCTTCCACTTTGTATCCTACGCGAGTCACTTCACCTGTTTTAGGATCGAGCGGCATAACGTTTGATACATGAATTGACGCCTCTTGATTAGAAATACCGCCTTGAGGGTTTGCTTGAGTTGGTTTAGAGTGTTTCTTCACCATGTTCACACCTTCAACTAAAACGCGGTCCTTTTTAGGGAAAGCAGCAAGGATCGTTCCTTGTTTGCCTTTATCTTTACCAGAGATAACCATTACTTTATCGCCTTTTTTAACATGCATCCTGATCGCACCTCCTTGACTAAGGCATTTAATTCATTAAATAACTTCTGGAGCTAGAGAAACAATTTTCATAAAGTTGTTTTCACGTAATTCACGAGCAACCGGTCCGAAGATACGAGTTCCACGCGGGCTTTTGTCGTCACGGATGATAACACATGCATTCTCATCGAAGCTGATGTATGATCCGTCTTTTCTGCGCGCTCCGCTTTTCGTGCGAACGATAACAGCTCTTACGACTTCACCTTTTTTGACAACGCCTCCTGGTGTTGCTTGTTTAACCGTGCAAACAATTACATCACCAATATTAGCCGTTTTACGTCCAGAACCACCAAGAACTTTAATTGTAAGTACTTCACGAGCGCCAGAGTTGTCAGCTACTTTTAAACGAGTCTCTTGTTGAATCATTTTTTGTTACCTCCCTTCGGAAAACATAATTCCGAACTTTATTAGATAATAACAGCTTCTTCGACAACTTCAACTAGACGAAAACGTTTAGTCGCAGATAATGGACGAGTTTCCATGATCTTAACGATGTCTCCGATTTTAGCTTGATTATTTTCATCATGTGCTTTGAATTTCTTTGAGTATTTTACGCGTTTACCGTAAAGTGAATGTTTTTTGTAAGTTTCTACAACAACAGTAATGGTTTTATCCATTTTGTCAGAAACAACACGGCCTTGGTAAACTTTGCGTTGGTTACGTTCGCTCATGCTCACGACCTCCCCTCAGTGATTATTTATTAGCAGCAATTTCTCTTTCACGAATCACAGTTTTCATGCGCGCGATAGCTTTGCGCACTTCACGAATGCGAGCAGTATTTTCAAGTTGTCCTGTCGCTAATTGAAAGCGAAGATTGAAAAGTTCTTCTTTAAGAGACTTTACTTTTTGTTCAATTTCAGCAGTGGTAAGGTCACGAATTTCATTAGCTTTCATTTGATTCACCACCAATTTCTTCACGTTTTACGAACTTCGTTTTAATTGGCAATTTGTGAGATGCAAGACGAAGTGCTTCACGAGCAACCTCTTCAGACACACCAGAAATTTCAAATAAAACTTTGCCCGGTTTTACAACAGCTACCCAACCTTCAGGAGCCCCTTTACCGGATCCCATACGTACCTCAAGTGGTTTAGCAGTGTAAGGTTTAGAAGGGAAAATTTTAATCCAAACTTTACCGCCACGTTTCATGTAACGAGTCATCGCAATACGGGCAGCTTCGATTTGGCGGTTTGTGATCCATGAAGCTTCAAGAGCTTGGATACCGTACTCACCGAAATGTACTTCAGTACCGCCTTTAGCGCGACCGCGCATTTTTCCGCGATGCTCTCTGCGATATTTAACGCGTTTAGGTAATAACATATTATTTTCCTCCTTCCTCAGTTTTCTTCTTAGTAGGAAGAACCTCTCCACGATAGATCCAGACTTTCACACCAAGCTTACCGTAAGTTGTGTCAGCTTCAGATGTTGCATAGTCAATATCAGCACGCAATGTGTGCAATGGAACAGTTCCTTCACTGTAGTATTCAGAACGAGCGATATCCGCACCGCCAAGACGACCAGAAACCATTGTTTTCACACCTTGTGCTCCAGCACGCATTGTGCGTTGGATTTGTTGCTTCTGCGCACGGCGGAAAGAAATACGGTTTTCTAATTGACGAGCGATGTTGTCAGCAACTAGCTGAGCATCAAGATCTGCTCTTTTGATTTCAAGAATGTTGATGTGTACACGCTTGCCAGTAAGGCTGTTAAGGGCTTTACGAAGTGCTTCGACTTCTGATCCGCCTTTACCGATTACCATACCAGGCTTAGCAGTGTGGATCGTAATGTTAACGCGGTTTGCTGCACGCTCGATTTCAACTTTAGAAACTGAAGCGTCAGAAAGGCGTTTGCTAATGTATTCACGAATTTTTAAATCTTCGTGTAGGAAGTCAGCGTAATCTTTACCAGCGTACCACTTAGATTCCCAATCACGAATGACTCCGATACGAAGACCGACTGGATTTACCTTTTGACCCACGACTTATCCCTCCTTCTTTTCTGATACAACGATTGTAATGTGGCTAGTACGTTTGTTGATTTGGCTCGCACGTCCCATAGCACGTGGGCGGAATCTTTTTAACGTAGGGCCTTCGTCAACGAAAGCTTGAGTAATAACCAGACTGTTAGCGTCCAATTCATAGTTATGCTCAGCGTTTGCGATTGCAGATTTTAAAACTTTTTCAATAATTGGAGAAGCAGCTCTCGGTGTTAGGTTCAAGATAGATACTGCTTCACCTACTTGCTTGCCTCGAATCAGGTCCATTACTAGACGTGCTTTACGAGGAGCAATACGGACTGTTCTTGCGACAGCTTTTGCTTGCATTTAAAAGCCTCCTCTCTTAGCGTCTTGTTTTTTTGTCATCACTAGCATGGCCTTTGTACGTACGAGTTGGTGCGAATTCACCCAACTTGTGACCTACCATATCCTCAGATACGAAAACAGGCACGTGTTTGCGTCCGTCATAGACTGCGATTGTGTGACCGATAAACTGTGGGAAAATAGTAGAACGGCGAGACCAAGTTTTTACAACTTGCTTCTTGTCCGTTTCATTTAATTTCTCGATTTTTGTCATCAAGTGTCCATCGACAAATGGTCCTTTTTTTAAGCTGCGAGCCATTTTGGAACCTCCCTTCGTGATTGCACTACGGTCCGATATGAACCGTAGACAACCCCGTTATTTATTTTTACGACGACGTACGATAAATTTATCAGATTTGTTCGTTTTCTTACGTGTCTTGAATCCAAGAGTTGGTTTGCCCCATGGAGACATTGGTGATTTACGTCCGATTGGCGCACGTCCTTCACCACCACCGTGTGGGTGATCGTTAGGGTTCATTACAGAACCGCGGACTGTTGGGCGAACACCTTTCCAGCGTGAGCGTCCTGCTTTACCAATGTTGATAAGTTCGTGCTGCTCGTTACCTACTTGACCGATAGAAGCGCGGCAAGCAGAAAGGATCATGCGAACTTCACCAGAATTAAGACGTACAAGAACGTATTTACCTTCTTTACCAAGAACCTGAGCAGAAGTACCGGCAGAACGTACTAGCTGTCCGCCTTTACCAGGTTTTAATTCAATGTTATGCACAACTGTACCAACAGGGATGTTGATAAGTGGAAGTGCATTACCTGGTTTGATGTCAGCTTCTGGACCTGACATGATTTCAGTACCCACTTGAATTCCTTTAGGAGCAAGAATGTAACGTTTTTCTCCGTCTGCATAGTTGATTAGTGCGATGTTAGCTGAACGGTTTGGATCGTATTCAACTGTAGCAACGCGTCCAGGTATACCATCTTTATCGCGTTTGAAGTCGATAACACGGTATTGGCGTTTATGTCCGCCACCTTGGTGACGTACAGTCAATTTACCTTGGTTGTTACGTCCGCCTTTTTTGTGAAGGGGAGCAAGCAAGGATTTTTCCGGCTTGTCAGTCGTGATTTCAGCAAAATCTGAAGTTGTCATTCCACGACGTCCATTAGAGGTCGGTTTATACTTTTTAATCGCCATTTTGAATTTCCCTCCTTCTTTTTACAGATAATTACGCTTCAAAAATTTCGATTTCTTTGCTGTCTGCAGTAAGTTTCACGATCGCTTTTCTGCGACGGCTAGTCATACCAGAGTAGCGGCCGACACGTTTAGATTTCCCTTTGTAGTTCATGATGTTGACTTTGTCAACTTTCACTCCAAAGATACTTTCTACTGCATCTTTCACTTCTGTTTTATTAGCTCTTACATCAACTTCAAAAGTATATTTTTTATCAGTCATTAAATCAGCAGAACGTTCAGTAATGACGGGGCGCTTAAGAACATCACGAGGATCTTTCATTATGCAAGCACCTCCTCTACTTTTTCAACCGCAGCTTTCGTAATCAGAAGCTTCTCATGGTTGACAACGTCTAATACGTTGATTCCGTCAGCTTGAACAACTGTAACTCCAGGGATGTTACGAGCCGATAAGGAAACCGTTTCGTTTACATCTGCAGTTACGATTAAAGCTTTTTTCTCAACAGATAACCCTTTAAGGATAGCTGCCATTTCTTTAGTTTTAACCGCATCTAGAGTAAGATCTTCAAGAACAACGATATTGTTGTCTACCACTTTAGAAGACAATGCTGATTTGATTGCCAAGCGGCGAACTTTTTTAGGTAATTTGTAAGAATAGCTGCGTGGTGTTGGGCCGAATACGACACCGCCTCCGCGCCATTGTGGTGAACGGATAGAACCTTGACGGGCACGTCCAGTACCTTTTTGGCGCCATGGTTTACGACCTCCGCCACGAACTTCAGAACGATTTTTCACTTTATGAGATCCTTGACGTAAGGAAGCTCTTTGCATAAGAATAGCGTCGAATACAACACTTTCATTTGGCTCAATTCCAAATACAGAAGCGTTTAATTCGATATCACCAGCAGTAGAACCGTTTTGGTTGTATAATGCTACTTTTGGCATGATCAATTTCCTCCTTTCCTAAGAGACTTATTTAGATTTAACCGCACTTTTAACAGTGATTAAAGATTTTCTCGCACCAGGTACGTTACCTTTGATCAAAAGAAGATTGCGTTCTGCATCAACTTTTACGATTTCAAGGTTTTGAACAGTGATTTGCTCTCCGCCCATACGTCCAGGCAATAATTTGCCTTTGAAAACACGGTTAGGGTCTACAGGTCCCATTGAACCAGGACGTCTGTGGTAACGTGAACCGTGAGACATAGGTCCGCGAGATTGTCCGTGGCGCTTGATTGCACCTTGGAAACCTTTACCTTTAGATACTCCTGTTACATCTACGATTTCTCCAGCAGAGAAAATTTCAACCTTGACTTCCTGACCAACTTCATACGCATCCATTTCCACTCCGCGTAATTCTTTAACGAAGCGCTTAGGAGCAGTTTCCGCTTTTGCAACGTGTCCTTTTTCCGGTTTGTTTGAAAGCTTTTCACGCTTGTCGTCAAAACCAAGCTGGATAGCTTCGTAGCCGTCATTTTCAGCAGTTTTCTTCTGAAGAACAACGTTAGCAGCTGCTTCAATAACAGTTACCGGGATAAGATCACCGTTTTCTGCGAATACTTGCGTCATACCAATTTTTCTTCCTAAGATTCCTTTGGTCATTCGTCACACCTCCTATTATGATCATTCTATATTTTAGAATTAAAGTTTGATTTCGATATCAACACCAGATGGTAAATCTAATCGCATTAGAGCATCAACAGTTTGTGGTGTTGGGTTCACAATGTCGATTAAACGTTTATGTGTACGCATTTCAAATTGCTCACGAGAATCTTTGTATTTATGCACCGCACGAAGAATCGTGTAAACTGATTTTTCAGTTGGCAACGGAATCGGACCAGATACACTAGCACCAGAACGTTTTGCCGTTTCAACAATCTTCTCTGCAGATTGATCAAGGATTCTATGATCATATGCTTTTAAACGAATACGAATTTTTTGTTTTGCCATTATTTTCCCTCCTTTTCGCCTACTTCACGTTAGACAGTTCTCCGTGAGAAAAACCTGATCACCTTGCCATGGCAAAGCGGCCGGGTGTGTCAGCAACCTCTCACTTCATCGCAGTCAAAGACCAACATGCACTATTATACAAAAAATAGACGCATGTTGCAAGACCTAATTAAATAATACGTGTTTTGCACACTTTTTTTATTATACAGGTGATCTTTGAATTAATCAAGGTTGAGTGCACACTGCAGTAACATCTCTATCATAAATGGTATCTTCCATGTGTGCTGAGTATGTCCGCAAACAATTTAGGCTCTTCTAAATGAGGTGAGTGAGCTGAATTTTCAAACCAATGCCAGCTTTTATCGGGAGCGGATAATCTTTGGTAGTAAGATTCCGGTATCGTACCAGGGATAATCAAGTCATGCCTGCCGGAAATAAAACAACATGGTACTTTAATAGAAGGAACTGATTTAAAAGCATCAAAGTGATATAGTTCATCCATTAAAGTTCTAGAGCTGAAGCTTTGTCCTCGTATATATTGCAAACAGCCTTTTACACCATATTCTTTCCCAAACAACATTTGGCTGAATATCTTAATAGCTTGCTGCCTCTTATGAGTAAAGCCTCCCCTTCTCAGCTCGATACACAATCGAAATATCTCATGGCGGATTTGTTTATTCCATGGCGGAGGCCCGATTAACCGCAGCAAAATAGCAGGTATGGATTTTTTGTTTTCATGATTCATTTCCTCAAGATACCGATATGCAGCCTGTTCTTCTTCTCGCACGTTAACAACTTGGCTGATACCGTAATAAGCATAAAATAAATCCGGTCTTGCCTGCAGCGCAGTTAGAGCTAATAAGGCTCCCCATGAATAGCCGGCCAAATAGATTTTTTGCACCTTAAAAGAATTGACAAGCATCTCTGCAATCTCAATGGCATCCTCAGTAAACTGCCTGATTGTCATTGATCTCTTTAGGACCTGTTTTGAATAGGATAATCCAGCGCCTCGTTGATCCCAATTCACAACAGTGAAGTGCTGTTCCAATTCCTTTTGAAAATGTCTCGCATAGCCAATTTGTGCAGTTCCCGGGCCGCCATGCAAGAACAACAGTAAAGGATTGGCTCTATTGGCTCCATTGATCATCAGAACCTGTTCGGTGTTCCCTATCTGATATTTTTTTAGTATAGAAATATGAAGGTTCTTATGATTGTTTTCACACATGCCCTTATCTCCTACATTTAGATAAGCTTTATTATACATTTAATCAGACACAAAGAAAAAACGAGGCCCAAAGGGCCTCGTTTCATTTATACGATTACTCAGTGATTGTAGAAACAACACCAGAGCCAACAGTACGTCCGCCTTCACGAATAGAGAAACGAGTTCCTTCTTCGATAGCGATAGTTGAGATAAGCTCAACGATCATTTCAGTGTTGTCTCCAGGCATAACCATTTCTACGCCTTCTGGAAGTTGGATGATACCAGTTACGTCAGTTGTACGGAAGTAGAACTGAGGACGGTAGTTAGAGAAGAATGGAGTATGACGTCCACCCTCTTCTTTTGA
This sequence comes from Bacillus atrophaeus, assembly GCF_039519175.1. NCBI lineage: Bacteria > Bacillati > Bacillota > Bacilli > Caryophanales > Bacillaceae > Bacillus > Bacillus atrophaeus. The sequence goes on along the minus strand of NZ_CP154443.1, from coordinate 1,392,124 downwards.
AAGAACATAAACTTCAGCTTTGAATTTGCTGTGCGGAGTGATTGTACCTGGTTTAGCAAGTACTTGACCACGTTGGATATCTTCACGAGCTACACCGCGAAGAAGTGCTCCAATGTTGTCTCCAGCTTCAGCGTAATCAAGAAGCTTACGGAACATTTCAACACCAGTAACAGTTGTTTTGCTGTTTTCTTCTTGAAGACCGATGATTTCAACTTCGTCACCGACTTTAACTTGTCCGCGTTCTACACGTCCAGTAGCAACTGTTCCACGACCTGTGATTGAGAAAACGTCCTCAACAGGCATCATGAATGGTTTTTCAGTGTCGCGTTCTGGAGTTGGGATGTACTCATCAACCGCAGCCATAAGCTCAAGAATTTTTTCTTCGTACTCAGCGTCTCCTTCAAGAGCTTTAAGAGCAGAACCTTTAACAACAGGAACATCATCGCCAGGGAAATCGTATTCGCTAAGAAGATCGCGAACTTCCATTTCAACTAGTTCAAGAAGCTCTTCGTCGTCTACCATGTCGCATTTGTTTAAGAATACAACGATGTAAGGTACACCAACGTTTTTAGAAAGAAGGATGTGCTCACGAGTTTGTGGCATTGGGCCATCAGCAGCAGATACTACAAGGATAGCTCCGTCCATTTGCGCAGCACCAGTGATCATGTTTTTAACATAGTCAGCGTGTCCTGGGCAGTCAACGTGTGCATAGTGACGTGTGTCAGTTTCGTACTCAACGTGTGCAGTAGAGATAGTAATACCGCGCTCGCGTTCTTCTGGAGCACCATCAATTTGATCGTACGCCATAGCTGTACCTTTACCAGATTTCTTATGAAGTACTGTTGAGATAGCAGCAGTTAATGTTGTTTTACCATGGTCAACGTGTCCAATTGTACCAATATTGGCATGTGATTTGGAACGGTCGAATTTTTCTTTAGCCATTCTAAAATCCTCCTTAAGAGCTTTAAATTAGTAATGTATAGAGTGATAGAAAGTGAAAGCAGGCTTTCACTTTCTCATCTTACAATAGTAGTTATACTTGAGTTAAGTGGCAAAATCAATTATTCGCCTTTATTTTTTTTGATAATTTCTTCAGAGATGCTCTTCGGCACTTCTTCGTAATGGTCCATGTGCATTGTGAACGTACCGCGGCCTTGCGTATTAGAACGAAGTGCAGTAGCGTACCCGAACATTTCAGAAAGAGGAACCATAGCGCGAACAACTTGAGCGTTACCGCGAGCTTCCATACCTTCTACACGGCCACGACGAGAAGTAATGTCGCCCATGATGTCTCCCATGTATTCTTCAGGAATAACGACTTCAACTTTCATAATCGGTTCCAAAAGAACAGGGTTACATTTGCTGACCGCATTTTTCAATGCCATAGAAGCAGCGATTTTAAACGCCATTTCGTTTGAGTCAACGTCATGGTAAGAACCATCAAAAAGTTTTGCTTTAATGTCGATTAGCGGGAATCCAGCGATTACACCATTATCAAGTGCATCTTCAAGACCAGCTTGTACAGCAGGAATGTATTCACGAGGAACCACACCGCCGACAATCGCATTTTCGAATTCAAAGCCAGCGCCTTCTTCGTTTGGTTCGAATTCGATCCAAACGTGTCCGAACTGACCGCGTCCACCAGACTGACGTACGAACTTACCTTCAACTTTTGCAGCGGAACGGAAAGTTTCACGGTATGCAACCTGAGGTGCACCAACGTTAGCTTCAACCTTAAATTCACGCTTCATACGATCAACAATGATATCAAGGTGAAGTTCACCCATACCAGAGATGATTGTTTGGCCAGTTTCTTGGTTTGTTTGTGTACGGAAAGTCGGATCTTCTTCAGCTAGCTTAGCTAGAGCGATACCCATCTTGTCTTGGTCAGCTTTTGACTTAGGCTCGATCGCAACGTCGATAACCGGTTCTGGGAATTCCATTGATTCCAAGATAACATGGTCTTTCTCGTCACATAGAGTATCTCCAGTAGAAGTATCTTTTAGACCTACAGCAGCTGCGATATCTCCTGCGTATACAGTAGAGATTTCTTCACGGCTGTTGGCGTGCATTTGAAGAATACGTCCGACACGCTCACGTTTGCCTTTAGATGAGTTTCTTACATATGAACCGGAATCAAGTGTTCCAGAGTACACACGGAAGAACGTCAGCTTACCAACGTAAGGGTCAGTCATAACTTTAAATGCAAGTGCTGAGAATGGCGCATCATCAGAAGATTCACGAACCACTTCTTCATTTGAATCAGGAAGAATACCTTTAATTGCCTCAACATCAGTCGGTGCAGGAAGGTAATCAAGAACTGCGTCAAGCACTAGCTGAACACCTTTGTTTTTGAAAGCAGAACCGACAAGTACAGGATAGAATTCAACATTCAATGTACCTTTACGGATAGCAGCTTTCAGCTCATCGATTGTGATTTCTTCACCTTCAAGGTACTTTTCCATAAGCTCTTCATCAAGCTCAGCGACAGCTTCAATCAGGCTGCTGCGAAGCTCTTCAGCTTGTTCTTTGTACTCTTCAGGGATTTCTTTCGCATCAGAACGAGTTCCAAGATCATCTTCGTAGAAATACGCAACGTTTTCTACAAGGTCGATGATACCTTCAAAGTTATCTTCAGCACCGATCGGCAATTGAATTGCATGAGCGTTTGCTTGAAGACGGTCTCTCAAAGTTCCTACGGAGTAAAGGAAATCAGCACCGATTTTGTCCATTTTGTTAACAAATACGACACGCGGTACTCCGTAAGTAGTTGCTTGACGCCAAACAGTTTCTGTTTGCGGTTCAACACCGGATTGTGCATCAAGTACAGCAACTGCACCATCAAGTACACGAAGTGAACGTTCAACTTCAACTGTGAAGTCTACGTGTCCAGGTGTATCGATGATGTTTACGCGGTAACCTTTCCACTGTGCAGTTGTTGCAGCAGATGTGATTGTGATACCACGTTCTTGTTCCTGCTCCATCCAGTCCATTTGTGAAGCTCCTTCATGAGTTTCACCAATTTTATGGATACGGCCTGTGTAGAACAAGATACGTTCAGTTGTTGTCGTTTTACCGGCATCAATGTGAGCCATGATCCCGATATTACGAGTTTTTTCTAAGGAGAACTCTCTTGCCATTGGGTAATTTCTCCTTCCTTATTAGGAAATTATGATTTTTAAAACTATATATTCTACCAGCGATAGTGAGCGAACGCTTTGTTTGCTTCAGCCATCTTATGAGTATCTTCGCGTTTCTTAACAGCAGCACCAGTATTGTTAGCTGCGTCAAGGATTTCGTTAGCTAAACGCTCTTCCATCGTTTTTTCTCCGCGAAGACGAGCGTAGTTTACTAACCAGCGAAGCCCAAGAGTTGTACGGCGTTCTGGACGAACCTCTACAGGCACTTGGTAGTTCGCACCACCTACACGGCGTGCTTTTACTTCAAGTACAGGCATGATGTTTTTCAATGCTTGTTCGAAAACCTCCATTGCATCATTGCCAGTACGTTCTTTAATGATATCGAATGACTTGTATAGGATTGTTTGAGATTTACCTCTTTTACCGTCGATCATCATTTTATTGATAAGACGAGATACAAGCTTAGAGTTGTAAATCGGATCAGGTAAAACATCTCTTTTTGCTACAGGACCTTTACGTGGCATCTGAATATCCTCCCTTCATCTATTATAATTCTTAACGTTTATTATTTTGCTTTAGGACGCTTAGTTCCGTATTTAGAACGGCCTTGCGCACGGTTTTCAACTCCAGCAGTGTCAAGCGCACCACGAACGATGTGGTAACGTACCCCTGGTAAGTCTTTTACACGTCCGCCGCGGATAAGTACAACACTGTGCTCTTGCAAGTTGTGTCCGATACCTGGAATGTAAGCAGTAACCTCAATTCCGTTAGTTAGACGTACACGAGCATATTTACGAAGTGCTGAGTTCGGTTTTTTCGGTGTCATTGTACCGACACGAGTACAAACCCCGCGTTTTTGTGGAGAAGATACGTTAGTGTGCTCTTTTTTAAAGCTGTTGTATCCTTTATTAAGTGCAGGAGACTTTGAGTTTTCAACTTTACTCACGCGTCCTTTACGTATTAGCTGATTAATTGTAGGCATTTTGTAATTCCTCCCTTCATTATGTTTTATAACCCACATACCCAGGTGGTTCATCAAAAGGCAAAAAACAATGTCTTTACACAAGAAAAAATCTTACGCAAAAACAACAAGTACGTTATAACATAATGGCAACAGCTGCTGCTCCTACCTCAATTCCGCAGGCTTTGCCGAGCTTTTTCATGGATTCAACCACAGAGACTGCGATACCTTGATCTTTCGCAAGCTTTATAACGCTTGACGTAAGAATGGGATCAGCGTCCTTTGCAACGACGACTTCCTTTACTGAACCTCGTTTTAGAGCTTTCACTGTTTGCTTCGTACCAATAATAATTGATTTGGCCTGCGATACTTTATCATAAGACATAAACATATCCTCCAAAGTAACAGGTTTAATTCGAGCACCTTGGTTATATTATCACTCTAGGAGAAGGATGTCAACATCGCATGACAATTTTTAGTGTCAATGTTCTCAAAGAATGACATATTTCACTAATGATACTGCTGAAAGGCTGTCGAAACAGCCCTTCAAACAGCAAGCATCAGTTTTTTCTACTCTATTCAACCGGCACCATATCATCAGTCGGCTGTACCTTTGAAATCGGCTGTACTTTTCGGTATTTCATCATACCTGTACCAGCCGGAACAAGTTTACCGATGATAACATTTTCTTTCAGGCCGAGAAGTTCATCACGCTTACCTTTAATTGCTGCATCTGTAAGGACACGTGTTGTTTCCTGGAAGGAAGCAGCTGATAAGAATGAGTCAGTTTCAAGCGAAGCTTTTGTAATACCGAGTAAGACAGGACGGCCAGTAGCTGGACGATCGCCTTTAAGCAATACTTTTTTGTTCGCTTCAGTAAATTGGTGAATATCAAGCAATGAGCCAGGAAGTACATCAGTATCTCCGGCATCAATTACACGGACTTTGCGAAGCATTTGGCGAACCATTACTTCTACGTGTTTATCACCGATTTCCACACCTTGCATACGGTAAACCTTTTGAACCTCATGAAGAAGATACTCTTGAACTGATGTAATATCAGTTACTTTGAGAAGTTCTTTCGGATCAATTGATCCTTCTGTCAGAACTTGGCCTCGAGTAATTTCATCTCCAACCGTAACTTTAAGGCGAGAATTATAAGGAGCCGTATACGAACGTGTTTCAACCGCACCTTGAATCACAACTTCCTGCTGCTTATCACGGACTTCATTAATTTCGGCAACTTTACCGTCAATTTCAGAAATTGTCGCTTGACCTTTAGGATGACGCGCTTCGAAAAGCTCTTGGATACGCGGAAGACCTTGTGTAATATCGTCTCCTGCAACCCCGCCTGTATGGAAGGTACGCATTGTTAACTGTGTACCAGGCTCTCCGATAGATTGGGCAGCAATGATTCCGACTGCTTCTCCAACCTCAACATCAGTGCCTGTAGCAAGATTTCGGCCGTAGCATCGTTTACACACACCATGAGGCGTGTTACATGTAAACGCGGAACGGATCCAAACTTCTTCAATACCAGATTCAACAATTTCGAGAGCTTTATCTTCATCAATCAGTTCGTTTTCGTTCACAAGCACTTCATCTGTTTCAGGATGTCTTACTTGTTTTCTAGAGAAACGGCCGATAAGACGTTCTTCTAAGCGCTCGATAATTTCAGTGCCTTCTCTAAGCGGTTTAGCCAAAATACCTCGGTCAGTTCCGCAATCTGTTTCACGGATTATAACGTCCTGTGCAACATCAACAAGACGACGAGTAAGGTAACCTGAGTCAGCCGTTTTCAAGGCTGTATCAGCAAGACCTTTACGTGCACCGTGAGTAGAGATAAAGTATTCCAATACAGTAAGACCCTCACGGAAACTTGATTTGATCGGTAATTCAATGATTCGTCCAGCCGGGTTGGCCATCAGACCACGCATACCCGCAAGTTGCGTAAAGTTAGATGCATTACCACGGGCACCTGAGTCACTCATCATGTAAATCGGGTTGACTTCATCTAATGATTGCATCAGTTTACCTTGGATTACATCTTTAGCCGAACTCCAAATTGAAATCACTCGTTCATAACGTTCTTCTTCCGTAATCAAACCACGTCTGAACTGCTTCAACACATTGTCAACTTTGCCCTGTGCTTCTTCAAGGATTTCTTGTTTATCATCAAGAACGACGATATCGGAAACCCCTACTGTAATACCGGCTTTTGTTGAATATCTGAAGCCAAGGTTTTTCATACGGTCAAGCATTTTAGATGTTTCGGTAATGTGGAATCTTTTAAAGATCTCCGCAATGATTTTACCTAAAATGCCTTTCTTAAACGGTGCGTTGACAGGCTGTTGTTCGATCACAGCTTTTACATCGGCACCTTTTTCTAAGAAGAAGCGCTCAGGTGTCTTTTCTTCAATATTGCTCTTCGTAGGTTCATTCATATAAGGGAATGATTCAGGAAGAATTTCATTGAAAATAAGTTTTCCTACAGTTGTAATTAACAGTTTTGAACGCTGCTCATCGGTAAATGTCACGTTCTTAAGTGAGTTAGCTGCAACAGCTACTCTCGTATGAAGATGAACATATCCGTTTTGATAAGCAAGAAGCGCCTCATCTGTATTTTTAAAGACCATACCCTCACCGACAGCTCCAGCACGCTCAAGAGTTAAGTAGTAGTTTCCTAATACCATATCCTGAGACGGTGTAACAACCGGTTTACCATCTTTAGGGTTCAAGATGTTTTGAGCAGCAAGCATAAGAATACGAGCTTCAGCTTGTGCTTCTGCAGATAACGGAACGTGAACCGCCATTTGGTCTCCGTCAAAGTCAGCGTTATAAGCTGTACATACGAGCGGATGAAGACGGATTGCGCGACCTTCAACAAGAGTTGGTTCGAACGCCTGAATTCCGAGTCTGTGAAGCGTAGGTGCACGGTTTAAAAGAACCGGATGCTCCTTAATGACTGATTCTAATACATCCCATACTTCAGGCTGTACTCGCTCAATTTTACGTTTTGCGCTTTTAATATTATGTGCAAGGCCTTTTTCGACAAGCTCTTTCATGACGAAAGGTTTGAAGAGTTCAAGCGCCATTTCCTTCGGCAGACCGCATTGATACATTTTCAAATGAGGACCTACGACGATTACAGAACGTCCGGAGTAATCGACACGTTTACCAAGAAGGTTTTGACGGAAACGTCCTTGTTTCCCTTTCAGCATATGTGATAAAGATTTCAACGGTCTGTTACCAGGACCGGTAACAGGGCGTCCGCGGCGTCCGTTATCAATTAAAGCATCGACAGCTTCTTGCAGCATACGTTTTTCGTTTTGAACGATGATGCTTGGTGCACCAAGATCCAAAAGACGTTTCAAACGGTTGTTACGGTTGATAACACGACGGTAAAGGTCGTTCAAGTCAGACGTCGCAAAACGTCCGCCATCAAGCTGAACCATCGGTCTAAGCTCAGGCGGGATAACAGGAAGCACGTCAAGGATCATCCATGAAGGCTTGTTTCCTGAGTTACGGAAGGCTTCCAATACTTCAAGGCGTTTGATCGCACGCGTACGGCGCTGTCCTTGAGATGTTTTCAGCTCTTCTTTTAACGTGTCCACTTCTTTTACCAGATCAATGTCTTGAAGAAGCTTATTAATCGCTTCCGCACCCATTGACGCTTGGAATTTGCTGCCGTATTTATCAAGATACGCACGGTATTCCTTTTCAGATAAAAGCTGTTTCTTTTCAAGCGGTGTGTTTGCCGGGTCTGTAACAACGTAAGAAGCAAAGTAAATCACTTCTTCCAATGCACGCGGTGACATATCCAGTACAAGTCCCATCCGGCTTGGGATTCCTTTGAAATACCAAATGTGAGAAACAGGGGCAGCAAGTTCAATATGCCCCATTCTCTCACGACGGACTTTAGCCCTCGTTACTTCAACTCCGCAACGGTCACAAACAACGCCTTTATAACGAACTCGCTTGTACTTCCCGCAATGACATTCCCAGTCCTTAGTCGGTCCGAAAATGCGTTCGCAAAACAGGCCGTCCTTTTCAGGTTTTAACGTACGATAGTTTATCGTTTCAGGCTTTTTCACTTCACCAAAAGACCATGAACGGATTTTATCCGGTGAAGCAAGACCGATGTTCATATACTCAAAATTGTTCACATCTAGCAAGGGGCCTACCTCCCTTTTTATCTTCGGATTAACCGATGTCACTTGCCTTTATAACTTAGAGACTATTCTTTTGTTACTACATCACGTTCAACGTCTGCAGGTGCAGCAGCTTCTTCCGGCTCTTCATCATTTGATAAAGCCAGACCGTCAGCTTGCTTGCCATCCTCGTCGTCTTCTAAATCTCTCATTTCTATCTCTTCTTCATCACCGGAAAGGATTTTAACATCCATACCCAAGCTTTGAAGTTCTTTAATTAATACTTTGAATGATTCCGGAACACCTGGTTCTGGAACATTATCGCCTTTCACGATGGCTTCGTATGTTTTCACTCGGCCAACCACGTCATCGGACTTAACAGTAAGAATTTCTTGAAGAGTGTAAGCAGCACCGTAAGCTTCAAGTGCCCAAACCTCCATCTCACCAAAACGCTGTCCGCCAAATTGAGCTTTACCGCCAAGAGGCTGTTGCGTAACAAGTGAGTAAGGACCTGTAGAGCGTGCATGAAGTTTATCGTCAACCATGTGAGCCAGTTTAATCATGTACATGATACCGACAGATACACGGTTGTCAAACGGCTCTCCAGTACGTCCGTCGTAAAGAACAGTCTTCGCATCTCTGGACATTCCGGCTTCTTCAAGTGTTTCCCACACGTCTTCTTCACGTGCTCCGTCAAATACCGGCGAAGCAATGTGAATGCCTAGGTAACGAGCTGCCATTCCCATATGAAGCTCCAATACTTGCCCGATGTTCATACGTGATGGTACGCCAAGCGGGTTAAGCATGATATCAATCGGTGTGCCGTCAGGAAGGTAAGGCATATCTTCTTCTGGAAGAATCTTAGAGATAACACCTTTGTTACCGTGACGACCGGCCATTTTATCTCCTTCAGAAATTTTACGTTTCTGAACGATATATACACGTACTAGCTGATTTACACCCGGAGGAAGTTCGTCACCGTCTTCACGGTTAAAGACCTTCACATCGTGGATGATTCCGCCGCCGCCGTGAGGCACACGAAGAGACGTGTCACGGACCTCGCGTGCTTTTTCACCAAAGATGGCATGAAGCAGGCGTTCTTCAGCTGTAAGTTCAGTCACACCTTTTGGCGTTACTTTACCTACGAGAAGATCTCCGTCATTCACTTCAGCACCGATACGGATGATTCCGCGTTCGTCAAGATTGCGGAGCGCGTCTTCCCCGACGTTCGGAATATCACGAGTGATTTCTTCCGGTCCAAGTTTTGTATCACGTGCTTCTGATTCATATTCTTCAATGTGAATAGATGTATAAACATCGTCCTTCACAAGACGTTCGCTCATAATGATGGCATCCTCATAGTTATAGCCATCCCATGTCATGAAGCCGACCATGACGTTGCGGCCAAGTGCAAGTTCACCTAACTCCATAGAAGGACCGTCAGCAAGGATTTCTCCTTTTACTACTTCATCGCCGACACTTACGATCGGACGCTGGTTATAGCAAGTACCTTGGTTAGAGCGGACAAATTTCAGCAAGCTGTATTTATCCAGGTTTCCTTTTACTTTTTGACCGTCTACATCTTCATAACGGCGCACCCAAACGTTTTTCGCTTCAACGCGCTCAACGATTCCAGGGTGTTTACAGATGACGGCAGCACCGGAGTCTTTCCCGGATACATATTCCATCCCTGTACCGACGAATGGCGCTTCCGGCTGCATAAGAGGTACAGCCTGACGTTGCATGTTCGCTCCCATTAATGCACGGTTGGAGTCATCGTTTTCCAAGAACGGGATACACGCAGTCGCAGCAGATACAACCTGCTTAGGCGATACATCCATGTAATCCACACGGTTTCTAGGAACAACGGTGTTCTCCCCTCTGAAACGGGCTACAATGCTGTCATCTACGAAAGAACCCTCGTCATCAAGTCGCGCGTTTGCTTGAGCGACAACATAGTTATCTTCTTCATCAGCAGTTAAGTAGTCAATTCTAGGTGTTACTTTTCCTGTTTCAGGGTCGACACGGCGGTATGGCGTTTCAATAAAACCAAAGCGATTCACTTTCGCATATGATGATAATGAGTTGATCAAACCGATGTTCGGGCCCTCAGGCGTTTCAATCGGACACATACGGCCATAGTGGGAGTAGTGAACGTCACGTACTTCCATTCCGGCACGCTCACGTGTCAATCCGCCAGGTCCAAGAGCTGACAGACGGCGCTTGTGCGTTAATTCAGCAAGCGGGTTCGTCTGATCCATGAACTGAGAAAGCTGAGAGCTTCCAAAGAACTCTTTAATAGACGCGATAACAGGACGAATATTGATAAGCTGCTGCGGAGTGATAGTATTCGTATCCTGGATTGACATTCTTTCACGAACGACACGTTCCATTCTGCTTAGACCGATACGGAATTGGTTTTGCAAAAGCTCACCGACAGAACGTAAACGGCGGTTCCCAAGATGGTCGATATCATCTGTGTCGCCTACTCCGTGAAGCAAGTTGAAGAAGTAGCTGATAGAAGAAATAATATCAGCAGGCGTAATGTTTTTAATCGCCTCTTCAATGTACGCATTGCCGATCACATTAATCGTCTGTTCTCCTTCGGCATCCGTAGGAGCAAAGATTTTAATGGACTGAAGCGTCACTTCATCTTCGACAACGCCGCCATTAGGATACAGTTTTCTAAAACCGATTCCGTTTTCTAAGTATGGCAGTACTTTATCAAGTGTTCTTCTGTCAAGAATCTGTCCTTTTTCTGCAAGAATTTCACCAGTTTCAGGATCAACAAGTGTTTCTGCAAGTCTTTGGTTAAACAGGCGATTCTTGATATGAAGTTTTTTATTAATTTTATAGCGTCCTACATTCGCAAGATCGTACCGTTTCGGATCGAAGAAACGGGAATCAAGCAAGCTTTTTGCGTTTTCTACTGTAGGCGGTTCTCCAGGACGGAGGCGCTCGTAGATTTCAAGAAGCGCTTTATCACTGTTTTCAGTGTTATCTTTATCAAGCGTATTGCGCAAATACTCGTTTTCTCCAATAAGATCAGTAATCTCTTGATCGGAGCCGAAGCCGAGAGCACGCAAAAGAACCGTAACCGGCAACTTACGTGTGCGATCAATGCGGACATAAACAACATCTTTCGCATCAGTTTCGTATTCTAACCATGCGCCACGGTTTGGAATGACAGTCGCGGTAAAACCTTTTTTACCGTTTTTGTCTACTTTACCACTGAAATATACACTTGGAGACCGAACAAGCTGAGATACGATAACACGTTCCGCACCATTGATGATAAAAGTACCTGTATCTGTCATAATAGGGAAATCTCCCATGAAGACATCTTGGTCTTTTACCTCTCCAGTTTCTTTGTTAATTAAACGAACCTTCACTCTTAGCGGAGCTGAATAAGTCACATCACGTTCTTTTGATTCTTCTACAGGATACTTAGGATCTCCTAAACTGTAGTCAATGAACTCAAGAGAGAGGTTACCAGTGAAATCCTCAATTGGCGATATGTCTTGAAACATCTCTCTAAGACCCTCATCAAGAAACCACTGATAAGAAGAGGTTTGAATTTCAATGAGATTTGGTAATTCTAACACTTCGCTAATGCGAGCATAGCTTCTGCGCTGGCGGTGTCGTCCATACTGAACTAGTTGACCTGTCAACTGATTCACCCCTCAAATCATGCGTATTATATGTGTAATAAGTATTTCTTTTTAAATACAAGTAAAAGAGAATACTTTTACAAGACAAAAGAAAAAAGGGTTTCTAATTAAGAAAACCACATCCAAAAACAAATACCGATTTTATTAGCATTTCCATACTTGTATAAATTATACATAGCGAATGACATTTTATCATATCAAGTAAAATATATACATTGGCATTTTATAATATTAACATAGCTAAAATACCGAGTCAAACTTTTTTTGCTTTTATGATATAATAGCCTTTCTTTTTTTGAACAACGGAAACTTCATCAAAAAGCTCCTTAAGTTTATCAATGGCAGAAGGCCCGCCTTGTTTTTTCTGTATGACGATCCACAAATCACCTGAAGGCCTTAGGTGTTCAGCGCTTTTTTCAAAGATGGCATGGACAACTTTTTTTCCGGCGCGGATTGGGGGATTAGTTATAATAGAGGCAAATGTTTGAGCAGAATCAACATTTGAAAATAAATCACTCTGATAAATACGGACATTCTCAATTCCGTTGTGTTCTGCATTTTCATTTGATAGCTCTACGGCTCTTTCGTTAACGTCGATCATGTGGATGGTCCGGTCTTTAAAATCACTTGCAAGCGAAAGCCCGATTGGACCATAACCGCAACCTACATCTAAAAAATCACCTTCGGCTTCCGGTTCTTCAAAGGATTCAATCAGCAGACGAGATCCAAAATCAACTTCCTTTTTTGAAAAGACTCCGCTGTCGCTTGTAAATGTAAAGTCTTTATTGCGCAAATTAAAAGACCATGATTGTTTGTTGCTTTTAACTGAAGGTTTTTCTGAATAATAGTGTTCACTCATCATTAGAACCTCCTCATTTTAATTGCTTAAAGAAAAGCAAAGAAAAAGCCCGCCTTATAAAAGCGAGCTTCCCCTTCAGGCAAGTGAAGATTACTTAACTTCTACAGAAGCGCCAACTTCTTCAAGTTTAGCTTTAAGCTCTTCAGCTTCTTCTTTAGCAATACCTTCTTTAAGTGGTTTTGGAGTGTTGTCAACAAGTTCTTTAGCTTCTTTCAAGCCAAGACCAGTGATTTCACGTACAACTTTGATAACTTTGATTTTTTGTCCGCCTGCACCAGAAAGGATAAGGTCGAATTCGCTTTGCTCTTCAGCAGCTCCGCCAGCAGCAGCTCCGCCAGCTACAGCTACAGGAGCAGCAGCAGTTACGCCAAATTCTTCTTCGATTGCTTTTACTAGGTCGTTCAATTCAAGTACAGTTGCTTCTTTAACGGAAGCAATGATTTCTTCGATATTTAAAGCCATTTGTAATTCCTCCATTTGTTTTATTTAGATACAGATAAAATTAAGCGCCTTGTTCTTCCTTTTGTTCTGCCACTGCTTTAGTAGCAAGTGCAAGGTTACGAACTGGAGCTTGAAGAACGCTAAGCAACATAGAAAGTAATCCGTCGCGTGATGGAAGTTCAGCAAGAGCTTTCACTTCTTCAACCGTAGAGACGTTTCCTTCGATTACGCCAGCTTTGATTTCTAGAGCTTCGTGGGTTTTAGCAAATTCGTTAATAACTTTTGCCGGAGCGATAACATCTTCTGTACTGAATGCAATAGCGTTCGGTCCAGTTAAGACATCATTCAAACCAGTAAGTTCAACTTGTTCAACCGCACGGCGAGTCATAGAGTTTTTGTAAACTTTGAACTCAACGTTAGCTTCACGAAGTTGTTTACGAAGTTCAGTTACTTCAGCCACGCTAAGTCCGCGGTAATCAACGATGATCGTTGATTTGCTTTCTTTAAGTTTAGAAGCAATCTCTTCAACAACAACTTTTTTTGTTTCAATTGCGCTGCTCATGGTTACACCTCCTGTAGATTCGTTGTGTAACACTTATACCGTTAGGTGATCACGACTCTGAACGACGAATGACATATAAAAAGCCTCCATTCGACATGGAGGCTGTATATACAAGCGTACGTAACGTAATAGCTGTGATATATATACACCTCGGTAGGATATTAAGCCGTAAAGCCCCTACTGTCTGCGGTATAAATGACATATTTTATTTTACAACATTTTGAATAATATCAGAATGCTGTTTTAAAGTCAATACTTATTTTACGCTGAAAGTAGAAGCGTCCACTTTGATTCCAGGGCCCATAGTAGATGTTACAGCAACGTTTTTCACGTAAACACCTTTAGCCGCAGCAGGTTTTGCTTTTAGGATAGTGTCATACATTGTTGTGAAGTTCTCAACAAGTTTTTCATCCTCAAAAGAAACTTTACCGATTGGAACATGGATGTTACCAGCTTTATCAACGCGGTATTCAACTTTACCAGCTTTGATTTCATTGATCGCTTTTTCAACTTCGAATGTAACAGTTCCAGTTTTAGGGTTTGGCATAAGACCTTTTGGTCCAAGCACACGTCCGATTTTACCGACTTCACCCATCATATCAGGAGTTGCCACGATTACATCAAAATCAAACCAGCCTTGCTGAATTTTAGTGATATAATCTGAATCGCCAACGTAATCTGCACCAGCAGCTTCAGCTTCTTTTGCTTTTTCGCCTTTTGCGAAAACAAGAACGCGTTGAGTTTTACCAGTACCATTTGGAAGTACTACTGCACCGCGGATTTGCTGGTCGTTTTTACGAGGGTCAACCCCTAAACGGAATGCTACTTCAACTGTAGCGTCAAACTTAGCTGTGTTCGTTTTTTTTGTAAGTTCCACCGCTTCAGCTACACCGTATGCTTTCGCACGGTCTACAAGCTTAGCAGCTTCAACGTACTTTTTACCTTTTTTAGCCATTTTAAAATTTCCTCCTTATGTGGTTATAGCGGAATGACCTCCCACGAATAAGGGTTGCGAACTTGTTAAAACTCGCAACCCAACAAGAAACAAATTAATCCTCGATTACAATACCCATACTGCGGGCAGTACCTTCAACCATGCGCATTGCCGCTTCAACGTCTGCTGCGTTTAAGTCAGGCATTTTCGTTTCAGCGATTTCGCGTACTTTATCGCGCTTAACGGTTGCAACTTTATTACGGTTTGGTTCACCAGAACCAGACTCAATTCCAGCCGCTTTTTTAAGCAATACTGCAGCAGGTGGAGTTTTTGTAATAAATGTAAATGAACGGTCTTCGTAAACCGAAATTTCAACAGGAATGATTAGACCAGCTTGGTCAGCTGTACGAGCGTTAAACTCCTTACAGAATCCCATGATGTTTACACCGGCTTGACCTAGTGCAGGTCCAACTGGCGGAGCTGGGTTAGCTTTTCCAGCAGGAATTTGCAATTTTACAACTTTTACTACTTTTTTAGCCACGAGACACACCTCCTTAAGTCCGTGATGTGGTAATAGGGTAAACCCTCCCACTCAAGGTTTCATTCTTTATATGAATGACGAAATATCAAGCTAGCTGCCTTGGAAACCCAAGACGTACCTTTGCTATATTATCATTTCTATATAGCAATTTCAAGTTTTTTCACATTACAATTTGTCGATCTGGGTAAATTCCAGCTCAACCGGCGTTTCACGGCCGAACATATTAACGAACACCTTAACTTTGCTTTTATCATAATCAATTTCTTCAATTGATCCTGTAAAGTTGGCAAATGGTCCGTCTATGACTTTCACTGTCTCTTTTAATTCAAAATCAATTTCCGTTTTACGCTCGTCCATTCCCATTCTCTTCAGAATGGTTTCAGCTTCACCCGGCAGAAGCGCAGTCGGTTTTGAACCTGAACCCGCTGATCCGACAAAGCCTGTAACTCCCGGCGTATTCCGGACGACATACCAAGAATCATCTGTCATGACGATTTCAACAAGCACGTAACCAGGGAACACTTTCTTTTTCACAACTTTTTTCTTACCGTTTTTGATATCGGTCTCTTCTTCTTCAGGCACGACTACACGGAAAATTTTATCCTGCATCCCCATTGATTCAACACGTTTTTCCAAGTTGGCTTTTACTTTGTTCTCATAACCAGAGTACGTGTGAACAACATACCAATTCTTTTCCATTCTCATTCAGGACTTGTGCAGTCCTTCCCTCCCCGCAAAAAATATTTAATATAAAACGTAACGCCTTAAAGCAAAAAATAGGCTGCGAGCCTATGACAACTTTCAATTTCAACACAATGAAAAAACCCGCTGAACGGGTTTTTGGTAAGTGATATTATGATCTATTATAGCACGTATTGCTGACCATTATTCAACTATTAAACGAATTAATTGAGAAATTCCTGTATCAAGGAGGGCAAAAAAGATAACAAAAAAGATTACTGTTGATATAACCGTAATGGTATAGCGCGTTAACTCTTTCCCTTTAGGCCAGCTTACCTTTTTCATTTCTTTCCCTACATCTTTAAAGAAACTCATCATACGCATGTAAAAGACCTCCACAATTTAAAAAGCGAAAAAAACTATTTTGTTTCTAAATGAGCTGTATGTGAATTGCAAGAACTGCAGTATTTCTTAACTTCTAAACGCTCAGCTGCTGATGCAGAGCTTTTCATTGTTGTATAATTACGGTTTCCGCATGCCTTACATGCCAACGTAATTTTTTTTCTCATGTCATTACACCTTTTTCTAAATAGACGTTAGATCTTTATTTTAGTAACATATCACAGTCAGAAAAATACTGTCAATATACCATAAATACCTATCATAAACTGATTTCACGGATTTCCAAGTACTTCTCCAGCTTTCGTTTCACACGCTGAAGAGCATTGTCGATGGATTTTACGTGCCGGTTTAAGTCATCCGAGATCTCTTGGTAACTTCTTCCGTCAAGATAAAGGACAAGCACTTTTCTCTCTAAATCACTTAACAATTCTCCCATTTTCATCTCAATATCATCAAATTCTTCTTGATTGATGATCATTTCCTCAGGGTTCAGTGTTTTTGCTCCCGAAATCACATCAAGCAGTGTCCGGTCTGATTCTTCATCAAAAATCGGTTTATCCAAAGAGACATAGGAATTCAAAGGAATGTGTTTCTGGCGAGTAGCTGTCTTTATTGCGGTAATAATTTGGCGGGTAATACATAATTCTGCAAAAGCTTTGAAAGAGGTAAGCTTGTCCTCTCTAAAGTCACGAATAGACTTATAGAGGCCAATCATTCCTTCCTGCACGATATCTTCTCTGTCAGCGCCTATTAAAAAATAGGATCTGGCCTTTGCCCTAACAAAATTACGGTATTTCGTAATCAAGTAATCTAACGCATCACTGTCCCCAACATGAACCTTTTCAATGACCTGCTCGTCCTCCAACTGGCAAAACTGCTCTTTGTTGAATTTCCCCTTGTTGTTCTGTAGATTCACTCCGATCCCCCCGGCGCACGTAGATAGAAATATTATACATTACTGGACAAAAAAGCGTCAACCTAATCCAAGTCGCCCCGCCGCCATTTTTCAAACGTTTTCAATACTTCTTCTGAGAGGGCGATTTTACCTACCGGCTTTTCGGAAGTAATCTTTCTGACCCGCCTTTGAATTCGCCTTTCAATGGTTTCGACTTCTCTTAACAGCTCCCGAGCGGACTTTCGCAGCGCTCCTTGTCCGAAAATCGCCCATTGTTCGGTATAATCAGACGTCGCAACATGAATCTGAGTCGCGATATTATTCAACGCTTGGGCAAGCTTCTCAATCCGCTCATCAGCTGTCTCATTTTCTTTTGTGAAAATGACTTCAACTCTGTGATTGGTCCGTTTCTTCTCAATACCTTTTACGAGATGGGCGTCAAAAACAACAATCACCCTATTCCCAGTATATGATTGGTATTCCGCCATCTTTTGAATCAATACGTCCCTTGCTTCTTCAAAACTGTTCGCTTTTAAATCCTTTAGCTGCGGCCAAGCTCCAATCATGTTGTATCCGTCTACTAACAGGATATCCATTTTTCATTATTCTCCCAGCGGGCTTCGTTTCCTATAGATCTCATACATCAAAAGACCGGCCGCTACAGAGGCGTTGAGAGAAGTAACTTTCCCCGCCATCGGGAGTTTGATTAGAAAATCGCATTTTTCTTTGACAAGCCGGCCCATTCCCTTTCCTTCACTGCCGATGACCAAGGCTAAAGGCATGGTGCCGTCCATTGTGCGATAATCCTCACGGGCAGAAGCATCCGTTCCGACAACCCAGATTCCCCGCTCTTTCATTTCCTCCAAAGTGCGTGCCAGGTTGGTGACTTTTACAACCGGAATATGCTCAATGGCTCCTGTAGAAGCTTTCGCCACCGTCGTTGTCAGTCCCACGGCTCTGCGTTTCGGGATGACGATGCCATGAGCGCCTACCGCATCAGCCGTTCTCATGATGGAGCCGAGATTATGCGGGTCCTCCAGCTCGTCTAACACGAGAAAGAAAGGCTGTTCGTTTTTCTCTTCCGCTCTTTTATATAAATCGTCTAATTCTGCATACTCATACGCGGCTACTTGTGCCACAATTCCTTGGTGCTGCCCGGAAACCATTTGATCCAGTTTTTTTCTCGGAACATATTGAATCGTGATGCCTTGTTTTTTTGCAAGCTCAATCACCTGCTGTGCTTGTCCCTTTACGGTGTTTTCCGCCATCCATAGCTTGTACAGTTCCCGATCTGATTTTAACGTCTCGATGACTGCATTTTTTCCTATGACGTAATCATGTTGCTGACTCATTAGTTTTCCTCCCTGACGTCCCGAATTGTATAGCTTCAGCAACCAGCTGATTCAGTCTTTCTTCTTTTTTCTCAAGAAAAAGGTGTCCGATCAAGGCTTCAAATGCTGTACTATAACGGTACGTCTGAACATCTGTGTTTTTAGGCGTGGTGCCCGACTTAGCATTTCTGCCTCTTCTCAGCACAGCCTCCTCTTCCTCCGTAAAAAATGTTTCATTTTGAAGATGGAAAAGGATATTGGCCTGAGATTTCGCAGATACAATACGGCTTGATTTTTTGTGAAGATCATTAGGCTTTGTAAACCCCTGCTTAAGCAGGTGATGCCTGACGTAAACCTCAAAAATAGCATCACCTATATAAGCAAGTGCAAGCCCATTTAACTGCTTTGAATCTTTTATTGGATCAAATTGAAGCATTCGTTACTCTCCCCGCTTCCAGCGAGTTCCCTGAGCCGTATCCTCAAGAATGATATTCATGCTTTTCAGCTGATCGCGGATTTGGTCTGATAAAGCAAAATCACGGTTGCGTCGCGCTTCATTTCTTTTCTCAATCAATTCCTCAACATCTTGATCAAGAAGTTCTTGCTCACCCATTGTAAGACCCAGCACAGAAGCGATTCTGTCAAACATCTCAATAAAGGCGTTAATCACTTTATCTGCAGTATTATCTTCCTGCAAATAGTAATTGGCATGCTTCGCTAACTCAAACAAAATTGAAATGGCGTTTGCGGTATTAAAGTCATCATCCATCGCTTCTTCAAAAGCGGTTCTGTGTTCTTCGATTTTTTTCAGCCACTCGTCATCATCAGCGGTTAAGTTCGTGCTGCTGTTCAAGCGATGAAGCAGGTTGCTGTAGGCCGTTTTTAAACGATTAAAGGCATTCTTTGTATTTTCCAAAAGCTCTTCTGAGTAGTTAATCGGATGACGGTAATGCACAGAAAGCATAAAGAATCTCAACAGCTGCGGGTCATGTTTTTTAATAATGTCATGCACCAGAACAAAGTTCCCCAGTGACTTAGACATTTTTTCATTGTCAATATTAATATAGCCATTATGAAGCCAATACTTTGCAAATGTCTTGCCTGTTAAAGCTTCAGATTGTGCAATTTCATTTTCATGGTGAGGGAACGTTAAATCCTGTCCGCCCGCATGGATATCAATCTGCTCCCCAAGATATTTCTTTACCATCGCGGAGCATTCGATGTGCCAGCCCGGACGGCCTTTTCCCCACGGGGCATCCCAGGAAATTTCACCGTCTTTTGCCGCTTTCCATAGAGCAAAGTCAAGGGCATCTTCTTTTTTCTCGCCTACTCGGATGCGGGCACCTGATCTCAGTTCATCGATTGATTGCTGAGAAAGCTTTCCGTATCCTTCAAATGCTCTCGTTTTAAAATAAACATCTCCATCGGACTCATAAGCATAGCCTTTTTTTATCAGTTCTTGAACAAAATCAATAATGGCATCCATATTTTCTGTTACACGCGGATGCAGATCGGCCTTCTTGCAGCCTAAGGCGCCGACATCTCCAAAATACGCCTTGATAAAACGTTCAGAAATAGTCGGAACATCCTCGCCGAGTTCGTCAGCCGCTCTGATTAATTTATCATCCACATCCGTGAAGTTAGAGACATACTGCACATCGTAACCTCTGTATTCCAAATAGTTGCGAACCGTATCATACACGATAGCGGGACGGGCATTTCCGATGTGAATATAGTTGTATACGGTCGGGCCGCACACATACATTTTCACCTTTCCCTCCTCGAGAGGAACAAACGTTTCTTTTTGTCTTGTCAACGTATTATAAAGAGTGATTGTCATTTTTGGTTTATCCTTTCTTTTCTTTCTTCAAGTTCACTTTTCAGCTGTAAGATTTCCTTTTCTAAAGACTTAAATCGGTCAGAAACCGGATCAGGTAAATCCTGATGATTTAAGTCACGTTTAATTTTTTGGCCATTTTGGACAACTACTCTTCCAGGTATCCCCACAACGGTAGAAAAATCAGGAACATTGTGAAGCACCACGGAGCCAGCCCCTATTTTCGAACCTTCTCCGACTGTAATCGAGCCGAGCACCTTAGCTCCAGTCGCTATTAAAGCATCATCCTTGATCGTCGGATGCCTCTTCCCTTTTTCTTTCCCCGTTCCCCCAAGAGTGACGCCTTGAAAGACAGTCACATTGTTGCCGATTTCGCACGTCTCGCCTATGACAACTCCCATACCATGATCAATAAAGAACCTTCTCCCTATCGTCGCGCCGGGGTGGATTTCAATGCCGGTAAAAAATCTGCTGATCTGAGAAATAAGGCGTGCAAGGAAATAAAATTTCCGTTTATATAAAGCATGTGCAATCCGATGCGCCCATATAGCATGTAAACCAGAATAAGTTAAAATCACTTCAAAATAGCTTCTTGCTGCCGGATCTTGGTCAAACACTGTATCAATGTCTTCTTTAAGCATTTTAAAAAACACATGCTTCCCCCCGTTCTACCCGCTTCCTTCTGTCTTTTTTTGTTTTCAGGCAATAAAAAAAGCGTCTCTGCATGCAACATGACAGAGACGCTTTTACCGCGCGGTTCCACTCTGTTTGAAAAACAGATCGCTGTTCTCCCAACTTTAACCGATAACGGCGGCATCCGCCTTTGAATACTTATTTTTCGCAAAATGTTCTTCAAAGGTCTTAAGGGCGCACTTCTAAAACCCGACCATGGATCTCTCTCAGCCATGAAGATCCTTTCTGTGATGGTCTAACGTTTTATACTCTTCCCTGTCAACAATTTCATATATTAAGCATTTTTCAAACGTTTAATAACGGTTTCTCTTCCAATCAGCTCAATCGATTGCGGAAGCTCAGGGCCGTGAGTCTGGCCAGTTACCGCTACACGAATCGGCATAAATAACTTTTTCCCTTTATGTCCTGTTTCTTTTTGCACTGCTTTGATGGAGGCTTTAATATGATCCGGTGTAAACTCCTCGAGCTCTTCCAGCTTCGCAGCGAACACACTAAGCACTTCCGGCACCTGCTCTTCATCTAAAACAGTCTTCGCCTCTTGATTATACTCGATATCTTCCTTAAAGAACAAATCAGTAAGCTCAACAATTTCTGCGCCGAAGCTTAATTGCTCATGATATAAAGAAATCAGCTTGCGAATCCATTCCTGCTGTTCCGGAGAAAGTTCAGTTCCGACTTTACCGGCCTTCTGTAAATGCGGAAGCGTCAGTTCAACGACCTGCTCAAGATCCAGCTCTTTCACATATTGGTTGTTGACCCATTTTAGTTTATGCATATCAAACAATGCTGGTGATTTTGATAAACGATTCACATCAAAAATTTCAATAAACTGTTCCTTTGTAAAAAGCTCTTCTTCTCCTACTGGAGACCAGCCTAATAGGCCGATAAAGTTAAACAGCGCTTCTGGCAAGTATCCTAAATCTTTATATTGCTCGATGAATTGAATGATGGACTCATCGCGTTTACTGAGCTTTTTGCGGCTTTCATTCACGATTAACGTCATGTGGCCAAACACAGGAATATCCCATCCGAATGCTTGATAAATCATGATTTGTTTCGGCGTGTTAGAAATATGGTCTTCACCGCGCAGCACATGCGTCATTTTCATCAAATAATCATCAACCGCTACAGCAAAGTTATACGTCGGTGTTCCGTCTTTTTTCACAATGACAAAATCACCAATGCCGTCTGATTCGAAAGAAATCTCTCCTTTTACGATATCGTTAAAGGCAATGATTTTTCCTTCCGGCACACGGAACCGAATACTCGGCTTTCTGCCTTCAGCAAGGAATTGATCCTGCTCTTCCTGAGTCAGATTTCTGTGCTTGCCTGAATAACGGGGCATCTCGCCGCGGGCAATCTGTTCTTCGCGTTCTTTTTCAAGCTCTTCTTCCGTACAGAAACATTTATAAGCAAGCCCTTTTTCAAGAAGCTCTTCATAATAGACTCGGTAGATATCGTTACGCTCAGACTGACGGTACGGGCCGTATTCTCCGCCGATATCTACACTTTCGTCCCAATCAATGCCAAGCCACTTCAAATAATTCAGCTGGCTTTGTTCTCCGCCCTCAATATTGCGTTTTTGGTCCGTATCCTCTACTCGAATAATAAACTTTCCGCCTTGATTGCGGGCAAATAAATAATTAAAAAGAGCCGTTCTGGCATTTCCTATATGCAAATGTCCCGTTGGACTCGGTGCATAGCGAACGCGTACTTCATTTCCCATTTTCTAATACTTCCTTTCATCTCAGGTCTGGCCTCAAGTAAAATATATGCATCTATTCTACCACCAAATAGATCGCGCATCAAAATAAGATTAGCCTTTTTGTATCAGCACTGTCGCCTGCGCCGCTATTCCTTCGGCTCTGCCCGTAAACCCAAGTTTCTCAGTTGTCGTAGCCTTTACATTAATCTGAGAGGTATCGGCTTCAAGGCCTTCAGCAATTCTTTTTCTCATGTCTTCTATGTATGGCGCCATCTTCGGCTTTTGGGCGATAATGGTACAATCCAGATTCCCAAGAACATAACCTTTTTGTTTCACAATATCCCAAACATGCTGCAGCAATTTGAAGGAATCCGCGTCCTTAAATTCCGGATCCGTATCTGGAAAATGCTTGCCGATGTCTCCCTCTCCAACTGCTCCGAGGCAGGCGTCAGCAATTGTATGAAGTAAAACATCAGCATCAGAATGTCCGAGCAGACCCTTTTCATAAGGGATTTCAATTCCTCCGATAATAAGAGGCCGGCCTTCCGCCAGCTGATGCACATCAAAACCTTGTCCGATTCTAAACATATTCATTCCCACTTTCCGCTCTCATGATTGCTTCTGCCGCTATTAAATCATCCGGTGTCGTCAGTTTAATATTCGTGTAATCACCTTCGACTACACTTACATCAGCACCCTCCAGCTCCTCAACGAGACTGGCGTCATCCGTTCCTAAAAAACCTTTTCTTTCAGCTTCCCTATGAGCCTCCATCAATAAGGAAAGACGAAAAGCTTGTGGCGTTTGAACGGCCCACAAGCTTGAACGTTCAATAGTCTCAGTGACTTCAGAGCCTTGAACGCGTTTAATGGTGTCTTTCACAGGAACAGCAAGGATTGCCGCTCCTGTCTGCTCTGCTGTTTCGATCAGCTTATCAATTTGTTTATGCTTCACAAAAGGACGCGCGCCGTCGTGAACAAGCACAATATTTTCTTGCCTTATTGTTTTGAGGCCCTCATACACACTATGCTGCCGTTCATTTCCGCCCTTCACAACCTCGATCGCTGTATCAAACGAATACTGTTTCAGCAGTCCTTGAAAATCTTCATGGTCATGTTCATTTATGACTAAGATGATCTTTCGGCACGGTCTATGGCTGTCAAACACTCTTAAAGTGTGAATGATAACCGGAGCATCTTTCAGCTCAATAAACAGCTTATTCCTTCCCGCCTTCATTCGTTTCCCCTGTCCGGCGGCAAGAATCACTACATCATAGTTCATATTCTTTCTCCCTCTAAAGAGCCTTCTCCAACAGCTTCGGCTTTGCAAAAATCATTCTTCCAGCCGCTGTTTGCAGCACACTTGTTACGAGCACATCAATATGCTTGCCAATATAGTTCCGCCCTTCTTCCACGACAATCATAGTACCGTCATCCAAGTAGGCAACACCTTGGTTATGCTCTTTCCCGTCTTTGATGACCTGCACATTCATTTCTTCACCCGGAAGCACTACAGGCTTCACAGCATTGGCCAGATCATTAATGTTCAGCACCGCTACTTTTTGAAGCTCACATACTTTATTTAAATTAAAATCATTTGTCACTACGACTCCGGAAGTCAGTTTGGCCAATTTGACAAGCTTGCTGTCAACCTCCTGTATATCTTCAAAGTCGCCTTCATATATTTCCACTTTAATATCCAATTCTTTTTGGATGCGATTTAAAATATCAAGGCCGCGGCGTCCTCTGTTTCGCTTTAATACGTCAGAAGAATCGGCAATATGCTGCAATTCTCCAAGGACAAACTGCGGAATAACGATGATCCCTTCTAAAAAACCAGTTTGGCAAATATCTGCAATTCTCCCATCAATAATAACACTTGTGTCTAAAATTTTCAGCTTTTTATCCTGCTCTTCATGCTCTTCCTCAGCCGTACCTTTTTTCTTTTGCATTCTTGAAGAAATCGAGAACAGGCTGATTAGCTCATCCTTTTTCTTAAAGCCGACCTGAAAGCCGAGATAGCCCAGAAAGAAAGCTAAAAAGACAGGAATAATCGTGCTGAGAATACGGTATGGTATATTGTCTAAAGGAATCACATTTACGATAAGATAAGCGATTATAAGTCCAAATACTAAGCCGAGACTCCCAAATAACAAATCTGGAACCGGAGCTTTCAACAAAGAATCCTCTATCCACTTCACCCAATTTACAACATATTCTGTTCCCCATATACTAATGAGAAAAAAGATAATGGCACCAATTGCCGCAGACGTATACGCGTTTGTTACTAAAGGTATGTCCTGTATATTTAACAGCACAAACAATTCAGGTATTAAAAATATACCGACAACGCCGCCAAAAATAATGAAGAACGCCTGAACTATTCGTTTTAACATACCCCCACCTCCTTTTTAAGATAAATATTTTTTGAATCAAAATTTGTAAAAACCTACGAATATCAGAATAAACAAAAACCAGCAATAATATACCCGAAATGAAATCGTTTTAATCGACATTTACAGCTGTCTGTCAATATAATGCTTTTCTTGAAGACGTTTTAAGCCTTTTTTAATTTTTTGGGCTCGTACCTCACCTATGCCCTCAACGTCATCTAATTCTTCTGCACTTGCTTCAATAATCCTTGGCAGAACGCCAAAAGCTTCCACTACATTCTCAACAATCGGCATCGGCAGCCGCGGGATTTTATGAAGAAGTCTGTAACCTCTAGGTAAAACATAATCTTCAAGATTTGTAGAGGCTGAATAACCAAGCAGCTTATATACAATAGAGTCATCCAGCAAATCATAACTGGACATATCCTGAAGCTCCTTCAAAAGCACAAATGGGTCTTTGATTTTTTCCTTCACATAGTCCTTAATAAATAAGGCAGCCTCTTCTTCCATGTCTGTAATTAGCTCAATGACCTGCAACCTGATTAAATGTCCTTCGGTACCTAATTCTTTGATATACATATTAATTTCATTTTTAATTCTCAGCACCATTTCATATCTGTGCATAACGGAGAGCACATCACTGAATGTGACCAGCTCTTCAAATTCCAAGGCATTCAGCGCCGTTATCGTTTTATCAAGAATGGTCTTATACTTTTCAAGCGTTTGAATGGCTTGATTTGCTTTTGTTAAGATAAAGCCGATGTCTTTTAACGTATACCTCATGTTTTCCTGATATAACGTAATGACATTTCTCCGCTCTGAGATGGCGATAACCAAACAGCCCGTTTGTTTCGCTACCCTTTCCGCCGTGCGGTGACGCATTCCGGTTTCAGAAGAAGATATTGTCGCCTCAGGCATCAGCTGAGTATTGGCATAAAGTATTTTTTGCCCGGAATCACTTAAAATGATAGCCCCGTCCATCTTAGCCAGCTCATACAAATGCGCCGGCGCAAAGGACGTATTAATATGAAAGCCGCCATCCACTACCTCTTTCACTTTATCGTTGTAGCCTACAACAATTAAACCGCCTGTATTGGCTCTTAAAACATTCTCTATTCCAGCTCTGAGCGGCGTTCCCGGCGCCACAAATTGTAATATAGCCGAGAGATCCAACTCTTGTTTCGCCCCTTTTTTCTCTTTTTCCATCTATTAAGATCCTCCTAATGAAGTACGAAGCGCTTCTGCAACATTTGCTACTCCGACAACCTCAATCCCTTTTGGTTTTGTCCATCCATCTAAATTCGCCGCAGGTATGATCATACGCTTAAATCCAAGTTTAGCAGCTTCTTTCACACGCTGTTCAATTCTGGATACCCTGCGGACCTCACCTGTTAAACCGACTTCTCCTATAATGCAGTCGGCAGGATTTGGCGGTGTATCTCTAAAGCTTGATGCAATACTGACAGATACAGCGAGATCGATTGCCGGTTCATCGAGCTTAACGCCGCCTGCTACCTTTAAATACGCATCTTGATTTTGAAGCAGCAGCCCGACTCTTTTTTCTAACACAGCCATCAGCAGTGACACTCTGTTATGGTCAATTCCCGTGGCCATACGCCGGGGATTCCCAAAGCTGGTCGGTGAGATAAGGGCCTGTATTTCCACGAGAATCGGTCTGGTGCCTTCCATAGATGCTACTATGCTGGAACCTGCCGCTCCGGCTGATCGTTCCTCAAGAAAGATTTCAGAAGGATTCAGCACCTCTGTCAGACCCTCTTCCCGCATTTCGAAAATGCCCATTTCATTTGTAGAGCCGAAACGGTTTTTTACTGCCCGCAGGATGCGGAACGTATGATGCCTCTCTCCTTCAAAGTAAAGAACAGTATCAACCATGTGTTCCAACAGTCTCGGGCCAGCAATTGAACCTTCTTTTGTTACATGTCCTACGATAAAAATCGGTATACCCTTTGTCTTGGCAATTCTCATCAGCTCTGCCGTACACTCCCTGACTTGCGACACACTGCCCGGAGCTGATGTAATATCGCTTTGATAGACCGTCTGAATGGAGTCAACAACCACAAATGCTGGATTCATCTCTTGTATAGCAGACGAAATATACTCCATGTCGGTTTCAGATAAAACATGTAACGTTTGGTTATTAATACCGAGCCGATCTGCTCT
Source organism: Bacillus atrophaeus (assembly GCF_039519175.1). Lineage (NCBI taxonomy): Bacteria > Bacillati > Bacillota > Bacilli > Caryophanales > Bacillaceae > Bacillus > Bacillus atrophaeus. The sequence goes on along the minus strand of NZ_CP154443.1, from coordinate 1,364,749 downwards.
GAGTTTCGTTTGTTTCACAGATTCCTCGCCTGAAATGTAGAGCACACTATGCGTGGAGTCTGATAACTGAGCGGATACCTGAAGCAGCAAGGTTGACTTACCAATACCGGGATCTCCTCCAATTAAGACAAGTGAGCCCTTCACAACACCGCCGCCCAGCACTCTGTTAAATTCTCCAAGCTGTGTTTTAATTCGGGGTTCTTCAGATGTTTCTATTGATGTGATAGGTGAAGGTTTCTTTACGGTTTGGGTAGAGTGTGCAAAAGCTGCTCTGCGATTAGCCGGTGTTTTTTTTACTGTTTCTTCTGTCATTGTGTTCCAAGCTCCGCAGCCTGGACATTTCCCCATCCACTTTGCGGATTCATAGCCGCAGGATTGGCAGATAAATTTCGTTTTTGATTTAGCCATAGATGATGTAAGACCTCTCCCTTGTCAGTTTCCTTGATAAGAAATTGAGGCATACACTTACTTGCTGTATGCCTCTTTTTCATCTTATAAATTATTCGTTTTAGCTGTCGTTTTTACGACAAACTCCCCATCTTCAACATCAAGCACAATATGCTGACCTTTATCAATATTTCCTCTAAGCAGTTCCTCTGATAAACGGTCTTCTACATGCTTTTGAATTGCTCTTCTTAACGGACGGGCGCCGTACTCCAGATCTACCCCTTCATCAGCTACTTTCGCTTTTGCAGCTTCTGTCAGCTCAATTGATAGGTCTTGTTCTTTTAGGCGTTTTGTTAATTGATCCGACATAAGTGTCACAATTTCATTCAGATGTTTCTTCTCGAGTGAGTGGAATACAATGATTTCATCAATACGGTTGATAAACTCCGGTCTGAATGCCCGTTTCAGCTCACCCATTACTTTATCTTTCATGTCTTTGTGATTTTGAGTCTCATCCTGAACATTAAAACCAACGTACTTATTGCGTTTCAGCTCGCTGGCTCCGACGTTCGACGTCATGATAAGAATTGTATTGCGGAAATCAACTGTGCGTCCCTTCGAATCAGTCAGACGGCCATCTTCAAGCACTTGTAAAAGAATATTGAATACATCCGGATGCGCTTTTTCAATTTCATCAAGCAGCACAACAGAGTATGGTTTTCTTCTAACTTTTTCTGTTAACTGACCGCCTTCATCATAACCGACATATCCAGGAGGTGAACCGACAAGTCTTGATGTCGAGTGTTTCTCCATGTATTCTGACATATCGATTCTGATCATCGCTTCTTCATCACCGAAAATGGATTCAGCAAGTGCTCTTGCAAGCTCGGTTTTCCCTACACCTGTAGGGCCTAAGAATACGAATGAACCAATCGGCCGTTTCGGGTCTTTCAACCCTGCTCTCGCGCGTCTGACAGCCTTAGCAACAGCTACAACGGCTTCATCCTGCCCGATAACACGGGAATGAAGGAGATTTTCCATATTCAGCAGCTTATCCGTTTCAGTTTGCGCAATTTTGGAAACAGGAACCCCGGTCCAACTTGAAACAACCATTGCGATATCTTCAACCGATACTTCTGAATTTTCCTGGCCTTGTTTCTCTTTCCACGTTTTCTTCGTATCTTCCACTTGTTCTCTTAAACGCTGTTCTGTATCGCGTAATGAGGCGGCTTTTTCAAACTCTTGGCTTTGCACCGCTGCATCTTTTTCTTTACGGACTTCATCAAGTTTTTGTTCAAGCTCCTTCAAATTTGGTGGAGTTGTAAATGAACGCAATCTTACTTTAGAACCTGCTTCATCAATCAAATCAATTGCTTTATCCGGAAGGAACCGATCAGAAATATATCGGTCAGAAAGCTTAACCGCAGCTTCAATGGCTTCATCAGTAATTGAAACCCGGTGATGCGCTTCATACCGGTCACGTAACCCTCTTAATATTTGAACGCTTTCGTCTACAGAAGGCTGATCAACCTGGATTGGTTGGAATCGGCGCTCAAGCGCTGCATCTTTTTCAATATATTTGCGGTACTCATCAAGAGTGGTCGCCCCGATGCATTGCAGCTCTCCGCGGGCAAGTGACGGCTTTAAAATATTTGATGCATCAATTGCACCTTCTGCTCCGCCTGCCCCTATCAGTGTATGAAGCTCATCAATAAAGAGAATAATATTGCCTGCTTGACGAATTTCATCCATTACCTTTTTCAAACGGTCTTCAAATTCACCACGGTACTTTGTGCCGGCAACGACCGTTCCCATGTCTAATGTCATAACACGTTTATCGCGCAAGATTTCAGGAACTTCATTGTTGATGATTTGCTGTGCAAGCCCTTCAGCAATAGCCGTTTTCCCTACACCCGGTTCCCCGATAAGCACAGGATTGTTTTTCGTTCTGCGGCTCAGCACTTCAATTACCCGCTGAATTTCCTTGCTTCTGCCGATAACCGGATCAAGGCTGTCTTCCTTCGCTATCGCCGTTAAATCTCTCGCCAAGCTGTCAAGCGTCGGAGTATTTGCATTGCTGTTTGTTCCTGAGGCAGAAGATCCTGTTTCATTGCTTCCAAGAAGCTGGAGAACCTGCTGTCTCGCTTTATTTAAACTTACGCCAAGGTTATTCAGCACTCTCGCTGCCACACCTTCTCCTTCGCGTATGAGTCCGAGAAGGATATGTTCTGTCCCTACGTAAGAATGGCCAAGTTTTCTTGCCTCATCCATTGAAAGCTCAATCACTTTTTTAGCTCTCGGAGTATAATGAATGGTTTGGGACATTTCTTGTCCGCGTCCAATTAAGCTCTCCACTTCTTTTTGGATTTTATCAGAACCGAGGCCAAGTGCTTGAAGCGCTTTAGCTGCAATACCTTCTCCTTCGCGTACCAGTCCTAATAAAATATGCTCTGTGCCAATATTGTTATGCCCTAAACGAAGTGCTTCCTCCTGTGCAAGTGCCAATACCTTTTGCGCGCGCTCTGTAAATCTTCCAAACATCATATCGATTCATCCTCCTGTCTATTCGCATTCATTTCTAAATGTAATCGTTCCCTGATAAGAGCTGCCCTTCTAATATCTCTTTCGTTCGGCCGCAATGCACTGCCTGAATATTGCTGTAAAAACCCAGGTTGTGTCAAAATCATTAATTCATTAAGTATATTGCTTGAAAGGCCCTTAATGATGCCTAAATCTATACCTAGCCGAACATCTGAAAGACACTTTGCAGTCTCTTTCGATTCTATCATTCGACAGTTGGATAAGACGCCATAGGATCTATACACCCGATCCTCCAACTCAATCTTAGATGTTTGGTAAAGGGCTTCTCGTGCAGATCGTTCCTGTTCAATCAGCTGGGCTGCCACGCTGTTCAGGTCTTCAACGATATCCTGCTCTGATTTTCCGAGTGTGATTTGATTCGAAATTTGAAAGATATTTCCTAATGCTTCGCTGCCTTCACCATAAATTCCTCTAACAACTAAACCTAATTGGTTAATTGCCGGAATAATTCGATTGATTTGCCTAGTTAGAACAAGAGCCGGCAAATGCATCATGACTGAAGCCCTTAATCCTGTACCTACGTTTGTAGGACAGCTTGTTAAATAACCTCTTTGTTCTCCAAATGCATAATCAACTTTCTCCTCAATCCAGTCATCGACCTGATTCGCGGCTTCCATTGCTTTGAATAGCTGAAACCCGGGGAAAAGGCATTGGATCCTGATGTGATCCTCCTCATTTAACATTATGCTGACTTCTTCATTTTCAGAAAGCAGGCAGCCGCCGAATGGTGACTCCGTTAAATTCGGACTGATTAAATGCTTTTCAACAAGCACTCTCTTTTCTAAAGGCTGAGCATCGTTCATTCTTATTAAAACAAACTTGCCAATACCGGGAACCTCATGCTCAGCAAACTGGTCTTCAAATTGCTGAATAATGGATGATGCTTCTTCATTTGAATACCGTGTAGGAAACCGAATATTATCAAAATTTCGGGCCAAACGGATACGGCTGCTGAGTACAATGTCACTTTCAGGTCCTTTCTGCTTCATCCAACTGCTTAATGCGTCCTGAATAAAATGCTTTAGCGACATTACCCTTGTTCCCCCTCGCTATCTGTACTTTTTAATGCATGCTCTAATGATCGAATTTGATCTCTGACCTGTGCAGCTTTTTCAAATTCTTCTTGGTGTATCAGTGTTTCTAATTCTTTTTTCAATACATCAATTTGTCGTCTGACGTGTATATTTCCGCCTATGCGTTTTGGAATTTTCCCGGCATGAACAGTATTTCCGCTGTGTACCTTACGCAATATAGGAGTGATATTACTATGGAACGTTTTGTAACATTCCGCACAGCCAAAACGGCCTGTTTTTCTAAATTGCTGAAATGTCATTCCGCACTTCTTGCAGGCTGATCCTGGCTCTGAATGATTAAACATTTGAGTGCCGGCACTTTGAAACGAAGAATCCATGTTCAGCAAACCTGATAATAAATTATGAATAGAGAAACCATGATTCCCACTTATACCATATGAATCACTATTTTCTTTTGCACATTGTTCACAGATGTGCACTTCTTTTTTCTCTCCATTAACAACCTTTGTAAAGTGAAAAGTGGCTGGTCTCTCATTGCACTCTTGACAAATCAATCTTTTCACCCGCTTATTTTAATTTTAAAGATGTCAGCATGGCTTTCATCATCCTGGCTCTTAATTCATCACGCTCAGGCAAATCAATGTATAGGACTGAGCGGTCCATGACACTGACCATCATTTTTGCTTCTCTTTCTGAAATAACCCCATCTTCTAATAGCCTGAGAATAATATCATCAGAGGCTGCTTGAGACAGATGGGTATGAATATGCGAAATAATATTATTAATAAGGACAACTTCATTATTCATTTTAATTTTAATGATTCTGATATATCCGCCGCCCCCGCGTTTGCTTTCAACAATATATCCTCTTTCGCTTGTAAACCTGGTGTTGATGACATAATTAATTTGGGAAGGAACACATTGAAACTTATCAGCAATCTCACTGCGCTTTATCTCTAAAATTTCCTTGCCATTTTGATCTAACACTTGTTTTAAATACTGCTCAATGATGTCAGAAATATTATGTCCCACTCAACCCCCTCCTTTATTGACTTTGACTATATTTGACTTTAATCTTACTATAAGGTGTTTCATAAGATTTTTCAACTTTCTCGCTCTATCTCTATTATTTCCACTTTAACAAAACGTAAAACCTGACTTCTCATATAAAGTGACTTTATCTTTTTAAAGTTATTTTATTATATAACTAAACAATATGTAATGAAACCGATAACCTGAAAACACAAAAAAGGACAGCTCATATGAGCTGTCCTTTTTTCAACTTGCTTGGCGGCGTCCTACTCTCACAGGGGGAAGCCCCCGACTACCATCGGCGCTGAAGAGCTTAACTACCGTGTTCGGTATGGGAACGGGTGTGACCTCTTCGCTATCGCCACCAAACAATTTGAGAGTGTTCTCTCAAAACTAGATAACGCGTAAGCACTAATTCAAAAGTGTGGTTAAGTCCTCGATCGATTAGTATCTGTCAGCTCCATGTGTCGCCACACTTCCACCTCAGACCTATCAACCTGATCATCTTTCAGGGATCTTACTTCCTTGCGGAATGGGAAATCTCATCTTGAGGGGGGCTTCATGCTTAGATGCTTTCAGCACTTATCCCGTCCGCACATAGCTACCCAGCGATGCCCTTGGCAGAACAACTGGTACACCAGCGGTGCGTCCATCCCGGTCCTCTCGTACTAAGGACAGCTCCTCTCAAATTTCCTGCGCCCGCGACGGATAGGGACCGAACTGTCTCACGACGTTCTGAACCCAGCTCGCGTACCGCTTTAATGGGCGAACAGCCCAACCCTTGGGACCGACTACAGCCCCAGGATGCGATGAGCCGACATCGAGGTGCCAAACCTCCCCGTCGATGTGGACTCTTGGGGGAGATAAGCCTGTTATCCCCGGGGTAGCTTTTATCCGTTGAGCGATGGCCCTTCCATGCGGAACCACCGGATCACTAAGCCCGACTTTCGTCCCTGCTCGACTTGTAGGTCTCGCAGTCAAGCTCCCTTGTGCCTTTACACTCTGCGAATGATTTCCAACCATTCTGAGGGAACCTTTGGGCGCCTCCGTTACTCTTTAGGAGGCGACCGCCCCAGTCAAACTGCCCACCTGACACTGTCTCCCCGCCCGATAAGGGCGGCGGGTTAGAAGGTCAATACAGCCAGGGTAGTATCCCACCGATGCCTCCACCGAAGCTGGCGCTCCGGTTTCCAAGGCTCCTACCTATCCTGTACAAGCTGTACCAACATTCAATATCAGGCTGCAGTAAAGCTCCACGGGGTCTTTCCGTCCTGTCGCGGGTAACCTGCATCTTCACAGGTACTATAATTTCACCGAGTCTCTCGTTGAGACAGTGCCCAGATCGTTGCGCCTTTCGTGCGGGTCGGAACTTACCCGACAAGGAATTTCGCTACCTTAGGACCGTTATAGTTACGGCCGCCGTTTACTGGGGCTTCAATTCGCACCTTCGCTTACGCTAAGCGCTCCTCTTAACCTTCCAGCACCGGGCAGGCGTCAGCCCCTATACTTCGCCTTACGGCTTCGCAGAGACCTGTGTTTTTGCTAAACAGTCGCCTGGGCCTATTCACTGCGGCTCTCTCGGGCTTGCACCCTAACAGAGCACCCCTTCTCCCGAAGTTACGGGGTCATTTTGCCGAGTTCCTTAACGAGAGTTCTCTCGATCACCTTAGGATTCTCTCCTCGCCTACCTGTGTCGGTTTGCGGTACGGGCACCTCTCACCTCGCTAGAGGCTTTTCTTGGCAGTGTGGAATCAGGAACTTCGCTACTATAATTCGCTCGCCATCACAGCTCAGCCTTATGGGAAACGGATTTGCCTATTTCCCAGCCTAACTGCTTGGACGCGGATATCCAATACCGCGCTTACCCTATCCTCCTGCGTCCCCCCATTGCTCAAATGGTGAGGAGGTGGTACAGGAATATCAACCTGTTGTCCATCGCCTACGCCTTTCGGCCTCGGCTTAGGTCCCGACTTACCCTGAGCGGACGAGCCTTCCTCAGGAAACCTTAGGCATTCGGTGGAGGGGATTCTCACCCCTCTTTCGCTACTCATACCGGCATTCTCACTTCTAAGCGCTCCACCAGTCCTTCCGGTCTGGCTTCACAGCCCTTAGAACGCTCTCCTACCACTGTTCGAAGAACAGTCCGCAGCTTCGGTGATACGTTTAGCCCCGGTACATTTTCGGCGCAGAGTCACTCGACCAGTGAGCTATTACGCACTCTTTAAATGGTGGCTGCTTCTAAGCCAACATCCTGGTTGTCTAAGCAACTCCACATCCTTTTCCACTTAACGTATACTTTGGGACCTTAGCTGGCGGTCTGGGCTGTTTCCCTTTCGACTACGGATCTTATCACTCGCAGTCTGACTCCTAAGGATAAGTCATTGGCATTCGGAGTTTGACTGAATTCGGTAACCCGGTAGGGGCCCCTAGTCCAATCAGTGCTCTACCTCCAAGACTCTTACCTTAAGGCTAGCCCTAAAGCTATTTCGGAGAGAACCAGCTATCTCCAGGTTCGATTGGCATTTCACCCCTACCCACACCTCATCCCCGCACTTTTCAACGTGCGTGGGTTCGGGCCTCCATTCAGTGTTACCTGAACTTCACCCTGGACATGGGTAGATCACCTGGTTTCGGGTCTACGACCACGTACTCATGCGCCCTATTCAGACTCGCTTTCGCTGCGGCTCCGCATCTTCTGCTTAACCTTGCACGGGATCGTAACTCGCCGGTTCATTCTACAAAAGGCACGCCATCACCCGTTAACGGGCTCTGACTACTTGTAGGCACACGGTTTCAGGATCTGTTTCACTCCCCTTCCGGGGTGCTTTTCACCTTTCCCTCACGGTACTGGTTCACTATCGGTCACTAGGGAGTATTTAGCCTTGGGAGATGGTCCTCCCGGATTCCGACGGAATTTCACGTGTTCCGCCGTACTCAGGATCCACTCTGGAGAGAACGAAGTTTTGACTACAGGGCTGTTACCTGCTATGGCGGGCCTTTCCAGACCTCTTCATCTACCTCGTTCCTTTGTAACTCCGTATAGAGTGTCCTACAACCCCAAGAGGCAAGCCTCTTGGTTTGGGCTGATCCCGTTTCGCTCGCCGCTACTCAGGGAATCGCATTTGCTTTCTCTTCCTCCGGGTACTTAGATGTTTCAGTTCCCCGGGTCTGCCTTCTCATATCCTATGTATTCAGATATGGATACCACTCCATTACGAGTGGTGGGTTTCCCCATTCGGAAATCTCCGGATCAAAGCTTGCTTACAGCTCCCCGAAGCATATCGGTGTTCGTCCCGTCCTTCATCGGCTCCTAGTGCCAAGGCATCCACCGTGCGCCCTTTCTAACTTAACCGTTAAAAAAGAATCACTACAGTTATTCTTGGTCTTACTTTTGAATGTGATGTCTTACTTATCGTTATCTAGTTTTCAAAGAACAACATCTCGAAGAATCGAATGATCCTTCAAAACTAAACAAGACAGGGAACGTACTGTTTATAAGACCCAAGGTCTTATATTCCGTTAAATATCCTTAGAAAGGAGGTGATCCAGCCGCACCTTCCGATACGGCTACCTTGTTACGACTTCACCCCAATCATCTGTCCCACCTTCGGCGGCTGGCTCCATAAAGGTTACCTCACCGACTTCGGGTGTTACAAACTCTCGTGGTGTGACGGGCGGTGTGTACAAGGCCCGGGAACGTATTCACCGCGGCATGCTGATCCGCGATTACTAGCGATTCCAGCTTCACGCAGTCGAGTTGCAGACTGCGATCCGAACTGAGAACAGATTTGTGGGATTGGCTTAACCTCGCGGTCTCGCTGCCCTTTGTTCTGTCCATTGTAGCACGTGTGTAGCCCAGGTCATAAGGGGCATGATGATTTGACGTCATCCCCACCTTCCTCCGGTTTGTCACCGGCAGTCACCTTAGAGTGCCCAACTGAATGCTGGCAACTAAGATCAAGGGTTGCGCTCGTTGCGGGACTTAACCCAACATCTCACGACACGAGCTGACGACAACCATGCACCACCTGTCACTCTGCCCCCGAAGGGGAAGCCCTATCTCTAGGGGTGTCAGAGGATGTCAAGACCTGGTAAGGTTCTTCGCGTTGCTTCGAATTAAACCACATGCTCCACCGCTTGTGCGGGCCCCCGTCAATTCCTTTGAGTTTCAGTCTTGCGACCGTACTCCCCAGGCGGAGTGCTTAATGCGTTAGCTGCAGCACTAAGGGGCGGAAACCCCCTAACACTTAGCACTCATCGTTTACGGCGTGGACTACCAGGGTATCTAATCCTGTTCGCTCCCCACGCTTTCGCTCCTCAGCGTCAGTTACAGACCAGAGAGTCGCCTTCGCCACTGGTGTTCCTCCACATCTCTACGCATTTCACCGCTACACGTGGAATTCCACTCTCCTCTTCTGCACTCAAGTTCCCCAGTTTCCAATGACCCTCCCCGGTTGAGCCGGGGGCTTTCACATCAGACTTAAGAAACCGCCTGCGAGCCCTTTACGCCCAATAATTCCGGACAACGCTTGCCACCTACGTATTACCGCGGCTGCTGGCACGTAGTTAGCCGTGGCTTTCTGGTTAGGTACCGTCAAGGTGCCGCCCTATTTGAACGGCACTTGTTCTTCCCTAACAACAGAGCTTTACGATCCGAAAACCTTCATCACTCACGCGGCGTTGCTCCGTCAGACTTTCGTCCATTGCGGAAGATTCCCTACTGCTGCCTCCCGTAGGAGTCTGGGCCGTGTCTCAGTCCCAGTGTGGCCGATCACCCTCTCAGGTCGGCTACGCATCGTTGCCTTGGTGAGCCATTACCTCACCAACTAGCTAATGCGCCGCGGGTCCATCTGTAAGTGGTAGCCGAAGCCACCTTTTATGTTTGAACCATGCGGTTCAAACAAGCATCCGGTATTAGCCCCGGTTTCCCGGAGTTATCCCAGTCTTACAGGCAGGTTACCCACGTGTTACTCACCCGTCCGCCGCTAACATCAGGGAGCAAGCTCCCATCTGTCCGCTCGACTTGCATGTATTAGGCACGCCGCCAGCGTTCGTCCTGAGCCAGGATCAAACTCTCCGATAAAGTAGTTTGGCTGACTACGCACATCGCTGTGCGATTTTTATGTTAAAACTTTGAATTAACAGGTACGTTTTGTCTTGTTTAGTTTTCAAAGATCATCTTGTCCACTTCGTTTGAGCGACTTTATTATTATATCAATTCACTCTTTCAAAGTCAACAACTTTTTTCAAATTCTTTTTTGGTGGAGCCTAGCGGGATCGAACCGCTGACCTCCTGCGTGCAAGGCAGGCGCTCTCCCAGCTGAGCTAAGGCCCCGAGAAATGGTCGGGAAGACAGGATTCGAACCTGCGACCCCTTGGTCCCAAACCAAGTGCTCTACCAAGCTGAGCTACTTCCCGATTTCAATATATAATGGCGCGCCCGAGAGGAGTCGAACCCCTAACCTTTTGATCCGTAGTCAAACGCTCTATCCAATTGAGCTACGGGCGCAATATTTAATGCCGAGGGCCGGACTTGAACCGGCACGGTAGTCACCTACCGCAGGATTTTAAGTCCTGTGTGTCTGCCAATTCCACCACCCCGGCGTGGATGGTATAGTTGGAGCGGAAGACGGGATTCGAACCCGCGACCCCCACCTTGGCAAGGTGATGTTCTACCACTGAACTACTTCCGCAGACAGGATGTCCAATTGATTAACAACTGTCATCCTATATAATGCGGGTGAAGGGACTTGAACCCCCACGTCATAAGACACTAGATCCTAAGTCTAGCGCGTCTGCCAATTCCGCCACACCCGCATGAAAAATGGTGAGCCATGAAGGACTCGAACCTTCGACCCTCTGATTAAAAGTCAGATGCTCTACCAACTGAGCTAATGGCTCTTTTTAAAAGAGACTTGAGTATTATACCATATAAAAGTGGTGCCGGCAAGAGGACTTGAACCCCCAACCTACTGATTACAAGTCAGTTGCTCTACCAATTGAGCTACACCGGCTCGATATGTCAAAGAAAAAACAAGCAAAAATGGTGGAGGATGACGGGCTCGAACCGCCGACCCTCTGCTTGTAAGGCAGATGCTCTCCCAGCTGAGCTAATCCTCCATATTTGCACTGACGTGCAATTGCTTGGCGGCGTCCTACTCTCACAGGGGGAAGCCCCCGACTACCATCGGCGCTGAAGAGCTTAACTACCGTGTTCGGTATGGGAACGGGTGTGACCTCTTCGCTATCGCCACCAAACAATTTGAGAGTGTTCTCTCAAAACTAGATAACGCGTAAGCACTAATTCAAAAGTGTGGTTAAGTCCTCGATCGATTAGTATCTGTCAGCTCCATGTGTCGCCACACTTCCACCTCAGACCTATCAACCTGATCATCTTTCAGGGATCTTACTTCCTTGCGGAATGGGAAATCTCATCTTGAGGGGGGCTTCATGCTTAGATGCTTTCAGCACTTATCCCGTCCGCACATAGCTACCCAGCGATGCCCTTGGCAGAACAACTGGTACACCAGCGGTGCGTCCATCCCGGTCCTCTCGTACTAAGGACAGCTCCTCTCAAATTTCCTGCGCCCGCGACGGATAGGGACCGAACTGTCTCACGACGTTCTGAACCCAGCTCGCGTACCGCTTTAATGGGCGAACAGCCCAACCCTTGGGACCGACTACAGCCCCAGGATGCGATGAGCCGACATCGAGGTGCCAAACCTCCCCGTCGATGTGGACTCTTGGGGGAGATAAGCCTGTTATCCCCGGGGTAGCTTTTATCCGTTGAGCGATGGCCCTTCCATGCGGAACCACCGGATCACTAAGCCCGACTTTCGTCCCTGCTCGACTTGTAGGTCTCGCAGTCAAGCTCCCTTGTGCCTTTACACTCTGCGAATGATTTCCAACCATTCTGAGGGAACCTTTGGGCGCCTCCGTTACTCTTTAGGAGGCGACCGCCCCAGTCAAACTGCCCACCTGACACTGTCTCCCCGCCCGATAAGGGCGGCGGGTTAGAAGGTCAATACAGCCAGGGTAGTATCCCACCGATGCCTCCACCGAAGCTGGCGCTCCGGTTTCCAAGGCTCCTACCTATCCTGTACAAGCTGTACCAACATTCAATATCAGGCTGCAGTAAAGCTCCACGGGGTCTTTCCGTCCTGTCGCGGGTAACCTGCATCTTCACAGGTACTATAATTTCACCGAGTCTCTCGTTGAGACAGTGCCCAGATCGTTGCGCCTTTCGTGCGGGTCGGAACTTACCCGACAAGGAATTTCGCTACCTTAGGACCGTTATAGTTACGGCCGCCGTTTACTGGGGCTTCAATTCGCACCTTCGCTTACGCTAAGCGCTCCTCTTAACCTTCCAGCACCGGGCAGGCGTCAGCCCCTATACTTCGCCTTACGGCTTCGCAGAGACCTGTGTTTTTGCTAAACAGTCGCCTGGGCCTATTCACTGCGGCTCTCTCGGGCTTGCACCCTAACAGAGCACCCCTTCTCCCGAAGTTACGGGGTCATTTTGCCGAGTTCCTTAACGAGAGTTCTCTCGATCACCTTAGGATTCTCTCCTCGCCTACCTGTGTCGGTTTGCGGTACGGGCACCTCTCACCTCGCTAGAGGCTTTTCTTGGCAGTGTGGAATCAGGAACTTCGCTACTATAATTCGCTCGCCATCACAGCTCAGCCTTATGGGAAACGGATTTGCCTATTTCCCAGCCTAACTGCTTGGACGCGGATATCCAATACCGCGCTTACCCTATCCTCCTGCGTCCCCCCATTGCTCAAATGGTGAGGAGGTGGTACAGGAATATCAACCTGTTGTCCATCGCCTACGCCTTTCGGCCTCGGCTTAGGTCCCGACTTACCCTGAGCGGACGAGCCTTCCTCAGGAAACCTTAGGCATTCGGTGGAGGGGATTCTCACCCCTCTTTCGCTACTCATACCGGCATTCTCACTTCTAAGCGCTCCACCAGTCCTTCCGGTCTGGCTTCACAGCCCTTAGAACGCTCTCCTACCACTGTTCGAAGAACAGTCCGCAGCTTCGGTGATACGTTTAGCCCCGGTACATTTTCGGCGCAGAGTCACTCGACCAGTGAGCTATTACGCACTCTTTAAATGGTGGCTGCTTCTAAGCCAACATCCTGGTTGTCTAAGCAACTCCACATCCTTTTCCACTTAACGTATACTTTGGGACCTTAGCTGGCGGTCTGGGCTGTTTCCCTTTCGACTACGGATCTTATCACTCGCAGTCTGACTCCTAAGGATAAGTCATTGGCATTCGGAGTTTGACTGAATTCGGTAACCCGGTAGGGGCCCCTAGTCCAATCAGTGCTCTACCTCCAAGACTCTTACCTTAAGGCTAGCCCTAAAGCTATTTCGGAGAGAACCAGCTATCTCCAGGTTCGATTGGCATTTCACCCCTACCCACACCTCATCCCCGCACTTTTCAACGTGCGTGGGTTCGGGCCTCCATTCAGTGTTACCTGAACTTCACCCTGGACATGGGTAGATCACCTGGTTTCGGGTCTACGACCACGTACTCATGCGCCCTATTCAGACTCGCTTTCGCTGCGGCTCCGCATCTTCTGCTTAACCTTGCACGGGATCGTAACTCGCCGGTTCATTCTACAAAAGGCACGCCATCACCCGTTAACGGGCTCTGACTACTTGTAGGCACACGGTTTCAGGATCTGTTTCACTCCCCTTCCGGGGTGCTTTTCACCTTTCCCTCACGGTACTGGTTCACTATCGGTCACTAGGGAGTATTTAGCCTTGGGAGATGGTCCTCCCGGATTCCGACGGAATTTCACGTGTTCCGCCGTACTCAGGATCCACTCTGGAGAGAACGAAGTTTTGACTACAGGGCTGTTACCTGCTATGGCGGGCCTTTCCAGACCTCTTCATCTACCTCGTTCCTTTGTAACTCCGTATAGAGTGTCCTACAACCCCAAGAGGCAAGCCTCTTGGTTTGGGCTGATCCCGTTTCGCTCGCCGCTACTCAGGGAATCGCATTTGCTTTCTCTTCCTCCGGGTACTTAGATGTTTCAGTTCCCCGGGTCTGCCTTCTCATATCCTATGTATTCAGATATGGATACCACTCCATTACGAGTGGTGGGTTTCCCCATTCGGAAATCTCCGGATCAAAGCTTGCTTACAGCTCCCCGAAGCATATCGGTGTTCGTCCCGTCCTTCATCGGCTCCTAGTGCCAAGGCATCCACCGTGCGCCCTTTCTAACTTAACCGTTAAAAAAGAATCACTACAGTTATTCTTGGTCTTACTTTTGAATGTGATGTCTTACTTATCGTTATCTAGTTTTCAAAGAACAACATCTCGAAGAATCGAATGATCCTTCAAAACTAAACAAGACAGGGAACGTACTGTTTATAAGACCCAAGGTCTTATATTCCGTTAAATATCCTTAGAAAGGAGGTGATCCAGCCGCACCTTCCGATACGGCTACCTTGTTACGACTTCACCCCAATCATCTGTCCCACCTTCGGCGGCTGGCTCCATAAAGGTTACCTCACCGACTTCGGGTGTTACAAACTCTCGTGGTGTGACGGGCGGTGTGTACAAGGCCCGGGAACGTATTCACCGCGGCATGCTGATCCGCGATTACTAGCGATTCCAGCTTCACGCAGTCGAGTTGCAGACTGCGATCCGAACTGAGAACAGATTTGTGGGATTGGCTTAACCTCGCGGTCTCGCTGCCCTTTGTTCTGTCCATTGTAGCACGTGTGTAGCCCAGGTCATAAGGGGCATGATGATTTGACGTCATCCCCACCTTCCTCCGGTTTGTCACCGGCAGTCACCTTAGAGTGCCCAACTGAATGCTGGCAACTAAGATCAAGGGTTGCGCTCGTTGCGGGACTTAACCCAACATCTCACGACACGAGCTGACGACAACCATGCACCACCTGTCACTCTGCCCCCGAAGGGGAAGCCCTATCTCTAGGGGTGTCAGAGGATGTCAAGACCTGGTAAGGTTCTTCGCGTTGCTTCGAATTAAACCACATGCTCCACCGCTTGTGCGGGCCCCCGTCAATTCCTTTGAGTTTCAGTCTTGCGACCGTACTCCCCAGGCGGAGTGCTTAATGCGTTAGCTGCAGCACTAAGGGGCGGAAACCCCCTAACACTTAGCACTCATCGTTTACGGCGTGGACTACCAGGGTATCTAATCCTGTTCGCTCCCCACGCTTTCGCTCCTCAGCGTCAGTTACAGACCAGAGAGTCGCCTTCGCCACTGGTGTTCCTCCACATCTCTACGCATTTCACCGCTACACGTGGAATTCCACTCTCCTCTTCTGCACTCAAGTTCCCCAGTTTCCAATGACCCTCCCCGGTTGAGCCGGGGGCTTTCACATCAGACTTAAGAAACCGCCTGCGAGCCCTTTACGCCCAATAATTCCGGACAACGCTTGCCACCTACGTATTACCGCGGCTGCTGGCACGTAGTTAGCCGTGGCTTTCTGGTTAGGTACCGTCAAGGTGCCGCCCTATTTGAACAGCACTTGTTCTTCCCTAACAACAGAGCTTTACGATCCGAAAACCTTCATCACTCACGCGGCGTTGCTCCGTCAGACTTTCGTCCATTGCGGAAGATTCCCTACTGCTGCCTCCCGTAGGAGTCTGGGCCGTGTCTCAGTCCCAGTGTGGCCGATCACCCTCTCAGGTCGGCTACGCATCGTTGCCTTGGTGAGCCATTACCTCACCAACTAGCTAATGCGCCGCGGGTCCATCTGTAAGTGGTAGCCGAAGCCACCTTTTATGTTTGAACCATGCGGTTCAAACAAGCATCCGGTATTAGCCCCGGTTTCCCGGAGTTATCCCAGTCTTACAGGCAGGTTACCCACGTGTTACTCACCCGTCCGCCGCTAACATCAGGGAGCAAGCTCCCATCTGTCCGCTCGACTTGCATGTATTAGGCACGCCGCCAGCGTTCGTCCTGAGCCAGGATCAAACTCTCCGATAAAGTAGTTTGACTGACTACGCACATCGCTGTGCGATTTTTATGTTAAAACTTTGAATTAACAGGTACGTTTTGTCTTGTTTAGTTTTCAAAGATCATCTTGTCCGCTTCGTTTGAGCGACTTTATTATTATATCAATTCGCTCTTTCAAAGTCAACAACTTTTTTCAAATTCTTTTTTTCGTCATCGCCTTGTTTAGCGGCAACGAATAATAATATACCATCCTATAAATAATAGTGCAATAGTTTTTTTGAAGAAAAAACAAAAAAACTTTAATAGTGATTTTGTTTCAAAAAAAGAGTGCCTTCCCTATTCATGATAAGGCTGGCACTCTTTGAAATTAACGCTGTCTCATTTGAGGGAATAATAATACATCTCTAATAGAAGGAGCATTTGTTAAAAGCATGACAAGACGGTCAATACCGATGCCAAGTCCGCCTGTTGGCGGCATTCCGTATTCAAGAGCCTCGACAAAGTCTTCGTCCATCATATGCGCTTCGTCGTTCCCTTCTTCTCTTTCTTTTAATTGCGCCTCAAATCGTTCTCTTTGGTCGATAGGGTCATTTAGTTCGGTAAATGCATTCGCATGCTCACGGCCGACGATAAACAGCTCAAAACGATCTGTAAAGCGAGGGTCCTCAGGGTTTTTCTTAGCAAGAGGAGAAATCTCTACAGGGTGACCGTAAATAAATGTTGGCTGAATCAATGTTTCTTCGATTTTTTGTTCAAAGAACTCATTAATGATATGGCCTACTGTCATAGATTTCGTGATTTCCACGCCATGTTCTTTTGCATAGTCACGCGCTTGCTCAACAGTCACTTCATTCCAGAAATCAACGCCTGTTGCTTCTTTAACTGCGTCTACCATATGAAGTCTTTTCCACTCAGGTTTAAGATCAATTTGTTCTTCACCGTATTGGATAGTTGTAGAGCCGAGCACTTCTTGAGCGATATGAGCGATAAGATTTTCCGTTAAACTCATGATGTCTTGATAATCAGCATACGCCTCATATAATTCAATCATAGTGAATTCAGGGTTATGGCGTGTAGATACGCCTTCATTGCGGAAAACACGGCCGATTTCATATACTTTCTCTAAACCGCCGACAATCAAACGTTTTAAGTGCAGTTCGATTGCTATACGCATGTAAAGCGGCATGTCTAATGCATTGTGGTGAGTGATAAACGGGCGTGCGGATGCTCCTCCCGGAATGCTGTGCATTGTTGGTGTTTCAACTTCTAAGTATCCGTGATCATCTAAGTATCTTCTCATTGCTTGAATGATTTTGCTTCGTGCAATGAATGTGTTTTTACTATCAGGGTTCACAATGAGGTCAAGATAGCGTTGGCGGTAGCGCTGTTCCACATCTTTCAGGCCGTGATATTTATCCGGCAGCGGACGTAAAGCTTTTGTCAGCAATTCAAATGACGTTGCTTTAACAGATAGTTCCCCAACATTTGTTTTGAACACTTTCCCTGTAACACCGATTAAATCACCGAGGTCGGACGTTTTGAAAATCTCATATTGCTCGTCGCCGACACTGTCTTTTCTTACGTAAATTTGGATTTGGCCTTCTAAGTCCTGGAGATGGGCAAAGCCTGCTTTTCCTTTGCCGCGTTTTGTCATCATACGGCCTGCAATTGTAACTTCGATCGCTTTTTCTTCTAATTCTTCTTTAGATAGTTCTTGGTACGCTGCGATGATTTGTTCAGATTGATGGGAGCGGTCATAGCGTTTTCCGAAAGGATCTATGCCGTTATCTCTTAATTGGTTCATTTTATCTCGTCTGACTTGCAGCTGGTCGTTCAATTCCTCATGATTTTGCTCTTCTTGACTCATTGGTATCACTCCGTTACGTTTATTTTTCATGAAAAAAGCAGAAAAACTGCCAGCAAAAAAACTGGCAGTGAGCAGCAAATAGAGGTGATCGTTATCCTACCTTTGCGTCTTGAAGCTCTTTTGCCTCAACTTCAACCGTAAATGCATCCAATAGCTGCACAAGTTCTTCCCGCGTTTCGCAATGGTTAATTTCGTTACGAACTTTCGCATTGGCTCTTACGCCTTTCAAGTACCAAGCAGCGTGTTTTCTCATCTCTCTGACTGCTACATTTTCACCTTTTAAATCAATTAAGCGGTCCAGATGAAGCTTACATACCGCCATTTTTTCACGCACTTGCGGTTCGTCTTTTAATTCACCTGTTTCAAGGTATTGAACCGTACGGTAAATCATCCATGGATTCCCCAGCGCTGCACGCCCGATCATAACACCGTCGACTCCGGTTTCATCAAGCATCCGCTTAGCGTCCTGCGGCGTTTTGACATCGCCGTTTCCGATTACCGGTATGGATACTGATTGCTTAACCTCTTTGATGATATCCCAATTTGCGGTTCCTTCGTACATCTGCACTCTTGTACGGCCGTGAAGCGCAACTGCTTTTCCGCCCGCACGCTCAACAGCCTGTGCGTTTTTCACCGCGAAAATGTGGTCTTCATCCCAGCCCATTCTCATTTTTACAGTGACTGGTTTATCGACGGCATCCACTACTGCAGAAACCATTTCATAAATCTTATCAGGATCGAGAAGCCATTTTGCTCCCGCATCACATTTTGTAATCTTTGGTACTGGGCATCCCATGTTAATATCAATGATATCAGCAGTTGTGTTCTGGTCTACAAACTTCGCCGCTTCCACAAGGGTTTCCTTTTTTCCTCCGAAGATTTGAAGGCTGAGCGGTTTTTCACGTTCATCAATGTAAAGCATACCCATTGTTTTGGCATTGTTGTAAAGGATCGCTTTGTCGCTGACCATTTCAGCGCATACCAATCCGGCTCCGAATTCCTTTACAGTCAATCTGAATGCTGAGTTGCAGACACCAGCCATAGGGGCCAGCACAACCCGGTTTTTCAATTGAATATCACCGATTTTAAACATTTTTTCCCTCCTTTCATTTATTATTATTTTCTGGCGGGGCTAATTCCTCCGCACTTATATTTAAAGCATCGGCCACATCTTTAATAATAGCAGGTGACGGCAAACGGTTCCCTCGTTCAATTTCGCCGAGAATGGAAACTGATATGCCTAAAGCCTTTGCAAATCCTTCTTGAGTATACCCTTTCAGCTTTCTGAATGCACGAATTCGTCTACCCCAGATTTCTGCTTCCATACTCTTACACCTTCTTGGTTTGTTTCAGCGCTTATTTTATTATTTTCCACTTGCGGGCAAATCTCTTTTAACGGCGCAAGGACAAATAAACGCTCATACATTCTCGGATGCGGAACAATTAATTGCTCTGTTTCAATATTTTCACGATTATAAAGCAAAATGTCAAGGTCTGCCGTTCGCGGTCCCCATCTGATGTCTCTCTTTCTTCCCAATTCTGATTCAATACTCTGCGTAAGATCAAGCAGCTCGAATGGAGTCAAAGAGGTTTTAATTTCTGCCGCCATATTCAAAAACTCATCCTGCGCTTCATAACCGACCGGATCGGTTTCATAGATGGAAGACACTTTTGTTACTGTTACGGCTTCATGCTGTTGGAGCAGCACAACGGCTTGTCTCAAATAGCTTTCCCGATCTCCGATATTTGAGCCGAGTGCAATATAGGCTGTATTGTTCATGATTTAGTTCTCGTCATTTCGATGGCAACTGATTTATAGTGCCCGCGAATAGGTGGGTCCGGCTTAATGACTTTTACCGTGCATTGCTGTACCGGCTGAAATTTTTTCAGTACGGTATCGGCAATGCGTTCCGCCAACGTTTCTACAAGATTTACCGGTTCGCCTTCTACGATATCCTGACACACATGGTAAAGCTCAGCATAGTTAATCGTTTGTTCCAAGTCATCCGTCTGACCGGCTTTGCTCAAATCAAGCTCCGCTGTCAAGTCGACTTTGAAGCGCTGTCCGAGTTTGTTTTCTTCTTCAAAAACACCATGATATCCGTAAAACTCCATGCCTTCCACATAGACTTTATCCATGATGCGCCCCTCCTTTATTCAGCATGGCATCCATCATTTTAGCCATTCTTGCGATTTGTTTAACATCATGCACTCTGACTATATCACAGCCCTTTTGAATGCCGAGGCACACCGTTGCACCCGTGCCTTCCGCCCGCTCTTCAGGCGGAAGATCCAATACACGGCCGATGAATTTTTTCCTCGAAGTTCCGAGAAGCACCGGATAGCCGAGTCCGCTGAATATCTCAAGCTTGTTCATTACAGCAAGGTTATCATGATATGTTTTCGCAAATCCGATACCCGGATCAAGGATAATATGCTTGTCCTCCACTCCGGCCTCTTTTGCAATTTTTACACTTTCCATTAAATCAGCAAGCATATCAGGAATTAAGTCATCGTAATTCCGCTCCGAGCGGTTATGCATCAGCACAATGGGCACTTTATGAGCGGCTGCCACAGCTGCCATTTCCGGCTCTGCTTTCGCTCCCCAAATATCGTTAATGATGGAAGCTCCCGCTTTAACTGCTTCATCGGCAACAGTTGCTTTATACGTATCTATAGAGATTGGGACATCCAGTTCACTCGTTATCCGCTCAATAGCCGGAATGACTCGTGACAGCTCTTCGTCTTCTGATACATACTCAGCACCGGGCCTGGTTGATTCTCCGCCTATATCAATAATATGGGCGCCGTCTTCAATCATCTGTATGGCATGCCGGAGCGCCATATCTGTATTTTCGTATTTCCCGCCGTCCGAGAAAGAGTCCGGCGTTACATTTAAAATCCCCATCACCAGCGTCTTTTCTTTCCATGATAACTTGTGATGCTTGGCGTGAAGCAGTTTGGTTTGTTCAATCGTTTGCTGCGCCATTCTCTTCCCCCCTCATTTCTATCCTAGCCTGTCATTCGTATATAGTTCTTGAAGAAAGCCTGTCATTTCCCCGCTTACACCGGGAAAAGCTGTCTCTTCAATCTTAGAAAATGGAACAATCTCCAGAACAGAGTTTGTCATCCATGCTTCGTCAGCCGTTAAGAGGGACTCCAGCCGAAAACGGCCAGTCTTTACTTCCGCTCCAAGCTTCTCCATTTTTTCAATCACAAAACGCCTTGTCACTCCGTCAAGTATTCCGGTATCAAGCGACGGTGTATAAATGCATTTACCTTTAGACCAAAAAATATTAGAAATGATGCCCTCTGCTACAGCACAGTCCTCGGTTAAGAAAATCCCTTCATACCGAGGATCGTTGCCAAGCTCTTGTTTTGCATACATATTATTTAAATAATGATGTGATTTTAACCGGAACTGTCCTTCCGGCGTATTTCTCCGGATAGTCAGAACCTTCCCCTCTTTTTCAACGGGCAGGTTTTCCGGATTCAAAGGATTTACAAAACAGAGTACTGTGGGGTTTTCATAGGTTTGAGCGGTAAAGCCCTTCGTGCTGACGCCCGCAGAGATATTCAGCCTGACACGGGCGTTTCCGTCTTCTATATGATTCAGCCGGAGCAGGTTGTCCAGCATATCCGTAAGTTCATCTTTTGTTATTCTGTGCTTGATCTGCAGATCCTTTGTCGCCCGCTCCAGCCTTTCTAAATGCCACTCGATCAGAAAAGGCCGGCCTTCATACAGCCTGAAGGTTTCAAACACACCGATACCGTATAAGAAACCATGGTCAAAAGGAGAAAGAGAAGCTTCTTTCTCCTCTATAAATTGACCGTTCAAATATATGATCACGCCTGTACTTCCTTGCGGTGCGTCTCTATGAAATTTCTAAGCATGTCTTTGCCAAAAGAGGTCATAATCGATTCGGGATGGAATTGAACCCCCTCAATCGGAAGGGCATTATGCCGAATAGCCATGATTTCTCCTTCTTTTGTCCGGGCCGACACCGTGAAACAGTCCGGAAGTGTCTCTGCTTTTACAATGAGCGAATGGTACCGGGTGGCGACAAGCGGGTTTTGCAAACCTTCAAATACAGTTAAACCGTCGTGTTCTATTTCAGATGTCTTCCCGTGCATGAGGCGCTCCGCCCTTACAACGTCTCCGCCGAAAACCTGTGCGATTGATTGATGTCCGAGACATACCCCAAAAATGGGTACCTTACCAGCAAAATGTTTGATTGCTTCCAAGCTGATCCCAGCCTCATCAGGACTGCACGGTCCAGGAGAAATCATTAAAAAGTCCGGCGACAGCTCCTCAATTTGCTCGATTGTGATTTCATCGTTTCGTTTGACGATAAGTTCCTCACCAAGCTCGCCTAAATATTGCACTAGGTTGTACGTAAATGAATCGTAATTATCAATCATTAAAATCATTTCTCAGCTCACCTCATCTGATTTTTTTCTCTTCTTGGCTCTGCTCTAACGCCTTCTTCATCGCAAAAGCTTTTTTGAAAGATTCCCTGTACTCGTGCTTAGGAACCGAATCAATGACAACTCCTGCGCCGGATTGCATGAAGGCTTGCCCCCCGGCTGCATAGATTGTCCGGATCACGATATTAAATTGCATATCCTGATTATATCCCAGCCATCCTATAGATCCAGTATAAAGCCCGCGCCTTGTCGGCTCAAGTTCTTCTATAATTTCCATCGTTCTTACTTTCGGCGCGCCCGTAATGGTGCCTCCCGGA
Source organism: Bacillus atrophaeus (assembly GCF_039519175.1). Lineage (NCBI taxonomy): Bacteria > Bacillati > Bacillota > Bacilli > Caryophanales > Bacillaceae > Bacillus > Bacillus atrophaeus. The sequence goes on along the minus strand of NZ_CP154443.1, from coordinate 1,342,141 downwards.
AATACTGCATGGATAATGTCTACAGCGTCATTTCCTTCACGCAATTCGCCTTGTACATTGGAAACAATGTGCATGACATGGGAGTATTTTTCTATAGCCATAAATTCATTGACCCGTACAGATCCATAACTGGATACTCTGCCTAGATCATTCCGTTCAAGATCGACCAGCATGACATGCTCTGCCCGTTCCTTCTCGTTTTGAATTAATTCGTTTGCCAGCGCTTCATCCTCTGCGTCGTCTTTTCCTCTAGAGCGCGTTCCCGCGATCGGTCTAGTCTCAAGCATTTTGCCTTTTTTGCTGACAAGAAGCTCCGGAGAACCGCATATAATTTGAAATTCCGGGGTTTCAAGATACGACATATACGGAGATGGATTTATCTCTCTCAGTGTTTTATAGATCTTGTACGGATGAGCAGAGAGAGTTGTGGACTGCCTGACGGAAAGATTGACTTGAAATACATCTCCGCTTGCAATGTATTGCTTAATTTTCTCAACAGCCTGAGAAAAACTCTCTTCAGTAAACGGAACTGCAAATGATTTGTCAGCGCTTGGTTTTGGTTCTTGCGGAAGCGGTGATGCGCTGTTTTCCGCTAACCACATTTGTTCCAGAGCGGAAAGCTTCATCTCCGTTAACGCTTGGTCATCTTTCTCTGTATGGGTAATCAGCCAGAGCGCTTCTTCTTCATGGTCATAGACAGCTATATCATCGAATACGAGAAAATACAGATCCGGTGTTTCCAAATCGTCTAATGAAAGCATCTTAAAGTTTTCAATGTAGCGTGCGTAATCATAACTGAGAAAGCCGATTGCTCCGCCTTGAAAGTCGGGAAATTCTTCATTCGTTTCAGTTTGAAGAGTTTCAAACCAGCTGTAAAACGCCCGGAATGGGTCACCTTCTTTAAATGTTGTTTCTCCATTATATTTTATAGTGGTGATACCGTCTTTTCCCTTTGCTGTCGCAATCGGATCAAGACCGGCAATACTGTATCTCCCGCCTCTGGCGCTATCCAAAAGAACATGCTGTTTTCTGGACTGCGCAAGATTCTCATATTGTTGTAAAAAAGTTTCTTGGTCAAAAGGTATTTTTCTGCCTGCCGGTCTTCGTTGTGCCATTGTATCAATCCTCTGCCTTCGTTTTCTGCTTATCTTTATTTTAAAGCAATCTTGTTAGTGAAAAAAGGTGAATTTCGCTTCCAAAAATAAGATTCGCAGCATACTTGGCGTTTTCGAGACATTCACATAAAAAAACTCCCGGCGCAGATCCGGGAGTTTTCACACATTTTCTATTCAAATTGGTAAAGCGGTGTACTTAAGTAGCGTTCTCCGTTACTTGGAATAACAGCCAAGACTTTTTTGCCTTTTCCTAGTTTTTTCGCTACTTGAAGCGCTGCATAGATTGCGGCGCCGGATGAAATTCCGCCTAGAATTCCTTCTTCACGTGCAGCTTTACGCGCATATTCAAAGGCTTCTTCATTCTTCACAGGGAAAATTTCATCATAAACTTCAGTATTTAAGATTTCAGGCACAAATCCTGCCCCAATTCCCTGAATTTTATGAGGACCTGGTTTTCCTCCTGAAAGCACTGGAGAATCAGACGGCTCAACCGCATAGATTCTTATAGAAGGATAGGCTTCCTTCAGTACTTCACCTGCTCCTGTAATGGTTCCGCCTGTTCCGATACCCGCTACGAACGCATCAAGCTGGTCTTCACCGAACTGCTCAACGATTTCTTTACCGGTTGTTTGGCGATGAATTTCAGCGTTTGCCGGGTTATTAAATTGCTGAGGCACAAAGTAACCGTGCTCTTCAGCTAGTTCTTCTGCTTTTTTGATCGCGCCTTTCATTCCCTCAGCACCTGGTGTAAGCACTAATTCAGCACCGTAAGCGCGAAGAAGGTTGCGGCGTTCCATACTCATTGTGTCAGGCATGACTAAAATGGCTTTTAAACCTTTAGCAGCAGCTACCATCGCAAGCCCGATTCCCGTGTTTCCGCTTGTAGGCTCGATGATTGTATCTCCGGCTTTCAGTTTGCCTTCTTTTTCAGCAGCTTCAATCATCGCAAATCCGATACGATCCTTTACGCTGCTTCCCGGATTCATATATTCGAGTTTCAGATAAACATCCGCGCTGTTTTCTTCAACCAGACGATTTAGTTTGACTATTGGAGTATTTCCAATCAATTCAGTAATGGAGTTTGCTACACGTACCATCCTCGACACCTCAATTTCCGACTATTTTTATTGGTATTATGTATACAATCTATCAATTTCAAAATTTTTTGTCAATCTTTTAGTTTTCTTCATCATCGTAAAACCAAGACACGTCAGCTTCTTTCCAAAGGGTTTTGACAGTGGCTTTATCGCCTAATTGATCCATGGCAATCTGCCGTTTAATCTGGTCCTTCACTTCGTCGTATGTAAATGTTCTGGCATTCAGTTTTTCCTTCAGCTGAATAATCGCATACCCTTTACTGACTTTAATCGGTTCAGTCGACCATTCGTTTTCTTTAAGCGTTCTGGCCTCCGTTATATATGCGGCCGGAATGCTGTCCTGTGCTTCTGTGACGAAACCAAGATCCCCGCCGTATGGTGAAGTATATCTGTCGGTTGAACGTTCTGCCGCCACTGCTTCAAAACTTGACCCGCCCTTTAGGTCCTTTAAGACCCGGTTTGCTTCTTCTTGATCCTTTACCACGATATGACGAATTCGGTATGAATCATCAAATTGATACAGCTCTTTATTTTTAGTGTAAAATGATTTCATTTCTTTATCGGAAATATCAATGTCTTTTGTGAGCAGTTCTTCCAGCAGAATATTGTAACGGATTTGGTCCTTCCACTCTTTTTCAGTTGTATGCTCGTCCTCATAAAAAGAATTATTCACTGCTTTGATCAAGAGAAATTCACGCTCGATATCACTATCTGATACCTTGAGTTTGTTCTTTTTGGCGAGCTGTTCCACCACGCGGACGTTAATCATGTCTTCAAGTGTCGACTTTCCGTATTCATCCTCCATTTTCTTCAGCCAATCTTCTCTTGTTACACTTTTATCTCCAATGGTAGCGATGGATTCTTGAGACTGGGTTGCTGCCGCCTGTGATTTCGTTAACTTATACGCAACAACGATACAACTGACCAAAAGCACACCCACAATGATTGTCCAAATTGTTCTTGATTTCAAATTCAACTTCAGCCCCTTCTTTTCAATCATAAAACAACCCGCTAAAGAGCTTAGCGGGTTGTTTCGTCTCGAAGCTCTTCCAGCTCTTCTTTTGTAAATAAATATTTTTCATTACAAAAATGGCATTCTGCTTCGGCTTGTCCGTCTTCTTCTATCATATCTTGAATTTCTTTTTTGCCTAGTCCCAAAATGGCTGTTGTGAATCGTTCTTTTGAACAAGGACAGTGAAATTTGACCGGCATTGTTTCCAAAATATCAGGTTTCTCCCCTAATACTTCTTCCAGAATCTCTTCTGGCGTCAGACCTTTTTGGATCAGCTTAGAAATAGGCTCTACTTGAGAGAGGCGCTGTTCAATTTTTGTGATGGTTTCCTCATCGGTTCCCGGCAGGAGCTGCAGGATAAATCCTCCGGATGCTAAAATGGTGTTATCAGGATTGACAAGCACACCCACACCGACTGAAGAAGGAACCTGCTCAGACGAAACGAGGTAATACGTGAAATCATCTCCCAACTCTCCGGAGACTATTTCTACTTGGCCTGTGAAATAATCACGCATTCCCACATCTTTTACGACACTTAATGTTCCGTCCGTACCTACGGCTCGTCTCACATCAAGCTTGCCATGTTCATTCAGGTCAAAATGAACGTGCGGATTTGAAACATATGCCCGCACTTCTCCTTTTGCATTGGCATCGGCAACAATTGCACCGATTGGGCCGCCGCCCTCCACTTTAACCGTAAGCTTATTGTCGCCTTTCAGCATAGCTCCGAGCATTAGTGTTGCTGTCATTGTACGGCCTATCGCCGCTGAAGCTGTCGGCCATGTATCATGGCGCCTTTGAGCCTCATTAACCATATCAGTAGTGTCCGCCGCATATGCCCGAACCTTTCCGTTATACGCAAGAGCTTTAACTAAATAATCCATTGTAACCTCCTATACACTTCCTACGCGATTCCGTTCATAAATAATTTCAAGCCCTTTCAGGGTTAAGAACGGGTCGACGATATCTATACAATCTGATTCATTCGCAATCAATGGCGCAAGGCCCCCGGTCGCAATGACTTTAGGCTCTTGGCTCGACTGCCATTTCATTCTTTTAACGATTCCTTCCACTTGGCCGACATAGCCAAATAAAATTCCCGATTGCATCGCAGTAACTGTGTTTTTGCCGATGATTTGATCAGGACGGGCAATTTCTATTCGAGGCAATTTCGCGGCACGGGAGTACAGCGCCTCTGTAGAAATTGTAATACCCGGTGCTATCGCTCCGCCCATGTATTGTTTGTTTTCATCAATATAACAATACGTCGTCGCCGTTCCAAAATCGACAACAATGAGAGGGCTGCCGTATAACTGAATGGCCGCAACGGCGTTGACGATCCTGTCTGCCCCGACCTCTTTTGGATTATCATATTTTATATTTAAACCTGTTTTCATACCGGGACCGACAATTTGCGGGTCGATATGAAAGTATTTTTTGCACATTCTTTCTAATGCAAACATAATCGGCGGCACAACTGATGAAATAATAATTCCTTCAATTTGCTCAAACATAAGACCGACATATTCAAATAAAGAGTGCAGAAGCATCCCGAACTCATCTTCTGTTTTATGCCTGCTGGTCTCAATACGCCAGTGATATTCTAATTCCCCATCATGATATACACCAATCACGGTGTTGGTGTTCCCCACATCAATAACCAGTAACAACCTCTATCACCACTTTTGAATAGTTTCTCTATCATTAGTTTTACAACATTCTACAATACCATACACGATCAGTAACTGATTTGTAAATAAAACGATACCATATCCGGGTGTTCAGAAATAACTGTCTTTTATCCTTTTTCACAACAAAAAAACTGCCAAGACAAGATGGCAGTTTTTTCAGAGTAAGAAAGTGAATTTATTCTTTAGGATTGTCTTTCTTTTCTTCTTCTGTTTTTGACAGAATGTTTACTTTTACATCATCGCTCTTCTCATGATCATCTGAGAACTTGCGCTCCGGCAATGTACCATGATCTGTAAGATGCTTGATTTGTTCAGCATCCAATGTTTCAACTTCAAGCAATGTTTGAGCGATCAATTCAAGCTTATCGCGATTTTCTGTCAGAATAGTCTTCGCACGTTCATAGCTTTCTTTAATGAAACGCTGAATTTCCTGATCGATTTGATAAGCGATTTGTTCACTGTAGTTTTGCTCGTTGTTAAAATCACGGCCTAGGAATACTTGACCGCCCTGGGATTGGCCAAATTGCAGCGGACCCAGTTTGTCGGACATACCGAACTCTGTAACCATTCTTCTTGCTATATTTGTCGCACGCTGGAAGTCATTGTGCGCTCCTGTGCTGACTTCGCCAAAGATGATTTCTTCAGCAACACGTCCGCCCAAGAGACCGACAATCTTATCAAGCAGTTCAGGTTTCGTCTGGAAGTAACGGTCTTCTCTAGGAAGCATAACCGCATAACCGCCAGCCTGCCCGCGAGGTACAATTGTTACTTTATGAACCATATCCGCTTCATCCAAAACAAGTCCGATAACGGTATGACCGGCTTCGTGATAAGCTACGATATTGCGTTCTTTCTTCGATATGACACGGCTTTTCTTAGCCGGACCGGCAATGACTCGATCCGTTGCTTCATCAATGTCGCGCATATCAATTTTTTTCTTATTTTGACGAGCGGCTACAAGAGCTGCTTCATTCAATAGGTTTTCTAAATCAGCGCCGGAGAATCCAGGTGTTCTCGTAGCGATCGCTTTGAGATTAACTGTTTCATCAAGCGGTTTGTTTCTCGCATGGACTTGCAATACCGCTTCACGGCCGATGACATCAGGTCGGTCGACAGTGATCTGACGGTCAAAACGTCCCGGACGAAGCAAGGCAGGGTCCAAGATATCCGCGCGGTTTGTAGCCGCAATAATGATGATTCCTTCGTTTGAGCTAAAGCCGTCCATTTCAACAAGCAGCTGGTTAAGCGTCTGTTCACGTTCATCGTGCCCGCCGCCAAGACCTGCTCCACGCTGACGCCCTACTGCGTCGATCTCATCAATAAAGATCAAACAAGGCGCGTTCTTCTTAGCATTTTCGAACAAATCACGCACACGGGAAGCACCGACACCGACAAACATTTCAACGAAATCAGATCCGCTGATGCTGAAGAAAGGTACACCGGCTTCGCCCGCAGAAGCTCTGGCAAGTAATGTTTTACCAGTACCAGGAGGTCCTACTAACAGTACGCCTTTAGGTATTCTTGCGCCTAGTTCGGCGAACTTGCGAGGATCTTTAAGAAACTCAACAACCTCGACAAGCTCTTGCTTTTCTTCATCAGCGCCAGCTACATCTTTAAATTTGACACGTTTCTTTTCCTCTGTATAGAGCTTCGCTTTACTCTTACCGAAGTTCATAACACGGCTTCCGCCGCCTTGAGCCTGGTTAAGCAGGAAGAAAAACAGAATGAAGATAATGACAAACGGGATGATGGTCGTTAAGAACGTCACCCATCCGCTCGTTTCTTGAGCGGGCTCAACTTTCACATCCGTCTTTTTCAACGCACTAAATATCTGGTCTGCTCCCTTTCCTTCAGGAACATGAGTCAAAAAGTATTGATCCTTGTCGTAGTTTTTCAGCTGTCCTTTTACCTCATAAACACCCCTGACAGGCTGAACCGAAACGCTATCTACCTTCCCGTTATCCAGGTTTGTGATAAACGTACTGTACGACATATTTTCTGTTTTCGGATTTGAGGTTTGGAAATAACTCACAACCCCGATTACTACTAATAAAATAAGTAAATAAAAAATGGTATTACGGAAGACCCGATTCATTCCTTACCTCCTCCCACAGTAAGCACAACTATGTTCAATAGTATCATAGAAAATCATTCCAATACAACCAATAACCATCTCGGAAGCAGGCCGCTTATCAGCTTTCATAAACTGCCGGTTTTAACACTCCGATATAAGGCAGATTGCGATATCGCTCAGCGTAATCAAGTCCGTAACCCACAACAAATGCGTCAGGAACTTTAAAGCCTACGTAGTCTGCTTTAATATCCGCTTTTCTTCCGCTTGGTTTATCCAAAAGGGTAACAATCTTAATTGATTTTGCTTTACGGTATCGGAAGAGCTCTACAAGATAACTTAACGTTAACCCACTGTCGATAATATCTTCAATAATTAAGATGTCCCGGCCTTCTACAGATGTATCCAAATCTTTTATGATTTTTACTTCTCCAGAAGAAACGGTTGAATTTCCGTAGCTTGATACATCCATGAAGTCCATTTCCAAATATGTATCAATATGTTTCAAGAGGTCTGCCATAAAAGGAAGAGCTCCCTTTAATACACCGATCGCCAGCGGAAATTTATCTTTGTACTCGCTTGTTAAATCAGCTCCAAGCTCTTTTACTTTCTTTTGAATCTCTTCTTCAGAGATCAAAACTGATTCAATATCTTGTTTCATGATTTTGCTTGCCCCCTACACATTTCATGCTGTCTATATTGTAATACAATGCGGTCGCCGTTTGGAATCACAAGATCTTCAAAAATGGATTTTTTCAAGCCGGGTATCCAGATAATTTCACCGGTTGCATCAGTCACAATCGGCCAGCTGTCTCTCATTTGCAGAGGCAATTTTTTATCAATAAATATATCCTTTACCTTTTTTGAGCCATTCATCCCTTTAAGTTTCATCCGGTCACCTATTCTTCTCGTGCGGACTGTTAAAGGAAATCTCACCTTGTCTTGACTTGTAATAAAAACAGCATTCCCAATTCCATCAAGAGATTCAGCATCGCGCTCAACCGTTATCTGAGAACCGCCAGGGAGAATCACCGTTTCACCGGCAGTTCCGCTTATTTGATATTCAAAGGGAACTTCTTTACATTGCAATTGTTCAAATGTAAACAAACATGTCTGATATGATTTGACCACCTTCAGTCCGTTTGGAAAGTCAAGCACTCCCGAAGGACTGCCGTTTTTCGCCCATTCTAAAAATTGCTGAATGTGCCGGGCGGAAAAAGACGATGGAACGTTTTCATAAAGATAGTTTAATATTAGTTGAACTCCTCTTCTTTGTAAAGGCATTGGGAGGGCAAGCAATGCGGCGGAATTCAATTCAACTGATGTTTCAGACTGGCTTGTGATTACTTTATTCATTTCATCTTTCGTTAATGACTGCAAGTATTGTTCATCTTCAGTCAGGGATTCGCTTACCTTTTGAAACTTTCTGTGCACATCGTGTGATTCTTGTTTTAAAAAGGGAAGCACGGCTTTTCTGAACCGGTTTCTGGTGTAATCATCTTTGGCATTGCTCTCGTCTGTCCTGTACCTTACATCATGTTCGAGACAATATGTAAGCACATCTTCCTTTGTAATTGAAAGGAATGGTCTGATGAGCCATCCGGTCTCAAACTTCCGTACCGGCTGCATTCCGGCCAGTCCCGCTCCGAGGGTGCCTTTCGCCAGCCTCATGAGCATGGTTTCAACCTGATCATCACCATGGTGGGCAAGCGCTAAATAATCAGCCTGGTGCTTGACCATAAGGTCCTTAAAGAATCGGTATCTGCACTCACGCGCTGCGGCCTGCTTATTGAGTCTGTTCATTTCAGCATAAGCAGAAACGTCAATTTTCACTGTTTCACAGGTGATCCGTTCAGTCTTGCAATATGCTTGTACAAATCGCATATCTTCTTCAGATGCTGCTCCTCTGAAACTGTGGTCAACATGCGCGGCGATAATAACCGAAGTACGGCCAAATCGTGTGTGCAGGAAGTTGAGAAGAGCCATTGAATCAGGGCCTCCGGAAACGCCTACAATGATTGTTGCCCCTTCTAAATGAAGATTGTATTTTTCGAAAAAGTCTTTCACACTGTTCACAACGTCCTCCTCACGATGAGCAGGTATTTTAAAGATATACATATCCTATCACTTTCAAACCTTCCAAGCAAAGAAGAAGCACGGGTTTTGCATATCTGAAAACAATCAAATCAAAAAAAGGACAATGTATGCAAAATAGAGCGCAAGGACGCTAATAACGATAAGGGTTGTTTCAAACAATCCGCTCGACTTGACTGCTTTCTTTTTGGCTTTATACCTCGTTTGTGTCACTTTGCCTTGCCGAGGCTTTGGCTGCTGTGTCCCTGATGACGCTTGAGACGATGTCGGAGCAGGCGCTTTTCTTCTTTCATTCTGACGGCCTGCTGCCAACAAGTCATTTTTCATCGCATCGGCTGATTGATAATCTCCGTTCAAAGCGGACACCAGCACTTTTTTATACTTTTTTAAAAATGGGTTGCCCTCAATGATGGAGCGAAGCTGTTCCTTCGGCTGATGCGACTTTTTGAATTCCTTTTTATGTACACAATTGATCATAATCATCGCAACAGCAAAGAGGTCATATGAGGGCTCTGCTTTTCTTGTGCCATATCCCCAATAGCCCCTATCGAAAAACTCTGTATATTCTTTTACGGCTCGGCCTTCCTTTGTTGTACCTCCGACATCTATACAGCGTATTCTCGCAGGCGGACCGTTTACAATCAGGTTATCCGGCTTCAGATCACCGAAAATCCAACCTTGCTGATGAAGAACGGAGAGACTCGACAAAAGTTGAACCATTAGCACAGGCACCCATTCCAAGCCCCTTTGGCTGACATATTGCAAAAGCAGCGGACCTTCTATATATTCCATCACATAAAAGGAAATATTGATTTTCGCACTTGGAACGAAGGCATCATCGACATCAAAAAAAGAAGGCCCCATAGTTCTCGATTGGGCCTTTGAAAAAGATTTTAAGACATTCACTTCAGAAGTAATAGACATGCTGTCATCACTAACTTTCAAGGCAACAAGTCCATCTGATGCTTCTGCCAAATAAACGATTCCGTTAGCCCCTTTTCCAAGCTGTTTAAGCAATCTGTAAGGTTTACCATTCCATTTCCCTTGGATTATAGTGCCCGTCGACAGACTACATGCCAAACTCGTCAAAGCGTCGTTCATCATCTTCCAACATGCCCCTTCTTGAGCGTATTTTCTCAAAATGCTGTGTCGCTTCACGTAGCGCCGGGCCGGTAGGTGTAATGCCGCCTGTTGAAAGCTTCGCAAAGAGTGTGGAAAGAGATTGCAGCTTTGGCGTCCAATTCAGCACAAGCTCGACCTCTTGTTTTTTCCCGGGAAATATAAACATAGCAAATTCATTATTCCCGATTCTTGAGTTGAGACTGATAGAGAGATCAATCAGCGCCTCTTTCACTGTGGGGAGCTTCGGAGCCATACTGGCGCTTGTATCAACAAGCACTAGCACCTGAAGATGCACCGTTTCTCCCAGTTCATCAACCACTTCCATCACTTCGCCGCGTTTTTCCGGAGAGAGTTCCTCCATTTCCACATTCTTTCCCAAGATTTGCTTAAGCTCTTGATTGACAACGCCTTGCAGAGTTTGAGTCATTGCCTTTTTCGTCACCATCTGTACGGTCTGAGAGAGCTGTGATGCGTACACCACCTGGTGCACACCTCCGCCGGCAAGGGCTATGCCTTCGACTTCTTTCATTGCTTCATGATCGACTGTGTTTTCCTCCATAATACCGATGACATTCACCGTAATTCCCTGCTCCTTAGCAAAAGCCGCCATTGCCAGCGGGTCTTCTCCATGGTTAGAGCAGCCGTCCGTTATCAGCAGAATCTGATTTAAATGTCCACTTTTCACATTCCATTCCTCCTGGAGAATACGATCATTCTCAGTCTGATTTATTTCCATCTTCGCCAGAAGAAATTTGATTTATACGGAACGGTTATGAAATTTCTTGTTTATTTTGAAAGAGAGCCGGAACAGGAATTGACGCCCATTTTGGAGTGTTGTGGTCAATTCGGACAACAACGACAGTCATATCATCTTCGATTTGACCTGATCGCGTACGGATGACCTCCTCCATCATTACATCCGCGATTTCTTGCGGGTCTTCGGTTTTTAGCCCTTTCATTTTGCGTTTCATCCATAAGTCATAATTCTCCACGTGCTTAGGACCTTCAAAAATACCGTCACTCATCATAATCAGGAGATCACCGGCCTTCAGCTGTTCGCTTACAACTTCTACATCAAATTCGTTAATAATGCCGATTGGCAGGTTGCTTGCCTGTACTTTTATGACTTGCTCCCCGCGTTTAATAAAGCTTGGTGTCGATCCGACCTTCAAGAATTTACAGCTCGCGTCCTGAAGATCAATAATGGACAGGTCCAGTGTGGAATAGATTTCATCAGTTGTCCGTAACGACAAGATACTATTAATTGTTTTGATTGCTATTTTTTCATCAATTCCCGATTCGAGAATTTTTTCTAGCAGCTTTATTGTCTCGTTGCTTTCAAAGTGCGCTCTTGCGCCATTTCCCATCCCGTCGCTGATTGCCGCTGCATATTTTCGCGCGCCCAGCTCCATCATGCTGTAGCTGTCGCCGGAGACAAGGCCGCCTCCCTTCGCCGCATGAGCCGCGCCCGTAGACACCCTGTATGATTTAGTTGAACCGAAAGCCACATGACTATATCCATTTGGATGGTCTGAATGCTGTTCGGCTTTTACCAAAATCTGCTCCTCAAGTATATCTGAAAGCATAGGTGCAATGATTTTTTCACTTTCTCCATGCCCTCCGCTAAAAGGGATTGTCATTTCAATGTCAATATTGCCTTGTTCTAGGCTGTAGATTTCTACCTGCTGTATTTCTATTCCGAAGTGTTGCAAAGCCTCTATAATTTGCTCCTCTTGGATAAAGTGCTGCTCTCTTTCCCTTTTTATTTCCCGAGAAAAGTCTGACATAACTTCGGAAACGCCCAAAAGCTGTTCAGCAACCAGCCGCCTGCTGTCTTGGACCTTTTTCTTTAGTGTCAAATGGGCCTGATGGTGAGCAAGCTCGTCTTCAATCAGTTCTTCCACTTGACGGGATTTTGAACAGTGCTGTTCGAACTCTTTTTTCAGACGGCGGTTTGTTGTGTATTGATTTTGTTCGGTTTCAAGCATAACTTGTTTCATTACATCATATGTTTTATCAAAGTTCTGAACCCAGCATTTATTTTTCTTATAGCAGGTTTGGCAAGAATGCTCCGTGATCTTACTTAGGAAAAGATCAACTTCGCTGTCTTCATTCTGATCTTCCGGCACTGTTTGATAGAAGGTGGCAAAGCTTTCTGATAAAGCGTGAAAGACATTGGAGAACTGGTCAACCTTTTGAGCGGTTACATCTCTGATCTTCCTCGCATATTGCTGCTGCTCCTGAATATGTTCGGCAGTGCCCGGAATGTATTTCGCCACTTTTTTAGTAATCGATTGGGGGGTCAGCAAAAACAGCACAACGGCGATTAACGATTCATATAACGTCGTCATCAGCCCTGCTGAGCCTTCACCATATAGTGATATAAGGAGAGATCCTATGATCAGGCCGATTGCCGCACCTGCTTTCTTTCCTTCTTTCAACAGACCGCCCAGCAGACCGGAAAACGCGAGTAAACTCATTTGGTACAGGTTTCCGATATTAGCAAGGCCGAGAATCAATCCCGTCACTACGCCTACAGTACAGCCGATGCTGGCCCCGCCGATAAAAGAAAAACTCAGCACAACATAACGGGCCAAAACATGCTCCGCCTGCATCCCTTGGAAAGATACACCTGCCAGCCCGGTAAGGACAGAGGCAATTAAAATCATAAAACAAATAATTTCTTCTATTTTTAATGATTGCTTCACTTTTTTCACGGTGAAAATCGGAAGACTTTGGAGAAAGATCAGCGTTAATATAAAGGAAAGCCCGGCTTCTACGATAGCCATTACATAATCATAGGTTGTAAATGCGCCATTTTGCGCGTAGATAAACCCTGCCCTTGCAACGGCCATGGACAAGAACACCACGATCGGCAGCATTTTGACCCGGTCCTCTATCATAAAGGCAGCAATCTTTGAAAAGATGGAGAACACAAGCAATGCCGATAAAATAAGCAGAGAATGTTTTGGAGATATGGTCAGCGCGCCCGCCAGCAATGCCAAACATGCATAAAATGCTTTGTCTCTTCTGATAAGCAGCATGGCACCGAAAAAAGGAAGCGCGAAAGGAAGGACCTCAGATAGAATAAAAGCTCGTCCGAGTAAAAAACCGATTATTACATAAATGAAACCCTTATAGAAAAATAGTGAATGCAGATGATGGACCACCATCTTCGTACCTTTTTCAAAAAAGGATTGAAGTTTTTCTAAAGCTTGTCCCGCCATCGGCCCGTTCACTCTTCTTTCTGCTTTTTCCATTTCACTCATCTCCCACCTGTTCTATTCGTTGCTTGTCATTATAGCGAAAGCACAGATAGGATTTTGTCAAAAGAAGGTAACGAATTCAAAGAAGTCTTCGACGGTTTCTGCCCTGATCCTCATTACTCTCTTATTTTTCCGAGGATTTCTCAGAAATGTGTCAAATAACCGTGATGATTGAAATAAAAAAATCGGCTCCTCTATAGAAGCCGATTTTTCGCTTGATGACCCGTACGGGATTCGAACCCGTGTTACCGCCGTGAAAGGGCGGTGTCTTAACCGCTTGACCAACGGGCCGTAAATAATATGGTAGCGGCGGAGGGGATCGAACCCCCGACCTCACGGGTATGAACCGTACGCTCTAGCCAGCTGAGCTACACCGCCATGTCATTTGTGCTTACAAGCACAAGTTATATAATACAAAGGTTTATCTTATCCGTCAACAGAAACTTAAATGTTATTATTTTCTGACTATAAAGGAGGCATTAAAATAAAAAAAGCACCCGCTGGGATAAACGGATGCTCCATTTTATTTATAGAAAGCAGCAAGGTTAACCTCTTCTTGCTCCGCGCCCTCCACGTTTTGATTCCGTGTTGCGTTTTAAAGATGATAAGCGGTCTTCGCTATCTTTTAAAAACTTATTCATTTTCTGCTCAAAAGATTCTTTTGGACGGAAATCATTTCTAGGTCTGGCTTGCGGACGGTCTTTAGCTTTTTTTATAGATAAACCAATTTTCCCGTCTTTTTCAACGTTGATGACTTTCACTTCAACTTGGTCGCCGACTTTTAGGTGTTCGTTAATGTCTTTTACATAATTATCGGCTACTTCACTGATATGAACGAGACCGGTTGAGCCTCCAGGCAATTCAACAAACGCTCCGAAATTTGTAATACCTGTTATTTTCCCTTGCAACTTGCTGCCAACTTCTATCGACATAAAAAAAGTGCTCCTCCTTAGGCTTATAAAAAGATCGTTTGCTTAATTATACCTAAATAAAAATTTAAGTGTCAACAAGGCTACTTATTCTTCTTCTCTACGTTGAAGAGAATTTCACCGTCGCCAGACAAGAAATAGTCCCTTCTGGCAAGCTCTGTGACGTATTCTTCATCTTTTAATTTGTTAATTTCTTCTTCTAAATCTGATTGTTTTGCCTTCATGCTTTTCAGTTCTTTTTGCAGCTGCGCTTTCTTTTCTTCTTTGGCGCTAAGGGAAGCGGTTTGCGTCCAAACAGAACTTGCTAAGACAATTGCCGTTAATAATACAAGGGCGCCAAATACGGCTAACCGCCTGAATAGCCCTTTTCGTCTTCTTTTTTTCTGCTGTGATTGACGCTCTACTTGTTCTTTATAGTCGTTTTGTATTTCAGTTATCGTTCGTTCCCTGGATAAATTCAAACCAGACGGTCCTCCTTTCACCTTTTCAGGTAACGTGTGATGGTCGTTTTGATTGTTATGAATAGTTTCTTCTTCTTTTCTAAAAATCCTGCACCTTTTTGAAAATAGCGTTTGATCCTTAGACGCAATGTTTCGGGAAGAAGTTTCAGACATTGTTTCAAAAGAAAATATATGGGAAAACATAATACCTTTACGATTTTATACAGACACAACAAAAGAAAAGTAATCAAGCGGTATACTTTCTGTATCAAAAACATGACGAGCCCGATAATCAGTGTACATACCCAGACAACTGGACGGAATAACACGTGCTGAACGAGCCTTTTTATGGATTGGTATACAGAAACCGCGAGATAGATGGTGAATTTCAGTATTTTTATATACATTCGTTTGCAAAGGCTTTGATACGTCGCAACGCCTAATAAAACTGCCAAGAAAATGTATATCCTGAGTTCACCCTCGTTCACATTGAGTAAGACATAAAAGAAGAGCAGCCCTTGTACGGCCCAAAAAAGGATATCATGGATAAATAAAAGCCATCTGGCTGTTCTCGCCCGAACGACAAACAGCCTGTACGTGTCTAATGACGCCCCAAGCCAGGCGCCCATGCCGGCCATTGCCAGCATCGTATAGAATTGAGTCGTGAGCGTCATTTAAACAACTTGCTAAAAAATCCTTTAGCTTTATCCCCTTGTTGCTCGTCTAAATAAACAAGGTCGAATACCCTGCCTTTGATAGATACAATTCCTTTTTCAACATCAAGGTTTTTCATTTGAAGATTTTCTCCTCTGACAGAAAGCATACCCATAACGGTTTCCAGCAGGAATTCTTCATTGTCAAAGCTTTCAACATGCTTGACGCCTGAAATATCTAAATGCTTCCGGCCTTTCATTGTGATATCATGCTGTTCCGGAACAGAAGAAGATCCTTTTTGTTCATAATATGAATTCATCTATCCAGCCCCCATATCCTCGATACTTTTAGCATTATTACTGCATTGTATGAGGCGGGGGAATTGTTTAGAACAAGCCTATTCGCCGAGTTTTTCTTCCTTCAGAATCGTGTACATATTGACGGCCTCTTCTTTTTTAGTCGTGTCTTTCAATTCATTGACTTGAACGGTAACGAGTTTTTGGCCGAAGCGAACTTCTAATTGATCTCCCGCTTTGACATCAGAACTTGCTTTTGCCTGGTTTCCGTTAATGGAAATTCTTCCTTGATCGGCAACTTCCTTTGCCAAGGTACGGCGTTTGATCAGCCGGGATACTTTTAAAAATTTATCGAGTCTCATGTTCTGATCTCCTCTCAGTTTCTTTTACTTCATTCCACAATTTGTCCATGTCTTCAAGCGACATGTCCGACAGCTCTATTCCTTTTGATTTTGCTGTTTGCTCAATATACGAGAACCGCCGGCGAAACTTGTCATTCGTCATTGCAAGCGCTTCTTCCGGTTCTATTTTATAGTAGCGCGCTACATTGACCAGTGCGAACAAAACATCTCCAAATTCGGCCTTTAAGCTATGCTCATCAGGAACGTTCTCGGAAACCTCGGAGGAGAACTCCTTCATTTCTTCATTGACTTTTTTCCAGATGTCGCCGACGTCGTCCCAATCAAATCCGACTTTCGCAGCTTTTTTCTGAAGCTTTGCCGCTTTAGAAAGGGATGGGAGTGTTTTCGGCACGGTATCTAATAACGATGCTTCTGACATTGGTTTTTCAGCTTTTTTTATCTCTTCCCAGTTGGCTAAGACGTCAGTCTCGTCCTGAACCTTAACATCCTTAAACACATGCGGATGTCTTCTGATCATTTTTTCGCTGATCTCTCTTATGACATCATCTATTGTAAAGTATCCCTCATCTTCACCAATTTGTGCGTGGAGAAGCACTTGAAGCAAAACATCGCCAAGCTCTTCAATCATATGGTCAGTGTCTTCTTCATCAATCGCTTCAAGAAGCTCGTAGCATTCTTCGATCATGTATTGTTTTAACGTTTGGTGAGTCTGTTTTTTATCCCATGGACAGCCGTCCGGTCCGCGCAGCTCCCGAATGATCCTGCGGAACGCGGAGAACTCTTGGTAAAGGAGCTTCTCTTCTTTAATCGGCGGAACATACACACTTGTTAAATTATTAATTTCGACGCTGCGGTCAAGCTCGTACAGAGGGACGGTTTGTATTATTTCCTCGCGGCTTCCCGCCGCAGTGACAATCACAACCTCATAATCGTCCGGAAGCTTTTCCATCAATGTTAATTTCACTTCTGAGGCTGTCATCTGATCGTATACCTGACAGATAATTAAGTGATGGCGCAGCTCCAGCTCATCAGGCGTCAGGGTTCCCGCATCAACGAATTGAAGCCCTTCAATCGGGTCTATCTTCAGCGCGTTAAACGTAGCGTCAAGAAAGCTTTGGCCTCCGGCGACGGTTACCTTCACTTGTTTTTCCTCCTGCCGATCAATGAGCAGCTGGACGGTTTTTTCTGCCATGAAAGGGTGACCAGGCACGGCATAAACGATGTCTTGATGTTCTGCTTCCGCAAACAGGATGTCGGTAATTTCTTCGTATACCGCATCAAACTGGCCATGCTTTTCGTAAATGTCGTCAAAAAACCGAATGTGGCCCGTTTCCTTTTCCAACTCTTCGATCAGGGGGTGGTCTTTTGTTCTGACATAGAGAGCTTCAGCCTTTGTCAGCAGCTTATGTACGCCCAGAGTCAACTGGTCCATATCGCCGGCCCCGAGACCGACGACTGTAATATTACCTGCCATTTTGTTCTCTCCTTCTTTTGAATTTGCTCAACTTGCTGCCAAAAGGCACGCTGTTCAGCTCTTCGTCCGTAAATATATTCATATTCATCATACAATAAATAAACACAGCGCCACCAATGGCTACTGCCGATAAACTCTCAACAGCGGCTATTCCCCTTCCTGCCTCAGGGAAAACCATAGAACAGATACTCAAATACGCGAACAGGACCACTGACATCAAAAGCGCTGAGCTAAGAAGCGGAAAAATGGAGCTTCCCAGATTTTTCAGCCACCCTTTTTGCCATAACCGAAACAGATTGAACCCGGCGACTGCCGCAAAAGAAATGACTGTTGCAAGCGACGCGCCTTCAATACCGCAGCTCGGTACCAGAACGGAATTCAATATCCATTTGGCCGCTATTCCCGCACAGACCGAGATGGCGGGGAAAACTGTATTTCCCGCTCCCTGCAAAACAGCTGCAGCGGTAACGGCAATAGAAGTAAAAAAGATGGAACCGCTGAAAATCTGCAAGGCCGCTGTTCCTTCGGTATTCCGAAACAGCATCATATTGACAGGTTCAAGTATACAAATAAGCCCTGCCGACGCCCCAGTTCCGATGACAAGAGAAAGCTTTAACGAGGACGTTATCTTTTCCTTTAATAACGACATTTCATTTTCTTTTACAGCCTTTGATATATACGGTACCAGAGATGCCGCAATGCTTACGGCAAACACGGTTCCGAGCTGAATAAGAGGCTGGCCGCGATCATAAATACCTTTAAGCCGCTTTGCTTCTTCGTCCGCTAATCCGTCTGACAGCAATGCATACAGGTTTAGAGCATCCACCAGCTGGATCAAAATCAAAAGCAAACTGCTGACACAAATTGTCACGGAATAAAGCAGCAATTTTTTTACGATTGCAGTTGTTCCGACCACATCTAATTCTGGTTCTGAGTTCTTATTTTCGACTTTCTTCGCTTTAAACCAAAATAAGCATAATAAAATGAGCGCCGCCATACTTCCGGCAAGCGAGCCGGAGGCCGCGGCCGCACCCGCAGCATAGAGAGAGTATCCTTCTTTCACAATCCAAAATGACAATCCGAGCAAAACTGCAACACGCAAAAGCTGTTCTGAAATTTGTGATAACGCAGATGGCAGCATGTAGCTGATCCCTTGAAAATAGCCCCTTAATAGGGCAGCGAACGGAAACAGGAGAAAGGCAAATGCCGCTACTTGTATTAACAAAGCGAGCTGAATGTCTCCCATAAACCGCGCTATCGGAACCGCGCCCGCATATAGAAGGATAAACAAGATCAAACCGACTGATGATAAAAACAACGCGGCTATTTTTAATATTTTGCCGCTGTTTTTTTCTCCATAATCATTCATCAGCTTTGATATAATGACCGGAAATCCTGATGTTGATAGCATAACCGCGATACCGAGAAAAGGATACACCTGCTGATATATATAAAATCCAACATCGCCGACAATGTTTTGAAATGGGACTCTGTAAACGGCGCCTAGTATCTTGGTCATCACGCCCGCGAGTACTAAAACAAAAGCCCCTTGCCACATCTGATGCCGTTTGACGTCTATTGAATCATTCATCCAAAAGCTCCTTCCACTTGCAGGGGACCTCAATGGTTCTCTGTTAAAACGGATAAAAACGAGCTTATTATAACATATCCCCAGGCTTGGAACCCTTTTTCAACCAATGAAAAAGAACAGCACATATGTGAGCTGTTCTATCATCGTTTAAGAATGTATTGGTTTCAGTAAATGGTATAAGACCTACTGTTCCATTTGACGAGCGAGAAAACCGGCGGCCGTTTCTACAGCTTTATGTTCTACCTCACCCAATGATTGATCCTTTGAAAAAATGACCACAGCTCCAATTGGATCGCCATTTGCCACAATTGGGCCTATGGTATAAGAATTCATGTCTTCATCAATGCCATCAAGAAGCTGCGCTGACTTGACATCACTCTCCACAACGGAGCTGCGCTGATCCATGGACTTCTCAAGCAATTCGCTGATTGATTTGTTCATATAGTCCTTTTTGGAACTGCCTGAGACTGCGATAAATACATCACGGTCACAAATCAGTACAGAATGCCCAAGACTGTCATAAAGTGCGTCTGCGTATTCTCTTGCAAAGTCTCCAAGCTCGCTGATAGGAGAGTATTTCTTTAAAATGACTTCTCCATCACGATCAACAAAAATTTCGAGCGGATCACCTTCCCTGATTCTTAAAGTTCTTCGGATTTCTTTAGGGATGACGACCCGTCCTAAATCATCAATACGACGTACGATACCGGTTGCTTTCATCTCTCTGGTGCCTCTCTTTCATTTGATGATATATATGGGAAAGACCTAAAGCTGTCTACTTTATGTACCTTCCGACTCGCTTGAAATTAGTATCCGTCACATCAAATGTAATATACACCAGAGAGTAACAAAATTTATGATGAAGCAATGGTTTGTTTTTTTACTTTTTTGAGTCCTTTTAGCATTCCGAGTACGGTTTCCAGCCATTCGTCTGTTTTTCTGCCTTTGGTTTGAATGGAGATTTTTAATTTTTTTCCTTCCATTCCCAGTCCGATTTGTCTGCCGTATTTATTTCCCAGCTCAAACAATTTCTGACCGTCAATTTCGGCGCTCGCAGACTCAGTAATTGTAAATCTGACCGCGTCTTTGTCCTGTTTAATCAATTCGACCCGCTCATTTTTTGCGTAAACCTTCATTTCAGCGACGGTAAATAAGTATTCCACTTCTTTCGGATAATTTCCAAATCGGTCAATCATTTCATCTTGAAGCTCATATTTTTCTTCAAGAGTTGCGACTGATCTAAAGCGTTTATACATATCTATTTTTTGTTTTCCGTCTTGTATATAGGTTTCCGGAATATACGCATCAAGTTCCACGTCAATTTCGGTTTCAAATTGCTCGGATTTCGACGTGTCTCCTCTGCGCTCTTCAATTGCTTCCTTGAGCATTTGCGAATAAAGATCAAAACCGACTGAATCAATAAATCCGTGCTGCTGAGCGCCAAGAAGATTTCCGGCTCCGCGAATCGTCAAGTCACGCATTGCGATTTTAAAACCAGATCCAAGCTCCGTAAATTCTTTAATGGCTTGAAGCCGTTTTTCCGCTACTTCCGTCAGCACTTTGTCTCTGCGGTATGTGAAATAAGCGTAAGCTACGCGATTGGAACGACCGACACGTCCCCGGAGCTGGTAGAGCTGGGAGAGGCCCATCTTATCGCCGTCAAACACAATAAGGGTGTTCACATTCGGTATATCCACGCCTGTCTCGATAATAGTGGTGCTGACAAGAACGTCTGATTCCCCTTCCAGGAAATTAAGCATAACACTTTCTAATTCATTTTCTGTCATTTTCCCATGGGCATAAGCCACTTTGGCGTCAGGGACAAGCATGGAAATCTCATCCGCTTTCCGCTCGATGTCATCGACACGATTGTATAAGAAATATACCTGGCCTCCGCGGGCCAATTCCCGTTCAATCGCTTCTCTTACAAGAGCTCCGTTATATTCAACAACGTACGTCTGCACAGGAAAACGATTTTCAGGCGGTGTTTCGATAACAGATAAATCCCTTACCCCGAGCATAGACATATGCAATGTTCTTGGGATCGGTGTCGCCGTTAATGTTAATACATCAACATTTGCTTTGATTTGTTTGATTTTTTCCTTATGCGTTACGCCGAAACGCTGCTCCTCATCTATGATGAGTAAGCCCAAATCCTTGTAAACGACATCCTTTGATAAAAGGCGATGAGTCCCGATCACCATATCCACAGTTCCGTTTTTCAAACCTTTAATCGTCTCGTTCGCTTCTTTTCTCGTCCGGAATCTGCTGAGCAGACCAACCGTAAGCGGATAGTCTTGGAATCGTTCCATAATCGTTTCATAGTGCTGCTGAGCCAATATGGTTGTCGGCACGAGTAATGCAACCTGCTTGCCATCTGCAATTGCTTTAAACGCCGCACGTATGGCGACCTCTGTTTTACCGTAACCTACATCTCCGCACAGCAGGCGGTCCATCGGCCGTTCTCTTTCCATATCCTTTTTGATTTCATTGATAGAACGCAGCTGGTCTTCCGTTTCTTGATAAGGGAAGGCTGATTCGAATTCGCGCTGCATTTCATGGTCAGGAGAGAAGGCGTAGCCTTTGCTCGCTTCCCTTTCTGCGTAAAGCTTGATGAGATCGTCAGCAATATCCTGAACAGAGGTTTCTACTTTTTTCTTTACGCGCTTCCATTCACTGCCGCCCAATTTGTAAAGCTTCGGCTCTTTCCCCTCTGAACCGACATACTTTTGGACTTGGTCAATTTGTTCAACGGGTACGTAGAGCTTGTCGCTGCCTTGATAATGAATGTTTAAATAATCTTTATGGATTCCATTGATTTCAAGGGTTTCAATTCCTAAATACTTACCGATCCCGTGATTCACATGAACGACATAATCGCCGACCTGAAGCTCTGAATAGCTTTTGATTCGTTCTGCGTTTGTAAGCTTTTGTTTTCTCGGCTTCTTTTTCATGCGATTTTTAAATAATTCTTCTTCTGTGATGACCGCAAGCTTCATCAGCGGCAGTTCAAATCCTGACTGAAGCTCGCCCTCCATGACATACACCTGTCCTTGGACAAGGGCTTTTTTGTTGTCAATCATAGCGGCTTCTATTTCATAATCAGCAAGCACAGACGAAAGTCTTTCTGTCCGCTCTTTATTTGCCCCTAAAAATACCACTGTGAAATTTGATTTTTTGAATCGTTCCATTTCACTTGCAAGGACATTCATTTGGCCATGGAAGCTCTGCATTTGTCTGCTGGATACATTGACGATGTTTTGCGGGCTCGTATGCTGTACGTGACGCAAAAATAAAGAATAGTATAAAATAGGCCGCTGCTGTTTGGACACTAGATTTTGGAAGCTGAAGGACAGACTGACGTCATGCAGAATCTTCCCTTCCTCTAAAAGATTCGTCACAAATTCCGCTTCTTCTTTTTGAAGCTGTTCTTCCATTTCGTGAATCCGGCTGACTTCATCTAACAAAAGAAGAGTATCAGGCGGAGTGTAATCTAGCAAACTAGCAGGTTTTTCATAAAAATACGAGAGATACTTCACTAACTCCTGATCTGTTTGGCCTTCTGACAGACGCTCTTTATCATGAGAAATATTCATGTGGAGAATCTCTTTTTGTTTATCCGCCTTTACCTTTTTCAGACTGGCAGCAAGACCTTTATCTATTTTTTCAATCGCGCGGGCTTTTTCCTCCGCTCGGATAATCAGTTCTTTCGCCGGACCGATACTGACGGAAGTAAGCGTTTCAATTGATCTTTGATCATCTGAATTAAAGGTGCGGATAGAATCAACTTCTGTATCAAATAATTCGATCCGTACCGGATGTTCAGCTGTTAATGGGTAAATATCTATTATTCCGCCGCGAATACTGAATTCACCGGGTGCAGAAACCATATCGGAACGCTCATACCCCACTTCTACAAGGCGTGAGGACAGCTGATCCGGCTCTATATCTTCACCAGTTGTAATTGTCATTTGGCTGTTTTTCCAGACATCGACGGGCGGAAGCATTCTTCTGACCGCTGCCACAGGGGCAACGACAATCGGCGTTTCACCAGCCGTCAATCTGTTGATGACGTCAAGACGCTGTGCACGCAGTTCAGGGCTTGCCACTGCAATTTCAGAAGAAATCAGTTCATTGACCGGGTATAAAAGAACAGACTGATCCTCCAGGAGAGCAGTCAAGTCTTCCGTTACTTTTTGGGCTTGATACAGATTATGCGTGATTAAAAAAATGGGCTGATTGATTTTCTCCGAAAGGGCGGAAGTAAACACAGACCGCGCGGAACCTGACAGACCCGCGAGCAGTTGTTCCCTTAAACCCTCGTGTAAACCGGTTACGATGGATTTAAAGTCATCGCTTTCTTTAATAAAGGTTTGAATGTTATCCATATGGCCCCTCCTCTCTGTTTCCTATAAGAACAGAAAAATGCTTTGGTCTAGTGTCTACACCAAAGCTTTTTATTGAATAAATGTTTGATATTCATGAAAATGCGGATTTCGTTCAAGAGCCTCTTGGCAGTCTTCACAAATTGTAAGAACATGGACATCTCCATTATCTTTATAAGAAATCATATCGTTTCTTTCCTCATTTGTTAAGTGATGAAATCCAAGTAAATCCGTTGTGACGAGTGATTGTTCAAGGCTTCCTACTTTAACGCCGCAATGTCGGCAGTAATAATGCAAAGCCATACGCCGAACCTCCTGATAAAGTCGTTTTCAGCTAGTATGGGCTTCGATTATTTATCTTATACATTCGCGTTAAATTCGTTCATTACCTCTAAAAAAGGTTTGCTTAATGAAGCCTCACAAGCTTTTACTGATTTTGAAATCGCTTCATCGATGGCAGGCGCTTCTTCTTTTGTGAAGGCTCCTAACACATAGTCAACTACTTTCATACCATTTACAGGACGTCCGATTCCGATTCGGATCCGGTCGAATTCAGACGTGCCTAAATGCTGAATGAGCGACTTAATGCCGTTATGCCCTCCGGCGCTGCCTTTCGTCCGTAAACGGATTTTACCTGCCGGCAGATCCAGATCATCATAAATCACTTTTAGTTCTTCATTCCCCACGTCATAATAATCCATCAACGGCCTCAAACATTCTCCTGATAAATTCATATATGTAAGCGGTTTAACAAGTAGAACCTTTTGTCCGGAAACAAATCCGGTTCCGTACAAACCATTAAATTTAGTTTGATTCAGCTCAATATTCCATTCCTTTGCGAGCTGGTCTATTGTCATAAAGCCTACATTGTGTCGCGTATTTTCATAATTTTTTCCCGGGTTTCCCAGACCGGCAAGCACAAGCATGGCGAATCCTCCCTTAGTTACGTAAGCTCGCGCAGGCGAGCTATAATTCTTCTCATTCTAGCACAAAAGACGTAACCGCGGGAGGGTTACGCCTTAAGCCATTATTGATTTTCGTCTTCGCCTTCAGGCTGACCGCCCGTCTGTTCCTCTTCCTCCCCTTCAGCCGCTTCTTGCTGCTGAGGCGGAAGAATAGAAGCCACCACTTCATCTGACTCATGATTAAAGGAGTATTCGCCGTCAGCTGATAAGTCTGCAATCGTCAACACATCGTTAATATCAAGACCGGATATATCCGCCTCAATGGATTGCGGTATCGCTTTTGGCTTAGCTTTTACAGAAAGCTCATACAGCGGCTGCTGCAATACGCCTCCCTCTTTTACTCCGACTGATTCTCCAGTCAAATGAATAGGAACATCCACTTCAATGTCTTCACTCATATTCACAACTTGAAAATCAGCGTGAGTGACTTCGTTTTTTAACGGGTCAGTTTGAAGCTCAGACACCATCACAGCATGTTTCTTTCCGTCGATGTCAATCGTAATAATCGTGTTTTTCCCTTCATCCCGCAGAGTTTTAATAAGTTCTATACTGTCTAGGGAGACGGGTGTGTTTGTCGTTTCTTTACCATATATAATACCTGGAACATGTCCTGAAGTACGGATTTTCCGAAGAGATGAACGTTTAAAATCCGTTCTTTCTTTTGCTTTTAAAGTTGCCATATTCAGCACCATCCTATTATCGTTTTCTCGTCCTAATAGAACAATACCCATAACGATTAGGATTTAAACATCGGCGGCCGAATTAGCTGAATAAAAAGCTGACAGATTGCTTTTCGTGAACGCGGATAATGGCTTCTGCCAAAAGCGGTCCTACAGAAAGCTGCTTGAATCGCTCAATTTTCTTTTCTTCAGGAAGTTTGATGCTGTTTGTCACAACAAGCTCCTTGATTCTTGAGTTATTGATCCGTTCAACAGCAGGGCCGGATAATACAGGGTGTGTACAGCACGCATACACTTCTTCTGCCCCGTTTTCAACAAGCGCATTAGCGGCAAGCGTAATTGTACCCGCAGTATCGATAATATCATCAATAAGAATAGCTGTTTTGCCTTCAATGTTACCGACAATATTCATGATTTCCGCCACGTTTGGTCTCGGACGGCGTTTATCAATAATCGCAATCGGCGCTTTCAATCGGTCTGCAAGCTTGCGCGCACGTGTCACTCCGCCATGGTCAGGGGAAACGATCACGATATCCTTAAGGTTCTTGCCTTCAAAATATTCTCCTAAAATCGGAACACCCATCAAGTGGTCAATCGGTATATCGAAGAAACCTTGGATCTGCGGCGCATGCAGGTCAAGGGCGATCACACGGGTCGCACCGGCAGTTTCAAGCAGATTCGCAAAAAGCTTAGCCGTGATCGGTTCACGCGCTCTTGCCT
Organism: Bacillus atrophaeus; assembly: GCF_039519175.1. Taxonomy (NCBI): domain Bacteria; kingdom Bacillati; phylum Bacillota; class Bacilli; order Caryophanales; family Bacillaceae; genus Bacillus; species Bacillus atrophaeus. The sequence continues at coordinate 1,316,177 of NZ_CP154443.1, read as the reverse complement.
TTCTGTCCTGGCGAGCGTATCCGTAATATGGAATGACGATATTAATGGTTTTCGCAGAAGCGCGTTTTAGCGCGTCTACCATAATCAGCAGCTCCATGATATGCTCATTGACCGGGTCACTTGTAGATTGAATGATATAGCAGTCGCATCCGCGAATACTTTCTTCAATATTGATTTGGACCTCGCCGTCGCTAAATCTTTTAACAGAGCACTTCCCTAACTGAACTCCAACATTATCCGCAATTTCTTTTGCAAGCTCTGGATTAGAATTCAAAGAAAAAATCTTTAAATTCTTATCTCCGTATTGATTAGACATGGATAAACCTCCGATTTTAGGATTGTTTTTTATGAATTTTTTTCACATAGTCATCTTTATTTACTTGTCTTGCTCTGGCAATAGCAAGCGCTTCGCCAGGCACATCCTCCGTTACCGTTGAGCCGGCAGCTACATACGCGCCTTTTCCGACTGTAACAGGAGCGACTAAATTGGAGTTGCAGCCAATAAAGGCGCCGTCTTCAATTTTCGTCAAAAATTTATTTTTCCCATCATAATTAACAGTAATTGATCCGCAGCCCAGATTCACGTCCGTGCCTACTTCAGCATCACCGACATAACTTAAATGAGAAGCCTTGCTTCGGTCTCCGAATTGAGTTTTCTTAACCTCAACAAAATTGCCGATCTTTACCTCGTTGCCGATAGTCGATTCCGGTCTGATGTGAGCGAACGGGCCTATATTGACATCATTCCCAACTTTACTGTTATTGACAACTGATTGTTTAATAACAGTGCGGCTGCCGATTGAGCTGTTCTCAATCTCTGAATGAGGACCGATGATTGAATCTTCTCCGATTTGAACCTGACCTTTGATCACGGTTCCGGGATAGATTACAGTATCGCTTCCGATGACGGCTTCCGGGGAGATATATGTGTTCATCGGATCAATCAGGCTTACGCCGTTTTGCATATGCCGTTTATTAATCCGCTGTTTCATAAACAATTCTGCCTGAGAAAGAGCGACTCTATCATTAACTCCGAGCGTTTCTTGGAAATTACCAGTCTGGTAAGCAGCAACAGTTTCGCCTTCATTTTTAAGAATTTCAATGACATCAGGAAGATAATATTCGCCCTGCACGTTGTCGTTGGAAACCTGTTCGATGACACGAAAAAGAGCCTCGTTATCAAAACAATACGTTCCGGTATTGATTTCTTTCACAAGACGTTCCTGATCTGAAGCGTCTTTATGTTCCACGATTTTTTGAACCGCTCCGCTTTCACTACGGATGATGCGTCCGTATCCGGCCGGATCATCTGCTACAGCGGTCAGAATCGTTGCTTTTGCGTCTTTTTCTTTATGTTCCTTCAGCATTGCTTCCATTGTCTCTGCAGTTAAAAGCGGTGTATCTCCGCATATAACAATGGTAACTCCTTTTTCACCTGTAAGAAAAGGTTTTGCCTGTTTGACAGCATGGGCTGTTCCAAGCTGTTCGGCTTGAAGCGCATACTCGCTTTTTTCTCCGAGCTGCTTCTTCACATCTTCGGCTCCGTGTCCGACAATGGTAACAAGCTTAGCTAAAGATAATTTGAGAGCTTCGTCTACAACATGCTCCACCATAGGCTTACCGCAAACTGGATGAAGGACTTTATAAAGCTTTGATTTCATTCTCGTGCCTTGTCCAGCCGCTAAAACAACTGCAAACCGCTTATCCATTTAATGGCCTCCAATATCCCTTTTATCCATAGAAAAATATATCCTAAATATGCGTTGATTTCAAGGAGACTTCATTAAGTGCAAGAATTTTCTATGTAGCGGGTTTATAATTGAAAAATCAGAATTAAAAAAGGACCGCTAAATAGAGGCCCTTTGATCAGCCGTCTAAGCAGTCCTTGCTGTTTGTTATTTTAAGAAGCCCCAGCTTCTTCATATTCTAATGCTTCAGTGTCACCCAAACGATGGTACTCATTTAACACAGCATCTTGAATCTTTCCACGTGTGCTAGAATTAATGGGATGAGCAATATCGCGGAACTCTCCATCAGGGGTGCGTTTACTCGGCATCGCAACGAAAAGACCATTGTTTCCATCAATCACACGAATATCATGTACGACAAATTCGTGATCCAGCGTGATGGATGCAATCGCTCTCATGCGACCATCGGTATTCACGCGGCGTAATCTTACGTCAGTAACTTCCACAGTAGTTCACCACCTTTTCCCTATATAAAAGCATTAGTCTAACAATTCCACGATTCTTTTTAAATTCCTGCTTAATTCAAAAATATTTTTTGAAAATATAGGATAATATTGCACAAATAGGTCATACCGCTGTTATCTCGGCATAAAATAAATAAAAAAGTGATCCTGAGCGCTCAGAATCACTTTTTTTTGTGTTATTTAACTAACGCAATTACTTCAATTTCCACTAACGCGTCCTTAGGGAGTCTGGCTACTTCAACGCAGGATCTGGCCGGTTTGTGAGTGTTGAAGTATTGTCCGTATACTTCATTAACTTCAGCAAACTGTTCCATATCAGCGATAAATACGGTAGCTTTCACAACTGTTTCAAAAGAAGCGCCCGCCTCTTCCAAAACTGCTTTCAGGTTGCTGAATACTTGATGAGTTTGCTCAGTAATGTCGCCGTTTACCATTTCGCCGGCGGCAGTCAAGGGAATCTGGCCTGAACTGTAAAACATATTATTGACAATAATTCCTTGAGAATACGGTCCTATCGCTGCTGGTGCATGTTTTGTATGGACTGCTTTTGTCATTTTTCTGTCTCCCCATTCTTTAAAAGGTTTTCTTTAAAAAAACGCAGAAAATTGCCATTTTGAATCTCAATTGATTTATCTTTCATGTTGATTTTTGAAAGAGTAAGAAGAGACATATACTCATCTACGAGACGTTCATCTACTCCTTCAGCTTCAACCAAGACACCGATCCCCGCTACATTGGCATTGAACTCATCCAACAGGTTAATCATACCATTAATCGTGCCGCCCGCTTTCATAAAGTCGTCAATAATCAAAACGTTTGAACCCGTTTTCATACTTCTTTTCGCGAGAGACATGGTTTGAATACGATTAGAAGAGCCAGAGACATAGTTAATGCTGACTGTCGACCCTTCGGTTACTTTATTATCTTTTCGTACGATAACTACAGGAACATTAAGAAAGCTTGCAGCTGCATAAGCAAGCGGAATGCCCTTTGTCGCAACTGTCATGACAACATCTATATCCCTTTCCGCAAATACAGAAGCGAACAGCTTCCCTACTTTAGAAAGAACAGATGGTTTTCCTAAGATATCCGTTAAATATAAATAACCGCCCGGAAGGATACGCTCAGGGTTCACTAATGACTGTCCAAGTGTCTGCACAAACTCTTCCGCTTCAGCCTGTTTGACCTTTGGAATATATTTGACTCCTCCAGCAGCTCCCGGAACAGTAAGCAATGTACCGATTCCTTGCTGCTCAAAGGTTTGTTTAATAATTGTTAAATCTTCACTGATGGATGATTTTGCAGATTGATACCTTTCCGAAAAAAAGGTCAATGGTATTAATTCGTGCGGATGGGTTAACAAATAATTTGTTAAGTCCACCAATCTGCCGCTCCGACGAAACTTCATGAACTTACCCCCAAAATCCGAATAATTTTAAAAATAATATAACTTAACATACGGATTTAATCAAGGGCATTCTGTTCGCCGATCATTCTGACAGCATAAACCTGGTCACAGAAACCTCTTAACCCGTTATATATTCTTTGCACCTTTGATTCATACTGAACCAGCCCGAAAACAGTCGGCCCGCTGCCGCTCATTAAAACGGCATCTGCCCCAAACCGCTTCATTTGATTTTTAATCATAGCCACTTCCGGATGCATATCAAGCGTCACGGATTCAAGCACATTTCCTAACTGGCCGCATACCTTCTGAAAACTCTTTTCTTCAATGGCCTCAATCATGCCGTTTACGTCCGGGTGTTCTACTTTATCAAGCTTTAATTGCCTATATACTTCTGCTGTGGACACACCTACAGTCGGCTTCGCAAGAATTACCCAGCAGTGCGGAGGCGCACTAATATGCCTGATTCTTTCTCCTCGCCCGGTCGCAAGAGCAGTTCCTCCATATACACAAAACGAGACATCTGATCCGATTTCAGCCCCAAGCTCTGCAAGCTCTTCAACAGAAAGGTTCAATTTCCACAGTCTGTTCAGCCCTCTGAGTGTAGCCGCTGCGTCGCTGCTTCCGCCCGCAAGGCCCGCTGCCACCGGAATCACCTTTGTGATCATGATGGAAACTCCTTTTTTCACCTTGTATCTGTCTTTGATAAGCTTGGCAGCCTGATAAGCCAAGTTTCTTTGGTCGTCTGGAACAAAGCGATTGTGTGAGGCTACCCTTACTTCATCCTCAGCAATCTCTGTCAGTTCAATCCGATCAGCCAGATCGATTGTTGTCATAATCATTTCAACTTCATGATAACCATCCGGGCGCTTTTTCGTGACGTCGAGTGACAGATTTATTTTGGCCGGCGCTTTTTCTAAAATACGCATAGCTTTCACCTACTTCTCCATCTAAACATAAGTATGAACATTGTATCACATTTGAAGAGCAGGAGGTATATACCGATAATGCCGGCAATCAAGTATTCATGATGAATTCAAAAAACCGGGGAACAAAAGTCCCCCGGGCCACTGCCTTATCGGTTATTCTGATTCTGAGCCATTTGCTGTTCGGCTAATTCAATTGCCCGCTTAACCATATTACCGGCATCACGGGCACGAATGCCTCCCCAACCTTCATTTTTTACAGTGTCGTAAAAACCAAGGTCTTTCGCCAGCTCATATTTAAACTCATCTGACATAACTCCACGACGTCTGCCCAAACGAAACAGCCCCTTTCAGAGATGATAGCCATTCGTGCACGCCACGATAAAACATGTGACCCTTTTATCATTTGTTTAATCAGATGAAACTTTCAAGAAAATTATTGGGAAATCATTTTTTAGACAAAACAAAAAGCAGTGAACAAAAGATTCACTGCCCGTTAAAATGCCAATGAGCTTGCTGCATCATCATTGAATCGTAATTCAACCGTTGCAGTCAAAATATCTGCATAACTGTATGAAACTCTTTCAAACGAATTCTCGTCTTGGTCTAATTGTATCACAAAAACAGAAGGGTACGTCTCAGCTAAAATGCCCGAACGCTCAATCGTTTTTCGGCGGCCACCGTTTGCTTTTAACGTCAGCCGTTTACCTAAATTCCCATCAAGCGATCTTTTAATGTCGGACAACGTCTTCGCCATTGCATCCACCTCACTACACTTATTGTACAACAAGAGCCCATTTTTGTCAAATAAAATTTAAATTATATCAACGTTAATAAGCTATTGTCAACAAAATTATTTTGACAAAATTCTTTTGATTCCTTTGATATTTTCCGCAAGTTTCGGTAAATTATGTATCATTATGTAAATTTAAAAACCCGCATACACGAAATATGCGGGTTTTCATTTTATTGATTTGACTTAAACGGCATACCCACCCTAAGCACACCCCGTGTTTCAATGCCGCCTAATCCCTTTTCTCTGGTCAACGTGTTACGGAGCACATCCCATACATTGACCCGCTCCATAAAGGGCGTAAAACTGATTTTCGCTACGATATAAACGGGATCGAGGGCATGAATGTTGACCCTTGAAGGGGAGCTTGCGAAATTGGCTCCCGCTCTTATTAAGGATTCAAAATGCGATTGGCAGGCACCCGCAAAAATGACAAGCTGGTCCAAGTGCGGCACTTTTCGCCTTGCTTTCTGAACTGTTTCGACAAAGTGCTTTGAATGTCTGTAAGCACTCAAATCATCAATACCGCCTTTTTGCTTGGAATAAGCGTCGTGCCCGGTGATGACTAAAATGTCAGGTCGATATTTGTCGAGTAATTCGTCAATCGAAGCGGCCATTTTCTTTTCATGGCAATGAATGCCGTAAACGGGTACACCTATTTTCTTGTAGACGGCGAGACATTTTTTCAAATATGCTTCATCACCATCCAGATGCAGCACTTTTCCCGGCATATGAAAATAGTGCTCTTGATGCTGATACTGGCTTGTGGCATGATACTCCTGTTTTTCACGAAGCAATTTATAATCTTGGCGAAGCAATTCAAGCGATTCATTCATCCTGGTCTCGTCTTTCTTTCTCCGCATCAGCTGCTCATCTTTTTGAACCGCCACCAAATCAGAAAAATCAGCATCTGCAATCAATCTCACTTCATCACCATGCAAAATAGCGATTGTATTACCCTTGCTTGTTTGTTCTATGCCTATAATCCGAAATAAAATATCCATTTGATAGGATTTTCTGACTACCATATCCCCTATTTGAAATTGCATGTTACTCACTCCACACATAGACTAAGCCTCATTGAGAAAGAAAGAGCCTTTCTGAAGGCCTCTCTCTTCCCCTGCGACGCCTGAAAAGTCCAAGCTTTCCTTACGGCTGAATATAAGGTCCTTCTCTAGCCTATGTGCCGGCAGTCCATGTGGTGACGCAAAATAAAAAAGCCCTCTTAGAAAAGGGCTTTATACAATCCGTTAGACAAGGCCGCGAATTCATCAATCGATAATGCTTCGCCTCGGCGCTTGCCGTCAATTTGTGTTTCTTTCAAGACTTCCTCAATGATTGATTTCTTTTCTTTCCCTTGAGGAAGGTTGTTCACCAGGTTATTTAAAAGGGTTTTACGGCGCTGAGCAAAGCTTGCCTTAATCAACTGAAAGAAAAAGGCTTCATTTACCACATCGACAGCAGGACCCTCACGAAGCAGCAGCCGAATAACAGCTGAATCTACATTAGGCTGAGGGACAAATACCGTTTTCGGAACGGTCATTACTGTTTTTGCTTCGGTATAAAACTGCACGGCAATTGAAAGTGAACCATACTCCTTCGAAGATGGATCAGCCGCCATACGCTCCGCAACTTCTTTTTGCAGCATCACAACAATCCCTTTTAACGGAAGGTTTTCTTCCAACAGCTTCATGATAATCGGAGTCGTTACATAATACGGAAGGTTTGCTACAACCATGATCTCATCACAATCATGAAATTGTTCTTCGATGACGGTCCGTACGTCAGCCTTTAGCACATCCTGATGAATGACGGTTACATTATCGTAAGGAGACAATGTATCTTTCAGAATCGGAAGAAGCCGCTGATCGATTTCAAAAGCGACGACCTGCTTTGCCCGTTTGGCGAGCTGTTCAGTTAAAGCCCCTATTCCCGGACCGATTTCAATTACACCGGTTCTCTCCGTCACTCCTGCATGATCCACGATTCTGTCTAAAATATTCGTGTCAATCAGGAAGTTCTGCCCTAAGCTCTTTTTAAAAGAAAAACCGTATTTTTTCAGTATTTCTTTCGTTCTAATCGGCGTCGCTATGTCTTTATTCATTCTGTTCCTCCCGCAGTACATCATCAAGTGCACTCATAAAATCGCTTTTTGTAATTTGAAACATTTGCAGCCGTTTCTGAAGTTGTTTTCCATTTGTATAGCCTATCTTTAATATATCGCCAAGCCTTTCACGACGGCGTTTTGCAGCAGAACCGCCAATCAGCCCGGCATGGATTAAATCTTCAGCAGCAATTTCGCTTGGCTGATCTTCCATTTCTTCATGAACGTTTTGCAAGCAAGCTCTGATGCTTTCAATCGAAGCGTGCTCCACTCCGATTCCCCGTTTATTCTTAGGTTTGGCAAGATGCTTCGGCAAGAAGGCATGCTTGCATCCGGGAACAGCCTCAGATATCGTTTTACGGATTTTTTCGCCCGGAAAGTCAGGATCGGTCAAGATAATGACGCCCCTTGTCTCCTGCGCCAAGCGAACCTGTTTTATCACATGGTCTCCGATTGCTGAACCGTTTGTTTCAATTGTATCCGCATCAACAGCCAGCTTTATACGCGCTGTATCGTCGCGACCTTCGACCACGATAATTTCTTTAATTTTCATTGCTGCCTCCACATAAAAAGTAAAAACTTTTTTATATTCAAACGAAACTTTCCCTCATTTTAAGCGTCTAATAAACAGAAAATACACTTCATCTATTATAACGAAAAAAACAGAGGGCGCAAAACCCTCTGAATACATACTCAAATTTAGTTAAGAACTTTAATCGTAACTTGTTTGTTTCCCCATCGGTAAGCGGCCGATTTTTCAGGGAAAAAGACGTCAATTTTCTTTCCTTTAATAGCAGACCCAGTATCAGCGGCGATGGCATAGCCATACCCTTCCACATGGACTTTAGAGCCCAGCGGAATAACGTTGGGGTCAACTGCAATAACTTTTGCGTCCGGATTATTCTTTAGGTTGACACCCGTAGCCGTGTGACCGGAACAACCGCTGCAGCTTGCCGTATAAGCCGTAGAAGCTACAGTAAGCACTTTACCTGTTGATTCATTGCTGCGTGATACAGTGTCAGAAGCTTGATTATCAGCAGTTGATGCCGCGCCGACCTTTTCAATCTTCGGACTGGTTTGCTTTGTGCCGACAGCAATGACTTTATCTTCACTTTGTTCAGCTGTTTCTTCTTTTACAAGCTCTCTGGAAACTTCCTTGCCGTTTTCCTTCACAACATCATAATGTTTTTTGAGCTTGCCTTCTTTTCCTTTTTGAACGACCTTTTCTTTCCCTTGTTCAAGAGATGCGTCTTCTTTTTCTTTCACGTCAAACGCTATTTTTTCTTCAACTACATCGGTGACCTTTTCGATACGAGTAATGTGAATATCAGCCTTTCCTTTCGTCAGCTTATCGTCTAACGCAGGCTTGATTTTATCTTCGTCTTTTATGTTCATCTTGTGCTGTTTTAAAAAGTCAGCGACCGTAGTCGAAGTCGTCCATATCTTTTTCTCTTTCCCAGCGTCATTTACGGTGACCTGAAACGCGGGATCTATGGTTATCTTCATGTCTTTAGAAATTTCTGTATCTATTGCAGGATCTATTTGATCGTGTTCTTTCACATCAAAATCTTGTTCGTCCAGTAATGCACCGACTGTTTTTGCCGTTGTCCATAATGTCTTTTCTTCCCCGTCTCTTGTAAGCTCGACAGGTTTTGCAGCTGCATACACAACATTCATGTTAGCTGTTATCTTTGTCTGTTTAGAAGGGGTGATCTGGTCTTCTTCTCTTGTCTTTATGTCCAGAGCCTCTAAAAGCTCCCCTACAGTTTTTGCATGTGTGCGCATTTGTTCCTTTTTGCCATTGATAGAAACTGAGATTGGTTGTTTCGTGAGCTCATGAGCCCCGTACGCAGTCCCGCTTCCTGCCAATAGCAAACAAGCAGCAATCAGAATGACTTTGCTTTTGCTAAGCTTTACGGAAAACAGCTTTTTCATTTTTTGTGTGATGAAAAACGCCTCCTTCTCCTCGGAGAGATTATATAGAGTATCTAAAAGGCTGTCAACCCTCCTTTCTTTTCCTCCCAAAAGCTCAGTGTGTATTCCTAATTATGCAAAACCGAACCTGGAAAAGGAAGAAAGACTTGTCGACAAACCTATCCTATGAGAAGAAGAAAGCGTGTAGAACTTTTTTGAATCGTCGTTGAAAAGGACAAGCCCCAACAAAAGGCAACAGCGTATGCTGTCAGTTTATGCGGAAAAGTCTTTTCGCGTTTTCTGTCGTGACAGCTGCCACTTCCTCATAAGTCATGCCCTTTAATTCAGCAATTTGTTCAGCGACATATTTAACATAGCTTGGTTCATTTCTTTTTCCCCGAAAAGGATGCGGCGTTAGAAAAGGACAATCCGTTTCAATCAATAAACGGTCATTTGGAATTTCTTTTACAACTTCTTTTGGTTTTTTTGCGTTTTTAAATGTCACCGGGCCTCCGAAGGATAAATAAAAATTCATGTCCATACATTGCCGTGCGACTTCCACACTGCCTGTAAAGCAATGCATGATTCCCCCGACGGCCTCCGCGCCTTCCTCTTTCAATATGGTTACAACATCCTCGGTTGCATCACGATTATGAATAATGATCGGAAGGCGAACTTCTTTTGCGAGAGCTATCTGTTTCCTAAAGACTTCCTTCTGCACATCTTTAGGTGATTTATCCCAGTGATAATCTAAGCCCATTTCACCAATAGCCACCACTTTTTCATGAGCGGACAGCTCCTTTATCCATAACAGGTCTTCATCCGTCATATCAATGGCATCAACCGGGTGCCAACCGATGGCAGCGTACATAAAATCATACTCCTCAATGAGTTCCATCGCCCGTGTGATTGTCGGACGGTCAAAACCTACCACTACCACATGGTCGACTTTTTCCTCTCTTGCCCGCTGAATCACTTCTTCTAAATCTGTATCATATTGTTCGGCATTTAAATGCACATGCGTGTCAAATAACATATATAAAAACTCCTTTCTTGTCGAAAACACAAAGGGTGTTCGACGAATTGTTACACGTGAAACACCCTTTGTTTGATATTATTTAATTCTTGTGCCTTTTGGTAAGGACTGGTCAATAGAGACGACTGATAACACGCCGTCAGCTTCTCCGGCAAGGATCATTCCTTGAGAAAGCTCTCCTCTTAGTTTGACTGGTTTTAAATTTGTTACACATATTAATTTTCTGCCGACAAGCTGTTCAGGAGTGTAATGCTTCGCAATTCCTGATACAACTTGGCGTTTTTCAAATCCAAGATCAAGTTGCAATTTCAATAATCGGTCAGCTTTTTTCACAGGCTCTGCTTGAAGGACTTCGGCCACCCGAAGCTCTACATCCATGAACTGATCAATTGTAATTTCAGGTAAACGATCGACCTCTTGCGGCTCTTCTTCTTTTGTCTCTTCTTGAGCCGGAGCTGTTCCTTGCATTTTCTCTTTGATGTAGGCAATTTCTTCTTCAGCTTCAAGACGAGGGAATAAAGGATCGCCTTTTTGTACTTTTGTTTTATTCAGCTGGCCAAAGCGCGTAATACTGTCCCAAGCTTTTAAAGTTTCATCAGTTATGCCTAGCTGTTCAAACATTTTTTTCGGTGTTTTTGTTAAGAACGGCTGAAGTAGCACAGCTGAAATACGCAACGACTCAGCCAAGTGATACATAACAGATTGTAATTCTTTTTCTTTCGCCGGATCCTTAGCTAGCACCCATGGAGCAGTTTCATCAATATATTTATTTGTACGGCTGATCAGCTGCCATAATGTCGACAAGGCCACTGAGAATTCCATGTTTTCCATAGCACGTTCATACGACTTTACCGTTTCTTCAGCAACGGAAGAAAGAGTTTGGTCAAATTCAGTGATTGTCCCTTCATATGAACCAAGATTTCCGTCAAAATATTTGTTGATCATCGCAACGGTACGGTTTAAAAGGTTTCCTAAGTCATTGGCCAAATCATAATTAATCCGTTCCACAAATCCTTCTGGCGTAAACACACCATCTGATCCAAACGGCACTTCACGAAGAAGGTAATAACGAAGTTCATCTAAACCATATCGTTCAATCAATGTTACCGGATCAACGACATTCCCTTTAGATTTCGACATTTTTCCATCCTTCATCAGCAGCCAGCCATGTGCGAATACTTGCTTAGGCAATGGGAGATCAAGAGCCATCAGCATAATCGGCCAATAGATCGTATGGAAGCGCACAATTTCTTTTCCGACTAAATGAACATCGGCAGGCCAATACTTCTGATAAAGCTCATCATTTTCAGTATCAAAGCCTAGTGCGGTTAAATAATTAAACAAGGCGTCGATCCATACGTACACGACATGCTTTGGATTTCCCGGAACCTTTACGCCCCAGTCAAAAGTGGTGCGTGAAACGGCTAGATCCTCTAGTCCAGGCTTAATAAAGTTGTTAATCATCTCATTTTTACGTGATTCCGGCTGAATGAAAGTAGGATTTTCCTCATAGAAAGCCAACAGACGATCCGCATATTTACTCATACGGAAGAAATAAGACTCCTCTTTAATTAATTCAACAGGATGGCCGCTGTCAGGGCTTTTCCCGCCGACTACTTCACCTTTTTCATTCCGTTCAATGTCAACAAGCTGCGTTTCCGTGTAGAACGTTTCATCTGGAATGCTGTACCAGCCTTCATATTCATCGAGATAGATGTCTCCGTTATCAAACAATTTTTGAAACACTTTTTCAATCACAACTTTATGCCGGCTCTCTGTCGTCCGAATAAAGTCATCGTTAGAGATTTCAAGCTGCTTCCATAGTTTTTGGATATCGGCCGCTGCACGGTCTACATATTCCTGCGGTGTGATATTTTCTTCTTCCGCTTTTTGCTGAATCTTTTGGCCGTGCTCATCCGTTCCCGTTAAATAGCGAACATCAAAGCCTTTTAATCTTTTGTAACGTGCCATTGCATCTCCTGCCACTGTTGTGTAGGCATGGCCGATATGTAATTTTCCGCTCGGATAATAAATCGGTGTTGTAATATAGAATGTATTTTTGTCTTGCGGCATCTTGAAACCTCCCAATCAGAATGTCAAAAAAACTCCCGCCCAATGGACGAGAGCGGCTGTTAACTGATATACAATATGTTTTATATTTTGTCCTCTATCTATGATACCATCTTAGCCTTTAAGATCAAGGATATATACATATGGAGAAAAAAGAGAATAAAAATTAAAAATCTTTAATGAAAATAAAAAAAGTCTGTTCATGTCGAATTTTGTCGTATATAATCTACTGATATAAAAAACTTTGGTTCGAAAGTCTTGATTTAAAAGCTTTTTTAGTAGGATAATGGCTTTATGAAAGAGCATATAAAAGCTGTTATTTCAGTATTTTCAAGGACTTTATTGACTATAAGAACTAATTCTTACAAACAATAGTAAACAAAATGATTGACGATTATTGGAAACCTTGATATGCTATGAATGTAAGGATTTTGTCGAATAATGACGAAGATAATTATAATTTACAAATAAGTATCTCTTGGGAGGAGAATGTTTATGAAATCTACTGGTATCGTACGTAAAGTTGATGAACTAGGACGTGTAGTTATTCCTATCGAACTGCGCCGTACACTTGGAATCGCAGAAAAAGACGCTCTTGAAATTTATGTTGATGATGAAAAAATCATCCTTAAAAAATATAAGCCTAACATGACTTGCCAAGTAACTGGTGAAGTTTCTGACGATAACCTTAAACTTGCAAACGGTAAATTGGTTCTTAGCCAAGAAGGCGCTGAGCAAATCATTAAAGAAATCCAAAACCAGCTTCAAAGCCAAAAATAAGCTGACTTTTTAAAAAAAGCCGTTCTTGTCACGACACAAGAACGGCTTTTTTTATTGCTGAATATGATAAGCGTCATAAATCTCCCGCTTTGGGACATTGCGGTCAACAGATGCTTTTTTAATAGCTTCTTTAGACGTGGCCCCTTTTTCAATATAATGCTCCACATGTTCTTTTTCAGTCAGGTTTTCCCACCATTGAATCTCTTCCTCTGGTTCTGTGTTCCTATTTCCTTCGACAACAAGACAAAACTCACCGCGAATTTGATCTTCACCGGCCCATTTCATGGCTTCAGAAATCGAACCTCTGATAAATTCTTCATACTTCTTAGTCAGCTCTCGTGTCACCGCAATTTCCCGATCACCTAAAGCGTCTAACATGAGCGACAGTGTTTCCTTTAATCTGTGCGGAGCTTCATAAAAAATGATCGTCTCTTGACGCTTTTTCAGGATCTCCAGTTCTTTCTTCTTTTCTTTCTTTTGTCTGTTTAGGAATCCATAGAAGAAAAAAGGTTGCGGAACGATACCGGAAGCAGTCAGCGCTGTTAATGCGGCGTTCGCTCCAGGCAATGGAACAACATAGCCGCCGATTTCCGTAAAATCCTTGACGATTTCCGCTCCCGGATCAGAAATGGTCGGCATTCCCGCATCACTGACTAACGCGACATTTTTCCCGGATTTCAGCCATTCAATAATTTTATAGCCGCTGCTTTCCTTATTGTGTTCGTGATAACTGACGAGTGAAGTTTCTATCTCATATACATGGCAGAGTTTCTTTGTTTGTCTGGTGTCTTCGGCAGCGATTACATCCACTGACTTCAGAGTGTTTACTGCCCGGAATGTCATATCTTCTAAATTGCCGATAGGGGTTGGGACAAGATAAAGAATCCCCATTTCTGACTTTCCATTAAAGCTCATTTGGCGTCTTAACATAGACTGCCTCCTTACTGTTCCGTTTTTCTTCTATATAAAGTTCTTTTTTCTTGCGTGTCAGCGTTTTGAAATAATATTCAACCTGCATCGCTTCCCGCTTAGTTGAGTATGCTTCTGCAAATAGTAATGTAACAGGCCGTCTTGCTCTTGTATACTTTGCGCCCTTTCCATCGTTGTGTGTTTTCAGGCGTTTTTGCAGATCATTTGTATATCCTGCATATAGACTGTTGTCCTTACATTTCAAAACGTAAAAGTAATGATTATTTGTCTCCATATAAAATGGTCCTGATTTCTTTTGTATATTCATTTTGATCATCATACACAAATAGCGGAGGGAGTATTTTTAAGTCAGGACGCCCGCCTTTTATGCCTTCTACTAAAATGGTGTTTGCTTCTTTGCCCTGTTTAGGATACACAAACTGAACACGTTTCGGTTCAATTTGATACGCCTTCATCAGCTCAAAAATCTCCAAAAGCCTTCCCGGCCGGTGAACAAGCGCAGCTTTTCCTCCTTGCTTTAACAGTTTGCTGCTGACGGAAATGACATCCTCAAGCGTGCAGTGAATTTCATGCCTGGCTATTCTGAGATGCTCATTCAAATTTTGTTCTGTTTGTTTCGGTGTTTTAAAATAAGGCGGATTACATGTGACCACGTCATATTTATTGTGCCCCAGCTCTTCCGGCATATTTTTCAAATCATCATGAATGATCTTAATTTGGTTTTGCAGCTTGTTAAACTCCACACTGCGAACCGCCATATTGTGCAATCTTTCCTGAATTTCAACTCCAATGATGTCCGCTTTTGACCTCGTGCTTAACAAAAGAGGCACAATGCCATTGCCCGTACATAAATCCACTATTTTTCCTTTTTGAATCGGCACATATGCAAACTTCGATAACAGCACTGCATCTAAAGAAAAAGCAAACACCGTGGGGCTTTGTACAATTTTCATGTCTTCTGCCAACAAATAATCCAATCTCTCGTCATCACGTAATGAAACCATAATCCTACCCTTTCAGCAATCTTTGAAAAAGGCTTCCGTCTGCACCGGAAGCCTTTTTGCCTATTTTTTATTTAAGAATGACAGACAGAAGAGACAATCTTCTTTTCGCACACTTCCATAGTGAACGTTACAGATATGAAAACCTTCCTGATACAGCCGGGCCAGATTATCGTAACCTTCTCCTATATCTGTCTGCTCTGTCTTTTGGTTTTTTGTTTCTTTTTGATCCGCTTCGAATTTTTCAATTCTTTGCGTCGTATCTTCCAGCCTTTTGCGCAAATGCTCGTTTTCAAGCTGTAAATGATGATTTTCTTCAATCATCTCTCCAATATGCTGCTTTAAATCACCCAGTTGGCGGTAAAGCGATCCGATTTGTTCTTCCAGGTTTATGACTGTATCAAATAACTCTTTTTTATCCAAGGTTCCACACCTCGTTAATCTGTGGTTTGCGCGGATACGACGCCCTCTTCCAAGAGCTCTTCCCAAGTATATTCTATCACTTTTTCACGGTTCTTCAGTTCCACCTGAAGCACCCGTTCCAGAATATTAAGTCCGACAACCTTCGCAGGGCCGTTCGCTGTCTTAATCATTTCCCCTATATCCGGCAGCTGTTCCTTTGCTGTCTCATACTCATCGTTCTCGTATTTCAGACAGCACATCAGACGGCCGCACAGACCGGAAATCTTAGTTGGATTCAAGGATAAATTCTGATCCTTCGCCATCTTGATGGATACCGGTTCAAAATCCCCCAGAAACGTTGAGCAGCACAGCATTCTTCCGCAAGGACCGATTCCTCCGAGCATTTTCGCCTCGTCTCTGACGCCGATCTGGCGCAGTTCAATCCTTGTTTTAAAAATGGACGCCAAATCCTTAACAAGTTCTCTAAAGTCGACTCTTCCATCGGCTGTGAAATAAAAAATCACTTTATTGCGGTCAAATGTAAATTCCACATCAACCAGTTTCATATCCAAGCCATGGTCACTTACTTTTTTCTGACATACTTCAAATGCCGAAAGGGCTTCTTGCTTATTTTCTTCTACAATGAGAAGATCGCGCTCATCTGCGACGCGGATGACTTTACGAAGCGGAAGCACGACATCATGCTCATCCACCTGTTTATTTGCTATGACAACCTGCCCGTATTCTACACCTCTGACGGTTTCTACGATGACACAGCTGTCATGTTCTATATCAAATCCGTTTGGATCAAAATAATAAATCTTCCCCGCTTTTTTAAAGCGGACTCCAATTACGTTGTACAAGCTTATCCCTCCTGCAACGTTAACACCAAGTGCTCCATTAATCCTTGCACATTCACATTGGAATGAAGCCGTTTTTTTGCTTCTAAAACAGCGAGAATTTGGTTCGTAACGCTTTGTTGTGTTGATTGTAGCGCGTGCTGTTTTATTGATTGGAATAAGTCTTGATAAATCAGTTTATCTTCATTTCCTATTTGGATGGATAACACATCACGATATATCAATAAGAGCATATCAAGACCCATTTCTTGATGGGCTTTCTCCTTGAAAAAGGGCATCCATTGATCTTGAATAAAGAAAAAGGCATGTCCTTTCCGCTGGTGTAAGACTTCATACAATTTTATCACTTTCGCTCTCGACTCTGCAAACTCATCATTTCGACTTAATTCGACGGCTTCCGATACATTATTGGTCATATTCGCCAAAAGCCTTGCCATATGCGGCGATACGTCCTGTTCTGTCAGTCTGTCTTCTATCGCTTTTGGCTGCAAAGGCTGAAATGCTAGGGTTTGGCACCGAGAGATAATGGTATCTAACAACTTTTGCGGCTGCTCTGTCATCAAGACAGCCATTGTATCTTTATTTGGTTCCTCTAAAAACTTCAACAGACTGTTCGCTGCGTTTGCCGTCATTTTGTCTGCATGCGAAATAATGTAGAGCTTTTTATGCGATTCGAGCCCTGTTTTTGAGAACTCTTCTTGGAGTGCCTGAATCTGTGCCTTTTTTATAGATAAACCGTCGGGATGGACAACATGTAAATCGGGATGGTTTCCAGACTCGATCCTTTTGCAGTTCCGGCAGTTCTCACACGGTTCCGCACCGTCCTCAAGGCAAAAAAAGCTCTTGGCAAGCAGCAATGCCGCATCTAATTTCCCCGTTCCTTTTCTTCCTTCAAACAAATAAGCGTGGGACAGTCTGTCTTTATCTATACTATTATGCAAAAGCCTCATCACTCTGGGCTGCTGCTCCGTCATTTCTTTCCAGGTTATTGCCATTGTATCACTCTCTATGTGTAAAGGTTAATCAATAAACCTTTTATTTCGCCAATACGTTCCAGCAAGTCAATTGCCGGCTGTTCCTGATTCATCATCTCTTCTGTGAGCTGAATCAGTTTCTCATCAATTTCTTTTACAATTCCCAGTTTTCTGCTGTTTCCATATAGGTCGAAACTTCTGGCTGTTTCATGCGATAGACCATTATCTACAGCTTCTTTGACAAAACGCTTTACTAATCCTTTGAATCTGGCCAGGTCTTTAAAGTTTCTGGATTTTGTCAGTCTTTTTCCGAACGCTTCTATATCACTTAAAAGCCTTGTCAGCTGGTCAAACTTCAGTTTGCTGCTTTGGCTGTCCATAGATGTTTTAAAAGACGCAGAAATCTCTGCTGATTTAACAGAAGGAAGCTGCTTTTTTTCTACTATTGTACGTATATCTTGATTAATTTTCACGATTTCAAATCCTTAAAATTGATGAAATTCATCGACCGGAAGGACAAATACCGTCGCACCGCCAACTTCAACTTCTACTGGATAAGGGACGTAGGAATCTGCATTTCCGCCCATTGGAGAGACAGGCGCAATCATCTGATCACGTTTTCTTCCATTTTCTTTAATGAGATTGAGCGCTTTTTCTACACGAATATCTTCCACACCAATCATAAATGTCGTATTTCCCGACTTTAGAAATCCTCCGGTAGTAGCCAATTTGGTTACTCTAAAGTTGTGGTCGGTTAACGTCTTTAAAAGCCTGTTGCTATCCTGGTCCTGTACAACTGCAACTATTAATTTCATCTTGAAGGCCTCCTTTAGATTGGAAACAACATGAATCACTTACTTTATTATATCAACTAATGAGAAACAGGTCACAACTGAATTTTTTTCAATGCTTCATTTATAACGATTTGGACGTCTTGAATCACGCGCTCTTTTGATTGTGAAGCATCTATTGTACGGAATCTTTTAGGAAAACGCTTCATTAATTCGTGATACCCTTCTCGCACTCTTGTATGAAAGCTGAGCTCTTCAAGATCAAGACGGTTTTTTTCCCTCAATCCATTAGCATGAATTCGGCTTAAGCCTTCTTCCGGCTTGATTGAGAAATAAATGGTCAGGTTGGGCATCATATCTCCGATGGCAAATTCATTAATTGAGAGAACCTCATCAATTCCAAGACCTCTGGCATAACCTTGGTAGGCCAATGAACTATCAATAAATCGGTCACATAGAACGATATGTCCCTGTTCCAAAGCCGGTTTCACTTTTTCCACCAAATGCTGGCGTCTTGCTGCTGCATAAAGCAGAGCTTCCGTTTTTGCATCCATCAGAGTATTTTTTTCATTCAAAATGACCTCTCGAATCTGTTCTGCAATGTCTATGCCGCCTGGCTCCCGCGTAGCCGTGACCTGAAGGCCTCTAGCTGCAAGTGATTTTTTGATTTCCTGAAGAACAGTCGTTTTTCCTGCTCCTTCAGGGCCTTCAAATGTAATAAATAAACCGCTCATGATTTCTCCTCTTCTATATATACGAGTAATTGATTTTCTTTCATTTTCATACTGCCCTGAATGTGCGCGTTCATGTTGATTAAACCGGACAGCTTTTGGATGCTTTCTTCCGTTATTCTTTCTCCCGCCATAATCAGCGGAATTCCCGGGGGATACGGAATTATATTTTCTGCATTCAGCCGGCCCGCCGCTGCTTCAATCTCTATATATTCTTTTTTGAAACCGATTAAAGTCTTTTTATCATATGGAAGAGCTGTCACAGGCGGAAACGCCAAATCAACAGAAGCAGACACGAGATCTGGAGGTGTATCTTCGATCGCTTGCTGAACTTGTTGGACTACATTAGCAGGTATTTTTCTTTTTCCTCCCAGCGGAAGAATAAGCAGCACCTGTTTTTCATCTGCAAGTTCAGAAAATATATTTACACTTTCCAATATTCTTTGCAGCGTATAACCTGAATGACCGCGCCTTGACCGAATCGATAGTTTCAGAGGATCAGTCTGAATATGGGGGCTGACAGGTTCAATTACTTCAATCTGCGGGATTGAAGCAAACGTTTGTTTAAAATGGTCCAAATGCTGCAAAATTCCTGAAAGCTTTTTTTCCTCGATGACATGCTGTACATAAGCTCTGGCTATATCCAAAGATGCCATAATGGGATAAGAGGGACTGCTGCTCTGCAAACTGCCCAAGTAATAGGCCAGCTTGTCTCTGTTGATCAGACGGCTGTTTACATGCAGATAAGAGCCCATTGTCATAGCAGGTAGGGTTTTATGCGCAGATTGAACAACCACATCTGCTCCCATTTGCAACGCAGATGCAGGAAAGGGCTCGCCAAGAACAAAATGTGCGCCATGTGCTTCATCTACAAGAACGGGGATGCCGTGCTGATGCGCTTTTGCAATGACAGCCGTCAAATCAGCGGTATGTCCATAATAGGTTGGGTTCGTCAGCACAAGACCTTTAGCGGTCGGATAAGCTGCAATTGCTTCTTCAATTATCGCTAAATGAACATGTGTCGGCACATTCATGACTTCATCCATTTCGGGTGATACATATATCGGCTTTGCCCCAGCCATATCTACGGCATGAAACACTGATTTATGACAATTTCGCTGAATCAATATTGAATCACCAGGTTCGCAAACAGATAAAATCATCGCCAGATTCCCCACTGTGGTGCCATTCACGAGAAAAAAACTTTCGTCTGACCTATACAGACTTGAGACGAGGTCTTGCGCTTCTCGAATCACTCCTGAAGGCTGATGCAAATCGTCAAGTCCTGCAATCTCAGTCATATCAATAGTGAGAAGGGACTGATATATAGATTTAGCTTCATCAAAAAAGACATCTCCATTGTGATGTCCCGGAACGTGAAACGAATAAGCGTTTGTTTGCGCATGATTAACTAATGCAGTATATAAAGGTGTGTTCATCGAAACAATCCTTTGAATAGTTGGTCAAGAGCACTCGGTTTATAAATAACCGAGGCATGCTCTTATTATATCGTGCATGTGACAGAACTTAAAGCTTAGACTTTTGGTAACTGATTGTTTTGATTGGCTTTCATAGTCAGAAGTTTTTGCTTTAAATCGCCTTCCATCATCATAAGCTCCTCTTCTGCCTGCCGGCGTTTCAACCTGCCCTCTTCTTGAATGGTCATAGTTTCTTCAAGTGTACTGATCAAGCTTTCCTGCACTTTTTTTAATGTATCAACATCTACCAGACCGCGTTCATTGGCTTTTGCTGTTTCAATTGTATTGGTTTTTAACAGCTCAGCATTTTTCACCAGCAGTTCATTTGTTGTATCGGATACTTTTTGCTGAGCATCAACGGCACTTCGTTGGCGCAAAAGTGTTAATGCGATCGCCACTTGATTTTTCCAAAGCGGAATGGCCGTCACGATAGATGATTGAATTTTTTCTGCTAATGTCTGGTTTGTGTTTTGGATAAGCCGTATTTGCGGAGCGCTCTGAATGGTAATTTGTCTGCTCAACAGCAAATCGTAAACTCGTTTATCCAGCCTGTCAGCAAATTGAACCATATCGTTCACTTCTTGAACCGCCATCTGATTATGCTCACTTGATTCAGCTTGTTTCTTCAGCTCAGGAATGATCTTTGTTTTTAATTCTTCAATTTTCAGCTCGCCTGCGGCTATATAAATATTTAAAGCGGCAAAGTACTCTTTATTCTTTTCATAAAGCTGCTCTAACAATTTATTATCACTGATTAAAGCATTTTTAGAATGCTCCAGCTTCAAGCTGATTCTGTCAATCTGCACACTCGTTTTTTGGTACCTTGAGAGAACTTCCTGGACAGAGTTTGATACTTTTCCGAACATGCGGGAAAAGAAGCGCTTTTTCTTCGATTGCAGATCGTCAGGGTTCACTTGTTCAAGCTTTTTCATCAGCTCTCCCAAAATAACTCCCACTTCCCCGACATCTTTCTTTTGCACATGGTCAATCATAGAGTGTGAGAAGTTCAGCAGCTTGGATTGAGCCTGTGATCCATATAAAACGATGCTTTGCATATTTTTTGGGTCAATTTGGCTCGCAAGCTGAAACGCCTTTTCTTTATTTTCTTCAGGCAGCACATCAACTAGCCTGATCTGCTGTTCTTCCTTTTTTGGGCGTTCATCGGGTGAAGGAATGCCATTTTCCCCAAATGGATCTGATAATAGATCGTCAAATGCAGCTTCTCTTTTTTGAACCTCCTGATGATCTTTACTCAATTCACTTTCCTCCTTTCTTTCATTTTTTTAAAGAATGCTTCGCTATATCTAGTTCAAAATGCAAATCATCAATATCTTCTTCCATCACAAGGTTTAGATCTTCTTCTAAACGCTTCGTCAGCTCAGCAAGTGTTATCCGTGTTTCACTCAACGACATGGAAAGAGCTTTGTTTTTTCGCGGATGAGTTGAAAGAAAGCTGTACTTTTCAATCAGTTCCACAATTGAATCAAGAGTCTGGTAAAAAAACCGCTCTGCTTGGTAAAACCGCTTCGGTTCTTTTTTTACAAGGACATAAATTCTTCTTACAATCCTCAGCATTTCTGCATTTTGCTTAAATATCTGAATGCTTTTTGCCTGAAAGAGCGCTTTTCTCAATCGTATGATTTTACCTCTTGCTTCCTCAAGATTCTTCTTGATATAGATATACTCTTTTCTCGTCAGCTGATGTTTTTTCAAAAAGAGGCGTTTGGAATACCAGCTCCCGACAGAAAGTGCAGCTCCGCCTGCCGCTACTCCATAGATAAGTGATAAGAAAAAGGATTGATTCAATACAAAAAAGCTCATGATTCCTATAAAAAAAGAAGTCGTACCGCTTGCTAAGATCCATATCAAAAAACGAAGAAATGGTTTCATACATGATCGACTCCTATAACATACTTTTATTTACTATTATTATCTACTACGTTTGGTCTCTAAACAAGTTTCATCTTCTTTATAGTATCAGTTCCTTTGTCTAAAGTGAAAGGCGGTGATCAAAATCCTCAATAAAAAAAAGACCTGTTCAGGTCTAAGAATATAATGGCGGTGTATGAATACTTTTTAGCTTTTTCACATAAAAGGCATAGTCTGGATCTGATGTTGAAGTGGAGATTACCTTTTTTTCGCAATCTGAACATATAAATTTTGTATAAATATGAATCCCTCTATTTTTCTTTTGATCACAAACAATACAAGTTTCCCCATGATTGGACGTTTCGCTCATTATCCCACCTCCGTACTGTATAGCCTTCCCCCAAAACAAACGTTGTATACAATATTTAGATGTTTTTGAAGTTTGCAATTAGTATATGGGCAGCTTAGGCTTTCGGTGTCTGTATATGTTTATATTTAAATGGTCATAAAACAAAAAACCCAGTTCAACATGAACTGG
Source organism: Bacillus atrophaeus (assembly GCF_039519175.1). Taxonomy (NCBI): domain Bacteria; kingdom Bacillati; phylum Bacillota; class Bacilli; order Caryophanales; family Bacillaceae; genus Bacillus; species Bacillus atrophaeus. The sequence continues at coordinate 1,293,363 of NZ_CP154443.1, read as the reverse complement.
GTTGCGTTGCTTGGCGGCGTCCTACTCTCACAGGGGGAAGCCCCCGACTACCATCGGCGCTGAAGAGCTTAACTACCGTGTTCGGTATGGGAACGGGTGTGACCTCTTCGCTATCGCCACCAAACAATTTGAGAGTGTTCTCTCAAAACTAGATAACGCGTAAGCACTAATTCAAAAGTGTGGTTAAGTCCTCGATCGATTAGTATCTGTCAGCTCCATGTGTCGCCACACTTCCACCTCAGACCTATCAACCTGATCATCTTTCAGGGATCTTACTTCCTTGCGGAATGGGAAATCTCATCTTGAGGGGGGCTTCATGCTTAGATGCTTTCAGCACTTATCCCGTCCGCACATAGCTACCCAGCGATGCCCTTGGCAGAACAACTGGTACACCAGCGGTGCGTCCATCCCGGTCCTCTCGTACTAAGGACAGCTCCTCTCAAATTTCCTGCGCCCGCGACGGATAGGGACCGAACTGTCTCACGACGTTCTGAACCCAGCTCGCGTACCGCTTTAATGGGCGAACAGCCCAACCCTTGGGACCGACTACAGCCCCAGGATGCGATGAGCCGACATCGAGGTGCCAAACCTCCCCGTCGATGTGGACTCTTGGGGGAGATAAGCCTGTTATCCCCGGGGTAGCTTTTATCCGTTGAGCGATGGCCCTTCCATGCGGAACCACCGGATCACTAAGCCCGACTTTCGTCCCTGCTCGACTTGTAGGTCTCGCAGTCAAGCTCCCTTGTGCCTTTACACTCTGCGAATGATTTCCAACCATTCTGAGGGAACCTTTGGGCGCCTCCGTTACTCTTTAGGAGGCGACCGCCCCAGTCAAACTGCCCACCTGACACTGTCTCCCCGCCCGATAAGGGCGGCGGGTTAGAAGGTCAATACAGCCAGGGTAGTATCCCACCGATGCCTCCACCGAAGCTGGCGCTCCGGTTTCCAAGGCTCCTACCTATCCTGTACAAGCTGTACCAACATTCAATATCAGGCTGCAGTAAAGCTCCACGGGGTCTTTCCGTCCTGTCGCGGGTAACCTGCATCTTCACAGGTACTATAATTTCACCGAGTCTCTCGTTGAGACAGTGCCCAGATCGTTGCGCCTTTCGTGCGGGTCGGAACTTACCCGACAAGGAATTTCGCTACCTTAGGACCGTTATAGTTACGGCCGCCGTTTACTGGGGCTTCAATTCGCACCTTCGCTTACGCTAAGCGCTCCTCTTAACCTTCCAGCACCGGGCAGGCGTCAGCCCCTATACTTCGCCTTACGGCTTCGCAGAGACCTGTGTTTTTGCTAAACAGTCGCCTGGGCCTATTCACTGCGGCTCTCTCGGGCTTGCACCCTAACAGAGCACCCCTTCTCCCGAAGTTACGGGGTCATTTTGCCGAGTTCCTTAACGAGAGTTCTCTCGATCACCTTAGGATTCTCTCCTCGCCTACCTGTGTCGGTTTGCGGTACGGGCACCTCTCACCTCGCTAGAGGCTTTTCTTGGCAGTGTGGAATCAGGAACTTCGCTACTATAATTCGCTCGCCATCACAGCTCAGCCTTATGGGAAACGGATTTGCCTATTTCCCAGCCTAACTGCTTGGACGCGGATATCCAATACCGCGCTTACCCTATCCTCCTGCGTCCCCCCATTGCTCAAATGGTGAGGAGGTGGTACAGGAATATCAACCTGTTGTCCATCGCCTACGCCTTTCGGCCTCGGCTTAGGTCCCGACTTACCCTGAGCGGACGAGCCTTCCTCAGGAAACCTTAGGCATTCGGTGGAGGGGATTCTCACCCCTCTTTCGCTACTCATACCGGCATTCTCACTTCTAAGCGCTCCACCAGTCCTTCCGGTCTGGCTTCACAGCCCTTAGAACGCTCTCCTACCACTGTTCGAAGAACAGTCCGCAGCTTCGGTGATACGTTTAGCCCCGGTACATTTTCGGCGCAGAGTCACTCGACCAGTGAGCTATTACGCACTCTTTAAATGGTGGCTGCTTCTAAGCCAACATCCTGGTTGTCTAAGCAACTCCACATCCTTTTCCACTTAACGTATACTTTGGGACCTTAGCTGGCGGTCTGGGCTGTTTCCCTTTCGACTACGGATCTTATCACTCGCAGTCTGACTCCTAAGGATAAGTCATTGGCATTCGGAGTTTGACTGAATTCGGTAACCCGGTAGGGGCCCCTAGTCCAATCAGTGCTCTACCTCCAAGACTCTTACCTTAAGGCTAGCCCTAAAGCTATTTCGGAGAGAACCAGCTATCTCCAGGTTCGATTGGCATTTCACCCCTACCCACACCTCATCCCCGCACTTTTCAACGTGCGTGGGTTCGGGCCTCCATTCAGTGTTACCTGAACTTCACCCTGGACATGGGTAGATCACCTGGTTTCGGGTCTACGACCACGTACTCATGCGCCCTATTCAGACTCGCTTTCGCTGCGGCTCCGCATCTTCTGCTTAACCTTGCACGGGATCGTAACTCGCCGGTTCATTCTACAAAAGGCACGCCATCACCCGTTAACGGGCTCTGACTACTTGTAGGCACACGGTTTCAGGATCTGTTTCACTCCCCTTCCGGGGTGCTTTTCACCTTTCCCTCACGGTACTGGTTCACTATCGGTCACTAGGGAGTATTTAGCCTTGGGAGATGGTCCTCCCGGATTCCGACGGAATTTCACGTGTTCCGCCGTACTCAGGATCCACTCTGGAGAGAACGAAGTTTTGACTACAGGGCTGTTACCTGCTATGGCGGGCCTTTCCAGACCTCTTCATCTACCTCGTTCCTTTGTAACTCCGTATAGAGTGTCCTACAACCCCAAGAGGCAAGCCTCTTGGTTTGGGCTGATCCCGTTTCGCTCGCCGCTACTCAGGGAATCGCATTTGCTTTCTCTTCCTCCGGGTACTTAGATGTTTCAGTTCCCCGGGTCTGCCTTCTCATATCCTATGTATTCAGATATGGATACCACTCCATTACGAGTGGTGGGTTTCCCCATTCGGAAATCTCCGGATCAAAGCTTGCTTACAGCTCCCCGAAGCATATCGGTGTTCGTCCCGTCCTTCATCGGCTCCTAGTGCCAAGGCATCCACCGTGCGCCCTTTCTAACTTAACCGTTAAAAAAGAATCACTACAGTAATTCTTGGTCTTACTTTTGAATGTGATGTCTTACTTATCGTTATCTAGTTTTCAAAGAACACGTTGGTGGAGCCTAGCGGGATCGAACCGCTGACCTCCTGCGTGCAAGGCAGGCGCTCTCCCAGCTGAGCTAAGGCCCCATTCGGATAAGATGGTGGGCCTGAGTGGACTCGAACCACCGACCTCACGCTTATCAGGCGTGCGCTCTAACCAGCTGAGCTACAGGCCCATCTTCCATATAAAAGGAACAAAGTTCCTTCAAAACTAAACAAGACAGGGAACGTACTGTTTATAAGACCCAAGGTCTTATATTCCGTTAAATATCCTTAGAAAGGAGGTGATCCAGCCGCACCTTCCGATACGGCTACCTTGTTACGACTTCACCCCAATCATCTGTCCCACCTTCGGCGGCTGGCTCCATAAAGGTTACCTCACCGACTTCGGGTGTTACAAACTCTCGTGGTGTGACGGGCGGTGTGTACAAGGCCCGGGAACGTATTCACCGCGGCATGCTGATCCGCGATTACTAGCGATTCCAGCTTCACGCAGTCGAGTTGCAGACTGCGATCCGAACTGAGAACAGATTTGTGGGATTGGCTTAACCTCGCGGTCTCGCTGCCCTTTGTTCTGTCCATTGTAGCACGTGTGTAGCCCAGGTCATAAGGGGCATGATGATTTGACGTCATCCCCACCTTCCTCCGGTTTGTCACCGGCAGTCACCTTAGAGTGCCCAACTGAATGCTGGCAACTAAGATCAAGGGTTGCGCTCGTTGCGGGACTTAACCCAACATCTCACGACACGAGCTGACGACAACCATGCACCACCTGTCACTCTGCCCCCGAAGGGGAAGCCCTATCTCTAGGGGTGTCAGAGGATGTCAAGACCTGGTAAGGTTCTTCGCGTTGCTTCGAATTAAACCACATGCTCCACCGCTTGTGCGGGCCCCCGTCAATTCCTTTGAGTTTCAGTCTTGCGACCGTACTCCCCAGGCGGAGTGCTTAATGCGTTAGCTGCAGCACTAAGGGGCGGAAACCCCCTAACACTTAGCACTCATCGTTTACGGCGTGGACTACCAGGGTATCTAATCCTGTTCGCTCCCCACGCTTTCGCTCCTCAGCGTCAGTTACAGACCAGAGAGTCGCCTTCGCCACTGGTGTTCCTCCACATCTCTACGCATTTCACCGCTACACGTGGAATTCCACTCTCCTCTTCTGCACTCAAGTTCCCCAGTTTCCAATGACCCTCCCCGGTTGAGCCGGGGGCTTTCACATCAGACTTAAGAAACCGCCTGCGAGCCCTTTACGCCCAATAATTCCGGACAACGCTTGCCACCTACGTATTACCGCGGCTGCTGGCACGTAGTTAGCCGTGGCTTTCTGGTTAGGTACCGTCAAGGTGCCGCCCTATTTGAACGGCACTTGTTCTTCCCTAACAACAGAGCTTTACGATCCGAAAACCTTCATCACTCACGCGGCGTTGCTCCGTCAGACTTTCGTCCATTGCGGAAGATTCCCTACTGCTGCCTCCCGTAGGAGTCTGGGCCGTGTCTCAGTCCCAGTGTGGCCGATCACCCTCTCAGGTCGGCTACGCATCGTTGCCTTGGTGAGCCATTACCTCACCAACTAGCTAATGCGCCGCGGGTCCATCTGTAAGTGGTAGCCGAAGCCACCTTTTATGTTTGAACCATGCGGTTCAAACAAGCATCCGGTATTAGCCCCGGTTTCCCGGAGTTATCCCAGTCTTACAGGCAGGTTACCCACGTGTTACTCACCCGTCCGCCGCTAACATCAGGGAGCAAGCTCCCATCTGTCCGCTCGACTTGCATGTATTAGGCACGCCGCCAGCGTTCGTCCTGAGCCAGGATCAAACTCTCCGATAAAGTAGTTTGACTGACTACGCACATCGCTGTGCGATTTTTATGTTAAAACTTTGAATTAACAGGTACGTTTTGTCTTGTTTAGTTTTCAAAGAACTTTGTGTGCCGCTCTTGAAGCGACTTGATAATCATAACACGTTTTCTCGCTCGTCGTCAACAACTTTTTTCAACTTCTTTTTCAAAAGTTCGTTTCGTTATCAGCGACGTATATTAGAATAACATCTTGATATAATAAAGTCAACTTATATTTTGAATTAAATAATGAAGTGTTTAATCACTACTAATGCAGCCACTCCCGGTATACCAAGAATTCCGCTGACACCAGTGGTTACTATATTAATAGGTACATGAATACCGAGGCTGCCGCCAAACATATTCACACATACTAAAAGCAAAGCTCCCACCACAAACTTTACCGCAGTAATACCGATCCATCTTAATGGTTTAGCCGGCGCTCCCGATAAAAACAGCAGAACAATTAAACCTAAAATTATCCCTATAATGAAAATTGACTCCATGAATCTTCTCAGCTCCTTCGCTTGTTCTAGTACAAGCTTATGAGAAGATCCAGGAGAATAGACCACTTACTTCCACCCGCTGATTCTCAGGTTTCTTTGCTTAGCTTCTCTTAAATAAAAGAAATACTTTGCCTCCGCCATTTTCAACTCATTCAATACCTCAGCTGACGGTTCCACACTTTTTTCGACAAGCCTCTTTTGCCTGCCCCATTCTTCTTTTTGTTTGAAGAGCTGTTCGATTAATTTTTCATCAAACTCTTTTCTTAGCTTTTTCTTGCGAAGAAAACCCATGGATCGCTTTTTCCTCCCTTACATTTCACGTCTTCCTTCAAGCGCTTTAGAAAGCGTGACCTCATCAGCATATTCCAAATCACCGCCGACAGGCAGTCCGTGGGCAATACGGGAGAGCTTAATACCAGATGGCTTTAACAGCCTTGATATATACATCGCTGTTGCTTCCCCTTCTATATTAGGGTTTGTAGCAAGAATTACCTCTGTCACTTGATCATCCTGCAGCCGTTTTAGTAATTCTGGTATTTTAATATCCTCGGGTCCGATGCCGTCCATTGGAGAGATGGCGCCATGGAGAACGTGATACTGTCCGTTGTATTCTTTCATTTTCTCCATAGCGATTACATCTTTCGGGTCCTGCACTACACAAATGATCGATTTGTCCCGTCTTGTATCTTCACATATATAACAAGGGTCCTGATCTGTAATATGTCCGCAGATCGAACAATATGTCAGGTTTCGCTTGGCATTAACAAGCGCCTTTGCAAAGTCTAATACCACGTCTTCTTTCATACCTAGAACAAAAAAAGCCAGACGAACCGCTGTTTTCGGTCCGATCCCTGGCAATTTCATAAAGCTGTCAATCAGCTTTGATATTGGTTCAGGATACTGCATTCTCTTTTATCCCCCTAGAATAAACCGGGCATGTTCATTCCTTTTGTAAATTGGCCCATTGTTTCGTTTGTCATCTCATCAATTTTCTTCAGCGCATCATTTGTTGCGGCCAGTACAAGATCTTGAAGCATTTCGATATCTTCAGGGTCTACAACCTCTTCTTGAATAGAAATGTCTACAACTTCTTTTTGACCGTTTACTTTAACGGTGACCATGCCGCCGCCTGCTGTTCCTTCAAGAACTTTTTCAGCAAGCTCTTCTTGGGCTTTTGCCATATCCTTTTGCATTTTCTGCATTTGTTTCATCATTTTTTGCATATTTCCCATTCCGCCACGCATATTATCCACTCTCTTTCATTTTGTTATTCTTTTATTTCAATTAATTCCGCTCCCACAAGCTTCTTTGCTTCTGCAATGAGCGGGTCTTCTTCAGCCGGGTCATTTGATCCTTCATTTTCCTGCTGATGGTCAACTAAAAATTCTTCTCTTATTTTACCCCATTGTGCTTCTGGAACGCCAATCAAATCCACTCTTTTTCCGAGCATTGATTCTAATATTTGTTCAAGATTGGTTCGCACGCCGTTATTATCTTCCGCGACCATTTTACAATGAATTTCATATTTGAATTTAAGCACAAATGCCTTGGATGCAGCAGCCACCGGTTCACTGTCATTTAATAGTGCTGCATGCGATACTTTATTTTGCTGTTTCAAATGCGCCAGCAGCTTGCCCCAGCTGCTTTTCAACTGATCAAGATCCTGCCTGGTGGCTTCTTTTAAAATTTCATGGATTCTTCCTGTCGGCGCTTTGTAGCTGCTTTTGCCGCTTTTTTGAGGACGAGGCGTCTCCTTTTGCGGTCTGCTGTCCGGCGCGGCTTGTACACCGGTCGTTTTAAGACGTTCTATTTCTTGTTCAAGCTGCTGCACTTTCTTCATCAATATATCCACTTCCGGCTGAGCGGCAGCTTCTTGATGAGTATTCTGGCAAATCTTCACGACTGCGACTTCAAAGAAAATACGCGGATGATTGGTCCACTTCATTTCCTGATGGCTTTTATTCAAGACATCAATCATTTCATACAAGGCGGGTGCCGGTATCTGTTCACTCAACGCACGGAAGGTATCATCAACCTTTACCTTCTCTAATACGCCTTCCAGCCCGGGAGCTGTTTTGTACAAAAGCATATCCCTAAAGTAAAAGATCATATCCTCTATCAGCTTAGCCGCGTCTTTTCCTTGCTGAAGCAATTCATTCAGTGTTTCCAACGCCCCGGAAACTTGCTTCTCATGCAAAGATTGCGCAAGCTTCCCAATGTAGTGCTGAGAAACAGCTCCTGTGATAAGCAATGCGTCATCCACTGTAAGCTCATCTCCGCTGAATGATACAGCTTGGTCCAGAAGACTCAACGCATCCCTCATACCGCCGTCAGCGGCACTCGCAATAATATCAAGCGCTCCTTCTTCTACCTTTAGCTGCTCAGCCTCGACAATTTTTTTCATTCGTCCGACAATGGCTTGGGGTGTAATACGTTTGAAGTCAAAACGCTGACATCTGGAGATAATGGTTAAAGGAATTTTATGCGGCTCTGTCGTCGCTAAAATGAAAATACAATGCTCTGGCGGTTCTTCTAATGTTTTCAACAAAGCATTAAAGGCGCCGATAGAGAGCATATGCACCTCATCTATAATATATACTTTATAAGTGACGGCTGACGGGGCAAACTTTACTTTATCCCGAATGTCGCGGATTTCATCAACACCGTTGTTTGAAGCAGCATCAATTTCGATGACATCGGATATTGAACCGTTTGTTATGCCTTTACAGGCCGCACAATTGTTGCATGGCTCTTCCACAGGAGCATGTTCACAGTTGACAGCTTTTGAAAAGATTTTAGCTGCACTTGTTTTCCCCGTACCCCTCGGCCCTGAAAACAGGTATGCGTGAGAAAATTTCTTTTTCAAAAGGGCATTTTGCAACGTCTTTGTAATGTGCTCTTGACCGACCACATCTTCAAAGCGCTGAGGCCTGAAAACTCGATATAAAGCTTGGTAACTCACGGGATGCGCCCTCCTCCGTTATTCATCATTCCCATTATACATGAAGGTTGTTTCGATTCCAAAAGCTGTTTTAAAAAACAAAAAACCCACCTACTGATAGGTGAGTCTGAAAATTTGATGATTGATTTACCGTGCACCTTCTGTCGATTCGCTACCCTAAGCGTTACTTAAGCAGTTAGCTCGGCCCAGGCAACCCTGCGGCACATGAGAGGTTTCACTTAATGCTGCTTCCTTCCGGACCTGACATGGTTCATGAATTCCCATTGCGCAGGACCCAAACGTCAACACCACTTACTTAAGGCAGACCTTAAAGTAAACGAACCTCGAGAAGGGATTCGGCCCCGCTAGAGCGGATTGCGGGTACAGGGCACCGCTACCTCCCCGCTTAGCACGGCAAAATAAATATCAAATTTTTATTTGGCATCACTTAGTGACGCACACATAAGTATATCCTTTTCATTCGAAAATTGCAACCGGACTACTCAGACAAGTTTTTCCTGGCAGCTTTCTTTTTTTCACGCAGGTTTCTGAAAAAGTCGCTTAGCATTTGCCCGCATTCATTTTCCAGCACGCCGCTGACGACTTCCGCCTGGTGATTAAACCGTTCTTCTTGAAGAAGATTCATCAGTGTCCCTGAGCAGCCTCCCTTAGGATCAAATGCTCCAAACACAACTCTATCCACTCTGGAAAGCACCACGGCGCCCGCACACATCGGACACGGTTCGAGGGTGACATAGAGAGACGCGCCTTCCAGCCTCCACGTTCCAAGAGTACGGCAAGCCTCATCAATTGCCAGCATTTCGGCATGGGCTATTGAGCGCTGTTCAGTTTCTCTCAGGTTATGAGCACGGGCCACGATGTCGTCATTCATAACGAGCACGGCACCGATTGGAACCTCACCTATTTCTTCCGCTTTTTTCGCTTCTTTTATGGCTTCTAGCATATAGAATTCATCTTTTGTCATATTAAGCTCTCTCTTCAAAGTTTTTTCATCTTCTATAAAGGATAATATAAAGTATTAACCGTCGGAAAGGAGACAGACCATTGTCTAAATCAGGCACCGCTCTTCTTATTGTAGACATGATAAACAATTTTCAATTCGATAAGGGGGAAAGCCTTGCCCAGAAAACAGTACAGATCGTGCCACATATTTTATCATTAAAGAAGCATGCAAAACACAACAATTGGCCAATTATCTACATTAACGATCATTACGGGCTCTGGCAAGCCGATATTTCCACGATTGAAAATGAATGTAAAAATGAATTGAGTGAATCAATTATTGAAAAGATCTCACCGCAAGATGATGATTATTTTTTAATTAAACCAATGCATTCCGCTTTTTATGAAACAGCGCTGCACACTCTGCTAACCGAGCAGAAGGTAAAGCGGGTCATCATTACAGGGATCGCAGGAAATATTTGTGTGCTTTTCACTGCCAATGACGCTTATATGAGAGAATACAATATTACAATACCAAAAGACTGTATTGCTTCCAATAGTGATGAGGATAATCAGTTTGCTTTAACCATAATGAAAGATGTCCTTTTTGCAGAAATTACAGACGAAAAACAAATTACATCGGAAAAATAAACATGATCACCCTTCTTTCTTCATACATTGATAGCGGATATGAAAGGAGGCGTTTTTTATTCAAATTTATGTTGTGAAACAAGGTGACACTCTTTCTGCTATCGCATCGCAATACCGGACCACAGTAAATGAAATAACAGAAACGAACGAGATACCGAATCCAGATAAACTCGTTGTCGGACAAACCATTGTAATTCCGATTGCAGGACAGTTTTATGATGTTAAACAAGGCGATACCCTCACGTCCATCGCCCGTCAGTTCAATACAACAGCTGCCGAGCTTGCCAGGATTAATCGCATTCAGTTAAACGCTGTTTTACAAATTGGCTTTCGTCTATACATTCCTCCGCTTCCCAAAAGCGATATAGAATCAAATGCATATGTGGAGCCACGTGGAACTCGGGTTAGCGAGAATCTTCAGCAGGCGGTGAGAGAAGCTGTTCCCTACCTGACTTATCTGGGTGCGTTCAGCTTTCAAGTACAGCGGGACGGCACTTTAGAAGAGCCCCCGATGACAAACCTAAAAGCCATCAGCGACAGCCAGAATACAACGTTAATGATGATTGTCACTAACTTAGAAAATGAAGCATTTAGTGATGAACTTGGACGGATTATTTTAAATGACGATACCGTAAAAACCAAACTGTTAAATGAAATTGTTGCGACTGCTAGAAAATATGGATTTCGGGATATTCATTTTGACTTTGAATACTTACGTCCTGAAGATAAAGAAGCCTATAATCAGTTTCTGCGTGAAGCAAGAGATATTTTACACAGGGAAGGCTGGCTGATCTCTACGGCACTTGCCCCGAAAACCAGTGCAACTCAAAAAGGCCAATGGTATGAGGCTCATGATTATAAGGCTCACGGGGAGATTGTGGACTTTGTTGTGATTATGACATATGAATGGGGGTATAGCGGCGGTCCGGCTCAAGCCGTTTCTCCTATAGGGCCCGTCCGGGATGTCATTGAATATGCTTTAACTGAAATGCCTGCAAAAAAAATCGTTATGGGACAGAATTTATACGGATATGATTGGACCTTGCCGTACACCGCTGGCGGAGACCTAGCGAAAGCTCTCAGTCCGCAGCAGGCGATTGTACTGGCCGGCCAAAATAATGCAGCAATCCAATACGATGAAACATCTCAGGCTCCCTTCTTTCGTTATACCGATTCAAACAACAAACAGCATGAGGTATGGTTCGAAGACGCACGTTCCATTCAAGCTAAATTCAATTTAATTAAGGAACTGAATTTAAGAGGGATCAGCTATTGGAAACTCGGGCTCTCTTTCCCTCAAAACTGGCTGTTAATCGCTGATCAATTTAATATTGTCAAAAAGACGTTTCGTTAATTCGAAAACGTCTTTTTTCATGGGCTCCTACGAGGTTATGATACAATATGATGGTCGGCAGCCGACGAATGTTTCTTTAGAATTAAGGAGGATTGCAATGAACAAAGCCCCTTTTATCGCAATAGAAGGTCCTATCGGGGCAGGGAAAACGACACTTGCTACCATGCTTTCACAGGAGCTTGGATTCCCTATCATAAAAGAAATTGTGGAGGACAATCCATACCTTGATAAGTTTTATGACAATATAGAGGAATGGAGCTTCCAGCTTGAAATGTTTTTTCTTTGTCACAGGTATAAGCAGCTCGAGGACACAAACCGCAAATTTCTAAAAGAAGGACAGCCTGTGATAGCTGATTACCATATTTATAAAAATGTGATTTTTGCTGAGCGCACTTTACACGACCAGCACCTCGATAAATACAGGAAGATTTATCACCTGCTGACTGATGATCTGCCAAAGCCTGATTTGATCATTTATATACGGGCAAGCCTGACAACATTGCTGGAGCGTATTGAAAAACGAGGCCGCCCATTTGAGAAAAAAATTGAACAGAGCTACTTGGAGCAGCTTATCGCTGATTATGAGACCGCAATCAGACAGCTCCAGGAAGCAAATCCAGAGCTTAAGGTATTAACCATAGATGGAGATTCTGAGGATTTTGTTTTGAACGAAAGAGACTTCAAAGGAATTGCCGCCCAGGTAAAGGAGCTTATAAAATGAAAGAACATCATATACCCAAGGATTCAATCATTACTGTAGCAGGAACAGTAGGCGTCGGAAAATCAACGTTAACAAGAACGCTGGCCAAACGGCTCGGCTTTAAAACCTCTCTTGAAGAAGTGGATCATAACCCATACTTAGAAAAGTTTTATCACGATTTTGAACGCTGGAGCTTTCATTTACAAATCTATTTTTTAGCCGAACGTTTCAAAGAACAAAAAAATATATTTGAAGCCGGCGGCGGGTTTGTGCAAGACCGTTCCATTTATGAAGATACAGGGATTTTCGCAAAAATGCACGCTGATAAAGGGACCATGTCAAAGGTCGATTATAAAACGTATACTAGCCTTTTTGAAGCCATGGTGATGACCCCCTACTTTCCACACCCTGACGTTCTGATTTATCTAGAAGGCGATTTAAATAACATTTTGGCACGCATTGAAGAACGGGGACGTGAAATGGAGCTGCAAACAAACCGTTCTTATTGGGAAGAGATGTACACCCGGTACGAAAACTGGATAAGCGGATTTAACGCTTGCCCCGTTTTGAAAATTCGTATTGAGGATTATGATTTGCTGAATGATGAAGACTCTATCGAAAAAATCATTGATCAAGTCAGCACAGTGATTCATGAAACAAGAAAAAAGTGAGCCCAGAAACTGAGGCTCACTTTTTTTGAATATAAAAAACCCGATGCATCGAAATGCAGCGGGCAAAACAATCTCCAATATATGCTTGAGTCATTCATTTAAAAATCATATGGCGGAGGAAGAGGGATTCGAACCCCCGCGGGCTTTGACACCCCTGTCGGTTTTCAAGACCGATCCCTTCAGCCGGACTTGGGTATTCCTCCGTTTCGACAAGATTTACTATATCATGATTAATTGAGTATCGTCAAGTGTTTTTATAAATTATTTTTCATCTTTATTTGTCACATGCAAAAGACAGGGTTTTAGACAGACTGCGAAGAAGATGTCACAAGCTTTATCAAAGACAATGTAATAAGTAGGTCGAGAAATATTGCATCACTTTACAGAATCACATAAAAGGCGCGCCCTATTGGAGGCGCACCTTTTGATTTATGCTTTGATGACTTCTCTATTTCCCATATAAGGACGAAGCACCTTCGGAATGACGACACTGCCGTCATCCTGCTGATAATTCTCTAAAATGGCTGCGACAGTTCTGCCGACAGCCAGACCTGAGCCGTTTAGTGTATGCACATGCTCCGGCTTGCCTTTCGCTTCACGTCTGAAACGAATGTTAGCGCGTCTGGCCTGAAAGGCTTCGAAGTTGCTGCAAGACGAAATTTCACGATATGTGTCTTGGCTTGGAATCCATACTTCGATATCGTATTTTTTCGCAGCTGTGAATCCTAAATCACCAGTACACATGCTCATCACACGGTAAGGAAGTTCTAAAAGCTGAAGGACACGCTCAGCCTGATTTGTAAGTTTCTCAAGTTCGTCATAAGAATCTTCCGGCTTTACAAATTTCACAAGTTCAACCTTATTAAACTGATGCTGACGGATTAATCCGCGTGTGTCGCGACCCGCTGAACCAGCTTCTGAACGGAAGCAGGCACTGAACGCCGCGTAATTGATCGGAAGGCTTTCACCTGACAAAATTTCATCGCGGTGCATATTTGTAATCGGCACTTCCGCAGTCGGAATCAAGAAGTAATCCTCTTCTCTGATCTTAAACGCATCCTCTTCGAACTTCGGCAGCTGCCCTGTACCTGTCATGCTTGCACGGTTCACCATATAAGGCGGTATGACCTCCGTATAATTGTACTCATCCACATGCAGATCAAGCATAAAGTTATAGAGGGCACGTTCCAGACGGGCGCCTAAGCCTTTATAGAAAACAAAGCGGCTTCCTGTTACTTTGGCGGCACGTTCAAAGTCCAGAATGTTCAAATCATCAGCAATATCCCAATGCGGTTTTGGCTCATATGAAAAAGCCGGAGCTTCTCCCCACTTGCGGATTTCAATATTGTCATCTTCCGTTTCACCGACGGGCACTGAGTCGTGCGGAATATTAGGGATAGATAAAAGAATCGTATCAAGAGTTGATTCCACAGTTCTTAACTCTTCGTCGAGTGTTTTAATTTCTTCTCCGACTTCACGCATTTCTTTAATAATATGATCCGCGTCTTTTTTCTCGCGTTTTAATACGGCAACTTGCTGGGATACTTCATTCCGTCTCCCTTTTAATTCTTCTACTTTTCCAATAAGCTCTCTTCTTTTTTCATCAAGCTCCTCAAACTTATCAAAGTCTGATAAGTCTTCGCCTTTATGTACCAGCTTTGCTTTTACCTCTTGAAAATTAGCTCTCAGCATTTTCGTATCAAGCATGCTAAACACTCCTTTTTCATTGAATGTATCGAAAATAAAAAGAGCCCTCATCCCCATGAAAGGGACGAGAGCTCTCGCGTTGCCACCCTGATTGAAAACAAGTTAAAAAAACTTATTTTCCGCTTTAACACATAACGGTTATCCCGTAAATGCCTACTCAATTCAGCATTTCGCTCAAGGATGGATTCAGACAGCATCTTTCACCGATTCGCACCACCCATCGGCTCTCTTAGAAAGAGGGGCTTCCTACTGCTTCCTGTCAACGCTTTTCGATCTTTATTTGTGCTTATAATGTACTATAAGTTTTCACAGCTTTCAACTGTTTTATACAACAGCTTCCTGCTTGTGCTTCTCAACCATTTGAACAAACAGCTCTGTCACCCGATGATCATCCGTCAGTTCCGGATGGAAGGAGCAGCCCAAGAGATTGTCTTGTTTTGCTGCTACGATGCGGCCGCCATGCTCGGAAAGCACTTCAACATCTTCTCCGGCCTCAAGGATATGAGGCGCACGGATGAATACACCGGTAAAGGGTTCTGCGAGCCCCTCAATGGTTAAATCAGCCTCAAAGCTGTCTACCTGCCGGCCAAAGGAATTTCGTTCGACTTTAACATCCAATAAACCCAGATGAGCATTGTCAGAGCACTGTATTTCCTTTGCCAAAATGATGAGTCCGGCACATGTGCCAAACAGCGGTTTGCCCTGAGCGGCAAATTCACGCAATGGCTCCATGAAGTGATACGTATCAATCAATCGGCGCATTGTCGTGCTTTCTCCGCCCGGTAATATTAAACCGTCTACCTCATTCAACTGCTCCGGACGTTTAACAACAAGTCCTGCTGCACCGCATGCTTCAATTGAACGGATGTGCTCTCTTACTGCTCCTTGAAGTCCAAGTACACCAATTGTTAACATGTTACCAGCACTCCTATGTTCTTACCAGCCGCGCTCTTGCATACGCTGTTCTGGAAGTAAATTTGAGATTTCGATCCCTTTCATTGCCGTTCCAAGCTCTTTTGAAAGCTCAGCAATCAATTTGTAATCTGTAAAGTGTGTTGTTGCTTCAACAATTGCTTTCGCAAATTTAGCAGGGTTGTCCGATTTGAAAATTCCAGAACCTACAAACACACCGTCCGCGCCAAGCTGCATCATTAAAGCTGCATCAGCAGGTGTAGCTACGCCGCCAGCAGCAAAGTTCACGACAGGAAGTTTTCCGTCTCTTTTAATTTGCTGTAGAAGCTCGTAAGGCGCACCTAGGTTTTTCGCTTCAGTCATCAATTCATCGTCACTCATTGCAGCTACTTTGCGAACCTGAGCGTTAACTTTTCTCATATGGCGAACAGCTTCAACAATATTTCCTGTTCCCGGTTCACCTTTCGTACGAAGCATTGATGCTCCTTCTGCAATTCGGCGAGTTGCTTCACCAAGATCACGACATCCGCAAACAAAAGGAACAGTATAATCATTTTTATTCAAATGGAACTCTTCATCAGCAGGAGTCAAGACTTCACTTTCGTCTATATAATCAACTCCCATAGCCTCCAACACGCGTGCCTCAACAATATGTCCGATACGCGCTTTTGCCATTACAGGGATAGATACTGCATTCATAACTTCTTCTACGATTGTAGGATCAGCCATACGGGCAACTCCTCCAGCCGCACGAATGTCAGCCGGCACACGTTCCAGAGCCATAACAGCGACAGCTCCAGCCTCTTCTGCAATTTTCGCTTGTTCCGCATTTACTACGTCCATGATGACGCCGCCTTTTTGCATTTCTGCCATTCCGCGTTTTACGCGGTCGGTACCTGTTTGAGCCATTTGTTAGTCCCCCTAGTAAGATATAATTAGATAATTTCTACATCTTATTGTATCCTAGAAACTTGATAAATCATATGGATATTATTATTTTATTCGGGTTTAAGGCGTAATGGAAATGATTTTTTAATAAAAATTCACTTTTTTCAGTATATTAATTAAAAGAGCCCCGACATAAATCAGAGCTCCTTCGTCTTTATTAAAACCAGCCAGTCACTGTATCAACGATGCTTCCCCAAATGCCTGAGAAAAAGCCTCCGATACCGCGCATTGTTAAAATGAACCAGTTTGCTTTATCTACTTTATCTTTCGTTACAAGATCTACACCTGACACATTGGTTGATAGGAAACCGTAATCCTTATCATCACCTGTATATGTTGCAGTCAGCTTTCCGACCTTCGCTCCTTTTTTCACCGGAGCATCGAGTTTGTCTTTATCTAGTGTAACCTTTGCTTTGTAATTCTTTTCATCCCCATTTTTCACAGGAATAGAAAATGCCTTTTTCGTTACGATGCCAACCTCTTTATCTTTTCCTTTATCCACAGAGATTGTTTTATGCCCTTTAACTTGTTTACCTTCAGCATAAATTTCTTTCATTGAGAAATTATCAAACGCATAATTAAGCATTTTTTTCGTTTCATCAAAGCGTCCGGTATGTATATTGCCCTTAGCGTTTAACACAACAGTGATGACACGCATGCCATTACGTTCAGCCGTGCTAGTAAAACATGAGCCTGCAGAATCAGTGGAACCCGTTTTTAACCCGTCCACACCCTTATATTCACTTACAAGGCCTTTAAGCATGAAGTTCCAGTTTGGCATATCCATTTCATCGTCAGTGCCTTCTCTGAACTTTGTTTTTGCAATGCTTGCAGTATCCAGAATTTCAGGATAATCAGTGATAAGACGATCTGCAAGAATAGCCATATCTTTAGCAGATACTTCACTTTCTTCATCAACGCTTGTCCCCTCAGGCTGTTTGCCGTGAAGATCTTTATTTTCCAAACCTGTTGCATTTACGAATTTGAAATTTGTTAACCCAAGTTCTTTCGCCTTGGCATTCATTTTATCGACAAACTTTGTTTCAGAGCCCGCCATGACTTCAGCAAGAGCAATGGCAGCAGCGTTGGCAGAATAGATTGCCGTTGCTTGATAAAGCTCTTTCACTGTGTACTTTCCATCTTTGCGAAGAGGAACGTTTGACAGGCTGTTATCCTGGGAAATCTCATATACATAGTCATCAGGCGTATATGTTTGATCCCATTTCACTTTTCCTTCATCAATTGCTTCCAACAGCAGATACTCAGTCATCATTTTTGTCATACTGGCGATTGGCAATCTCTTATCTGCATTTTTACTGTACAATATTTTCCCCGAAGAAGCTTCGATCATAATAGCTGCTGACGCATTAACGTCAATCGGATCGCTGGCTGCTTTTGCTCTGGACATTGGAGCCAGACAAGTCACAATTAGAGTTAATACAAAAAATGACATCATCAGCTGTTTACATTTCTTGATGTTCAATCTTACGACCTCCGTATTTCGTTTTTCATTCATCTATAATTAAGCCGTTAAGGACATATTCAAAACACAACAGTATAAATTTTATCATAATCAGTATAAAAAAAATAGACAGAGTCAGAGACCCTGTCAAATGTTTTTAATTTGTAACAATTGATTATGAAATTGTATAGTTCGGTGATTCTTTTGTAATCTGAACATCATGCGGATGGCTTTCACGAAGACCCGCGCCAGTCATACGGATGAACTGAGCTTCTTCTCTTAAAGCAAGCAAATCTTTTGATCCGCAGTAGCCCATACCGGAACGAATACCGCCAACAAGCTGATAAACAGTTTCTTCAACAGGCCCTTTGTAAGGTGTACGGCCTTCGATTCCCTCTGGAACGAATTTTTTGTTTTCTTCTTGGAAGTAACGGTCTTTACTGCCTTTTTCCATAGCAGAAACTGAACCCATACCACGGTACACTTTAAACCTTCTGCCTTGATAGATTTCAGTTTCACCCGGGCTTTCAGAAGTACCTGCAAGCAGGCTTCCAAGCATAACCGCATGTCCGCCGGCTGCCAGAGCTTTTGTAATGTCTCCGGAGAATTTAATACCGCCGTCTGCGATAATTGTCGCGCCATGTTTTCTTGCCTCTGTCGCACAATCATAAATTGCAGTGATTTGTGGAACACCCACACCTGCAACCACACGTGTTGTACAAATAGAGCCTGGTCCGATTCCCACTTTTACAACGTTTGCTCCAGCTTCAATCAATGCTTTTGTGGCTTCAGCTGTAGCCACGTTTCCTGCGATGATATTTAACTCAGGATATGTCTCGCGAATATTGGCCACAGTATTTAATACACCCTGTGAATGGCCGTGTGCTGTATCAATAACGATCGCGTCAACATTCGCTTCGACAAGCTTTTTAACGCGTGTCATTGTGTCACCAGTGACTCCTACGGCTGCACCGACGATAAGACGTCCGTGAACATCCTTTGAAGAGTTAGGGAATTCAATTACTTTTTCGATATCTTTAATCGTAATAAGACCTTTTAATTTATTCTGGTCATCAACAAGAGGAAGCTTTTCAATTTTATGCTTTTGTAAAATCTTCTCTGCTTGATCTAAAGTCGTTCCTACAGGTGCAGTGACAAGTTCTTCTCTTGTCATTACATCGCTGATTTTCATTGAGTAGTCGGAAATAAAGCGAAGATCGCGGTTTGTAATAATTCCGACCAGCTTTTGATCTTCATTATTATCTACAATCGGAACACCGGAAATTCTGTATTTCCCCATCAAGTGCTCCGCATCAAATACTTGGTGATCAGGAGTTAAAAAGAAGGGATTCGTAATAACGCCGCGTTCAGAGCGTTTTACTTTATCAACCTGTTCAGCTTGCTGTTCAATTGACATGTTTTTATGGATAATGCCTAGCCCGCCTTGTCTGGCCATTGCAATCGCCATTGCTGATTCTGTTACAGTATCCATCCCTGCGCTGATGACAGGAATATTCAGCTTTAACGTTTTTGTGAGCTCAACCGATAAATCCACATCACGTGGAAGTACCTCTGATTTAGCTGGTACAAGCAACACATCATCAAACGTTAAGCCTTCTTTTGAAAATTTACTTTCCCACATTAGTAAATCCCCCTCTTTTCGGCAAAATATTATATGTAGATTATCAACTAGCCAAGAGCATGTCAAGGAAGCAGGGAAGAGTTGTAATATTTAGATAACGGAAAGGAATAGGAAGTACCTATGACATATCAAGAGTGGAAAGACTTATCTCTATTTTATTCGATCGAATCAACCCAGAAATTTCTAGAAAAGGTTTATAAAATTAAAGACATTGATGATGCGAAAAGCCATTCTTTCAAAAACAGTGAACGGTTTATTTTCTTTTTGAAACATGCTGAATCCTTTTATAAACAGGCCTCTGTTTCACCTTTAGAAATCAAACCGATTTTATTGTTTTACGGGATGTCTCAATTATTAAAAGCATGTCTTATCACCACAGATCCAAGCTATCCGAGCCATACGTCCGTGCTTGCCCATGGAGTGACAGCCCGAAAAAGAAAGAAACAAAATTATTGCTTTATTGAAGATGAAGTGAAGATTCAGCGGAATGGGTTATGTATGCATGTTATGAAGCATCTTTTTGAAAAATCGGGTATAGAAGATGAACGCTATACAATGAAAAAACTTTTAACTGCCGTCCCAGAGTTAAGCTCTATCTTTTATTTTCAGCAAAAAGAACAATTCATCACAAGGATTGAAAAAAGAAATGAAATCGTTTCAGTTCCAGAGAGTGTTGTTATCAGCTATAACATGTCTGACTCTCGATTTGCAGAGTATGTGTCATATCATTTACAGTGGGAATTTCTTAAGAAAGAACAAGACAATTTGCTATTTCACATTCCCTTAAAAGACAAAAACCCATGGACATCGACCAGTATCTTATTTGATATAGAAAATGAGCAATATTTTATTCCAAACCAGCGTGATCAATTTTTACACCTTCCGGAAATGGCAATTCATTATCTGGTTTTATACAATATAGGAATGATTGCGAGATATGAGACGGAGTGGTGGTATGAGCTGTTGACGCAGCATGCAAGTGATGATTATGTCATCATTCAACACTTCATATCTATTACTGAGTCTAAATTTCCTCAATATGCATGTATGTTTCTCCATCAATTCATATAAAAAAACCCAGTTCAACATGAACTGGGTTGCGTTGCTTGGCGGCGTCCTACTCTCACAGGGGGAAGCCCCCGACTACCATCGGCGCTGAAGAGCTTAACTACCGTGTTCGGTATGGGAACGGGTGTGACCTCTTCGCTATCGCCACCAAACAATTTGAGAGTATTCTCTCAAAACTAGATAACGCGTAAGCACTAATTCAAAAGTGTGGTTAAGTCCTCGATCGATTAGTATCTGTCAGCTCCATGTGTCGCCACACTTCCACCTCAGACCTATCAACCTGATCATCTTTCAGGGATCTTACTTCCTTGCGGAATGGGAAATCTCATCTTGAGGGGGGCTTCATGCTTAGATGCTTTCAGCACTTATCCCGTCCGCACATAGCTACCCAGCGATGCCCTTGGCAGAACAACTGGTACACCAGCGGTGCGTCCATCCCGGTCCTCTCGTACTAAGGACAGCTCCTCTCAAATTTCCTGCGCCCGCGACGGATAGGGACCGAACTGTCTCACGACGTTCTGAACCCAGCTCGCGTACCGCTTTAATGGGCGAACAGCCCAACCCTTGGGACCGACTACAGCCCCAGGATGCGATGAGCCGACATCGAGGTGCCAAACCTCCCCGTCGATGTGGACTCTTGGGGGAGATAAGCCTGTTATCCCCGGGGTAGCTTTTATCCGTTGAGCGATGGCCCTTCCATGCGGAACCACCGGATCACTAAGCCCGACTTTCGTCCCTGCTCGACTTGTAGGTCTCGCAGTCAAGCTCCCTTGTGCCTTTACACTCTGCGAATGATTTCCAACCATTCTGAGGGAACCTTTGGGCGCCTCCGTTACTCTTTAGGAGGCGACCGCCCCAGTCAAACTGCCCACCTGACACTGTCTCCCCGCCCGATAAGGGCGGCGGGTTAGAAGGTCAATACAGCCAGGGTAGTATCCCACCGATGCCTCCACCGAAGCTGGCGCTCCGGTTTCCAAGGCTCCTACCTATCCTGTACAAGCTGTACCAACATTCAATATCAGGCTGCAGTAAAGCTCCACGGGGTCTTTCCGTCCTGTCGCGGGTAACCTGCATCTTCACAGGTACTATAATTTCACCGAGTCTCTCGTTGAGACAGTGCCCAGATCGTTGCGCCTTTCGTGCGGGTCGGAACTTACCCGACAAGGAATTTCGCTACCTTAGGACCGTTATAGTTACGGCCGCCGTTTACTGGGGCTTCAATTCGCACCTTCGCTTACGCTAAGCGCTCCTCTTAACCTTCCAGCACCGGGCAGGCGTCAGCCCCTATACTTCGCCTTACGGCTTCGCAGAGACCTGTGTTTTTGCTAAACAGTCGCCTGGGCCTATTCACTGCGGCTCTCTCGGGCTTGCACCCTAACAGAGCACCCCTTCTCCCGAAGTTACGGGGTCATTTTGCCGAGTTCCTTAACGAGAGTTCTCTCGATCACCTTAGGATTCTCTCCTCGCCTACCTGTGTCGGTTTGCGGTACGGGCACCTCTCACCTCGCTAGAGGCTTTTCTTGGCAGTGTGGAATCAGGAACTTCGCTACTATAATTCGCTCGCCATCACAGCTCAGCCTTATGGGAAACGGATTTGCCTATTTCCCAGCCTAACTGCTTGGACGCGGATATCCAATACCGCGCTTACCCTATCCTCCTGCGTCCCCCCATTGCTCAAATGGTGAGGAGGTGGTACAGGAATATCAACCTGTTGTCCATCGCCTACGCCTTTCGGCCTCGGCTTAGGTCCCGACTTACCCTGAGCGGACGAGCCTTCCTCAGGAAACCTTAGGCATTCGGTGGAGGGGATTCTCACCCCTCTTTCGCTACTCATACCGGCATTCTCACTTCTAAGCGCTCCACCAGTCCTTCCGGTCTGGCTTCACAGCCCTTAGAACGCTCTCCTACCACTGTTCGAAGAACAGTCCGCAGCTTCGGTGATACGTTTAGCCCCGGTACATTTTCGGCGCAGAGTCACTCGACCAGTGAGCTATTACGCACTCTTTAAATGGTGGCTGCTTCTAAGCCAACATCCTGGTTGTCTAAGCAACTCCACATCCTTTTCCACTTAACGTATACTTTGGGACCTTAGCTGGCGGTCTGGGCTGTTTCCCTTTCGACTACGGATCTTATCACTCGCAGTCTGACTCCTAAGGATAAGTCATTGGCATTCGGAGTTTGACTGAATTCGGTAACCCGGTAGGGGCCCCTAGTCCAATCAGTGCTCTACCTCCAAGACTCTTACCTTAAGGCTAGCCCTAAAGCTATTTCGGAGAGAACCAGCTATCTCCAGGTTCGATTGGCATTTCACCCCTACCCACACCTCATCCCCGCACTTTTCAACGTGCGTGGGTTCGGGCCTCCATTCAGTGTTACCTGAACTTCACCCTGGACATGGGTAGATCACCTGGTTTCGGGTCTACGACCACGTACTCATGCGCCCTATTCAGACTCGCTTTCGCTGCGGCTCCGCATCTTCTGCTTAACCTTGCACGGGATCGTAACTCGCCGGTTCATTCTACAAAAGGCACGCCATCACCCGTTAACGGGCTCTGACTACTTGTAGGCACACGGTTTCAGGATCTGTTTCACTCCCCTTCCGGGGTGCTTTTCACCTTTCCCTCACGGTACTGGTTCACTATCGGTCACTAGGGAGTATTTAGCCTTGGGAGATGGTCCTCCCGGATTCCGACGGAATTTCACGTGTTCCGCCGTACTCAGGATCCACTCTGGAGAGAACGAAGTTTTGACTACAGGGCTGTTACCTGCTATGGCGGGCCTTTCCAGACCTCTTCATCTACCTCGTTCCTTTGTAACTCCGTATAGAGTGTCCTACAACCCCAAGAGGCAAGCCTCTTGGTTTGGGCTGATCCCGTTTCGCTCGCCGCTACTCAGGGAATCGCATTTGCTTTCTCTTCCTCCGGGTACTTAGATGTTTCAGTTCCCCGGGTCTGCCTTCTCATATCCTATGTATTCAGATATGGATACCACTCCATTACGAGTGGTGGGTTTCCCCATTCGGAAATCTCCGGATCAAAGCTTGCTTACAGCTCCCCGAAGCATATCGGTGTTCGTCCCGTCCTTCATCGGCTCCTAGTGCCAAGGCATCCACCGTGCGCCCTTTCTAACTTAACCGTTAAAAAAGAATCACTACAGTAATTCTTGGTCTTACTTTTGAATGTGATGTCTTACTTATCGTTATCTAGTTTTCAAAGAACACGTTGGTGGAGCCTAGCGGGATCGAACCGCTGACCTCCTGCGTGCAAGGCAGGCGCTCTCCCAGCTGAGCTAAGGCCCCATTCGGATAAGATGGTGGGCCTGAGTGGACTCGAACCACCGACCTCACGCTTATCAGGCGTGCGCTCTAACCAGCTGAGCTACAGGCCCATCTTCCATATAAAAGGAACAAAGTTCCTTCAAAACTAAACAAGACAGGGAACGTACTGTTTATAAGACCCAAGGTCTTATATTCCGTTAAATATCCTTAGAAAGGAGGTGATCCAGCCGCACCTTCCGATACGGCTACCTTGTTACGACTTCACCCCAATCATCTGTCCCACCTTCGGCGGCTGGCTCCATAAAGGTTACCTCACCGACTTCGGGTGTTACAAACTCTCGTGGTGTGACGGGCGGTGTGTACAAGGCCCGGGAACGTATTCACCGCGGCATGCTGATCCGCGATTACTAGCGATTCCAGCTTCACGCAGTCGAGTTGCAGACTGCGATCCGAACTGAGAACAGATTTGTGGGATTGGCTTAACCTCGCGGTCTCGCTGCCCTTTGTTCTGTCCATTGTAGCACGTGTGTAGCCCAGGTCATAAGGGGCATGATGATTTGACGTCATCCCCACCTTCCTCCGGTTTGTCACCGGCAGTCACCTTAGAGTGCCCAACTGAATGCTGGCAACTAAGATCAAGGGTTGCGCTCGTTGCGGGACTTAACCCAACATCTCACGACACGAGCTGACGACAACCATGCACCACCTGTCACTCTGCCCCCGAAGGGGAAGCCCTATCTCTAGGGGTGTCAGAGGATGTCAAGACCTGGTAAGGTTCTTCGCGTTGCTTCGAATTAAACCACATGCTCCACCGCTTGTGCGGGCCCCCGTCAATTCCTTTGAGTTTCAGTCTTGCGACCGTACTCCCCAGGCGGAGTGCTTAATGCGTTAGCTGCAGCACTAAGGGGCGGAAACCCCCTAACACTTAGCACTCATCGTTTACGGCGTGGACTACCAGGGTATCTAATCCTGTTCGCTCCCCACGCTTTCGCTCCTCAGCGTCAGTTACAGACCAGAGAGTCGCCTTCGCCACTGGTGTTCCTCCACATCTCTACGCATTTCACCGCTACACGTGGAATTCCACTCTCCTCTTCTGCACTCAAGTTCCCCAGTTTCCAATGACCCTCCCCGGTTGAGCCGGGGGCTTTCACATCAGACTTAAGAAACCGCCTGCGAGCCCTTTACGCCCAATAATTCCGGACAACGCTTGCCACCTACGTATTACCGCGGCTGCTGGCACGTAGTTAGCCGTGGCTTTCTGGTTAGGTACCGTCAAGGTGCCGCCCTATTTGAACGGCACTTGTTCTTCCCTAACAACAGAGCTTTACGATCCGAAAACCTTCATCACTCACGCGGCGTTGCTCCGTCAGACTTTCGTCCATTGCGGAAGATTCCCTACTGCTGCCTCCCGTAGGAGTCTGGGCCGTGTCTCAGTCCCAGTGTGGCCGATCACCCTCTCAGGTCGGCTACGCATCGTTGCCTTGGTGAGCCATTACCTCACCAACTAGCTAATGCGCCGCGGGTCCATCTGTAAGTGGTAGCCGAAGCCACCTTTTATGTTTGAACCATGCGGTTCAAACAAGCATCCGGTATTAGCCCCGGTTTCCCGGAGTTATCCCAGTCTTACAGGCAGGTTACCCACGTGTTACTCACCCGTCCGCCGCTAACATCAGGGAGCAAGCTCCCATCTGTCCGCTCGACTTGCATGTATTAGGCACGCCGCCAGCGTTCGTCCTGAGCCAGGATCAAACTCTCCGATAAAGTAGTTTGACTGACTACGCACATCGCTGTGCGATTTTTATGTTAAAACTTTGAATTAACAGGTACGTTTTGTCTTGTTTAGTTTTCAAAGAACTTTGTGTGCCGCTCTTGAAGCGACCATTTAATCATAACATTTCGAATTGTCTGGGTCAATACTTTTTTAAAAAAAGTTTTTGACGCCTGTGCCTTTCTTAAAAGACAACAGAATGAATTATATCATACTTATTCAGACTGTCAAAGACTTTTTTTATTTCTTATTGAACCTTGTTTATCTGTTTATAAAAAAAGAGGCAGCCTTTGATCGGCTGCCTCTTTTTTATTCTTCTTCCGGCTCATCTTCTTCTTGAGTCTCGTCATTCTTTTCTACTAATGCTACTGTGGCCACATGTTCTTGTTCGCCCATACGGATGAGACGAACTCCTTGAGTTACACGGCCTGTAATAGAGATATCTTCAATATCCATTCTGATCAGCACACCGCTTGCTGTGATGATCATCAGGTCTTCTTCCCCTTTAGTCGCCTTCACCGTAACCAATCGGCCATTGTTTTCTGTAATCTTACATGTTTTAAGTCCCTTGCCTCCGCGGCTCTGGGTTCTGTAATCTTCAGCCGGAGTACGTTTGCCGTATCCGTTTTCTGTCACGATGAGGACGTGGGAGTCATCTTCTAATATTTCCATTCCGACAACTATATCATCATCAGTCAGTTTTATACCTTTAACGCCTGCCGCAGTACGTCCCATTTCTCTTACGTCAGATTCCGGGAATCGAATAAGCAAGCCGTTCTTCGTACCGATAATGATTTGTTTTGTGCCGTCTGTGAGACGGACAGCCATCAGCTCATCGTCTTCACGGAGTCCTAAAGCGATAAGACCGTTGTTTCGAATATTAGCGAATTGAGAAAGAGTTGTGCGTTTTGAAATCCCGTGTTTTGTAGTGAAGAATAAGTAGAGCTTCTCATCAAATTCACTTACCGGGATAATCGCGTTAATCCATTCGCCCTTCTCCACTTCAAGCAGGTTAATAATCGGAATTCCTTTTGCAGTTCGTCCGAATTCAGGGATTTCATACCCTTTTGAGCGATAGACTTTCCCCTTATTGGAGAAGAAGAGTATCGTATCGTGGGTGGAAGTCGAAATCAGATGCTCTACAAAGTCATCTCCATTCGTCCCCATCCCCTGCACACCTTTACCTCCGCGTTTTTGACTGCGATAGGTTGAAGCTGGGAGTCGTTTAATATAGCCATTATGTGTCAGCGTAACGACTATATTTTCTCTTTCTATCAGATCTTCATCTTCAATTGTTTCAAGACCTGCTGTCACAATTTCTGTACGTCTCTTATCATTGAAACGCTCTTTTATCTCTGTCAGCTCTTCACGGATAATCTCTAGCACTTTTTCTTCGTTAGCTAAGATCTCTTTAAGCTCTGCAATTAGTTTAACAAGTGATTGATATTCCTCTTCAATCTTTTCACGTTCCAAGCCGGTTAAACGCTGCAATCTCATATCGAGAATGGCTTGGGCCTGCTTTTCAGTCAGTGAGAACTGTTCGATTAAGCCATTTCTTGCGATCTCAGCCGTTTGAGAATTCCGGATGAGGGAAATGACTGCATCAAGATGATCAAGGGCTATTCTTAACCCTTCTAAGATATGGGCTCTTGCTTCTGCTTTTCTAAGCTCGTAAGCAGTTCTTCGTCTGATTACCACTTTTTGGTGATCAAGATAATGCACCAGACACTGCTTTAAATTTAATACCTTCGGCTCGCCGTCAACAAGCGCCAGCAGGTTAATCCCGAAGGAAGTTTGCAGGGCCGTTTGTTTGTACAGATTGTTCAGGATAACATGCGCATTGGCATCTCGTCTGATTTCAATGACAATCCGCATACCGTTACGGTCAGATTCATCACGCAAATCAGTTATTCCTTCAATTTTCTTATCCCTGACAAGATCAGCAATCTTCTCAATTAGACGCGCTTTATTCACCTGATAAGGGAGTTCTGTTACTAAAATTCTTTCTTTCCCTGATGGAGTTTCTTCGATTTCTGCTTTTGCCCGAATCGTAATAGAACCTCTTCCGGATTCATATGCCTTGCGGATTCCGCTTCTGCCTAAAATTTGTCCGGCAGTCGGGAAATCCGGCCCAGGAATGAATTCCATCAGCTCTTGGATTGTTATGTCCTTGTTCTCGCTTACGGCAAGCACTCCGTCAATAATTTCTCCAAGCTGGTGCGGCGGTATATTTGTAGCCATTCCGACTGCAATACCGGCTGCTCCATTTACAAGCAGGTTTGGGAATCTTGACGGCATGACAACAGGTTCTCTCTCTGAACCATCATAGTTATCTTGATAATCAATCGTGTCTTTTGTAATGTCTCGCAGAATTTCCATGGCGATCTTAGACATTCTGGCTTCGGTGTACCGCATCGCAGCGGCTGAGTCTCCGTCTACAGAACCAAAGTTTCCATGACCGTCGACAAGCATATAACGGTAGTTGAAGTCCTGCGCCATCCTGACCATGGATTCATATACTGCGGAATCCCCGTGAGGGTGGTACTTACCGATAACTTCTCCGACAATACGCGCAGATTTTTTATACGCCTTGTCACTGGTCATTCCCAGATCATTCATCGCGTACAAAATCCGTCTGTGAACTGGTTTTAAACCGTCACGGACATCCGGAAGAGCCCGGGATACGATAACGCTCATTGCATAATCCAAGAAGGATGTACGCATTTCCTGACTGATATTTATTTCACGAACTTGCGGTGTATTTTGTTCACTCATTAAAAAAACCTCCCTGAAGTATCACATGAAATTATGTGGGAGTAGATCGTCCATTATGATCTTCAATACGATTTCACTATTCTCCATTATATCAATAAACTTATGTTTATACACATTAAATTGCTAGAATATACGGGTTTTGCAAGAATTGCCTGAATATATGTCCCTGCCAAGGGCCGCTTGAGAAAAAAGCCTTATTTCTTATTGGAAACAAGGCTTTCTCATATTAGATATCAAGATTTTTCACGTATCTTGCATTGGCTTCTATAAAGTTTCTGCGCGGTTCTACTTTATCACCCATCAGCATCTCAAACGTTTCGTCCGCATCCATTGCATCTTCCAATGTGACTTGCAGAAGCGTTCTTGTATCAGGATCCATCGTTGTTTCCCAAAGCTGAGTCGCATTCATTTCTCCAAGACCTTTATAACGCTGCAAGCCTGGCTTTGGTGTTTGTGGAAGTGTGCTTAACACTTCCTCAAGCTGCTTATCATTGTAAGCATATTCAACTCTTTTCCCTTGCTGAACTTTATAGAGCGGCGGCTGTGCGATATAAATATAGCCGTTCTCAATAATTTGACGCATATATCTATAAAAGAAAGTCAATAACAATGTTCTGATATGCGCGCCGTCAACATCGGCATCTGTCATAATGACGACTTTATGGTAACGGGCTTTTTCAAGATTGAAATCTTCGCCTATGCCGGTTCCGAGCGCGGTGATCATCGAACGAACCTCATTGTTTGAGAGAATTTTATCAAGTCTCGCTTTTTCTACATTCAGAATTTTACCTCTGAGCGGCAGAATCGCTTGGAAATGACGGTCGCGTCCTTGTTTTGCTGAACCGCCCGCAGAGTCTCCCTCTACGATGTACAGTTCAGAAATACCCGGATCTTTTGATGAACAGTCTGCCAATTTACCCGGCAAGTTTGAAATTTCAAGCGCACTTTTTCTTCGTGTCAGCTCACGTGCTTTTTTTGCCGCCATACGTGCTCTGGCAGCCATAAGGCCTTTATCAATCACTTTTCGTGCAGAGTCAGGATTTTCAAACAAAAATGTTTCGAGCGCTTCCGAGAATAGCGCATCTGTAATTGTCCGAGCTTCAGAGTTGCCAAGCTTCGTTTTGGTTTGGCCCTCAAACTGCGGGTCGGGATGTTTGATGGAAATAATCGCTGTTAAGCCTTCCCTAACATCATCTCCGCTTAAATTCGGATCACTTTCTTTGAAAATACCTTTTTTTCTGGCATAGTCATTGATTACACGGGTCAGACCTGTTTTAAAGCCTGCTTCATGTGTACCGCCTTCGTATGTGTTGATATTGTTGGCGAATGAATAGATGTTGCTTGTATAGCTGTCGTTGTATTGCAAAGCAACTTCAACCGTAATTCCGTCCTTCGTGCCCTCAATGTAAATTGGTTCCTCATGAACGACTTCTTTCGAACGGTTTAAATACTCAACATAGCTTTTAATTCCGCCTTCATAGCAGTATTCATTTTTTCGCTCTTTTTCTTCGCGTTTATCTTCAATCGTGATCTTAACGCCCTTTGTTAAGAATGCAAGCTCACGGACACGGTTAGAAAGCAAATCATAATCATATTCTGTCGTTTCGGTAAAAATCTCAGGATCCGGAACAAAGTGAGTAATGGTTCCGGTTGTATCTGTATCACCAATCACTTCAACATCAGCCATAGGAACCCCGCGTTCATATGCCTGGTAATGAATTTTTCCGTCACGGTGAACGGTCACATCCAAGGTCGTTGAAAGTGCGTTTACAACAGAGGCACCCACACCATGCAATCCTCCGGACACTTTATAACCGCTTCCGTCAAATTTACCGCCGGCGTGCAGCACCGTCATGATAACTTCAACCGCAGGACGGCCCATTTTTTCCTGAATGCCGACCGGAATACCGCGACCGTTATCTCTTACAGTAATGCTGTTATCTTTCTCAATCTCAATATTAATTTCTGAACAATAACCGGCCAGGGCTTCATCTATACTGTTATCGACAATTTCCCATACCAGATGGTGAAGGCCTTTGCTGTTTGTTGATCCGATATACATACCCGGTCTTTTACGAACAGCTTCCAATCCTTCTAAAACCTGTATCTGATTTTCATCATAACTATTTTGCTGCTGTTCCATAGCCACGCACATTCACCTACACTTTTCTTAAACAATATATTTATTTTAAAGATCCGCTAAGAATCTATTTCTAACATAAATTGCGCACGTTTTTTCAGTGTGCTGGAAGATAAGGGGGAGTAATATATATTCTGTATTGTGACTACGATAGACTTTGGTGTGCCGTTTACGGACGGCACAACTTTTTGTTTCTGTTTAGTAAGAAATTCTTCGACAATCGGCGACATGTTTACTTTATAGTCAAAAATGCCGACGATGTCCCGTGTGGAAACGACAAAGTCATCACCCAGATGAATATACAATTGCTCACCTCATTTCTTCACTTCACTAACGCACCGTTTTGCACACGGAACATTCCTGCTTGATGTAAGGTTTCGTGATCAATGCCATCTACACTTGTCGTAGTGACAAACGTTTGAACACGGCCTTGGATCGTATGAAGCAAATGCGACTGCCGATAGTCATCCAGCTCACTCAGCACATCATCCAAAAGTAAGATAGGGTATTCTCCGATTTCTTCATGAATTAAGTCAATTTCCGCCAGCTTGAGTGACAATGCCGTTGTCCGCTGCTGCCCCTGAGAACCATATGTTTGCACATCGCGTCCGTTCACATAAAAAAGAACATCATCCCGATGAGGTCCTGACAGCGTTACACCACGCTCAATTTCTTTTTCTCTTAGCTTTGAAAACGCCCTTTGGTAACTATCTCCTATTTTCGACAAGTCTTCGGGATCTGATACCTCAAGAGCCGTCTGATACTTCAGCGTCAGTTCTTCAAGCCCTCTTGAAATTCCCGAATGGATCGGCTGCGCCCATTTTTCAAGCTGCGCTGTAAATTGCAGGCGTTTTACGACAACCTTTGCAGCAGTCTCGATCAGCTGTTCAGTCAGAACGTCGAGCATTGTCTGGTCAGTCTGTTTCCTGCTTTGCAGCTGTTTCAAAAAATGATTTCTTTGCGTAAGAATTTTCTGGTACAGAGAAAGATCGTACAAATAGACTGGAGATACCTGGCCGATTTCCATGTCAAGAAACCGCCGTCTTACTTGCGGGCTGCCCTTTACGAGATTTAAGTCCTCGGGCGCGAACATAATTGTATTCAGCGCTCCTACATACCGGCTCAGTTTTTGCTGTTCGATATGATTGACCTTGCCCTTTTTCCCCTTCTTGGAAATGACAAGCTGCATCGGGATCGACCCGTTTTGCTTCATCACTCTTCCCTCTATTTTAGCATAGTCTTTGTCCCACCGTATAAGTTCTTTGTCATTTGACGTGCGATGTGATTTCGCCATCGACAAAACATAGATCGCTTCCATGAGATTTGTCTTCCCTTGAGCGTTCTCACCGATGATGACATTCACTTTATTTTCAAATTGAAGTTCAGCACGCTCGTAATTACGATAAGACGTTAATTCCAAATTTTGGATATACAAACAATGTCACCTGCTTTAATTGACGACTTGAAATGAACCAAATCCTTCAATCGCCACCACATCTCCAACATACAGTTTTCTGCCGCGGCGGTTATCGGGTTCATTGTTAACGAATACCTCATGCTCGCTCAAAAACCATTTTGCCATGCCGCCTGACTGAATAACATCAGCTAATTTCAAGAATTGGCCAAGCGTGATCATTTCTGTATCAATGGAAATTGGATTTGCCATTATATCGACCTCTTTCAAATATCACTAATATCTAATTGTACTAAAAAATAACGAAATAGGGAAAGGGAAAACTTGTAGGAGCAGGTACTGAATAGAAAAGCTGCCGGATCGGACCGGCAGCGGGATTGTTTTTGAATTAATAGGTTCTGACTGGCAGGATAAGCTGTACGATCGTTTCATCGTTCGGCGTGCGAATCAGAAACGGCCTCATAGCTCCTGTAAAGCTTACACGAATTTCTGCTCCTTCAAGCACCTTTAATGCATCCAACATATATTTTGGGCTAAAAGAAATATTTAATTCCTCACCCTCGATTTGATCTGCCAAAACGGCCTCAACCACTTTACCGATCTCAGGAGAGTTAGATGAAATCTCAATGGATTCAGCAGGTTTTGCAGAAAGCTTAACCACGTTGTTCCGTCCTTCTCTTGCCAAAAGGGATGCACGATCAATCGCTTGAAGAAATTCTTTTGTATTCACAATGATTTCTGTTTTGCTCTCTTGCGGAATCAGACTTGTCGTGTCGGGATAGTTTCCGTCAAGAAGTCTTGAGAAAAACAAGACATTTTTCGCTTTAAACAGCACTTGCGTTTCTGTGATCACGATATCTACAAGTTCCTGATTGTCGTCCAGAATTTTACTCAATTCAGTTAAGCTTTTTCCCGGGATGACTACGTTGTATGAGCTGTCTTCAGGAATATCGAGCTTCGCTTTTCTTAATGCAAGGCGGTGGCTATCCGTAGCGATGCATAATAATTCACTGTTCTCCACTTTCCAGTTTACACCTGTCAAGATTGGACGTGTTTCTGAGGTGGACACTGCGAATACCGTTTGACGAATCAGATTTTTTAATAAATCAGTCGGAATTTGAATGGCATGATGTTCTTCGATCTGCGGAAGATGAGGATATTCATCTGCATCCAGACCATTTAAATTAAATTCAGCTTTTCCAGAACGGATAATGGTTAAATACTGATTTTGCACTTCAATCTCCACAGTGGACATCGGCAGTTTCTTTACAATTTCACTGAAAAAACGGGCTTGCAGCACAATACTGCCGGGCTGTTCTATCGTGATGATTTCTTTATCCCCTTCTTCTTTTGGGATAAAGGATTCGATTGAGATATCGGAATCACTTCCTGTGAAGGATACTCCTTCATCGGATGCAACAATCTTAATTCCTGTAAGAATGGGAATCGTCGTTCTGGATGATACTGCTTTTAATACATCCTGGACACTTTCAACTAAACGATCTTTTTGAATCGTGAACTTCATGTTTATCCTCCTAACGGATAATAATATATATATATTTTAAAAATAGTAGAAGTACTAGTAGGGCCTGTGGATTTGTGGATAAGTTGTGAAAAAGACAGGAAACACAGCCTATCCACATGTGGACAGACTGTGCATGACTTAAGAAAAGTTATTCACACTTTCCCGGGTTTATCCGCGGGCCTATTATTTAAGCTGCTCTTTAATTTCTTTTACATGCTGCTGAAGCTGCTCATCATCAAGCATCATTTTTGATATTTTTTCATGAGCATGAATGACAGTTGTGTGATCACGCCCGCCAAATTCTTCCCCGATTTTAGGCAAGGAAGAGTCGGTCATCTCCCTTGAGAGATACATTGCGATTTGCCTTGGGAACGCAACGGACTTTGTACGTTTTTTTGCTTTAAAATCTTCGAGCTTTATATTAAATTGCTGACCTACGATCCGCTGAATTTCTTTTATGGTAATCACTTTCGGTTTTGACGAAGGAATGATATCTTTCAATGCCTCCGCAGCCAGATCAGCGTTTATATCTTTATTGATTAAGGACGAATACGCTACAACCCGTATAAGCGCCCCTTCAAGTTCCCGAATGTTGCTGTCGATTTGATTAGCGATGTAAAGCATCACCTCATTCGGAATATCAAGCCCCTCAGCTTTCGCTTTTTTTCTCAAAATGGCAATCCTTGTTTCAAGATCAGGCGGCGTAATATCCGTAATCAGTCCCCATTCAAAACGAGAGCGTAAGCGATCTTCAAGTGTCGGGATCTCTTTTGGCGGTCTGTCACTGGAAATAACGATTTGTTTGCTTTCTTCGTGCAGCGTGTTAAACGTATGGAAAAACTCTTCTTGGGTTTGTTCTTTTCCCGCTAAAAACTGAATATCATCTATCAAAAGTACATCGACATTTCGATAGCGATTGCGGAAATCGACAGCTTTATTATCACGAATAGAGTTGATGAATTCGTTTGTAAATTTCTCAGAAGACAGATAAACCACTTTGGCAGAAGGATTATGATCTATGACATAATGGCCGATCGCATGCATTAAGTGCGTTTTTCCCAATCCGACGCCCCCATATATAAATAAGGGGTTGTACGCTTTGGCAGGTGCTTCAGCTACAGCTAGAGAAGCGGCATGAGCGAAACGGTTTCCAGATCCGATGACGAATGTGTCAAATGTATATTTAGGGTTGAGCATATTTTGAGGAAAATCAGACGGTTCTTCTTTTGCCACCTTTTTTATTGGAGGTTTTGGCATAAAGTCTTCTTCGTCTTGATTTTGAGGTATGACAAACTTAATGCTCAATTCTTCCCCGGTCAATTCATATATAGTATCTGCAATGAGATGCAAGTATCTGGACTCAAGCCAGTCTCTGGCAAATTCATTTGGAGCGGTGATTGTCAGTGTATCTCCTTGCAGTGCGTGTGCTTTTGTAGATTTCATCCAAGTCTCAAAACTTGGCTTGCTTAATTTTTTTTCAATTTGAACCAAGGCTTGATTCCAAAGGTCTAATATATTCTCCATTTTCCGGCACGTCCCTCCTTTTCTTTGAATTGGGCCAGCTGATTTCTGTTATAGAACACAAAAAAAGAGCAAATGGCGCATACCATTCGTACACATTAAATGTTGAAAACATATAATATAGTAGATAAATAGCTTTTCGACAATTTTCACAGCTTGTGGACAACATTCTACACACCCTGTGTGAAATCAATCCACATCTTATCCACAGTTTGTGGATAAAGAAAAAAGGTGAGTTCAATAATCAAGAGTTAAAACACAAATATAATATCAAAATAAACGAGAGCTTGCAATGGGTCTCATAATCTTATCCACAAACTGTACAAGTTGTTGAAAGAATATTGTCCACAGCAGTTAGCAATGTGAAAATGTTGTCGATAACACCTGTGGATATTAAAAAATCGCCAAAAAGATATCCACATGGGGTTATTAGCCGCAAAAAAAGCTGGAGATTCATATTTTTTTCGCTAAATTAAGGAATATGAAAAATAAGGTTTCGAAAGTTAGAAAGGTGTGTTATCCTATTATGGTTGCAAGAAACAAAAGTATTAGTGAAGTTGACAATGAGTAGGTTACGCAAATATAATAAGTAAGACTGTCTTTAACAGCTATTCCTCGAGGGAGGTGTCATAAATGAAAAGAACATTTCAACCGAATAACCGTAAACGCAGTAAAGTTCATGGCTTCAGAAGCCGTATGAGTTCTAAAAACGGACGTCTAGTATTAGCACGCCGCCGCCGTAAAGGCAGAAAAGTATTATCAGCTTAGGCCACTGAATAATGTCAGTGGTCTTTTTTCACGTTAAGAGGGAAAGAAGTTCTATGCGGCGCTGTCAGCTAGAGATATTTTTCTCTGGCTTTCAGACGGCCCATATTCTAAATACAGAAATAAAAGTTTTCCGCCAGCCAGTATCGGAGTGAGTCAAAAATGAAGAAGCGAAATCGTTTAAAGAAAAATGAAGATTTTCAAAAGGTGTTTAAGCACGGAACGTCAATGGCGAATCGCCAGTTTGTTTTATATGTGCTTGATCAGCCGGAGGCCGATGAGTTTCGGGCGGGGCTTTCAGTTAGTAAAAAAATCGGAAACGCAGTCGTTCGCAATCGTGTGAAACGTTTAATCCGGCAAGTTTTACAGGATGAGAAAGACAAACTGAAGCAAAAAGACTATATCATTATTGCGAGAAAACCTGCGAGTCAGCTGACCTTTGAAGAAACTAAAAAAAGTCTGCAGCACTTGTTCAGAAAATCCTCTTTATACAAGAAATCTTCAAAATAGTTATTTCCACTGTTATTTGTAGTGTTTTAAAAGCGCTTCCTTCTGGTTGGACTGAAAAATCAACACCATTTAAAACTGAAAGATGCTAAAATACATACAAGTGTGTATTTTTTAGGAGAGTACCTTTGTTATTAAAGATTGATTATAGGAGGAAATGTTGTTGAAAAGGAGAATATGGTTACTACTTAGTATGGTCGGCATGTTAGTGCTTTTAGCTGGGTGTTCGAGTGTAAAAGAGCCGATCACTGCAAATAGTCCGCATTTCTGGGACAAGTACGTTGTGTATCCATTGTCTGAGGTCATCACGTATGTTGCTAAACTGACAGGAGACAACTATGGACTTTCAATTATCATTGTCACAGTTTTAATCCGTTTATTAATTTTGCCGCTGATGATCAAGCAGCTCAGAAGCTCAAAAGCCATGCAGGCATTACAGCCTGAAATGCAGAAGCTTAAAGAAAAATACAGCTCAAAAGATCAAAAAACGCAGCAGCAGCTTCAGCAGGAAACAATGGCTCTTTTTTCCAAGCATGGGGTAAATCCATTAGCGGGTTGTTTTCCAATTTTAATTCAAATGCCGATTTTAATTGGTTTCTATCATGCAATTATGAGAACACAGGCAATATCAGAGCATAGCTTCCTATGGTTTGACTTAGGAGAAAAAGATCCTTATTATATTCTCCCAATCGTAGCCGGTGTTGCCACATTTGTGCAGCAAAAGCTTATGATGGCTGGCAATGCGACGCAAAATCCGCAAATGGCGATGATGCTTTGGATTATGCCGATTATGATCATTGTATTTGCCATCAGCTTCCCGGCAGCTCTATCTCTTTATTGGGTAGTCGGAAACCTGTTTATGATTGCGCAAACTTTCCTCATTAAAGGGCCGGATCTTAAAAAAGAACCGGAACCGCAAAAAGCGGGAGGAAAGAAAAAGTGAGGAAGGTGACTGCTGCTGGGCAAAATGTCGATGAAGCAGTACAATCCGGCCTTAAAGAGCTTCAATTAACAAAAGATCAAGTTGAGATCACCGTTATAGATGAAGGAAGTAAAGGCTTTTTAGGGATTTTCGGGAAAAAGCAGGCACTGGTGGAGCTTACTGAAAAACTGGACCCTGTTCAGGAGACGAAGGCTTATCTGGAACAGGTTTGTGAAGCCATTGCCGGTCCGTCACATGTTATGATCAACGAAAGCAAGAAGACAATTACCTTTCAGATAAAGGGTGATAAAGCTGCGCTGCTGATAGGGAAAAGAGGCCAAACCTTAAATGCCCTTGAAACACTGACACAGCTTGTCTTAAACCGCTATTCTGATCAATATTGGCATGTGGTGGTTGATGCGGAAAATTACCGGTTAAAAAGAAAAGATACTTTGCGCCAGCTGGCGGTTCGTTTGGCTGATCAAGTGCTCAAAACGAAAAAGGCGGTTCATTTAGAGCCAATGCCGTCCAGCGAAAGGAAAATCATTCATGACGCCCTTTCAGGTTATGCAAAGCAGATTCATACGTACTCAACAGGTGAAGGCCAGTATCGCCACCTCGTTATTTCCCATAAAAAATAGCATAAAACCGAAGCCCGGACAAAACTGAGGCTTCGGTTTTTTTGCGTTGAAAAACTTGTTTTCCCTATATAATATCACGTTTTTGCCGTTTAAGTTTTTGCTTTTTAGGTGTATGCTGTTGATAAAAAGGAAAGTTAGGAAATAAAATTAATTGTTATTCACATGTGGATAAGTTAAAGTAGTAAGGGATGAATTTCTTTGTCTGTGGATAACGGAATCTTCCACTTCAAACCAAACTATGTTATCTTTGAGTTTTGGCATAATAATATATTTTTTATATAGATGATAGAAAAGATAAAGAGAGGTGAACAGCATGGATACGATTGCGGCGATATCGACACCAATGGGAGAAGGTGCGATTGCGATTGTTCGATTGAGCGGACCGGAAGCTATACAAATCGCTGACAGAATGTATAAGGGGCCGAAGGGGAAAACAATCAGTTCGGTTGAATCTCATACCATTCATTATGGTCATATTGTTGACAGAAGTACGCAGCGGGTCGTTGAAGAGGTCATGGTATCGGTTTTAAGAGCGCCGAGAACATTTACACGAGAAGATGTAATTGAGATTAACTGCCATGGAGGAATTGTGACGGTCAATCAGGTTCTTCAGCTCGCTTTAAGAGAGGGAGCAAGATTAGCCGAGCCTGGTGAATTTACAAAACGGGCGTTTTTAAACGGACGAATTGATCTTTCACAAGCTGAAGCTGTTATGGACTTGATCAGAGCAAAAACAGACCGTGCCATGAATGTCGCCATGAATCAAATGGAAGGCCGGCTGTCTGCACTCGTTCGCCGTTTGCGCAATGAACTTTTGGAAACTCTCGCCCATGTTGAGGTAAATATAGATTATCCAGAATACGATGACGTTGAAGAAATGACGCATCAGCTGTTAATTGAGAAGGCAAGCTCCGTCAAGAAGGAAATTGACGCATTGCTGACGACTTCCGAGCAAGGAAAAATTTTGAGAGAAGGACTCTCTACTGTCATTATCGGCCGTCCGAATGTAGGGAAATCATCACTTCTCAACAGCTTGGTCCATGAAACCAAAGCGATTGTCACAGATATCCCGGGAACCACAAGGGATGTTATTGAGGAATATGTCAATGTAAGAGGAGTTCCTCTTCGCCTTGTCGATACTGCAGGCATTCGTGAGACTGAGGATATTGTTGAAAAAATAGGTGTTGAGCGTTCACGACAGGTTTTGAAGGAAGCAGACCTGATTTTACTTGTGCTTAATTATAGTGAAGAACTTTCTGAAGAAGACGTGAAGCTGTTTGAAGCGGTAAAGGGAATGGACGTTATTGTTATTCTGAATAAGACGGACCTTGAGCCTAAGATTGATGCAGATCGTGTTAAGGAGCTGGCAAACGGCCGTCCTGTCGTCACGACATCTCTTTTGAAGGAAGAGGGAATTACCGATTTAGAAGAAGCGATCCAATCACTGTTCTTTACCGGAACGATTGAAAGCGGCGATCTCACCTATGTCAGCAATACTCGCCATATTTCTATTTTGCATGAGGCGAAACGTGCAATTGAAGATGCACTTAATGGCATTGAACAGGATGTCCCTATCGACATGGTGCAAATTGATCTTACAAGATGCTGGGAGCTGCTGGGCGAAATCATTGGTGATGCCGTCCACGAAAGCTTAATTGACCAGCTCTTTTCACAATTTTGTTTAGGGAAATAAAAAGGAGGAACAAAAATCATGGGGTATGAAGCAGGCCAATACGATGTGATCGTTATTGGCGCCGGGCATGCCGGTGTTGAGGCTGCCCTCGCATCAGCGCGTCAAGGTGCCAAAACGCTTGTGTTAACCATCAACCTTGATATGGTTGCTTTTATGCCATGTAATCCGTCTGTCGGCGGCCCCGCGAAAGGGATTGTCGTCCGCGAAATTGATGCGCTTGGCGGAGAAATGGCTAGAAATATAGATAAAACGCATATTCAAATGAGAATGCTGAATACGGGAAAAGGTCCGGCTGTCCGCGCTTTGCGTGCGCAAGCGGATAAATTCCAATATCAGCATGAAATGAAAAATACGCTTGAAAAAGAACCAAATTTAACATTGCTTCAGGGAATTGCGGAACGTTTAATCATTGAAAACGGAGAATGCCGCGGAGTTGTAACGCAAACCGGTGCGCATTATCGGTCTAAAGCTGTTGTGCTGACAACTGGAACATATTTAAGAGGAAGAATTATTTTAGGTGATTTGTCTTACTCCAGCGGTCCGAATAATCAACAGCCTTCTATTAAACTTTCTGAGCATTTGGAAGAGCTGGGATTTGATCTTGTTCGTTTTAAAACAGGAACACCGCCGCGTGTCAAAGGCGACTCGATTGATTACAGCAAAACTGAGATACAGCCGGGAGACGAAGTGCCCCGCGCTTTCTCATATGAAACTGTGGAGTATATTACAGACCAACTGCCATGCTGGCTGACATATACAAGTCCTGAGACTCATGAGATTATTGACAATAACCTGCATCGTTCACCGATGTATTCCGGTATGATTAAAGGAACAGGTCCGAGATATTGCCCGTCAATTGAAGATAAAGTAGTTCGGTTTAATGATAAGCCGCGTCACCAGATCTTCCTTGAGCCGGAAGGCAGAAATACGCAAGAAGTCTATGTCCAAGGCTTATCGACAAGTCTTCCGGAGGACGTGCAGCAAAGAATGCTTTCAACGATTCCGGGACTGGAAAAGGTTCAAATGATGAGAGCGGGCTATGCTATCGAGTATGACGCAATTGTACCGACACAGCTATGGCCGACGCTTGAAACGAAAAAAATCTCTAATCTTTTCACAGCAGGACAAATCAATGGAACGTCCGGTTACGAGGAGGCGGCAGGCCAAGGAATCATGGCAGGCATAAATGCCGGACGGAAGGCCCTTGATCGAGAAGAAGTCATTCTCAGCCGTTCTGATGCGTATATTGGCGTTTTAATTGATGACCTTGTGACAAAAGGAACAAATGAACCTTACCGCCTTTTGACATCGCGCGCTGAATACAGACTGCTGCTTCGTCATGATAATGCCGACCTTCGTTTAACAGAAATCGGCCATCGCATCGGATTGATTTCAGATGAGCGGTTCCAGTCGTTCCAAACGAAAAAAGCGGCAATCGAAGCAGAGAAAAAGCGTTTGTATTCTGTGATCATCAAGCCGTCTGAAGAAAATCAAAAGTATATCCGTTCTCTTGGCGGAAGCGAATTGAAAGACGGAGTGCGCGGCACAGACTTGATGAAGCGTCCTGAAATGAACTACGAATCTGTCACCAAACTTGCGCCGGCTGAAACACCGGTAGCGCCGGAAGTGGCAGAACAAGTAGAAATCCAAGTGAAATATGAAGGATATATTGAAAAGTCACTTCAACAGGTTGAAAAGCTCAAAAAGATGGAAAATAAAAAAATCCCGGATCGAATTGATTATGATGCGATTAAGGGAATTGCAACCGAAGCCCGTCAGAAACTGAAAGAAGTAAGACCTCTATCTGTTGCTCAGGCTTCCCGTATTTCTGGTGTAAATCCAGCGGATATTTCAATTCTTTTGGTCTATTTAGAGCAAGGACGCATTGCGAAGGTAGCCGAATAGAAAGGATGACGGCATGAATATTGAAGAATTCACGTCTGGCTTGGCGGAAAAAGGGATTTCCCTTTCTTCCCGTCAGCTGGAACAATTTGAGTTGTATTATGAGATGCTTGTCGAGTGGAATGAAAAAATCAATCTGACTTCCATAACTGAGAAAAAAGAAGTGTATTTGAAGCACTTTTATGATTCGATTACAGCTGCTTTTTATGTTGATTTTAAACAAGTAAACACAATTTGTGATGTCGGCGCGGGAGCGGGTTTTCCGAGCTTGCCGATTAAAATTTGTTTTCCGCATCTCCAAGTATCCATCGTTGATTCATTAAACAAGAGAATTACGTTTTTGGAAAAGCTGGCTGAAGCTTTACAACTAGAAAATACATCATTTTATCACGACAGAGCGGAAACATTCGGACAGCGCCAAGATCTTCGAGAAAGCTATGATATCGTGACGGCTCGGGCTGTAGCGAGGCTTTCCGTATTAAGCGAGCTTTGTCTTCCTCTTGTAAAGAAGAATGGTTTGTTTGTTGCGTTAAAGGCGGCTTCTGCTGAAGAAGAGCTGAAGGCGGGGAAAAAAGCAATTGCAACGCTCGGAGGAGAACTTGAGCAAGTCCATTCCTTTAAGCTTCCATTGGAAGAAAGCGACCGGAACATCATCGTCATGAGAAAGAAAAAAAATACACCTAAGAAATACCCTAGAAAACCCGGGACTCCTAATAAATCGCCAATTGAAGGGTAGTTTAGACAGCATGATGTGACAATACCCTCATCATTTCTTCAAAATTGATGAATATACAGCAGGAAAAACCATGAGAAAATAGAATTATAAAAATGGTAGTTTTTAAAGGTGGTGTAGGTACATGAAGCATTCATTCTCTCGTCTCTTCGGGCTTGGTGAGAAAGAAGAGGAACCGGAGATTGCTGAGCATGATACAAACAAAGAAGAGATTCTGGAAATACCGGTAGATGCTATCGTTCCCAACCGTTTTCAACCACGCACCATTTTCTCAGATGAAAAAATCCAAGAATTAGCTATGACTATTCATACACACGGCATTATTCAGCCGATCGTCGTCAGGCATACAGAAGAGGAAGGCCAATATGAACTCATTGCGGGTGAACGCCGCTGGAGAGCGGTACAAACCCTTGAATGGGTGAAAATTCCCGCTATTATCAAGGATTTTTCTGATACGGAAACAGCATCTGTTGCACTGATTGAAAACTTGCAAAGGGAAGAATTGTCTTCTATTGAGGAAGCGCACGCCTATGCAAGGCTTTTAGAGCTTCATGATTTAACGCAGGAAGCATTAGCGCAGCGTCTGGGAAAAGGACAGTCTACGATTGCAAATAAACTTCGGTTATTAAAGCTGCCTGAACCGGTTCAGGATGCGATCATGCAGAAGAAAATTACGGAGCGCCATGCCAGAGCGATGATTCCGCTAAAACAGCCTGAGCTCCAAGTCACACTGCTCTCAGAAATTATTGAAAAAAGCCTGAATGTTAAGCAGACGGAAGACCGAGTGGTTAAAATGCTTGAACAAGACCAGCGAAAACCAAAACCGAGACGCAAAGCGTTT
Organism: Bacillus atrophaeus; assembly: GCF_039519175.1. Taxonomy (NCBI): domain Bacteria; kingdom Bacillati; phylum Bacillota; class Bacilli; order Caryophanales; family Bacillaceae; genus Bacillus; species Bacillus atrophaeus. The sequence goes on along the minus strand of NZ_CP154443.1, from coordinate 1,250,395 downwards.
AGCAGAGATACAAGAATCGCAATGAATACAATTCGCCAATCGTTGTCTATGGTCGAGGACAGCGGAGTGAAATTAAATACCGAAGAAGAAGAATTTGAAGAATACATCCAATTGACGATTCGAATTCCAAAGTAAAAAACTCTCCTGGTTAACAGGAGAGTTTTTTAGTAAAAGGAAGTAAATTACTTTTTAAAATATTCTACAATAATATTAGGATTCTTTTCTATGAGCTTTTCTATAAATTGCTTTTGTTCCATAGGGGAAATGACCAAGTGTCCAAACCCCCCTCTGTAATAAATGGTGATGGCCTTCCGAGAGCCAATAAGGCGATATCCGGAAAACAGCTTGTTTTTTTGAATCACCTTATCAATCGAATGGTAAGGAATTTTACTTCTGATGAGCCCGGCTTTAATATAAAGATGATGTTCGTCCATTACATATTTTAAATCAATAAAACTCCAAAGAATAATAACGTTGAGGAATGTCATCATGCCAAAAATCGTCCAGCTCCATCCGCCGGAATTTCCAAGTATAAAAGGGACAAAAGCATCCGCTTGAATCAGCAAGACAAGAAAAGCCATAATGAGCGATACAGGCAGATCCCGTTTTGTTTTAAAAACCATATATACACCGCCTATCTGTCTTCTATGTAACTTCTTCTTTTTAAATCATCAAAATCCCTTTTTCAGGTCAAAAAAACATAGAAATGAAAGAATGTATAAGAGGGAGCATAGTTTTTATAATGAAATTTCCGAATATATCCTTTCGGAAGAAACAAAAAAATGAAAAAAGTGAAACGCTTTATTCTTTTTTTGTTAAAATAGAGACATGACAGTACATGTTCATGTGAAAGTAGGTGACATCGTGGGGAAAATCATAGCAATTACGAACCAAAAAGGCGGAGTCGGTAAAACAACGACTTCAGTCAACCTTGGAGCGTGTCTAGCTTACATAGGAAAAAGGGTTCTGCTAGTAGATATTGATCCGCAAGGGAATGCAACAAGCGGATTAGGGATTGAGAAAGCCGATGTAGATCATTGTGTGTACGATATTTTAGTAGATGATGCAGATGTAATAGATATAATTAAACCGACTTCAGTTGAGAACTTGGATGTAATTCCCGCGACAATACAGCTTGCGGGAGCAGAAATTGAATTAGTTCCGACCATCTCAAGAGAGGTCAGATTAAAAAGAGCGTTAGAAGCAGTGAAGCAAAACTATGACTATATTATTATTGATTGTCCGCCGTCATTAGGTTTGCTGACAATTAATGCGCTAACCGCTTCAGATTCGGTAGTTATTCCTGTTCAATGTGAATACTATGCTCTTGAAGGTTTAAGCCAGTTATTAAATACAGTACGTCTGGTGCAAAAGCACTTAAATACTGATTTAATGATTGAAGGCGTGTTACTGACGATGCTTGATGCCAGAACCAACCTGGGTATTCAAGTCATAGAAGAGGTTAAGAAGTATTTTAGAGATAAAGTATATCAGACGGTAATTCCTAGAAATGTCCGCCTGAGCGAGGCACCGAGTCACGGTAAGCCCATCATTTTATACGATCCGCGGTCAAGAGGTGCGGAAGTATATTTAGATTTAGCAAAGGAAGTGGCTGCGAATGGCTAAGGGTCTTGGAAAAGGGTTTAACGCGTTGTTTAATGTGTCTGAAGAGACGGTTGAGGAAATCAAAATTAGCGAATTGCGTCCTAATCCTTATCAGCCCAGAAAAACCTTTGACGATGAATCATTAGCTGAATTAAAGGAGTCTGTATTGCAGCATGGAATCCTTCAGCCTATCATTGTCAGAAAATCTTTAAAAGGCTATGATATTGTCGCTGGAGAACGGCGCTTCCGTGCGGCAAAGCTTGCCGGTTTAGATACAGTGCCTGCCATTGTACGCGAATTATCAGAGTCATTGATGAGAGAAATCGCGTTACTGGAAAATCTCCAGCGTGAGGACTTGTCACCGTTGGAAGAAGCTCTTGCTTACGATTCTCTGCTTAAACATTTAGATGTAACGCAAGAACAACTGGCGAAACGTCTTGGAAAAAGCAGACCTCATATTGCCAACCATTTACGATTGCTGACCCTGCCTGAGGAAATTCAGCAGCTCATTGCCGATGGGACACTTTCAATGGGGCACGGCAGAACATTATTGGGACTGAAAAATAAAAATAAGCTTCAACCGTTAGTTCAAAAAGTGATAGCAGAACAGCTTAATGTCCGCCAGCTTGAACAGCTCATTCAACAGCTAAATCAGGATGTTTCACGTGAAACAAAGAAAAAGGAAGCTCCGAAAGATGCTGTTTTAAAAGAAAGAGAATCTTATTTACAAGATTATTTTGGAACGACAGTCAATATAAAAAGACAAAAGAAAAAAGGCAAAATAGAGATTGAATTTTTCTCTAATGAAGATCTTGACCGCATTCTTGATCTTTTGGCAGAAAAAGATTCTTGAGCAAAGAAACCATCTTCATATAGAGATGGTTTTTTTATAGCCGTCCTGTAAGCTTTTGAAACGGATTGAGCCTCTCTTGTCTCCACTCTGTCCGGTCTGTTAAACTTAGTCCTTCAGCAAGCACTGTTGCCATACTCATGACCAAATGGAGACGAGTGTTTTGCAGGACAAAGTACTCCATAAACCCGCTCACATTGACTATGCCGTTGATATGAAGATGCCCAACCTCAGGTAAATCTTTTTGCACACCCGCTCCGGGTTTCAAAGGTCCCTCTCCAATTTGGAATGAACCAACGCTTTTTACGCGACCCAAACACGCATCGACCGCGATAACGAATGGATTTTTATGTAGTTTATGAATCTCACTGAGTTTGTCTTTCATGTTAACAGCATGAACAGGATCGGATAGTGTTCCGTAAACGTGTAATCTGTTCAATTGCAGTTGTCTCAGCTTCATCCCCACAAGCGGGCCTAATGAATCGCCGGTGGAACGGTCTGTCCCTATACATACCACAACAATGGGTCTGCCGGCAGCTTTGCGTAAGGCCGCGGCGAGAATGGTTTGAATTTGTTTTGCTGCTGTTGAATCCGTATGTGAAACATATTGCTTTACTCGTTCCTGAGAAAAAAGCCCGCCTTTTCGATTCATAGGTTTCACTTCCTTGTCATAGTAGTAACAGTATACGGAAACAAGCTGAAATCTATACCTATGAGGTGATAAAGTTGTGGAAGGCCGGGATGAGGTGGATGCTGCTCATTTTAGGAAGCTTAATCGGCGCCGGATACGCTAGCGGTCAAGAAATATGGCAGTTTTTCGGCGTGGAAAGCGGACTTGCTATTTTTTTATTTACAGTGATGTTCAGTCTCTCGGCTTACGTCGTTATGAAAATAAGCTATAAGGTTCAATCGACGCATTTTCTGCCCGTTCTCGAACATTTAATGGGCCCGCTGCTGGCCAAGATTTATGATGTGCTTATTGTGTTCTATTTATTTTCGACTACAACCGTGATGATTGCGGGCGGCGGAGTTACGCTTCAAATGTACAAGCTTCCCTTTTGGGCGGGTGTCGCATTGCTTTGCGGCGTAACTGTTTTTTTGTTTTTTTGGGATATTAATGGGATCTTATCTGTGAACACAGTTCTTATCCCCATCCTCGTGGCCGGTTTGCTGTATGCGTTATTTTCTTTTCAGACAACCCATCATCATACGTGGACGATTGATTTGACCCGGCAATATAATTGGCCGGCAAGTATCACCTTTACGTCTCTGAACATACTTTCGGTTGTAGCCATCTTATCTTCTGTAGGCAAGGACATGAAAGGGTTGGGAGAAGCGAAGATCGCTAGTGTGGCAAGCGGTCTGATTTTTGGGGTTATTTCATTTGTGTATAATGAAACGTTAGTCGAGCTTGCCGGAAGTCTTTCACAATATGAAATTCCGCTTTTTGCTGTGCTTGAGGGCGCGCCCTATCCCTTATTTTTATGTATGACTGCGGTATTGTGTTTAGCGATCTATACGACGACAGTTGCGGGAGTATTTGGGCTGTCCAGCCGGCTGCTTGCATTTGTCAGGCTTCCGAGATGGATGGTTGTCTTTCTTCTCTTAGCCGCGATGGTTCCCTTTACATCTTTCGGTTTTTCTGACTTAATTGCTTTTTTATACCCGATTTATGGATTATTGAACCTTTATTTATTAGTTTGTCTATTATTATACCCTATTTTAAGTAAGTGGAAAAAAATATAAAATTATATTAAAAAAGTGAAATAGTTAACGTATCCTACAGGGATTTTTTTCTTTTCAATGATGATGATTGCTCTTATCATCTGTTTTTTTGTACAATAGAAAAAGCAGTCTATGAAAAGAGGTGAATGGTCTTGGCGGATAAAGACTTTGGCCTGAATGATGTTGTTGAAATGAAAAAACCTCACCCGTGCGGAGCGAACAGATGGAAAATTATACGGATGGGGATGGATATTCGAATTAAGTGTGAGGGATGCTCCCACAGTGTAATGATTCCGAGAAAAGAGTTCGAAAGAAAATTAAAAAAAATATTAGTCAAGCATGAGGAGCCTACTTCATAGAAAGGCTGTCACTCATGCTTTTTCATATAGTACGTAAGGAGAGACGCCGATGAGCAAAGTGCATCAATCAGCTTGTCCGCTGAATTGCTGGGATAGCTGCGGATTTTTGGTGACTGTCGAGAATGAAAAGGTGAAAAAAGTGGACGGCGATCCACATCACCCGATAACCGAAGGGAAAATCTGCGGACGCGGGAGAATGCTTGAAACGAAAACGAATGCGCCTGAGCGGCTCCGTTATCCGATGAAAAAGCAAAACGGTGAGTTTGTGCGCATCTCTTGGTGTCAGGCATTGGATGAAATTGCGGACAGGATGCAAAAGATTAAGGAGACAGCGGGAACAACGGCAGTTTTGCATAGTCATGATTATGCAAATAACGGACTTTTAAAGGCGCTGGATCAGCGTTTTTTTAATGGTTACGGCGGTGTAACCGAAATTGTCGGAAGTATTTGCTGGGGCTCGGGGATAGAGGCGCAGAGCTGGGATTTCGGCCGATCTTACGGCCATGGCCCTCTGGATATATACAATAGTAAGCATGTCATTGTTTGGGGGAGAAATGTGTCCCGAACCAATATGCACTTATATCATCATCTGCAGCAGGTCAAAAAACAGGGCGCGACTCTCACGGTAATTGATCCGATCTTCAATCCGACTGCTAAGCTTGCAGACCGGTATATTTCTGTAAAGCCCGGTATGGACGGGTGGCTTGCAGCTGGTGTGTTGAAAATTTTAATTCAATCAGGGAAAACAAATGAGGATTTCATTCGCAATCATTCATTCGGTTTTGATGAGGTGGCATCCTTTCTGGCATCTGTTTCCTTGGAAGAGATTATTGTGAAAACTGAAACATCAATGGAAGAGCTTCAGTATTTGGCGGGTCTTTATGCCGATGGACCGACGGCCACGTTTATGGGGCTCGGAATGCAGCGTTATAAAAACGGCGGCGGAACGATCCGTTGGATTGATGCTCTTGTTGCAGCTAGCGGAAATGTCGGAATTAAGGGAGGCGGCGCAAATTTCGGAAATGTCCAAATTGGAGAAAGCTTTGCGAAGCCGAAGTTGACTCTTCCGGAATTAAAAACTCAATCCCGAACGTTTTCAATGATGACACAGGCAGAAGAGATCTTGACGGCAGCCGATCCTGCAATCGAAATGATCATCGTAACGTGCGGCAATCCGCTTACACAGGTGCCGAATACCAATAAGGTGAAGGAAGCTTTTGAAAAAGTGCCGATGACGGTAGCCATTGATTCGATTTTGACTGATACCGCGAAGCTTTGTGACTACGTCCTGCCGACGGCAACCGTGTTTGAGGAAGAGGATATTTATTATTCAAGTATGTACCATCATTTTGTGCAGTATGGAAAAAAGCTTGTTGAACCGCAGGGAGAAGCAAAGTCTGACAGCTGGATCTGGGCCGGGCTTGCCAAGCGACTTGGATTTGGAGAGCTTTTTGAGTATAGCACGGAAGAATTTTTGCAAATGGGCTTGTCCTCTTTAGAAAAAGAGGGCGTGACACTTGAGCGATTGAAAGAGAAAGGGCATCTTCCCCTCCCTGTAAAAGAAGTGCCGTGGGATGATTATAAGTTTTTGACTCCGAGCGGAAAGTTTGAATTTGTTTCATCCGCAGCAGAGAAAAAAGGCTATAGCGGTCTGCCTCAATTAGACGTGCCTGAAGAGTCTGTATTTCATGACAGCCGGCTTGCTGAAAAATACCCTTATACCCTTTTGTCGATTCATCCGCAGCGTTCAAACCATTCCCAGCACGTACCGTTTATTGAAAAGATGCAGCATATACAGGTTGATATTTCTCCTGATATTGCTGACGAACAGGCGGTGCAGGATGGTGATGTTGTAGTGATATTTAATGAGCGGGGACGTTTGGAGGGAAAGGCTAAGATCATGAAACAGGCCCACCCGAAAACAATCAATATAGATGAAGGCATGTGGTCGGCATTCGGAGGCTCGGTCAATACGCTCACTAAGGATACAAATTCTGATAATGGAATGGGAAGTACGCTTTTTGACTGTCTTGTAGGCATGAAGAAAGCGTAATCAGAGGAATTGAGGGGGTCAAAAGGCTTTTTTGCCAGCTTGTCTTTTCCAGTGAACCTCCTTATAATTGCTCTAGGTTCAAAAAACGTTAACACAATGATGGTTTTATATAGAGGAGATGAAAGAATGGCTTTAACAGCTGGAATTGTTGGTTTGCCTAACGTCGGGAAATCAACGTTGTTTAATGCGATTACACAGGCCGGCGCAGAATCTGCCAACTACCCGTTCTGTACGATTGATCCGAACGTCGGGATTGTAGAAGTGCCGGATGAACGCCTTCAAAAGCTGACAGAACTGGTTAATCCGAAAAAAACAGTGCCTACTGCTTTTGAATTCACGGACATTGCCGGAATTGTAAAAGGTGCATCTAAAGGTGAAGGATTGGGAAATAAATTTCTTTCTCATATTCGACAGGTTGACGCGATCTGCCACGTTGTACGCGCTTTTGCAGATGATAATATTACACACGTTTCAGGAAAGGTAGATCCGATTGATGATATCGAAACGATCAACCTTGAATTGATTCTGGCTGACATGGAGACGGTTGAGAAACGAATCGTTCGCGTCAGCAAACTTGCAAAACAAAAAGACAAAGATGCGGTTATTGAATTTGATATTTTAACAAAGCTGAAGGAAGCGTTTGAACAGGAAAAACCGGCGCGCTCAGTGGAATTCACGGAAGAACAGAATAAACTTGTGAAGCAGCTTCACCTTCTTACATCTAAACCGGTGCTTTATGTAGCGAACGTCAGTGAAGATGAAGTAGCTGATCCGTCCGGAAATGAATATGTTGCTAAAATCCGTGAATATGCTTCAGGAGAAAAAGCAGAAGTCATCGTGGTTTGTGCAAAGATCGAGTCTGAAATTGCAGAACTTGAAGGCGATGAAAAGCAAATGTTCCTTGAAGAGCTTAGAATTGAGGAGTCAGGCCTTGATCAGCTGATTAAAGCGTCATACTCATTGCTTGGTTTGGCAACGTATTTTACAGCAGGCGAGCAGGAAGTAAGAGCCTGGACGTTTAAAAGAGGTATGAAGGCGCCTGAGTGTGCAGGAATCATCCATACTGATTTTGAACGGGGATTTATCCGCGCTGAAACGGTGGCGTATGATGACCTTCTTGACGGAGGCAGCATGGCAGCTGCGAAGGAAGCAGGAAAAGTCCGTCTTGAGGGGAAAGAATACATTGTGAAAGACGGAGATGTCATTCATTTCCGATTTAATGTATAAGCCAGAGTTGTAATAGGACAAGAGCTTTGGTATAATATAAAATTGTGAGTAATAGAATTATTGCTCCTTGCCCATTTAATGGGCCGCTTAGTCCAAAAGGAGGTGCAAACAGATGAGAAAGTACGAAGTTATGTACATTATCCGTCCAAACGTTGATGATGAGTCTAAAAAAGCAGTTGTTGAACGTTTCAACAATGTTTTGACTTCTAACGGTGCGGAGATCACTGGAACAAAAGATTGGGGTAAACGCCGTCTTGCTTACGAAATCAATGATTTCCGTGAGGGTTTTTACCAAATCGTAAATGTTCAGTCTGATGCTGCGGCAGTTCAAGAATTTGACCGTCTAGCTAAGATCAGTGACGATATCATTCGCCACGTTGTTGTAAAAGAAGAAGAATAAGCTAATTGAAATATATAATGTTAAAGGGTGGTCTTTCTTATGCTTAACCGAGTTGTATTAGTCGGAAGACTGACAAAAGACCCAGAGCTTCGTTATACGCCTAACGGTGCGGCTGTTGCCACGTTTACTCTTGCGGTGAATCGTACGTTTACGAATCAGTCAGGAGAACGTGAGGCCGATTTCATTAATTGTGTCACTTGGAGAAGACAAGCCGAAAACGTTGCAAACTTCCTTAAAAAAGGAAGCCTTGCAGGCGTGGATGGCCGTTTACAAACAAGAAATTACGAAAACCAGCAGGGACAGCGCGTCTTCGTGACCGAAGTTCAGGCTGAAAGTGTTCAGTTTCTTGAGCCGAAAAGCGGCGGCGGTTCTGGTTCAGGTGGATACAACGAAGGAAATAGCGGAGGCCAATACTTTGGCGGAGGCCAAAATGATAATCCATTTGGCGGAAATCAAAACAATCAGAAACGAAATCAAGGGAACAGCTTTAATGATGACCCATTTGCCAACGACGGCAAACCGATTGACATCTCAGATGATGATCTTCCGTTCTAATGCGAATATCGCTTAATTTCAAAAGGAAAGGAGGGAAATGACAATGGCAGGAGGACGCAGAGGCGGTCGCGCGAAACGCCGTAAGGTTTGTTACTTCACTTCTAACGGCATTACGCACATCGACTACAAAGACGTAGATCTTCTTAGAAAGTTCGTTTCTGAGCGCGGTAAAATTTTACCACGTCGTGTAACTGGAACAAACGCTAAGTATCAACGTAAACTTACAGCAGCAATCAAACTTTCTCGTCAAATGGCATTACTACCATACGTAACTGGTGAGTAAGCTGAGACGTTTAAAGAGCAAGGACCTTCGGGTTCTTGCTCTTTTTTTCAAAAGAAAAACAACAGATCTTCACAGATAATATGTTTTAAAGGAATGAAAGCAATTTGATGTAGAAAGGTGCTATGATTTCATGAAACTATCTGTATTAGTGGATAATAATACTTTTATTGATCGATACTTTTTAGGGGAACCGGCATTATCTTTCTTTATTGAAGAGGGTGATAAACGTATTCTATTTGATACTGGATATTCTGATATCTTTATTAAGAATGCTGAAAAAATGAATATTGATTTATCGGATTTAGATTTTGTTGCCTTATCACATGGACATGTAGACCACACTTGGGGATTAACTCATTTAATTAGACTGTACATGGAAGCTAAAAATGAGAATATGATACATAAAACACCTGCAGTTATAGGACACCCATTAGTGTTCGAAAGTAAATTATTTGATTCTATAGGTGAGATAGGAAGTATCTTATCTCATGAAAAGGTAAATAAACACTTTCCTGTCCGTTTATCTAAAGAACCAGTATGGCTGACTGATCAATTGGTATTTTTAGGAGAAGTTAAAAGGAAATTTGATTTTGAAGGTAAAGATGCGATAGGGAAAATTGTGACTGAACAAGGTGAAGTTGATGATTTTGTACAGGATGATACAGCCTTAGTATATAAGTCATCCGAAGGGCTGGTTATTATTGTAGGCTGTGCGCATTCCGGAATTTGCAACATTATTGAATATGCTAAAGAAGTATGCCAGGAAGAAAGAATAGCTGATATTATTGGAGGATTTCATTTGTTGGATCCGCGAAAAGAACAGTTGGAGAAAACGGTACAATACATAAAAGAAATTAAACCTGCAGATCTTCATCCTTGTCATTGTACTGATTTAGCCTCTAAGGTAGCACTTTCAACAGTAGCCGATATAAAAGAAGTTGGAGTAGGATTAAAAGTGGAGTATTTGTAGCTTTTTGAAAAGCACGATGGATTTTAGATCCTACTTCACGCAAAAGCAGCGTGGGTTCAATCCCATGCTGCTTATTTGAATGAGAGCGCCTTATCGGAATTCTTATTGCTCATTCTTCAATTGAATGTGGTCTAAGCTGTTTTTCCAGTTCGCTTTGATTGCTTTGATGGCGTGATTTATATTTTGGTTTCTAATGGCATCTATTATTTGCAGATGTTCATTATAGGATGTATGCATGGCATCGTTTTGGCTGAAGTAATACATTTCGATTCTTTGTATTTTCGTTTTGAGGCTGATCAGCATCTTTTGCAGCTCCGAGTTATTGGATAGTTGAATGATTTTATCATGAAAAGCATTATCTGCCTCAAGTGCAGTAAACCTATCTCCTGATCCCATGGCATGATGCAGATGTTCATTAAGCTGTTCCAGCTCTTCTAAATCTGCTGATGTCATGTGAGGAAAAGCTTTCTCCATAGCCAAGCTCTCTAATGTCCATACAATTGAATAGATATTTTCTGCATCTTTTAAGTCAATTGGAGATACTAATGTCCATCTATTGGCTTTAGTCACCACAAGTCCATCATTTTCTAATTTAAGTAAAGCTTCTCGAATGGGGGTACGGCTGATTCCCAGCGTCTCTGACAAATCTTGATCTCTTAATTTTGCCCCGGGTTCAAGTTTGCCTGTGATGATCCAATCTCGCAGCGTGTTGTATACTTCATCCTTCATAAACGTCCGTTTTAGTTTTGGCTCATTCTTATTAATAGTCAATGTTCAGCACCTCTTCAAAAGGGAGAATTAATATGTAATATACCACATTGAGCCTGAGTATTGTAATACTGGCAGCGCCGGCCGGAAAGGCTTATTTGAGTTTTTTTTCTTTGATAGATAAGATCATGATTGTACTTAGAATACAGCATGTTCCTAACCACTCTGATATTCCAAAGGTTACATGCAGCCATATAACTGATAAAAAGGCTGCCGATAATGGTTCTGCACATGCTATGAGACTAGTTTCAGAAGCCGTTAGATATTTTAAGCTTTCTAAGTAACAATAAAAAGCTGTGAGTGTTCCAAATAGGACAATAAATATAACTGCGGCATACGCTGACACAGACCATTGCCCTTCAAACTTCCAAGGCGGATGAATCAAACTTAAACCTAATCCCCCTATTAACATCGCCCATCCTACTACAATAGCAGCTCCCCATTTCGCAAGCAGTTTGTGCGGGTGGAGTGTATAAAAAGCAAGTGCAAACGCTGAGCTAAGGCCCCAAAAAAGCGCCCATCCAGAAATGGAAAGACTATGAATATCCCCATGGGTAACAAGAAAAAATGTTCCTATAATAGCTAAGAATACAGCGATTAGCTCTTTTACAGTAGGGAGGCGTTTTGAACGAATAGCCACATAACATGTAATGAGTGCAGGGGCTAAGTATTGGAGCACAGTAGCTGTCGCTGCATTTCCATGCTGGATGGCTGCGAAGTAGGTATATTGAACAGACAACATGCCTAGAATACCAAATAAAACTAGATTTAGCCCATCCGCTTTATCCTTCCATACTGCCCATATTCGTTGTTTTTCTTTTCGATAAGCAAGCCCTAATAATAGAATGCCTGATAATAATAAACGTACGACAGTTAACCACTCTACATTAAAGTGTTGTTGTTGGAAGAGATATTGAGCGACAGTTCCTGATACTCCCCATAAAATGGAGCCAGTAAGTACAAGTGCAATTCCTTTTGTTCGTGAGTGCGATAGTGCTGCGTGTTCACCATTCATTTTTTTTCCCTCGCCAATCTTGTTTTTTTATCGGTGCCTATTAGAAGATCTGCAAACTTGTAATAAGATTGAATGATTAGTAAAGTGTAATATATTATATACTATACTATAAATGACAGTCAAAGACAGATTGATTTTTGTGATGATGATTTCACAAGTAACGATTTTGCAGCAGCGAATCAGCCAGGGGGAGTACAAATGAAACTGATGTCATGGAACGTAAACGGGCTGCGTGCCCTTTTGACAAAAATGAATTTTAACAGCTATCTGGAAGAAGAGAACGTTGATATTTTCTGCCTGCAGGAAATCAAATTACAAGATGGACAGATTAAGTTAGAACCAGAGGGCTATCATGTGTATTGGAATTACGCTGAGAAAAAAGGATATTCCGGAACAGCGATTTTTACCAAAAAAGAGCCGCTTGCTGTTACGTACGGCTTAGGAATAAAAGAGCACGATCAAGAGGGCAGATTGATCACGTTGGAATTTGAGAACATGTATGTCATAACGGTATATACACCGAATGCAAAACGCGGATTAGAGCGTATCGACTATCGCATGGACTGGGAAGATGCTTTTTTATCCTATATAAAAGCATTAGATGTGAAGAAGCCTGTCGTGTTATGCGGTGATTTGAATGTTGCGCATCAAGAAATCGATTTGAAAAACCCTAAAGCAAACCGAAAAAATGCCGGTTTTTCTGATCAGGAAAGAGAAAAATTCAGTCAGATGTTAGAAGAAGGATTCATTGATACATTCCGCTACTTACACCCCGATCAGGAAGGGGCATATTCTTGGTGGTCCTACCGCATGAATGCGCGGGCCAAAAACGTTGGCTGGCGTCTAGATTATTTCATAGTGTCAGAAAGGCTCAAAAAGCAGATCAGGGGCGCAAAGATCTGCAATAAAGTGATGGGTTCCGACCATTGCCCGGTTGAGCTGACGATTGATCTTTAATCCGGAAGACCCTTTCATGATAAAGGGTCTTTTTTTTATCTTTGTAATCTTGCTCATACATCCCAAAATCCGTACATATGTGCTGATTTTGTCTATACTGAAGGTGGAGGTGATTCATATGGCAGAAAAAAAGCACCTGCCGGATGAGAAGTGGAACGCCATTGTAAACAATGATTCGTCCTATGATGGAGAATTTTATTATGCTGTAAAAACAACCGGCATTTTTTGCCGCCCATCCTGCAAGTCCAGAGTTCTCAACAAGGAAAATGTACGGATTTTTCAAACGGCTGAGCAGGCGTTAGGGGAAAATTTCAGACCTTGTAAACGGTGTAAACCAAACGGCTTGCGTTTACCGGATGAAGATTGGGTGACACAAATAAAAGAGTTCATAGACTGCAGCTATAGTGAATCACTGACATTAGATAAGCTAGCCGATATGTGCCATGGCAGCCCCTATCATTTACAGAGGACTTTTAAGAAAGCGGAAGGGATCACCCCTATAGAATATATACAAAAAAAGCGCATAGCAGCGGCTGCTCAATATCTGGAGCTTACTGACCAGTCAATCAGGGAGATCGGATTAGCAGTAGGCATACCTAACACAGCCCATTTTGCAACCTTGTTTAAAAAAAGAACGGGGTACACGCCGACAAAATACAGGCAGATTAAAAGAGAAAACTCTTAGGAGGCAACATAATGCAAGCGAAGCGACACACAATCATTTATTGGGCGTTATTTGTATGTAATCAATGGAATGTATACATTGCTGCTACATCAAAAGGGCTTTGCTTCGTGGGATCTAAAGACTTTGACGAACTTGTGCTTTGGGCTGAGAGAAAATTCCCGCAGCACACACTGGTGCAAGACGATAAAGTATTACATCCCTATGTGGCAGAGCTGGAAGAGTATATAAAGGGTGACAGAAAAGAATTTACGATGCCGATTGATGTGCAGGGAACGCCGTTTCAATTGGCGGTATGGAATGCCTTGTGTGAGATCCCTTATGGTGAAACTTACTCGTATTCAGACATCGCTGAGCGCATACAAAAACCGGATTCAGTACGTGCAGTCGGAACAGCTATCGGCGCCAATCCCGTACTGATTACGATTCCCTGTCATAGAGTCATAGGGAAAAACGGAAAATTAACCGGCTTCAGAGGCGGTTTGGAGATGAAAAAACAATTGCTGAGTTTGGAAAAAGAAACTTCCTGTCATTCTGGCAAACAGTAAGAATGAGAGAATAATATGAAACCAAACGTGTTTATGTGAACCAAAATAGTTTTTTACCTTAATATTTTTGCTGTGAAGGCAGATCCGAATGGGTCTGCCTTAGTCTAATTCCCATTCTTCTTCGGCGGCAGGAGAACCCAAGGCGATAAAGGAATAATTATATAACCAATGTTTTTGGAGGAGTCGAGTTGGCGAATATAAAAGATATTGCGAAAATGGCGAATGTATCCGTATCTACTGTTTCAAGAGTGTTAAATCAACATCCGTATGTGGCTGAAGAGAAAAGGCTTGCTGTCCGGCAGGCGATGGAAGAATTAGATTATACACCGAACCGGACCGCTATTGACTTGATTCGCGGAAAAACGAATACCATCGGTGTCATCCTGCCTTATAGCGACCATCCTTGTTTCGATAAAATAGTGAACGGTATAACAAAAACAGCTTTTGAACATCAATACGCTACGACGCTTTTGCCTACAAAATATGATGCTGCGTTTGAAAAAAAGTATCTGGAGATGGTGAGAACAAAGAAAATAGACGGATTAATCATCACCTCCAAAGCAAACACCTGGGAAGAGATTTTACCTTATGCAGAATATGGCCGTATTATTGCTTGTGAATATACCAATCAAGCAGAAATTCCGTGTGCTTATAATGATAGAAAATCTGCTTATATAGAAGGTTTTCAATACCTGAAAAAACGGGGTCACGAAAATATTGCCTTTACTTGCGTTCGGGAGGCGGAGCAAAGTCCAAGCACCGCTGATAAAGTAAAAGCTTTTGAGTTTGTTTACGGGCCGCTGGAAGAGCACAATATACTGGCTGGCTGTAATCATATGACGGACGGAGAAAAGGCAGGAGAATATTTTCATAATCTAAATAGGAAACCGACTGCGATTTATGCAAATAGTGATGAAATTGCAGCCGGAATTTATGTATATGCACAGAAACACAATTGGTCTATCCCTGAAGAGCTTGAGATTATCGGTGAAGGCAACCTCTCCGTCAGCCGGGTGCTGCATTTTTCATCACTGGATTTGAATCTTGAGCAGTTAGGAAAAGCGGCATTTTCCTTATTTCTGAAAGATACTCCCGCGAAAATAAAAATCCCGCACCAGCTTGTTGGAAAAATAACTTGAACTGAAATGCTTTTCATACCTTATAACTAAATAGAGACCATCAAATAAGGAGGGACAACATGCATATTGAACATGTGGCCATTTGGGTCAGAGACTTAGAACGTATGAAGGCGTTTTACGAGAAGTACTTCAATGCAAAATCAAATTCGCTTTATCATAATGAGAAAAAGGATTTCAAATCATATTTTTTAACGTTTGATAATGGGGCAAGGCTGGAGATTATGAAGAAAGGCAATATTGATTCACAACCTTCGGAAACAGCGTTAGGATGGGCTCATCTTGCGTTTTCAACTGGCAGTGAAGCAGAAGTGGACGACCTTACACAAACCCTGACAAAGGACGGCTATCGACTCGTAAGCGGCCCTCGCGTGACGGGTGACGGCTACTATGAAAGTGTGATTGAGGACCATGAAGGGAATCTGATCGAAATTACAACATAAAATCTCGAAAAAACAGCACGGCTTTTGCCTGTGCTGTTTTTTATTACACTTGCTGAGAATTCGTTTTGGGGCCAAAGAAAATGAGCAGAACGGAGCAAGCCAGCCAGCAGCCGCCGATAAATAAAAAGACGCTCACATAGCCGAGCTGTACAGCAATAAAACCAACGAGTAACGAGCCGAATATATTGGAAAAACGGCCAAGCCCATAAGCTAACCCGCTTCCTGAAGAGCGGAACTCCGTCGGATAAGGTTCAGATGTATAGGCATATAAATTCGAGGTGAAAACACGTTCGGTAATGTTTACAACAAAACCAAATATGATAATCATCAGCGGAATAAATGTCATGCCATACAACAATCCCGCTATAGCAGTCAGAAATGCACTGGCAGCTAAAATCCATTTTCGCTGAAAGGTTTCTGATATCATCGAACCAATGAGTGCGCCTAGCGGGGCGCCGACGGAGTGAAGCACGTTGTACCACAGCGTTTTTTCCATTGTGATGCCATTGCTTTTCAGCAGGCTTGGAACCCATGATGCAAATCCATAGAAGCCAAACGTTTCGAAAATCCATACAGCGGATAAGACGATCGTGATTTTTAAATTTCTCCCTTTAAATAAGCCTAAGTAGCCCGCTTTTTGAACGGTCTGAACAGGCGCTGCTTCTTTTGGCACAGGCAACGGGCCTTTTTCTTGTTCAACACGTGTTTCGATTCGTTTCATAATCGCATCCGCTTTGCCATATTCGCCGCGATTTTCGTGCCAGCGGGGCGACTCTTCCAGCCTGCGGGTGGATAAAAAATAAATAAGTCCTGCCGCTCCCCACACAAACACAAGTCTCCATCCCCACGGCCCTAAGGGGATGACAAAGGCCGATACGACGTTAGTAATCGGAACCCCTATTAAACCGATCATGGCGCAAAAAGAAATGTACTTTCCCCGCACAT
This sequence comes from Bacillus atrophaeus, assembly GCF_039519175.1. Lineage (NCBI taxonomy): Bacteria > Bacillati > Bacillota > Bacilli > Caryophanales > Bacillaceae > Bacillus > Bacillus atrophaeus. The sequence continues at coordinate 1,233,874 of NZ_CP154443.1, read as the reverse complement.
TGGAAGGGAAAAACTCAGCTAAATAACTGTTCGTCACAATCATAGCTGCGGCGACGCCTAGCCCTGTGAGAAAGCGGAAAGCAATGAGGGATGGTATGTCCCATGCAAGGGCATTTAACAATGATGAGACAGAAAAGATGAATACGAACCAATTTAATGCTTTCTTCCTTCCGATTCGATCCGACAAGCGCCCGCCTAATGAAGCACCTAAAAACATGCCTAAGAACGAAGCCGCTGTCACGTTGGCAATCGTGCTTAATTTGATTCCCCAATGCTCAATCAGCGCCGGTGCCACATTACTGAGTGTAAATAAGTCGGCCAGATCAAAGAAATACACAATGCCGAGAGCGGTAAGCACTTGATAATGGACACGTGAAATCGGGAGACGATCTAGACGATTTGCTACATTTGAAAATAGTTGAGTGTGATTTTGACCGGAATTCATAGTAAACCCCCTTTGTATAAGAGAAAAGTTAGAAAAAACAGAAAATAATCCGCCTAGCTATATTATAAATGTCTTTTTTTATCTGAAACAGAGTTTAAATCACTAGATAAAAGGCATTTTTAAAAGAGTCTATTTCAAATACTCCGAGGTGTGGAGCCTGTTACTGTGGCAGTCAATCAACAAATAAAGCAGCAAGGGAGTTAATCCCTGCTGCTTAATGTTTTTATAGCTTGTTCTATATCTGTTGTCGGCTGCTGGCAAGCGAAATTTTCACAAATATAGACGGTCGTTTTTCCGTCAATGATGCGATAATCAGCTGCAAACGGTGCAATGTTTTTACATTGATCCGGATGTTCTGCTACTAAGACTGAAAAATTCGGTTGAAACGTCTGCTGCAGAGCCGATATGATGTGCTGGCGCTGGCTGTCGTCTTTACGGCCGAAAATAACAATCTCTTTTTTAGGCATCATATGGGTTAGCACACTTTGCATAAAGAAGGAGTGACCGCTTGGGTAAGCCTCGACATCCCGTTTGAAAGCGGAGAACATCTTTTCTGCTTTTTCAATCAGGGATAATTCGCCTGTCAGTTGGCCAAGCCGCAGAAGCTGTACGGCCGCGACGCTATTTCCGGAAGGCACAGCGCCATCGTACACTTCTTTTTCTCTGACAAGTAACGCTTCCGCATCGTGCCCTGTAAAATAAAAACCGCCATGCTTCTGATCCCAAAACAAATCAAGCATTTTTGCCGATAGGTCTTTTGCTTTTTGCAGATAGGCAAGGTCATAGCCGGCTTCATAAAGCTCGATGTAGGCCCATAATAAAAAGGCATAATCATCAATAAATCCTTTATTTTTCACTTCGCCGTCACGATAGCGAACCATGACGCGCCCGTCTATGATTAATTTTTTTTCAATAAAGGCAGCGGCGGCCTGAGCCATATTGAGGTATTCCGGTGTTTGGAATACTTTTGCCGCTTTTGCAAGACCCGCAATCATAAGCGCGTTCCACGAGGTCAGCACTTTATCATCAACGTGGGGATATGTTCTTGTTTCTCGCTTTTTCAATAGTTTTTGCCTTGCTTCCCCGAGTTGTTTATTGATTTCTTGTTCATTTAAATCGAATTCTGCTTTTACCTTGTCTAATTTCGTGTGAATCAAATTGGGAATATTGTGTCCTTCGAAATTACCGGATGAGGTGATAGTGTAAACGGCACAATACAGCTCGCCAAGCTCATCTCCTAATGTTTCGATGATTTCATCCTTAGACCACACGTAATATTTCCCTTCTACTCCCTCTGTGTCCGCATCTAAAGCTGAGTAAAAACTTCCGTCCTCATGCGTCATTTCCCGTTGAATAAACGTGATGATCTGCTCGACAATGCGTTGATAGCGGCTGTTTTGTGTGACTTGATACGCTTCTGTATAAGCTGTCAGCAATAACGCATTGTCATACAGCATTTTTTCAAAATGGGGAACAAGCCATTCGTCATCGGTCGAGTAGCGGGCAAACCCATAGCCTACATGGTCATAAATGCCTCCATTCGCCATACTGTCCAGCGTCTTGGTGACGTTATAGAGGGCGTTTTCCTGACCGGTGTATTGATGATAGCGAAGAAGATACATGAGCATATGGGGCATCGGAAACTTAGGAGCTTGGCCGAATCCGCCATAAACGGTATCAAACCCGCTCATCAGCTGCTGGAACGTACGATGGAGCGCCTCTTTCGTCAACGTCCCATTTCCCTCGGGCGTTTTGATTTGCAAATGGCTGGAAGCATTCTCAGCAATCTCTTCTACGTGCTCGCGATCATTGGCAAACGTGTTTGAAAGGTGTTCGAGAACGTCAATAAATCCAGGACGGTTGAATTTGCTCGTCTTCGGAAAATAAGTTCCGGCATAAAACGGCTTCTGATCAGGCGTAATAAACACATTTAACGGCCAGCCGCCCTGTCCGGTCATCAACTGACAAATTCTCATATAAACAGAATCAACATCCGGACGCTCTTCCCGGTCTACTTTAATGGCAACAAACCGCTCATTTAACAGGCGGGCAATTTCCTCGTCTTCAAAGCTTTCGTGGGCCATCACGTGGCACCAATGGCATGTCGAATAACCGATGCTGACCAGAACAGGCTTGTTTTCGCGCTTTGCTTTTTCGAAGGCTTCTTCTCCCCACGGGTGCCAGTCAACAGGATTGTGAGCGTGTTGAAGGAGATAGGGTGACTTTTCATTGATTAACATGTTGGTATGTTTGTGAGTAGGCATATAAGTACCTCTTTTTTCGTTATTAATTATGTTGTTAGCTTATCACATTTCATTATCATAAATACTTACAGTAGGTAAGATAATGTAAAACATCGCGATTAAATATAAACATTTCAAAAATGCTGTTAATATTGATGAATATATATAGTATAATTTACACTGACAGCAAGGGTAGAAAAAATTGACTTTATGGCGGTGAAATCGCCGTCTGTTATTTAAAGGTTATACTTAATTTGCACGCTTATTTTATTCTGCGAAGTTTTTTCGATTTGCCTAATCGCTATTAGGAGAAGGGTAGAATTTTAACCCTTGCTGTTGTAAATAGGAGGGGATTGCTATGGTTTATAAGTTAAATATTGAATTACAGAGCAATCTAGAGGATATTAAACAAAATTTCAAGAATTTATCTTGTTTTGAAGATGTAGCTCTCCTTTTAGAGGTACCAAAAGAATTATTGTGGAAAGTACTTATAAAAAATAAAGGAGCTAATTATAAGGCGTTTAAATTAAAAAAGAAAAATGGTTCAGAACGTGTTATTTTTTCGCCTACTTTAAGTTTATCTATTCTGCAAAAAAAGCTAGCTTATATTTTGGAGTCTAACTATAAAAACCATAGTCAATCATATGGTTTTGTAAAAGGAAGAGGAATAGTTGATAATGCTCAAAAGCATTTAAATAAAAAATATGTACTAAATTTTGATTTAGAGAATTTTTTCGAAAGTATAACCTTTAGAAGAGTTAGATCAATGTTTATGACATATTATAAATTTAATGAAAAAGTTGCTACAACCTTAGCAAATATATGTTGTCATCCGAATGGTTTTCTGCCACAGGGAGCAGCAACATCCCCTATTATATCAAATATTATATGTAATAGAATAGATAAAGAATTCTCTAAATTGGCGAAAAACAACAGATGTCAATATACTAGGTATGCTGACGACATAACGTTTTCTACAAGCAGGAGAGTTTTCCCTCCTGATATTGCATATATAACAGAGGGGTCTCTTTTTCTGAATAATAATGTAATTAGTATTGTGGAATATCAGGGGTTTAAGATTAATAAAGAAAAGACAAGACTTCAGAATTATAGACAAAATCAAACTGTAACAGGAATTACGGTAAATGAAAAATTAAATGTTAAAAGAAGCTATGTAAGAAGAATTAGGTCAATTCTTCACTGTATTGAAAAAAACGTTGAAGATTTACAGAAAGCAGAACAAATTTTCAAAGAAAAATACCCATTTCGTCAAAAGAAACATCTTGATAATATTAATATGTTTGCTATTCTAAAAGGTATGATTTCACATGTTGGGCATGTAAAAGGAAAAGATGACCCTTTATATTTGAAATTAGCAAAGAGATTTAATAAAATAGCTTACCTTAGTGAAACTATATCTCCTTTTAAATTAGAATCTTTAAAGAAATTTCATGAAACTTATACATATATAATTGATTATGATGATAAAGCTCCTTTAGTTTGCTTTGAAAATGATAAAATGGAGGAAATATTATACGGTCAAGGAACGGGCTTTTTATTAAAGGGAGTTGGCTTAATCACTAATGCTCACGTTATAGAAGATGCGATAGAAGCTATTAAGGACAATAAAAAATTTAACACTGAGTATGGTATCTCATTTTTTAGAGGTAATTATCCTGATTTAAAATATAAAGCGAAAGTATCTAAATATGACCTAGATAAAGATATTGCTATTTTAGATATAAAGGATTTTAATATAGACAATCAAGGATATGAATATAACATTGACATGAAAGATGGGCAGAAAATTGAATTAATAGGGTATCCAGACTACAAAATAGGGCAAGAAATAAAAGTCGAAACTGGCCACCTAAAAGGTATTAGAAAACATAGAGATTCAACCGGAAAGCTCCATTCACGACGGGAAATATCGGCAATCATTTACGGAGGAAACAGTGGCGGACCTATAATAAATGAAAGTAATGAGGTCATAGGAGTTGCAGTCAAAGGTGCTACCCTTCATGGTGTTTCCCCAAGCGAGATTATTCCAATTAAAGATGTAATTAATTTAAACTCCAGTAACTCAGAGGTCAGCTCCAAGATTGCAACTAAGCCTCATTAAAAGATTTAATACTTTAATGCGAAAAGTCGATTTTTAATCAATCGACTTTTTTATTTGTTATTTTAGTTTATAAATATCCCTTACAATTTATTTTATTTCATTGACATATTGGGTATCTTAACAGACATGCCACCAATGGCATGTCGAATAACCGATGCTGACCAGAACCGGCTTGTTTTCGCGTTTTGCTTTTTCGAAGGCTTCTTCTCCCCAGGGGTTGGGTTTACTTTTGTTTGGCATGGGATCACCTTCTTTCGATTCGATTTCTTTTAACTCCTAATTAATTTATACAAAATTATAAAGAAATATTAGTAATGAAATCTTAACTTCCGATGTGAATTCATTCAAAAATTCACAAATTTAATTTTCAATATTCTCTTCGATTGTATTATTTATTTTTAGTTTCTTCAAGAAAGTGCAATTTCACTTGAGGTTTGCGACTAATATCATGTCAAAGGCCACGAAAATATTAATGATATAGTATTTTTAAGGTTTATGTAAGGTTACTATTAAAATGGGGTAAGGTTTGGGTTGTACAATATAATTGTAAAGCTTAGAAGGGGGAATCACATTCGATTCTTAAGCTTTCAATGACGTTAAATTATGAGAAAACTATAGGGGACTATTACCTGAATAAAAAGATAGAGGTGAGACATTTGAAAGAAAATAGAGTTTTATCTTCACTATGTTATTTTAGTATATTTTTTGCGCCGTTTTTATTTCCAATTATCGTATATTTTCTGAGCCAGGGAGATGTGAAATATCATGCGAAAAAATCTTTATGGACTCATCTAATACCTTATATTATTTTTGCCATTGGTATTGCTGGATCGGGATTACTGGGAATAAACGGTTGGAATCATAGCGGGCCTGTTCTTGTAGCTACTTATGTTATTTCTCTTATTATTGGGATCTATTTTTTCGTATGGAATATAGTAAAAGGAATAAAAGTATTAGCAGATCGCTAAAGGTATAAATAAAAGCAAACAACGGTTCTGGTTTAAACCAGAACCGTTTCTTTGTGTTGTCCTATAATAGGATATTGTATCTGCGAAAATCATTCTATTGACAATTTAATATTGTTCATACTGCTTATAATTTTATATTTATACTTGTGCCTTTACCAACGGTACTGTTGATAACAATTTCTCCGTCATGTTTCTGAATAATATCTTTGGCTATAGCCATTCCAAGTCCAGATCCTTTATGCAACGTTCCAGTGTTCGTTCCTCTGAAGTAGCGGTCGAAAATTTTATCAATTTCTTTCTTTTCTATACCTTTGCCATTATCTTTTATTGTAATATGAGTACGTTCTTTCTTTTCAAGGTGTACAACTATTTTTACATTACTATCATTATGAACAAGAGCATTCAGAATTAAATTACTAATTGCTCTCCTCATTAAAATAATGTCGAGATTTATTAGTATATTCTCTTGACTAGCACTAAATTCAATGGTCTTATCAGCATATCTGGAATCATTTAAAATATCTATTAAAGTGTCTCGTATCAATGATACAAGATTGATGTTTTTTTTATTTAAGGTTAAATCATTATTTTTCAATCTTGTCGTTAGGTTTAAATCTTCCATTACTTCTTTAATATAAAGTGATTTGCTTTCAATAATTTGTGCGTAATCTCTTATCACATCTAACGAAAGATCGTAATCTTTATCTTTTATTATTTCAGCGTAACCTTGTATAGATGCTAAGGGGGTCTTAATATCATGAGAAATATTGCTAATCCACTCTTCCCTCATTTGATCTAATTTATTTTTTTCCCTTTTATTTATTGTTAGTTGATGTGATAAGTGATTTACATTATAAAAAACATCTTTATAGAGCCCTTTCGGTTCATAATTAATATTGTAATCTTTATTTGCCAGCCTTTGGATCCCATCAATTATTGTATTTAGCGGACGTGTAAGTTGTCTGCTGAAAAGATACCCAATGATTAAAGCAATAGCCCCATCAATCAATAATATAGTCACTGTTTTTGTTTTAATATTCTGTATAACTTGCTTGGTTTCGTAGGAGATAATAACTTTCCTAATTGAAGGATCCTTGAATCCAATAAAGTAACTATATTCTTGTTCAGAAATTTTTTTTCCACCTGCAAAAATAGTCGATAATAATTTTTTATCCATATATTTGTGCATATCCACAATTTCTATAGGAGTGTATTCTTTCTTTAAGCCTTGAGGCTGTCTGTAGCTATATAGTTCTTCGCCTTTTTCATCTAAAATTTGAACCCATGCATTACGATCTTTTAGAGCTTGTTTACCTTCCCTGCTGATGGTCACCTCACCATTTGTTACTGTTAAATATTTCTGAAATGACCGTGTAAAGGTTTCGGCAGAATTTTCATTGTCATGTCCAATTGAGGTATTAAAATTCGCCTGAGCAAATAGCCATACCAAAAGGGCAGACAAATTAATTATAACAATGAGTATAGCAACTACTATGACAGATATCATGTATCTCCCCGTTAATCGCCATTTCATATTATGCATCCTTTTCAACAAATTTGTAGCCCAAACCTTTCACAGTTACTAAATAGTCTGGTTTGGAAGGTTTTGTTTCTATTTTCTCTCGGAGCCTGCGGATGTGTACCATGATCGTATTATCAAATCCAAAAGAATCCTCTCCCCATACAGCATTATAGAGTGTTTCTTTACTAATCACCATATTAGGATTTTGTAAGAAATACTTCATTAACTTTAACTCCTTAGGTTTTAATTCAACAGGTTCACCATTCTTTGTTAGTTCGGCTTTTCGTTCACTTAACTGAAATGGCCCCACTTTTATTATGTTGTCTGCTATTCCTTTAGACTGTGAGTAATTGGCTCTTCGTAATTGTGCTTTTACACGATAAGCCACTTCCTTAGGACTAAACGGCTTGGTAATATAATCATCCCCGCCAATGGCAAGCCCTACAATTTTGTCGGTTTCTTCCCCTTTTGCCGACAAAAAAACAATAGGTACATTAGATAGTTCTCTTATTTGCTTACATACATCATAGCCTTCTCCATCTGGCAGCATTATATCTAATAAAACAATATCAGGCTGTTTTTGTTGAAATTGAGTAAAGCCATCTTTCGCAGTTGAAGACGTAATCACGTTTTCAATTCCCTCTTTTACTAAGACTGTCTTTATAAGCCTCAAAATTTCTTGTTCATCATCTATAATTAAAACTTTATTGTTATTTAGTGACATTACATTATCACCTCTCAAAAATAAATATATCTGCACATTGATTATACCGAAACGTACTTAGTATGGAAAAATTAATCCTCTATATTCATCAATTTAAGTATTCATTGGTTGGGTACTTCAAGAGGTATTTTTTGGGGGCAGGCGGAACAGCAGTAATTAATAGTGAAACCGAATAACCAATTAATTTGTAAGGCCTGTTGATATTTGATATTAGACTCAATTGTTTAAAGTGTATATAAAAAACTACTGACATACAGTTCTCAGAGTTTTTTGTAATGGGATGAAGTTGTTATGTACTTGGTATAAACAGGAGATCCTAAGCCACCAATGGCATGTCGAATAGCCGATGCTGACCAGAACCGATTGCTTTTTCGAAGGCTTCTTTTCCCCAGGGGAACCAATGCACAGGGTTATGAGCATGTTGAATTGGGTTAGTGGGCATGGGATCACCTTCTTCTTTAAGATTTTTAATTAGTATTGAACTTGCTTAAATTAATATACCAGATTTCGCTGCTTCTAGAATTTTAAATACCGATTGAGTTCTTAACATCTTAATGGTGACAGATGATGGGTAAACAGGAGAAATATGAATATGTCGGGAGAGGTTCATTTGTAAATATTAGCACCAAACCGAATAGCTTTCTGGCTTCGTTTTGCGCTCTGCTTTAGCTGAATCAATCTATATTTCAAGATGAGCAACCAATGACAGGTCCTTCTTATTTCCTGCTTTTTAACAATCATGACGTGCATCATGCAAAAAATATATGCACAAAACACTTATTGCTTTGGAAATCCATATTAATCAAAAAAGGACAAAATTCCCTTGACAAATAACGACAAATACATTTGTTTTTTTGAATTGTTACCTTATTTTGTGTACGATATATGAATATTTAGTCATATTGTAAGATATTCATATATTTTGTTATATTAACCAAGAAGAAAGGAGGTCATATTAAGAACAGAGGTCGGAATATTGTGATTTTTCTGAGTAGGGCGAAAATAAATTATGGAGTGTGAAAGCTATGCGAAAGGGCTTTATCCCTAGAACTTACATACTGAATATTAGGAAAACCCTAATGATATTTGCAGTCTTGTTATTGGTTACTGGGAATATTTTGACGGTTTTGCCAAATCATATTCATGCTGAAGATAAAACAGAGGTAACTCAAAATGCAGTTAATACTTGCCCGGCTCCGGTTGCACTGATTAACGGAAGCTTTGAGCAAGGTGCTGCCAGAGGAACTGCATATAATAATTCGGGTCTCTTTTATCTCGAATCCGAGGTACCTGGCTGGAAAACTACTGATGATTCCTCTGGTCAGAAGGCAATTGAAATATGGAATTATGAAAAGAACATTCCTGCAACAGTAAAAAACTGGCCTTCTCCTCCTGATGGCAATCGGTGGGCGGAATTAAACGCTTTTGAGAATGGCATGCTGTATCAAGACGTGAAAACAACGCCCGGACAAACGATTTATTGGCGCTTATCCCATATGGGGCGGCAAGGTGTTGACACCATGCAGGTTCGCATCGGGGCAGCAACTAATAATCCATACAATACGGTGGTTCAAAAACAATTTTCTGATGGAAAAACGGCATGGGGAACTCATTCAGGCTCTTACACTGTTCCAGCAGGTCAAACGACAACGCGTTTCGGTTTTGAGGCGGTGAGTTCAGCCGGCGGAAGCTTAGGAGCCGGCAACTTTTTGGATGATATTTTCCTTGGCACAGAACCATGTGTGACGGCAAATAAGTCAGTCTCTCCACAGGGCGAGGTGCAACCCGGTGATGAATTAACATATGCGGTTCAAATCAAAAACCAAGGCGGAGACGTTGCTGCGGGTGCAAGCTTTGCCGATGCAATTCCAGAAGGAACTGAATATGTTCCTGGAACACTAAAATTAATTAATGGTTCGACAACAAAGAATCTAACTGATGCATCCGATAATGATGAAGGTAATTTTGATGGTGATAAAGTAAATATTAATTTAGGAAATTTACCTAACACGAACAATTTGCCTAATGGAATGACTGTACAGTTTAAAGTGAAAGCCAAGACAGGTTATGTCGGTAAGGAAATTTCTAACAAAGCGCAAATAAACTATGACAGTTTATTAACGAATACGAAAAAACAAACCGAATCAAACGAAGTAACAACTCCGGTTGTTTTTAAAGATCCTGTACTTGAATCAAAGAAAACGTCTGCAATTAAGGCAAAAGCGGATGGAAACCAAGATACGGATCATCCGGAAGTGGGAGATACGCTCCTTTACACGATACAAACACGGAATACTGCTGAAGACAGTCAGGTGAAAAACCTTTCAATTTCAGATGTAGTGCCAGAAGGCTTAGAATATGTTCCGGACACTTTACAAGTAGACGGTGTATCAGTTAGTGATGCTCAAGATGATGATAAAGGGCAATATACTGACAGCAAAGTGTCAGGCAAAATTGGCGATGTGACGGATACTGAATGGCATAACGTTACCTTCGAAGCAAAAGTTAAGCCTGGTCAAGCAGGAAAGGATATTATCAATACGGCAAGCATTTCAGGAGACAATATAAATACTCCGGATAAGCCGAATAATGAAGTCAAAGTTTATCCTAGGAATCCTGACTTAGAGTCAAAGAAAACGTCAGCAATTAAGGAAAAAGTGGAAGGAAACAAATATCCAGATCACCCAGAAGTAGGCGACACGCTTCTTTACACAATACAAACACGAAATACTGAAGAAGACAGTCAGGTAGAAAACCTTACAATTTCAGATGTCATACCAGCTGGATTAGAATATGTTTCAGGCACTCTGAAAGTGGATGGCACAGCAGTCAGTGATGACCAAGATGATGACAAAGGCGATGTAACAGATGGCAAAGTGTCAGGCCAAATTGGTGATGTGAAGGATACGGAATGGCATACTGTTACATTTGAAGCGAAAGTAAAAGCTGGCCAAGCTGGTGAAACGATTAAGAATACGGCTAGCGTGACTGGCAGTAATATCGACACTCCAGATAAGCCGAACAATGATGTGACTATATATCCAAGAAAGCCGGAAATAGAATCGAAGAAAACAGCAAGTCTTCAAGCAAAAGCAGATGGCAATAAAGATGAGAAACATCCAGAAGTGGGAGATACACTTCTTTATACAATCGAAACTAGAAACACGGTTGAGGACAGTCTTCTGAAGAATCTAGTTATCTCAGATAAACTTCCGGAAGGCTTAGAATACGTTTCGGGCTCACTAAAAGTTGACAATAAAGCAGTGAGTGACGCTCAAGACGACGATAAAGGTGATATGACAGAAGGCAAAGTGTCAGGTCAATTTGGTGATGTGACCGATGTTGAATGGCATACTGTTACATTCGAAGCGAAAGTGAAAGCTGGTCAAGCCGGAGAAACGATTAAAAATACGGCTAGCATTACCGGCAGTAACGTAGACACTCCGGATAAACCGAATAATGAAGTAGAAGTTTATCCTAGAAACCCTGTCTTAGAGTCAAAGAAAACATCAAGTATTCAAGCAAAAGCAGATGGAAATAAGGACAAGAAAAAGCCGCAAGTCGGAGATACACTTCTTTATACAATCCAGACGAAAAACACAGTTGAGGACAGTCTGGTGAAAAATCTAGTCATCTCAGATGAACTTCCAGAAGGGTTAGAATATGTTTCTGGGACACTAAAAGTAGACAATCAAGCAGTCAGTGATGCTCAAGATGATGATAAAGGCGATATGACAGAAGGCAAAGTGTCAGGTGAAATTGGTAATGTGACTGACACTGAATGGCATACTGTTACATTTGAAGCAAAAGTGAAAGATGGCCAAGCAGATAAAGATATTGTTAATACTGCCAACGTTACTGGTGACAATATTGATAAACCAGATAAACCAAGCCATGAGGTCAAAGTTTCTCCAAGAAATCCAGTCTTAGAGTCAGAAAAGACAGCAAAGAATCTGGAATCAGATAAAGATAAGTATGAAGCAGGCGATACAGTTGCTTATACCATCAAAACAAGAAATACAGCAGCTGACAGTAAAGTAACTGATCTCGTCATTTCAGATGAACTTCCAGAAGGGTTAGAATATGTTTCTGGGACACTAAAAGTAGACAATCAAGCAGTCAGTGATGCTCAAGACGACGATAAAGGTGATGTGACAGATGGCAAAGTATCAGGCCAATTTGGCAATGTGACCGATAATGAATGGCATACTGTTACATTCGAAGCGAAAGTAAAAGCTGGCCAAGCAGGTAAAAATATTGTCAATACAGCTAGCGTCACTGGTGACAATATTGATAAACCTGATAAACCAAGCCGCGAGGTCAAAGTTTCTCCGAAAGATCCAGTCTTAGAGTCAGAAAAGACAGCAAAGAATCTGGATTCGGATAAAGGTAAGTTTGAAGCAGGAGATACAGTTGTTTATACCATTAAAACAAGAAATACAGCAGCTGACAGTAAAGTAGCTGATCTCGTCATTTCAGATGAACTTCCAGACGGTCTGAAATACATTGAAGGCAGCTTAAAAGTAAGCCATGGTGGTAAAGGGAAATTTGAAGATGGAAAGATATCAGCAGAGTTTGGAGATGTCAGCGACACTGAGTGGAGAACTGTGACATTCCAAGCAAAAATAGAATCAGGCTACTCCGGCAAGACCATTAAAAATGTGGCCGCTGTTAATGCTGGTAATATTGATGATCCAGATAAGCCGGAAGCAGAGATGAATGTCGTACCAAAGGGCTCTGAAGAACCAAGTGAACCTGCTAAACCAAGCAACACTGACCATTCAGGAGAGCCAGGTAAATCAACACCTGAAAAAATAACTGAAAATACAAATAACGGAAATGAGCTTCCGGATACGGCAACAAATACGTATAATATTCTTCTTGTTGGTTTTGGTTTATTGTTAGTTGGATCAGTCCTTTGGTATTTTAAAAGGAAAAGAAATGTCTAAATGCATGTGAAAAAGGCGTTTCCTTTGTTCATCATAGCTGCCGGACTCATTCTCATAGGCTATGGAGTCTGGAAAGTGATGGATACCAATCAAAAGACAGCGGAAGCTTTAGAAGAAGCTAAGCTGGCAGCGGGACATCCGCAAACAGAAGGCAAAACCAAAAATAGCAAGGAGCAAGAAGCATCTTTTAAACCTAAGGTTGGAGAAGCTGTCGGTGTTCTTGAGATCCCCAAAATAAATGCAGAGCTTCCGATTGTAGAAGGAACCGACGCAGATGATTTGGAAAAGGGTGTCGGACATTACAAAGAAAGTTATTATCCTAATGAGAACGGAGAAATTGTATTATCGGGACATCGGGATACCGTTTTTCGCCGGACAGGAGAACTAAAAAAAGGTGATCAATTAAAGATTCTGCTTTCATATGGGAGTTTTCAGTATAAGATTGAAAAGATGAAAATTGTCGATAAGAATGATACTTCCATTATTACTTTGCAGCATAAAAAAGAGGAGCTCATTCTTACTACTTGTTATCCCTTTTCATATGTTGGAAATGCTCCAAAGCGATATATTATTTATGGAAAGCGGATTTGAAAAAAATCAGGAATCCCAAAGAATTAGGCTGGCGAGATTTTCTCGCCAGTTTTTTTAAATTTGGATGGAAATAAAGCGAATTATGCAATATTAAATAACAAATTAGATATAGCTTCTTAGCTTAATAATAAATTGAATAATACAATCTCTCTTTATTGATAGGACTCAATCTTAGAAAGAATTACTATGACGTGGAACCAGGCTTTAGTCATTCATTTATATAGTATCCGGGGCAATGGTTTGCAACATGATATGTCTTGTTTGTGTCTTGAAGGTAAATATTGTGTTTGAGTTTGAAATGTTATTTTATCATTATTTTCGAACCTTCTAATCGTTTTCAATAACTCCGTAATCAATATATATTTATCTGTTGGTAAGAAGCTGCTTTGAACAAAAGTAAGGATAGCCAAATATGATGAGTGGAGCTGCTAATGCAAGTAGTAACCATGAACCTGATTGAGAGTCTTTGATGACTCCTATGAATATACAAGTACCGATGAGAAGGTACAATAAAACACCAAAAAACCAATACATACCTTGTTCCTCTTTTCCCTATAGGTTTTCTTTATTCTTTAGTGGGTAATTTTGTATTTGCTGGTAAATAATTAGATCCCTTCTGTTTTACCATTTTTCTTTGGAGATTTTAAAGTATGAGGGGCCCGATTTTTAAATGTTTTTTCAGCTCTGATTCCTTTTCTTTTTAAGGTTATAATTATGAGATCAATTGGTTTCAATGAATTTCAATCCTCCCATATGAAAGTTCTTTTATAACTCTCCATATATTTTAATTTTAAAATTGAATATAGAAAACGTACATAAGGGCATATTCTTATGTACGTTGGGGCAATTCTAAACTTTTGTTAATCTTGCGTACTAATTAAGTCTGCATCTTGTTGAGTTTTCTTCTTGCCTTGCTGGCCGATAAATGAAATGCCTGCCGGCTCTTATGATAAGATGACAAATATGACTGGATTGTCCCTATTTTTATTGTGAATCCTTTGTGATTATACTGTCAAAGGAAAGGAAGTGAAGCAATATGTTTCGAAGAAAATCTTTTGATAAAAACTACTTTTCACGAGATAGGCGGGCATTAAATATGCTTGCTCTCAGAGTACCAGGCTTAGCTTTTATTCTCATGATATATATTGCCTCTATCGTGCTGCAGTTTGTTTCTGGGAGCTGGTCCATTTTATTGCTTCATGTGTTTACAATATTGATCGCTATTTTTACTTTGCTGCATTGGCACTCATATCGATGGGTTAAGAATAAGGTCATTCTATATTTTGTACTGCAAGGTTTGATCACTTATACACTTGCTAATGTCATGACGGGCTTCTTAATGCTGGTCATTATTGGCCTTTATGCATTTTTGATTGGGCAGATTATAGGAATGGCAGATAGAAGAAGAACCTTCCTTATTGTATATCTATTACTTCTGATATCAGCCAATGCGGTATATCAGATTCACAAAGGCGAGTTTTTGCATTTTCTTGCCATCGCTGTACCTATCATGGTTGTCATTATCACTTATGCTGCAACATTTTTTGCCCAAGTTGATGAAAAAATAAAAGCGCAGCTTACTCTTGAAAGGCTGGAGCTTGCTCATCAACAAGTAGAACAGCTGACGTTGCAAAACGAAAGACAACGTATGGCTCGGGATTTACATGATACCCTTGCACAAGGATTGGTTAGTTTAAATATGCAGCTGGATGCTATTAATGTTCATATATCGAAAGGTAACACAGATAGAGCAAAAGAAATCATTCAACAATCTATGAATAGAGTGAAAAGCACATTAGCTGATGCACGTTCAGCTATTGACAATCTTCGCAGCAAATCAGAAGAAATCGGTTCTTTAAAAGAAAGAATTACCTTACAAATGGATCATTTTAAAGATGCAACAGGTCTATCTTGTTTTTTAGACTACAGATTAACTCAATTGCCTGATGTTCGTACTGCTGAAAATTGTTATTACATCATAGGAGAATGCATGACGAATGCAGCAAAGCATGCTGAAGCAGAAACGATCTCGGTATCCATTTGGGATGACGAAAAGGGGAGGCTCCATTTAACTGTCAAGGACAATGGTAAAGGTTTTGATGTTGAAAACGGAAAGAAAAAGCGAGGACATTATGGGCTTCTTGGTATACAAGAACGAGTTAAAGCAATGAATGGACAATTCAATATAAAGAGTACAACATCTATAGGAACACAAATTGAGATCACTGTACCAATTCAGGGAGAGATGCAAGATGAATAAGGTTTTAGTCGTTGATGACCATCTTGTCGTGAGGGAAGGTCTGAAGCTTTTAATTGAAACGAATGATCACTACACCATCATAGGAGAGGCGGAAAATGGCAAAGCAGCAGTCCGCCTTGCAGATGAATTAAAACCGGATATTATTCTCATGGATTTGTATATGCCAGAGATGAGCGGGTTAGAAGCCATTAAACTAATAAAAGAAAAACACGACATCCCCATCATTATTTTGACTACGTATAATGAAGATCACTTAATGATCGAAGGAATTGAATTAGGAGCGAAAGGATATCTGTTGAAGGATACGAGCTCAGAAACCCTATTTCATACAATGGATGCAGCATTAAGAGGAGAAGTGCTGCTGCAGCCTGATATTCTTAAACGTTTTCAAGAAATTCAATTGGAGCGAAGGAAGAAGCCAAGCAGTGATACTCAGTTAACGGAAAAGGAAGTTATTGTTCTAAAAGCAATTTCTAAAGGTCTTAAAAGCAAAGCGATCGCCTTTGATTTGGACGTCTCTGAGAGAACAGTAAAGTCTAGATTAACGTCCATTTACAATAAATTAGGCGCAAATTCAAGAACTGAAGCAGTGACGATTGCCATGCAAAGAGGTATTCTGACATTAGACAAATAACATCAAATTTGAAATTTGCCCAAACGTACATGCCCGAATGTACGTTTTTTTTATTTCATTGTCTACTACAATGAGAAAGAATGTGATCAAGCAATGTGTTGAAAGGAGATTATCATGTCAAGATTCTTATATAAATTAGGAGGATGGGTTGCTCGCAATCGCATAAAAGTAATATGCGCGTGGATCGTTGTGTTAGTTGCTTCGATAGGCCTTGCAATCACGTTAAAACCAAGTTTTTCTGAGGATATGTCCATACCTGACACACCTTCGGAAAAAGCGATGGATGTGATTCAAAAAGAATTTCCTCATGGCCCTGATAAAGGGAGCATACGGGTGATTTTCGGAACTGAAGATGGGGAGAAACTTACTGCAGAGTCAGCCAAAAAAGCAATAGAAAATACGTTCAAGGAAATCAATAAAGATGATTCCGTTGACTCGATTGCAAGTCCTTTTGTTACAGGAACAATCGCGAAAGATGGCACAGTTGCCTATGCTGATATCAAGTTTAAATCTTCAGCAGATGATATAAAAGATTACTCTATCAAACACTTAAAAGACAGTTTGAAAATGGCTGATGACGCTGGATTACAAACTGAGCTAAGCGGAGATATACCAGGAGCCGAGATGGAGATAGGCGGAGTGTCTGAAATTGTCGGCATTATCTTGGCCTTTGTAGTTTTAGCCATTACATTCGGCTCCTTATTAATAGCAGGTTTGCCGATTTTAACTGCGCTAATTGGTTTAGGTGTAAGTATTGGACTGGTGTTGATTGGGACACAAGTATTCGATATTGCTTCCGTCAGTCTATCATTAGCTGGAATGATTGGCCTTGCAGTTGGTATTGATTATGCTCTATTTATTTTTTCGAAACACCGCCAGTTTTTAGGTGAAGGTATACAAAAAAATGAATCAATTGCGAGAGCTACAGGAACAGCTGGGAGTGCAGTTGTTTTTGCCGGACTTACTGTTATCGTCGCACTTTGCGGATTGACTGTTGTTAACATTCCTTTTATGTCTGCAATGGGGCTGACAGCAGGGCTTAGTGTACTGATGGCTGTTCTCGCTTCAATCACGCTTGTGCCTGCCGTCTTGTCGATAACGGGAAATAGAATGGTTCCGAAATCAAACAAGAAAAAAGAAAAACAAAACGCTGAAACAAATGTCTGGGGACGCTTTGTCACAAAAAATCCTATCATGCTAAGTGTATGCAGCATCCTTATATTGCTCGTTATTAGTATCCCATCTATGCATTTGGAGCTGGGCTTGCCTGATGCAGGGATGAAAGCGAAGGATAATCCAGATCGCCGGGCATATGACTTGCTTGCCGACGGTTTTGGAGAAGGATTTAACGGTCAATTAACAATTGTAGCGGATGCCACAAGTGTGACAGAAAATAAGGCGGAAGCCTTCGCAGATGCAGTAAAAGAAATTAAAGATTTAGACCATGTAGCAAGTGTTACTCCTGCAAGGCCTAATAAAGAAGGGAACTTTGCCATCATTACGGTAGTTCCTACAACAGGTCCAAATGATGTAGCAACGAAGGATTTGGTAAAGGATGTTCGCAGCTTATCAGATAAAAATGGGGTAGATTTGCTCGTTACTGGATCGACTGCAGTGAATATTGATATTTCAGATCGCCTTAATGATGCGATACCGGTGTTTGCTGTACTCATTGTTGGTTTTGCGTTTGTATTGCTGACAATCGTATTCCGTTCGTTGCTTGTGCCTCTTGTTGCTGTTGCAGGATTCATATTGACGATGACAGCCACTCTTGGAATCTGTGTATTTGTTTTACAAGACGGGAATCTCATCGACTTTTTCAAAATACCTGAAAAAGGGCCGATACTCGCGTTCCTGCCGATTTTATCTATTGGGATACTGTTTGGATTAGCCATGGATTATCAAGTATTCCTTGTAAGCAGAATGCGTGAAGAATATGTGAAAACAAAGAATCCAGTACAAGCGATTCAAGCTGGATTAAAACACAGCGGCCCTGTTGTCACCGCAGCCGGACTTATCATGATATTCGTTTTTGCAGGGTTTATCTTTGCTGGTGAAGCTTCTATCAAAGCAAATGGATTAGCACTTTCCTTTGGTGTATTGTTTGACGCATTTATTGTAAGAATGACACTCATTCCAAGTATCATGAAGTTGATGGGGAATGCAGCTTGGTATTTACCAAAATGGTTAGATAAAATTATTCCGAATGTAGATATAGAGGGGCATCATCTAACAAAGGAGATACAGCCCGAAATAGATAATGAACAAAAACACAAAATAAGTATGTAATGATAGAGCAGATCATTCTAATAATCTAGCTTTTAACTTCGCTTCTTGACTTGAGGGTGAAGTTTGAGAGCAATGATTAACTTGCACCTATGAAGTTTTGTAAATGGAACTAGGCAATAAAAATCATCCTTTATCATTAATTTAAAAGAGCGGACTGAAAAGTCTGCTCTTTTTTTAATTCTATTCATCTAAATGAGGGGAATGGTTATTCTAATACACTTGCCATCAATGATTTGTTGAATAACCATGGGCTTACATAAATCATTTGTTAATCTGATTTACAATGAATTGAATTACTATAATAAAAAAGAACCAACCAATTGTTGGATCTATTAAGAAACCTATACATTGGATTTTGCAAGTTTAATTGGGATCTTATTCTATGCGGTTCTGTTATTAAGGAGTCTATTTTGATTAAAATACCTAATGTCCTTACGATAATTATTATTGCCCCTTAGGATGAATGCAGGTGCAAATACATCTGGATTAATATGTTTTTTACAATTTTCTAAAGCTAACTTGATGATGTTCTATATAAAACCCTTGTCATGAAGTAGGTGATACTATTTGTTTAAAGTGGTGACAAATTTTAAAACTGCAAAGAATGACTCGGTTGGAAAACTAATATAATAAAAATAGCAGACTCCTTCAGGAATCTGCTGTTTTAATCACAATATCGAATTATTCGAAAAAGTGATAGATATGATCGAAATTACAACACTGAGAAAAGTTGTTATTGGATGATGAGTCTCAAAAACGTTAAAGTTTGAAACTATCCCCAGACAAATAACCTTAGAAAAAGACAAATCAAAACCAAACTTAAACGTTTATTTTTCATCTAACGTAACCTTACTATTCTTGAGATAAGTAATTGAAATCCATTTCTTCAAATTCAGGAAGTTTTTTGTAAATTTTTAAAGTGGACAACAACTCTTGAACATATTTACGAATAGCGAGCATATCAAATGGGAAATCGAAATCAAATTCCTCTTTAACAGTTAAAGTGTCCATTACATATGAACAATTATGTTTCATACCCAATAAATCATCATTAAGACTAAGTACATCTTGATATGATGAATCAGGTAACTCAAAATGAGAAATCAAATAAACATTAATATTGTTGCCTTCTTCAGAATCTGGCAATCTTTCATCAACGAATAATAAAAAAGCACATCTTTCATCATCATTTAATTCCACCTGAAAGAATTCCAAATCTCTTAATCTCAATAAACGTTTAAATCTCGTATTTAAAGTTCTCATTTTCATTATCTCCGTTTCTTATTTTAAGCTACTATCGACTTCCTTATCACATAATAGTTTATATGCTTGTAGATTTTGTGAAGGCGTTCCCTGTCATGCATTTTTGTCTGTGGGTTTAGATTATTGTCATAACACCATTCCTTTAAATGATGTATTATCGTCTCGATTATTAAATGGGTGTTGAGGTATTACTGTTATGAATCCATTACGAGCAAGAAACTGAGAGATGGTACGATAAAGCAAACGGTGCACCATGAGAAAATACCAGCGGAAATTCTCCATTCGCAAGAGGGGCATCTTTCGCTATTCTTACCTTATAAGGTCCTAATTGTTCATCTTTCTCTTCGGTTTGTGCAGGATACATATCATCAGTGGGAGGGGGATCTTATCGTTATCATTTTTTATAGTAATAAACTGAAAACCTGCAGAGAACTTCTCACTTTTCCCATTTTTCAATCGTTCTCTCTCCCTTCCCTCATTGGAACATCTATCATTTATGCTACTCAATTATATTGTCCGGCTCAAGTTGATTATCACAGAAACAAGCAGATGATACGTCAAAAAAGCGAAGATTTTTATTTCATTCTACTGGATAATGCGCCTTCTAATCGTAACACTGAGTTGCTCACCTATAAAGATTCTCAACCAGCTACTCTAACATCTGCCACCAGTGACAAATCGAGTAGTCGATGGACGGAATTGTTTTCGCGTTTTGCTTTTTCGAAGGCTTCTTCTCCTCAGGGGAACCAATTCACAAGGTAAATATGGAGACTTCTCAGCGATTAATCTATTGGGTTTACTGTTATTTGGCATGGGATTATCTTTTTTCAGGGCACTTGCCATGACATTCAATTTGGAACAAAACGAAGAGTGCAATGAAACCACCACTCTCAATTTTAATCATCTAAAGATTCTCTGAAACGAAAATCAAGTAATAGGCTAATCCTCTTTGTTGTTCTTCTAACATTCCCCTATGAAAATCGTCTTGCATGAAAAATTTTGTTTGCTGTACGTAATCTTCTTTAGTAATCGGATGTCCGTTATGATTTAGGAACTTAAGATGTTGTTTTACATGTTCTTGCACAGCAGGGTCATTATACGTAACGCCGTTTTTTAAGAAATTCGCCATACCATCTAGAAAATGTTTTGCTTCTATAGCCATTTTGTTCATTTCATCAGCATTGATGGAATCGGTATCTAATTCAAAATCATATGTTTCTTTTAAATAGTCATTTTGCTCACCCAATGATTGTTTCCATTCTTCTGCGGTTTCAAATCCTTTGAACATTAACTTATTGTCCATGCACTCACCTTTTCTTGTGTAATCTACAGACGTTTTGACTGTTTCGATTAATTGCTGATACTTTTCAATCTTCTTTTCGAACAATTTTTTCTGTTTTTCCAATGTACTGGTTCTGTCGGAGTCTTCGTCTAATAACATTTTTATTTCTAACAAAGGGATATCTAATTCTTTATAAAAAAGTATTTCTTGTAACCTTTTTAGTTCGTCTGTTCCGTAATACCGATAGCCGGCATCGCTTATTTCTTTAGGGACAAGTAATCCAATTTTATGGTAATGATAAAGAGTTTTAATGGTAACATTTGCGATGTGGGATAGTTCTTTTACAGTTAATCTCATCATGTCCTCCTTTCATGTTTCACTATGAGGGGTGACCTTAGGGCAGAGTCAAGGTTACTTGAGTAAGGGAAAAGAGAGACTGTAATGGGCAGGGGAGTTCAACAAAAAAACTTAATATAACTATACATAAGAAGAATGGACAGATAAAAAAAGGCCATCCGAAAATTGGAAGGCCATTTGTGTAAATCATTCTTCATGATTGTGAGACAAAACTTCAACTAAATGATCTAGATCTAATTGCAGATGGTGAACCATTGCTTTTGATGCCTGTTCGTCATTTCTCTGTTTCATGTGATGAAAGATTTGTTGATGTTGTTCAAGGATATGTTCTGCTCGTTTTTCTCCTTCAAAATTCAATATACGGAAATAATAAATTAACCCTTTTAAATCATTAAGTTGTTTTCGTAAAAGGTTATTTTGAGTATATTGTATGATTAATTCATGGAACCTCTCATTTAATTCTATAATGACGTTTTGTTCCATTGATTGGAGAATCGCTTCTTCTGTTTTTTGAAGTGTATTTTCGATATTTTCTAATTCTTCAGCGGATGCAATTCTTGTCGTTAATCCTGCAGCGAATGATTCCAATGCCATGCGGCAAAAATAGATTTCTTCCACGTCTTTTATTGTCGGTTTATAAACCATCACTCTTGTGTCAATGACTACAAGTCCTTCTTTCTCTAGGACCCTAATCGCTTCCCTTAAAGGACTTTTACTGACACCAAGTTCCTTGGCCATTTTTGCTTCAACAATTCGTTCTCCAGGTTTTAATTTTCCTTCAAATATCATTCGCTTAATAGCGTGATAAGATTGTTCATAAAACGGTTTTGGTTTTTCAAGCACGTTTCTCATCCTCTGTCCATTCTCTTATCGTATATATTACCACACATGATGCTGCATTGATAAAGGTGGTTAAGAGAACAGTTTGGTTGCTTTCTTAGGTTCTGAGAGAGAATAACTCAGCCACAAAATATTCCCCTGTTTCTTACTTTGCTTTCAGTCTTGTAATCATTTCTTGTGTGACTTCGTTTGTAGTACACTTCCCGCCAATGTCTGGGGTGACATATCCATCTTTCAATAAGCTCTCCATTACATCCAACAATACGCTTCCCAATTCCTCTTCACCAAAGTGATCCAAAAGCATTTTGGCTGTCCAAATCTGTCCCAGCGGATTAGCTGTACCTTTACCGATAATATCTGGAGCTGAGCCATGAACTGGTTCAAACATAGAAGGATACTTTCCATTCACGTTAATGTTAGCTGACGGAGCGATTCCAATGCTTCCCATAATGGCTGCGCCTATATCAGTTAAAACATCGCCAAATAAATTACTTGCTACGATAACATCAAATCTTTCCGGATGGGTAACGAAAAAGGCTGCTAAAGCATCGATATGCTGGGAATCAGAGTTAACTTCAGGGTAATCCTTTGAAACAAATTCGAAAACCTCATCCCAAAAAGGCATGGAGTGGAAGATTCCGTTTGATTTGGTTGCACTGGTGACATGTTTTTTGCGTTTTTTGGCCAATTCAAAGGCGAAACGCATCGCTCGTTCTGTTGCTTTTCGTGAGAATACAGCATTTTGGATGGCAATTTGGTCTTCTCCTTGATAAATCCTTCCGCCAAGAGAGCTGTATTCTCCCTCACTATTTTCTCTAACGACAATTAAGTCAAAATCTTTTGGATTGACCAAGGGAGACTTTAATCCGCTAAATATTTTGGCAGGACGAATATTAATAACCTGTTCAAACTCACGGCGGATTTTAATTAATAATCCCCAAAGTGAAATATGATCGGGAACAAGCTTTTTATTGCCTACAGCACCAAGAAAAATCGCATCGAATTGTGACAACGTGTCCAGGCCATCTTCCGGCATCATCGTTCCATTTTCCAAATAATATTCACAACTCCATGGAAAATCAGTAAACGCGAATGTTAAACCGCCATGAATTTCTGCTAAAGTGTCTAAAACTTCTTTGGCTGCGGGTACTACTTCTCTTCCTATCCCATCTCCTGGAAGTGACGCAATGTTTAATTTCAATGTGAAGCCCCCTTTGTTATTTTCAAAACAGTATCCGGTCGACCGTATATCGTTTTAATTATCTCAGGAACTATATGGCATGACAAGTTTTAATAAATTGAAGGTTGAATCCAAAAAATTATATATTTTATGAGACTCAAAGGGTCAACAGCGGAAAGACTCTCTGCAAAGATATAAAAAAATTCACTACCTGATATCCTTTAATTTTTTACCACTGTTTGTTATGGTATTCTTCTTTATGCTCAGCCCATCTTTGGTGACATGCTTGCTCTTGTCCAAAATCCTCGACTTCATCCATCTAAACTTAGCTCTCAAGGTTATTCCTGACAATCCATGCATATATTCTTATATTGAGACTAACAAAGGTAGGTGACCTGAATTGGACCCGTATTTTCACAGAAAAGCGATTCAAGAGGCGAATGATCTTTATTATTGGTCTTATCTGGCTGATGCGCAGGTAAGAGCGGGAATCATCGGTCCATCATTGCAAACGGTTGATAAAGCGTTGTGGTATCCCAATCCGTATGCTTCAAGGCATGTACTGCAATCGAATCTCCAGTCTGTTCCCTCACGAGTCATGAATCCGTATAGATCTTCCATTGTGGCTGCAAAACGTGGTGACATTAATGGTGATGGTGTCATTGACAATGTTTTTCTTACCGCAAATAAAACGCCTGACAGTCCTTTTTGGAAAAATGTCACGTTGGTTATCCGAGATGGAAGGACAAATCGCGATCAGCAAATCTCGTTTAAAAATAACGCCGGATACAATCCGACACTCTTTCTTGGTGATTTTACAGGAAACAAGGCGGATGATATTTTAGTGGTCATTGATACGGGGGGAAGCGGCGGTGCTGTTTATGCGTATGTTTTTTCTTCTATTAATGGTCAAATGAGGCAAATTTTTAATTCGGACGCATTTAATGAAGACTTCAAGTACAATGTGGCTTATCAAAATCAATACAAAGCCGCTGTGATCAGTTATAAACTAAATGAAATGTATATACTCGATCTTACTTACAAAGGCAGGGAATATCTAACTGAAATTTATAACAAGAATGGCGTTTTGAAAGCGCCGATAGAAGGCTGGGTCAATCCTTTGTCCGGCTTGTATCCGGTTGATTTCAACAGAGACGGCACATATGAACTCGAAGCGTATCAGAGAATCGCGGGAAGGTACAATGCGGATTCACTTGGGTTTGTACAGACCGTGCTGAAATGGAATGGGCGGGCATTTAGTGTTGATCGGCAGAATGTGTCAATCTTTGGCGGTGACGTTAGCTAATAGATCGTCTGTTGACATTTGTAACCATTCTGGCAAAAGGACCGACTAAAAATATAGCTAGAAACCAGGCTGACATCAGCCTATTCCAAACCACATGATTACTCTCATATGAAAGTTTCTTTTTTATCATTCGACTTGCCAAAGGAGGCAAATGAGTGCAGCTTGAAACAGATCGCCTATTATTGAAAACACTAGATCTTAATCTAATCGAAGCGGCAGCTAAGCGTGACTTATTGGGAATCGAAGCATTGGGATACAAAACCAATGGTGAATGGCCTGAGCCCGATTTCTTTGAAGCTTTACCTTTTTTTCGAGAGCTTCTTCTGAAAAATAACGGAACAAAAGGGTTTGACTCCTGGATTATTGTGATGAAGGATACGAAAGAGATAGTCGGCGGTATAGGCTTTTTAGGCAATCCAGACTCTAACGGTATGATTGAAATGGGTTTTGCTATTAATAAAAGCCACCGACGCAAAGGTTATTGTATTGAAGCTGCCCAAACATTGTTAAAGTGGGCTTTGGACCAGATTGAGGTAACAGCTATCAAGGCTAGATGTGAAATTGAAAATACCGCTTCTGAAAATGTACTTGAAAAGTTAGGATTTAAAATTGAGCGCAATGATTCTGAATTTCTTTACTGGAAATATTGAAGGCAGATGTTGATGGAATTCAATTAATGGGTGGTTATATGAATTTTCCATCGTATTATTGTTTCCTTACGGTTAGCTTTTTTGTTCAATTTGTACCAAAAAGAGAGCCATTCATTAAGCAGGCTCTCTATTTCAACTGAATTCTTTTCACTTCACCAAGTACAAATACATAAAATACCAATCCGATCAAGAGGACAGCTCCGGCAACAAGAAAACTGAGCGTGAAGGAGCCGGTTACATCTAATAAATAACCTGTCAGCGATGCGGCGATGATTCCGCCGAATAAATTGTTTGCCAAGTTGACCATGGAGCTCAGCATGGAGACAGATCCGATGGGGGCAAGTTCTGCCGATATGGACCAGCCGATCGGAGCCGTTGCCGAAATTCCCGCAAGGCCGATGGAAATACAAACAATGGCAATCGTAATGTTATCTGTAAAAAGGGCGCCTAAAAAGAAGAAGCCTAAGCCCATGCCGATCACAATAATGGTTTGATAGACTTTTGTATTCTGATATCCCTTTTTGATGAAATAGTCGACAAGCCAGCCGCCGACCGCAATACCGGAAATGGTGGAAATCAGCCATGGAACGGCGGTGAATAAGCCGGATGACATCAGATCCATGCCATAAGTGTGCTTGAAAAATGTCGGCAGCCACGTAAGTAACAGGTTAAATGTATAGCCGTACCCTGTAAAACCAATCATCAGGCCCCATACTTTTCGATTCGTAAACAATGCTTTCAAAAGGGGTCCTGTTTTATAAGGAATTTGCTCGGATGTAATGGTATTATGCTTTTGTATATAATTTAACTCGCCGCTGGAAATGCGTTTATGTCGTTCAGGCTGCTCATAATACCACCAGAACAGCATCGTAAACAGCACATTTATGATACCAATTGTTAAAAAGGCGACCCGCCAATCAAAGGTCGTGACGAGAAAGGCAACTAATGGCGCGCCGAGCACATTTGAAAATTTGGCGGCTGAATCAAACAATGAATTCGCCAGTCCGCGTTCACTTGGAGGAAACCATAATGCGGTGGCCTTGGATGCAGCGGGAAAGGCAGAAGCGCTTGTCAGTCCGATGAGAAAACGGACAATATACAAAAGCAGCTTTCCCTGCAAAAAAGCGAGCAAAATCGTTAAAATGCTCCAAATTGTCATTCCCACGCGTGTGACCCACGCAACGCCAAACTTGTCTAATAAACTCCCGACGGGCAGCTGCATGACTGTGTATGAATAAGTGTAGATCGAAAAGACAATGCCAAGTTCGGTTGCCGATAAATGAAATGAATCCTGTATAGCAGGCGCGGCAACGGATATGGCCACACGGTCAAAGTAATTAAGAATAATAATACCGCTTAGTAATGATGAAATATACCATCTGGTATGACCAGGCCGTTTCACATGCTCCTGACTCATGTTGAAAACCTCCTCTGCAATAGCATGTTCTCCGCGAGTGAATTACATTCAGATGAAAGACTCCTTTGTTTCCTTACCACATGCTTTAAAAGAATAAACAGAGCCGGAATTTGACGCAGGATGCTTCTGTCACTTACAATGAAAGTAATAAAAATGAATACTCCAAAGGGGAGTAGCTGGTACAGTAAAGTCGTCATTACAGGATGTAAGTCCTCGGCTTTGCTGGCAATTCTATTGTTAGCGAGACCTTTGCCAAATATGATTTGGTGAAGGTCTTTTTGTTTAAAAACTTCACCAAATCGGTGGAGTTTTTTTCATTTTTAAAAGGGAGAGGAGAATGTTGATGTCTAAGCTGTCAAAATTGATGAAAAGCGATTTGGTGAAAAAAGGGCTGCCTTTAGCGAAGGAAAAACTGATTCCGTTATTAAAAGAAAAGCTGAAAGATAAAAATAAAAAGAAGTAATAAGGAGGCTGAAGCGATGAAAGCTGTACTGACCGTTTTGGCGGGAGTATCCCTTTTAGGAGCCGGCGGCTGCGGAGCGCTGGACAATTTGAATGATGGACTGTCCTATGCGAATGAGGCGGCCGGATATGTCACAGAAGTCAAAACGCTTGCTGAAGAAGCACCTGCGCTTGCAGAACAAGCCGTAACTGATGCAGATGCCAAAAAGGAACTGGAAACGCAGCTAGAGTCCATACAAAAAGCGGCAGCCGAGTTTGATAAATTAACACCGCCTGATGCGGCGGCTGATATTCATGACACCATCACACAGCAGAATGAAAAACTGCAAGAAAGTGCGGCCGAGCTGTTGAGCATGACGGAGGAGGGCAAAATAACAGTTGAAAAATTGGAAGAGACAGAACTGGTGCAAAGCGCGCAGCAAATCAGCGGTGTGATGAATCAGATCGAAAAACTTGGTGAATAGAACGTAAAAAAGCATCCCGGCAAGATTCGCCGGGATGCTTATCAATTATTCGGAAATGGCATCTGTTAAAACAGGAACAACTTGTTTTTTTCGGGAAACGACGCCTTTTAGTAAGGCCGTATTGTTTTCTAATGTCACGTTAAAGGCTTTTTCCACTTTATCCGTCTGATCACCGATAGCAAGAGCAAGTGAATCATTTTCCAAAATGTCTGTAATGACTAAAAGGAAGAGATCCAAGTTTTTCTCAGCGATGACTTTAGAAAGGGCAGCTTCTAATTCCGGCTGGCGCTTTTTGACATCTTCAATATCAACTGTATTGACCTGTGCGATTTCAACTTTTTTGCCGCCAAGATTGAATTCTTTCGCATCAAGAGTGATGAGTTCTTCTACTGTTTTCTTGCTTAAATCAGCGCCCGCTTTGAGCATGTTAAGCCCGTATTCTTCTGCATCTACTCCTGCGATTTCCGCAAGCTCTTTAGCCGCAGCTACATCTTGCTCGGTGCAGGTAGGAGATTTGAATAGAAGCGAGTCAGAAATGATTGCTGACAGCATAAGTCCTGCGATTTCTTTTTCGATTGTTACGTTATTTTCTTTATATAACTTGTTCAAAATGGTTGCCGTACATCCGACAGGCTCCGCTCTGTAGTAAACGGGTTCGCTTGTTTCAAAATTGGCAATGCGGTGATGATCGATGACCTCAAGAATTTGAACGTCTTCAATATCCTTGATGCTTTGCTGGCGTTCGTTATGGTCAACCAAAATGACGCCGTTCACTTCATTAGCCGCTGTTTCAACAAGACGAGGGCTTTCTTTCTTAAAATAATCAAGCGCGTATTTTGTTTCTTCATTGACTTGGCCGAGTCTGACAGGTTCAGTGTTGAAACCTAGCTTGTTTTTTAAGTCTGCGTACGCAATGGCTGAACAAATTGTATCTGTGTCTGGGTTTTGGTGTCCGAAAATAAGTATTTTTTCCATGATAGCTCCTTATCCTTTTTAAGTAGTGTAAACATTCTTTATATAGTTTAACACGGATGGCAGTAGGTGTAAGCATTGAAAACCTCAAAAATTGATGCGAAAAAGGAGCTTTTTGATTGTATGCGGAATGAAACATGTGTAAAATATTGGGCAGTTAAGTCACTAAATCGTATGTAGTATCAAAAAAGGTACTATGGGAGGGTGCGGGAATGAGTTCAGACAACAAAATATACCCGAACAAAGAAGGCTGCCCGGTTGAATTTACACTTGATGTGATTGGAGGTAAGTGGAAGGGAATTCTTTTTTATCACATGATAGACGGGAAGAAACGCTTTAACGAATTCCGAAGAATTTGCCCCAATATTACGCAGAGAATGCTTACGCTTCAGCTTCGGGAGCTTGAAGCGGACGGAATTGTGCATCGAGAGGTGTATCATCAGGTGCCTCCTAAGGTGGAATACTCACTTACAGAATTCGGGAGGACCTTGGAGCCGATTGTGTTACAAATGAAAAAATGGGGCGACACCAACAGAGAGGCGCTTGAAGCGTATCGCTCGGCTGGTATGCTCAAGGACAATACAAGTCAGAAGTAAGCAGCAAAGGGAAATCCTTTGCTGCTGTTTTTATTTCATAGAAATGGCTCTTCGTGCATTCTTTACATCGTTTTTCAATAAATCTGCCAGGTTGTACGCGGGGTAATAACCGTGCTCATACATATAATTGAACACCTGCTCATGCCATTTAATGGCTGCGTTTAGTTGTTTTACAAGCACGATTCTTAATTGAGGTGTAGCGGTTTCTGTAATCGCGATCGCATAGCTGCGAACGGAAGTTTTGGCAAAACCGAGCAAATCTCCGCTGTAAAACGGTGTATCCGCTCGCTCTTCCTCTTCATCATCCCGATTGTAAATAGGTGCTTGGGGAAAGAAAGCAAGCAGTTCTTTCAAATTCTGTTCAATTGCTTGAATAGAAAAGCTGTAAAGCTGTTTTAAGCGGGAATCCGTTACTTCCCGAATCATTTTTTTCAGTTTTATAAGGCCGTTTGCTTGAAAAGCCACCAATTCATGAATTTCCAACGTTTCGTGCCAAGCCAGTGTTCTGCGTTCATCCATGTAAGTATCTCCTTCATCAGTTAATTTCTATATCAGCATATGCCCCGGGTATGATGTGGTTACTGATGTTTCGAAGTTTATAAAAAGGGAATTTACATTGATATAGGAAACCACTTGTGAAAATCATAATAGAGGTGATCATATATGTTGGAGATGATAAAGAACTTTTTCTTGTTTACAGGCGGTATTCTTCAAGCAACCACTCTTCTAGTCGTCATTCTAATCTTCTTATATGTTAGAAAAACGAAAAAGAAAAACAAAGATAGTTCCGGATTTATGGATGATAAACATTTATAATATTGGTTCAGCGGGCATTCTTCATGAGAGGATGTCTTTTATTTTTAATCGGCTATAAATGTTTCACATGAAACATGAGAAAGACCTGGCCTGATTTTACTTGCCTTTTCAACTTATGTTAAAATGTAAAGGTGATTTTAGAGATGATATGAAAAAGAAACTTGGTGCGA
Organism: Bacillus atrophaeus; assembly: GCF_039519175.1. Classification (NCBI taxonomy): domain Bacteria; kingdom Bacillati; phylum Bacillota; class Bacilli; order Caryophanales; family Bacillaceae; genus Bacillus; species Bacillus atrophaeus. The sequence goes on along the minus strand of NZ_CP154443.1, from coordinate 1,203,352 downwards.
AAAAGAAATTTTGCGGCGTCAAAAAGAGCAGTCGTTTAAGCTGCTCTTTTCTATTCGTATGTTCATGATTAATCGAGGTATGAGGTGACTAAGTGAAACAAACAAGGGCATTAATGGAAGGTGCTATCCTAATCAGTCTTTTTACTATCATCACGTTAATGGTCGTTTATATTCCAATCATCGGATCCATTCTTCTGTTTGCATTGCCGCTGCCCGTTATTCTCTACACCATTCGGCATGGGTTGAAATTGGGTTTGTGGATGGGCGTTGTCAGTCTTCCGGTGGTATTTATTGTCGGTTCATTTAACGGGCTTATCGTTGCTTTTATGTCAGCGTTTGCCGGGATTGCCATGGGATACTTTTTTAAAAAGAAAGAGCCAGGGCATGCTATTGTATCCGGCGCCCTCATTTACATGCTGTGCATTGTCTTCTATTTTGTGATAAGCATTCAGTTTTTGGGGATCAATATGATTGATGAAGCTATGTCTCAATATCGCCAATCATTGTCTATGACCGAATCGTTCTTAAAGAATACCGGTAATGGGGATCAGCTGGAGCAGCAAATGAAACTGATGGAAGAACAATTAGGTACGGTCCAATATCTTTTTCCAACAGCTATTGTCATGTTAGGGGCTATTTTTTCTTTCCTCAGTTATCTTATCGCTAAGCCGCTCTTAAGGCGATTTTCCCCCGATATTCCCAAGTTAAAGCCTTTTAGAGAGTTGAAACTCCCGCAAAGTATCATGTGGCTGTATCTTTTAATCATTATTTTGTCCTTTATGCCTTTAGAAAAGGGCCAAATGCTGTATTCTCTCGCTTTAAACGGGGGATTTATACTAGGCATATTAGTCTTTATTCAAGGTTTAGCGTTTATATTTTTCTATTGCCATATGAAAAAATATCCTAAAGCAGTTGGGATTATTGCGATTATTTTGGGGCTGCTGTCGCCGATTTTTATGGCGGTGATCCGCCTGTTGGGTATTATTGACATAGGCTTTAACATAAGGAATAAGGTGAAGTGAAAAATGGGTTTTACTCACATGGTGGGGAGTTGATAGAAATGCCAAGCTTTTACGAAAAACCGTTATTTCGGTATCCCATCTATGCGTTGATTGCTTTGACAATCATCACAGTCCTCATCAGCTTTTATTTTAACTGGATGATCGGAGCCGGCGGTATTTTGCTGCTCGCAGTCATTTTGTTTTTTATAAAACGCGCGGATTCTCTTATCAGAAAAGAGATTGACGGTTATATTTCCACGCTATCTTATAGGTTGAAAAAAGTCGGTGAAGAAGCATTGATGGAAATGCCCATCGGGATCATGCTTTTTAATGATCAATATTACATTGAATGGGCGAATCCGTTTCTTTCTTCTTGTTTTAATGAAAGCACTCTTGTGGGGAGATCGCTTTATGATACGTGCGAATCCGTCGTGCCGCTCATTAAACAAGAGGTTGATTCGGAAACGGTTACACTAAATGACCGGAAATTTAAAGTGGTGATCAAACGAGACGAGCGCCTGTTGTATTTCTTTGATGTGACTGAGCAGATACAGATCGAAAAACAATATGAAAACGAAAGAACTGTATTGGCATATATTTTTCTCGATAATTACGATGATGTCACACAGGGCTTGGATGATCAAACGAGAAGTACGATGAACAGCCAAGTGACTTCACTGCTGAACAACTGGGCGCAAGAGTACGGTATTTTCTTAAAGAGAACGTCTTCTGAACGATTTATCGGTGTGTTGAATGAACATATTTTAACCGAGCTTGAGGGATCTAAGTTTTCCATTCTTGATGAGATTCGCGAGAAGACATCGGTGCACAGTGTTTCACTGACATTAAGCATCGGGGTCGGGGCCTCGGTCTCTTCTTTGAAAGAACTTGGTGACTTGGCGCAGTCGAGTCTGGATCTGGCTCTGGGACGCGGCGGAGATCAGGTAGCGATTAAGATGCCGAATGGCAAGGTGAAATTTTACGGAGGCAAGACCAATCCGATGGAGAAGCGTACAAGGGTGCGCGCCCGTGTGATTTCCCATGCGTTAAAGGAAATCGTATCTGAAAGCAGCAATGTGATTATTATGGGCCACAAGTTCCCGGATATGGATTCAATTGGCGCTGCCATCGGCATATTAAAGGTGGCTCAGGCGAACAGTAAAGACGGTTTTATTGTGATTGATCCAAATCAAATCGGTGCAAGTGTTCAGCGTTTGATAGAAGAAATTAAAAAATATGAAGAGCTTTGGTCGAGATTTATTACGACTGAGGAAGCGATGGAGCTTGCTAATGATGATACGCTGCTTGTGATTGTTGATACGCATAAACCTTCTCTTGTCATGGAGGAGCGATTGGTCAACAAGATTGAGCATATCGTGGTCATCGACCATCATCGCAGAGGGGAAGAGTTCATAAAGGATCCTCTGCTCGTTTATATGGAACCGTACGCTTCCTCTACTGCTGAATTGGTGACTGAGCTTCTTGAATATCAGCCGAAACGCTTAAAAATTAATATGATTGAAGCAACAGCCCTATTAGCTGGTATAATAGTGGATACAAAGAGTTTTTCACTTCGCACCGGCTCACGTACATTTGACGCCGCTTCTTACTTAAGGGCGAAAGGCGCGGACACGGTGCTCGTGCAGAAGTTCCTCAAGGAGACCGTTGATTCTTATATTAAACGGGCGAAGCTGATTCAGCATACATCTCTTTATAAAGACAGCATTGCCATTGCGTCTCTTCCTGAGAATGCGGAGGAGTATTTTGATCAAGTGCTTATTGCACAGACGGCTGATTCTCTGTTGTCCATGAGTGAGGTTGAGGCTTCATTTGCGGTTGCAAGGCGGGATGAGCAAACGGTGTGTATCAGTGCGAGATCGCTTGGCGAAGTCAATGTTCAAATTATTATGGAGGCCTTGGAAGGCGGAGGACATTTAACAAATGCGGCGACCCAGTTGTCCGGCATTTCTGTGTCAGAAGCGCTGGAGCGGCTGCGAAGTGCAATTGATGAATATTTTGAAGGAGGCGTTCAGAGATGAAGGTTATTTTCTTACAAGATGTAAAAGGAAAAGGCAAAAAAGGCGAAGTGAAAAATGTAGCAGACGGTTATGCTCATAACTTTCTCCTTAAAAAAGGCCTCGCTGTAGAAGCTAACGCATCAAACATCAGCGTATTGAACGGACAGAAACAAAAAGAGAAAAAAGAAGCGATTGCAGAGCTTGAACAGGCGAAGGATTTAAAAGAAAAGCTAGAAAACCTGACTGTTGAGCTTAGCGCTAAATCAGGAGAAGGCGGCCGTTTGTTTGGATCTGTAACAAGCAAACAAATCGCTGAACAGCTTCAAAAAGACCACCAAATCAAAGTGGATAAACGAAAGCTGGAATTAAGCGATGGTATCCGCGCTTTAGGATATACAAATGTCCCGGTGAAACTGCATCCAGAGGTGCAGGCTGTACTAAAAGTACATGTAAAAGAGCTAGTATAATAGATAAAGAGGCTTGGAATTATTCCAAGCCTCTTTTTTATGTCATCAAAAACACTTCATATAGTGTTTGCTGATTTTGGCTGCCGCCAGGACCGCCAATCATGCCTTGCTGTATTGAGCTGCTTGTACTGCTTGAAGAACTGCTGTAATCATCGGAAGAAATCACGGTTCCGTTTTTCTTGATCCATGAGACAAGTTCACTATTGCCTGAGTTATCGCTGCTCAGAAGGAAGTATTTCACTTTGCCTTCTTTTATAAATATTTTCAGTTCAGACACCGTCAAAATCGGGTCTGTGCCGTTGAAGCCGCCGAGTGCCAAGACAGATTCGTCTGTATTGATAATGTATGGCGCGGCGGTTACCGTCGTCTGCGTGGCGAATAAGGATTCTTCGCCTGCATTATTCTCCTGAAGGTAGGAAAGCAGCCCGGTGTCGACCTCGGAGGTGAACATGCCGCCCCCGCCTGAAGAGGTTTTCAACTGCGGTCCAGATTCAGGAAGAACGCTGTTGCCGCCGTATAGGAGCGGAGTTGCCGACCAGTAAATCGGTGCGAGCAGCAGAACGCATAAGCTGATGATGGTCAGCTGCTTACCGAATGGATGATTTCGTTTGAGAAAGAGGAGAGCAATGGTTAATCCAAGTCCCAGAAGTCCAAGCACGTACATCCATACGCTGCCGATAAAGCCGGATAGCAAACAAGAGGTGTGGAATATGATTGCTCCCCACCTCACTGTCCCTAGAAACGCTGATGAAGAAGATACATATCATCCTCATTTTCATGTGTTGTTGCCCGTAAAGAAAAATTATATTAAGCAGGCGGATTGGACAAGCCTTTGGAAAAAGGCATTGAAATTGGATTACACTCCGATTGTCGATATTCGTCGAGTGAAAGGTAAAGCTAAGATCGATGCTGAACAGATCGAAAGTGATGTACGGGAAGCGATGATGGAGCAAAAAGCTGTTCTTGAAATCTCTAAGTATCCGGTCAAGGATACAGATGTTGTGCGCGGTAATAAGGTGACGGAAGAAGATGATGAGGTTGCAAATGGAGCATTTGAGGTCATAGCTTATTGGCATCCAGGTATCAAAAATTACATAATCAAATAAATAAAACAGCCTTGTTTTAGTTTGATGGAAGGCTTTTAAAGAGCACAGGAAAATCAAGTTTGACAATAATTCGACCTTCTTTTTGTAGAAAAATATTTATATTTTACCAATAATTTGATAGAGTGTGAGTGTGTGGTATCGTAACCAATGCCCCATATTATATAAAAAGAAGGGGAATTTAAATGAAAAAAACTTGTGTGTTTTTATTATCATTAGTGCTTTTGGTTAGCATGTTGCCTTTCAGTGCTTTAGCCAGCACAGAATCGTCTGAATATGACATGATAACTGTATCTGGAAAAGATGTGAAAAATACCGAAGTCTTAGTTGAAGCTATTAATGAATTGGATGAAAAATTGGATATGGAAAATCTATCATCTAATTCTCAAAAAGAAATAAGTCAACTGAGTTTAGAAGCAAAAAAGTTGTACGATTCTATTGTGAGTTATGCAAATCAAAAATCTACTTCTTTGACTGGTGATGACGCGTTGATAATATTCAGCGAGTATGTTGAGGAGTTAACTAAAAGTGAAGTAAATAAACCTGTGGAACAAATGATAACAACAATGGGTTTAGGTATAAACTATAAAACATATAAAATTAGTAACTCGAAAATAAAGAAATTGAGTAATGCTGTGGGCATAAATTCTGGATTTTGGGCTACATCTGCAGCTATAGCTAAAATTTTTGCTAAAAGTCCAACTGCACTTACATTAATGTTGGGTGCAGTACCACTGTTAGGTATGGGTGCTATAAATGCTTGTAATTCTAAAGGAAAAGGTATTATTATTACAAAAATGGGTTCAGGAGCGACAAATACATACTCCTGTAGATCTCAATAAAAAACAGTGTGGGCGTAAGCTCACACTGTTTTTTTATTGTTTTTTTGATTTGTTTTTTTTGATATATTTCGATATGAATTCACTAACAAAAAAAACTATTAATCCTGTTATTAATAACAAAAGTGAATTTATCTTTATACCCTTGTTATAAAAATCAAGAATACTATTTATTAATAAAAATCCAGACCAATAAATAAATGAACAATAAAAAGCTATATTAGTACTCGTTTTATCTTTATTTTCACTTGGCTTAAAAAACAATAAACTATCCCCCCTTTTTATATTCAAAGAAAGTTTCTCACGTTCTTTTACTTTGTTTTGATTTTAGCATAACACTTTATAGAGTGTATCTGTGCCCAAAAACTGTTTGTTCTAAGCTGAATGTCTCTGTTGTTCTTTTTGAAGGATGTATTTATTGCGACCCGCACCCAGTCCCGCGGCTCCCATTACTGCCAAAATGATCATCAAAAGAATAATCGGCAGTGTCCATGAATGGGTTTGGTCATAAAGGAAGCCGATGAAGATGGGACCGATTGCTGCTAATAAGTAGCCCAATGACTGTGACATGCCTGATAATGCGGCCGCCTGACGGGCATTTTCGCTGCGCAGCCCGATCAGCGTAAGCGCCAAACTGATGCTTGAACCTTGCCCGATCCCAATAATAATCATCCATATGACAAGCATCACATGGTTTCCGCCCGCCAGCAGTCCGCATAAGCCAATAAAGTAAACTGACGTCAGCCCTGCAACGATTCCTCGCTGCTGTTTCACGCGGTCTGCCAAAATAGGGGTTAAGAATGTGGTTGGCAGACTGGCGAATTGCATAAGAGATACCATCCATCCGGAGGTTGCCGGGTCCATGCCGTGCGAACGAAGAATTTCCGGAAACCAAGCGATGCTGCTATAAAATAAAAAAGACTGTAAGCCCATAAAAATCGTGACATTCCAAGCCATTTTAGATGTCCAGATCGGCTGCTGATTTGGTTGGAGCGAAATGGTCTGATTCGCCGTATCCCGGTGGCGAAGCTGCGGTATCCAAATGAGAAGCGCAAGAAAAGCAAGGCCGCCCCAAAGCAAAAATGATTGTTTCCATCCGCCTGAAAGCTGGCTTGCAAGAGGCACACTGATCCCAGAAGCCAAGCCTGCAAAAGTACTCATGGAGGTTGTATAAAGGCTGATCATAAGCCCAGACTTTTCCGGGTATTTATGCTTGATTAAGCTTGGCAATAGAACATTGCCGATCGCGATGCCCACGCCGATCAGGATCGTCCCCGCGAATAAGAAGGAGGTCATGCCGGCGGACCGTATGATAATACCAATGAAAAGCGTCAGCATGCCTATCCATAAGGTGCGTTCATTGCCAAGCCGCTGACCTAGTTTAGGGGCAAGCGGAGACAGAATCGCAAAAGACAGCAAGGGCAGAGCTGTCAAAAAACCGGCCAGTCCATTCGACAGGTGTAACTCTGTCCGGATCGAACTGACGACCGGTCCGACAGACGTAATAGCCGGTCTCAGGTTAAACGCTATAAAAATAATGCCTGAGATCAGCCAAAAATTTCGGATGGTATGTGTTGTTGTATTTGGCAAAATAGCTTCTCCTCTTTATACATATAAAAAATATAATTTCGTAAAATGAAAGTGATCATACATTGTTATTTTTTGTTATTTTTCCTTTTCCTGTAACTCGGCCAATTTCGCAAGCAGTATATGCTGAGGCATATGCATGATTTGCTCCAGCGGCAGATTCAAGGATTCTGCAAGCTTTTGCGCGGTATCAGCTGAAATTTGCAAAGGCTTCATACGATCACTCCTCTCTTTTGTCCATTGTACTAGAATAGGGGACGGTACGTAAGAATATATCACAGATGAATGGAGTATAAGAAAGCTGCCCTTTATAACTGAATGAAGGAGGATTCTTATGCATTTGCCATTATCATTATTAAAACAAACGCTTTATGAACATCAACAGAAAGCAGAGAGCCTATGTACGTGTGAGGAATATGTTGTCATGAGGCATAAGCTCCTGGAGCTGAGGCGAAAATTCGCATCCTATGAAGAATGGGAGCTTTATCAAAAAGCTTCTGATCTTGTGCTGCGGGCAGATTTAGACAAACATTTTATCGAATAATGAGCCCGGTAAACTGAAAACCCGTCGCGCTGGGAAGGCGAAGGGTTTTCAGCTCATGACAGATTAAAATGAGCGTTCTTCTTCTACATTTTTGTGTTGATCGTAGATGACAAGCTTTGCCGGACTGTTGTCTTTTGCCATTTGTGATGCTTTTTCAATCGCGGCATCCTTTGAAGTATATAAAGCTGTAGGCGCCACATTTTCCACTTTGATAAACCAGCCATCTACATCGACATTGGGTGTAACCGCATATTCTTTCATGATGATCCCTCCATTATCATTTATTTTTTGATTTCCCATAGGCGCTTCTGCTGAAACATCGCAGCATGCAGTTGACAAAAAAAGGAGTATGAGATAGTTCTATTTTTTTTTTGTATAAATGGTAAAATGGAGTTTGGATATTTTTTATGAAAGGACGGTGCTTAGCATGACAGACCTTCTGAATGATCGGCTGCCGCCGCAAAATATAGAAGCCGAACAAGCCGTGTTAGGTGCTGTTTTTTTGCAGCCATCTGCTTTAACACAGGCTTCTGAAGTATTAATTCCAGATGATTTCTATAGAATGTCTCACCAGAAAATATATAATGCCATGCTCGTGCTCGGAGACCGCGGTGAACCGGTTGACTTGGTTACGGTGACCTCAGAGCTTGCGAATACGGATTTATTAGAAGAGGTTGGAGGCATTTCCTATCTCACGGATATCGCAAACTCGGTTCCGACAGCGGCTAACATAGAATACTACGCGAAAATCGTTGAGGAAAAATCGATTCTCCGCAGACTGATCAGAACGGCGACAACCATCGCGCAAGACGGCTATACGCGTGAGGACGAAGTCGAGGATTTATTAAGCGAAGCTGAAAAAACGATTATGGAAGTGGCGCAGCGCAAAAATACGAGCGCCTTTCAAAATATTAAGGACGTGCTTGTCCAAACGTATGATAATATCGAGCAGCTTCACAATCGCAAAGGTGATATTACCGGCATTCCTACAGGATTTGCGGAGCTTGACCGGATGACAGCGGGGTTTCAGCGAAATGACTTGATTATTGTTGCCGCGCGTCCTTCGGTGGGGAAAACCGCTTTTGCTTTGAATATCGCCCAAAACGTGGCCACCAAGACCGATGAGAGCGTTGCGATCTTCAGTCTTGAGATGGGAGCTGAGCAGCTGGTTATGCGTATGCTCTGTGCGGAAGGCAACATCAATGCCCAAAACCTTCGGACAGGAAATCTGACTGAAGAGGATTGGGGCAAGCTGACGATGGCGATGGGAAGCCTGTCCAACAGCGGAATATACATTGACGATACGCCGGGTATCCGGGTCAGTGAAATTCGCGCCAAATGCAGACGTTTGAAGCAGGAAAACGGTCTTGGCATGATCCTGATCGACTATTTGCAGCTCATTCAAGGGAGCGGCCGTTCAAAGGATAACCGCCAGCAAGAGGTATCTGAAATCTCCCGTGAGCTGAAATCAATCGCCAGGGAGCTGCAAGTCCCTGTTATCGCACTGTCTCAGCTTTCAAGGGGAGTGGAACAGCGTCAGGATAAACGCCCGATGATGTCTGATATTCGTGAATCGGGGAGTATCGAGCAGGATGCTGATATCGTTGCATTCTTATACCGTGATGACTATTATGATAAAGAATCAGAGAACAAAAACATTATTGAAATCATTATCGCAAAACAGCGTAACGGCCCGGTAGGCACGGTTTCGCTTGCATTTGTAAAAGAATACAATAAGTTCGTCAATTTGGAACGGCGCTTTGATGACGCCGGAGTTCCGCCTGGCGCATAAACCCCAAGAGTTAATCTTGGGGTTTTTTTCATTCAAAAGTCTGAAAGAAATACAGCCGTTCTTCCGATGAGGGATTCAAGCCCATTCCATATAATGAAATGAAAGGAGTGATGCGGGATGGAATTTTCCCAGTTTGATGCGGCGCAAGTTCGCATCGCAAGACCAACCGGCCAGATTAATCAAATGATTCGTTTTTACGAAGAAGGACTTGGCTTGAAAAGAATTGGCGGTTTTTCTCAGCATAACGGTTATGATGGCGTCATGTTCGGGCTGCCCCATGACCAATATCATTTGGAATTCACTCAAAATACTGAAGAAGCAAGCACTGCTCCTGTTCCTCATGCAGACAGCTTACTTGTGTTTTATCTCCCCAACCTTGATGAAGTCACTGGCATCACCTCAAAATTAAAGAAAATGGGCTATCGGGAGGTTGAATCGGAAAATCCTTACTGGAGCAACGGCGGCGTTACAATTGAAGACCCGGATGGCTGGCGAATTGTCTTTATGAATACAGAAGGTATTTGATAACAAAGAGTCCGGTCGATCCGGACTCTTTTTATATGAAGATATAAATATTTCATGAGCTTTTGTTCATAATTTCACGAGAAAACGCTTTTAAAAGCATTTAAAGCGAACAAATATAGATTCTTTATAATATAATGTTCGGATTTACAATTGACTTTCTGTTTCTTCACTGATAAACTTAATTTGTTTGAATAAGGATATCGTTTTAAAAGGTTAACGGAGGTGCACGGATATGTCTTCAGTAGTTGTAGTAGGTACGCAATGGGGCGATGAAGGAAAAGGTAAAATTACGGATTTCCTCTCAGAAAATGCAGAAGTGATCGCACGTTATCAAGGCGGAAACAATGCAGGACATACAATTAAGTTTGATGGAATTACGTACAAGCTTCACTTAATCCCGTCAGGAATTTTTTATAAGGATAAAACGTGTGTGATCGGAAACGGAATGGTTGTTGATCCAAAAGCATTGGTCACAGAACTTGCGTATCTTCACGAGCGTAACGTCAGTACAGATAACCTGAGAATCAGCAACAGAGCTCACGTTATTCTGCCATATCATTTAAAACTTGATGAAGTGGAAGAAGAACGAAAAGGAGCAAACAAAATCGGTACGACGAAAAAAGGGATCGGTCCCGCTTATATGGATAAAGCCGCCAGAGTCGGCATTCGTATCGCAGACCTTTTGGATCGTGACGTATTTGCAGAAAAACTGGAACGGAATCTTGCGGAGAAAAACCGTCTGCTTGAAAAAATGTATGAAGCGGAAGGCTTTAAAATAGAAGATATTTTAGATGAGTATTATGAATATGGCCAGCAAATTAAGCATTACGTTTGTGATACGTCTGTCGTTTTAAATGACGCGCTTGACGAAGGCCGCCGCGTGTTATTCGAAGGCGCACAAGGAGTCATGCTTGATATTGACCAAGGTACGTATCCATTTGTTACATCATCTAATCCTGTTGCCGGGGGAGTTACAATCGGTTCAGGTGTAGGCCCGACAAAAATTCAGCACGTCGTCGGCGTTTCGAAAGCTTATACAACCCGTGTCGGCGATGGTCCATTCCCGACTGAGCTGAAAGATGAAATTGGTGATCAAATCCGTGAAGTCGGCCGTGAATACGGAACAACGACAGGCCGCGCCCGCCGCGTCGGCTGGTTTGACAGTGTAGTTGTCCGCCACGCGCGCCGTGTCAGCGGAATCACAGACCTTTCACTGAACTCAATCGACGTATTAACAGGAATTGAAACGTTGAAAATCTGTGTGGCATACCGCTACAAAGGCGAAGTCATTGAGGAATTCCCTGCAAGCCTGAAAGCTCTTGCAGAATGTGAGCCGGTTTATGAAGAAATGCCAGGCTGGACGGAAGATATTACAGGAGTGAAAAACCTCAGCGAGCTTCCTGAGAATGCGCGCCATTACCTTGAGCGTGTATCACAGCTTACAGGAATCCCGCTTTCCATTTTCTCTGTCGGACCGGATCGTTCACAGACAAATGTAATCCGCAGTGTATATCGCGCCAACTAATTGCCAAAAAGCCTCTCTTGTGAGAGGCTTTTTTTCTTGGGATATTGAGTTGTTTTTTGTCTTGAAAAAAAATAATAGAATAAAAAATGAAAAAGTTATTGCCACTTCTATTTATTCTGTGATATTATAAATCTCGTTGTTACGGGAATTGCTTCAATAGAGTACAGTAAAGAATTTGATTCAAGTTGAATGCTCTATGGTAAAACTCCGACGTATCAAGAGCCATTAGCTCAGTTGGTAGAGCATCTGACTTTTAATCAGAGGGTCGAAGGTTCGAGTCCTTCATGGCTCACCATTTGTAAGGCCCGTTGGTCAAGCGGTTAAGACACCGCCCTTTCACGGCGGTAACACGGGTTCGAATCCCGTACGGGTCATTGATTTACTTTAGCGTTATTGCTAAACTCCTTATTTGTCCATGAGGGCTGACACGACAGCTCTCGGGGCAAATTACTGTAAGGTCCGGTAGTTCAGTTGGTTAGAATGCCTGCCTGTCACGCAGGAGGTCGCGGGTTCGAGTCCCGTCCGGACCGCCATTTTACTTTACTTAGTAGAGAAAAATAAAACATTTGGCTCGGTAGCTCAGTTGGTAGAGCAACGGACTGAAAATCCGTGTGTCGGCGGTTCGATTCCGTCCCGAGCCACTTACCAAACGCATCTGCAATTGCAGGTGCGTTTTTTCTGTGAGTTTAAGAAAAGAAATACGAGTGGATGATATAATAGAAGAAAAAGGGAGAACCGGCCTTTCAGCCGGTCCAAAAGAAGAAGACGTCAATAATTTAGACGGTGACTCTTCTGTTGAGGTTTCATTTAAATGAGAAATTTTAAATGAAAATAAAAAACGTGACAAAAGATATACATCTGTTGAAGAATGTGTTTTTTTCTTAAACCTTTAATTTTTTTATCTTTTGACCTTAAACCGTTATAATAGACAAGGACCCGGTCTTTCTTAGCGGGCTTATGTAATGAAACGATTGTTATACAGATGAAACGAAGTTAATTCGGCAGGAGGAAAATCAAGATGATGGATAAAAAGATCCTTGTAGTGGATGATGAAAAACCGATTGCAGATATATTAGAGTTTAATTTAAGAAAAGAGGGCTATGAAGTACATTGTGCCTATGACGGAAATGAAGCCGTCGAAATGGTCGAAGAAATTCAGCCTGATTTGATTCTTTTAGATATTATGCTTCCGAATAAAGACGGCGTAGAAGTATGCCGGGAAGTGAGAAAGAAATATGACATGCCGATCATTATGCTGACGGCAAAGGATTCCGAAATTGACAAGGTCATCGGGCTAGAACTCGGGGCTGATGATTATGTGACAAAGCCGTTCAGCACACGTGAACTTTTGGCGCGGGTAAAAGCGAATCTGCGACGACAGCTGACGACTGCACCGGCAGAGGAAGAGTCCTCTTCCAATGATATTCACATCGGTTCTCTGGTGATTTTCCCTGATGCATATGTGGTGTCAAAAAGAGAAGAAACGATTGAATTGACTCACCGTGAGTTTGAACTGCTGCATTACTTAGCGAAGCACATCGGTCAAGTGATGACCCGTGAGCATTTGCTTCAAACGGTTTGGGGCTACGATTACTTTGGAGATGTCAGAACGGTTGATGTGACAGTCCGGCGTCTTCGTGAAAAAATTGAGGACAACCCAAGCCATCCAAATTGGATCGTGACAAGACGAGGCGTGGGTTATTACTTAAGAAACCCAGAACAGGACTAATACTCCCATGAATAAGGTTGGTTTTTTTCGGTCGATCCAATTTAAGATTACATTGATGTATGTACTCTTAATTATCGTAGCTATGCAAATTATTGGGGTGTACTTTGTTAAGCAGGTAGAGAAGTCACTGATTGATTCCTATGAAACCTCTCTTAATCAGCGGATTGATAACCTCTCCTATTATATAGAGCAGGAATATAAGAGTGACAATGACAGTACAGTTATTAAAGATGATGTCAACCGTATCTTGAACGATTTTACAAAGAGCAATGAGATACGGGAAATCAGTTTTGTCGACAAAAGCTATGAAGTTTTGGCTTCCTCTAAACCGTATGGAGAGGAAGTAGCGGGCAAACAAACGACAGACCCGATATATAAAAGAATTTTTTCTATGAAACAGTCTTACAGCAGAAAATACTATGACCCGAAAAGCAAAATCAGGGTTCTTATTTCGGCAAAACCGGTCATGACAGAGAATCAGGAAGTTGTCGGAGCGATATATGTAGTAGCCAGTATGGAAGATGTCTTTAATCAAATGAAGACGATAAACAAAATACTGGCATCCGGTACAGGACTGGCTCTTGTTCTGACGGCTCTGCTCGGCATTTTTCTGGCAAGGACCATTACCCATCCGCTTTCAGATATGCGCAGACAGGCAATGGAGCTTGCGAAAGGGAACTTCTCCCGAAAGGTCAGAAAGTATGGACATGATGAGATTGGGCAGCTTGCAACGACATTTAATCATCTGACAAGAGAATTGGAAGATGCTCAAGCGATGACTGAGGGTGAGAGGAGAAAGCTGTCTTCTGTTATTGCTTATATGACAGACGGCGTCATTGCGACAAATCGAAATGGAGCTATTATTCTCTTAAACAGTCCGGCTTTGGAACTTTTAAATGTTTCACGTGAAACAGCCTTAGAAATGCCAATCACTTCTCTGTTGGGGATTCAAGAGAATTTCACCTTTGAGGATCTGGTAGAACAGCAGGAATCTATGCTGCTTGAAATTGAGCGTGAAGAACAAACGACTGTGCTTCGCGTGAATTTCTCTGTTATTGAACGGGAGCATGGCAAAATTGATGGCTTAATCGCTGTCATTTATGATGTAACCGAGCAGGAAAAAATTGATCAGGAGCGCAGAGAATTTGTGGCGAATGTGTCCCATGAACTGCGTACGCCGCTGACGACGATGCGGAGTTATTTAGAGGCGCTTGCAGAAGGCGCATGGGAAAATAAGGACATTGCGCCGCGCTTCTTGATGGTGACCCAGAACGAAACAGAGCGCATGATCAGACTCGTAAATGATCTGCTTCAGCTTTCTAAGTTTGACAGTAAGGATTATCAATTTAATCGCGAATGGATTCATTTCATCCGGTTTATTTCTCTGATTATTGACCGTTTTGAAATGACAAAAGAACAGCATGTTGAATTTATCCGCCAGCTGCCGGATAGAAGTCTGTATGTAGAGATAGACCAAGATAAAATTACGCAGGTACTCGATAATATTATTTCGAATGCCTTAAAATATTCGCCAGAAGGCGGACATGTGACGTTTTCTGTAAATGTGAATGAAGAGGAAGAATTGCTCTATATTAGTGTCAAAGATGAAGGAATCGGTATACCGAAGAAAGACATGGAAAAAATCTTTGAACGTTTTTACAGAGTGGATAAGGCGAGAACGAGAAAGCTTGGCGGAACCGGCTTGGGGCTTGCTATTGCGAAGGAAATGGTTCAGGCGCATGGCGGCGACATTTGGGCCGACAGCATAGAGGGTAAAGGAACGACTGTGACATTTACTCTTCCATATAAAGAAGAACAAGAGGATGATTGGGATGAAGCGTGAAAATATAAAAACCATAATACTTTCCATACTCGTGATCATCAGTCTTGTTTTTACGTGGAGCATCTGGACGTTTCAGCCAAACTTTATGGAAGGCTCAACATCGACAAAATCTACGGTGCGTGAGAAATATAAGATCGAGAAGGTTAGCCAAAAACTGTCTGAGGTAGTGAAGCCGCGGGAAATATTCATCCATGATAACGGCGCCCACTACAAAGTGGATGATTCAGATCTCTATAATAAAATCTGGAATGACTTGCCTCGCTGGGATGTAAAGGCAATTAAAGATATTTCAGACCAATATGATAAGCCAGGATTTAAAAACTGGCTTTATGGGAGAAATGGCTCAGCTTCTAAGCTGGACCTCCAATTCAGCGATACGATACCTATTGATATTTTTCAGCAATTGTTTAAATGGTCGAACCAGACTTTTGAGTATAGTTCCTTTGATCATATCGTTATTCCTTTTAATGAAAATAAAACGAACAAGAAAATATATCTTGCGTCCTACAGCAAGCAGCTGATTCTTGAAATCACCGTCGATTCGGCTAATTATCGAAACATTATGAGTGACCTTTACAGTAAGAAATCAAGCATGCCTTCATACAGTTTGTTCTCACTCGGAACGAAGAAGGAATTTTTACTGCCGAACAAATCACTTGAAATGGAAAGTAAAGAATTTATAACAGAGACGATTGATACGAACATCTTTAAGCAGGTGCTGTTCAGTGAACCGAATACGGTTAGGAAGGATTCAAATTACAATCGTAATGTGCTGACAGACGGAGTCAGCCGTTTAGAGGTAAGCTCCAGCCAGCGGCAAATTCAATTCCAGCATCGCAATCTGACGCAAAGCACCTCCTCCCAAACAGGGGAGCTAATCAAGAAGAGTCATAAATACTTAGAAGATACAGGAAGCTGGACGGATGATTATCAATTTTTTAATATCAACGACAGCCAGCAGCTGACCTTCTATATGTTTATGAACCAGTTGCCGATTATTAACAGTGACTCCAAACCGTTCGGCGCAGCGCCGGTAATGACGCTGCAATGGGCCAGTGATGATATTCTTAGCTATAAACGGCCGAATTATATTCTTGGCACCAATCCTATTAAAACGGGCACAGCTGATCTGATGAGCGGCAGCGAAGTGAAAAATTTACTGGAGAAACAACAGGTATATGATATCGACGATATTGATCAAATTTTCCCTGCGTACCAACTAGTTGCGGCTTCCTCAAATGATGAACCGATTGTAGAGCTGAAGCCGGTATGGGGGATGAAAATTAACGGGAAAACTGTGCCGATAACGAAAGATTTATTAACGAAGGAGGGGGGCAACTAGTGGAGTGGAATAAGACAAAGTCAATCTTCATCATTGCCTTCCTCGTTCTCGATATTTTTTTGGGATACCAGTTTTTTGAAAAGCGTTCAAGCAGTGAGTACGACGTGATTAAAAACTCAAGTGTGCAGACTGACATGAATGAAGATCATATTACCTATGGCACACTATCTGACAACGCAAAGGAAGGTTCTCGAATTACAGCGAATCAGAAATCTTTTACTAAAGAAGAGATAGAATCGCTTAAAGGCCAAAAACCTAAGATGGACATGCCGAGTGACAAGCATAAAGTGACGAAATTAAAAATGGAGTTTACCAGCCCTATCGCTCTCTCAAAGGATAGTGTGGAAGATGATGCAAAGGCGCTTGTCTCCTCAGAATTTCAAGATGGGGAAGAATATAAGCTTTGGAAAGTAGATAAGGATAAAAAACAAGTGATTTTCTTCCAAACATATCAAGGAAAATATATTTATCAGGAAAACGATGACGCTTCAGAAATGATCGGACAAGTGATTTTGCACTTAAATGACAAAAATGAAGTCATTTCCTATGAACAATCAACCCTCGATACGTTTAAAGAAATCCAGAAGGAAAGCCTGATCTCTGAATTGGATGCTGTTGAATCATTGTATTATCAAAATCTGTTAAAGGCCCACAGTACGGTAAAAACGGTGAAGTTCGGATATATCGCCCAATACCCGCTGACAAGTACGCAAGTGTTGGCGCCGGTTTGGAGAATTACAGTGGAATACGAAAAGACCGTAGATGGAACGAAGAAGAAGGTTCAAGAGAATTTTACGGTGAATGCAATGGACAGCAGAGTGTTTGATTCGAGTCAAATAAAGTAATGGAGTGAGATATAATGAGCTTGCAATTTAGCGTACTTGCGAGCGGGAGTACGGGAAACGCGTTTTACTTGGAAACAGACGATCACGCGTTTTTGGTAGATGCCGGATTGAGCGGGAAAGCCATGGACGGCTTGATGGCGCAAATCGGACGGAACATGGATGATCTGGACGGGATTTTTGTCACTCATGAGCATAGTGACCATATTAAAGGGCTCGGCGTTGTAGCCAGAAAGTACAAGCTCCCCGTCTATGCGAATGAGAAGACATGGAAAGCAATGGAGAATCAGATTGGCAAATTAGACAACGGGCAAAAGTTCGTCTTTCCGATGGAGACGGTGAAATCGTTCGGCGGACTTGATGTAGAGTCGTTCGGTGTTTCTCATGATGCTGCGGAGCCGATGTTCTATGTGTTTCATTATAATGGCCGAAAGCTTGCTTTAATGACAGATACGGGGTACGTCAGCGACAGAATGAAGGGCATTATCCGCTCGGCGAATGCATTTGTGTTTGAAAGCAACCATGACGTCGGCATGCTGCAAATGGGAAGGTACCCGTGGAGCATTAAACGCAGGATATTAAGCGATGTCGGGCATGTGTCCAATGAAGACGCAGCGCTCGCCATGACGGACGTTATCGGAGACGAGACATCGCGTATCTATTTGGCGCATTTGAGTCAGGACAACAACATGAAAGAACTCGCCAGAATGTCAGTCCAGCAGACATTGGCGTCTAAAGGGTATGTCACAGGCGAAACCTTTGAATTATTTGATACTGATCCAAAAAAACCGACACCGCTATGCGCTGTGTAATTTTTCATCAAAATCATGATTATTATGATCCGTTCTAACCTACACTATAACCATATTTATGTTCTCTGAAAGGATTTGAATATGGTGGATTATAATCGTGACGATGAAAATTATGTTCCGGATCGGCCAAGGAGAGGCAAAAGAGGATATTTTCTTTCAAGCCTGATCGGCGTCATTGTCGGAGCTGTTTTGATGGCGCTTATGATGCCGTACCTGTCAAATTGGGGTTCTGAAACAGGAGAAACAAATCTCGGCGAGAACACCCAAGAACCGGTCCGAACAGTAAATGTAAGTGTGAATAATGCTGTCACAAAGGTTGTCAGCAATGTGTCTGAGGCTGTCGTCGGCGTAGTGAATATCCAGAAAACCGACTTTTGGGGAAAAAGCGGCGAGGCAGGCAGCGGTTCAGGCGTCATTTATAAGAAAAACGGGAACACAGCCTATGTAGTGACCAACCACCATGTGATAGAAGGCGCTTCTCAAATCGAAATCAGCCTGAAAGACGGATCGCGGGTGGCAGCAGAGCTTATCGGCAGCGACCAGCTGATGGATCTTGCGGTATTAAAGGTGAATAGCGATAAAATCAAGGCGGTCGCGCAGTTTGGCAACTCGGATAAAGTGAAGTCTGGAGAACCTGTCATCGCGATTGGAAACCCGTTAGGCCTTGAATTTGCCGGTTCGGTGACACAGGGTGTCATTTCAGGAACTGAACGTGCTGTGCCGGTTGATTCTAATGGTGACGGCCAGGCGGATTGGAATGCGGAGGTTCTGCAAACCGATGCTGCGATTAACCCGGGAAACAGTGGTGGCGCTTTACTGAATATTGACGGGAAAGTGATCGGCATTAATTCAATGAAAATCGCTGAGTCAGCGGTAGAGGGCATCGGCCTTTCCATTCCATCAAAGCTTGCCATACCTGTGATCGAGGATTTAGAGAAATACGGAGAAGTGAGGCGTCCTTATCTCGGAATTGAAATGAAATCACTGAGCGACATTGCCAGCTACCATTGGGAGGAAACGCTGAAGCTTCCTGAAAAGGTAACGTCAGGCGCAGTGGTAATGGGCGTATCCACATTATCGCCTGCCGGTAAAGCCGGACTTAAGGAGCTTGATGTGATTACTGAGTTTGACGGTGAAAAGATAAGCGACATTGTCGATCTTCGTAAGCAGTTGTATCAGAAAAAAATCGGTGATCGGGTGAAGGTGAAGTTTTACCGGGCCGGTAAAGAAAAATCTGCGGAAATCAAGCTAACTGAAGCGGATAAATTAGGACGATAAAAAAGCAGTCTGGCGAAAACGCCAGGCTGTTTTGCTGTTTTATGAAAAGAACTGAACACGGGTCACACGTATTCAGGTAAAGAGGTATTTCAAAGCAGACATGAAGTATTTGAGTAAATGTTACACGTGAAACGGCTGATTTAGCTGCAAATGCTTCCGTTCTCAGCGTTTACTTTGACTGTTTGCTCTTTATGGTTTTGAGCAGTGATTTTAATGATGTAAATGTATGTTCCATTTTGTTTTGATAAAGTTGAAGATTTTACGGTTCCTTTGCATTTGTTCAAAGCAATGCTGTGCGCTTTTGTTTTTGTAATCCCAACTTGTTTTTTCTGCGTTTCATGCTTCACGACTTTGCCGTTGTCACAGTTTACATTAATGGTCACAAGTTTCCTATGCATTTAAAACGCGATACCGTTTGTCAAAGGCCTTATTCATGATATTCCAGAAAAAAAGGTGAACATGGACATCATTGAGTTCGCCAAGCATAAAAAAAGAAGGAACTTTATGGTTTATTCGAGAATACAACTCAATATTACCCAATTTGTTTTGGGAAAAGTCTGTATTTGCAAGATCCATGCATAGAAGGTTTTCATTTGAATCCGGACGGCCTCCTTTCTGTTCATGATTTGAAATGCAGATAGCTGGAAAGGGGTATTGAATTGAGAAATCGCAACTTGTTATACTTCTCAGGTTTTTTTGGGAACTTTTTTTTTGAAAGAGGAATATGGATTTTATATTTAACAAGCTTACATTATTCATTATTTCTCGTTGGCATTTTGCAGTCCGTATTAAATCTGGCTATGTTCTTATCGGAGATTCCGACCGGTATCATATCAGATAAAATCGGCAGGAAAAAATCGCTGCTGCTGGGACATTCCCTTATTATTATTTATTTAGCCATGTTTTTGCTGTTCCATGATTTTTGGATTCTGTTATTGGCACACATTATTTATGGTGTAGGATTAACCTTTATTTCCGGGACTGACCATGCTTTTTTATATGATTCCTTAAAAACAAATGGAAAAGAAAAGCTTTATGGCAAGTCGATCGGAACCTATAACGGTTTAGTTATTGTCGGATTGGCTATCGCCATGGGCGCCGGCGGATATTTGCAAGAACATTCATGGTCCTATGTCTTTATCGCGGGTATTCTGACACAGCTGATTGCAATGGCTGTTATTACTCAATTAAAGGAAATCCAATTTACGGACAGCGACGATCAAATGCAATCCGTAGGAACCATTGTGAATGAAGTGAGGGACTTTTTCAGACTCAACCGGGCTTTTAAATATTTGGTTACGTCTGTCTCCGTCTTTTTTGCCATTACGTCTGTTTTTTATATGTACGGGCAAGATTTATTAAGCCAAGAAGGCATCTCCGTACGTGATATATCTATTATTTTTGCGGGCTTATCGCTATTACAGGCGATGTTTTCATTTTTATCGTCCAAGCCGGCAGAGAAATTTACTCCGAGACGTGTGTTAATCACGACATTTTGTATCATCGGAGTCCTGTATCTCTTTATTCCGTTAAGCAGCATCTATATTACTGTAGCGGCTTTTGTTCTGATTAATGCGTTGTATGACATCATCGACCCTGTATCGAGCCAAGTGATTAATAATGAAATCCCATCGAAAACAAGGGCTACGCTTCTTTCCATTATCAGCTTAATGACATCGTTCATTATGTTTATCGCGTTCCCGCTTATCGGTTTCTTATCAGATTACTTCGATAATGTGTTGCTGCTGACTGTTATCGGTGTGTTATCCATCTTATTGTCGCTGTTTATGCTTATCAGCTTTTATAAACAAAAAGCCAACATTTCCGTCCAACAAGAAAAAGTGGAGCTTTAGCGCTTCACTAAAGGATGATGATCATTGTTAAATGTCCATAATCTTACGGTAAATCTTGCGGGAGATTGTATTTTTCAAAACGTTTCATTTTTTATTAATGAAGGAGAAAAAATACTCATCGCCGGTCCAAACGGTTCAGGAAAAAGCACTCTTTTCAACGTACTTGCCGGGCATCTGGAGCCGGAGGAAGGGAATATCGCCATCAACAAAGGGGCGACTGTCGGTTTATTAAAGCAAATTGCAGAGCCGAAGGAAGACATGACGCTGTATCAATACCTGGAGACGTCATTTGAATCTCTCATGGAGATACAAAACGAGATGAAAGCCATTGAAGTGAAATTATCTGAGGCGCTGAGCGACCGCGAACTGACGAATCTCCTGGAGAAATACAGTAAATTAACAGAAATTTTCGAAAGAAATAACGGATACCAAATGCATACCATCATTGATGATGTTTGTAACGGGCTCAGCATAAGCCACCTGAAGGATCAGCCGTTCTCGAGTTTAAGCGGAGGCGAAAAAACAAAGGCAGGGCTAGCAGAGATCTTAATCCGCAATGATGACATCATTTTATTAGATGAACCGACCAACCATTTAGATGTACATGCGATTGAATGGCTGGAGAGTTTTATTAAAAAATCGGACAAAACCATTCTTTTTACAACCCATGATAAGACATTTGCGAATCAGGCAGCCATGAAGGTGCTGGAATTAGAAGACAAAGAACTGAGGATTTGGCCGTATGGCTTTAATGAATTTTTGAAAAAGAAAGAGGAATTCATTGTTGCACAATTTGAAAAATACGAAGAACAGCAGAAGAAAATTCAAAAAATGAAAGAATCAATCGCACAGCTAAGAGACTGGGCTAACCGTTCCAATCCGCCATCGATCGGTCTTCACAGACGGGCAAATAACATGGAAAAAGCATTAAAGCGCATAGAAATAATTAATAAACCGGTAAAAACAGAGCAAAAGCTGAAAAATGCTTTTCAAGAAGCCGGCATCGGATCAAAAGACATTGTGTTCATTGAAAACGGCACCGTCGCGCAAGGATCTGCCATGTTATATGAAAATCTGAACCTGAATATTAAACATAAGGACAGAGTCGGAATTGTCGGCAGAAACGGTGTCGGGAAAACCACACTCATCAGATGCATCATCGGCGAGAAACAACTGGCGGATGGCACGATAAAGATAGGTGAGAATTTAAAGATCGGATATATTGACCAAAAGAGCCATGTAGGCGATTCTAACCAAACGATCGTCCAATTTTTCAAAGAAAATCTGATGTCTGAGGAGGGGATGGCCCGGAATATTCTCGCGAAATACGGATTTTACGGTTCGTCTGTTTTTAAAAAGCTGTCCGTATTATCCGGCGGAGAAAGAATACGGTTAAAGCTGTCGATTTTAATGGAGAAGAAGTTAAATGTATTAATCTTGGACGAGCCGACCAACCATCTGGACATTGAATCTCAGGAAATTCTGGAAAACAGCCTGCAGCAGTTTCAAGGTACGGTTATTTGTGTATCTCATGATCGGCATTTATTGGAGAATTTCAATAAAATTTTATGGCTTGAAGACAAAAAAGTCACGGTATTTGTCGGTCCGTATAGCTATGCGAAAAACAAAAGGCGGTGTGCTGCCGAATAAAAGGGGTGTCTTGATGTTAATTGACAAGATCAGAATCGAAGACTTATCGTATGATCGGTTTTTAAGTGAATATGCTGATAAAAAACCTTTTATCTTATTGGGTGCGATGGAAAATTGGGAGTGCAGGCAATGGACGTTAGACTTTATTAAAGAAAAGTATGGCGACAGAATCGTAACCATTAGAAAATCTGATATTGAAGGAGTCAAAACGTTTAAACAAGTCAGGCTCGCCAATTACATTGAGCATATTCACGACAATGAGGATCGTTGGTACTGTGATTGGAACTTTACGGCTCTTAATCAAAAGGATCTCGATCTTGTCTATTCATCCCCTGATTACTTTACTAAAGATACGTTAAGAGTAGATGATGAGACAGGCCAGGATTTTAAATGGTTTTTTCTCGGGTCTGAACAAACAGGCACGCCGCTTCACCAAGACTTTAACAAAACGCATGCTTGGAATGCCGTCATCTTCGGCCAAAAGGATTGGGTGTTTTTCCATCCGGATGATACGCCGTATTTATATGAAGGAAATATCAACGTCTTTGATCAAGAGGATATGGAGCAGAAAACGCTCGTAAAGCAGGCAACACCGATATACTTTTCTCAAAAGCCGGGGGAAATCATTTATGCGCCCCGCAATTGGTGGCATCAGGTTGTAAATGCAGAACATACGTTAGCTGTGAGTGAGAATTTCTGGTTCAAACAAGAACAGCTCATTCAACAGGGCTGATAAAGGATGAAAAGGGCTGTGAACGCTATGCAGCCCTTTTTTTGCGGGATAAAAGCCTTTCTGAATGCTACTCTTTGCCGTGCAGAGCGAATTTTTTCAGGCGGTATTGCAGGCTTTGTCTGCTGACGCCCAGCTCATTGGCCGTTTGCGAAATGTTGTAACTGTGTTTTCTTAAGATTTTCTCAATGATATATTTTTCAAAGCTTTCCATCTTCCCTTTTAAATCTGCCCCAGGCTGCGGATCAGCTGTATTTTCTGATGGCTTATCAGCGGGTTGGATTTTCATGCGGTATTGATACGGCAGATGGGCAAACGTAATCATTTCTTCGTCTGTTATAAAATTCATCGCCCCTTCGATCATATGCTCAAGCTCGCGGATATTTCCCGGCCAATCATATGAAAGGAAAAATTGTTTTACCTCTTCACTCAGGTCTTTTACATTCATTTGAAATAAGTGATTGTTCGTCTGTATGAATTCCGAAGCGAGCAGCAAAATATCCTCTTTCCGTTCACGAAGCGGCGGAATAATCAGTGTGACCACACTCAGCCTGTAATACAAGTCTTTACGAAGCCGCTCTCCGGCAATAGCGTCAATCGGATCTTCATTCATCGTGGCGATAATCCGGACATCAATCGGCGTATCCTGGACAGAGCCGATGCGTCTGATTTTCTTTTCTTGAATGGCGCGAAGTAATTTCGCCTGCAAACTGAGATTCAGAGAATTGATTTCATCTAACAGAAGTGTTCCTCCATTGGCTTGTTCAAACAGGCCGGGCTGGTCAACCGCTCCTGTAAATGCTCCTTTTTTCGTTCCGAATAAAATGCTCTCGACAAGACTGTCAGGCAAGGCCGCGCAGTTTTGTGAAATAAACGGGCGGCCCGATCGCTGGCTGCCGTTATGTATGCTCTGAGCAAATAATTCTTTTCCGGTGCCTGTTTCGCCTGCAAGCAGCACAGACGAGGAGGTGCGGGTCGCGCGTTTCGCATTTTCGATGACCTCCTGAATCGCAGGGCTGTCGCCGAGAATACTGTCAAACGTGTAGCTGTTCTGTTCTTTTCTGTGCATGTTCTCTCTGATCAGACGCTCCAGCTTCGTCACATCCTTTGCGATCTCTACCGCGCCTTTGATCTCGCCGTCCTTCACAATCGGGAAGGTGTGGTTGATCGTCGTAATTTCCTGGCCTTTATTATTGAAATAGCTTTGTTTCACGTTTTTAATCGTTTTTCCTTCCTGTAGAGCCTGTACAAGGGTGCTGTCCTGCTGATTCGAAAACATAAATACATCAGTCAGGTTTTTATGCAGGACGTCCTGTTCGTCCATATCTTCGATTTGCATCATTTTTTTATTGTAAATGACGGTGCTGCCTTGATCGTCTACCACATGCAGACCGACATCGATTTCCTCCAGAATGCTTTCTAAAACCAATGTGAAAAATTCGCTGTTTGTGTGCAGAAGAATCCCCCCTTATAATAGTCTTAACATTCATTATTTTAAAATAAATAATGAAGGAAATGCAAAAAAATTTTGCGCTTATCTGTTTAAATAAAAACTTTTTTAATAAAACAAAATAATTGGGAACTGAGTAAATATATCTATTTGCATTTTCAGGAAAACAGATTAATATTTAGACGTTTACTTAAATATCTAAATATTAATGTATGAGAGGGGGAAAGTTTTTGAATAAAGCCTTTAAAGCACTAGCCGATCCTACTAGGAGAAGGATTTTAGATTTATTAAAGAAACAAGATTTGACAGCTGGGGAAATTGCAGAACACTTTGAAATGTCAAAACCTAGTATTTCTCATCATCTTAACATATTGAAGAATACTGATTTAGTTCTCGATGAGAAGAAAGGTCAATTTATTATCTATTCATTAAATACCACTGTATTACAGGATCTTATAGGCTGGTTCTTTTTCCTAACTGATTCAGAACATGATAAGAAGAAAGGTGGAGAATCATGAAAAAATATCTCTTTTCGGTAGTTATCATTGTTTTAACCGTTTTAACATGGGTTTTCACATATTCATCTTTACCAAACGATTTGGTGACACACTGGGGAATAAGTGGAAATGCAGATGATTACTCTTCGAAATTTAACGCAATGATGACGTTTATTGGCATAATGATTATTCAATATATTTTAATGGTTACCATCCCTAAGATTGATCCTAAAAATAACTACAAAACATTTATGCGCCCATATATGGCTATATTTAATACAATGTTTGCGGTTCTGTTTATAATTAACCTTATTACCATTTTGACTGGACTAGGATACGATCTCCCTATACCTTATTTAGGAAGCTTTGTATTGGGGGCGATTTTCATGGTGTTTGGAAACTTTATTCAGATAGTTAAGCCTAATTTCTTTTTGGGAATTAGAACACCATGGACGTTGAGCAATGAAAGGGTTTGGAAGGATACACATAGAGTTAGTTCAAAACTTTTTGTCCTAGCAGGAGTTATCATTATGCTTACTGCATTTTTTCCATCAACTTATAAAGAATCAATAATTTTCACTGCTGCAATTGGCTGTATTATATTATCAATAGTAAGCTCCTATTTTATATATCAGAGACAGTTGAATAAATGAAACTTTAATGTGAAGTAAGGAAAAACGAAAATGACTATGATGATGTTTCATCATAGTAAAAGGAGCAATCCCCAATTGGATTGCTCCTTTTTTTGTTGAGTTCTAACTGTTTAGTTTGCTTTTAAATGAATTTCTTCATAATTTAAACGAGAAATGCAAAAAAATTTTGCGCTTATCCTTTCTTTGCACATAAACTGCCTGAAATTTTTGCAGGAAAACCGAGAATTTTGACGAAAAACCTCATTCTTTCGCTTTGGCACGGAACTTGCATTTATAAAAAAGGGAAAGCAGCATAACATGTTGAATCACACATTACAGGGGGAATGAGTATTATGTCAGCTTTATCAAAATCTCAAGAAATCATCAGCCAAACTTCACATTTTGGGGCAAACAACTATCATCCGCTTCCGATTGTTATTTCTGAAGCGCTCGGTGCATGGGTGAAGGACCCTGAGGGTAATGAATATATGGATATGTTAAGCGCTTATTCGGCTGTCAATCAGGGGCACAGACATCCGAAAATCATTCAGGCATTAAAGGATCAAGCCGATAAAATCACGCTCACTTCACGTGCATTTCACAATGATCAGCTGGGACCGTTTTATGAAAAGACAGCCAAGCTGACGGGTAAAGACATGATATTGCCAATGAATACGGGAGCCGAAGCTGTTGAATCCGCCATCAAAGCGGCAAGACGCTGGGCTTATGAGGTAAAAGGGGTAGCGGACAATCAGGCGGAAATTATCGCGTGTGTCGGAAACTTCCACGGCCGGACAATGCTGGCGGTTTCTCTTTCTTCTGAAGACGAATATAAACGGGGATTTGGCCCGATGCTTCCTGGGATTAAGCTGATTCCATACGGAGACGCAGAAGCGCTGCGACAAGCGATTACGCCGAATACAGCAGCCTTCCTATTTGAACCGATTCAAGGAGAAGCGGGGATTGTGATACCGCCTGAAGGCTTTTTACAAGAAGCGGCGGCTATTTGTAAGGAAGAGCAAGTGCTGTTTATTGCTGACGAAATTCAGACAGGGCTCGGCCGTACCGGCAAAACCTTCGCCTGTGACTGGGAAAACATTGTGCCGGATATGTATATCTTGGGGAAAGCGCTTGGCGGCGGCGTATTTCCAATCTCATGCATTGCGGCGAACCGTGATATTCTGAATGTGTTCAACCCAGGCTCACACGGCTCTACTTTTGGCGGCAATCCGCTCGCTTGCGCTGTATCTATCGCCTCTCTTGAAGTTCTGGAGGATGAGAAGCTTGCTCAGCGTTCACTGGAGCTGGGAGACTATTTTAAAGCTGAAATAGAGCAAATTGATAATCCGATGATAAAAGAAATCCGCGGAAGAGGACTTTTCATTGGGGTGGAACTGACAGAAGCTGCGCGCCCTTATTGTGAGCGATTGAAAGAAGAAGGATTATTATGCAAGGAAACTCATGAAACCGTTATCCGATTCGCTCCGCCGTTAATCATTTCTAAAGAGGATTTGGACTGGGCGATCGAAAAAATTAAACACGTGCTCAAAAAAGCATAAATCCGCTTAAGCTCGCGATATTCACAGCATCTGTATAAATTTTCAACGACAAATTAGCCACTCACTATTTGCGCAGCTTCAGTATTTTAGTATAATGTATCTTTATGTATTAAAATGAATTTGATATTAAATAGATAACAGATAGAGGCTCTTTGGACAGCAAACTGACATCAGCACGATAGGCGGGTGTTACAGCTTAGATCCAATACAAGTTGCTGAAAGGGTGCAGATATGTGAATACGAAACAACAAGAAGCAAATCAACTCAAAAGGACGATGAAATCACGGCATTTGTTCATGATTTCATTGGGAGGAGTCATAGGGACCGGTTTTTTCCTTGGAACCGGTTATACCATAAATGAAGCGGGGCCGCTCGGTGCGGTTCTGTCTTATTTAACAGGCGGTTTTATCATGTACCTGACGATGCTCTGTTTAGGAGAGCTCGCGGTCGCCTTGCCGGTATCAGGATCGTTTCAGACCTACGCGACAAAATTTATCAGCCCGGCCTTTGGTTTTGCGGTGGGGTGGATTTATTGGCTCGGCTGGGCGGTTACGGTCGCTTTGGAGTTTTTGTCGGCGGGCCAGTTAATGCTCCGCTGGTTTCCGCATGTCGGAGTGTGGGTGTGGTGCCTCGTATTCGGAGGATTGCTGTTCCTGCTGAATGCGTTGACCGCTAAAGCATTTGGTGAATCGGAATTTTGGTTCTCAGGCATTAAAATTCTCGTCATTTTACTCTTCATTTTTCTTGGCGGAGCTGCGATGTTTGGCCTTATCGACTTGAAAGGCGGACAAGAAGCGCCTTTATTCTCTCATTTTTATGAGGACGGGTTATTTCCTAATGGAATCCAGGCTATGCTGATTACGATGATTACCGTGAATTTCGCCTTCCAAGGGACCGAATTAATCGGGATCGCCGCGGGAGAAAGTGAAAATCCGGAAAAAACCGTTCCCCGGTCGATCAGACAGACCGTTTGGAGAACCCTGATCTTTTTCGTATTATCGGTTGCGATTATTGCTGGAATGATTCCTTGGAAACAAGCCGGTGTCGTGGAAAGTCCGTTTGTCGCAGTATTTGACCAAATCGGAATTCCGTACGCGGCTGATATGATGAACTTTGTCATTTTAATCGCCCTGCTTTCAGTGGCCAATTCCGGGTTATTTGCATCCACGCGGATCATGTACTCCATGGCGAATGACGGACAGGCATTTGCGTTTTTAGGAAGAGCCAATAAACGGGGGATTCCGATGAACGCGCTTTTGGTGACATTGCTGTTCGCCAGTCTTTCTCTGCTTTCAAGCGTTGCGGCTAAGGATACTTTATATATCTGGCTGTTGTCGATGGCGGGAATGAGTGCGCAGGTCGGATGGATCACCATTACGCTGTCCCAATTGATGTTCAGACGAAAATATATCCGTGACGGCGGAAAAGTAGAAGACTTAAAGTTTAAAACGCCACTTTACCCGATTGTGCCGATTGTCGGTTTAACATTAAACACGATTGTTCTCATAAGCCTTGCTTTTGACTCAGAACAGCGTATGGCTCTGTATTGCGGCGTTCCTTTTATGGTGATATGTGTTGTTATTTATCATCTGTTTATCAAAAAACGCCAGCAGGCAAATAAACAACTAGAACTCTAAATCATTTTTGTCCAAGTCATCTTTGCTGTTACCCGCACAGGACAACATCATATATGTTGAGGTGGAATTACAGATGAATAAGCAAATTTCAATTATTGGAATGCCAATGGATTTAGGACAAGCACGACGCGGAGTTGACATGGGGCCGAGTGCGATACGATATGCCCATCTTATCGAACGGTTATCAGAAATGGGTTATTCGGTTGAAGACCTCGGCGACATCCCGATCAACCGCGAAAATATTAAAAATGACCAAGAACTGAAAAACTTACATTCCGTACTGGCGGGGAATGAAAAGCTCGCCCAAATGGTCAACAATGTCATTGAAGAACAAAAATTTCCGATGGTCCTAGGCGGCGACCACAGCATCGCCATCGGTACGCTGGCCGGTACGGCAAAGCATTACGATAAGCTCGGCGTCATTTGGTATGACGCACACGGCGATTTGAATACGCTTGAAACATCACCATCAGGCAATATTCACGGTATGCCGCTTGCCGTCAGCCTTGGCATCGGCCATGAGTCATTGGTGAATCTGGAAGGCTACGCGCCGAAGATCAAACCGGAAAACGTCGTCATTATCGGAGCCCGTTCACTAGATGAAGGAGAGCGCAAGTATATCAAGGAAAGCGGTATGAAGGTATACACCATGCATGAAATTGACCGCCTCGGCATGACAAAGGTCATCGAAGAAACCCTTGATTACCTGTCAGACTGTGACGGCGTCCACCTCAGCCTTGATTTAGACGGACTCGATCCAAACGATGCACCGGGTGTCGGCACCCCTGTCGTCGGCGGCATCAGCTACAGAGAGAGCCACCTGGCCATGGAAATGCTGTATGATGCGGGGATCATTACTTCCGCTGAATTTGTAGAAGTGAATCCGATCCTGGATCACAAAAACAAAACCGGAAATGCAGCAGTTGAGCTTGCTGAATCATTGCTGGGCAAAAAATTGCTATAAAAAGAAAACCTCCGTCTGCACGGAGGTTTTTTTATGAAATAGGAGGAGGAAGTATGCCGATCACATTGAAACCGATGGAGGAAAGAGAATTCCAGGCTTTCTGCGCGTATTCAAATCAACACTATGCAAAAGAAAAAGTAACAGCAGGTACATGGACAGAAGAGGAAGCAGATGAGAAAGCAAAGGCCGCCCTCCGCCAGCTTTTGCCGGACGGCTTACAAACACAGCATCACCGCCACTGGAGCATCATACGCAATGAGATGGAATCCATCGGCTGGCTGTGGCTGTATATTGATCCGACTCATCCACAGCGAGCAGCCTTTATCTACGGCTTTGGCTTGTATGAGCCATACAGGGGACAGGGCTTAGCCAAACAAGCGCTGGCCGCATTAGACGTCAAGGCGAAGGAGCTGGGCGTCAAAAAACTGTCTTTGCATGTGTTTGCCCATAATGAAACAGCACGGCGGCTTTACGAACATACCGGCTATACCGAAACAGATATCAGCATGAGCAAGGAACTATGATGGGAAGAGAGGGCTGCGTCAGAACAGTCCTCTCTTTTCTTTATGTCCTTTGTCAGACTATCTCTAAAGAATCATTTTTTGATTAGCCCATCTCGATTTATCCTGTGTACAAGAAATATTTTTAAAAAATTGTAAATTTAATAGACTATTTGTAATAATCTGATATTATAATGAATATATGGAACTTAATTTCCATTAAAACAATGAAAAGAGGCGATGTAATGAAAAGAAAATCGAAGGTTTATGGCGTGATTCTATCCTTCACTCTGGCTCTCACTCTCACCACACCACTGTCAAACGCGCAAGCCGCAAAAACGTCAGCAGACTATCCTTATGCCGAAGAAATAGCTGCACTCCAGCCAGGCACCACTCCTGAAGAAGTCATCCAATCTGCAAAACAGCTCGCAAAACAAGAGAACGTAAAAACAGAAGATATCCTCAAACAATTCCATCAAGAGATCACCGCTGACAAAGCCGAAGGAGACAAAATCGCCAAAAAAAGCTACTCGACCATGGGCGGCTCCTCAGGCTCGAAAAAACTGCCGAAAAGCTCCAAAGGGAACATTTATTATACCAACTCTTACACAGCCTACTATAACCACGGACATGTCGGAATGTATTCCGCCGCGGACAAAATTGTTGAATCTGTACCCGGTGACGGAGTCAGACAGATTGCCTACAACGCCAGAGATGTAGAGGATAACTCCATCGTGCAAAGCGTCAGCGTCACATCCTCCCAAAAAACAGCCGCAGCCGACTGGGCGGTATCCAAGGTCGGAGATGCGTACTCTTTTAACTTTATCAACAACAGAAACACAGGACATGACGGCGCGAAAAACTGTTCGAAATTATTATGGTCCGCCTTCTTGCTGAAAGCGGGTATTGATGTTGACAGCAATGGAGGAGCTGGGGTGTATCCGCGTGACATCACAAGCTCCTCATATACAACAACCATTGCGACCATTAACTAAATAAACAGATGGAAAGCCTGAAAAGCGGTTCTTTTTGGGCTTTCCATCTTAAGGAGAGGGCAATGAAGAAAAAATCATGGTGGATCATCTTGCTCAGCATTGTCATCGCCGCGTCTGCCGCAGTCGCCATATACGCATCATCAGCCGAAAAAGGCTATATCGCCGTGGATAAAAAGGATCTGAAGCAGAAGGACTTTCTGGATGATAAGGACGCACTGCTTTACTTTTCAACCGCTGCTGATCAGGATACATTCGGCGGCGGAAAAAGCTATGCCCTATTTGCCGGCCAAAACGGCAGCCTGTCTTCTTTTAAGATGCGGGGGCTTGAACAAGGCTCTGCCGGCGTAAATGGCGAGAGTGTCATGCTGGAGGATAAAAAAACGATTTTCACAATCAAAAACGGGCTTACAGCCTATGACAGAACGTATCAGCATACAGGAGACAGCGCCGGTTATGTTGGAGACCAAAACGGCTTCTACACCCTGTATAACTCCGGATTTGATAAAGACGGCAATCACTACCGCTCAGAACTGTACCGCCAATTCAACGGGAAATGGAAAAAGGACGTCATCCCCTACTACATCCGCGCTTCCGGGTTTGACGGCGATTCCATCTATGCGCTGATTCCGACGGATGATGAAAAAGGATACAAGATACTGAAAATACGAGCTGACCAAAAAGACCTTACCTATGAAACGATAGCGGAATGGACCTACAAAGAAGGAACTTCGGTCGAATCCCAGCTCGCGGCTGATCAGGAATCGGTCCATTTTGTCGTACGGGGTGAAAAAGCGGACAATATCTATCAAATGGTCAAAGTCGATAAAAAAAGCGGCAAAGTTGAACTTCACGACATCGCTACATACAAAAACGACGAACAAGTCCTATACGACTCCATGCCGTTCAGCTTCAAAAAAAGCTTTTTCTCCTATCAAAAGCATCTTTATTTCATCGACGGCTTCGGCAAAGTCTATCAAATCAACTCCCAAACAGGTAAAAGCAAACCCGCCTTCACGCTTTCTCAAGAAAAAATGAAAGCCGATTTCAAAGAGATTCACAGAAAAGGCGACAAACTCTATTTCTTCACATACAGCTACAACAAACCGGCAAACATTGAGCAATATAGCTTGAAAACAGGGAAGAAGCTTAATGATAAAGAAATAGAAGATGTAAAAAAAGTCGTGACCCTGAAAAGCCATTTGAAGCTTTATGATTTTCAGGTATTGAAGGGTTTTTGATAGAAAAATGGAAATATAGAAAAAAGGAGATGATGGGAAGGAGAAATAACATGAGCAAAAAACGTGTCATACTGCTGGCAGCCATGATCACCCTGACCTCAACAGCCACCGTGTTTCTTTTAAATAGAGGAAAAACCGATTGGTTTGACATCATCGGCACAATTATCGCTTGTTTGGCAGGCGTTTTGATTGCTTTGAAGGTAGAGAAAAAAGGGAAAAAGCAGTGATGATAAAGGGAAAACGTGATCCCGGACCGAAATCATCTGAGTAGCGGGATTGCCGATTTTGCAGAAATCCAAGCGAATTCTATTTTTATATAAGTTCTAAAGGGAGGAATGGCGTTGGCAGCGAACAAAGCGGTTGTGTATAAAGGAAATGGAAACGTGGCGGTGGAAGACATCGGATATCCGGAATTAATTCTGAGGGACGGGCCCGGCGTTCCGAAAGCAAATGTCAATCGGAAATGTGAGCACGGCGTGATTCTGAAGGTCATCACCACCAACATCTGCGGAAGCGATCAGCACATGGTGAGAGGACGGACGACAGCACCCAAAGGCTTAGTGCTCGGGCATGAAATCACCGGTGAGGTTATTGAAGCCGGCCGGGATGTTGAATTTATCAAAAAAGGCGACATCGTATCCGTTCCCTTCAATATTGCCTGCGGTCGATGTGTCATGTGCAAGACGCAGAAAACGCATGTCTGCCTCAACGTAAATCCGGATCGGCCGGGATCGGCTTACGGCTACGTTGATATGGGCGGATGGGTCGGTGGACAGTCGGAATACGTCATGGTGCCGTACGCCGATTTTCAGCTTTTGGTATTCCCGGATAAAGAACAAGCATTAGAAAAAATCCTCGATTTAACGATGCTGTCCGATATTTTCCCAACCGGATTTCACGGCGCTTATACAGCGGGTGTCCAAACCGGATCAAGCGTCTATATCGCAGGAGCGGGACCTGTCGGCTTAGCCGCCGCACACTCCGCCCAGCTTCTCGGCGCTTCTACAGTTATTGTCGGCGATTTGAACGAAGACAGACTGGCACAGGCGAGAAGCTT
This sequence comes from Bacillus atrophaeus, assembly GCF_039519175.1. Taxonomy (NCBI): domain Bacteria; kingdom Bacillati; phylum Bacillota; class Bacilli; order Caryophanales; family Bacillaceae; genus Bacillus; species Bacillus atrophaeus. The sequence goes on along the minus strand of NZ_CP154443.1, from coordinate 1,169,343 downwards.
TGGCTGTGAAACCGTCAACGTGCAAAAACACGACCGTCTAGGCGAACAAATTGAACAGATACTCGGCGAACCAACCGTTGATGCCGCCGTCGATTGCGTTGGGTTTGAAGCATCGGGACACGGCAATCAAGGGGAAGCCCCCGCCGCGGTGCTGAACTCCATTATGGATGTCACCCAAGTCGGCGGAAGCCTCGGCATTCCGGGCCTATATGTCACCGAAGACCCGGGCGCAAGCGACGCAGACGCCAAAAAAGGCTCATTAAAAATCCGATTCGGCCTAGGCTGGGCAAAAGCCCATACCTTCGTCACCGGACAAACACCGGCCATGAAGTATAACCGCAATCTCATGAAAGCGATCCTGAGCGGCAGAGCGCAAATCGCAAAAGCCGTCAACGCCACCGTCATTTCACTGAACGACGCGCCAAACGGATACAGCGACTTTGACAAAGGCGCAGCGAAGAAATTTGTGATTGATCCGCATGGAACATTAAACTAAATCAAGAGGGAAAGCCGGACGTTCTGGGAACGCCGGCTTTTTTGTATCGAAACAAATTCATCAACAGCTTTGCTTGTCGAATTGTGGATAAAACTCAGCCCGAAGCACTACTAACATGTGAATAAATAGGTTATATTGGGAAGAGAACATTTGCAGAATGCAAGAAAACATCGGAGGATTCAAAAATGAAAAATGCTTATTATTCCTGTGAAGAACACATCGAAACCGTGCTGGATATGTACATAGACGACCACGAACTCCCGCCCGAAATCAGAAAAATCGAACATACTAACAGTTTATCCACAGCCTGTGAATTATGTGGGGAGCCCGCAGTATATATAGTGGGGAACGAATGATCTTACACAAAATACAGAAAAGATATCCACAAATGTGGACAACATATATGAATAACTTGTTTCTAAGGTGGGGATGACCTGTGAATATCAATATTGTGACAATCGGAAAACTAAAAGAAAAATACCTCAAGCAAGGTATTGAAGAATACACAAAACGACTTTCGGCCTACGCAAAAATCGACATCATCGAACTCCCGGACGAAAAAGCGCCGGAAAATTTAAGCGACCAGGACATGAAAATCATAAAAGACAAAGAAGGCGACCGCATCCTATCAAAAATCAGCCCCGACGCCCACGTCATCGCCCTCGCCATCGAAGGAAAAATGAAAACATCCGAAGAACTAGCCGATACAATAGATAAGTTGGCTACTTATGGAAAAAGCAAAGTCACCTTCGTCATCGGCGGATCACTCGGATTGAGTGACGCGGTGATGAAGCGAGCGGATGAAAAGCTGTCGTTCTCGAAAATGACTTTTCCTCATCAGTTGATGCGGTTGATTCTGGTGGAGCAGGTTTATCGGGCTTTTCGGATTAATCGTGGGGAACCTTATCATAAGTAAGTGAGGTTTTATTAGTAGCGAGAAATATGAAAGCACATCAAATTAAATTATGGGGTGCTTTTTAACGGTCAAAAAATTTCTAAATATTTGATAGTTTAAGTTAGCTTAACAGAAAAGAGAGAATAGGTGAGAATATGGAAAGAAAGTATAAAGAATTAGATATAAAAACAGAGATAGAGAAAAAGATGAATACACTTAATAAAACAAGAAATACAAGAATAAAGATGAGCTTGAGATTGAAAAAATACAGTGAACAATGGAAGGTTGTCATGTTTATATTAAACATAGAGGCAGTGATATTTGTACTCTTATCGCTTGGTGGTCAAACTATTAACTCGATTTTTACAGACAAACTTTTTAGTATTGTTTCAGGAGTATTTTCAATTTATGTAATACTAATACAATATTACATAGGGGAATTAAATTACAATGAAAGGGCATTGAAAGTACATTACCATCAATTGGATATAGAGGATTTAATTTTAAGGTTAAAGGCCTTAATAATTAAAGATAATTCGAAAGAAAATACTTTGGACGAAAGTAATCTTATTAATGAATATAATATTATCATGTATGAATATCAAACCGTATTAAAGAATAATGAGAATCATGACCCTGTTGATTATGAAAAAAACGCTAGAGAAAGTATGAAAGATAAACAAAATTTAAAAAGGGTTTGGGATTTAACTGTGGATAATATTGTCTTAAAATTCAATATAATATTATTTATATTATTTCCCATAGTTACTGCAATTATTATATTTTAAATGGAAGTGACGGAAATAGATGAGTAGCATAAAATCCATTAAGGAACTAACTTTTCAATATGTTATTTCATTAAAAAATAATTATAATCCTCAAACTCTAGCAAATACTAACTATCTACTTAGTGAAGGAAGAGAAAAAGTTTTAGAAATACTAGATATGCCATTAGATGTATTTTGTAGCAAGTATAAACCTTATAAGGTCAGGGACTTTGTATATAAAAATGATTATTTTACTCCTAGAAATATGTTCTTAATACATCCATTGTATTACTTATACTATACATATCTTGTATTTTTAATAGCAAATGAATCATTTAGGACAGAGAAAATAGATTTCTCAAATAAAAATATGAAAGTCTATTATTCTGGTTATCTTGATTTGGGATTTTCAAAAAAGCAAATTACCGAAAATGCTAGGTATAATGAAAGCTATAAGTTATTTCAGAAAGAACAAAAAATATATCGTGGCAAACCAGCTCTCAAAATTGATATAAAAGATTTCTTTAATTCAATTAAGGTAAAGGAATTAATAAAAACAATAAAGTACTTATTAGGAAATATTAAATATGTAAATGATTTAGAGGAAATTTTGGAATACTGTGGGTTTGATTATCTACCTCAATTTCATTATTCAATAGCTTCTTCTATACTATCGCAATTTTATTTAACAAATTTTGATAATAAAATTCGAGAGTTATTAGTTAGGGAAAATCTCCAACTAATTCGTTACGTGGATGATATGTATATAATTTTTTTAGACGGAATTGAAGATAGAAAGAGAAATAACGCAATACTTAATGAAATTAGTTATTATTTATGGGAGCACTCACTGGTTTTAAACACATCAAAAACTGAAATGTTAAGTGTATCACAATATCAAGTAATTACGGAGTCGTTAAGTGAGAATTATGAAGATGGTAATTACAAAGGATTTTCTAGTGGAAGTTTGATAGAAAATAAGGCTTTAGAAATTGTTGAAGGTGGATATCTAAATTTAATTGTAGATACCTTATGCAATATAGAAGAAGACTATGGAATCGATTTAAAAAAATATAAAGAGTTAATGGAGAAATATATAGCAATTAATGGTGGAGAGGTAAATAAAATATGGAATAATATTATTTTTTCTGCAAAATGGGAAAAACTTGATACAAAAGAGTTGATTGGGTTAATAAAAAATTGGGAATATATATTCTTTAATCCCAACCAGTTTACAGTATTATATTTAATGATTTATAGACATCTGGAGAAAAGTGGACTTGTAAATGATAATGGCTTAAGGATAAGAGAAGTATTAAATTATCTCTTTAAAAATGAAACTTTCACTTTACGCGATACCTTGGTTGCTATATCCTACTTATTTCAAAGGAATTTAAAGCATAAGGATTTAATTCAAAAAATAAAAGGAGTAAATCAAGAATATGTAGATTTTATCCAAAGCTTTATTACAGATTGAGAAAAACCTCATTTAGATACGTCACGGAGAGCCTTATCATAAGTGAATGGGATCTTAATATTAAAGTCTATCTTCTGAACTAGGTAGGCTTTTTATTCAATGTTATATTTTAATTGGTATTTTAGTTTGGAAGGTGAGATAAATGTTTTTAATTGATCCAAAAAATTACCCCAAACATAGGGAATGGAATGCAAAAGTATTTTCACTGCCGAAGATCCCCAGAAGTGACATGGGGCAGCCTGTTGTTTTAAGAGAAATTTTAAAAGCGTTAGTGAATAAAGTTCCATATGGCACAAAAATGAAGTTTAAAGGAAGTACCAGTGAAGCAACGCTAGAAAATTTATGTAGATGGTTAAGACCTATTGGTCTAATCTATAAAGAAGACGGTATATGGAAAATATCAGAGGAAAGCAAACGATATTTAGAGTCTGAGGATGATTTATACTTAACAGCTTTATTTTGCGCTAATGTTAGATTTATTGGTGAACTTCTTGTAAAACTTGATAAACCATTAACTACTATGGAGTTATTAAATACAGCTAATAAAGACTATAAATTAAATTGGGATACCAAGTCCGAAGTTGGTAATAGATTGACGTGGTTCAGACAATTAGGTTTAGTGAATTTTAATGATTTTAAAAATACTTATTGCTTGACTGAAAAAGGAAAGGAATTTATAAAAAATATTAGTTATGTAAAGCCCGAAGAAATAGAAATCATTGGAGACCCGACAACTATAGAAACTGACATTCCCGTTTCTTTTTGGGCAGAAGAGTTAATTCAAAAGAGTCAAGAACAACTTAAATCCAGAAAGCCGTCTATAGGCTATATCCCAGGAAATATTTCTGAAGTATGTAATACATTTAATGGATACATTCAATTAATGTATTCGACTGTTGATAAGGAATCCTTTTTGAATTATTCAAAGGAAACCTTTAATATATCAGTTTCTTCGGCAAATTCTTTTGTTACAACTTTAACCAATATTGATTTTTTAGAACGAAAGTCTAGAAATTTGTATGAGGCTACAGAAATAGCGAAAAAATGGTTAACTACTAAATCAGCTTTAGATTTAGTTTTCTGTTTACATGCAAAAGTATTATTTATATTTGAAATGTTAAAGGAATTAGAAAAAGAAAGTTTATCTGTTAAAGAACTAGCTGTAATCGCAAAGGTATCTTATGGATTTGAGACTGAAAGAATAGAGGAGATCAGAAAGCGACTAAATATTATGCAATGTGCGTTACTCGTTCAAGAAGAAAGCCCGGGTAAATATTGTTTAACGCAAAGAGCAAAAAATATCCTAAAAAAAGTTTTAATACAACAAAAAATAGATATAGAAATTAAAAGTGAGATTGAAAACAATCAAAGTGAAAATAACTATTCAGTAGTAAATGAATATTTAACCGAACCTCGTTTGGCTTCAAAAGACTCTTCAAACCCTGCAAGATTTGAGAAAGCTATTACAGGTGCTTTTTCAACCTTAGGCTTTAATGCAACTTGGCTTGGTGGAGCAGGTAAAACGGATGTGTTAATACATTCTCCAAGTATTCCGAAATATTCATATACTGTAACCGTCGATGCAAAATCAACACAATCAGGTGTAGTCTCAGAAGGACAAATAAATTTTGATACATTAAAAGAGCATAAGAAACTACACTCAGCTGATTATATTGCGGTTGTAGGGTATTCTTTTCAAGGAGAACGTTTAGTTAAACGAGCAATAGAACATAAAGTAGTTTTGATAGATATTGATTCGCTGGAAAAATTAATTAGATCCCATTCTCAAATTCCATTGCAAGCTAATGCTTATAAAAATATATTTTCACAAGCAGGCAAAGTTGATATTAGTTGTTTAGAAGTCGAAAGGAGAGAAATTAAAAGATCTGGGAAACTACTACAATCTGTTATGGAGTGTCTTGTTGCGGAAAGTAATGATCCTGTGACCGAAGGTTTGTTACAAGAAAAAGACATATATAGAACTTTAAGAAATGATAATAGGTTTGATACACCGCCTTCATTAGAAGAAATTGCTGAAATGTTGCAGTTTTTATCTTCACCATTAATAGGATGTGTTGATCGATCTAAGGAAGGTTATTATGCGTTAGGTACAGTATATGATGCTATGAATAAATTTAATTTCTATGCTAAGTCATGCTCAGTTGAATAAATATAATCAAAAGGAAAACATACTTAAACTAGTTATGGTGATACCATAAATAAAGAAAAAAAGTTATAAGTACAATCGTATTTTATTTTTTGGAACGGGTAATGGCTGTGTGAAAAATCATCGTTATCCGTTTCAAATTAATAGCATGTCTATTATTAGTATAGGTCTTGATATGTTGACTTCTGTAAAATCAAGATCGAATTGAATTTTTTAACGACTCTTGAACATCTTTTTATTTGCTCAATCGTAATTTTGATTAATTAGAAGTTGAAACGTTGAGAATTTGATCTAATATATGACTTCGAGTAGTCAAGTTGTATGATTTAAGGTTCTATTATCATCAAAAGTCTATAACTTGAAGAAGTAGCACCGGCTCTAACGCAACAGCAAATGGATAAACATGCTCGAAAATTGTATCGCAGACCCTATTAAAGAAGTGCGCACTTCCCTTCAAAACACAGCGTCTGTTCCGGCTTCGATCTTTCTTTTTCCGTCGTCCAATATTTAGTATTGTATTATTTACGCCCATGAATGAGTAGATAACGAGATTTGTTAGCAATTTGCTGTGCTAAATGAGAAACAATAAAAAAGAGTCCAGAGAATGTCCCCTCTGAACCCCATATCCCTCACTTCATATACCGATATTCCCGCAAACTCTCCAAAATAGCAACTTCCTGCAGCAGTTCCTCACCAACATTCGTTTCCTTTACTTTCTTTCGCTCAAGCTCTTTATTCAATAATCGTTTCACCGTTAAGACATCGGTTCCGGTGCTTAGGACTTATGCGAAGGCGACCGCATCTTATCAAAAATCAGCCCCGACGCCCACGTCATCACCCTCGCCATCGAAGGAAAAATGAAAACATCCGAAGAACTAGCCGATACAATAGATAAGCTGGCTACTTATGGAAAGAGCAAAGTCACCTTCGTCATCGGCGGATCACTCGGATTGAGTGACGCGGTGATGAAGCGAGCGGATGAAAAGCTGTCGTTCTCGAAAATGACGTTTCCTCATCAGTTGATGCGGTTGATTCTGGTAGAGCAGATTTATCGGGCTTTTCGGATTAATCGTGGGGAGCCTTATCATAGGTAAATGAGGAATGAGAAGGGTAAATTTAGCTGAGGGTAATCTGTGCAGTTGGTTTTTAAATGCTTAGAAATTGACATAACAGGAAAACAATATTCCGTTTTCCTGTTTTATCTCCAAGAGGAAAGACGCGATCGAACTCCAAATCACATTCAAGTTGAAATATTTATAATTGCTCTTAATCCAGATTCTCTTTAGGTTTTTCTTTATGTTTTCTGTTTTTGACCTCAGTAAATATGTTATCTGACACGATTGTTTGAGTTTTTGATGTTCCATTCTGAGGATGAGATTGGTTTGATTCAATCAGCGATTTGAGCATCTGAATATCCTCCTTAGTAGCATATTGTTTATCAGACTTTAAGATATACCCTAACTGACCGTTCGGTTCTATTGTAGCCCATTGTAAGTCAGTAAAATGCTGAATGTTCTGCTGCCTCATTCGTACTTCAAGCATATCAACAGTTAACCGCAGTTTTTTTAAATTGCTTTCATTAACTTGGCCGTTTTCGACTACTAGAAGTGATTTTCCATAAACAAATGTCTCAAAAACATTGTATTTCAAAGCGATATACTCAATAAAAAGAAGTGTAATTACCATCAAAAATGTAATCACCATTGTAATCCAGATGTTCCTGTCACCCACAGGTTGAATAATCAATGATCCGACTGCTATCATCATGACAGTCTGAGCTACCGTAAGCTGTGAGATTGATTTTCTTCCTGCTAACCTCAAAATTATGACTCCTCCTACGACAACGACAATAGCTTTCCATATGAAGTGAAAATCCATAAGCAATCCCCTTTCCGAACAATCAATTTTGTTTAGTGCTTTTTTTCCTTTTTTCTACATTTTCTATGGTTTCTCCTTGGGGAAGATTATATAACCTGCTCTTAGGATCATATATTTTCTGAGAAGGCCAGAGCCCATGATGTCCTGAGAATAGATAGCTGACTAAACAAGCAACAAAAAAGTACTCTAACCCTTTCCCATCAAACATCTCCATTGCCAGCAGGAAAGCAGCTATAGGAGTATTCGCGCCTCCGCAAAAAACCGCGATTAAGCCTAAAGCGGCGAGAAATGACATAGGTAAGTCAATGAACGTGTGTAAGGCATTACCTAATGTTGCCCCGATAAAAAATAAAGGGATGGCTTCCCCGCCGACAAAGCCGCTCCCTAGGGTTACCGCAGTAAATACCAGCTTGGCCAGGAAAGCAAAAGGCGGCACCTCTTCTGAAAAAGATTGTTGCAGCATTTGTAATCCCCGGCCATTGTAGTCTTGTGAACCAACAATTAAAGTTAATCCCACAATGACAATTCCTCCAAAGAAGGCTCTTTTCATATGATTTTTCTTAAAAAGTTTCTCAGAGAAATTTTGTATTCCGTGCCTCAACTGACAGTAGAAAACACTTATCAGGCTAAAAATGACTGCTATAAGAATAACTTTTAAAAACGTAATAGATGATATTTCCGGTACGGTTTGTATAATAAATTCTTCGTGTTTATGTCCCCAAGCTGCTGTAGTTATATAGTGACCAACAAAGCTAGCCACAAGACAAGGAACAAGTGCTTCAAATTTCAGCTTTCCTAAAGCCGCCATTTCCATGCCAAAAACAGCACCAGTTATGGGTGCTCCAAAGGCAGCCCCAAAACCAGCACTTATACCGCTTATAATTAAAATTTTCTTGTCGAATCTGTTTACCTTAAAAAATTTGTTGACCGCTGCAGCTACACTTCCTCCCATTTGGACAGCTGCACCTTCTCTTCCTGTTGAACCGCCAAAAAGGACCGTGATAAAAGTCCCGAAATAGACGATAGGTCCCATTCTCCGCGGAACCTCTTTTTTTCTATGAACTGAGTCTATCACGAGATTATTTAATTCAGCAGTGTCATTCAAAGTATTATTCAAAAATACCTTTCCGTATTTCATATATATGTATCCTATGATAATTCCTCCAAAGGGGAGAAGGAAGATAAGCCAATCTCTTTTTGCTCGTATATCATCTCCTAGATAATCATTTGTCTCTAAAAGAAAATTTGTTGTCGAACCGACAACTATACCAATTATGCTTCCAAAGAAAACCCATTGACCAAGAATTGAAAAAAAGTTTTTATACTTTAACTGCATTTACCAATTCACCTCATTTCAAATCTTTTAGGAATATCTTTTCTATTTTTGCCCATTGTATTAAAATTATTATAATAAGTATTGAATAACCAATTATGTAAAAAAGGATTAAATCCATAAATTCGATTTAATAAAGGCCGTTTTACACCAACCTAAAAATCTTCATTTAGATTTATCACGAAGAACCGTACCATAAATAAGGTGGTTTTTATTGTCTGGCACGGGTAATGGCTGTGAAAAATCAGCGTTATCCGTTACACGCTATAGCTTGTATATAAGTATAAAGGTCTTGGATATGTTGACTTCTGTAAAATCAAAAACGAATTATTTTTATTAATCACTCTTACACGTCCTTTTGTTTCTCAATCGAAATTTTATTAATAAGAAGCTGAACTTATATTGTTTGGTATTTCTTGAAGTACCCTTAACTATTACGAGAAGTTGATCTAATATGACTTTGATTAGTTCAGGTTGTATGATTTAAGGTTCTATTATCATCAAAAGTCTTAAACGAGAAGAAGTATGCATCGGCTCCTATCCTTCTTTATCATGTTTATAAATAATGTCATGATAATCTTCTTTGGGAGTTGGTTGATAGCGGATCATTTAACTTTTTCATATTTGTGTTCGTAAAAATAACGTCCTCTTATATTTGTATTGGTATTATTTACGTACTAGCGAACGAGCAGATAACCAGACCTTGTTAGCAATTTGCTGTGCTAAATGAGAAACCATAAAAAAGAGTCCAGAGAATGTCATCTCTGAACTCTATATTTCCTCACTTCATATACCGATACTCCCGCAAACTTTCCAAAATCGCAACTTCCTGCAGCAATTCCTCACCAACATTCGTTTCCTTCACTTTCTTCCGCTCAAGCTCTTTATCCACTAATCGTTTCACCGTTAAGACATCGGTTCCGGTGCTTAGGACTTCTGCCTTGGAGTTGAAGTGTTTATGGGCGACGAGCTGCATGCCGTAGGAATTGTATAACAGCGTGTAGCCGGCGATGCCTGTTGTGGATTGGTAGGCTTTGGAGAAGCCGCCGTCGATGACGATCATTTTTCCGTTTGCTTTGATTGGGTCTTCTCCTTCGATTTCTTTTACTGGTGTATGGCCGTTGATGATATGGCCATGATCTGGATTGAGGCCGAATTCTGCCAGGATGTTTCGGCAGGTTGCCTCGTCTTCGCGTAAATAATAATACGGGTTTTTCTTCTCTTTATGCGTTTCCTTCTCTTTGATGAAATACCGCTCAAATGTGGTCATTGCACGTTTTCCGAAGAGGGAGGAATACTCGCCTGTCCATAAATACCAGGCCATATCTGTCGCCAGATCATCGGTTTCTTCCGGGTGGGCAAACGCTTCCCGTAAGAACCGCTCAAATACATCGAGCAGCTCACGGCCCGCATACGGTTTATCCTCTATCATCATTGTTTCCATATTGCCGTTTTCATCGACAGGAATACAGCCATGAATTAACAGATTGCCGTTATATTTTAAATAAAGGCTGCCTTTTTTCATCATAAAATTCATATGGCGGCCCAGCTTTTCGGAATGCTGGACAGAGAATAGCAGCTTGTCCATGACTTCTGCTTCTTCTTCTAATAGCTCATCTGGCTGTTCCGGATTAATCGTTGCAAAGCAGGTGTTTTCCAGTTGATATGTTTTTCCATTCAGCGTGATTTCATTTTTATCATAATCAATCTTCTCTAGTAACAGCCGTTCCTCCATATTAAAGTTCGGCCGTCTCTTGATAATCGGACTCTCAAGCTTGAATTGGATCATCGCAATCGCTTGATGAATTTTTGTGATTTGCTTAATCTCAGCCTCTGGTCTGTTTTCGTCTGCTTTTGGACGGAAAGAAGGATTATCATCGTAATATTTTTCGGCAAGGTTCAGCAGCGGTCTCAAATTGATGCCGTACACGTCTTCAATAATATCCAAGTTGTCATAGCGGGCACAGATACGGATAATATTGGCCAAGCATACTTTGGAACCGGAATAGGCACCTATCCAAAGGACATCGTGATTGCCCCACTGAATATCCACAGAATGATAGTTGATCAGTTCTTCCATGATCTTATCCGGCTGCGGTCCGCGGTCGTAAATATCGCCGACAACATGAAGATGGTCGACCACCAATCGCTGAATGCTGTAAGCAAGACCGGTGACCAGCTTATCGGCCTGGCCAAGTGCAATGATCTGATCTGCGATTTCAGAGTAATATTGTTCTTTGTTGGCGGATTCCTCTGTTTTGTATAACAGCTCCTCAGTAATATAAGCAAACTGAGCAGGCAGTGCTTTGCGTAATTTGGAGCGGGTATACTTGGAGGAGCAATAAGAAACGAGCTTAATCATTCTGTTAATCGTTTCTTTATACCACTCGTTTAATGCTGCTTTCGTATCAAAGTCATGTTTGATTAACTTCAGTTTGTCTTCCGGATAATAGACTAATGCTGCTAATTCATCAATTTCTCTATCATAAATGACACCGCTGAAAATATCGCGTATCTTCTCTTTTACTCTTCCTGAACCATTACGCAGCACGTGCTGGAATGCCTGATACTCCCCGTGCAAATCACTGACAAAATGCTCGGTGCCTTTTGGCAGGTTCAGTATCGCTTTCAAATTAATGATTTCCGTTACCACTTTTTCTTCACAATCGTATTTTTGTGCGAGTAGATCTAGGTACTTGCTTTCCAAAATCGTCCATCCCCTTTTTAGAATAAACCCCTATTTATGAGCATTTGCATGATAAGGTGAATTTAAAAGTATGACATTATTTTTAATCATTGGACCCTTATACGATAGTAACGCATAACTCCTTTTAGAGACAATTAAAATGAGGGAAAGAGGGCCGAGATGAGCGAGATAAAGAAAAAGCAGAAAAAAGAGAGAAAGATTAAGGCGGCTAGAGCTAAAAAAATCTACGGAGGATGTTATTTAGTCGAGGGCTTAGGCTGAAAGGTTCAGTATCCTCTTTATTCTTGTTATCAATATGTATAGAGATGGTATTGACGATCCATTTATTTGGCTTGTTTGTCAATTATCTTGTAAAGAATTGCCTTAAGGAAACTGCCGTTGTTGTACATTGAGTGTTATATATTGTAAAATAGAGTAAAAGATCTCCAAATTAATCATCAAAAAACATTTCTTACAGTTCCGAACCGGAAACGAAAGAGGCACCTTGAAAATTCAAATATTTCCTAGGAGTATGTATATGAATATAGCGAACTATACTTTAAAAGTGAAAGGTAAAACGTTACTTCAGAACACGGACTTACATTTTTCGAATGGGAAAATCAATCATATAGTCGGAAAAAATGGAGTCGGTAAATCACAGCTTGCTAAAGACTTTTTATTAAATAATAGCAAACGAGTCGATAGAGATATTCGTCAAAATGTTTCTTTAATATCTAGCTCGTCGAATATACCTCATGATGTTTCTAAGGACTTTTTATTAAACTTTTTGAGTGAAAAGTTTGATGCAGAAATGATAAATAAGATTGCTCAATTACTTAATCTTGATAATATAGATGGTAAAGTTCTTATCAAAAATTTAAGTGATGGGCAAAAGCAAAAATTAAAATTGCTTAGCTTTTTACTAGAGGATAAAAATATTATTGTTTTAGATGAAATAACAAATTCATTAGACAAAAAAACGGTTATGGAAATTCATCGTTTTCTGAAAAAGTATATCCAGGAGAACCCAGAGAAGATTATCATTAATATTACACACGATTTGTCTGATTTAAAGGCGATAGATGGGGATAATTATATATTTCATGATCAAAAAATCCATAAATGTGATTCAGTGGAAAAGTTAATTGAAGTGTATATAAATGAGTAATGGAACAGTGGGGGCATAAGATGAAATTAGAGTTAAAAAAAAGTATGAGCAACAAAGTTTTTATTATATTAGGATCTATGGTCGTTTTTTTATTTTTACTGGGGTATTTTTTGCTTATTGGAATCGATAAAGTCAGCAATGTTACATCTGAGATGTTTTTCTTTAGCTCCTATACCGTTGCCACTCAATTTGGTTTGATGTTATTTTCATTTGTTATAGCTTTCTTTATCAATAGAGAGTATTCAAATAAAAATATTCTCTTTTATAAATTAATTGGAGAAAACATCTATACCTTCTTTTATAAAAAGATAGCTGTTTTATTTTTGGAATGTTTTGCGTTTATAGCGCTTAGTCTGCTCATCATATCGTTGATGTACCATGATTTTTCCCATTTTACATTAATGCTATTCTTATTTTCTGCAGTTATATTGCAGTATATTTTAATCATTGGAACCATAAGTATGTTAAGTTCTAATATATTAACTAGTATAGGTGTTAGTATAGTTTATTGGATTACTTCTGTTATTTTAGTAGCTATAAGCAATAAAACGTTTGGTTTTATTGCTCCTTTTGAGGCAGGTAACACCATGTACCACCGAATAGAAAGAGTGTTGCAATCTGATCATATGACACTTGGGATTAATGATATTTTATATATTTTTATATATTTAATTTCAATTATTATCATAAACGTAATTATTCTTCGATTTTCTAAAACTAGATGGATCAAAATGGGTATTTAACAAAAGGTAGCTACTTCACGTTGAAGTAGCTTTTTGTGTGTACGATATCATCCAGGTGACGTGCTGTGTCTTTTAGCTTTCATCAATTGTCTTTCACCATCTTCATAAAGAGAAAGAAGATAATGAATACGATAAAATAATTCATTGATTCTTAAAGATGCTCATATCGAGTGAAATCTGTAATAAAATCCATAGGACAAATATGGCTATTATTGAAGGAATGATGATTTTGTATATTTCGATCACCTTCTAGGATCACCATTTTTGTCAGTTGAACTTTTAGGGAGAACTTGCTCTTCGCCCGTTACATGATCTTTTAGTGTTGCATTACCTTCAGCGTCAATACGGACTTCTGCACGATCGAACGTCATCTTTAGCTCACTATTGTTGAGGTTTTCAACTTCATATGTAGCTTGGGATTCTGCGGCATCTGCAGCATTAGGTAAAACCAAGAGGGCTAAGGCACCTACTAGGAATACCAAGGCTGCCAGTTTACCTGTGGTTAGCTTCATTATGCTTTGCATAATTTATCCTCCTCCTTTGGTTGCCATACTAACAGAGACAATCCGCTTGTTAAACCCTTAAATTATTAAATAATGAAAAATGTGCTCATTCACGAATTGTTTCGGTATGAATGCTATATTTTCTTTCACCGAAGCATTTCCCTGATCACATTCTGAAAGTATGTTTCGTTTTTCTTCTTTTGAGTACCATCTTCCAGCCATGAAAAAACTCCCCCAAGGCAAACAGATTTTTTTCTTTTATCTAAAACTATTTTTTGATTAAATACTTCTAATTATGAAATAAAAATCACCATTGACAAACCACCCAATCCCTATTAAAATAAAAAGTTATCTGATAGTTGTTGTTTCTATCGAAAAAATTCAATAAGTAGCAAGCTATGATTGCTGTGGGTCACACTATAGCAGGAGCAGCTTCTGGAGAGACCGCGGAGATTCCGCGGCGCCGAAGGGTTCACAATCTCAGGCAAAAGGACAGAAGAGTACCGAATATGTATTTGTCGTGCTGATGATTGTCAGCGCACAAATATGATTTGTTATTCTTATGACCACGAGATTGGAGGACATCCAATCTCTTTTTTTTATGGGTTTTATTTATTGCTCGTCGTTTCACAATAAAGAGGTAAGGAGGAGTTTGATTTGGAACAGCGAGAATTAAAGAGGGACTTGTCCAATCGGCATGTACAGCTCATCGCCATTGGCGGGACGATTGGCACCGGTTTATTTTTAGGCTCCGGTAAGGCGATTCAATTGGCGGGTCCTTCTATCATCTTTGCGTATTTCATTGTAGGTATGGCGCTTTTTTTCGTGATGCGGGCGCTGGGAGAACTGCTGTTATCTAAAGCGGGGTATCAATCGTTAACAGATATTGCCGAGGAGTATCTGGGACCGCGGGCCTCGTTTGTCACCGGCTGGACTTACTGGTTTTGCTGGATTATGACGGCTATGGCGGATGTGATTGCCGTCGGTGTATATGTGAAATATTGGTTTGATATTCCGCAGTGGATCCCTGCACTTATCTGTTTACTCATTTTATTAGGGTTCAATCTATTAACGGTCAAGCTTTTTGGAGAATTGGAGTTTTGGTTTGCTTTAATAAAGGTCATTACGATTCTCGCATTAATTGTGATTGGTGTTATTTTGCTGGTGATCGGATTCAAGACCCACACAGGAACGGTTTCGGTTACAAATCTTTGGGAGCATGGCGGCTTGTTTCCAAACGGATTTTCAGGCTTTTTGCTTTCTTTCCAAATGGTGATCTTTGCATATGTCGGTGTGGAATTAGTAGGTGTATCGGCGGCGGAAACATCAAATCCGAAAAAAAATATTCCATCGGCTATTAATAAAATTCCTTTGCGGATTCTATTTTTCTACGTCGGCGCGCTTATCGTCCTATTATGTATTAACCCATGGACGGAATTGAATGCTGCCGAAAGTCCTTTTGTGAAAACCTTCAGCTTAGTCGGTATTCCGCTTGCTGCGGGTATCATTAATTTTGTTGTATTAACATCAGCCGCTTCTGCTTGTAACAGCGGGATGTTTTCAACAAGCCGGATTCTGTACAATTTAAGCAAAACGAAACAGGGCCCGGCCAATTTTGCGAAGCTGAATAAAAATCATGTGCCGAGTAACGCGTTATGGGTATCGGTTATTGTCCTCTCAGCGGGAGCTCTTTTAAGCAAACTGATACCGGAACAAGCTTTTGGCATCGTGACAACCATTAGCGCGATTTGTTTTATTTGGGTGTGGGGTGTGATTCTTGTTTGTCATATCAGATACAAGAAAACCTGTCCGCCATTACACTCAAGATCAACATTCAAAGCGCCATTTGCGCCGTTTATCAATTACGTTGTTCTGGCGCTGTTTGCTGTCATTCTCATGATTATGCTGTTTGCGGATGCAACTCGCCCGGCCTTGTTGCTGACTCCTCTATGGTTTATTTTATTATTTATTTTATATTGGACTAGAGGAAACAAAAAAAGAAGGACCTGATGAGTCATATTAAATGGTGATTCCTTAAATCTCTAATCATTAACAAGCCGGTGTACTGCATGCAGTATGCCGGCTTTATCTTTGGTTAGCCGCGTAATGGATTATTTAGAGCAGCAAGGATTTGTTGAGCTGGTGAGCAGAAGACCAAAAGCTTATAAAATCAGCGAGGATTGTTTAGAAGAAATACTGCCTTCTTAATTCAACGCAGACATATCAAAAAAGCCGCCAATCAGGTAATATGGCGGCTTTTGTATTAATTGCGGATCAAATAATCAAACGCGCCTAAAGCGGCACTTGCACCTGATCCCATCGAAATAATAATTTGGTTATAAGGACCGTCTGTACAGTCACCGGCAGCGAATAAACCAGGAACGCTTGTTGCGCCGCGTTTGTCGACTGCGATTTCGCCGATGCGGTTGCGTTCAACGGTTTCGTCTAACCATTCAGTGTTTGGCACGAGACCGATTTGGACGAATACACCTTGGAGTTCAACGTGTTTTTCTTCGCCTGTTTCGCGGTCTACGTATGTGATGCCGTTTACGCTCTGATCGCCTGTGATTTCTTTTGTTTGTACGTTTTTTAGTACAGTGACGTTTGGCAGGCTGTAGAGACGTTTTTGCAAGACTTCGTCTGCCTTCAGTTCCGGCGCGAACTCTAGCACAGTGACGTGATTGACAATACCTGCAAGATCAATCGCTGCTTCGATACCAGAGTTTCCGCCGCCGATAACAGCTACGTCTTTGCCTTCAAACAATGGGCCATCACAGTGCGGGCAGTAAGCGACACCTTTGTTTTTGAACTCTTGTTCACCAGGTACGTTGACATTGCGCCAGCGGGCACCTGTTGAAAGGATGACTGTTTTACTTTTTAGGACAGCACCGTTTTCGAGTTCAAGTTCGAACAGATCTTTTTTCTCAAGTCGTTTTGCGCGCTGAAGGTTCATGACATCAATATCATATTCCTTCACGTGCTCTTCAAGACTTGCAGCAAGCTTCGGTCCTTCAGTTGCTTTTACGCTGATGAAGTTTTCGATGCTCATGGTGTCGAGAACCTGTCCGCCAAAGCGTTCAGCGACAACACCTGTGCGGATTCCTTTACGAGCCGTGTAAATGGCTGCACTTGCGCCGGCAGGTCCGCCGCCGACAACAAGAACGTCGTAAGGATCTTTGTCAGCAAACTCAGATGCATCTGCGCCGCTGCCCATTTTCGCAAGAATCTCTTCGAGGGTCATACGTCCGCTTCCGAAAGTTTCGCCATTCAAGTAAACAGTTGGCACTGCCATGACGTTTTTGGTTTCGACTTCTTCTTTAAACGCCGCACCGTCAATCATGGTGTGAGTGATGTTCGGGTTCAGCACGCTCATCATGTTTAATGCTTGTACAACATCAGGGCAGTTGTGGCATGTCAGGCTGATATAAGATTCAAAGCGGTACTCACCGCTGATCTTCTTCACCTGATCAATGACCTTCTGATCTACCTTAGGCGGTCTGCCGCTCACTTGCAGCAATGCCAACACTAAAGAAGTGAATTCGTGTCCAAGAGGAATACCGGCGAAAGTGACGCCAGTGTCTTCTCCGACGCGATTCACGCTGAAGCTTGGCGTTCTGTTCAATTCAGCTTTTTCAACAGTGATTTTCGATGACATGGAAGCCAGCTCATCAATGAGAGCCAGCATATCCTTAGAGGTGTCATCTTCACCTGCGCTCACTTTGAGAACAATGTCATTCTCAATTAGCTGCATGTATTGATTTAATTGTGCTTTGATATTTGCTTCAAGTACCAATGGAATGCACTCCTTAGATTTTACCTACTAGGTCAAGGCTTGGTGTAAGTGTTTCAGAACCTTCTTCCCATTTAGCCGGGCAAACTTCGCCTGGGTTTTGACGAACATATTGAGCTGCTTTTACTTTGTTTACTAGGTTGCTTGCGTCACGGCCGATACCGCCTGCATTGATTTCAACAGTTTGGATTACGCCATCCGGATCGATGATGAATGTACCGCGGTCAGCAAGACCTTCTTCTTCGTTAAGTACATCAAAGTTACGAGAGATCGTTTGAGATGGGTCACCGATCATAGCGTAAGTGATTTTGCCGATTTTTTCAGAGCTGTCATGCCAGCCTTTGTGTACGAAGTGAGTATCTGTAGAAACAGAGTATACTTCAACACCAAGTTCTTTTAGGGCTGCGTATTGGTTTTGAAGATCTTCAAGTTCAGTCGGACATACGAAAGAGAAATCTGCTGGGTAGAAGCAGAATACGCTCCATTGACCTTTTAGGCTTTCGTTTGTTACATCGATGAATTCACCGTTTTTGTAAGCTTTCGCTGCGAATGGTTGTACTTCTTTTCCAATTAGAGACATAATTTATGTTCCTCCTAAATGTGATTTTGAGAATATTAAAAAGCATAAAGTATAAACTTTAGCTTTCAATAATAATTCTAATTATATATGAATTATTAAATAACATTTATTTTTTGTCAAGGGGAAACACCTAGATTATTTTTGCTTTTTGTACTTATGACGAGGAAATGCTGGTAATGATTGGTCTATTTTGTTCTATCAAGGATGTTGAAATTTATCATGGCTTATTCTCAATTAGAAGTGACATTGGGGTGTGAAAATGCAGTTTGATCACTTTCGCCGTACTTGAAAATAAGAAAAAATGATTGAACGTGTCTTTGCCGAAATGAAGTCGGAAGAGAAGTTTTTTTCACCTCCATGAATTTAAAAAAGCTGGCAAACTGGACCTTTTTAAGTCCGGTTTGCCAGCTTTTGTTACATACTCTTCATGACCATTCCGTATGAAAAAACCCATCCATATCCGTCCGTTCATACGTATGAGCACCAAAGTAATCACGCTGAGCCTGTAATATATTCGCGTTGGAACGTCCTGTGCGGTAGCCATCGTAATAAGATAGAGCCGTACTCAAGCATGGGAACGAGATGCCGGCGTTGATTCCTTCACACACCACTTTTCTCAGGCCTGTTTGGTAGGCTTTGAGCTTTTCTGAGAAATATGGTGCGATGAGCAGGTTTGGTAGGTCCGGTTGTTCTTGGAATGCTTCGCTGATGATGTTTAGAAATTCTGCACGTATGATGCAGCCGCCGCGGAAAATAAGGGCGATGTCTTTTAACGGCAAGTCATACCCGTAAAGCTCAGACGTCATTTTGTATTGAGCAAAGCCTTGTGCGTAGGCGCATACTTTTCCCATGTATAAGGCTTGTCTCACGTAATCAATCCACAGGTTTTTATCGAAGTGCTTTTCTTCGGTCTCTGGACCGGCTAAGATTTGTTCAGCCGCAACCCGTTCATCTTTTAATGCAGATAGGTAACGGGCGAACAGTGATTCCGTGATAATGGATGACGGAATGCCGTTATCAATAGCTTGCATACTCGTCCATTTTCCTGTGCCTTTTTGGCCTGCTTTATCAAGAATGACATCGATCAGCGGGGCGTCTGTCCGTTCATCTTTTTTCCTTAAAATCTCTGCTGTGATTTCGATTAAATAGCTTTTCAGTTCACCTTGATTCCATTCTTCAAAAATGTCAGCGATTTCATTGAGCGGCAGACGCAATGTGTCTCTTAGAAATGTATAGGCTTCTGCGATCAGCTGCATGTCTGCATACTCAATCCCGTTGTGCACCATTTTTACAAAATGACCCGATCCTTTTGGTCCGATATACACACAGCAAGGGTCATCTCCTACTTGTGCTGCTATTTTAGTCAGGATGGGAGCGGCTTTTTCATAGACATCTTGATCTCCGCCAGGCATGATGGATGGGCCTTTTAAAGCGCCGACCTCGCCGCCGGAAATGCCGATTCCTAAATAGCCGATTCCCTTCTCTTTTAACTGATCATATCTTTGTTCCGTTTCGTTGTAGTGAGAGTTTCCGCCATCCATGATGACATCGCCTTTTTCAAGCAAAGGAATCAGCGAATGGATTACGGAATCTACCGGTTTGCCCGCAGTCACCATCAGAAAGATTTTTCTTGGTGTTTCTAACGATTGAACAAAATCCTGAAGGTCATAGTACGGATTGACAGACTGTCCGTCAAGCTTCTGTACGAGCTGGTCCGTTAAATCCCTCGTGTAATTATAGACGGCGACCCGTTCCCCTTTACTGGCCATGTTTAAGGCGATATTGCTGCCCATCACGCCTAAGCCTATGACACCAATTGTATTGAACATGTATTACAGCTCCTTCATCAATTTCATACAAATACACTGAGTAATAAAATAAACCCTAATCCTGCAACTGAAATAATCGTTTCCAGTAATGTCCATGTTGCGAATGTTTCTTTCATGCTTAAACCAAAATACTCTTTGAACATCCAGAAGCCTGCGTCATTGACGTGTGAAGCGATGACGCTTCCCGCGCCGGTTGCAAGCACCACTAATGCAAGATTGGCATCGGACTGTCCCAGCAATGGAATCACAAGTCCCGTTGTGCTTAATGCAGCAACGGTGGCTGATCCTAAGGAAATACGCAGGATCGCCGCGATAAGCCAGGCAAGTAAGATAGGCGATAAAGCCGTTTCTTTGAATAAATCGGCTACGTAGTCGCCGACACCGCCGTTAATTAATACTTGTTTGAAGGCGCCGCCGCCTCCGATGATCAAGAGCATCATTCCAATTTGTGTGATGGCTGTTGAACAAGAGTCCATCACGGTTTTGATTGGAATGTTACGTGCAATTCCCATTGTATAGACAGCTACTAATAAGGAGATGACCATGGCAGTCGATGCATTCCCGATCAAACGGATGAATGCCAGTGCACCGTTATCCGCAAATCCTATTGTTTCTTGAAGCAAATCGATAATCGTAGCGATCGACATGATGATAATTGGAAGCATCGCTGTAAATACACTGATTCCAAAGCTTGGTGTCTCCTCAAGCTTGAATGTTTTTTGTGTGCCTAGTGACGAAATATTTCCGGTTTTTGCAAATGACTCAGGGACTAGTTTTTTAGCGAGCTTTGTAAACAAAGGCCCTGCGATAAGCACCGTCGGAACAGCGATGATGAAGCCGTACAATAACACTTCACCGATGTTTGCACCGTACTCTCCGGCGATCGCCGTTGGTCCCGGGTGCGGAGGCAGGAAGCCGTGTGTGACGGATAGCGCCGCGACCATCGGAATACCGAGGAATAAGATAGAAATCTTTATTTCTCTTGAAATCGCAAATACGATCGGAATTAATAGGACCAAACCAACTTCAAAGAATAAAGCAATACCGATAATGAATGAGGCAATGACGACTGCCCATTGAATATTTTTTTCACCGAATTTGTTGACGAGCGTCATCGCAATACGCTGTGCGCCGCCTGAATCTGCGATCAGCTTGCCCAGCATGGCGCCGAGTCCGAAGATTAATGCGATGTGCCCGAGTGTTCCGCCTATTCCTTCTTCGATGGAGCTGACGATTTTATCAAATGGCATTCCAAGTGTTAACGCAACGCCGAACGATACGACAATTAAGGAAATAAATGTATTTAATTTTAAGCCCATAATCAAAAATAGTAATGCTAAGATTCCAATTGCGACAATTATTAACGGCATGAATGACGCCTCCCCTTCATTATCTATTTGTGTGTGATTAAGCCTCTTTGATAATTTGCAATTTGTGTATATTCATTTTCTAATGCCCTAGATAAATTAATGAATATCGGCATTAATGTTCTATACTCTTTGGCTGATTCTTCTTTTGGCGTATGTCTGTAAGTGCTTCCGACCATGTCAGAAACGACATCAAACGACTCGATTTTTCCTGTAGCGTACAGGCCTAGGAGGCAGGCACCGAGACATGAGCTTTCGTAGCTTTCCGGAACGACTACTTCGGATTCGAATATATCCGACATCATTTGACGCCAAACCTCAGATCTTGCAAAGCCCCCAGTCGCTTGAATCCGTGTAACAGGACCGTCCATGCATTCCGTTAACGCTAAAAAGACAGTGTATAAATTGTAAATGACGCCTTCCAATGCCGCTCGAATCATATGTTCTTTTTTATGGGACATAGTCAGACCGAAAAATGAGCCGCGTACATCAGGATTCCATAAAGGAGCACGTTCACCGGCGAGGTATGGATGGAACAGTAATCCATCAGCACCCGGTCTTACACGTTCGGCAATTTTGGTCAGCACATCATACGGATCAATTCCGAGTCTTGTCGCTGTTTCGATTTCTGAAGAAGCAAATTCATCCCTGATCCAGCGAAGAACGATTCCGCCATTGTTAACCGGTCCGCCGATGACCCAATGATTTTCCGTTAAGGCGTAGCAGAAAATTCTCCCCTTTTCATCCGTTTGCGGCTGGTCAATAATTGTCCGAATCGCACCGCTTGTCCCGATTGTGACGGCGATTTCGCCTTTTTTAATCGCGTTGACGCCGAGGTTAGACAACACGCCGTCGCTTGCGCCAATGACAAAAGGTGTTTTCGGGTCGATTCCCATCTGTTTCGCTAATTCCGGGCTGCAGTTATGAAAAATCTCGGTTGTTGGCACTAGTTTAGATAAATGATCCGTTGTAATACCTGCGATTTTTAATGCTTCTTCGTCCCAATCCAAGTCTTTGAGATTCATCATCCCCATCGCTGAAGCTAGAGAATAATCGACGACATATTCATCAAATAGCTTTTTAAAAATAAATTCTTTAATCCCTATATATTTTTTTGCTTTGGAAGCGATTTCAGGTCGGTCATTCGTGATCCAGGCAATTTTGCTTAACGGTGCCATGGGGTGAATGGGTGTTCCTGTCCGTTTGTAGACTTCATGCCCGTTTAATTCATCTTTAATCTTATGCGCCCAGCCTTCGCTTCGGTTATCCGCCCACGTGATGCACGGCGTTAGCGGCTGATCGTTTTCATCCATGGCAATGACGCTGTGCATGGCGCTGCTGAATGAAATAAATGAGATCTTTTTTTGTGAATGCTGTTGCATGATTTTTGCGGTTGAGAGTATCACAGCCTGAAAAATCTCTTCCGGGTTTTGTTCAGCTGTCGATATGTCGGGTGTATGAAGCGGGTATCCGATACTTTCTTTTTGTATCACTACCCCATTTTCATTGAATAACACAGCCTTCGTACTTGTCGTGCCGATATCTATTCCTAACATATAATTAGTCATTTTTTTGTTCAGCTCCTTTAGCCAGCATTTGTTGCGACAACCAAAGGTCGTCTACTTTCTCTTGAACATCATCAAAGTTCTGGTGCAGAGATTGAATCATCAGCGCCCTATCCTTTGTTTTGATCGCTTGAATATAAAGCTCATGGTTATCTAAAATCCTTGAGAAGTCTTCATATTTTTCCTTTAATCGCATGCGCATCGATAAAAGAATGAAGCTTTCCATCACAGGTTTTAGATTGTTCCATATCATCAGAATGTATGAATGATCAATGGCGCGAACAATCGTTTCGTGAAATAACACATCTTGATAAGAGAACTCATCCGCGTCCTCATATTTTATGGAGACTTTCATCATTTCAAGAATTTTACTAAGATCTTTTACCAATAGATCGGTGTCTATTTTGACAAGCCGTTCAAATACAAACGTTTCTATGAGTAAACGCACATCATAAATTTCTGCTATTTCTTTTTCAGTTAAACCAATTACAACTGCTCCCATTCGTTCTAAACGGATGATTTTTTCGGATGCCAGTATTTTCAAAGCCTCGCGAACGGGCGACCGGCTCACTGAAAAGTCTGCGGCGATTGTATTTTCTGATATTATGGTACCGCTTTCAATCAACCCGGAAATAATACGCATCCTAAGCTCGCAAGCTACACGAACACCGGTTGAAGCTTTTGAGAGCCACTTTTCGGGATACAACAGATCCTTGGAGTCGAGCATAAACTCACCTTCCTGCTAAAGGAGTATACTTGTATACAAGTATGATAACTTGAATTTTTCTATTATGCAAACACTTTCATTTCTAATTTTTCTTAAAAATTTTCCCATTTCCTCATAGGTGCAGTGGTGAAATTCGAATGCAGAGGTCATTAAAAAAGGCAGACGTTTCTTCAAGCTGTGATCTTCCATACATTCCGCGCCGCCTTATTTATTGTGCAACTTCACTATGGTAAATTGGAGAAAAGATGAAGGAGGAGGCGGGAAAGCAGCATGCAATTTTTAACGTATGAGCTGGCTCAGGATATCGTTGAGCGTACAATGAACATTTTGAATAGAAATATAAATGTCATGGACGATAAGGGGGTTATCATAGGCTCGGGCGACAGCGAAAGGATTAATCAGCTCCATGATGGTGCTCTTCTCGTTCTTAAAAACGGTGAACATATTGAAATAGATGAATCGAGGGCGGCCAAAATGAAGGGGGCAAGGCCTGGAATCAATTTGCCTATCCGATTTAGCAGCCAAATCGTTGGTGTTGTAGGTATTACAGGAGAGCCTGAGCAAATCCAGAACTATGCCCAGCTTGTAAAAATGGCGGCCGAACTGGTATTGGAGCAATCGTTTTTGCTGGAGAGAGTGCAATGGAAACAAAGGATACAGAGTGAGATTGTGAATCAGCTTATTTCAGAAGAAGGTTTGAATGAAGAATGGTTAAAAGAACGGGCCGGATTTCTTGGAATAAATCTAGAACAGCCTAGAATGGCCATCGTCATGAAACCATCAAATTATACAGAAATAACGATTCAAAACATAATGAGGTCTATTCAATATGAAATCAGTAAATCTGATTTAATCGGAGTTACGTTTAATAATGAAATCGTCGTTCTGAAAACGGCAGCGGGTAAAGAAATCAAAAGAGAGTTATTGCCCTTGTTGAAGCGGTTGTTAACAACATTGGATGGCGTGCGTATCGGAAGCGGAAACTTGGCTAAAGGCATAAAAGAATTACGTTCTTCATTTTATCAAGCCAAAAGAGCAATTCTCATAGGAAGCAAACTTCAGCCTGAGGCGGGCTTTTACCATTACGAGGATTACAGATTAGAAGTCATACTGGCACAACTGGCTCAGGAAGAGCAGGACAAAAGTGCTTTCTCCTTTTACCATCAGCTGTTGGAGCAAGGTAAGAAGGGCGAACTGGTTAATACGCTGGAAGCCTATATAAAAGAGGGCGGAGAGTTAAACAAAATTGCAGAAAGTCTGTTTATCCATCGAAATACCCTAAGGTACCGACTTGAGAAAATAAAAGAATTGACTGGCAAAGATCCGCGAAATATAAAGGACTTGATTGAATTGTACATAGCAAAGCTTTTGTATGACATTAGCTGATTGTGCTTATGCACAATGTACATCCTTATTTCATTCTCTTATTTCATCATCTTTCACAATGTATCTACTTAAGTAAACGCTTACAATAAATACACAACAAACACGGTGGGGGAATGAGCATGGATGTTACCGTAAGCGCTTTAGGGGCCGTCAGTGCCTTACTCATTGCGATCATACTCATCTTGAAAAAAGTGCCGCCTGCATATGGGATGGTTGCGGGTGCTTTAATCGGCGGGTTGATTGGCGGTGTGGATATTACAAATACTGTTGCCTTCATGATGGAAGGCGCGAAAGATATCATCCCGGCAGTTTTGAGAATCATGGCTGCAGGTGTCCTGGCGGGCGTCCTGATTGAGTCAGGAGCAGCTTTATCGATTGCGGAAACGATTATCAAAAAACTTGGAGAATCACGTGCTCTGCTGGCATTATCAATAGCTGTGATGATATTAACGACCGTCGGAGTCTTCATAGACGTAGCCGTCATTACAGTGTCACCGATTGCTTTGGCTATTGCCAAACGTGCACAGCTTTCTAAAACGGCTATTTTACTGGCCATGATTGGCGGCGGTAAAGCGGGGAATATCATGTCACCGAACCCGAATGCCATTGCCGCTTCTGATGCTTTTGGGGTTCCTCTTACATCTATGATGGCTGCGGGAATTATCCCTGCCATTTTCGGGCTGGCCGTTACATATTTCTTAGCGAAACGGCTTGTTAATAAAGGATCTTCAGTGGGGAACCAAGATACGGAAATGACGGATCAAAAGATTCCTTTATTCATAACAGCATTGATTGCACCGCTTGTCACGATCATCTTGCTCGCATTGCGGCCATTATGTAATATCAGCATTGATCCGATGGTTGCCCTGCCAGCAGGCGGAATCATAGGAGCAATTGCAATGAAAAAGACGAAGAATATCAATGAATATGCCATTTCCGGTTTGAGTAAAATGTCCGGTGTCGCCATTATGCTGTTAGGGACTGGGACATTGGCCGGCATCATTTCCAACTCTGCATTGAAGGATGTCTTTATTAGTGCATTAAACTCGTCAGGTCTGCCAGCTTTTTTATTGGCGCCTGTGTCAGGCATATTTATGTCTGCCGCAACAGCTTCCACAACAGCGGGAACAGCGGTAGCAAGCGGTGTTTTCAGCAGCACCATCTTAGGATTGGGGATATCAGCGTTGGCTGGAGCGGCAATGATACATGCAGGCTCAACCGTGCTTGATCACCTGCCGCACGGGAGCTTTTTCCACGCTACAGCCGGAAGCGTTAATATGGACATAAAGGAACGCTTAAAACTGATGCCATATGAATCTTTAATCGGTTTAACGCTTGCGATTATTTCAACGCTTATCTTCGGCGTTTTTAAACTATTCGGTTAACGTGTCCTGCGACTATAGAGAGAGGTGATCGTATGAAGATAGTGATTGCACCAGATTCTTTTAAGGAAAGTTTATCAGCGTTGGAGGCTGCTCACGCCATAGAAAGAGGCTTCAAAACGGTTTTCCCGGATGCCGAATATCGGAAGCTGCCGATGGCGGACGGCGGTGAAGGAACGGTTCAGTCACTGGTAGATGCGACAAACGGATGCATGAAAGAGCAGTTTGTCACAGGTCCGCTGGGTGAAACAGTGAAAGCATTTTATGGATTACTAGGAGATGGGAAAACAGCCGTTATCGAAATGGCTGCTGCATCGGGCTTGCATCTTGTGCCCGAAGAAAACAGAAATCCGTTAGTCACCTCCACAAGGGGAACGGGAGAATTAATATTAGCTGCCCTAGATTCAGGTGTAAAGCATTTGATTATTGGGGTGGGCGGAAGCGCTACGAACGATGGGGGAGCTGGAATGGTTCAGGCGTTGGGCGGAAGGCTTCTGGATCAATCAGGAAACAATATCGGTCCCGGAGGCGGTGCACTCTCGCAACTCGTTTCAATAGACGTGACCGGTCTTGATGCCAGATTAAAAGATGTGAAAATTGTGGTGGCCTGCGATGTAGATAACCCATTAACAGGACCTAGAGGGGCTTCAGCTATTTTCGGTCCTCAAAAAGGCGCCACACCTGAAATGGTACATTTACTTGATCAGAACCTGTCCCGCTTTGCTGATATCGCAGAAAGAGCCCTTGGAAAATCCTGCAGAGATATAGAGGGCGCCGGCGCAGCAGGCGGTCTCGGGGCAAGCTTGCTGGCTTTCCTGGACGCTGACCTCAAAAGAGGAATTGATATCGTCCTTGAATTTGTCGGTTTTGAGGATGCAGTCAAAGATGCAGACCTTGTTATCACTGGTGAAGGGCGGATCGATAGTCAAACCATTTATGGAAAAACTCCGATCGGCGTGGCCAAAGCGGCTAAGAAATATGATGTGCCTGTTATTGGGCTTGCGGGATCATTATCCTTAGATAGTGATGTTGTGTATGAACACGGAATTGACGCCCTTTTCAGCATCGTTCCAGGAGTGATTACACTTCCTGATGCATTTGAACACGCCGCTCATTATATGGAAAGAACGGCAAGGAACATTGCGGCATCTATGAAAACTGTCAGAAATGCAAATCGTATATAAAGCCCCTTATGCGTTTTTAAGTCAAACACACACACGCGCATACCCCTCCTCCTTTCGGGGTACAGAACAATAAGATAATCAGCCCAGAAGGAGGACATCAGTATGACCGTACAAGAAATCAAAGGTAAAAAACTAGTGAAAGGTATCGCTCCGAATGTGGAGCCGGAAGCCTTATTAAATGATAAACGAAAAGTGTTTCTGTTTGGTTCACCAAGTTATACAAACATTGGGGATCAGGCAATTGCGTATGCAGAAGAGAAATTTATTAAGAATCATTTTCCTTACTATGAGTACATTGAAATGATGGATTATGCAACAGATGAAGGCATTGAATTGGTAAAGGAAATCATTCGTGAAGACGATATTGTCTGTTTTACTGGCGGGGGTAATTTAGGAAACCTTTACCTCGATATTGAGGAAGACAGAAGAAAGGTCTTTGCGGCTTTTAAAGATTATAAATCTATCTCTCTTCCGCAATCAGTGTACTTTGAAGATACGGAAGAAGGAAATAAAGAGAAGAAGAAAACGCAGAATGCTTATCATCAAAATTCGAATTTAACGATTGCCGCTCGTGAGACACAAACACTAGATGTGGTAAAAGAAACATTCAATTCAGATGTGATTTTCACTCCGGATATGGTGCTGTCTTTAGATATAGAGCCGAGAGAGCTTGAACGGGACGGCGTTCTCTTTATTTTAAGAGCGGATAAAGAGAAAGTAACCGATGAAGACTTTGTATCTCAAATGATGAAATGGGCAGAGAAAACGACCTATGTGGAGCGAACGGATACCGTGCTGGATACTGTAGACACGATTGATTATGCCGAGCGCGAGAAACATTTTCTGGAGATGCTTGACCGCATTAGTTCTAGTAAATTAGTGATCACAGACCGCTTGCATGCGATGATTTTCTCAATTATTACGAAAACGCCTTGCCTTGTCTTTGGGAATAGCTATGGGAAAGCAAAACATTCTTATCGAGATTGGCTAGAGGGCTTAAACTTCATTGAATATACAGATAAGCAGGATATTGAGAAATTGGAACAGATGATAGATCGTTTGCTTCAAGCAGAGCCGAATGGCGTTGATTTAGCTCAGGACTTTCAACCATTGATTGATTTCTTTAAAGAGTGATCACAATAAAAAATACGATATTGAGTGAAGACTGCCAACAAAGTAGAATTTTCTGGCAGTCTTCTTTATTTGACACCTCCGCTGCCTGCCGATTCAATCACTAAACCTGCTTTAAAGTACTTCCTGTTTTTTATATTCTTTCTCACTAGCCGCATTGGCAACAGTCCCGTTAATCTATATGTTTTCACCAATTATACTATTGTATTTCAGCAGATTTTGATGTTATTTTATAGAATTTTCATCCAGAAAAGAAAATCATAAAAATACCAATTACTTTGTTCAAGGGTTGGTATTTGCTATTTTATTTTTTATTATTCTCCTTTTTAGTAGAAGGTTTAAAAAAGATGAAGAATTAATAATGCCATCTTTTTTCCCCATTTCCAAAGCCGATCAATTGGATGGACATCTTAACCAGTGATATGATGGAAAAAAGAAGAAAATGGGAGGGGCTTGAATGTTAATAAGCAAGGTGACTCTGTATAGTAATGATGTAGATCAAATGAGACATTTTTATGTTCATGAGCTTGGATTTCCTTTAATAGAAAGCAGTGAAGACGCTTTTTCAATTAAGGCCGGCTGCAGTGAATTGGAAATCAGGAAAAGCCATTCTGATGAGGAACCTTTCTATCATTTTGCTTTTAATATCCCTCAGAATAAGTTTAAAGAAGCCAAAACTTGGGCGAAAAGTAAAGTAACGTTACATAAAGAAGATGATGAGGATGAAGTTTACTTTGAGCATTCAGATGCCTATTCACTTTATTTCTCAGATCCGTCTCATAATATAGTAGAATTTATAGCTAGAAATTCATCAGCGGCGAGTGATGAAAATTTTTCAGTTCAGTCTGTTATCGATATTAGTGAAATTAATATCACAACAAATGATGTGATTTCAGCAGGGAAGGGTCTCATTCAGTTTGGGGTTCCGGTCAGATATGAAGAATCGGTAAAAGAAGATGGGTTAAATTTTATGGGAGAGTATGAGGAAGGGGCGTTTTTACTGTTAGGGCCTAGAGGACGCCGCTGGATTTTTTCAGACAAAAAAGCTGAAGTTTATCCGCTTTCCATTACCATCAATCATAAGAAGAATATCGAAATAGACAGTGAGGGTGAGATAAGATTTACAGATTGCCGAGACATCCCGACAGCCTAAAAGGAGTGGGCTGGTATCTCATATGGTTAAAAAAGAGTATAGCATGGCGGTTTTCCATTTATCATCTTACCTGTGGTGCATGGGTCTTATCCCTGTCAAGCAGCCAGCTATAAAATCAGTGTGTTTCGGTACTCTATTGGAGCACATTGGTTTAATTTTTTCTGCAATCGTTCGTGATTATAAAAACATATATACCATCGACGAGGTTTTTATCTCTTTTTGACATTCACACGGTTCTTTTTTATATTATATAAGTCGCTCTTCACCATACCTAGGAGGGAATGTTTCAATGAGTAGCAGAGGAGATTCACGTGAGAAAATTCTTCATACGGCGTCACGCCTGTTTCAGCTGCAAGGATATCACGCGACCGGTTTAAATCAGATTGTAAAAGAAAGCGGTGCTCCGAAAGGGTCCCTTTATCACTTTTTCCCGAACGGAAAAGAAGAGTTAGCGATTGAAGCGGTTACATATACAGGAAGATTTATTGAAGATATCATTCGGCACAGTATGGACAAGGTCACTGATCCTGTCGAAGCGATTCAGCTATTTATAAAAGAAACAGCGAGTCAGTTTGATAGTATGGAGAGCATTCAAGGCATTCCAGTCGGCTTATTGGCAAGTGAGACAGCGTTAATCAGTGAACCGCTGCGTACGGTTTGCATGAAGGTTTTTAAAAGCTGGGAAGCGGTTTTCGCCGGAAAATTAATGCAAAACGGATTTGAAGAAGAAGAAGCAAGCAAGCTGGGAACGCTGATTAATTCTATGATTGAAGGCGGTATTATGCTTTCCTTAACGAATAAAAACAAAGCCCCCCTTCTTCTCATTGCGGAGCAAATTCCCGTGCTGGTGAGAAAAAAAGGGTAGCATTTTGTTATCCTTTCCCCTACAATTATATAGAACGGTCTAGTCATTTAATAAATATATAGACTGGTCTAAATTGGAGGAAACAAGATGAAAACTTTATTAAAACATACATTACCTGAAGAAAAAATGCCTTATTTGCTTCGAAGCGGCGAAGGAGAGCGTTATCTGTTCGGCAGACAGGTAGCAACCATTATGGCAAATGGAAAGAGCACAGGCGGTCTGTTTGAGATCGTGCTGCTTTCTGGAGGAAAAGGAGAACATTTTCCGCTGCACATGCACAAGGATACGCATGAAGGAATTTTTGTCCTTGATGGAAAACTTGAGCTTACACTTGATGGAGAGAATCATCTCTTGCTGTCCGGGGATTATGCGCAAATCCCAGCAGGAACGCCCCACAGCTATCGGATGCAGAGCCACAGAACCCGGTTTGTGTCTTACACGATGAAAGGGAATGCGGCGCGTATGTATTCTGTGATTGGAACGCCATATGACAAGGCTGAGCATCCGCCGCACGTGAGCGAAGAGGTGTCGAATGAGCACTTTGCAGAAGCGGCTGCTGTTGCGGACATTACATTTATTGAAGGTGAAAAACCAGCCGGTGCGGCGAAGCTAGTGGAAAATAAGAAGGTCCCTGATGATGTTGTCCCATATGTGATTGAGTCTGGAGAAGGAGAGCGCCTATTGACGGGTGATCAGCTTCACCGTATTGTGGCGGCTCAAAGGAATACAGATGGGCAATTTATCGTTGTTTCATCTGAAGGGCCAAAAGGCGATCGCATCGTAGATCACTATCATGAACATCACACAGAGACCTTCTTCTGCCTTGAAGGGCAAATGACAATGTGGGCGGATGGTGAAGAAATTCAGTTAAACCCTGGCGATTTCCTGCATGTTCCTGCCCATACTGTTCACTCCTACCGACTGGATTCGCATTATACGAAGATGGTGGGCGTATTGGTTCCGGGCTTGTTTGAGCCGTTTTTCCGTACGTTAGGTGAACCGTATGAAGATCACATTTTCCCAAGTGAACCTCAAGCTCTGCGATTTGATCGTGTCATGCAGAATATCGAAAAACTGGATTTGAAGGTTGTTAATCCGTAAAAATGACAATATTGTAAGGTTTAACTCGTAAACTGCCACCTAAATCGATTTTTCAGCACGACTTTTTTTCATAAGCTAAATGTATAGAAAAAAGGAGCGTGTTGCAGTTGACTACATTACAGCCAACCCTGAAAGATGAACGTATTCAGGTGCTTGATGTCTTAAGAGGAATAGCAATTTTCGGTATCTTATTTGTTAATTTGGCTCATTTCAGTTATCCGGATGTATATTTATCTGTGCTTGGAAAAGATAACTTTTTTACAGAAAAGTGGTCTGATTTAGATTTCGGTGTCAGGATGATATTGGATTTATTGATCCAAACCAAGTTCATTTTATTGTTTTCGTTTTTATTTGGATTTGGCATGGTTGTGATGATGGAGAGATCGTTAAGCAAAGGACAGCGTTTTGTCCCGCTTTATATTAGAAGATTATTAGCATTGCTGATTCTTGGAACGATTCATGCGTTTTTGGTGTGGGACGGAGATATATTAACGCAGTACGCCCTGCTTGGCTTTATCTTACTTTTATTTAGAAAAGCAAAGACGAAAACGCTGGTGATATGGGCGGCCGCTTTGTATCTCATGTTTTCGATTCCTTTCTTTTTGTCGAGCTTTTCTCCTTCAGACGGACAGGAATGGAAGCAAGAGACGATTCAACAAATTGAACAAGAAGCGAAGCAAACGTTGCAGGTTTACAGCAGCGGCAGCTTTAAAGAAATTGCTGAACAGCGGGTTCATGATCGCATGGCTTATATGTCAATGAACGGCATGTTAACATATAACCCGCTTGTATTCTTTCTGGCTTCCATTCCGTATTTCAGTATGTTTTTGCTCGGGGCAGCGGCAGCGAAGGCAGGATTGCTGCATCAGCCTGAAAAGCATCGTCAGGCATTAAAAAGAGTGTGGCTCGCAGGACTGATAATAGGAGTTGGCAGCCATGTTCTGTACGGGCTGTTCGAGAAGGAAGTCTTTATGCTGATCGGCGCGCCTTTTCTGATGTTTTTCTATGTCACAACGATTGTATATCTTTATCATAAGACAAGATTCGCTAAGCCCTTGCAGTACTTTTCCGCCGTTGGAAGAACAGCGTTCACCAACTATCTCATGCAATCTGTCATTGGAACGTGGATTTTCTATCATTTCGGATTGGGTTTATACGGAAAAGTATATCCTGCTGTCGGTATTCTCGTGACAATAGCCATATGTGCTCTCCAAATGATTGTCAGCCATCTTTGGCTGCGAACATTCCGGATGGGACCGTTTGAGTGGTTGTGGAGAAGCGCCACGTATTTAAAATGGCAGCCGATTTTCAAGGAATCAAAATAATAGTTTAGTTTACGTAAACACACAAAAGTCTAGACTCTTTTTGACGTCTAGACTTTTTATGTATTCCTTTATTTATAGACAACACGTGTTTGACAAATGATATCATGCAGCCCTTTTTTCTGTCCGAAGGCGACCATGATAAAACCGATATAAAAGATAATTCCAGATAATATGTATGCAAAGTAACGGCCGATTCCCTGTCCGACTGAAACCCGTCCGCCTTGTTCATTGACTACTTTGAGACCGAGGATTTTCTTACCGAGTGTACCTTGCATTTTAGAAGCTGTTAACAGGCCGTAATATAAGATTCCTAAAATGACAGAAATAATAATCATAGGCATTACTCCGAAGATCAAGTAGATGATTGTATATTCTTCCTCTGTCATTCCGCCTGGGTTTGCTGATACCGCGCCAACCACAAAAATGGAAGTAATGATAAATTGAATGATATAAGTTGGTATTCCTACTATAATAAAATCAATAATATAAGCTAAAAAACGAATCCAAAATCCTGCTGGTTTTTCCATGTATATTTTTCTCTCCCTTGAAGTAATCTGGAATAGTATAC
Organism: Bacillus atrophaeus; assembly: GCF_039519175.1. Classification (NCBI taxonomy): domain Bacteria; kingdom Bacillati; phylum Bacillota; class Bacilli; order Caryophanales; family Bacillaceae; genus Bacillus; species Bacillus atrophaeus. The sequence goes on along the minus strand of NZ_CP154443.1, from coordinate 1,135,277 downwards.
TTTGCAAAAAAGGTATTTGCAATATGATATGGTGATAAAATCCTAATATTCTTAAAAATGAGTCTTTTATCCTTGTTTTTCTACAATATAAATCTACCAGTGGCGGTGATAGAAAATGTCTTTTACATTAAAAGAAATCATGGAACAGTGCCAGATGACCGAGGATGCTGTTTTTTGGATTCGTATTTTACCAAACCGACAAGTTTTTTACTGTTCGATTTTCTTTTCTATAAATGTGATTTACCAATGAGTATTGTGGTTAATATAGGAAAAATAATATAGATTATAATCCTTTTTTGTTTTATTATAACAGTAGTAAACTGATAAAATTTCAAATCATAAAAAGCTGACAGATTGATTTGAAGTTGAGAAAGGAAAGCAAAATATGAAAACAAAGAAAAACGGTATAATCGTGATGACCTTGGTTTCTGCGTTACTCTTCTGCTTGCTGATTGTCACCGCCTCACTCTCTCCTGTAGCGGATACAGGGCCTAAGGCTAATCAATTTAACACTTTAGGGATGTGGATGGCAGTGGGCACTATTCTTGTTTTTTATCTTCTCCCTTTAATCGTATACATGCTGGGCGTAAAGGCTATGAAGATTGTAATGGCAGTATTTTGCGCGATTGGACTGCTGATCAGTCTTTCGGTGATGGCCGTTATGATCGTGATGGGAGCGGTTGGAGATTATTCAATTTCTTCCTTAATGGGGGTCACTGTTTTTTGCATCGCAAGTTTAATTGGGAATGTGGTTTGGTTTTTTATCGCTTTCCGCTCACCACGAACATTCCAAAAAGCACTCTGAAATAGCCTGCTTTTAATTTTGAAAGTCCCCAAATAAGGGACAGGTCAAATGGTCAAGATTTTGGCACAGCAAAATAGTAAAAAAGGCGCTCCCCGTTTAAAAGGGAGCGCCTTGTGTGATCGGCTTATAAACTACTTAGCTGCTTGAATAAATACGCCTTTTTCATGTGAAAACTCTTTGAATCCGTATACCCCATGGTAAGAGCCGATTCCGCTTGTATTGACACCGCCAAATGGCAGGTTCACGTCACTGAAATGAACGACGACATCATTCACAGCGGCATTTCCAGAAGTTGTATGCTGTAAGACGTTATCAATAAGTTCTTGATTGTGGCTGAATACGTACAAAGCAAGGGGTTTATCGCGATCAGTAATGTAATCAATGACCTCGTCTATGTCTTCATAGTTCATCAGAGGCAGGATAGGCGCAAAGATTTCTTCCTGCATGATTTTCATATCCGGTGTTACGTTTTTCAGTACCGTTGGTGAAATGGTGCGGTCGCTTGCATCAAATGTGCCGCCGAACACGACTTCCGCGCCTTTACTGATGGCATCATCGAACAAGTCTTTCACGCGATAAAAGTTGCGGTCATTGACAATTTGCGTGAACTTATTTCGATCAACGGTATGATCGTCCTCCATAAATCCGGCGTTGACAATCGTTTGTAAAAGGCCGGCAAATTGGTCTTGTACGTCCTTTTTAATGAAAATATAATCCGGCGCGATACATGTTTGGCCTGCATTCACAAATTTGCCGACCGCGATTTTTTTCGCCGCGTCCAGCATATCGTATTCACTGTCAATAATGGTCGGACTTTTTCCGCCAAGCTCCAGTGTGACGGATGCCAAATGCTTCGCCGCGGCTGTCATGACGATTTTTCCTACATTTGTGCTTCCTGTGAAGAAAATGTGGTCGAACGGCTGATCGAGCAGCTCAGTTGCAACCTCAACCTCCCCTTCAAAAATCGCGACTTCTTTTTCATCAAACGCTTCACGAATCACTTTTGCGGCGATATGGCTTGTGTTCATCGTGAAGTCGGACAGTTTCACAATCGCGCTGTTTCCTGCTGCGATAGAAGCGGCAAGCGGCGCCATTGTGAGCATAAACGGATAATTCCATGGGCCGAGGATTAACGTAACTCCTTTTGGCTCGTACATTAAAATGCCGTTTGCATCCGGATGTAAAGAGGAACCGACTTCTTTTGGCGCCATCCATTTTTCCAGGTTGTCCATATTATCTTTAATGGCTTTTATCGTTCCTGCGGTTTCCGCTTTTTTGACCTCGTGATATGGTTTCCGTACGTCTTTGCGAATGGCTTCAATGATGTCTTCCTCATGTGCGACAACCGCTTCGAGTAAACGGTTCAGTTTTTCTCTGCGCTGCTCAGCTGTTGAGGCACGCAACGCTTTTTGGTTATTTTTCTGTAATTGAAAGACACGCTGAATGTCGATTTTTAGTTGTTGATCCATTGTTATATCCCCCTGTATTTGCTTTCTTATTGTCTCGCAACTATTATAAAGTGGTGTCATTTCTTAATGAAAGACAGTGGAAAAGCATTTATACGTTACCGTACATTTATAGAACATCTGTCTAATGAGAGGAGATGTCTCTTATGCCGGATTCTGTGACGGCTGACATCAAAAAAGCACTGCTGGTCTTGCTGAAGGAAAGAGATATTCGCCAAATCACAATGAAAGAAATAGCCGGGCATGCCAATGTGAGCCGAGGGACACTTTACCTTTATTACGAGGATAAATTTTCGGTTTTTGAAGACATTGCAGAGGAAATGAAGGAAGGGCTGAGTCAAGCTCTGTATGATTCTCTGAAGAATAAGGATTATTTGAATTTGAACCGCAAGTGGCAAAAGGTGCATCCGACGTTATCGTTTGTCGATCAGCACAGGTCTTTTTTTTACACGATGATGGACAGGGACAAAATGCCGTATCTCAATTTTCATCGATTCTTTAGAGATGTATTCCATCAGGATGTCATGCTGTCTCCGATCAATGCGAATCTGACGCCGATTGAGCAAGATATTTACGGGCACTACCGGGCTCTTTATACGTACGCGATCATTTTATATTGGCTGAAAGAGGATCTTGCTGCTTCTGCGGAGGACGTCAGCCAACAAGTGTGGGACCTCATTTCTCAAAAACGATTTTATTGGCTGTTTGGAAATCCCGCTGCGGTCAAGCAGAAGGAAGAAAAGCACACAGACCGGCGTATTGTCCGGACGAGACAAGCCTTGCAAGAGGCCTTACTCGAGTTAATTGTGGAGAAAAAAGAGTATGCGGCGGTAACCATTTCAGACATTACCCGCAAAAGTAATATCCGCCGGGCAACCTTTTATGACCACTATGCGAATAAAGAGGAATTGTTAAAAACGATGATTCATCAATCATGCTCTGAGCTGATTGAGATATTTACGATTACAGCCAATCCGGAAACCTATTCCATGGCAGAAGCGGAAGTGGCGATTGTCCGGTTGTTTTCTGCTTTATCTGATCAGATGTCCATCATGCATTTTCTCGATACGGACTATGGAATTCCTGATTTGATACCTGAGATCTTCATAGCATTAGAATCGTTTTATTTACACCAGCAGGTCGATATTCATGCGGGCAAGAAACTCTATGCCTATTATGTCGCCGCTATGATAATCGGGCTGATCTTGTATCGGCTTCATGAAGGGAAAGAACATGCGCCGGAAGTGCTGGCTAGGGAGTTTCTGCAGTTTTTGGATGTGAAGAAATATAAAGTAATTCTGCTATAGTTCGCTATGATCATATGCGAAATACAAGGAATAAAAAAAAGACACCTGCGATCGGTGTCTTTTTCGACTTCTTTTCTGCTTCTTATTCCGTTTCTTCCTTCCATTTCTCATCAATCAGCATTTTCCCAGGCCATGTATACGCCATAATGCCGCCGTCTGCCGTAATGTCTTCCCCAGTTACATAAGAACTGTCGTCTGAAGCGAGGAACAGCGCCACGGTGGCCATTTCCTTCGCCTTTCCTAAACGGCCGAGCGGTGTGATCCATTTATTGGCCTCGCGGAATTTCTCTCCCATTTCTTGTTCCTTTGTGCCTGCCAGTTTGTCAATCAGTGGTGTTTCAATCGTGCCCGGCGAGATGGAATTGACGCGAATGCCGTTTCTTGCATAATCAATGGCCATCGCTTTTGTGAAATTGGTGATTCCGCCTTTTGCGGCATTGTAGCCGGAACGGTCGAGGTCCGCCGCCCTGCCTGACATGGAGGAGGTGTTGATGATGGAGCCTCCTTTTTCGAGCATGAGCGGAATTAAGTATTTGCTGCATAAAAACGTTCCGCGCAAGTCGACTGCGATAATACGGTCGAACAGTTCAACCGGGTATTCGTGCACTTTTCCGCCTTCCTGATCGACGCCGGCGTTGTTAAAGAGAATATCAATCGTTCCGAATGTGTCTTTCATTTGTTCGGCAAACGATTTTACATTGTCTTCATCTGACACATCGAGATGAAAGGCTTCCGCCTGCCCTCCGTTTTTCCTGATACTTTCGGCTGTTTCTTTCATTTGATCTTCATTGACATCTGCACAAATCACACGCGCGCCCTCATTGGCAAAAACCTGCGCCGTTGCTTGTCCAATGCCTGTCGCAGCGCCTGTGATCACAGCGGTTTTGTTTTTAAGTCTTCCCATAAAGCAAGTCCTCCTTTTTCTATATGTCTTCCCGCTGTGTACAGTGATAAACATGCATGAAAAGAAATTCCAACATATGTTAAGATGAACTAGGATTTGTTGGGAGGTTTATGTGTTTTGAAGGTACAGCATAAGAAGGAGCTCAAGTTTTATTGCTTCGTCATGATTCCGGTCGTGTTTGTTGTGCTGACTGTCATCTCTTTTTTATCAGAATGACTGAGAAAAATTAGTGAAAATACATCCAACTAATGTTAAATTTACATATATAAGCATCTTCCCATGTATAAGAATTACATGATTGACAGTTGGCATTATATGTGGTAAATAGATGTTGAAAAGAGTTTACATAACATCAAAGCAAGAATTAAAGGAGCGATCTCAATGGCCAAAAAAGAATTTAAAGCAGAGTCCAAAAGACTGCTTGATATGATGATTAACTCCATTTACACCCAAAAAGAAATCTTCCTGCGTGAGTTAATCTCCAATGCGAGTGATGCGATTGACAAAATTTACTACAGAGCGCTGACAGATGATGCATTAACTTTCGATAAAGACAATTACTACATAAAAGTAGCGGCTGACAAAGATGCGAGAACGCTGACCATCTCTGATACAGGGATTGGCATGACAAAAGATGAGCTTGAACAGCATCTCGGAACCATTGCGAAAAGCGGTTCTCTTGCGTTTAAAAAGGAAAATGAACTAAAGGACGGACATGATATCATCGGCCAATTTGGTGTCGGATTTTATGCGGCGTTTATGGTGGCCGATGTGGTGACGGTCGTCAGTAAGGCGCTCGGCAGTGAAGAGGCGTATAAGTGGGAGTCTGCGGGTGCGGACGGCTACACGATTGAGCAGTGTGAGAAGGATTCCGTCGGAACAGACATTATCCTGAAGATCAAAGAGAATACAGAAGACGATAGCTATGATGAGTTTTTAGAAAACTACCGTTTAAAAGCGATTATCAAAAAGTATTCTGACTTCATTCGCTATCCGATCAAAATGGATGAGACTGTTAATAAGCCAAAAGAAGACAGTGACAATGAGTTTGAAGAGGTTCAGGAAGAACAGACGGTCAACAGCATGGTGCCGATCTGGAGAAAAAACAAGAGCGAGCTGACCGATGAGGACTATGAAACGTTTTATTCTGAAAAGCATTACGGCTTTGATAAACCGCTCACTCATGTGCATATAAGTGTTGATGGCGCCGTTCGCTATAACGCAATTTTATTTATTCCTGAAAATATGCCGTTTGACTATTATTCTAAGGAATATGAGAAGGGGCTGGAGCTGTATTCCAATGGCGTACTGATCATGAACAAATGTGCGGATCTGCTTCCGGACCATTTCAGCTTTGTGAAGGGGATGGTTGATTCTGAGGACCTGTCACTGAACATTTCCAGAGAAATGCTGCAGCATGACCGCCAGCTGAAGCTGATTGCGAAAAACATCAACAAAAAAATCAAAAGCGAACTGCAAAGCCTGCTGAAAAATGACAGAGAAAAATATGAATCATTCTATCAATCTTTCGGCAGACAACTGAAATTCGGTGTGTACAATGAGTTCGGCGCTCATAAAGATGTATTGAAGGATCTCTTATTATTCTACTCTTCTAAGGAGAAAAAACTGGTCAGCTTAGATGAGTACGTTTCCAGAATGCCGGAGGATCAGAAATATATTTATTACGCGTCCGGTGATTCGTATGAACGAATTGAGAAATTGCCGCAAACAGAAATGGTAGCCGACAAAGGTTATGAAATTCTGTACTTTACAGAGGACATAGACGAGTTTGCGATTAAGATGCTTACCACTTATAAGGAAAAAGAGTTCAAATCCGTATCAAGCGGTGATTTGGGAATCGATACGGATGAGGATCAAAAACAGTCCGAAGAAGAAGAAAACAAATACAAAGATCTGTTTGAGGAAATGAAAAGCATTCTGTCTGGCAAAGTCAACAACGTCAAAGTGTCAAAACGCCTCAAATCCCATCCGGTCTGCCTTGCTGCTGACGGCGAAGTGACAATCGAAATGGAAAAAATCCTAAACGCGATGCCGGACAATCAAAATGTGAAGGCTGAAAAAGTGTTGGAAATCAACCCGAATCACGAGGTATTCAAAACACTGCAAGATGCATTTGAACAGGATAAAGACAAATTGAGCTTGTACACAAATCTTTTATATAACCAAGCGCTTCTGATTGAAGGTCTGCCGATCCAAGATCCGGTGGAGTTTACGAACAATATATGCAAGGTTATGGTGTGACCATAAAAAAGGAATCGTCCAGAGACGATTCCTTTTTTGTTTACGATGTTCGCTCGTTAAGCATTTGATTTTGTCTGTTTTTCTTCTTTTTAAATCGGTTTTTCAGACTTTCTTCAATTTCTTCTAAGCTTTTCCCTTTGGTTTCAGGAACCATGTAGAGGGCGAAGAAAAATGAGAGAAGACAAATGACTGAAAAGATGGTAAAGACCCATGCGATGCCCATTGCGCTGAGCATCAATGGGAAGACCAGCGACACGATAAGGTTGGTTGCGGATAACACCAAAGTGGTGAAGCCCGTCGCGGCCCCGCGGGCTTTGGACGGGAAGAGTTCAGGCATCAGAACCCATACAACCGGACCCCATGTCGCCTGGTAAAACACGATATAAACCCCGAGAAATACGACGGTCAGCCACGCTGTTGATGTAGAGAGTCCCAAAGACAGGAGCACAGCCGATAGTGCGGCCAGGCTCAGCGTAATCCCGACGCTTCCCCAGATCAGCAGTTTTTTGCGGCCGATGCGGTCTATAAGTATCATCGCTGTGATGCACATGATGACGTTAAGTACGCCGATTCCCATCGTGCCGAGCACTGATGCCGATGTCCCGAGACCAGCCTTAGTGAAAATGGTCGGCGCATAGTAGATTACCGTGTTAATCCCGACAGCCTGTTGGAAAACGGCGAGCCCGACGCCAATCAGAAGCATGGGGCGAATCCATTTTGCTTTCAGCAAGTCTAGTGTCGTTTCTTTTTTCTCTGACTCGCCTTGTTTCATTTCTGCCAGTTCCATTTCAATATCTTCTTGATGATCATGAGTGATTTCCATGATTTTTTTTGCTTCATCTTCACGCCCGCGCTTTACCAGCCATCTTGGCGATTCCGGCATAAATGCGATACCGATTAATAAAAGAACGGCCGGCACCGCAGCCAGACCGACCATCCAGCGCCATGCTTCAAACGGTGTGAAAAGATAGTTCACGATATATGCGAGTAAAATACCCGTTACAATCATTAAATTGTTCATGGTTCCAAGTGTTCCGCGGATTTTCGTCGGCGCCATTTCAGAAAGGTACACGGGTACAAGTGCCGTTGAACCTCCCACAGCCAAACCGAGAATCACCCGAGACGCAATCAGCATGGTTATGTTTTGAGAAAATGCACAAACCAACGCTCCAATGATGAAAATAATGGATAGAACAAATACAACCTTTCTCCTGCCCCAGCGATCTGAGCATGTGCCGCTTAAGGCAGCACCGAAAATCGCGCCAAGGAGAAGCATGCTGACAACCAATCCTTCTGTTAATGTCGTTAAAGGAATGTCATTGTTGATAAACAGCAGCGCTCCAGAGATGACACCCGTATCGTATCCGTAAAGCAGCCCCCCTAAAGCACCGAAAAAGTAAATCATATATTTCCTTGTGTTTGTGTTCACAAATGTTCCTCCTCAGTCTTGAACCAATAGATGAATATCTAAGATTTTATAAGTAATTGTTTAGTACCCTTTACCTATTAGACTCGAAACATTTGCGATTGAAAAAGTTTAATTTGCTTAATATTGCAGGTTGTCACTCATATCCAAAATGTAGGATATTGGCGGTTCTCACGCAAGTTATTCAGCAAGAGAGCGATAATCACGATGATGAAAGATCCTATCAGCACCGGAAAAACCAAATAACTCCAACTATACGCTCCCTGAATGACAACAATCGGGTCTGCACCAGCGGGAGGATGAGTGGTTTTGGTCAGCATCATAAAGAAAATAGCGAGCCCTGCCCCTAATGCGAATGTCCATGGATGAGCACCGAATAAATGAAACACAATAAGGCCCGTCAGTGCAGAAATGAAGTGGCCGCCAATCACATTTCTGGGTTGTGATAAAGGTGCATTCCAAGCGCCAAATGCTAACACACAGCTCGCTCCAAAAGGCGCCATTAACCATAGGCTTGATGTGTAAGACGTTAATGAGGCTAATGCCAAAATGGTGATAAATCCGCCTATAAGACCTGTAGCAGCGTCCTTACCGTTTATCTTTAAAGGCGTTTTTCCCTTTCCTTTCATTTTCAACAAATAGTTGGTTTCCAAAATTATCCCCTCCTGTATGTATAGAATAATCATTGAGAACTAACCTGTCAATTATTATTTTAGCGGTTAATTTAATGCGTGGATATAAAAAAACTGTCCGATTGAAGGACAGCTTTCTGCTCGTTTATGTCATTTATTTGTTTTTTTCTGATGGCGTGAGACCTTTTGTCTGTTTCCGCATATCTTCATGGAGCACCATTTTCGTCTTCCGGTCTTATCGAGAAAAAGCAAAATACACTTTTCATTGGCGCATCGCTTCAATTGCTTTATTTCTTTTGTATGAATAAGCCATAATGCATCGTAAGCGATAAGAGAAAGAATCGCATCATCAATGTTTCCGGCAGGAATACGCGCGAGCTTGTCATCAATGATTTCATAAGTAAAAGGAGCAACTGCGATTTGGTCTTGTAGGAAAGAGACAAAAGACGGTGCAGGCTCCCCGCCCTCGGCAATGTTCTCGAAATGTTCTCTCAGTACGGAGCGGAATTGGAGAATCTTTTGTGATACATTTGAAAAATCTTCTTGGACTTTTTTTAACGCAGAGCGGTTTAGAAAAGGAGCTGCTTCTCCCATTTTGTCTAACCATTTCATCAGATCTTCTTCTGAATGGATGTGATCGTGCCGTTTATCGTAGCTTATGATTTCGGTATTTACTAGATCGAGAGAAAGATTGTGAGTGATAAGGGGAAATTCTGTCTTTGCCAAAGTGATCATTCCTTTCTGAACCATTTTAAGTGCCAAAACCACACTCACGCAAGAAAAGGACCATGAAGGGAGCTCCGACAGACAAGAAGAAAGCTTTGTTTTGCTGCTTGAGAGGGGGGAGTATTTTGCTGTAGACGGCAGATTGAATTTGGTTTTTATTGATCCGAGTCAGGTCTGCGCGCCGGTGCTCACGAGAAAAAGATCAGCGGCTAATGGCACGGGCAGACTGCCGAAGTCCGCCGCGCTGAAAAGAAAACAAAATGCCAAAACATAAAACCATTTTGGCATTTTGTCATCAATCTGTTTTATGTCTTAAGCAAACAATTCATCAATAAATGAAATATCTTCTTTTGATAGCTCAACGTTTACTGTTTTCATATTATCTTTCAGCTGTTCTGCACGTTTTGCCCCAGGTATTAAAATATTAATTTCAGGTCTTGCAAGGTACCAAGCCAGTACCACATGGGCAATGCCGACATTGTGCTTTTCGGCAATTGGCGCCAGTTGATTGACTTTCTTGATATTTTCTTTGAAAAGGTCACCTTGGAAATTTTCCTGTTCTCTCCGAAGGTCGCCCTCTGGGAACGTTGTGTCTTCTGTGTATTTCCCTGCCAGCAGTCCTGACACTAGAGGGAAGAACGGAACGAATGAAATGTTATTTTCCATAATATACGGGAAGAATGTTGACTCTGCTTCACGGTTTAACAGATTGTACTCGCCTTGCAGCACATCGACAAATCCGTCTTTATTGGCTTCCTTTAATTGTTCCAAAGAGAAGTTAGATACGCCGATCGCGCGGATTTTCCCTTCTATTTTTAACTCATGCAGGGCTTTCACGGCTTCATCTTTCGGTGTATGGTCATCAGGAAAATGAATGTAGAAAAGGTCAATGTAATCGGTCTGAAGGCGTTTAAGCGCGTCTTCAACAGATTGTTTCAAAAATGCCGGTGAGTTATCAAAGACAAAGTCATCACCTTCTTTTCTGTGGGCGGCTTTTGTTGCGATGATGACATCTTCCCGGTTATATTCACGAAGGACCTCGCCGATTAATTCTTCAGAGCGGCCTACCCCGTAAATGTAAGCGGTATCTAATAAATTCACGCCGCTACGAAGCGCTTCACGAACCAGTTCTTTCCCTGCTTCTTCATTTAAATCTGGATAAAGGTTGTGCCCTCCAACCGCATTTGTTCCTAAACCAATTGGAAATACTTGCAGGTCTGATTTGCCGATTCTTGTTTTTTGCATGGTTAATCCTCCTAGAAAAATGAATGGATATATATGAAACTTTTCCGATGGGGCGCTTTCATATGTATGCCCGGTCAAGTTCCCTTCTAATGTTAACCCTGTGCCAGATGAATATCAATTTGATGCTCTTTGCAAAACTTGTTATATTCCTCATCCAGCGGTTTCGATGTTACTATGCAATCCACTCGCTTAAACGGTGCGTACGTCAGCAGAGTTGACTTGCCAAATTTAGAGTGATCAGCGAGTAAATACACTTCTTTTGCTTTTTCAGAGATTTTCTTTTTGATTTCATATTCCATCAAATCGGAATTGGTTAAACCGTGTGTGAGCGTGATTCCGGTTGATGACATAAAGGCTTTGTTAATGTTGTATTTGTCTAATGTGCCGGGATCATCAATTCCGACAAAGGATCTTGTTTTTCTCTTATAGCTGCTTCCGATGATAAGCAAATTCACATTATTTAATGATGAGGCAGCATTGATTACGTCTAAGCTATTGGTCAGAATCGTCACGTTTCTGCCCTGATCAAGCGTATCCATAATTGATTTGGTGGTTGTGCCCGAGTCGATGAAAATGAGATCTTGGTCTTCTATAAATCGTGAAGCATAATGGCCGATCTTCGTTTTTTCATCTTGGTTTTGGATTGTACGGTTTTCAAAAGGAACGAGTGCTGATTTCTCAATTGACGTTACACCGCCGTATACTTTTTGGATGGCACCCTTTTCAGTTAATTTGTTGATATCGCGTCTGACCGTGTTTTTAGAGACATTGAAGACCTGGCATAGTTCATCTAACGAAACGGTGCCATTCGTTAAAATGTATTCCTCCATCTCCTGTATCCGCATCAGTTTCATACAAAAGTCTCCTTCTAATCTTAAATTAATTCAAATATATAACATAACCAAAAGTTAATCAATATTTACTTAAAAAATGATAACACTCGTATATGTCTTTTGCAAGGACTCGTCTTACAGCCAAGTTTGGACTCAAAAAGTGTGAGATAAAGAAATAATAAAAATAATGAAAAAATTAAGATAATATGGTTGACTTGTGGGTAAGATACAATTAGAATATAACCAAGAAATGACCAAAAAATACTCTGTTGCTCTGGTTTCTTATAAGGTTTAAACCATGAGAAACTATCGGGTCTTTAGTGAAAGCGGTTAATTCAAGTCATTTTGGAAGAACGGGTCATGAATGAAGGATAATGGCAATCAATCATTTATACCATCCTCGCATCATTTATATAAGCGTTTGATGTTTACTATTGAAGGAGGCAATAAAGATGGCTGAAATTAGAAAACTAAAAAACTACATTAATGGTGAATGGGTTGAAAGTAAAACAGATAAATATGAAGACGTTGTCAATCCGGCAACAAAAGAAGTTCTGTGCCAAGTTCCGATTTCTACTAAAGAAGATATAGATTACGCGGTTGAAAAAGCATCTCAAGCCTTTAAGAAGTGGTCAAAAGTAGCTGTGCCGCGCCGCGCAAGAATTCTATTTAACTACCAGCAGCTCCTCCAGCAAAATAAAGAAGAGCTCGCTCGTCTGATCACATTAGAAAACGGTAAAAACACAACTGAAGCGTTAGGCGAAGTCGGACGCGGTATCGAAAACGTTGAGTTTGCCGCAGGAGCGCCATCCTTGATGATGGGAGATTCCCTCGCATCAATCGCAACTGATGTAGAAGCTGCAAACTACCGCTATCCCATCGGAGTTGTCGGCGGAATCGCGCCATTTAACTTCCCGATGATGGTTCCTTGCTGGATGTTCCCGATGGCGATCGCATTAGGAAACACATTCATTCTAAAACCGTCTGAGCGTACACCGCTGTTAACCGAGAAGCTGGTCGAGCTTTTCGAACAAGCCGGACTTCCAAAAGGGGTCTTCAACGTAGTGCACGGTGCTCATGACGTAGTGAACGGCGTACTCGAACACCCGGAAATTAAAGCGATTTCATTTGTCGGATCTAAACCGGTCGGCGAATATGTATTTAAAAAAGGAAGCGAAAACTTAAAACGTGTTCAAGCTTTGACCGGCGCCAAAAATCACACGATTGTCCTGAATGACGCACATATGGAAGATACGATCACAAACATTATCGGCGCAGCATTTGGTTCAGCCGGAGAACGCTGCATGGCTTGTGCGGTCGTAACGGTTGAAGAAGGAATCGCTGATGAATTCATGGCGAAATTACAAGAAAAAGCGGCAAGCGTGAAAATGGGGAACGGACTTGATGACGGTGTGTTCTTAGGACCTGTCATTCGTGAAGATAACAAAAAACGCACACTCAGTTATATTGAAAAAGGCCTTGAAGAGGGCGCGAGACTGGTTTGTGACGGCCGTGAAAACGTATCTGACGAAGGCTACTTTGTCGGACCGACGATCTTTGATAACGTGACAACGGATATGACAATCTGGAAGGACGAAATCTTCGCCCCTGTCTTATCTGTCATCCGTGTGAAAAATCTGAAGGAAGCCGTTGAGATCGCCAACGAGTCTGAATTTGCAAACGGCGCGTGCTTGTTCACATCTAATGCCAACGCCATTCGTTACTTCCGTGAGAACATTGATGCGGGAATGCTTGGCATCAACTTGGGCGTACCGGCGCCAATGGCATTCTTCCCATTCTCCGGCTGGAAGTCTTCATTCTTTGGCACATTACATGCGAACGGAAAAGACAGCGTAGACTTCTATACTCGTAAAAAAGTAGTGACAGCAAGATATCCGTCTCCTGATTTCAACTAATATATGAAGAGACCGAACAGCGCGGCTGCGTTGTTCGGGCCTATTTTAAAAACCAATGAGGAGGTCTTTTTTTATGAGTTATTTATTGCGAAAGCCTCAAACGGATGAGCTTTCTCAAGGCGTAAAGGTTGTACATGAAGTAACAACATCAAATTCAGATCTCGAATATGTTGAATTTAAAGTTGTGGACCTTGCACCGGGTTCCCGCTATACAGAGGAATTACAAAAAATAGAATGCTGCATTGTTGCGGTTACAGGTAAAATCACAGTCACTGATCATGATCAAACATTTGAAAGCATCGGCACACGCGACAGTGTATTTGAAAGAATACCGACGGACAGCGTCTATGTGTCAAACGATCAATCCTTTGAGATTACAGCGGTCAGCCAAGCCAGAGTGGCGCTTTGCTATTCTCCATCTGAAAAGCAGCTGCCGACAAAGCTGATCAAAGCGGAAGATAACGGCGTTGAACACCGCGGAAAACGCTCAAACAAACGGATTGTGCATAACATTTTGCCAGATTCAGACCCGTCAGCAAACAGTCTGTTAGTTGTTGAAGTATATACAGACAGCGGAAACTGGTCGAGCTACCCGCCTCATAAACATGACCAAGAAAACTTACCTGCAGAATCCTTTTTAGAAGAAACTTATTATCACGAAATGGACCCGCCGCAAGGCTTTGTATTCCAGCGTGTGTATACGGATGACCGTTCAATTGACGAGACAATGACTGTAGAAAATGAAAACGTTGTCATCGTGCCGGCGGGCTATCACCCAGTTGGGGTTCCGGATGGATATACATCTTACTATTTAAATGTAATGGCAGGACCGGCAAGAAAGTGGAAGTTTCATAATGACCCCGACCATGAATGGATTCTGGAACGCTAACAATCAGTGAGGAGTGGCTGTTTACGATGAAGTATACGTTTAATGAGGATAAGGAATTTGATATTGTTGCCATCGGACGCGCATGTATTGATTTAAATGCGGTGGAGTACAATCGGCCAATGGAAGAAACGATGACGTTTTCAAAATATGTCGGCGGCTCACCGGCCAATATTGCGATCGGAAGTTCCAAGCTGGGCCTAAGAGCGGGTTTCATCGGCAAAATTCCTGATGACCAGCATGGGAGATTCATAGAATCCTATATGAGAAACACGGGCATTGATACGACACAAATGATCGTCGACCAAGACGGACATAAAGTCGGCCTTGCCTTTACGGAAATCAAAAGCCCGGAAGAATGCAGCATATTAATGTACCGGGATGATGTGGCAGACCTATATCTGGAGCCATCTGAAGTCAGTGAAGCGTATATCGCAAAAGCAAAGATGCTGCTTGTCTCAGGGACGGCTCTTGCGAAAAGCCCTTCTCGTGAAGCTGTCTTAAAAGCTGTGAATCTGGCGAAAAAGCATCAGGTGAAAGTCGTATTTGAACTCGATTATCGCCCTTATACATGGAAATCAACTGAAGAAACCTCTGTTTATTATACATTAATTGCTGAACAATCCGACATCGTGATCGGCACACGAGATGAATTCGACATGATGGAAAACCGCATCGGAGGCAGCAACGACGAGTCGGTTAAATACTTATTTGAACATTCCGCAGACCTGGTCGTCATCAAGCATGGTGTCGAAGGGTCATACGCATATAGCAAATCTGGAGAAGTATTCCGCGCGAAAGCATACAAGACGAATGTCTTGAAAACGTTTGGAGCTGGCGATTCGTATGCTTCAGCCTTTATCTATGGCCTTGTTTCAGGCAAAGATATCGAAACGGCATTGAAATACGGAAGCGCTTCCGCATCCATCGTTGTCAGCAAGCATAGCTCATCGGAAGCAATGCCGACCGTATCAGAAATCGAACAGCTCGTTGAGGCTCAGCCTTCATTTTAAAAAGAACGAATAAAGGTGGGATCGTTTGTGGGGAAGAAAATTCGCTTAACAACAGCACAGGCGCTGATAAAATTCTTAAACCAGCAGTATATCCATGTTGACGGGAAGGAAGAGCCTTTCGTTGAAGGGATCTTCACCATCTTCGGCCATGGAAATGTGGTAGGGATCGGTCAAGCGCTGGAACAAGATGCCGGCCATTTAAAAGTATTTCAAGGTAAGAATGAACAAGGTATGGCACACGCTGCCATGGCATACAGCAAGCAAATGCTGAGAAGAAAAATTTATGCAGTGTCGACATCTGTCGGACCGGGAGCGGCCAACTTAACGGCAGCCGCAGGTACGGCGCTGGCAAATAATATTCCTGTGCTTTTGATTCCGGCAGACACGTTTGCGACAAGACAGCCTGACCCAGTGCTGCAGCAAGTGGAACAAGAATACAGCGCGGCGATTACGACAAACGATGCATTGAAGCCGGTATCAAGGTATTGGGACCGCATCACGCGTCCTGAACAGCTTATGAGCAGCTTGATCCGCGCATTTGAAGTCATGACTGATCCTGCGAAAGCCGGTCCTGCAACGATTTGTATTTCACAAGATGTTGAAGGGGAAGCGTATGATTTCGATGAAAGTTTCTTCGTCAAACGGGTCCATTATATTGACCGGATGCAGCCGAGCGAGCGTGAATTGCAAGGCGCGGCGGAGCTGATCAAATCAAGCAAAAACCCTGTGATCTTAGTGGGCGGAGGCGCTAAATATTCTGATGCACGCGAAGAATTAATCGCCATCTCTGAAGCATACAACATTCCATTGGTTGAAACGCAGGCAGGTAAATCCACGGTTGAAGCCGATTTTGCCAACAATTTAGGCGGGATGGGAATCACCGGAACTCTCGCAGCGAATAAAGCGGCCCGCCAGTCAGATCTGATCATCGGAATCGGCACCAGATATACCGACTTTGCGACATCTTCTAAGACCGCATTTGATTTTGATAAAGCGAAATTTTTGAATATCAATGTCAGCAGAATGCAAGCGTACAAACTGGATGCGTTCCAAGTGGTAGCGGATGCGAAAGTAACGCTTGGCAAGCTGCACGGCATATTAGAAGGGTACAAAAGCGAATTTGGTTCAACCATTCAGGATCTTAAAGAAGAGTGGCTGGCTGAACGTGACCGGCTCAGCAAGGTGACATTTAAACGCGAAGAATTTGTGCCGGAAATTAAAAATCATTTTAATCAAGACGTGCTGAATGAGTACGCTGACGCTTTGAATACCGAGCTTCCGCAAACAACAGCGCTGCTAACGATTAATGAGACGATTCCCGAAGACAGCGTTGTCATCAGTTCAGCAGGCTCCCTCCCAGGAGATTTACAGCGCTTATGGCATTCTCATGTACCGAATACGTATCATCTGGAATATGGCTATTCATGCATGGGATATGAAGTGTCCGGCACACTCGGACTTAAATTAGCCCATCCGGACAAAGAAGTGTATTCACTTGTCGGAGACGGCAGCTTCTTGATGCTTCACTCCGAATTAATCACGGCAATTCAGTACAACAAGAAAATCAATGTCCTGCTCTTTGACAATTCAGGATTCGGCTGTATCAACAATCTGCAAATGGATCACGGAAGCGGCAGCTATTATTGTGAGTTCCGCACAGACGACAATCAAATTTTGAACGTGGACTATGCAAAAGTGGCTGAGGGCTACGGAGCCAAAACCTACCGCGCCAACACGGCAGAAGAGCTGAAAGCAGCGTTAGAGGATGCGAAGAAACAAGACGTGTCAACTTTGATAGAAATGAAAGTGCTGCCGAAAACAATGACGGACGGCTATGACAGCTGGTGGCATGTCGGCGTTGCTGAAGTTTCTGAGCAAGAAAGCGTCCAGAAGGCATATGAAGCCAAAGAGAAAATGCTGGAGTCTGCGAAGCAGTACTA
Organism: Bacillus atrophaeus; assembly: GCF_039519175.1. Taxonomy (NCBI): domain Bacteria; kingdom Bacillati; phylum Bacillota; class Bacilli; order Caryophanales; family Bacillaceae; genus Bacillus; species Bacillus atrophaeus. The sequence continues at coordinate 1,117,916 of NZ_CP154443.1, read as the reverse complement.
GAGGGGAGGACATCACGATGGGCAAAAAAGAGATTCTATGGGGCATCGCCCCCATAGGCTGGCGTAATGATGATATTCCTGAGATCGGAGCGGGAAATACATTGCAGCATTTGTTAAGCGATATCGTTGTCGCACGCTTTCAAGGTACGGAAGTAGGAGGGTTTTTCCCTGAACCCTCCATCCTCAATAAGGAGCTTGAGCTTCGAAACTTACGGATTGCCGGGAAATGGTTCAGCAACTTTATCCTGCGCGACGGGCTTGATGAAACGGAGAAGGAATTTACCGCACATTGTGAATATTTGAATCAGGTGCACGCGGATGTTGCTGTCGTTTCTGAACAAACCTACAGTGTGCAAGGGTTGGAAAAAGACGTGTTTAAAGAGAAGCCATACTTTACAGATGAGGAATGGGAGAGGCTTTGTGAGGGATTAAACCACCTTGGCAAAATCGCTGAAAAGTATGACCTGAAGCTTGTCTATCACCATCATCTCGGCACCGGGGTCCAAACAGCGGAAGAAGTAGACCGCCTTATGGACGGAACGGACGCAAAGCATGTACACCTTCTCTATGATACAGGCCACGCTTATATCTCCGACGGCAATTACATGACAATACTTGAAAAGCATATTGACCGGATTAAACATGTCCACTTCAAAGACGCACGGGTAAACGTCATGGAGCAATGCAAAAAAGAGGGAAAATCTTTTCAGCAGTCCTTTTTGCAAGGCATGTTCACTGTTCCCGGAGATGGATGCATCAATTTTGTAGAAGTATATCAAACCTTGTTGAAACACGATTATTCCGGATGGATCGTGATTGAAGCTGAGCAAGACCCGGCTGTTGCAAATCCGCTTGAATATGCGCTTTTGGCCAGAAAGTATATTGATCGTCAGCTGCTCGATCTTGCAAACTGACTAGAGGGGGACCAAATATGAATAGTGCGAAGGCGGATTCGGCTTTTAATCAAAGGACCATCGCCGCAGCATTAGCAAACTATATTGATGCGGGTTCCATCGTGGCAGGATCAGCAGGTTTATCAATGTGGGTCAGCTACCTGAAGCTGTCAGACAGCCAAATCGGATTGCTCGGCGCGTTTAGCGCAAACGCCATTTCAGCGGCAGTCGGCGCTTTGCTCGGCGGATATCTCGCGGACAAAGTGGGACGAAAAGCGGTCTACACAAACAGCATGTTAGTGTACGCGTTAGGGATTTGTTTGGTGCTGTTTGGAATGAATTTTCCCATGCTGTTAAGCGGTTACATGATTATCGGTATCTCCGTAGGTGCGGATATCACGGCATCGTGGACCATCATTGCGGAAAACGCGCCAAAGAGAAACCGAGCCAGGCATTGCGGTGTTGCACAGGTGGCTTGGGCTGCCGGAGCAGTAGTCGTCCTGATGCTGTCAGTGCTGGTCGGCGATTTAGGCCTGTTGGGAAATAAAATTGTGTTTGCTCATTTATTAGTGATTGCGTTGATCACTTATATATTAAGAATTCGATTGCCTGAATCTGAAGCTTGGAAAGGTCAATCAAAACAACCACAGGCTGAAGGTGCGGTCTTGGTGAATAAAACGTCTTATCTGAACTTACTCAAGCCTACATTCTTAAAGAAAATTTTGTTTCTAATGGGTGTTTATCTGATTTGGAATTTAGCAGCCGGGGTCATGGGATTTTTCATGCCTTATATATACCAGCAAGTCGGGGGCGTTTCTGCCAATATGGCAAATATGCTGCAAATGGGTCTGTTTATTTTCACCGGACTGGGTGTTGCTTTTATCTTCATGCCTTTTGCAGATAAATACAGAAAAACTGTTTTTGGTATTTGCGCCTTTATGGCGGTCATCGGCTGGTCGCTGTTTCTGATGCCGGTTCAAGGCATGCCTATTCTGCTCCTGTTTATCGTGGCTATGGGAATCAATAACGGAGCCGGGCAGCAAGCGAACTACCAATTATGGGCCAGCGAGCTGTTTCCAACTGAATACCGTGCTTCAGCGCAAGGATTGATGTTCTTTCTTGTTCGTATTTCGATAGGAGTTTGGAGCTTGTTTGTACCGATGATTATGACGAACTTCGGCATTGGCTTTATGGCTGCGATTCTCCTTGGATGTGTGACGGCTAGTATGATCATAGGGCTTATTTTCGCACCGAATACGTCTGGCAAGTCGCTTGAAGAAATTCAAGAAGACCTTTATGGAACTCCTGCTGCCAAGCAAGGTAACGATAGAAAAATCATGTAATGACTATTAGAAGGAGTGACGATCAATGATTTTACGTATTGGTGTTATCGGAACTGGGGCAATCGGAAAAGAGCACATTAACCGCATCACGAACAAACTGGCTGGCGCGGAGATTGTGGCTGTAACGGATGTCAATCAAGAAGCGGCACAACAGGTCGTTCAAGACTATCAATTAAACGCAACTGTTTATCCTGATGATGACAGCCTCGTTGCTGATGAAAATGTAGACGCTGTCTTGGTCACAAGCTGGGGACCGGCTCACGAGTCCAGTGTTTTGAAAGCGATTAAAGCCAAGAAATATGTATTCTGTGAAAAGCCTCTCGCGACAACTGCTGAAGGATGCATGCGTATTGTCGAAGAGGAAATGAAAACGGGCAAACGCCTTGTACAGGTAGGCTTTATGCGCCGTTATGACAGCGGTTACGTCCAGTTGAAAGAGGCGCTCGACAACAATGTCATCGGAGAGCCGCTTATGATTCACTGCGCGCACCGCAACCCGACTGTAGCTGAAAATTATACGACTGATATGGCAGTTGTCGATACGCTCGTTCATGAAATTGATGTCCTTCACTGGCTCGTCAATGATGACTACGAGTCCGTCCAAGTCATCTATCCGAAAAAATCAAAAAATGCGCTGCCGCATCTAAAAGATCCGCAAATGGTTGTGATTGAAACAAAAGGCGGCATTGTGATCAACGCTGAAATTTACGTCAATTGTAAATACGGATATGACATTCAGTGTGAAGTCGTTGGAGAAGACGGGATCATCAAGCTTCCTGAACCATCAAGCATCAGCGTGAGAAAAGAAGGAAAATTCAGCACAGATATTCTGATGGATTGGCAGAGACGCTTTGTGGATGCGTACGATGTGGAAATCCAAGACTTCATTGATTCCATCCAGAAAAAAGGCGAAGTCAGCGGGCCGACGGCATGGGACGGCTATATTGCTGCTGTTACGACTGACGCGTGTGTAAAAGCCCAGGAATCTGGACAAAAAGAAAAAGTTGAATTGAAGGAAAAACCGGAATTCTATCAATCTTTTACAACAGTTGAAAACTAGGAATATTGAGGAGTGAAAAAAATGAAATTAGCATTGGATCCATCGATGTATCGAGATGATTTAACGTTGGAGGAAATGGTCTATAAAACGGCGGAGCTTGGTTATGAATATATCGAACTGTCGCCGCGCGAGGATTTTTGTCCATTCTATAAATATCCGAAAGTCGATTCAGCAAAGATCAAACAATTAAAACGGCTTTTAAGAGATACAGGTGTTAAGCTTTCATCACTCCTTCCGCTTTACCACTGGGCGGGTCCTGAAGAAGACCGCCGCCAGGCTGCGGTGCGCAATTGGAAAAGGGCGATCGAAATTGCGGTTGAACTTGAAGTGGATTTAATGAACAGCGAATTCAGCGGTTCAAAATATGATCCTTATGTATGTGAAGAAAAATTTATCAAATCCATGGATGAGCTTCTGCCCGTTTTTGAAAAAGAAGGCATTAAACTGAATCTTCAAGCCCATCCATACGATTTTATCGAAACGCACAAAGGGGCAATGGATATGATCCGCGCGCTTGACCGGGATTGGATCAACCTTGTCTACTCGACTGCGCATACCTTCTTCTATGATGACGGCAAAGGCGATATCGAGACAATGTTTGACGAAGCCGGCGACCGTCTCACACATGTTTTATTTGCAGATACCTTTAATCATAAAGCGGCTCATGGCCTGCGCTACATCGTCAATCCGCCTGACGCGAAAGTAACGGTTCACCAGCATTTGGACATGGGTCAAGGCGAGGTTGATTTTGATACGATTTTCAGAAAGCTGAGAGAGATGAAGTTCGACGGAATTGCGACGAATGCCGTTTTTGCTTGGGTCGACGAAAAAGCGGATGAATCAAGCCGATTTATGCTTCGAAAAATGAAAGAAGAATTAGGTCTGGCATAAGCTGAGCATGGAGTTCGGCGGGATATGGCGAACAGCCTTCCTGCCGAACTCCCTTCATATCTAAAACGCAGATAGGAGAGTCTGACATGAAACTTTGTTTTAATGAAGCGACAACATTGAAAAACTCAAATCTCAAACAGGATTTAGAGCTATGCGAAAAGTACGGCTATGATTATATTGAAATCCGCACAATGGATAAGCTGCCGGAGTACTTAAAAGCCCATTCGCTGGCCGATCTTGCGGAATACTTTCAAACCCATCACATTAAACCGCTTGCCTTAAACGCACTTGTTTTCTTCAATAATCGTGATGAAAAGGGCTATAAGGACATCATTGCTGAATTTAAGGGCATGATGGAAACGTGCAAAACCCTCGGTGTGAAATATGTAGTGGCGGTTCCGCTTGTGACAGAGCAGAAAATCTTAAAAGAAGAGATCAAAAAGAGCTGTGTAGAGGTTCTGACTGAGCTTTCTGATATCGCCGAACCGTACGGCGTTAAAATCGCCCTTGAGTTTGTCGGACATCCGCAATGTACAGTCAATACGTTTGAACAGGCATATGACATCGTCAATACTGTCAACCGCGACAACGTCGGACTTGTCCTTGACAGCTTCCACTTCCATGCGATGGGGTCAAATATCGAAAGCTTAAAGCAGGCGGACGGCAAGAAAATCTTTATTTATCATATTGACGATACGGAAGATTTTCCGATCGGTTTCTTAACAGATGAAGATCGCGTATGGCCGGGCCAAGGGGCTATTGATCTGGACGCCCACTTATCTGCATTAAAAGAAATCGGCTTTTCAGACGTTGTATCTGTTGAGCTATTCAGACCGGAATATTATAAGCTAAGCGCAGAGGAAACCATTAAGACGGCAAAAGCAACAGCGGTTGATGCCGTGTCAAAATACTTCAAGATGTAGTGAGATAGGAGGGGTGAACGTGGCTTTAGTACCCATGAAGAACCTGCTGGCAGAAGCAAAGCGCAGCCAGTACGCAGTCGGGCAATTTAATATCAACGGCCTTCAATGGACAAAGGCGATTTTACAAGCGGCGGAAGAAGAACAATCTCCTGTGATCGCGGCGGCGTCTGATCGGTTAGTAGATTACTTAGGCGGATTTCATACGATTTCCGCTATGGTCCATGCGTTAATGGAAGAGTTGTCGATAACGGTCCCTGTTACATTGCATCTTGATCACGGAAGCAGTGCGGAGCGGTGTAAAAAAGCGATTGATGCCGGTTTTAGTTCGGTGATGATTGACGGCTCTCATTCTTCAATTGATGAGAATATCGCCATGACAAGAGAAGTCGTTGAGTATGCCCGCCTGCACAATGTGTCGGTTGAAGCAGAGGTCGGTACGGTCGGCGGTATGGAAGACGGTCTCATTGGCGGGGTGCAATACGCAGATATCCATGAATGTGAGCGACTTGTGAAAGAAACCAATATCGACGCATTGGCAGCGGCGCTCGGCTCCGTGCATGGAAAGTATCAGGGGGAACCGAAGCTTGGATTTAAGGAAATGGAGGAGATCGCCAAGGTAACGGACGTTCCGCTTGTTCTTCATGGAGCATCCGGCATTCCAAGAGATCAAATCACAAAAGCCATCCAGCTCGGACATGCAAAGATTAATATTAATACTGAATGTATGGTGGCTTGGACGGAAGAGACACGTAACATGTTCAACAAGAACACGGACTTTTACGAACCGCGTGTCATTCTGGCTCCTGGGGTTCATGCCGTTATGGAAACAGTCAAAAGCAAAATGAGAGAATTTGGCTCTTCAAATAAAGCGACAAAGCTACAAGTCGGCTAAAACTTAACAAACGAACAGCATCGCTATACATCGCACTCACTTTGAATTGGTGAGTGTTTTCTTTTTGCGAAAAAAACACCTTCTCAGCAATATCATCTGAGAAGGTGCGTGCCCTCTTTTTTACTTCTGATTTTCCTTCTCGCGCTTCACAAGCATATCAGCAATCAAATCAACCTGTTTGCTGACCGAAATCGGATCGTACGGGTAGTACGTATCAAAATCATTAATAAACACTCTATTCTTTTTCACGGCATCGAGGTTTTTCCAAATGGACGATTCTTTTAGTTTGTCGAGTGTTTTGCTTTCGCCTTTCGGATTGTAGTCCGTGATAAACATATAATCAGCGGCGTATTCAGGGATGACTTCTTGAGAGAGCTGTTTCATTTCTCCCGTTTTCATGATATCTTGTTCAATCTTTTTAGGGGCTTTTAAGCCAAGCGCATTGTATATCGCTTGTCCGCCTCGCCCGGCGTTGTCGTTGAAGGCCCAGAATTCGCCTTTGTCTGTGTTTTCATAAAGGCCGAACGTGGCATCTTTGTCAATCACGCCTGCGATCTTCTTCTTGGCAGCCGCCGCCTTTTTATTGAAATCGGCCATAAATGACTTGGCTTCATTCTTTGCTCCGGCAATATCACCGAACAGCTCGACTGTATCTTCTACATTTTTGGCGGTGTTATAAGGAACGACCACAGTTGGAGCGATTTTCTTTAATTTATCAACATTCTCATCATTCATAACGACAATTAAGTCCGGCTGAAGCTCCATCACCTTTTCAACACTGACCGGATCACCGATATCTTTTACATCTTTCATCTGATTTTTCAAAAATGGATTATCAAATGACCAAGACCCGGACCCGACGACATTTGCGCCGACGGAGAAAAATTCGCCAGCATAAAAATCAGTGACGATACGCTTCGGATGTACGGGGATTTTGACGTTCCCTTTTGTTGATTTATATGTTCTCATTTCTGTCTTTTCTTTGCCGGAAGCTGAACCGCCCGTGCTTTCTTTTGAAGCTGAGCCGCTACAAGCGCTGACAAACAAAAGCAGAAGAACTAGCATGCCCATAACCAATGTGTTCTTTCTCATAAAGAACCTCCCTATTATGTATTCCGATTAAATAATAATGATAATCATTATCAAATATTAATATAGCAAGAAACCCCTTCTTCGTCTATCACTATTTTTAAGGCGGCGAGAACTTTTCCAGTTACGCAAGAAATGAAGATGACGTGCTTTGTTCTTTCCATTATTATAGGAAGAAAGGAGGAGTAAAATATGGGAATAACCAAACGAGGAGAAACGTGGGAATGGCTGAATAGCTGGTGGATGCTGTTTATTTTTATGCCTTTTGCCATTACCAGTTTTTTCGCCTTTTTATTTATTGGCATTAGGGTGAGAAATAGAAACTGGATTATGTATGGAATCATTTATTTTATACTATTTGCGTTTGGCTTTGTGCTTCCCGATACCCCGGGGCTTATCATTGTGCTCCCTTTGTGGGCGGTGACGATTATTCACGGGTTCAAAGCGCGGCCGCTGTACTTAATTCAGCTCGACGTGTATAAAGATCATGTGGAGGCGCGGAAATTTGCGGCGGCAAGAAGTGAAGCCGAGAGCAAATTTAATGCACCAAAACAGCCTATTGAAGATATACATATTCGACATGACCATCATTAACAATAAGAAGCGGGTCCTTACTTGTGAAGGCCCGCTTACTTTGTGTTGCTTCAGCAGTCCTTGAACCATTATGATGGGATCATTAATAGAAGTACTTCGGCGTCTCTGACAAGGCCGTCTATACAGGTTGGGAGTGTGTCATATGAAGAAAGTGATGATTGTAGAAGACAGTGAAAACATTCGGTCGCTATTGCAGAATTATCTGGAGAAATACGGGTATCAAACGGTGGTGACCTCTGATTTCACATCTGTCTTGGACCTGTTTTTGCGGGAAAAACCGGATGTGGTGCTGCTTGATATCAATTTGCCATCGTATGACGGATATTACTGGTGCCGCCAGATCCGCCAGCATTCGACCAGTCCGATTATTTTTATATCGGCCAGAAGCGGAGAGATGGATCAGGTGATGGCGATTGAAAATGGCGGAGATGATTATATAGAAAAACCGTTTTCCTATGATATTGTTTTGGCGAAAATCAAAAGCCAGATTCGCAGGGCTTACGGAGAGTACGCGGCAAAACAAGGGGAAAAAGTGTTGGAATACGAAGGAGTGCAGCTCTTTGTGGAACGGTTTGAATTGCGTTATCAAGACCAAAAATGCGAGCTGTCCAAAAAGGAAAGCAAGCTGCTTGAGGTGCTGTTGGAAAGAGGAGAAAAGGTAACGGGAAGAGACCGGTTAATGGAAAAAACATGGGATACTGATATCTTTGTCGATGACAATACACTAAATGTGTATATTACCCGGCTGCGTAAAAAACTGCGCGATCTCCATGTGCCGATTTCTATAGAATCCGTGCGCGGCGAAGGGTATCAGCTGAGGGCTGGATCATGAAGTTATTTTTACATTCCCACGCAGTGTTAATCCTGCTTTTTCTCGTTCAAGGCTTCTTTGTATTTTTTTACTATTGGTTTGCAGGTCTTCATTCTTTTTCTCACCTTTTTTATATATTAGGCGTGCAGCTGCTGATTTTGGCAGGATACTTGGTGTATCGCTGGTACCAAGACCGGGGCGTCTATCAATGGATCGGCGCTCATCAAGAGGATACAGAAGTTCCTTATCTCGGTTCATCGGTGTTTTGTGCAGAGCTTTATGAAAAGCAGATGGAGCTGAGCCGTTTGCAGCATCAGAAGCTTCATGAAACAGAAGCCAAGCTGGAAGCACGGGTGACGTATATGAACCAATGGGTGCATCAAGTGAAAACGCCGCTTTCTGTCATTAATTTAATCATTCAGGAAGAGGACGAGCCTATTTTTGAGCAAATTAAAAAAGAAGTCCGGCAGATTGAGTATGGGCTGGAAACGCTGCTCTACTCGTCAAGGCTTGATCTGTTCGAAAGGGATTTCAAAATAGAGGCGGTCTCGTTATCCGACATTCTCCAATCCGTCATTCAAAACTATAAAAGGTATTTTATTCAGCATCGTGTTTATCCTAAAACCCATATACAGGCGGATGACATGATTTATACGGATGCCAAATGGCTGAGGTTCGCGGTCGGCCAGGTGATCACAAACGCGGTGAAATATTCGTCGGGAGTGAGTGACCGGCTGGAGCTGAAGATCTTCCGGCGTGAAGACAAAACGGTATTGGAGATTAGAGATCATGGTGTCGGGATTCCTTCTCAGGATCTGAAGCGAGTGTTTGATCCCTACTATACCGGCGAAAACGGACGGCGCTTCCAAGAATCAACGGGCATAGGGCTTTACCTTGTCAAAGAGATTACAGGGAAACTGAATCATGAAGTGGAGATCAGCTCTGCTCCCGGAAAGGGCACGGCGGTTCAATTTATATTCCTTACAAAAGTGTAAGGTTACATTAAGAAAACGACATAGCACATTTTCATCCCCCTTGATAAGATTTGTTTACGAAACAGCTTAGCAGGGGGATTTTTTATGAGGCCGCTGCACACTAAGAATAAACATAAGGAGGATTCTCATGGCGAATATGCTCGAGGTCAAACATATAAATAAAACCTATAAAGGACAAGTGTCCCATCAAGCTTTAAAACAAATATCGTTTTCAGTTGAAGAAGGGGGTTTCACGGCGGTTATGGGGCCATCAGGTTCCGGGAAAACAACGCTCTTAAACATCATTTCAACGATTGACCGTCCGGATTCCGGTGATATCCTGATTCAGGGCGAGAACCCGCATCTTCTGAAACGGACAAAGCTTGCCCATTTCCGCCGCAGGCAATTGGGGTTTGTATTCCAAGATTTCAACCTTCTTGATACGTTAACGATTGGCGAAAATATTATGCTGCCGTTAACTCTTGAAAAAGAAGCGCCGTCTGTCATGGAAAAGAAATTGCAGGAAATTGCTGAGAAACTGGGAATTGAAACGCTTTTGAATAAGCGCTCTTTTGAAGTATCGGGAGGACAGCGCCAACGGGCCGCCATTGCGAGAGCTGTCATTCATAAACCGTCCCTGATTCTGGCTGATGAGCCGACGGGGAACCTTGATTCCAAAGCTTCAAAGGATGTTATGGAGACGATGCAAAGCCTGAATCAAAACGACAATATCACAGCTTTACTGGTCACCCATGACCCTGTAGCGGCAAGCTATTGCCAGCGCGTGATTTTTATTAAAGACGGAGCACTATTTAACGAAATTTACCGCGGCGAAAACCGCCAAGTATTTTATGAACAAATCCTAGATGTGCTGTCTATGCTGGGAGGAAACGCAAATGACCTTTCTTCAGTTCGCTTATAAAAATGTCACACGGAACAAAAGGGCTTATCTGGCGTTCTTTTTGAGCAGTGCCTTTTCCGTATTGATATTCTTTACCTTTGCCATGTTTCTTTTCCATCCGGCTCTAAAAGAAGGATATCTGAATAACATTGCCAAAAAGGGATTAACCGCAGCCGAATGGATGATTTTTGTTTTTTCTATCTTATTTGTTCTGTATTCCATAAACGCCTTTTTGAAATCAAGAAATAAAGAATTCGGCATCCTGTTGATTCAGGGTATCACGCCGGGGCAGCTCAGAGTGCTGGTTACAGCGGAAAACATGATCATCGGCGCCCTGTCGGTCATTGCCGGAATTATCGGCGGTCTGATCTTCTCGAAAACGTTTTTTACAATCGGTGCTTATATTTTAGAAATGAAAGCTTTGCCGTTATATATGCCTTGGAAAGCACTGGGCATCACGGTTGGTGGATTTCTGTTCTTATTTTTCCTTTTATCGCAATTCACGATCTTTTTCATCAGATCAAAAACGATTATTAAACTGATTAAGGGTACCGAAAAGATCAAACCTGAGCCAAAGCCGTCTATCATCTTGTCGATTTTTGGCATCGCGTGTCTTGCTGCCGGATACAGCATGGTGGTAAAAGGGAATGTTCACGGTCTCGAGCCTGTAATCATTTTGCTGCTAACCATCATTGGCACTTATTTTTTCTTCAGCCAGAGCAGCATTTGGATTTTACGCGCTTTGAAAAAGTGGAAAACCTTTTATTTGCGCGGGAAAAATGTCATTTGGATTTCTGATCTTGTATACCGGTTAAAAGATAATGCCCGCCTGTTTTTTATGGTGAGTATCATCTCAGCTGTTGCGTTTACAGCCACAGGGGTTTTGGTGAAGTACAAATCCACTGTCGGCTCAATGGATTCAGCTTATGAAATGGAGTATTTATCTTTTGGCGGCAATAAGAAAGAACAAACCCATCTGCAAGAGATTGAACATAATCTGAAAAAGGGCCATTTTCAATATGCAAGAGAAGATATAAAATCCTCTTACATTCGTTATAAGCAAGGGGATAGCGTTCCTCCAGTCATCATGATGGATGAAACGAAGTTAGCAAAACACTTCAACATCAGTTTGGACAAACTGAAAGACGGCGAGGGTATTTATTTCCCGAACACTTTCGAGGGGAATTCGAAAAACGAAGTGCCGCATCAATTGAACCTGCTCAATCAGAAGCAGAAGCTTTCGAATCAAAAGCTGACGGTAAAAGAGGTGAAAGACCCTCTTATCTCAATTAACAGCATCATTGCAGTAAACGAAAAAACCTACAATGATCTGGAAAAACTAGGGGAGAGCACAAAGTTATTCGGTTACAAATTTGATGGCTGGAAAGACAGTCTGGGTATCAGCCAATCACTGAAAAACAGGTTTTACGGAGATTATTCGGATGTTAACTTTGATTTTGCAACAAAGGCCGACACGTATTATGTCAGGGTGCAGTTGCCAAGCTTGAGTTTATTTATCGGACTGTTCATCGCTATTGTCTTCTTTACTGCGGCGGGAAGCTTTTTGTACTTCCGCTTGTTTACCGACTTAGAGGAAGACCAGCAGCGTTATCGCTCATTGGCGAAAATCGGTCTGAGTGAAAAAGAGATGTCCCAGAGCGTAACGATTCAATTAGCGATCTTATTCTTTTTCCCGTTTGCGGTCGCTGTTCTCCATACGCTGTTTGCCATGAAAACGTTGGAGGTAGAAGGCTTCTCTGATGTGATGAAGCCGCTGTTTATGACGATCGGAGGATTCTTGGCTTTTCAAATTTTATTCTTCCTGATGGTTCGGACAAGCTACCTGAAAAAAATAAAATGATTTTTAACGATAAAGTAAAGGTGATCATAAAATGAAAAAAGTACTGGTGATCGTTGTGGCCTTGGGGGCTGTTGCGGCAATCTGCGGCTTTCTCTTCGTCCATAATGAGGTTACAGACAGATACAATCCACTCATTTCCAAACAAGATATGTATGTACAGATTAACCGAGATGGCAAACATCTTAGCCAAGGCGGTACTGAATATACGTTAGATGGATACAACAAGTCCGGCAAAAAAGATGAAGTCACCTTCTTTGCCGGAGGAGATCTTCGTAAGAACGCCTATTTAAAAGTAGATACAAAGGGCAAATATGTAGAGACTTGGGAAGAAGTTCAGCTTGATGACATGCCAAAAGAGGTAAAATCAAAATTTGAACAGTAAATAGGAAAAAGCGGCATAGTGATATCTATGCCGCTTTTTTGTATGTGCTACGGCTGGAAAGACTGCTGCTGAAATGGCGTGTTTTGCCCGAATGGAAGTGATGATACATTTGTATGCATCACAGATGTTTGTCCGTTCAGCTCCTGCTGCATTTGGTTGCACATGTTGACGATCTGCTGGCATTTTTGAATGGCCAAGTCATGGCCTTGCAGCGCTTGCTGAATGGTGTGGGCAGCTTGTTGTTCATGTGTTAGGATTTGCTGAAGCATTTGAATGTTTTGCTGTTCCTGATGAAGCATTTGACGATATTGATTGCTGCTTTGCTGCGTTTGCTGGATGAGCTGCTGAGCCGTTTGGCGGCACTGATTGAGCTGCTGTAAACCATGTTGTGTATTATGCATAAGAAAAAAATCCTCCAAATGATCAATTGACATTTATCTTGTAATTGTCAATATTATGATGTGACTTGATCGGAAAGAAATTCAATCAAAGAGTAAATTCAATTATTTCCCTTTTTATTGGTGTGGCCTCTCATCTTTTGAAGGAATTAGTAAAAGATTGTATACTTGTAAACATCCTTTTTATACAACATGGGCGGCAGAAATGTATGTAACCGATTCGTCAGCATACATATCGGCGATTGGTTCTTTTCATAAAAAACGATTTTGGAATACGACGCTCACAACAGGTTTGGAGAATCGTATTCCTCTTTTACATCATATTTAGAACCCGCCTTCACCCGCAGTAAATGGGATATTCAGTCTGTTTTCGACTGCGCGCAGACGCTGATTGAGTCTGTTTAAGCGGCGTGTATGGCGTTCAATGCCTTGGCTCAATTGGCTGATCTGCTCGTTCATCCGCGCAATTTCCCGGTTTTGGCGACGGTCCTCATTTGTCAGGCGGGTTAATTCTCTTGTCTGCTGTTGGTTCTGCCTTTCCAGCGCAGCTACTCTTCTTTCCAGCGCTGACGGCTGTCTTTCGCTATGAAATGGCTCAAAAAGGTCTTGCTGTTCGTAAGGATTGTATTCATATTGGCCATAGTAATTCTCCTGTTGGGGGAGCTGCGGGCTGTAATATTGATAAGGGTTCATGTAATCATTCTCCTTGGGAATTAAAATGTGGGTGATTTCCTTATACCTTATGTAGTCATTGGCATAGTGCCACGGCATTCGCCCAAAAACTGGGGTGTAATAAAGATTTTTTAGAGGATGGTGATAAATTGAGGAATCAAAATAAGCTTGGCAAAGGACTTGCCATCCTGCTGTTGATTGTTGGATGTGTCATGGTGTCAGGCTGCCAGCAGAAGAAAGAGGACGAGACGCCTTTTTATTATGGCACTTGGGATGAGGGGCTGGAGCCGGGGCCTATGGACGGTGTGAAAGCAGCCACTGTCACATTTACGAAAGACCAAGTGCTTGAAAAAGAAGTCATTGAAGGAAGAGGAGAGGTGCAATTGCCCTTTATGGCATACAAGGTGATCTCCCAAAGCACAGATGGTTCTATCGAGATCCAATACCTCGGGGCTTATTATCCTCTCAAAAGCACTTTAAAAAGGGGAGAAAACGACACGTTAATTTGGATTCAAAATGGAGAAACGAAAACGATGAAAAGAGTCACATCGCCTGACGGCAAGGAGGGACAAAAATGAGAAATAAAGCAGCTGACCGACTGGTTTTAACAGGCGTTATTTTACATATTATTCAGTGGTTTTCTGTATTATGGGCATTTTTAAAAATTGAAAATTCATTCGGGCACTTTACGATCTATAATCCGAATGTCATCAACGGTTCGATGCAGTCTTTTTCATTTATGCAGATGATGCGTTCTATGGTTTATTCGGGTGCAATGGTTAATTACGTGCTGTTTTTTATGTTTGCATTTCTTATCTTTTATTTATCGCTTAATGCTGTATTTATCGTTTTAGAGATCGCGGCTTATGTGATGATCAGGCGGAACCCATATTCATCATGGGCTTACTTTATAACGGCGATGGGCGTTAAGCTTGCGAGTATGAACATAACGGGAATCCTTTTCTTGGCTGGCGGTTTCATGCTGATGAAACAGAAAAAAGCAGACAGCAGCGAAACGGAGACAGGCAGAAAGAGGAGAAACCGCATACCTGTCAGAAAACAAATCAGGCAAATGAAGAAAAGACGGAGAAAGTCATCTGTTTGAGTTGAATATCAAAAAGAAAAAGAGATATGATGAGACTATGGTCTGAAAAAGACACAAAGGAGATGCAAGATGTACAAATTAATCGCAATTGATATGGATGGAACATTACTGAATGATCATCATGAAGTGTCAGCGGAAGTCTGTGAAGCATTACACGCTGCAAAAGCCGAAGGGGTAAAAATTGTACTTTGCACCGGCCGGCCTATCGGAGGCGTACGCAGATACCTGGATGAACTGAATTTAATTGAAGAAGGCGACTACGTGATTGCCTATAACGGAGCGCTTGTGCAAAATACGCATACAAATGAAGTCGTATCTGAGCTGTCTCTCGGATATGATGATCTTAAGTCCTTATATGAGCTGAGCTTAGAGCTGAATACACCGATGCATTTCTTTGACTCATCTCGTTTGTATACACCTAACCGTGATATCAGCGAATATACGGTATATGAGTCATATGTGACACAGGTGCCGCTTCATTATCGCAAGCTCGAGGAAATATCAGAAGATATCGTCATCCCGAAAGTGATGTTTATTGATAAGCCTGAGAATCTAAGTCATGTAATTTCATCTATACCGGAAGATGTGAAAGAAAAATATACAATGGTCAAAAGCGCGCCGTTCTTCTATGAAATTCTTCACCCTGAAGCCAGCAAAGGAAATGCCGTTCGGCAGCTGGCGAAGTTGCTGGGCATTGAGCAGCAAGAGGTCATGAGTATAGGGGACAACGGCAATGATTTAACGATGATTGAATGGGCCGGCTGCGGCGTTGCCATGGCAAACGCGATTTCGGAAGTGAGAGAGGCTGCGGACTTTCAAACTCGTTCCAATAATGAACATGGCGTGGCGCATGCCATACATGAACTCGTTCTCAAAAAATAATGAAATGAAAAATCCAGCCGCGTAAAGGGCTGGATTCTTTTCGTTATCTTGGTTTCATTGTCCCTGTTCGATCAGTAATGACCTGCAAGCCTCATTGGGGAATGGAGACTAATATTTCTTTTCTGGCTGCTCCGTCAATTTTAACGGAATGATCAAGATAAACGCCATTAAAAGGAGCCGCTGCGCTTTTTGCCAGAATGAATAAACACTCGTTTTTCTCATAAATGAGTCTCCTTGTCCTTTCATTTTTGGAAAACAATTCAAAGCAGTACATTCGCCATTGAAGCTTGAATCTTCTTCTGTCTCTTCAAGTCAGCACATAAATATAGAATCAGCAGCATTGATATTTTTGCAGAATGTGCCAATGTCTGACTGAATCTTTTGACTAAAATGCCCGACATTCGTTATGCTGGTAAAATAATTAGTTTACCAAGTGTAGTATTGCAAGCCGAAAACATTACGCAAAAAGGGGATGGATCATATGTGTACAAGTCTTACATTGAAAACTGCTGACGGGAACCATTTATTAGCCAGAACGATGGATTTTGCCTTTCAGCTTGGCACAGACGTGATGCTTTATCCGCGTCAATACAGTTGGAAAAGTGAAGCTAATGGCAAGCAGCATAAGACGCAATACGCGTTTATCGGTATGGGGAGAAATCTTGGGAATATCTTATTTGCAGACGGTGTGAATGAAAAGGGGTTATCATGTGCGACGCTTTATTTCCCGGGTTATGCGGAATACGGGGAAATGACTCAGGAAGGTTCCTCACATATTGCACCGCATGAGTTCGTTACATGGGTATTATCAAGCTGTGCGTCTTTGGAAGAGGTAAAAGAAAAGATAGCCTCATTAACAATCGTTCAAAAGAAATTAGATTTATTGGGTATCGTTTTACCGCTTCACTGGATTTTATCAGACCGTACGGGACGCAGCCTGACAATAGAACCGACAGCAGATGGAATACAAGTCCATGACAATAAGCCGGGTGTGATGACCAATAGCCCTGACTTTCCATGGCATGTGACCAACCTGCGCCATTATATCGGAGTCAGACCGAAACAATTAGAAAACAAAGTGATGGGCGGAATGACGTTGTCCGCGTTTGGCCAAGGGTCAGGAACTTCAGGGCTGCCTGGTGATTACACACCGCCTTCCCGTTTTGTCAGAGCCGTTTTTCTGAAAGAGCATTTGGAGCCGGCAGCCAGTGAAACGGAGGGGGTATCATCCGCTTTTCACATCTTGGCGAATATGAATATTCCAAAAGGAGCGGTTATTACCGATGATGGCGAAATAGATTACACACAATATACTTCTGTGATGTGTAATGACACAGGGAATTATTACTTTCACCACTATGACAATCGCCAAATTCATAAAGTATGTTTATTTCATGAGGACCTCGACCGTGCTGAACCAAAAGTGTTTTCAGCTAAAGCGGAGGAGAGTATTCAAGAGCTTAATTAAAAAAGCTGACTCCCGTATGTATGCGGGGTCAGCTTTTTTTAAAGAGCAAATTTGCAGGCTATTTTCTGTAGCTGTCGAATGTTTAACATACAAAAATACGACTTTAGGAGCATCCGGTTATGTACCTAGTATTCGATATTGGCGGAACATTTATCAAACACGCGGTGATGGATTCAGCCGGAACCATTATCTCAAAAGCAAAGCGCCCGACACCGAAAAAAAGCCTGAACGATCTTTTAACATGCTTATTTTCGGTCATTGAACCGCTGAAAAAACAAATCAAAGGGATTGCAGTAAGCTGTCCCGGCATGGTCGATACAAAGAAAGGTATGATTTATTATGGCGGTTTAGTGCCATGTCTGCACGAGGTAAATTTGGCGGGAACGCTAGAAAGCAAATTCGGCATCTCCGCGGCAGTTGAGAATGACGGAAAATGTGCGGCGCTGGCGGAGCTCTGGCTCGGAAGTGTAAAGCACGCGGGCAATGCCGTTGTGTTGGTCCTCGGCAGCGGTGTCGGCGGCGGCATCATCATCGGGGGAGAATTATATAGGGGAAGCCATCTGCTTGCGGGGGAAGTGAGCTATATCATGAACCAGTTCCATTCCCATCATCAGAAAGCGGTTTTTCTCGGACAGACGTGCTCCGCTGTCTCCATGATTCAGCGGATCGCGGCAAAGAAAGGCATTGCCAAAGAGGATTCTGACGGTGAGCAGGTGTTTGCCGATATCCTTTCCGGAGATCAAGAGGCTCTTGCGATATTTGAGACGTACTGTCTGGAGCTTGTAGCGCAAATATACAACCTGCAATATATCATTGATCCGTCGGTTGTCGCTATCGGAGGCGGCATCAGCGCCCAGCCTGCTCTTATTGAGAAACTGAACTGGGCGTTACA
The DNA here is from genome assembly GCF_039519175.1 of Bacillus atrophaeus. Classification (NCBI taxonomy): domain Bacteria; kingdom Bacillati; phylum Bacillota; class Bacilli; order Caryophanales; family Bacillaceae; genus Bacillus; species Bacillus atrophaeus. The sequence goes on along the minus strand of NZ_CP154443.1, from coordinate 1,099,885 downwards.
AGAAATCGCAGCCCAAAACCCCATGCACACGATCATTCCGAAAATCGTGCCATGCCGCTTTCAAAACGATGCGAACTTGTATGGTGCGCTGTACCATTTCTTCACCTTGCATGATAAAACGAATCAGTCGTATTAAAAAGGAGAAACCATGACTGTTAATGATGTGGTGATATTCATTCTGGCTGTATTTCTTTTTCTCGGAGCGGCCGATCATTGTTTGGGCAACAAATGGGGACTTGGAAAACCGTTTGCAGAAGGGTTTATGGCAATGGGGCCGCTTGCGCTGTCCATGGTCGGGATTGTGTCGCTGGCGCCCGTGCTTGCGGCTGTGCTGATTCCTGTTGTGTCTCCAGTCTATTTAGCCATTGGGGCAGACCCGGCATCCTTCGCCAACACGATTTTGGCCATTGATATGGGAGGCTATGCGCTGGCCGGTGAAATGGCGAAAGACGCTGAGGCAGGGCTGTTTTCTTGGGTGTTTTTAGGGACGATGATGGGGCCGGCAATTGTGTTCACGATCCCGGTTGCCCTCGGTATCATAGAAAAAGAGGATTATCCGTACTTTGCGAAAGGAATTTTGATTGGGATAAGTACGGTACCGATTGGGTGCTTCATCGGCGGATTAGCGGCAGGTTTTGATATCGGTTTGATTCTGAAAAATTTGATCATCCCGATTGTTTTTTCTGCTGTCATTGCTTTCGGGTTGTGGCGGTTTCCTGAATACGTGATCCGAATATTTCATGTATTCGGGAAGGCCGTCGGCATCGCGGCGATCATCGGACTTGCGGCAATCTCGATTGAGACATTGACGGGTATTGTATTGATTCCCCATATGACAAAAATTGAGACTGGCATACATACTGTAGGCACCATCGCCATTGTTCTGGCAGGGGCTTTCCCGATGGTTGCCTTTATAACGAAAACATTCGACAAGCCGCTTGGGAAAATAGGGAGCCTTTTGAAACTGGATCAGGCGGCAACTGCGGGTCTGGTCGCTTCTCTGGCCCATCATATTCCGATGCTGATGCTAGTAAAAAAGATGAGTCCGAGAGGAAAAGTCATCAATGTGGCTTTCGCCGTGAGCGGCGCATTTGTACTGGGAAGCCATCTTGGTTTTGTGGCGGCGATGAAGAAAGAAATGGCAATTGCGATGATCATTGGAAAATTAGCCGGAGGTATAACGGCGGTTGTAGCCGCAGCCTGGGCGACCCCATCATATCCAGCTCAAAAGAATGAAAATAGAAGCGGTGCCTCTCTTGTTCAAAGGTGAGACTGTCAGCCATTCGGGACAGTCTTTTTGTTTTTAACAAGCGAAAGCGCACAAAAACCAGAGAAATGGCGCACGGCTGGATTAAGAGGCTGCGGGCCAGTGCGAAAAACGGTTTCATCTCCAGTCAATCGGGAATGAATAAGTAACTTAGTAAGCAAGTTTCCGAGAAAAGAGGGTTGGATGATCATGAATGCGAAAGAAAAAACAAAGCAGGGCGCTTCGAAAGTGAAGGATGAGTCAAAGCCTTGGGTAAGGCGTTTTGGAAGGATTGGCTATTTTTCATTCGGAGGTGTATTTATCTTGCTCGGCATTCTGGCCTTTATGGCTGCCATCGGCGCCGGCGGTGACACGGAGGATTCCGCCGGAGCGCTTCAATCTTTGGCGCGTATGCCGTTTGGGTCGGTCTTGCTTTGGCTGATCGGTATTGGATTGATTGGGTTTGTCATCTGGATGCTGCTGAGCGCGTTTAAAGATTCGGAAGGCCACGGTAAAGGGAAGCGCGGTCTTTCCCGGCGAACCGGAAATGTCATCAGCGCCGTCATATACGCGTCCATTGCCTGGAATGCCCTGCGATTTGCGTTTGACCGAGGTGACGGCAGCAGTTCAGAACAAACATGGTCTGCCTATCTATTAGCCCAGCCGTTTGGTCAATGGCTTGTCGGCCTGACAGGCGCGGGGTTTATCATTTATGGCATCGTCCAGTTTGTGAATGGCGTCCGTGCCGGTTTTATGCGTGATTTCCAAACCTCAAAAATGAATGACCAAGAAAAACGGATTGCCAGAAATACAGGGCGTGCCGGCAATATGGCGCGCGGTATCATTTTTGGTGCGATAGGCTTCTTTCTCATCAAAACAGCCATCACCTCTGATCCCGACGATACAAAAGGATTCGACGGGGCACTTGCTGAGCTGGCGCAGCAGCCGCATGGCAGAGTGATCCTCGGACTTCTGGCCGGCGGGCTTATTTTATACGGAATTTACGGAATGATGAAAGGGAGATATCAATATATGGACTTCAAACGATAAGAACAAAACCTCTCCGCTTCGGCTGAGGTTTTTTTTGTATGGATGATTTGCTATGATGACTGCAGACATTAAACTTCTACAAAAAAGATCAGCTGGAATACTGGCATGCGTAACTATACAATAGGAGTTAAGGAGGTGCGGAATGGACCGGGATAAACAACAATTAAGCATAGAAGCGGCCCGGCTCTACTATCAGTCGGATTACAGCCAGCAGCAAATCGCCGAGCAGCTTAACATTTCAAGGCCTACTGTCTCCCGATTGCTGCAATATGCGAAAGAAAAAGGATACGTCCAAATTCGTGTGTTGGACCCGTTTGAGGACCTGGACGCGCTCGGCACGATGCTGGAGGAGAAGTATGGATTGCTGGAAGCGCATGTTGTGTTTTCTCCTACGGCTGACTACAGGACCATTACACATTACCTGAGCCATTACGGTGCAGAATATATGCATGACGTGATTAAAGACGGCGATATCGTCGGCGTCAGCTGGGGAACCACCATGTATCAGATCGCGCAAAATATGCAGCCTAAGCATGTGAAAGGTGTTGAGGTCGTTCAGCTGAAAGGCGGAATCAGCCATTCCCGTGTGAATACATACTCATCTGAAACGATTCAGCTCTTTGCCGAGGCATTGCAGACGATGCCGAGATATCTGCCGCTGCCGGTTGTGTTTGATAACGCCGAGGTCAAAAAAATGGTGGAAAAAGACCGCCATATTGAACGGATTATTGAAATGGGCAAGCAGGCGAACGTCGCCCTGTTTACAGTGGGAACCGTTCGGGATGAAGCCTTGTTATTCAGGCTCGGCTATTTTAATGAAGAGGAAAAAGCGCTTCTCAAAAAGCTTGGCGTTGGAGATATTTGTTCTCGTTTCTTTGACGCGAACGGGGACATTTGCAGCAGCGCCATAAATGACAGGACAATCGGTGTACAATTGGATGACTTGAGGCTCAAGGAACGATCCATTCTTGTAGCGGGCGGACACAGAAAAATCGCCGCAATTCACGGGGCTTTGACAGGTAAATATGCCAATGTGCTGATCATCGACCAACACACAGCAAAGGCGCTGGCAGACCAATAATGCGTCCGTTTTGTGAAATATGAACAAAATTTCATTTACCAATTTACATATGTTCAAAAGTCAGTTATGCTAAAAATATCTTAAACAAAGGAAGTGCGATAAATGACTGCAAATCTAATTGATCATACAGCTTTGAAACCGCATACACAAAAAGCGGATATTGTGAAATTGATAGAAGAAGCAAAGAAATATCAATTCGCCTCCGTCTGCGTGAACCCGACGTGGGTGCAGTTAGCTGCAAAAGAACTCGCAGGAACCGGCGTTGATGTTTGTACGGTTATCGGATTTCCGCTTGGTGCCAATACGACAGAAACGAAAGCGTTTGAAACAAAGGATGCCATTTCAAAAGGAGCCACAGAAGTGGACATGGTGATTAACATCGCCGCATTAAAAGATGGGGAAAACGACTTTGTTGAAGCGGATATCCGCGGTGTCGTCGAAGCGGCTGCCGGAAAAGCTCTTGTAAAAGTTATCATTGAAACATGCCTTCTCACTGATGAAGAAAAAGAGCGCGCGTGCCGTTTAGCGGTAAAAGCAGGAGCGGATTTCGTGAAGACGTCAACAGGCTTCTCCACAGGCGGTGCAACTGCAGAGGATATTGCTTTAATGCGTAAAACGGTCGGCCCTGATATCGGCGTAAAAGCCTCAGGAGGAATCAGAACAAAAGCCGATGTTGATCAAATGACTGCAGCCGGAGCAAGCCGAATCGGTGCGAGTGCAGGCGTGTCCATTGTGAGCGGAGAGAACGGAGATAACGGAGACAACTATTAATTCAAGCTGCGATGAGCGGAAAGCGGCAAGCTTTCCGCCATATCCTTTAGCTTCATTCTGAGCATTCATTATTGTAAGCGAATACAAATAAAGGAGAAAACATATGAAGTACTTAATTGGGATCGTCGGCTTAATCGTGATTTTGGGGATTGCCTGGCTTGCAAGCAGCGGGAAAAAAAGAGTGAAATATCGTCCGATTATCGTCATGATTATTCTTCAATTTATATTAGGCTACATTCTCCTGAATACGGGTGTCGGAAACTTTCTCGTAGGAGGCTTTGCAAAAGGGTTCGGTTACCTGTTGTTATATGCTGCTGAAGGGGTTAACTTCGTATTCGGCGGTCTCGTGAATGTGAAGGAATACTCGTTCTTCATGAGTGTTCTCCTCCCGATCGTGTTTATTTCAGCTTTGATCGGAATTCTTCAGCACTGGAGAATCCTTCCGTTTATCGTAAAATATATCGGACTCGCTCTGAGCAAGGTTAACGGAATGGGGAAGCTCGAATCCTATAATGCTGTCGCTTCAGCGATTTTGGGTCAATCGGAAGTTTTTATTTCCTTGAAAAAACAACTGGGCCTGCTGCCAAAGCAACGTCTTTACACACTGTGTGCATCAGCAATGTCGACCGTGTCGATGTCGATTGTCGGCTCTTACATGACCCTGCTTAAACCGGAATATGTGGTGACGGCGCTTGTATTGAACTTATTTGGCGGATTTATCATTGCGTCAATCATTAATCCTTATGAAGTAACGGATGAAGAGGATATGCTTGAGGTACAGGAAGAAGAAAAACAATCCTTCTTCGAAGTGCTCGGCGAGTACATTATGGATGGATTCAAGGTGGCGGTTGTCGTAGCGGCGATGCTCATCGGATTTGTAGCCATTATTGCGTTGATCAACGGCATTTTCAGCGCTGTGCTCGGTATTTCTTTCCAAGAATTGCTTGGATATGTGTTTGCGCCGTTCGCTTTCCTCGTCGGTATCCCATGGAATGAAGCCGTTAATGCCGGAAGCATTATGGCGACCAAAATGGTATCGAATGAGTTTGTTGCCATGCAGGCTCTTGCGCAGGATGGCTTTAACTTCAGCGGCCGTACACAGGCGATTGTGTCCGTGTTCCTTGTGTCATTCGCGAACTTCTCATCCATCGGCATTATCGCCGGAGCTGTAAAGGGTCTCCATGAAAAACAAGGAAACGTCGTGGCGCGCTTCGGGCTGAAATTATTATTTGGCGCTACACTCGTCAGCTTCTTAACAGCAACCGTTGTCGGACTGATTTACTGAACTTAATAGAAAAGGACTGGTGATTACAATGAGAATGGTAGATATCATCATAAAAAAACAAAACGGAAAAGAACTCACTTCGGAAGAAATTCAATTCTTCGTCAATGGCTATACAGACGGAAGCATTCCTGATTATCAGGCAAGTGCGCTCGCTATGGCGATCTTCTTCCAAGACATGACAGACCGGGAACGCGCTGATTTAACAAAGGCGATGGTTAACTCTGGCGAAACGATTGATCTCTCAGCCATTGAAGGCATTAAAGTCGACAAGCACTCTACAGGAGGCGTTGGCGACACGACAACACTTGTGCTTGCACCGCTTGTCGCGGCACTCGATGTGCCGGTTGCAAAAATGTCTGGCCGCGGTCTTGGACATACCGGAGGAACAATTGACAAACTGGAAGCCATTGAAGGGTTTCACGTGGAACTGTCAAAGGACGAATTTATTAAGCTTGTGAACCGCGACAAGGTTGCTGTCATCGGCCAAAGCGGCAATTTAACACCTGCTGATAAAAAACTATATGCCCTTCGAGATGTGACAGGAACAGTTAATTCCATTCCTTTAATTTCCAGCTCAATCATGAGTAAAAAAATCGCTGCCGGAGCCGATGCCATCGTTCTTGATGTCAAAACTGGCGCAGGCGCATTCATGAAAACGGATGAAGATGCCGTGAACCTCGCAAAAGCGATGGTTCGGATTGGTAACAAAGTCGGCCGCCAAACGATGGCTGTTATCTCTGATATGTCCCAGCCGCTCGGTTTTGCGATTGGAAATGCGCTTGAAGTGAAAGAAGCGATTGACACGCTCAAAGGCGAAGGCCCTGAAGACCTTCACGAGCTTGTCTTAACACTCGGCAGCCAAATGGTCGTCTTGGCGAAAAAAGCCGCTACGTTGGATGAAGCAAGAGAAAAACTGATAAAAGTCATGAAAAACGGCAAAGCCCTTGAAAAATTCAAAGACTTTCTCAAAAACCAAGGCGGCGACAGCTCAGTTGTTGATGATCCGTCAAAATTGCCGCAGGCTGCTTACAAGATTGACGTTCCTGCGAAAGAAGCGGGTGTCGTCTCCGAAATCGTCGCGGACGAAATCGGCGTCGCAGCGATGCTGTTAGGTGCAGGACGCGCCACAAAAGAAGATGACATCGACCTGGCCGTCGGTATTATGCTCCGCAAAAAAGTCGGCGACAAGGTTGAAAAAGGCGAAGCGCTGGTAACACTCTATGCCAACCGCGAGAACGTCGATCAAGTGACGGAGAAAATCTATGAGAACATACGGATCTCGGAAAAAGGAGAGGCACCGAAGCTGATCCATACGTTGATTACAGAATAAGAATAAAAAACAGCACATCCCGTTCTAATGGGATGTGCTGTTTTTATTAAAGAATTTCATCAATCGGATATTCTTCTTGTCCAGCTTCTTTTGTTTGATTGAGAGTTCTTTTTTTGAAAAAGTGGATGAGATAGCATAGGAGAATACACGGGATTCCGCAAAAGAGTGCGATTCTCTGGTTGGGATCAAAAGCGAGACCTATACAAGAAGCAAAACATAAGATAAGAGCGGCGATGGGAACGAGAGGATAAAGCGGTGTGCGAAAGATTAAATCGTTTACATTCCCCCCTTTTTTAAGGAAGTTTTTTCGGAATAATATTTGCGACATCGCGATGCTCATCCATACAACGACACCTGCAAATCCGGCAATCGCTACCAGCACCACATATACCGTTCCAGGCGCCACAATACTTGAAATCAGAGATAAACAGGATACGGCCATGCTGATCATTAGGGCATTAAGAGGAATGCCTTTCTTTGTGATTTTTTTAAAACGGGAGCTGATCATGTTTTCATTAGCTAAAGACCACAGCATACGGGTTGAGGCGTACAGGCCTGAATTTGCCACGGACAGTAAGGCTGTTAGAATAACAAAATTCATAATATCTGCGGCGTAAGGTATGCCGATTTCCGAAAATACTGCCACAAACGGGCTTTCAATCACTCCGGCTTCTTTCCATGAAATCAGCCCGGATAAGACGAAGATGGCGCCTATGAAAAAAATAACTGTTCTCCAAGCAACATTTCGAATCGATCGCGGTATGTCTTTTTCTGGGTTTGCGGTTTCTCCTGCCGTAATCCCGATCAATTCTGTTCCTGAAAAGGCAAAGCTCACAGATATCATGGCGATAAATACAGCGAGAAAGCCATTCGGAAACAATCCTCCATGACCTGTGAAATTTGAAAACATAGGAGCTTCAGCCGTCCCGTTTAATGAGATCAAGCCAAACATGGCGGCGCCTCCTAAAATGATAAATAAAAGGATGGTGACGATTTTTACACTGGAAAACCAAAATTCTGTTTCAGCGAATAATTTGACTGAAAACGCATTGGCTGCGAAAAGAATAGCCGCAAAAATCGTACTCCACATCCAAACGCTGCTATCAGGAAACCAGCGCTGCATGAGGATGCCGGAAGCGGTAAACTCTGAACCTACCGTGACCACCCAATTCACCCAGTACATGATGCCGACCATAAAGCCTGTAGAAGGCCCGATGAATGTTGTGGCGTACTTTTGAAAGGAACCGGTCACCGGCATGGCAACCGATAATTCACCGAGACACTGCATCACAAGATACATCATCAAGCCGCCGATTAAGTAAGCGAGGATCGTACCGCCGGGACCGGCTTGGCTTAGCGTATACCCCGTACTGAGAAAAAGCCCTGTCCCAATGACACCTCCCAATGAAATCATAAATAAGTGCCTGCTTTTCATTGTGCGTTTCAATTGCTGGCCGCTGCTTTTATGAAGATCCACTATTCGGATTCCTCCTTTTGAATGAAGTTTGTCTTACAGAAGAATGCTCCGGCAGCCATTTATATCTGCCGGAGATCATGTTGACGGGCGAGCTTAATTCCTTTTAACGCATGCAGCATCACGTGCGCTGCGGCTCTGCTGGTCATGTCTCGAAAATCGAGGGTAGGATCGACCTCAACGATTTCAATCCCGGCAACACGCGGATCTTGTGCTATATACCTGACAGCTTGAAGTAATTCGTCGGTATATAAGCCCCCGGGACCGATCGCCGGACAGCCCGGTGCATGGGATTGGTCCAAGACATCCATATCAACCGATATGAAAATTGAGTCTGTTCTTCTTTTAACGGTGTCCAAGACGTTTTTAATGGTTGGGACAAGCCCTTTTTCACGAATCATTCCCATCGTATGTATGTCCACGTTATGTTTCTTGGCGTATTCTTCATACGACAAGCTGTTGCTGAATTCTCTGATGCCCAGCTGAATCAGGTTTTGGCCTTCAATGATGTCTTCATCCAATAGCCGGCGGAAGGGAGTGCCGTTTGTCGGCCCTCCGTCTTCCGTATTACGAACGTCATGATGGGCATCAAATTGAAAAACGGCTGTTGTCCCTTTCAATTGTGCGATTGCTTTTATGGTGGAATAGCTGATGGAATTATCTCCCCCAAGTATAAGCGGCACCCAATCAGGGTGATCAGTAAGCAGTTCATTCATAGTGTGATAGATTTGCTCGTGTGATTTTACAATATCAGTCACATGAATATCGATATCCCCCAGGTCATAAAGAAGGTCTGATATGACATGTCCTCCAAGCTCCGCAGAATAGGCGGATGTACTGCCTAGAGCCTGGCGGATTGTGCCGGGGGCAAAAGAAGCTCCGGAATGGCTGATGGATGATTTAGAAAGGGGGACGCCTATCAGCGCCGGCCCCTTAATGACCTGGCCGTCCCATTTTTTCGTCAGGTCACTCATTTTGGTTACATCTCGATCTTTGAACGGTGAGCCGGCCTCTTTGAGAAAAGGATATTTACCCAAGAACCGCTCCCTCCCTGCTGATAACCAATTTGCCGTCTTTTATGACTTGATGCACGTGATTTACTCCATAGTGATACGGGATGTACATGTAATTCGGCGCTTCCCAGATGACGAGATCGGCTGTGCGTCCGGTTTTGAGCTGTCCCGCTTCTTCTCCTTTTCCAATAGCATATGCGGCATTGACTGTTACCGCATGCCATATTTCTTCAGCGGTCATTTTCAGATGAAGCGCGGCAATCGACATGATCAGCTGGATATTCTCAGTCGGTGAGCTGCCTGGGTTAAAGTCCGTTGCCAAGCTGACACGTACACCCGCATCAATCATGTCTCTTGCTCTGGCATATGTGTGTTTGCCAAGGTAAAACGTTGTGCCAGGCAAGAGGACGGCGATGGTTCCTGATTCAGCCATTTGCTGTATGCCTTCATCTGAGGCGCCCACCAAATGATCGGCTGAGACAGCTCTAAGCTCAGCTGCCAATTCAGCACCGCCCAGCGGATCAATTTCATCAGCGTGGATTTTTAATCCAAACCCCGCTTCAGCCGCTTTTTTTAAATAACGGCGGGATTGGCTGACTGTAAAAACGCCCGTTTCTGTAAAAATATCAGCAAATGCAGCGAGCTCTTTCTCTTTTATTTCCGGCAAGAGCTCCAGCATCCGATCCAAAAATTCATCAGGGCTGTCCTTATCTTCAGGAGGAATGGCATGAGCCCCCATGAACGTGGAAACAAGGTCAATTGGCTGGCTCTCATGCAGTTTTTTTGCCACGCGCAATTGTTTGAACTCTGTTTCTTTCTCCAAGCCGTAGCCGCTTTTCACTTCAGCTGTCGTTGTGCCGTAGGACAGCATTCTTTTCAGGTGAAAATGCCCTTTTTGCAGCAGCTCTTCCTCCGAAGCCTCCCTGGTATGTTTGACAGTGGACAAAATACCGCCGCCCTGCGCCAGAATGTCCAAATAAGACATGCCCTGAATCTTAAGATTCAACTCTTTTTCCCGAGACCCTCCAAACACAAGGTGGGTATGCGGATCGACAAGTCCCGGCGTAACAAGCCTTCCCCCGCAGTCAATGATGTCGGCTGCCGCGTATTCGGCTTCAGCCCCTTTTTTTCCGGCAAATACAATTTTCTGATTGTCGATGCCGACGACAGCGTCCTCTATCACATGAAGATCCTGCATGCTCTTACCCGTGCGGGGACCGCTGCTTTCCATCGTTAAAAGCTGTCCAATGTTGATGAGAATCGTATCAATTTGTTTTGCCATGTCATCACTCCTTTATTTTTGCATCGGCACGATAATGTCCTGTTTTTTCGCTACTTCCACGGCACGCTCATATCCCGCGTCCGCATGGCGGATAATGCCCATTCCAGGATCACTTGTTAAGACCCGGGCGAGCCGTTCGTCGGCGAGCTCACTTCCATCGGCTACCGCCACCATACCGGCATGAAGAGAATATCCCATTCCGACGCCGCCGCCATGATGGAAGGAAACCCAGCTTGCACCTGCAGCCGTGTTCACAAGTGCATTGAGAACAGCCCAATCGCCGACAGCGTCACTCCCGTCTTTCATCGCTTCTGTTTCTCGGTTTGGAGAGGCAACAGACCCGCAGTCCAAATGGTCTCTTCCGATGACGACAGGCGCTTTTAGTTCCCCATTTCGAACCAACTCGTTAATGGCAAGGCCCATCTTTTTCCGTTCTCCGTATCCAAGCCAGCAAATACGCGACGGTAAGCCTTGGAATGCGACTTTTTCCTGGGCCATATTGATCCAGCGGTGCAGCGCTTCATTTTGCGGGAACAGTTCTTTCAATAACGCATCAGTCCGGTAAATGTCTTCCGGGTCGCCGGAAAGTGCCGCCCAGCGGAACGGTCCTTTTCCCTCACAAAATAAGGGGCGGATGTATGCCGGAACAAACCCCGGAAAATCAAAAGCCTGATCCAGTCCTTCATCTTTTGCCACTTGCCGGATATTGTTGCCGTAATCAAATACAATGGAGCCCTTTTGTTGAAATGCCAGCATGGCTTCCACATGTTTTTTCATACTTTGCTTAGAGAGGCGCACGTAAAGGCCTGGATTTTCTTGCCGCAAGTGATCGGCATCATCAAGCGAATAACCTTCAGGGACATAACCGATTAACGGATCATGGGCAGACGTCTGATCGGTGACAATATCAATGGTGACGCCGCGGTTCAGAAGGGTATGGTGAACCTCTGCCGCGTTCCCGAGAAGGGCGATGGACAGAGGCTTACCTGCTTGCTTTGCCTCTTCTGCCCACGCCAAGGCTTCTTCAATGGAGGCTGTTTTTCGATCACAATATTTTGTTTCAATTCGCTTGTCGATGCGTTTTTCATCAACCTCAACAGCGATCACAACTCCGTCATTCATCGTGACAGACAGCGGCTGGGCGCCTCCCATCCCGCCAAGTCCGGCTGTCAGCGTCAATGTCCCTTTCAAGCTTCCTCCGAAATGCTGTCTCGCAAGCTCTGCAAAAGTTTCATAGGTTCCTTGCAAAATGCCTTGTGAGCCAATGTAAATCCAGCTTCCCGCCGTCATCTGTCCGTACATCATTAAGCCTTTTTTCTCAAGCTCGTGAAAATGCTCCCAATTCGCCCATTTCGGGACAAGAACAGAATTAGCCAAAAGCACGCGCGGGGCCTGCGGATGGGTACGGAACATGCCGACGGGCTTTCCGGATTGAACGAGCAGTGTTTCGTCATTTTTTAACGTTTTCAAAGAACGTTCTATCGCGTGAAAAGCGTCCCAATCCCGCGCGGCTTTGCCGATCCCGCCATAAACAATGAGGTCTTCTGGTTTCTCAGCGACATCCGGATCGAGATTATTTCGAAGCATGCGCAGCACCGCTTCTTGTTCCCATCCTAAACATTCAAGCTCTGTTCCCCGGTTGGACCGGATTGATTTTTTTACATCAGTCATAAGTTCGTCCCCCTTAGTTTGTCATCAGTTCTTGATTCTGTTGATCTGGCAAAAAAGATTCCTTCTTCAGCCAATCATTCAAATGCTCAATGTCATAAGCAAAGACACGGTCTTGCTGAATGGATGGCACGACTTTTCTCATTTCGTGAAAAAGCTGTTTTGTATAAGAGGCTGCGTTTTCTATGCCTCTGTATTCGACAGCCTGCAACGCGCAAATCGCTTCAATCGCAATCACTCTTCTCGTATTGGCAATGACTTGATAAGCATGCCTTGAAGCGATGGTTCCCATGCTGACGTGGTCTTCTTGGTTGGCGGATGACGGAATAGAATCCACACTCGCGGGATGGGCCAGTGTTTTATTTTCAGAAACAAGAGAGGCCGCGGCATACTGCATAATCATCGCGCCGGATTGCAAGCCGGGCTGAGGGCTTAAGAATGGCGGCAGATCATTCAGCTGCGGATTCACAAGCCGTTCTATTCTGCGCTCCGCAATATTAGCGAGCTCTGCTGTTGCAATCTTTAGAAAATCCATTGCAAAGGCGATCGGCTGTCCGTGAAAGTTTCCGCCTGAAATGATTTTGTCACCGTCATTGAAAATGAGCGGGTTATCTGTGGCCGCGTTCATCTCAATCTCTAATTTTTCTTTAACATAGCCTAACGTCTGCCATGTCGCACCGTGCACCTGCGGAATACAGCGCAGTGAATATGCGTCCTGCACCCGCAATTCGCCTTGAGATGTCGTCAGTTTGCTGTCTGACAGGTAAAAGCGGATTCGTTCTGCCACATCAATCTGTTCCTGATAGCCGCGGGCTGAGTGAATATCTTCATCAAACGCATCCATAATTCCGCGAAGCCCTTCAATCGTTAAACTGGCAATGCGCTCTGATTGAAAGGCTAGTTTTTCAGCTTCAATGTAAGAGACGACGCCCATAGCGGTCATGGCCTGTGTGCCGTTAATCAAGGCAAGCCCTTCTTTTGACGTCAGCGTGACCGGCTGAATACCAGCTTTTTTCAACGCCTGCATCGTCGGCATCCGTTCTCCTTCAAAAAAGACCTCTCCTTGCCCGATCAGCGCAAGCGCCAGATGAGAAAGCGGAGCCAAATCCCCGCTCGCTCCAAGTGATCCCTGCTGGGGAATGACCGGATGGACACGTTTATTTAAAAACGCCAGCAAATGTTCAATCAGCTCAGCACGTACACCGGAAAAACCTTTTAACAGTGCATTCGCGCGTAAAAGCAGCATAGCCCTTGAAACAGACTCTGGAAAAGGTTCGCCGACTCCGCAGGCATGAGAAAGAATTAAATTCAGCTGCAGGGCCGCCGCGTCTTCTTTTTGAATCAATACATCACTGAATTTTCCAAAACCGGTGGTAATGCCATAGATTGTTTTTTCTTTCTGAACAATCCGTTCCACTGCTGCTCTGCTCTTTTTCACACGCTCCATGCTTTCTGCGGAAGCCGCTGCCTCTTCAAAATCAAACAGCACACGAGCTACGTCCGCCGTTGTCAGTGAGGAACCGTCTAATGTCACCATAAACCCAACTCCTTTGTCTTTACTTTGATAAAGCGCCCATACAAAAAGGGGCTATGCTGTGAAAATCTGATTTCACGCATAGCCCCCTATCGTCTAAGATCTATGGGCTGTTTCATATGTGATTAATTCCTACGCCGAATGTCTCATGCTCAAGTCCCTTAATCGGCGCTCCGATCGTTCCGTAAAGCGAGACGGCAATCCAATCACCTTCCGCTTCACTTTCATAAGGATTTCCTCTCAGAACGGCGAATCTCAAACCGACCGTCCGAAGCAGCGATCCAAGCAGCATCTCACCCCTTGTCACACCATGTAAGGCCTCCATCGTCGCATGATAAAGCGCATGCGATTCACGATAACCCTCTGACTGAATGACACCGCCTTTTTTGGAAGCGGTTTCAATTGCGGCTACTACCTTATGCGCATCCATTGAGCCTACCTTCCCGAGACAGACTTTCCAGCCATCTCGCTCAAGCTCCCCGACCCGCTTGCTTTCTTCAGACTCATTGAGCAGAAGAAGAACAGACAGTCGGCCGATGCGGCGTTCTTTGTGTAATGTCATATATGAATCACTCGATTCTGAAATATTCTGATAACTAGTAACTGAGTTTTATATTAAGTGTTTATTTCGCAGAAGTCAAAAGTTTTTTTACATTCTTTAGCATGGCAGATTGGTAATGTGATATAGAAGCTTCACCATACAACATTCCAAAAGTCCGCAGCATCAAAGACCTGATCCATGACCCCGAGATTGACACCATTCTGATCTTTACCGTTTCTAAAGTTCATGCGGAGCTTACAATAGCCGCGCTGGAATCACCTATCCGTTTGAATTTGAAAAACTCCGGCCGCGGTCTTGGACATACGGGAGGAACAATTGACAAACTGGAAGCTATTGAAGGGTTTCTTTCACGTGGAACTTTCGAAACAAGACTTTATCAATCTTGTGAATCGCGACAAGGTTGCCGTCATCGGCCAAAGCGGAAATTTAACGCCGGCAGATAAAAAACTGTACGCCCTGCGTGATGTAACGGGCACGGTGAATTCCATCCCGCTTATCGCTAGCTCCATTATGAGCAAAAAAATCGCTGCCAGTGCGGACGCGATCGTGCTTGACGTGAAAACGGGAGAAGATGCCGCTGAACTCGCGAAAGCAATGGTATGAATCGGCAACAAAGTCGGCCGCCAAACGATGGCTGTTATCTCTGATATGTCCCAGCCGCTCGGCTTTGCGATCGGAAATACGCTTGAAGTGAAAGAAGCGATTGACACGCTCAAAGGCGAAGGCCCTGAAGACCTTAATGGGCTTGTCTTAACACTCGGCAGCCAAATGGTCGTGTTTGCGAAAAAAGCAGGTACATTAGACCCAAGCTGGAAGAGGTTATGAAAAACAGCAAAGCGCTTGAGAAGTTCAAAGATTTCTTGAAAAAACAAGGCAGTGACAGCTCGATTGTTGACGATCCGTCTAAGCTTCCGCAAGCGGCTTATCACATTGATGTGCCAGCAAAAGAAGCGGGTGTCGTCTCCGAAATCGGTGTCGCAGCGATGCTGTTAGGTGCCGGACGCGCCACAAAAGAAGACTAAATTGATTTAGCTGTCGGCATCATGCTCCGCAAAAAGGTCGGCGACAAGGTAGAAAAAAGCGAACCACTTGTCACGCTCTATGCCAACCGCGAGAACGTCGATGAAGTGATCGTAAAAGTATATGCCAACATCTGCATCGCAGCGGAGGTAGAGGTGCCGAAGCTGATTCATACGCTGATTACGGAGTAAGGAAAAATAAAATAAATTCTGTAAACACTACTCAATTGTTTTGTTTTATAGACAATTGAGTAGTGTTTTATTTTGAAAAATTTAACTTAATAAGAAGTAGAATCATTAAGAAACTACGTACGCCAATGGAAAAACAGAGGTGATTGAAGAAGGAGAAACCGCAAAAGGGTTGAACTATGAAGTAAAGGGTATGCAAAATGCATTCCTGCATCAAACAGGCATCCAAACCATCAGCTTCTCAAGAGATGTGATGGAGATCATGGACAATGTAAGAGAACAGTGGGAAATCACCTACCCGTTTGAATATGAAAACATCCGGTCTTCCTAAAGGGCCGGTGTTTATCCATATCGATGTCATTCTATCATAAGATGAAATGCAGTGGAATAAAAGCGTTTTACATTTTAGGAATGAGTGAGAACGTACACATGAAAAGCTGTTTGTTTCATTTATGTTTCTTAATGTCTTTTTGAGAAAAAGAGATTTTTCTTTGGAACCTTTCATAAGTGTAAATCGTACCTAAATTATGAAACTTCATATAGGAAGTTAACATAAAACAGCATCTAAAATTTTGGTTATGATGTGAAAAAGGCATTGCATAGTTCGAGGACCTTTTCACATTTATATCTAGGCAAAGTTGATTGTTAGAAAAACATGTTTGTACTAGTTGAAAAAGAGGAGGGGAAGATTTGTCTAGGAAAACACTTGGAAAAATAATGGTAGTTATCGGTGCAATTGCTATGGTAATAAATGTGATGTTTTTTAAATCTGGTGAATATTATGATTTGGTTCGTAGATTATCTTTTGTGATGTTTATACTGGGTATTCTTTTGGTTCCTACCTACTCAAAACCCCAGAAAGACTAATATCGTACAAAACTAGCACCAAGAGGTATTTAGGACCTCTTGGTGCTTTTTGAAAAATTGACATACATTTAAAGTAAAGTTATTATTTGTTAATAAGGTGTGAGTTAACCTTTTGAATGGTGCAGATTAAGGTAAAAACTAAATTTATGCTTAAAGAGGCTGGAGACATGAAAATTACTATACCACCTATTAACTTTGGTCGGCTCATTTTCTTACATAGAATTGAAAAGAGACTGACTCAAGATCAGCTTTCAAAATCTATTTGCTCGATTCCCTATTTAAGCAAGCTGGAAAATAATAAGATTAGTCCGAGTAAAGATATTCTCAATCACCTATTAAATAGACTTGAGATTGAAATTGAGAAGGTACAAAGCGAGTACAAGGAACTAATCCACGTTGTTGAACAGTGGTATGAGTCTATTATTATCAAAGATAACCAGCTAATTAATTCTTACAAAAAGAAGGCGAGAAATTATCAGAAGAAAAGACTACCGCCGGATCTTTCGAATTTTGTTCAGTTGTTAGAAATCAGAGATGCTTTATATGTCAAAGATATTGACGCTGCTTCAAAGAAGATATTGAGTTTACAAAAGATTCGAAAGAATATGTCTGTTCAGGTCTGGAATTATTTCACCTATTTCAAAGGAATTTTATATTGCTTGAAATCTAATTATTTTCTGGCAAAAAACTTATTTTTAGAGGCTGAACAGGGATTTATATCACAAAAAGCCAATCCACTTCCCGAACTTTACTATCACCTGGCTTTTGCCAATAGTCAACTCCACGATATCTCAATGGCTATTTATTATGCAGAAAATGCAAAGCACCTGTTTACCCAGCAATTAAAATATAACCGTATTATTGAATGTGATTTAATTATCGGAATTAACCTGACAAGACAAGAACGATACATTGAAGCAAAGGAGAAATTTAACACAATTATTACTATGTGTAAATCAAACAAATATTATTATCTGTGTGCGAAAGGTTTACACAACTTAGCATACCTAGAATCACAAAAAGGAAACAATCGAAATGCTATTAGATTTTATGAAGAAAGTCTTTTATTTAAAGAGGTAAATGAGAATTCCTATTTAAATACACTGCTTCATCTTTCTGAGGAACATTTGAAGCTTAATGAAAAAGAAAAAGCTTATAAAATATATAATAAGGTTATTACCTATTATTCTACATATAATCTATCAAAAGAATACTACTATAAGGCAAAAGTAGAAAAACTAAAATTTGAGGGGGAAATCGAAGAACTGATTACACTCCTTGAAGAAGAAGTCATTCCCTATTTTGAAAAGATAAATAATGTTATCTATTTGAGCAAAATTCTTTATATTACAGCTGGCATGTTTGAAAAAGAAAGAAAGTATAAAAAAAGCAGTGAATATTACCAAAAAGCTTATAGACTGTTGTCCTTGAAGAAAGGGGTTATATAAATGAGTTTTATGAGAAATTGTCTGCTGGTTATCTTAACCAAAGGTATGTTAACGGTTACAGAGATTCTGTCATTAATTGAGATAATTATTGATCATTCTATACTATTAGTAGATCATCCAGATCCAAACTAACTGTTATGCCAACTTTATAACATCGCAGTAGTAAAGATAACTTAATCCAGTAATTGCATTAAAGTGAGGAAAATAAGTATGTCTTGTATATTAGAAAGTACAGATAAAAGGGAGGACTTTCATATTTGTTTGAATTTACTATTATTATTGGAGTCCTTATTTTAACCATTGGAGTAGTAATAGTCCTTTATTTTAAAAAGGTAACCAATAATCCTTTTGTTGCAATAGACTATGCAAAAAAAAGGAAAGAAAATAAGGATGTTTCTCTGATCATTACAAGAAACCAAACTGAGTTGATCTCTATTAATCCGAACATTACCATGCCTTTGGCCAGCACAGTAAAAATAATAGTGGCAATCGAATTCACGAGGCAGGCAAGTGAAAATATCATTGATGTAAATACATCCATACCTAATGAAAAGCTTCTTAAGTATTATCTAGAGGGAACTGATGGAGGAGCACACAAGCTATGGATCGAAAAATTTAATGATAAGCCTTCCTATACACTTAAAGAGATTGCTATCGGAATGATAGCCTTTAGTTCAAATGCCAATACAGAGTTTCTTATGGACTATTTAGGTTTGAAATCCATTAATGAAGTTCCAGAAACTTTAAATCTTAGTCATCATACTATGATATTTCCAATCGTATCATCTTTGTATATACCTTCCTATATTAGTCAAATAGAAAAGATTAAAAAGAAAGATCAGTTATTAAAACGTTTGATAGAGATGCCTGAAAAAGAATATATAGATTATTCTCTTACGATTCATGAGCACCTTAAAAATGAGGAAAAGCACGAATTTATGGAAAAAGTTTACCTTGAATATGAGTTTCAGAAAGTCTGGTCTGAACGCTTGCCGGCAGGATCAGCGTCTGATTATCTAAAGGTAATGAGAATGATCAATTGCAGAAAACAATTCAATCATGATATGCAAAATTATTTAGAAGAACTACTAGGATATGCTCTGTTTTCTAATGTGAATAACAGGAAGTGGATAGAGAGAGGCGGCTTTAAAGGAGGTTCCACTTTATTTGTGTTCACTTATGCTTCTTTTTCTACAGATAAGGATGGAAATCAAACAGAGCTTGTTTTCTTCTCTAATAATTTAAATGCATTAACAGCCAAACGATTACAGCTTAATTTCAATCAATTTGTCCTTAACACTTTAACAGACGAATCCTTTAGAAAAAAACTAATTAATAAATAATCAAAAGCACAATATGTTTAGAAAAACGCTTTAAAATCTAGCGAAAAAAGTCTTAAATCACCAAATTTTTATCAATACCATATTTTCCTATTTATGATAGAATAAGATATATAAATGAATGAAAGAAGGTAGCCGTTTGCCTTGAAAAAAGTCATGTTTCTTGTTCCTATACTTCTATCCGGTGTGCTTATATTCCACTTCATGATTGTTATTTTAAATGTCATGCCAATGAATCCAATTTCCAACAAGTATAAAAAAGAAATTAGTGAATATATGGAACCTCTTTTTGTTCAAAACTGGCACTTATTTGCGCCAGATCCGGTTTCACATAATGAAAGCATTCAAGTTAAGGTCGGATTTGAGGGAGAGAGTAAATCTGATTGGATTGATATTACAACTCCCATGATTGAAGAAATGCATAAGAATTACTTTAGTCCTCTGAACAGAATGGCCCGAATTTCTACTGGAATTATTTCAGAACTCACTTCAGAAGATGAGTTAGTCATCGATTACCGAAAAAAGTTGGAAGAATCTGAGAGAGAGGAAGAAAAAATCAAAAAGCTGGATAAGCAACGAGACGAAAAATTTCAGCAAAATGAGGCCATACTTTATCGTTTCGGTAGTTCTTATGCAAAATACCTGTTTCCTGATAAAAGGATAGTTAACATTGAACTGCGAATTTTAAGGCAGGAGAACACGCCTTTTTCGAAGCGGGACAACAGAGTGGAAAACCTCTGGAATGTGGTAAAGCAATTTAAAGAAAAAGAAATTATTGAAGATGTAGTACCGATCTTATAAAGGAGTGAAGGAGTTGTCTGCCTTTCAGATAAAAGCATTGCCGGAGAGATTCTTTGATTTTTCATGCAGAGAGAATTACTTAAAAGGAGCCAGTCTGCTAAGAATAGGATTTGGAATTATTATTTTGTACAATTATGTACTGCACTACTCCCAGCGTTATTTTTTATGGAGCAGCGAAGGTTTGCTTGGTTCAAACAGAGGAATTTATAGTCTCTATGCTCTGAATGATTCACGAATATATTTTGATTTGCTCTTCCATTTAGGGGCAATAATTGCTTTCCTATATACTATTGGTTTTATGGGAAGAGTAACGGGATTCTTTAATTACCTTTTTACGTATTCGCTTATTCAGTGTAGCCACTTTCTATCAGATGGTGGAGATAATCTGATGTATTTATTTTTGTTTTATCTTCTTTTTGCAAACACTACTGCTTATTTTTCAGTAGATGCACAAAAGTTTAAAGGCAGTTATCTAAAGAAGAAGGATACATCATTCTTTAAAATAAAAATGATTTTCCACAACTTTGCAGTTCTTGCCTGTGTTATTCAAGTTAGCATTGTGTATATGGCTTCGGGCTTATATCAAGTTATGGGGGAAATGTGGAACAGCGGCACGGCTATTTTTTATATCCTTCAAGTAGATCTCTTTTCCAATCCACAACTACGTGAATTTTTCTTAGGAAACGATTACCTTTTAGTTTTTACAGCGTATGCTGCGATCATGGTTAAATTAGCATTTCCCTTTCTATTGTTTAACCTGAAAACCAAATATATTGCTGTATTCCTGATGGTATCTTTCCATGCTGGTATAGGCCTCGCCATGGGTCTGGTTACCTTTTCGCTAATTATGATCATAGCTGATCTCATTATGATATCCGATCGAGAATATGTTCAATTCTACACATTTATCAAGCGAAAGCACCATCGTTTAAGTGTATTCCTAAGATTTATCATGCGAAAAAAAATAGGAAAATCAACTACAGTCCAATCCTTTAAAGTCACTGTTTTTTATGACGGATGGTGTCCTTTCTGCATTAACAGTGTAAATCGTCTGAAACGAATGGATTATTTTGGTTTGATAAAATACATTTCTTTTAGAGAAGAAGGGGTGAGAGACGAATATCAATTGAATTTAAAAAAACTTGAAAAACGAATGCACAGTAAAAGTTCAAAAAGTTCAGTGAAGGAAGGAATCTTTGCCTTTATTCAAATTGCAAAGAGACTGTTGCCACTGTGGCCGATTCTCCCAGTGCTTTATTTAGGTAAGATGTTTGGCTTGGGGCAGCGAGTATATGATTACATTGCTTCTAATCGAAAAATTGTCCCAGCCGGCAAATGTAATAATGATTGCTTTATCAACAACAAAAATCAAAATGTATAGGAGTGCTGTTCATAATGAAACAAAAAATTTTAGGTGTGGCGCTAGGTGCTGCTTTAATTGTTACCGCTTTCTACAGTTCAACTTCTGCTTCTGCTACAGCAAGCTCAGATAGCAAAAAAGTTGTTAACGATCAGAAAGAAGAAGTGAGACCTCAGGCAGTTGGAAAATGGATATTTGCAGGGGGAAAATTTGTTGCAAAACAATTTACAAGCGCATGGGCTGCTGATCAGTGGAGCACTGCAAGCACCAAGAAGGAATATGACCTGAATAAAGATGAACTAGAAGTGCTGTTCGACCATTAATAAATCAGATAACCTGGAAGCGAATGCGTATAGCTGACGCTTCTTTTTCTACGGAGGAAATATGAGCAAATTTGTCAAACGTGTTCTTATTGCTATCAGCAGTATCCTTGT
Organism: Bacillus atrophaeus; assembly: GCF_039519175.1. Lineage (NCBI taxonomy): Bacteria > Bacillati > Bacillota > Bacilli > Caryophanales > Bacillaceae > Bacillus > Bacillus atrophaeus. The sequence goes on along the minus strand of NZ_CP154443.1, from coordinate 1,078,131 downwards.
TGTTCTTCTTATATTAGCGGGATGTGCATTCTACTATTTTAAAGCCAGTGATGTTCAGTACATAGTAAATTTCATCAATGAAAATCCAGAAAAGGCGAGTTTTATTCTGGTTGAAAATGGAGAAGAAGTTATCAGCATCTCAGAGAATAATAGCATGCCGCTAGCAAGCGTATATAAGATTATGATTGCTATAGAGTTCTTAAGGCAGGTGGACAAAGAGATAATCAATCCTAAGGAACAGATACCCTTAAAAAAATTAGAAGACTATGTGTTCATTAAAAGAGAAAATGATAATCAAAAGAAGTGGTTAAATAAAATTAAAACAATTAAAGGAGAAAAAACAAAGACTATTGCGTTGGAGGAAATTGTAAGAAGTCTTTTTACCCATAGTTCAAACCCGAATACTGACTTCCTGCTGGACAAACTTGGATTAGAAAACGTTAATAATACTATAAGCAATAACTATAAACCTCATGATAAACTGTATCCTATTGGCTTAAGTGAACTGACCCACTACTACATGAAGTGGAAGTATAAGGATTCCTCTTTTAAAGAAACAAGTGACAGGATCACAAAACTTAATTATGAAGAATATACTAATCTTGTATATTCTATTCGAAAACTGAATGAGAAAGGTAAATTTCCAAATTACAAAAATTATCAGCCTACATTAGAAGAACAAGAAATTATGACAAGGTACCTTCCTAAATCAAGCGCAAAAGTATATTCAGATTTATTGGGTCATATTAACAAGGATAAATTTAAATTTAAAAAGGAACTTTTAAGACTACTAGCTATTAAAACAAACAAAGAAATGTACATCGGTGGAAAAGACGGGAGAACACTGAATACAATTAATAAAACAATACTTGCTAAAGATAAAGAAGGTAATACGACGGAGATTGTGTTTTTTACAAAAGATTTAGACTATGAGGAATATCAGAAGATCGACCATAATATTGATGAATTTATACAAAAGCTTTTAGACAAGGAACTACACTTGAAAGCTAATAGGGTGAAAACTTAATTAAAATAAGGTTTAATCACCAATTGTTTTTTGTAATATTCTTCATATTTCTCAATACCCTATTTTGTTTTTTAATGGTAATATATTACTTGAAAGGGGGTGATTAAAGTGAAATTGAACAAAAAAGTAATGGGCGTCGTACTTGGAGCTACAATTCTTATATCGGCAGGTACATATTCGTCTGCTAACGCTGCTGCTAATAATACTGACTATCAAAAAAAGATCGTTGTGGCAAACGAACAAGGAACTGTTGAGCCATATAAACTTAAAGCTTTATGGAATGGTGCAAAAGTTATTGGATCGGCCGCAAAAGCAGCTTATGATGCAGGAATCAGTGCAGCTGATAAAGTAGGAATGTGGTTAGTCGGTGGAGCAGAGGAGCAAACCGACAAGTCTACTCCTGAAGAGATGGAAGTCATATTTGACCGATAAGCAAGATAATAGCTTCTAGTGACTTTTAAGTTACTACTTTGGAAAAAGAGTTTAAATCGACGGTTACTATATCGAATCCTTGAATATCAAATGTTAGAAACTGAACCAAAAGAGAAAGTTAGTATCCACCCGTAAAACGGCGAAACAAAAAGAGGCTAGAGATTCAACATTCCAGTCTCTTTTTTTTGTTGTTTTTAATGTGAAAAATCTGGTGATCCTGCAACTTCGTCTAGATAATCCCCAGATTTGCTGCTGAAGCATCTTTCGATGATCTCTGCTATGTACAACTATTGAGGCATGGACAAAATTCACAAAGTCTTGGGTCACAGGCATAATTGTGATTACCGTCTTTTGTTCGTTGTACGATAAGTTAAAAGATGTTCTTCCGGGTTCATATATTTGTTAAAGTGTTCATCTAGAGAACTCGTACTTTTTCATAAACTTTTTGTTTGGTTAGAGAAGGCATTATCACAGTCGACGCTTTTACAAGGCCGAACAAAGCACTTATTACGTATGCGAATGGAAAAACAGAGGTGATGAAGAAGGAGAAACCGCAAAAGGGTTGAACTATGAAGTAAAGGATATGCAAAATGCATTCCTGCATCAAACAGGCAGCCAAACCATCAGCTTGTGATGGAGATCATGGACAATGTAAGAGAATAGTGGGGACCCGTTTGAATATGAAAACAGCCGGTCTTCCTAAATGGCTGGTGTTCCTTCATAAAATGTAAGCGTTTAAAAATCTAATAAAAAAGAGAGGCGAACTGTTCAGATGTTCAACCGATTGTTTCGTGTATGTTTTCTTGTTGCTCTTCTCATGGCTTTCACCCTGCCAAACGATGCCCATGCACAAAAGGCAGAAAAACCCGTCTTTAAAGAAGTCAGCGTCCATGATCCTTCCGTCATTGAGACGAACGGCACCTTTTACGTATTCGGCTCCCATTTAGCCTCCGCCAAATCAAAGAACCTCATGCAATGGCAGCAGCTGACCACAAGTGTAACTAACAAGAACCCTCTCATCCCGAATGTGTATGAAGAATTAAAAGAAACCTTCGAATGGGCGCAATCCGACACCTTGTGGGCCGCGGACGTCACGCAGCTGGCAGACGGCAAATACTACATGTACTACAACGCCTGCCGCGGAGATTCACCAAGATCGGCCATGGGTGTTGCCGTCGCTGACAACATCGAAGGCCCCTACAAAAACAAAGGCATCTTTCTGAAATCAGGCATGGAAGGCACAAGCAATGACGGCACTCCATATGACGCGACAAAACATCCGAACGTCGTAGACCCCCATACCTTTTTCGACAAGGACGGCAAGCTGTGGATGGTGTACGGTTCTTACTCAGGCGGCATTTTCATCCTGGAAATGAATCCGAAAACTGGCTTCCCGCTTCCGAACCAAGGTTACGGGAAGAAACTGCTCGGCGGCAACCACAGCCGAATCGAAGGCCCGTACATTCTATACAATCCAGACACAAAATACTACTACATGTATCTATCATTCGGAGGACTTGACGCAACAGGCGGCTACAACATGCGCGTCGTCCGCTCCAAAAAACCAGACGGTCCGTACTACGATGCAGAAGGCCATAACATGATTGACGTTAAAGGAAAAGATGGCACCTTCTTCGACGACAAATCCATCGAACCGTACGGCGTTAAACTCATGGGCAGCTACTCATTCGCCACACAAAACGAAAAAGGAACAGGATACGTCTCGCCAGGCCACAACTCAGCCTATTATGACGAAAAAACAGGCCGTTCCTATTTAATCTTCCACACCCGCTTTCCGGACAGAGGCGAAGAACACGAAGTCAGAGTCCACCAACTGTTCATGAACAAAGACGGCTGGCCGATTGCAGCACCGTATCGGTATGCGGGAGAAAAGCTGGAGAAAGTAAAGCAAAAGGATGTCACAGGAAAATACCAAATCATTCAGCATGGAAAAGATATCTCAGCAGACATCAAAAAAACCATCAACATCCAGCTCAACAAAAACCACACCATTTCCGGGGAAATGACCGGGACTTGGGAGAAGACTGGGAAGAATGAAGCGGAAATCACGTTAGACGGCGTGAAATATGATGGAGTGTTTGTGCGGCAGTGGGATTCTGTGAGAGAGAAGAATGTGATGACGTTTAGTGTGTTGAGTGGTAACGGGGAAGCGGTTTGGGGAGTGAAGAGCTAGATAAACAAATTTAACTTATGCAATCCAAAAAAATCCTTTCTTAAGAAAAAGGATTTTTTGGATGGATCATAAAATATAAAAGTACTCTATACTATGCAGGAAATTGTATTTTTCTATAGATATGAATTATTTGGAATAAAATAGAATATTCGCAAGAAATGTTTATGAGTACGGGTTCTCTTCAATAATATCCGTGCCAAGAATTCTTTCATCTTGTAAACTCGTTGAGTTTTTCATTACTTTTTACATCATTTTTTCTTTTTGTAAACGACCCCTTTTATCTGTTTATCTAATACGACCCATCATATAATATGAAAATAGTATGATAGAAACAAGAGGTATAGCCGCATGCTTGGAGAAATGATGGCGTTACATTTGATGAAAAGCCGATTTGGCGCTAAGTGATAGGGGAGTTAGAACGCATTGACATTACTTATAGTTAGTACATCAGCGGTATTTTAAAGGATAAATCTATAGATTCTGTGATTGAGATAATGGATGAAGATGATTATTTCGAAGATTACGCGTGTTTAATCGGTAAAAAATAGACCGAATAGAAGTAGAGTATTTAAAATAATTTTAATGTAAGGTTTAATAAAAGAACGGCACCCAATCCGTTCTTTTTTTCTTTTTCTTACATCTATGTAAAATTTATATTGACTGAATGTTGTAAAAAAGTTATAGTATTGCTTATTAATAATAGGTGGAAAATTGATTATTTTCTGATAAATATTAACTTACTTTTGAGTGTCATTGACTACACAATCAGGGTGAAAAGGTGAAGGGGTCTTATGTCTAATCTCTTAAAGTATCGTGTATATTTGCTTTTTTGTCTTGCGTGTTTAATAGGAGGAACGACGTGGGCTGTGCAGAAGGCGGGGTTGCAGGACAGTTTGCCGTTTTGGTCGGCGGGGATGCGGTTTTTGATCGCGAGTGTCTTGATTGCCGCTTTTCTTTTGATTCGCAAGCAATTTGTCGTGACGAAAGAATTGGTTGTTTTAGCGGTGTTAAACGGCATTATGTATTTTTCCATCCCTTTTGGTTCAGTTTACTGGGCTTCTCAGTATTTGCCAAGCGGCTTAGTATCTATTTTAGCTGCAAGTATTTCTGTTTTTGCCCTGGTGATCAATCGAATTGTGAAGGGAACGCCCGCGACAGCCTTGCAGAAGTGGGGCATAGTGCTGGCCGTTATCGGGATGACGATTGTGTTTGGAAATCAGCTGTTTATTCAAGTAAATGTCATTGAAATTGTAGCGATGGCTGTGATTTTGTGTGCGATGGTCGGTTCTGCGTTTATTACCATTCAAGTTCAAAAAAGAATTCGGTCGCTCCCTGTTCTGAGTTTTAATTCAATATCGATGTTAAGCGGGGGGCTTATTTTATTAATCAGCAGTTTATTGATAGAAGATGGCACTCGGACGTTTTCAAGCGTCAGTTTGTATGCTGTTCTGTATTTGGCTATTGTGGGCTCCGTTTTAGGTTTTTGGATCAATATCTACCTCTTGAAGCATTGGCATATCTCAAAAGCAACGTCGCACTTATTTATTTCGCCGGTCATTGCTTTATATATCGGTTTTATCTTTTTACAAGAAGCCTTAAATCTGAATATCTATATCGGAACGTTTTTTGTCATAACTGGTGTGATGTGTATCAACCTGAGAAGAGAAAGGATTAAGAAGGATGACAACGTTACAAAAACACTTAGCAATCATGTGTCAAAATAAACAATTGCCTTTTATCTTTGAAGAAGCCGAAAGCTTAGGTGTAAGGATCACTTTTTTTTATCCTGCGGCTGAGGAGCATCCGGGACATCTCCCGGCAGTTGAGCGGTGTATTCCTCTTCCTATTTTTCAAGACGAAGCGTCTTCCATGGAAATCGTCAAAAAAGCAAATGAAGACGACCATTTTGACGGAATCTTAACGCTTTTTGAACCGGCCTTAAACTTCACGGCAAAGGCGGCCGAGGAGCTCGGGCTTCGCCATTTGCCTTCACAGGTCATCGCCATTTGCCGTAATAAATATGCGACACGTCAAGTATTGAAACGGCATCAGCTGAACACCCCTTTCTTTTATGAAATAAGTTCAGCGGCTGATATTGATGCAGGCGGGCTGAGATACCCTCTCGTTGTCAAACCGATTAACGGCTTTTCAAGCCAAGGGGTTGTCAGAGTAAATGATCAGGATCAATTGAAGGAAGCGATCAGCAAGGTAGAAGCGATTAATCAAGGAGACTTAGGAAAATTTATTCAAGGCAATAGCGGCATCATTGTCGAGCAATTTATTGACGGGCCTGAATTTGTGATTGAAACAATGTCCATTCAGGGGAAGGTTCATGTGCTTTCCATCGGTTATAAAGGAGATTGTAAGGGGCCGTTCTTTGAAGAGGGCGTCTATATTGCGCCCGCCCGTTTAGAAGAGGAAAGCCGTCTTGCGATCACAGAAGAGGTGCGGAAGGCGATATCCGCTCTTGGCATAGACAATGGCGCGGCTCATACAGAACTTCGTCTCGATCAAAGCGGGAAGCCTTTTGTGATTGAAGTAGCCCCCCGCATAGGCGGTTCGGGCATTTCCCACTTTATTGTGAAAGAGAGCACAGGCATTAATTTTATGGAACTGATCATTCGAAATGCGTTTGGGCTGTTGTTTGAGGATGTGTTGGGCGGTCCGATTACGGCATCAAAAACAGTCGGCAACTACATTATTCCTGTGCAGGGATCAGGTACGTTTGTGGAGGTTTCCGGTCTGGAAGACATTAAGCGCCAGTCTGAGGTGAAACGAGTATTCCAGTTCATTGAAGCAGGCGCAGACATTTTGCCGTATCCGCATTTTTCCGGTTATCCGGGATTTATATTGACGAGCCATGATTCATATGAGGACTGTGACCGGTATTATCAAATGTTGGATAAAGAACTAACGATTCTTTATCAATAGGAGGCCAAAATGATTGTAACCGCGGAAGAAAAGAAATCAGTTACGCTACAAAAGACAATTGTCCATACGTTAGGTCCCGAAGGCACTAATTGTGAAAAAGCCGGTTATCTTTGGCTTGAAAATCAGGGTCTGGAGGGTGAGGTACGGCTGTACGGCACTCTTGAGGAAGCGCTGGTGCATGTGAAGGAGACGGAACATTCAGTACTTTTGGGGTGTGCTGTCTATCCGCTTTTACACAATGTCGTTTTTGAAAATCTGCTTGATATGGAAATTATCGATAGCTTTGTGATGCCTACCTATAGCATGGTTCTTGCCGCCAAACAGGACATCGGCCATAAGGATATCGGAACAATTGCTTCCCATCCTGCGCCGGCTCATTTGGCAAAGCTTTTCAGCGATAATGTCCAATTAGTCAACAGCAATTCACAAGCCGCGCTGGATTGTTCGTCGGGCCATACAGATGCCTGCATTACCACACTCAAAGCCGCTGCGGAGAACCACTTACATGTTGTAAAAGACTTTGGCGAAGTGCCGATGTGCTTTACGATTCACGGGTTAAAGAATAAACCTGATATGGAGGATGACTATGCTGACAGTCACGAATGATCTAATTGAAACGGTAAAAACAAAAATTGTTCCTCTTGTACACCAAATTCAGCAGTACCAGCATTTCAAAGGACAGATTGAAAAAAATGAGGACCGGGCAAAGCAGCTTCTTGTTGAACTGGTAAAAGACGCGAAAACGATCTGGCAATCACTGAAGCTGGAAGAGGTCGGGGAAGCGTTTGAACAGGATGTATCTGACTGGTTCAGCCGCGGTCTGAACGAAACGCCGTATTTTGACCGTACACTGACAGCATACCGTCCGCCGAATAATCATGAGACGACCTTTTTTCTGGCGCCGATTGTGACGCCAAACGGACCGCATAAGAAAGGCAGTTTTTTTGAAGCCTTTTTAGCGAGCCGAGAGGAGCCGGATATGATGATTCCGATTGAAGAAGAGCTGCCGCATCCGCAAAATGGCTGCCAATCATTAAAGCTCTTAGCAGGGTCAAAGGGATTCACCGAAGAAAAATGTATCGTGTTTTTCCCGGAGAACGTCAAAACACGCGAGAAAATTACTTCTCAAACGTTTGCGATTTTCTACTTTAATAAATTTTATCAAATTTACAATGATGATACGCTGATCAGAGCGCGTAATATATTTGAAAATATGACATTCAAGTCATCTGATATTAATCCTGAAGATACATATGAAGCGAGGGTGCTGTGGGGCTATCTGCACGACTATTATCACCACTGCGGAAATAAGCCTTTTAACAAACATATCCAAGCGAAAATGAACTTTTTTGCCGGTATCTTAGAAGAAATTAAAGTAGATTGCCAGACGATCATCACTTTATTTGAGCGCAAATTTCCGTATTGGGAAGAAATTATCGAATTTGTCTTATTTGAACGGCTTCTGCGTTATCCGAGCCAGCATAATGCCGCGCAAAACTTTGATTCTGGCACAGGGTTTTTCTTATTCAGCTGGCTGATGGATAACAGCCAGTCGATCCAAAAAGGGCAAACCAAGCCTCTGTCTCTCAATCTTGAGCTATGTATCAATGATCTGAAAACACTGGTTGCCGAAATAGAAGAGCTGGAAGAAATTGAGGATGATTTGGTCTATAAAAAGCAGGCCGAGCAATTTGTGAGACACTTCCTGCCGCCGGGTGCTGAGGGCGACCGCTTCAGCATTCCTGAACAATATGTCATTTACAGCCGCAATGCCGCCATTGAGACGCCTTACTTAGTATTTAACCAAGATTAATAAAGAAAGCTGGAATGGAATTGAATCTAAAGCTAAGTCAAATCGGACAAAAAATGAGCCGGAAAGTCGGAGTCAGGGCCATTATGGGAGACATACAGGAGGTGCTCGCCTCCGGCTCTGACCAATATACGAATCTGAGTGTGGGGAACCCAAGCATTCTGCCGGAAGTGACGGCAGTGTGGGAGTCTAAGCTGAAAGAACTGCTTCTGGATGAAGCATTTCCTTCGATTATCAGCCAGTATGGGTCAAGCTACGGAACAGATGAACTGATTGAGAGTGTCGTTCGATTCTTTAATAACGAATACGGCCTCACACTTGAACGGTCAAACGTGCTGATCACTGCCGGCAGCCAGAATTTGTTTTTTCTTGCCATTAATGCTTTTTGCGGAGTTGGAGCAGACTCTAAACTGAAAAAGGCATTGATTCCGATGCTTCCTGATTACTCCGGTTATAGCGGTGTGGCGCTGGACGAGACGATGATAGAGGGCATTTCGCCAATCGTGTCTAAGCTGGATGACCACACATTTCGCTATGAATTAGACAAAGAGGCGTTTTTGGAAAAAATGTACAACGACCCGGATATCGGGGCTGTGGTTCTGTCACGGCCAAACAATCCATGCGGAAATATTCTTTCAGAGGGGGATGTTGAGGCAATATCAAAGGTCTGCGGAGAGCTGAACATTCCGTGTCTTATTGATTCTGCCTATGCGCCGCCATTTCCGGCTATCAATTTTGTTGAGATGGAGCCGGTGTTTCATGAATCTATTATTCACTGCCTGAGTATTTCCAAGACAGGCCTCGCCGGGGAAAGGGTTGGGATTGCGATTGGATCTGCCGCTTTTATTCAAGTCATGGAAGCTTTTCAATCGAATGCCTCCATTCATTCATCTAGGTTGGGCCAATGCATGGTGGCCGCCGCCATTAATGACGGAAGCCTTATGTCAGTATCCAAGACATCTATCAGGCCCTATTATAAGAAAAAATTTGCGGTGCTCGAAGAAGCGCTGATGAACGCCATGCCTCATGATAAAAAGTGGTTTTTACACAAAGGAGAAGGATCGCTATACGCATGGATCTGGTTTGAAGACTTGCCGGTCGGTGACATGGAGTTATATGAAACATTGAAAGCGCATTATGTCATTGTTGTTCCGGGCTCTTCTTTTTTCCATAATACAAGCAAGCGAACAGACCATGAACAGCGCTGTATCAGAATCAGCCTGACTGTTTCAGACGAAGAAATGAGAAAAGGAATTGAGACGTTAGCCACTGTGGTATCAAGTATATATGACGCCCATAAAGAAAGCTTGAAGATGATTTGACAGGAACAGATGATGTGAGAAACGTCATCTTTTTTACTATGAAAGCGCCGACATCGTCAAAACCGCTACAACCAATACAGCAATTCTCTAGGATTGCTACTGTGTAAACAGGCAAAACCTAAATTATGTCGTGTGAGGGGCGACTCTCGTAAACTGCGTATTTAGGTTTTTTTATTTCAATGTTGGAGGTGATGCGGCATTTTATGTTCTGACTCATATCAAAAAAGCTGGAGAAAGGCGGCCGCCTTCCATCCAGCTCATCCCCCCAAAAATAGGAGGTATACACATGGACTATCATAAAGTATCAAAAGAATATTACAACTTGTCGGCTGTGAGGAGAACATCCAGAGTGTGATCCATTGTATGACAAGGCTGCGTTTCAACCTTCATGACAATGACAAAGCGGACTGGAGCCGTTTGGAGCAGATGGACGAACATCAGCGGCGAACAATTCCAAATCATTATCGGAAATAACGTGCCGAAGGAGCATCAGGACAGAAAAAGAATGTGCTGAGTGCCCTTTTTGATGTCGTTTCCGGAGTCTTTACACTGATTTTGCCGGCAGTTGCCAGAGCGGGGATGATTAAAGGGCTTCTCGCGTTAGCGGTGACATTTGGATGGATGGCGGAGACAAGCCAGGCACACACCATTCTCACAGCTATAGGGGACGGCGCATTCTACTTCTTGCCGATGCTGCTTGCGGTGAGCGTGGCGAGAAAATTTGGAAGCAATCCGTATGTGGCGGCTGCCCGACAAGCATTACTACTTTAATGGGCATCACGGAGCCTGCGATGTACGGGGTGAATATGAGACTGAAAAGACCGTTTGCGGCTGCTTTAATAGGCGGAGCATTTTACGGTGTGACGGGCGTTGCTTCTTATATTGTCGGCGGAAATGCCGGTCTTCCAAGCATTCCGGAATTCATCGGACCAACGTTTTTGTATGCGGTGATAGGACTTGTGATTTCTTTTCGCAGCGGGTACGGCTGCGGCGCATCTTATCGGCTTTGAGGATGTACAGGCGGATGGAAGCAATGAAACGGCACCGGAGATGAAAGTAGACGGTGAGATGATTCACAGTCCGGTTAAAGGAGAAGTCAAAGCGTTAAGCGAATTCAATGATAGTATGTTTTCTGCAGAAATTATGGGAAAAGGGTTTGCGATTGTGCCGGAAGAAGGGCTAGCCGCAGCTCCGGTGTCCGGCATTATCACGACTGTATTTAAAACAAAACACGCGATCGGTATAACAAGCGGCCGGGTACGATGTCATCACCCCGGTTATTATCACCAACACAGATCAATATGCAGTCACAGCAGTGAAAGAAAGCGGCACAGTCAAAACAAATGAAGCGCTACTGGCGTTATCCTAAATATGAGGTGAAAAAACATGAGTGCACATGAAAAAAGATTTCCAGAAGGATTTTTATGGGGCGGCGCAGTTGCCGCCAACCAAGTTGAGGGAGCCTATAACCAAGGCGGCAAGGGACTTTCCACGGCGGACGTCTCACCAAACGGCATCATGTCCCCGTTTGATGAATCTAAGGATGCGTTAAACCTTTATCATGCCGGCATTGATTTTTACCATCGCTATAAAGAGGATATCGCTTTATTCGCTGAGATGGGTTTTAAAGCTTTCCGCACTTCCATTGCCTGGACAAGAATTTTTCCAAACGGTGATGAAGAAGAACCAAATGAAGAAGGACTGCAATTTTACGACAATGTCTTTGATGAACTGAAAAAACACAATATCGAACCTGTCATCACCATTTCTCACTATGAAATGCCGCTTGGCCTTGTGAAAAACTACGGCGGCTGGAAAAACCGTAAAGTGGTTGAGTTTTATGAGCGCTATGCCCGAACGGTTTTGAATCGTTATAAAGACAAAGTGAAGTATTGGATGACGTTTAATGAAATCAACGTTGTGCTTCATGCTCCGTTCACAGGCGGCGGTCTTGTGTTTCAAGAAGGAGAAAATAAGAAAAACGCAATGTACCAAGCGGCTCACCACCAATTCGTGGCAAGCGCGCTGGCGGTTAAGGCGGGACATGAAATTATATCTGATTCACAAATCGGCTGTATGATTGCCGCCACAACAACCTATCCGATGACGCCAAAGCCGGAGGATGTGCTGGCTGCGCTTGAAAAGGAAAGAAGCACACTTTTCTTCTCAGACGTACAAGCAAGAGGTGCTTACCCAGGCTATATGAAACGCTTCTTTAAAGAGAATGATATTTCAATAGAGATGCATCCCGGGGATGAGAAGCTTCTGAAGGAACATACGGTTGATTATATCGGCTTCAGCTATTACATGTCCATGACAGCAAGCACCGACCCTGAGGATCTTGCGAAATCAGGGGGCAATCTGCTGGGCGGCGTGAAAAATCCATATCTCAAATCATCAGAATGGGGCTGGCAGATTGACCCGAAAGGACTCAGAATTACGCTGAATACGTTATATGACCGTTACCAAAAACCGCTTTTCATCGTTGAAAACGGACTGGGCGCTGTTGATCAGATCGAAGAAGACGGCACGATTCAGGATGACTACCGAATCAACTATTTGCGCGATCATTTAATGGAAGCGAAAGAAGCCATCGCAGACGGCGTGGAATTAATCGGTTATACGTCATGGGGCCCAATTGATCTGATCAGTGCCTCAACCGCTGAGATGAAAAAACGGTACGGCTATATCTATGTCGATCGTGACAATGACGGAAATGGCACATGTAAGCGAATCAAAAAGAAGAGCTTCAGCTGGTATCAGCAGGTGATCGCAACGAACGGAGAGAGTCTCTGACAACTTTATGAAAAAACATACACGGCAATTGACAATAACAGACAGCAGGCGGACAATAAAGGAGAAAGATGAACCACCCACTGTCCGAAAGGCGGGAAGCGTATGTTTAACAAAATGTTAGTTGCAATTGACGGGTCAGAAATGAGTGCAAAAGCCCTTGATGCCGCAGTGCATCTGGCAAAAGAACAGCAGGCAGAACTAAGCATCCTTCATGTGGGGAGAGAAGCCGTCGTAGCGACTTCTTCTCTGACCGGGATTGTCTATGTACCAGAACATTTTATTGATGAAATCAGGCAAGAAGTCAAAAAAGAAGGCTTACACATCCTTGAGAACGCAAAAGCGAAATCAGCCGAGAGCGGCGTTCAAGCCGAAATCATCTACGCACAGGGAGAGCCGGCACACGAGATTTTAAATAACGCAAAAGAGAAAGGCGTCAGCCTGATCATCGTCGGAAGCCGGGGCATCAGCGGACTGAAAGAAATGATGCTTGGAAGCGTCAGCCATAAAGTGTCTCAATTATCACCTTGTCCGGTTTTAATTGTTCGTTAGAAAAAAGTGATTGGGTTTAATTGTTAAAATTGAGAAAAACCCGCTTGCAATCTTTAAATTAAGATATCTTATAACCATCGGAAAAGTTTGTATAGAAGGAGTTACCGATTAAAATACAGAAGAGTGGACGTTTTATAATAATTAAACAGGGAAAAACTGTAGAAGTTTATATGAGAAATTAAATCCTAATTAGAGGGAGCTAAGAAGCTCTCTTTTTTTATTTCAAAACTATTTTTCTCTTATGTAAATATATGTATAATAGGCATTAGCAAATATACAGGAGATTCGATATGAAATAATAGTTCGATCTCCAAATATTGATGAACAAAGTTTCCTGAAAACTTTAGATTGGTTAAATTCGGCAAGCACTCTTGGTGATATTGAAGAGGTAGATGATAATCATCCAATTATGAAGTTAATTATGGAAAATGAGCATGAGTTGGAAATCTTTAAGAAGAACAATTATATAAAATAATTAATAAAAGATCCTGAATTATTTGAACAACAAAAACAAACAATAATAAACTTAGTAAAAAGTGTAAAGAAAAATAAACAGTTTTCTTTTTAGACAATCAAACAGAAATAAAAAAACAAGTCGATGCAGAGTTAGGATTTGATTCAAAACAATTTTTAGAAACTATTATAAAGGGTGAAAGAGATTGATAAACTATATTATTGGCGGGATTATATGTTTATTATTCGCCTATTTAATTGGTGTGAAAAAATTATTAGCCCTATTAATAAATTACAATGACTTCACTTTTTTAGGTGATAAGGAAAAGTTATCAAAAAGGATGGGAATTATACTATTTATAATTGGAGTATTCACTATATTTATGCCTTTGTTACTTATGGTTTTTGGCGTTTTAATAAAAAGCATATATATAGCCATAATTATTGCTTTGGTCTTACTGGCATCTTTATTTATTGTAGTTCCATACTTTAAAATCAAATAAATGACTTCATTCGCTATAATATAGTTTAAGGGAAAGAGCTTAGAAGTTATGCACAATCGGCAGTAACAGGTTCTTACCCTTTGAATTCTAGTTATAAATGCAATCATTGTCTTCCTCGACCCCGCTGTCGTGATCGTACTCGACACCGTGTTTACAGGGTTCCGCCCGGATCTTTAACAGACACTCGGCATTGTAATGATCTTTGCGGGTATGGCTTTAACGCTTGTGAGGAGGCAGGGGAAGGCGGATGTAGCTGCTGAAGAAAAGGATTTAGAAGAAGAATTTCAATCACGAAAGAAAACATGTAAAGGCCATAAAGGGCGCTCAGGCTGTCGAGAAACTCTCGACAGCCTTTTTTGAATTTCAACCACACAATATACTGGATTAATTTCACCATTTAACCCGCATATATTGTGTCTTGAGACAATAATAAATAAGAAAATGAGGGTTTCTTTGACATACAACTTCAAAACCCCCACTTTCTCTTTAAGCTGAGCACCTCTCGGGCGCTTTTTTTATCTATTAGAAAATGTAACCAATAATATATCGCGATGTGCGCCATCTTCATTGGCAGTGCCGACTGGTGTTACCGCATGAAAGACTTTTTGCCCGAGAGCGATCGTTTCAAGAGGGTTCGTCAGCCGCAGCACTTTATCAATTTGCTTGACAGACGGAGCAATCAAGTTATCCCCGCCGATGGCATCCTCGCTCAGTTTAAACAAATGGACGAATACAAGCGGTTCATCATCGCGGTGCAGCCAAATGGGAGAACTGTATGACGGCGCGTCAGGTGTCACATGATATCTGATTTGATGGAGCCCGACAATCACTTCTTTCTCCCAATCTACTAAATCGGTTTGGCGGGCAATTTCTACATTTGTATTAATCATATACTGCGTCACTGGATGCAACAGAAACTCATCTGATATTTTCTCGAATTGTCTGACGGTTCCTCCGTCATCATAATTATATTCTTTTGATTGAAAATATCCATTATCGGGGTCTAATTCAAGGGTGTCGGAGTTAGGGGCCAGAATATACCGGGAGTGCGCTCTATAACGGCCTCCTCCTTTAGGATCTGCTTTCAAAGCATCATATGTAGTCTGTAATTCGCGGACTGCGGTGTTTTCCGTTTTCTGCTGGTAGAAATCTGCTGGAATATACGAATAACCGTTTTCCGATAAAAAAGAAGCATAGTTAAAAATGTCGGGTTTTACCTGTTTTTTCACGTCTGAAACCTGAACCATACTGATCTCTCCTTAAAAAGTAGATGATTTTTTCTGCAAAATCCTGTATGATAGAAAATGTGGAAAATAGAGGGTTTAATCTACTTTAAAATATTTGTAATAGATTGTCAAACTATAATTATAGTATTCAGATTATTGCAAATTAACAAAATGGAAAAGGGCAGAATGTAAAATGGCGAAAAAAAAGAATATAATGATTACTGGGGCAAACAGCGGAATCGGCTTTGCGGCGGTGAAGCAATTTCTAGCCGACGGATTTCAGGTTGTTGGAGCAGATATTCATACGAATAAAATGTCAGAATTTATTGTAAACAGCGGCTTTCACATGGAAGAAGCTGACTTGTCTGATGTCCAGCAAGCGGAATCTTTGATACCAAAGCTTGAACAAAGCCAACTGATTCCGGACATCTTAATCAATGCGGCAGGGATAAGGGAAATTACCCCTGTTCTTGAGTTATCAGCAGAATCATTCAAAAAAGTCATAGACATTAATCTGACGGCAGCCTTTATTCTTTCCCGGGATGCGGCAAGGCTGTGGTCTAAGTGTGGAAAACAAGGCTGTATTATCAATATCGCCTCTGTGTCCGGGCTGATGGCAGAGCCTGCGCGGGCTGCCTATGTGTCTTCCAAGCATGCGGTCATCGGACTGACGAAGCAGCTCGCTATGGAATTCGGATCAAAGGGAATCAGGGTGAACAGCATTTCACCGGGGGTCATCCAAACAGAGCTGACGGAAGAGTATTTTCAAGACGATGAAATGGTTCAGCTAATCAAAGATAACCATGCCCTCCATACGTGGGGGCAGCCGAGTGATATCGTTTCCTGTATGAAGTATTTAGCTTCTGATGAGGCGCACTTTATTTCAGGCTCTAACTTTGTTATTGACGGCGGTTGGACGGCGGGCAAGAAACTATAATAAAAGGAAAAGCACCTTGCAGTTGGGGTGCTTTTCCAATACATAACTGGAGGTAGAATACGTTTGATGCAGCAAGATCTCTCAATCACACCAAAACAAAAATCAACAGCCGTGCTGAAAATGGTCATCTCCATGGTGATTTTCGGTTCTATCGGCTTTTTTTCTGAACATACCAATCTGCCATCTTTTGAATTGGTCTTTGTCCGATGCCTGTGCGCAACCCTGTTTTTAGGCGTATGCTGGCTTGTTACGGGGCAGTTTAAAACCGAAAAGTGGAGCAGGAGAGAAGTGATTCAAACGCTGGCCTGCGGCTTCTTCCTCGTGTTTAACTGGGTATTTTTATTTAAATCATTTGAAGAAACGTCCGTAACCATTGCCATTTCCGTTTATCATCTGGCGCCGGTGCTCGTCCTGCTGCTCGGAAGCGTCATCTACCGGGAAAAATTAAATGTGATTTCTGTCAGCTCGATTATCATCTGTTTTTTCGGAACCGCATTAATTTCAGGCATCAATAAGGATATGTCATTCAGCCAGCTGATGGGGTCCGGAATTATTTGGGCGGTGCTTGCCGCGTTATTTTACGCTTTTACGACATTACTTGGGAAGGGCATTAACAATCTCAGTCCCTATGCCACGACCTTTTTGCAAACGGGATTGGGCGTTGTGCTGTTAATTCCATTTATACACTTTGGACTATTTTCTCATCTATCACAAGGTAATTGGACCATGGTGGTATCGACGGGGATTATTCATACCGGGATCGTCTACTTGCTGTTTTTTGACAGCCTGCGGTTTCTGTCCACCAAATTTATTTCGGTTATCGTCTTTCTTGATCCGGCTGTCGCGATTATTTTGGACACCGCGTTCACCGGTTTTCGCCCTGATCTTTTCCAAACACTTGGCATTGTCTTGATTTTTGCCGGAATGGCGCTGACCCTTGTCAAAAAGCAGCGGCCGGCAAAAGCAGAAGCTAAGAAGGCAGAGAGCTCAATATAAAAAAGGTTGCAGCCAGCATGTGATGACAATCTGCTGGCTTTTTTGTGCTGCTTCACATGCAAAAGAGCAGCTCTTACCTTCTATTATCATAATGTAAAATGATACCATTAGATCATGTGATTGAAATGATGTAAATGTATAATTTTTCTTATTATATCATTTTCATAATGATGGAAGGAGTTATTTATGATGACAAAAAAATACATTATCTTACTTTCTTTATATCTGTGGGACTTGCACTTTGTTTGGCCTTCACAAGTTCCGCTCCGCAGCCGGCAAAAGCGGCAGCGAATTACCCCGATGTGATACAGGGACTCACAGGGTTTGCCGGAAACGCAAAAGACCATAATGGCAAGTCGAAATCCGCAGTATCAGGAGGCCAGGGCGGTTCTGTCGTCTACGTCAATAACCTCAACGACTTAAGAACCCATGTCTCAGGCACTGACCGCAAGACAGTCGTCATTACTGGCGATATCTCCTCATCCGGAAAAGCCACTGTGACGGTCGGCGCAAATAAAACCATTGTCGGCTCATACGTCAGCCATAGATTGACCAATATTTATATAACAACAGGCTCTAGCTCGAATAATGTCATTTTCAAAAATCTCATTATCGGACATAGTGCTTCAATTACCGGAAATAACGACATCCCTATGTACATAGCGCATGGGCAAAATTACTGGATTGACCATGTAACCTTTGAAGGGCACAGCTACAATCCCAACAGCCACGATGATTTAGGGAAACTGCTTTATGTAGGGGCAAAAGCTGATTTTGTCACGCTGTCCAACTCTAAATTCACGGACCATCGGTACGGGCTTATCCTCGGCTATCCAAACGATGACAGCCAAGGAAAAAATTATATCGGATACCCCCACATGACGATCGCTAACAACTATTTTAATAACGTCTATGTACGCGCGCCGGGACTCATGAGATACGGCTACTTTCATGCCAAAAATAACTATATGACCAACTTCAACCTAGGCTTCACCATTCACACAAACGCAACCGTATATTCGGAAGCCAACTACTTCGGAAATGGGAACGAAAAAGGCGGAATGATTGATGACTACGGCACGGCGCAATTCAAAGACGTCGGCTCATTCCCGGCCCTCACAGCCCCAAAATCCCCGCTGACCGGCTGGAACCCGAGGACAAACTACAGCTACTCAGCCATGACAGCCCAAAACGCGAAAAACTACGCGCAATCTTATGCAGGCGCACAGAACTCAGCATTGGTTTATCCATAAAATAAGCAAGCCGACACCTTCTGGGGTGTCGGTTTTTTTGTGAGAACTGCAGGTTTCAATAAAGAATGATATTAATGAATATAGGTCTAATAACCCCCTTTCTTTAAATTAACCTTAAATAAATAGAAGAATATTGAATAAATATTTCAATAATATTACTATTATGAAGTTGATATTACAAAGAGAAGGGGAGAAGACATGAAAGCAGGAAAAAGTAAGTGGAAAAGCTGGATAGCAAGCGTCCTGACAGCATCGTTGCTCATTTCGATGATGCCGGTGAATGTTTTTGCGGCAGAAAATACAAATACTGTGCCAACAGCAGATCCGGAAGAATCAACTCTACCAGAACAAACGGAAGAACCGCTGCCATTTGATAAGAATGAGATCAACAAAGATGGCGAGATTCCATCCGAAAGAACTGAAAATACAAAACTTTTTTATGAAGGGGACGGCGTCTACAAACAGGAAGTCTATTTAGATTCTATTCATACTAAAGACACTCCGGATGCCGACTGGGAAGACGTTTCGCCTGAATTGAAAGCCGATTCCAATAAAAAAGTAGAGACGGAAAATACTGTTCTGGATTCGAATTTTCTAAAACAAATGAAAAATGGGCTGTATGCCACTTTTGAATATGATGATCATAAGGTTACATACTCATTGAAAGAAGCCAAAGGCCAAAAACAACCTTCAGTTTCTCCGACAGATACCTCAGCAAATGTGAAAACAGAAAGCAATGAGCTTACGTACCCGAATGTTTATCCGAACATTGACTTACAAACATTCACATTCAATGAAAATATTAAAGAAGATCTTGTGCTTCATAAATATGAAGGATATAACACGTTTACTTTTCAATTGAAAACCGATTTAAAAGCAAAAGAACAAGAAGACGGCTCCATTGAGTTTACTGATGAAAAGGGGAAAATCATTTTCTATGTACCTAAACCCTTTATGACAGATTCGAAACTTGATGAACGATCCGGTGAGGTTAGCCGTTCAGATAACGTCAGTTACAAACTGGAGAAAAATGATGAAGGATACTTGCTTCATCTGACAGCGGACGAGAATTGGCTTAAAGATCCTGAACGGGTATATCCGGTCTCAATTGATCCATCAACTTCTCTATCTGTTTCATCAGATACGTTTGTCATGAGTGCCTACCCGACGACCAACTATTCGGCATCTTCACAGAAATGGGATGCTAATCTGAAGGCCTATGTACTGAAAACGGGTTATTACGACAAAACAACAGGCACAAACTATGCGTTCATGAAATTTAATAATTTAAAACCAATTCAAAATATGACAGTCAGCAAAGCTACATTAAAAACATACGTCGCCCATTCCTATTATGGAACAAAGGCAACCGGTCTTTGGCTGGATACAGTCAATAGCGATTATGATAATGCAAAAGTAACTTGGAACACGAAACCCGCATCTAAAAATATCGGAAAAGCCGACGTCCATAAAGGACAGTGGGCGAGTTACGATGTGACCGCCGCTGTCAAGTCATGGAACTCCGGCGGGTCCAACTATGGATTTAAGCTTCATGCAAACGGAAATGGTAAGGAATACTGGAAAAAACTGATTTCCTCAGCGAACACAAACAATAAGCCTTATATTGAAGTGACATACACCATCCCGAAGGCGAGCACACCTGCTGTTAAAGCATACAATAACGGGAACGGCACTGGTTTTTTCAATATCAGCTGGAAAAAGGCCGAGGGTGCAAAAGGCTATAAGGTATGGATTTATAATGGGAAAGAATATCAAGCGATCTCAGTCGGCAACACGACATCCTGGAGCACAAAAGGGAAAAACATTTGGCCGACAAGTGCAGAAATTTCATCCGGTAAGTACAAGCTTCACCTTGATGGAAAAGGCGGAACTGAATTAGCGCTAGATCCATCTCCAGTGTATAAGAACTCCGGCGGAAGCTATGCCACAAGCAAAAACTATTGGATCGGGGTCAGCGCGATCTTTGATCAGGGAGAAGGAGCGATGTCCGCACCGGCAAAGCCTGTTATCCCTAATGTAGGAAAAGCACAAGCACCGTCAACAAAGGGCTTTAATAATGGGAATGCCACAGGATACTTCGATCTTTCTTGGAAAGCTGTATCAGGTGCAACCGGCTATAAAGTTCAGGTGTTCAATGGGAAAGGCTTTGAGACACTTGATCTCGGAAATCAGACGTCTTGGACCACCAAGGGAAAAAAGATCTGGCCGACAAGTGCAGAAATTAAAGCGGGAAAATATGCTCTCCACCTAAAGGACGGAAATGGAGCAGAGCTGCCGATCAATCCTGGACCAACCTATAAAAACGCCGGAGGAGACGGAGTCAAAAAAAATTACTCGTTTAAATTGATCGCCTATAACAAAGACGGCGAAGCCATTGCATCACCGGCTGCCAACCCGACACTTCCTGATATCGCTAAACCAAAGAACTTATCGGGTTATGTGTATACAAACACAAAATCAAGCCAAACCGGTTATGTGAATTTGATATGGGAAAAGGTTCAAAATGCGAAAGGCTATAAAATTAATATCTATAACGGCAAAGAATATCAGTCCTATGATGTTGGTAACGTGGATCATTGGACAACCCAAAATAAAAACATTTGGCCGACTTCTGAGGAAATAAAAGCCGGAAGCTACAAGCTGCATACAGACGGAAAAGGCCGTGAATTGGCACTTGACCCGTCACCTGTCTATAACAATGCAAATGGAAATTACAAAGGGAAGAAGAATTATTCCTTCACTCTTTCCGCCTATGATGCGAATGGTGAAACGATCCCGACAGCACCCTTTAACCCAACGTTCCATGAAGGCGCAGAATTCCTTGGAACAGAAGAATACTGGTCTATCATTGATATCCCAAGCGGCCAGTTAAATGGTGCGACAGGAAATGTCATTGTGAATGAAGAAGATCTGTCAATTGACGGGCGCGGGCCGGGGCTTGGCTTATCGAGAACCTACAACAGTCTTGACAGCTCCGATCACTTATTTGGACAAGGCTGGTATGCTGATGCAGAAACATCTGTCATCTCGACGGACGGCGGGGCAATGTATATTGATGAAGACGCTACTACACATCGCTTTACTAAAAAAGCCGATGGCACGTATCAGCCGCCGACCGGTGTCTATCTTGAATTAACAGAAACAACTGATCAGTTCATATTAAAAACAAAGGACCAAACAAACGCTTATTTCAATAAAAAAGGCGGCAAGCTTCAAAAGGTAGTGGATGGCCATAACAATGCAACCGTCTACACTTATAATGACAAGAATCAACTGACAGCCATTACAGATGCATCAGGCCGCAAGCTCACATTCACATATGATGAAAATGGCCATGTGACTTCCATCACCGGACCTAAGAATAAGAAAGTAACCTACTCATATGAAAATGATTTGCTGAAGAAAGTCACGGATACAGATGGGACTGTCACAAGCTATGACTATGATGGCGAAGGACGCCTTGTCAAACAGTATTCAGCCAACAGTACCGAAGCAAAGCCTGTCTTTACCGAATATCAGTATAGCGGGCACCGTCTCGATAAAGCGATCAACGCTAAAAAAGAAACATATGTCTATAGCTATGATGCTGATAAAAAGACGCTTCTCATGACACAGCCAAATGGCCGGAAAGTACAGTACGGCTATAATGAAGCCGGAAATCCGATTCAGGTCATTGATGATGCGGAAGGGTTAAAAATTACAACGAATACAAAATACGAAGGCAACAATGTCATAGAAGATGTAGATCCAAACGACGTCGGCACCGGAAAAGCAACGGAAAGCTATCAATATGACAAAGACGGCAACGTTACGTCGGTTAAAGACGCATATGGAACTGAGACATACGAATACAACAAAAACAACGATGTTACAAAGATGAAGGATACTGAGGGGAATGTCACGGATATTGCCTATGACGGACTGGATGCTGTATCCGAAACCGATCAGAGCGGAAAATCATCTTCAGCAGCTGTTTATGATAAATACGGAAATCAGATTCAATCCAGCAAAGATTTATCAGCCTCAACCAATATCCTGAATGATGGAAGCTTTGAAGCACAAAAATCCGGCTGGAATCTGACCGCATCTAAAGACAGCGGCAAAATCTCAGTCATCGCCGATAAAAGCGGGGTTCTTTCCGGATCAAAGGCATTGGAAGTCTTGAGCCAATCAACGTCTGCCGGAACAGATCACGGATATTCGTCAGCAACACAAACAGTTGAGCTGGAGCCGAATACAACCTATACATTAAGCGGGAAAGTCAAAACAGATCTAGCGAAATCAAGAGCCTACTTTAACATTGATTTGCGAGACAAAGATCAAAAACGCATTCAATGGATTCACAATGAATACAGTGCATTAGCAGGAAAAAATGACTGGACAAAACGGCAAATCACTTTTACGACTCCTGCGAATGCAGGAAAAGCTGTTGTGTATATGGAAGTGGATCATAAAGATAAAGATGGCAAAGGAAAAGCATGGTTTGATGAAGTTCAGCTGGAAAAAGGCGAAGTATCGTCAAGCTATAACCCAGTTCAAAACAGCAGTTTCACATCAGCAACGGAAAACTGGAGCGCAAGCGGGGCATCCGTTGATTCTGATGAAGGCTTTAATGATGAAGTATCATTAAAAACTGCCCGGACCAGTGCGTCCCAAGCCGGATCAGTAACAAAACAAACCGTTGTCTTAGGGCAAAGCGCAAACGACAAACCGGTTTATCTCACACTGACAGGCATGTCGAAAGCAAGCAGTGTCAAGTTCACAGATGAAAAAGACTATTCTTTGCAGGCTAATGTCACTTATGCGGACGGCAGCACAGGCGTATACAATGCGAAATTCCCTTCTGGAACACAGGAATGGAACCGCGCAGCTGTTGTTATACCAAAAACAAAGCCGATTAATAAAGTCGATATCAGCATACTGTTCCAAAAGAGCGCGACAGGAACAGCGTGGTTTGATGATATCCGTCTGATTGAAGGAAGCCTTCTAACAAAAAGCACGTATGACAGCAATGGAAACTATGTGACCAAGGAAGAGGACGAACTAGGTTTCTCCACTTCGACTGATTACGATGAAACTGGTAAGAAAACGGCTGAAACGGATGCAAAAGGTGAAAAAACAACCTATACGTATGATCAGGCAGACCAATTGACAAACATGACGCTCTCCAACGGCACGTCTATCCTTCACAGCTATGATAAGGAAGGCAATGAGGTAAGCAAAACCATTCGGGCGGGAGCAGATCAAACCTATCAATACGAATATGATGTCATGGGCAAGCTTGTCAAAACAACTGACCCTCTGGGCAATGTGCTAGCAAGTGAATATGATGCCAACAGCAATCTGACCAAAACCATTTCACCGAATGGCAACGAAGTGTCTCTTTCTTATGATGGAACAGACCGGGTGAAATCAAAATCGTATAACGGTACAGAAAAATACAATTTCACGTATGACAAAAATGGAAATGAAACGTCGGTCATCAATAAAGAGCAGAACACCACAAAGAAACGGACATTTGACAACAAAAACCGCTTAACCGAACTGACAGACCGCGGCGGCAGCCAAACTTGGACATATCCTAGTGACTCCGATAAGCTGAAAACCTTCTCGTGGACTCATGGGGACCAAAAAGGAACGAATCAATTTACGTATAACAAACTGGATCAAATGATTGAGATGAAAGACAGTACATCTTCATATTCATTTGATTATGATGAAAATGGCAATGTCCAAACCTTTATTACGGGCAACGGCGGCGGAACAAGTTTTTCATATGACGAAAGAAACCTTGTAAGCTCGCTGCATATCGGCGACAAAAACGGCGGAAGCATTCTGACGGAAAGCTATGAATACGATGCAAACGGCAATCGTACAACGATAAATAGCTCAGCAAGCGGCAAGGTGCAATATGAGTATGGAAAGCTGAACCAGCTTGTCAAAGAAACCCATGAAGACGGTACTGTCATTGAATACACATATGATGGATTCGGGAACCGGAAAACCGTTACAACTGTAAAAGACGGATCAAGCAAAACGGTGAACGCTTCCTTTAACATCATGAACCAGCTGACAAAAGTCAATGATGAAAGCATGTCTTACGATAAAAACGGCAACCGCACATCTGATGGCAAATTCACATATACGTGGGATGCGGAAGATAACCTGACCGCCGTTACAAAAAAAGGCGAAGACAAGCCGTTCGCGACATATAAGTATGACGAAAAAGGAAACAGAATCCAAAAAACCGTCAACGGAAAAGTCACGAACTACTTCTACGACGGAGACAGCCTGAATGTCTTGTATGAAACTGACGCAGACAACAAGGTCACAAAATCATACACGTACGGTGACAGCGGCCAACTGTTATCCTACACAGAGAATGGCAAGAAATATTTCTATCACTACAACGCACACGGTGACGTCATCGCGATATCAGACAGCACTGGAAAAACCGTTGCCAAATATCAATACGACGCATGGGGAAATCCAACAAAAACCGAAGCAAACGATGAAGTAAAAGACAACCGCTACCGCTACGCAGGCTACCAATACGACGAAGAAACCGGCCTGTACTATCTCATGGCACGCTACTACGAGCCAAGAAACGGCGTGTTCCTATCACTTGACCCAGACCCGGGCAGCGACGGAGATTCATTGGATCAGAATGGGTATGCTTATGGAAATAATAACCCGGTGATGAATGTTGATCCGGACGGGCATTGGGTTTGGCTTGCGATTAATGCTGGATTTGCGGCTTATGATGCTTATAAAGCATATAAGTCTGGAAAGGGCTGGCGAGGTGTTGCTAAAGCTGCAGCATTCGGTTTTGTAGGTGGAGGTAGATTCAAACTTGCCAAAAGAGCCTACAGGAGTATAAGAAATATATATAGGGCAAAGAAAACTAAAAGAATAGCGAAGAAATTTAAATATGATTCCACTGCATATAAACATGCTAAAAATAATAGATATGTTCCTAGGCATCATATAGCTAGTACTATTGTATATGGAAAAAGAAAACGAGATGGTGCTAGAGGGTATAGTGCTTATTATTCGACGATGTATAAGAATGGTAAAAAATATAGTTTTAAAGTCGTTTACAATAAGAGAACCAAGAGAGTAAGACATTATCATTATCAAGACTACTATAAAAAGAAAAGGTGAAGGGGATTGTTATTTTGAATTTGCTTTTAATCGAGATGGAGCCTTACAAACTCTCTATTGAATTAAAAGATTTTAATGAAAAGAGGGAAAATACCAAATTTATCTGCGAAATAAAATATAACTCTCTAAATATATGTTTACTCCTTGAAAATATTTGTTACACTCAATTTGTTTTGAAAATATTTGAAAATGATCTAGTGGAGTTATTAAATGGGAAGATTAATAATTGTATTTTAAAAGATGAAAAAGAAAACTTTACAATTTCAGTTAAAGATTTGAATGAATCTTTTGAAATCGAAATCATTTTAGAAGGGATTCTAGGTAATAGGTTATCTGTTCTTAATTTTAAACAAAAGGCGGATTCTTATTTGGTAAATCTATTAAAAAATAATATTAACGACTTTCTATCTGTTTTTTAAGGAGGGATATATTGAACAGTCTCACTACCAATAATAATTTTTCTAAAATTGAATTTAGAATTTTACAGGTCGATCAATCAGATGAATTTGATGGAGGATACCATTTTATAAGTTGCTTAACAATATCAGAAGAAAACCTTTTAGTTGAGATAAAGGAAATTGAGTTAAATCTTAGGTTCTTCAAAGATTGGCTGGAATTTATCTATAGCACTTCAAAAAAAGAATTAGTTTCTTTGGATGGAAGACTTAGATTAACTATTAATAATCAACATAACCATTTAACAATGAAATTTATATATTTTGAAATTGACTATGAGGAGGAAATTTTCAAAGAGTTGCAACTCTATAATGAGGAAATCACATCATTTAGAAATAAACTTACTAAATTTATTGATTTTTATATGTATAAATAAAGGTGTGAACAATATAGCCTGTACTGATTAATTAAGTACAGGCTTGCTTTTTTTAAATTTGGAGAATTTATGATTATCATCAAGCCCCTTTTATATAAGGATTTGTTGGTATATAAACAGAGATTAGTCAGGAGAGGAAGAATGTACAAAACAATTGAACAATGGATAGATTACATTGACGGGGGTTGCAATGTTTTAAAGGTCGATTATCAGTTCTTTAAAAAAGAACTCTTACTTGATATTCAAGTTGTTCAAAATAAAGCTGAATATTCGAATAATATTATATTTCAAAATGTAGCTTCTGTTTATTTTAATGGAGGTGATGATGATATCAGATTGGAAAAGATTGTACCGGAGGAGTTCAATTGGCAAATTTTCGAGATTAGTTATCACCCGGAAGGAATCGGAAACCTATCAAATCCTATAATACCAGAGTATCAATCCAATGCTAATTTTCTCATTGACATAAACAGAAGATTGATAGCTGTAGAGGCTGAGACTGTTTCTTTTGATTCAAAACAATTTTTTGCGTATAAGGTTAATGAGTAACAAAACATATCACATCCTTTCTAACTTGGGAGCATAACCAATGAAAAAATTACAATTTAATAAAATCATCAATATGAACACCCAAGATTATTTTTTCCATGTCGATGCACAGGGACGTGTATACATCGGAAAAGGGGTGAAAGGTGATCACACCATTTCAATCTATGATCCTTCTGGTGGTGTTCGGGATTTTAAAGTGAAAGAACAGATTGCATACAGTGATTTTCTGCTCTTTCAACAATGTGTAAATTGCTATGTCTTCGTTTATTACGAATCGTATGAGCCGAAAGTAAAGGTTTTTTTAGAAGAGGGAAGGGAGAAAAGTGTTTTTCACTTGCCTTCTGGAGTTTCCTGCTGTCTTTTGGATGAGAAACAAAACCTTTGGGTGGGTTTAAGTGATGAAGGAATTTATGGTGATGAAAACACCAATGGAAAAAGTGTGCTGTGCTTCACTTTAGACGGACAACTAAAGGAAACTCACATTGATCAACAGCTTTCAGAAATATATGCGCCCGTGGTAGATGACTGCTATGCACTTGCAGAAAAAGATGGACTGATCTACATGCTGTATTACTCTTATACAGTCATTGCTGCGTTTGATGAGATGGACGTGAAACGAGTGTGGATTATTTCTGATAAAGATTATTCTGGGGTATATGACCAGCTTGCCATTTCAAATGATGGGTTTTGGGTATGCAGAGATGAGCATTCACTGTCCCTCATCCCGGCTGATGTCAGTCTGCCGGTGCAAGAGGTGAAGTGCTGTGATCCAGACGGGCGAGAGCTGTCGATACAACAGCTGAAACTGACAAGTAATGCTATTTATGCAATATCAGATTCGGGGATCTATAAGAGGGATATCAGAGAGGGAAAAACCAAATGAATGAAACATCTTTTTGCCAGCTTATTGACCATGCTGGCAGCCAGGAAGAACCTAATGAGTGGCTGCGTGATGCATTATTGAAAAAAGATATCAATGAGATCGTTGATTTTGAATTTATGCTTCAGACATTCATGCAAAAAAGCTATCTGTCCTCACTATGGGCTGCAGCATATCTTAATGGACGGTTGCTCGGACGATACATTTGATTATTTCCACGGATGGCTGATTGCCCAGGGCAAAGAGACATTCGAAGAAGTGCTGCATGATCACGAGTATTTGGCAGCATACATCACGGAGGAAACGATTGATGAGGAAGGCTATCCGCAAAATGAAGACTTGCTGTCAGTGGCAATCGAGGCGTTGACATATATGAAGACTGGCGACGATGAATGGGATGATGAAGTACACGACGAGCTTTTAGATGCGCTTGAACAAAAGGGGCCTGCCGAATCAGATGAGATTGGATTGGGAAGAAGAAGATTTGCCTGAAAGGTTTCCAAAACTGTGGGAGCGTTTTGAGGATAACCCGCTGGGTGAGTTTTAAATAGTAGAATATAAAGCTTGTATCAATAAGCGATACAAGCTTTTTTTAGAACAATTCTGGATGATGAATGATGAAGAAAACAAGAGAATATTAATCAATCTAAAAGAACTTGAGACATTGACGGCGGAGGGAATGCGGTCCGTGCAAAAAAAATTAATCGACAAACTCGCCGAGAATAAAAGACGTTTGTTGAAGAGTGAAATCAAAGAAAAACTAGTCCCTTGTGCAGAAAGAGGCTTCACTTATCGTTTTGCTGATCTGGCGAAAAGTAAGCAGTTGCTTGAGCTGGTTTTATCAAATTCAATACAAGCCAATACCCGTGAGGTTGATGCTCTCGGAAAAACGGAAGCGAAACATCTGATCTTGAAAACATCTCAGTCCTATGTTGCCTATGATGACAGGGACGTTCTGCTGTTTCATCAATACAGCAACGAAATTGGTGCGTTAGTTTGTACCTTCGGAAAATGTCTCGAGCACCTTGACGGCTTATTAGAATGTATTGAGTTCGACGAATGGCTTCTCAATCATAGTTTTATTTTGGTTGAGCCCGAGTGTCAGTTTGGTTTATGTATATTGCACACGGAATACGGATGCGAGCTTGTTTATTGGTAGATGCTTTCCTAGGAGGAATTCTTTTGGAATGTATCCTTTGTGGAAAAAACTTCAATATCTAACAATCAGTACGGTGCTTTGCATACTATTAATAAATCATTTAATACTTGAATACGTGGTGATCAAATTGAGCGGGCCAAAGCTAATGGAATGCACAAATAAAATCAAAAGTGTCTTAAATGGACAAACAACAAGAGAAGAAGTGTCAGATTGGGCGGGCACTTATATTTATACTGATGATCCCGAGGTAGAAGACGATAGAGTCTGGGATATGTTAATCCTTCTAAGCGGGATTGATTTGAAAAATTCTTCTGAAGCTTATTTGCATTCAACAGATGATTTAAATGATTGGATCAAACAATATACGGAGTAATTAGTTTTTCTGCTTGTTGCAAGGCGTTATTGATTAAAACGAGGTAGGAGATGACAATGTACAAAACAATTAATGATTGGGTTGATTATATAGATGAGGGGTGCAGTGTCCTTCATTTAGATTTTAATGTGTTTAAAAAAGAGCTCTCACTTAATATCAAGGTTTTTGAAGGTGAAGGTGAATATACGCATAAGATATTATTCCAAAATGTGGCATCTACTTATTATAGTGCAGATGTTGGTAACATGAGATTAGAAAAAATTGTTCCGGAAGAATATAATTGGCAAGTATTTGAGTTCAGTTATCACCCGGAAGGAGTCGGAAATCTTTCGAATTCTAAAAATGAACACTATCATTCAAACGCTAATTTTCTTATTAATATGAACAGCATGTTAATTGCGATAGAAGCTGAAACAGTTTGCATTGATGATCAATCGTTTTATGCATATCATTCAAATCATAAATAAACACCTCACATAAGAAAGGTTGTCAGCCTTTTACGAATTAACAGGGGCCGGACAATATGTAAACGGCGATGGCATCACGATTTCAAACAGCATGAAAAGGAAATAAAGGTTTATTATAATAACCCTCATATAAAACAAGGAGGTAGTATGGCCAAGATTAGAGACGATTGTCTTGAACTTGAACTAACACCGAGAAGGTATCAAGAAATGGACGATGATTCATTTTATTTTATCCATATTTGAGTTGTTGGAAAATAAGAAAGCGATCGTTCGCGATTTTTCCGCTGTTTTATTAGAAAGTGAATATAAATTGCTGATATCTGGAATTGGAACGTTGATAATGGGAAATCAAGAAGCTTCCTTTTTTAAAATAGTCGACTTGCAAAAGGGAATATTTAAGAGATTTTGTCGAATAGCTTTTTGAAAGGTGGCATATATGTCTGATTTAATTTTTAAAGGATTACACAGAGTAACAGAGAAAGGCAAAATATTATTATCAATGAGTGATTCAGAATTCATTGTATTGACCCAGCAGGAACGAAATGATCATGGATACGTCAATCATATTTCTCTTTATTCAAACACTGATGGCCGATTCTTAAACAGCTATAGCGTACAAACCAAAAAGCAAGTTATAAATGTACAAAAAGTTGATGATTCATTTTTGTTTTTAATAGATAAAGAGTACGAGGATGGAACAAGAAACGTTGAACCTAACATATATGTGTGGAGTCCGCTCAAAGGATTCTATCAATCTTTTTTTGCGGGGCGATACATTAATTCAATGATGATAGATCAAAATAAGAATCTATGGGTCGGGTATGATGAAACGGGCATATTTTCATGCGTTGATCAGGAAATAAGCTCAAGAGGAATTAATAAATTTATTTTAAAAAATGGGGAATATGAATTGAACTCCGATGGTATTAGTTCTTATGTGATTGACCAATATTATTCTACTTTTGTAAGTGAAGATGCCATCTATTTGCATTACAGATCGATGGGAGAAGACTATTTACAAAAACTGAAATTATCGGGAGAAATGTTAGGACAATATAAGTCTGAAATAGAGTTTCATTCCTGTATCCAAAACGGCTCGTATCTTTACCTATTCATTTGGGATGACTTATATCATATAAAAAAAGCAGTTAAGACAGATGATATGCAAAGCTTTGCAGAACATAAGATGTTGAATGAAAATACTGGTGAAGATCTATGTTTTGCCCAAGTAGCTGTATATAAAGATAAGTGTGTAGGAATTGATCATCATCATAATCTTTTTCTGTTAAATAATAAACAGCTTATAAATGTGACCCTTTAAATTTTTGTTCATTTGATATGCAAATTTTTAAAAACCTAGGAGCATAACCAATGAAAAAATTAAACATGAATAAAATCACCAATACGGACACTCAAGATTGTTTTTTCCATGCCGATGCACAGGGACGTGTTTACATTGGAAAAGGTGTGAAAGGTGATATTACCATATCAATCTTTGATCCTACTGGCGATGTTCGGGATTTTAAAGAGAAAGAGCAGATTACATGCAGCGATATTCAGCTCTTCCAACAATGTGCAAATGGCTATGTTTTCGTTTATTACGAATCGTATGAGCCGAAGGTAAAGGTTTTTTTAGCAGACGGAAAAGAAAATAGTGCATTTTCTCTGCCTTCAGGGGTTTCCTGCTGTCTTTTGGATGAAAAACAACAGCTTTGGATCGGGACGGTCAACTGTTACAGAGCAGACCTTAAGCCGTCTCTTTATTTGATTTCTACCGATGTGAGTCAAGAGATGGAAGAGATAACTTGCTGTGACTCGAACGGTGAAGCCCTAGACTTTCAACAGCTGAAACTGACAAGTAACGCTGTTTACGCAGTGACCTCTTCTGGTGTTTATAAGCAGGATATCCAATAGCATGATATGTAAGGATGAGATCATGATGAATTGCCACGCTTTAAGTCATACAAAACAAATCTGGTCACATGTGAACAAGCTTGTAAAATGGAAGCCCGGAAGCAGATTTCATCACATCATCCCGCCCGATCCATATCAAGTGTTTGATATGGATCGGGCGGGATGAGCAGTAAAGCCAGTAATGATGAGGTGGTCAGAGTGCTGAATGATTTAGAGACTTCGATTTTAAAAGCATTTCAATCATGTACTGGAAATCGGGATGTGATATACGCATTAGATTGGCAGCATACCTTTAGTCCTCATCAGGCAATGCCGAAGGATGAATTTGGCGATTGGCCTGTTCCGATATTTCCAGATGGAGACTATTATTTCTTTTTTCATCAGGGCTTTTCTTGGTGGCTTTTGGGTGATTCCTGGAAATGTACAATCACTGTGTTTGGTGAAGAGTTATTGAAGGCGATAGATAAATATCCGCCTATCCTGTTTCCAAATAGATGAGTTCATGTGTCGGAGGGAGGTAATCAGCATGTTTCAAAAGCTGAAAAAGAGGCAGCGAGAGCTTGAAGAACAGCCGTATCCTGATGAATTGTATGGCTTTGAAGCGGAAATATATGAGTTTTTTTTGCTTGTTGATGGCAGTTTGGGTTATGTGTTGGCGAATAAAAGGATGCCCCGGCATCAGCGGCATTCGTTGGAGAAAAGCTTTTTTGAGCTGTATCCTGACATCCCGCCGGATATGATCAAAAACGATACCGATCTGTATCATCACATTCTCTTGTATGAGCAAGTCAGACAAGAGATTTGCGCTGCGCTAACCAACTGATAAGGAGGATTTTATGGAAAAAACCTCTATAAGCAGTATCGGCAATTTGGACATGATCGAGCTTAAGCCTGACCAAACCGTTATGTCATGCGAACTTGAAGATGCTGAGTCTTTTTATCGTTTTTGGCAAGGGCTTGCCTATGAGCGAATCATGATACAGGTGATAACAACTGGTTCATTTATAGAAGACCTGTCAGAGTATTTCAAAGGTCATGCTTACAAGGTAATGAAGCTGGCGAAAAGGAAATTCCATTTCCACTGCGTATTACATGAAGCAGACCGGGACATTGCAGGTTTTCTATTTCTGTTAGCTTCTATCAATGATGATGTTTTTCTGATCACTGATCCTCAACCAGATAACAGCTATTTTTCCGAAGGGAAACTCCAATGCCTGACGGACTCGGGCGAACGGATCATGTGGTTTGAATTCGATGCTGCGGAGATCTATATGGTTGGCGATGAAACATAAAAGTAGGAGGAATCCATATGAATATCACACAATACGAGAAAATGAAACAGCATCTTTCTCACACGGATACAGGTCCATTTACATTAAAAGAGTTTTCTTTCTATATGAAAGAAGATGATCGTTACATTCAAATTCCTGTGTTTGAATTAAAACTCTCAGCTCAAACCTGTGAAATCCATTTACGGTTTGATGACATCAGTGCATCGAGACTGGACGACCTTGAATCCGTCGAATGGGTTGAATTGGACATTTCACCGACTGACGATCAATGGGAAAGGCTCCGTTATTATGTTTATGATCAAGAGAACCAAATGAGTTTCTATTGCGGAGGATGGGATGTAATCAAGTGTGACAAGAAGTCACACTGATTTTCCCCACTTTCCAAGCGTTCTTGCTTTTGTTGCCGCATATGTCACGAGAAACGGGAAAGTCAAAATGAGAAAAGCCAAAGGAACCCAATTTGTTAATCCGGTCAAATAATGGAGTGCAATTGACCAGAGAGTCAGGAAACTCAAGGTGCAGGTGACGTTTCGAACGTCTTTTTCGCTTCTTTTATATTTCTCACTCATGGTGGATTGATCACTGTATATCGGAGAAGTCCCAGGCTCAGCCGAAAAGATATGCATGCCTTGTGAAGAGCAAACACGTTCCCATCCGGCCGCTTCAAACATCTCGGTGTAATCCGCCAAGCTTTCTTCCCCAACATCATGATAATCAATACTGTAGATCAGATTTCGCGGCGCAGCTTTTTTAAGCTTATACCCCATAAAAGCAAATGAATCGAGCACCCAGCCTTTGCTGGCCATATCACTGAGTTTCTTCATATCTTTTTCTTCTGAAAAAGCCAAGCCTTCGGACATCATATATTTTTTCTGTTTCATGATTAATCCCCTTTCAATTGTTGAAAAGCGCGTTCGCCGTGTTCAGCCATCACCTTTCTGCGCTGAATTTCTTTTTTGAGTAATTCTTGGCCGTGCAGGGTTGCCTGGTACACTTTGCGGCGCGGGTTGTCGTTGTTGACAAGCTCAATGATCTCTTCCTGCAATAATTTCTTTAACAATGTATATAAGGTAGCTGGGCCGATCGTAAAGGAGTCATCGGTCATTTCCTCAATCTCCTGCATGATCGAATATCCGTGTTTTGGCTCCAGCAATGTTAAGACAATATAATAGGCTGGATCGGTGAGCTGATCCATTTCCTGCGGACGTTGCTTTGGCAAGTGGTCACCTCATTTCTTATATCAATTAATGATATATCACTTATTGATATAATAAAATCTTCCTTTTGTTTTGTCAATGCAATTTTTTTCTGAATTCAGTCATCATAAAGAAACAATCACCGAGTATGCATTAATGAATGCGTTTTCAAGTAGGGGGATTCTTAATGAAAAAATGGATAGCGGCGGGTTTTGTGATGATGTTGATGTTGTGTTTCGGCAAAATAGAAAGTATAAAGGCAGCGGAGCAAAAGGTGTATCAGTTTGACTTTGGGAGCGGTTCGGTTGAGCCTGATTACATTGGTGTAAAGGCGTCTGACCGTTATAACTCGTCAAAGGGCTACGGTTTTCAAACACCGGAACATATGAAGGATGTGGCGGCATCCGGGACTGGCGTGAAAAGTGATGCGGTCCAATTTTTGGCGTATGGGACGAAAAGCGACAACACGTTTAATATTGATCTTCCGAACGGCCTTTATGAGGTGAAGGTGACGCTAGGCAATACGGCGAGGGCAAGCGTGGCAGCGGAGGGTGTGTATCAGGTCATCAATATGACGGGAGACGGCGCGGAGGATACGTTCCAAATCCCTGTCACCGATGGGCAGCTGAATCTGCTGGTGACTGAAGGCAAGGCGGGGACGGATTTTACGCTCAGCGCCCTGAAGATCAAAAAATTGTCTGATCAGCCGGTGACGAACCGAACCATCTATGTCGGCGGCGATTCGACGGTATGCAATTATTATCCGCTCAACAGCAGCAAGCAGGCGGGCTGGGGGCAGATGCTGCCGCAATTCATGAAAAAGAATGCTTTTCAGGTGAGGAATATGGCGTCCGGCGGTCAGTTTGCCAGAGGTTTTCGGGATAACGGGCAATTAGAGGCCATTCTGAAATATATCAAACCGGGTGATTATTTTATTCTGCAGCTTGGCATTAATGACACGAATCCAAAAAAC
This sequence comes from Bacillus atrophaeus, assembly GCF_039519175.1. Taxonomy (NCBI): domain Bacteria; kingdom Bacillati; phylum Bacillota; class Bacilli; order Caryophanales; family Bacillaceae; genus Bacillus; species Bacillus atrophaeus. The sequence goes on along the minus strand of NZ_CP154443.1, from coordinate 1,042,882 downwards.
AATGAAACAGAAGCGGAATTTAAAGAAATCATGCGGGACATGGTGCGGCAGGTGAAGGCAAAAGGGGCTGAGGTCATTTTATCGGCACCGCAGGGCAGAGCGACTGATTTCAACGCAGCAGGTGAACATACCGCCTTAAACAGGTGGTACAGAGCGTCTATTTTGGCGTTGGCAAAAGAAGAACAGACAGCGCTGATTGATCTCAACGTTCTCAGCTCCTCTTATTTTACATCCATAGGGCCGGAAAAAACGCTCGCGCTTTATATGGACGGAGATACGCTGCATCCGAACCGCGCAGGCGCCGGTGAACTTGCGCGCATTGTTGCTCAGGAATTGAAAAAACTAGGAGTGAACGGATTTTAGCGTCATTAACTCAGCCAATGCTCCGGGGTATTTATATAAAAAGGCAGTTTAGTTTGTCTATTGCCTTTTGCTGAATTGATTTGAGACTGAGTAAGAAATATAGCGCCAGTTAAGTTTGCGCCGCTTAAATCTGCATCTCGTAAATCTGCACCTATAAAATCAGCTTTCCTTAAATCGGCATTTCTTAGATTTGTTGCTATGAAAAGTACGCCTCTTAAATTCGCACCCTGCAGGTTTACACCTTTTAAATTAGCCCCTAAATAATCTAGTCCTTTTAGGGTCTTTGTATTTTGCTGATTCTGAATAAAGTCTTTACGGACTAATTCACTTGTCATAACGAGTATTTTATTGACAATTTCTCTATGCGAAGGTATGTCTAGCTCTAATATTTCTTTAGGAGGAAGATTTGTCATCGTTATCGTTTTATGATAAATGTTTTTTATTTCAGTCTGGATCAACTGTGTTTCTTTTAAATCTAAAGCTTGACTGAGATAGCTGAGCATCTCATGCAATTGCTGGACAATAGGATATACAGCGAATATTTCACTTGCTTGTTTTGGATTATGACGCCAGCCATCCCCGTTATATATGTGTTGTGAAACATGTTGGCCGGCTCCAAAGCACTCATAGGAAACACAGCCGCGAAAACCCTTTTCTCTTAGCTGGTCATGTATGTTGCATTGATGATCTGAGAGCAAATTACGGCATGGTTCCCCGCCATCTTTATTAAACGCAAAGTCAGCAGACTTTGCATACGGCAAAGCGACACAACATAAACCAAAACAATTGTCACAGTCAGACTGTAAAAAGCTTTCCACAGTAAAACACTTCCCTTTGGCATTTTAGCAATACTTTTTTATCGTACAATTATAACTCATATATTTATGAGGCCCTATTGTTTTTTCACAAACCTGCCGCGTCAGTTGATAAAGGAAAATAACGCATTTTACATTTTTAAAGAAAGCAGCATTTTATATCACTAACTCCTTTATAATAAACAGTAATACAGATCGCCAGGGGGATAACATGCATATTGACCATATTGGAATTGCGGTAAGAGATCTTGACGGAGCCATCTCATTTTACACAGATATTCTCGGCGCCGAATTAACAGATAGGTATTCCAATCCGGCACCAGGTGTAGAAACACATGTCGCCGTGATAAAGACCGGACAGGATGTGATTGAGCTTCTTTCACCGACAAGTCCATCCAGTCCGATTGCCGCTTTTTTAAAGCAAAAAGGAAAAGGCGTTCATCACATCGCCTATCGTGTGCCTGATTTGGACAAGTCTATTTCCGAGCTGAAAGAAAAAGGGATGACTTTTTTAGAACACACCTATCGGACAACCCATCTCGGAAGACGGCTGATTTATATGAATCCGAGACATTCAGAAGGCGTGATTACTGAATTCTGTGATTATCTGGAAAAAACAAGCTTTTAACATCAAACACATACGCTTCAGCCAATTAGAGTATAATGAAAATATGTGTCATAGAAGCACCATAGAGGGAGTTAATCAATGAGTAAAATAAGTTTTAAAGACTATACATTAAGCGCTGAAATTGTAAGGGCGTTGGAAGGCTTAGGCTACATGAGCCCGACAGAAGTACAACAAAAGGTAATGCCTCAAGCCCTTGAAAAAAAGGATCTTGTCGTGAAATCACAGACGGGAAGCGGGAAGACGGCGGCGTTTGGCATTCCGATTTGTGAAATGGCGGATTGGGACGAGAATAAGCCGCAGGCGCTGATCTTGACGCCGACCCGTGAACTCGCGGTTCAAGTGAAGGAGGATATCACAAATATCGGCCGTTTTAAGCGAATGAAGGCGGCGGCTGTTTTTGGGAAGTCCCCTTTTGACAAACAAAAAGCCGAACTGAAGCAAAAAACCCATATCGTCGTCGGGACGCCGGGACGTGTGCTGGACCATATAGAAAAAGGAACGTTTCCTTTAGAACGTCTGAAGTATCTGGTGATTGATGAAGCCGATGAAATGCTGAATATGGGATTCATTGAGCAGGTAGAGGCGATTATTAAGCATTTGCCGCGCGACCGAATGACCATGCTGTTTTCAGCAACACTTCCTGAAGACGTAGAACAGCTTTCACGCAAGTACATGAAGAACCCGGAGCACATTGAAATCAAAGCCGCCGGCCTGACCACAAAACATATTGACCATTCGGTTATTGAAGTCAGAGAAGAACATAAATTCTCCCTTCTCAAAGACGTTCTCGTGACAGAGAATCCGGACAGCTGTATCATATTCTGCCGGACAAAAGAGAATGTGGACAAGCTGTCTGAAGAATTGGATGCTTTGGACTACCCTTGCGACAAGATTCACGGCGGCATGGTTCAGGAAGACCGATTTGATGTCATGAACGAATTCAAAAGAGGCGAGTTCAGATATTTAGCGGCGACTGATGTGGCAGCAAGAGGCATCGACATTGAAAATATCACCCACGTCATCAACTATGATCTGCCTCTTGAGAAAGAAAGTTATGTGCATCGGACGGGAAGAACGGGACGCGCAGGCAACCAAGGAAAAGCGATCACATTTGTCACGCCGTATGAAAAGAGATTTTTAGCTGAAATTGAGGCCTATATCGGATTTGAAATTCCGCAAGCCGAGGCTCCTTCCAGGGAAGAAGTCTCCAGAAAGAAACCGGCATTTATTGAAAAATTGAATGACCGGCCGACGGTTAAAAAGGATAAGAGTGAGCAGCTAAATAAGGATATTATGAAGCTGTATTTTAACGGCGGAAAGAAAAAGAAAATCAGAGCGGTTGATTTTGTAGGAACGATTGCCAAAATTGATGGTGTGACAGCGGACGATATCGGGATTATCACGATACAGGACAATGTCTCATATGTTGATATCTTAAACGGCAAAGGCCCGCTTGTCTTAAAGGTCATGAAGAAAACGACTGTAAAAGGGAAATTGCTGAAAGTCAATAAAGCGAATAAATAAAAGGAAATGGCCTAGACCCAAAGGGGGACAGGCCATTTTTAAATCAATTAGTAAATTCTCTGCCGTAATCCGCCAGCTTGTCTCTGTAAGCGACATCTTCCTGGGCGATAAATTCAAACCAGACACGCGGTCCGTCAATCGACATAGGTCTGGCTTAAAGCTTCGTCACGCATTCTCAGGGACAAACGCCAGAATGATAATCCCGGCCACAAACAAAACAATCAAGCTGAATACCGCGCTGGATGAGTCGCCGGTTAACTGGGCGGTAATGGCAACGAGCAGCGGACCCATAATGGAGGCAAACTTTCCGAAGATGTTATAAAAGCCGAAGAATTCGTTGGCGTGTTTTTTCGGGACGAGCTTTGCGAAATAGGAGCGGCTTAATGCTTGGATCCCGCCTTGCGATGTGGCTACAAGCATGGCTAATATCCAGAAATCAAGCGTCGTTTCCAGAAAATAAGCGTAAATACAAACGACCATATAGACAACAATGCCGGCGTACAGCATCGTTTTACCTGTGAATATCTCTGCAAGCTTTCCATATAAAATGGCAAAGGGCGCTGCGACAACCTGAGTGACGAATAGGATGATCAGCAAGTTAGCTGAACTGATACCCAAATCTGATCCATATGAGGTGGACATGGTAATAATTGTTCCCACGCCGTCAATATAGAAAAAATAGGCGAGAAGGAATAGAAATAGCGCCCTGTATTGCTTGATATGCTTTAATGTTTTGCCGAGGCGCTTGAAGCTGTTCGCAATGAGTTGAGGTTCTCTTTCTATGTAATAACGCTGGTGTACATTTTTTAGTAAAGGAATGGAAAAGAGGCCCCACCATACAGCTGTAATCAGGAAGGCAATTTGGCTTGCGGCTGAGACGGTGAGGGGAATCATCCCTGTCTGTGCACACAAGATCACTGCAATGCTGAGAATGAACGGGATCGCGCTGCCGATATATCCTAAACCGAAGCCGCGGGCGGATACCAGATTCATCCGTTCCTCCGGCGTCACATCGACAAGAAACGCATCATAAAACACATTCGCACCGGCAAAGCCAATGGTGGAAACGGTGTAACATAATAATAAAAGCAGCCAGTGTTCACTTGGGATAAAAGCGAGCAGAGCGGTGCATGAAACTCCTAACGTGAAAAAGAAAATAAAAAACTGTTTTTTACATCCTTTGTAATCAGCAATGGCTCCCAAAATGGGTCCGAGCATAGCCAAAATAAATGTTGAAATGGCGATTGTGTAGCCTAAATACGCAGTAGAATGAGCGGAGCTGACTCCTGAGCTCTCGGCAGCCGCTTTATAAAATAACGGAAACACGGCAGTTGTGATAATAATAGAATAAGCAGAATTTGCCCAATCATATAGAACCCAGCTGTTCTCTTCTTTCGTAAAACGCTTCATAAACCAGCATCCTCTCCCGATAATGATAGTCTTATTGTACGAGAAAACGAGTGTCTCTTATGGAATATTCATGATGTTTTACAAAATATTTACCGTTTTCTCATCATATGCTTGCTTCAGGATGTTTACTCCCGCAATGCTAAAGGGCCAAATGATTCTTTTGGTCATTGCTCCTATAAGATATATTTGGTACGATTTAACTACAATTTTACAAAAAATTCTTCTGGCAAGCAGAGAGGAGACACGATCATGAAGCAACTAGGCTTAATAGTGAGCCTGCTGATCGCTGTCCTTGTGATAAGCGCTAGTGAAAACCATACGCAGGAACCAAAAAAGCAGGTTCAGACACCATCAGAAAAACACCTCATAAAACCGCTGGGACATAAGAAACAGCGGGATTTTGACGAATATGACAGCGAGATGCAGCTGGCGATCATCTTCAGCTCCGTCATGCAGGTGACGGAGAAGTTTGATTACGGCATCGGCAATCCGGAGTACTTTGTCCGCAGCACCATGACAAAGGAAGAATCAGAAAGCGCCAAAAAAAGCCTTAAAACTGTTAAATTAGAAAAAGACGAATTACATAAGCAAAACAAAGAGGCTGTTGCTCTCCTTGAAAAATCACGGCTCAGAGAGAAAAGCCGCAAAGAAAATGAGCAGCTCATCCAAAAGAGAGAAGCCTTTTTCGATATCACAGACCAAATGATTGCTTTAATTAATAATGTCACGCCAAAAAACGCCCGGAAAACGAGAAAACAGCTTGATCAGCTAAAGAAACAGTACACCCAAAACAGTATTGATACGGGAAACCTAATGGATAAAATCGCCGATAAACAGGGAGTCGATGATACATCGTTCCGCAAGCATCTCGATCACCTCCTTCGTACGAACGGCGGCCGGCAGACGATGTTGACTGACATCTACTAGAGTACCAGAGCTGAGGATATCCTCAGCTTTTTTATGAAAACAGGTGCTTACTCTAAAGATATTGACCTAGTCAAAAAAGAATGTACAATCAAGATGTAACATGTTTTATGAGAAAATCTATAGATAATTAGATGGGAGGGACATGTAGTGAAAATAGCCAAGGTATATAATAATAACGTGGTCAGTGTGATCAATGAACACGATAAAGAGTCGGTCATCATGGGCAGAGGCATCGCTTTTCAAAAAAAGGCCGGCGATAAAGTGGACGAAGGCCGCATCGAGAAAATTTTCACCCTGGAAAACAAAGATGTATCGGAAAAATTCAAAACTCTTTTATATGAAATTCCGCTTGAGTGTATGGAAGTGTCCGAAGAAATTATAAGCTATGCCAAAATGCGGCTGGGCAAAAAAATCAACGACAGTATATATGTTTCGCTGACTGATCATATTAATTTCGCGATAGAACGCCATAAAAAAGGTTTAGATATAAAAAACGCTTTGTTATGGGAGACAAAAAGGCTCTATAAAGAGGAGTTTTCCATTGGCAAAGAAGCTTTATTGATGGTGGAAAAAAAGACGGGAATCTCTTTGCCTGAGGACGAGGCAGGCTTTATCGCGCTGCATATCGTAAATGCGGAGTTAAATGAAGAAATGCCGAATATCATCAGTATTACGAAAGTCATGCAAGAAATATTAAGTATTGTTAAATACCATTTTAATATCGAGTTTGACGAGGAATCTTTGTATTATTATCGCTTCGTCACCCATTTGAAGTTTTTCGCGCAAAGGCTGTTTAACGGAACATATATGGAAAGCAGTGATGATTTCTTATTCGAAACAGTAAAGAAAAAGTATCATCGCGCTTATAAATGCACTGAGAAAATCAAGCAATATATACAAAAGGAATATGATCATGAGCTGACAAGCGAGGAATTGCTGTACCTGACGATTCATATTGAAAGAGTCGTGAAACAAACGTAATGAAAAAAGGATGAGTTATTTTATAAAATGAAAGCGTTGACATCAGAAGGCTTGTATGGCAGTTTTTATGTAAAACTAAATATCTCAATGTTAGGATTGTTACTGATAAGCAGGCAAAACCTAAATGACTATTAGCGCAGGTGTTCGTTGCTGTCCTTGTAGTGGTTTAGGTTTTTTTATTTTCCAAACAGATGAACTATCACAAAGTCGCGGCATTTCCAGAGAACTTTTTTGGAGCACCTCCACTCCCGATTATAAGGTACCTGAACAAGAATCATACCGGATGGCGACGGAGATGTGAACTTTTTGGAAAAAAATCCATAAAAGGTATACAATTCTAGTTATTAACCGATATACTTCATATAAAAGGAGAAGGAGATGGAGTATATGGTGAAAAAGAGAGGGAATTTATGGAGGTCGGCATTGATCTGGACCCTATTATTATCAGTTTCCAGCCTTTTTATATGGACAGACGCTGCCTCTGCCAAAAGCTTGTTACATGAAAAGTCTATTTTAAAGAAACAAGAACAATTGAAAAAGGAAAATGAAACGGAAGACATCTCTTTAAATCAGACAGAAACTCTCGAACTTAAAACGGGGGAAAAACCGTTAAAAGTAACTAAACCTTCTAAAGAAAAAAACTTTGCAGCCAGTTCAGTAAATAGCTCTGATGATCAAGTTTTTAATAATGAATCTTCTCTTAGTGACAGCAACCCGGATGATTTATGGCTTTTTAGCACAACATCTGATAACACGCTTCTGACTAGGGTGCTGTCAGATAATACGGATTATTATTTGCAGTTGTATGTTGTAGACTGGGATACCGGCCAAGCAACTCCATCCAACATTATAAAGTCTGCAGGAGACTTAGTTGTTTTGAAAGAGCTGCCTGCAGGTGATTATTTAATCAGAGTGGCTTCTAATGGCGCCACGGGAGACAAGTATCATATTCAGCTGAATGCCAAAAATCCGGCAAATTTCACATCAGTAAAGTCCGTGACTTCGACTTTACAGCAATTTGTAGCAGGATATGAAGATGGCTCAATTTATGCGAACGGAACATATATGTATAATGAGGAAACAAAAACAGCTTCATTCAGCTGGGAAAGAGTATTCTATTTTTCTTATGGCGACGGATATAATCAGCGCACTCACTCTATTTCCAGTGTGAAAGTTAAGAATATCTCCGCCCCTATCACCTACAGTTCAAGCTATGCGAGTTCTAGTTCAGCCATCATGGTCTATTTAGATGTAAATACATTATTTATGCACCATGTATCGGCTTACAAGACAGGCCAGGGGTATCAAGATTCGTTTGCAGATACACTTGGAAAAACAACTCCGAGGCGGCTTGACACAGATGATTTGAATAATTATGGGGATCATATTCTCATAGTAGATTTGAAAACGGGGAAAGCCATTGACTTCTTTAGTGTGTTAAATTACTACTATGCTTCAGGTGTGGAGAAGATACCGACAATTCAATACATGAACTAGGAAACTAACAATGTAAAGAGGCTGTTCAACGGATATTAATACCTGTTGAACAGCCTCTTTTTTTACAGGGAAATGATGCCAATCACCAATGCGGCAATCGTCATGACAACAGTTGTGCCGATAGCCCATTTTAAAGTGAATTTTTGATGATCGCCGAAACTCACGCCCGCCATTCCCACTAAGAGATAAGTAGATGGAACGAGTGGGCTCAGCAGGTGAACAGGCTGCCCAAGCAAGGAAGCCCTTCCGATTTCAGCGGCATCTATTCCATAAGCGGACGCCGCTTCAGCAATAATTGGGAGAACCCCAAAATAGTAAGCGTCATTAGACATAAAAAAAGTAAACGGCATACTTGTGATGGCGGTAATCAAAGGCAGGTGCGGCCCCATGGACTCCGGGATGAGTGAAACAAGAGAATGCGCCATAGCGTCTACCATTTCTGTGCCCGAAAGGATCCCGGTAAAAATCCCGGCAGCAAAAACCATGGAAACAACGGCCAAGGCATTTCCAGCGTGGGCGGCGATACGTTCCTGCTGTAATTTCAGGTTTGGATAATTGATCATGAGAGCGACAGCGAATGCAGTCATAAAAAGGATGGGAAGCGGAAGCAGGTTTGTCAATAAAGCGACCATTAAACCGATCGTCAGCAAGAGATTAAACCACAGTAACCCCGGCCGTTTGAATGGAGATAACTCGATGCCCGCTGCTGCGTCTGGCTGATGGTCCAGCTCGATAATACCGAGCCTGTTCCGCTCCTTTTTCCCAAGGTAATAAGCAACAGCCAAAACCCATATTAATCCGGCGATCATGGCCGGAATCAGAGGAGTGAAGACTTCTGATGTTTCCAGCTTAAGAGAGGTCAATACCCTCGCGGTGGGTCCGCCCCACGGAATAATATTCATCACGCCGGAGCCAAGCATCGCGACCCCCGCTAAAATAAGGCGATTCATGCCAAGCCGTTTATAAAGAGGAAGCATCGCGGCAATTGTGATCATGTATGTCGTCGTTCCGTCGCCGTCTAACGAAATCGCCATTGTCAAAACGGCTGTGCCGACCACAATTTTTAAAGGGTCCCCTTTTACAACTGTTAAGATTTTAGTAATCAGAGGGTCAAACAATCCTGAATCAATCATGATGCCAAAATATAAAATCGCAAATAATAGCATAATGCCTGTCGGCGCAATGGATGTAACCCCATCCAGCATCATATCGCCAAGGTCTTTGGCAAATCCGCCGATAAGCGCAAAAACAATCGGAACCGTAATCAGAGCGATAAGAGCTGAGACCCGATTAGACATAATCAAATACATAAAGACGAAGATCATTAAAAATCCTAACATCGCGAGCATGGACAATCCCCCCTGATCATGTTTTTCAGAAAAAGAAAGCGCTTACCATAATGTGGTCAATCAGACTTCCAGTGCTTGGTCTCTTTTTAACATGCCATTCAAAAACATGTTGTCCTATTTATGTATGAACCAAATGATGTATATATGCCAGTGAATCAGGATGGCTGACATTCATCCCAGAAAAGATCTGGAAGTAGTTTATACGAAGCGGTGAAAGGGTAATCGTACAGTAGATATTTTTGAATATGGAATGATGAAAATCAGGGGGAACAAAACATGAGCAAAGACCACGAACATAAGGGCGTCAATGAACACAGCAAGGACGAGCAGTTAGAGCAGTACCGAATGGATAACAGAGGGAAAAAAATGACCACAAACCAGGGGCTGCGTGTATCCGAGGATGAACATTCCTTAAAAGCGGGTGTCCGCGGTCCTACTCTGATGGAGGATTTTCATTTTCGGGAAAAGATGACCCACTTTGACCATGAACGGATTCCTGAACGGATTGTGCACGCGCGCGGGTATGGCGTACATGGTTATTTTCAGGTATACGAGCCGATGACAGAATTCACACGGGCGAAATTTCTTCAGGACCCTTCGGTGAAAACGCCAGTATTTGTCCGGTTTTCTACGGTTGCGGGCTCAAAGGGTTCAGGCGACACAGTCCGTGACGCCAGAGGCTTTGCGACGAAATTTTATACAGAGGAAGGCAACTACGACCTGGTAGGAAACAACATTCCGGTTTTCTTCATTCAGGATGCCATTAAGTTTCCGGATTTGGTGCATGCGTTTAAGCCTGAACCTCACAATGAGATGCCGCAGGCCGCGACAGCCCATGATACGTTTTGGGATTTTGTCGCCAATAACCCGGAATCCGCCCACATGGTAATGTGGACGATGTCAGACAGAGGCATTCCCCGCAGTTACCGAATGATGGAGGGCTTCGGCGTTCACACATTCCGTTTTGTAAATGAGCAAGGGAAAGCACGTTTTGTGAAATTCCATTGGAAGCCTGTGCTCGGTGTCCACTCTCTCGTTTGGGACGAGGCACAGAAAATCGCCGGAAAAGACACCGATTTCCATCGTCGTGACCTTTGGGAAACAATTGAAAACGGAGGCATTGTTGAATACGAGCTTGGCGTGCAAATGATCGACGAAGAGGATGAATTTAAGTTTGACTTTGATATTCTCGATCCGACTAAGCTCTGGCCTGAAGAAATTGTGCCGGTGAAGCTCATTGGTAAAATGACGCTGAACCGCAACCAAGACAATGTGTTTGCAGAAACAGAGCAGGTAGCGTTCCATCCGGGCAATGTCGTGCCAGGCATCGACTTTTCGAACGATCCGCTCCTGCAGGGACGACTTTTCTCATATACGGATACACAGCTGATCCGTCTTGGCGGACCGAACTTCCATGAGATTCCGATCAACCGCCCTGTATGTCCGTTCCATAACAATCAGTATGACGGCTATCACCGAATGACGATTAACAAAGGGCCTGTCGCTTACCATAAAAACTCTCTTCAAAACAATGATCCGTCGCCGGCGACAGAGGAAGAAGGCGGATACGTCCATTATCAAGAGAAAGTGGAAGGCAGAAAAGTCCGCCAGCGCAGTGAGAGTTTCGAAGATTACTTCTCACAGGCGAAGCTGTTCTGGAACAGCATGTCCCCGGTTGAGAAGCAGCATATCATTTCTGCATTTTGTTTTGAAGTCGGAAAGGTGAAGAGCAAGGATGTGCAGCAGCAGGTTGTAGACTTGTTCGCCAATGTCGACGCCACGCTTGCAGAACATATCGCGGAAGGCCTTGGTGCAACGCCGCCAGATAAAAACAAGGAATCAAACGAATCGTTTCATTCTCCCGCTTTAAGTCAGGCCAATACGGTCAAAACACCGGTATCCAGACAGGTCGCCGTTCTCGTGGAAAACGGCTTCCATGGCGATGAAGTGCAGCAAGTATTGGATGCACTGAAACAGGCGGGTATCCGAGCGGATATCATCAGCCAAACCTTAGGAACAGTCACAAGCGAAGACGGCCGGGAACTCGAAGTCACCGCGACCTTCCTGACAACTGATTCGGTCTTGTATGACGCGGTCTATGTCGCAGGCGGCAAGCAAAGCACCGCCCAAACACAAAAAGCGGCAAAAGGTTTCATTAATGAAGCCTACAGCCACTACAAAGCAATCGGAGCGGCGAACGAGGGAGTGGAGCTGCTTGCCCTTGCGGCTGGTTCAACGGAAGAACCGGGTCTCGTAACAGCCAAAGACGAAAAAGACCTGGCACGCTTCAATCAGGCGTTTATTGAGGCGATTGCAGAGCATCGTCATTGGAATAGACAGGTATAATTCCAATCTCAATGCATTCATATTTACACTGCACTCAGGCTAAGGTATCTTTAGAACAAGATACTTTTGTGTAAGGAGCAGAAAAAATGAACGAAAAACAGCTCGCCGAGTATTACGAACGCGATGAAAATATGATGATTTTAGTATTTGCCCAATGGTGTGTAAATAACGACCTTGATCCCTTGGAGCTATACCAAAAAGCGTATCCGCAGCAAAAATTGAATGAAAGCCTGAAAAAAACCGTTGATGAACTGGTCGTGCCGAAAGCTGAATCAGAACGCGTTCCGGATCAGTCCGTCCTCGCCGTTCTTGAAATGTTCGGCAACTCTGATTTGGCTGAGGCTGTTCAAGAAGCGATTGCCGCAAGACCATAAAGAGACACGGAGTCATCTGTGTCTCTTTTTTGTGCGAAAAATTACTCATTTAGACCTAGAAACTTCTTTTCAGCTTCGCGGGTCTATAAAGTGTACCTTTTCTAAAAAAGGGAAACATAAAAAGGAAAAAAATAAAGGAGGCAAAAGAAATGAACAAATGTTTGAAAGCATCCGCCGCAGTGATTACGGTTATGCTGTTCATGGCGATGTTCGCAGGCGGGGCAGCCCCTTCGGCACAAGCGGCGCAAGCGAAAAAACCGTCCGTCACCAGCCATACGTACAAAAACATCAAGGAATTAACGTATCCCCAGGTGAAAAACACAGGCAATGCGTCTTTCGAAAAGAAAATCAATCAAGAGTTTAAAAACTATATCCAAGCCTCACATCAAGAATATGTAAAAAATAAAAAAGACGGGGAAAAACAAGGCTACAAAACCGAATACCAAACTGCGTTTGAAGTGAAATATAACAATGCCGGCAAGCTGAGCATCCAGACGGAAAATTATATTTATTCAGGAGGCGCCCACGGTTTAACCGCAGTTCAATCTTTCAACTATGACCTTCAAGCCGGTAAACGAGTAACACTGAACGGTGTGCTGAATTCAAAAGCCAAAATGGATAAAACGAAAGAGTATCTGTATCACTATATCAAAAACCATGATACCCTATTTGATCCGAACGTGAAGAAGAAGGATATCGTTCTTACGAAAGACACTCCGTTTTACTTCACAACAGAGGGAATCGCCATAGTATTCCAACAGTATGAATTAGGGCCATACGCCGCTGGAATCCGGGACGTGCGAGTGCCTTACTCTGTTTTTCAATAGAGTATTCATATAAAAAAAGCCATATCACCCGCATAGGTGATATGGCTTTTCATTTACCACACAAACAATCCGACAATCGCAGCGCTTAATAAGGATACCGCGATTCCGCTGACGAGCAGCTTCCATACGTTTTTTCCGATAATGGTGGATTTTTCACCGTCAAGGATCGAGTTGTACGTTCCGTAGATCATACCGACTGTGCTGAAGTTGGCAAATGACGTCAGGAATGTCGTCGCCACCGCAATGGTATGAGGCGGAAGCGTATCGAGATTCTGTTTCAGGTCAATCATCGCGACAAACTCATTCGTTGCCAATTTCATCCCCATCAGCTGGGCGACATACATCGCGTCGTGTACTGGCAATCCAAATAGAAACGCGAAAGGACTGAAGAGGTAAGCAAAAATCGTCTGGATCGTCAGACCGTGAACAAAAACGCCGAGAATTCCATTTACCGCCGAAGTTAAGGCCACATACCCGATGACCATTGCCAAGATCACGATGACCATGTTCATTCCGACAAGCATGCTGTTAGAAATCGTAGAGAAAAAGTCTTTCTTCTCTTCTTTCGGCGGTGTATAGATGATGTCTTCATCTTCAGGAACATGCACAGGGTTCAGCAGGTTTGCGATAACCAGTGCGTTTAAGCAGTTTAAAGGAATCGCTGTAAACACATATGTCGCGGGAACCATGGAAAGGTAAGATCCAATAATGGAGCCGCTGATGCTGCTCATGCTCATTAATCCGAATGTGAGCAGGCGGTTGCCGTTTAAGACGGCGAGCTGCTGGCGAATAACCGCCAGTGCTTCTGTATTTCCTAAAAACATCATTTGAATGGAGAAAAAGCTTTCTAATTTCGGCAAGCGAGAAGCTTTGGATATCACCCAGCCAATTTTATCAATCAGCCAAGGCAAAATGCCGAAGTATGTTAAAATATCAAAAAATGTCACAATGAAAATAATTGGAAGAAGTGCGCTGAAGAAAAAGTCTACCGTTTCATTTGCCATCACAGAAGGGAAAGCAAATGCGATACCGTCGCTGGCGCAAGAAATCAGCCACGTGAAGAAATTTCCAATTTGTCCGATGACCCAGCTGCCGATTTTTGTTCCCAGCATAAACCAAGTAATGAGCAATTCCAGAACAATCAGTGTAATGATCGGACGCCACTTGATTTTCTTTTTCTGCGGGGAACATAGGAAAACGATTGCCATAATCACAATAAGACCGACAAGATTTAATAAAAAGTACATGATAGCAACTCCTATGAAGTTTATTATGGAAACAAAAAAAGCTCTTATTCATCACAAATTCTGGAAATGCAGAAAGCGTGAAAAATAAGAGCAAACAGAAAAGAACTTGTCCTTTTCAACTCGTTCGAATTTATTCAAACTCCCTTGTAGTCTAGTTTTTTACGGTTACTAGGTAGAAACAATCAGACCTTATTACTGATTATATACAAGAATGTCTTTTTTCTAAGATGATAGCAGTATTTTATCCTTTCAATTTTTTAAAATCAACCTTTTTGGGTATTTTCAAAATAATAAATTATTAATCTATAACCGGAGAAAATAAAGGGAAAACGTTTGAGATTGTTATGCTGAAATGACTTTGTGATGAAGTGAAAAAGCCGTTCAGTCAAAAAAGAAAACTTTCCGTATGCTGACCAATTCATTCAACTGGCGGAAGAAGGCAGATGACAAACACCTGATGATACGGCCGAGTGATTAACCGACCTGCTTCTCAGTGAAGAATTTGGAAGTCAGACTGTTATAGAGGATCTCTGGTTCCTGTTTCTTGATGATTGAGTTTAATTTAAGAGCTTGCTATGATAAATTTGGGCTTAGCGCCTAACTTTAAAATGCAAAGGAGCACCTCCTCTATGATTATCCAATTCATTCGTTACAGATAGTAAGAGGTATAGATGATTTTCATCCGAGTCATATTTTTTTTCACGATATGGCGCGGGTTTATTTGTCTATGCCTTTTTCATTTATCTAAAAACGAATGAATGAGGTGTTTTTTTGTCTGCAATCAGTAAAAAATTAAAACGAGCGGCATATATAAGTAAATGTGAATCTATATTTAAATGTCCGATATGCAGTTCTCCAATGAAGCTATGGGAATGTAAGAGTTTAGTATGTACCATCACAGGCATACGTTTGATTTGACGAAGCAAGGGTATGTCAATTTCCTGAAGAAACCGGTAAAAAGCCGTTATGGAACGGAACTTTTCGAAGCGAGAAGGAAGCTGATGTCAGAAAGCGATTTTTTCGCTCCTCTTCTTCAGGCGATAGCCAATATCATCATCAGCCGGCAAGCCCGTAAAGAGTCATTAACGATCTTGGATATGGGATGCGGAGAAGGCTCGCATTTATCTGCGCTGTCCGACCGCATAAGTTTTGAACTCGGGAAACCCGTGACAGCAGCCGGTATTGATATCTCGAAGGAAGGGATCCTGACGGCCTCCAAGAATTTAGATGATAAGATTTGGGCGGTAGCTGATTTGGCTGATACGCCGTTTCAAGACAGGCAATTTGATGTGATCCTTTCCATTTTTTCGCCCTCCAATTATGCGGAATGCAGCAGGCTCCTGAATGAAGGCGGACTCATGATAAAGGTTTTGCCTCAACGTGATTATTTAAAAGAGCTCAGGCAATATTTCTTTGCAGATACAGAGAAGCATACGTACTCGAATACAGGAATGATTGACCGTTTCATTCAGAATCATCAAGTTGTGAATCAAGAGAGGCTGCGTTATACAAAGAACCTCAGCCAACCAGCCCTTGAATCACTCGTTCAAATGACTCCTTTAACATGGTCAAGTTCTAAGGTGAAAATCAATCAGTTCCTGCAAAAAGAATCAGCCGATATAACGGTTGATGCAGATATCTTAGTCGGAAGCAAACAGATGTAGGTGAAAAAGAGGCAGTCCATAGAACGGGGCTGCCTTTTCATTCCGTAAATACGGAAATTTCCGATATTCCGGAATGGTTTTCGCCCATTTTCCGAAAATGCGGAACATACAGCGGAATAAAGATCGGAGCGCAACCCAATAAAGCTGTGAAAATAGTAAACGTTTGGCCATCGACGTAAAACTGGCACAGTTTTTGCTTTAATATTAGGCGAAAAAGGTTATTGTAAGCGCTTACTATCTATATACAGAAAAGAGGGGTGTTTGTGGACATTATTATTATTCTTTTGGCATTAGGCTTGCTGATGTTTGTGGCTTATCGGGGTTTTTCCGTGATTTTGTTTGCTCCGATTTGTGCGCTGTTTGCTGTGCTGCTGACAGATCCAAGCTTCGTACTTCCTTTCTTCTCGAATATATTTATGGAGAAAATGGTAGGATTCATTAAGCTGTATTTTCCAGTCTTTCTTCTTGGGGCCATTTTTGGAAAGGTTGTTGAAATGTCCGGGCTCGCTGAGTCGATTGCAAAAACGATCGTCAGGCTTGTGGGGGCGAAAAGAGCTATTCTCGCCATCGTCTTAATGGGTGCGATTTTAACGTACAGCGGTGTCAGCCTCTTCGTCGTGGTTTTTGCCGTCTATCCATTCGCTAAGAACTTATTTAAGGAGGCTGATATCCCGAAGCGCCTGATACCGGGAACGATTGCTCTGGGCGCCTTCACCTTTACGATGGATGCGCTGCCGGGTACGCCGCAGATTCAGAATGTCATCCCGACGACGTTTTTTAAAACAGACATTTATGCGGCTCCCTGGCTCGGACTGATTGGCGCTGCATTTGTGTTGGCTGCTGGGATGCTTTATTTAGAATCCCGGCGCAAAAAAGCTGAGAAAACAGGGGAGGGCTATGCAGGATTCCAATCGGAAATTTCTGCTGCAAAGGAATCCTCAGATCTGGCTGCTGAGAAAAACACGCCAGCTTTGTCGCCAAAGACAGAAACCTGTATCACGAGACAAGTGCTCGCCTTTATTCCGCTTATCCTTGTCGGGGTAATGAACAAATGCTTCACCATGTGGTTTCCTCAATGGTATCCCAATGGATTTGATTTTGCGTCCATCGGCTTGGAGGCGTTTGGAAAAATTGAGCTTTCCTCCGTCGTTGCCATCTGGTCAGTGGAACTGGCGCTGCTGATCGGCATTATCACAACGATTTTGTTCGATTGGAAAAAAGTGCTCGTCAATTTCAAGGAAGGGCTGAATGAGGGGATCGGGGGCGCCTTGCTGGCTTCGATGAATACAGGAGCCGAATACGGATTTGGCGGTGTCATTGCGGCGCTGCCGGGTTTCAAAATGGTCAGCAATGGCATATCGCAGACGTTTACTGATCCGCTTGTCAATGGAGCGGTGACGACCACAACGCTGGCTGGGATTACAGGATCGGCATCAGGCGGAATGGGCATTGCTTTAAGCGCGATGTCAGAAAAATATGTGGAAGCGATCAATACATTTCACATTCCGCCGGAGGTCATGCACCGGGTGATCTCAATGGCGTCCGGCGGGATGGACACTCTTCCGCATAATGGCGCCGTCATTACGCTGCTGGCGGTTACCGGATTAACCCATCGCCAATCATATAAGGATATCTTTGCGATCACCATCATCAAAACAATCGCAGTGTTTGTGATCATCGCCATTTACAGTCTGACGGGCCTTGTGTAAACAAAAAAGAAAGGGGAAGTGAGTATGGGGAAGGGAAAAGTAATGGAGTCGTATAAGGAAGCTGCCGATTTGATCAAGGATGGAGACACTCTCATCGCAGGAGGTTTCGGCCTGTGCGGAATCCCAGAGCAATTAATTCTTGCGATCAGGGACAGCGGGGTAAAAGACTTAACCGTTGTCAGCAATAACTGCGGCGTCGATGACTGGGGATTAGGCCTGCTGCTTGCGAATCAGCAGATCAAAAAAATGGTCGCATCCTATGTGGGAGAAAACAAAATCTTTGAACGGCAATTTTTAAGCGGAGAGCTGGAAGTCGAATTGGTTCCCCAAGGAACGCTGGCCGAAAGAATTCGGGCGGGCGGCGCGGGCATCCCGGGATTTTATACTGCTGCGGGAGTCGGAACAACGGTCGCCGAGGGAAAGGAACATAAAACATTTGACGGACGAACCTATCTATTGGAGAAAGGGATCACAGGGGACGCCGCCATTGTAAAAGCGTGGAAAGCCGATCCGCTGGGCAACCTTGTGTTCAGAAAGACGGCGAGAAACTTCAATCCGCTCGCTGCAATGGCAGGCAAGGTAACGATTGCGGAAGCAGAAGAAATCGTTGATGTCGGAGAGATTGATCCGGATCATATTCATACACCAGGTATCTTTGTGCAGCATGTGCTGCTCGGCACGACTGATGAAAAGCGGATTGAGCGCCGCACCGTTCAACAACAAGCATGATAAAGGAGGCTGATAGAATGAGAGATGCCAGAAAACGAATGATAAAACGGGCTGTAATGGAGATTAAGGACGGAATGAATGTGAATCTGGGGATAGGGATGCCGACGCTTGTAGCCAATGAGATACCGAGTGATTATAACGTTTTGCTTCAGTCGGAAAATGGCTTGCTTGGGATCGGGCCTTACCCGCTGGAAGGAACGGAGGACCCGGATCTGATCAATGCGGGGAAAGAAACCATTACTGAGGTGAAGGGGGCATCGTATTTTGACAGCGCCGAATCCTTTGCCATGATTCGAGGCGGTCATATTGATTTAGCGATCCTCGGCGGGATGGAGGTATCCGAACAAGGGGATTTGGCGAACTGGATGATTCCCGGGAAAATGATCAAAGGAATGGGCGGCGCCATGGATTTGGTCAACGGAGCAAAACGGATTGTTGTCATCATGGAGCACGTCAATAAATATGGAGAATCTAAAGTCAAAAAGGAATGTACGCTGCCGCTGACGGGCAAACAAGTTGTCCATCGGCTGATCACAGATTTGGCAGTATTCGATTTTCACGATGGACAAATGACACTGGCCGAACTGCAGGAAGGCGTGTCTATGGAGGAGGTTTATGAAAAAACGGAAGCTGAATTTACCGTCAGCCAGTCGTTCAAGAATGGAGTCCGACAAGAATAAGGAGGCGCGTGATGAAGTCATTACTTACTGAAAAAGTGGCTCTTGTGACAGGAGCCGCCGGAGGAATCGGATTTGAAATAGCGAAGGAATTCGCCCGCGAAGGAGCCGCCGTCATCATATCTGATGTAAATGAACAGACGGGAGAAGAAGCGGCTGCGAAGCTGAAAGAGGAAGGCTTTGAAGCGGTAAGCATGGCATGCGATGTGACAAATGAAGAGCAAATAGCTGATACACTGCAAACGATTGAGAAACAATTCGGGCGTCTGGATATTCTGGTTAATAATGCGGGCATTCAGCACGTCGCCCCCATTGAGGAATTTCCCACAGACCGTTTTGAAGGGCTCATTCGTGTCATGCTGACCGCGCCTTTTATCGCAATGAAGCATGCTTTTCCCATTATGAAGAAACAGCAATTCGGAAGAATCCTTAATATGGCATCCGTTAACGGATTAATCGGTTTTTCCGGCAAGGCGGCCTACAACAGCGCGAAGCATGGCGTAATCGGCTTAACGAAGGTGGGGGCCCTTGAAGGTGCGTCTGACGGAATCACGGTCAATGCGCTTTGTCCGGGATATGTGGACACCCAGCTTGTCCGCAGCCAGCTGAAGGACCTTTCAGAAACAAGGAATGTTCCGTATGAACGCGTACTGGAGGATGTCATTTTCCCGCTAGTGCCGCAAAAACGTCTTCTTTCAGTTAAGGAAATTGCTGATTATGCGGTATTTTTGGCCAGCGACAAAGCGAAAGGAGTCACCGGCCAGGCCGTTGTGCTTGATGGCGGTTATACCGCTCAATAAACATAAGCTTCTCTTGATTTCATGGAAAGGCCTCGTTTATGATAACAATATATGAAAGTGCTTACATTTCCTTTTTCCGGCAAGGCGGCGGAAAGAAATACAGTTCTTTGATATAAAAGGGACGGGGTGCGATGAAACATACTATTAAAACATTGCCTTATGAATGGCTCGATGAAATCATCAATCTTGCAGCGGAATGTATCGTTGTGGTGGATCATGAGGGGAAAATCCTCTACATCAATGCGGCGTACTGCGAATTTCTGAAAACAAGAGAGCAAGAAGCACTCGGAAAACCTGTTCAGGATATCATTGAAAATTCAAGAATGCACATTGTGGCGAAAACGGGGCAGACAGAGGTAGCGGCCATTCATCCGATTAACGGAAGCGAAATGATTGCGAACAGATACCCGCTGTATGTGAATCAGCAGCTTGTTGGAGCGGTTGGTACAGTCATGTTCCGCAATCCTCAAGAATGGATGGACTACTCCAAGAAAATCAAGCCTCTTTTGGAGGAGCTCAAATATTATAAAAACAAATATGAAAAAGAGCTGTACAGCAAATATCATTTTGGTGATTTAATCGGGAACAGCCGTCCCTTTATGGAAGCAAAAACGCTTGCGGAGCGGGTTTCTGACAGCCAGTCAGCCGTCTTGCTTTTGGGTGAATCCGGGACCGGAAAAGAGCTGTTTGCCCACGCCATTCACCAAAACAGCCGTCGCCGGTACGCTCCCTTCCTGCGAGTAAACTGTGCTTCTATCCCTGAACACTTATTTGAATCCGAAATTTTCGGCTATGAAGAAGGCTCATTTACGGGAGCGAAAAAAGGCGGGAAAAAAGGAAAGTTTGAACTGGCTCATCAAGGAAGCATTTTTCTTGATGAAATCGGGGATCTGCCGTTACAAATGCAAAGCAAGCTGCTGCGTGTCCTGCAGGAGAAGGAAATTGAACGAATCGGCGGCAGAAGTCCGATACCGATCGATGTGCGCGTAATTGCGGCGACACATCGCGATCTGGAGCAAATGGTGCAAGAAGGGAAGTTTCGTCAGGATCTATATTACCGGCTGAATGTGATTAACATCCAGATTCCCTCTTTAAAAGAACGGTTAGAGGATATCGTTCCGATCGCCAGACTGTTAGTCAAGAAACTGGAGCGGAAGTTTGACCGTTATGGACTAGAGCTTTCCGACGGAGCTATAGAAGAATTGCAGTGCTATTCCTGGCCGGGGAATATAAGAGAATTGGAAAATGTGCTGGAACGGGCGGTCAACGTACTGGATGGGAGGCTGATTGGTCCGGAACACCTGAATCTGCCACGCAAACCGGATGGAGAAGAAAGGCAGCGCCGTCCATTGAAAACAGGCAAAAATCAAGCGGTCAAACCTTTAAAGGAGGCAATCGCAGAGGCGGAAAAGAAGGCGATAACAGAAGCGCTTGTGATAAGCTGCGGAAATAAAGCGGAGGCTGCAAAGCTGTTGCGGATTGGGAAAACAAGTCTGTACGAGAAATGCAAAGCATATCAGATTGATTAGTTTGATACCCACTAAAAAAGACACACAATTGATGTGTGTCTTTTTCACTTTATATTACTTCCAAACATCCTTTGCAATCTCCACAACATGGCGCAATTTAGCCCATTGCTGCTCTTCCGTCAGCAGGTTTCCTTCTTCTGTGGAGGCAAAACCGCACTGCGGGCTGAGTGAGAGCTGATTTAAACCAACATAGCGTGACGCTTCTTCAATCCGGCGTTTGATAACATCCGGGTTTTCCAATTCTCCATATTTCGAAGTCACCAAGCCTAAGACAAGCTGAAGGTCAGGACGCTTTACATAACGGAGCGGTTCAAAGCCGCCAGAGCGGGAATCATCATATTCTAAGAAAAGCCCGTCAAGATTTAAACCGTCAAAAATCGTTTCTGCCGCTGCGTCATAACCGCCTTCAGCCGTCCAAGTTGATTGGAAGTTGCCGCGGCAAATGTGCATGGTGACAGTCAAATCATCCGGACGGTCGGCAACTGCATCATTAATTGATTTTGCAAACAACTGTCGCAGCTCGTCAGGTGTTTTGCCGAATGCCTCAATTTGCTTTTTCCCTTGTTCCGATAAGAAGACCGCCCACGCCGTGTCATCAAGCTGAAGATAACGGCAGCCTGCATCGTAAAAAGCTTGAATCGCTTTTTTATAGGCGAGCGACAAATCATGCTGGAACGCTTCGTAATCATTTTGATATGAATCTTTTTCCACTTTCCCTCTAAAAAACAGCATATTCGGACTTGGAATTGTCATTTTCGGTGTCGCGTCGCCGGCGATACTATGCAGAAATTTATAATCTTCCAGCATCGGATGGTTCGTAAAGTCTATATCTCCGGTCACTTTGATCCCGCGGGGCTTTGTTTTGACATTGTGGAATTGGATGCCGCTTTCCGGCTTAAAGCCTTCTACGCCGTCCAAGTTCTCAAGAAAATCGAAATGCCACCACGCACGGCGGAATTCACCATCCGTCACGACCTTCATCCCGGTTTCTTTTTGTTTTTTAACGATTCGGATAATTTCATCGTTTTCAATTTGGCGAAGCTGTTCTGCGGTAATATCACCGGCTGCCTTCTGGAGACGCGCTTTCTTCACTGGCTCTGAACGCAAAAGGCTTCCGACTTGATCCGCGCGAAATGGCGGCTTTTTCCGCTGAAGAGATTGATGTTGTTCTGTTGAAGCTGCTTGCTGTGACATAGATTATTCCTTCTTTCCGTTTTAAAGTAAAAAGCTCTCCCTTTAGTAAGGAAGAGCTTGAGTTCACAATCTCAACCTTATCTACAGGATTTAGCACCATTCTGTTAAACAGCGGTTGCCGGGTATCATCGGGCCAGTCCCTCCACCTCTCTTGATAAGGAAAATCGTTATATGAAATTGTTTTCAATAATCTTAATATTATTATTTTTTATTAAATTGTCAATATTTTTTGGGGAATTTCTTAATTTTCATCTTCAAATAACACCATATCCAGCACAATTGCGATTGCGAGACAAAGCACGTGATCCTCTTCATTCGGAATCTGCAAATGGTAGGAATCACCCCAGCTTAGCCACTTTTTACTGACTGACATCCGACTATCTTTACCGTCCGTCACTTGAAAGTCCTGATTCCACAAATCACCGTCAATGGTCCAATCGAGCTTTGATATCTCAAACTTCGGCTTGAAAAATGTTAATTTTTTCGTCACCTCGCAAACCGTTTCACCGTTTATTGAAATCTCATACCGGGGCAGAAAAGACATAAGTTTTTGATCAATTTCAGCGATCGGATTTCCGTCCATATCTGTAATCTGTAACTGATCTCCAAATGAAAAGAAACTCCCTTCGACCCGGTACACCTCGTTCTCGTTTTGGTCATATACCTTAAATTGATCCTTAAATGAAAAAATCCGTTCTTTCATATATAAGTCCACTATAAGAAGTCTCCTTTTTGATGATCTTGTATCTTTACGGAAGCTGGCGGTGAAAAGTTTCATTTAAGAAGGAGAAAAAAGCAAGGGGGCGGAGCCAAGGGAGAACGATATAAAAAAAGATCAAGGCTGCAGAAATGTTCCCCGCAGCCTTGAATATATGTTTTATGAAAGCGGAAGCTGCCGTTTTTGACGGATGGCGTCCAAGTCGATTAAATTGTTAGGCGCAGAAGCAGATACAGGAGCAGGTGCTGTGGCCAGAGGACTTGTCTTTTGTGTTTTGCGTCGATTGTCCTTGCTGAATGAATAAAGCAGATAACCGCATAACGCAATGATAATAGATAGAATCATGTTACATACCTCCCAAAAAAGTTTTGGTGTTACTTATTGTACGAATAAAAGAGTGAAAAGTATTCAAAAAATTATAACTTTTCGAAAAAAATAATTGCGTGAAAAACAATTTGGAAATAAAATACTGACATTTCCTAGGGGTTGAGTTGAAAGTCTTGTGTCATATTGTCTATATAGATTCTATCGACTGGAAAATAAATAAGTTTACATGACTTTTACCCTGTTTTTAAATAATTCAAATTAACCATTTTTGATTGGGGACCGATGGGACACGCTTGATTGGTTTATACCCCAATTTCTAGGCCGGTATGCAAAAAAACCCGATTTGGAGAACATCCGCATTGTTTCCAAGTTTCAGGCCGTTATACATATATCGCTGAGGTTTTTGACATTGAATGTTGTTTCGCAGGATTTGGAGATGCACCGCGTTGCAAAATCTGTTTATCTTATGATTTATTGCATTAAAAAAATGAGCAGAAAACTAATCACTGTAACCATACAAACTTTAAGCCTTTAAAAAAAACTTTTCTGTTTTATTTAAAAGATTAAAAGAGAGCTTGAATTCCTAGGAGCAAATTCAAAGCCGCGAAAAGCAAATTGCGTGAATAACCCAACGTCAATAAGATAAAACCTGCCATGATCGTCCATTATTTTTTTGAATTCTGTTTTCGCCTCATCAGTTGAAGAAATAGAAACTGCTTCTGCAGCCAATTCTCTCTTTAAAAGGTAAAATAACAGCGTCAAACATATGATTTCCTCCGTTTAAAATGTAGATATATGTAATGATGCTTGCTTACAAAGTGGTATAGTTCAGCGGGAATAGGAGGGATTCGATAAGGCTAAGAACTTTTTTCGATAATAAGACTTTAGAATAATCGTTTAAACAGTCTCCTGATTTTTTTAAATGGGTTTCCTTTTGTTTTCATCTTAAATGTTTTGGCTATTATCATTTTTTTCTTAAGGTCTTTTGCGACAGTGCCTCTTGTCATCGTCCTTCACTCCTCTTATATTGTTGATACTTTATTTACGGGAGGACACCGATACAAGTTTCATTTTTTTGCAATAAAAAACCAAAACGAACAAATCGCTTTGGTTTTTCGATACT
Organism: Bacillus atrophaeus; assembly: GCF_039519175.1. NCBI lineage: Bacteria > Bacillati > Bacillota > Bacilli > Caryophanales > Bacillaceae > Bacillus > Bacillus atrophaeus. The sequence goes on along the minus strand of NZ_CP154443.1, from coordinate 1,018,124 downwards.
GACTTATGCTTGTTCTTCAAACAGCTTTACAATTTCCACAATGACATTCACAGCCTTCACCATGTTTTCAGCAGAAATATATTCGAATTTCCCGTGGAAATTTTCTCCGCCTGTGAAGATATTAGGTGTCGGGAGGCCCATGTAGGAAAGCTGAGACCCGTCTGTTCCGCCTCGGATCGGGGAGATTTTCGGCTCGATGCCCAAGTTTTCCATCGCTTGCCGGGCGGTGTCAACGATTTCTTTGACAGGTTCGATTTTTTCCCTCATGTTGTAGTATTGGTCGTTCATGTCGAGAATGATTCGATCTTTTCCGTATTGGTTTCTCAAGTCACTGACAATGCGTTCCATCTCTGCTTTTCTATTGTTGAAGCCTTCCTTGTCGAAGTCTCTAATGATGTAATGAAGTTTTGTTTCTTCTACATCACCTTGGATAGAAAGCAGGTGATAGAAGCCCTCGTAGCCTTCTGTTGATTCTGGCGCTTCTTCTTCCGGAAGCATCCGATTCAGCTCCATTGCAATTTTAGCGGAGTTTATCATTTTTCCTTTGGCTGTGCCGGGGTGGACGTTGTTGCCTTTCACGGTAATTTTCGCAGCTGCTGCGTTAAAGCTTTCGTATTCCAATTCACCGAGCGGGCCGCCGTCTACTGTGTAGGCGAAGGACGAATTGAACCGTTTGACGTCAAATTTATGTGGGCCTCTGCCGATTTCTTCGTCAGGCGTGAAAGCCACTCTGATGGTTCCGTGTTTGATTTCCGGGTGTTTGATGAGGTAATCCATGGCAGTCATAATTTCGGCAATGCCGGCTTTGTTGTCGGCGCCGAGAAGCGTTGTGCCGTCTGTTGTGATCAATGTATGGCCTTTATAGCCGGGGAGCTCCGGAAATTGATCGGGTGACAGGATGACTTGCAATTCTTCATTCAGGACAATGTCTTTTCCATCGTAGTCTTCAACAATCTGCGGATTTACATGCTTGCCGGTAAAGTCCGTTGCGGTATCAACATGAGCCAGAAATCCGATTGTCGGTACGTTTTTTTCTGTATTGGACGGAAGGGTTGCCATGACGTAGCCGTTCTCATCGATGGCGGCCTCTTCCATGCCGATTGACTTGAGTTCCTCAACGAGCATGTTCGCCAATGTCAGCTGTCCGGGGGTGGATGGGCATGTGTCATTGTTTTCATTGGATTGCGTGTCGACCTTTACATATGTAGTGAACCGTTCAATGATTTCATTCTTCATTTCCAATCATCTCCTTTTTCTTATTTTATCACGGCGGGATGAGGCAATGCTATTTTACGATTCCGTTCCTTATTACAAAAACGACAGCCTGTGTCCGGTCTTGTGCATCGCATTTTTGCAAAATGCGATGGACGTGGGTTTTTACGGTGGAAAAGTATAGGGGCAGGTTGTGAAATATGAAGAAACCATGAAGAAACTATTAAACTTTTGGAAAAGCGATGTGACCCGTTTCAAAAAACTATATAATGATTACAATTCATCCAATAGGGAGGCTATAAATCATGGCGATACTTGTAACAGGCGGAGCAGGCTATATCGGCAGTCATACATGTGTGGAATTATTGAATAGCGGCTATGATATCGTTGTTTTGGACAACCTTTCAAATAGCTCGGCGGAAGCGTTGAATCGGGTGCGGGAGATTACCGGAAAAGATTTGACTTTCTATGAAGCGGATCTGCTTGATCGTGAAGCGGTAGATACTGTTTTTGCAGAAAATCATATTGAAGCCGTTATCCATTTTGCAGGATTAAAAGCTGTCGGGGAATCTGTTGCGATCCCGCTCAAATACTATCATAACAATTTGACCGGAACCTTTATTTTATGCGAAGTCATGGAGAAATACGGAGTAAAGAAAATCGTGTTCAGTTCGTCAGCGACAGTTTACGGTGTGCCGGAAACCTCACCGATTACTGAAGATTTCCCATTGGGTGCGACGAATCCTTACGGGCAGACAAAGTTAATGCTGGAACAGATTTTGCGTGATGTGCATAAGGCTGATGCGGAATGGAGCGTTGCTTTGCTGCGTTACTTTAACCCATTTGGCGCGCATCCAAGCGGACGTATCGGGGAGGACCCTAACGGTATCCCGAATAACTTAATGCCTTATGTGGCGCAGGTAGCCGTCGGCAATCTGGATCAATTAAGCGTATTCGGCAACGACTATCCGACCAAAGACGGCACGGGCGTTCGGGATTACATCCATGTCGTCGATCTAGCGGAAGGCCATGTCAAAGCGCTTGAAAAAGTATTGAACTCCACAGGCGCCGATGCCTACAACCTAGGTACGGGAACAGGCTACAGCGTGCTTGAAATGGTCAAAGCTTTTGAAAAGGTGTCAGGGAAAGACGTGCCGTACCGATTCGCCGACCGTCGCCCGGGAGACATCGCGACATGCTTTGCAGACCCGTCAAAAGCCAAGAAAGAATTAGATTGGGAAGCGAAAAGAGGATTGGAAGAAATGTGTGCCGATTCATGGAGATGGCAGTCTTTGAATGTGAATGGGTACAAGGTGGTTAAATAAGATGGAGGCCTTCTCTTTTGAGGAGGTCTTTTTTAATAAAAATAGGGTGCCTTTTTGGCACCCTATTTGTCATTATTTAATTTTAACTACAACGTCATTGCTGAATTTAAGTGACCAAGTTCCTGTTGAATAGGCGTCCTTGTCAATTTCAAATGCTTTGACACCAGTCTCTTTAATATTTGGATTTAATTTACTAAGGATTTTGGAGTTATTCACTTTTGTTTCTGCAGCGTAACTTCCAGTAGCGTCAATATCTGAATCATACTCTGTTCCTTCTGAATCGACTAGTTTAATAGTTGGGATCGAAAATGAGCTTAACGGCTTTTTGGATACGTTTTTGATCGTGTATTGAACGGCAACTAAAACTCCGCCATCGGTTGCTTTTTTTTCAATAAACTGTGAACCTACTGAATCACGTTCTTCTACTTTAGTCACGGATACTTCAGTTTTTTCTGTTTTTACTGTATCGCCAACATTATAAGTTTTCTCTTTTTCTTCCTGACTGCTGCTGCCTGTTTTAGTTGATGCTTCAGAGCTTCCGCCGCCGCCCAGGTTTGAAATAATAATAATGACGACAACTGCAAGAATAAACGTGATAATTTTATGTCTCATAAAAAAGTTACGCTGATCCTTACCGCAATTCGGACACTTCTTTACTCCCTTTGCAATCTCTTGACTGCAAGCTTTACAAGGTGCTAGTTTACCTGCCATGATTTTTCCTCCTATGTAAGTAACTGTTTAAAACATATGTACTATAATGCCTATATATTTACACCTAGTCAATACAAAAATATAAAATTATATATTTTTTCGACATTTTATAGATCTTTTTTCTTGTAAAGTGAAGACTTTTTATAGTATCGGCTTTGTCATCTATTTGTTTAATAAATAATACTTTTTTTCTATTTTTAGCGTACATGTCTCAATTTGTTTAAGTGATTGTCATTCTTTTGCAAATAACACTTGATTGAAGGCGGTAAGTCCCTTATAATGCTGGAAGGTGAACAAGAATATATACTGAAAAAAGTGGTTTTCTAGGGTTCCGCAATGCAAAATTGGTCTGGACCGAGAGAAAACACATAACAGTCTGGCTGTTATGACACGGTGGGATAAAAGCCCAGGAGTTTCTGCTCTTTTGTGAGAGCGTACTCCTGGGTTTTTTTGTTGATACTATCTGAAGGAGGAGTGTTTTGTGATGAAAAAGAAAATGCTTGATGTGCTGATGCTTGTGATTGGCGCTTTTTTCTTCGCGCTTGCTGTGAATTTATTCGCGATTCCCAATGACCTTGGGGAAGGCGGCGTTACTGGGATTACGCTGATTTTGTACTATGTGTTTCAATGGTCTCCCGGGGTGACAAACTTTATATTAAACGCTTTTCTGCTATTGATCGGATATAAATTTCTCGACGGGAAAACTACGGTTTATACGATTATCGCCGTGGCAGCAAACTCGCTTTTTCTGCATTTGACACACGGGTGGAGCACACCGTCTGATGAGCTGATCATTAACACAATTTTCGCAGGAGTGTTTGCGGGTGTCGGGATCGGCATGATCATTCGGGTCGGCGGCACAACAGCCGGTTCTGCGATTCTGGCCAGAATTGCTAATAAATATTTAGATTGGAATATCAGTTACGCGCTGCTCTTTTTCGATTTAATCGTTGTCTTCAGCTCTTATTTTATTATTGGTGCGGAAAAAATGATGTTTACGATTGTGATGCTGTACATCGGAACGAAAGTGATGGACTTCATTATTGAAGGCCTGAATACAAAAAAAGCGATTACTGTCATTTCGGAAAATAAAGGTGAAATAGCAGAGCAGGTCAATAAGCTGATGGACCGGGGCGTCACTATTTTGTCAGGAAAGGGGAACTATACGGGCCAGTCAAAAGAAATTTTGTACATCGTCATTAATAAACAGGAGCTTTCTATGCTGAAGAAAATCATCAGAAGCTGTGACAAAAAAGCGTTTGTGATCGTTCATGACGTGCGCGATGTGTTTGGTGAAGGGTTTGTGGATATTTCAAAATAAGGAGGTCCCTCTGCGCAGATGCAGAGGGATCTATTTGTTTAGAACGGATATGTGCGGTATTGCTTCTGTATCGAAATCCATTTCGTCTCAATTCATGCATATCCTCTTTATTGCCGTTGCAGTAAACGAAAGAGGGCCATCTCATGCGAAAAAGAAGCTGGAGAACATGTGTATTTCGCCTTATACTGAAAATACATATCCTTACATAGGGGAGGAGACCATATGAAGTCGCTGCTGGCTATTTATCCCGGTTCGATTGTGTCTGACAAGCTTTGTACAAAGGAAGACTGCCTATGTTTTTTTGATGAAAACAGTCAGAAATATATCTCGATCCCAAAAACGGAGATCAGCCAAAAGGAGACGTTGCTGCTCCAGTCATTTTTAACGCTAGCGGAAGAGGCGGATCACATGTCGTTCAAATCGCCAGAAGAAAACAAGTGGTTTGCGTTTCTATTCTCGAAAGGAGAAGTGCCCCCGAATATCACAAAGAGGACAAGGTTCATTCATTTTCATTTGATTGGCAAAACAGAACGGGCGTCATTTGCGGAAGCGATGCGCCACTTTTGGCCGGTGTCTTTTGTGATCGTCTGGATGCATGAGGACAGAGGCGTGATTGTCGAACAGGAAAGTGAAGCGGCGGCCGGGAAAGACGAACTGGAGTCGCTCGCCAGGGTTCTTGAAAGTGATTTCTACTTCAGTGTCCGTTTTTACGCCGGAAGGTTTTATGAAACAGATGAGTGCTTACGAAAACATTATGCCCGTGAACAAACGTATTTTCTATTTGCTGAAAAGCGGCTGCCGCAGGTTCAGAGTGTGACGTTTGATATCATGTTCCCTTTTTTATTATTAGAAGAAGAAAAGGAACAACTGAAATCACTGCTTTGTGAAGAAGCCGAGCTATTATTTGAAAATGAACCTGAGCTGAGAAAAACGATCAAGCTGTTTATTGAAAACAACTCAAACGTGACATTAACAGCGAAAAAACTGCATCTGCACCGCAATAGTCTGCAATATCGGATTGATAAATTTATTGAGCGGTCGGGGATTGATATTAAAAAGTATAAAGGCGCTCTGCTTGCCTATTTTATTTGTCTGCAAAATGAAGTGTCAGAATAAACTGTAAATATGCACAAAAATAGACGAGGGATTTTATGAACAATGTCCATTTCAGCCATGGAAGAACGCTGTTACAATTTATTTTAAGAAAGCGTTTACAACAAAGGAGGAAGAAAGAATGGCTGAATTGCGGATGGAGCACATTTATAAATATTACGATCAACAGGATGCGGCTGTTGATGACTTCAATCTTCATATCCAGGATAAAGAATTTATCGTGTTTGTCGGGCCTTCCGGCTGCGGCAAATCGACTACATTGCGGATGGTTGCCGGTCTGGAGGAAATTTCACAAGGGGATTTTTATATAGGGGACAAAAGAGTAAATGATGTCGCGCCGAAGGACCGGGATATTGCCATGGTGTTTCAAAACTACGCGCTCTATCCGCATATGACCGTTTACGATAATATCGCTTTCGGGCTGAAGCTCCGAAAAATGCCTAAACCGGAAATTAAAAAGCGTGTAGAGGAAGCAGCCAAAATCTTAGGGCTGGAGGATTATTTGCACCGCAAGCCTAAAGCGCTATCAGGCGGCCAGCGGCAGCGGGTCGCGTTGGGGAGGGCGATCGTCAGGGACGCAAAAGTTTTTTTGATGGATGAGCCTTTATCTAACCTCGATGCCAAGCTGCGGGTGCAAATGAGAGCAGAAATTATAAAGCTTCACCAACGCCTGCAAACCACTACGATTTATGTCACGCACGACCAGACTGAAGCACTGACAATGGCAACCCGGATCGTGGTCATGAAGGACGGAAAAATTCAGCAGATCGGTAGCCCGAAGGAAGTATATGAAAACCCGGAAAACGTGTTTGTCGGCGGTTTTATCGGTTCTCCCGCGATGAACTTTTTCAAAGGGAAGCTAACTGACGGTGCTGTGCATATCGGTTCTGCCGTTCTCAGTGTGCCGGAAGGGAAAATGAAAGCTTTGCGGGAGAACGGGTACATCGGAAAAGACATTATTTTCGGCATCCGGCCCGAAGATATTCATGACGAACTGATAGTCGTTGAATCGTATAAGCACTCTTCCATAAAAGCAAAAATCAATGTTGCCGAATTGCTTGGTTCAGAGATAATGATCTATTCGCAGATAGACAACCAAGATTTTATAGCGCGTATCGACGCCCGGCTCGATATACAGACCGGTGATGAGCTGACGGTTGCGTTTGATATGAATAAGGCGCATTTTTTTGACGGTGAGACCGAAGTCAGAATTCGATCATAGCGTTTGCAAAACCAGACATGAAAAACGTGTCTGGTTTTTTGATATGAATCTAAAAAAACTATAAAAACAAACCGATAAGAAGAGTATGAAATAGACAGAAAGCGGGAAGAAAATGAAGCGGTTGGTTTTGAGCTTGTGGCTTTTTGCCGGATTGTTTGTTCTTGCGGCTTGTTCAGAACAAGAGGCAAATGCGGAGCAATCTGTGCCAAAAGCTGTACAGAAAACATCAGAAGCAATGAAAGAAACAGAGGATATTCCACAAGGGAAAAGGGATACGTCCGATTGGTTGAAAACAAAAGGAAAGGCGAAATTGCCAATTTTGATGTATCACAGTATTTCAACAGGAAACAGTCTCCGGGTTCCGCGCGAGGAATTCCAAGCCCATATGAAATGGCTGCATGACAACGGCTATCAAACGCTGTCGCCTGAAGAAGCGTATATCATGCTGACGGAGGATAAGAAACCGAGTGAAAAATGTGTGCTGATTACATTTGATGACGGGTATACGGATAATTACACTAAGGCGTATCCGGTGTTAAAGAAATACGGAATGAGGGCTACGATTTTTATGATCGGCACATCCATCGGGCATAAACATCACCTTACAGAAGGCCAAATGAAGGAAATGGCGGAAAACGGCGTGTCCATAGAAAGCCATACCATTCATCATTTAGAGCTGAACGGGCTGACTGCTGAACAGCAGCACAGTGAGATGGCTGATTCAAAGAAGTTGTTTGATCACATGTTTCATCAGAAAACGTCGATCATCAGCTATCCTGTGGGGCGCTATAATGAAGATACGTTGAAAAAAGCTGAAGAAACCGGCTATCAAATGGGCGTAACGACAGAGCCAGGTGCAGCATCAAGAGATCAGGGACTGTACTCGCTTCATCGTGTGCGTATTTCCCCGGGAATGTCAGCGGAAGCTTTTGGATCGCTTCTTGAACAATCTGTGAAGTAAAAGACGGTGTTTAATCACATCCGCCGCCCCCATCACATCCGGAATCGCTTGAAAAACCGCCCCCGTTACAGCCGGAATGGTGTGTATAACCGCTGGATGTGTCCCAAAATCCATTGTCTGCTCGACGTGTTTTCGTTTTTGAAGGCTTTGGATTAACGAGGCAATAGATGATGTAACTGATTAATAAACTGGATATGATGATATAAATCATACAGGAACCTCCTTTTATGTGGTTTCTGTAATACGAAGCGCGGGCCAAAAAGTTTCAGCCGCAACGAACATAAAAAGAAGCAAATTCCTCTGCATGCAGAAGAACTTGCTTCTTTATTTTCTAGGAAATAATCAATAAAATTGGTGCAGCAGCAATAAGGTCAGAGACACGGTGATCGCTCCGCCGATTCGGGTCGAGACTTGGGCGAACGGCATGAGTTCAAGACGTTCGGCCGCGCTGAGTATCGCTACGTCACCGGTTCCGCCTTGTCCTGAATGGCAAGCATTAATAATAGCGGTTTCGATTGGGTACATATTCAGCCATTTGCCGGTGAAAAACCCAACAGTCATCATCGTGATGACAACTGATAAGATTGTAATGATATTGCTGAGATTGAAGGCGGCAACCAGCTTGTCCCACGGTGTCATTGAAACGCCGATCGCGAATAATAACGGGTAGGTGACGGCCGTTGAAAAAAAGCGGGAAACGCCAAAGGCTCCATTTTCTATCGATGCCGGAACCAGTTTGAAAAGTTTAATCAGAACGGCTAACACCAGCATAGCGACCGGAGCGGGAAACCCGAAGAAGTCATGAGCCAGCATTCCGACCAGATATAAAGAAACAGCAAGAATACCGCCTGACGCAACGAGAGAAAGGTTAAAAAGCTGTTCGCCTTTGTCCTCTTGATCAAGGTTGGTTGACTGTTGATCAGATCGGTCTACTTTTCCGTTTCCCGTCCATTCCGGTTTTTTCTTACCGATGACATTTAACATTCCGGCTAAGACAATCGCGCAAAGGCTTCCGAGCATGATAGAAGGCAGGACGAGTGCAAACGCTTCCCCTTGAGACATCGGCATGATGTCTGAATATCCGATTGATAGAGGAATAGCGCCTTCTCCGACACCACCCGCCATAATCGGAATAACGACGTACAGCAGCGTATGCTGAAATCCAAGGCCGAGCAGTGTTCCGACAGCTAATCCTACGCAGGCAGCGACAATAGAGCCGGCAATAAGCGGAATAAAGATTTTGACGAAAGCTTTGATTAAGACCTCCCTTTTCATGCCCAGAATACTTCCGACAACGATGCCGGCAATAAATAAATAAAGGAAGTTTGAGTTTTCAGTAAATTCTGTTGTTGAAGAAATAACATCTTTTGGAAGCAGATGATAGTAGACGACAGCGGACGGTATAAAAGTAGCGAGAATTGCCGGGCCTCCTATTGATCGGACAATCGGGATAGATTTTCCGATTTGGGCGAAAGTGAATCCGAAAAAACTCATGATGGCGATAGACGATAAAATGTCGCTTTTCACATTATGAGTCATGACAAACACAGTAATTAAAACCAATAGCAAGACATAAACCGGCAATGGTATAATGCCGATTTTTATATTCATTGCTCTGGCAAAGTGATTTTCTTTTTGCACCCCTTGTAGTGAATCCGTTTGCAACTTTGGAACTCCCATCATAATCCCCCATTCTCTTTGCAGAAAAAATGTTAACTATATTAAGTATACTGAAAAATTTAAATTATTCATATAATAGAAATTTACTATCCCTGTTAAAAAAGTTTGGATGGATACAAGTAAAGGGGCGGCCGACTCAAATTGGATGATATGAGAAAACAGAGGCTGCCGCGGTTCGATGAGAAAGCGGAAAACATCATCGGAAAGCTGGTTTACCATCATTTTTGCAGTGAAAGGAGCATTTTATTCGCGTGATTTTCTGAGTTGATGTACGATAATAGAGGGTCATTTTTCCTAGCCTTAGTCATAAATCAGCTACAAATTAGACAATAATCAGTCACAAAATAAACCGTTTTTTAGGTATATTGGTCTTTTTTTTTGAAGCAAATCGTTGTAAAGTACTTATTATGAACCATGTGAAGATTGCTTAAACTATTACATTAGCAATCAATGGGAACATGATTTGACGAATTTGTGAAATGTTGAACAATATTTTAGTCTATTTTGTGAAATGGTGATCAATATCATAACCTGATTTGTGAAACATTGAGCAATACTATTTTAAAACAGGAATGGAGGATTACCGCATGAGTGAATTAGTTTTGGCCCGTTTTCAATTTGCATCAACGACTTTGTTTCACTTCTTGTTTGTTCCAATGTCAATCGGGCTTGTTTTCATGGTTGCATTAATGGAGACTCTTTATGTTGTGAAAAAACAAGAGAGTTACCTCAAAATGGCTAAGTTTTGGGGACATCTGTTTTTAATAAATTTTGCGGTCGGTGTTGTGACTGGGATTTTGCAAGAATTTCAGTTCGGGTTGAACTGGTCTGATTATTCCCGTTTTGTCGGAGATGTCTTTGGCGCGCCGCTTGCGATTGAAGCGTTATTAGCGTTTTTTATGGAATCTATCTTTATCGGTTTGTGGATTTTCGGCTGGGATCGTTTATCTAAAAAGGTACACCTTCTCTGTATTTGGCTTGTGTCCTTCGGTACGATCATGTCATCTTTTTGGATTTTGACAGCCAACTCCTTTATGCAGGAGCCGGTCGGCTTTACGATTAAAAATGGCCGTGCGGAGATGAATGATTTTGGTGCGCTGATTACGAACCCGCAGCTTTGGGTTGAATTCCCGCACGTGATTTTCGGCGCGCTTGCGACAGGCGCTTTCTTTATCGCAGGTGTGAGTGCTTTTAAACTATTGAAGAAAAAAGAAGTGCCATTCTTTAAACAATCTTTCAAACTTGCAATGATTGTCGGCCTTTGCGCAGGACTTGGCGTCTCCTTAAGCGGACACATGCAGGCTGAACATTTGATGGAGTCACAGCCAATGAAAATGGCTGCCAGTGAAGGGCTTTGGGAAGACAGCGGCGACCCTGCTGCTTGGACGGCCTTTGCCACAATTGATACGAAAAATGAAAAGAGCTCAAATGAAATCAAAGTTCCTTACGCATTGAGCTATCTGGCTTATCAAAAATTCAGCGGCAGTGTCAAAGGGATGAAAACACTTCAGGCAGAGTACGAAAAAGTGTACGGAAAAGGCGACTATATTCCGCCTGTCAAAACGACGTTCTGGAGCTTCCGCATTATGGTTGGAGCAGGTGTTATCATGATTCTTGCTGCGTTAGGCGGCCTTTGGCTAAACCGCCGCAAAAAGCTGGAAAACAGCAAATGGTATTTGCGCATCATGATCGCATTGATTTCCTTCCCGTTTATTGCAAACTCCGCGGGCTGGATTATGACAGAAATCGGGCGTCAGCCTTGGACGGTCATGGGATTAATGACGACGGCTCAATCCGTGTCGCCTAATGTAACGTCAGGCTCTCTACTATTCTCTATCATTTCGTTCGGTGTGATGTACTTGATTCTTGGGGCTTTACTTGTATTTTTGTTTGTTCGTGAAATTAAAAAAGGTGCGGAGCATGATGATCATAAAGATGTTCCGGTAACCACGGATCCATTTAGTCAGGAGGTATACCATGGCATCTCTTCATGATCTTTGGTTTATACTGGTTGCCGTATTGTTTGTCGGATTTTTCTTTTTGGAAGGCTTTGATTTTGGTGTCGGCATGTCTACCCGTTTTCTAGGGAATAATGAAATAGAGCGCAGAGTGCTGATTAACACGATAGGCCCGTTCTGGGACGCGAATGAAGTGTGGCTTTTGACAGGTGCGGGAGCGATATTTGCAGCATTTCCCAATTGGTATGCCACAATGCTGAGCGGTTATTACATTCCGTTTGTGATTGTCCTGCTTGCTTTGATGGGCCGCGGTGTCGCATTTGAATTCCGCGGCAAGGTCGATCATTCGAAATGGGTGAAAGTCTGGGACTGGGTTGTTTTCTTTGGCAGTCTGATCCCGCCGTTTGTGTTAGGTGTTTTATTTACAAGCTTATTCCGAGGTATGCCGATCGATGCGGATATGAATATGCACGCTGGATTTTCAGATTATATTAATGTGTATTCAGTTCTTGGCGGTGTGACCGTGACGCTTCTTTGCTTCCTGCACGGATTGATGTTTATTACGCTGCGCACGGTAAGTGATTTGCAAGACCGGGCGCGTCAAATGGCGAAAAAGGTAATGGGAGCGGTACTTGTCGCAGTGCTTGCCTTTGCAGCGCTGTCCGCCTATGAAACTGATATGTTTACACGCCGGGGCGAAATAACCGTACCTCTTGTCGTGCTGATTGTGATCTGTCACATGCTTGCGGCGGTATTTATCCGCAAGAAAAAGGATGGCTGGACATTTGCGATGACTGGTGCCGGGCTTGCCATAACGGTAGCCTTGATTTTTATCTCATTGTTCCCGCGTGTCATGGTCAGCTCTCTGCAAAGCACGTATGATTTAACAGTAGCTAACGCTTCTTCCGGTGATTACTCGCTTAAAGTCATGACATTTGCAGCTTTAACCCTTTTGCCGTTTGTCATCGGCAGTCAGATCTGGAGCTATTATGTTTTCCGGAAGCGCGTCAGTCATAAGGAGCCTATGATTTATTAATGGGAAAAGACCTGTTTCTTTATAAAGGAATGAAGCGGATTCTCACAATGATTACGGTTTTGACTCTGATTCAAACAGCCGCCATTATTATGCAGGCAGAATGGCTGAGTGAAGCGGTAACCGGACTGTTTAACGGAAAGCGGATTACCGCTTTGTATCCGGTTTTCGGCTTCTTCCTGTTGGCGTTTCTGGCTCGTCATGCCGTGACCCTTGTCCGTCAGAAAATCGTGTATCAATATGCGGCGCAGACAGGTGCTGATCTCAGAAAAAGCTTTCTCGACCAATTATTCCGCCTAGGCCCTCGGTTTGTGAGGAAAGAAGGGACAGGGCAAATGGTGACGTTAGCGATGGAGGGAATCAGCCAATTTCGCCGGTATCTTGAGCTGTTTTTGCCGAAAATGGTCAGCATGGCTGTCGTGCCTGCGGCTGTTGTGATTTATGTTTTTTTTCAAGACAGGACGTCTGCCGTTATTTTAATCCTCGCCCTGCCGATTTTGATCATCTTCATGATTCTTCTCGGCCTTGTGGCGCAAAAGAAAGCAGACCGGCAGTGGAAATCGTATCAGACCTTATCCAATCACTTTGTTGATTCGCTTCGCGGATTAGAGACTTTGCGGTTTTTAGGACTGAGCAGGTCGCATAGCAAAAACATTTTCCATGTCAGTGAACGGTATCGAAAAGCAACGATGAGCACGCTTCGGGTGGCGTTTTTATCCTCTTTTGCCCTCGATTTTTTTACAATGCTGTCGGTGGCGACAGTGGCTGTGTTTCTCGGCCTGCGTCTCATTGAAGGGCACATTCTTCTCGGTCCCGCGCTGACTGCTTTAATCCTCGCGCCGGAATACTTTCTTCCTGTGCGAGAGGTAGGAAATGATTATCATGCAACCTTAAACGGGCAAGAAGCCGGCAAGGCGATTCAAGCCGTTTTGGCGCAGCCCGGGTTTAAACAAGAGGCGCCTCTTGAGCTTGGAAAATGGTCTGATCAAGATGAGCTGGTCCTGTCTGGCGTGTCTGTTCACCAGACATTATCGGATATCAATTTTTCTATTAAAGGGAAAAAGAAAATTGGGATCATTGGAGCGAGCGGTGCGGGGAAATCAACACTGATTGATGTATTAGGCGGCTTTTTGGAGACCGATGGCGGTACAATTGAGGTCAAAGGGTCACCACGTTCCCATTTGCAGGCGGACGATTGGCAGAAGAACCTCTTATATATTCCGCAGCACCCGTATATTTTTGATGATACATTAATGAACAATATCCGGTTTTATCATCCAGATGCTTCTTCAGGGGAAGCGGCGCGTGCCGCGGCATCAGCGGGGCTTTCTGAGCTTGCCGGTCTTCTTCCTGGGGGGCTTGAGGGACGGATCGGTGAAGGCGGCAGATCACTCAGCGGCGGCCAGGCTCAGCGGGTTGCACTGGCCCGGGCCTTTTTAGGAAACCGTCCGATTCTGTTATTAGATGAACCGACCGCTCATCTTGATATCGAAACAGAGTATGAAATCAAAGAAACAATGCTTGATTTGTTTGAGGATAAGCTTGTGTTTCTCGCGACACACAGGCTCCACTGGATGCTCGATATGGATGAAATTATCGTGCTGGACGGCGGCAAGGTTGCTGAAATCGGGACTCACGATGAATTGCTGGCGAAAAACGGTGTGTACACCAAACTCGTGAAGGCACAACTGGGGGAAAGAGCATGAAGAAAGAAGAATGGATACGGCCGTATATCAAGCAAAATGCCCGCTTGTTTGTCCTTGTGGTATGTTTGGGCGCGGTTACGATTTTTTCCGCCGCTTTTCTCATGTTCACATCAGGATTTTTAATCTCTAAAGCCGCAACAAGGCCTGAGAATATCCTGCTCATTTATGTGCCGATCGTAGCCGTCCGCACCTTTGGCATTGCGCGTTCTGTCTCCCGTTATGCGGAACGGCTTGTCGGCCATCATATCATTTTAAAAATCGTGTCTGATATGCGAGTCCGCCTTTACAACATGCTTGAGCCGGGCGCTTTGATGCTGCGTTCACGCTTTCGCACGGGTGACATGCTCGGGATATTGGCTGAGGATATTGAACATTTGCAGGACGCTTTTTTGAAAACCGTTTTCCCCGCGATTTCAGCCTTGCTGTTATACGCTGTGTCTATTATTGCGCTCGGGTTCTTTTCTTGGCCTTTTGCAGCGCTGATGGCCATTTATTTATTTGTGCTTGTCGTGCTGTTTCCGGTTGTGTCGCTGCTTGTGACAAAAGCAAAAAACACAAGGCTGAAGAGCGGCCGGAATGCGCTGTACAGCAGGCTTACCGATGCTGTCTTGGGTGTAAGCGACTGGATGTTCAGCGGCCGTCAGCATTCATTTGTTGAGTCATATGAAAAAGAAGAAAACGCATGGTTTGAGATAGAACAGAAAAGGCAGCGCTTTACGAGATGGCGGGATTTTGCCGCCCAATGTCTTGTCGCGGGCCTCATTTTGCTCATGCTGTTTTGGACAGCCGGACAGAATGCGGACGGGGAGCTTGCCAGAACAATGATCGCGGCCTTTGTGCTTGTCATTTTTCCGCTGACGGAAGCCTTTTTGCCGCTTTCCGATGCGCTGACAGAAGTGCCCGGTTATCAAGACTCTGTTAGAAGGATGAACAAGACGGCGCCTCAGACAGAGACAGCGCGAATTGCACCGGCAGCGGAGAAACTTGATCTGAACGATGTGACACTCCGCTTTGATCATGTGGCGTTTTCTTATGATGACAGCTCACAGGTGCTGAACCAATTCTCCTTTACGCTTCGCCAAGGCGAAAAAATGGCGCTGCTTGGCAGGAGCGGATCAGGCAAATCAACATCGCTGGCACTTATTGAAGGGGCTTTGACCCCCGATTCCGGCAAGGTGACGCTAAATGGAATGGAAACAGCGTCGCTTGATGACCAGATCGCGGAAGCCGTTTCCGTGTTAAATCAAAAGCCTCACCTGTTTGATACCAGCATCTTGAACAATATCAGGCTTGGAAACGGACAGGCGAGTGATGAGGATGTCCGGCGGGCCGCACGTCAGGTACAGCTTCACGATTACATTGAATCGCTGCCTGATGGCTACGACACGTCTGTCCAAGAAACGGGAATCCGCTTTTCCGGAGGAGAACGTCAGCGGATTGCACTCGCCCGTATATTGCTTCAGGACACGCCGATTATTATTCTCGATGAGCCGACTGTCGGCCTTGATCCGATTACGGAAAGAGAGCTTCTTGATACGATATTCGGCGTGCTGAAGGGTAAAACCATTCTGTGGATTACTCACCACTTGGCAGGTGTTGAAGCGGCTGATAAGGTTGTATTTCTCGAAAACGGCAAAGCAGAAATGGAAGGGACGCATGAGGAATTGCTGGCGGGTAATGAACGGTACCGCAGACTTTATCACCTTGATGTTCCTGTAAGATAGAGACAGCTTCTTTTGAAGAGGTTGTCTTTTTTTTTGTTTAAAAAGCGGCATTGTTTGGAATATATGTAGTAGATGCCAGAGGAGGTATGAAGATGAGTAATCAAGAGCAGGTACGTGAATGGACGGAAGAACACGTGAGGGAGACACTGCCAAAAAGAGATGCCTCAAGCCACAAAGGCACATTCGGAACGGCTTTGCTGCTGGCGGGAAGCGATGACATGCCGGGCGCGGCTCTTCTCTCAGGACTGGGGGCCATGCGCAGCGGTCTCGGCAAGCTTGTCATCGGCACGTCAGAAAGTGTGATTCCGCTGATTGTTCCGGTTTTGCCCGAGGCGACATATTGGCGTAACGGATGGGAAAAAGCCGCACAATCGCCGCTCGAGGAATCTTATCGGGCGGCGGCGATTGGATCGGGCATGCCGCAAACGAAAGACGTTCAGCGGGCCGTTGATCATGTGATCGCTGCGGATTGCCCCGTCATTCTCGACGCCGGAGCCCTCACAAAGCGTTCTTATCCAAAGCGCAAAGCTCCGATCATTGTAACACCGCATCCCGGAGAATTCTCCAGAATGACAGGCGTTTCAATAGAAGATTTGGAAAAGGACAGAGCGGGTTATGCGAAAGAATGGGCGCATCAGCTGCAAACAACAATTGTTTTAAAAGGCAGACATACCATCGTGGCGTTTCCTGACGGAGAATGCTGGTACAACGCGGCGGGAAATGCGGCGCTGGCTAAAGGCGGAACAGGCGACACGCTGACAGGAATGATGCTGGGAATGCTGTGCTGCCACCGGGAGGCAAAGCACGCCGTATTGAATGCGGTATACCTTCATGGTATATGCGCCGAACTATGGACCGAAGAGCACTCGCCTCATACGCTGCTGGCGCATGAACTGTCCGCCCTATTGCCTCGTGTATGGAAACGATTTGAATAAAAAAAGCTGTCTTCATTGGAAGACAGCTTTTTTTTAATAAGCGGCTTGTTTTTTCAACCGGGATTTCATGAGAACATAATAAAGAACAGAAGGCACAGCTAAGCCGACAACCCAAGCGATATCTCCTCCGCCAAACATTTCCGCCAGCGGGCCGATGTAAAAGGATGTATTGATAAATGGAATTTCCAGCAAGATCGACAGAACAAAGGCTGACGAAGTGATCCAGTTCACTTTTCCGTACTGTCCGTTTACATCAAACATCGCTTTGACATGGTATTTCCCGTGACGGACGAAGTAATAATCAACCAAGTTGATCGCCGTCCACGGAATTAGGAAATAACTAATAAAAAAGATGAAATTCAAGAACAGCTCCATGAAATTGCTTTGCCCGAGCAGGCTTAACACCGTACCTGCGATTGTCACACACAGGATCATAATAATCCTGGTTTTTGGGGTGACCTTCATTTTGAGAAACGGCTCAAGTGTTGTGGTAGTAGACATAAATGCGCCGTACAGGTTAAAGACATTGATCGCCATTTGTCCAAACAAAACGATAATCAGCATAATGAATGAAAAAGGTCCAAACAGCTGAACAATCTGGTTTCCTGAGTTTGTGGTGAAGTCAGGAAGTGACGTTGTCAGCAGCGCGCCGAGAACCATCATCCAGATTGAACTTACCGAGGTGCCGGCATAGCTGTACCAAAACGTTTTGGAGGCCGGCGTTTTCACGGGCAGATATCGCGAATAATCAGCGACATAAGGTGCGTATGCGAGCTGCCATGTGGCCACAGCGCTGATTGCGACCAAAAAAACAGGCAGGTTTAAAGCACCGGGAACCCAGCTGCCTGCCGGAATCGGCAATTGAAAAATAATGATAGTCGCAGCGAGAAATACGGCAAAAGAAGTCCAGGAGAGAATTTTTTGCATTTTGTGAATCAGATCATGGCCGTAAATGGTGAGTAAAAAGCAAACGGCACTTAAACCGATAATACTCCATGTTCCGGGAATCGGTACAAAGCTGCTTAAAGTGCTGGCTGCGAGGATCGTGCTGCTCGCAAAGAAACCTAAGTAGATAAACATAACTAAAAAGAGAGGAAGAATTGCTCCGATCACCCCAAATTGGGCACGGCTTTGAATCATTTGCGGGATGCCGAGCTGAGGGCCTTGCGCAGAATGGGAAGCCATAAAGATAGCGCCGATCAAGGTTCCGCAAATAATGGCAGCGACACTCCAAAATAGATTAAGCCCCATCGCCACGGGCAGAGTGCCGGTTACTAATGTTGTAATATGCATATTTGCCCCGAACCAAACGGGAAATAAATCTTTAGCCTTTCCATGTCTTTCTTCTTTCGGAATGTGTTCAATCGTTCGCCTTTCAACTTTCACTAGACAGTCCCCCATATGTTTTTAAAATATTGTTTTGCTTAATTTGATATATCAATAGGTAAGTTGTTTGACATAAAGTCTTAGCTTAACAGACTGCCCCGCCGTTTACAAATAACGGTCAGCGGAAAATACCGGTAAAATCATAAATGGCGATACTAAGAAATAAATGATAAAAAAATGAACGATCTGATAATTGATGTCGTCTCATAAGACAGAACGACAAGAAAAGGGGGCCGGCAACCTTTGGAGCTACCAGATGAACAGCAATTGATTCAGCAGGCTAAAGAAGGGGATGACGCTGCATTTACAACCCTTTTCCAGCACCATTACACATTCTTATATAAGTATCTATTGAAGCTTTCACTCAATCCCGATGTCAGTGAAGATTTGCTTCAAGAAACCTTTCTGAAAGGATATATGCATTTGCACAGCTTTCAGGGAAGGTCAAAGTTTTCTACATGGCTGATTTCCATTGCCACAAGGCTGTACCTTGATCACCAAAAAAAGAGAAAGAGAGAAAAGCGGCGGCAGCAAACATTTACAGACGAAACGGTACGCAAACTGAAATGGGATATTTCTGCTAAAGGAAATGAGTGGAGCGAGACGCTTGAGGCATTCTCGAGGCTTGCCCCCGATCTTCGTACACCGGTTTTGTTGAGGCATTATTACGGTTATACCTATTCGGAAATCGCGGTGATTCTTCACATAAAGGAAGGGACAGTGAAGTCAAGGGTGCATAAAGGATTACACCGAATCAGAAAGGAGTGGGCCGATGAATAAAGAGAAGCTTTCCGCACATTTGCAAACAGAGCTCGATAAAATTGACCAGAGTGCAGAACCCACCGTTCCCGATCAGAAAGAATTGCTTCAGCAGTTATCGCATTTTAAAGAAGTCCGAAGAAAATCCATTCTCAAAGAAGGTATCGCGTTTCTATTTTGTGCGCTGGCTGTGGTGAGTATCTTTGCCTTAGCTGTTTCTCAAATTCCGGCGGTCTTTATTTTCTTACAAGCATGTGCGTTTCTCAGCCTTCCGGTTCTGGTCATGGCTGAGAAAAAAAGACAGCCCCCTGTAATAGAGGTGAAGCGCAGATGAGCCAAAATGAGATATTCATTGTTGTGTTTGCTTATCTGGTCGTTTTGTCTCAGGGAATCTTTTTATTTGTTGATGCGAAGAAAAGAGGGCGATTGGCATGGATGTGGGGTCTTATCGGACTTATTACAGCACCGCTGCCTATTCTTTGTTATTACTTTTTTGTTATCAAACCTGATCGAAAAAAAAGGAGGCTGTAACGATGAGTATTTCTTGGGAAATGATTCTTCCGCTGATCGTATTGCAGGCTGTTCTGGCAGTGTTTGCGCTCATCACTTGTGTAAGAGAAAAAGAAACAAATGGGCCGAAATGGATGTGGGCTGCAGTCATTATTTGTCTCAATATTATCGGCCCGATTTTATTTTTTACTGTAGGAAGAAAACAGAGATAGGAGAATGGCATGCTGACAATTAACCGTCTTACAAAAACATATCAGCAGCATCAAGCTGTGCGGAATATCAGTTTTGGCGTAAAAGAAAATGAATGTGTTGCTCTGCTAGGTCCGAATGGGGCGGGGAAAACGACAACGCTGCAAATGCTGGCGGGGCTTTTAACACCAACCTCAGGAGACATTGAAATGTTAGGCAAGCACAAGATAGATCGGCGCCAGATCGGCTATCTTCCTCAATATCCATCTTTTTATTCGTGGATGACCGCAAAAGAGTTTTTATCCTTTGCCGGGAAGCTCTCCGGCCTTTCAAAAGAAGAGTGTCTTAAGGAAATAGCCCCTATGCTGGAATTTGTCGGTCTTGGGGAAGCGGCAGACAAAAAAATCGGCGGGTTTTCAGGAGGAATGAAGCAAAGGCTCGGACTTGCACAGGCTCTCCTTCATAAACCGAAGCTTTTGATTTTGGATGAGCCGGTGTCCGCCTTGGACCCGACAGGCCGCATGGAGGTTCTTGAGATGATGAAGGAGCTGAAGAAGCATATGGCTGTTTTATTTTCTACACATGTTCTTCATGACGCAGAACAGGTTTGCGATCAAGTCGTAATTTTAAAAGAGGGCTCGATTTCTTGGCAAGGCGCCCTGCAGCAACTGAAAGATCAGTATCAAACGAACGTTTTCGTCCTAGCCGTTAAAGAAGAACTTAAAGGCTGGCTGGAGGACCTGCCTTTTGTTTCAGATGTTGTCTACAAAAATGGGTCCCAAGCTGTTTTTGAACTTCAAGATACAGCTTTCAGCGGTACGCTGCTGCGGAATTGTTTAGACAGGGGAATGACGGTTACTCATTTTGAACAAAAATCGGAATCGCTTGAAGACGTATACATCAAGGTGGTGCATTCGCAATGAAGACTTGTATGGTTCTTTTAAAAAAGGAATGGTTTGAAGCGCTGAAAAGCGGCAGGCTGATATGGCTTCCAATCGCCATGATGATTGTCGGATTAACGCAGCCGCTCAGCTTATATTATATGCCTGAAATCATCGAAAACGCGGGGAATTTACCCGACGGCGTAGCCATAAACTTTACCATGCCTTCGGGAAATGAAGTGATGATCAGCACGCTGTCCCAGTTCAGCGTACTTGGAACGGCATTATTGATTTTCAGCGTGATGGGCAGCGTGGCGAATGAACGAAATCAAGGCGTCCTCGCTCTCATCATGTCTCGGCCTGTACCGGCTGTTTACTATATACTAAGCAAATGGATCGTTCATAGTGTGATCGGGGCAGGTTCTTTTGCGGCTGGATATGGCCTCGCCTATTACTACGTACATATGCTGTTTGACGGTACGGACTCCACCCGGTTTTTATCCAGTCTTGGCGTGTATTCCCTCTGGGTTGTCTTCGTCATGACCGCCGGTTTGTTAGGCAGTACCGTATTTCGTTCAATCGGAGCAGCCGCCGCGGCCGGAATAGGATTGGTGGCTGCAGTGTCTTTGGCAGTGTCCCTCTCCCCAGATCATACGGTTTGGCTGCCGTCTGTATTGAGAACGCAGGCGGATCATATGCTGCTGCATGGGGAATGGGGCGACTTCTTTGGCTGGACACTTGCGGCTTCCGTCTTGTGTATTGTAGTGCTCGCCGCTTTATCCGTCTGGTGTTTTCGGCGATATAAAACATATTAATCTATCATATGATTTCTTTTTATGAGTATTATACCAAGGGCGGCGAACGCCAAGATGCCGGCAGCGATGAACACGTCATTCAAACCGAATGTTTGTGCAATTTTTCCGGCAAGCATCGGACCGATAAAAATACCGAGTGCGTAAAATGATTGATAAAACCCCATGACTGACATCTTTAAACGAGCTGAACTGATATCCACGGCCTGACCCAGCAGCAAAGGAAACACGAAACCCAGCGCCAGCCCGATGACAGCGTGGGTGAAACAAATCGAAAGTAATGAGACCGAGAGGGGAATGCAGCATAAGCAGATCCCCGTAACGGCAAAACAGGTAATCAGCGTTCGGCGAATGTTATGTTTGGTAAAATGAAAGACTGCAAGACTTAAAGTCGCAGCTGCATGTGGGAGGAAAAAGGAGCTCATCACCCATAGCAGCTCGATATCGTTCATCCCGAGCCGATTTGTATAGATCGGGGTAAAACCAAAAACGGTCATAAATAGAATAGCGTGAGCCGTTAAAGAAAGCGTTGTGAGCGTTTTCAGCTTCGGCAGAACCAGCGTTTCTTTGATAGATTGCGAGATGGAAATGGTTTCTCGTGTTCCCGGCGAAGATGAGGGGTCTTTTATAAAATAGCAGATGATAAGCCCTGCAACAGACGCGGCTAACGCCATCCAAAATGGTACATGCCTGCCTAAATGGGCTGCCGCAAAGCCGCAAAACACAATGCTGATAAACTGAGGCATCACGGTGAAAAATTGCATAATCCCCATCGCCTTCGACGCGTTGTCATGATTGAAATACTGAGCATATATAATCGTTGCCATCACCCACATTGACGCTGTGATGCCTGCGAAGAGCCGGGCGGTCAACACCATTATGAATGAATCAAAATATAAAAAAAGCAGACTGCTGATCAAAGAGAATAAAAAACCGGTGATCAGCAATTGCTTGCGAAGGCTGAAAAGGAAATCCGCAAGCAGACCGAGCGGAAAACGCAGGAGAATCTGTGTCACGCCATAGCTTCCGAGGATGATTCCGATCGCCCCGTAAGAAAAGCTTTTATCTTCTAAATAAAGGCCAAAGACTGGAACGTATATATAGCCGGCGAACCAAAAACAGAACACCATACATAAAAACACAGCATGGTCCCGCGCGCTCATTGTTTTTTTCTCATGAATCAGTGTTTGCTGTATTTCCATCACTCTCATTCCTTTCCATTTAAAGTACATCATACTTTATGAAAGCGTTACAACATTAAGGTACAAAACAGGTATAAAAAAACAGGGCCGGTAACGGTCCTGTTTTTTAGGTTAATACGGATCAGACGGATGGCTTTCTTTTTCAGCCTGCTGAGCGGCTTGAGCGGTTTCTGTCGTGCCGATCGGTCCGTTGCTGTTGTTTTCCGCGGCTTTTTTCAGCCCTTCAGCAACTCGATTTCCGTAATCTGGATCGGCTTTTGTGAAATTCTCGATCATTTGGTCCTGAATGTCTTTCTTGCATGTCGATAAGGTATTGACCAGATTTGTAATCAATTCATTGCGTTCAAATTCAGAAAATCTCCGGTACGTTTCCCCGGCCTGTCCGAAATTGTTGGTTCTCTCGATTGCTTCCCGCTTTAAGTCGCCTTCGACATGAGGCGTATGGTCTTTCGCCTGCTTCGGCGCTTCGTTCAATCCGCCCATGATGGATGGCTCATAGTTGACATGCGGGTTTTGTCCTTCGCCGATGTCCACCCGATATTGCATTTGCCCGCCTTGCTGATTGGTCGCGACGTGTTTTTTCGGTGAGTTGATCGGCAGCTGCAAGTAGTTCGCACCAACCCGATAACGCTGGGTGTCCGAATAGGCAAACGTCCGTCCCTGAAGCAATTTATCATCAGAAAAATCAAGGCCGTCCACAAGCACGCCTGTTCCAAATGAAGCCTGCTCTACTTCAGCATGGTAGTTTTCAGGATTTTTGTTTAACACCAATTTGCCGATCGGCTTCCATGGGAAGTCGTCTTTATACCACAGCTTTGTCGGATCAAGCGGATCAAAGTCAAGCTCCGGATGCTCATCATCGCTCATGATTTGGGCGTAAACTTCCCATTCCGGATAATCGCCATTTTCAATCGCTTCATACAAGTCCTGTGTCGCATGGTTGAAGTTTTTCCCTTGAATCTCTTCTGCTTCTTTCTGCGTCAGATTGCGAATGCCCTGCTTCGGTTCAAAGTGGTATTTGACGAGAACAGCCTTGCCTTCTTCATTCACCCATTTGTATGCATGAACGCCTGAGCCTTGCATATGCCGGTAGTTAGCGGGAATGCCCCAAGGCGAAAATAAGAATGTGATCATATGTGTCGCTTCAGGAGATTGAGAAATAAAGTCGAAAATACGTTCACCATCTTGGATATTGGTCACGGGATCAGGCTGAAAGGCGTGAACAAGATCCGGGAATTTGAGCGGATCACGGATAAAAAAGATTTTTAAGTTGTTCCCGACCAGATCCCAGTTTCCGTCTTCGGTATACAGCTTAACGGCAAAACCGCGCGGATCCCGTAATGTCTCGGGTGAGTGTTTTCCATGATTGACTGTTGAAAAACGAACAAATGCCGGCGTTTTCTTACCCTTTTCTTGAAAAAGCTTTGCCCGTGTGTACTTCGAAATCGGCTCGTCTCCAAAACCTCCGTAAGCTTCAAAATACCCGTGAGCGCCCGCGCCTCTTGCATGGACGACACGTTCAGGAATTCTTTCACGGTCAAAGTGGCTGATTTTTTCTAGAAAATCGTAATTTTCCAGCGTTGTCGGGCCTCTGTTGCCGACTGTTCTGACATTTTGATTGTCAGTAACGGGATGCCCCTGTCTGTTCGTCAAGGTTTCTTCAGACTCGCTTTTTCCAGTGGTCTTGTGAGAAAGCTCATCTTCACTGCCTTCGACATTTGTACCGTGATACTCATGCTGATTGTCATCTTTCATTGGTTGACCCCTCCTTTTAGAACGGTAACAATATGCCCTATATGGAAAGTTTTTAAAACTGTTCGTTTTTTTTCATCTGTTTCGGGAATGGTACAGTGTACAGCAAAATGGGGAAAAGGAGACGTAACTTGTGAATAGAGAAAGACATCCGATGCCTATAGATTTTTATCAAAAAACAGCGCTTGAGCTTGCCCCGTCTCTTCTCGGCTGTTTATTAGTGAAGGAAACAGACGAAGGCATAGCTTCAGGTTATATTGTGGAAACAGAGGCCTATATGGGCGCAGAAGACAGAGCGGCCCACAGTTTTAACAATCGGCGGACGAAACGTACCGAGATCATGTTCGGGGAAGCGGGACGGGTGTATACGTATGTCATGCATACCCATACATTAATGAATGTTGTCGCCGCAACAGCGGATATTCCCCAAGCTGTGTTAATCAGAGCCATTGAGCCTCATGAAGGCCAGTTTTTAATGGAGCAAAGAAGGCCTGGCCGGCGTCCAAGGGAGTGGACTAACGGTCCCGGAAAGCTGACAAAAGCGATCGGGGTGACCATGAATGACTACGGCCGCCTGATCACTGAACAGCCTCTGTATATTGAAAAAGGGTATACGCCGGAGGAGATATCGACAGGTCCGCGTATCGGGATTGAAAACAGCGGTGAGGCGCGGGACTATCCGTGGCGTTTTTGGGTAACGGGAAACCGCTATGTCTCGCGATGATTCCATGTTTAACCACTAGGCAATGCGGGGAATTATTGATAAAAAGGAAGGGAGAGTTCAATCGTGAAAAAATTGTTCAAAAACGTTGTGAAATGGGCGCCGATCATTTATCCGATCGTCAGAAAAATCATGAAAGATCGAAAAGCGTCTAAACAAAAGCATATGTCCGCATCCCATACAGCCGGCTGATCCGGCTGTTTTTTTATGGGTCTGTCCTCCTTCATCACCCATCCCGGTATTTCCTCTGTTCATTGACTTGCATCCATCCCCATTATAGAATTTATGTACATTTACTCGTTTTCCTTCACCATTCTTTCTGCCTATTCTTCATGCCCGCATCTACTCTGATAGGAGGTTTTTCTCATGCTTCATGGGCGGCTTCGTGAAATTTTACGCTTGCTTATGGCTGCTGATGCTCCGGTTACAAGCTCAGTCATCGCGGCAAATCTCAAAGTGACATCGCGGACGGTCCGCAATGACATAAAGGAATTACAAGACATCCTTGCCCAACAGGGCGCCGTTGTTCATTCAGTCAGAGGTTCAGGCTATCAGCTGCATATCCAAAACGAACAGAAATTCAGAGGGCTTCTTCAGGACGTATTTCAGCAAAATAAAGGCCTTCCCGTCTTTCCGGAGGAGAGAATCAGCTACTTAATGAAACGGCTGCTGCTGACAGAGCACTATCTTAAACTCGACAGTCTGGCAGAGGAGCTGTTCATCAGCAAATCGACCTTGCAAACGGATCTGAAAGAAGCCAAGAAACGGCTGCTTCCTTACGACATTGTTTTGGAAACACGCCCGAATTACGGTTTTAAGCTTCGCGGCGATGAAGTCCGGATGCGATACTGTATGGCCGAATACATTGTAGATGAAAGAGAAACTGAGATTGATTATCTGAATGAAAAGGCTGATATTTTGCCAAAAGAAGAAATCGCCGCCATCCGATCAGTCATCATGAAAAAAGTGAACAATGTTCAAATCCCATTGTCCAATCTCGGGCTGAACAACCTTATCATTCATATCGCCATTGCATGTAAACGGATACGAACAGGAAACTATGTATCTCTTTTTCCTGAAGATATGGAAAATATCTTGCTTCAAAAAGAATACAAAGCCGCTCAAACAATTGTGGAAGAGCTTGAATCAGAGCTGTCTGTAACTTTCCCGGAAAGTGAAACAGCCTATATAGCCATTCACTTGTTGGGAACAAAACGAATGACACAGTCTCAAAATGGAGATACAGAGTATACAGGATTCATAGATCAAGAAACAAGTAAGCTGGCTGCCTCTATCATTGAAACGGTTGAGGAAGAGTTAACTTTAGGTATCATGCACGATCAGGAGCTGAGGATGGGGCTGGCGCTGCATTTAAAACCGGCAGTCAACCGTAATCGGTATGGGATGAATCTCCGGAATCCAATGCTATCAGCCATCAAAGAGAATTATCCTCTTGCTTTTGAAGCTGGAATTATCGCAGGGGTGGTCATCAAGGATAAAACGGGGATTGAGATCCACGAAAATGAAATCGGTTATTTGGCCCTCCACTTTGGGGCTGCGATAGAACGAAGAAAAACCGAAAGCCCCCCAAAGCGCTGTATCATCGTCTGTGCATCAGGAGCCGGCAGCGCCCAGCTTCTGAGAGAAAAGCTTCGTTCGCACTTTGGGAAAAGGCTCGATATTCTCGGGACGGCAGAATACTATAGTCTTGATCAAATATCCTATGAATCAGTTGATTTTGTCGTCAGTACAATTCCGATTAAAAGGGAACTGCCCGTCCCCGTTCTGAAAGTAAACACGATACTAGGCGGCAATGACTTTGCCAAAATCGAATCCAAATTGGACGGCGAGAAAGAACCGGACAGCCGGTATATCAAAAAAGAGCTTGTCTTTTTACATCAGAATCTTCAATCAAAGGAAGACGTGATTCGATTTTTAGGGCAAAAAGCTGTTGAACATGGCTTTGCGGAGGACGGAATCATAGATTCGATTTTTGAAAGAGAAGCCATTTCTCCAACGTGCTTCGGAAATCTTGTCGCCATTCCGCATCCTCTAATTCCGCAGACCGAATCTACATTCTGGGCTGTCTGCACGCTGAAAAAACCGATTGACTGGGAAAATAAACGCGTGCAATTTGTCTGTCTGCTGTGTGTGGAAAAAGAGAATAAAGCGGATTTGCAAAGCATGTATAAGCTGCTCGGCAGCATACTGGATGATCCTGCGGCTGTCAGCCAGTTATTAAAAAGTCGTACATACAAGGAGTTTTTGGAGATATTTCGTAAAAAAACGATCCGATAAAGGCCTGGAAATAACATTTTTCCGCTGTCAGCGGAAAAAGCCTGAGTGTATATGAAAGCGATTTCATAATATGATGATATCAACAGCAAGACAATACAAACCATCAAACTCTTAGGGGGCCTTTTACATGAATATATTACTAGTTTGTGCAGCAGGTATGTCTACTAGCTTGCTTGTGAGCAAAATGGAGAAAAGTGCAAAGGAACAAGGAAAAGAGTATACAATTTGGGCTGTTTCAGGTGACTCTGTAAAAAATCATATTGATAAAGCGGATGTTTTGCTGCTTGGTCCGCAAGTCCGTTACATGCTTCCGCAGCTGAAAAAACTAGGAGAATCGAAAGGAGTTCCGGTAGATGTCATTAATACCGTCCATTATGGCACATGCAACGGGGCTGAGGTGCTGAAATCGGCAGAACAGCTTGGAAATGCGTCATAGAGAGGGGCGGAACATGTGAATAAAGTCAACCAATTATTAGAAGAAAAGGTCATGCCAATCGCCGGAAGAATCGCAGCACAGCGCCACTTGCAAGCGCTTCGTGACGGAATCATTCTTACGATGCCGCTGATTATCATTGGATCTTTTTTCCTCATCATCGGCAACCTGCCGATTCCGGGATACGCGGAATTCATGACGAAAACATTCGGCAGTTCTTGGGCTGAGAAATTATCCTACCCGGTTGACGCCACATTTGAAATCATGGGGCTTGTCGCCGCGTTCGGGATTGCCTACCGGCTGGCGGAAAAGTATGGTGTCGATGCCTTGTCGGCGGGAGCGATATCCCTGGCGGCTTTTCTTTTAGCGACGCCGTACCAAGTGCCGTTCATACCGGACGGATCGACAAAAGAAATACTGGTCAGCGGCGGTATTCCTTTATCCTTGATGGGAAGTAAAGGGTTGTTCGTCGCGATGATTATCGCGATGGTCTCCACAGAGATTTACCGTCTGATTATTCAGCGCAATATGGTATTTAAAATGCCGGATGGCGTTCCTCCGGCGGTCAGCAAATCATTTATCGCTTTAATTCCGGGTTTTGCTGTTATCTTCCTCATTTGGGGAGCGCGTCTGATTGTTGAAGCGACTCCGTTTGAAAGCCTTCATAATGTTGTAAGCGTTTTACTGGGGACACCGCTTTCCATACTTGGGGGCAGCCTCGGCGGAAGCCTTGTCGCCGAAGCCGTCAAAATGCTCTTGTGGGCTTGCGGCCTGCACGGAGCGAATATTGTCGGGGGCGTCATGGCGCCAATTTGGTACGGAGCCATGGATGCCAACCGGGTCGCATTTCAGGCAGGGGAAGCACTTCCGAACATCTTCACTCAGCAATTTTTCGAAATCTGGATTAATATCGGCGGAAGCGGCGCCACGCTCGCTCTTGTCATCACGATGTTTTTGCGGGCCAGAAGTAAGCAAATGAAGCAGCTCGGCAAGCTTGCAGTCGGTCCGGCCATCTTCAATATTAATGAACCGATCATCTTCGGAATGCCGATTGTCATGAATCCGATGCTTCTCATTCCGTTTATCATCACCCCTCTAGTCACACTGACACTGACATACATCGGCATGAGCACAGGCCTTGTCGCTAAACCGGCCGGAATTGCCGTTCCTTGGACCATGCCGCCGATCTTCTCAGGCTATCTGGCAACCGGCGGAAAAATCTCGGGTGCGGTCATGCAGGCCATTAACATTGCCGTTTCGTTTGTCGTCTATTACCCATTCTTCAGAATGTGGGATAAACAAAAGCTGAGAGAAGAAAGTGAGCTCGAGCAGGCTCAAGCACCTTCAATCCCGGAAGACAAAGAAGCGGTTTTGTAAAGAAAGGAAGTGAAACGTGTGAATGAAAATATGGAACAAATCATCTTTCAAATTATTCTTCATGGAGGCAACGGCAGAAGCTCGGCAATGGAAGCGATAGCCGCCGCTAAAAACGGTGACAGAGCAGAAGCGCTGAAAAAGCTTCAGGAGTCAGCTGATGAATTGCAAAAAGCCCATCATTTTCAAACCGAATTAATTCAAAATGAAGCGGGCGGGAAAAAAACAGAGATGTCGCTGCTGATGGTTCATGCGCAGGATCATTTAATGAACGCGATGACTGTGAAGGATTTGGCCGCTGAAATGATTGATCTTTATGAGAAAATCACCGTACAAAGGGGAGCGAGTATATGACAAAAGGATTGAAAATCGTAACGATAGGCGGAGGATCAAGCTATACACCCGAGCTGGTGGAAGGATTAATCAAACGGTATGATGAGCTTCCGGTCAGAGAATTGTGGCTCGTTGATATACCGGCAGGAGAAGAAAAACTGAACATTGTCGGCACGCTCGCAAAGCGAATGATTGAAAAAGCAGGAGTGCCGATTGACATTCATCTGACACTTGATCGGAGAGAAGCGCT
The DNA here is from genome assembly GCF_039519175.1 of Bacillus atrophaeus. NCBI lineage: Bacteria > Bacillati > Bacillota > Bacilli > Caryophanales > Bacillaceae > Bacillus > Bacillus atrophaeus. The sequence goes on along the minus strand of NZ_CP154443.1, from coordinate 988,323 downwards.
GAAAGATGCCGACTTTGTCACCACTCAGTTCCGCGTCGGTTTGTTGCAGGCGCGTGCCAAGGATGAACGAATCCCATTGAAATACGGTGTCATTGGACAGGAAACAAATGGTCCGGGCGGATTATTTAAAGGACTGCGCACTATCCCTGTGATTCTTGAGATCGCAAAGGATATCGAAGAGCTTTGCCCGAATGCCTGGCTTGTTAACTTTACAAATCCGGCAGGCATGGTGACTGAAGCGCTCCTTCGCTACTCGAATCTCAAGAAAGTCGTCGGCTTATGTAATGTTCCGATCGGCATGAAAATGGGCGTTGCCAAAGCATTGGATGTAGATGTCAGCCGGATTGAAGTCCAATTTGCGGGATTGAACCACATGGTCTTCGGATTAGATGTCTTCTTGGATGGTGTCAGTGTGAAGGATCAGGTCATCGAAGCGATGGGAGATCCGAAAAATGCGATGACGATGAAAAATATTTCCGGCGCCAACTGGGAGCCTGAGTTTATTAAAGCGCTTGATTTGATTCCATGCGGATACCACCGTTACTACTTCAAAACGAAGGAAATGCTTGAGCATGAAGTGGAAGCGTCCCAAACAGAAGGAACCAGGGCGGAAGTTGTGCAGCAGGTAGAAAAAGAGCTGTTTGAACTTTATAAAGATCCAAACCTTGCGATTAAACCGCCGCAGCTGGAAAAACGGGGAGGCGCTTATTATAGCGATGCTGCCTGCAACTTGATCAGTTCTATTTATAATGATAAACACGACATTCAGCCTGTGAATACGATCAATAATGGGGCAATCGCAAGCATTCCTGACGATTCAGCCGTTGAAGTGAACTGCGTCATGACGAAAAACGGACCGAAGCCAATTGCAGTCGGCGATTTGCCGGTTTCCGTCAGAGGACTGGTTCAGCAAATTAAATCATTTGAACGCGTCGCCGCAGAAGCCGCTGTGACAGGAGACTACCAAACAGCGCTCCTCGCCATGACGATCAACCCGCTTGTTCCGTCGGACACTGTGGCGAAAGAGATTCTGGATGAAATGCTTGAGGCCCATAAAGAGCACCTGCCTCAGTTCTTTAGATCAATTGAAGCGTAATGAGAAAAGGTCCGGCGCGCAGCCGGACCTTTTTGGCTGATATGAAATACGGACCTTCTAAAACGGACACAACACCGGAGTTTTCTCTAAGGAACGAACACGCGGAAGTTTCCAGGCAAACAAAAACCCAAAAAACAACGGGAGGTTCATTTCTGGGTCATGGAGCAGTTATTTGCTTTCACTTAGTGACGCGACTTCTGTTGTCCAGCCAAATGGATCAGGCTCAGTGCCTTTTTGAATGCCTGTGATCGTGTCATATAATTTCTTGGCGATTTCTCCTGTTTCACCGTGATTGATAACGAGGTTTTCATCCTGCCAGATCAATTCGCCTACCGGAGAAATAACGGCAGCCGTTCCTGTGCCGAACGCTTCTTCAAGAATACCGTCTTTGTGTGCCTGGATCACTTCATCAACGGAGATTTTCCGTTCTGTTACCGGCACTCCCCAATGCTCAAGCAGGTTGAGGACGGAATTGCGGGTGATTCCCTCCAAAATGCTTCCGTTCAGCATAGGCGTGATGATTTCGCCGTTAATTTTGAAGAAGATGTTCATGCTGCCGACTTCTTCAATGTATTTTTTCTCAATGCCATCCAGCCAAAGAACCTGTGAAAAGCCTTTTTCCTCCGCGATCTGCTGTGCTTTTAAGCTTGAGGCATAGTTTCCGGCTGTTTTTGCATTTCCTGTTCCGCCTCTTACCGCGCGGACAAATTCGCTTTCCACGGCAATTTTGACAGGCTTGATGCCTTCTTTGTAATAAGAGCCGACCGGAGACAGAATGATAAACAGCTTGTATGTATGGGACGCCGCCACGCCAAGGAAAGGTTCGGTTGCAATGATAAACGGACGGATATACAAGGACGTGCCTTCTGCTTTCGGAATCCAGTCTTTATCAATTGCGATGAGCTGCTTTAAGCCTTCAAGGACCTGTTCTTCATCAATTTGAGGAATGCAAATTCGATCGTTTGATTTATTGAGCCGTTCCATATTTTTATCCGGTCTGAAAAGCAAGACCTGATCACTATTTGTCACATAAGCCTTTAAGCCTTCAAAAACCGTTTGGCCATAGTGATATACCATAGCGGCCGGGTCCAGTGAAACGGCTTGATAAGGAATAATTCTCGGGTCGAACCAGCCTTGATCAGCAGCATAATCCATTACAAACATATGGTCAGTAAATACTCTTCCGAATGCAAGCTGATTGGGGTCTGGTTTTGGTTTTTTGGCTGAAGTTAATTCAACACGAATCGTTTGTTTAGTCATGGTCAATCTCCCTGCAGTTATATTGTTTGTAAAGTCAAACTTGTTTGAAAATAATTTATATTCTATTGTATACCTTCCCCAAATATTCGCAATAGGTTTACTCAAATTTGTGAAAAGTTATCAAAAAAAGCAGGAGAAATGTTCCTCTCCTGCGCGTTCATTTGCCTGCCATTTCGTTTTACTATCTCAAATCCAGCATGAAAATATGCAGCGTGGATTCTTATAAAGAAGAGACTTTTCCGGTTTTGTAAAACTCTTCAATCGCTTTATCGACGTAAACCCAGCCCTTCCAGCCGATATGGATGGTATCTTTCATAAAATATGGGTCATATTCGTGGCCTGATAAGTCTGCGACCTGAAAGCCCTTCGCTTCGATTTGTTTTTTCACCTTTTTATAATAATCGGTGCGGCCGTTTTTCGGGAAGCCGGTATAGTCATACCACTTGCCGTTTACCGGAATCGAAACAAACATCGGTTCAGCGCCGGCGTCTTTCAAGATATCGAGCATCAGTTCAAAATCACCGAATTCCGGCGATTTTGCATAGGTTCTGTGCTTGTTTCTGTCTTTAAATTTCGGAACCTTATGCTTTAATTTCCGGTATGACGGATCATCTATATGGAACACATTTGAACGTGAATGATCCTCACCCATTTTATCAGCCTCTTGTTTCAGCACAGACCATGGCTTATCCTTCACTGATTCTGATACATGCCGTTTTGGACCCTCTGATTCGGCCATCGAATAATAAAGGTCTTTCTTTTGAAGGAGGCTGTAATACGATTTTGCAGCCGGCTTCAGAAGGTTCACCTTCCATGTTTGGCCTTCCAGCATGGCTTGGTACAGCTCAGAAAGAACAGCATCGTTTGTGACGGCTTTATAGTGCAGCATACGTTTCATCATTTGCTTCTTGACAGCAGGGTCGATCGTATCATTAAACGCCAAATCAAGGCCTTGCAGCGCTGAATAGTTTGGCGCAAAATGCTGTTCATCAGACCCATGTTTGGTAAACCATTGCGGAGATACGATAAACACGAGTTTTTTACCCTTCAGCTGGTCAGCATGCGCGGCGAAATTTATAGCGTGAATCAAGGATTGTGAGCCGCCTTTCCCTATAAGGTAGGGAGTGAACCCTTGGTTGTTTACTTGAAAATAATTAGACGGATGAAACTTATCCAGCCGTGAAAGTTCAGAAGATCCGTAAATCGGCAAATACTTCTGTTCTTCAAGCATTTTATTTTGCAGATAAAGGCCTTGAAACATATTCGGATTCAAGGCAGTTGCTGATTCTTCGACTCGTTTGTCCGGGATGAAACGCGTGAGCCACGAAGCCGGAACTGCAATGGCTCCCACGAATAGGATAAACGCCAAAATAATTGGCCCAAAAAAACGCTTTTTCATTATCTCAACTCAGTCAGCTTGTTCACAATATTGTTCGGCGTATTCCATTCATCACGGTCAAACTCAGTGATCGGCACGGTAATCTCAAAACGGTTTTCAATCGCAAGCAGCAGTTCAACTGTTCCGAAAGAATCAAGCAGGCCTTCTTCAAAAATTTCAATATCAGGATTCTCTTTTACGATATCCTCTTGGCAAACCTCAGCTATAACGTCTAATACCTCTTGTTTAAAATCCATGTCTACATCAGTCTCCTTTAATGGTGGTGAAGAAATAATTTTCCTGAAAAGATATAAAATCCAAAGCAAACAAAATGGAATGTGATGACAATGGCTAAAGCGGTTGTCCAGCGGTTGGACGGAAGCCACTTGTATTTTTTATTCCATTTCTCGAAAAAGTTATAACAAGTCATAAGCAGGGCATGATAAAGCCCGTAGATTAAGTATTGCGGCGCGAGGCCATGCCAAATTCCCATCAGCATAAACAGCAGGAAGTACCCGATGTTCGAGACGGCCATTCGGTTTTTAATCCATTTTTTCTTTGTCATCCAAAATACAAACCTCATAAAGACATAATCTCTGAACCAGAAAGACAATGACATGTGCCAGCGGTTCCAGAAATCTTTAATGTTTTTGCTGAGAAACGGTTTGTTGAAGTTCTCCGGTGACTTGATGCCCATTATATAGCTTACACCAACGGCAAACATCGTGTAGCCTGCAAAATCAAAGAATAAGTACAGGCTGTAGCCATACATGTATAACAGGTTTCCGAGAATCTTATTATGCGTGATCGCAGGCAGGTTCATAATGAAATACGTATTAATAGCATACCCGATAATAAATTTGTACAGAAACCCGATGAAAATTTTGTGAATCCCAATATACAATAAGTCCGCGTATTCTTTTTTCGTCCATGCTTTCTGTTCATCCTTTGCAAATCTGCGGTACCTGTCAATCGGACCGGAAGAAATGGTCGGGAAAAACAGAATGAAATAAAGCAGCCGGTGGAGCGGCGGTTTTTCCTTAATTAATCCGTCGCGCGTCTCCATGATCAGCTGGACGCCTTTAAAGGTTAAATAAGAAATCCCTAAAAAGCTGATCACATTGTGCGGCGGATGATGGCCGTGCGGTTCCGAGAAAAACGGTATCACCTTCGATAAGAACAGCGGCAGAATCGAAGCGATGACAGCCATACAAAAGACAAAGCCGCTGTTTGCTTTCATCCTATAAGCCAAGTAGCCTCTGATCAGAAGCACCTGCCATAAGGTAAACAGACACAACGCGATAACGCCGTGTAAGTCGTGAGAAAAAATCAAAGCCAATACAAGAATCGATATCAACATGTTGTACGCTTGGAACCTTTTTCCGTTGAGACCTAAGATGATGGTCGGCAGAAGAAGGATTCCAAGAATAATAAAGAACAAAAACGAACTGTAAGGCGTCATACAAGAACCTCTTCGCCAATGCGCTTCCGGTCAATTTTTCCGTTTGCCGTCATGTGAATATGATCTTGATAGATGAATTTTCTCGGAATCATATAAGCCGGCAAAAACGTTGCAAGCTCTTTTTTAATGGCGCTTGTCAGCTGGAATTCTTTCTGGAATTCGTGATCATCCGGAACAATCGCGGCAATGAGATATTCAACTGTTCCGTTAGGCTGATACGGGATGACGACAGCGGAACGCACATATTGAGACTGCCGTACATGAAACTCAATTTCCTCCAGCTCCATTCTATAGCCATGAAGTTTGATCTGGAAATCAAGGCGTCCTTGGCAGAAAATCTGACCATTTTCTTTATAACCGGCGTCTCCAGTTCGGTATGCCGGCTGTCCTTCATGGAAAAAGAACACGTTGTCCGTCAGTTCAGGTTCACCAAGATAGCCTTTGCTTACACTCGGCCCGGAAATGATGATTTCTCCTTTTTCTCCGTCTGGAAGCTTATTCCCTTGTTCATCCATAATGAGAATGTCCATATCAGGTTTTTCAAAGCCGACAGGAAGAAATTCATTTTGTTCAATGACTTCAGGGGTAATTTCCACGGAAGTCACTGCGACAGTCGCTTCAGTCGGTCCGTACGTATTAAAGACCTTTGCCTGAGGGAAACGTTCCAGCAGCGCTTGGGCCACAGACGTTGGAAGGGCTTCTCCGCAAAACATGAAAACCTTTGCTTCAGGCAGAAGCTCCTCTGTAAACGCAGGGTCCATCAAGCACACTTGTGCAAAGGAAGGAGTTGATGTCCAAACGTTCAGGCCTGACTGCTTTAGCTCTTCAAACAGAATCTTCGGCTTGTTGACGGCATCCTTCGTTACACAGTGTAATGTTCCTCCGGATTGAAGGCACGGATATAAGTCCATTACAGATAAATCAAACGAAAATGGTGCTTGATTTAAAAACGTTTTTCCCTCTCCAATCGGAAAATCCGCACAAATCCAATTAGTGAAGCTTTGCAGGTTTCTGGCAGAAATCTGCACACCCTTTGGATTCCCTGTACTGCCAGAGGTATAAATAATATAGAACGTTTCATGTTCTTTGACCCAATGGTCACGGCTGATCGGGCCTTCTCCGTTTGACAGCAGCTCTTCCGGCGACACTGTTTTGATCAAATGGCTGCCGGTATCAAGCGGAAGTCCTGAAACGTTAATCAACAGTTCAGCGCCCGAGTTTTCGATTATTTTTAAAATACGATCAGCAGGAATAGACGTGTCCACGGGGATATAAGGGTGCCCCGCTTTTACGCTTCCTAAAAAGGAAACAGCCATTTCTGGTTCCATATGGCCGTACACCAAGACAGGTGCTTCTGGTTGGCCTGCCATGCTTTTCTGGATGGAGGCGGCTGCCCGGTCAGATGACTCCCACAATTCCTGATAAGTGAGAGACCGTCCTTGGGAATGGAAAGCAGCGGTTTGCGGCTTAAGTTCCGCATGTTTCTGAATAGCATTTAATAATTTCATTGTTATTCTCTCCAATTAGAAGTCGTTGTAAATATAAGAACCGGTATTCGCGGTGTGAAAACCATAAATAAAAAATAAAAGCAACAGTATCAGCAAATAAAAACACGTATAACCAATCCACTTTACGGCTGTGTTTTCATACAGCTTTTTCATCAATTGCATCATATAAAAATCCTTTCCCCTTTTTTCAACAATTACAACAGTATATGACGAGCGGATAAGCAAAAAGTTTCATAAATTTAATAAAATCCCTATCTATTTTACCTTAACATTTGCTTAACACGAATCGGTCATTTTTTTAAAGTTAAAGCCAGACGAATGTAATATCGCCGCCTGCACAATAATAATGAAAAAAGGCGGCAAATTCAAGGTCAATACACCCGATTCGCCGAAAGTAAGGAGAAGATGCATGGGAAAAAAGAAAAAGCAGTTTGCCATCATCGGGCTGGGGCGTTTTGGCGGAAGCATCTGCAAGGAGCTTTATAAGATGGGGCATGAAGTTCTTGCAATCGATATGAATGAGGACAAGGTAAATGCATATGCGCCATACTCTACCCAGACTATCCACGCAAACGCAGCTGAAGACAATGTACTGAAAGCGCTTGGCATCCGCAACTTTGAATATGTAATCGTGGCAATCGGAGCCGATATCCAAACCAGTATTTTAACAACCTTGTTTTTAAAAGAAATGAACATCAAAAATGTGTGGGTAAAAGCGCAAAACCACTATCATCATAAAGTGCTGGAAAAGGTAGGCGCAGATCGTATCATTCATCCGGAAAAAGATATGGGCGTTCGAGTCGCACAGCGCCTTGCCGACGAAAAAATTCTTGATTACATTGAGTTGTCCGAAGATTACAGCGTTGTCGAATTGAGAGCGACGCGCAAGCTTCATGACAAAACCATTCTGGAGCTTGATGTCCGTGCGAAATATGGGTGCACGATTTTAGCCGTTAATAAGGAAGGCAAGGTAGAAGTCGCTCCGAACCCGGAAACAAGGATAGAAGAAAACAATTGCTTTGTGGTCTTGGGGCGTAAACGTGATATTCAGCGGTTTGAGGACGAAGGAATGTAAGCGCAGCTTTTTAACTTATAGAAAAAGTATTGTATTTAAAAAAATTCTTTTTGCTTTCCGGACGCGGGAGGCTTAATAAAGGGGGAGCGGGCGGTCTGCCGCTGCTTTTTATGGCAAAATAGAGCTCTTTATCATGCCCTTTAGCGTCTTGTGAAATATGAGAGAAGTTATTATGATAGATAAGGGAGCAGAAACATCATATAACCTGCCATTTGATGGCATCCATGTCTCATTTTCATCACGACTGACGGCTGGAAAACGTAAGCCTTTTAATAGAAAGGAAGAGGAAGATGAACGAAAAAAATAAGGGTGGAGGCCGGAAAGCGCCGGAAAAAGAAAGTCTGGGGCACATTCTCTGGCAATTAACCCGTCCTCATACATTAACGGCATCGTTTGTACCCGTATTGCTCGGAACGGTATTGGCGATGTTTTATGTGAAGGTTGATATATTGCTGTTTATCGCAATGCTGTTTTCTTGCTTATGGATTCAGATTGCCACGAACTTATTTAATGAATACTACGATTTTAAACGAGGATTAGACACAGAGGATTCTGTCGGGATCGGTGGAGCGATTGTAAGACACGGAATGAAGCCGAAGACGATTTTGCAGTTAGCCTTGGGATCATATGGAATCGCCATTCTGCTCGGAGTGTATATCTGTATGAGCAGCAGCTGGTGGCTGGCTGTTATCGGACTTGTCGGTATGGCTGTAGGTTATTTGTACACAGGCGGGCCGCTTCCGATTGCGTACACCCCGTTCGGCGAATTGTTTTCAGGCATATGTATGGGATCTGTTTTTGTCCTTATCTCTTTTTTCATTCAGACTGATATGATTAACACACAAAGCATTCTGATCTCGATTCCTATCGCTATTCTTGTCGGTGCGATCAACCTGTCAAACAACATCCGCGATATAGAAGAAGACAAAAAAGGCGGCCGTAAAACATTGGCCATCCTGATGGGGCATAAGGGGGCCGTCATCCTATTAGCCGCTTCCTTTGCTGTCGCTTATATTTGGATTGTCGGATTGGTTATTATGGGAGACACAAGCCCATGGCTCTTTTTGGTCTTTCTAAGTGTGCCAAAACCGGTGCAGGCGATTAAAGGCTTTGTTAAGAAAGAACTGCCGATGAACATGATCGTGGCAATGAAATCAACAGCGCAGACGAATACATTCTTCGGATTTCTGCTGTCTATCGGATTACTGATCAGTTATTTTAAATAAAAAGGGAAAAAGCTTACAGGAAAACGGTATTCTTGTAAGCTTTTTTCTTCATTATCGGAGCTAAGCGCAGACGGACAAGTGTTAAAAAGGCGGACATCTTGTTCAGCAATCTGTCATATTCGAAGTCGTTTTGTAAAAAAAATCATAAAACCCCGCTGCCGGTAAGTCCGTCTAGTACATGGACAGGATGATGCATCCGTTCAAAGGAGATGACAATGATGGATTTAACTACGACAAATATGGATGATTTAAAAACAGTCATGGAAGATTGGAAAAATGAATTATTAGTATATAAATTTGCGTTAGATGAACTTGATACAAAGTTCTCAATCATCAGCCAGGAATATAACCTGATTCACGGGCATAACCCGATTGAACATACCAAATCACGTGTGAAAAGCTTTGAGAGCATAGTGAATAAGCTGATGCGCAAAGGATGCGAGATTACGACGCATGAAATGAAGGAGCATATCCATGATATCGCCGGCGTGCGTATCATTTGTTCATTTATTTCCGATATTTATAATATTGCCGAAGTGCTGAAGCAGCATGAGGATTTAAACATTGTAAAAGTAAAAGATTATATTAAAAATCCGAAAGCGAACGGCTATCGAAGCCTGCATTTAATCATTGAAATTCCGGTGTATTTAACCAATCGGGTGGAATATGTGAAGGCTGAGATTCAGATTCGCACGATCGCCATGGATTTTTGGGCCAGTCTTGAGCATAAAATTTACTATAAATTAAATAACGATGTCCCGAAGCATTTGACAGATGAGCTGAAAGAAGCGGCGGAAATTGCCCATTATTTAGATGAAAAGATGCTTGGGATTAAGAATGAAGTGGATTAACGGGGCGCTTGGCTTGGACACAGGCTGTCAGCTGGTCCATCATGAAATGGCAAAAAAGGCCGGAGGTACGACTCCAGGCCTTTTTTGGGTTATTCGCTGACTGTTAATCTTACAAATTTTCGTTTGCCGACTTGGATGGTCATCTGAGGCAGAACTTGAATGTCTGCATGAATATTTTCTGCTTTTTCTCCGTTTATTTTAACCCCGCCGTTTTGAATCATGCGGCGCGCCTCACTCTTGGACGGAAGAAGTTCTAATGTCACAAGTAAATCTATAATAGGTGTTGTTTGATCACCTTTCCAATGTACCGTTGCGATGTCTTCGGGCAGGCTGTTTTGCTGAAAGACCCGTTTGAATTGCTGCTCGGCCGCTTCGGCTGCTTCTTCTCCATGATACATTCTGACAATGGTTTTACCTAAGAACATTTTTGCGTCTCTTGGATGGAGGGCTCCGGTCTCTAAGTCTTTCACCAGCCGTTTTTTTTCTTCAAGCTCTAAATCGGTTGCAAGGTGGATGTATTTTTTCATCAAACTGTCCGGCAGTGACATTGTTTTTCCGTACATATCATTCGGATTCTCATCAATGCCGATGTAGTTGTGCTTGGATTTAGACATTTTTTCGACGCCGTCTAATCCTTCCAAAAGCGGCATAAGGATGACGACTTGTTTTTCTTTTTTATAGCGTTCTTGAAAATGCCGGCCCATCAGAACGTTGAAATGCTGGTCGGTACCGCCGAGTTCAATATCGCTTTCTAAGACGACTGAATCGTAGCCTTGCATTAATGGATAGAAAAATTCGTGCAGGGAGATCGGTTTTTGCATCGCGATTCTTTCTTCAAAATCATCCCGCTCCATGAGGCGGGCGACAGTTATTTTCCCTGCTAACTCAATGACGTCTTCTAAATTCAGCTCTTTCAGCCATTTCGAATTGTAATGCAGCTCTACTTTTTCTTTGTCCAGCACTTTTCCGAACTGTTCAAAGTATGTTTCGGCATTATGCTGAACCTCTTCATCTGTCAGTTGTTTTCTTGCGGTTGATTTCCCCGTCGGATCACCGATTTTCCCCGTGAAGTCTCCGATCAGGAGCTGCACGATATGGCCGTTTTCTTGAAATTGGCGCAGTTTGTTTAAAACGACGGTATGCCCTAAGTGGACGTCCGGCGCCGATGGGTCTAACCCAAGCTTGATTTTTAAAGGCATGCCTGTTGCTACCGATTTTGCGATTTTCGTTCTTAATTCTTCCGGCGGGATGACTTCCTGAGCTCCTGTCATATATAAATCCAGCTGCCGTTCTACCTCTTTTTGCTGTGAAGCTGTCAGGTGTATCGTTTCCATAGCTGTTCCTCCTCTTATTTTATTCAACGCAAAAAAGCCACATCCCGAAAAGGGACGTGGCTGTATGCACGCGGTACCACCCTAATTGAAGACCTCAGTCTTCCGCTCAAACCAGATAACGGTTTCCCGTCCTTTGCTACTTCTGTTCACAAAGAAAGCTCAGGGAGGTAATTCACAGCTGCCTTTGTACCGGCTCGCACCTTCCGCCGGCTCTCTGTCACAGGGAGGCAATCTGCTACTGGGTTCCCATCGTTGCTGTTATGTTGTTAGATTGTCAGCTACTTTTTTTAGCAGCGCAGAAAGCGTTTTTTGCTCGTCGTTGCTTAAACCCGCAACCAGCTCTATTTCCCCTTTATGAAAGTCGGGATAAAGCTCTTCAATCGCTTTTTTGCCCGCTTCCGTAATGGTCACAAACACAAGTCTGCGGTCTCTTTTGTCCGTGCTTCTAAAGCAAAGCTTCTTTTTCTCGAGTGTGTTGGTGACATTGCTTGCTGTGGCTGTTGAAATGCCTGACAGCTGCGCGAGCTTTCTCGTTTCAAGCTTATCCCACACCCATAAATCATAAAGAATCGAAAAAGCTGTCCAGGACAGTTTATAAGAGGAAAGGACTTCCTTTTCCATTTTTAAACGAAGCTGCTGAGCTGAACGGTAAAGAGTTGTGGCAACTGAGGCTGCTTCCGTATGAAGAGACGCAATTGGCATTTGTTTAAGCTGCTTCAGCGTGTCTTGTTCTGCTTCACTCAGGTGAGAATTCTTGTGTTTTCTTTCCAATAGTATGCTGCTCCTTGAAATGTCAGAATCATTAGCTATGAAACGAATTGTAACAGACATTCAAGTTGCCTGCAAGCACTTCATTTGTTCGCTAATATTTTACTGAATGTGTTAATATAGAATAAAAATGTAAGATGAAGGGTGGGGTGGGTCTTGCATGAACAAAAGATTCCGTCTGCAATTGTAGGTAATAAGCTGAACCAATGGTATAGGTTGATTCGTGAATTTGAGGTCTCGGAAGCAGAGGCATTAAAGCTTGCCGTCAAAGAAGAGCTTGATGTGATGGAAGAAAATCAAGACCTCCTTCTCTATTTTTCCTTGCTTGAATTCAGGCATGAATTGATGCTTAGCGTTTTTTTGCCGGAAGGATCGATAGAAGCAGATCGTTCGTTATCTGAGCTTTTAGAGCAAATCGAGGCAAATCAGCAAAAACTCACAGGTCTCCTTGATTATTATTATTATTTCTTTCGAGGGATGTACGAGTATAGAAACAGAGAAATTATGGATGCGATTGCTTCTTATCAAAAGGCGGAGTCTATGCTTTATGTAGTAGAGGATAAAATTGAGAAAGCTGAATTTTATTATAAATTGGCCGAGATCTATTGTGATTTGCATCAAACGTTTTTTTCGATGAACTATGCCAATCAAGCCATGGACATTTATAAACAGTTTGAATTATATGGCATAAGAAGAGCGGAATGTGCGTTTATTTTCGCGAGAAATCTGATGCGTGTCTCGCAGTTTGACAAAGCGGTGGAGCACCTTCAAAGCGTCTTGCGTCAAGCGGATGAATTGGGTAAATCGCGCTTGAAGGCTGCTTCGTTTTATTATCTGGGGAAATGCTCTGCCAAAGAAAACAAGCTGGAGGAAGCGGTGTCATTTTTTCAGCAGGCAGCCGCAGTTTCTGATGCCGGCCAGACACGGTCTTTTAAACTGAAATCAATTCTTGGCCTGACTCATATACGTTTTAGACAGGGATTGGTTCAAGAGGCAGCCGTTCTGTTTGAACAAGGGTTGCAGCTTGCTAAGGACACAAATAATCAAGCAGCGCTTTCTGCTTTTCAAACGATAAATGGTCTTTACATAAAAAATGATCCCATTCTGGTAGTCAATGCTTTTCATGAACTTGAATTAAGGAAATTATACGCTGTTCTGGAGGAGCTTGCGTGGGAAACCGCGGCTGTTTATCATAAACGTGAACAGCATCAAGACGCTGTTTTTTTCTATAACAAAGCCATTGAAGTGCAAAAATTGATGCAGGAAAATATCGTTTTTAAAACTGCAGCGTTATAAATGATGATCGGGCGGCGCATTACGCGCCGCCCGATCTTTTATTTAAAGTCTTCAAACTTGTCTTTCGCCTCCACCTGTTTTTTCTTCTTGGTCTCACTGTGCTTTGTCTCTTTTTTCATGACGTGGTAAAGAGAGGCTGTGACGATTTCCCCCGCCTGCTGAAGCCGTTCTTTGCTGACGTGTTTAATGCTGTCATTTGGTGTGTGATACCACGGTTCCACTTCGCCTGTTTCAGGATCGCCCCATATGAAGTTCGCCGAGTCGATGCCAGCTCCGTGGAATGGTACATGGTCAGAGGACCCGCCTTTCTTCAGAGATAAATGATTAAAGCCTAGTTTTCCGGCGGCAGCTTTACTTGATTGCCACACTAGATTTGACGCTCCGTCAACCGTGTTGACATAAAGCTCGGTCGCACTTTCCCAGCTGGTGCCGACCATGTCCAAATTGAAATTAACGATACTGCGTCCGGCCTCTTGTTCTGACAGCCGATTTACATATTCGTTTGAGCCGAGCAGCCCGAGTTCTTCAGCTCCGAAAGCGATGAAACGTATTTCTTTATCAGACGGAATCTTTTTTAAAATCCGGGCCATTTCCAGCATCACGGATGTTCCTGACGCGTTATCATTTGCGCCGGGTGAAGACGGAACGCTGTCGTAGTGGGCGGTTACATACACAATGCCCGGATTTTTCACATGTTTTGGCTTTCTGACACCGATGATGTTTTGGGAGGTTTGGTTAGTGAATGCCTTTAGCTGAAGGGTCGCTTCTTTTTGGGTTAAAAGAGCGGTTCCATCTTCTTTTTTAATGCCGACCACGGGAATATCAACAGTATGGCCGCTTAAATTTGGAGTGAACGGAACAGTGCTGTCCGCGTTATTGTAAATAATCACAGCTTTGGCTCCCGCGGCGGCTGCGTTTTTCGCTTTTTCATAAAAGGTCAGCTCTCCTCTGGAAATGAGTGCAATTTTCCCTTCAGAATCAGCCGTAAAATCTTCGGGGTAACCCAGCCCGGCATCAAACAGAGGCGCAGTCAGTCCCTCATTTGGAGTAGGCACAGAACCTGAGGCGGCGCGAAGAGGGATGTCATGGTCGTTTGCGGTGAGAGCGCCCTCAAGGCGATCGGGTATACCAAATGTTTGAACACTGACATCAAGCTTTTGTTTTTTGAAAGCAGCGGCAAGCAAAAGGGCGCTCTTTTTTTCTGCCGCTGTGCCTGCAACCCTTGGGCCGATCTTCTCGCTAAGTTGTGAAACCGTTGCATAGGCGCGTTCTGATTTAAAAGAATGCGCTATGTTGTGTTCCTTTTTCACCGTATCTGCCGCTTGCGCAGTGCGGGCAGCAGGGGTGATCGGTGAAATGACTGTGCCGACAGTCAGAAAAGCGGTTAAAGCCAATGGAAGAAACTTCATTTTCATATTGGTGCCTCCCTTTTTATTCGAATGACAAACTATTCGGGACACGAAGGGAATCTCCTGCAAGATGAAAGAAAAATCATCCGAAAGACTTAATTCGTTTTATAAGGTATATGGAGTTCCAAAGGATCACAGAATAAAGAAAAATGGCGGAAATGGGGTGTCCACTTGCAAACATATATTCAGCCTTCATACAAGCACGATCCTTTTCATCTTTTCTCAATCGAACATCTGGTGACCCTGTTGATAATAGGGGGACTGGGTGTCTGCCTTTTTTTTGTCAGCCGAAGGCTTAAACGGCCTTCTTCAGGCAGAGTGATTCGTTATTTGCTTGCGTTTCTTCTGCTTGCATCACAAATCAGCTACCACATATGGAGGCTTTATTACGGAACCTGGTCTGTGCGGACTTCTCTGCCTCTCGAGCTCAGTGACTTATCGGTATATCTTTGCGCGGCCATGCTGCTCACAAGAAGCAAAAAGATGTTTTCGTTTTTGATTTTTGCCGGCTTGGGGAGCTCGCTGCAAGCCATGCTGACGCCGAATCTCGGTATGTATTCATTTCCGCACTTCCGTTCCCTCATCTTTTTTATGTCTCATGGGTCTGTTTTTTTATCTTGTTTATTTATGGCGTTTGTTGAAAATTGGAAACTGAAGATGCGCTCTCTATGGATAACGGTCCTCATTGTGAATGTGTACGGGGTTTGCGTTTACTTTATCAATTGCTGGATTGGCTCCAATTATTTGTATCTCATGAAAAAACCCAGTGAGTCATCTCTTTTGGACGTACTTGGTCCTTGGCCGTGGTATATTGCCTCAGCAGAGGCCGTGATGATCATCAGTTTTTTAATTATCTATTGGCTCTATCACAGGCTCAAAACAATCATATAATTGTATGTCTCGCTTTTTGTATAGCACATTCTCTTTCAAAATTTTTCAGGGAATTGTGTTTAAACTTTTAAAAAAGGGAATGTAACCTATACAAAACAAAGGGAGATGAATACCATTGAAGAAAGATGAAACCATGCATATCGTATCATGCGCTGATGATAATTATGCTCGTCATTTAGGTGGGATGTTCGTTTCTTTATTGACTAATATGAATCAAAACAGAGACGTGAAATTATATGTGATAGATGGCGGGATCGAACCCGGCAATAAAAAAAGATTAGAACAAACAACAATGAAATTCGGAGTGCCGATTGAATTTTTAGAGGTTGACGCCAACCAGTATCAGCATGCGGTGGAAAGCAGCCATATTACAAAGGCGGCTTATTATCGAATCTCGATTCCCGATTTAATTCAGGATGAAAGCGTGAAACGGATGATTTATGTTGATTGTGACGCAATTGTACTAGAGGATATTTCAGTTCTGTGGGACATGGATATTTCCCCGGCAATTGTGGCCGCTGTAGAGGACGCGGGCCAGCATGAGCGCCTGAAAAAAATGAATATCAGCGACACTGCTAAGTATTTCAATTCAGGCATTATGATTATTGATTTTGAACCGTGGAGAAAGCAGAATATTTCTGAAAAAGTGATCAATTTTATTAATGAAAACAGTTCGGAAGATTTTCTCGTCTTTCATGACCAAGATGCACTTAATGCGATTTTATGTGATCAGTGGCAAGAACTTCATCCGCGGTGGAACGCGCAAACTCATATTCTATTAAAAGAAAAAACCCCGCCGACTCTTCTTGACCGAAAACGTTACATGGAAACGAGAGCGAACCCGGCCATCGTGCACTTTTGCGGAGGAAACAAGCCATGGAACTCCAATACAACTCATCCTTATCGTGATCTGTACTTCCACTATATGTCCTATACGAAGTGGAGCACTATAAGCCAGACGGCAATGAATCAATAAGATTTTCAATATTGAAAAAATACACGATGAATACGACAGTACGACAAGCTGATACAAATAACAAAACGCTTTTGAGGCTAAAACTTGGCTTCAAAAGCGTTTTGTTTGTGCTTTACAACGAAACAGATCGATTATAGTATCTTTGAATATGCATCGCGATATAGCATAATTCTTTTTCCGGAAATTCAAACCCATACTCGCTTTTGATAAATTCTCCTGCCTGCCGGGCGCATAAAAAAGCTTTCTTGAATTTCTTTTTAATGAGAGCCATCATTTCTGAATCTAATTCATAAAATGTTTCTCCCGCTTTTATATGCTGGATCGCAAAGCGAAGATGGGTGACAAGCCGCTCGTATGAGATGGTATCCTCTACAATGCTGATGTCTAGTTTTGCTTCAATCATTCCTATAATATCCCGTATCATCGTCGTAATATCAAGCGTTTGTGTCATACTCCCGGCACTCGTTCTCGCCGTATGAAGATGCAGGGCAATGTTGCCGACTTCGTCTTCAGGAATGTCAATGTTGAGCTTTTCTTTAATTAACGTCTGAGCCCAGAGGCCGATTTGGAATTCTTTAGTGTAAAGAACTTTAATTTCATTAAGCAGCGGATTTTTAATGACCATTCCTTTGCTCAAACGCTCGATGGCAAATGATAAGTGATCAGAGAAAGCGACATGAATCCGTTCATTGATTTTGATGTCGAGTTCTTTTTCCGCGTGCGAAATGATGTCCTCAGAGACTTGAATATGATCTTCAGGCAATGTTTCTAAAATCTCTTCAAACTGTTGGGATTCTGATGAGTTTTTCATGACGAATGTTTTTTCAATCTTGGATTTATCTACAATATCATTTTTTCTTTTTTCAAAGGCGATTCCAGATCCGAGGAGGATTTTTTCTCCGTCTTGATCTTTGACCACTAACGCATTATTATTTAAGATTCTTTTGATTTTCATAGCTGCCTTCCTTTCATCCCCCGTTTTATGAATGAAAATGGAATAGAATGCTCATTCTTTCTCTTCTTTAAACCCCAGAATTAAAGTAGCAATGAAAGCTGAGACCGCTGCAATCGAAAAACCGATCATATAATGAACGAAATTCGTTACGCCGAGCGGCAGAATAATCGAAATCATCGGGATACCGGTTAAGCCGTATGAATTTGAAACGACATGCATAGCGGCAACATACGCGCCGCCCATCGCCCCGCCGATGGATGCCCCGATAAACGGCCTGACCAGCTTTAAGTTAACGCCAAACACAATGGGTTCAATTATACCCAAGAAAGCTGAAAGGGAAGCTGGAATTGATATTTTTTTCAAATTGGCATTTTTGGTTTTGAAAAAAACAGCTAATCCTGCTCCGCCCTGAGCCACATTCGCCATAGACCAGATTGGCAGCAAAAAGTTAACGCCGATTTTAGGATCTGCAAGCAAAGATGCCTCAAACACATAGAAACTATGATGTAAACCGGAGAGAACAATTAATGAATATAGCCCTCCGAATAAAAACCCGGCCGCAGTTCCGGCATATTGATACACGAAATCTAAAAGAAAAGTAATGATATGACCGATGAATGTTGCCGCAGGTCCCATCACCGTGAGTGCGATAAACCCTGTCACCATTACCGTAATAAAAGGGATAATCACAAGATCAAGAGAGTCCGGTATCAGCTTCTTTAATAGTTTCTCAATTTTACTCATGATATAAACAGATAAAAGAATGGGGATGATTGTCCCCTGATAGCCCATTAAAGGAACATGCATGCCAAACAAATGTAAAGCCTCGGGCGTTTGACTGCCAAGCATCGAAGGGTCAAGCAAATCAGGGTGAGTAAGGATTCCTCCTATAACCGCTCCTACAAATGGGTTGCTTCCGAACTGTTTTGCCGCGCTGAAACCAACCAATATCGGCAATATAATAAAAGCCGAGCTCGAAAAGATGTCGAGCATTTTGAGAAATGGGCTATGCGGAGAAATCCAGTTGAACACTTTGATCATCCCGATAAGCCCCATAAGCAAACCGCTTGCTACGATCGCGGGAATAATGGGGACAAAGATGTCGGATAACGTCTTGGCAAACCTCGTGATCACATTCATTTCGTGATTTGCTGTAATAGGCTGCTCCGTCTGATCCTCCTGGCATAGCTGGATGACTTCTTTATATATTTTATTAACAATCCCCGCTCCGAAAATAATTTGGAATAATCCATATCTGAAAAACGTCCCTTGTACACTCTGCATGTTCTCAATCGCAGCGATATCTATTTTTGTCTCGTCTCGGACTTCGAAGCGCAGCCGAGTTGTACAATGGGTGATATTGATAATATTTTCTTTTCCTCCTGCCAGAGGTAATAATTCTTTTGCAATGTCTTTATGCAACAATTATAACCTCCTATTATGCAAAACTGTTACTATGCATTTCACCTGTTATATCCTATCAAATGAAAAGAAGACAGGCAAAATGATTTTCGCGTTTTCTCTTCTTGCATGCTTGGTCTAAAAATACCCGCGTCAGTGAATCGGGCGGCAAGACATCGTACAGAGAGCCGCTTTTAAAGGATTTCGCCTGCCGGCGGCTGAAACAGTGTGTTTCTGCTAGAGCCGATATTCAAGAAAGATTTTACAGATTTCGGATTGCGTGGTGTTCCTCAAAGCAGGAAGGAAAATATGATAAAAAAAGACCTAAAATATGCAAAGGAAGCAGCCGAAAAGCGCATAAACAGCACTAAATGGGCATACGTCTCCCTTTTACACATTTTAGGTCTTGCCTGCTTCACCAGTAACAATCCCAGCCTATTTTATGATCTCTATCTCCCATTCTATTCTGTTCGTGACTTCATATCAATAGTATAAAAAACCTATATATCAATCATGAAACAAGAGGAAAAATCCTTTAAGGCTGTCAGGCGGGCCCTAAAGGATTTTTGTTTTATTTCTTTGGTTTAATATGGTTCGCCGCTTTTTCAGTTTTGTTTTTTCATTGGATGCTTTTAATTGATTGACCGCAGATTGAGCTGATGTCTCTATGAAAAATGTTGAGTCACTGCTCATGAAAAAAGAGGAATTCACTTTACTCCGAAAGCGCATATGTATTTTTTTTCCGTTAAAAGCGGAAAAATTCCATATGCAATTGTAAGCGTTTTCAAAATATGATAAAGAAAATACAGCAAGGCTGTTCACACAGAAAAATGAAAAGGGGGCTTTTAATATGAATGGATTCAATGAGTTTATGGAAGGAAAAGTCATGCCTGTGGCAGGGAAAATTGCCGGGCAGCGACATTTAAGCGCCTTGCGTGACGGAATTGTTCTTACGATGCCGCTGATTATTATCGGATCAGTCTTTTTAATCCTAACAAGCCTTCCGATTCCGGGTTATGCCGATTTTATGGCGAGTATATTCGGGGATCAGTGGGCGGTTAAACTCGCCTATCCGGTAAACGCCTCATTTGATATTATGGCGATGATTGCCGCCTTTGGCATTGCTTATCGGCTGGCGGAAAGCTACGGGGTGGATGCACTTTCGTCCGGGGCGATTTCTATTGCGGCTTTTTTATTAGCAACACCGTTTGAAGTGCCGTTTACGCCGGACGGATCAACGGAGTCCATTCTCGTTGGAGGCGGAATTCCGATTACATTGCTTGGCAGTAAGGGACTGTTTGTCGCCATGATTATTGCCTTATTTTCCACGGAAGTATATCGGTACATCATTCAAAAAAATATCGTATTTAATATGCCTGACGGTGTACCGCCGGCTGTCAGCAAATCATTTGTCGCGCTGATTCCAGGCTTTATCATCATTTTTCTTGTGTGGCTTGCGCGCCTTCTGATTGAAATGACGCCGTTTGAAAGCCTGCACAATGTCGTAGGCGATCTGCTTGGAACACCGCTCTCAATCCTTGGCGGCAGTCTTGGAGGAAGCCTTGTCGCAGAATTTGTGCAAATGCTTCTCTGGTCATGCGGAATTCACGGCGCTTCCATCATTGGCGGCGTCATGGCGCCGATTTGGTACGGGGCAATGGATGTCAACCGCCTTGCTTTTCAGGCGGGAGAAGCGCTGCCGAGCATTTTTACCACGCAGTTTTTCCAAATCTGGATCAATGTCGGCGGCAGCGGCGCCACGCTGGCACTGGTGCTGACAATGCTTGTTCGGTCTCGCAGCAAACAGATGAAGCAGCTTGGTAGATTGGGAATCGGCCCCGCCTTATTTAATATCAACGAACCGATTATATTTGGAATGCCGATTGTCATGAACCCTCTGTTAATTGTGCCTTTCATCGTCACGCCGCTGATTACAATTACAGCGACTTATATCGGCATGAGCACCGGCTTGGTGGCAAAGCCCGCGGGAATTGCCGTTCCATGGACAATGCCGCCGCTTATATCGGGGTATCTTGCGACAGGAGGCAAAATTTCCGGCTCCGTCATGCAGCTTGTGAATTTGCTGATTACCTTTGTCATCTACTATCCGTTCTTTAGAATGTGGGATTTTCAAAAATGGAAAGAAGAAAGTGAGGCCGACCAAACCGCTTCTGAAACAAAAGAAACGCCTCTTGATATGTAAGCGCTTAGAAAAAGACAGGCAAAAGCAAGCGGATCACTTGCTTTGCCTGTCTTTTCTTTATCTTTGGAAAAACTCAATCCACTCGCGGTCGGGCCCTTCGATATAAAAATAACGGTATCCGTTTGGAAGTGTAGTAATCTCTTCATCAATGAATGTGGCTTCCATTCTCTGCGCTTTTGTAAATTCGGCTGCGATGTCATCCGTTAATAAGGCGATATGATGCACCTTTCCTTCAGATGGAAGCTCGCTGCTATAACCTTGGATCAACTCGATTTCTGTTTCCGGGCCATCTTGAAATCCAAGAAAGGCAAGTTCAATTACACCGTTTGTGTGGGTGATACGATCCTTCAATTTCATGCCGAGTACTTCTTCATAAAACGAAATGGATGTATTGATGTCCTTTACCATGATGCCCGTGTGGTCAATTCTTTTTGTCGCCATGATGATCCTCCTGAGTAACTCTTTTTGTCTATCGTAGAAAAACCTTTCCTTTCTGTCAATGCAGACATCTTGAGGTTTTGTGGTACGATAAGAAAAAGCAAACAGAAAGAGGAAGGACATATATATGAAGCTACTCACTCTAAAAAAAGCATTCGCTGCAAAAATAAAAAAAGGCTATCCGCTCATTGAAAAAGAAGCCCTCGCCGGCAGCGCGGCGCACGTAAAAGAAGGCGATCTTGTTGATATCGTAACGGAAAGCGGCGAGTTTCTCGCACGGGGCTATTACGGCCTGCAAAATAAGGGAGTCGGCTGGGTGCTGTCCCGCAATAAAGAGGACCAAACCGACCGGGCTTTTTTTCTGCGCAAATTAACAAAGGCCGTACAGGAAAGGGACCATCTCTTTGCTGCAGCTGATACGACGGCTTTTCGCATCTTCAATGGCGAAGGCGACGGGGTCGGCGGTGTCACCATTGACTATTATGACGGATACTTGCTGCTTCAATGGTACAGCCAAGGCATTTATACTTTTAAACAAAAGCTGATTGCCGCTTTGGACGAGCTGGATATTGATTATAAGGCAATTTACGAGAAAAAACGCTTCGATACGGCAGGACAATATGTCGAGGATGATGACTTTGTCAAAGGCGAAAAAGGCGAGTTTCCAATTATAGTGAAGGAAAACGGCATTCAATTTGCGGTCGATTTAAACGATGGCGCCATGACCGGCATCTTTTTAGACCAGAGGCATGTGCGGAAGGCGATCAGAGACCGCTATGCAGACGGGAAGACCGTTTTAAACACGTTCTCTTATACAGGGGCATTTTCAGTCGCGGCGGCGCTTGGCGGAGCGGACAAAACAACAAGCGTTGATGTCGCCAACCGCAGCTTGGCGAAAACGATTGAGCAATTCAGTGTGAACAAACTCGATTATGAGGCCCACGACATTAAAGTAATGGACGTCTTTAAATATTTCTCATATGCGGCAAAAAAACACCTGCGCTTTGATCTGATTATTCTCGATCCGCCTTCCTTTGCCCGTACGAAAAAGCATACATTCAGCGCGGCTAAGGATTACAAAAATCTTCTGAAAGAAACAATAGCGATCACGGCGGATAAGGGCGTAATTGTGGCATCCACGAACAGCAGCGCCTTCGGAATGAAGAAATTTAAAGGCTTTATCGACGCCGCGTTCAAAGAAACAAATGAACGCTATACCATTTTGGAAGAGTATACACTGCCTGAGGACTTCAAAACGATTCCGGCGTTTAAAGAAGGAAATTATTTGAAGGTTGTCTTTCTTCAAAAAAAATAACGATAAAAAAGCTGCTCAGTTCAAGAGCAGCTTTTTTTAGGTTGAAATAATATGCTGGACGCGGCCGACACTGCCATCTTCAAGCCGAACTTTAATCCCATGCGGGTGAAAGCTTGATTTCGTCAATATGTCTTTCACTACGCCCCTTGTCAGCTTTCCGGTTCTTTGGTCTGCTTTTAGGACGATATCAACCTCCAAGCCTTTGGAGATATTGCTTCGCTGCTGGCCGTTCATTAGACACATCCGTTCTTCTGCGCTGCATTGCGCTTTTTTTCTTCGTATTCATTATAGTATATCAATGCTTATAAAGATAATGATGAAAAATAGCGAAGCACATGACGGAAAGCTAAAAAAATGACTGTCCCATTATAAGCGGACAGTCGTTTTTCTACATAAATGAAAGCAAAAACGGCGCAGCGCAAAGCGTCATAATCGCCGCGAGAATCATTGATACGCTGGAAATGGTACCTGACACGGAGCTTAATTCAAATGCTTTAGACGTTCCGGCTCCGTGTGCGCTTGTGCCAAGCAAAACGCCTCTTGCGATTTCGTTGTCAATGCGGAAATAGCGGATGACCATCGGGCCATCTATCGTCTAGGGAAGGGATTCCATTGAAAGAAGAAAAAAATACAAATGACTATTTGACTAATGGAAACTATTTGTATATAATCCTTATCTATCTAATAAAAAGGAGTTATTAGGTACCATGTTAATGCATATACGTCAGCAAGAACCAAGTATAATGATTCTTCGGTATATCAAAAAAACTCTTAGATAGGTAATATCGCACATTACGTTTATGGGTTGTTGATAAAGATAAAAAAGATACTGTATCAGGCGGTCACTTCAGAGATATTACGAGCGGTCAACATAAGAACATTCCAAATGTTGCATACGAGAAAAATGGTAAGACTTCTGTGAGAGTAGCTGGAGAAGTCAGAGGTACTCCAAACACTGTAGTTATTTCTGCAAAAGGAGTTTGGAGTCCTGATAGTCACAGATAGATAGAATTTTCCTAATAACTAGAAAGAATTTTATTCTTTCTGGTTATTTGAATTGGAGGTTTTTTTTTGTTTTATAAACTGTTAAGAAATAATATCATAGATGTTTTTGGATCGAATAAATACAAATTCTCCTTATTAATTATGATTGTCCTTTTTGCAATAGATATTTTTGTGTCTGTCTATCAAAAATTTACTCTTCCTTTTTTTGATAAAGCGCATTTGAGCTTTTCGCTATATTTCTGGCTAGGTACAAATGATTCGGCTATTAGTGGGATGTTAATCTTTTTATTTGCTTTAATTTCTTGTTTACCGTATAGCACAAGTGTATTAGAAGAAAAGAAAAGCGGTTATTTTCAATTTGTTATAACTCGCAGTTCTGTAATCAAGTATTTTGGAGCAAAATTGATAGCAGCATTTGTTAGTGGTGGTTTCTTGTTTGTTTTTCCATTTATATTATCATTTGTACTAATGACAATAATGTTTGGGGGTAATTTAACAAGTGGACAATATGTTGAAAACTATCATATGTTCCATCAGCTTGTGAAGTATCATCCAAATATGTACATGTTAATATATATATTAATTTTGTTTTATTATGCAGGATCTTTTGCAATTCTGGGAGTATGTCTGTCTAGTTTCTTAAAGAATAGGTATCTAGCATATTTGTCTCCATTTTTAATTGTTTTAGTTTTAGAACCTGTATTTGAAATTTTTTATCCGCAGTTATCACCGATATTATTAATGAATCCTATTCAATCGATTACAGGAATTTCAGTATTTTATGTTTTTGCAGTATCATCTTTCGTTTTAATATTATCTTTAATAGGCTGTTTTATTGGAATGAAAAAATATGCTCAGTAATAATTTTTTGTATTATTTGCTAAAAATAAATCATACAAGGATTTTATTTACTCTTATAGCCCTGATGTTGTTGAATATTAGTGTATTTTATAATAATACATTAAACGAAGTAACAAACATTAGCTTTATAAGGATACTTTCAAATATATTGGGCTCACCTACGAGTTTCATGACAGTGTGTATTTTTTTATTAAATATGAATAGCTGGCATTTTTCAAATTATGTTGTTTCCCGTTTCAATAACAGAAAGATTTTTTTTCGATTTCTATCAATGCTTATTTTGTTAAGAACTATTGCGTTTTTAGTATTAACAATATTAACCACAATCCTTACGGCAGTGATTTTAAAACCCGGTATGTTTATGAATAGTCTTCAGATTGTTAATGAGGATGAAGTGATGCAAATAATATATTTGCTTTTAGGTTGGTTAATGATCTTAATTATTGTGCAATTAATTATTTTAATGTTCGAATTAAAGCTCCCTGTTTATGGAACTTTAATTGGTTCGGTTATTGTACTTATGATTTTATTCAATGATATGTACGACTCTTTTTCTATTTTATTCATTCAAGCTATATCTTCTACCTTTGATTATTCACTTTATAAGTTGTTTTATGACAGATTGTATCTTTTGTTTGT
Source organism: Bacillus atrophaeus (assembly GCF_039519175.1). Classification (NCBI taxonomy): domain Bacteria; kingdom Bacillati; phylum Bacillota; class Bacilli; order Caryophanales; family Bacillaceae; genus Bacillus; species Bacillus atrophaeus. The sequence continues at coordinate 962,976 of NZ_CP154443.1, read as the reverse complement.
AATTATTTTTCTGACTTTAATTTGCGTTAAATTAACAAAATCTTTTCAAATGTTGAGGAGATAACAACGAATGTATTTATATGATATGAAAAATGTTTGGAGACAAAATAAATGGGCATGGATAATTTGGATTGTTGTTAATATTTTGTTGCTGCTTCTGATTGTCCATAGCCTGCAAATGATTAATATTAATTCAGTTTGGGAGTCAATAATGGGAAATAGAGTTTTTTCTTTACCTTTCCCTTATTTCTTTATTTGCGGTTTTTACTTGTTATTAAACGGTAATTATTTATATTATCAACGAAGTAACATGCTTTCTCTTACCCTTACTAGATGTTCATCAAGAGAACGTTGGTTATTTGGTAAACTACTTTACACTATATTATTAAGTTGCAGTTATTGTCTGTTACTGATTTTATTAGTGCATATAGCAGTTTTTATTGGACATGGAAGTTTTAACTACAACAATGATACAATCTACACATTTTTTACAGTCTTCTTAACATTTGTGATTTGTGGTATATGTCAGTCTGTATTTACTTTAAAAGTAAAACCCATTCTGTCCTTCATCATAGTATATGGATTGTTGATACTGCCTGTGTGGGTAAACATTCCTTTTATTCCAGGCAGCTATTCTTTTGTCAGTTATGCGTTTCAAATGCATGCAGATTATGTTCGTGATAGTTATTTAATTTTCTTTTTTCTTATTATGATTTTTTGGATGATTTTAGCGATAAGGAGAATAAGTCGTCAAAACTTTTTCTAAAGGGAGAACAATATGTCTTATACAATAAAATTAGAGAATGTAATAAAAACGCTGAATTCCAACATGGTAGTAAACAATGTTTCGATGCAGTTGGAATCAGGAAACATTTATGGGTTTAGAGGTGCTAACGGTTCAGGAAAATCAATGCTTTTCAGAGTTATTTCAGGGCTCCTGGTGCCTGAAAAAGGGGTTATAACTGTAAACCAAAGTATTTTACATAAGGATATTTCGTTTCCAGAGAGCATGGGAATTGTTATTGAAAATCCAGAATTTATCCCTCATTTAACTGGTAAACAAAACTTAAAAGTACTTGCATCTATCAAAAAGCAAGCGACAGACATGGATATAAATCATGCCTTAAATGTTGTGGGTTTGGACAAGAATGACTCAAGAAAATATAAGAAGTTCTCATTGGGGATGAAACAACGATTAGCTATAGGGCAAGCTATAATGGAAAATCCAGATCTGTTGATACTTGATGAACCAACAAATGCACTGGATGAAGCAACGATTGAAAGAATTAAGACATTTTTGAATGAATATAAAAAAAGAAACAAGTTAATTCTTATTTCAAGTCACGATAAATATTTTCTAGAATTAATTAGTGATCAAATATATGAAGTGAAAGAGGGGCGCGTAACTATTTCTAAGTAATATTGATTAATTATAAAGAATAAAACACCACTTCTCTTATTAACTCAGAAATGGTGTTTTTTATATTTATTTGTGAATCTCTTACATAAATGAAAGCAAAAACGGTGCAGCGCAAAGCGTCATAATCGCCGCGAGAATCATTGATACGCTGGAAATGGTACCTGACACGGAGCTTAATTCAAATGCTTTAGACGTTCCCGCCCCGTGTGCGCTTGTGCCAAGCAAAACGCCTCTTGCGATTTCATTGTCGATGCGGAAATAGCGGATGACCATCGGGCCGATGATGGTTCCTAACAAGGCTGTCAAAATGACAAACACAGCGGTTACCGCGGGCATTCCGCCGATCATTTCCGAAACGTTCATCGCAATCGGCGTTGTCACTGATCTCGGGACAAGACTGTCAATTAAGCCTGTGCCGAGGTGAAGCCATTTTGCGATAAGAGCTGTTGAAATAATGGCGATGCAAGAACCGACTGCCACATTCAAAATAATTTCAACGGCGTATTTTTTTAAAATCGGGAAATATTTATAAAGCGGAATAGCGAACGCGACAGTTGCCGGCTGAAGCATATCGGTCAGCATTTCACCGCCAAGATTATATGTCTCGTACGGGACATTCACAAGCAGCAGCAATCCGACTAAAACAGCGGGCGTCACTAACAACGGTGATGTATAAACTTTCGGATGGCGGGCATATACCTTTTTCGCCCCCATATACACCAAAACCGTTAAAAACAAACTTATAATTCCGATGAACACGTATTTTTTCTCTCCTTTCTTTTCGCGATAAGCTGTGTAAGCGTTCCTGTAGATACCATCACGACAAACGTGCTGATCACCACAACAAGCAAAATACTTACACCGAATTTTGACATGATGTCTCCGTATTCAATCACTCCGACGGCAGAGGGGATAAAAAATAAAAGCAGCTCCCCAAGAAGCCACACTGCACCAAGCTCTATCCATTCAAGTTTGATGATTTTAAAATGAAGTAATGTGAAAAGAATCACAATCCCGATTATACTGCCGGGAATATTTATATGCAGAACCGCTGTCAGCAAGTTCATCAGGCGCGCAAATATAAATAACAGAGCGATTTGAATAACGGTAAGCAACATTTTTTTCATATTGATGCCTCCCTTTATATAATGAGTATACACGAGGCTATACTATAGGTAAAATACATATGTTGAATACTAACTATTCCTTTTGTCTATAGAAAGGACTGAAGCAAATGGATATCCGCCATCTGACATATTTCTTAGAAGTTGCACGGTTAAAGAGCTTTACGAAGGCTTCGCAGTCATTATACGTATCCCAGCCGACCATTTCAAAAATGATTAAGAATCTTGAAGCGGAGCTTGGAATCGAGCTTTTCTATCGGAACGGCAGACAGGTTGAAATGACTGATGCAGGCCAAAGTATGTATGTACAAGCTCAAGAAATCATTAAATCATTTCAAAACTTAACGTCAGAGCTTAATGATATTATGGAGATCAAGAAGGGGCATGTGCGCATTGGTTTGCCGCCGATGATCGGATCAGGGTTCTTTCCGAGAGTACTCGGCGATTTTCGTGTGAATTATCCTAACGTGACCTTTCAGCTTGTCGAGGACGGATCAATTAAAGTGCAGGAAGGGGTAGGGGACGGCTCTCTCGATATTGGGGTCGTAGTTCTTCCCGCAAGCGAGGATATGTTCCATTCCTTTACCATTGTAAAGGAAACCTTGATGCTTGTCGTTCATCCGACTCACCGCTTGGCGTCTGAGGAAGAAAGCAGTTTAAGCGATCTGAAGGATGAGCACTTCATCTTCTTTAGGGAGGATTTTGTCCTTCATAACCGAATTATGATGGAATGTATAAAGGCCGGTTTCCGTCCCCATATCATTTATGAAACATCACAATGGGACTTTATCAGCGAAATGGTGTCCGCTAATCTTGGTATTGGGCTGCTGCCGGAACGAATCTGCCGGGGCCTTGATCCTGAGAAGGTGAAAGTAATACCGCTAGTTGATCCGGTCATTCCTTGGCACCTCGCGATTATCTGGAGAAAGGACCGCTATTTGCCCTTTGCGGCAAGAGCTTGGCTTGAGCACACGAAATCATATTTATGGGGCCCTAAAAAAGAGAGAAAAGGATGATGTAAATTGGATGCACAAACAGCAGCAAAACACTTAGTAACTGTTAAGCAAACAAGCCCGCTTGTCCACAGCATAACCAACAATGTCGTTACGAATTTCACCGCCAACGGCCTGCTCGCTCTGGGCGCGTCTCCCGTTATGGCCTACGCTAAAGAAGAGGCGGCAGACATGGCGAAAATCGCTGGAGCTCTCGTCTTAAATATTGGGACGCTCAGTAAGGAATCGGTGGAAGCGATGATACTTGCAGGGAAGTCAGCGAACGAACATGGCGTGCCGGTTATTCTTGATCCCGTCGGAGCGGGAGCCACGCCGTTTCGCACCAAATCTGCCCGCGACATCATCAGTGAGGTCCGTCTTTCCGCCATTAGGGGGAATGCGGCCGAAATAGCAAATACCGTCGGTGTTGAGAATTGGATGATAAAAGGCGTAGACGCCGGAGAAGGCGGAGGCGACACGATCGGGCTGGCCAAAACAGCGGCTCAAGAGCTGAATACAGTCATCGCCATTACCGGTGAAATAGACACGATCGCAGACACATCAAACGTATATACCGTTCGTAACGGCCACAGGCTGTTAACGAAAGTGACAGGTGCAGGCTGTCTGCTCACTTCGATCATCGGCGCTTTTTGCGCGGTGGAAAAAGACACATTGAAGGCGGCGGTATCGGCCATTGCCTCATATGGCGCCGCGGCCGAACTGGCTGCAAGGCATACATCACACCAAGGGCCGGGAAGCTTCCAGATTGAGCTGCTGAACCAGCTTTATTCACTTTCAGAAAAAGAGATCATTGAGCTTGCATCAATAGAAAGGGTGACAGACTGATGACACGTATTTCTCGGGAAATGATGAAGGACTTATTATCGGTTTACTTCATTATGGGATCAAATAATACAGAGGCCGAACCGCTGTCAGTTGTGCAAAAAGCATTAAAAGGCGGCGTCACTCTGTTTCAATTTCGGGAAAAAGGCAGTAACGCTCTAATCGGCGCCGATCAGCTTGCATTTGCTGAAAAAATGCAGTCCGCCTGCCGAAAAGCCGGTGTCCCGTTTATCGTAAACGACGATGTCGAACTAGCAGTAAAACTCAAGGCAGACGGCGTTCATATCGGGCAGGATGACGCAGATGCAAAAGAGGTCAGGGCCGCCATAGGCGATATGATTCTTGGCGTTTCCGCCCATACGATGTCTGAGGTCAAGCAGGCCGAGGCAGACGGCGCAGACTATGTCGGTATGGGACCGGTATACCCGACAGAAACGAAAAAGGATACAAAAGCAGTGCAGGGCGTTTCTCTGATTGAAGCGGTTCGGCGGCAAGGACTCAGCATCCCAATAGTCGGCATTGGGGGCATCACGTTAGAAAACGCCGCTCCTGTCATTGAGGCGGGCGCAGATGGTGTGAGCATGATCAGCGCCATCAGTATGGCCCAAGATCCGGAAGAGTCCGCGCGGCATTTTTATCAAGTGATTCAAAAGCAGAAGCCCACCAGCTAAGCAAAGTTATAAAGGACGAACCGGAAAAATTCGGCCGGCTATTTTTGAAATCTGAGGGCTGCCGCCTTACAAGCAGCCCTTTTTGCATGCCATAAAAACCGCCTGTCAAAAAAGGAAGTTTCTTCGGCTTCTATTTTTTAAAAAAACTAGTTGTAACTTTTTTAGTTACAGTTTATGATAGATATAAATTGAAAGGAGACAACCATGACTGTACACATTAAAGTATATTCAGATTATGTATGCCCATTCTGTTATGTAGGGAAGGCTTCCTTTGAAGAAGCCATCAAAGGAAAGGATGTCGAAGTGGAGTGGCTCCCGTTTGAACTGCGTCCAAGCCCGGCCCCTCAATTAGACCCGGTGAATGATCCTGCCAAGCAGCAGATGTGGAAAACTTCTATTGAACCGATGGCGCAGAAGCTGGGAGTAGACATCAAGTTCCCAAATGTATCACCGCATCCATACACAGATTTGGCATTTGAAGGGTTTCACTTTGCTAAGGAACACAATAAAGGGCATGAATATAACACAAGAGTGTTTACCGCATTTTTTCAGGAAGAACAAAATATCGGAGACATTGAAGTCCTCACGAAGCTTGCTGAGGAAGTCGGGTTAGACGGCGAACGGTTCAAAGCCGCACTCGAATCGAGAACATATCAGGGCACACAACAAAAAGCTCTTCAGCACGCTTACGAAGAAGCTGACATCACAGCTGTCCCCACCTTTATCATTGGGGACGAAAAAATTCCAGGCGCCGCAAGTAAAGAAATGTTTGAAAAAATAATTGAGCAAGAATCCAATAAAATGAGCTGAGGCTGTCCTATGGAAAAAAGCTCTCTAAACAACCGTTTAGAGAGCTTTTGCTATTTCTGATTCATATGAATTCCGGTGTGGGCCTTCACCTGAATTTCTGCAAACGTATCTTCATCTGTCTTGTTTTTAGACGAAAGCAACGTTCCGAGCCACGCACCGAGGAAGCCGAGCGGAATGGAGATGATTCCCGGATTAGAAAGCGGAATCAGCGGGTCGCCGATAAAAATCGCTCCTCCCGCCGGGTCCCATACACTCGGACTCATTGATACAAGGATGAGCGCACTCAAAAGTCCTGTAAGGCTTCCCCATAAAGCGCCTGCCGCGTTGAATCGTTTCCAGAAGACAGTGAACACAATCAGCGGCAGATTCGCGCTAGCGGCGACTGCAAAAGCCAGGGCGACAAGAAACGCGACATTCAGCGACTGTGCGAAAATCGCAAGAATGATAGAGAGAACAGACACGGCTACAGAAGCCCATCTGGCCGCTTTCATCTGCTCTTTCTCAGTCGCGTTCCCTTTTCTGATAATTTGGCTGTAAATATCGTGGGCGAAGGCTGAGGCAGCAGACAGCACGAGCCCTGTTACCACCGCCAAAATGGTGGCGAAGGCGATCGCTGAGACAAACGCAAACAAAAAGTCTCCTCCAAGCGCCTTGGCGAGAAGCGGAGCGGCCATGTTCCCGGCTTGATCCGCTGCTGTAATGGCGTCAAATCCGACAAAAGCGGCCGACCCAAATCCGAGAAAGACTGTCATGATGTAAAAAATGCCAATGATCCATGTTGCCGATACAACAGACGTACGTGCGGTTTTTGCATCCTTGACGGTATAAAACCGTATTAAAATATGGGGCAGCCCAGCCGTTCCCAAAACGAGTGCCAAATTTAAAGACAATGTCTCAAGCGGCACTTTATACTTGTTGCCGGGATTTAAAAAATCGGCGCCGAGCGGTGTGGCGGTCTTCATTTGTTCAAACATTGTATTGAGATTAAAGCCGAATTTAGAAAAAACGATGATCGAAATGACAAGTGTTCCGGCCATGAGCAAAACGGCTTTAATAATTTGCACCCAGCTTGTTGCAATCATCCCGCCAAACACGACGTAAATGGTCATGAGCACTCCGACAATCAGTACAGCGACCGTATAATCAATTCCAAGCAGCAGCTTGATCAGCGCGCCCGCTCCCACGAGCTGGGCGATCATATAGAACGTAGAGATCGCAATCGTATTAAGGGCGGCAACACCGCGGATTTTTTTCTGTTTAAACCGAGCCGCGATCATATCGGCCATCGTGTATTTGCCGAGGTTTCGAAGCGGCTCGGCGACAATATACAGTACGACGAGGTAAGCGACAAGAAACCCGATGCTGTAAAAAAATCCATCAAAGCCATTCAGCGCAATCATTCCGGCAATACCGAGAAAAGACGCAGCCGACATATAATCTCCGGCAATCGCCAGTCCATTTTGAACACCGGACAGCCCGCCCCCCGCGGTATAAAACTCACTTGTCGTTTTCGTCTGCTTCGCGGCAAAATACGTAATGACAAGCGTCAGCCCTACAATCAGCAAAAACAAAATAAAAGCGGTCGGATTCATGATTTTTCACCTTTCAGCTCTGATTGTAAAGCGCTTGCAAAACGATCGAACTGAGCTGCCTTTCTGGAATACAATGTGCTGAGCGTCCAGGTCATGACAAACTGAGCCATGGCAAACAGCCAAGCCCAAGATACAGCCCCTATAGCCGGTTTGTTCAAAAAAGTAAAATAAGACGTTAAGACAGGCAGAAAAAAGTAAAATACAAAAAAGAAGATCGTAACGGGTACAATAAATGCGCGTTTCTGTTTTAAAAAGGTTTGAAAAGACGGCGATTCAGCAATTTGCTTGTAATTGATTTCCCGGTCAGACATGGCTTTCCTCCTTTTAATGGGGATGAAGCAAGGACAAAGGTACATCAATAGGTATGAGCTGAAAGTTTGATTTATTCGTCAATATCACCGCCGAAAAACAAAAAATCAACAGTCTGCTAGCGAGGACTGTTTGTGATATAATGCCTGACAAATATCTTTCTGTCTTTTTCATACGCTTCTGCGTCAAATGAATCGCCGCAATAATGAAGGCACCAAGGTTCTTCCTGCCGGGCAATGCCGATTTGATAACCATGTTTTTGAAACTCAATGGATTGGGAGGAGTCGTAAAAATGAAATCCCTCAAACAGGTCATCCCGCCATTTTAGATCATATTGGGTAGCGATTAATAAACCGTCAACAGCCTCAGCCGGCGTAAACGAATGGTTTTCGCTGCCGCTGCTTTCGAATTGCAGAGTAGAAAAGCAGCCCGCTCTATACTCAATCACTTTTCCGGCCTTCCGCTCACTTTCCCACCATATTCCGTTTGAAGGCATTGTCTCACATCCGGTCACACCAAGCAGCCCCAGCTCTTTATTTTGTTGAAAAAGCTGGAGCACATCATTCAGGAAATCCCGATGAATAATAAATGTATCTTGATGCAGGTAAACTTTGTATTTGGAAGGATGATCCAAAGCGAGATTATAAGAGGATGCCATACTAGTTGAACCGCGTACAGGCAGAATATCATAGGAGTATGAAGGAGGCACGGCAAGATGCAGAATATGGCGGATGCATTGGCTGTAAAGCGCCTCATCGTTTACGCAGACAACAAATAAGACAGACGATTGGTTCATTCTTCTTTTCTCCCGGCTTCAATGACATATTGGTAAGCAGCCGCCTCAGTCAAAAAATCTTGCCGAATGCCGAGCTGAACGCACACCCGGTGCAATGCCTCAACTGCATTGTGATAAGAAGGGTGATCAACGCGAATCGTTTCAATTGATTTGATGGTATAGCCGCTCTCCGTAAATAAAGCGTAAAGCTCATGAAGCGTGAAAAAGCGTAAATGAGTTTGATCCATCAAGCCGGCTTTTGTATACGTCCATTTTCCCGCCAACAGTTCCAACACTACAGAGATGTGCCCGACATTCGGCACACAGGCAAGCACAGTGCCATCTTTTTTTAAGTGAGGGCGAAGATTTTCCAGCACTGACCACGGATTGACAAGGTGCTCCAAAACATCGCCGAATAATATGCAGTCAAATTGCTCCGGGTCATAAGGAAGCGTCAGTCTTTCAATATCTCCGCATAAGACATGTGCCAGCTTGTTCTCCGCTTGTTGGGCTGCATCGGGAAATGCCTCAATACCATAAACCGTAATGCCTTGATCTTGCAGCGCTTCACCTAAATTTCCCGTGCCGCAACCGACATCCAGCACCGTCTTCCAATGGCCGTTTATTTTTTTCAGCAGATAGGGGTTGAGCCCCTCGTAATAGTCCTTTTTCTTTTGGTCATAAAAGGGAAGGAAATCTGAATTCATTTGGGTATCACCTCTTAAATGGCAGTTATTGCTCATGATATGTGCCAAGAGGTGATCGTATACCGGCTGTCAGCCTGACGGAGGTACACAAACAAGCGGGGCGTCTATTAAAGATATTATGGGGAGCTGCTCCGAGAATAACCAATGCTTGTCCATCAAGCCGGTTCATTCATAGATGAATCAGAACCTTGCCGAAGGAAGGGCTTATGTGAAAACTCAGATCGGCTAATAGAGTAGAAATCATATATTAGATCATGGATAAAAGATCCGCCTTTTAACGTTAGTCGTGGCGGATGTATGTGTGCAGTGCCGAGTTCTTCTTCACCACTTTTTCAGATTCTAAAAATTGTCTGACATCATCAATGCGTAAACCCATGGTTCTGGCTTCTTGAATTAACCTATGCCAATCTTTGTCTAAATCCTTCTCTACATGAGTTTTCATAAGACCCTCCAATTGAATAAAATGTTTTCCCGCAACATTTGTGCAATAAGATAGAGACCAAGCCGGCGCGCCGATTTAGCATCTGTGCAACAAATTTCACACATTGCTGTCCTGCTATCGCAAACAGAAGGGAAATTCACCTACCTAATCCCTAAAAAACTGACTAAAATAACCAAAAAACATAAAAGATCCTTAATCCTAATAATAAACAATTAAATACTGACTGGGTAGTATGTAAATTAAAATAAATCATATTCCCTATTAACATTTACCCTCAATATCCGAATATCATCTTCTGTCCGAGAAAAAAATACCGCTAAAGAATTATCCGGTGTAAGATAAGGTTATGATCAAACGGCTGGAGTAAAAAATGAAAAAAAACAAATTTCAGATAAAGAGAGAAGAAACGTTTGAGCGTTTTCTTGACGCAGGCCTTACTTTATTAATTGATAAAGCATATGACGCGGTTTCTATAGAGGAAATCAGCAAAGCGGCGGGGTTTAGTAAGGGAGCATTTTATGTTCATTTTGAAGGAAAAGAAGACTTCTTAAAGCATCTCTTAGACCGTCGGAAGATAAGGAAAAGGATCATTACTGATTATCTTAATGAAATTGAAAAGATATCAGCGCGGCCTTTGACTTTGCAGGATGCAGCCGGCAGAGCGGCTGAATTGCTGTTCTGCCACCTCAATAGCAAACCATCTTGGGACATTGCATCATTTGCGTTAAACATGCCCACTTATAAAGTGCTGCAGGAATACAAAGCCTATTACATGCTGTACGAACTTTGGATAGAAGAAAATATCTTTTATATTCAATGGCTGAAAGAGAGAAACCTGATTGAAGACAGTATTGATACAGAATATACGGCTAAACTAATGTGTGCCGCGATCGACGGAATTGTCAAGCAATCAAATGTGTTAGGGACTTCTGTGACATTTCGCAGTTTATTTGATGCACTTTCCGTCTTTTTAAAAGCAGATAAGAATTCAGATGATAAAACCCCATTATGCTAGTCAGATTTTAAGGCAAAATGATATGCTAAATAGAAAAGATTTCAAGAAAGCGAGGAACATATGAAGCAGTACAGAGAGATGATCATGTACATCATTATGGGCATTTTTACAACCGCGGTGAATATCTCGAGCTTTTATATCCTGGTAGAGATTCTTGATACGGATTACAAAACCGCGACGGTAATCGCATGGATTTTGTCTGTTCTTTTCGCTTATATAACGAATAAAATTTATGTGTTTCAGCAAAAAACAAGCGATATGCGGAGCCTCCTGAGGGAGCTTACGGCGTTTTTTAGCGTGCGTTTGCTGTCTCTCGGGATTGATTTAGGAATGATGATTTTACTTGTCAGCCAATTTCACACAAATGAAACGTTAGCCAAAATACTGGATAACGTTGTGATTGTCGTAGTGAATTATATTGCAAGCAAATGGCTGGTGTTTAAAAAAACGACAGAAGAGGGTGTGTAAAGCCAAAGCAGCAGCTTATCGGTTTCACAGGGGATTTTCCGGGAAATAAACAATAAAAGTCATGAAAGGTGATGCACATGCGGGAAGAGGTTAAGGGGACGTTTGCAAGTGTATTCGGAAAGCAAGACGGATTAAGGTTTTTTTTCGCACCGGGAAGAGTGAACATCATCGGAGAGCATACTGACTATAATGGCGGGCACGTATTTCCATGCGCTCTGACAATCGGTACATTTGCTGCTGTTTCTCAAAGAAAGGACCGGCTGGTTCGAATGTTTTCGGAGAATTTTAAGGAAACAGGCGTAAAAGAATTCAAGCTTGATGACCTCTGCTATAACAAAGATGACGATTGGGCTAATTATCCAAAAGGCGTTATTTTTGAATTTCAGCAAAGAGGATATGCAATTTCCAATGGCTTTGATATTGCTTTTTCGGGAAATATTCCAAACGGTGCCGGGCTTTCTTCTTCTGCTTCTATTGAACTGCTGATGGCTGTTGTGCTTCAAACCTATTTTCATCCTGAGTTGAATGCGCTTCATTTGGTGAAAATGGCTCAACATGCGGAAAACACGTTTATCGGAGTAAACTGCGGGATTATGGATCAGTTTGCAATCGGGATGGGAAAGAAAGGCCACGCCATGCTCCTTAATTGTGACACGCTGTCCTATGAATATAGCAAGCTTGATGTTTCAGGACTTTCTTTAGTCATCGCCAATACGAACAAAAAAAGATCACTTGCGGGATCAAGCTATAATGCGAGACGGCAGGAATGCCAAGAAGCACTCCGAGACCTCAAGACAGAACTGGAGATTGCATCATTGGGTGAGCTCAGCCCCTCTGATTTTGATTCGTATGCCCATCTCATCCAAAATGAAACGAACAGGCGCAGGGCAAAGCACGCGGTCTATGAAAATGACCGTACGATCAGAACCGCTGAGATGTTCAAGAAAAACAAACTTGATGAAATTGGGTCATTAATGAAAGAATCCCATCTTTCTCTGAAAAACGATTATGAAGTCACAAGCCCCGAACTTGATGAATTGGCGTATGCGGCATGGTCCCATGAAGGAGTTATCGGCTCAAGAATGACGGGAGCAGGATTTGGCGGCTGTACGATCAGTATCGTGAAGGACCAGGCGGTTGAAGACTTTATTGAAAAAGCGGGAGCTGCCTACAAAGAAAGAACAGGAATTAAAGCTGATTTTTACGTCGCGGACATAGGGGAAGGCGCGAGAGAACTGTAGGGGGATTGATCATGACGATTTTTGAACAGATTGAGGAACTCATACAATATGGTCTGCGAAAGAAACTGATCTCGATCTTGGATGTTGATTATACGAGAAACCGTCTGTTTGAAGCGCTGGAAATACAGAACGCTGAACTTGTACATAATAAAAACAAAAAACAGGCGCCGCAGGGCCTTCCTGAACTGCTTTCTCCCATTTATGAGTGGGCGGCGGAAAACGGTCGCATTGAAAACAATACTGACACTTACCGGGATCTCCTGAGCGCCAAGCTCATGGGCTGCTTTGTTCCCCCTCCTTCTGCAGTAATCCGCCAATTTGAAGAAACGAAGCTATTGAACGGGCCTGAACAGGCCACCAAAGAATTTTATCAATTTTCTGAGGACGTGTACTATATTCGATCTGACAGAGTCGCCAACAATCTCCATTGGCCGGTTTCATCAACGTATGGCGAGCTGGAGCTGACAATCAATTTATCAAAACCCGAAAAGGACCCAAAAGCGATTGCAGCAGCAAAAGAACAGAAGCAATCCCAATATCCGCCATGTGTTCTTTGTAAAGAAAATGTCGGGTTTCAAGGCAGTTTAAATCAAGCCGCCCGTCAAAACCACAGAATCATTCCTGTCATACTCGGTGACGAACAGTGGTATTTGCAATTTTCGCCATATGTCTATTATCAAGAGCATTGCATTGTATTAAAGGATAAACATGAACCGATGCAGATCAGCAAGAAAACATTTGAAAGGCTGCTTTCGTTTATCAGCCAATTTCCGCACTATTTTATCGGTTCAAATGCCGATCTGCCGATAGTCGGCGGCAGTATTTTAAGCCACGACCACTTTCAGGGCGGAGCCCATGATTTTCCGATGGCGCAAGCTGAAATGGGGGAAGTGTACACCCTGCAAAATCATCCCGGCGTCACAATGGGCATCGTGAAATGGCCGATGTCTGTGCTGCGGCTTCAGAGCAGTAATCCGGCCATGATTGCTGAAGCGGCTGACAGCATTTTGGATGCCTGGCGAGGCTATTCTGATGAAACGGCGGACATTATAGCCTATACAGACGACACGCCGCACAACACAGTCACACCGATCGCAAGACGAAGAGGGGAGCTGTATGAGCTGGATATCGTGCTGAGAAATAACCGCACAAACGCAGAGCATCCGCTTGGTATTTTTCACCCCCACCAGGAAGTTCATCATATAAAAAAAGAAAATATCGGATTGATCGAAGTGATGGGCCTTGCCATATTACCGGGACGTTTAGAACAAGAAATGAAAGAAACGGCGGCAGCATTGTGTTCTGCCGATCCTGAAACGGCGATAAAAAACAATCCGTTAATCGTAAAACACCTTGACTGGTCATTGGAGCTCCTTGAAAAGCGAACGATAACCAATGAAAATGCGGAACAAATCATAAAAGAAGAGCTGGGCAATGTGTTTGCGAGCATTTTGGAACACGCCGGAGTATTTAAGCAGACTCCTGAAGGGAAAAAAGCATTTAAACGATTTATCAGCTGCTTGGGAGTTGTACCTGAAAAAAGCCTCAATCCATAGGATCGAGGCTTTTTTCATGCTGATTCGGCAGGCATTCCCGATGAGAAAGTCTGCTCCACTTGTTGTCTTTTCAAAAGCAACACAAAAGCCAGATCATTTGTCATGATCTGGCTTTTCATTTATTACCCTCTGCGTCTGGCTAATAAGCTGACAAGGAAAACAACAATCGCTGCGCCGATCACCGCAGGAATGATGGCGAAGCCGGCAAGGCTGGGACCCCATGTGCCAAGCAGACCGTGTCCGATCCAGGCACCGATAAGCCCAGCGATCATAGACCCGATAATTCCGCCGGGCATACTGCCTTTTACAAATAGGCTTCCGAGCCAACCGATAATAATAGCAACAATTAAAGAAACAATAATACTCATCATTAACACTTCCTATTTTTTTATTTACCTATATCCTTCCTCAAGTTTGTCTATACTAAACATTTGAATATGCTGGGCGAAATCTGAACTGCTGACAGCATATCCCGACTGTTTTCGACCTTTTCTTTCAGAATATCTTACGCTAAAATGGTAAACGTGCGAATTTATTCAAACAGTGGGAAAAATATTTCCAAGGCGAAAAGATTAACAAAATGAAATTTATGATTGACCAAAGTTTTTTATTGTGGTAAACCTTTATTTGACAGAATTAGTTTTTCATCATCTTTCTGTACCTATATGCTGAAATATCTAAAAACTTCTTATGTTAAGTGATAAGTGTGAAAATAGTAGGAGCAATTTATGTCGAATTTATGACATTTACTCGAAAAAAGGATGAACTTTAGAAAAAAATAAAGCTAATAAGAGAAGATTTTGATAGCATAACTAAGGTAGAGAAAAGATTTTGAGGAAGCATGCATTTCAGCTTTATTATATCAATAGGAAGGATGGTGATCTTCTTGTTCAGAGCATTTAAACCGATACTTTTATTTGCGATGTTGGCTGCTGTTTTTGTCCTTGGAGGATGCAGCAATATTTCCGTGTTAGATCCGAAAGGTCCTGTCGCTGATCAGCAAAGCGATTTAATCCTATTATCAATCGGATTCATGTTATTTATTGTCGGGGTCGTATTCGTACTCTTTACCATTATCTTAGTAAAATACCGCGACCGTAAAGACAAAGACAACGGAAATTACAAGCCGGATATGCACGGCAACACGTTTTTAGAAGTAGTCTGGACAGTGATCCCAATTTTAATCGTTATCGCACTTTCTGTGCCTACCGTACAGACGATATATTCGTTAGAAAAGGCTCCTGAAGCAACAAAGGATAAAGAGCCTCTTGTTGTGTACGCTACTTCGGTAGACTGGAAATGGGTATTCAGTTACCCTGAACAGGATATTGAAACGGTCAACTACTTAAATATCCCTGTAGACCGTCCGGTATTGTTCAAAATTTCATCGGCAGATTCAATGGCTTCGCTATGGATTCCTCAGCTTGGAGGACAAAAATACGCGATGGCGGGAATGCTGATGGATCAATACTTACAGGCTGACGAAGTGGGAACTTACGAAGGCCGTAACGCGAACTTCACGGGTGAACACTTTGCCGATCAGAAGTTCGATGTAAAAGCAGTAACTGAAAAAGACTTTAACAGCTGGGTGAAAAAGACTCAAAACGATTCTCCTAAGCTGACAAAAGAGAAGTATGATGAACTTATGCTTCCGGAGAATGTTGATAAATTAACGTTCTCATCTACACACCTAAAATACGTCGATCACGGGCAGGATGCCGAGTATGCGATGGAGGCACGCAAACGCCTGGGCTATCAAGCCGTTTCACCGCACTCTAAAACAGATCCGTTTGAAAACGTAAAGAAAAATGAGTTCAAAACGTCTAAAGATACAGAAGAATGATATTGATCAAGAAAGGAGGAAGCTCGCATGAAATTCAAATGGGATGAATTTTTCGTAACAGGTGACCCATTAATCCTGGGCGCACAAGTGTCCATCGGACTTACAACCATCGCTCTTATTTTCGTGCTCACTTACTTTAAAAAGTGGAAGTGGCTTTGGTCTGAATGGATAACGACTGTTGACCATAAAAAACTCGGAATCATGTACATTATCGCTGCGGTGGTTATGCTGTTCCGGGGCGGGGTCGACGGCTTGATGATGCGTGCCCAGTTAGCGCTTCCTAATAACAGTTTTTTAGACTCTAACCACTATAATGAAATTTTTACGACTCACGGTACGATCATGATCATCTTCATGGCGATGCCGTTCTTAATCGGACTTATTAACGTTGTTGTACCGCTTCAAATCGGTGCGCGCGACGTAGCATTTCCTTATTTGAACAATCTAAGCTTCTGGACATTCTTTGTCGGAGCCATGCTATTCAACATCTCTTTCGTTATCGGAGGATCTCCGAACGCAGGCTGGACCAGTTATATGCCGCTTGCAAGTAATGAAATGAGCCCTGGGCCGGGTGAGAACTACTACCTGCTCGGACTTCAGATTGCCGGTATTGGTACGCTGATGACGGGTATCAACTTCATGGTAACGATACTGAAAATGCGTACGAAAGGCATGACGCTTATGCGTATGCCGATGTTCACTTGGACGACGCTGATCACAATGATTATTATCGTGTTTGCTTTCCCTGTACTTACAGTAGCATTAGCACTTTTATCATTTGACCGTTTGTTCGGAGCACACTTTTTCACACTGGAAGCTGGCGGTATGCCGATGCTTTGGGCGAACCTGTTCTGGATTTGGGGACATCCTGAAGTATACATTGTTATTTTGCCGGCATTCGGTATTTTCTCAGAGATTATTTCTCAGTTTTCAAGAAAACAATTATTTGGTTACAAAGCGATGGTTGGTTCCATTATTGCCATTTCCGTATTGAGTTTCCTAGTATGGACTCACCATTTCTTCACAATGGGGAACAGTGCGTCTGTTAACTCTTTCTTCTCGATAACGACAATGGCGATCTCGATTCCGACCGGGGTTAAAATATTCAACTGGCTGTTTACGATGTATAAAGGCCGGATCAGCTTTACAACGCCTATGCTGTGGGCGCTTGCGTTTATTCCGAACTTCGTTATCGGCGGGGTTACAGGGGTTATGCTTGCGATGGCGGCAGCGGATTATCAGTACCATAATACGTACTTCCTTGTATCTCACTTCCACTATGTGCTGATCGCTGGTACTGTATTTGCATGTTTTGCCGGATTTATTTTCTGGTATCCGAAAATGTTCGGCCACAAGCTGAACGAAAGAATCGGAAAATGGTTCTTCTGGATCTTTATGATCGGGTTCAATATTTGTTTCTTCCCGCAATATTTCTTGGGGCTTCAAGGAATGCCTCGCCGTATTTACACATACGGACCGAATGACGGCTGGACAACATTGAACTTTATCTCAACTGTGGGTGCCTTCATGATGGGTGTCGGATTCTTAATCCTTTGCTATAACATCTATTACAGTTTCCGTTACTCTTCTCGCGAGATCAGCGGAGATGCATGGGGCGGAGGACGTTCACTTGAGTGGGCGACTTCATCTGCAATTCCGCCGCATTACAACTTTGCGGTACTTCCTGAAGTCAAATCTCAGGATGCGTTCTTACAAATGAAAGAAGACAAAGTTGATATTCATCCGGAAAGCAAATTCAAGAAAATCCATATGCCTAGCAACTCAGGCAGACCGTTTATTATGTCGGTTGCATTCGGTATAGCCGGTTTTGGACTTGTGTTTGAATGGTATTGGATGGGCATCATCGGCCTGATCGGAGTTCTGCTCTGTATGGTTCTTCGTTCATTCGAATATGACAATGGCTACTATGTAAGTGTTGACGAAATAAAAGAGACGGAAAGAAAGATTTCCGAGTAAAGGAGGCGTGACTTATGGAACATGCAGAACACGGCAATTCTAACGCGCCTATGGAATACCAATCTGAAACCGGCAGGCTGAATATCCTCGGGTTTTGGATCTTTTTAGGGGCAGAAATTGTGTTGTTCTCAACACTATTTGCAACCTTCTTCGTTCTTCAAAACAGAACAGCAGGAGGGGTCTTGCCAGAAGAACTATTTGAAGTCAACCTGGTAATGATTATGACATTCTTGCTGCTTATCAGCAGCTTTACCTGCGGGATCGCTGTTCATGAAATGCGCCGCGGAAGCTTAAAAGGCGTCGTCATATGGACAATTATCACACTTCTTCTTGGCGCCGGCTTTGTCGGTTGTGAGATCAATGAGTTTGTCCACTATGTACATGAAGGAGCATCTCTCGGTACAAGTGCGTTCTGGTCTGGATTCTTTGTTCTGCTTGGAACTCACGGAACTCACGTAACGATCGGTATTTTCTGGATTGCAGGAATTTTACTTCAGTTGAAGAAACGCGGACTTACTCCGCAGACTTCATCTAAAATCTTTATCTCAAGCTTATACTGGCACTTCTTAGATGTTGTATGGATCTTCATCTTTACCGGTGTCTATCTCATGGGATTGGGGGGTCTGTAAGATGGCGACTAACGAACACAATCACTTTCCATGGAAGCACATTGTAGGTTTTGCGTTGTCTATTGTTCTGACCCTGCTTGCCCTTTGGGTTGCTGTGTATACGGACTTGAGCTCATCAGCAAAACTTTGGATTATTTTTGGATTTGCCTTTATTCAGGCAGCCTTGCAGCTCCTCATGTTTATGCACATGAGAGAGAGCGAAAACGGCACGATTCAGGTCGGAAACACGTTGTTCGGATTCTTCGGTGCAATCGTTATTGTGCTTGGATCTGTATGGATTTTCGCTGCCCATTATCACCACGGTGATCATATGGATGGAAATCCTCCTGGAGGCGCTGAACACTCAGAGCATTCCGGACACAATAAATAAAGACGAATTGGAAAAACCCTCTTCATGTGAAGAGGGTTTTTTGCTGCAGTCAGCTGCTTCTTTTTCTGCGGAGATATGGAAGTCCGTAAATGATAAAGGCCGCAATATGGGCAACAATGACGTTGACAGCAAACAGTACGATCATGAGAGTGTGTCCGAGTGGAGAAAGGCTTTCTGTTGCGTAAAAGTAGAAGAAAACCCACATTAAAATGATTGGCGGAATAGCTGAGAGTGCGACTTTTTTGTTATCAAGCCAAATAAAAAGAGGAGTGGCGGTAGCAACCAGTAAATAAGCAAAAAACATGTCCATTTTACCCGTCTCCTTTCATTTTGTGATAGCGTTTACAAAAATGAAATAGAGGAAAGAAATTGTGTCTGTTTTGTGGTCGTTTTTTGAACATTTTGTTACATTTATTATACCATGTTTTCCAGAAATTGATACATGTTTTGTGCGGATTGTGTTGCAACTATAGCCTTATTTTTAAAAGCTCGATGGATAGGAGTTTGTATGCAGTTAGGCGAATATAAGGGCAGAGAAGACTTGTGAATCAGGAGGAATATAAATGAGCAGAGTCGTTAAGCTTGAAACAGATGATGATTTAGACGAAGCCTTGCGTATGTCAGAGTATGCATTCCATTACCCGGTTTCAGACGAGGAACGGAAGAAGAAAAAAAAGATATTAGATCAGCATCATATTATCGGAGTGAAGGAACAAGGCAAGCTGGCGGCAAAGCTTCACATTATTCCTTTCACCGTGATGCTGGAACAGTGTGAGCTCAAGATGGGAGGAATCGCTGGTGTAGCCGCGTGGCCTGAAAAAAGAAGAAAAGGTGCGGTAAAGGAGCTGATCATCGAATCGCTGTCTATTATGAAAGAGCAGCAGCAAACAATCAGCTTTCTGCACCCGTTCCTCATATCCTTTTACAGAAAATTTGGCTGGGAGCTTTCCTTTTATCAAAAGGTATTCACGATAAAGAAAGAACACTTTCATCAGCTTGAGGAGACCCCAGGAACAATTCAAAGATTAGACAGGGAAAATGGGGCTGTAAGGGCTGAAGAAATCTACAGCGAGTACAGAAAGCAGTATAATGGATTGCTAAAACGTTCACGAGAGCATTGGTTAACGAAGATATCCAAAAACCAGTTTATTGCCGTGTATCACTCGGCAGATGAAGTTCCTTGTGGATATCTTGTGTACAGAATGGAGAAAAGAATCATGCATGTGGAAGAAATGATCTTTCTCAATCAGGAGGCACAGAAAGGCCTGTGGAACTTTATTTGCCAGCACGATTCGATGCTCGATGAGGCCGTCATAACCGCAGAGCCTCATAGTGAGCTTGATTTCTTAATAGCCGAACCGCGAATCAAGCAGGAACTTTATCCATACAGTATGGCACGAATTGTTGATGTGGAGGGCTTTTTGCAGCAATATCCGAAACAGGCGATCAAAGAACCGTTTTTCTTTCAGGTAAAGGACCCTTGGGCTGATTGGAATGAGCGGCTCTTTTGCTTGAATTCGCAAGGTGTCTCCATTGTAGGGGAAAAAGCGCCGGAGAACACATTGTACTGCGGCATATCAGCCTTCAGCGCCTTTTTCCTTGGCGCCCGCTCTGCCCAATTCCTGTATGAAACCGGCCAATTGTCAGGCCCGCTTTCTGAAATAGAAAAACTGGATGCAGCGATCCGTCCGCGCCCTCCGCTGCTAATGGACTTTTTTTAAACCAACGCCCCTTCAACAACGAAGGGGTTATTTCGTTTGAAAACTTTTGTGGTAGCCGAAACATTTCTGTTCCTTACACGTCATATTTCGTGTAGCATAAAAAGCCGTCAATGAATGGGCAAAAATCAAAAAAGGAAACAACCTTCTCGTATTATCTTGAAGGAGGTTCATGTATAATAAACAATAGTGATTTCCGATGAAAATGTAAGGCGGGATAGAATGAGTCGATACAAGAAACAGCAAAACCCCTTTTACCAGGGGGATTTGATTTTTATATTTGGTATGTTTTTTATTATTAGTGTGGTAGCCATTTATGCTGCTGGTCAGTTTGGACAATATGGCAGCAATGCTTGGACGAAACAAATTGTTTATTATGTGCTGGGTGCAATTGTGATTGGTGTACTTCTTTATTTTGATTTAGAACAATTAGAGAAGCTTAGTTTATATATATATATATTAGGCATATTATCTCTTATTGTATTAAGAATAAGCCCGGAATCCATAGCTCCAGTAAAAAACGGCGCAAAAAGCTGGTTTCAATTTGGATCAGTAACCTTGCAGCCGTCTGAATTTATGAAAATCGGGTTAATGATGATGCTGGCTTCAGTCATTTCTAAGGCTAATCCAAAAGGTATACGCACTCTTAGGGACGATATGATTCTTTTAGCGAAAATTGCAGGGGTTGCTGTTATTCCGATTGGTCTAATTCTTCTGCAGGATGCAGGAACTGCTGGAATCTGTATGTTTATTGTTTTGGTCATGGTATTTATGTCAGGTGTAAACTGGAAACTGATCTCTGTTATTGGGGGATCCGGTGTTATTTTAGTTTCACTCATTTTATTAGTTATGATTAATTTTCCGGATGCTGCGAAGTCAATAGGGATTCAGGATTACCAAATCAATAGGGTGACATCTTGGGTTGCTGACTCTGGTTCGTCAGCTGAAACTGACAGTGATAACCATTGGCAGGTTAATCAAGCAGTAATGGCAATTGGCTCAGGCGGTATTACCGGTAACGGAGTCCATAATCTAAAGGTTTATGTTCCAGAGGGACAGACTGATTTTATCTTCGCTATTTTGGGCGAGAGTTTTGGTTTTTTGGGCTGTGCCATTGTCGTGATTATGTATTTCTTTTTAATATATAGACTTGTCGTTCTCATTGATAAAATAAGTTCTTTTAACCGTTTTGCTTCTTTCTTTTGTGTAGGGTTTACAGCTCTTATTGTCATCCATACCTTTCAAAACATCGGGATGAACATCGGCATTATGCCTGTTACCGGAATTCCGCTGTTATTTGTCAGCTATGGAGGGAGTTCTACGCTTTCCACATTAATCGGTTTCGGCATCGTCTACAATGCCAGTGTTCAGCTTACTAAATATAAGAGTTATCTATTTAATTCGTAAATGTAAAGACAGCCGTCAGCAGGCTGTCTTTTTTTTGCGGAGCATTTCACTTTTGGCATGGCTCTGTTTCGGATATGATAAAAGGAGAAGGAGGTTCTTTTGATGAACAATACAATTGAAACCATTTTAAATCACCGTTCCATCCGGTCTTTTACCGATCAGCTTCTGTCTTCAGAAGAGATTCATACATTAGTCGAGAGCGCACAGGCGGCATCTACGTCCAGCTATGTACAGGCTTACTCTATTATTGGGGTTTCCGATCAGGACAAGAAGCGTGAACTGTCGGTTCTTGCCGGCAATCAGCCGTATGTTGAACATAACGGGCATTTGTTTGTTTTTTGTGCTGATTTGTACCGCCATAAAGCATTGGCTGAACAAAAAGGGGAAGACATCACCGAGCTGCTGGAAAATACGGAGATGTTTATGGTCAGTATAATTGATGCAGCGCTTGCCGCTCAGAATATGAGCATTGCGGCAGAATCGATGGGGCTTGGCATTTGTTACATCGGCGGCATACGAAATGAGCTGGACAAAGTAACGAAGGTGTTAGAGACACCGGATCATGTTCTTCCGCTATTTGGTCTTGTTGTCGGGCACCCGGCAAACACTTCAGGGAAAAAGCCAAGGCTGCCGAAGCAAGCTGTATATCATGAGAATGTGTATGATTCGAGTGAGGAGAATTTCCGTAAAAACATGGATGAGTATGACCAAACCATTTCGAATTATTACAAGGAAAGAACGAATGGACAGCGGGTTGAAACGTGGTCGGATCAGATTCTTCAATTCATGAAGCAAAAACCGCGTACGTATTTAAATCAATATGTGAAAGACAAAGGCTTTAATAAACAATAACTATAAGACCTCTCCAAAAAGCTGGGGAGGTTTTTTGTGTTTCACGTGTAACATATTCCGACAAATTAAGACATGTTCATCATATATTTGATGAACAAATAAATGACAATCCATAGGGGGACGCTAAAGAGGATTCCGAATAGGCCGCCTTTGAACAAATTTCCGTCATTTCTTGAGGCACTGGGATTTTGGCGCGGGGTTTGTGGATTCTTCATTCTGGATCGGCTCCTCCTATTGATGGCATGATGTTCATTTTATTATGTCCATGTTAAAAGGTAAAAGTGTGAGCGTCCTATGAGAAAAAAAGGCCGGGCAGTGATACGATGATGGTGAGGTGGTAGGGAATGATTTCATTAAGTATATTAGATCAATCTCCTGTATCAGAAGGTCAGTCGGCGGAAACGGCTTTACAGCAGACTGTCGAACTTGCGCAAGCGGCCGATGACCTTGGATATAAGAGATTTTGGGTTTCTGAGCATCATTTTTCCAAACGGCTGGCCGGCTCTAGCCCGGAGGTTTTGATCAGCCATATTGCGGCCAGAACGAAGCGTATTCGTGTCGGGTCAGGCGGAGTGATGCTGCCGCATTACAGTGCTTATAAAGTTGCTGAAAACTTCCGTGTGCTTGAGGGGCTTACGCCTGGGAGAATAGATCTCGGACTTGGCAGGGCGCCGGGCGGAATGCCGATTGCTTCATGGGGGCTGAATGATGGCGGAAAACGCAATGCAGATCAGTATCCCCAGCAAATTCGCGAGCTGACAATGTATTTGCATGACTTAGCTGATGACAATCACCGTTTTCCAAATCTGACGGCGGCGCCTCATATTTCCACTGCGCCGGATGTGTGGCTGCTTGGCTCCTCAGGAGAAAGCGCGCTGCTTGCTGCTGAAACGGGAGCGGGATACATGTTTGCGCATTTTATCAACGGAGAAGGCGGAGAAGACACCGTCAGACAATATAAAAGAAGGTTCAAGCCATCTGTCTTGGGAAAAGAGCCGCGAGCGGCAGTCGCTATTTTCGTCATTTGCGCCGATACAGAGGAAAAAGCGGAAGAGCTTGCAGCGGTGCTTGATTTTACACTGCTTGCAGGGGAGCAGGGTATACCTTTAGATGGCGTGCCTTCTTATGAGAAGGTCCGCGGGAATACATACTCACCCTATGAGCAGAGACGGATTGATGATAACAGAAGCCGGATGATCGTTGGCACGAAAGAGCAGGTGAAGGAACAGCTTTTGGCCCTCAGCCAGGCTTATGGGACAGAGGAAATTATGGCAGTGACGATCACCAATCAATTTGCGGACAAGCTAAAGTCTTACCGTCTGCTTCGTGACGCGTTTGTTGAATAAGAGTCAGCGCCTTGTTTGCATGTAGCGTCTGAGGTGATAAAGGGGAGCGATGATGAGAAGCGTCATAAAGTAGACAGCGGTCACGGCCCAGCTCAGAGGCTGAATAAGCAGAGTGTCCACCGTGTCTTCTGCCGCTTTTTGAAACGGGCGGCGGCTGCCTTTTTTGTGATGGGATAAGCAGTAGAGCGCAGTTAAAACAATAAAACAGACAAAAAGCATAGTGAGTGATAATAAGATGAAGAAAGAAAGCATGGCTTGTACGCCCTCCAAATCTTTTTTCAGACACTTATGTATGATCATTCATTAGTGTAGCACAAAAAAAGCCCTGCCGAGTCTTTCTCGGCAAGGCTTCTTATTATTCGACAGTAAAAGGTTTCTGCGTCAGAACCTGACTTGATTTGCCTTTGTTAGCCGCATAGGCGAGCATATAATATTCACCGGCCGGGAGCTTGCTTTCACCGTTGATTTTACCATCCCAATCAAAGTACTGATAGCCTTTATCTTGGTTTTTGTAGATGCCTGCCTGGCCCATGAACTCAAAATTTTGGTCATATACGAGAAATGCCAGCTCTTCGGCTCCAGCCGGAAGATAAGTCTCAATCTCGTAGGTGCCTTGTACAGAACCTTCACTTACATCAATTGAAGTGACTCGCGGATAGTCAGGCTCCTTTACGATTAACAATGTAGGAATCTTGGCGACCGTTTTTCCGCCTTCTCTTACTGTAACCGTTCCTTCATAGGTACCGGCCTTTGCTTTTTTTGTATCCACGTTTACTTTGGCAACGGCTTTTCCGGTTTGGCGGGCAGGAATGACAACACGGCTTGTTCCTGACGTTGTAATGCCGTTACCGTTAAATGAATACTCAAGCTGGTACGACTTTCTGATGGAGGATTGGTTTTCAATTGTAAGGGTTTCTTTTTTCGTTTCTTTTCCTTTTTCCTTCAAAAATGTGCCGTATGAATAGCTTCCCGGAGAAACGATGGAGTCGGCTTTAAGGGTGTTTATAATTCTTGCGCTGCCCGCTCCTTGGGTATTATGCGGATACACCTTGCCATCTCCGTCTTTTAATGTCACAGCTGTATTCATGATGGCGGACTTAATTTGTTCGACGCTCCATTTAGGCTTGGCCTGCTTTATTACCGCAACCGCACCGGCAATATGAGGCGATGCCATACTTGTTCCTTGCTTAGATCCGTATCCGTACGGGTTGTCAGAGTCATGTGTCGGAATGGTGCTGACAATGTTGACGCCGGGTGCGGAAATATCCGGTTTAATCATCCATGTATCCATGACGGGGCCGCGGGAAGAGAAATCAGCGACCTGTTCGCCCAGCGCTTTGGAAACAGTCAATTCGAATGTGGCCTTTGTATCGCCTTTTTGGATATTTTTGACGAGTGTTTCACCGTCTTGCAGTGAAAGCTTCATTGTCGGTACAGACATACCCGGCACATTGGCTTCGATTTCTCCTGCATAATTGTTATACACAATCATACCGATTGCACCGGCTTTTTTTGCATTGTCCGCTTTTTCCACAAACGCAATATTTCCTCTTTTGACAACAGCAATTTTACCTGTCAGATCTTTTCCTTCAAAATCCTTTGCTTCGCCGAGTCCCGCCTCCACAAGTTCTACTTCTTTGTGGTTTAGCGCTTTCATGTCGTTTTCCTTGTCATAGCCCAATACTTTGGCAGAGGCGAAAGAGCCGAATGTGACGGCGTATTCATTAAGCGGCAGCTGGGTTGCTCCGACCGAAATTGCCTCTCTTGAAGTACCCGGCGATCCGACTGTCCAGCCGTTTGGCCCGCTGTTTCCATTTGAGGTGACGGCTACGACTCCTTCTGACATCGCCCAATCTAGCGCGGTGCTTGTGGCCCAGTCCGGGCTGTTCACTGTATCTCCAAGAGAGAGGTTCATCACATCAGCGCCGTCTTGTACGGCGCGTTCCACACCGGCGATCACATTTTCAGTCGTGCCGCTTCCTCCAGGCCCAAGAACACGATACGCAAGGAGAGTGGCATCCGGCGCAACACCTTTAATCGTTCCGTTGGCAGCAACTGTCCCAGCTACGTGTGTTCCGTGATCGGTTGCTTCACCTCTAGGGTCGCCGACCGGCGTTTCTTTAGGCGTGTAATCATTGTCTACAAAATCATATCCTTTATAAGGCCCGAAATTCTTCTTCAGATCAGGGTGGTTATATTCGACGCCTGTATCAATAACAGCGACTTTCACTCCTTTGCCTGTGTAGCCTAGATCCCATGCATCATTGGCTCCAATGTAAGGCGCGCTTTCATCCATCTGCGGAGAAATGGCGTCTTGGGCAATAGTGATGTCCTTCTTCTTCAGATGATCGGTCGTATAGGTTACATTCGGATAAACGGCCTTTACGTCCTCAACGGCAAGGAGTTTTGGAATCTCATTGGCAGGAAGTTTCATAGAGAAGCCTGAAAATACCTTCTCATATTCTCGGTTAACCTTCCCGTTTTTCACCGCTTTTGCCACTTTACTTTTCGCTTTTGAGCGGGCGTTTTTCAGTTTGTTTTTCGACTGGCTTTCGCCTGCATCCTTCGCTTCGGCTAAAGATTTTTCTTTTAACTCAACAATAACGGTCGTTTGCTTTTTGGTCGTCATATCAATGTCACCGAATACTTCGGCTTTTTCCAGGTCAGGCGACTTTTCCTTCGAAGCCGGAACGGCCTGAACACCTGTGATACTTGTGGATAACGTAAAGAATAATACAAAACTCAAGAGCAAAAAGCGAATCATCCCGTTTTTCAATGTGTTTCCCCCTTTTGATAGTTAACAATATCTAGTATATATTTCTTGAAAATTCAAAAAAATCCTTGTGACATTTGGCTCATTTATGGATTTTTTTGTGTATAAAGAGGGAGTTATACACAGAACCCTGTGAATAACTTAATAAATCTGTGTATATATATAGTTGGGAATATATGTTCCTATACAAAATATTGATAGAGAATGTGGATATGTGGATATACCCTGTGATTAAGTTGTTCTTATCTTTGGGATAACGTGTGAATAATTTTTTTGATCGGTTCCTTAATTTTCATTCCGTTTCGAGCAGCATTCAACAAAACTTCTTAAAACTAGTTTGTTTTTTCACTCATATTGTGACAAAGAATTCCTTTCATTCGGTCTATCATAGAGTCATGAGTTTGCTAGAGCCGCTAGTTTGCCAGAAAAGAAATCGGCCGTCTTTTCCGGTGACAGCGTCAAGAAAGAAAAACAGGCTGGCTGCAAAGGCTGCCTGTAATAAGAAGCGGAGGGATGTTTTGCGATGAAACGTTTGCTTGTATCTTTAAAGGTGTGGATGGTCTTTCTGATGAACTGGGCTGCGCCGGCGGAACGAAAAATGGTTTCGGCAGCGGTCAATATGATTCAAGGTACATATCAGCGGAATGCGGCAGTCCAAGCCGGAGGGGTATTCTCGTTATCGGATTCGGCGGGGGCGCTTTATGATAGAGAAACAGAAAAACTGCAAGCGGCAGCCGGCAATAAGAATCGATGGCTGAATGCATTCAAGGAATCGCCAAAGCGGGAGAGAGCGGGTCCGGGAATCTTTACACAAAGAATAAAAGGAGGTACAATCCGCTCATAAAGGCTAATTCGGCGGGAGAGAGGACCTCTTGAAAATAGATAAGGTATTAAACAACAATGCGGCTGTCATAAAAGAGAATGGCCAGGAAAAAATTGTGATGGGCCCGGGAATTGCGTTTCAAAAAGGGAAAAATGATATCATTCCCAGTAATAAAGTCGAGAAGATCTTTGTCGTGCACGACAAGAATGAGAAGTTCAAACAGATTCTTCAAACGCTGCCCGAGGCGCACATAGAAGCGGCTGAAAACATTATCAGCTACGCGGAAGGAAAGCTCGCTGCACCGTTGAACGACCACATTCATATCGCGCTTTTGGATCATTTGTCCTTTGCGATCGAAAGGATTCAAGATGGTTTGTTTGTGCAGAATAAATTGCTGCATGAGATTAAAGCGCTCTATAAAAATGAGTATGAGATCGGCCTATGGGCCATCGCTCATGTAAAAGAGACATTGGGTGTGTCTTTGCCTGATGATGAGGCAGGATACATCGCCCTTCACATCCATACCGCGAAGATGGATGCGGAAAGTATGTATTCAGCGCTGAAACATACGACAATGATTAAAGAAATGATAGAGAAAATAGAAACCTATTTTAATCGAAAGGTGGACGAAAATAGTATTTCCTATCAACGCCTCGTCACGCATTTACGATATGCAGTCACCCGGTTGGAATCAAATGAAGCGCTTCATGTCATGGACGATGAGATGCTTTGTTTCATCCAAAAAAAGTATTCTTTTGCTTATCAGTGTGCGCTTGAGCTGGCGGAGTTTTTAAAAAATGAATATCAATTGAATCTGCCGGAGTCCGAGGCCGGCTATATCACGCTGCATGTCCAGCGTCTTCAAAATATCTCGGAATAACTGCCCCCTGAGCTTGCAGAGAGCCTGATCTCTGGAAGTTTTTTTTATTTGTCTGCATTTAGCGAATGATATAACAATCTCATCATGGCGGCGCCCGCGGTTAGATTTCCGAGCGTCACGGAATCAGGTTTCTGACAGCTCTCATCAATGTTACTGTATCTGGATGGTCGATGGAAAGTGCGATCGCGAAGGTGCATATATTTGCGATACTGTGTTCATAACCGGAAATGAAAAAACAGAACACAAAGAGCATCATGGCAAACAGCTTTGCCCCTTCTCCTTTTAGAAACATCGGAATGAAAAAAGCTTTCCATAGCATGTCTCCTGTGTGGGGAATGTCCATTGCTCTTCAACATCCTATGACTGGTATTTAAAAAAACTGTTGACGAAAACGCTATCATATTTTATGATGAAAGCGCATTCTAAAACTAAATCAAGCGGGATTGTGACTGGTAAAGCAGGCAAGACCTAAAATTTGCGTAAATGAAAAAAGGATCGCTGTGTCCTTTATTCGTTGGCGAATTTTAGGTCTTTTTTGTTTTTAAAAAGGGGGAGAAAAAAGATGGATTACAGAGAGACTGCAAAACGCCTTATTATGCTTCTCGGAGGAAAAGAAAATGTCATTAGCGCCGCTCATTGTGCCACAAGACTGCGTTTGGTGATAAAAGATGA
Source organism: Bacillus atrophaeus (assembly GCF_039519175.1). Classification (NCBI taxonomy): domain Bacteria; kingdom Bacillati; phylum Bacillota; class Bacilli; order Caryophanales; family Bacillaceae; genus Bacillus; species Bacillus atrophaeus. Next base: position 933,721 of record NZ_CP154443.1, on the reverse strand, counting down.
ACAAAAAATAGATCAAGCGCAAGTGGAAGAGCTTGAAGGCGTTAAAGGCGCTTTCAGCAGCTCAGGGCAATATCAGATTATTTTTGGAACAGGCCTTGTGAATAAGGTATATGATGCTTTTTCTAAAGAAGCTGATTTAGAACGTGAAGAGGATGTGAATCACCAGGACGCTGCAAAACAGAAACTGAATCCTGCGGCGAGATTTGCGAAAACGCTTTCTAACATATTTGTTCCGATAATCCCGGCTATCGTGGCCAGCGGACTCTTAATGGGATTACTGGGGATGATAAATGCTTTTCATTGGATGAGTGAAGATTCCGCGCTGTTACAGCTGCTCGATATGTTTTCAAACGCGGCCTTTATCTTTCTGCCGATTTTGATCGGAGTCAGCGCTTCGAAAGAGTTTGGCAGCAACCCGTATCTGGGAGCGGTGATCGGGGGGATCATGATTCACCCTAATCTTCTGAATCCATGGGGATTGGCGGAAGCGTCACCTGATTATATGCATCTTTTCGGGCTTGATATCGCGCTTCTCGGTTATCAGGGAACAGTTATACCCGTTCTTTTAGCGGTTTACGTCATGAGCAAGGTGGAGAGATGGACAAGAAAAGTCGTTCCTCATGCAGTGGATCTGCTTGTTACGCCGTTTGTAACGGTGATTGTGACCGGATTTGTCGCCTTTATTGCGATTGGTCCTTTCGGAAGAGCGCTTGGCTCCGGCATTACTGTTGTTTTAACCTTTGTTTATGACCATGCCGGGTTTATGGCGGGCCTTCTTTTTGGAGGAGCTTATTCACTTATCGTGCTGACAGGCGTTCATCACAGCTTCCATGCGATTGAGGCCGGCCTCATTTCAGACCTTGGAAAGAACTATTTGCTGCCGATCTGGTCAATGGCCAATGTCGCGCAAGGCGGCGCAGGCCTAGCAGTATTCTTTTTGGCGAAAAAGGCAAAAACGAAAGAAATTGCTCTTCCCGCTGCGTTTTCTGCTTTTCTCGGAATTACAGAGCCTGTCATTTTCGGCGTCAACCTCCGTTACCGAAAGCCGTTTATTGCTGCGATGATCGGGGGTGCATTGGGAGGAGCTTATGTAGTTCTTACTCATGTGGCTGCTAACGCTTACGGACTAACCGGAATACCGATGATCGCGATTGCGGCGCCATTCGGATTTGGGAATCTGGCTAACTATCTCATTGGCATGTCCATTGCTGGCGTAACGGCATTTATTGCGGCATTTGTAATGAAGATTAATGAGGATGAGGAGAGGAAAAAATGACAAAACATGATCAAGAACTGCGTCGCCGGGCTTATGAAGAGATAGAGAGAAAAGAGCATATTGTCAAAATGGATCCGTACCGCCAGCATTTTCATCTTATGCCGCCGGTAGGTTTGTTGAATGATCCGAATGGGGTGATTCATTGGAAGGGGATTTATCACTTGTTTTTTCAGTGGCAGCCGTTTCATACGGGGCATGGCGCTAAATTTTGGGGGCACTATTCGACGACGGATCTGGTGAATTGGGTGTGGGAAGAGATTGCGCTTGCACCAAGCGAATGGTATGACAAAAATGGCTGTTACTCTGGCAGCGCGCTCAGAAAGGATGGTCAGCTCTATCTTTTTTACACAGGGAATGTCAGGGATCAGGACGGGAATCGGGAAACCTATCAATGCCTTGCTGTGTCTGATGATGGACGGAACTTTGAAAAGAAGGGGGTTGTCGCCCGCCTTCCTGAAGGATATACGGCTCATTTTCGCGATCCAAAGGTGTGGGAGCATGACGGCAAGTGGTATATGGTCATTGGCGCACAAACGGAGAACCTTAAAGGCAGTGCGGTTCTGTTTACTTCTGATAATTTGACGGAATGGACATTTCTTGGTCCGATTACTGGTCCGGGATTCAATGGACTTAAAGATTTCGGGTATATGTGGGAATGCCCTGATTTGTTTTCTCTTCAGGGGCATGATGTACTGCTTGTTTCACCGCAAGGGCTTTACGCGGAAGGCATTCATTTCCAAAATGTGAATCAATCAGGATACTTTGTCGGACGGCTTGATTATGATAAGCCCGAGATGAAGCATGGCGGTTTTACCGAGCTTGATCGCGGTTTTGATTTTTATGCACACCAAACCCTTGAAGATGAACGGGGACGGCGGATCATGTTTGCGTGGATGGGTGTTCCTGGCCAGGATGAAACATCTCATCCGACAATTGAGAATCACTGGATTCACTGTATGACGCTGCCGAGGCTGCTGACTTTATCAGGGGAAAAACTGATACAACAGCCGCTGCCTGAGCTGAAGGCAATGCGGACCAATGAGCAAACAATTGATGTGAAATTGCATCAATCAAACGAAGCGCTTCCGGTGGAGGACGTTGAAAGAACGGAGATTTTGATTGAGAATATCCAGACTCTCTCAGGATTTGAATTCGACATTCGCAAAGCGGCACGTTTTATATTTCGGAAGGATGAAGGGCTTGTAACATTGAAGCGGGTAAGCTTTGACGGCGAAAAAACGGAAGAAAGGCATTGCCATATCAATCGTTTGCATACGCTGCACATGTTTATAGATGCGTCGTCTTTAGAAATCTTTATCAACGAAGGGGAAGAGGTATTCAGTGCAAGATATTTTCCTTCCCTTGAAAACCATGAGGTGACAGTGAAGTCAAATGGGAATACGGGGATGAAGGTTTCCGTTTGGGCACTGAATTAGAATAAAATCTTTATCACTTTTAACTGCAATTTTTTCTTGTCGCCTGCTTATTTAGTAATAGGAATATTTTAAAAACGATAAAGTTGTTTAATATAGTCTGTGACCAAAGATTTTATTAAGATTCGAATGATGAGGAGAATAAATATTATGCAAAAGACTGAAAAAGAAAAGATGCTTAACGGAGACTTATACTTTGCAGATGACAAGGAACTGGTGAGAGAAAGAGAACACGCACAAAAATTAACGGGTTTGTATAATCAAAGAGTTGAAGGACACAGCGAAAGCCGTAATACTCTATTACAAAAGCTGCTTGGCTCAACTGGCGATAATATATCTATAATGCCTCCTTTTCATTGTGACTATGGTTATAATATCCATGTAGGAAATAACTTTTTTGCCAATTATGACTGTGTTATTTTAGATGTTTGTCAGGTGAATATTGGAGATAACTGTCTTATGGGGCCTGGAATTCATATTTATACAGCTTCTCATCCCCTTGATAGTGCAAAGAGGGTAAGTGGAGCTGAATATGGAAAACCAGTTACAATTGGGGATAACGTTTGGATTGGCGGAAGAGCAATTATTAACCCAGGAGTAACAATTGGACATAACGCCGTAATCGCATCTGGCGCTGTGGTAATAAAAGACGTTCCTGATAATACGGTGGTAGGCGGTAATCCGGCAAGAGCCATTAGACAAATTGATTAAAGATAATAATATGACAACAGGTAAGTTGTTCAACCTGAAGTAATGCTTAAGTTTCCATGGTGTGTCTTCTGCCTTCTGTGCAGGGAATGCCCATAGTATATATTGTGATTGTTTTCACATAATAATTTGCGATGTTTTCTCTAAAAGATGAAGAAGAAGTGCTTAGCGCAAAGTATTTTCCTTTCCCGGGAAATGAGGAGGTCTCTTTTAATTCCGCTGGAAAAACGGAGAGAACGTGTCGATATGGCCACTTGGTCAATAAAAATAATCCTTTTTTCTTATGTGAAATCTATGCCATCTGTGCTATTCTTCAACGATAGACTACTATATTTAAGGAGTTGTTTTCTTGAATTTGAATGAACAGAAGATAACGCCGGAATGTTTAGAAAAGGCAGCAGATCAAGTAGAGGATAAGAGAGAAGAATATAAAGAGGTCTTGCTTCAGCTCAAAAAGATGCTGGGAGGTTCCATGCCTCATAATGAAATGAGAGAAAAGCTTACTGTTACATACGAACAAATGAAGGAGTACGCGCTGTTTGTTCAATCTATTGAAGCGTTTCTGAGATCATCGGCGAGAAATCTTAAAGTGAAATAATCCCCCTCTTGAATAGAGGGGGATATTTGTTTATTTTTCAGTGAAGCGCATCGCAGAATGCTTCGTCGGTCCGATATATTGGTTCAGCGGGAACGATTCTTTAATCGCTGCTGTAATAAACTCTTTTGCCGCGTAAATCGCCTCTTTCACTTCAGTTCCTTTCGCAAGCTCTGCTGTGACGGCGGCGGAGAATGTGCAGCCTGCCCCGTGTGTGTAAGGCGTGTCGATCATTTCGCTTTCAAGAACTTCAGCCGTTTTTCCGTCATACAGAACATCTACGGCTTTCTCGTGTTTGAGTTTGCCGCCTCCTGTAATTAAGACATATTGGGCGCCGAGCGCGTGAATTTTTTCCGCTGCTTCCTTCATGTCTTCCACTGTTTTTAATTCGTCCATTCCGCTTAGCTGGCTTGCTTCAAAAAGATTTGGCGTAATGACTGTCGCAAGCGGCGCCAATTGCTCACGCAACGCTTCAGCGTGCTCAGGATAAAGAACTTCGTTCGCTCCTTTACATACCATCACGGGATCAATGACTACATTTTTTAACTGTTTTTCTTTAATCGTTTTTGCAGCCAGCTCGATAATCTCAACGGTTGGGAGCATGCCTGTTTTCATCGCATCAATGCCAATCCCGTCAACAATCGTCGCCAGCTGGGCGCGGATGGTGTCCGGATCAATCGGGAATACCTGATGATCCCAGCTGTTTTTGGGGTCCATCGCCACGATAACCGTTAAAGCTGTCATTCCGTAGACGTTTTTTTCTTGAAACGTTTTTAAATCAGCCTGAATCCCCGCGCCGCCGCTGGAATCCGAGCCTGCAATAGTGAGTGCTTTATGCATTGACATAAGTAAACCTCCATCATGTTTTATACCTCATTATAGTTAGATTTTCTCTTGATCACAATATTGAAGCCTATCAGGAATGAATTGACAATGACGTTGAGGTTTCGTAAAATGCTACATAATATTACTAGGTAGGGGTTTTGAATATGTTTAATCGTGAGCTTGTAAAGGGCAGTACCGTCATCTTACTTTTAACGCTGCTTAACGAACGGCCGATGTATGGCTATGAGCTTGTCAAAGAAATGGAGCAAAGAAGCGGGAATGAACTGCAAATGAAGGAAGGCACCCTTTATCCGTCGCTTCATAAGCTTGAACGCCAAGGTTATATTTCTTCTTATTGGGAGAAGCAGTCAAAGGGGCCTGATCGGAAATATTATCGCATAACAGATGAAGGAAAAGCGGTTCTTCTTGAGCGGATGAAGGAGTGGAGTCTGTTTTCGACGATGATGGACCGCATGCTGAAACGGGGAGGACAGAATGGATAAAGACGATTACGTAAACGAGATCAAAAAAGGGCTGCAAGATCTGCCGGACAGTGATGAATGGATGGAGGAATTGGAAAGTCATATCGGCCAGGCATTTGCTCATTACCTGAATGAAGGGAAAACCGAAAAGGAAGCGATGATGCGTATTTGGCACGAGGTCGGATCGCCGGCTGACATTATTCATTCCTTTAAAAAAGAAACATCCGTATCTCCCCGCGGGTTTTTATTATTTCATTTCTTTTGCAACCTATCACTCTTTGCTGCGGGTGCAGCCTTAACCATGATCCATGTATGGTCCGTTCATCCGTTTGTGAAAGCAGTATGGAGCGGAATTTCCGTGTCTGTTTGGCTGATATTAGGCGGTTATCTGCTTTATTGGATGTTTATTGGGTATCAGGCGGGAAGGGAATTCGGTTTAAGCGGGAAGAGGCTTGTCAATCATACGGTATCGGTTTCCATGGCGCCGAATGTGTGTTTTATGCTTGTCTTTCTGTTCGGCCTTGTGCCGGCTGATCTGTTTCAAGCTATGCTCACACCGGACTTTGTATTGGCCTGTGCCGTTGCGACCATGCTCTTTCCGGCATGCAGCCGGCTGGGCTGTTATTTAGGCAGGCGCCGTCTTGCCTAATTTTTTTCACCAAACTACATAGAAATACTACATACCGAGAGGAATATAATTAAAATGAAAATACAATCGTTTCTATACGGATTAATCGTTCATATAGCTATCTTCTTTTTTGTTGTATTTGGCATGTTTGCCGCTATGGCTGCGGCTGTTCTTCCTGCCTTTTTGTTTGACTGGCTCCCGGATGCTTTTTTTATGTTTTTCGGCGTTTTTCTGATGCTTTTTTTGTATGCGTTTGGCTGGTTTTGGGCTGCGAAATTTGCGCTTGATCAAAAACTGCGATGGATTGATTTTCAAATCGGTTCGCTGGTGCCGCTGGTTTTAATGTTCGCTCTCTTTTTTATAGATGGCGCAAGCGTAGCGGACATTGTTTATGATTGGGATGATGCGGGATGCGGTTTTGTTCCTCCGGCGTTTGTTTTTTTGTGCTCTTTTTATGCGTTTGTATTGCTCCCTGTTTATCAATATAAATTGCGGAATCAAGTATTTGCTGAAGGGGCTGATATGAAAAGAAGACTGTATCGCGTCTGGGGAGATCTCGTTCTCTTGCTTTTGCTGCTGATCGGAATTACGCTGCTCTTTGTTGATCGGTAGGAAATGCCCACTGTTCTCTTGTTGAATTTGTGTTTTAATAATACATGACAATATATTAAGAAGGAGAGCATCATGAAGATATCCATTGTAATTGTGACGTATAATCGAATTCCGGCCTTATGCGAATTGCTTGAGGCGATCTCTAGACAAACGATGAATCCATATGAAATCATTATCGTAAATGACGCGGGGGAATCGGTTGATCATGTAAAAGAACTGTATGCCGAACTTCCGATTGCTGTTCTCCATTTAGAAAAGAACGCGGGGCATGTATTAGCCAGAAATGCCGGTGTCAAACAGGCGTCGGGCGATTGTATTATGCTTTGTGATGATGACGATTTCTTTACGCCCGGCCATCTTAAGAGGATGGCGGAGGAAATGGAAACGGCGGATCTGGTCCATTCTGATGCGGAAATTGTTTCATTTGAAGAAAGAAACGGGACGAGATATCCGCTGTCACGGAAATTATTCGCCTATACGGCCGACTATGAAGACATGAGAGTATTCTCCACATATGTGCCGTCCGGCAGTATGTACAGACGTTTTTTGCACGATGAATTAGGGTATTTTGATCCTGATGTTCATAACTATTGGGATTGGGATTTTTATTTGCGAGCGGCGAAAGAGCACCGGGTCAAGCGTGTTGCTTGCGCAAGTGTGATTTATGCGTTTTCTGACGCAGGCGACAATCAGTCCAGCGACCTTGGCGCCAAACGGAAACAATATTTAGACCGGCTGAGCGAGAAGCATGGGCTCGGGGAGCTTCCGACAAAAAATTTCGCCGTCTTGTTAGAAGAGCCTGACATGAAAAGACGTGAAGCAGCAAGCGACATCGTTTGGGACGGGCAGCCCGTTTATTCCAGACTTCACCGCTCATAAGGGAGGATTACAGCCTTGAAGCAGCTTTTAGAGGACAGCTGGTGGGATCAGCTGAAAGATGAATTTGAAAAACCATATTATCAACAACTGAGAGAAATGCTGAAACGGGAATATGCAAATGAAACGATTTTCCCGGAAAGCAAGGATATTTATAATGCTTTACACTATACTGCCTACGATCACGTAAAAATAGTGATTCTTGGCCAAGATCCTTATCACGGTCCCGGCCAAGCCCACGGTTTAAGTTTTTCTGTGAAACCGGGCGTAAAGCAGCCGCCTTCACTAAAAAATATCTTTTTGGAGCTTCAGGATGATCTGGGATGCAGCATACCGAACCACGGTTCGCTCGTCAGCTGGGCGAAGCAGGGAGTCCTGCTTTTAAATACGGTGTTAACGGTGCGGCGCGGCCAAGCCAACTCCCATAAGGGAAAAGGCTGGGAGCAGCTGACAGACCGGGTCATTGACGTGCTGAATGAGAGAGAGCAGCCGGTTATTTTTATTCTGTGGGGCAGGCATGCGCAAATGAAAAAAGAACGGATCGACACGTCCAAGCATTTCATCATTGAGTCGACTCACCCAAGCCCATTCTCGGCGAGGAACGGATTCTTCGGAAGCAAGCCGTTTTCACGGGCGAATGCTTTTTTAGAAGAAATGGGTCAAGAGCCGATTCAATGGTGCATTCAAGATTTATCATAGAAAAAAGCGCAGGCGTGTTCTGCGCTTTTTTATTTCAATAATTTACGTATCAAACGCAGCCCGATTTTTGAGGAAGGATAACGGAAAGCAAGATCGAAGCGGTTTGTTTGTTTCAAAATGCTTTTTTTATGTGTAAACGTGTTGAAGCTGTCGAACCCGTGATAGCGTCCGATTCCGCTTTCTCCGACACCGCCGAATGGCAGATATGGTGTAGCCGCATGCATTAATGTATCATTTATACATCCACCGCCGAACGATATGTTTTCTAAGATGTGTTGCTCGACCGTTTTATGATTTGTAAATAAATAAAGGGCAAGCGGCTTTGGACGTGCGTTCACCATCGCAATGACTTCGTCGGTGCTGCGGTAGGTAAACAGCGGGAAAATCGGCCCGAAGATCTCTTCTTGCATCACAGGCGCTTCATCCTTGACTTGATCAAGAATCGTTGGGGCGATTTTGTGATGCTTATGATCCGCTTTGCCGCCGGTCAGAGGAATGCCGTCATTCAGAAAGCCGATAAGCCGCTGAAAGTGGCGCTCACTGACGATTTTGCCGTAGGCCGGATTCAGCTCCGGCTGGTGACCGAAAAATTCGCCGATTATATGCTTCATTTCGTTCACGAATTCCGATTTTATCTCCTCGTGAACGACTAAATAGTCTGGCGCAATGCATGTTTGGCCTGCATTTGTAAATTTCCCGAAGATGATCCGTTTGGCGGCGAGCTTGATATCAGCATCCTTATGGACGATGCAAGGGCTTTTGCCGCCAAGCTCCAATGTTATGGGAATTAATTGTTTAGCAGCTGCTTCCATCACGATTTTTCCTACGGAGACGCTTCCGGTGAAAAAAATATAGTCGAAGGGCTGTTTTAATAAAGCTGTGCTGGTATCAGGCCCGCCTTCAACTAAGGTGACATAGCCAGACGGAAACACGTCGCGAATGATGCTGGAAAGAACCGCTGAAACGGCGGGTGTATATTCTGACGGCTTTACGATGACTGTATTTCCGGCCGCAATAGCCCCGATGAGCGGAGAAAGAGCCAGTTGAAATGGATAATTCCATGGCGCAATCACCAAAACCGTTCCATAAGGCTCGGGTATCATCACACTTTGTGAGCCGATATGGGTCAATGGCGTTTTTACTTTTTTCGGCTTGGCCCATTTTCTCAGACGTTTCATGACAAAGCTTATTTCTTTAAGAACAATTCCGATTTCTGTCATGTAAGCCTCGTGCCCTGATTTGTGGAGATCCTGATAGAGAGCGGATAATACATCAGCTTCATAGGTTTTGATGGCTTGTTTTACGTTACGTAAAGCGTCAAGCCGCGCTTTAATTGATCTTGTATGTCCTGCTGTGAAAAACGCTTGATGCCGGCTGATGATAGAGGGAATGCTGTTCATTCCGACTCTCCTTTCTGTATGTGACGGTCAGTTCATTATGGAAGAATGATTTTTCGATTGTCAAATGCGCAAAGCTTGTCAGAAAAAATAACAAACTCGCATCTGCATTGATGTCAGGAATTTGATAAAATGCAAGTAGTACGAAATTTTCAGATGGAGGATTCTTTCATGAATATTCATATATCCGCGTTACTTCAGAAGATGGAAGAGGAGCTGAAAAAGGCCAAAACGGCGCAGCAGGATGAGGAGCTGAAACAGCATATAGCAGTCGTCCGTTCTTTATGCGACGTCGTCATGGACAATTCAGATACGCCTCGTTCGCCAGAAGCTTCACCGACTATAACCGCGTCTCCTGTTGCGGCGCCTGCGGCAGACCCGATGCTGCTGGAAAAAATGATGGGCAGCGCCGGGCTGAGCCAGTATCGCAAGAAGGAAAAAGAGAAGAGCGAAGAAGACGGAAACGGCGATTCATTATTCGATTTTTAACAGGAAAGGTTGATTGATTTGAAATTGGTTCTTGGCGCCTTGCAATGGACGGCTTTTATGATTGCGGCGGCGATTGTGGTCCCGGTGGCGGTGGCGCAATCGTTTCAATTAGATCACTCTGATTCAGCCAGATTGATTCAAAGCACTTTTTTTGTGCTAGGGGTTGCTGCGATCATTCAGTGTCTCAAGGGACACCGCCTGCCTATAAATGAAAGCCCGGCCGGCTTGTGGTGGGGTGTTTATACAATTTACGGCGGTTTGACGGGCACGGTCTTTGCTACGTTTGGAGATACACTCCGGGCATTGCAGGGCGCGCTGCTGTTAAGCGCGGTATTCTTCTTTATATTTAGTGTATGTAAAGTCATTGAAAGACTGGCGGTTCTATTTACACCTGTTGTCACGGGTGTGTATTTGCTGCTTCTAGTTATGCAGCTGAGTCAGCCGATTATAAAAGGACTGCTTGGGATCGGCTATTTAAAGGACAGTGTCGACGGTCTTGTATTCGGTCTTGCCATGGTTGTGGTAGCAGCCACTTTTATGATGAGCAATTCAAAGGTGTCTTTTTTAAAGCAATATTCAATCTTACTGGCGTTATTCGGCGGCTGGGTGCTGTTTGCTATCGCGGGTGCCGCCAAGCCGATTCAAATGCCTGACCGTCTGTTTCAGCTTCCGGCGCTGTTTCCGTTCGGAAAGCCGATCTTTGACAGCGGCCTTGTGATTACGTCACTGTTTATTACCATTTTGCTTATTGTTAATATGCTGGCGAGCATACGAGTCGTCGAGCTGGCTGTGAAAAAGTTCGGAGGCAAGCCGGAGCGGCATCATGAAAGACCGGCCGGATTCGCGGCTTCATTCAGCCATTTGCTCAGCGGTTTGACCGGTGCAATTGCGCCGGTGCCGATTTCAGGCGCGGCTGGTTTTATTGAAACAACGAAAATGCCTTCTAAAAAACCATTTTTATTAGGAAACGCTATTATTATTATCATCAGTATCATCCCTTTCTTTATGAATGCGTTTGCGAGCCTGCCGTCACCTGTCGGGTTTGCGGTGAATTTTGTCGTGTTTTCAACAATGGCGGGTTTGGCTTTCGCTGAATTCGATTCATATGAGAACACGGAGACAAAGCGGGTCCGTACCGTGATCGGTCTTTCTCTGCTCACCGGCGTTGGTGTGATGTTCATTCCTGAAAGCGCATTAACGGGCATGCACCCGATTTTTATTTCGCTATTGAGCAACGGGCTTGTCCTGGGTACTTTAGTTGCGATAGGGACAGATCAATTACAGCTTTGGAGAAAGAGGAAATCTGACAATCTCGTGTCATCGTCGGACGATCGTTGAATTTTGGTTCATGTGCGTTATGATAAACATATCAATTTAGCGAAAAGGCAGGAGAGGAATAGATGAAATTATTTTTAATATTAGGCGCGATTAATGCATTGGTCGCAGTAGGGCTGGGCGCATTCGGCGCGCACGGTCTTGAAGGGAAAATTCCTGATAAATATCTTCAGGTCTGGCATACAGGCGTGCAATATCATATGTACCATGCGCTTGGGCTGCTGGCTGTCGCGTTTCTTGCCGATAAGCTCTCAGGTGTCGGCAGCGTCACTGCGGCGGGCTGGCTGATGTTTGCAGGTATTGTGCTGTTTTCCGGAAGCTTGTACATTCTCAGCGTGACGCAGGTTTCCATACTCGGCGCCATTACACCGCTTGGCGGCGTGGCGTTTATCGTTTCATGGATTATGATCGTCGTTGCGGCTGTTAAATATTTATAAAGAAAAAAAGCCAATCCTCACAGAGTGAGAGATTGGCTTTTTATTTATCTAGGCGAATAGGAGGCCATCGAATATGGATAGGTATAAGCAATTTCTTCATCAAACGTGACGTAATCAAGATAAATCGTCAAGAGAAGGTAGCGGGTCCCTGTTTTCGGATCGCTTATGATAATGTGGTCACGCCCAGCCGCTTGTATCACCCCGCGGAATATTTTTGAGTTCCACTCCTTGCTGTTTTCAAACGTCATATAAATCGTGGCGGTTTTTCCCCGATTCAGCCTCAGGATATTCTCGATATACGATTCTTCAATAGGCAGCATGCCGGGTACGTTTTGAGATGGAGAACCGCCCGTTTGCTGAGACGGTATTTGAAACCCTCCGCCTTGCTGCTGAGTCGGAAATCCGCCGACCTGCTGCTGGGTCGGAAACCCTCCGCCTTGCTGCTGTTGGGATGGAAAGCCGAATCCTTGCTGTCCCTGCATTTGCGCACCCTGTCCTTGCTGCTGCGGATAAGGATTGGGGCCGTATTGCGGCTGATACCCCTGCATATCAAATCCTTGCATTTGCTGATACTGATTCTTTTTCGGTTTCATTTCGTTCCTCCTTTTTATAAAAACCATTAAGGATCATCTCCCGCCTCGAGTCTTATCGAATATCGGTTTTGATTGTATGGAATGACCGCTTTAGATGACTCACCTCCGATGAAAAAACGATCTGGGTCGCTGTTACAATTTTCATCTCTTCAACCATATGTAAACGGCACAAAGTTTATGCGCAAAATGAACAGGGGACAGCCATGAATCCTAAAATGACATGAGGAAGCGGAAAATAGCCTGATTTGCATGAGGGTGTTTGCTGTTTTTTTGGTCGTTTTCGCATTATAGTCTGTATTCCTAGCGCAACTTGAGCATATGGAACATATGATAACGTTAGTTTCAGGAGTGAATGTTTTCAAGAAGGAGGTGAGGATGTGCCAAAGGTTTCTGTGATTATGACGAGCTACAATAAAAGTGATTATGTGGCAAAGTCCATTAAAAGTATCCTTGCTCAGACCTTTCCGGATTTTGAATTGCTGATTATGGATGACAATTCAAACGAAGAAACCCTGAATGAAATCAGGCCTTTTTTGAAGGATTCTCGTGTCCGTTTTTACAAAAGCGATGTATCCGGAGTGAAAGAAAGAACAGAGAAAACAAGGTATTCAGCGCTTATCAATCAAGCAATTGAATTAGCCGAGGGCGAATACATCACATATGCGACAGACGATAACATCTACATGCCGGACCGTTTGAAGAAAATGGCGCATGAACTTGATGTTCATCCTGAGAAAGATGTCATTTATTCAAGTTCTAAAACCTATCATTTGAATCAGCAGCAGGAAGTCGTGAAAGAGACCGTCAGACCGGCCAATCAAGTGATGTGGAACGCACCATGCGCGGTCGATCATTGTTCGGTGATGCACAGATTTTCAGTATTGGAGAAGGTCAAGGCTACGTTTGGCTCCTATTGGGATGAAAGCCCGGAGTATTACCGGATTGGGGATGCCCGTTTCTTTTGGAGGGTCAATCATTTTTACCCGCTCTATCCGATAACCGAAGAGCTTGATCTTAACTATATTACGGATCAGTCCATTCATTTTCAGTTATTTGAAGAAGAAAAAAATGAATTCGTTCGGAATCTCCCGCCTCAGCAAAACTGCCGGGATCTGCGTGAATCATTAAAAAAGCTTGGAAAGGGGTGAGAGCTTGTCGGCTTACTTAGCTAATTACTGGGTGCTGTATCGGCAGTTTGTCATGTTTTTTGACAAACTTCGCTATAAGGATATTCCGCTTGCATTGCTCAGTAATTTTTACCAATATATCAGCCCTGAACTGAGAGAGCGCATGGAAACTGATGCGGAGCTTTTTGGACCGGCTGAGCAGCACATCGCTGAAGAGCAGATTCAGCCCTTCTTTGACATCAAAAAACAAAGCATAAAAAAATCGGCTGATGAAGCACCTGCTCTGGGAAAGGTCATTTTGCATTTCGATCATTTGCGGTTTATCGACGAAAATTATTATCAATTTGACCCTGCGACAACGGCTGTTTTGGCGAGATGGAGCCTGCCGCATCATTGCGATTTGCCTGTGATTTCTAAACTTGATCTTGCGGCATCGGACAAAAAAGGAGACCCTCAGCCGTATATCGAAAAGGCTTCCTCCATACTTTCCGCCTTGGAGGCACACACGGTATTCGGAGATGAAGCATTTCAAAATCGGCTTTTTAAGGACATTCCTTTATTTATAGAAGCGATTGATGCAGTGGACGCTTTATTTGAGACTGAAAAGATTTCCGCCGTTGTGGTAGGGACCACTGAAGACATCTACAGCAGAGTGCTCGCATTGACATGTGAAAAGAAAAAGGCTGTAAGCATTTGTCTCCAGCATGGCGCACTCATGGGAGATGAGGCGTTTCTGCCTGTTTTCACCTCGTATCAAGCTGTATTTGGCGCTTATGAAGCAGAGTGGTACAAACAGAAAGGCTGCAGCCCGGAGCAAATCATCATAACCGGACACCCTCGTTTTGACCAAATTTTTCACAGAAAACCGATCGAATCGGATACCTTTCATCGGAAACTGTCCTTTCACCCATCTAAACAAACAATTCTGATCGCTACACAGCCTTTTTCAGATGATTTCTATTCCGGTGTGATAAATGAGCTGATGAACCATCAGCATCTTCAGCTTGTCATCAAGCCTCACCCGTGGGAAATCGGCAAAAATAAGCTCAGCATGTATCAAGCGGCGATGAAAAAACATAAAGCCTGTAAAGTGATTAAAAAGGAAATGGGCTTGTATGATATTCTCCCGTACGTTGATGCGGCGATCACCCAAACCTCCACAGTCGGTCTTGAAGCTATGCTGTTTCAAAAGCCCGCTTTCATCGGAAGATCAAATGGGAGCCGCTCTTACCCCTACTACGAATCACTCGGAGAATTCATCTTTGAACAGCCTGAAAACCTGGTTGAAACGTTGGCTGAGGTTTTGGAAAAACCTGATATGCATAAGAAAGCCGAGCAGGCCCGCCTTCAATTTGTGGCTGCCAATTATCCGGTTGAACAGTCAGCGGACGCCTTATTAACATTTTTGAAAGAAAAAACGGGGGTTGATTACAGGCGGGATCATCTTGCATAAAAAGAGGGGAGTTAAAAATAGGTGTAAAAATGAAAATATGGAAGGGATTGATTAATTGTACACCATAAAAGAAAATTTGCCGCAAGACATGATTGCAGCGTTTCTTCAAAGCAAACAGCTTGCCTCTGACGAACAATATGAGTCCTCGCTCTGCCTTTTGGAGAACAACCAGATTCAAGGTGTCATTTTATATGAAGACTCTCTTTGGGAAAGCCAAATGCTCAATAAACAAGTGATGAACGTTAAACAGCTGGCCGCAAACAGCAGAGGACAGCTGAAACTGCTGTTTCAAGCCTTTTATACGGCCCGGCAGGCGGAGGGGACTGATTTTATTTTCGTTCGGATTCCGGCGGAGGATATAGGAGCGATGCAAGTCATGCAGCAGCTTCCCTCCTCTTATTTTGTCGGCAGTCTGATTAAGCTGACGAAACCAGCTTGTCTATATGGGGAAGACGCTCCGTTTGAACTTTCAGCGCCCGAGCCTGAAGACACGGATGAGATTTGCCGGTTATCCCGGGACGCATTTATAAAAAGCAGATATTTTCAAGATCCTTATCTCAGTCATGAAGAAGCGAACCGGATCTTTCAAGAATGGACACGGAATAATGTAAACGGCAGAGCGGATATAAACATTGTGGCGAAGCAAAAAGGCGAGATCATCGGCTATCTTCAAGGCCTTTCAAGGGGCGAAGAGTTTGTTCTTGATCTGATGGCTGTAAAACCCGGATTTGAAGGCAAAGGAATCGGTTATCATTTATTGGCGGACATCATAGAACAATCGGAACGCCTTCAGCATAAAACAATAACAGCAGGGACGCAGCTTCACAACGTAAGGGCAATCCGACTTTATGAAAGAATGGGCTTTACCGCGGCGCAATCGTTCTACTATTACCATTTGTGGCCGGGCAGGAAGGCGAAATAATGGCAGGTTTCATATTGAACATAAGCCGGGGTGTGCTATCTGGCCATTAATACAGGTACAAAAACGCACGTAAGGATGTGTTAACGTGAAAGGTGTTATTTTAGCTGGAGGAACCGGCTCGCGCCTTATGCCGCTCACCAAAGCGGTCAATAAACATTTGCTTCCCGTAGGTCCGTATCCTATGATCTATTGGTCGATTATGAAGCTTGAAGAAGCCGGAATTAAAGATATTTTACTCATCACTCAAAAAGAATATTTACCGCAGTTTCATAAACTCATTGGAACCGGAGAGGAGCTGGGTGTTTCCGTTACGTATCAGGTTCAGCCCGCCGCTTCAGGGATTTCAGACGGTTTATCCTATGCAAAACGCTTTACCGGAAAAGAGCCTTTCATCTTATTATTAGGTGATAATGTATTTGAAGATTCATTGCGGCCTTTTACAGAGCGGTTTGAGAAACAGGGAAAAGGAGCGAAGGTGCTGTTAAAAGAAGTCAATGACCCTGAGCGCTTCGGGATTGCGGAAATTGATGAACAGCATAACAAGATTCGTTCCATTATTGAAAAGCCTGAAAAACCGCCGACCAATCTTTGCGTAACCGGTATTTATATGTATGATGCGGAAGTGTTTTCCTATATTGAACAAATCTCTCCTTCAAAGCGCGGCGAGCTTGAAATTACTGATGTGAATAATTTATACATTGAACACAGCCAGCTCACGTATGATGTGTTAACGGGCTGGTGGGTGGATGCCGGCACTCATGAATCGCTTCACCTTGCTTCCACATTGGCATATCAAGCATTGCAGAAAGGACAGGAAAAATAATCATGGCACAATCATTTTTGATTACAGGCGGAGCCGGCTTTATCGGGCTCACATTTACAAAACTGATGCTGAAGGAGACAGACGCCCGCATTACGGTCTTTGATAAACTCACTTATGCGAGCCATCCGAAAGAAATGGAAAAGCTGAAGGGAAACAGCCGATTTCGGTTTATCAAAGGAGATATCAGCAGTCAGGCGGATATTGACCGGGCATTTGATGAGAGCTATGACGCTGTGATTCATTTCGCGGCTGAATCCCATGTAGACAGAAGCATTTCGCAGGCGGAGCCTTTCATCACAACCAATGTCATGGGGACGTATCGGCTGGCGGAGGCTGTGTTGCACGGAAAGGCAAAAAAACTGATCCACATTTCAACAGATGAAGTATACGGAGATTTAGAACCGGATGACCCGGCATTTACGGAAACGACACCGCTTTCACCTAATAATCCTTATTCCGCCAGCAAGGCCAGCTCAGATCTCCTCGTTCAGTCCTATGTCAAAACCCATCAGCTTCCGGCCATTATCACAAGATGCAGCAACAATTACGGTCCTTATCAGCACCGGGAAAAAATGATTCCGACTATCATCCGCCACGCGGCAAAAGGCCAGCCGGTTCCGCTGTACGGTGACGGATTACAGATCAGAGACTGGCTGTTCGCCGAGGATCATTGCCGCGCGATTAAGCTGATTTTGGAAAAAGGAACGAACGGTGAGGTTTATAATATCGGCGGCGGCAATGAACGGACGAATAAAGAGCTTGCCAGTGCCATTTTGAAGCATCTTGGCTGCGATCAGGAGCTGTTTGCTCATGTGGAAGACAGGAAAGGGCACGACCGGCGCTACGCGATCAATGCCTCTAAGCTGAAAAACGAGCTGGGCTGGCGTCAGGAAGTTACGTTTGAAGAGGGGATTAAGCGGACCGTTCGCTGGTATACAGATAACGGCCAATGATAAAAAGAAGGTGATCCGATTGACAAAGGTTTTAGTGACCGGCGCCGGCGGACAGCTCGGAAGAGAACTGTGCCGCCAGTTGAAGCAAGCCGGATATGAGGTCATCGCGTTAACGAAGTCGATGATGAATATTGCTGATCATCGGTCAGTGCGGCATTCCTTTCGCCATTATCGGCCGGACATTGTCGTCAACACAGCGGCGTTTACGTCTGTTGACAAATGTGAAACAGAGCTGGAGAAAGCATATTTAATCAATGGGATCGGAGCCTATTATACAGCGCTGGAGGCAGAAGGCATCGGTGCGGCATATTTTCATATCAGCACGGATTATGTGTTTAACGGAAAAGGCACAAGTCCTTACAAAGAAGACGATACCCCCGAACCAAGCACAATATACGGTAAAAGCAAAAAACTCGGGGAGGAGCTGATTCGATTAGCCGGCAAGGGCAGCACCATTATCAGGACCTCCTGGGTATACGGAAGCGGAGGCCATAATTTCGTCAATACCATGCTACAGCTTGCTGAAACAAAAGATGAGCTGCGCGTCGTCAATGATCAAATCGGTTCGCCGACTTATACAAAGGATTTAGCAGAAGCGGTCATTACGCTGTTTGGCCATCCCCCGGGCGTGTACCATGTCAGTAACTCAGGTATGTGCAGCTGGTATGAATTCGCCGCGGCCATTATGGAAGAAAGCGGACTGGACACAACGATTCTGCCAGTGAGCACAAAGGAATACGGAAATCTCACACCGCGCCCCGCTTACTCTGTTTTAAGCCACCAGGCGATAAATGAACGCGGAATACGGCCGCGGCATTGGCGTGATGCACTGCGTGATTATTTACAGGAGAGGAGTGAAGTGAAGTGATTAAAGGAGTCAAAGTCAAAAAGCTGACGAAGCATAGTGATGACAGAGGTTTTTTCGCCGAGCTTGTTCGGGATGACGAGAATCTTCTTGAACATTTCGGGCAGGCCTCATGGTCAAAAAGCTATCCGGGCGTAATTAAAGCGTTTCATTATCATGAAAAGCAGGATGATCTCTGGTTTTTCCCGACAGGCCACGCCCAGGTTGTCCTTTATGACCTGCGTGACGATTCTGAAACGAAAGGAGAAACGGATGTCTACTTTATGGGAGAAGACAATCCGATGCTTCTGTTGATTCCAAAAGGAGTCGCCCACGGTTATAGGGTGCTTGGAGAAACACCGCTGACGATTATCTATTTCACTACAACCTCGTATAACCCTGATCAGCCCGATGAAAAAAGAATCCCTTGGAATGACGAGACAATCGGTTTTAACTGGAACACAACTTTTCGATAATATACAGCAAAATAGCCGGACGCAAATCGAAGATCAAGAGGTATCTTCGATTTTTTTAATCCCTTTAACTTGAAAGGAAAATAGTATTGATTAAAGACTGTATATTTTACTAGCCGGAGGGTAAAAATCATTCGTTTGGTCCTTGTCCGGCTAAGCTGAATGTCTCAAACAATATCAAGTTGTCATATCCCTAAAAAAGCATTTACTTCCATGGAAAATGGTGTTAGATTTATCTCAAGAAAAAGAAAAAGTAATTCGCGAATTTACGAGATTCACGCTCTTTTTCTCTTCAGAGGACGCTCTGACCAACTTCAATAGTGATCATGAGGAGGAAAATGTCATGCTAAAAAGAACATCATTATTTTCAGTATTCATCAGTTCAGCTGTCCTGCTATCCATCTTGCTTCCTTCTGTCCATGCGAATGCGCAATCAGCATCAATCGAAGCAAAAACCATTAACAGTACGAAAGAATACGCGACTTCAGATATTGAAGTGACATACAGACCAAAGGCCGTTCTTTCTCTCGGAACGATAGAATTTAATTTCCCGGCCGGTTTTCATGCCAATACGAGAGACTCGATCAATGGAAAAACGCTGAAAGAAACACAGATATTAAATGACGGGAAAAAAGTCAGACTCCCGTTCACACTTGATTTGTTAGGCGCAGCGGAATTTGAACTAGTCATGGTTCGCAAAAACCTTCCGCGCGCAGGAACTTACACGATTAAAGGTGATATGGTAAAAGGTTTGGGAATCGGCAGCTTTTACGCTGAAACTCAATTGGTAATTGATCCGCGCTAAATAATAAGAACCCTCCAATAAAAATTGGAGGGTTCTATCATGTCTGCGTGTTTCTTTTTACAAGGAAAACGTAAGAAAGAACTGCCAGAAGATCGAAGCCGAAGATGCTCAAAGCCATCGGCCATGCATTTTCTTCTCCAGCGATGCCGACTAAGGGAGCGGCAAGCGCGCCGCCGATAAATGGTAAGAGGCCGAGAAGCGCGGCTGCGCTTCCGGCGCCTTTCTCCTGTTTTTGCATCGCTAATGCGAAACCTGTGGTTGTCACGATCCCGACGCAGGACACGATCACAAACAGGGCAATGCAGACTGCGATGATGCCCAAATTCAGAGCAAGCGCAGCAAGAAGTGCGATACTTCCGATGATGGATAACATCAGGCCGAATGTGAACAGTGTCCGCTCATCACGTTTTGCGGCAAGCCTCCCGGTGATCTGGGTGGCAGCGATAATTCCCGCGCCATTTACCGCAAATAAAAAGCTGAACATTTGCGCCGAAACACCGAAGATATTTTGCAGTACAAACGGCGAACCGGAAATATAAGCGAACATGCCGGTCAGAATGAAAGCCTGGCTGAAAGCAAATCCCATAAAAGAACGGTCGCCAAGCAAGAGCCGAAAGGTTTGCAAGGTTTCTTTCAGGCCTCCCGTTGTCCGTTTTTCGATAGGCAGTGATTCAGGCAAAGCGGCCGTCACGGCAATAAAAATGAAAAAACCGATAATCGCTAAAATGATAAAGACCGTCGGCCATTCAGAAAATTGAAGGACAAATCCCCCGGTGATCGGCGCCAATATCGGAGCCGCCCCGTTCACCAGCATCAGCATGGAGAAGAAAGCCGTCAATTCTTTCCCTGAATACATATCACGAGCGGACGCACGGGCAATGACAATGCCGGCAGCTCCGGTGAAGCCTTGGATAAATCTCATGATAATCAAAAAAGTGACGGAAGGGCTGTAAGCGCACAAAATGGAAGAGAGCGCATAAAACACCATCGAAACGATCAGCGGTTTCCTGCGGCCTTTCATATCACTTAGCGGTCCGACGACAATTTGTCCTAAAGCCAGCCCCAGCAGGCAGAAGGTTAGGCTTAGCTGTGCGAGAGAAGCCGTTGTATGAAGATCATTTGCGACCTGCGGAAGAGCGGGGAGATACATATCGAGCGAAAGGGGCCCGAAAGACGCCAGCGTTCCGAGGAGCAAAACCATGCCGAGCTTAATTGGTTTTGCTTGTGTATAAACTTTGTTCATGAAACAATCCACCTCATATTACATTTGATTTCTATCACTATACCATAATGCTCATTTATGTTTAATGAGCGGAGAAGAAGTGTGTTTGAGTAAAGATTTTTGAATGAAAAATATTTTTAGAATAAGGTATACACTTGAAAATTATAAATGAATTTACTTTATCAAACGGAATGTGAAAAGATATTCCACAATGCTAAACTATATGGAAATCAGTATTTGAAGAGGTGTCCATATATATGAAAACCGATAATATGATTGAAACGAAACGCCATTTTCCGATTTTATTAGCACTCGCTCTGACATTGGGCGTGTTTGCGGCCGGATCTGAAGAACTAGTGATTTCTCCGCTGCTGCCAGATTTGGCACAAACCTTTCATTCAAGTATTGATGTGCTGGCACTTTCTATCAGTATGTACGGGATCATGATTTTAGCTGGCGCGCCGCTGTTAGTTCCTATCGGCGATAAATATTCGAGAGAGCTATGCTTGATGATTGGCCTCTCTTTATTTATCATCGGAACGGTCATATGCGCCGCGGCGCAGGATCTATACACATTCTTTTTAGGGCGCGCGCTTTCCGGTCTGGCGGCAGGCGCATTTGTGCCGACCGCTTATGCGGTTGTAGGAGACCGCGTTCCTTATCAATATCGCGGAAAGGTGATGGGACTGATTGTTTCAAGCTGGTCGCTCGCGCTGATTTTTGGCGTGCCATTAGGAGCTTTTATCGGCGGCTCTCTAAATTGGAGATGGACATTTTGGATTTTCGCTTTTATGGGTCTGCTTGTATTGGCTTTGGTTTTATATGAGGCGCGCGGCTCTGCCAGCGGAAAAGCCGGGCAAGAAAATGGAGAGCAGCCGGCCGGTACGTTCCTTCAGGCGCTTCGTGTGCCGCGGGTGCCGGTCTACATTACGATTACCTTTTGCAACATGACGGGCTTTTATGGAATGTATTCTTATTTAGGGACATATCTCCAGCAGGTATTTTCGGGAGGGAATACTGTGGCGGGGCTGTTTATCATGATATATGGCATCGGCTTTTCCATGAGTGTTTTTTCCGGTAAGGCAGCGGACCGTTTCGGGAAAATGCGGTCTCTTGTTATCGCTATGGCTGTCCTCAGTATACTATTAGCGTGTTTGCCGTATGCACCGAAATCACTGCCGCTTTTATGTATCGGTTTATTGATCTGGGGCGTAATGCAAAGCCTGACGGTAACACTGCTCAGTACGATTCTGAGCGACTGTTCCCACCATCACCGCGGGAAAATCATGGCATTCTACAGTCTGGCATCAAATTTGGCAGTGACCTTAGGCTCGGCGGTTATGGGACCTGTTTACATCCGGTACGGTTATTCCTTCGTCGGTTTGATTTGTGCCGTCATCACCCTATGCGGATTTGTGCTCAGTGTGTATGGATATAAACGGTACAGCACTCATGATCAGAATATGGAAGAGACGCTGCACCAATAAAAAACTCCCGCCGTACGACGGGAGAGCTGATTATACATATAAAAATTTAGGCAGTGATTCTTTTGGCAGGTAGTTGCCGACAAAGAACGAACCGAATTCGCCGTAGCGGGCGCTGACTTCGTCAAAGCGCATTTCGTATACAAGCTTTTTAAATTGAAGAACATCGTCGCTAAACAGTGTAACGCCCCACTCATAATCGTCAAAGCCGACAGAGCCTGTGATGATTTGTTTCACTTTCCCTGCATAGCTGCGTCCGATTAAACCGTGGCTTCTCATTAAGTTTCTGCGCTCTTCCATTGATAGCATATACCAGTTGTCGTTGCCTGATCTTCTTTTATCCATCGGATAGAAGCACACATGCTTTGATTCAGGCAGTTCAGGATAAAGGCGTGCACGCACATGCGGATTCTCGTAAGGATCGCCCTCTCCGCTTGCCAAATAGTTGCTCAGTTCGACGACTGACACGTAGGAGTATGCCGGAATGGTGAATTCAGCGAGTCTTGATTTATTGAATTCAAGCTCAATCTCATTTAATTCTTCCATTGTCGGGCGAAGAACCATCAGCATGAAATCAGCTTTTTGGCCGACGATGCTGTACAGAGACTGCGAACCTTTTCCTTCTTTTTGGGCAACGCCCCATTTTTCAAGCAAGCCCGTAAATTCATATGTAATGGATTCGCGTTCATCACTTGAAAGCAGTTTCCAGGAAGCCCAGTCCATCGTACGGAAATCATGCAGGGCGTACCAGCCGTCAAGCGTTTTTGCTGCTTCATTTGTCAATTGCTGTTCACTCATTTATCTTCACTCCTATATCTCTTCATTATGCCTACACTATACCATAGTTTATCCGATTCTTCTGTGTAGAAACCTTGAATATCTCTTCGTATAATCTTTGAAAATCAGAGGGAAACTATAAGAAGACTTTCAGTTGATTAAATTAGTTAGAAAAATAAGATTTTTAAATGAAAGCGCTATAATAAAAGTTGGTTATTTGAATTTAGCTGGAAGAAGAGTATGCTAATAAAAGAAAGCGTTTTTTGCAAATTCAAGGAGGGTATATTGTGGCAGATTTATTTTCAACAGTGCAAGAAAAAGTAGCAGGAAAAGGCGTGAAAATCGTATTTCCTGAAGGTTTAGATGAACGTATTTTAATAGCGGTAAACAACCTTGCCGGAAACAAAGTGCTTCAGCCAATCGTGATCGGCAGTGAAAATGAGATTCAAGCTAAAGCGAAAGAATTGAATTTAACGCTTGAAGGCGTTGATATTTATGATCCACATACATATGAAGGCATGGAAGACCTTGTACAGGCTTTCGTTGAACGCCGAAAAGGGAAAGCAACGGAAGAACAAGCTCGTAAAGCTCTTTTAGACGAAAACTACTTTGGCACGATGCTTGTGTACAAAGGTCTTGCGCACGGGCTTGTCAGCGGAGCGGCTCATTCAACAGCAGACACAGTGCGCCCTGCTCTTCAAATTATCAAAACAAAAGAAGGCGTGAAAAAAACCTCCGGCGTATTCATCATGGCGCGCGGCGACGAACAATATGTATTTGCGGATTGCGCGATCAACATTGCACCTGACAGCCAGGACCTTGCTGAAATTGCAATCGAAAGCGCCAATACGGCTAAAATGTTCAACATCGAGCCTCGGGTAGCAATGCTAAGCTTCTCTACAAAAGGCTCAGCGAAGTCAGATGAGACTGAAAAAGTAGCAGAAGCGGTGAAAATCGCAAAAGAAAAAGCCCCTGAGCTTACTCTTGACGGCGAATTCCAGTTTGACGCGGCATTTGTGCCTTCTGTCGCTGAGAAAAAAGCGCCGGATTCCGAAATCAAAGGTGATGCGAACGTATTCGTATTCCCAAGCCTTGAAGCAGGAAACATCGGCTATAAAATCGCACAGCGTCTGGGCAACTTTGAAGCGGTAGGACCGATTTTACAAGGCTTAAACATGCCTGTTAACGACCTTTCAAGAGGCTGTAACGCAGAGGATGTTTACAACCTTGCCCTTATTACGGCGGTTCAAGCGCTGTAATAATAGAAAACAGCAGCTCCCGCATGGCGGGGCTGCTTTTTTATGACTGCAAGCTTTTTTGATAGGCGGTTGCATAATGGCTGGCGCCTGACTTCGCATCAAGCACATCATCTCTGCTTTTTCCTTCTTTAACGTTTCGTGTCACCCCGAGACAAAGTGGAAAACTTCTTACACCTAAAAACGAAAGCGGTTTCATTATATAAGGAGGAAAACAATCATATAACCAAACAATGATAACAGAACCGAGCCGATGAGACCGGCTGCCAGCGCCCTCCCTCCATTTTTTTGAAACTCGGAAACATGCACCTTTAAACCAAGCCCGGCCATGGCCATACCGATCAGAAAATAAGAAGCGTTCACAATCTGCTCCGCCTGCGCTTCCGGAATCATACCAGACGTATGAAAAGCGCTCATCGCCAGAAAACCAAGAATAAACCAAGGAATCGGCAAAGAAGTAAATGAAAGCTTCCCGGCTCCCTTTTTCCTCTGCGTCATCATGCCGAGTATCAGCGCGACAGGCACCAGTAAGGCGACTCTTGTGAGCTTTACGATAATCGCCATATCGACAGCATCGCTGCCGCCGGCGGCAGCGGCAGCCACAACATGTGCGACCTCATGAAGAGTTCCGCCGGCAAATGCGCCGAAAGCGCCGGGTGCCAACCCGATGATTGAATAAATCACTGTATAGATGACGGTAAACAGGGTGCCTAATAAAGAAACGGCTGCTGCGCTTATTGCCGTCTCGTTATCATTTGCTTTAATCTGCGGGGCGATGGCAACGACAGCGGCAGCTCCGCAAATGGCAGTCCCGCAAGCTGTCAAGATGCTGAGTTTTTGATCAACGCGAAACCAGCGGGACAGGATATACACTGCGGCTAATGAAAAAGCCATACTAAAGACCGCGACAAAGAATACGTTTGCGCCCGCATGATAAATATCCGTCAGATTCAGCCTCATGCCGAGCAATATAATGCCCAATCTCAGAACATGCTTACTGGAGAAAGAAATCCCGGGCTGTAATGTTTTCTTTGTGCCGAAAATAGAACGAAACATGATGCCGAGCATCATCGCGATCACAAGGGGTCCCAGCATGGATAAGAAAGGCAGCCGGACGGCCCAAACACTTGAGAGGGCAAGGGCGGCGGTAAGCGCCAGCCCGTGTATAAGAGAAAATGAGGTGCGCATAGGTTACACTTCCTTCATTGGTATAGCTTCACTTTACAGGGGTTTATATCATTAGTAAAATACAGTTAAATGATTGTAATGATAAAAAATATTAATGATTGAGGTGGAAGCTTTGTATTATGGCGAACTGAAAACGTTCATCGCTGTTGTGGAAGAAAAAAATTTCACAAAAGCGGCGCAAAAGCTGATGATTTCCCAGCCGAGTGTCAGTCTGCATATTAAAAACCTGGAAAAAGAGTTTCAGACCGCGCTGCTCAACCGGTCGCCGAAGCATTTTACTACGACGCCGACAGGAGACATCTTGTATCAGAGGGCAAAGCAAATGGTTTTTCTTTATGATCAGGCCAAATCAGAGATATATGCGCACCATCATTATGTGAAAGGCGAGTTGAAAATCGCTGCCAGCTTCACCATCGGAGAGTATATTCTGCCGCCGATTCTTGCCCAGCTGCTTAAGGCGTATCCAGAGCTGAATGTGGACGTAATGATCGGAAATACAGAAGAAGTGAGTGAACGTGTAAGGATGCTTCAAGCGGATATTGGGCTGATTGAGGGACATACGGGAGAGAATGAACTGGAGATTCAGCCTTTTATGGAGGATGAACTATGTATCGCCGCGCCGAACCAGCACCCATTAGCCGGGAGAAAAAACATCCCCATCAATGATTTGCAAAACGAAGCATGGATCACAAGAGAAAAGGGCTCAGGCACGCGGGAATACTTGGATCATGTGCTTGCCTCAAACGGTCTGCGGCCGAAGTCCATGATGACCATCAGCAGCAACCAAGGCGTAAAAGAAGCCGTTATCAGCGGAATGGGGCTGTCCGTTTTATCAAGAAGCGTACTGCAAAAGGACCTGGCATATCACAGCATTTCGGTGCTCAACGTCAAAGGGTTTGCTTTAAAACGCAAGCTTTCATACATCCAATCTCCTATTATGGAGAATACGAAGAACAAAGAAATCTTTATCACCCTGCTCAAAAGCAATTTTCAATCATAACGGCTGAAATGATATAATAGTCTCATTCATAAACCTATAACGAAAGGGTTTTACATAGATGGCAAAGCAACCGATTGATCTATTGATGCAGCCGAAGTGGAGAATAATTGACCAATCCAGTCTCGGCCCATATTTTGACGCAAAACAATCATTTGCGATGGACGACACGCTGTGCGCGTCTGTTGGCAAAGGACTATCGCCGGCGACAGCCCGTTCTTGGGTGCACCACCAAACCATTGTTCTCGGCATTCAGGACACAAGGCTGCCGTATTTGGAAGACGGCGTAAGATTATTAGAAAACGAGGGTTATCGCGTCATTGTCCGAAACTCAGGCGGTCTCGCAGTCGTTTTGGATGAGGGCGTCCTGAACATTTCACTCATATTTGAAGACCAAAAAAAGGGGATCGACATAGACAGAGGCTACGAAGCGATGGTCGAGCTGATGAAACGTATGCTGAAATCATATGAGGCGAAGATTGAGGCGTACGAAATTGAAGGCTCATACTGCCCGGGAAGCTATGACCTCAGCATCGGCGGCAAAAAATTTGCCGGCATTTCCCAACGGCGCCTTCGCGGCGGGGTTGCTGTCCAGATTTACCTTTGCGCTGATAAAAGCGGAAGCGAACGGGCTGATCTGATCAGGCGATTTTATCAAGCCGCCCTGAAAGATAAATCGAATGACGTAAAAGGAGTCTACCCCGATATACGCCCGGAAACAATGGCTTCCTTAAGCGAACTGCTGCAAACGGATATCACCGTTCAAGATTTAATGCTGTCGTTACTCACAGAGCTAAAACAACTGGGCATCCACCTCTATTCGGCAGGATTAACAATAGATGAAGAGCTGGAGTTTGAGAAAAACCTTGTCCGGATGGTCGAGCGGAATGAAAAAGTGTTTGGTTAAGTAAATAGAGAAATGCTGAAAGCTTGGAATGGTTCCAGGCTTTTTTATATGATTTTTTGGATGACCTTTTTTCTGCGAGAGTATATATCCTGATAAAGCGTCTTTTTATCATTAGACAGTTGCATTCCTGATAGTGATTCAATGCCTTTCCTTCCTTTGGATAACTATTTCTTGCAAACGGACAAAAATGCAAACCGGAAAAGCGATAAAATAAAAGAACAATCTCAGGATAAAAAGGGGAAATACATATGAAAGGCAATCTTTATAGTTTGTTTGTGCTTGCGGCGGCTTTCTTTTGGGGCACAACAGGCACTGTGCAGGCTTTGGCCCCTGAAGAGTCAACTCCGCTGGCCTTTGGGGCAATCAGACTGTTGATAGGAGGCAGCGCAATGCTTCTGGTCGTTTTTATAAGCGGAAAGCTTGATGTGAAGAACTGGTCGTGGCGATTGGTTTTTCTTGCCGCAGTCTGCATGGCTTGTTATCAGCCGTTTTTTTTCACCGCCGTTAAAGAGACGGGAATCGCCGTGGGCACTGTCATTGCGATCGGGAGCGCCCCTGTTATAGCCGGAAGTTTGGAATGGGCTGTTTTTAAAAAACGTCCGCAAAAGTCATGGTGGGCCGCTACGGTTCTGGCTCTTGCCGGATGCTGGCTGTTGTTCGCCGACAGTTCTGCTGTTCATGTTGAACTTACTGGTGTCATTCTGGCTCTGGGTGCGGGCGCGTCTTTTGCGGGCTACACGTTAATCAGTAAGTCGCTGATTAAAACCCAATCTCCCGAAGCCTCGGCAGCCGTTATCTTTATGATCAGCGCATTGTTGCTTTCACCGCTTTTATTGCAGGAAGATACGGCTTGGATACTCACAGGGCGCGGAGCCGGCGTAAGCCTTTATATAGGGATCGTCACGACATGTGCGGCATACTTTATGTTTACAAAAGGGCTGACGGCCGTCCCCGCTTCCGCTGCGGTCACGTTATCCTTGGCAGAGCCGCTGACAGCGGCGTTATTGGGGGTTTTCTTTATCGGTGAGATGCTGACGATTTCCTCATGGATTGGAATCGCCCTTATGCTGTTAGGGTTACTGGTGATCTCCGTGTCGCCGCGTAAACATGAACCGGCAGGAAGCGTTCATGTGTCTTAATAGATTCACCTTAATATAAAACAATAAAGAATACAAAAGGTGAAAACCCCCTTTTCACAATATAAAAGGGGGTTTTTGCTATTCGGCCATTTTTTCTAGATTTCCGTTCCGATCCATCTTAAATGATGGTGAGGCATGTTCATCTTCTTCAAATAAAACTAGTTTTCTTGCTCTATTCATGATTCTGACAAGGGTTTCGTAGTCTTCCTGGATCGTTGTGTGATCCTTTTCAAGCTTTTGAACCTCTGTTTCAAGCTGTTCGATTTTGCTTTGCAATTCTTTGTTTTCCTGTTTTAAACGATCATTTTCCATCTTAAATGCCGCTGATTGTTCATTGTTGCCTTGATAACCCTGTAAAAAGCGGATGACATCGTCCATCGTCATCTCCGGTGCGGCTGATTGAGGAGACAATAAGTGTGATAGACT
This sequence comes from Bacillus atrophaeus, assembly GCF_039519175.1. Classification (NCBI taxonomy): domain Bacteria; kingdom Bacillati; phylum Bacillota; class Bacilli; order Caryophanales; family Bacillaceae; genus Bacillus; species Bacillus atrophaeus. The sequence goes on along the minus strand of NZ_CP154443.1, from coordinate 904,540 downwards.
AGCTAACTCTTCCTTAAAACTTTCATCTACATAAGGCATATGTTCACCTGTCATAACAGGAACCTGAGTCTCTTCCGGCGCCGCTGCCTCGGTTTGAACGGGTTCTTGTACGGCTGGTTCATTGATCGCCTCAGTCTCAACTGCCGGCGGCTGATATAATAAACGTTTTTTCGCAGGCTGGCCGTTTCCGAGAGCCCTCATTCGCTGTTTTCGCTGTTTTTTGGCAAGCTGAAGAGCTTTTTCATATTGATGCCGGACGACGGCGTTCCACCTGAACCCGCAGGCCGCAGATGTGCGGTTTAATTTATCGCCGACTTCTTCAAAGGCGTTCAACTGAGTGCTTCCTTCTCGTACATGCCGCAGCACGGTTTCGGCAAGCAGCAAATCATTTTCTTCTGACCAAGCGTCTTGACGTTGTTTTGACATTGGATCTCAACCCCCAAATATTCTTTTGATGATATTAGAATGTCCAGATTGGAAAATATTTATACAAGGTTGCTGAAAGAATAGGAGATACGGAGGAAAAACGCGATGAGGCGGGATTTTACTAAGACTGCTTGCGGGAATTGGCGAATCCTTGTACAATTAAGAGTGATGTTATTTTTTAAGAGCGTATTTAAATGTTTGACATAGATGAACATAGAATGAAGGGAAGCGTACGTCATGGCTAATGAATTTCGAGTGTGTGATGATTGCCAAGCCACAAATATCAAAACATTGCTGCCGCGTTTAAAAGAAGTGGACCCGGATGCCAAAGTGGAAGTAGGCTGCCAATCTTATTGCGGTCCCGGGCGGAAAAAATCGTTTGCTTTTGTGAACAATCGTCCGCTGTCAGCTCCGAATGAGGATGAGCTGCTTGAAAAAGTAAAAAAGAAAATAAAATAACGAAAAGTTGTTTTTTTAACAGCCTCGGCCCATGGGTCAGGCTTTTTTGCTTCATAAAAAGCGTTTTTCGGTAAACTGGAACAAAACGCCGGACAAATTCAAGGATGTTTTCAAAGAATAGAGCCGATATAATAGAAGCATGGCTAAAAAAAAGAGGGAATGACGATGGCGTATCCAAATGGAAAATTATCAGAAGAAAAAGTGTTTAAAGATCCGGTGCACCGCTATGTGCATGTCCGGGACAAGCTGATATGGGATTTAATCGGGACCCGTGAATTTCAGCGGCTGCGCCGGATTAAACAGCTCGGCACGACCTATTTGACATTTCATGGAGCTGAACACAGCCGTTTTAACCATTCTCTCGGTGTCTATGAGATTGTCAGAAGAATGGTTGACGATGTCTTTAAAGGCCGGCCGGAATGGGATGACAGTGAGCGTGAACTCTGTCTGAGCGCCGCGCTGCTCCACGATTTGGGGCACGGGCCGTTTTCACATTCATTTGAGAAAGTCTTTCATCTTGATCATGAAGATTTTACAAGGGACATCATTTTGGGAGATACGGAAGTCAACCAGGTTCTCAAAAAAGTAAGTCCCGATTTCCCGCGGGATGTCGCTGAAGTCATTGCCAAAACATATAAGAATAAGCAAGTGGTCAGCCTGATTTCGAGTCAGATTGACGCGGACCGCATGGATTACCTTCAGCGGGACGCCTATTACACGGGTGTGAGCTATGGCCACTTTGATATGGAGCGGATTCTTCGGGTCATGCGCCCGCGCGAGGATCAGATTGTGATTAAACAGAGCGGGATGCATGCTGTCGAAGATTATATTATGAGCCGTTATCAAATGTACTGGCAGGTCTATTTCCACCCGGTCACCCGGAGTGCCGAAGTCATTTTGACAAAAATCCTGCACAGAGCAAAGCAGCTGCATGAGGAAGGCTATATCTTCACGCATGCTCCGGTTCATTTTTACTCGATTTTTGAAGGGAATTTGACGCTTGAGGATTATCTGAAGCTGGACGAGTCGATTATCCTGTACTATTTTCAGGCTTGGGAAGAAGAAGAGGACGCGATTCTGTCCGACCTTTGCCGCAGATTTATTAACCGCCAGCTGTTCCAATACGTTGAATTTAATCCAAATGAAGAAATGACGGCTTACTTTGAGTTGACAGCTTTGTTCAAAGAGGCGGGGATTGACCCGGGCTATTATTTGGTTGTCGATTCTTCGTCCGACCTGCCGTATGATTTTTACCGGCCGGGAGAGGAAGAAGAGCGTCTGCCGATTCACCTCTTAACGCAAAGCGGGCAAATTAAAGAATTGTCCAGACAGTCAGCCATCGTTGACTCGATTTCGGGGAAAAGACGGACCGACCATAAGCTGTATTTTCCGATGGACCTTATTACCGGCGGATCAGAAAACAGGGAAGCGAAAATGAAAATCCAGCAGCTGCTGGGACTGACATAGAGATGTAATGAAGGAAAAAGGAGATGTCGGGGATTTGTTGAAAGAACATGCAAAACTGATGAAGGTGTTCTCGGATTCTGGAGAAATCGTCGGGCGGAAGAAGCTGCAAAAGATGATTTATATCGCTAAGAAAATGCAGTACCCTTTTTATGAAAAATACGATTTTCACTTTTACGGCCCTTATTCTGAGGAACTGACACTTCAAATAGAAGAGCTGTGCAACCTCGGATTTCTGCATGAGGTCAAAGAGAAAAAGGGCGGTTATTTTCAATACCGTTATTCGCTGACGGACACGGGGGCGGAATTCTTGCATCACGCTGAACTTGATATGCCCGATATGAAGGAGTATATCGACCGCGTCAACAGCCGTTCATCACGGTTTCTGGAGCTTGTCTCCACGATTATGTACTTTGACGGGCTTGAGGCTGAGGAGAAGAAAAATAAGGTGTTCACCATTAAAAGCAAGCTGAAATATACAAACGAAGAATATGACGAAGCGCTTCAATACATAGAGGAACTGAAGCAGATTTGTTAATGGAAAGGCAAAAGAACAGGGGATGCGCCCGTTTCTTTTGCCTTTTTTATTTCTCTATGACAAGAAAAAAACCAGTCCACTGTAAAGCGGGCTGGTTTTCATTTATTTTCTTAATAAGCTGTGCTTGTACGAATACAAAAAGTAAACGGCCGCGCCTACGATAATCCAGATCAGAAAATACAGCCACGTTTTCCCCGGCAGGTTGATCATTAAGAACAAACAGCAGACAATGGAGAGGATAGGCAGCACCGGAACAAACGGGACACGAAATCCGCGTTTCAGATTCTTATGGGTGCGGCGCAGAATCAAAACGGATAAGCTGACCATGGCAAAGGTGAGCAGCGCGCCGATATTGGCGAGGTTAGACAGCTCTTTCAGGTCAATGAATCCAGCCACAAGGGCGCTTAATGTTCCGATCAGCCAAGTATTCCAGACTGGCGCTTCTGATTTTCGGCCGACAATTTTGAAAACTTTCGGCAGCATTCCGTCTCTTGCCATCGCGAAGGAAATTCGCGATGCGGCGTATGTATTGGCAAGAATAACAGCCATCAGGCCAATGATAGCCCCCACTGAAATAATGCCCGCCACAGCGTTTTGGTGTACGGCTTCTAACACGTAAGACATGGCTTCCGGCACATTCAGCTCGGAATAAGGAACCATTCCCGTCATGACAAGGCAGACGAGTACATAGATCATTGTGCAAACCAGCAATGAGCCGATAATGCCGATTGGCAAATTACGCTGCGGTTTTTTGACTTCTTCAGCAGACGCTGAGATGGCGTCAAACCCTAAAAATGCAAAAAAGACCGCAGAAGCCCCGGTGATAATGCCTTGCATACCGTAAGGCATAAAAGGATGCCAGTTGTCAGGCTTTACATAAAAGCTTCCGGTTACTATAAATAATAAAACAATACTTATTTTCACAAGCACCATTACATTATTGAAGGTTTTGCTTTCCTTTGAACCTCTCGAAAGCACAGCCGTAATCAGCAATGTAATGATAATGGCAGGAAGATTGACGGTTCCTCCTTGGCTCGGTACGGTCAGCAGGGTATCCGGTATAGATAAATGGAAACCGCCTAACAAATTATTAAAGTAGCTGGACCAGCCGCTCGCCACCGCAGAAGTTGTCACCATGTACACGGATAACAATGTCCAGCCCATAAGGTGGCCGATGATTTCTCCCATTGTCGTGTACGAATAAATATATGCACTCCCGTATACAGGAAGGCAGGAAGCAATTTCCGCATAACAAAGCGCTGCCAGACTGCACACGACAGCGGCTATAATAAATGAAAAAATCACGGAAGGACCGGCATCATTTGCGGCTGTGATACCTGTGAGCACCATTACGCCCGTTCCGATTACAGCGCCGATTCCCATTAAGGTTAAATCGAAAGCGCCCATTGTTTTAGCCGTTTTTTGGCTGCGGCTTTGTTCAAGCAGTTGACCAATGTCTTTCTTTTGCAGGATATTCCGCAACACGCATCCCTCCATCCAAGAAGCAAAAGCTATGAGGAATTCTTTGGCTTTTGCCCGTGTTACATAGTTTTTAAATCATTTTTTTTGTATGTTGCCCGAATGTTTGCGGGCAGCTGCTTTTGAAATGATTTCCTTAAAGGTATGAAATTCAGTCTTCGAACATTGCCGGCACCAGTTACTTTTTCTGCCGTGAGTACACCATATTGTCTCCGCCGAACACGCTGATATCTTTGCAGATGTCAGCGATAAAAAGCCATACTTATTGATTTTACCTGAATCCCTCCTATAAAACCAGCATCTCTGGCTGAGATGTCAGCCATAACGTTTGAAAGCGGCAGGGGATAAAAGCAGCCGAATAAATACCATTTTAGAATAAATTAAAAACTTTGTAAAATAGATTAGTTTCTGAATAATTCTATTTTAGAATTAAATATTGGAATAAAAGGGAATTTATTTCCCTGAACTAGTTAAAAAGTTGTGCTGCATCAGCTTGCTTTTTTGACTTTATCAGGAGGATATCAGTAAAATATGTAGTAAAAGCATTCAGATGTTCTGATGAATGGATCTGGAAATGAGGAACCTCACATGAATTACGATAAAATGGAAGCCAATCTGCTTGATCACGCTCTCACGAAGTATTTGAAAACAACGAAACAATTAGATGAAGCAACCGTCCCGAAACCTGTGAATAATATTCGTGGATTTATTCTCCGCATTATTTATAGACACGGAAGTTGCACCATTAAAGATATTTTACAGGAAGTGACGCTGTCTCCATCTGCGACGACGACTGCGCTTAATCACTTAGAACAGGCAGGATTGATCGAACGGTCCAGAAATAACGATGACCGCCGCACTGTGTGGATCACGCTTTCTGAATCGGGCAGGCAGGCTGCTGTTCAAATGATTGAAAACAGGCAAAGCCTGATTGATGATATGTTTGGCCGATTAACGGAAGAAGAGAAGCAGACATTTTTTTCACTCATAAAGAAAATCATGCAATAGGAAAAGAAAAAGCCGGCGCGTGTATGACGCACTGGCCTTTATAAGGAGATTATTCCATATCGCTTAAGCGTTTGCCGGCGATGGCATAATGATCCTTTCTCATTTCCTCAATCATGACGACAATTTTTTCTTCAGCCGCTCCGGTTGTTTCTTTTACTGCTTCTGTCACTTTCTCGACAAGGTTGCGCTTTTGCTCATCTGTACGGCCTTCGAGCATTTTGACGGTTACGTATGGCATGAGTGCTGAATCCTCCTTAAAATCGTTTACTCCCTTTAGGTAGAGAGGCTTCTTATAGTATACTGAATAAAGTAAATTCTTGCATTTTAGAAAGAGGGATTTCAGCCTTTGGACCGTTTTTTATATTATCCGTTAGAACTGATGCCATATCTTGTGATCACATTGATTGTCGCATTTACGATGCACGAGCTTGCCCATGCCTATGTGGCGTATTTATTCGGTGATGATACAGCGAAAAAGCAAGGCCGGCTGACACTGAATCCGATCAAACATCTTGATCCGTTCGGAACGATTTTAATTTTAGTCATGGGCTTTGGATGGGCGCGGCCGGTGCCGGTGAATCGCAATCTCTTGAAAAAACCCCGTCTGGCGGGAATTCTGGTCTCTATTGCAGGACCTGTCAGCAACCTGATTCTTGCGTTTATCGGTTTCCTTTTGTTAGTGTTGATGCATGCTTACGGAGCCGAGCTGCTATCGGCTTTCAGTACTGGTTTGGACCAATTTTTCAACATTTGGATCAATTTAAATCTTGTCTTGTTTTTATTTAACCTGCTGCCGCTGCCGCCTCTGGACGGCTATCGGATTATTGAAGATCTCGTCTCGCCGCGTCTGCGCGTCAAGCTCTCTCAATATGAAAGTTACGGCGTTATTGTGTTTTTAATTTTATTTATTACCCCGCTCGGATCTTACGTGCTCTGGCCTATGCTCGGTAAGGGCAGGGATTCGATTATTGAGTTGTTTACAACGATATTTCAACCGCTTTTGTAGGAGGTATGACTCATGGAAGAAGGAAAGAAGAAAAAATCAATCGGATTTAATATTATCAAAAGTGATCCGACGGACGGACATGGCGGTTTTGGCGTGGGGGCGCTCAGCCTCGATAACATTTCTCCCGTATTTGTAGATGTGGAGGAAAAGGAAGCATTCGTTGATATCGGCGCGATGCACGCACGCAGTGTTGTTGAAAAAGGAATTAAGTTCTTGCCGAATAAAGAGGATGTGCCGAACGGAAAGCCGTACTGGCTTGTATGGGTCACCATCGACAGAAGAGAAGAGGGCCCTTATTATGCCGGTGTCACCGCTTGTGAAATGACAGTGGACAGAGGCATCCGAAGAGGCTACAAATCCTTGCCGGAGCACGTAAATCTCATGGATAAATCAATGAAGCGGCACATTATCATTGATAAAATGGATGACAGCTCGAAGCAAGTGCTCGCAGCCTTTTTGAAAAATCACGATCAAGGCTTGTGGGAACGCTCTTCATCAGAATTGAAGGCGGGATTGCTTCAAGAAGAAAAGTAGTTTGTGAACTTTTTGTGAACTTTATGAATATTTGCACTTTTTTCACGGTCATTTGAGTAAACTGATGACATAGAACTAGGACATGGAAAATCCCGAGCCGAACCAAGACTCGGGGTTTTTCATTTTTTTTTGCTGTTGATAGGGGAGATATCATGTATCAAACGATTAAAGTCGGCGATTGGGTTATTGAAGCGGACGTGGAAAAAACGAGAAAGCAGTATAAGAAAGATATTGAGGATATGGGCGAATGCGGCAACTGTCTTAATTTCTATGCAACAGTGAACGAACTGCCATTTTGAAAAGGCTCAACTTTTAGAAGGTAATAGATGAATCATACGAATAACCCGGCATACAAGCAGCCGGGTTATTCTCAATGATTCCGCCCCAGCCATTTGTCCCACCATTTTTTCGGAGAAGCGGGCTTTTCTTTGACTGGATTTTGATCTTTTGTTTGTTTTACAGGTTCTGATCCGAAGCATACATTGGACGGCTCCGTGCCTTCAATAAAATACGTATAGTGCTTGGCTGCACAGCCGGGCCCTGATGTGTAGCCTGTTGTCGGATCGATGTAAACGCCGGTTACTCCTTTCGGCGGTTTGAATGCTGTTTCCGGTTCTCCTTTGAGCGCATCCTCCATAAACTCCGCCCAAATCGTTTTGGCGTAGCTTTTTTCCTCCACCGAGTCGATGGTGCTGTTTTTGTCATAGCCGGTCCAGATACCGGCTACCAGCCTCGGATTGAAGCCGATCATCCAGCTGTCTGCGCTTGTCGTGCCTGATTTTCCCGCATAGGTTCTTGTCAGGCGATCGGTGATTGTTCGGCCCGTCACCGAGGTATAACCGTTTAAATCCTTGTCGAACATGCCTGTCATCATACTAGCCGTGACAAAAGCGGCTTTTTCATCCAGCACCTGTTTATGCTGCTGCGGGTTTTCATAAAGCACATTTCCGGCTGCGTCAGTTACCTTCGTGATAAAGGTCGGTTCGATTTGTTTCCCGCCGTTTGCCAGCATCGCATAAGCGTTGACCATCTCAATCGGGCGCACGGGTTCTGTGCCGAGGGCTAAAGACGGAAGCGCTTGAAGAGGCGCGGTAATGCCGAATTCCTTGGCTGCGGAAACAAGCTTGTTCATGCCGAGAAAAAGATGTGTTTTCACGGCGTAAATGTTGTCAGAAAGCGCCAGCGCCTGAAGAAGCGTAATCGGTTTGTTTGCATAATACCCGTTGTAGTTGCTTGGAGAATAGGTTTCTCCTTTTGCGTCAATTTGAAATTCGGTTTCTTCGCTTTTCATCAATGTCACGGGTGTAAACCCGCTCTGGATCGCTTTATAATACAGTAAAGGCTTGATCGTTGAAGCCGGCTGGCGCTTTGCTTGTGTCGTCCGGTCAAACGGGCTTTTTTGATAGTCCCGGCCGCCGACCAGGGCGAGAACTTTCCCTGTGTCCGGATCAATTGCCGAAAATCCGATTTGGATGTCTGACCCTGCGTTGACCGTTTCGGTAATGGTCTCCTCGGCGATGCGCTGAAGCCGTTTATTCACCGTTGTATACACGTTTAACCCGCTCGTTTCAATTTGCTCCCGCGTCATGCCAAGCTTTTTCTCAAGCTCTCTCATCGCATTATCATAGAAATATGGCGCTTTTTTGCTGGATGCTTGTTTGTTTAAAGGCTGATAGGAGAGAGGCTCTTTGATCAGTTCGTCTGCTTTTTTGCGGCTGATCATCCGCTGCTTTTCCATCATCCGCAGGATCGTTTTCTGTCGCTCCTTTGCCTTCGTTTCATTCACATATGGCGAATAATCGGACGGGCCTTTCGGAATGCCTGCCAAAAGAGCCGCCTCCGCATCGGTAATGTCTTTTGCATGCTTCCCGAAATACAGACGGGACGCCGCTTCGATGCCATATGCACCGTGGCCGTAATAGATGGTATTTAAATAGCCTTCTAATATGTCGTCCTTGGAATAGTTTTGTTCCAGACGAATTGTATAGAATGCCTCATTCCATTTGCGTTTCCATGTTTTATCATGCTCAAGGTACAGGTTTCTCGCATATTGCTGGGTAATGGTGCTTGCGCCCTGAACCTTTGCCATTGCTTTAATATCGGCAAGCGCTGCGCCGGCCATTCGCTTATAATCAAAACCGTGGTGATCATAGAAATTCTGGTCTTCAATCGCCACGGTTGCCTGAAGAATCGCGGGATTCATATTTTTCAGCGGAACCCAGTAGCGTTTTTCGCCATAGTCTGTTTCTCCGAGTTTCGACCCGTCATTCGCAAACAGTATCGTGGATTGCGGGACTTGAACCGAGGGGGCGCCCTGCCACTTGGCAATCAAAATCACAGTCAAAAACACAGTGGCGGCGAACAGCCCCGACAGCACCGCGATAAACACGCAGGCGCGAACGGTTTTGATGGTCAGCCGCAGCCGTTTATTTGTCATTGCATCCATTAGCGGAACCCCCCTTTTCTCATGTTTCTACTATTATGAGAAAAAAAGATTGGTTTTAAACATAGACGACGGGACGCATCTTTACTTTTTCCCCGCCATCCTCTATACTTTTTCCTTAGGTGAAAATGAGAAATTCAACCGAGAATAAAAGCGGAAAAGACGCTTACAATAAATCAAATACGAACCTTGAAAGGGAGATGACACTTGAGCGAACTTTGGTATACAGAGAAGCAGACGAAAAACTTTGGAATTACAATGAGAGTCAATAAAACACTACATACAGAACAAACTGAGTTTCAGCATCTGGAAATGGTAGAAACTGAAGAGTTCGGCAACATGCTTTATCTTGACGGAATGGTAATGACTTCTGAAAAAGATGAATTCGTGTATCATGAAATGGTGGCGCACGTACCGCTTTTCACTCACCCGAATCCTGAGAACGTACTTGTTGTCGGCGGCGGCGACGGCGGTGTCATCAGAGAAATTCTCAAGCACCCGAGCGTAAAGAAAGCGACGCTTGTAGACATCGACGGCAAGGTCATCGAATACTCGAAAAAATTCCTTCCTTCCATTGCGGGCAAGCTTGAAGATCCCCGCGTTGATGTACAGGTGGATGACGGTTTTATGCATATCGCCAAATCAGAAAATGAATATGACGTGATTATGGTAGATTCTACTGAGCCTGTGGGGCCTGCTGTGAATCTATTTTCCAAGGGCTTTTATGCGGGGATCGCAAAGGCGTTAAAAGAGGACGGCATTTTCGTCGCGCAGACGGACAACCCTTGGTTTACGCCTGAGCTGATTACAAACGTACAGCGTGATGTAAAAGAAATTTTCCCGATTACAAAGCTGTATCTTGCGAACATCCCGACATATCCGAGCGGCTTGTGGACATTTACGATCGGTTCAAAAAAACACGATCCGCTTGCAGTGGAAGAGAGCCGTTTCTTTGATATTGACACGAAATATTACACAAAAGAGATTCATAAAGCGGCGTTTGTTCTGCCGAAATTTGTGAGTGATCTGATTAAATAATGATACGAATTGCGCAGGAGCGAATCTTGCGCTTTTTTACAGGAAAGCGAGGGCTTTATGATGAGATTTGATGAAGCTTATTCAGGAAAAGTATTTATCGCGAGCCGCCCGGGCTGGGAAGAGGCGGACGCCATCCTTTACGGCATGCCGATGGATTGGACGGTCAGCTATCGTCCTGGATCAAGATTCGGTCCGGGAAGAATCCGCGAGGTGTCAATCGGTCTTGAAGAGTACAGCCCGTATTTGGACCGCGACCTTGCCGACCTCAATTTCTTTGACGCCGGCGACATCCCGCTTCCGTTCGGCAACCCGCAAAAGAGCCTTGATTTGATAGAAGAATATGTGGACAGCATTTTGGAAAAAGACAAATTCCCGCTCGGCATGGGAGGGGAGCATCTTGTGTCTTGGCCTGTTATCAAAGCGATGTACAAGAAATATCCCGACCTTGCGATTATCCATTTTGACGCGCATACGGACCTTCGCGTTGATTATGAAGGGGAACCGCTTTCTCACTCCACGCCGATCCGCAAAGCGGCTGAATTAATCGGGCCGGGCAATGTCTATTCATTCGGAATCCGTTCTGGCATGAAGGAAGAATTTGAATGGGCGAAGGAGAACGGGATGCACATTTCGAAATTTGAAGTGCTTGAACCGCTGAAAAAAGTGCTTCCAGAGCTTGCAGGCCGTCCGGTTTATGTCACCATCGATATTGATGTATTGGACCCTGCACATGCACCGGGAACAGGCACGGTTGACGCCGGGGGCATCACGTCTAAAGAACTGCTTGCATCCATCCATGAAATTGCGCGTTCAGAAGTAAACGTGAAGGGCGCCGACTTAGTGGAAGTAGCTCCGATTTACGATCATTCAGAACAAACCGCTAACACGGCGAGCAAAATGATCCGTGAAATGCTGCTGGGCTTTGTGAAATAGTTTAGAAAAAGGGCCTGAATTACATTCAGGCCCTTTTTAACCTTTTAATTATTTAAAGACATTTTATATGAAATTCTTTTATTTGATTTGTCTATTACAGTATAATAAGCAGATACTTTTGATGATTCAGGATTGAAATTTTTGTAATTTACTTTTTCATCCGTATACAAACTTAATCCTACATATCCGCGTACTGTTTTTCCTGATGGGATCTCTGTATTGAATTGATACTTGTCCGGTAAATCATAATTATAAGGCATCAATTGTTTATTATATTGATACTGACCAAAAAATAAATAGTTTTTTCCATCCGGAGAAAGTTCCTCTAAAGTAATTTTATGATTGGAGGTATTTTCAGCATTAAAAGGTAAAATGTATAAATAACTTATGGAATTTGTTTCTTTATCAACTGACTTGACTGGCTTTAATGGTTTTAGAATATGAAATTTTATTCCTTTTTTTGTATCAATCGTTTGGTTTGCGGCAATGTTAATATTTTTTGGAGTGTATTTATCATTTTGGGCGTTCACTGTATAGTAACGAAAACAGCTGAATGTTACTATCATTAATAAAATAATAAAGAAAATCCAACGCTTATTCATCTGCATCCTCCAGTTTACCTTCACTAATATCGATAATTCTGTCGACAATACTATTTTCACATAGTGTATCATCATGACTAGCCACTACAATTGTTGTGCCGTTTTCCTTTTCGGATTTTAGGATATCCAGTATAAGATTAATCCCTTTTTTGTCTAAGGCATTTGTCGGTTCATCTAATAGGAGTAATTTGGGTTTTTCCATTATTGCCTGAGCAATTCCTAAGCGCTGCTTCATCCCTAAAGAATACCGTTTGACTTTACGTTTATCTTCGGGATCCAATCCAACTTTTCTTATTACTTCTTTTATTTCTTCATCAGAAACTTTTTTCTTAATAGAGGCTAAGAATTTCAAATTTTGCAATCCTGAATAGACAGGAATGAAGCTGGGGTATTCAATTAACAGACCTGTATGCTCTGAGAAATCTGTATCTCTACCGATAACGAGACCGTTAACAGAAACTTCGCCTTTTGTTAATGTTAACAGTCCGGCAATGGCTCTTAAAATCATTGTCTTTCCAGAGCCATTATGGCCTCTTAACACAACAAATTCGTTTTCTTTAATTGAAAAATTGATATCATTTAATACATGATTTCCCTTTAATTTTTTGACCATATGTTTACATTCAATATATGACGTCATAATTATTCTCCTAAAATATCTGTTTTTTTAATAAAAAATAGGCTGATGAATGTGCAAGCTGCACAGAAAATGAGTGCTATGATTAAAAAATCGGAGGCATGAAAAAAACGGCCATCTGAGTAGTTAACGTTCATGCGTGAATAATCAATAAAAGCCCACTTTCCAGCCATAGCAAATGAAGCAATGAACAAAGAGCTGTGAAAAAAAATAGATATTACAATATAAGCAACAATAATAATAAATGCTGATATAAAAGATATCATGAAAGTTAAAGTTTCTAGCAAAACTGCATATATAAACGATACTAATATTTGAATTAACATAAATAATACTACCTTGCTGTTTAGTTCTGCTGTAAAGCCTTTAAATGAGGTAAATAACATAATGTATATGAAAAGCCATACGCACCAAATAGATACAATCAGAACAAACAGTGACAAAAGTTTGCTGAATATAAATACTCCTTTTTTAGGGAGTTTCGGGAGGATATAAGCTCCAGAAATTTGAATGTCACGAAACATAAAATTACCCACTATCATCAAAGGCAGCACTTGAAAACTAATCCATTGTAGAGGGATAGATAATCTATGCTGTGTATATAAGATATGTAGATCAAAGAAATTCATCGAATGAAATAGTGTGGTCAGGCTGTCGGAAAAACTTTGATGGCCTAGCTGTCCCGTCTTCTTGCTATTCCAGAGGAAGCATAAAAGAAGGAGGGCAATAGCTAAGCTTATGACAAAGTATGTAATCTTACTTTCATTGAAACGCATTACAATATCACGTTTCAGCATATTCATAAAAGACAATCAGTTTGCTCCTTTCTCCTCAACCTGCTGTAGATAATTACGTCGCTTTATAGATTCTATAGAAATCCCGAATAATAACAACATAATCCCTAATCTAATCAATAAAAATTCGGCCAAATCACTAAATTCCAGCACAAAACCATTTAAAAAGAGCATACCATTACATACAAGGTTATCAATTAAAAATAAAAGAATGAATAGAAAAACTACAATGACTTGATTCAAATACAGTAAAGTAAATGAAACAACATAACAAATGAAAATAAATGCAAAAACATGAGTGATAAAAGATATAGGGGTCAAATACAATAGCCCCGTATTATTGAATACACATAAAGTATACAATTCACCTATAATGATAATCCCGTATGCTGCTGAAAATAAAAGTGTTTTGAACTGGTATATCAATGTTAGATAAGGTGCATTGTTTACTCGGATTACAGTATAAATTGAAAAGTAATCGGATGAGATCAAAACAGAAAATACAACGGCAGCAGGGCATAAAATAGAAACGAGATGCCAATAGGAAAAAATATTTTCCAGTACAAAACCATTACTACTACCATTTTCTTGATAAAAAAAGAAATAAACAGCAATTAACTGTAGCAGTAAAGCGGCGATGATACCCGGCCACTTCATTCTTAATGTTGATTTTAGAGTATTATAATAAAACACGGCGTTTTTTTCCCCACATATAAAGTAAAGTAGTTGCAATGAACACGCTAAGGTTCAAATAAATAAACTTATCTAAACTCAAAAACCCTCCATCGTTAACGATATATTTCATTGGATTGTAATTGTTGTTGAGTAAAGTAAAGCCTATTAAATTGATTAAGAAAGGTGTGATATAAACAAAATATTTCTTTTTAATAAAAAATGATAAAGCCAATCCAATGGAAGAAAGAACAGCTCCATACATCCCATTTAATGCAAAAAGAATAAGAGTATATATTAATGAGTGTTCGTAATACAGGTTTGCTAAGTCTGTTCCGCCTGTAACGATTGGGTCCATGTAATTGACGATCCCGTCTGGGTTTACCGAAGGATATGTCATCGATAGCAAATAAAGATTTAATAATAATGGTAAGATAATGACGAAAAACGAAATTACAAAGTTGAACCCGAATAATACTGTGAAGTATTTCTTTTTAGTTGTTTTTGTTATAACATTCATAAAAAATCCGGTATTTTTATCTTCACGGTACATACCGGACATTGGAAGTGATGCTAATAACGGAAGAATGAGAATCCAGACAGTCTGAGCTGAGGTTGTATTTCCTTCTGCAATATTCGATAAAAACGGTGAGTTATGGATTTCATAAGGAAGATTGATCTTCTGATGAAAGAAGAGAATACCTAGATAACTGACGATCATAAGAACGATACTAATGAATAAAGAGAAATAAATCTCTTTATTTTTTAATAAACGCTTTAAAAAGAAAGAAATCATGTGCAAGGCTCCTGTTTTTTTATTAAAACTCTGTGTGAGTTTTGGATAGTTTTATTTTAATAAAAAATCTTGAAGAGTGGATATTATTCTTACCTTAAAAAGCGATCTTACATGTTTAATGTAAGATCGCTTTGTTTTGAGAAAGGTATTAATAGATTGTGTAATTTCCCTTAGGTTTTACGCTGTCAGGACTCCAATCAGTTGAGAAGGAATCATTGCTGCGGCTGTAACCGCCAAACCTTACGGGTACATTTCTGCCGTAATCTTCAACAGCAGTGTTGGAAAATAAGTATGTATGACCCGGGTGTACTGTTCCTTCGTGAGTCCCACCACCGGATACATTGTGCCAGTTGCGCCCGCCAGAGTGAACGTTTTTATCTGCCTCTGCCCATACATCAAATTTACCTCCGTCATCTTTCTTTAGGAGATGCATATACATGTAGCTTCTATTTTGTTTTCTTCGAGCAGTTGTATAGTCGTAAGGGCTGTACCATCTGAAAGTAAAATGCACCCTTGAATCGCACGTATTGGCTTTTGCATGAACCGCCTGTGTAACACCCAGTGAGGAAACAGCGAGCCCAAACATGATGATGAGTAAACTAATCCTTTTTTTAAATCGAACTTTCAAAATAAATCCTCCATTTTTAACCATCAATTGAAGTGATACTGGACTTAAGTCATACGTATATTAGTACAAAAAAAAGGAAAAGTAAACAGGTTTTTATTTATATATAATAAAAATTATCTTGTTTCTTATGTTTCTGGGTTAGGAAACCAATTTAAAATTAGTTAGTAATAATATTTATAGATTTAAACAACAAAACTTTTGTCCCAATTGTTTATTTAACAAAAAAACAACCGGTGAAAACCGGTTGTATTCATTAAATCATTCCTCGCTGAGCAACTTCCATTTGATGTGCAGGTGCAGTTTCAATACTCGTTGCGACAAACACTGTGCTGAGGGCCAGACAAGAGAGTAATATTTTAGACTTCAATTTCATACAACTTCACTCCTCCTTGAATAAGCTGCCTTACTCGTTCCACCTTCAGAAAATACGCGGAAGCTTTTTGGAAATTTTCACGTCCATGATAATATTTTGCCACATCAAGCGCAAAATCTTCAAGATCAGCATACATCATTTTACTTTCGAGAAAATCGAAGAATTTCTGAATTGCCTCTTCATCCGGGCCAGATGAGTATAAAGATTTCAAAAATTCAAACTCCGATAAGTAAATGATATCTCCGGCCTCTTTAGAATAAGCAATTCCTTTACTATGATATTCATGAGCTTTATCCATTTTTCCTAATTTATAATGAATTTGTGTAATCAAAAAATAAGCTTGAGGCAGAGAAGGAAGAATATTAGCTTCTTCAAAAACAGATATGGCTCTTTTGAAATATGTGATTGCTGACTCATACTGGTCTTGGCTGTTTTTGCAAAGCCCAATGTTATACAGCGTTCTTCCCATTAATTGGGGCTGTTTTTCGGATTCTGCCATTGTATAAGCTTTTTTGAAATGTGATATGGCGTCCTCATATTGCTTGAGATCTAAGAAATTGGTAGCAAACAAAGAATGGCATTGAAGCAATCTAATATTATATGCCGTGTGCTCTTTGTATATTTCATATGCCTGCCGTGCATAGTCCATGGAAAAATACGTTTGTTTCATATAGTAATAAGATTCAGACATTTTAAAGAAAAACTCAGCTTTTTCTATTCGATCCTTTACAAAAATCAGCTTACTTTCGGCTTTTTTGAAAAATTTAATAGCAGACAAGTACTCCCGCTGGTCCAGCTCATACATACCTCTGAAGAAATTAAAATAGTATTCAAGCAGTCCGGTTAAACGAGCCTGTTTTTTATCGATTTCAAGCAGTAAATCGGACAGTCGCGGCTGTTCCTCTATCCGCATTTTTTCTAACGGTTCAAGATACTCAAGCATCAGATTGTGCCGGAATTCCATCAGTGAATAATACAAATGAATATCCTGGTCTTCTTCCATTTGATCCAGCTCTTGTTTGATTTCTCTTCGTAAATATTCCGCATCCGGTATGCTGAATCGGCGTATGTACATGTACCATTCATTAATCTTTTCTCCAATGGAAGAAGATATGACGCCTGTCACGTTTGAAAACCCCTCCCTTCATCATTCTATATATGTCATATTTTATCATTTTTGTTTTGTTTGGAAGCGCAAAAAAACCGCAAATTTTTTTGCGTGACCGAATAGCTGAAACGCTCTCTCTCCCGGCCATATCAAAGCACAATAAAAAGAAACTGTTAAACATATTGGATAGGGCCAATTTGTTTAACAGTTTACCATCATCTTCTTCCTTTATTTTGAAGATAGTTCACTTTCTGTTACCCACTTGTGATTTTTCACTTTTTCTCCGCCCGTTGTCGGGGTGTAATCAACCGTATAGACAGTTGTTTTCTCAGCTGAATCGATTTTTCCTGTTGCACCCTTCATTCCCTTCATATGATCCGCTTCTATAATCACGTCTGTTCCGGGTTTTAATGTTTCATCACTGGCATTTTTTATTTCTTCTTGAATCACCCATTTATGATTTTCCACTCTTGATCCGCCGGTTGTCGGTGTATAGGAAACAGCATAGGCCGTCGTATCATAGGCACCTGTAATGGTTGCTTCGGCCCCCTTCATGCCTTTCATGTGATCCGCCTTGATGATGGCTTGGCTTCCAACTTTATAATTTGGGTGCTGTGCTGCTGTCAGGCCTTCCGGAATCTCACTGGACTCAGAATGAGTATGTGTGTCGTCCATATTCATCGTTTGATCTGATTTTTTGTCTTGAGTATCGCTGCCGCATGCAGACAGCATTAATAGTAATAGCAAAGAAACGATACCGATCAAGGTTGTATTCCTTTTCATTGTAATCCTCCTTTTATTTACCCAGAGAAGCTTGGGAACTTATATAAGTAGTGTAATAAGGCTGCTTGTATAAATAAATCCTCCTTATGAAGTCTTTTTTTATTTTATATAACCTGACATTCCTGCTATAAAACATAATTTGTAAATAACTCTTTTTCTTTTTACCCGTTTTCAGTTTTAAAAAACACTTTTGGCTTAGAACTTTTGTACAAGCAAAACCTTTTTGTCCCCATACTCTATTACTGCTGCGCTTAGCAGCCATTTCTGAGAAGGAAGTGAGCATGTGAAGAAGATTGAGCGTTCTTTTAAAGAAAAAGCCGTCAGACAGCAAGAGGATTGTTTATGTTTTTGTGAGGAAGAAGCCAGCCGTGAAGCCATGTTTCAAGCGCCGATAGAAGTGCCAGAGGGGTTTGTTGTTGATCCTGCTGAAGCGGTAGCGAATGTCACGTGGAACGCAGACAGCCTATCCTGTGTCAGTGAACGCTGCTTCATTCAGACTGGACCCGGGCCTGATGAGATCGAAATCCATTTTGCAGTCCGCCTGCAGGGAACCGTCACGCTTCTTGTCAGTGTCTCACCTGTGCGAAACCAATATGGACAAGGGGAGGCGGCTGTTTCTGTCATTCACAATGTAGAGATTGATCAAGTCGTCTATTACTCTGATGAACCGGATGATTGCCCGGATTTCAGTGACATCACGATCGAAAATCTTGTTGTCGTCCCGCCGTTTTACGGCAGTCCTTTATCGGTGACAGGAACGATTGTGCTCGCCCCGGAACCAGAGCCGGAGCCTGTTTATGCGTTTACAGCGAATCCAGATGATCAGTCGGTTTCCGTAATTGATACGAATACTCATACCGTTATAACAACCATTTCTCTCCCATACGAGCCAACAGGTATAGAAATTACGCCAGATAAAGCCTCTACGTTTGTTTTGCATTTCAACAATAGTGTCATTTCTGTCATCGATAATGGCACATTGACTGTTACTGCAGCCATTCCGCTAGATCAGCCGCCTGAAACAATTAAATTTATGCCTGAACATGATTTCGCATATGTTCTCGCCGGTAATGCCATTTATGTGATCAGAATTGAAACGTCTGCCGTAGAAAGGTCTATTCCTGTTGAAGGGTATGATATTGCAATTGATCCCAATGGGTTGTTCGCCTATGTTCTTGATTTTGGATTAGTGCAAAAAGTGGACTTATCTACCGGTGAAGTCACAGGAACGATTGAACGGGAACTTATCGTAAATTCCATAGAAACAAAGCCGCCGGAGCGGTATGCCTATGTATTAGAACAAGATCAATTCCTCAATTTTTTGACGATTATTGATTTAGATACGTTTACGATCAGTAGCACCCAAGAGCTGGAGTATGAGGGTGAATATCGAATGTTTAAGAGCGGATCAGGGTTGTATTTGTTTGATGATTTCACTCACAATCTATATTCCGTCAGTCCAAGTGGTGCAGGCGTAATAGGAAATCTTCCGCAATCGGCAAGCGACTTTGCGTTTACCCCGAATGGCGAATTTCTGTATGCAACTCATTTTATAGAGCAAAGCATCACTGTTTACAACACGGATGATTATTCTGTGGAAACTGTCATATCGCTTGGCGTTTCACCGAGTGACATTGCGATTTAACCAACTGTATATTGTGCATTTCTAAAAGGGATGTGAAATCATGAAAAAGAATGATCTTTCTGCTTTACAGGAAAATTGTTTCTGTTTTTGTGATGAAGAAGTCAGCCGTGAAGCGCAATTTCAAGTGCCGATTGAAGTTCCGGAGGGGTTTGTCGTTGATCCTGCTGAAGCTGTCGGCGCCGTCACGTGGAGTTCGGATAATCTTTCATGTGTCAGTGAACCTTGTTTAATCTGGACAGGGCCGGCACCTGAGGATATTAGCGTTAACTATGCGGTGCGGCTTCAAGGAAGCGTCACACTTCTTGTCAGTGTATCGCCTGTGAGGAATCAATATGGACAAGGAGACGGGTCCATGTCGGTTATTCATACCGCGTACATCGATCAGGTCGTTTATTATACGAATCAGTCAGATGATTGCCCTGACTTCAGCCAAATCACAGTAAAAGACATCTTGGTTGTTCCGCCTTTCTACGGAAGTCCGCTGACGGTGACCGGAACGATAATTCTCACGCCAGAGCCGGAGCCGCGATCTTATGTGTTTACTGCCAACACTGGAGACAGCACAGTTTCGGTCATTGATGCAGCGTTAAACACGGTTGTAAAAACCATTCCTTTTTCTGATGTGCCGACTAATGTGGGTGTCACATTTGATAAAGCATACACGTATGTTCTCCATGGGAATACGAATCTTGTCTCAGTGATTGATAATAAAACATTAACGATTATAAATACCATCACTGTTGGAGGCGGGCCAAGAAAAATTCAATTTGATCCATCAGCCGGGTTCGCGTTTGTGATGGCGGCCGGCTCCATTTATATGATTAACATGAGCCTTCAATCAGTGGTTAATGTCATCCCTGTACCCGGCGCCTCAGATTTTGCGCTTGATCCTAATGGGCAGTTTGTTTATACCGCTAATACAATTAATTGGTCGGTGGATAAATATGATGTGAATACCGGCCAGCTGATCGACAGTATCATTGACACATTTGAATATCCTAGTTTAATTGAAACCCCTTATGCTGGAAATTTTGCATACGTGATGAATGGTGAACTGTGGCCGAAAGGTGTAACGGAAATCAGTTTGTCACCCTTGAGCAGGGGAGGTGACTTAAATCGTTCGTTCGAAATTCTGAGGACAATTGTATTTTCATTTGACAGTACGCGAGCTTATCTTCTAGAGCCGTATTTTGATCCGTTTATTACAGATAACCTGTCAGTCGTCAATACAGCTCAGCAAAGAATCATTGCGAATGTTTCTTTGCCAGGAGCCATTGACCTCACAGTAACACCGGACAATCAATATATCTATGTTGCACAGCCTGCAGCCAATACAGTGACGGTGTACCGCACAAGTGATTATACAGCCGTAGCGGTCATTACGGTTGGCGCTGGTCCGTCTGCGATTTCGATGTAGATGTTTTCACAGGTCGAGAGAAGCGGAGCTGCGATAAGAGACTCGTTTATAAATAAATGAACCTATCTGCTGGATGACAGCCAAGATAATCAGAAACAGCAGTTCACTCATGGTAAAGCTGAGCATCCACCATATCCCGGCTCCTGCTAATATCAGAACGACAGCCTTTTTAGCCGTTTGCCCATTCTGGAGAAGCTGGAGCAGGTATGATCTCATATAAAACAATAAATAAATGATGAGAACAATCGCAAGCCCCTTCGTGACAGCGGGGGGTGTGTTGAAGCTGAATGGAATGGACTTGACCACTTCAAACATGTAACCGAACACGATCACTTGGCATAATACAGCCCCCATCACGTACGTTTGGCGGATGCCCTTGTAGCTTTCGCGCAATGATTTCACATCGCTGGCATAACGGCTGCACAGCTTGCGATCTTCAAAATTACAGCAGCTTTGATGAGATTGCGTTATCTTCTGAAAAGCTGCTGTCATGCTTTTGACGGATCGGGTGACATAGTGAAGATACAAAAATGCCGGCAGCATCAGCACAGAACCGGCACAAGAAAGCAAGCCGAGGCGCACATAATCATTTTTGATCAGCTGTACATATTGCCCCGCGGCTTCAGCGCTGGCTTGAAACCAGCCAAATGAATAGGCCGCCATGACCATAAGCAGCAATAACACAGTGAAGACAGTGCTTTTTTTTATTGTCCAACCACCTCTGGCTGAGAGACATGAATGGTTGCTTTTTTAGCAGAAGCCACAGTATCAATAAGAAATAAAAAATCCTGTACAGTCATGTTTTGAATCAGCCGGTAAAGCTCGAAAAAAGAGCAATCATACCGCTCACATTCAGCCGCCCATTCAAAGCATTTACGCACATAATCACTGTCATAGATGATCGCGTTCAGCAAAGATTCCTTGCCATACTCCAGCCAAGCTTCCGCCTGACACTTCTGCTGCATCACATAGTATGCCGCTACATCGATATAGGCTGAAGAATGTGCCCCTTTACTGTGAAGGATCAAAAAGCCGCCATCTTCTGACACATGACTTTCCGCTGATAAGCTTTGGATATTAAGGAGGCGCGTTTGCCGGATTTCTTGAAACAACGGCGAATCTATATGAAAAAGAACGCGGGAGACGATGTCCCAATACATTTGCAATGTAAAAAGATCGTTTTTATCGGGGAGTGCGCCTATATGTAATCCGGTCCATGTTTCCCCCGAGCACTCCGCATCACCCAGGCTCTGATTTTGTAAGAGGGGAGGGCATGCAGGCATGAATTTTCTCTTGGCAGTATGGCCTGAGCGGCCGCGCAGCCCGGAGATGAGAAGGCAAAATGGTTTTTGTATCTTCAGAGCCGCCGATCAGAAACATCGTCATACGCTGGGGCTGGTAGCCTGTTGCATAGGCTTCTATTAGATCATTGATCGTTAAAGCCTCGATATCCTCCGTTCTGCCCGCGGGAAAAATCGCAGCGGGAGATGCGGGAGAAAGCAAATTCAGCATCTGATAATGATAATGAAGCTGTTGATTGAGATGAGCTGTTTCAATTTCGCTTTTAATCACGCTTTTTTCTTGAGCGACAATATTCTCGTCAAAGGAGGGATTCCATAAAGCATCAAGCAGTTTCGGGATCGTGTGCTCCAGCCGATCAGGAAGAGAGGTAAACATGAAATTTGTATCTGTATATGTAGTGCTGGAATAGGTCCGTCCACTAAACAAGCAGCTCCGATTGAACATGTTGCACAACCTTTGTTTTCTACAATGACAGCTTTTTTCATAATAGAAATCCTCCCTTGTTTAATTTTCCTAGCAGATCTTTGATGTAATTTGATCTTAAAACTATCAAATTACCTTTTCAATATGTATATTTTGAAGAAAATGTGAAAAATATTAGATAGTTTTCGGGGGAATGTAACATTTAAAACGGAATTAATTTCTATTTAAATGCTCTTCTTCCCATTAATCGCTTTTTATGAGGTTTATCTTCAAATCTGATGAGTAATGATGGTAAGATAGAAGCAGTTGAACTTTAAATAGCGAATGATTATACTATTCAAGTCAAAGTGGAATGATGAAAAGGACGTGTCAGTATGAAACAAGAGACACCGATAACGCTCCATGTAAAATCTGTGATTGCGGATGACGGGAAAGAAGAGGTCATTGAGTTCCGCACCTCCGGATCTTATCATGTGAAACAAAATAAAGTGTATCTTTCTTATTATGAAGAACACGATTTGGGCAAAGTGAAAACGATTGTGAAAGTAAGCGAGAGCGAAGTGTTTGTCATGAGGTCAGGCGCAGTGAAAATGAATCAGCGGTTTGTGCCGGGAGTCTCTACCATTGCCAAATATAAAATGTCATTTGGCGAGCTTGAGCTGACTACAAGCACAAAATCGATTCAGTCTGACATCGGCAAAGAAAGAGGCCGTATCAGCATAGCTTATGATATGCATGTGGGAGACGAACAGCAGCATTTACATAATATGACGATCACATATGAGGGAGGACTTGACGCATGAACATTGCGGAACAAATGAAGGACGTGCTGAAAGAGGAAATTAAAGCAGCCGTTCTGAAAGCGGGATTGGCTGATGAAAGCCAGATTCCAAATGTCATTTTAGAGACACCGAAAGATAAAACACATGGTGATTATTCAACCAACATGGCGATGCAGCTGGCAAGAATCGCAAAAAAAGCCCCGCGCCAAATCGCTGAGGATATTGTAGCTTCTTTTGATAAAGGAAAGGCTTCAATTGAAAAGCTTGATATCGCAGGCCCTGGATTTATCAATTTCTATATGGATAATCAATATTTAACGAAGCTGATCCCATCTGTATTGGAAGCGGGGGAAGCATACGGGGAAACAAATATCGGAAACGGCGAGCGCATCCAAGTGGAATTCGTATCTGCGAATCCGACGGGCGATCTTCATTTAGGCCATGCGCGCGGAGCAGCCGTCGGCGATTCTCTGTGCAATGTGCTGGCTAAAGCCGGATATGATGTGAGCCGCGAATATTATATCAATGACGCGGGAAATCAGATCAACAACTTGGCGCTTTCTGTCGAAGTCCGTTACTTTGAAGCGCTCGGCCTTGAAAAAGAAATGCCTGAGGACGGATACCGCGGCGAGGATATTATCGCAATCGGGAAGCGTCTCGCTGAAGAATACGGCGACCGCTTTGTCAAAGAAGAAGAGAGCGAAAGACAGAAGTTCTTCCGCGAATACGGCTTGAAGTATGAGTTGGAAAAGCTTCGTGTAGACTTAGAAAACTTCCGCGTGCCGTTTAATGTCTGGTATTCTGAAACGTCATTATACGAAAACGGAAAAATCGACAAGGCGCTCGAAGCGCTGCGCAAACAAGGCCACGTGTATGAAGAAGACGGCGCAACTTGGTTCCGCTCAACAACATTCGGCGATGACAAAGACCGTGTTTTGATTAAAAAAGACGGCACTTACACTTATTTGCTGCCTGATATCGCTTACCATAAGGACAAGCTAGACCGCGGATTCGATAAGCTGATCAACGTCTGGGGCGCAGATCACCACGGCTATATTCCCCGGATGAAAGCGGCCATTGAGGCGCTTGGCTATCAAAAAGGAACGTTAGAAGTAGAAATCATTCAGCTCGTCCATCTATATAAAAACGGCGAGAAAATGAAAATGAGCAAGCGTACAGGAAAGGCGGTAACGATGCGCGACTTGATTGAAGAAGTCGGCTTAGACGCCGTCCGTTATTTCTTCGCGATGCGCAGTGCCGATACACATATGGATTTTGACTTGGATCTTGCGGTGTCCACTTCAAATGACAATCCGGTGTATTACGCGCAATACGCTCACGCGAGAATCTGCAGCATGCTTCGCCAAGGAGAAGAGCAGGGATTAACGCCTGCGGCTGATCTTGACTTTAGCGCCGTCAATTCTGAAAAAGAATACGATTTGCTGAAAACGATCGGCGGCTTCCCTGAAGCAGTGGCGGAAGCGGCGGAAAAACGCATTCCGCACCGCGTGACGAACTATATTTATGACTTGGCATCTTCTCTGCACAGCTTCTATAATGCGGAAAAGGTAATCGATCCTGAAAATGAAGAGAAAAGCCGCGCACGCTTAGCTTTAATGAAAGCAACCCAAATCACGCTGAATAATGCGCTTCAGTTGATTGGCGTTTCGGCTCCTGAAAAAATGTAATGAAGATGAAAGGACAAAGCCCCGGGCTTTGTCCTTTTTTGTTAATAAAACGTGTGATGTACTTCACAATCCTATTCACCGAGTTTTTGTATGATAAGATTATTGAATCATTGAAAGGGGCAAGCCGAATGATTAACCGTCAAAACATTCAATTATCGTTACAGTCATGCAGCTTGGTGGCAGGATTTATGGTTTGGGTTTTGATTTCTTCATTAATTTCTCAAATGTCATCTGATATTAATTTGAGCGCCGGCGACATTTCGCTGGTTACGGCCATACCTGTCATTCTGGGATCGCTTCTCCGCATTCCTTTGGGATATTACACGAACAGGTTTGGCGCGCGGATGACTTTTATGATCAGCTTTCTATTGCTTTTGTTTCCTGTTTTTTGGATCAGTATCGCAGATTCTGTGTTTGATTTGGCCGTGGGCGGTTTTTTCTTGGGGATTGGAGGAGCGGTTTTCTCCATTGGGGTGACATCTCTTCCGAAGTATTATCCTAAGGAAAAACACGGTTTTATAAACGGCATTTACGGCGCTGGAAATATCGGAACCGCCATCACAACGTTTGCAGCTCCTGTTGTTGCTCAATCTGTGGGGTGGAAGAGTACGGTGCAAATGTATATGGTCCTGCTGGCTTTATTTGCTTTGCTGCACTTTTTCCTGGGCGATCGAAACGAGAAAAAAGTCAAAGTTTCCGTAAAGGTTCAAATAAAAGCCGTTTACCGAAATCATCTGTTGTGGTTCTTAAGCCTTTTTTATTTTATAACATTTGGCGCGTTCGTTGCCTTTACCATTTATCTTCCTAATTTTCTTGTTCAGCACTTTGGTCTTAGTCCTGTGGATGCCGGGTTTAGAACGGCAGGTTTTATTGCTGTGTCCACGCTTCTCAGACCTGTTGGCGGATTTTTGGCAGATAAAGTGAGTCCGCTTAGAATGTTAATGTACGTCTTCGCGGGTCTGACATTATCGGGCATTATCTTGTCGTTCTCACCGAGTCTCGGCATTTACGCTTTTGGGGCGTTAACAGTTGCTGTCTGCTCAGGAATTGGAAACGGAACAGTTTTTAAATTGGTGCCTTTTTATTTCTCAAAACAAGCGGGAATTGCAAACGGTATTGTTTCCGCCATGGGGGGATTGGGAGGATTCTTTCCGCCGCTGATCCTGGCAAGCGTATTTCAAGCGACAGGACAATATGCAATCGGATTTATGGCGCTCTCGGAAGCTGCTTTAGCCAGCTTTGTTATTGTCATTTGGATGTATTGGCAGGAAAGGATGAAAACGCACACTGAGAGAAATGGGCACAGCGTAAACTAATGGGAAGCCGGCGTTTGGGGAATTCACGAGATTGTAAGTTTTTTTAAAATGATGCAAATCGATTCACGTTACAATAGAAATACACAACGTGACTATCTTCGAGGTGAGCTCATGAATTTTCTCTCTGTTCGAAAATCTGATAAGGATCTTCTCTCACAAGATCTGCATCAATTGCTGGAATCAATCAGTACAAAAAGAAAAATTGAAAAAAACACGTTTCTGTTTCAAGAAGGAATGGATGCAAAAGAGCTTTATCTGATTCAATCAGGACTCATTGAAATCGGCAAACTGACGTCTGACGGCAAGGATCTGACGCTTAGGATCTGCCAAAAAAATGATATTGTCGGGGAATTAACACTTTTTACAGAAGAACCGAGATATATGCTGAGTGCAAAAGTGTTAGCAGACGGTGAAGTGTTCGTCATCAATAAAAACAAACTGGAAAAGGAATTGGTTCAAAACGGTGCTTTGACATTTGAATTTATGAAATGGATGAGCACCCACCTGCGAAAAATCCAGTCCAAAATCCGTGACCTTCTTCTTCATGGAAAAAAAGGGGCGCTTTATTCCACACTCATTCGTTTGTCAAATAGCTATGGGGTGAAACGAAGCGACGGAATTCTTATAAACATTGCACTGACGAACCATGATTTGGCGAAGTTTTGTGCGGCTGCAAGAGAGAGTGTCAATCGCATGCTGGGTGATCTTCGTAAACAAGGAATCATTTCAATTGAGGAATCCGGAAAGATTGTTTTGCATCAGCGGGACTATTTAAGATGTGAAATTGAGTGCGAAAATTGCCCGCTGGATATTTGCAATATCGATTAATCAAGAAATAAACAAGGACTGCAAACTTCAGTCCTTGTTTTATCATGTTAAAAAAATACACATGACTGCGAAAAAGAAGCACGCGTTCACGATTTCAAGAATGCCGATCGTCTTAATAGATCGCTCCTTTCCGTGTAAGAACCATGCTCTCAAACTGCTTGGAATAAAAGCGAGAGCCCCCCAGCTTGCTCCGAGAGTTATAGAAAGAAAGGGAAGAAGCAGGTGATATCCCCATGAACAGTATGCAAATGTTTTGTTGTTTTTCTCCCGGATCATAGACTTCACATAAAAGGAACTTCCGATAAAAAATAAGCTGGATTGCGCGAAAATAAACCATGCCCAGCCGTCAAGGCTTCCCGCCCCCAGCCAGCAGCTGGCAAGTCCGCCTGTACTAAAGAACAAGACTCCCGCAATATCATTCAGAAGCGCTCTTTCGTTTTTGCGGCGGGCATAATAGACATGAACGAGGAACAGCGGAAACAAAGAAAAGCCGAGCCAGATGAACGCAGGCTTATGGAGGACAACGGCAATGATAGAGCAGCAAGCTGCAATGCCGTAATAAAAAATCCATTTTTGATAGTCTTTTGTTTTTTTCTTTTTCACCGCCAAGGTAATGGGGTAAACGGTCAAATAGAGAAATAGCCAGCCCGTAAATAGCGGAATATGCCATAAAACGGGACCTCCCTTCACCATACCGAGGCAAAACGGAATCAACAGCATAGCCCATGCACCGTGCTGCTTCGGAATGAGCACCTTCATTGAAACACTCCTTTCTGTTTCATTATAAAAGCAATCATTCTTCCGATAAGTGACATTTATCATAATTTCTGTGAATTACATCACTGCTGTATTGATTCAATCAAGATACACTAAAGCTATCCTTATCACAGGAGGCTTTCCTATGAATCAGTGTGACTATTTATTATTTCTGAAACATCTTCCAATGTTTAATCAAGTATCTCTGCCCATTGTCGAAACATTGCTGAATAACGGAAAGTTCATCCGTTGCTCATCTGATCAGTCTCCATCTTTTTTGCATTCACAATCAGTTTATATTGTATTAAAAGGCAGCATTCATTTTATTGACAGCAGACTGCCTGAAGGATCGCGCGCCATTGCATTTTGGAAAAAAGGTGATGTGTTCCCCATTGATCAAAATGGCGAGCTGCTTTTATCTCCTTTCATTTCAGTCAAAACATCTGAAGACACACTCGTGTTGGAAATTCCTTTTTACAAATTTAAAAAAATAATGACCTATCATCCGCAGCTGCAGACGAATTTTCTGGTCATGCTTCAGGAAAATCTCTTTTTTTCCTACCAGTTATTTTTGCGTTATCTGCACACATCTCAGGATGAAAACGTCACTCCCGATTCCTAACCAGGAACCGGGTTTTTTTGAATCCTGAATGTGAAACATTTGTGAAATAAGGGGTGTATGTGACAAAGTTCACAAGGAACGATGCTGCCTCTGTATATAGTGAAATGAGAATCACCTGACTCAAAGGAGTGAAGCATCGATGAAAAAGAAGAAAATGAGTCCGCTGTTCAGGAGACTAAACTATTTCTCTCCTATTGAGCATCATTCTAATAAACATAGTCAAACAACATACGAAGATCGCGATTGGGAGAATGTATATAGAAACAGATGGCAGTATGATAAAGTTGTCCGCTCCACCCACGGAGTCAACTGCACGGGATCTTGCAGCTGGAATATTTATGTGAAAAACGGCATCGTCACGTGGGAAGGGCAAAATTTGAATTATCCTTCAACCGGCCCTGATATGCCTGACTTCGAGCCAAGGGGCTGTCCCCGCGGGGCAAGTTTTTCCTGGTATATCTACAGCCCGCTGCGTGTCAAATATCCATACGTTCGCGGTGTGCTGATTACTATGTGGCGGGAAGCATTGCAAACACACAAAAATCCATTGGAAGCATGGAAATCTATCGTTGAGCATCCGGAAAAAGCGAAGTCCTATAAACAGGCGAGAGGAAAAGGCGGTTTTGTGCGCGCTGAGTGGCCGGAGGTGCTGAAACTGATTTCTGCTTCTCTATTATATACAGTCATGAAATACGGCTCTGACCGCAACGTCGGATTTTCTCCGATTCCCGCCATGTCAATGATCAGCCACGCGTCAGGCTCGCGGTTTATGTCTTTAATAGGCGGTCCTATGCTGAGTTTTTATGATTGGTATGCGGATCTTCCTCCAGCGTCTCCGCAAATCTGGGGAGACCAGACAGACGTGCCGGAAAGCAGTGACTGGTACAATTCGGGCTATATCATCACATGGGGCTCCAATGTCCCGTTAACAAGGACGCCTGATGCGCACTTTTTGGCAGAAGCCCGCTATAAAGGAGCAAAAGTCATCTCAATCAGTCCGGATTTTGCGGAATCGTCAAAATTTGCGGATGACTGGCTGAGCATCCGACAGGGAACAGACGGCGCGCTTGCGATGGCAATGGGGCATGTCATCCTGCAAGAATTTTACGTGAATCAAGAAACAGAGCGATTCATCGATTATGCGAAGCAATACACAGATTTCCCGTTCTTTGTCACCTTGTCAAAAGAAGATGGCGCTTATACAGCCGGACGTTTTCTCCATGCGAAGGACATCGGACGGCAAACAGAGCATGATCAGTGGAAGCCTGCTGTGTGGAATGAACGTACAAGCACATTTGCGATACCGCAAGGAACAATGGGATCACGATGGGACGGCCAAAAGAAATGGAATCTGCACATGGCAGATGAAGATACAGGGGAACAAATTGAACCGAGGCTGTCAGTGCTCGGAATAGAAGACGAAATCGGCACAGTTCGAATCCCGTATTTCTCAAATGAGGGAAACAGAGTGCTTGAGCGCGATCTTCCCATTAAGAAACTAAACCTGAATAATGAAGACGTATATGTCACAACTGTTTTTGATTTAATTCTGGCAAACTATGGCGTCAATCGGGGAATCGGGCAGAAATCAGCCGCCTCGTTTGATGATGCTGAGCCGTTTACACCCGCCTGGCAAGAACAGGTGACAGGGATCAAAAGGGAGATGGTTGTTAAAATTGCCAGAGAATTTGCCCAAAATGCGATCGATACAGATGGACGGTCAATGATTATCGTAGGGGCGGGAATTAACCATTGGTTCAACTCTGACACGATTTACCGGGCGGTTTTAAATCTTGTTTTATTAGTCGGCGCCCAAGGTGTAAACGGGGGCGGATGGGCTCACTATGTGGGGCAGGAAAAGCTTCGGCCAGCTGAAGGCTGGCAGACGATTGCCAATGCAAAGGACTGGGAGGGGGCGCCAAAGCTGCAAAACGGCACATCATTCTTCTACTTTGCGACAGACCAGTGGCGCTACGAGGATCAGCCGATCAGTGACTTGGCTTCTCCGATCGCAGCATCCTCCCGCTACAAGCATCACGCCGACTACAATGTGCTGGCGGCAAGATTAGGGTGGCTCCCGTCTTACCCGACGTTTAATAAAAACGGAATTGATCTTCACAAGGAAGCTGAAAAAGCGGGTGCAAAAACGCCTGAAGATGTTGGTGCATATGTGGCCGGTCAGCTCCAAGAGAAAAAACTGAAATTTGCCATTGAAGATCCTGACGATGAAGCCAATTTCCCGAGAAATCTTTTTGTATGGAGAGCGAATCTGATCTCAAGTTCGGGAAAAGGGCATGAATATTTTCTTAAGCATCTCTTGGGGACGACAAACGGATTGATGAATGACGACAGCGACAGCATCCGTCCGGAAGAAATCAAATGGCATGATCAAGCACCGGAAGGAAAGCTCGACTTATTAATCAATCTCGATTTTCGAATGGCTGGAACGGCATTGTATTCCGATATCGTGCTTCCGGCGGCGACTTGGTATGAAAAACATGATCTCAGCAGTACGGATATGCATCCGTTTATTCATCCTTTTGCTCCGGCCATCTCAGCGCCTTGGGAATCCAAGTCAGACTGGGATATTTTTAAAGCATTATCAAAAGCCATATCCGACTTGGCTGAAGAAGTAGAGATGGAGCCGGTTAAAGAAGCTGTCGCGACGCCGCTCCTCCATGACACTATGCAGGAAATGGCGCAGCCTTTCGGAAAAATCAATGACTGGAGCAAAGGCGAATGCGAAGCCGTTCCGGGGAAAACGATGCCGAACATTCATGTTGTTGAACGGGACTATAAACAAATCTTTCATAAAATGACCGCACTTGGCCCTAACGCCGCCCTAAAACCAAGCGGAACAAAAGGGATGAGCTGGTCGATAGCTGATGAATATGAATCACTCAAAAAGAGACTGGGAGAAATCGCAACGGACAGCGTCGCCAAGGGATGTCCGAATATAAGTGAGGCGAAGCAGGCGGCAGAAGCCATTTTAACCCTTTCTTCCACTTCGAATGGAAAAGTTGCGGTGAAAGCATGGGAATCACTTGAAGACATCACAAACCTGAAGTTAAAAGACCTGGCTGAAGAGCGGGAAGAAGAATGCTTTACGTTCGAACAGATCACCGCTCAGCCAAAAACGGTCATCACGTCTCCGGCATTTACAGGCTCAGAAAAAGGAGGACGCAGGTACTCGCCGTTTACGACAAATGTAGAAAAATTAATCCCTTGGCGGACGCTGACGGGCAGACAGTCTTACTATGTCGATCATGAGCTGATGATGGAGTTCGGGGAAACGATGGCGACATTTAAACCGATCCTCCAGCATCGTCCGTTTCTGAGTAAACGGCCTGATCAAGAGGGCAAAGAAATCGTTCTCAATTATTTAACGCCGCATAACAAATGGTCCGTCCACAGCATGTACTTTGACTCATTACCGATGCTGACGCTATTCCGCGGAGGGCCGACAGTGTGGATGAATAAAGATGATGCAGAGGACACAGATATCCGAGACAACGATTGGATTGAATGCTTCAACCGAAATGGCGTTGTCGTAGCGAGAGCCGTTCTTTCTCACCGTATTCCTAAAGGGATGGCGTTTATGCACCATGCACAAGACCGCCACATCAACGTACCCGGCACAAAACTGACGAATAACCGCGGCGGCACCCATAACAGCCCGACAAGGATTCATGTTAAACCGACACAAATGATCGGCGGCTATGCTCAGCTTAGCTACGGATTTAATTACTACGGCCCAACTGGGAATCAGCGTGATCTGAATGTGGTCATCCGCAAGCTGAAGGAGGTCGATTGGCTTGAAGATTAAAGCGCAAATCGGAATGGTCATGAACTTAGATAAATGCATCGGCTGCCACACATGCAGCGTGACCTGCAAAAACACGTGGACAAACCGTTCCGGAGCGGAATATATGTACTTCAATAATGTTGAAACAAAACCTGGAATCGGCTATCCGAAGCAGTGGGAGGACCAAGACAAATATAAAGGCGGCTGGACATTAAAAAAAGGAAAGCTTGAGCTGAAATCAGGACCGAAAACCAACCGTCTTGCCAGCCTTTTCTATAACCCGAATCAGCCAACAATTGATGATTACTATGAACCTTGGAACTATGATTATGAAACATTAACGAACAGCCCGCAGAAAAAACACCAGCCCGTGGCGCGCCCTAAATCGGCATTGACGGGAGACTTTATGAATATCGAGTGGGGGCCAAACTGGGAGGATGATCTGGCGGGCGGACATATTACGGGACTTGAAGATCCGAATGTTCAAAAGATGGAGGAGTCTATCAAAACAGAATTCGACGAAGTTTTTATGATGTATCTTCCGCGCATCTGTGAACACTGCATCAACCCGGCGTGTGTCTCATCTTGTCCGTCAGGCGCCATGTATAAACGCGAGGAAGACGGTATCGTGCTGGTGGATCAAAACGCATGCCGTTCATGGAGATACTGTGTCTCTTCCTGTCCTTATAAAAAAGTCTATTTTAACTGGCAGACGAATAAAGCCGAAAAATGCACCCTCTGCTTTCCGCGATTAGAAGCGGGGCTGCCGACCATTTGTTCCGAGACATGTGTGGGCAGAATCCGTTATTTGGGCGTTATGCTTTATGACGCGGATAAGGTGGAGGAAGCGGCATCGACTGAAAGTGAGAAGGATCTCTATCAATCTCAGCTGGAAGTGTTCCTTGACCCGAATGACCCTGCTGTTGCCGAACAAGCGAAGGAACAGGGCATCCCGGCTGAATGGATTGAAGCTGCGCAGCAATCGCCAATCTATAAAATGATCATCGACTGGAAAATAGCGCTGCCGCTTCACCCGGAATACCGTACATTGCCGATGGTTTGGTACATTCCGCCTCTGAGTCCAATCATGAATGTCTTTGAAGGAAAAGGAAGCCATCAAACAGCGGAAGACATTTTTCCGGCCATCGATCAAATGAGAATTCCGATTGAATACTTAGCTCAATTATTAACGGCGGGCGACACGGATCATATTCGAACAACATTAAAGAAAATGTCTGTCATGCGCCAGTACATGAGAGCGGTACAAACGAAAAAGCCGATCGACCCGGCATTGATTTCCAGTGTCGGACTAACAGAAGAACAAATCGAAGACATGTATCGGCTGCTTGCGATTGCCAAATATGATGACCGCTTTGTGATTCCAAGCAGCCACCGTGAAGAAGTTGCAGACTTATACGCTGAGCAAGGCAGCTGCGGCTTGTCATTTTCAGGCGGCCCAGGCTCTTGTTTATAACCTATGAAAAATGAGGTGTAACACGATGAACACCACAGACCGGCAAATTATTTTCTCAGCGCTTTCCTATTTTCTCTCTTATCCTGATGAAGAGTGGAGAACCGAACATCCCGAATGGCAAGATCTTATCCGCGAGATCGAAAATCAGCAAATCCGGGAGAAGCTGTTTCACTTTTTAAAGACATCGGCCGGCTTTTCACAAGAAGCGCTGATTGAACATTATGTATACACGTTCGATTTTGGAAAAAAAACGAATATGTACGTCACCTACTTTAATTCAGGTGAACAAAGGGAACGCGGCATTGAATTGCTTCATTTGAAAAACACATATCAGCAATCCGGCTTCCTCCCGACAGAGAAAGAACTTCCCGATTATCTGCCGCTTATGCTGGAATTCGCAGCCATTGCGGAGATCGAGGCAGCGAGGAGCGTGTTTGAGAAATATCTGTCTAATTTGCGGGAGCTCACATCCCGTCTAAATGAAAACCAAAGTATATATGCTTCACTGTTAGATGTGCTGCTGACCGCGCTGCAAGACATCGGCGTGTATGAAAGCAGTGAAGGGACTGTCCGAACATGAGCGGGCAGATCCTGTGGGTCATCATGCCGTACATGGTGTTTACGATATTTATAGGCGGACATATTTATCGTTATCAACATGACCAGTTTGGTTGGACCGCCAAATCAAGCGAGCTGTTAGAAAAGAAAAAGCTAGCGGTAGGCAGCACTCTCTTTCATTGGGGGATGTTATTTGTCATTGGCGGACATATCATGGGAATTTTAATCCCTGAAGGCTTTTACCATGCTATTGGCGTCACAGAACATATTTATCACAAAATGGCGATTGGGGTAGGATTGCCGGCCGGGATCACTGCATTGACTGGACTCATCATTTTGACATTTAGAAGGCTGTTCGACAAAAGAATCCGGAAAACAAGCTCTGCATCAGATATTCTCACGCTGTTCCTGTTATTGTTTGTGATGTTTTCAGGTGTAGCGGCGACGTTTTTAAACATTGATTCTAAAGGATTTGATTACCGGACAACAGTCGGGCCGTGGTTCAGGCAAATCTTTTTGTTCCGGGCTGACGCTTCCCTGATGGAGAGTGTCCCCCAATGGTTTAAGCTTCATATCATCATGGGATACGTTGTTTTTATCATGTGGCCATTTACGAGATTGGTTCATGTGTTCAGCCTGCCGCTCAAGTATCTGACCCGCAGCTATGTTGTGTATCGCAAACGTTCAAAACGAAACATGCAGCATATGTAAAAGAACCCCCCCTTAGTCAGATAAAGGGGGGGTTTCGGTATAAGGAAAGGATGCACCGAAGCGGAATGACAGGCATTTGGTTTCTGAAGTAGTTTTTCTAACATTACATGATATAAAAAAATAAAAATGTAAGACATTTGCTGACAAGGTGTTTGTTCGTCAGAAAAAAATACTGTTATTTTTATATATGAAAATAGTAATATTTCCTGGCCTTGCTTAAAAACATCAGTCCGGGCCAGTCGCAGGAAGCATCATCATAAGCCTTTTCGCCCAGAGCGAGGGGGCTTTTTTTCATAGAAAGGTTTAAAAGTTAGAAATAAGAGGAAATACGGAGGTAATCGGATCAGATTGGAGAGAATACAGATGCTCAAAAGGAGACTGGAATTTTTCTTTTTATACATTATGCTCATTGGGGCGTACATCATATGGTTTTTTCCGGTTTCCAGGCTGGAGTTTTACGGAGGTTTGCTATGTTATGTCAGCATCATTCTTTTCAGTATTTATTCCTTAATTCTTGAAAACCGAACATCTCAGCATACGCTGTTATGGATACATATCCTTGTCTTTTTTCCGATCGCAGGCTACATGTTCTATCTGTTTTCCGGACAGCTCTATGTGAAGGGCAAGCTTTTTAAAACAAAGAGAATGTACAACAGAGAAAAGCTCCGCAAGCTGTTTGATAAGGAGGCAACGCCTGAAGTGAAGGGGCTTAAGGACAATCAAGAAAGATTTTTTACTTATTCGATCAGGGCCACTCATATGAATATTAATACGAAAAGTAATATAAAAGTGCTGAAAAACGGGGAAAAAACCTTTCCCGAGATTTTCAAAGCGATGCGTGAAGCGGAGTCTTATATACATATTGAATACTACATGTTTAAGTCAGATATGCTTGGCCATGGCATGATGGATATTATGATCGAAAAAGCGCGCCAGGGTGTCGAGGTGCGGTTTTTATACGACGCGGCGGGAAGCATCAAATTGGCGGGGAAGGACATCTTCAAACTGAAAGAAGCGGGTGTAGACATCGTTCCGTTTTCCCCGTTGAAGTACGGATTTTTCAACCAGAAACTCAACTTCAGAAATCACAGGAAAATCGTGGTCATAGACGGCAAGGTCGGTTTTGTCGGCGGATTGAATGTCGGAAAAGAATATATCAGCAGAGATCAGGGCATCGGATTTTGGAGAGATACACACCTGCGGCTGGAAGGAGAAATTGTGCAAACGCTTCACGCCATCTTTATGCTTGATTGGGAATACATATCAAATGAAGTGTTGATCGATCAAAAAGCATACAATACGCCGGTCCCTGCGGAGGGCGGCGGCATTTATCAAATTGTCGCGACAGGTCCTGACATGAAGGAAAGCATGAGCGACCTCTATTATGAAATGATTTCATCTGCGTCGAAATCAGTGTGGATTGCAACGCCTTATTTTGTTCCGAATGAACCGATCCGCACCGCTCTGAAGGCCGCCGCAACAAAAGGCGTGCAGGTTCGTGTCATGGTGCCGGAGACCAATGACAGCTTTTTAACACAATACGCGTCGAGATCATATTTTCCGGAGCTTCTTCTCGAGGGCATTGAAGTGTATTCGTACCAAAAAGGCTTTATGCATCAAAAAGTCTTGATTATTGATGGAGATCTCGCATCAGTCGGCACCGCGAACATGGACATGCGCAGCTTTCAGCTCAATTTTGAAGTGAACGTCTTTTTCACGGACGACGAAGCGATCCGGGAGCTCGAAACCCATTTCCAAGAGGATATGCTGGAAAGTGAGAAAATCAGCCCTGTCGGCTTTTATAAAAGAGGAATGGCCGATCGGACAAAAGAATCGTTTGCCCGCTTATTTTCAGGTGTCCTGTAAGAAAAAGAAAATCTATCTTTCAAAACAACCAGTGTATAGTATAATTGAGAAATCTTATCAACGATTATTCGTGCATTGGGGGAAAATTGTGTGCTGCGTCAATTTTTTGCGTACTATAAACCATATAAAACCTTGTTCTTTCTCGACTTTTTCTCGGCGATTGCAGGCGGCTTAATGGAGCTGAGTTTTCCTTTAATCGTCAATTATTTCATTGATACATTGCTTCCGGGAAGAGATTGGGGACTGATCATCGCGACCTCTATTGCGTTGTTTGCGGTATACGCAATCAGCTCAGGCCTCCAATATATCGTCACCTACTGGGGGCATATGCTCGGCATCAATATCGAAACAGATATGAGAAAATCACTTTTTGACCATCTTCAAAAGCTGTCTTTTAAATTTTATGACAACAACAAGACGGGAAAATTAATGTCCAAGCTGACGAACGATTTAATGTACATCGGAGAAGTCGCGCATCACGGACCTGAAGATTTGTTCATCGCCATTATGACGATTCTCGGAGCGTTCGGGGTTATGCTGTTTATTAACTGGCAGCTCGCTTTATTAACGTTTATCATCATGCCGGTCGTCATTTGGCTTGCGCTTTATTTCAACAAAAAGATGACCAGAGCGTTCACAATGCTGAACAAGGACATCGGAGATTTCAGTGCGCGGGTGGAAAATAATATCGGCGGCATCCGGCTCGTTCAAGCGTTCGGCAACGAAGAGTTTGAAAAAGAGCGCTTCGCTGTAAATAATCAGCGCTTCCGCCTGACTAAGCTGTCCTCATACAAAATCATGGCGAAAAACGGCTCAATCAGCTATATGCTGACACGGTTTGTCACGCTGTTTGTCCTTCTGTGCGGAACGTGGTTTGTCATTCGCGGATCATTAACGTACGGGGAATTTGTGGCATTTGTTCTGTTAACGAATGTGCTGTTCCGGCCGATTGACAAAATTAACGCCATCATTGAAATGTATCCGAGGGGAATTGCGGGCTTTAAAAGCTATATGGAGCTGATGGAGACAGAGCCGGATATTCAGGATTCGCCTCAAGCAAAAGAGGTGTCTGCGTTAAAAGGGGATATCAGATATCAAAATGTATCATTTGGATATGAAGAAAACAGCAATGTTTTGAAAAATGTCAGCCTGTCGATCAAAGCAGGAGAAACAGTGGCGTTCGTAGGTCCGTCCGGTGCCGGGAAATCAACGCTGTGCAGTTTGCTCCCGCGTTTTTATGAGACTGTTGAAGGAGACATTACGATAGACGGGATCAATATTAAAGAGATAAAAGTGCCGTCTCTCCGCGGGCAGATCGGCATCGTCCAGCAGGATGTCTTCTTGTTTGCCGGAACACTGAGGGAAAATATCGCCTACGGCCGATTAGGGGCGTCAGAAGAGGAGATTTGGAAGGCAGTCAAACAAGCCCATCTGGAAGAGCTTGTGAACAGCTACCCAGAAGGCTTGGACACGCTTATCGGCGAGCGCGGCGTTAAGCTGTCGGGA
The DNA here is from genome assembly GCF_039519175.1 of Bacillus atrophaeus. NCBI lineage: Bacteria > Bacillati > Bacillota > Bacilli > Caryophanales > Bacillaceae > Bacillus > Bacillus atrophaeus. Next base: position 866,120 of record NZ_CP154443.1, on the reverse strand, counting down.
GGCCAAAAGCAGCGTTTGTCGATTGCCAGAATGTTTTTGAAAAACCCATCTATTCTTATTCTTGACGAAGCGACATCCGCACTTGATACAGAAACAGAAGCCGCCATCCAAAAGGCGCTGCAAGAGCTGTCAAAAGGACGGACAACGCTTATCATCGCCCACAGGCTGGCGACGATTAAACACGCCGACCGGATCGTTGTCGTCACTAAGGACGGAATCGCCGAGCAGGGCCGCCACAGTGAATTGATCGCGTCAGGAGGCATTTACAGCAGGCTGCATCAAGCGCAGTTCGGGGAAATGGTGCATTAGCAGAATTTGTTAAGGCGTATCACAGATCATGTGATACGCTTTTTATATCTGCACATTTAGGAGGGAAAAAGATGAACCGAAAAACGATTCTCTACATTGCCGCTTCAATAGACGGTTTTATCGCAAGAGAGGATGGCAGCATTGACTGGCTGGATGACTTTGAAGGAGAGGGCGACAATGGGTACGGAGATTTTTATCAAACCATTGATACTGTCATTTTAGGGCGCAGCACATACGAACATATAAAAGTCCTCGCGGCTGATTTTCCATACAAGGATAAAACATGTTATGTTCTGACGAAAACGCCGGACCGTTTTTCAGATGAACATGTCATATTCATTCATGAAGATATGAAAGATTTCATTCAGCGGTTAAAAAAACAGAGAGGCTCCAACATCTGGATCGCAGGCGGGGCGGAGCTGGCTCATACGCTGATAAAAGAAGGGGCAATAGACGAGTTTATCATGACTATGATTCCGGTCATGCTGGGAAGCGGCATTCCGCTGTTCCATGAGCATCAGACTGAGACAAAGCTTCGTTTAACGGATATGCGGCGTTTCGGACAAGCGGCGCAGCTTCATTATGAAGCAACCTAAGAGAATTAAAAAAGAATAGATAAAAGCGTTGATTGGCGCTTTTATCTATTCTTATATATGTAATATTAGTGAACTTGTTTTTCTGCCGGCTCAATCAAGCCTTGGAACTTTTCGATCATATGATCCGCTTTATTTCCTTCGATTACAATTAAATACTCATTTTCTTTATGAGCCATTCTAAACGTTTCCAGCTCAATCAAATCTCTAATTTTACACATGGTTTTTTTAGAGTAAATATATAGTTCATGGCTTCCTGAATGGCAAAGCTGATAAAGCTGAATCAAATTTTTTAATGTAAAAGCCTGTGCGGCGATTTTGAGAGATTTTATGTTTTTCATGGTTTTTTTTCCTCCATCTATTGTTCTGTTCGATTGATGACGCTTGTTACAGGGAACGTTCCCTTTATGTGCAGGCGCTAAACCTGCATGAGCATATCCAAGCTTTATCACGATTTCCATTGCAATGTTCCGCCCCCAATCCGCTTGACTCCGCGAATTGCGCTTAATTCATCGAGAAGCCGGAGGAGCGCGCGGTCTTTTTGCTTGGCCTCAATCATAAAATCAATGTTTGTTCCCCATTGTCTGAAACGCTCCAACAACGGCAGCAAAAAATTAGCATCGACATAATCGGCGTGGCTGCGAATGGCGTTATCTGATTTGGGAGATGAGAGATGGACCTTCGGCTGCAGCCCGATTCTTTTCCACGTTTTAATCATCCTGGGCAGCGCTTCATTCAGATCGGCTTCATCCGTTGGATTTGCGTAAAAGTGATGATAATCAAAGACGAACGGAACTCTTTCTTGCTCACAGACAGCCAAGGTCTCTTCGGTTGTGTACGTTTTATCATCGTTTTCGAGCGTCATCCGCTGTTTTATTTCCTCCGGAAGCAGTTTTATATTTTCATGAAAACGGTCAATCGCGCCGGCTTTATCTCCATAAGCTCCGCCGATGTGAATATTAATAACCGAGCGATCAGCAATATCCATCGCTTCGAGCATATGATAATGATAAGCCATATCGGTCACGGCGTTTTTTGTAATGGTTTCTTTCGGGCTGGTAAACAGCGTAAATTGGTTGGGATGAAAGCTTGTTCTGAGATTGTGTTTTTTCACGAGCTCCCCGATCTCCCGAAACTCTTTCTGAAAAGGAGTGACAAAATCCCACATGACGTCGGGATGGGTGGCCAGCGGTACGATTGAGCTTGAAAAACGGTATAACGGGATGTCATGGCCGATTGTATAATAGATGGTCCGCAGGGTATTGTTCAGATTGGCCTTTGTTGTATAAAGAAGCGCTTCCTTTCTTTCTGTTTTCGAAAGCGCAGCATAACGGGTGAATGTCAGCGTTTTTGCCGGAGACGCATCCCACAGGCTCATCGCATTTGATACGTACCCAAATCTGAAAATCATAGGATCTCTCCTTTACAAAAAGTAAGATAGCGCTTTGCCGAGCCATTCTGCCGGTCTCTGCCGAATTGAACGCTTTTTATAATGTTCTTTCGTCAGCGGATCAGATTTTTTGATATCCAGCTCAATGGTTTCCATCACTGTTTTCGTAAATGCCTCATCCTCAATGACAACATTCATCTCTTCATTCAAAAAAAAGCTGCGCTTATCAAAATTAGCCGTGCCGATAATGCTGATGATGTCATCTATGACCATTGCTTTCACATGATAAAATCCTTGATAAAAACGATAAATCATGCAGCCTGCATCCAGCAGCTCAGCATAGTAAGTGAAGCCGGCCTCTCTGACCAGCGGGTGATCCGATTTCATAGGGACAATAAGCGTAACCGATACGCCGTTTTTTCTTGCTTCTAACAACGCCTGCTGAAGCCGCTTGCTCGGAATATAATAAGGCGTGCAGATGATAATGCTCTGCTTGGCAAGCCGGATGTGTGATAAATAGCTTTCCTCAAGAGAAAAACCATCACTCGCATAGATGGTATGAGAGATATTCCCTTGCGGAAGCTCAGGGAAAACATCTGAGGCTGTTTCAGTATTGCCGCCATTCCGCTTGAGATCCTTTAAAAAAACCGTTTGAAGGTCGGCTACGCCCTCTCCAGTCATTCGCAGGTGATAGTCTTCCCAATTTCCGAATTTCGCTTTTTTGCCAAGATATTCACCCGCGATATTAAATCCGCCGACATAGCCGATTTTCCCGTCAATCACAGTGATTTTTCTATGATTTCGCTTTTGCATACGAAAGAAAAAATAAGGGAAGGCGGGCCGGTTAAGTAAATAAACCCGGACACCGGCGCTTTTCATCGTTTGCAGAGTGTCTTTTTTTATCGTGCGTCCGACGGCCCAGTCCAGCAGCAAATATACAGGCATTCCGGTTTCGGCTTTTTCCTTAAGCAAAGCATACATGTCATGGCTGACCTCGTCGTTTTTCATGATAAAAAACAACACATGAATAGAAGATGAGGCTTGGCGGATGTCATCCATAAGACGCTGGAAAAGAACATTTCCGTTATCGATCAGTTCGATATCACTTTTTTTCGTTGAAAAAACAGGTTCATATGCTTTTTTTCTGTAAGCCGCCCGTCCGAAAAATATATCAAGCAGCAACAAGGCGAACAGGAGGATTAGAATAATAAGAATTGCAAAAAAGACCTTCATCAAGACACTCCTTTCCTGAAGTAACTGTAGTGTGCCCAGAGAAAGGAAATTTAATTATTGACTGAACACTCATTCATTATTTATGATAAAGATAACCTACAGATTTGGAATGGGGATCAGAGTCTGAAGGAGAACAAAGGGGGAATCGGAATGAGCGGCTTTCTCATCGTGAATACACTGGCATTTTTGTTTGTAACCGCTTACGCTGTCTATCTGTTTTTTTATTTGATCAAAACAAGGCTGGCTTATATCAGTCTTGGCCAAAGGGAGCAATTTGACAAACGGCTGAAAGAACGGCTTGAACGTATTTGGGTGAATGTGTTCGGCCAGAAAAAATTGCTCAAGGATAAAAAGAGCGGGATCATCCACGTTTTATTTTTCTATGGATTCATTCTCGTCCAGTTCGGAGCAATTGATTTTATTATAAAAGGACTGCTTCCGGACAGGCGATTGCCGCTTGGGCCGGTATATCCTGCATTTACTTTCTTTCAGGAAATCGTCACCTTTCTTATCTTAATTGCGGTTTTCTGGGCGTTTCACAGGCGCTACATTGAGAAGCTTGTCAGACTCAAACGCGGGTTTAAATCAGGGCTTGTCCTCATCTTCATTGGCGGGCTGATGCTGACTGTTTTACTTGGAAACGGAATGAATCTCATCTGGCACCATCACAGCCTTTCTTGGAGCGAACCGATCGCATCGGCCATTGCATCTCTGCTTGGAGGAATAGGAGAGACCGGAGCCGCCGCGGTGTTCTATGTTGCTTGGTGGGCGCATCTGTTGATTTTGCTGAGCTTTTTAGTATATGTGCCGCAATCTAAGCATGCACATTTAATCGCCGGACCCGCGAATGTCTTTTTCAGCAGACTGACAGCGCCGGGCAAGCTTGAGAAGATTGATTTCACTGATGAAACAAAAGAAAGTTTCGGCGTGGGAAACATTGAGGATTTCCGTCAGTCCCAGCTCATTGACTTATATGCGTGCGTGGAATGCGGCCGCTGCACCAATATGTGCCCGGCTTCCGGCACCGGAAAGATGCTGTCGCCGATGGATTTAATCTTACGTCTGAGAGACCATCTGACTGAAAAAGGCGCTGCCGTCACATCGAGATCGCCGTGGGTGCCTGCGCTTGCGTTTCAGCACACGAAAGGCAACCAGCTTGCGGCCGCTTCTGCCGCAAGCGGATCAAAGGAAGCCGCTGCCGCCGCTGAATACAGTCCGGACTTAATCGGAGACGTCATTACAGAGGAAGAAATTTGGGCCTGCACCACATGCCGAAATTGTGAGGACCAGTGCCCTGTCATGAACGAGCATGTGGATAAAATTATCGACCTCCGCCGTTATTTGGTTCTTACTGAAGGAAAGATGGACAGTGACGCGCAGCGGGCGATGACAAGCATCGAAAGGCAAGGAAATCCGTGGGGCTTGAACCGCAAAGAACGCGAAAACTGGCGGGACGCAGCTTCAGACGTAGAAATACCTACTGTGAAAGAAATGAAAAAAGCAGATAGAGAATTCGAGTATTTATTCTGGGTCGGTTCCATGGGTTCATATGACAACCGGAGCCAAAAAATCGCCGTTACCTTCGCCAAGCTGATGAATGATGCCGGCGTTTCGTTTGCCATTCTCGGCAATAAAGAAAAAAATTCAGGAGATACGCCGCGCCGCCTCGGAAATGAGTTTTTATTTCAAGAGCTGGCCGAAAAAAATATTTCTGAATTTGAAAAAAATGATGTGAAAAAAATCGTGACCATTGACCCGCACGCATACAATTTATTTAAAAATGAATATCCTGATTTCGGCTTTCAAGGCGAGGTCTTTCATCATACCGAAGTGCTGGCCGAATTGGTGAAAAACGGAAAACTCAAACCGAAGCATCCCGTAAATGAAACCATCACCTTCCATGACTCATGCTATTTGGGCAGGTACAATGAAGTGTATGAACCGCCGAGAACCATTTTAAAAGCAATCCCGGGCGTCCGGCTGACAGAAATGGAGCGCAGCCGGGAAAACGGAATGTGCTGCGGAGCCGGAGGGGGATTAATGTGGATGGAGGAAGAAACGGGCAACAGAATCAATGTCGCCAGGACAGAACAGGCGCTATCCGTTAACCCGTCAATCATCAGTTCAGGCTGTCCGTATTGCCTCACGATGCTTGGCGACGGCACAAAAGCAAAAGAAGCAGAAGACCGCGTCGGAACATACGATGTCGCTGAACTTCTGGCTCAATCTGTCTTTGGCAGTCATCAAGGTGAACCAGTGAATGCGGAGGAGAAGCTATGAATTTCAATTTATCAGATGAACATGAAATGATTAGAAAGTTGGTCCGCGACTTTGCGAAGAATGAAGTAGCCCCGTCAGCAGCAGAGCGTGACGAACAAGAACGCTTCGACAGAGGGCTGTTTCAAGAGATGGCCGATCTGGGGCTGACGGGCATACCTTGGCCTGAACAATACGGAGGGATCGGAAGCGACTATCTTGCCTATGTCATTGCGGTGGAGGAGCTTTCTAAAGTTTGCGCTTCAACGGGGGTGACGCTCTCCGCTCATACCTCTCTTTGCGGCTGGCCGCTTTATGCTTATGGGACGGAGGAACAAAAACAGACGTATCTTACACCGCTTGCCCTCGGAGAGAAGATCGGCGCTTACGGCTTAACGGAAGCGGGATCGGGATCAGATGCCGGCGGAATGAAAACCGTCGCCGAAAGAATCGGAGATGACTATTTATTAAACGGTTCGAAAATCTTTATAACGAACGGCGGGGCGGCTGATATTTACATTGTCTTTGCCGTCACTGACCCTGAACAAAGGAAAAAAAGTGTAACTGCTTTTATCGTTGAGAAAGGATTCGAGGGCTTTTCCATAGGCAAAAAAGAAAAAAAACTCGGCATCCGTTCCTCACCGACAACAGAAATTATCTTTGAAGACTGCCTCGTGCCCGCAAAAAACCGTCTCGGCGAGGAAGGGGAAGGGTTCAAGATCGCGATGAGCACGCTTGACGGCGGACGGAACGGCATTGCGGCGCAGGCCGTCGGTATCGCTCAAGGCGCTTTAGATGCGGCGCTTCAGTATGCAAAGGAAAGAAAACAGTTCGGTAAGCCTGTTGCAGAGCAGCAGGCCATCGCCTTTAAGCTTGCCGACATGGCGACAATGATAGAAGCCTCGAGGCTTTTGACTTATCAGGCTGCGTGGCTGGAATCCTCGGGGCTTCCGTATGGAAAAGCTTCCGCGATGTCTAAACTGTTAGCGGGGGATACGGCGATGAAGGTTACAACGGAAGCCGTTCAAATCTTCGGAGGCTACGGCTATACAAAGGATTACCCGGTTGAACGCTACATGCGAGACGCGAAAATCACTCAAATCTATGAAGGAACCCAAGAAATTCAAAGGCTGGTGATTTCAAGGATGCTCGCGAATTAAAGCACGTTTCTATCATTCCAATTCAGCCCAAAGGCGGCACTCCGCTAAAAAATCTTAAATTAACACTGTTTAGGGTAGCATAATCTGTTTTATTTTGTTTATAATGAGAGGTATGGTTTGTCTTAAGAACAATACAAAATCGCTTTTATTATAGGATAAAAACAGATACATATAAGTAATAGAAAGGGAGTGTCTGACCTTGGGTATCAAACAATATTCACAGGAACAGCTAAAGGAAATGGCTTTAGTTGAAATCGCTCATGAAATGTTTTCAGACAGTAAAAAACCAGTTCCTTTTCAGGAGCTTTTAAATGAAATTGCTTCATTGCTCGGTGTGAAAAAAGAAGATTTGGGAGACCGGATCGCACAGTTTTATACAGACTTAAATATAGACGGCCGATTCTTGGCTTTGTCTGACCAGACTTGGGGCCTTCGCAGCTGGTATCCTTATGATCAGCTGGATGAAGAAACGCAGCCGACCGTTAAGGCGAAAAAGAAAAAAGCGAAGAAGGCTGTCGAAGAAGATCTTGACCTTGATGAATTTGAAGTGGTCGATGAAGATGATATCGATTTGAATGAAGTTGAGGAAGAGCTGGATCTTGAGGCTGACGAATTTGATGATATTGATGAAGACGATGACGAAGAAGAAGACTTAGACATCGATGAAGATCTGATTGACGATGAAGAAGATGAAGAAGAAGACTTAGATGAAGATGAGGAGAAAAAAGAGTAGAAGGCGGATTCTTTTTTCCGAAATAAAACCATCTTGACTTTCATAGTCGAACTATGTAGTATGTATTTTGGGCTCTTCAAAAAGAAGAGGAATTCATACGAATGCTACGCTCCCTTTCAAGAAATTGAAAGGGAGCTTTCTTATTTTCACCCCGATATAACGGTATTTTCTTTGCATAATCATTTAGAAATAGAAGAAAAAAAACTAAATGATTTTTTATAAAACGGTACATTTTAAAGAATGTAGCTTAGACCGAAGAGAGGAGCAATCGAAAATGACTAAATATATTTTTGTAACCGGGGGAGTTGTATCCTCGCTTGGAAAGGGTATTGTTGCCGCATCATTGGGACGTTTGCTGAAAAACAGAGGACTGAATGTGACAATCCAAAAATTTGACCCGTATATCAACGTCGACCCGGGAACAATGAGCCCATACCAGCATGGTGAGGTTTTCGTTACAGATGACGGAGCTGAGACAGACTTAGACTTAGGCCACTATGAGCGTTTTATCGACATTAACTTAAACAAATTCAGCAACGTAACAACAGGTAAAATCTACTCCACGGTTCTGAAAAAAGAGCGCAGAGGAGACTATCTGGGCGGAACGGTTCAAGTTATTCCCCATATCACTAATGAACTGAAAGACCGTGTTTACCGCGCAGGAAAAGAAACAAAAGCGGATGTTGTCATTACAGAAATCGGAGGTACAGTAGGAGATATTGAATCCCTGCCGTTCCTTGAAGCGATCCGCCAAATGAAAAGTGACATCGGACGAGAAAACGTAATGTACATTCACTGTACACTCGTGCCTTATATTAAAGCTGCGGGAGAATTGAAAACAAAGCCGACCCAGCACAGTGTGAAAGAATTAAGAAGCTTAGGCATTCAGCCTAATATCATTGTGGTCCGCACTGAAATGCCGATCTCACAAGATATGAAAGACAAGATCGCTCTTTTCTGTGACATCGACACGAAAGCGGTTATTGAATGTGAAGATGCGGACAACCTGTACTCCATTCCCCTTGAGCTGCAAAAACAAGGACTTGATAAGCTTGTCTGCAACCATATGAACTTAGAATGTAAGGATGCAGAAATGTCAGAGTGGAAAGAGCTTGTCAACAGAGTAAGCAATTTGTCTAAAACCGTGACAATCGGTCTCGTGGGTAAATATGTAGAGCTTCAAGATGCTTATATTTCTGTTGTTGAGTCACTTCGCCACGCGGGTTACGCGTTTGACGCTGATGTGAAAGTGAAATGGATCAATGCCGAAGAAGTGACAGAAAGCAATATCCATGAGCTGACAAGCGGCACAGACGGCATCATCGTTCCAGGCGGATTCGGCGATCGCGGCGTGGAAGGAAAAATCATTGCGACAAAATACGCGCGTGAAAACAAAGTTCCTTTCTTCGGTATTTGCTTGGGTATGCAAGTCGCATCCATCGAATATGCGAGAAACGTGTTAGGACTTGAAGGTGCTCATTCAGCTGAAATTGATCCTTCAACGCCATATCCGATCATTGACCTTCTGCCTGAACAGAAGGATGTGGAAGACCTTGGAGGAACGCTCCGCCTAGGCCTTTACCCTTGTAAGCTAATAGAAGGAACAAAAGCCTTTGAAGCATATCAAGATGAAGTGGTTTATGAACGCCATCGCCACCGCTACGAGTTCAACAACGAATTCAGACAGCAGATGGAAGCAAACGGTTTTGTATTCTCAGGCACAAGCCCGGACGGACGTCTTGTGGAAATCATCGAACTGAAGGATCACCCATGGTTCGTGGCATCCCAGTTCCATCCTGAATTTAAATCAAGACCGACAAAACCTCAATCTTTATTCAAAGACTTTATCGGAGCCTCTGTGGAAGCTTTAGACCAGAAATAATAAAAAAAGACTTGCCGTTTGTCAAAACGTGCAAGTCTTTTTTATTTGGTATTTCTGTCATTCGGCCTGTACAATAGGCTAAGCATACTCTTGAAGAATCTCCTTTAATGTAAAAGACAGCGCGTGGTACACGTACAGACCTACCATCAAAGAAGGAAATCCGAACCTTGTGCCATCCTCATCAGGTACGAGGGGCATTTTTAATTTTGTATCAATATGAACATCGCAATATTGTTCAATTCCGTTTTGATCCTTCACAACGGGTGACACACATACAACGCCGGCGCCTTTTTCATACAGCTCTTTCGCAAGCGCCTGTTCTTCCTCTGTTCCCGGACTCGAACAAAACATGAGCACCCTGTCGCTTTCAGTTATATGTTCAATGCTGTCAGGAAAGACTTTTACTGAAGGAAACGGTTCTCTGCCGGCAGATGCTTCGTGGAGAATGCCCTGCAATTCATTCGCTCCATATAAATAAATGGAATGTCCGCTGACCACGGCCTGCGCAAGCAACCGGGCCCCATCTTCAATTGCTTCTGACTCCTTATCCTGAATGCGTGAAAAAATGCCTGTCAATTGCGTTGTGAATATTTTCAACATAGGTGAAGCCTCCTTTATAACGTACAATATAGTATATAACAAAAGAGAAATTGCTCAGAAAATGTCGGAAAGTAGACTATTATAATTAAAGGAAATGAGAAAATCAAACAGAATACATTAACTACTGCTTACTTTTGACGAAAATCATAACATTGGGGTGTAAAATGATGAATGAGAAAATTTTAATCGTTGATGATCAATACGGAATTCGTATTTTGCTTAATGAAGTATTCAATAAAGAAGGCTATCAGACGTTTCAGGCTGCGAACGGCCTTCAGGCGCTCGACATCGTGACAAAGGAGCGCCCTGATCTTGTTCTCCTCGATATGAAGATACCGGGTATGGACGGAATCGAGATTCTGAAACGAATGAAGGTTATCGACGAAAGCATCCGTGTGATCATCATGACCGCATACGGCGAGCTGGATATGATTCAGGAATCAAAAGACTTGGGTGCGCTTACACATTTCGCTAAGCCTTTTGATATTGACGAAATCCGGGACGCGGTGAAAAAATATTTGCCGCTGAAATCAAACTGACAAAAATAAGAAACAAATTGAATCATGCCATTATGTTGCCGATTTGTCGAAAAGTTGGTATCCTAGAGATGGAGAAAAAGCGATCTGAGAATTTACATATGACGAGAATTTATGGTCATGCTAGGGTGGAAAGCTTTTTTCGCTAGAAGCAAATCAGGCTACATAAGGAGGACTTTCGACATGCCTTTAGTTTCAATGACGGAAATGTTGAATACAGCTAAAGAAAAAGGATATGCTGTTGGACAATTTAATTTAAACAACCTGGAGTTTACTCAAGCAATTTTACAAGCTGCTCAAGAGGAAAAATCTCCAGTTATTCTTGGTGTATCAGAAGGTGCGGGACGCTACATGGGCGGCTTCAAAACAGTCGTAGCTATGGTGAAAGCACTTATCGAAGAATATAATGTGACAGTTCCTGTTGCGATTCACTTAGACCACGGTTCAAGCTTTGAATCTTGTGCAAAAGCGATTCATGCAGGTTTCACATCTGTTATGATCGACGCTTCTCATCACCCGTTTGAAGAGAACGTAGAAACAACTTCAAAAGTGGTTGAGCTTGCTCATTTCCACGGCGTATCTGTTGAAGCTGAGCTTGGAACAGTCGGCGGACAAGAAGATGACGTTATCGCAGAAGGCGTAATCTACGCTGACCCTAAAGAGTGCCAAGAGCTTGTTGAACGCACTGGCATCGACTGCCTTGCACCTGCATTGGGTTCTGTTCACGGCCCTTACAAAGGTGAACCAAACCTTGGTTTCGAAGAAATGGAAGCGATCGGTAAATCAACTGGTCTTCCGCTAGTTCTTCACGGCGGTACTGGAATTCCGACTGACGACATCAAAAAATCAATTTCACTTGGCACAGCCAAAATCAACGTAAACACTGAAAACCAAATTGCTTCTGCAAAAGCTGTTCGCGAAACACTAGCAGAAAAGCCAAACGAATACGATCCGCGTAAATACCTCGGACCTGCTCGCGAAGCGATTAAAGCAACGGTTATCGGTAAAATGCGTGAATTTGGTTCTTCAAACCAAGCTTAATTCAATTCATAACCGCCTGACAGCTTTGACAGGCGGTTTTATGTCTATCGTTAGAAAGCGCAAACATGTTCCACAGTTCAGAAATTTCTTAACCAGGGAGGTTCTTCAAAATGTTGTTTTTTATTGATACAGCAAATATTGATGAAATTAAAGAAGCGTATGAATTAGGAGTTCTTGCGGGTGTTACGACAAATCCTAGTTTAGTAGCGAAGGAAGCGAACGTATCATTCCACGACCGCCTGCGCGAAATCACTGAAGTGGTGCCGGGCTCAGTAAGCGCAGAGGTTATTTCCCTCAACGCTGAAGAGATGATTGAAGAAGGAAAAGAATTGGCGAAGATCGCCCCTAATATCACAGTGAAAATCCCAATGACTTCTGACGGTTTAAAAGCGGTCAAAGCATTGAGTGATCTGAACATAAAAACGAACGTCACGCTGATTTTCAGTGCGAATCAGGCGCTTCTTGCGGCAAGAGCCGGCGCAACCTATGTCTCTCCTTTCTTAGGCCGTCTTGACGATATCGGCCACAATGGCCTTGAACTGATCTCTGAAATCAAACAAATCTTTGACGTGCACGGATTAGATACGCAGATCATTGCGGCATCCATCCGCCATGCCCAGCACGTAACTGAGGCTGCGTTAAGAGGGGCTCATATCGGCACAATGCCGCTTAAAGTCATTCATCAGCTGACAAAGCACCCATTGACAGACAAAGGTATCGAACAATTCTTGGCTGATTGGAATAAGTAATGAAGATTGCGGCAAACGGCCGGCTATTGTCTGTTTGCCGCAGCCTTCGTTTTTATAAGCTCATACAGCGGACCTTTGGGCGCTAAGGTGCGATTCTTGCTCTTGCGCATCGCCGGGATTGAAGGGTGTACGTGCTGCGTTTTGCCGGATTTCTAAAACACGGCCGGGTCTCTGTACAACATGTGAAACCAATGCCCCGCAAAGCTTCGCTATTTTCTTCCCGATAATTCACATTGTGTTGTATTCTTTCTCTTCGAATTGGCTAGATTTTGGACATGGGCTTTTATTTGCAGAGACAGAATAAAATGCCATTTTATTTACGCTCCGCAGCTATCTTCTTAAGGAAGGAGACTATCATGGAAAAGTTGAATATTGCCGGCGGCGACTCGTTAAATGGAACAGTACATATAAGCGGCGCAAAAAACAGCGCTGTCGCTTTGATACCTGCAACCATCTTGGCAAATTCCGAAGTGACCATAGAAGGGCTTCCGGAGATTTCAGATATTGAAACGCTGCGTGATCTGTTAAAAGAAATCGGCGGCAGCGTCCATTTTGAAAATGGAGAAATGGTTGTTGACCCCACTTCGATGATCAGCATGCCGCTCCCTAATGGAAAAGTGAAAAAACTGCGCGCCTCTTATTATTTAATGGGTGCGATGCTCGGACGCTTCAAACAAGCGGTGATTGGTCTGCCGGGAGGCTGCCATCTAGGTCCGAGGCCGATTGACCAGCATATAAAAGGCTTTGAAGCGCTTGGAGCCGAAGTGACAAATGAACAGGGCGCGATTTATCTGCGTGCTGAAAAGCTGAGAGGCGCCCGGATCTACCTGGATGTCGTCAGTGTGGGGGCTACCATTAATATTATGCTTGCCGCCGTTCTCGCTGAAGGAAAAACATTGATAGAAAACGCGGCGAAGGAGCCTGAGATTATAGATGTCGCCACACTCCTGACCAGCATGGGCGCAAAAATTAAAGGCGCCGGAACCAATGTCATACGGATAGACGGCGTAAAAGAGCTTCATGGCTGCAAACATACGATTATCCCAGACAGAATAGAAGCCGGAACATTTATGATCGCCGGTGCGTCAATGGGCAAGGAAGTCATTATCGACAATGTGATTCCGACTCATCTTGAATCCTTAACGGCAAAGCTGAGAGAAATGGGTTTTCATATTGAAACAAGCGACGACCAAATATTGATTGTCGGCGGCCAGAAAGAATTAAAGCCTGTAGATGTGAAAACACTTGTATACCCGGGATTTCCGACAGACCTGCAGCAGCCGATGACATCGCTTTTGACAAAGGCGAGAGGGACAAGTGTCGTGACGGACACCATTTACTCGGCAAGGTTCAAGCATATTGACGAGCTGAGACGAATGGGAGCCAATATGAAGGTGGAAGGAAGATCCGCCATTATTACCGGTCCTGTCGAGCTGCAAGGCGCCAAAGTCAAGGCCAGTGATTTGAGGGCGGGCGCCTGTCTTGTCGTCGCCGGGCTGATGGCCGACGGCGTGACGGAAATTACCGGTTTAGAGCATTTGGACAGAGGCTACAGCGATCTGGAAAAGAAACTGGAAGGTCTTGGAGCCACAATCTGGCGGGAAAGGCTGACAGACGAAGAGATAGAACAGTTGCAAAATTCTTAGAATGTGTAATTGTGAGAGGGGATCGTGCTGAGATGGAAAGAAGTTTATCAATGGAATTGGTACGTGTAACAGAAGCGGCCGCATTGGCATCTGCAAGATGGATGGGCCGGGGGAAAAAAGACGAGGCGGATGACGCTGCGACAAGCGCAATGAGAGATGTATTTGATACGGTTCCTATGAAAGGTACCGTGGTAATCGGTGAAGGCGAGATGGACGAGGCGCCAATGCTTTATATCGGCGAGAAGCTCGGCAACGGCTACGGCCCGCGCGTCGATGTGGCAGTTGATCCTCTTGAAGGCACGAACATCTTAGCGAGCGGCGGCTGGAACGCGCTGACGGTTATTGCGGTTGCTGATCACGGAACCCTGCTGAACGCTCCTGATATGTATATGGAAAAGATTGCAGTCGGTCCTGAAGCGGTAGGCTGCATTGATATCGAAGCACCTGTCATTGATAACTTAAAAGCGGTGGCGAAAGCAAAGAACAAAGATATTGAGGATGTCGTTGCTACCATCTTAAACCGTGAAAGACACGAAAAAATCATTTCTGAGCTTCGTGAGGCCGGTGCCAGAATCAAGCTCATCAACGACGGAGATGTCGCCGGCGCCATCAACACTGCCTTTGACCATACAGGCGTTGATATCTTGTTTGGATCAGGCGGCGCCCCAGAAGGTGTGCTTTCCGCTGTCGCTCTGAAAGCTCTTGGTGGAGAGATCATAGGCAAGCTGCTTCCGCAAAGCGATGAAGAAAGAACGCGCTGTGAAGCAATGGGCCTAGATGTAAACAAAGTCCTCCGCATGGAAGACCTTGTAAAAGGCGACGATGCCATTTTCGCGGCTACGGGCGTCACGGACGGCGAGCTGTTGAAAGGCGTTCAATTCAAAGGCTCTGTCGGTACGACAGAAAGCTTGGTTATAAGAGCAAAATCCGGCACAGTCCGATTTGTTGACGGAAGACACAGCCTTAAGAAAAAACCAAATTTGGTCATCCGTCCATAAGAGAGAGAAAAAGCGGGTAGATGATCCCGCTTTTCTTTTGCAAAAAAGAGTCAACCCTATCATTTATATGTCAAAGTGTTATTTAAGTTGAATAATCCTTTGAAATGAGGTAAAAATAAAGAGTGCTGCGATTTTTCTGCGTATTAACTTCTTTTAAGCACTAGGAAAGTTTTAATTTCTACCGCATACAGACGATATAAATATTGATCTTCTCATGTTTTTGTCCTCGCTTCCTTCAAAACTCATAAAGATAATCCTTTTAAAAAAGCGCCGATAATGGGTGGAAGTGTTACCGATAGAAGTTCCTTTACGTTAAAAAAAGAAAGTGCTTTGGCGGATGATGCAACAAGCAGCCAAACGAACATGTACGGCAATCAAGCAATACATTGACTATGAAAAGCGTGGTGTTTTTATGAAAGACGTATCTATTTCCTCTTTGGAAAACATGAAGTTAAAAGAACTTTATGAACTTGCAAGACATTATAAAATCTCCTACTACAGCAAACTGACAAAAAAAGAATTGATCTTTGCCATTCTGAAAGCCAATGCCGAGCAGGAAGATCTTCTGTTCATGGAAGGTGTGCTTGAGATTATCCAATCCGAGGGCTTTGGCTTCCTGAGACCGATTAATTACTCTCCAAGCTCGGAAGATATTTATATTTCTGCCTCTCAAATCCGCCGTTTTGATTTGAGAAACGGAGACAAAGTATCGGGCAAGGTTCGTCCTCCGAAAGAAAATGAACGGTATTATGGACTTTTGCACGTTGAAGCAGTAAATGGAGATGATCCGGAATCCGCGAAAGAACGCGTTCATTTCCCTGCTCTTACGCCGCTTTATCCTGACCGTCATATGGTCCTTGAAACAAAACCGAATTATTTATCTACGAGAATTATGGATATGATGGCGCCTGTAGGTTTTGGACAGCGCGGATTAATTGTAGCGCCGCCAAAAGCCGGTAAAACGATGCTGTTAAAAGAAATCGCCAACAGCATCACAGCGAATCAGCCGGAAGCAGAGCTGATCGTGCTGTTAATTGACGAAAGACCGGAGGAAGTAACGGATATTGAACGTTCAGTGGCAGGCGATGTCGTCAGCTCAACGTTTGATGAAGTTCCGGAAAATCATATTAAGGTGGCTGAGCTTGTGCTTGAGCGCGCCATGCGCCTCGTTGAGCACAAAAAAGACGTTGTCATCCTTATGGACAGCATCACACGGCTTGCCCGCGCCTACAACTTAGTGATCCCGCCAAGCGGAAGAACGCTTTCCGGAGGGATTGACCCTGCGGCGTTCCACCGTCCGAAGCGTTTCTTCGGAGCTGCGAGAAATATCGAAGAGGGCGGAAGCTTAACCATCCTGGCGACGGCTCTTGTTGACACAGGCTCCCGTATGGACGATGTCATTTACGAAGAGTTCAAGGGAACAGGAAACATGGAGCTTCACCTTGACCGTTCACTCGCGGAAAGACGGATCTTCCCTGCAATTGATATCCGCCGTTCCGGAACACGTAAGGAAGAGCTTCTTGTGCCTAAAGAGCATCTTGACCGTTTGTGGTCGATTCGAAAAACAATGTCTGATTCTCCTGATTTCGCAGAGAAATTCATGAGAAAAATGAGAAAAACAAAAACAAATCAAGAGTTTTTTGATATTTTGAATCAGGAATGGAAACAGGCGAATCTATCATCTGCAAGACGCTGAGAAAACAAAAAATCATTTGCAAAAAAAGTCATTCACTGATATAATTCTCTCATGTGCGTTTCGGACAAATGCTCCGAAATAATAACTCTGTTTCCACACGGGATTCAGGGCGGAAGGAGATGGACACATTGAAAACAGGAATTCATCCTAATTTCAAAAAAGCAACAGTTAAATGTGCTTGCGGAAATGAATTTGAAACAGGCTCAGTAAAAGAAGAGGTACGCGTTGAGATTTGCTCTGAATGCCACCCATTCTACACTGGCCGCCAAAAATTCGCTTCTGCTGATGGTCGTGTTGATCGCTTTAACAAAAAATACGGTCTTAAGTAATAATAGATTTTATCAACAGGCAAGAAGCAATTCTTGCCTGTTTTTATGTTGTCTAAAATAGACGCTGGTGATGAAAGGGGAGCAGAAGCCTATGTACATAATGAAGCAAAGCGGGTGGCTGGAGCTGATTTGCGGCAGTATGTTCTCTGGGAAATCGGAAGAGCTGATCCGAAGAGTGAAGAGAGCGACTTATGCCAAACAGGAAGTCAGAGTATTTAAGCCCGCTATAGATAACCGTTACAGTGAGGAAGCCGTTGTCTCTCACAACGGAACGTCGATGACAAGCCATGTTATTGCCGCTCCTGCTGAAATATGGAACCACATCAGTGAAACGACAGATGTGATTGCGGTTGATGAGGTGCAATTTTTCGACCGGATGATCATTGAAGTCTTGTCGTCGCTCGCCGATAAAGGATATCGTGTCATTGCGGCGGGTCTTGATATGGATTTCAGGGGAGAACCGTTCGGCGTGGTGCCTGATTTGATGGCAATGGCTGAAACAGTTACAAAGCTTCAAGCCGTCTGTTCTGTCTGCGGATCACCCGCAAGCCGCACTCAGCGCCTTATTAATGGTAAGCCTGCTTCTTATGATGATCCTATCATTTTGGTCGGGGCGTCAGAATCATATGAAGCAAGATGCAGACACCATCATGAGATCCCGGAGAAAGCAGGAAATGCAGGAAAGTAGTTCATATATAAAGTGGAAAACACCGGCAGGAAAAAGCCGGTGTTTTTTATTTTTCACAAATATTGTAGTTAAAAAACTTAATTAAGAGTAATAAAAAATTAAGTAATTTTCATCACTTGAATTTTGATTATAGCAGGCATAAAATGTCTTACGTAGTGTAAATAGTTTTTAGACATTGTTCGAATAATTGTCAAAAAATCGTTTAACGATCATGATCGATTTTATTGTAGATGACTTATTATTTAACCAGATTAACAATTAGAAAGAAGGAGATTTGCTTGAATAACATTAAAAAAACACAGGAAGGTCATTTGGAAACGACTCTCAGAGGAAAAGAAGTATTGTCCATTCCTACTTTGAATAAAGGTGTGGCTTTTTCACTTGAAGAAAGACAAGAACTTGGTTTAGACGGACTTCTTCCGCCGACTGTACTTTCTCTTGACCAGCAGGCGAAACGCGCGTATGAGCAATTTTTAGCCCAGCCTGACCGTCTTCGTCAAAATGTTTATTTAAATGACTTGCAAAACCGTAATGAAGTTCTTTTCTATAAATTGTTACAAAATCATCTTCGTGAAATGCTTCCGGTTGTTTATACACCGACAGTGGGTGAAGCGATTCAAGAATACAGCCATGAATACAGAAGACCGCAGGGGATTTACCTTTCAATTGACAACATTGACGGAATTGAAAAGGCGTTTGAAAATCTTCATGCAACGGCGGGCGATATTGACTTGATCGTGGCAACAGATTCTGAAAGTATCCTTGGTATCGGTGACTGGGGTGTAGGCGGAATTAATATTGCGATCGGTAAACTGGCTGTTTACACTGCGGCGGCGGGTATTGATCCAAGCCGGGTTATTCCTGTTGTGCTTGATGTTGGAACAAACAATGAAAAGCTGCTTAATGATCCATTATATATCGGTAACCATCATGAGCGTATTCAAGGTGAACGTTATGAAGCGTTCGTTGATGCGTATATCAAGGCTGCATTGAAGTTCTTCCCTAAAGCGCTTCTTCACTGGGAAGATTTCGGAAACAAAAATGCACGCAATATCATGAAAAAATATAACCATGAAATCCTGACATTTAACGATGATATTCAAGGTACAGGTGCGATTACTCTTGCGGGTGTGCTTGCAGCTATGAAGAAAACAGGCGCTTCTATTAAAGATCAGCGCGTTGTCATCTTTGGAGCGGGTTCTGCGGGTATCGGTATCGCTGACCAAATCCGTGACACAATGGTTCTTGCTGGATTGTCTGAAGAAGAAGCCAACAAAGCGTTCTATACACTTGATTACAGAGGCCTATTGACAGACGATATGGAAGGCATTCTTGATTTCCAAAAACCTTACCTTCGCAGCACTGAAGAAGTGAAAGATTGGAAACATAATGAAAAAGGCGAAATTCCATTCGACGAAGTGGTTCGCCAAGCGAAACCGACAATCTTAATCGGTACATCAGGGGTTTCAGGTGCGTTTACAGAGGATATTGTAAAAGAAATGGCTTCTCATGTAGACCGCCCTGTCATTATGCCTATGTCAAATCCGACTCATCTTGCTGAAGCAGTGCCTGAAGATCTGTTCAAATGGACGGACGGAAAAGTGCTTGTTGCAACGGGAAGCCCGTTTGACAATGTTGAATACAACGGCGTTTCATATGAAATCGGACAATCTAATAACGCATTTGCGTTCCCTGGACTTGGACTTGGTTCAATTGTAGTCGAAGCAAGCGTCATTACACCTGCAATGTTCGCTGCAACAGCAAACGCGATTGCGGAAATGGTCGACTTTGAAACACCTGGAGCAGGATTGCTTCCAAGTATTGATGATCTTCAAGAGGTTTCAATCCGAGTTGCGATTGATGTGGCAGAAGCAGCCATCAAAGACGGCGTAGCTAATGTACATCCGGAAGATGTAAGACAAGCAGTGCTTGATGCAATGTGGTCACCGCAATACAAAAAAGTAATTGCAAAATAATTTTTTGAGTAATATTTCTGTCCGAGGGAAAGCTTTTTACTAAAGCTGCAGTATACGGACATCAAGGATACGGAGGAGAAAATCTTGAGCTTCTTAGATATTTTAATCCTCCTGGCGCCGATATTTTTCGTTATCGTGCTGGGATGGTTCGCTGGTCATTTCGGAAGTTATGATGCTAAGTCTGCAAAAGGGGTAAGTACGTTAGTCACAAAATACGCACTTCCGGCTCACTTTATCGCTGGTATTTTAACAACTTCCAGAAGTGAATTTTTATCACAAGTACCTTTAATGGTATCATTGATTATTGGAATCGTCGGTTTTTATATTGTTATTCTTTTAGTATGTAAATTTGTTTTTAAATATGATTTAACAAATTCATCAGTTTTCTCACTGAACTCAGCCCAGCCAACTTTCGCCTTTATGGGTATTCCTGTATTGGGAAGTTTGTTCGGCGCTCAAGAGGTTGCGATTCCGATCGCGGTGACGGGTATCGTGGTTAACGCGATGCTTGACCCGCTTGCCATCATCATTGCAACTGTCGGTGAGTCATCGAAGAAGAAAGATGCGAACAGTGAAAGTTTCTGGAAAATGACAGGGAAATCAATTTTGCACGGTCTTTCTGAACCGCTTGCTGCAGCTCCGCTGGCTAGTATGATTCTGGTCCTTTGCGGTGTTTCGCTTCCTGAACTAGGTGTGAAGATGCTTGATCAGCTTGGAAGCACGACTTCGGGCGTGGCGCTCTTTGCAGTAGGTGTAACAGTTGGTATCCGCAAAATTAAACTCAGCGTGCCGGCCTTTGGCATTGCCTTGCTGAAAGTTGCTGTTCAGCCTGCGTTAATGTTCTTGATCGCCCTTGCTGTCGGTTTGCCTGCTGACCAAACAACAAAAGCCATCCTGCTTGTTGCGTTCCCGGGTTCAGCTGTAGCAGCTATGATTGCGACACGATTCGAGAAACAAGAAGAAGAAACGGCTTCGGCGTTTGTGATCAGTGCGATTCTGTCACTGATTTCACTGCCGATCATTATCGCGCTTACTGCGTAGAAAAAAAGCTCCCTGTCAAAAGGGAGCTTTTTTATTAGGTCTGAAACTTAAAAAGTGATAGGAGCGGTTTTTTTCTGGTTTTTGTCTTTTCAGAGGAAGCAGCCGTTTCGGGGATTGGCTCGGCACCGGATAGATGCTTTGTTTGTGAGGCGAGAGATTGCAGATCTGCGTGTAAGTCATCAATCTCTCTTCTGTGCTGGAGCAACTGATACGACACACCTTCGTCGGCCTTCTGTTTGAGCTGCCGTTCAAGCTCATCCAGCCTTGCCAGAAGCTTGTCCTCTGACTGCTTTTGCTGTAAAAGGGCAGAGAGCTTCTGTTCCAGCTGCTCTATTCTTTGTTCGGATGCACCGCCGTTCGTTTTTTGCAGGATAAATCCCGAGCGCTTTTTATGCTGCCGCGGAACTTTTACTTCTTGGAGCGCGACACCCTCAGAAATTTGTTTTTGAACCGATTTCAGCACGTTCACATCATCCTCTGTAAAGGAATAGTGTCCAAGTTCATTCCGTTCTGCCGGAAGATTCAGCTGCTTGACCCACCGCTGGACAGTTTTGGTTGATACACCGAGTTCTCTTGCCACCACATTGGTATTCATAATCGCATACCTCCTTTTCAGGTAGGTATTCGACTAAGTGATCCGGTTCCCTTCACGTTAGACAAAACAAGAAAAGATTCGTCAAAGAAAGTGGTGATTTCCCTTTTTTCTTCAATAACCGTTACCGCTCATACAGTTCCAAAGGGAGCCCGTCAGGATCGGAAAAGAAAGTAAATCGTTTGCCTGTCAAAGGATCAATTCTGACTGGCTCCGTAACAATGCCTTTTTCACCAAGCTTCTTCACAGCTTGATCAAGATCTCTGACTGTGAAGGCGAGGTGGCGCAACCCTGCCGCTTCCGGATGCGTCTGGCGCGCGGGCGGATCAGGGAAAGAAAACAGTTCAATGGCATACGTGCCGCCAAGGGATAGATCAAGTTTATATGAATCCCGCTCTTTCCGGTACGTTTCTTGAACGATATCAAACCCAAGCTTCTCTGTGTAAAAGGTTTTTGACTTTTCATAATCGGAACATATTATAGCGATATGGTGAATGGATTCGAACAATGGAAACCCTCCTCTTTTTTTACAGTATATCAAAGCGGATGTTTTGATCGGATAGAATTGCTTTTGACTGGCGGTAAGCCCTATACTATAATGAGAATGTTACGCACAGGAAAACAGAGGTGAAGACCGTGTTAGACCGTTTAAAGTCAATCGAAGAACGATATGAGAAATTAAATGAACTGTTATCTGATCCAGAGGTCGTCAATGACCCGAATAAACTCAGAGAATATTCAAAAGAACAATCCGACATTTCAGAGACAGTTGAAGTATATAGACGCTACAGAGATGCATCAGAACAGCTGGCTGATGCAAAGGCGATGCTTGAAGATAAGCTCGATGCCGAAATGCGGGAAATGGTGAAAGAAGAGATTTCTGAGCTTCAGGATGAAACGGAAGCCCTGACAGACCAGCTCAAACTATTGCTTGTTCCTAAAGATCCGAATGATGATAAAAACGTTATCATGGAGATCCGCGGAGCAGCGGGCGGTGAAGAAGCGGCGCTGTTTGCCGGTAATTTATACCGCATGTACAGCCGCTATGCCGAGCTTCAAGGCTGGAAAACTGAAATCATGGAAGCGAGTGTAACGGGAACCGGCGGTTATAAAGAAATCATTATTATGATCAACGGAAAAGGCGCTTACTCGAAACTAAAGTATGAAAACGGCGCACACCGTGTGCAGCGTGTCCCTGAAACAGAATCAGGCGGGCGCATCCATACATCTACGGCAACAGTAGCCTGTCTTCCGGAAGCGGAAGAGGTTGAAGTGGACATTCATGAAAAAGATATTCGTGTCGATACGTTTACTTCAAGCGGACCGGGGGGACAAAGTGTAAATACGACAATGTCTGCCGTCCGTCTGACCCATTTGCCGACCGGTGTCGTGGTGTCTTGCCAAGACGAGAAATCACAGATTAAAAACAAAGAAAAAGCCATGAAAGTGCTTCGCGCGCGTGTTTACGATAAGTTCCAGCAGGAAGCGCAGGCGGAATACGATCAAACCCGTAAGTCTGCAGTCGGTACAGGTGACCGTTCAGAGCGGATCCGCACGTACAATTTTCCGCAGAACCGTGTGACGGACCACCGCATCGGACTTACCATTCAAAAGCTTGATCAAATCCTTGAAGGTAAGCTTGATGAGTTTGTTGATGCTCTGATCATGGAAGATCAGTCCAGCAAGCTGCAAAAGGCGGAAGAATAGGATGAAGAAGATATTTGAAGCCCTGAATTGGGCTTCTTCTTATTTAACTGAAGCGGGCAGAGACCGGAATGCGGCGGAGCTATTGTTAATGAATGATATTGGAATGGACCGCAGCAAGCTGTTCGCCAGTCTGCAGGACCCGATCAGCGAAGACGAGCTGTACCGATTCAAACGTCACGTGGAGATGCATAAAGAAGGCGTTCCCGTTCAATATATCATAGGGAAAGAAGACTTTTATGGCAGAGTGTTTATCGTGAATGATGATGTACTGATTCCCCGTCCTGAAACTGAGGAAGTTGTCCTTCATCTTCTTGAAAAACAGAAGCGGGTATTTCCGGAAGGCGAACCGTTACGTGTCATTGATGTAGGCACCGGGAGCGGGGCGATTGCCGTCACACTCGCACTTGAAAATAAACACTTTTCCGTTTCAGCAATTGATATATCAAAAGAAGCATTGCAGATTGCAGCCGAGAACGCAGAACGGCTGGGGGCGAAAGTCGACTTTTTTGAAGGTGATTTACTGGAGCCATTTATTAAAGAGGGAAAAAAAGCGGACATCATCGTATCAAACCCGCCATATATTTCGGAAGAAGAAATGGCGGACTTATCGAATGTCGTTCGTTTCCATGAACCTCTTCATGCACTGACAGACGGGGGAGATGGTTTGAGATTCTACAAGCGCTTTATGGAAGATATTCCGCGTGTGATGAATGACAAAGCACTTGTTGTCTTTGAGATCGGCTGGAAACAGGGAGATGCGGTCAAAGAGATGTTTCTGCGCACCTTCCCGAATGCGGAAGTAGAAGTGTTGAAAGACATTAATGGAAAAGACAGAACAGTATGCGCGTTGATTCAGAAGTCTGAGTAAATCTATTTCGAAAGCTTGCCGGCTATGTCCAATAAACGGACGCAGCCTGCAAGCTTTTTTTAATAAGGGAAGTTTGTTTACAAAAAAACAAGGAATGTAAAGTAGAGCAGGGGAATTGTGGTTTTTTGCCAATCAGTTTCATACAATGAAACGAAACCTTTCCTATGAAAGGAGAAATGCGGAATGAAGAAGGCCTTTGCGGCGGGTATTGTTCTTGCGGGCATTGAGGTGGGCATCGGCTTTATATTGAGGGACAGCATGTCATTTCAATCTATATTCGGAACGGGAGCTATTATTTTCATTGCAATAAGTATCATAACATCTGGATTGGCTGTCGGCGGAATGCAGCAAAGAGCCAATTATCACTCAGAAACAAAAGAAGGCCGAGATGCGCGTTTTAAGATCGCTCTCACCTTTTTAGGGATAGCGGTGCCTACTATCATCTGCTATCTTATTTTTTTCCTCATATAACTGTGGGTGAGCAGGGAAGCCTGTCATACTCAGGCTTCTTTTTTCTCTCCCAACACAGAATCCCAAAACCAATAAACAACAGCCGTTAAAACCCCGAATAGATAGAATGCTTTATTTTGCAGCAGGGGCGGCTGGTCGGCTGATTGCAAGACGGAAAAGATGATGCCGTTGGCCACGAAAGCCGCTGCGAGATAATAGAGCAAATATAAGGGACTGAACCGCTTCGGCTTTTTATTCAGCACAACTTGAAGCGGAAGCGCAAAAACCAAATAAGGAAATAAAAAATAAAATGCCATCGTCACAAGAGCGGCGATCACAAACGCTTGAACATAAACGACAGAATAGATAACGGACATTGTAAAAGCCGACAGAAGCAGCACGTAACTAAATTTCATCATAAACCTCCTATTAAAACTATATCGTACCATATTTGATCATAAACGAAGAAAAAGCAGATTAAAAGCTTACTAGATTTTTTCTTCCCGGTTTGTTTAAACTCTCTCCTTCTTGACCATAATAAGGCTAGAGGATCAAAGTACGGAGAGGAACGGTGGGGACCGATGAAGAAAACAATTATGATCTTTGTATATATATTTCTCTTATTAACAGGAGCACTTGTGAATTTGGGAAAAGAAGAAACCGCACAAGCATCCAGTAATGAACCGGTTGTCATACCGGATGAAGCGATCCGGCTGAGAATATTGGCAAACAGTGACAAAGACAAAGACCAAGAATTAAAACGGCATATTCGAGACGCGGTGAATAAAGAGATAACAAAATGGGTAAAGGATATTACATCTATAGAAGAAGCACGGAGACTCATCCGCTCAAAGCTGCCTGAAATCAAAAACATTGCTAAAGAGGAGATGAAAAAAGAAGGCGCTCATCAACAGCTATCGGTCGATTTTGATAAAATCTCGTTTCCGACCAAGCTCTACGGCAATATGGTTTATCCGGCAGGCGAATATGAGGCCATCTTGATTACTCTTGGCGAGGGAGAGGGCGCCAATTGGTGGTGTGTTCTATTCCCGCCGCTATGTTTCCTTGACTTTTCAAACGGGGAAGCCGTCCAAGAACAAGAGGATAAGAAAGCTGAGGAAGAAGCTTCAAAAGAACAGACAGAAAAGGCCCTTGATGATTTGACAGCGAAAGCGGAAAAAGCAGAAAAATCGCAGGATGACAAAACAGAAGATGATACAGAAGTGAAGTTTTTCCTTGTTGAATGGTTTTCTGATCTATTTTCTTGATAGAACAGGTATAAAATCATTTTCACCTCATAGATTGAAAGAAAGAGACGTAATAAACGGGGTGAGAGCATGTTTTATCAATTACGGGCAGCGAGAGAAAAGGACGGGGAAATGATTGAGGCGTTTTTAAAGCAGGCGGGTACCAATCACACAGGTGTGAATAAAAGCAAAACACGGTTTATCATCTTAGAAGACAGCGCGAAACAAATTGCCGCCTGTCTGGGAATGGAGAACTTCAGCAAGGGGAAAGGCCTTCTTCGCTCACTCGTCATATCGGACAAGCTCAGCCAAAGCCATATTGTGACTTTGTTTCAAAGCATGGAGGTACTCTGTGAAAAACACGAAATCAAAACCGTATACCTGATCGCTAATCAGCATTCATCAGTGGATTTCCTGCAGGTTATGGGGTTTACACAAGCCGACAGTGTGCCGGAAGAACTCTATGACTCAGATCATTTTCGTGAATCTCTGCAAACAGAGGGATCGATTTTAATGATAAAAACATCAGCATAAGCCGATTTATACACATACTTATCCACTTCTTCCTCAGCGTTGTCCACAATTTGTGGATAACGCTTGTTTTATTGAAGGACATCTTTTATACTTTCAAAAGGATTAAACGTGTGATAATAAAGTTTTATTGTTGTGAATAAGGAGTTTGGTTATATATGAAAACGAAAAGATGGACTGTGGATGTACATGATAAGTTATCCACAAAAGACCCACAGATTGCACAGGCAGCTGATTTACTGCGGCAAAATGAGGTTGTGGCATTTCCGACAGAGACCGTCTACGGACTTGGAGCAAATGCAGAAAGCACAGAAGCGGTCATGAAAATTTATGAGGCGAAAGGACGGCCGAGTGATAATCCCCTGATCGTTCATATTGCAGACATCAGCCAGCTTGATCGCATAGCCGGACCTGCATCGGAAAAAGCAAAGAAACTGATGAAACAGTTTTGGCCCGGAGCGCTTACTCTTGTATTGCCGTGTAAACCCGGCGTGCTTTCCCCGCGTGTGACGGCAGGCCTTGAAACAGTGGCGGTGAGAATGCCGGACCATCCGCTTGCGCTTGCTCTCATCCGCTCATCGGGGCTGCCGATTGCGGCACCGAGCGCCAATTTATCCGGGAAGCCAAGTCCGACAAGAGCGGAGCATGTTGAGCATGATTTAAACGGGCGGATCGCCGGAATTATAGATGGAGGAGCCACTGGGCTTGGCGTGGAATCGACCGTGATTTCGTGTTCGGAAGATATGCCGGTTCTGCTTCGGCCGGGCGGAATTACCAAGGAGCAGATTGAAGAAGAAATCGGTGAGGTTCTTGTGGATAAAGGGCTTACTGAAAAAGAAGAGACACCGATTTCTCCCGGCATGAAATATACGCACTATGCGCCATCTGCGCCGCTTGCGGTCACCGAAGGAAATGCAGAGCGCATTCAGGCTCTTGTCAGGGAATATCAGCAAAGCGGAAAACGAGTCGGCGTGCTTACCACAGAAGAACGCGCGGATATCTATGAAGCTGATTTTGTGAAGAGCTGCGGCAGGAGAGATCAGCTTGAAACAGTAGCCGCCTCGTTATATGACGCGCTGCGGAGCTTTGATGAAGTAAAGGTTGATTTTATTATAGCTGAAGCATTTCCAAATACAGGCGTTGGCCACGCCATCATGAACAGGCTGATGAAAGCTGCCGGAGGCAAAGTTATTCACTAATACAGACAAGGGTTCTATCCTCTTTTGGACACGCATAAGCTAAACAAGCGGGCATGTCCGAGGGGGTTATGTATGTAATGGCGGGTATCTTTGTAGGGGAACTGCTCACCTTAAGCATGATGGCATTTGCGCTGGGTATGGATGCTTTTTCAGTCGGTCTCGGGATGGGTATGATCAAACTTAGAAAACAGCAAATTTTTCATATCGGGCTGATCATCGGTCTCTTTCACGTCATCATGCCGCTCGTCGGAATGGCGACGGGCAGGTTCTTATCCGGCGCTCTGGGCGTGCTGGCTATCTATATCGGAGGTGCCCTGCTGTTAATGCTGGGGATCCAGATGATGCTGGCATCTTTTAAACAGTCGGAAGAACGGCTGATTTCACCTGAGGGGCCGGGTTTATTGATATTTGCAATCGGTGTCAGTCTCGACAGTTTTTCAGTCGGTTTGAGCCTGGGGATATATGGATCGAAACCGATCGTGACCATTGCGCTGTTTGGCTTGTTCAGCATGGTTCTGACATGGGTTGGGCTGCTGGTCGGAAAAAAAGTGCAGTCATGGCTCGGCTCCTACAGTGAAGCGCTTGGAGGAGCGATATTAATCGGATTTGGCCTTAAGCTGCTTTTGCCAATTTAATATACATAAAAAAAAGAAACGAAATCGCCGTTTCTTTTTTTCTTCATTTATAATAGTAGAATAAGGGGTGACTGAGATGAACATCATATTTGTTTGTACAGGAAACACGTGCCGCAGTCCGATGGCTGAGGCGCTTTTTAAATCAATTGCAGAAAAAAAGGGTCTTGATGTTACCGTCCGTTCTGCCGGCGTCTTCGCTTCGCCAAACGGAAAAGCATCACCCTATGCGATAGAGGCGCTGTTTGAAAAACACATCGCGCTCAATCACGTGTCCTCACAGTTAACGGAAGCAGATGTGGAAGCGGCTGATCTCATTTTGACGATGACCAATCAGCACAAACAGCTGATCATCAATCAATTCGGTTCACACAGTGACAAAGTATTTACCATTAAAGAGTATGCGGCGGGCGTTGACGAAGATGTAACGGACCCTTTCGGAGGAACGCTTGAAGTTTATCGGCGGTCAAGAGATGAGCTGGAAGATTTATTGAATCTGCTGGCTGAACAATTGCAGAAAAACAAAGACAGATAATTTGTCAGAAAATCTGCAAACAAGTCATTTGCAAAACCTCCGTGAAAGAGTAGAATAAAGGCAATATCACACGCTGGGAGGAAAAGCTGATGAAAGTAGCCATAGCATCAGATCATGGCGGCGTTCAAATTCGAACCGAAATTATAAATCTAATGCAAGAAATGCAAATTGATTATATTGATATGGGATGTGACTGCGGCAGCGGATCAGTCGATTACCCGGATTATGCTTTTCCGGTAGCGGAAAAAGTCGTAAACGGTGAAGTTGACAGAGGCATCCTGATTTGCGGGACGGGGATTGGAATGAGCATCTCCGCCAACAAGGTCAAAGGCATCCGCTGTGCTTTGGCGCACGATACATTCAGTGCGAAAGCGACGAGAGAACATAATGATACAAATGTACTCGCCATGGGGGAGCGTGTTATCGGCCCTGGCTTAGCGCGCGACATTGCGAAAGTTTGGCTTACGACTGAATTTACCGCAGGACGCCATCAGACTCGGATCGGCAAAATCTCAGATTACGAAGAGAAAAACCTGTAGGGGTGCAGCTCAATGAGTGAGATGAAGCAAACATGGACGGCGATGCTCTCTGAATTTCAGGAAAAAGCAATGCTGAAAAAGAATCAGCTTCTTGTGCTGGGCTGCAGTACAAGCGAAGTGGCGGGCAGGCATATCGGCACCTCCGGAAGCGAAGGCATTGCTGAGGATATTTACAGCGGCCTTTATGAGCTTCAGCAAAACACGGGAATCCGACTCGCTTTTCAGTGCTGTGAGCATTTAAACAGAGCGCTTGTGGTGGAAGAGGAAACGGCTGAGCTGTACAGGCTTCCCGCTGTTTCTGCCGTACCCGTACCGAAAGCCGGCGGAGCAATGGCTTCCTATGCTTTTAAACAGATGGCATCTCCAGTCTTGGTGGAAACCATTCAAGCTGATGCCGGCATAGACGTCGGCGACACATTCATCGGCATGCATCTCAAGCCTGTGGCCGTACCCGTTCGCATCTCGAAAAACCAGTTCGGCGCAGCTCATGTGACACTGGCGCGTTCAAGACCGAAGCTGATCGGCGGTGTTCGGGCCGTTTATGAATGTGAATAATAAGAAGTGTTTCACAATTCTAAAAACGGTCGGGTTTCGAACTATAATAAGGATTTGAAGTAATAACATTCGGTTTTACCAGAAAGAAATTGTGTTTTTTCAAAATAATCTTTTACATTCACCTGAAAAACCATGTACAATAGTGGTGGCAAAACATAAAGAAATGGAAACGGATAGGAGAGGATCTCGCTGATGAAACATTTACCTGCGCAAGATGAACAAGTTTTTAGTGCTATTAAAGATGAGCGTAAACGTCAACAGACAAAGATCGAATTGATTGCTTCTGAAAACTTCGTAAGTGAAGCAGTAATGGAAGCACAAGGATCTGTCTTAACTAATAAATATGCGGAAGGCTATCCAGGCAAACGCTACTATGGAGGCTGTGAGCACGTAGATGTCGTTGAGGACATTGCACGTGACCGCGCGAAGGAGATCTTTGGTGCGGAACACGTAAACGTTCAGCCGCATTCAGGCGCACAAGCAAACATGGCTGTTTACTTCACGATTTTGGAGCATGGCGATACTGTACTTGGGATGAACCTCTCCCATGGCGGTCATTTAACTCACGGAAGCCCTGTGAACTTCAGCGGCGTTCAATACAACTTTGTAGAGTACGGTGTAGATAAAGAAACTCAATATATTGATTACGAAGATGTACGCCAAAAAGCTCTTGAGCATAAGCCTAAACTTATCGTAGCCGGAGCGAGCGCTTATCCTCGCACGATCGACTTTAAGAAATTCCGTGAGATCGCAGATGAAGTCGGCGCTTACGTGATGGTGGACATGGCTCACATCGCAGGACTTGTAGCTGCAGGCCTTCATCCGAACCCGGTTCCTTACGCTGATTTCGTAACGACAACGACTCATAAAACACTTCGCGGACCTCGCGGAGGAATGATCCTTTGCCGCGAAGAGTTCGGCAAAAAGATTGATAAGTCGATCTTCCCGGGAATCCAAGGCGGACCGCTTATGCACGTTATTGCTGCGAAAGCCGTTTCTTTCGGTGAAGTATTAAAAGACGATTTCAAAACATACGCTGAAAATGTCATCTCTAATGCAAAGCGTCTTGCTGATTCATTAAATAAAGAAGGCGTGCAATTGGTATCAGGCGGAACTGACAACCACTTGGTGCTTGTTGATCTTCGTTCCCTTGGCCTAACCGGTAAGGTTGCGGAGCATGTGCTTGACGAAATCGGCATTACATCAAATAAAAACGCGATTCCGTATGATCCGGAAAAACCTTTCGTAACAAGCGGTATCCGTCTTGGAACAGCAGCTGTAACAAGCCGCGGTTTTGACGGAGAAGCATTGGATGAAGTCGGAGCCATCATCGCGCTTGCATTGAAAAACCACGAAGATGAAGGAAAACTGGAAGAAGCAAGACAGCGCGTCTCCGCTTTGACAGAAAAATTCCCTCTATATAAAGAGTTAGACTATTAAAATGCAGAAACCCGCCGGCAATGAGCCGGACGGGTTTTTTTACGATGTTCTTGAAACTCGCTGTCTTTTTTTGTAGAATCAATAGAAGTGTGAAATTGTCACTCGGGACAATAAAAAAGGAGCTGAAACACAGCATGGGAAAGGTTTATGTATTTGATCATCCTTTAATTCAGCATAAGCTGACATATATTCGAAACGTAGAAACTGGCACAAAGGATTTCAGAGAGCTTGTGGATGAAGTTGCCACTCTTATGGCCTTTGAAATTACACGTGATCTTCCTCTACAGGAAGTGGACGTTAGAACACCGGTTCAAGCTGCAAGATCGAACGTCATCGCGGGGAAAAAGCTTGGAATCGTCCCTATACTGAGAGCGGGGCTTGGGATGGTTGACGGTATATTGAAGCTTATTCCTGCCGCAAAAGTGGGACATGTCGGTTTATACCGCGATCCAGAAACCTTAAAACCTGTTGAATACTATGTGAAGCTTCCTTCAGATGTGGAAGAGCGTGAGTTTATCGTTGTTGACCCTATGCTTGCCACAGGAGGTTCTGCCGTAGAAGCAATCAACAGCCTCAAAAAGCGCGGGGCGAAAAATCTTCGCTTTATGTGTCTGGTTGCAGCGCCTGAGGGTGTTGAAGAATTGCAAAAGCATCATTCGGATGTGGACATTTACATAGCCGCCCTTGATGAAAAATTGAACGAAAAAGGATATATTGTCCCTGGTCTTGGTGATGCGGGAGACAGAATGTTCGGAACGAAATAATGAAAGAAAACCCAAATGGGTTTTCTTTTTTTATCCATTTTTTTGATATTCGGGTAGCTCTTATACATTTATAGGTGAAATTGTGAACATTCTGTGTAGGCTGTTGTTATAAAAAGTTTTTTAACTTTAAACAGATTGACACATGTTGGGGGCTATTGTATGCTAAACGAGGGTATTATGAGAAGGTTTTCATAGCTTTCATTATAGTATTCGTCCTCAATATAAATCCTCCTAGAAACCCTTGTTAATGAGGATTTATAAAAGCGAACGAAACAGCATCCTTGCAAGACTTCAGGTCATGCTGGCGGATGAATGATTTTTTCGAACAGGACCGTTTTTTCCGAGCGAAAAAGGGTCTTCTACTAGGGTTAACCGCTGATATTGCCGTATCCAAGATACACATTACTTTTTCATCAGGAGACAGATAGTCGATGGACGATCCCAATCTTACATTCAGCAGACAACGAAAATATCTATTCATCATGTTAGCAGTCTATGTACTGGGTTACGGTTTTACAGCATATAAAACCATATTCTTAGGCTTGATTCTCGGGACTGGTTTCAGTTTGTTTAACCTTTGGCTTCTCATCAGAAGAATGAATGCTTTTGATAAAGCCGTCGCAAAAGGAAAGACCATACGATCTCTTGGGAGCGCAGCGCGGTGGTGCAATGCGATTCTCGCTGTGGCCATTGCTTACAAGTATCCCCAAAATGTTCATATGGCAAGCGTAATTATTGGATTAATGACGATTTACCCTGTCATTATGATAGATTCCTTTATCCAGCTTAAACGTTCATCAATGGAAGAGAGGTGAAAACCCTTTGAATCATGAATACAGAACTTATGAGTTTCTCGGTTTAACTTTCAATTTAACAAACGTTCTTATGATTACTGTGGCGAGTGTGATCGTGTTTTTAATCGCTTTGCTTACGACACGCGCGCTTTCAATCCGGCCAGGAAAAGCCCAGAATTTTATGGAATGGATTGTTGATTTTGTCCGTAATATTATTGGCAGTACAATGGATTTGAAAACAGGAGCTAACTTCTTGGCCCTCGGTGTCACTTTGCTGATGTACATATTTGTATCAAATATGCTGGGGCTGCCGTTCTCTGTTACAATCGGACACGAGTTATGGTGGAAATCACCGACAGCAGATCCGGCCATTACACTGACTCTTGCCGTTATGGTTGTTTCATTAACCCATTATTATGGGGTGAAGATGAAGGGATTAAAGGAATACAGCAAGGATTACTTAAGACCGGTTCCGCTTTTATTCCCGATGAAGATTATTGAAGAGTTTGCAAACACGCTGACTCTCGGCTTGCGTCTTTACGGTAACATATTTGCCGGTGAAATACTTCTCGGACTGCTTGCGAGTATGGCAACGAGCTTCTACTCGAACAGTGTGTTGCTCGGCTTGGTTGGAACAATCGGAGCGATTATTCCAATGCTTGCATGGCAGGCGTTCAGCTTGTTCATTGGTGCCATTCAGGCGTTTATCTTCACGATGCTGACAATGGTATACATGTCTCACAAAATTAGTCACGATCACTAAAACATTATATCCAAATGGATAACATTTTAAAGGAGGAACTTTTTCATGAATTTAATAGCAGCTGCGATTGCAATTGGTTTAGGCGCACTTGGTGCAGGTATTGGTAACGGTTTGATTGTTTCACGTACGGTAGAGGGAATTGCCCGTCAGCCGGAAGCAGGTAAAGAACTTAGAACTCTTATGTTCATGGGTATCGCTTTAGTTGAAGCCCTTCCTATTATCGCTGTCGTTATCGCATTCTTAGCGTTCTTTGGCTAAGCATGAAAGCCTTATATGAACTAAAAATGGCGAAGATCATTCCAAGAGAACCTTCGCCATTGCTTTATGTCTGATAAGCGCCGACTGGCTGCCGTCAGCAAAGAAAAACCTGCAGAAGGGAGTTGCCGTAGTAGATGTCTCAATTACCACTTGTGTTAGGAGCCGGTATTTCGTTTAACGGCGGAGATATCCTGTTCCAACTGATCGCAATGTTAATTCTATTAGCGCTCTTAAAGAAATTCGCTTTAGGGCCGCTTTTAAACATAATGAAACAACGTGAAGACCATATTGCGGGAGAAATTACGTCCGCTGAACAAAAAAATGAAGAAGCGAAGCAGCTTATTGATGAGCAGCGCGTTCTTCTAAAAGAAGCGAGACAAGAATCCCAAACGCTTATCGAAAATGCGAAGAAACTTGGAGAGCAGCAGAAAGAATCCATTATTTTGGCTGCCCGCGAAGAATCTGAGCGTTTGAAAGAAGCAGCAAGAACGGAGATCGTAAAAGAAAAAGAACAAGCGGTCGCCGCTCTTCGCGAGCAAGTCGCGTCACTTTCTGTCATGATTGCATCGAAAGTCATTGAAAAAGAACTCGACGAACAAGCTCAAGACCAATTGATTCAGGATTATCTTAAAGAGGTAGGAGAAAGCCGATGAGTGGATCTGCTGTCTCTAAACGCTATGCATCAGCTCTTTTCGACATTGCGCTTGAGTCCTCTCAAATCAATGAAATAGAAGAAGAGCTTAAAGTTGTAAAAGAAGTGTTCCAAAACGAAAAAGCATTAAATGATGTATTAAACCATCCGAAAGTGCCGGCTGCGAAGAAAAAAGAGCTGATTCAAAATGCTTTTGGTTCTGTCGCCCAGCCTGTGCTGCATACAATCTTTCTTCTGATTGACCGTCACCGGACTTCGATTGTGCCTGATCTCACAGACGAGTTTGTGAAGCTGGCGAACAAGGTACGCCAGACTGAAGATGCGATTGTATACTCGGTAAAACCGCTGACAGATGCGGAAACTGCATCATTATCTCAAGTATTTGCAAAAAAAGCCGGAGTCGCTTCACTCAGAATCAGAAATGAAGTGCAGACGGATTTAATAGGCGGCGTAAAAGTCCGCATTGGAAACCGGATTTTTGACGGCAGTGTAAGCGGAAAGCTTGAACGCATTGAACGTCAACTTGCTGGTGAAATTCGATAGAAGGGGTGAAACCTAAGTGAGCATCAAAGCTGAAGAGATTAGCACGCTGATAAAGCAGCAAATTCAAAATTATCAATCTGAGATTGAAGTTCATGACGTAGGTACTGTCATCCAAATCGGTGACGGTATTGCCCGCGTACATGGCCTTGACAATTGTATGGCCGGTGAACTTGTCGAATTTTCAAACGGTGTTTTGGGAATGGCTCAGAACCTTGAAGAATCAAACGTAGGTATCGTTATCTTAGGACCTTACACAGAAATCCGTGAAGGAGACGAGGTCAAAAGAACGGGCCGCATCATGGAAGTTCCGGTAGGGGAAGAATTAATCGGGCGTATTGTGAATCCATTAGGACAGCCTGTTGACGGACTTGGTCCGATTTTAACAAGCAAGACTCGTCCGATTGAAAGCCAGGCTCCTGGTGTAATGGATCGTAAATCCGTTCATGAACCGCTTCAAACCGGTATTAAAGCGATAGATGCTCTTATTCCGATCGGCCGCGGCCAGCGTGAGCTTATCATTGGAGACCGCCAAACAGGTAAAACATCTGTAGCGATTGATACGATTTTAAATCAAAAAGATCAAGACATGATCTGTGTGTATGTTGCGATCGGACAAAAAGAATCAACAGTCCGCGGCGTTGTAGAAACATTGCGTAAACACGGCGCTCTTGATTATACAATCGTTGTAACGGCATCTGCGTCACAGCCGGCTCCGCTTCTGTACCTCGCACCGTATGCAGGGGTTACAATGGGAGAAGAATTCATGTATAACGGCAAGCACGTTTTGGTTGTATATGATGATCTTTCTAAACAAGCGGCTGCTTACCGTGAGCTGTCCTTGCTTCTTCGCCGTCCTCCGGGCCGTGAAGCGTTCCCTGGAGACGTATTCTATCTTCATTCACGTCTGCTTGAACGTGCAGCGAAGCTTAGTGACGCGAAAGGCGCGGGTTCAATTACAGCTTTGCCATTCGTAGAAACGCAAGCCGGAGATATTTCAGCTTACATTCCTACGAACGTTATTTCTATTACAGACGGACAAATCTTCCTGCAATCCGATTTGTTCTTCTCGGGTGTTCGCCCGGCAATCAACGCCGGATTGTCTGTATCACGTGTCGGCGGTTCAGCTCAAATCAAAGCGATGAAAAAGGTTGCAGGTACATTGCGTCTTGATCTAGCTTCTTATCGTGAGCTGGAAGCATTCGCTCAATTCGGATCAGACCTTGATCAAGCGACTCAGGCTAAACTGAACCGCGGTGCGCGTACAGTTGAAGTTCTGAAGCAGGATCTAAACAAACCGCTTCCGGTTGAGAAGCAGGTTGCAATTCTTTATGCGCTCACAAAAGGATATCTTGATGATATTCCTGTAGCGGATATCCGCCGTTTTGAAGAAGAGTACTACATGTACCTTGATCAAAACCATAAAGAACTGCTTAACGGCATTTCCCAAACAGGAAATCTTCCGGCAGATGAAGAATTCTCTGCCGCAATCGAAGGTTTCAAACGTACATTCGCACCAAGCAACTAACAGGCATGTTTATGAGAGAAAAAGGTTCTCTTTTTCTCTCTTTTTACGCAGATGAAGAAAAAAGGTGGTGAAATCTTTGGCCTCATTACGCGATATAAAGTCAAGGATCACGTCAACGAAAAAAACAAGCCAGATTACAAAAGCCATGCAAATGGTATCTGCTGCAAAGTTGAATCGTGCTGAAAACAATGCAAAATCGTTTGTTCCTTATATGGATAAGATCCAGGAGGTTGTTTCAAACGTTGGGCAGGGATCCGGAAGTGTAAATCATCCGATGCTTGTCAGCAGAGAAGTGAAGCGGACTGCGTATTTGGTCATCACATCTGACCGGGGACTTGCAGGAGCTTTTAACAGTTCTGTTTTGCGTAACGCATACCAGGCGATTCAAGAGCGCCATCAGTCAAAGGATGAATATACGGTTATCGTGATCGGAAGAGTAGGCCGCGATTTCTTTAAGAACCGCGGAGTTCCGATTATTTCTGAATTAACCGGACTTGGTGATGAAGTCACATTCACTGAAATTAAAGATTTGGCGCGTCAAACGGTGCAAATGTTTATTGATGAAGCATTTGATGAACTGCATTTGTTCTACAACCATTATGTCAGTGCGATTTCCCAAGAAGTGACGGAGAAAAAGCTTTTGCCGTTAACTGATTTAGGCGGCGGAGGCAAAAGAACGGCTTCATACGAATTTGAACCGTCTGAAGAGGAGATTCTGGAGGTTTTGCTTCCTCAATATGCAGAAAGCTTAATTTTCGGAGCGCTTCTTGACAGTAAAGCAAGTGAGCATGCTGCGAGAATGACGGCGATGAAAAGCGCGACTGATAATGCGAAGGATCTTATTGATTCCCTTTCACTGTCATATAACCGTGCACGCCAAGCAGCCATCACTCAAGAGATTACGGAAATTGTCGGCGGTGCATCTGCCTTAGAATAGAGATTTTGTCAGGAGGGATAGCGATGAAGAAAGGACGCGTTAGCCAAGTAATGGGACCTGTCGTTGACGTACGTTTTGAAGACGGTCACTTACCTGAAATATATAATGCGATTAAAGTTTCACAACCAGCAACAGGTGAAAATGAAGTAGGCATCGATTTAACGCTAGAGGTCGCACTTCATTTAGGCGACGATACTGTACGTACGATTGCGATGGCATCTACAGACGGTATTCAGCGCGGAATGGAAGCGGTGGACCAAGGTTCTCCTATTTCAGTGCCGGTTGGTAATGTAACATTGGGACGTGTATTTAACGTACTCGGAGAAAATATTGATTTGAATGAACCGCTTGCGGCAAACACGGAGAAAGATCCGATTCACAGACAAGCTCCGTCATTTGATCAGCTTTCTACAGAAGTGGAAATCCTTGAAACAGGTATTAAAGTTGTTGATTTGCTTGCTCCTTATATTAAGGGCGGTAAGATCGGATTGTTCGGTGGAGCCGGTGTAGGTAAAACCGTATTGATCCAGGAATTGATCAACAACATCGCGCAAGAGCACGGCGGTATCTCTGTATTCGCCGGTGTCGGAGAGCGTACTCGTGAAGGAAACGACCTTTTCTACGAGATGAGCGATTCAGGCGTTATTAATAAAACGGCCATGGTATTCGGACAAATGAACGAACCGCCTGGCGCACGTATGCGTGTTGCACTTACAGGTCTTACAATGGCAGAGCACTTCCGTGATGTCCAAGGACAGGACGTATTGTTCTTTATTGATAACATCTACCGCTTTACACAAGCAGGTTCTGAAGTATCAGCCCTTCTCGGCCGTATGCCTTCAGCGGTTGGTTACCAGCCTACGCTTGCAACAGAAATGGGTCAGCTT
The DNA here is from genome assembly GCF_039519175.1 of Bacillus atrophaeus. Taxonomy (NCBI): domain Bacteria; kingdom Bacillati; phylum Bacillota; class Bacilli; order Caryophanales; family Bacillaceae; genus Bacillus; species Bacillus atrophaeus. Next base: position 827,846 of record NZ_CP154443.1, on the reverse strand, counting down.
CAAGAGCGGATCACGTCTACAAATGTTGGATCGGTTACATCTATTCAGGCGATCTACGTGCCTGCCGATGACTACACTGACCCGGCGCCTGCAACGACGTTCGCCCACTTGGATGCGACAACGAACCTTGAGCGTAAGTTAACTGAAATGGGTATCTACCCTGCGGTGGATCCGTTGGCTTCTACATCACGCGCCCTTGCTCCTGAAATTGTCGGAGAAGAGCATTATGCGGTTGCCCGTGAAGTACAATCAACGCTTCAGCGTTACAAAGAGCTTCAGGATATCATTGCGATCCTCGGTATGGATGAATTGAGTGACGAAGACAAGCTTGTCGTTCAGCGCGCGCGCCGCATTCAATTCTTCCTATCTCAAAACTTCCACGTGGCTGAACAGTTCACAGGACAGAAAGGATCTTACGTGCCTGTTAAAGAAACCGTACAAGGTTTTAAAGAAATTTTAGCAGGTAAGTACGACCACCTTCCTGAAGATGCGTTCCGTCTTGTCGGACGTATTGAAGAAGTTATTGAGAAAGCGAAAGAAATGGGTGTAGAAGTTTAATCTGGTCCTAGGAGGGTAAAAGCATGAAGACCGTTAAAGTCAATATCGTTACTCCCGACGGCCCAGTGTATGATGCGGATATTGAAATGGTGAGTGTAAGAGCGGAGAGCGGAGAGCTCGGTATTTTACCCGGACATATTCCGACTGTTGCTCCGCTTAAAATCGGCGCTGTCCGTTTGAAAAAAGACGGTCAGACTGAATTGGTTGCTGTCAGCGGCGGATTTGTTGAAGTCCGTCCGGATCATGTTACCATTCTTGCTCAATCTGCGGAGACAGCGGAAGGTATCGACACAGAGCGTGCCCAGGCTGCGAAACAGCGGGCACAAGACCGTTTGAATACACGATCAGATGATACTGACATTCGTCGGGCTGAGCTTGCTTTACAGCGAGCCTTGAACAGATTGGATGTTGTAGGGAAATAAACGAAAAAATCCTTCTCAGTTTGAGAAGGATTTTTTTCTATCGTATAAGAGAGTCAAATAAAGCAAGCAGCGGTTGATGTTCTTTTTTACGCAAATATAAGTTCTCACAGCAATTGGCTGTGTGCCATGTTTTGTTCCCTCTTCTGTATCCCATTGTGTACGCGCCGTCTGTATACGGATATGGGGCTACAACCCATTCCGCGTCGTGATGATGCTTAATGGCGCAATCTATGATATAAATGCTGATCATTTTTTCGAATTCATCAATCGGAAGCTTCCAATCAGCGAGCAGCAGCTCTTGTATACTTTGAAAATAAAGATGTTCCAGCTCTTCAAGGCTTTCTCTTGTATAAGTCAGAGAAATGTTATGAAACTGACACAATTCACTCAGTTCTTCAAGCTGTGACTGTCTATAATCGTAGTAGAATGCGATTGCTTCCCACTCCTGCTCAAATGTCGGCAGGCCTTCACCGTATTGCTTTTCCGGCTGAAAAAAGGAATGATTCACATTATCAGCTCCTCTCGGGAGACATTATACCATGCACAAGAACCGCCGGATAAGCGGTGATTACTCCTAGATATGGTTAAAAATTCTGACAGAACATTCTGAAATGATAAAAGTTATCATCTTTATCTCTGCTTCCTATATAATAAGAAAGGATATACGGAGTGCGGAAATGAATGAAAGGAGATGGGAAATGATGGGCGCATTGGGTCAGCAGGCCGCCATCAGCATTTTGACACATTTGCTGTTTATTGCGATTACTTGGTGGGCGCTGCAAGCCGTTAATTTTGATCCGATGATCCGAAAAGGGAAAGTGGTTCAGGCCAGACTTCTGATCATTCTTCTGACCATTGCGATCGGAACGACAGTCGGCAACTTCTTTTTAGATTATCTCAATTACTCAAAGCAGCTGCCATACCTTTTTTAATGGTTTTGATTGTCGAAATACCGGGTATAAATGGAGAGTTGCTCTCCTGATTTTCCGCGAGTTTTGACGAGTTTTTCCACGTATGCCGCTCCTTATCTCCGGTAACAATGGAGGATAAGGGGAGGAAGATGCGAAATGAAGAAAAAACAAGTGATTCATGCCATTATTTTATCCGTTTTTTTAAGCTTTATGATTGCAGTATTTCACTCGATTCAAGCCAGCGAGTTAAGCCCGCTTGCTCAAATCGCCGAGGGTCTGAAACGCCATGATGTATCAGTTGACGAATGGACATTGCATGCGAAAAAAAATATGGCGCTGTCTGAAAAAGAATTTTATAAAAAAGTGCAACATTTAAAAACCCAATACCGTCAATATCATTGGGAACTGGCAAAGGAAGAGCAAATCGTAAAGGCTGTTGGCACATATACTGACCAAAAAAATAACACAACTTTTAAACTTCAGCTTGTTACTACCCTCAAAAACTTCAACCCGACATCGTATTTACTATATGAGCAAAAGAGTCTTGATACACCGGAAAGCTGGAATGATACATATGAACAGTTTGAACGGCAGGCACTCGACATATTCCAAGAAAAAGTATTTATTTTCACTTGTCTTAAGGGTCATTTAGATGGTAAGATGAATATTGTTTTGCAAAAAAATGCAAATCAATTAGTTAAGGAATTTAAAGCAAAACCTGTTGAAAATGTAGTTGAGCCAAATTTCGTCTCTATTTCTGCATACACCGATGAGTGGAATGATTCCATCATGACACCGGAACACAAAATGAATTTGCAAGTTGCACTTAGAAGTGCGGGAATGGGCGAAAAACATACCGTTACGGTTGGCACACCAATCGTTACGACTGAATATTAATATAGAGAATATTGGGACGCGGAGGGGAATACCTTGGAAAAAATCATCGTCCGCGGCGGTCAAAAGCTAAACGGCACAGTTAAAGTTGAAGGAGCAAAAAATGCCGTTTTACCTGTTATCGCTGCATCTTTGTTAGCAAGTGAAGAAAAAAGCGTAATTTGTGATGTACCTACGCTCTCCGATGTATATACAATTAATGAAGTGTTGCGTCATTTAGGAGCAGATGTGCATTTTGAAAATAATGAAGTCACTGTGAATGCTTCATACGCTTTACAAACTGAAGCACCTTTTGAATATGTGCGTAAAATGAGAGCATCTGTGCTTGTCATGGGTCCGCTGCTTGCGCGTACAGGTCATTCAAGAGTAGCGCTGCCCGGCGGATGCGCGATTGGTTCAAGACCGATAGATCAGCATCTAAAAGGCTTTGAAGCAATGGGCGCTAAAATCAAAGTAGGCAATGGCTTTATTGAAGCTGAAGTAGAAGGCCGTCTGCAAGGCGCAAAAATCTATCTTGATTTCCCAAGTGTGGGAGCGACAGAAAACTTGATTATGGCAGCCGCTTTAGCCAAAGGAACTACAACGCTGGAAAACGTGGCAAAAGAGCCTGAAATCGTTGACTTAGCGAACTACATCAACGCCATGGGCGGCAAAATCCGCGGGGCTGGCACCGGCACCATCAAAATTGAAGGGGTCGACAAGCTTCACGGCGTGAAACATCATATTATTCCTGATCGTATTGAAGCCGGAACCTTTATGGTTGCAGCTGCAATCACAGAAGGAAATGTTTTGGTAAAAGGAGCAGTTCCTGAGCACCTTACTTCTTTAATTGCAAAAATGGAAGAGATGGGTGTAAAAATACAGGATGAAGGAGAAGGCCTGCGTGTTATCGGTCCGGCTAAGCTGAAACCGATTGATATTAAGACAATGCCTCACCCTGGATTCCCGACGGATATGCAGTCGCAAATGATGGCGCTGCTGCTTCGTGCCAACGGAACAAGCATGATTACGGAAACTGTTTTTGAAAACCGTTTTATGCATGCTGAAGAATTCCGCCGTATGAATGGTGATATTAAAATTGAAGGACGTTCTGTAATTATTAACGGTCCTGTTCAGCTTCAAGGAGCTGAAGTTGCCGCTACTGACTTGCGTGCGGGTGCAGCTTTGATTCTTGCGGGGTTAGTGGCTGAAGGCCATACTCGTGTAACTGAACTGAAACATTTGGATCGCGGCTATGTGAACTTCCACCAAAAGCTTGCAGGTATTGGAGCGGATATCGAACGTGTAACGGACGAATCAGCCGCTGAACAAGAAAGCCAAGAAGCAGTATCGGACTTAAATGCATAAATGATTAGGGTCAGTATGTCAGCAGTGGCATACTGGCTTTTTTATTCTTTTATAAAATGAGTTTATTATCATCATTATGCACAAATGCTGAAAAAAGAATACGTGAAAACTATAAAAACAAATAAAAGTTCATGTCCAAAAGGAGAGTCATATTAGCTTGTCCCTGCCCATAAGATGAAGTAGAGTCGAATCTCAAGCAGGAGGCCGCTAAATATGAAACCTTTCGTAATCACACTATCCGGACTATGTGTATTGATTCTCTTAATCCCTACGCTCCTTGTCATACCGTTTCAAAATGAAAGAGGGGCAGCGGTATCAGAAGAAGTCAAACAACCAACAGCAGGCTCACAGAGGGAGTCAAAAGGAGCGGAAACATTGAAAAAGTCACCGGTTTCTATTCCTGTCTATCGAACGGCGCATCAATCTGTAGAAGATATTCCTCTTGAAGAGTATGTCATCGGAGTTGTCGCCTCGGAAATGCCGATAAAATTTGAAATGGAAGCATTGAAGGCTCAGTCTCTTGCAGCAAGAACTTTTATTGTAAGACTGATGGTTTCAAACTCAGCAGTAAAAGCGCCAAAAGGCTCGCTTGTGGACGATACGCAAATGTTTCAAGTCTATAAAAGCAAGGACGAGCTGAAAAAGCAATGGGGATCAAGCTACACGCAAAACCTGAAGAAAATTACAGAGGCTGTTGCCGGCACGCAAGGCAAGATTTTAACGTACGATGATAAACCGATTGAAGCGTCTTTTTTTTCCACAAGCAACGGTTATACTGAAAATGCTGAGGCTTATTGGACAAGTGCGATCCCTTATTTAAAAAGTGTGAAAAGCTCTTGGGACAAAAAGTCGCCTAAGTATCTTGCCAGCAAAACCTTTACTGTTGCCGAATTTCAGCAAAAGCTTGGCGTTCAGCTAACGGGGCAAAACACGGTGGGGCAGATTACCGAGGAGACCCCGGGGCACCAGGTAGCTTCAGCAGTGATTAATGGCAAGAAGCTGAAGGGAAGAGACATACGGGAGAAGCTCGGCCTCAATTCCGCTGATTTTGAATGGAAGCGGAGCGGAGACAAGATTACCGTGACAACCAAAGGCTTCGGGCACGGAGTCGGCATGAGCCAGTATGGCGCCAATTACATGGCTAAAGAAGGAAAGACGGCCGATGAAATTGTAAAGTACTATTATCAGGGTACGGCTATTTCTGAAGCTGACGGGTTTTTAAATAAGTATATGGCTAAGAAATAAAGACGCTTGCTTCAAGCGTCTTTTTTTTATATGGGAAAAATCATATCCGCTGCGGCTTGATAAAGATTTACAGGGCCTTCGGCTATTCTATGGCAGACATATAACATGCCGTATGTGAGATAAATCTTTGAGCTGATTTCTTTTTGCATAAGATGAATGAAAGAACCTGCCGAACTGCTGTTGCTTTAAAGTGGAAAAGACATCCACATACCGTGTATTTTTCTGATCGAGCGTCGAGGGACTCATATAACGAAAGCCTAAAGGCGGACAAACTCGTTTTTTAGCCCTTTCATTAGGCGGAAATCACTAATAGAAGCGCCCATATCTATGTGAAAGTAAACAGCGGGAATGGGGAAGCCCGCCCTATTTATTTCTGTGTGTATGTCGATTACGATTAGGTTGTTGTGTTCAACGTTGAACGCCTTCACAGAATGAAAGATGATAAGGAGCATAGATATGAAAAAAAGATTTTCTCTACTAATGATGGTCGGTTTGGTTTTATCAGTAGCTTCACCTGCTTTCGCTGCAGAACAAAAAGTGCCGGCTGCAAAACCGGATACAAATGTGGCAGTCTTACTTGATGCGAGCGGCAGCATGGCGAAAAGAATAGATGGCGTATCAAAATTTAATTTGGCGAAAAAGGAAATTTTTCAGTTTGCCAAATCTCTTCCGACAGACTCTCAAGTGAAAATGAGTGTATTTGGATCAGAAGGAAACAATAAAAACTCTGGAAAAGTCCAATCATGTGAAGCCATTCGCAACGTATACGGCTTTCAAGGTTTTGACGAGCAAAGCTTCCGTAATTCTCTCAACACAATCGGGCCGACTGGCTGGACACCGATTGCAAAAGCGTTGAACGAGGCGAAGTCTTCTTTCGATCAGCTTGATAAAAAAGGCGAGAATGTTGTCTATCTTTTAACAGATGGTGAAGAAACTTGCGGAGGCAATCCTATTAAAACAGCAAAAGAACTTCATAAGCATAATATTACTGTCAATGTGATCGGATTTGACTTTAAGGAAGGCTACAAAGGGCAGCTTAACGCCATTGCAAAAGTGGGCGGCGGAGAGTACTTCCCGGCATCCAGCCAAAGTGACATTAAGCAAATTTTCAAGGCGGAATCTATTAAATTAGCGAAATAAGCAAAATGGGAGCCGAAAAAGGCTCCTTTTTTCAGGGGTTTTTAACAAAATATTCAAAAACAAAAAACCGGCGACCTGTATTATAGAATCAGTTTAACGCTGACTTGACAGCACATAAACGTAAAAAGCATCAATCTTGTCATTTCCTGTCTATACTTTTTAGGTTGAAACGTCCAAAAAACAGCTCTATCAATACGTTTTTGAAATTAGATATGAACATACATAAGAGGCAGCTAGCCCTATATCTTTTTACTTTTTCGTATTCTAGCATAAAGGAGAATCCAAAATGTTTTTGGATACAAAATATGAAAAAGAAAGGAAGATGCGTGATGAAAAAAATGTTAACTGCTGGAATTGTAGGCCTTTTGACAGTCTCACTGGCTTCTCCGTCGTTTGCGGCTGAGAAGAAAACCCCTGACACAAATGTAGCCGTTTTATTTGATGGAAGCGGAAGCATGGTCCAAAAAACAGGAGGAGAACGCAAAATAGACGTTGCCAAAAAATCGGTGAAGTCTTTTGCGGAATTGCTGCCTGAAAATACAAATCTGATGCTTCGCGTCTTTGGCCATGAAGGTAACAATAAGCTGTCAGGCAAGGCTCTTTCATGCAGCACAACGGAAACCATTTACGGATTGCATCCTTATGAAGGCTCGCTATTTAATAATGCCCTCAGCCAAATCAATCCTACAGGATGGACGCCGATTGCAAAAGCGCTTTCTGATACGAGAGAAGAATTTCAAAAAGTGAACGCTGAAGGGAAAAATGTCGTTTACCTAATCACTGACGGTGAAGAAACATGCGGCGGAGATCCGGCGAAAGAAATTGAAAAGCTTCGTGAAGCGAATGTGGACACGATCGTGAACATTATCGGCTTCAACTTTGACGTAAAAGGAAATCAAGAAATGAAACAAGCGGCCGTTGCGGGCGGCGGAGAATATATCTCAGCTAAAAACGCAGAAGAATTCGAACAGGCTTGGGAAAACGAAGCTCAAAAATTCACAGAAGAATAAAGGTAAAAAAGGCGCCGTGGCGGCGCTTTTTTTCATAGATAATGAAGGTTTTCAGACATTGTTTTAAAAAGGGTCTGCGGGGGAATGATAGGACAAAAAGGGGATGACAGTATGGGATTATTAAAACCGATAGGACTTATTCTTATTCTCGCCACCGTGGCATTTGTATTACTCGGTATCTTTTTAAAACTTGCGGCATTTCTTTTCGTCAGCGTTCTGACTCTGATAGCCGCAGTTATTTTATTCACAATGATCAGCAAAAACCGCCATAAACAAACGTAAAGAGTCCTTTTAGGGGGCTCTTTTTTCTTTGGATTGGACATTCGACAAAATGGAATGAGTGTGAAAAAATATAGAGGAAGGATCATGTGGAGGGGAAGAAGTTGAAAGATAGGGTAACAGCGGTCAGGGAGATTATGCATTATGAAAATGGGGAAATGAAAAGGCGGACGGATCAAATGGTCACGGAGTATCCATTAACTGTGATGCTCAACGGCCGTGAATTTGTCACGCTGGTCTGCACGCCGGATCATGTAAAGGAACTTGTTATCGGATTTTTGGCGTCAGAAGGGGTCATCCGATTTGAAAAAGAGATTAAACGGTTTACAATAGATGAAAGTCTCGGATTTGCATATGTTGATCTCACTCATCCGGAGACGTTAGAGCAAAAGGACTATACGAAGCGGGTGATTGGCTCATGCTGCGGGAAAGGGCGACATTTTTACTTTCAGCAGGATGTCAAAACGGCGAAAACGGCGGTCAGCCAAATCAAAATATCTCCGGAGGCATGTTTGGCTTTAATGAAGGAAATGCAAAGCGGAAGCGGAACCTTCCAGGAGACAGGCGGCGTCCATAATGCCGCGCTTTGTGATACGGATCAGCTGCTATTGATGCGTACGGATATCGGAAGGCACAATGCGCTTGATAAATTATACGGCCATTGCTTACTAAATGGAATGTCCGTCCGTGACAAGCTTATTGTGTTCAGCGGCAGAATATCATCAGAAGTATTATTGAAAGCCGCCAAAATCGGCGTATCCATTGTGATTTCCAAATCCGCTCCGACTGAACTCGCGCTGCAAATGGCGGAAGAACTAAACATCACGGCGATTGGGTTTGTCCGAAACGGATCGTTTAATGTATATACTCATCCTGAGCGAGTCGGGATATAGAAAGGGGTTTGGCTAATGATTACAGAAACGCGCCAGGTGTTAGACAAAAGAGACAGGCCGCTCAGAGATCTTCGTATTTCTGTCACCGACCGCTGCAACTTCAGATGCACGTACTGTATGCCTGCTGAATTGTTTGGACCGGATTATCCGTTTTTAAAAAAAGAGGAGCTGCTTTCCTTTGAAGAATTGGAGCGGCTTGCGAAGCTGTTTGTCAGCCGGTTCGGGGTGGAAAAAATCCGCCTAACCGGAGGAGAGCCCCTCATGAGAAAGGATATGCCGGAACTCATCAAAAAACTTGCGCGGATTCCAGGGGTCCGGGATATTGCCATGACAACAAACGGCTCGCTGCTTCCGGTCTATGCGGAAAAGCTGAAAAACGCGGGACTGCACAGAGTCACCGTCAGCCTCGATTCTTTAGAGGACGAGCGTTTCAAAGCGATTAACGGCCGCGGTGTCTCGGTCAGCAAGGTGCTTGAAGGCATAGAGGCGGCGAAACAGGCCGGTCTGGGCATTAAGGTGAATATGGTCGTCCAAAAAGGCGTGAATGAAAAGGATATTCTGCCGATGGCCCGCTATTTTAAAGAAAAGGGCCACATCCTTCGGTTTATTGAATTTATGGATGTCGGCAATACGAACCAATGGAACAAAAAAGACGTTATCACGAAGGCTGAACTTATTGATATCATTCAACAAAACATGCCCGTGGAACCGATCGAAGCCAATTACACGGGAGAAGTCGCTTCAAGATTCCGTTATCTCGACGGTTCAGGCGAGATAGGCGTGATTTCATCTGTGTCAGACGCGTTCTGCGCTTCCTGTAACCGGGCGCGGCTGTCCGCAAGAGGAGAGTTGTTTACATGCTTATTTGCGGCAAGCGGCTACGATATCCGGGAGCTAGTGCGAAACGGCTTGTCTGATCAAGAGCTGACGGATGCGATCGGTTCTGTATGGAGAAATCGAACTGATCAATATTCAATCGACCGCACGCTTTCAAAGCCGAACGGCAAAAAGAAAGTGGAAATGTCTTATATCGGCGGTTAAAAAAACACGTGCATCATGAGAAAAAAGCTTACCGGCAATCCGTCAGCGGACATTGCCGGCAAGCTTTTTTATTTAACAATGGGAAATGAATAAACTGCATCAAGCAGAAAAACAGGAGACACACCGAAATCTATAGATAAAGTAGGGCTGATTCACCGAATATGTGAGGATCACATGATTCTAAAGCCATACAATATGATAAAATAGTACTAACAGAAAATAGAAAAGGTTGTGAAAGGGGCATGGCCACAAAAGAGATTCCGTCGTCTCAAGTAGGAGTGAAAATCAATAAGTGGTATAAGGATATATTAACATTCAATGTGGCAGATGCCATCAGACTGAAGGAAGAGATCGATCAGGATATACAGAACATGGAGGAAGATCAGCTTTTATTGCTTTATTATCAGTTGATCAGCTATCGCCATCAAATCATGCTGGATTATGTAGAGCCGGACTTAAGTGAGGAATCTGAGGGCCAATACTGTGAACTGCTGAAAACAATAGAAAGCAGGTCAGACGGCATTTCAGGTTTGTCCGAATACTACTTTAATTTGTTCAGGGGAATGTACGAATTTGAGCAGAATAATTACGTATCGGCCATATCCTTTTATCGGAAAGCGGAAAAGCTGCTTGCGTATGTAGAGGATGAAATTGAAAGAGCGGAATTCCATTTTAAAGTGGCAGAAGTTTTTTATATGATGAAACAGACGCACTTCTCTATGAATCATGCCATTCAGGCGCTCGAAACCTATCAATCCAACGAGTTCTACAGAGTGCGGAGAATTCAATGCCATTTTGTCATTTCAGGCAACTACATCGATTATAAAAAACATGAAAAAGCGCTGGAACACTTAGATGATGCTTTGCGTCTGGCGCAATTGGAAGGACAGCCTCGTTTGATCGGCTCCGCACTTTTCAATATCGGCAATTGTTATTTTGACAAAGAAGAGCTTGACCGCTCTGCCGAATATTTTAAAAAGGCGCTTCCTGTGTTTGAAGAAAACCAGCTGGAGCAGTTTCCTAAGTTATTATTCAGCTTGACGCACGTCCTCTTTAAGAAAAAAGACACTCCAAATGCGATGCTATATTATGAAAAAGGAGTTGCCATTGCACAGCAAAGAAACGACCGGTTCAGCTTGGAGAAATATAAATTTTTGCAAGCGTTATACATAGAATCGGTAAATCATGATATGCTCCAAAATGTGTTTGACTATATGGAAGATAAATTATTGTACGTGTATATAGAAGAATTTGCGTTGGAGGCGGCAAAATACCACAGCCAGCGTAACAACTATAAAGAAGCGATGCTATTTTATGAAAAAGCCGTCAGCACCAGAGTGCAAATCCAAAAGGGAGAATGTTTGTATGAAGTGTAACCGGCATCTGAATCAGCATAGACTTTGGCAAACCATCTGAATCCAGATGGTTATTTTTTTTGGGCGCATCGGGACGTTTAAATTTGGGGGGAACAGGAATAAAACCGCTAAAAGCAGTATTTCAAATCAATGTATGCTAAAGGATGTGACGCTGCGGTTTCTGTTTTCGATTCAAGCATGAAATGGCGGAAGCTGTGTGCGGCCGATTCTCATAGGATAGTTGGGCAAGGAGGAATTTCATGTTTGGTTTTAATGATATTTGGAAGTTTTTTTGGTCTTTCTTGATTGTTCTGCCGCTTGTTTCTGTCACTCATGTTGCGGGGCACAGCTTTATGGCATTTATTTTTGGCGGCAAAGCGTCTTTGGATATTGGCATGGGAAAGAAATTATTTAAAATAGGGCCGATTCGGGTACGGCGTATCTATTTTGTAGACTCTTTCTGCCAATTTGGAAACCTCAAAATAGATAATCGCTTCTCGAACGCGCTCGTGTACGGAGGGGGCTGTCTATTTAATTTCATCTCAATTTTCACGGTCAACTTGCTCATCTTAAACAGTGTATTGGAGCCGAATATGTTTTTTTATCAATTTGTCTACTTTTCCACCTATTATATATTTTTCGCTCTGCTGCCGGTCAGGTATTCAGAAAAAAAACTGTCTGACGGGCTGGCTATCTATAAGGTCCTCCGTTACGGAGAACGATATGAAATACACAATTAACATTGAAATGTTTAGTTCAGATAGGAAGGGGAACATAACAAGTACACAAATAAAAGATAGGAGATGAAAAACATGAGTAAAGACAACGGTTTAAAAGATAAAGTAAAAGGCGGAGCAAACAAAGCCAAAGGTGAAATGAAGGACAAAGTCGGCGACATGACAAACAAAGCAGACATGCAGGCTGAAGGGAAAAAGGATAAAGCCAAAGGCAGCATTCAAAAAGGCGTCGGTGAGACAAAGGATAAACTCAGCGAAGATAAGTAAACGATTAGACTGGAAACTTAGGTTTCCAGTCTTTTTTATGCATTTCAACAAGTGGTAGTAAATGTAACAAAAATTATTGTTCATTTGGTTAATATATCTAAATTTTTTAAAAATTCATTGAATTGTCGTCTTTGTCGTATATAATAGTTACATCATTTTATAACATAGGCAGCATCCAGGTTGGCCCGAGGCGGATCGCAGCTGTTTGAAGGAGAAACGGGATCGGCAAATTTACTTTGCTGAAAACGATTATGGGCCTGTCCCCCCGCCAGACATGGAAAGATCCGCTTTAATCAAACGTTTGTTCAACATTGAAAACAGAAAAAAGGGCAAAAGCAGGAATCGCGTATATTCCCCTCTTTAACCGTTCGGTACAACCTCTTATTAGGAGAAGAACCTCTGTCAAGAAAAGACCGGACGGAACAGGTAAGGGAAGACATTTTTCAATATTTTCTGTTTTGAAAGAGATGATTGATCGGAAAGGCGGCGATTTAAGCGGAGGGCAGTAACCGCAGCTTGTAATTGCGAGAGCGCTGATAGGCAGCCCGAAAATGATTTTAGTTGATGAACCAAGGAAGGAATCAGGTGCAGCGAAGACACGGCGAAGCGCTTTGAGCGCCATCTTATCGTATGAGTCAGGTTCCGCGAAAGGAAGATGATGCCCTGTCTGCATGGTTCCGGAGATTCATTCCTGCGACAGCCGCTTTATAAATAATCAATAAGGAGGACAACAGATGAAATTAACACCGGTTGAACAAGAGAAATTGCTCATTTTTGCAGCGGGAGAGCTGGCAAAACAGCGGAAGGCGCGAGGGGTGCTGCTGAATTATCCTGAAGCGGCCGCGTATTTGACCTGTTATATCATGGAAGGCGCGCGTGACGGCAGAGGAGTGGCAGAGCTGATGGAAGCCGGCCGGCATGTGTTAACGGAAAAAGACGTCATGGAAGGCGTGCCGGACATGCTTGAGAGCATTCAAGTGGAAGCAACATTCCCGGACGGCGTAAAACTTGTCACTGTGCATCAGCCGATTGCTGCGGAGGTGAAGTCATGAAGCCGGGTGCTTTTCAGATTGCAGAAGGAACCATCACCATTAATGAAGGGCGGGATACACAAGAGCTGTTAGTGAAAAATAACGGATCACGTTCGATTCAGGTCGGTTCACATTTTCACTTTGCCGAAGCAAACGGGACCTTGTCGTTTAACCGGGAACAAGCCATCGGCATGCGCCTTGATATCCCTTCAGGAACGTCGGTCCGAATAGAGCCGGGGGAAGAAAAAACCGTCACCCTCGTTTCGATTGGCGGACGAAAAGCGGTGCGAGGCCTAAACGGAATGGCTGATACGTATATGGATGAAAGAGGAAAGGAAAAAACCTTATCAAACCTTAATAAAGCCGGCTGGCTGGAGGGGGTTATCCGATGAAAATGACACGCAGGCAATACGCTGAGCTGTTCGGTCCGACAACGGGGGATAAAATAAGACTCGGAGATACGGATTTATGGATAGAAGTAGAAAAAGATTTCACCATTTACGGGGAAGAAATGGTTTTCGGCGGCGGAAAAACGATTCGTGACGGAATGGGGCAAAACGGCCGGATAACGGCAAAAGACGGCGCTCTTGATTTGGTCATTACAAACGTTGTCGTCTTGGATTATACCGGCATTGTCAAAGCGGATGTCGGTATAAAGGACGGACGTATTGTAGGCGTTGGAAAAAGCGGCAACCCTGATATCATGGACGGTGTCGATCCCCATATGATCATTGGAGCCGGCACCGAAGTCATTTCAGGTGAAGGAAAGATTTTAACGGCCGGAGGGGTCGATACTCATATTCACTTTATTTGTCCGCAGCAAATGGAAGTCGCCCTATCTTCAGGTGTGACAACACTTCTCGGGGGCGGAACAGGTCCGGCAACGGGCAGCAAGGCGACAACCTGTACCTCCGGAGCCTGGTATATGGCGCGTATGCTGGAAGCCGCTGAGGAATTTCCGATTAATGTCGGGTTTTTAGGAAAAGGGAATGCTTCCAGCAAAGCGCCGCTTATCGAGCAAATTGAAGCGGGTGCTATCGGCCTGAAGCTTCATGAAGACTGGGGCACGACGCCGAGCGCCATCAAAACCTGCATGGAGGTGGTCGAGGACGCCGATATTCAGGTGGCGATTCATACTGACACGATTAACGAAGCAGGTTTCTTAGAAAACACACTTGAGGCGATCGGGGACCGTGTCATTCATACATACCATATTGAAGGGGCGGGAGGAGGACACGCCCCTGATATTATGAAACTCGCTTCCTATGCGAATATTCTTCCGTCATCCACCACACCGACCATACCTTACACGGTCAATACGATGGATGAGCATCTGGATATGATGATGGTTTGTCATCATTTAGACGCCAAAGTGCCTGAGGATGTGGCATTCAGCCATTCGAGAATAAGAGCCGCCACAATTGCCGCGGAAGATATTCTGCACGATATCGGCGCGATCAGTATGACGTCCTCCGATTCACAAGCGATGGGACGGATCGGTGAAGTCATTATCCGGACATGGCAGGTAGCGGATAAAATGAAAAAACAGCGCGGGGCCCTAGCCGGAGAAAACGGCAATGACAACGTCCGCGCCAAACGTTATATTGCGAAATACACAGTAAATCCGGCGATTACCCACGGCCTCAGCCATGAAGTCGGGTCAGTCGAAAAAGGAAAGCTAGCCGACCTTGTGCTTTGGGACCCGGTATTCTTCGGAGTAAAGCCTGAATTAGTCTTAAAGGGCGGCATGATCGCCCGCGCGCAAATGGGCGATCCGAACGCGTCCATTCCGACTCCGGAGCCAGTGTTTATGCGCCGGATGTACGCTTCTTACGGAAAAGCCAACCGCTCCACGTCCATTACTTTTATGTCTCAAGCAGGGATTGATAAAGGAGTGCCGGAAAGCCTCGGTTTAGAAAAAATGATTTCTCCGGTTCGAAACATTCGTAAGCTGAGCAAGATGGACATGAAGCTCAATGCCGCTATGCCTAAAATCGAAGTCGATCCGAAAACCTATCAAGTGTTCGCTGACGGAGAAGAGCTGTCATGCCAGCCTGTCGATTATGTTCCGCTCGGGCAAAGATATTTCTTATTTTAATCACAGCGAACGGCCGGACTCTCTTCGGCCGTCTTTTTTGATTTCTAAAAACGTTGCACGTTTGGCTGTCTTTTGGTGTATATTATATGTTGACAAACGAATTAAATGTAACTACAATGGTTACAACGGTGGTGAAAAAACATGATTAACAGCCGTCTTGCCGTTGCCATCCATATTTTATCCATTATTTCTGTGGATGAAAAAGCATCTTCAGAGATCATTGCAGATAGTGTGAATACCAATCCGGTTGTTGTCCGAAGAATGATCAGCCTGCTGAAAAAAGCTGATATTCTCACATCGCGCGCAGGCGTGCCCGGGGCCAGCCTCAAGAAGGACCCGGCAGACATTTCCCTATTGGAAGTGTATCGCGCCGTTCAGAAACAGGAAGAATTATTTGCGGTTCATGATAATCCGAATCCAAAATGCCCAGTCGGCAAAAGGATTCAATGCGCATTAGATGAAACCTTTGAAAGCGTGCAAAAAGCAATGGAGGATGAACTGGCAAGCAAGTCATTAAATGATGTAATGAATCATCTCTTTTTATAAAGGGATGACTTCACACCGCTAACGTGTAACTTATTTTGTTACAATTTAATTTATAGGAGGAATCAGTTATGAAAATTGGAATTATCGGAGCAAGCGGAAAAGCAGGAAGCCTTATTTTAAAAGAAGCGAAAGACCGGGGCCATGACGTAACGGCAATTGTAAGAAACGCATCAAAGGTGAAAGAACAAGGAATCGCTGTATTGGAAAAAGACGTGTTCGATTTAACGGCTGCTGATATAAAGCCATTTGACGTCATTGTGAATGCTTTCGGTGCAGCGCCGGGGCAGGAGCACCTTCATGTGGATGCAGGAAAAGCGTTAATCAGCATAAGTAAAGACGCTCAAGATACAAGATTATTTGTCGTTGGAGGCGCGGGAAGCCTTTTTGTGGATGAAGCTAAAACAACACGTCTGATTGACACACCGGAATTCCCGAAAGAATATGTTCCGACAGCCGCTAACCAAGGAAAAAATCTGGAAGATCTCCAAAACACAGATTCTATTTCCTGGACATTCTTCAGCCCGGCAGCGATATTTGACGCTGAAGGAAAACGCACAGGATCATATAAAAAAGGGAAAGACCATTTGATCGTGAACTCAAAAGGTGACAGCTACATCAGCTATGCCGACTATGCGATTGCCGTTCTTGATGAGCTTGAACATCCTTCCCATCAAAACGAGCGCTTCACAGCAGTAGGAGAAGCGGAATAAAGAAAAAAACCGGACACGGCTTCAAGCCGCGATCCGGTTTTTTTCAATTTACTCATAATATTGATAATCGTACTCATTAAACAATCCGTCAGCAATTCCCAGCATCATAAATACGAACACCGCAACCATCACAAGAATGGAAAGCACGATGCTGACAATTAAATAAATCCCTTGCATTTTCACAAATTTTGCGTAATTTTCAAGCATGATTTCCTCGGCATTATCGTCAAGCTGCTCAAGCATTTTGGCAGCTTCTTTTGCTGAACGCAAGAGAAAGACTCCCGCAATGATTTGCAAAACGCCCGGCGCTGCGCCAATAATGAAAAAGAAGGCCCCTGACAGCGCGGCTAAAGCGCCCATAATAATAAATAGAATTCCTGTCGCCTTTCCCCATTTGGCGATGATAGAAAGGGATTTGTTCACCAGCTCAGACTTCAATCGATTCACACACCTTTACAAAAATTCGTTACTTTTCTTTTATACACCATTTGTGACAGCTTTTGTATAAAGAATGTGGTTTTTTCTCATTGACTTTCACGCAACGTAATAGTTTAGGATTTATTAAGGAGGTGAGGAAATTGCTTTATCAAGTTAAGGAAGTGGCCGATATGACCGGTATCAGTATTCGGACACTTCATCACTATGATCATATTCAGCTGTTAAAACCCGCGTCGGTTACTGAGTCAGGGTATCGCCAGTACAGTGATGCCGATCTAGAACGGCTGCAGCAAATTTTATTTTTCAGAGAAATTGGTTTTCGCTTAGAGGAAATCAAAAAAATGATAGACCACCCGGAATTTAATCGGGAGGCTGCGCTCCGATCTCAAAAGGAGATTCTTTTAAAGAAGAAACTAAGGCTTGAGAATATGATTCAAACGGTGGAAAGAACCATGGCGGCAATTGAAGGCAGAGAAATTATGAGTAAGCAGGACCTGTTTGCCGGCCTCAGCATGAAGGACATTGAAGACCATCAAAAGAAATATACGGAAGAAGCAAGAGCGTTATACGGAACAGAGATTGTAGATCAAACAGAGAAAAAAATGGCCGCTTATACGAAAGATGAGTGGGCGATGATGATGTCAGAATGGAATGGAATTTATGAGCGGATCGCCGGAACAATGGCTGCCGGACCGGGTGATCCGCAAGCACAGGCTGCAGTAGAAGATTTCCGGAATCATATTAGTAAGCACTTTTATGAATGCACACTGGATATTTTCAGAGGACTGGGCAATCTGTATGTAAGCGATCAGCGGTTTACTGACAATATTAACAAATACGGACCTGGCCTCGCCGCTTTTCTTCGCGAAGCAATTATCATTTATTGCGACAATGCGGAAAAATAGGCTGAGTGTGAGTTCAAAAAAATCCCCGGACACAAAGTCCGGGGAAAGCGCCGCTTATAAAATGGGAGATAACAGACGTGATACTGCCTCTTTGATGCGGATCCATAAGGAACGCTGCTGGTACTCCTCATACGTTAATTTTCTGGAGACAAGCAGATCCTCTTTGAAAGAAGCGATCAAATTTTTTGCGATCGTGACGTCATAAATGAAGGCGTTCACCTCGAAATTCAGCCTGAAGCTTCGCACGTCGATGTTGGCCGTGCCGACTGAAGCGACCTCATCATCCACTACAATCGTTTTTGCGTGTATAAAGCCATTATCATAAATATATATGGAAGCCCCGGCTTTTAAGAGATCGCCGACGTTTGAAAGAGTGGCCCAGTAAACAAACGCGTGATCAGGTTTATTCGGAATCATGATTTTGACGTCAATGCCTGAAAGACAGGCGATTTTTAAAGCGTCCAACAAGCTTGCGTCAGGAATAAAATAGGGTGTTTGAATCAGAATGGAATGTTTAGCGGTTGAAATCATTTTGATATAACCGTATTTGATTTGCTCCCATTCAGAATCAGGCCCGCTTGTCACAATTTGCATTCCGACGTTCCCTTTCGGCTCACATTCCGGAAAGTGGTTTGGCATATAGGTAATGGTATGACGATGAGACGCCTGATTCCAGTCTAAAATAAAGCGTGTCTGGATGGCGTGCACAGCGGTTCCCTGCAGCCTGATATGCGTATCGCGCCAATAGCCGAATTTAGGATTCAGCCCGAGATATTCATCACCCACATTAAAACCCCCGACATAGCCTGTTATCCCGTCTATAATCACAAGCTTTCGGTGGTTCCGGTAATTCAGCCGCAAATTAATCGGTCTCAACCTTGAAGGGAAAAAGACCTCCACATGTCCGCCCGCTTCGCGCAGCTCTTTAAAAAACTTCTTTCGCAATGTTCTGGAGCCCAGCTCATCGTATAACACCTTGACCTGAACCCCTTCCTTTGCTTTTTGCACAAGGGCATCCCGCAATTTTTTTCCTAATTCATCACCTTTATAAATATAATATTGTAAATGGATATGATCTTTTGCTTTTGAAATGTCGTTTAAGAGGCGTTTAAACTTATCTCGCCCGTCTGTTAAGACTTCAACTGAATTATCCTCTGTGAACACGGCATGGTTATTCATTACAAGCATGTAGATCAGATCTTTATTATCGAAGGTTGCCCGGTTGTTGAATTGAAATTGCCTGGATTTTAAATCTTCAAGCTGATGCTTCAGCAGCTGTTCGATCCCGATCTTTTTCCGATCCTCCCATTGAAACAAATGCTTCCGTCTGAGATTGTGACCGAATAATAGGTATAATATAAAGCCTAAAACGGGAATAAAGAAAAGAACAAGCAGCCAAGCCCATGATGCGCTGGCATCCCGCCGTTCTTTGAATATGACGATGATGGCCAAAAGAATATTCAAAATGAAAAAAAGCCCTAAAAGGATGGAAGAAATACTCACTTTGTAACCCCGCTAATTCATATTTATCAAGATGATTGCCATTAGTATTCCATGAATAACAGCAATCTGATTCTCATTACAAATTATAACACTGACATTTTAAAAGAATAAAGAGCGATGACCCAGATTTCTCATCGAAAGTACGGGCAGATTTCTTTAAAACCAGTTTGCACCTGGGTTAAAATAAACACATATGATAACGTTCGTGAAGTCACGCAAGACAAAATAAAGGGGGAGAATTACATGAACTTTCAAAGAATTGAACAAATGCCGGGGTTCATCAAAACAGAAATGCAAAAAATTCAAAAGGCTGTACAGCCTTTAATGAAGAAAACCGTCATCTACCGTTTTCTTGCTTTTCCGCTTGCCGCATTCTCTCTCTTTAATTTGGCTGCTTTCCTTTTTCATGCTTCAGCAGACCGGAAGTCTCTAATCAGCGCAGGCATCTTTGCGCTATTGGCTGCGCTAGGCTTGGCGTTTTTTAAAGAAGCAGGCTACCAGCATAAACAAATCCAAAAAACTATCCATATTTATATGCTGAACAGAATCAAAAAGAGCAATATCCTTTCAGAAGAACGCAAAAACACATATACACGCCAAATCAAGGAAGAACCATTTGCAATGAAAAGTTTTGTTGAGTTTTTGACAGAGGAAGACAGACGCAAGAAAATGTTGTATGAAAAGAGCTGAACAACTGAACTGCAACCCGATTTGTTGAACATATTAGGGTGCAGTTTTTTTATGATCATATAATCTTTAGAAACGAAATGAGAGGTTTTTTAAAGTGAAAAGAGACCGACTCATTTATTCGATAGAGTGTCATACGAAGGAAATTGGATATTTTAGAGAACTTGAGCAAAATGAAAAGGCATGAGTCGGGTCCATTCCGAACTCATGCACAGTAAGCTGTTGATATTTGTATTTAAACTTGAAGGTACTGGAGAAGTAAAGGTGTCAGTGAACTTTCTCCAACTCGCAATATGCGGCTTATTCGATTTAAGTTAGAGATTAGAGTGCCGCTCTAGAACAGTTGGTGATGATAACAGAAAAAGCGATATATAGACTATATAGAATCCCATCCCAGCGGTGTTCCTGCTGAAATATGTTTCTTTGCTGTTCTGCCGATAATTAAATCAAAGTACTTTGGTTCCAAACCATAACCAGGTCGTACTACCTTAATATTTTCTTTTGTGAAAATCTCCCCGGCTTTTATATCTTTTTTTACATAAATAGAGCGGCGAAATTTAAGAGAAGCTTTTTCTTTGTCAGTTGGTCCATAAGTGATCTGTCCTAACGCTTGCCACGCCCTTTCAGTTTCAATGACAAGTTCTTTCAATTCATGTGGTTCCAGTGAAAAGGCAGAATCTACACCGCCATCAGCTCTTGATAAAGTGAAATGTTTCTCAATCACAGTTGCGCCTAAGGCGACACTGGCGACAGCAACCCCTGTTCCCATTGTGTGGTCTGATAAGCCAACTTGGCAATTAAATAATTCTTTCATATGAGGGATCGTAGAAATATTGGTGTTTTCCGGTGATGCCGGGTAGGTGCTTGTGCATTTTAGAAGTATTAATTCTTTACAGCCTGCTTCCTTGGCAGCCCTTATTGTTTCATCAATTTCTGCTACTGTAGCCATTCCAGTGGAAATGATAATGGGTTTACCTGTAGCAGCGACCTTTTTGATAAGAGGGATATCAGTATTTTCAAATGAGGCTATTTTATATATAGGCACACCCAAGTCTTCCAAAAAGTCGACAGCTGATTCATCAAAGGGCGTACTCAAAGGAATCATTCCAAGCTCCCGGCATTTATCGAAAATGGGTTTATGCCATTCCCATGGGGTGTACGCCTGCTGATATAATGTATAGAGCGTACTGCCAGACCACAGACTATTGTTATCCTCAATTGTAAAATCTTTCGTATTCATATTTAACGTCATCGTGTCAGCGGTATATGTTTGTATTTTCAATGCATGTGCACCTGCTTTGGCAGCTGCTTCTATAATCTTAAAAGCACGTTCTAACGATTGATTATGGTTCCCGGACATTTCAGCAATAATAAATGGGGGATGGTGCGGGCCAATACTTCTTCCATCTATATTGATTTCGTTCATATTTGCACTCCCTTCTATTCACAGTAATACCGGCCGTAAAACAAATGCGATTCATCTATATGAAATGATTGTTCAGATTCTAAGGTCATTAAAATCTGTATCAATGTCGTTGATATCTATTCCTCTTTCAGCCAATTTCTTGATCACTTTCGGCTTTTCTGCAATCCATTCTTCTTTTAAGAGACCATATCTGATCACATCAAGATATTTATGATTTCTTAATATATGGTGTCGAAAATGGCCTTCTTTACAAAAACCAAATGTTTGGTGAAATGATAAGCTTTTTTCGTTATTTAAAAGTACTTCTCCGTATACTTTCTCAACCTCCAACTGTTGAAACGCCCATTCTAACGCTAAAAACCCCATGACAGAGCCAGAGCCTTTTGGACTCTCGGCCTCTCCAATATAAAAACCCCAATAGCAGTGGTTATTTTTATCGTCAACATCTTTAAAACTTACAAAGCCAGTATCTTTATGATCAATTGTAAATATAAAATAATGTTCTGTTTTGGATGAATTTATTTTCTTGAACCATTGATGATGCTGTTTTTCATTAATCATTTGGTCATGATACATTGATTTTCTGATTCTATCATCGTTACGCCAACGGAGAACTGTATCTAAGTCTTTTTCTTTTAATGTTCTAAGTGAATATTTGAACACAGATTTATTCCTTCCTCACTTTAAAATTTCTAATAAGAGATTTTGGCGATGATCAATATTTCCTTCTAACAGCATTCGGGCTTTTCTTGACATTTGTTGTAATGACAAGGGGTTATTCATTATTTCTTGAATAGCTGAGACGATATCTGATTCATTGACTGATTCCTTAGGTCCCAGATATTTAATCGCGCCTAATTGATCAAGCGTTTGAACAATCGATTCTTGATTTTCAGCGACGGTGATTACGATGGCTGGAAGGCCGAGATAGCAGCGCTCCCAAGTAGTCGTTCCGCCCGCACCTATTGCCAGGTCAGCATTGTACATTAATTCTGCAATATGATTCACTTGGCAGTGAAAGCTGCAAAAGGTATGTTTTTTACAGATGGATTCAATTTCCTTCTTATGAGTATTGGTATTTCCAATCACGATATCTAGCTCAATATCCTGGGGAGGGAGCTGCTGAAAGGCTTTAATCACCTTTTTCGTTTCATTAGTGGGATCACTGCCTCCAAAAAAGACAAGAATCTTTTTTACACTTCCATCGCAGTTTTTGTGACTGGGATGAAATGAATAAAACTCGTCTCGCAATAAGACGTATTCCGGTCCTAAAAATTGTTTGCAGCTTTGGGGGACTAAATTGACATAGCGGTCTTTATAATCATGATAAAGATTCTGATCCAATAAAATATCACAATCATGTAAACGATCAGCCAGGTCATCAATTACCATCATTTTTTTCACGTATTTTTTCACTTTCATCTCCCAATTGATATCAATTGCGTAGTGATCAATGATAAGGAGGGAGATGTCCTTGTTCATGTCTTTCATCGCACGAATGGTTTCAGATGTGTCCGCATACCAAGGAACACCAAGCCAATCAGAATGCGGGGTTGCTTTAGGAATGAAAACATTCTTTTTAGGTTCTGGCAGCATAATGAGATCAAACTGCTTGTCGCGGATTACCTCAGCTAGATTACCTTGTAAGTTTCGGCAAACAAATATAATATTTGCTCCCCTTTTACGCAGCGCATCAGCAAGCGTGAGGCACCTCATGACATGACCTGTTCCTATTTCAATTGAAGCATCTGTTCTGAAAAGAATGTTCATCACAGCACCTCATTATCACTTGGATTTATTGTCGGTTTCATTCATGATTTCTTTTTGTTCTATTCGGGCATTGAGTAATGACCATTCCGGAAACGTGTTCAATAATGATAAGGTATCCTCTAAGCTAAAGTCAGGTTTAGCTGGGTAAAGTTTTTCAATAATTTTACTGATTAATAAAAAATCCTCGGGTGTATCTACGGTCCATCTATGCTGTTTCTGATTTTCTGTATAGGTGATATTAGCTAAGTTGAATCGATCGGGGTTTAGGTAAATAAAGGGTGTTACGTGTTCCCGTTCGTAGTCAAGACTAGACTCGAGATAAGCTTTCTCTAACGAAGAAGCTGAAAAAACCTCTATATCCATTCCGCGGGGATATGTTCTTTGTAAGGTGTTAGACACATAATCATATTGGCCGTTTGAATCCAGGTAACATTTTATTACCTTATCAATCACGCGATAATCAATAATAGGGCAGTCAGAGGTTAATCGGACTACAGTTTCCGCGTTGCTTATTTTTGCTGCTTCGTAATACCTTGATAAAACATCGTTTTCTGACCCGCAATAATAAGTAAGAGACAATCTCTTACTTAACTCAACAATGGGCTTATCTATCGCATTTGTTGTCGTGGCGATCACAATATCATCAATAAGTGCTGCCCTTTTGATTCTTTCAATTTGATATTCCAGCAAAGGTCTATTCAACACTTTTTTCAACACTTTGCCCGGCAATCTGCTGGAGCCCATCCTTGCTTGGATAATAGCCGTTACCTTCAACTAACCACCTCCTACGAATAATAATTCACTACTTTTTTTAATGCTTTTATAACATCGTCTGCATCTTTTTCGTTCATTGATTGAAACAGAGGCAAGGTGATCATTCCTTTATACAGCTTTTCGGCATTTGGACATAAGCCCTCTTGGTAACCTAAACGTTGATAATAGGGGTGTAAATAAACAGGTATATAGTGAACGTTAACACCTATATTTTCTTTTTGCATAGCGTTGAAAATATCATCGCGATTTCCTTTAAGCGAATCAAGCTTTAAGTCAATAACGTAAAGATGCCAGCTTGAAGTTGAGGCTGCATCTTGAATTGGGAGATGAATGTGGGAGATCGCTTTTAATTTTTCGTTATAGGTCCTGGCAAGATATCTCCGTTTTTCAATAAAATCATCTAATTTTTGCAATTGGCTGATGCCTAATGAAGCTTGGATATCTGTCATCCGATAATTGAATCCAAGAAAGTGCATTTCATAGTACCACGATCCATGGTTTTGGCTTAGCTTTTTAGGATCACGGGTAATTCCGTGACTGCGGAATTGGAGCAGCTTCTCATAATATTCTCTATTATTAGTTGTTATCATTCCGCCCTCGCCGGTTGTAATATGTTTAACAGGGTGGAAACTAAACATCGTCATATCACTGATTGAACCGATTGTTTCCCCTTTATACGAAGCGCCTAATGCATGGGCAGCATCTTCAATAACGACTAAGTTATTGGCTTTTGCAATTTTTTGAATCTGGTCATGATTCACCGGCTGTCCTGTAAAATCTACCGGTATAATGGCCTTTGTTTTTGGAGTGATTAGCTTTTCAATTGAATCAGGGTCAATATTGTATGTTAGCGGGTTAATATCTGCGAAAACCGGTTTGGCTCCCATGTACAGAATGCAATTGGCACTTGCCGCAAATGTGAGGGGTGTCGTAATGACTTCGTCTCCCTGTGAAATTCCCGCAGCAAAGCAGGCCGCATGCAAAGCAGCTGTTCCGTTGGAAAATGCAACACCATAGCGGCTGCCAACATAGTCTGCGACTTTTTCTTCGAATAAGCCGATTGTTGGTCCCGTTGTCAAATAGTCTCCCCGTAAAACATCAACTACTGATTGGATATCATCTTCATCTAACCATTGTCTGCCGTATGGAAGATAAGAATCTCTGACAGGCTTACCGCCTGTAATTGCTAATTTATTCTCACTGGTCATTTTAAATTCTCCTATTAAATGAGATTCGTACTCTTAATCCATTCTTCTGTTTTTCTTATTCCTTCCTCCAAACTGACCTGCGGGCTCCAATTAAGAATTTTCTTTGCTTTTTCGTAGTTGCATAACAATTTTGGAATTTCACTTTGAGGATGTATATGCTCTACATGGTGAATTTTTTGTTTATCGCCTGCAATTAATTCTGCTAAATCATTAATAGATATATCTCTTCCAAGGCCTGCATTTATAATTTCACCGTTTGCTTTTTGTGAATAACCAGCCTGCACAACAAAATGAGCACAATCCTCTACATATAGAAGATCACGAGTTTGTGTTCCATCACCATATATATGCAGCTTTTTACCGTCCAATTTGTTTTTTATGAAAATAGCGATTACTCCGCCTTCACCGCCTGTTTTTTGGTAAGGCCCATACGTATTAAACGGACGTATAACCACCGCAGGAAGACCATATGCGTGATAATAGGAGAGCACCATATTTTCAGCCGCGATTTTTGATCCTGCATAAGGAGAAGCGGGTTTAATAGGATCTGTTTCTTTAATACCTTCAGCAAATGCAGCCCGGTCATATACCATACAGGTACTCATAAAAACAACTTTCACATTATGCTTTTTACATAATTCTAAAATGTTAAAAGTGCCAATTGTGTCATTTTCAAATGTGGTTTTCGGGTCGTCGATGCTATCTTGTACGTTTATGCTTGCACCCAAATGATAGCAAATATCAAATTTTTTCAAGAAAAGATCTTCTAATGTTTTTACATCCTTTATATCCCCATTGATAAATTCGATAAAACCTGGGTCGTTCTTCAGCTCTTCTATATTTTCTAAACGCCCATTCGATAAATCATCCAGTACCCATACTTGATGACGGTCTTCTAATAATTTTTTCACAACCCATCTGCCGATAAAACCTGCTCCTCCAGTGACGAGAACATTCATGAACATCTTCCTTCCCGGATTAAATTAATGTTTGCGATTTTAATAATGTAAAGACCTCTTCTTTTGAAATCTGCTTTTGATCATTTGAACTATAAGTCCCTTCAGTTGCTTTTTTCGCCTGGGTATAATGATTTTTTTCCCCATAACTTGAAGGTATAACAAACATGTCAGGCAGCTCCAAAGCCATTGTGGATTCGTCATAAGTCATAAGCTCTTCATACATTTTTTCTCCGGGCCGCAGCCCGATTTCTTGTATTTCTATTTCATCAATATTCATATTGTGTTTTTTACATGTTTCTTCAACGACGACTGACACTAAGTCATGCAGTGATATGACCGGCATTTTTAATATGAAGATTTCGCCGCCCTGAGATTCCTTTAGTGCGCTAATTAATAATGACGTCGCCTGATCCAGTGTCATCATAAAGCGATTCATCTTTAAATCCGTAACAGTCACCTTTTTTTGCGTTAAGATTTGTTCTATAAACAAGGGAACCACGGAACCCCTTGAACCAATTACATTTCCAAACCGAACACAAGAAAAAACCGTCGCAGCCTTTCCCTTACTGTATTCTGCTGCGGAAATTAATCTTTCAGCTGTTAGTTTTGTTGCTCCATATGCATTAGTTGGTGATATTGCTTTATCTGAACTTGTAAACACTACTTTTTTCACGTTTTGGGCAACTGCCGCTTTAATGACATTATTGGTTCCTATAATATTGGTAAGGACCGCTTCATAGGGATTATATTCGCAAGCTGGAACATGCTTCATGGCAGCAGTATGGAAGACGTAGTCAATGCTGTCCATTGCATTTAACACCCGGTCATAATCTCGCACATCTCCTATTAAAAATCTAATATCCTTTCTGGGACCGATTTCATTTTCTAACATAAATTGTTTATATTCATCTCTGCTAAATATACGAACAACCTTTGGCTGATCCTTAAGAATTTGTTTTAGAAGGCTTTTTCCAATCGTACCTGTTCCGCCAATTATGAGTATTTTTTTATCTTTGAAAAACACTAGTATATCCACTTCCTTTTTCTTAAATGGATGAAAAAATGTCGGTTATTGAAGTATATGCTTGTTACAAAACTCTGTGTTTGCTCTAGCCTAATCGGATTCAACTATTATTTTTTAAAACCATAAAAAAATAGAAATGAAAGGCAGTGTTGTAACAGGACATCTGTGGGGCGGGGAGGAATAGCTGCTTCATCATAGAAATCATATAACAGTCTGTCTCTTATGATTTAAATGGAGAGATGGCAATGGCAAATGTCCCGATTGTTTTTAACATGTAAGATAGGGATGCTATACAAAATATGTCACACGGAAGAGCGTGCCTGGATGAATGACGATAACGCAGAGAATTTGAGGAGAACATAATAAAAAGGCATGAATCCGGTTCAATACCGAACTCATGCCTCTGCTATTCGTGTCTATCTTTTTAGGTCAGATCCACACCTTTATTCAAACACCGGCTCATCTTCATAATAATAGGAATCCGGATCTTCATAAGTATCCAAGTTCTCAAAAGCGGCGATACCGACAAACACCATAAAGAAAATGAATAAAATGATCCCTATAATGCCTGCGGCGATACTGGAAGCGGCGTAAAATAATTGCATTTTGATGAATTTTCCGTAATTCTCAAGCATACTTTCGCCCGCGCTGCCGCTAAGGGTGCTGCCTGCATCTTGTGCTGCTTTTGCCGAACGCATTAAAAATACACCTGAAATAATGAGCAATACGCCCGGAATAGCGCCTATAATTGTAATCAGTGCTGATAAGGCGGACAATGCGCCCATAACAATCAGTAAAATCCCCGTGATCTTGCCCCACTTCGCAATGTCCGAAAGTGACTTGACAGCAGCGGGGCTCAGCTGACGGCTCTCACCCTCTATCTTATCGCTCTCCTGTTCAGTGACACTGTTATCTTCAACAATTGTGCTGTTTTGATCCTCAATATGGTTATCATCTTTATCAATATCAATCATGATAGCTCTCTCCCTAAAATTTTTAAATCATATCGTTTTCCATCCATCTCGGCAATTCCGGGAAACAATCCCCACTCTTCGAATCCGAACTTCTCGAACAATTTGATGCTCGGTTGATTATGGGCGAAGATAAAAGCCATAAGAGACCGGATGTCAAGTTCCCGTGCGAGGCGGAGGGCTTCTTGAAGCAAATAAGACCCGGCCCCTTTTCCGCGGAAACCTTCATGAATGTATATGCTGATCTCGGCTGTCTTATTATAGGCCGGCCGGCCGTAGAATGTTTCAAAGCTTATCCAGGCTGATATCGTCCCGTTCTCATCCTGGGCAACATACAGCGGCCGCTTTTCAGTATGGGCTAAAAACCACTCCATCCGGTCTTCCGGCGTAACCGGTTCAGTATCTGCGGTCACCATACGTGAGGCGACAGTCGAGTTATAAATCGCTACCACAGCGTCTAAATCTTTTTTTGCCGCACGGCGCAATGTCATAGTCATCTTCGTTGAAACCCCCTCAAATTTTCAATGATGTATACATATTTTTAAATTCGCTTGCGCAAACTACTTCTAAAAAAGTTTTTTCATCGTGTATATATTTTCAGAAAAGTGTTCAGAATGTTGCTGAGGTGATGAAACAATGAGAGAGGAAGAAAAGAAAACTTCTCAAGTCAAAAAACTTCAGCAGTTCTTTCGTAAACGCTGGGTGTTCCCTGCAATTTACTTAGTCAGTGCGGCCGTCATTTTAACAGCTGTCCTTTGGTATCAATCCGTTTCAAATGATGTGAAGGATAATCTGGCTGATAACGGCGGAAATTCCGCATATGACAACAACAAGGACGACGCAGTTGAAGTAGGCAAGCCAATGGAAAATGTCGCAATGCCGGTTGTTGATTCTGAAAATGTATCTGTTGTGAAAAAGTTCTATGAAGCTGATGCCGCAAAAGAAGAGAAAGAAGCAGCACTCGTTAACTATAATAACACGTACAGACTAAGCAAAGGAATTGACTTAGCTGAGAAAGACGGAAAAGCATTTGACGTTTCCGCTTCTCTGAGCGGTACGGTTGTGAAAGCTGCAAAAGATCCGGTCTTGGGACATGTGGTTGAAATTGAACATGCAGACGGATTATCAACGGTATATCAATCTCTTTCTGAAGTAGGCGTTGAGCAAGGTGACAAGGTTAAACAAAATCAAGTCATCGGAAAATCTGGTGAAAACCTGTACAGTGAAAAAAGCGGAAACCATGTTCATTTTGAAATCCGTAAAGACGGTGTGGCAATGAACCCGTTAAACTTCATGGACAAGCCGGTTTCTTCTATTGAAAAAGCGGCAGAAGAAGAAAACGCAGTCACTGAAGAAACAGAAGAATCCATTCAGCAGTCTTCAGAAAAAAAGAATGATTCTTCGACGGAAGAAAAGACGGAAGAAAAATCCGGCGAACAAACGGATGATTCAACTGAAAAATCCGGTGATAAATCGGATGGCTCATCAGACAAATCAGGTTCAAAAGAAAGCAGCACGACAGAAAACACTGAACAGTCTTAAAGAAGCAGCGCCTATCAATTCCGATAGGCGTTTTTCTTTTTTATGTTACTTTTCTCTCTTTTCCTTCGTCTATGTATATCAAATACGCATTTTCCCTTTTATACTGGAAGAATGTGAAGATGCCGAAAAAGGGAGGACGATGGAATGAACGCTTTCATTCTCGCAGGATGGACTATTTTTATCTTGATCTCTACTTGTACAGAAAGCTTCCATGACATGGTTGTTTCACAAACAGTGGCATTTCGCTTTCGTCCGAATCCCGATCCATCAGACTTTCTGGCCTTTGATATTACGGAATTAGCCGATCCTGAAGCTGCAATCCAAAAGCTGGGTCACGCGTTTTCCTTCTTTGTTCTGACTTATTTGCTGATGAAACAGTGGGGCAGTGTAAAAACGGCCGCCGCCGGTTCACTGGCTTTTGCTTTCTTTACGGAAATCGTCCAGCTTTTCTTCAGCAGAAATGGCTGCATTCGGGATGTTCTGATTGACAGCATCGGGATTGCCCTCTTTTGGCTGCTGTTGGTGTTCGCTAGGCGGAGGAAACATGAAGTGTATGAAAAATATTAAAAGCCGGCTGTCTGGATGCCAGACGCCGGCTTTTTTTCTCTAAAAATTTTGGTCAGTAGGTTTTCCTGTGACCTTATTGATCAAAGCTTCATAGATCCGTACAATCAAATCGACAAGCGGCCGAAGGATGTCCGAGAATCTAAACAGAAGGAATCCGATGACGATCGAGACGACAAGACTGCCCAGAACATCCACCGGGTAATGATGGCCAACCCAAATTCTTGAGAATCCGGTTAACAGCCCGAAGATGACCAGCGGCCAGCCAAGCTTTTTGCTTCTGAAAAGCATCGCGATAGATATGGCCAAAGCACCCGTCGTATGGTCACTTGGGAAAGAAGCGTCCGCAGCGTGCGGAATCAAAGTGTGAACCGTGTGTGCAACGAAAGGACGCG
The DNA here is from genome assembly GCF_039519175.1 of Bacillus atrophaeus. NCBI lineage: Bacteria > Bacillati > Bacillota > Bacilli > Caryophanales > Bacillaceae > Bacillus > Bacillus atrophaeus. The sequence goes on along the minus strand of NZ_CP154443.1, from coordinate 797,196 downwards.
GTTCAAAATAGACAAGGGTAATCAGATAATTGACGATCAGAGCCGCAATTCCCGTAAACCCTGCGTACAGAACGTTTTTTCTTCCTTTTGTGTTCCCGAAGAGCCAGACCGCCAATAAAATAAGCGCGTAAGCAATAATAGCGTATTCCGTTATGAAGACCATAATGGAATCGAGAACAGCGCTATGATGGGATAAACCATGGATGGACTTAAAAATTTCGTAATTCAAATAATCACCTTTTATCATTATTTATATCAACAGTGTAAAGCTTTTTCCCGAAAGACTCAATTGGGAACTAAAATTATAATAAAAAAGTATAGATATTGAAACGAGTCTGTCTTACAATACGTCAAATGTAGCGGGGGAAAAATATCTGAAGGATCTTTTTTGAATGAATCAATACATAAGGAGTTTTGTCAGTTGCTGGGGCATTTTAAAAAAACCAATCTGCTGCTGATATTTGTTATCTTGCTATTGTGCGGATTTGGCCTTGTTATGGTGTATAGCGCAAGTGATGTCATCGGGGCTCAAAAATTTGGAGACTCGGCTTATTTTTTTCATAAGCAAAGAACGTCAATCGTGCTCGGCTTATGTATATTTGTCATCGCAGCCTGCACGCCCTATAAAAAATATGAACGGCTGGCGCCGATTCTTGTTGCTGGTTCTTTGTTCTTATTAGTGCTCGTTTTCATTCCGGGAATAGGAGTCGAGCGCAATTTTTCACGCAGGTGGATCGGCGTCGGCCCATTAGTCGTTCAGCCGTCTGAATTGTGCAAGATTGCGATGATCATTTACTTTGCTGCCATTTATACAAGAAAGCAGCCTTATATCCATCAGTTTTTTAAAGGAGTACTGCCGCCGCTTCTCATTTTAGGCGCTGTTTTTTTACTGACTTTACTAGAGCCGGATTTAGGAACGGCCTCTTTAATGTTAGCCGCCTGCGGAGCTATTTTGCTTTGCGCGGGGCTGAAAAAGCGGCACTTGCTCCTGCTTGGGTTGACGGCTTTTTCTGCCGTCGGGTACCTCGCGTTTTCCGCCTCGTACCGGCTGAAGCGTCTGGTTTCCTTTACAAATCCGTTCAATGACGCAAACGGTGACGGATATCAGCTTATTCAATCTTACTATGCTATTTCATCCGGAGGCTTTTTTGGAAAAGGCCTTGGAAACAGTGTTGAAAAAATGAATTATCTTCCCGAGGCCCAAACTGATTTTATCATGGCCGTTATTTCGGAAGAGCTGGGGATACTCGGAGTGCTGATTGTCCTTGGTTTATACTTTTCATTTATGCTGCTGGGCGTAAGGACTGCTGTCCGCACGCCAGACCTGTTTGGCAAACTGCTTGCTGTCGGCATCACTTTTCAATTGATGTTTCAAGCCGTCTTAAATCTAGGGGCGATGAGCGGGCTTTTGCCTGTTACAGGTGTTCCTTTGCCGTTTATCAGCTATGGCGGTTCATCTCTTATGATGAACTTGTTCCTATGCGGAGTCTTAGTGAATATCAGCGGATTTATTCCGAAACATCAATTTAATGGAAAAGCAGCTTTCGCGGGCCGCCATAAAAAAGAGACCTTTTAGACAGGTCTCTTTTGTAATATTGGAATTGTGTTTTATCAATAACTTTTACAAAGCGGAGGGCCCTTCTTCACCGGTGCGGATGTTGATTGTATTACTGATTTCATAGACAAAGATTTTCCCGTCACCCGGTTCTCCTGTTTTCAGAACCTTTTTAGCGGTCTCAGTCACTTGATCAACCGGAACCTTGCTGACCACAATTTCGACCTTCAAACGCTCATATACATTGCTTTCGATCTTGACTCCGCGATAAAGCTCCGTGTGCGCTTTTTGGAGGCCGCAGCCGTGCACGTTGGAGAATGTCAGGGACGTTACACCGATTTTCCCCAGCTCCTGCTTCAGCTTCTCAAAATTTGCCGGACGCGTTACAATTTCCACTTTGAACATTTGACCGCTCATACTGTCACTCCTCACAAATTAGTCTTGATATGCTTTTTCCCCATGCATCGTTAAATCAAGTCCAAGTGACTCTTCTTCTTCACTTGCGCGAAGGGGAAGGAAGAGACCTACAACTTTTATAATAACGAAAGTGACAATAAATACAAATACATAGGTTGCCGCTATCGCTACAATCTGCTTCCAAAGCAAGCTCGGATCACCGTAAAACAGACCGTCCGCTCCCGCTGAATTGACTGAGGTTGTCGCGAATAATCCCGTTGCGATGCCGCCCCATGTTCCGCCGATTCCGTGTAACCCGAAGGCGTCAAGCGCATCGTCGTATCCGAATCTCTGTTTAAGTGAATATATCCCCCAGAAACAAACCGCTCCGCCAATAAATCCGATAAGAATGGAAACGAAAGGTGTTACAAAGCCGGCTGCAGGCGTGATGGCGACAAGTCCTGCAATTGCTCCGGATACCGCGCCGAGCATGGTCGGTTTTTTATTAAGAATCCACTCAACTAAAATCCAGCCGAAGATTCCAGCCGCCGCTGCTGTGTTTGTATTAATAAAAGCGAACATTGCTACGCTGTCAAGGGTCAGCGCACTGCCGACATTAAAGCCGAACCAGCCGAACCAGATCAGTGCGCCGCCTAAAAAGGTGTAAATTAAATTATGCGGAGAAGAGACAGTGCCGTCTTTCCGTTTGCCCAGCACAATGGCCAGAACAAGACCGGCTACACCGGAAGAAATATGCACAACATTTCCGCCGGCAAAGTCAAGAGCGCCAAGCTGGCCGATCCAGCCTCCGCCCCAAACCCAGTGAGCAACCGGTGTATAAACAAGCGACACCCACAAAAATGAGAATACGAGGAAAGCGCCGAATCGCATCCGTTCTGCGAAACCTCCTGAAATAATCGCAGTCGTCAGGACGGCAAATGTCATTTGAAACATCATAAATAATGAATGAGGAATTGTTTCGCTATAATCCCCCGGTTCAAATCCGACTCCTTTTAACCCAATCCAATCCAGACCGCCGATGAGTGAGTTGCCTGGAGAAAACGCAAGTGTATATCCGAACAGCACCCAAACAATAGAGACGATGGCAAGGGAAGAAAAACTGTGCATCGCTGTGCTGAGCACATTCTTGCTTTTTACCATTCCTCCATAGAATAATGCTAAACCCGGGGTCATCAGCCACACGAGTAAAGCACAAAAGAACATAAATACTGTATCGCCCATTTGCATGTCTCATTCCTCCGTATCTTTCAGAAAATTATTATATTTCTTCATTATAGAGAAAAAAGAATGATAAAACATTTTCATGTAAGGTTTTCTAACATGTTTTTTGAGTGAATGTTATGAGTGACTGATGGGGATGGAAAAGAGGCGCTTTTAGAAGTGCATCTTTATATCTATAAAAAAATGATGTGGATTGCAGCTCTCAGAAAAAAGAGTTGTATTTTACATAAGTTGGTACTGTTTTTTGAAGATTGACAATATATAGAATTCCTTGTAGTGTATTAATTGTATTAATATGAATAGTACACTTTGGGAGGGGAATGTAAGGATGGAGACAAATAGCAGGCTGATGAGAACGCTGAAGCAATCTGTTCCTGCGACATTTCGGTTGTTTCTGGCGTTAAACTTTTTGTTGTACGGACTGGCGAAATTAGTGATCGGGCAATTTGGTGTACCGTCTGCTGAATCAGTAATGGCGAACGGGGAGGGGTATGGCATGGTATGGGAATTTTTTGGCTATTCCCGTCTGTATGAAATATTTATTGGAGTGGGGGAAACGGCTGCGGCCATTTTATTATTAATTCCGAGAACATATACATTGGGCGCGGTTGTGTTCTTGCCGATTATTGCGAACGTTGCAATGGTTAACTATTGTTTTAACATTGGTGTACAAGATCTCAGTACGGTTCTTTTGATAATGTGCCTCATCTTGCTGTGGATTGACCGGGGCAAGCTGTTTGCTGTCTTTTTTCAGCATCCGGCAGAAAATAAGAAGGTGACGAAGTTATGACAAACTTTATGATATTGATGCTCGCCGGAAGCTTTTTTTGTACAACCATTTATTTTTATATAAAGGAATATAAAAAAGAAAAATCATAAGAACAGCTGCGTTTATCCGGCTGTTTTTATGTGTGAAAATGTCTGATGTGTGATAAAAGAATTTATTGCAGGGTGAAGAGTAAAATAAACAATGAGAGAAACAATAACCGCATCAGGAGGAGACGTAGTTATGAACACTTCACTCAATATAAATTTTCAAAAAACAGCGTTAGCTCTGATTGATTTACAAAAAGGAATCGTGCCGGTAGACCAGAGTGGGAAAGTGGTTCCGAATGGTTTTGTGAAGGTCGCGTTTCATGATGGGACAGAAGCGCTGAAGCCGGAAACGGACGCGCCGCAGCAGGCCTCCGGTGAACAGCCGCCAGACTGGGCAGAGTTTGTTCCTGAAATAGGAGTGAAAGAAAACGATTATACCGTAACAAAGCGGCGATGGGGCGCGTTTTTTGGAACAGATTTAGATCTGCAGCTTAGAAGATGGGGGATTGATACCATAGTTCTTTGCGGGATCGCGACAAATATCGATGTGGAAAGCACGGCGCGAGAGGCTTTTCAGCTTGGGTATCAGCAGATTGTTATTACCGATGCGATGGCTGCATTCAGTGCGGAACAGCATGAATCCACACTTCGGTTCATCTTTCCGAGGATCGGCGAAACTCGTACAACGGAAGAGTTTTTAACTCAAGTCAGATGATGATTTCGAAAAAAAGCCGCGTTGTTTTTTTAACGGCTGTTGCTTCGGGAACCATGCTGAATCCTTTGAATTCATCAATGATTTCTCTTGCGCTTCACAGCATTCAGCATGAATTTGATCTGTCTTTTACGACGGTTTCCTGGCTGATTTCTTCTTTTTATCTGGCAAGTGCCGTTGCGCAGCCGGTGACAGGGAAGCTGGGAGATTTGCTCGGCCGGAAAAATATGTTTCTGTTCGGACTTATTCTTGTCGCAATATCGGCGATCGGAGCGCCTTTTGCGCCGACTTTTATGGCCTTATTGTTCATGCGGCTGTTTCAATCTATCGGAAGCAGCGCCATCTACCCATCAGGAGTAGGGCTGATCCGAAGCCATATTCATGAACGGCAGGCTTCGGCTTTAGCGGTATTGTCGATTTTCGCGTCAGCGATGACGGCTTTAGGGCCGACAGTGGGCGGTTTTTTAATTGTGTGGGGCGGATGGCCGGCGATTTTTATCGTCAATCTGCCATTTATTTTGATCAGCTTTCTTCTTGGAATGTATATGTTTCCAAAAGATAAGAAAAGAGAAGGAGCCGGCTGGAAATTGATATTCCGCAGGCTCGATGTGCCGGGGATTCTCTTGTTTGCCGGAGGAATTATTTTTTTGCTGTCTTTTTTGCTTTCTTTCAGCACAACGCCGCATTATGCAAAAGGTGTTATAGGGCTCTTGCTTCTCGGCGGATTTATATGGCGGGAGTTGAAAGTACAGCATCCATTTATTGATATCCGATTATTCAAAACGCAGCGGAGCCTGTCGGCTGTATATGTACAATTTACCATTTTGAATGTATTTTTCTATTGCTTATTTTTTGGGCTGCCGAGTTATTTTCAGGATGAAATGCATCTATCTGTTCAAACCAGCGGATTGATCATGCTGTTTATGTCAGGGATGAGTATTGTAGTTTCGCCGATTACGGGTAAATGGATTGATAAATCGGGCGAAATTCTGCCGATCCTTACGGGGGCTTTCCTGATGACAGCCGGGGCCGTGCTTTTAACCGCCTTTTTCATTCAGGCTCCGATGATAGGGAAAGGCTTGATCTTGTCTGTGTTGGGAGTAGGCTACGGGTTGGGGAATGTCGCGCTTCAGGCTGCCATGCTGAAAACAAGTCCGCCGGATATGACGGGAACCTCTTCTGGGCTGTTTCAAACCTGCCGCTACTTAGGTTCCATTCTTTCATCGGTGATTCTTGGCATTTTGTTTGGAAAAGAAATTACCGCCGGCCATTTCAGCATGCTGGGAACCATCCTCATCATTGTGGGAGCGGTAAGTCTTTTGATGGCGTTCCGATTTGCAAAACTAATGAAAGCTGCAAGCTAAAGAAGAGACAGACGATTCAGTCTGTCTCTTTTTCTTGTTCAAGCTGTTCAAAACCGAAGAGAAGGTTTGTGTACCATGTCCAATGTTATTGTCTCAATTTTCAGTTATATTAATTGACATGCGATGTCAGAAAAAGAGACATGAATGGGGAGGGGACATATGAGTATAGAAAAGATAAAGCAGCCGGCCGCCGCCGGTCTGAGCAATAAAGATCTGCTGCCTTTAGAACAGGAACAGCGAACGTGGAAAGCGGTGAATTTTGCCTCGATTTGGATGGGGTGCATTCATAATATACCGACGTATGCCACAGTAGGCGGATTAATAGCGATCGGCCTTTCGCCTTGGCAGGTGCTTGCCATCATTATTACAGCTTCTCTAATCTTATTTGGCGCACTGGCGTTAAACGGTCACGCCGGGGCGAAATACGGACTGCCGTTTCCTGTCATCATCAGAGCGTCTTACGGGGTATACGGCGCGAATATACCGGCGCTTCTGCGAGGCTTTGTTGCCATCATGTGGCTGGGCATCCAAACCTTTGCGGGGAGCACGGCTTTGCATATATTGCTCTTAAATGTATGGCCGGGATGGGGGAGCCTCGGCGGTGATTGGAATGTGCTCGGTCTTCATGCATCCGGTTTACTCTCTTTTGTGTTCTTTTGGGCTATCCATTTGCTCGTTCTGAATCACGGCATGGAGTCTATTAAAAAATTTGAAGTGTGGGCGGGTCCTTTAGTCTATCTTGTGTTCGGCGGTATGGTATGGTGGGCCGTAGATATTGCGGGAGGGCTTGGACCGATTTATTCGCAGCCTGGAAAATTTCATTCCTTTGCAGAAACATTTTGGCCGTTTGCCGCCGGAGTCACCGGCATTATTGGCATTTGGGCCACCTTAATATTGAATATTCCCGATTTCACAAGGTTTGCCAAAACGCAAAAGGAACAAATCAAGGGCCAATTCTATGGGCTTCCCGGCACATTTGCTCTTTTTGCCTTCGCGAGCATTACTGTAACGTCGGGATCGCAGGCTGCATTCGGCGAGCCTATTTGGGATGTAGTTGATATTTTAGCAAGATTCGATAACCCATATGTTATTGCTTTGTCTGTCATTACTCTCTGCATTGCCACAATCTCCGTAAACGTGGCAGCTAATATTGTGTCTCCGGCCTATGATTTGGCGAATGTATGGCCGAAGTATATTAATTTTAGGCGGGGCAGCTATTTGACGGCGGTTCTTGCTTTGTTCACGATCCCTTGGAAACTGATGGAGAGCGCAACAAGTGTATATGCGTTTCTCGGATTGATCGGCGGCATGCTCGGCCCGGTCGCCGGCGTCATGATGGCTGATTATTTCATCATTCGAAAACGGCAGCTTTTTATTGATGAACTTTATTCTGAAACCGGACGATACGCATATTACAAAGGGTATAATTATCGGGCGTTTCTTGCGACATTTCTGGGGGCCCTGATTTCTTTAATTGGGATGTACGTTCCGGCGCTCGCCGGTTTATATGACATTTCATGGTTTGTCGGCGTTCTGATATCCTTTCTGTCCTATATCACTCTCATGCGCCTTCATCCGCCTTATCCCGCGGCGGTTCCTGTGCCATATGCTGTGAACGATAGACAAGTAAAATGATATAAAAAAAGAAGCCGGCTGGAATCGGCTTCTTTTTTGGTTAATCTGCTATTGAAACGTTCCCTTCGGCTTCTAAGCTCAAAGGCTTTCTCCGGCTCCACGTGTAAAGAACCAAGGAGACGAGGACAAACAGACCCGCTGATAAATAAATGGCATGGAAACCGGCGGAAGCAACAAACAGCCCGAATACATACGATCCCGCAGCGATCCCGGTATCAAAGAAAGTAAAGAACGTTGCCGTTGCAAAACCTGAGCGGTGGGCGGGCGAATTTTGGATAGCTAACGTCTGCATACAAGGGACGATAGAGCCATATCCAAGCCCAATTACAGCGCCTGATAATAAAAGCATCCATCCGCTGTTTGTGAAGGACAGCAGGCATAAACCGACTGAGAAAATCAAGATTGACGGATAAATCACAATCCCCGGTCCGACTCTGTCAAACAGTTTGCCGGTAAATGGGCGTGCAAGCATCATCGTGACAGCGAAACACACGAAGAAATAACCGCTGATATTAAGCAGGTCGATTGATTTCGCGTAGACTGACAAAAATGACGTCACACTTGAATAGCAAAAGGAAATAAACAACCCAACAATCGCGATCTTAAGCGCGCCTTTCTCAAACATGTCAGAAAAGGAAAAGCGGAATACGGTCGTTCCTGTCTCTGTCCCCTTCGGAATTTTAATGAGCAGCGTAACAAAAAAGCCCAGAGAAATAAACACTGCAAAAATCGTGAAGAAAACCGGGAAGGATATCACTTTGACCAGACTAAGCCCGAGAAAAGGACCGATAGCCATGGCGAGGTTCATCGACATCGCAAAATAGCCTAATCCTTCTCCACGCCGTTTCATCGGGATGATGTCAGCCGCAATCGCACCGGTTACCGTCGTTAATATACTGAACCAAATGCCTTGGAAAAATCGTAAGGCGAGCAGTAAATAAAAATCATGAATCGGCATATAAAGAAAAGAAGAGAGCGCAAAGACAGCCAAGGCAATAACGGCCATTCTTTTCTTTCCGAACCGCTCAATAATCGGCCCGGAAAACGGGCGGGTGATAATGGCAGATAGCAGGAACAGGCTGATTAAGAGTCCTCCTTGAGATTCGGTGCCGCCAAGCTCCTGAATCATATATATCGGCAGCACGGCTAAAAACGTATAAAAGAAAACAAAAACAAATAAGTTCACAAGCACAACCATAATAAAGTCTTTGGTCCAAATAGGTTCAGCTTTTTTCAAATGTATGGCACTTCCTTTTCTTAACCTTTATTTAAAAACAGCTTCAAAAAATGAGAAAAAGCTTCTTTCTCTTTATCTTCGTACTCCGCAAGCAGCTGTTCCTCAAACTCAAGCATTTTTACATTAATTTCGTCGTATTTTTTCTCGGCTTCATGAGTCAGGACAACGAGTTTTTCCCGTTTGTCTTCGCCCTGTTCACGCTGTATCCAGCCGTTTTCTTCAAGGCGTTTGATCGTACGCGTAACCGTTGGTGCTTCCACGTTTAAATAGGACCAGATCTCTTTTTGAGTCATCGGTCCGATTGTTCGCAAACAATATAGAATCGTCCACTGGGATGAGAAAAGGCCGAATGGTTCCAGCTGTTCATTGGCTTTTTTTGTAATCAGGCGGGCGCTTTGATTGATTTGGTGGATGAGGTGTCTGTTGACGTAGGACATTTTTTTCTCCTTTTGAAAAAAACTTACCTAAGTAAGTAAATACATTTTCTTATTTTACAGCAGCGTTGGCCGGATGTAAAGAAAAAATGTAGAGAGGCGAAATAGTTTGGAGGAGTGAAAAAAGTTCCATAAACCCCTTGTCCGCATTGAGTTTTTAGCATATTCCCCAATGAATGCTAATACACTGTTACAAACCTAACAAAGAGAGTGTTTGAGGTGAGGGATCGTGGGCATATTTCAAAAATCTACTTATAATATCATACAACGAAGAAGCGACATCATCAGTGTATCTTTACAGAATACGGATCTCATTTCACACTTCTCACATCCATTTTAGGGAGGTCGAGTGGTGTGCACGATTACATCAAAGAGCGAACAATCAAGATAGGGAAGTATATCGTGGAGACGAAGAAAACCGTTCGTGTCATTGCGAAGGAGTTTGGTGTTTCCAAAAGTACAGTACACAAAGATTTAACAGAGCGTCTGCCGGAAATCAATCCTGACTTGGCAAACGAAGTGAAGGAAATACTCGATTATCATAAATCCATCAGGCACTTACGGGGAGGAGAAGCAACAAAACTGAAATATAAAAAAGATGAAATTCTCGAAGGAGAGCCCGTTCAGCAATCGTAAAATATCCAGTGCTGATCAGCTTATGTTTGTCTTCCGACAATCTTCAGTGAAAATCCACAAAATTTTGTAAAGAACTTATGTTACTGCAACTTTTTTTCTAGAATTTATGATAATATATATAATTAGGGCACAATGTGGATATTTACTGTGAAACAGATTTTCAAGGAGGATATAAATAGATGTTTGCAAGGGATATTGGTATTGACCTCGGTACTGCAAATGTACTGATCCATGTAAAAGGTAAAGGAATAGTTTTGAATGAGCCATCCGTTGTCGCTCTTGACAAAAACAGCGGTAAAGTGCTGGCGGTTGGAGAAGAAGCAAGACGAATGGTTGGACGTACACCTGGGAATATTGTTGCGATTCGCCCGCTGAAAGACGGGGTTATCGCAGATTTTGAAGTAACTGAAGCGATGCTGAAACATTTTATTAACAAACTGAATGTGAAAGGCCTTTTCTCAAAGCCGCGCATGCTCATTTGCTGCCCGACAAACATTACGTCTGTTGAGCAAAAAGCAATTAAGGAAGCTGCTGAAAAAAGCGGCGGGAAGCATGTGTTTCTTGAAGAAGAACCCAAAGTTGCCGCTATCGGCGCGGGTATGGAAATATTCCAGCCAAGCGGTAACATGGTTGTAGACATCGGAGGCGGGACGACTGATATCGCAGTTATTTCAATGGGCGATATTGTCACCTCCTCTTCTATTAAAATGGCTGGGGACAAGTTTGACATGGAAATCTTAAATTATATCAAACGCGAGTACAAGCTGCTGATTGGCGAACGTACTGCTGAAGATATTAAGGTTAAAGTCGCAACGGTTTTCCCAGACGCACGTCAAGAGGAAATCTCCATTCGCGGTCGGGACATGGTTTCCGGTCTTCCAAGAACAATTACAGTAAACAGTAAAGAAGTTGAAGAAGCCCTTCGCGAATCTGTCGCTGTTATTGTGCAGGCAGCTAAACAAGTGCTTGAAAGAACACCGCCGGAACTTTCCGCAGACATTATTGACCGCGGCGTCATCATCACAGGTGGAGGCGCACTCTTAAACGGGCTTGATCAGCTGTTAGCCGAGGAGCTTAAAGTTCCCGTTCTTGTCGCTGAGAACCCGATGGATTGTGTGGCAGTCGGCACAGGTGTGATGCTTGATAATATGGACAAGCTTCCTAAACGCAAACTAAGCTGATGATCAACCTCATTCTGATAAAGAATGAGGTTTTTTTCTGAAAAGGCTTCACGATATCCGAATGTACGCCGATAATATTATAAAATACTGAAACTAATTATAGAACGAATGTTCCTCTGTGACAACTGGAAAAAATGTGATTTTTGAGGTGGAAAATTTGTTAAAAGGATTATATACCGCAACATCCGCAATGATCAGCCAGCAGCGCCGGACGGAAATGCTTTCTAATAATATCGCGAATGCAAACACGTCGGGCTATAAAGAAGATCAAGGCTCTATGCGCGCATTTCCTGACATGCTGCTAAGCAGAATAGAAGCAAAATCCCCGGGAGGAGTATCGAAGAAAGAAATCGGTTCTCTGAACACCGGCGTATATATGCAGGAGCTCAAGCCTCTTTTTACTCAAGGAAGCCTTCAATCAACCGATCAGCCAACAGACATCGCGCTTGTGGAAAACCAGCTCCCTGTAAATGGAGAAACAAATGAAAACGCGGCTCTTTTTTATCCGGTAGAAACGGCGAACGGCGATGTGAGATATTCAAAAAGCAGCACATTTTCGTTAAATGAAAATAATCAGCTGACGATCAACGGAAATCCTGTGTTATCAACTGACGGGCAGCCGATCACTGTGGATAATGAAAATTTCACTGTGTCCGAAAACGGCACGGTTACCACAAACGGAAGGACAGCCGGACAGATTGACATCAGAATGGAAGAGGATGTCCGCAATTTGAAAAGGGACGGCAATGATTTATACAGCACGGCCGACGGCAATGATCTGCCGAGCGCAGCCGGCAATCCGGAAGTGTCTTATTCATTAAAGCAAGGCCTTTCTGAGCTTTCTAATGTAGATGTCACGAGCGCCTATACAGAAATGACTGAAGCGTACCGAACCTTTGAAGCGAATCAAAAGGTCATTCAGGCTTACGACAAAAGTATGGATAAAGCCGCAAATGAAATCGGTAAAATTTAAGATAACGGAAGAAAAAACGGAGGGCTTCAACTATGCTCAGATCAATGCTCACGGCTTCAACGACGCTGAATCAACTGCAGCAGCAGATTGATACAATCAGCAGCAACCTTTCAAACAGCAGTACGACCGGCTATAAGGCGAAGAATACGAATTTTTCTGAGCTAGTCAGACAGCAGTTCGATCAGGTTGATGAAAAAAATGATAATGTGGCAAAAGCGCGGAAAACTCCGCCCGGACTGCGTCTCGGGGTAGGCGCCGCCATGAATGCGCGCCTTGTATCCGATCAGGGGAGCATCGAGAAAACGGAACGTGATTTGGACATCGCGTTTACATCTCCTTATCAGTATCTCCAGGTGAATGTGAATGGAAATCGTCAGTATACAAGAGACGGGGCGCTTTATTTAACCCCTGCAGCCGGGAATGACAATCAGCTTCAACTGGTGACGGGGGATGGATATCCGGTTCTTGATGAAAACGGAAACCCAATCAACATTGATGATTCAATGAAACAGATCACTATCAGCGAAAACGGGACGCTGACGGCTTCAACCGGCAATGCTGGAGGTGCATCGCAGCAGTTTAATCTCGGTGTTGTCCAAGTTAATAATCCGCAAGAGCTGAAATCGGAAGGAAATAATCTTTTCTCCCTCAACGGGAATGCGGCAGCAGCCCTTGAAGAGCTGAACGGCGCAAACCGGCAAAGTATCGGGATTCAGCAGGGCGCGCTTGAAATGTCGAATGTGGATATTTCGAAACAAATGACAGATTTAATCAGCTCGCAGCGCTCCTATCAGCTGAACAGCCGGACAATTACAATGGGTGACCAAATGCTTGGTTTGGTTAACTCCGTCAGATAATCATAGAAAGACTCGGGCGTTTTCAATCAGCCGCGCATGATAAAAAATGCGGCTTTTTCGAAATCGCCCTTATTTTTGTAGTATCCAGCGATGTCTTCTAAAAGCACTTCCAAATCAACCCATGCTTCTATTTTTTCCAACTCGAAAACCAGCTCCTGCAAGGTGTCATACGGGTCTTCCTCACATGTGTAGAGAGCCTCCAGTATGTTCAGCTTCAATTTGATTGTTTCTATATTCACTTTGTCAGATAATTCTTTCCCTTTTTGTAAAACGGATTTCCCTTCGCTTATGAGACCGGTTTTAAAAAAGGATCGAACTGATTCGTATATGCAGTGAAGATAGGATACAGGCGAATTCAGTTCGAATTCTCTGTTGTTCAGAACTTTTTTGAAATAAACCAAAGCTTCTTTGTCCTGTTTTTCGGTGGCCTTTAAAAATCCCAAGTTATAGTAAGCGTGGCACAGAAGATTATAATCATTCATTTCTGCGGTTTTCTTTATAATCTCTTTAAAGAGCTGTTCGGCTTCCTCATAGCGTAATTGGTCTATGTAGTTGACCGCGAGTAAAAGCTGGCAGCTTAATACTTTTTTGATATAACCAAATTGATGCTCATAGATCTGCATCGCTTTTGAAACATATTGAACAGAGAGCGGCGGCGATTTCATCAAATAATAAGCCCCGGCGGTTTTGTAATAAAATTCAGCGGCTTCAAACTTATTTTGGATGGCCGGCAGGTTTTTTTCAGCTTCTTTAAAATGAGAAACAGCGTTTTTGGGTGCGGCTTTCACCATTTCGTATAATCCGGAAAAAAAGTGTAAATAATATTTTAATTCATTGCTCATGTTGTCTTCTTGTTTTTTGAGATCATCAAATAATGCCTTCAGTCCGTCCCTGTTTTCAAAAAGGAGCTGAAAGCGCGACAGAAATAATTGATAATGCATCCAAAGCTTTGTATTCTTTTTGATTTTGGGAAGGTTCTGATCGATTTTCTCTTTGAATGTGCAGGCGAGATCCAGCTGGCGTTTGCCCATTGATATATACCATTCATTTAACAGATTCTTTAGTCGTTTTTCAGTAAACTTCGAAATCATTTTCCTACCTCTTTACTTATGGTAAAATCTTTATTTATCATATCACAACTACAGACGGGTCTCATTACCAGCTGGTTACACTTGAACGCGGTTGAAAAAGAAATTGATTCATAATATACTTCCAAATGTACAGAATGGATCAGCTTATACTTTCTATACATACTATTGTCGATGAAGGAGATGTCAAGAGAATGCTTGATACTCAGCAAATTAAAGAAATTATTCCTCACCGTTATCCGTTTTTGCTTGTAGATAGAATTACGGAAGTGGAAGAAGGAAAACGGGCTGCAGGCTATAAAAATGTAACAGCTAATGAAGAGTTTTTTAATGGCCATTTTCCTGAATATCCGGTAATGCCCGGCGTATTAATCGTGGAGGCTCTTGCTCAGGTCGGAGCTGTCGCTATGCTTATAAAAGAAGAAAACCGAGGCAGACTCGCATTTTTCGCCGGTATTGATAATTGCCGTTTTAAAAGACAAGTGAAGCCTGGCGATCAGCTTCAGCTGGAAGTTGATATTACTCGCGCGCGCGGTACAATCGGCCGCGGAAAAGGCGTTGCTAAAGTTGACGGCGAAGTGGTTTGCGAAGTTGAACTGACTTTTGCCCTCGGCGAGTAAGTGAAAAGAGACAGATGGGCAGCGGCACATTTGTCTTTTTTTCTTTCAAAACAAAAAAAGCAGGTGATTGTATGTGGAAAGAGTTTAAGACCTTTGCCATGCGCGGGAACATTGTTGACCTTGCGATTGGTGTTGTGATAGGGGGCGCGTTCGGAAAGATCGTCACATCGCTTGTCAATGATATCATTATGCCTTTAGTTGGCTTGCTTCTGGGAGGGCTTGATTTTTCAGGGCTGTCATTTACATTCGGTGATGCGGTCGTCAAATACGGCAGTTTTATTCAAACCATTGTGAATTTCTTAATCATATCGTTCTCTATTTTTATTATGATTCGGACTTTGAATCAATTGAGACGTAAGAAAGAAGCAGAAGAAGAGGCCGAGGAGGAAGCGCAGGATCCGCAAGAAGAGTTATTGAAAGAAATCAGGGACTTGCTGAAGCAGCAGACAAGGTCTCCTGAATAAAAGAGACTGCCGCTGAAATGCGGCAGTCTTTTTTTATAGGCTATGGGATTCCCGTATTTCCTATTGTTCTGCATCTGGAGACGTGCTTAAGGGTTTAGGAGAATCTGGTGTTTCAGTAATGTATATCACCATCGATACAGCTGTGCCGGCATCCGGTGTGCTGCGGATGTTCAATTCACTGCCGCAGAAATGCTTGAGCCGCTGGTTGATATTTTTCAGTCCGACGCTGCGATCGAAGTCTTGAGACAGGATATCTTTTTGTTTTTCCGGCGCAATGCCAACACCGTTATCTTCAACTTGGACGTAATATTCGTTCCTGCTTTGTTTTTTTGCTGTCAGCTTAACCCATCCTCCGCCTCTTTTTTTGCTGATTCCGTGATGGACGGCATTTTCCACCAGCGGCTGAATCATTAAAGGCGGAAGTATAAAGTCAATGTCTTCATCAATATCGAAAAGGGTGTTCAGCCGGTCGCCAAAGCGCGTCTTTTCTATAGAAAGATAGGAACTGATGATCGAAAACTCATTTCTGAATGAACTGATGGCCGATGTGTTTCGGAAATCAAAACTCATCCGTAAGTAGTTGGTGAATTCAGCCGTTACTTCACGCGCTTTTTCAATATCCAAATGACTGAGAGCAATAATCGTGTTTAACACATTGTAAAGAAAGTGTGGCTTGATTTGCGATTGCAGAAATGCCATCTCCATATTTGTCGCTTGGTTTGCTGTATGTTTCATCATAATGAGGTTTTTAATACGCGCCATAAATTCAGAGTAATGATAAGGTTTTTGCAAAATGTCATTGGCCCCGGCATGAAAAGCTTTGTACTTGTCATGGCCGATAATGGCTGCTGTAACGATCAGGACAGGAAGGTCAACCATGCTGAATCGTTCCCGAATGTTCATGCACACTTCGAAACCAGTCATATCCGGCATCATCAGATCCAATATAACCAAATCAAGCTTAGATCGGGAGACCACTTCTAATGCCTCTTTTCCGTTTTTTGCTGCAATTACGTTATAAGGAACACCTTGGAGCATATCGTTTAAAATTTTTAAGCTTTCGATATTGTCATCGACAATCAAAATCGTCGCAGCATCAATTTTCTCAGAGTAATAAGGCGTACTAAAAGAGATATCTGACATATCCCTTCCGGATGGCAATTCAGGCAGCCAATCTTTTACTTCAGGCACAACATCATCTTGAGCTGCAGGCAATGTGAAATGGAATGCCGATCCTTTCCCCGCTTCTGATTCTACCCAAATGTCTCCGTTTTGGAGCTTAACCAGCTGTTTCACAATGCTTAAGCCCAGGCCGGCCCCGTCGTCTTTATTCATTTCAGCCTGCTGAAAAGATTCAAATATGGTTTGGCGATCGGTCTCTGGAATGCCGATTCCGGTATCCGCTACTGTCATCTTGATCGTCCTATTATTGAGTCTGACAGCGAAGAGTGTGATTTGTCCCTCAGGTGTATACTTTATGGCATTGTCTACAAGGTTGGTTAAGATTTGCCGAAAACGGTTTTCATCCGCAAGTACCATAGGAAGGCCGGCTGGTATATGGTTCACAATGTTGAGGTTTTTATGTTTAGCCAAAAGCCGGTAAAAGTTCATTTCGGAACAAATCACAGTATAAATGTCAACGGGAACCGGATGAATCTGCAGCATGCCTTGCTTTATTTTTTCTAGATCGAGGATGTCATTCACCAGATTGGACAGCCTGTAGCCCATCCGTATGACAAGCTGCATATTATCTTTCTCTTCTTCTATCGTTCTTTGTCTTCTGCCGGCCAGCAAGGTTTGGCATATATTAATAATGCTGTTCAGCGGCGTTTTAAATTCATGCGATGTTTTTGCAATGAACTCATCCTTTAGCCTGTCAATATTGAGCAATTTCCGTGTCAGGACTTCATTTTCGCGGAAAGCGCCTGCGAATTGCTGCGCCATCAAAAGAACAATCGCCAGCAAAGCGATGACTGTTGGCACTGAATAAATCGAATTAAATGAAAAAGCCGTTTTGCCGCTGTAAGCGGAAATGGTGGTTAAAATGACAAAAGAGCTCATTGATATAGATGCAATTGTAAGATATAAGCTTCCTTCCATCTTGCGGATCGCAGCAATTGTAAAAATATACGTAATATAAATCAGAGTCGAAACGGCTAACACAGAATGTAATATGTATGAGGCATGGTCTATAAAACGCCCGGATAAAAAATCTGTGGCCAGAATGATTCCAGAGACAACAGTCGCTGCGAGTATAAATCTTTTTGAAACAATCTCCCTGTAAGCGAAATAGAGATAGAGAAAAACAGCAATACTGACAAGCACCGTAGTGACTGCCGTCAAAGATTTAGACAATACATATGAAATTGAGGGGAAGAGAAGATATATGACCCGTTCTTTTCCGATCAAAAGAATAATGAACGAAAAAAGAAGACACATCACAGCAAAAAATAATAAGTGCTTATCCTTTTTTCTTTGCAGGAAAAAACCGAGAAAATACAATCCGGTGATGAAAAAAGCCGTGATCATAACAGAATCATTAAGAAAGGAAATCTTATTTTCCCGTAATATTTGCTCCTGGGTTCCAAAAGTAATCGGTTTTGCAATCCCCCATCCCGGCGATTTTCCGAAGTTTGAGTATTGTAAAATGAGTTCATTTTCGCCCTTATGAATTTTAAAATAGCTCGTATACGGTCTGTTTTGCGCCGTAAAATCTGGTTTGTTTGCAGGGCTGCCGCTTTGGCCGATTAACTCTCCATTAAGATAGATACGATTTGAACTGTAGATAAAAGACGTGCTGATTCCGAACATTTGATTGTCTTGATTCGATTGGATGATCAGCTTATATGTGCCATAATCCACATTGATACCCTGTTTCACGATTTCTACATTGCTGGGGACATCGACAAATATTGGGTCCTTCCCTTTGGCTGAATGGATATCTTTTGGCGACAGCAGCTGATTTGGATATAAAGTCCACTTTCCGTTCAGCTGTACGTTTCCATCCTTCTGAAAATTCCAATCCTCCAGATGAATAACCCCATCTCTCGCTTCAGGAAAGGTTGTTCCAGACAGGTGATTCATAACCGTAAATAAAATAAAGAAAGCTGCATAACCGGAAATAATCAAAATAAAAATAAATTTCTTTTTCAACATCAAGTCTCCCTTTTCAAATAAGATCATTCTAATTCCCACTTCTTTGTAAATATTGTAATCTCAAGCTCTCCAAAACTACAATGGAAAGAAAAATAATTCAAATAAAGGGGCTATTTGGCATGATATAATAGAATTATTTACTGATATTCGATTTACATATAGGGTGGGATGTGTTTTTGAACGCGTTAATTGTTGATGATGAGCATCTGGCATTGCTTCATTTTAAGAATATGCTTGAACGGACAAACGCTTTTCAAACCATTATGGCATTTCAAGATCCGATTGAAGCTCTGGAGCATGCGGCGATCCCTGCTGTAGATGCAGTGTTTCTTGATATTGAAATGCCCGGAATAAATGGCATTGAGCTTGCTGAAACAATTCAATCGCTAAATGAAAACGTCCAAGTCGTTTTTATCACGGCTTATAATGAGTTTGCTATCAAAGCGTTTGAATTGAATGCCATTGATTACTTGCTGAAGCCTGTAAATGACAAGCGGCTGGAGACAACCGTTGAACGTATCAGAACGAATAACATGCTTAAAGCACCTGCAGAAAATACCGAGGCGTATTTTTTCATTCAATGTTTTGGAAGCCTGCAGTTTCATCAAACCTTAAAGGGTGTCAAAACAAACATTCCAGTCAAGTGGAGAACGTCTAAGGCGCGTGAAGTCTATGCTTTTTTACTTCATAATCAAGGACGTGTAGTCAGTAAAGACGTGATAATCGACCTTTTTTGGCCCAATTACGATGTTTCAAAAGCAAGCACCCAGCTTTACTCAACCATATACCAAATAAGGAAATTAATCGGCCAAGTTCCTTTCAGCCAATCAATCGAGAAGACCGACACAGGGTATATTCTTCGATTTTCAGGCGTAAAAATTGATGTTGTTGAATGGGAAAAATCACTGAAAGAGGCTCCGCCGCTTAATGCATCTACATTAAACCAGCACATAGATATGTTAATGTCATACGAAAATCATTACTTTATGGAGCACGGATACTTGTGGGCAGAACCGGAAAAAACGCGTCTTGCCCAACTGTGGATCGGCAAGGCTTATGAACTGATTGATTTTTTTATGCATGAAATGAACTACAGTCAAGCGATGGACATTTGCCTGCAGGTTGAGAAAATTGAACCTTTCGATCATAAAATTATGCAATACAAAATGCAGGTATTTAACAAAAACGGAAAGGTAGAAGAGGCGATAAAGGAATATCAGCGCTACAAACAAATGAAAGATCAGATTAATTAAATAAGCAAAAAATTTATCTAAACCAGTGCGTGTCGATTGCCTTTCGATGCACACTGGTTTTTTTGTACATGTCACCTAAAGGGAAGGCCCTCGCCATATGTCTGAAACTTCAAATCTCCAATTCACTTGAATCATTTTTTGTTGTACAGAAATTGTATAGTTCCATTTCATACAATGTAGTTTGGTTCGGATGGCAAATCTTCGTTCTGAAACCCATTCGGCATGAGCAGTTCATTTTGGGGCATGAGACATGATTTTATGGTCTCGCGTATCAATCGGCAAGTGAAAAATAGATATAAAAGGGAGGAATGAAAAGGTGAGAACGAGGAGTTTTCCCTTAGGGCTGAAAAAAAGCGGGCGGATCGTTATGATCATAAGCCTTGCCATCTTTTTCTTCTTCAGCCAGATCGCCAGCTATACTCTTACCGCACAGGCTGTGGATGTAACGTCAAGTGACAGCCAATTTTTCGATTCAGTGACGGTCAAGGACGGTAAGAATCAGATTGTTGACGGGTCAAAAGGAAATGAGCCGGCATTAACGCCGGGGGATGAAGTGACACTGACATATGAATGGTCATTGAAAAAAGATAAAGAAGCAGACAGCGAACAAGGTATCAATGTGGAGATTCCTGAAAGCTTTACATTTGATAAAGGTGCAGAAGGTGAGATCAAATCTGCTGATCAGGTCATCGGCAGCTATCAAGTACCGGCGGGCAGCAGCAACATGACGGTAAAATTAACAACTGCATCCGCGGATTCTCCAGATGCCAAGGGGACCATTACACTGTCTGCCGCGTTTGCTGCAGATGTAAAAGACGATGAACATACAGTAGCAGCCCTTTTTCAACTAGGGGGAGGCAAAACCCAGCAGGTGGTCATCCCTGTTAAGAAAGAAGAGACACCAGATGCCGAGGCGGAAGAGCCGAAAAACGACTCTTCTGATACTGCGGGTGATCAGAAAGGGACAGATGACAAATCTGCACCTTCAGTCAGCAAGGATCAAAAAGAGGAAGAACAGCAACCGTCAGCCGATTCTAAGAGCGGGGATTCCTCTAATTCAAAAAAAGTGTCATCCTCAAGTCAATCAGCTTTCAAAAGTATGCAAACTGAAGAAAAACAAATCACGCAACATATTTTAACCGGCGTGACATTGACGGATGAAAACGGAGAGCCATATGACAAGAGCAATCGCGCCAAGACGAATTCTCCGGTGAAAATTTCAATTGATTGGGCCATTCCTGACGATTTAGGAAAAACAATCAATGACGGCGATAAATATGAATTTGATTTGCCTAAAGAATTTGTTATGCATAATGACATTGTGAACCTGCCGTTAAGCGCCGGCGACAACACATACGGGACATTTTCTATTGATACGAACGGGCATGTGGTGATGACATTTAACGGCGAGATAAAAGAAAGTTCTAATGTCAAAGGCACATTGGTTATCAATACGCAGTTCAACGAGAAAAAAATAAAGGGTTCGACAACACAAAAGATCCCATTTCCTGTGAGTTCCGATACTCCTGAAACAACAGTTTATTTTAAACCAAATGTGAGTAAAACCATTGACAAATCAGGTGCACTGGATAAAGCCATCAACCCCAGTAAAGTAACATGGACGGTCGATGTCAATAAAAAGTTGGATCAAGTCAAGAATGCCAAACTCATGGAAAGCCTTCCAGAAGGCTTAATCTACCGTTCAGTTAAAGTGTATGAACTCAATGTGAACATTGATGGTTCTGTCAGCAGAGGAAATGAAGTTTCTTCCGGCTACAGTGTTGATTCAAAAGGAAATGTCACATTTGACGGGACAATTGATTCAGCCTACCGCCTTGTGTACGAAACCGACATTGACAATAGTGTAAAGCTGAGTGGAGGCGGAAATATAACGCTGACGAACAAGGCGGCATTCAGCGGAGATAATCTGGAACCAATTTCTGCAGAAGCCACTGTTGCAGCCAAATATGGAAAAATGATCGCAAAATCATCGACCGGCTATGATGGAGAATCTCAAACATTCAGCTGGGCTCTTTCATACAACTATGGTGAGAAACAGATCGACCAATCCAAGGCCAGCATTAAGGATTCTTTTGGAACTGGCGATTTGCATCTCGTGAAAGATTCTTTGAAGGTTATTCCTATTACCTTTGGACAGAATGGCAGCGAGCAAGCGGGCACGCCTTTAAAGGAAGGCGAGGATTACACGCTGATCGATAATGGAAGCGGTTTTGAAATCAAATTTAATAAAACCGTTACCAGCGCTTACAAAGTCACATATCAAACAAAGGTCAACAGCGGAGTCATCATTGATAAATCTACAACATACACCAATAGCGTGGTGACCGGAACAGGGGATTCAAAAGAAGCTTCTGGAATAGCCATTCAGCAGAATCTCATCAAAGGATATTCAAACGTTGATTATGAGAAGAAGACGGTTGATTGGACGATCACAGTTAATAAAAACCGCTACACAATGAACAATTGGACTTTAGATGATCAATTCGACAGCGGCGGTCTGGCGTTAATTGACGGGTCATTCAAGATTCAAGACACAACGAATAACAAAACATTGCAGGAAGGCAAAGACTACACTTTCACAAAAAAACCTGATCATAAAGGCTTTACTTTGGCATTGATCGGGGATTACGCAAAAACAGACAGTCAATTTAAGATCACTTATGCGACAACTTTCAATGCCGATTATTCCAACGAAAGCGTTAAGAATACAGCTCAGTCGACATGGACTGATCAAAACGGCAATGAGCGCACGAATAAGGTATCAAGCGGTTTTACGCCGAATCATCAGACTTCAAATAATGGTTTCAAAAATGGTTCATACAACGCGGTTTCAAAGGAAATCACATGGAAAATCGGCGTCAATTATAATGGCGAGCCGACGAAAAATCCTTATATAAAAGATGCCATAACAGATCCTCAGCAATTTGTGCCGGGTTCCGTTGTGGTTAAGAGTTATACGATCAATAAAAACGGTTCCATCACAGAAGGAGACGCGCTTGACCCTTCCAAGTATGATGTCGAAGAGCCTTCTGCGAATAATGAACGCACTCTGACGGTACACCTTAAAACAGGTGATTCTGTATCATATCTGATTGAGTTTAAGACATCACTCAAAGGACAGGTCATTGATCAGAGTCAGTACACAAACAAGGCAACATACTATAATGACGGTCATGCAGACCGCACGTTGACGGGTTCTGTTTCGGTTGCAAACGGAGGAAACCTGGTTTTCAAAGGCGGCAAACAAAATGGAAGCTACATCGATTGGAATATCAATGTAAACTCCAGCCAATCAACGCTGGATGACGTTAAAGTTACTGACACGCCGGATGATAATCAAATACTAGATGCAGATTCTTTTAAAGTATATCAAGCAAAATATGATGAAAACGGAGTGGTCAAAGACAGCAGCGGAAATCTTACCGCGGGCGATGTCGAGCTTCAAAAAGACAAAGATTACACGGTAGACATCAAAACCGACAATTCAACAGGTGAACAATCGTTTGTCCTTCAATTCATAGGCAGCTATAAGCAAATTGACCGTGCCTATGTGATCAAATACCGGTCTCTGATTAACATAGCCGGTACGAACGGGCACGTTAAAAATAAGGTGTCCATTTCTGGAACAAATGTGAAGGAACAGATTCAAGAAACCAGCAGCTCGATCTTTGTTGCCATTTCAAGCGGCGACGGTTCCGGATCTGGAGAAAAAGGTAGCCTGACGATTTTTAAGACAGGAGAGGACGATAAAGCTCTTGGAGGAGCAGAGTTTCAGTTATGGTCTAAAGACGCCAAGCAGCTCCTGCGCACCGGCACAACAGGTGCCGATGGTAAGCTTACATTCGGAAATATTCGCTACGGCTCTTACGTATTAAAAGAAGTAAAAGCGCCGGAGGGGTATACCATCAGTCATGCTTATGTAAATGGAGTCTCTGTTAAGATAGACAGCAATTCCTCCAAGGAAGGGGCGCTGCACAAAGTCGTAAATCAACAGAACAAGGTGACGCTTATCAAAAAAGACGAACAAAAAAAACCTTTATCTGGTGCTGTTTTCAAGCTGGAGAAAAAGGCGAGCAACGGCACCTATACTTTGATAGAAACGGATATCAAAAGCGATAAAAACGGAAAAATCGAAATGAATGGTTTGCCGGCGGGCTATTACCGCCTGACAGAAACGAAAGCCCCTGCTGGCTTTATCGTGAATACAAAAGCGATTCATTTCTCAATCGCAAAGAATGATAAGAATCAAGTGTCTGACGTAGAATTGGGAGAAATGGTCAATTATCAAGGAAGGGCCTATTTAACGAAGGAAGATGCCGCAGGGCAGAAACTCGAAGGAGCCGTTTTCAAGATTATCGATGACGAAGGCCATACGGTTCAAGAAGAGCTGACTTCGGATAAAGACGGAAAAGTCGAGGCTTCGGGCCTTGCCCCGGGACGCTACGCTTTTGTCGAAACAAAAGCCCCGAACAAATATGTATTAAACACCGAGAAACGAGAGTTTACCATCTCTGAATCAGCAGAAGGAAAGCCGGAGTCAGCAGATGCCGGGATAGCCGTTAACTATAAAGGCTCCGTTCAGCTGGTGAAGGAAGATGCCAAAGGGCAGAAACTTGAAGGAGCCGTTTTCAAGATTGTCGATGACGAAGGAAATACGGTTCAAGAAGAGCTGACCTCGGATAAAGACGGAAAAGTCACAGCTTCAGGCCTCGCACCTGGACGCTACGCCGTTGTCGAAACGAAAGCGCCTGAGGGTTATGTGCTGAACACGGAGAGAAAAGAGTTCACCATCTCTGAATCAGCAGAAGGAAAGCCGGAGTCAGCAGATGCCGGGATAGCCGTTAACTATAAAGGCTCCGTTCAGCTGGTGAAGGAAGATGCCAAAGGGCAGAAACTTGAAGGAGCCGTTTTCAAGATTGTCGATGACGAAGGAAATACGGTTCAAGAAGAGCTGACCTCGGATAAAGACGGAAAAGTCACAGCTTCAGGCCTCGCACCTGGACGCTACGCTTTTGTCGAAACGAAAGCGCCTGAGGGTTATGTGCTGAACACGGAGAGAAAAGAGTTCACCATCTCCGAATCAGCAGAAGGAAAGCCAAAGTCAGCAGATGCCGGGATAGCCGTTAACTATAAAGGCTCCGTTCAGTTGACGAAAATAGACCAAGATGAAAAAGGATTAGCCGGTGCAGTTTTCAAAATTGTTGACAACAATGGAAACACTGTAAGAGATGACCTTGTCTCAAAAGAAGGCGGTAAAATTGAGGTTGACGGTTTGGCTCCGGGAAGCTATCAATTTGTTGAAAAACAGGCGCCAGACGGCTATCTCCTATCCGAAAGCCCGGTGCCGTTCACCATTAAGGCTGAACATGGCGGCCAACCAGAACAAGTTGAATTAACAGCTGTCAACACCGAGAACCGTGTCGTTCTCACAAAAGTGGATCAACATGATAAAGAGAAAGTTCTCCAAGGAGCAGAATTCAATCTGACAGATGCCAACGGCAAAGTTCTGAAATCCGGCCTGACAACTGATGACAAAGGACAGATTACCGTACACGGTCTTAGAGCGGGAGAGTATCAGTTTGTCGAAATAAAAGCGCCAGTGAATTACAGTTTGGATAAAACGCCAATATCGTTCAAGATCACCAATACTGAAACAAAGCCAATCGAAATCACGGCAGAGAACATACTGACACCAGGCGACGTGAAACTGACAAAAGTGGATCAAGACGATAAAAAAGCCGTTTTGGAGGGTGCTGAATTCAAGTTATTGGATGCCAGCGGCAAGCCTGTAAAAACCGACGGCTATGGCAAAGGACTTCCGGAATTCTGGAAAACAAATAAAAATGGACAATTCACTATCAAAGGCCTTGCGCCGGGACGCTACCAGCTTATCGAAACGAAGGCGCCTGATGGCTATAAACTGGATGAAACACCAATTGTATTCACAATTGAAAAAGGACAGCCAAAACCTGTTGAGATTGTCGCTTCTAATCAAAAATTAAAAACGCCAACGCCGAGCAATGATACACCGGATAATGTGAAGGGAGATGGACAGCATCCAAGAACCGATGGTACGGATGGTCATGTGAAAACAGACGACTCACATCCAAAAGCCGATGATACAGCTGGCCATACCAAAACAGACAATTCCCTTCCGAAAACCGGTGATACAGACAGTACGGTGCCGGTTATGATCGGCATTCTGCTTCTCTTAGCAGGAGGAGCTATGGCTCATGTCTCAAGAAAGAAACAAAGAAAGGCATAAATGTGATGGCACCTGATCTTGAAGATTTGATCAGGTGCTTTTTTAAACACATAGCATGACACATTAGAAAGGAATGTACTGTATGTATAAAAAGATAATCATTGCGGTGTTTATTCTTTCCGGCCTGCTGCTTATCTTTTCTCCTTTCATAAAAGGAAGCCTCATCGCCTACTTTAGCAAAAACCAGTATGAGTCTGAATTGACTGTGGGCCAACTGCAAGAAAATAATGAGGAAGAAGCAGAATTTGATTTCGATTCCATTCAGCCGCCTACGCTAACGAAAGCTATAAAGGCGGGCTTCGATCAGGATCCGAAGGCAATAATCGGCAGGATCACCATTGAAAGTGTGGATCTGAAGCTCCCCATATTAAAAGGCACCACCAATGAAAACTTGCTTATCGGGGCGGCAACAATGCGTCCGGATCAGAAAATGGGCGAGGGAAACTATCCATTGGCAGGCCATCACCTGAAGCAGAAGAGTCTTTTATTCGGACCTCTGGCCAACATAAAAAAAGGCGCCAAAATTGTGATCACAGATTTCAAAAAAGATTATATTTACTCTGTGACATCAATAAAAATGATTTCTGAAATAGATGCAGATGTGATTCAGGATACAAAAGAAAAAGAAATTACATTAATCACATGCGACAAAGCTGTGGAAACCGAAGGACGTATCGCAGTGAAAGGGAAATTAATTGAAACTGTCGGTCATACAAATGACAGATCGATTAGCGAAATGTGAAGATGTGTGTGTGCCATTTATTTTCCCGCTTCAAATCGTTATTTAATTACAAGAAAATGAAAAAAGACTGCCTTGTGATAATAGGCAGTCTTTTTTCTAATGTAGAATATATTTGTTTTAATATGTCCATTGTTTCGCGCGTTGATCGTCGTTGACGAATGTTTTTTCGTTTTTTAGATCACGTAAGATATAAGTTCCGTCCATGATCAGAAAAACTCATCGACAGGATGGCTCCAAATGTAAAATAAGAGAGGGGATGATTTCCACTCTCTTTTATATCTTCTGCTTAAACGCCTCAATCAAATTCGCTCCTGTATAGCCCTCTTCCACAAGAGATTCCAAAATGGTTGCAGTGCCTTGCTGTTTTCTTGTCACCATTTGTCCGTAAATTAAAACCGAAATGCTTTCTTCCAGTTCAGCAATGTTCTTCACAGCTGCAGTAAGCTGGGCGGGACGGTTGCTTTTTTTGGTAATCGTCACAAACACTTTGACTTCATCTTGTTTTTTTTGAAGCTGGTCAAAAAAAGACAGGTGCTCCTTCGGAACAAGCGCTTCAATCAGCCAGTGATTTTCGCCGTCTTCTTTATTTATAATCAGTCCGTCAATAAGGGGAAACTGTTCAATTGACTTTTCTTCCTTGTCCACTCGTTCCACGTTCAGGTCAACCAGTTTAAAGGTTTTCATTTTTATCTCACCCCATTTACTTACAAAGAATTCTTAAAATGAATTATAACACATATTCATTTTCCCGTTAAAACGCTGTAATGCAGGGGAAAATTTTTTTGTACTGGTACAACATTTAATAATTTCTATTTTTTCATTATACTGTAACTGACTATGGATTACGGAGAGGTGTGTATGAATCGATTTCATTTAAAGGAAATTTATATTGACGGCACTCCGGCGGATCAGCGTTTGATTCAATGGAACGAAGCTTATATGTTAAGCCGTAAAGATATTTTTGAGGTTCATCTATATAGAAAAGAGAGGATGACTTTTATATACGAAACATATGATGGGATGGAACAGTACAAAATCCAGTTGTCGCTCCCGGAAAAGAAGCTCAGCTTTCAGTGGTTTGCATGGGACGGCTCTTCTTATGTCTGTATGAATACGCAGCACCGGTTGACATCTAATTTGTTTTTCCGGTTTTTAAAAAATACATATTTCTTTAGAGAGAAAAAGCAAAAGCTGTTTTTAGCTGAGGGAAAAATGAAAACGAAAGATAAAAACAGAGGCTGAAATCAGATTTTAAGCGTTTTTCTTTTCTCGATGCACCGTCTACAATACATGTAACCGCAAGGAGAGGAGGAATCGCATTGTTCAATCAGGTCATGCTTGTCGGACGTTTAACAAAAGACCCTGAGCTTCGGTACACTTCCGCAGGCGCGGCAGTCACACACATTACAATCGCGGTAAACCGCAGCTTCAAAAATGCTTCAGGAGAAATTGAAGCAGATTACGTCAATTGCACGCTTTGGAGAAAAACGGCCGAAAACACGGCGTTATATTGCCAAAAAGGCTCTCTCGTCGGCATAAGCGGACGGATTCAGACAAGGAGCTATGAAAATGCGGAAGGTGTCAAAGTGTACGTAACTGAAGTGATGGCTGACACTGTTCGTTTTATGGATTCTAAAGCCCGGGAAAAAGCTGCCGATTGATATCCCCCGGCTCCTCCCGCTTTATGTCCCATTCGCAATTACCTTTCTCCGCATCATCCCCTCTGTATTGACCAGTCGACCAGACTGGTTTTTTCTTTTTGTTTGATCTAGGAAAAATTGGTTCTTATGATGCATCTTTACTTAATTTTACTTGATAATATTGATTGTTATTATATAAAAACTTATAATTGCTTAAGGATAACGTTATATGAAAAGGAATGAGGGTGTGTACCAAGAAGAAAGATTAGTAGCGATTGTGGATTATTTAAAAGAGCATAACCGCATTACAACGGAGCAGATCTGTACGCTCCTTCAAGTGTCCAGAGATACAGCAAGGCGGGATCTTGTGAAGCTGGAGGAACAGAATGCTATTATCCGCACAAGAGGCGGCGCCATTCTGCCGTCTGTGCATCAGAAAATCCAAGGGTATTCCGGCCGGCTGAAAACAGTGTCCGAGGAAAAAAACAAGATTGGCAAACTCGCAGCATCACTGATCCAAAATGGCGACCGGGTGATTTTAGATGCGTCTACAACCGTTCAGGCGTGCGCTAAGCACTTGAATGCAGACGACTGTACGGTTATCACCAACTCCATTAATCTCGCGGAAGTGCTCTCAGACAAAGACGGTATCGAGATCTATCTTCTCGGTGGCAAGCTTGAAAAGGAGCACCGTTTTTTGTACGGGGCCTCTGTGATTGAAAAGCTCTCAAGCTATCACGTTGATAAAGCGCTGATCGGTGTTGTCGGTATTTCTGAACATGGCATTACGATCGAGCATGAAGAAGATGGGCTGGTGAAACGAAAAATGATTCAGCAGGCGAAGCAGGTTATCGCTCTTGCGGATTATTCAAAGCTGGGAAGCACCGGTTTTTATCAGTATGCTGAGCTGAGTGAAATTGATCTCTTGATCACAGACCGGCTGCCGGATCGAGCGTTTTGCGACTTGCTTGACCTTAATGGAGTCGAACTTCTCGTGACAGACCAGGATGAAAGAAAGGGCTGATAAACATGAAATTGATTGCGATCGACTTAGACGGAACCTTGCTGAACAGTAAGCATCAAGTAAGCTCAGAAAATGAAAAAGCTCTGCGGCAGGCGCAACGGGACGGGGTTGAGGTTGTTGTATCAACGGGGCGCGCTTATTTTGATGTCGTGTCAATTTTTAAACCGCTCGGGATCAAAACGTGGGTCATCAGTGCGAACGGCGCCGTCATTCACGACCCTGACGGCAGGCTTTACCATCAGGAAACAATCGATAAAAAACGGGCTTATGACATTCTCTCATGGCTCGAGTCAGAAAACTATTACTACGAGGTTTTTACAGACTCAGCCATTTATACGCCGCAAAACGGCAGGCAGCTCCTTGATGTTGAGCTTGACCGGCTCAAAAGTGCGAATCCAGAGGCTGACCTTTCCGTTCTTATGCAGGCAGCCGAGGTGCAATACAGTCAATCGGGCTTCGCATATATCAATACGTTTCAAGAGCTCTTTGAGGAGGATAAACAGATTGATTTTTACAACATTCTTGGTTTTTCTTTCTTCAAAGAAAAGCTGGAGGCCGGATGGCAGAGATACCAGTATGATAAAGATCTGACACTTGTCAGCTCTGCTGATCATAACTTTGAGCTTTCCTCCAAAAAGGCATCCAAGGGGCAGGCGCTTGAAAGGCTGGCAAAGCGGCTTAACATCCCAATGAATGAGACCGCAGCCGTGGGCGACAGCTTAAATGACAGATCCATGCTGGAGACGGCTGGAAAAGGCGTAGCGATGGGCAATGCGCGGGAGGACATCAAAGCGATAGCCGACGCTGTAACCCTGACCAATGATGAACACGGTATTGCCCATATGATTCGGCATTTGCTGTGAGGTTTATTTATCAAAAAAAAGTGCATCCTGAACATAACCGGCGTAACGGATTCTGTGAAATTCGGCGTGACGGCTATGAACGGAAAAAAGCTGGCTCCTTTAAGGAGCCAGCTTTTTTGTGGTTATTGTGCCTGCGCCGAGGCGCTTAATGTGAATAATTCTTCGAGCTCATCTGTGGACAGCTCGGTAATCCAGTTTTCGCTTTGGATAATTTGGTCATTCAGCGTTTGCTTGGTTTCAAGCATCATATCAATTTTTTCTTCAATTGTTCCTGTTGTAATCATTTTATGAACATGGACAAATCGCTCCTGGCCGATGCGGTATGCCCGGTCAGTGGCTTGGTTTTCAACAGCCGGATTCCACCATCTGTCATAGTGGATGACGTGGTTTGCGGCCGTTAAGTTCAATCCTGTACCGCCGGCTTTCAGCGATAATATCAGCGTCGGATATTCTTTCTTTTGAAACTTTTCGACGAGAGAGTCTCGGTCTTGTTTGGACAAGCTTCCGTTTAGGAATTGAACCGGCTCACCGAAGGTTTTTTCAAGCAATTTCTTCATCATATTGCCCATTTGAATATATTGCGTGAAAATTAAGCAGCTTTCGTTTTGATCGCGGATCGCGGTCATCAGCTCAAGCAATTTTTCAAGCTTGACCGATCTTCCCGCCAGCAGCTCGGTCTGGTCTTCTTTTAAGTAAAGCGCCGGGTGATCGCATATTTGCTTCAGCCGTCCGAGCATGCTGAGAATCAGTGCTTTACGCTGCATCCCGGTCAGTGACGACATATGTTCAAATGTATCTTTCACAAGCTGTTCATATAGGGACGCCTGTTCGGCTGACAGCGGAATAAACTCTTTTTGCTCGAGTTTGTCAGGAAGATTAAGCGCCACTTCTTCATCTCGTTTTGTACGCCGCAATAAAAACGGCCTGATTAATTGCTGAAGCTGTTCAATTCGTTTTTCGTCGTGGTCCTTCTCAATCGGGAGCACATAACGTTTGTGAAAGCCTGTCAAACTGCCGAGATAGCCTTTATTCATGAAATCAAAGATAGACCAGAGCTCAGTCAGGCGGTTCTCCATCGGTGTGCCGCTGAGGGCAATATGATGATGCCCTTTGAGTTTTCTGATGGCCCTCGATTGTTTTGTGTGCGCGTTTTTAATATTCTGCGCTTCATCCAGACAAATCGTGCTCCATGTGACAGAGGACAATTCATCCGCGTCTGTGTGAGACAGGCCGTAAGAGGTAAGGACAACGTCAGCATCTTTGTAGTATTCGGCAAATCCATCGCCTTTCTTGCGGCGCGGGCCGTAATGCAGCGCTACGGAAAGCTGGGGCGCAAAGGTTTGCAGCTCCCTCTGCCAGTTGCCGAGCACGGAAGTTGGCGCAATAATCAAAGACGGCGTCTTTTGATGTCCGCTCTCTTTAATATGAATGAAATAGGCAATCATTTGAATCGTTTTCCCTAATCCCATATCGTCGGCAAGGCAGGCGCCGAAGCCGCTTTCCCGCAGGAACAGCAGCCAATTCATGCCGTATGTTTGATAGGGGCGGAGCGTGCCCTGAAACGCGGGACTGACCTCATATTCAGGCAGATTTTCGGCGGCTGTGAGCTTACGAATCAATGATCTGAGCTGCTTAGACAGTTCGAATTGGATGCCGGCAAAAGCTGACGAATCAATTAGCTCAGCGTCTTCGGGGCCATGTTCCTGCTGGTTCATCAGCTCCCGCGACAGCACATCGGACATATGAAGGCCTTCTGATTCTGCCTGCTCCATCAGCCGTTTCATTTGTTTAATGAAGTTCGGATCAATCTTCACCCATTGTCCGCGAATATTTACAAGTCGTCTGTTGTTTACGACAAGCTCATTGAATTCGTCTTCCGTCAGCTCAATCCCGTTTGTCGCAAACCGCCAGTTAAAGTCAAGCAATGCATTCATACCGACAAATGATTCGCCGCGCGGTGTAGAAGATACTTTGGCTTTCAGCATCATGTTGCTTTCTCTGACAATCTGCCACCATGACGGCAGAAGGATTTCGACGCCCATATCGACAAGCGTCTCGCTTGCTTCAGATAAAAAAATCCAAGCCTCTTCTTCAGAGATAAGCGTGGTGCCCGAATCAAACGACAGCCAAGGGACTGTTTTATAAAAACGGTCCTGCTCCCGCGCGATTTTATCGCTGAACTGCTGCCATGATTTTTTGAGGCTCTTCAGCCCGTCAAAAAACTGTATGCTGCCGTTTTTCTTATCACGCAAAAACATTTCAATTTTCCAATCATCTCCGTCAAATTCAGGTTCGTTCAGACGGAGGCCGACGGTAAACGGAGAAGGATCATCAGACCAGCCAATCCCCTCAAGAAAATCCTTTTCATCGAGAAAATGACCGCGGAAGGTGGTGACTGCCGGATATTGTGCTTCGATTTTCTGCCATTTCTCGTTTAATTCGTCATCATATCGGATGTAATCGTGAACCGCTGCTGAAAACCAGTCCGCTGTGAAGCCTTCAAGAATGCCATCCCGATCCTTCCACCGAAATACGCCCTCTGTCCAAGCTTCATAATCGGGAAGAAAATCGCCGTCAGCAATAAATTCATAAATGGTGGAGGCCGCTTCTATTAATGGCTCTGTTTCTTCAGTCAGCTGCACGGAGCTGAACGTGTTGAACGAGTTCTTACCGAGAAGCTCTACAGCCATCCATGGCGAAAGCAGCACAGCCGTTGTGCCGATGAAGCTGACATCTTCCAGAAACGTTCCGTAAAATGAAGACTCATGCCATTGGAACAGATGCTTTTTCATTTGGCTGAGAGAAAGAGGCTGTTCCTTTTCATCAAAGCTTGACAGCGTAAAAGCCCAATCTTCCATTTGTTCGACATGAATAAGAATTTCATTAAGACTCGCCATCAATTAATTTTCCTTTCTGCAGTTCTTCTTGAAGGGCGCGCAGGCGCCTGTAATTTCCGCTTAACTGCTTGATATACCGATCCCATACTTTTTGTTTCTTCGCTTTTTTATATAAGGTGCGGAGCTTTTTCAAATGGCGTGCCGCTTCTTTATACGCGCTGCGGTTTTTCTGATCAATATAAAAGGCCACTTCGCGGTGGTAGGAAGGAATGAGCGCTTCGGGGTCGCTCGCTGAAATTTCCTTAATCATCTCTTTTTCCATTTCCCACACAGAAAACCCGACAAGGCTGTGAATCTCTATCCACTCGGCAAACCGCCGTTTTTCATACAAATAATGGCTGTATTCCGTGAAGGTATATGGAAGGCAGCCCGCGGCATAACGCTCAAACAGCGCATGGTCATTGGTTTGCTTCACATAGACATTTAAAACAAAGAACAGTTCGCTGATCACATCGCGGATTTCCTTAAAAGGTTTATCAAGCTTCGTATATCCGATGGCGATCGGTTCGATACGCTGATACCATGTCTTGAGGCGCTTCCAGTCCTTTTTTGCACTTATTTCACTCAGCCATTGGAATGTATAAGGCAGAGACTCGGGCGGAAAGTGTTCTGCCTCCCTGAAAATCACTTCATCATTTTTCTGTAAAAATTCAAGGTGCAGCTTGCCGAATTGTACCTCAGGAGAAAACCGTCTCCCTGCTTCTTTTTTTAAAACCTCATGCTCGCGCGCCACCCATTTTGGCCGGGACAACAGCGAGCTCCAGATTTCCCCGAACACACGCAGCCGTTCATACTGAAAGTAATCTTCTTTTAACAATAATCTGCGGACCACATCCGGTGTTTTTTCTAAAAAAGGATCAAGCGCAAAGGACAAGGCG
Source organism: Bacillus atrophaeus (assembly GCF_039519175.1). Lineage (NCBI taxonomy): Bacteria > Bacillati > Bacillota > Bacilli > Caryophanales > Bacillaceae > Bacillus > Bacillus atrophaeus. Next base: position 763,247 of record NZ_CP154443.1, on the reverse strand, counting down.
TACGTTTTCAGTTTATCTATCGAATCGTATATCGTATCCATCAGTTGCTCTACGTAAGGGTTGAGAGAATAAAAATCCTTCTCAGGGTCAATCTTCCCTGATTCAATTAATGAGAACATATGAAGCCATACGGCGAGCGCTGAATGGATTTGATATAAGCTTTTCAGCTCCGGTTTCTTCGGGGCATGTTTTTTCAGTGCCGACAAGTAGCCGTAGTACAGTCCCTGCATGGTTTGGCTTCCTTCAGGCGTCCGCGTTTCCCATAAAGAAAACTCCGCCTCGAAGAAAGCGAGCCAGCTGGAAAGGGAATTTTCATTAGGAAGAAGTTTTTCCTGGAACTGCCGCCGGACAAGCTCTTTGCTTTCCTCAAGCTTTTCCCTTTCCAGCCAATCATCAGTAAAGGTACCCACCCGTTCAAATGTTGCATATACATATAAAAAAGCAGCCAGCACATGGCGGCAGATTTTTTCAGAAGGACATGAACAGCCGCTTTTGACCATAAGGAACAAGTTCAGCGTGACCCGCACAGGCACAACATCCTGCACATAAGCAGATACTTCGGTCGGGCTTTCCGCTTTTACACGATAGACCGAATCCTGCCGATATAAAATAAGCGCCCTTTTCATCAGCTGAACGTTATCCTCGTCATAAGGAAGAAGCTGTCTGATCTGTTCAGCCGCTGCCAGCACATCGTCTTTAGAAATCATATCCTGAAGCATGATTATCGCTCCTAACCGAGTCACTTAATAAAAAGATTCCAATTCCTCTATTATATCGCAACACATCGGCTCGAAAAAGTTTTTCCTAAAAAAGGACATAAAAAACTAGAACTGTCGAATGATGTATTAGACTATTGCAAAACAACAACCGGCATCATATAATAATCCTGTTTTCAACTTAATGGAAGCTGAAAGGAACCGAACGATGAATAACAAGAAGTTAAATCAAGAAGAGTTTCTGAAAATTTTGATGCATGCGCATGACATGGGAGAACAATCAACCGAGATTACTACAAAGGAAATGCTTGAAAATTTAATTTCTTATATTAAAAATGGATATGTGACGTAAGAACTCCGTGAGAATTATCGCGGGGTTTTTTTATTTCAGCCGATTCTTCCAAACGTAATACCGAGTATGCGCTTTGGTAGCACAATAATTAAAGCGTTTACAAAATTGGTGTATAAATAACCGGATGTCACCTAATGTCGTTTTTTGTCATGTGAAATGATTAGAAATGCTGTACCAAAGTTGTATAATCATAGTTGGAAAAAAATAAATTGGCAGCAACAGAAGTTCGAATCAATTATCAGATGATTTGGAGGTATCATGGGAGAAACTACTAGTTTAAAAGAAATATTCATAACCTTGAAAAAACGCGTACTTTTCATCATCTCAATCACTGCGGCAGCAACAGTTTTGAGCGGAGTCATCAGCTTCTATGCCCTCACACCAGTCTACCAAAACTCAACACAGATTCTGGTCAACCAATCAAACAGCGAACAAAAAGAGGTTCAATATAATGAAGTGCAGACAAATCTGCAATTGATTAACACGTACAATGTCATCATAAAAAGCCCGGTTATATTAGATGATGTGATTAAAGAGATGAATCTCTCAATGTCATCCGGAGAACTGAATGAAAAAATCACTGTTTCCAGTGAGCAGGATTCCCAGGTGGTTAATATTACAGTAAAGGACGAGAATGCTGAATTGGCCGCTGATATCGCCAATAATGTCGCTTCTGTCTTTAAGGATAAAGTCACTTCCATCATGAATGTGGACAATGTAAGCATTCTTTCCAAAGCGGAAGTTTCAGCCAATCCGTCTCCCGTGGAACCAAGGCCTATGCTGAACATCGCCATTGCGTTTGTTGTCGGGTTAATGGGAGGAATCGCACTTGCCTTCCTGCTGGAATACTTGGACAATACCATTAAATCAGAAGACCAGCTCGAATCTTTGCTGGACATTCCGATACTGGGCACCGTTTCAACCATAGAAAACAGGCTGAACGCAAACAAACATGTCAACGGGATTCAATCTGATAAAGGAGGGAGCGGACGTTTTGGCGCGTAAAAAAACACTACGTTCTCTGATGAGCATAAGAAATATCATTACGATGACAGAGCCAAAATCGTTGAACTCAGAGCAGTACAGAACAATTCGAACAAATATTGAATATTCATCAATAGACAGCCAGGTGAAGTCGCTGATCATCACATCAGCCGGTCCGGGAGAAGGAAAATCGACGACGGCTGCCAATCTCGCTGTTGTCTTCGCCCAACAGGGAAAAAAAGTTCTTTTAGTTGACGCAGATTTACGTAAACCGACCGTACACTTCACATTCAGGCTAGATAATGCGGACGGGTTAACATCCATTTTGTTAAAACAAATCTCATTTGAACAGGCTGTGCACCCTTCCGAAGAGAACAATCTGGATATTTTGACGAGCGGCCCCATCCCGCCGAACCCGGCAGAGCTGCTGTCTTCAAAAGGAATGGAAGACCTGCTGGAAAACATATATGAATGCTATGACATGGTTATTTTTGATACACCGCCTCTATTAGCGGTGGCAGATCCTCAAATCTTAGGAAACTATGTCGATGGTTCAATCATGGTGGTTTCGAGCGGAAAAACTGATAAAGAAAAAGCGGCAAAAGCAAAAGAGGTACTGGCAACATGCAAAAGCAAGCTGCTTGGAGCGGTGATGAACGGAAAGAAAATAACAAAGAATTCGTACTACGCCTACTATGGTAACTGATCATGCAGCATAAAGAATAAAAATAAATAGCGTGCGCTGCCCGTTATTTATTTTTGGGGCAACAGTAGGTCTAATATCCTATTAGGAGGACATTCGCATGGTTGATATCCATTGTCACATCCTCCCGTCAATGGATGATGGGGCAAAGCAATATTCAGAAAGTTTAGAGATGGCGAGAGCGGCGTCCAGTCAAGGAATCGCCACAATCATTGCGACACCGCATCATAAAAACGGCAAATATGAAAACGATCCAAAGGCAGTCAGACAAGCAGTCGGGCATTTGAACGAGCTTTTAATAAGGGAACAAGTGCCGCTGAACGTCCTGCCGGGCCAAGAAATCAGATTATACGGAGAGTTGGCGGAGGACATGACGGCACATCGGCTTCTTTCGCTGAACGATACGAAATATATTTTAATTGAGTTTCCATCAGAGCAAGTCCCCAGATATGCCGAACAGCTTTTTTATGATTTGCAGGTAAAGGGGTATATCCCTGTCATCGCCCACCCCGAACGAAATAGAGAAATTCACGAAAACCCGTCCTTGCTGCATAACCTTGTGAAAAAAGGCGCGGCAGCCCAAATTACAGCCGGCAGTCTTGCGGGGGCTTTTGGGAAACGGATAAAGAATTTCTCGCTTCAGCTGGCAGAAGCACACTTGGTTCATTTCATAGCGTCAGATGCGCATAATTTGAAAGCCAGAGATTTTCGGTATCAGGACGGGCTCGATGTTCTTCGTAAAAAATTAGGCGCTGAGTACACATATATGATGACGGAAAACGCTGAGCTGCTGCTCCAAAACAAAACGATATACAAAGAAACCCCGGTACATGTTAAACGAAGGCATTTTTTAGGATTGTTTTCGTTATGAAAAAGTGACACCGCGAGAAAAACAGGAGGGGGACACAGGCTGCATATTGCGGTAAAGGCTGTCGTGCCGTTAGCGGATGATATTGGCTGATTGGGGGAATGGGCTCCGTTTTGGGTCTCGCTGTTAAGCGTATTGTTTATCGCGGTGGTGATTTTAATTAAGCTGGAAGATCCGGAAGGGCCTGTTATTTTCACACAAGAACGAAGTGACTGGGGTCGGCGATCATGTGACCATCGCCAGCGGCGTGAAGTTGATCACGCATGATGGAGGGCATGAATCCTCAGGGATTAATTTAACAAACATCCATATTCTTATTCTTGTTGCGGAATTCATGATAGGATTTTTTCATAAGATAATAGCATAAGCTGCAAAACAGCAATTGAACTGGTGGAGGGAAACAATGAAAATAACAGTGATCGGCACAGGCTACGTCGGGCTTGTGACAGGTGTTTCTCTTTCAGAAATCGGCCACCAAGTGACGTGTATTGATATTGACACACGGAAGGTCGAGGAAATGAGGAAAGGAATTTCACCTATTTTTGAGCCCGGACTTGAAGAAATGATGAAAAAAAATATAGCGGAAAAACGGCTGAGCTTTGAAACAAGCTACAAAAAAGGACTGTCCCAGTCGGAAATCATATTTATAGCCGTCGGCACACCGCAAAAAAACGACGGTCATAGCAATCTTGAATATATTGAAAAAGCGGCCGCAAGTATTGCCGAGCATGTGAAACAAGATGCCATTGTGGTTACGAAAAGCACGGTGCCTGTCGGAACAAATGATGATATAAAGAAACAGATAGAGGAACACCTTGTATCCCCCGTGAATATTTCAATCGCTTCCAATCCGGAGTTTTTGCGCGAGGGCTCGGCGATAAAAGATACGTTCCACGGAGACCGTATCGTGGTCGGAGCTGACGATGATAAGACCGCTGAGACTCTGGAGCAGGTATTTCTCCCGTTTGGCGTTCCGATTTATAAAACGGATATCAGAAGTGCGGAAATGATTAAATATGCGTCTAATGCTTTCTTGGCAACGAAGATCAGCTTCATTAATGAAATATCAAATATTTGTGAGAAAGTTGGCGCTGATATTGAATCTGTCGCCTGCGGAATGGGCCAGGACAAACGAATCGGAAGCCAGTTTTTGAGAGCGGGCATCGGATATGGCGGTTCTTGTTTTCCGAAAGACACAAACGCCCTAGTTCAAATTGCCGGAAATGTAGAGCATGACTTTGAAATTCTGAAATCGGTCATCAAAGTCAACAACAACCAGCAGGAGATGCTTGTTGATAAGGTGCTGAACCGTCTCGGCGGGGTAACGGGCAAAACGATTGCTCTTTTAGGGCTTTCCTTTAAGCCGAATACGGATGACATGAGAGACGCACCGTCCATTGTTATTGCTAACCGATTGGCTGCGCTTGACGCCAATATCAAAGCATATGATCCGATTGCCGTCAGCCATGCGAAACGGCTGCTTCCTGAGGCGGTGACATATACGAAAACCATAGAAGAGGCTGTAAAAGACGCGGATGCGGTAATGATTTTAACGGATTGGGAAGAGATTAAGCAATTTTCTTTATCAGCTTATAAGGATGTAATGAAAGAAGCGATTATATTTGACGGCCGGAATTGCCATGAGCTGGACGAAGCGGTCAAGGCCGGTGTGGAATATGTATCAGTGGGGAGAAAGACGGTTGTTCCCGGGACAAAGTGAAAGTGAGACTGGCAGCTTGCGGTCCCACTTTCTTTTTTTTGCGGCTATGAATCGTTTATATCATTGAGATTGCTGCTGCGATCTGGTTCATTCCGGAATCAGTTTGTAAATCAGCCAAGTAATCGCCCCGCAGATAAATGTAATAAGGGGAAAGATGATCAGCCAACTGATTAATTGAGAATCCCCCGACCCGGCGGTATACATAAACAAGAGCAATATCAAAAAAACAGTGAGCGGCATTGACCAAAGACTGTGCTTTTTGAATATCAGAGTGCCGAAGATTCCGAATACAATGGCGGAGAGAAATGGAAAAACAATGAAAAACATCATCATGGGACTGAATATGCTCATTCGTTGACCTCATTTCAATGAATGATATTCAATTATTATATGAAAATATCCATTTTTTTCAAATGAGTAAGAACTAATAGACAAAAGAGACTGGCCGTCTCATTAGCCCTCTGTTTTTATTGTCAAGCGCCTTTTGTACCGCGACTTTCACCCTTTTTATAAATGTTCTCTGTCTGTTTCGGGATATCAAGTGGAAAAACAAGTCTTTATACCTTGTTTTTAGGCTGGTTTTGAGCATATAAGCTGGGTAAAATAAGCATTTTACCCTATTTAAGCAGCCTTGTAACTATTTTAAAATATAATATATGGAAATAAAACGTGAAAAAGCCTATCATCACAAAGCATTCCGTAAGGCTTTTTGAGTATGAAGAGGTGATGCAGATGAGTTATGCAAGCTATTTAGCTGATATCAAAAGTTCGCTTAATGGAAAAATTTCCGACGTAGAAGACAAGATTGAAAAGCTGAAAAAAGCAAAAAAGGATATAGACACGCTGCAAGAAGAAGCAATTACTGAAATTAAAGAAATTGTAAAACCGGAATTGGGACAGCACTGGAAAGGAACAAAAGCGGATGATTTTGATAAGGGAAGAGAAGATGCCAAGTCGGAAGCATCCAAGATTGTGAATAATAAATATAACGAGTATATGTCTTCCATACAGATGAAGGTTGTGGGGCTTGAAGCGGATAAACTTCTTTATACCGGAGAATTGTACGCAGCAAACCTTGCTGGCGAAACGCTTGCTAAGGGAGAAGAGTTCTTAGATGAAGCAGCCAAACAAATAAATAAACTGAAATGGTGGTGATTCTTTCTCATGTCTGAAATTAAGCTGAAGTACGATACAGTGATCAAAACATTGGAGTCTGTCAAAGACGCGCTGGCTGATGTGACAATCGGTGCCGCCGGCTCCAATGGGAAAAACAAACTCGACTATACGTCAAAGTATGATAAACGAGAAGAAAACATCCGTACCATGCTCGGAGATTACAAGAAAGCGGTGCACAAAAACATCGAGGATACGAAAGACAATGTTGATTCACTCAAGGAACAAGACGAGGCGATAGCCGTAAAATAGCGTAGAAAGGGCAGTGCGATGAGCAAAGTATTTGAATCACAATCTTTAATAGATGAAGCGGAGAAGAGAAAAAAGCAATATGAAACGTTTGAAGAGCAGCTGAACACGCTGAAAAAAGCGTTTCAAGGCGTTGCTGATTTAGGTGATGATTTTAAAGGAAAAGGCGCAGACAATATTAAAGATTTCTTTCAAGGACAAGCGGAAATCGTTGACAGCTGGCTGACGCTTGTCTCCTCTCAAATTGCGTTTTTAAAAGGCATTTCAGGTGACATTAAAGATCAAGAACTCAGTGATTCTTATGTAGAGACTTCGTTTTTGGATCATGAGCTGCCTAACGGAGATCTAAAAGCGTCAGAGATTGTCTCCGCCCACAAAGCGGAAATCGATTCCATTTTGTCAGGCATCAGCGATATTATCGATCTGGACATGTATTCGCTTGATCATTACGCCGATAAGATGGACAATGCCCAGAAGACCAGACGGGATACGATTACGGCAGTCGATCAACTTGATGAATCACTGACAACTGAGTATCAAAATTTAGAATCTCTGGATAACGCAGTGCTCAGCAAGTATTCTGTTTTAATGCAGGCAACCAGCAACGGAAAAAGCGCAACCCCTATGTACTATGACAAAAAAGCCTTCCACAGCAATGAAGTCTATAAAAGCGTAATCGAAGTGGAGAAACAGGGAACCTCTTATATTGAGGCAAAAGAGCAGCAAGCCGAAGCAAGACGGCTTCAGGAAAAAGCAGAAGAAGAAGCGAACAAACCGTGGTACGAAAAAACATGGGACGGAATTTGCACCTTTACCGGTGAAGTCTCCGGCTATTATGATTATAAAAGAGCGACGGAAGGCGTTGACCCGGTTACCGGAGAAAAACTCTCCGCCGCAGAACGTGTGACAGCAGGAGCGATGGCCGCGGCTGGATTCATACCGGTCGTCGGCTGGGCAGGCCGCGCCTTCAAAGGCGGAAAAGCCATCTACAAAACCGGAAAAGCTGCAATCGCGGCAGAGCACGCTTTGGACGCCTACAAAACAGGCAAATCCTTAGACATTCTCAAAATGTCAGAAATGGGCGCATACGGCCTTATTGCTTCAAACGGATTCTCAGAAGCTGTGACAGGACGGGATATGTTTGGGAATAAAGTGTCTGAGGAGAAGCGGAAGCAAGGAGCGCTGGAAGCGGCTTTAAGCTTAGTTGGCGCAGGTGCATTGGCGAAACACATTGACAAAGGCATCCCGCTTGCAAAATCACCACAAGTGATAAAAGCTGAAAAAGGGAAAAAGATTTTTGACCAAGTAAAAGAATTCAAAGTGCCAACGAATGTAAAAATTCGCGTCCATAAGACTGTCACACCGGATGGGGCGACTTTCCCTATTGTTCATGCAGATGTGAAAACGAAAGCTGTTAAAGATCTTGGGATTGTGAAGATGATGGGGAAATGGAGTAATGGTGGCGAATATGATCGGATTAGAGGATATACAGGTAGAGATCTTTCAAAATACGATAATAAGTATTTAATCGATCCTAGGCTTGTAGTAGAGATGAATTTTAAGGGGAAAGGCAAATCTGGAACAAATGCAGCTGGCTGGGAAAGAAATGCGAAAAAATTTTTTAACACGTTACTTAAAAGTAATCCTGAGTTTTGGAGTGCTGAAAATATTGCTAAGATTAAAAGAGGAAGAGTTCCAGTTGTTGATGAGCAATTTATAAAACATTTTCCACAGTATGCAGATTACTTAAAAGACCCTATGAGACATCATCATATTGGAGAAGGAGGTCAAGCAGCAGCTTTACCTAAAAGCTTGCATCCTGGATATGGCGGTATTCATAATGTCGAAAAAGAATGGGGAATTACCGGAGTAGATGATCAAATTGCGAATAGACTAGAAACATTCAGAAAAGAATCAGGAAGGTGACAATGATGTTATTACCAGAAGAATTTAATAGAAACTGGGATGTTAATAAAAATGGTCCATTATTAAAGTTTTTATATGATGATCTAATAGAGACTCCTTTTTCGGAGGAATTTAAACGATTTTTATCTTTAGGTGGCTTACCTGAAACACCTCCACCTTATTTAGATTTTACTTCCTCTCAATCATCATTTAAACCAATTACGAGTATCTTTGATATGTCGGAAGCATTTCGAAAATATTGGTTGTTAGGATCCACTGGTTCTGGAGATCCAATATGTATTATTGAAAATAACGAGAGAATCGTTTATCTAAATAATGGTGATGAATATAAAGAAGTATTTATTAACTCTTCAATAAATCAATTTGCAGAATGTATATTACTTTTCTCAGAAATGATTGACAAGGCTATACAAATCAATGGTGAGGATGCCTTTCTTGATAATGACATTCCGGAATATGTAATAGAGTGGTTGAAAGAAGAACTCAAAAGAGTAGACTCAAATTGTATAAAAGAAGGAAGCTTTTGGGATATTGAAATAGAAAATTTATATGAATAATTATTACCTTTATAGGCTGATGCCTGTTAAAGGCCCCTTTGAAATGAAGACTAAAAGAACGACTTATAGATCTGACGAATACAAAAAAGTCAACTTATCTAATTTAACGGATGTTATATCTCCTAATATAGTTAATGTTGACGATTGTTTTATTCTCGACCTAGAGTATGAGTTAACTGATAGTCCAACTATAAATTGGAATAGAATTTTGAAAATGTATGGTGATAAAACGGGGTATGAAGCATCCTGTAATGAGCTCCGCATAAACGATTATTTAGACTACAGTGATTTGTCCGATGAAGAGATTTTAATTTACGCGCTTCAGGTTATGGATGGCTGGGAAAATCATTTAAATGAGAAATTTCCTGAGCATAAATTTGTTGTGGTATTAAGTATCGATGAAGGTTTTGCGACACTTAGATTTTATAAATATAGAGAAGAGGAAAGCAGTTGGCTAAAGGAGGATAGTGAAGAGTACGGAAACGAAGCTATCCTAGTAAAAGAAATTAACTGTGATAATGATATTTAACCGTAAAAGCCTTGGACAGGATTTGTATTCAAACTATTTCAAAACGGTAAGCTAATGTATTTTGTTTCTAATAAGAATGAATGAAACGCATCGATTGGTTTTATTTTTCACCTTGATTGGCTTTTGAAGCCTTTCAAGGTTTTTTATGTTTAGAATATTGTTTTCTGTTCTATAAAGCTTAAATACCTGCTGGGGGCTACGTCCCTGTCCAAGAGAAAAACTCTCCGCCGCAGAACGTGTGACAGCAGGAGCGATGGCCGCGGCTGGATTCATACCGGTCGTCGGCTGGGCAGGCCGCGCCTTCAAAGGCGGAAAAGCCATCTACAAAACCGGAAAAGCCGCGATCGCGGCAGAGCACGCTTTGGATGCCTACAAAACAGGCAAATCCTTAGATATTCTCAAAATGTCTGAGATGGGCGCATACGGCCTTATTGCTTCAAACGGATTCTCAGAAGCTGTTACAGGACGGGATATGTTTGGGAATAAAGTGTCTGAGGAGAAGCGGAAGCAAGGAGCGCTGGAAGCGGCTTTAAGCTTAGTTGGCGCAGGCGCATTGGCGAAACACATTGACAAAGGCATCCCGCTTGCAACCCATACAAAAGTTCAAAAAGCGAATACAATCCTGGAAAAAGCAAAACAATTCCAAGTTCCAACAAACGTCCGGGTTTACGCAGAACGTCCAGTAACTACGAACGGCTTTACGTTCGGGTTCCCAACAGTTCGTGTCGATGTTGGGACGAAATCTGTTAAAGATCTTGGGATTGTGAAGATGGCGAGTAATGGTGGTCGCAAGGGAAGTTCTCACAAGCCTAATATCTCTGAAAGTCACGATAAAGTAGCACATGGTGGGTATTATGGTCGTAAAGAACTGCGAACGATTCTTAATAATGCTTCGTTCACTCCGCATGGACATAAACATGTAAAAGCCAAAACACCTGAAGAAGCAAAACGCTTTAGTATGACAGGTGGAAAAGCTGCTCAGTACTTACCGGATGTTAATAATAAAGCTTTAGAAAGAGAAGCGCTTCTAAAAGGTCATATTATTGATAATGGAAATAATAATTATTACTTTATCTATGATGCAGGAAAAACCATTGGCTATGATCTAGGTACACCAACTAGTTGGATCAGAGCTGAGTTTTCTGGTGGTGAATATCATGGTCATCCGATTGCTGGAAGTAGATTAGATAAGTATTTAAAACAACTCGGTGTAGATAAGTAATAGGAGGCTTTTATGAGAAAGATAAAAAAAATGCCAGAAGTAAATTTACAAGCATTAAGAATTCCAAAAGGATGGACTATAAATCAAAATAGTTTTCGAGAAATTGATCCGAAAAATCTAGCTCCAGAAGATGAAAAGTGGTTATTTTTTTCACAGGATTTATTGCAATTAACATACTCTAGAAAGAACTATATGGTTGATTTAGGCTGGTATCCAGATGCAGATGCTGAGGGTAATTATCAACTAATCATGGTACAAGACGAGAATTGGGAACAGCCTGTTTATGAATTTCAGTCAGTTAGTCACATTGAAATAGTTAAAAATATAGAACTTATACTAAATCGAGTTGCAAATAATGAATTATAGTGAAACATGTATTTAAAAATGCATTATTGAATAGCAAAACAAAAAACTTGTGAACCTGAGTCGCAAGTTTTTTTGTTGTAGAAAACCCAGACCTCTAATTTATCTGAAGTAATGTATGGAATTAACCAGTATATACCATGTTTTGTTTTATAAGAGCCTTAATAGTTACAGACAATAAATCAAAGGGAAATTATCCTTGTCATTTGACATTCCTCCGAACAAGAAAATTAATTCCTGTATATCTGGCTTAAGTATACAGACGGGGACACTCCAGTGACTCTTTTGAACACTCTGCTGAAATAATAAGGATTAGAAAATCCTAACTTGTTGCTTACTTCGGTTATGTTTTTATTGCTTTTTTTGAAAATATCAATCGCCTGTTCAATCAGCAGTTCATTTTTGTATGCTGTGATGCTTTTTCCGGTTTGTTTTCTGAAAAGGGTGGAAAGGTAGGCATAGTTCATGCCTAAAGCGCTTTCAATATCTTTGCTGGCCAGCTTTTTATTTTTGTCCTGATGGAGTAATTCAATGATTTGCGTAATGATTCGGGAGGATCGCGAACGTTCCCTCTCGCTTATAGAGTTACTGTAGAGATCAATGAAAAACTGATATGTTAATGAGCAGACCTGCAGCGTTCTGAAAACATAAGACGACTCAAATGCTTTTAAGATGTTGGCTAGCTGTCTTTCTGCATAATCTTTAGGGGACAAGCTGCCGCTTTTAGGAAATGTCAGTTGTGTGGAATATACGCTGTCAAGAATAACGGTTGAGTTGTTAAAATGGGGGAATTCTTGTATTTCTTCTGCTTGATCTAAAGGGTGATCATCATAAAAGTGGATGTAATACCATTCGGTTCCGGGTTTATAAAAATCTGCACCCCAGTGTGGTGTATTTTTTTTAAGAAAAAGATATTCACCCGCTTGAATGCGATATTCATTTTCATCTTCAAAAACATGAATGGCGCCCTGCTTGACGTAAAAAAACACATTCACCTTATCCATATTTCGATCCGGATGACGGTAAACCCCTTCTATATCCGTCATATGACCGATCTCACGAATCATTGGCAAGCGATTGGAATGCAATTTTATTTCATACATGGTTACACCGCCTTTTATCTTGCACTCATAACTAGTGTACACGAGAATTCCAAAAAAAAGATATGTATTGTATAAATTTTGAATTCACATGCATTTCAAACATTTGGATAATGGAAGCATAATAAGTGAGTGGAGGTAGGGAGATGGAAACCACAACATTATTAGATGGGGTATTTTATGATTCACAGATGAAAGGCAAAGAATTTTTGCTTTTTTTAGATGTAGATCGTCTGCTGGCTCCGTGCTATGAAGCTGTTTCGCAGGCTCCTAAAAAGCCCCGTTATGGAGGGTGGGAAGCGACTCAGATTGCCGGACATTCCATTGGTCATTGGCTTTCAGCCTCATCAGCAATGTATCAGGCTTCGAAGGATAAAAAACTAAAAGACAAATTGGACTACGTGATCAATGAATTGGAGCATATTCAGCAATTTGATGCAGAGGGATATCTCAGTGGTTTTCCGCGGGCGTGTTTTGATGAGGTTTTCAGCGGAGATTTTCGGGTGGATCACTTTAGTCTGGGAGGCTCCTGGGTCCCGTGGTACAGCATTCATAAAATTTTCGCGGGATTAATTGATACGTACAATGTAACCGGCAATAAAACGGCTTTTAAGATTGTAATTCAGTTAGCAAACTGGGCAAAACGTGGATTGGATAAACTTACGGATGAACAATTCCAACGTATGCTGATTTGCGAACATGGCGGAATGAATGAAGTCATGGCGGATCTTTATTTGCTTACTGAAAATCAAGCGTACCTGGAATTGGCTGAACGTTTCTGCCACCGTGCCATCCTTCAGCCTTTGGCTGAGGGTAATGATGAACTTGAGGGGAAGCATGCTAATACGCAGATACCCAAGGTGATCGGGGCAGCCAAGCTGTATGAAATCACGGGTAATGAAGAGTATAGGCAAGCAGCGCTTTTCTTTTGGGAACAGGTTGTTCATCATCGTTCCTATGCGATTGGCGGCAACAGCATTAGAGAACATTTTGGGGCCGAGGGCAGTGAGGAATTAGGCATTATGACGACGGAAACGTGTAATACGTATAATATGCTGAAATTGACCGGGCATTTATTCCATTGGTCTCATGAAGCCAGATATATGGATTACTATGAAAAGGCGCTTTATAATCACATTCTTGCCTCTCAGGACCCCGATTCGGGTATGAAAACATATTTTGTATCCACACAGCCGGGCCATTTTAAGGTGTATTGTTCACCTGAAGAGTCGTTTTGGTGCTGTACCGGGAGCGGGATGGAAAACCCTGCACGATACACGAAACATATTTACTATATGGACAACGAACAGCTTTATGTTAATTTATTTATCCCGTCACAAATGAAAGTCCCCGGTAAACATATCATCATAACGCAGGAAACTTCTTTTCCTGTAACCGAAAAATCCAGGCTGGTTTTTAAGAAAGCAAAGGGAGAGCCGTTGACTTTGCATATCCGTGTTCCTTATTGGTTGAGTGGTGCGATCAGAGCAACGGTTAATGGGGAAACGATAGACGCGTTCGTAGAAAAAGGGTACTTGGTTATACGCGGAAATTGGCTGAAAGGAGATTGCATTGAGATCGACTTGCCCATGAATCTTCATCCCTATCAAGCGAAGGATGATCCGAAGAAAAGTGTGATTATGTATGGACCTGTTGTGCTTGCCGGTGCATTGGGGAGGGTTAACTTTCCTGACACAGATATACTGGATGATCATCTGGCATTAAATAATCATCCTTTAATTGATGTCCCCGTTTTAGTGGCTGATGAACAGATGGAAGAGTGGATAAAGCGAACAGATGATACGTCACTCGTCTTTCAAACGGAGCCGATTGGCCACCCGAATCATGCAGAAATCACGCTTGTGCCGTTTTATGAGCTCCATCATCAGCGTTACTCCATCTACTGGTATCTCATGAATGAAGAGGAATATCTTCATTTTAAAGATGAAGAAAAAGAAAAACAGGAGAAGCTCAGAAGAATTACAGTTGATGAAGTGCAGCCAAATGAACAACAGCCGGAGGTCGAGCATCATTTAAAAAAAGAGAATTCATATTCCGGTTATTTAAATACTGTCCATAGCGGCTGGAGAGACAGCAGAGGGGACGGGTTTTTCAGTTATGAAATGAAAATAGATCCGCAAAGAACAATGTACCTGCTTGTCACTTATTTTGGGAGTGATGATACGCTGCATGTGGATGGAAAGAGCTATGAACGTGATTTTGACATCATGATAGATCATCAACGGATAGCCAGACAGCAGTTGAAATCAAATAAACCCGGTCAGCTTTTTGATGTATGTTATGAAATCCCCTTTGAATTAACACAAGACAAGGAAAACGTAACGGTGACATTTAAGTCCAATGAAGGAACGGCAGCCGGCGGAGTATATGGCGTAAGGATCATCATTGAGGAAGCGACTTTTCATTAGACACTTTATTTAAAAGGAGCGAACGTTGATGGGTGATGATCAGTATGCTATGACACCGCCAATAGGATGGACAGCTGGGGACTCCAGCGATAACAAAGGGAATACATTTGCGGCATTGTTCAATCTGAATGATGTCGAATCAACTGTCTGTGTTTCCTTAAATCAATTGGATCTGTACCGAATATACAGGCTATGGAAGAGGGAACAGTTAGCTGAAATAAAAGAGGAGATAACTGTCACAAAGCCTCATGCCGCAATTTTTTAAAGCTTTTACAGACTTGCTGATCTTGAATCACAGTACAACACAAAAAAACTTGCTGACCCGGGTCGCAAGTTTTTTGTGTGTTATTGATTTGTTTCAAATGTTTTCCGTGTCAGCCGAATAAAAGCCTCCAGCGGAGCGGACATCCACTTGTCCTTATGCCACGCCATTTGAGTAAAAACGGGGCATTCGTTTTTCCACATCAGTTCCTTCATCCGGCCTGTTTCAATTTCTGTTTTTACTGTCATTGCAGGCAGTATAGCGATGCCGAGTCCTGCCATCACGCATTGTTTGATCGCTTCAATGCTGACAAATTCTAATTTGTTCGGGTATACACACGCTTCATTTAAAGTTTCCTCAAAGAGCGTGCGGTAGGAACAGCCGTTTTCCGTCAGTAAAAGGGTTTCATTTTGCAGATCCTGCGGTGATACTGGTGAGTCAGCGGAAAAGGGATGGTCGATCGCTGCTACCATTTTAATCTCATCCGGGATCAGTGACTCGATGTGAAGTGCTTCATCCGGGCGGTTTACATCCATCATAAAGGTCGCATCCAGCAAGCCTTGAAGTAGCTGTTGTTTCGCTTGCTCGTTGGAAACATAGGGTTTGAATATGAGCTTCACCTGCGGGAAAGTTTGTTTGAATTCTTTTATGATTGATGGAAGGCGGTAGGTGCACTGGCTTTCTGTAGCTCCTATTTTTAATGTTCCTGTTGCTTCTTTTACTTTGTTTGCCGCCATTTTTGCTTCCTCGGTTAAAGTGATGATTTGCTCGGCGTAGCACTTAAACGTTCTGCCGGCTTCAGTTAACAAGAGCCGCTTGCCGAGCCGTTCAAACAATGGGGTTCCGATTTCTGCTTCAAGTGATTTTATCTGAGACGTGACACTGGATTGAGCGTAATTCAGCATCTTAGCGGTGAGGGTAAAATTCATCTGTTCTGCGGCCGTTTTAAAGGTGATCAGCTGTTTCAATTCCACCTGTCATCTTCCTTTCTAAATCGGTTTTAACGATTGATGTAATCGAAATAATCATCTGTATCGATTGATGAGTTCATTATAAGATGAAGAAAACCATTCGTAAAGGAGCCGATGGATCATGAATATTGCAGTGATTAATGGAGGAACACGGCCGGGCGGAAATACAGAGCTTCTCACGGAGAAAGCTGTTCAAGGATTGGCTGCGGATAACATCAATTTGCGTGATTACCGAATTGAGCCTATTGAGGATTTGCGCCACACTCAAGGCGGATTTCAGGCAGCAGCAGATGACTATGATTCAATCATTGAACGTATCTTGCCGAACGACATTCTTATATTCGCTACGCCTATTTATTGGTACGGCATGTCAGGAACGTTGAAAAATTTTGTTGATCGGTGGTCACAGACCATGAGAGATCCGAAATACTGTGATTTTAAAACGAGCATGTCCGCCAAAATGGCATATGTGATTGCAGTCGGAGGAGATGAACCCACGAGAAAAGGACTGCCTTTGATTCAGCAGTTTGAATATATTTTCGATTTTATAGGGATTTCTTTTGGCGGTTATGTATTAGGAGAAGGCAACCGGCCCGGCGATATTTTACACGATCAACATGCATTGTCTGCTGCCAGCCAGTTATTGAAAAGAAGTGATTTTATATGAAAATTCTAGTAGCTATACTCATTGGAATGCTGACTGTGGGATTATACTTATCTTTGAAATTACAATCATCTGCAGAATGGACATATGTTAAAACAGAACCGCACAAGGGTAAAACAAATAAACAATTTGTCCGAATGGCAGGGGGCACCTTACAAATAAAGCATAAAGTCACAAACGATGAAGATGAAGAAACGGTCTGCATTACAAACGGGATCTCCGGACCAAAATAAAAAAGCACCTGTACAGGTGCTTTTTCACAAATAAGGAACCACAAGCCCGCCGTATAAAAACGCCGCAATAATAAGAAAAGCGGGATGCAGCTTAAATTTTGTAAGGGCGAGGAGTGAAATGCCCGCGATCACAAGAGATTGAATCCATCCGATGGCTTTGATGCCGTCTGCTCCGATTTGCCATGTGAGGATGAGCATCATCACGGCAATGACGGGCTGGACGGACAGGGTCATGCCTTTGATCACCGGCGATTGACGGAAGCGCTGAATGATACGTAAAAGGACAATCAGTGCGAGGGCGGACGGCACAACAGTTGCGATCAGTGCAATCAGAAATCCGGGCCATCCGCCTGCGCTGTAGCCGACATAAGCCGCGATCTTCGTTGCGATCGGACCGGGCAGTGCGTTTGCGAGTGCGAGCATGTTTGAGAATTGGTCGTTTGACAGCCAGCTGTATCTGTTCACGACTTCTTCAAACATAAGCGGAATAGACGCAGGGCCGCCGCCGTATCCCAGAACATTTGCGATAAAAAACGCAAGAAATATATATAAAAAGATCATGAGGCGGACATCCCTTTGTCTTTATTATTTTTATTGGATATTTTGTTTTTCAGTTTAAAGTGAAATGCCCCGTATGCTAAGAAAATGATAATGACGATGCCAGGATTGATTTGTAGAAATTGAAGGCCGGTAAAAGCGATCATAAAAAACAGGATGCCGGTGACCCAGCCGAAACCTTTGAGCGCTTTTTGTCCAAACTCGTAAGCCATGATTCCGAGCATCACCGCGATAACAGGCGTCACAGCGCCGATCATACCTGCGACAACAGCCGAATGGCTTAAGACGTTAACGGCCGCAAACAAGGCAACCATGGCGAGACAGGTCGGCAGAATATGCGCGGCTGTTGCGATGATTGCACCGCATGTTCCCTTCAGTTTATAGCCTAAGTATGCCGCCATTTTTGTCGCGATCGGTCCGGGCAGCGCGTTGGCGATTGCCAGTATTTCTCCGAATTCATTATCATCAATCCACTTATATTTCGTAACGGCTTCATGGCGGATCAGCGGAATGACGGATGGCCCGCCGCCGAATCCCAATATTCCGGTACGCACCATGGCGGCCGTCATATCCCGATAAGCATGGTTTTTCATCAGTTTCTCCCCTTTACAGCTTCATTCCCATACGGCTTTTATATCGTTTGATCAGCATCTGGCAATCGACACTGACAACTCCCTGCAGCGGATACAGCCGTTTTGTCAGAAATTCTTCCATTTCTTGATCATTTGCAAATATTCCGTGCATGTGCAGTTTACTCGGCCCTGTCATGTGATAAAGGCTTGTGACCGCGGGTTCTTCCTCAAGCTGTAAGGCAACTTCCTCTAAGTACTGCGGTTCCACCTCGACATTAAAAAACACGGAGACGTGAATCCCGATTTTAGCGGGATTAATCACGGCGGTGAATTTTTCGATGACACCGGTTTCGATGAGCTGATTAATCCGTGACTGAACGGCGACGCGTGATAAACCGACCCTTTTCCCAAGATCGGTATAGGAAATCCTGCCTTCCTCATGCAAAATGGTCAGAATTTGTTTATCTATATCATCAACAACGAGATTAGGAATTTGATATTCATTTCCCATTTGCTCCACCTGCTTTCTTCAACCTTTTAGAAAACATTTTATCATATAAAATTCGTTTCGTATGAAGAAATTTTATTTTGTTTTCATAACGAATGAAAATGAGTTAGTTCAATTTCGAAAAGTAAATAGTTCGTCAGTTTTTCTTCCTGATCAGTAGATGGCAGAAAGGAAGCTCCTTATACTAAAGAAAATTTCTCAAAAAGGGGCCTTGGCATGAACAAATCAATCATCGGAACAAAGCAAATGGTCGTCAGTCCGCATTATCTCGCATCGCAAGCGGGAAACCGCATCCTTGAAAAAGGAGGAAACGCATTTGACGCCGCCGTGGCGGTGAGTGCTTGTCTTTCTGTTGTGTACCCGCATATGACAGGGCTTGGCGGTGATTCCTTTTGGCTGACCTTTCATCATGAAACGGGCGACATGAGAGCATATAATGGAAGCGGCCGTTCGGGGAAAAACGTGACGAGAGAGGTGTATAAGGGAAAAAAGGCGATTCCGCTTCGGGGGATCGAGAGCGCCATTACAGTTCCGGGAATGGTTGACAGCTGGGATGCCGTGCTGAAGGAGTATGGACGCATGCCGCTGGCGGATGTGCTGGAGCCCGCGCTTGAGTATGCTGTGAATGGGTTTCCTGTATCTGCTGATCAATGCCGCCATACAAATCGCAACCTTGAGCTGCTGACGTCTATGCCTTATACGGCTGATATTTTCACGAGAATTGGCAAAGCTCCTGTGCCGGGAGAGCGGTTTAAGCAAAAAGAGCTTGCGGACAGCTTGAAAGTGATTGCTGAAAAAGGGCGAAGCGCATTTTATGAGGGAGATATCGCCCAGATAATTGTTGCGTATTTGCAAAATAACGGAAGCTTTTTGACGCTTGCTGATTTTAAGGAGCACCGGGGCGAGTGGGCGGAGCCTGTGTCAACAGATTACCGCGGGTACAGCGTGTATCAGACACCGCCGAATTCTCAAGGCTTTACGGGGCTGATGACACTGAATGTGCTGGAATACTATGATTTTAGCCAAATTGAGCACGGTTCTTTTGAATACTATCATGTCCTTGTAGAAGCGCTGAAAAAAAGCTTTCTTGATCGAAATGCCGTGCTGACCGATCCTGCGTTTTCTGATATTCCGCTTGAGAAGCTCTTGGGTAAGAGCTATGCGAAGCAGCTGGCGGCGGAGATCGGCTATACTGCTGAAGCAGCGGCAAGCAGGCCTGTGGGAAGCGACACTGCATATGCGGCGGTTATTGATACGGACGGCAACGCGGTGTCATTTATTCAAAGCCTGTATTTTGAGTTCGGATCAGCTGTAACAGCCGGAGAGACCGGCATTCTGCTGCAAAACCGCGGCTCATTTTTCTCATTGGATGAACTTCATGTCAATACCCTTGAGCCAAAAAAGCGCACCTTCCATACGCTGATGCCGGCGATGGTGTGCAAGGACGGCAAACCGAAGATTCTGTACGGCACGCAAGGCGGTGAAGGCCAGCCGCAGACTCAGACGGCCATCATCACCCGGATGCTAGATTACGGAATGCATCCTCAGCAGGCGATCAACGAGCCGCGCTGGGTATGGGGCCGGACGTGGGGAGAGGATTATGAAGGGCTCAGGCTGGAAGGCAGGATAGAACCGGAAACGATAGAAAAACTCAGAGAAAGCGGCCATGTAGTGGAGGTCGTCAGTAATTTTGACAGACTGATGGGACACGCCGGAGCTATTTTGATAGATGATGAGCATTTTCTCCAAGGCGGCGCAGATCCGCGGGGAGACGGGGCTGCGGTTGGGGTCTGAGGAAACGTTTAGAAGAAAATGCACATATAAATAAAGATCACTAGAAACAAGCACGTGCCAAACAGATTGTAGATATATTGTTTTTCTTCCGGCTCATACTTCCATTCCATAAAGGTGCGAAATGAGCTAAGCAAAAGAAAGAATAAGATAATCATATACTCTGTGGGAAAATAGATGAGCGCGATGAGATAACTAATGAGCAGGACAATCTCCAGACATCTCTGTGTACTGTTTACAGGCTTATAACGCCAGCCCGGCTTATGTATGCCGAGTTTTTTCTTAGCATAGAAATGAAAGGCTATACTGAAAGCCGCGGCGATCAGCATTAAAATAATAAAGTGCAGCGTACTCATATAAAAACCCCCAACGATTAAGTCTTCCTCTTTATACGAAGCGGCAGGGCAGAAGTTTCATAAAAAAAACACCCGGAAGTTACTCCGGGTGTCCTATATCAGCGGTGTTTGTCTGCTGCTGAAAGATGTTCTTCATTTTATCCCAGGCGATTTCTGTATTTTCATCGAGATCAAATAAGCCCGAGTTGCCGATAATAAAAATATCATTTCCCGCTTCTGCAAGCGTGCGGAAGGTTTTTTCATTACAAGAGCCGTCTACTTCAATAACATACGTATAGTGATTCGTCTCTCTCCTTTTTTTAGCGTCACGGATTTTTTCTGTCATTTCTGTGATAAACGGCTGTCCGGCAAAGCCCGGATCGACCGTCATAATCGTGAGCTTATCAATCAGATGCACGTAGGGGCTGATCCAATCAAGCGGTGTGGCAGGGTTCAGCACGATCCCGACCTTTGCGCCATAATCCTTGATTTTTCTGATCAGCCGGAATGCATTCCGGTTAATGGTCTCGGCGTGCACGCTGATATAATCTGCGCCTGCCTCAGCCGTCATGTCTATGAAATCTTCAGGCTTTTCGACCATCAGGTGCGCGTCAATAGGGAGGTCCGTCATCATTCTAAGCTGGCTGATGAAAAACGGAGACAGCGTGATGTTTTTCACGAAATGGCCGTCCATGATATCAACATGGTACATATCGGCCCGGCTGTTTAAAATCGAAATCTGCTCGTTGAATTTCGTTAAATCCATACACATTAAAGAAGGCGAAAACTGGTATTTCATCATGTATACCTCGCTTTAGTTGAATAGTTGAATGATCCAGCCAAGGATAATGCCGATAATGCCAAAGTCTGAATCACCGTATGTGGTTCCTTCAAACCCGAGGGAACCGAGAACCGGCAAGAGAAGCGCCGGCAGAAAAGAAATAAGGAGACCATTGGCAAACGCTCCGATCACGGCTCCGCGAACTCCGCCGGTCGCGTTGCCATAAACCCCGGCTGCCGCTCCTGTGAAAAAATGAGGGACAAGCCCTGGAACAATGACACTGAGGCTGAAGACCGGAAGAAGGAAAATCGAGACAACCCCCGCCAGAAAACTGGATAGAAATCCGATAATTACGGCGTTTGGCGCAAAAGGAAAGACCGTCGGACAGTCGAGAGCGGGCTTGGCGCCTTTCACAAGTTTTTCGGCGATGCCTTTAAAGGCAGGCACAATTTCCGCGATCACCATCCTTACGCCGGCTAAAATGATATACACACCGGCAGCGAAGGTAATGGCTTGCATGAAGGAATAAACAAGATAATGGCTGCCGCCGCTTAACGATGATTCAATGTAACCCTTCCCTGCAAATGGAGCGACAATAAAGAAAAGAAGGGCCATCGTCAATGAAATCGAGACTGACGTATCACGCAGAAACCCTAATGATTTTGGGACTTTAATGTCCTCTGTCGAATGGGCAGTATTGCCGACACGCTTGCCGAGAAAACCGGCGATAAAATAGCCGACAGAGCCGAAATGCCCGAGGGCAAGATCGTCACTTCCGGTGATCTTCTTTGTATAAGGCTGAAGAATCGCTGGTGACAGAACCATAAGCCCCCCTAGAATAATGGCCCCGGCCGCAATGAGCGGAACGCCGCTGACGCCGCCGGTGATCAGCACGGCAGAGATCAGCGAAGCCATGTAGAGGATGTGATGGCCGGTCAAGAAAATATATTTGAACGGTGTCAGCCGTGCCAGCAGAATGTTAACAATCATTCCGAAAATCATAATTAATGCGGTTTCTGTTCCGAATGTTTTTTGGGCAATTGCTGAAATCGCATCGGTATTCGGAACAATGCCTTTAATATGGAATGCCTTTTCGAACATGCTGCTGAATACGGCAAGGGAATCCGAGACAATGGCGGCCCCGGCGCTGAGAATGACAAAGCCCATGGCTGTTTTCAGTGTGCCTGACACGGTATCAGCCGCGTTTTTCTTTTGCAGGAGAAGACCGGCTAAGGCGAAAATTCCGATTAAAATAGCCGGAGTTCCAAGGAAATCGTTTATTAGAAAATCAATCATACGTTGCACCCCCGTTGTCTGCCTTTTTTGTTTACAAGTTATTCAGGATGGCTTCTTTGATTTCATTTTGATCGAGCAGGTTTTTGAGGCCGGCTACCGTACGGGTGCCGTCATCAAGACTCGACACGATATCCGTTGAGCCGAGGTACAGATCCGCTGTTTCTGTTTTGCTTGAAGTGAGATCTGTATGGGAGACTTCTGCGTCAATGTTCAGTTCCTCAATTATTTTTTTCACATTCATTTCAACAATAAAGCTTGAACCGAGTCCGTTTCCGCAAACGATCAATATTTTTTTCATCTGAATCTCTCCTATATTGAGTATTTTTTAATCAGCGTCAGTACTTGTTCCGCCGATTCTGCGTTTATTAGATATTGAATGTTTTCTGGATCGCCCAGCATATTTGTCAGCTGGGAGAGCGCTTTTAAATGGGTTTCATTGTCGATTGCCGCAAGTACGATGATCAGCTGGGCTGTATGCTCGGGCTGATCTGAAAACGAAACGCCTTCTTTCAGTCTCAAAAAGCTCATTCCGATCTTGTTGACGCCATCCTCAGGTCTCGCGTGGGGAATGGCTACTTTTGGCGTAATGACAATATAGGGGCCGAGCGTTTTGATCGTGTTGATCATAGCCTCAATATATTGAGGGGTGATAGAGCCGTCATCCAGAAGCGGTTTTGCTGCCAGGCGGACGGCTTCTTCCCAGTTGCGGGCAGAGTGGGTCATTGTGATGTTTTGGTGTGTCATTAATTCAGCAAGCATTGGTTTATCATTCGCCTCCTTTTTGTGTTTGTACGGCTGTCCTAAGTATTCGGCAACTTCTTGTAACAGCTCATTTTTATGAAATACATCTGCATGTTTTTCGATAATTGTCATCAAATCGCGGGCGCATGGGTGGAAACGGGAGGCTGCGCCTGAAAGAGCGTCCACTTTTTTCAGCAGGCTGATTTTTTCCTGGCTATTTAAAATCGGATTGACAATAAATACAGGGACGCCTCTGTCAGGAAGCGGTGCGGTTGAAATCAGAAAGTCTGCATCAACCGCCATCGTTTCATAGACCCGGCTTGAGACTGTGCGTAAAATATCAACATTCGGCAAAAGATCCTCAATCTGGCTTTGCAAAATCTTTGAAGTACCGATTCCGCCGGGACAGACAATGACGGTTGTTTTTCTGCTGGAGGGAACCACGCCTTCACGTTTCATCCAGCCGCCGAAATGCATGGCGATAAACGCTGTTTCTTCACTGCTTATGGTGTGCCTGACCTCTTTTTCGAGATGATGAACGACCTTTTTAGTTAAATTGTATATGTCGCTGTATTTTGTTTGAATGGAGGCCGCCACATCACTTTCATTGTTCGAGATGTCGTATTTGATTCTGTAATACGCAGATCTCAAGTGAAGCGTTAGGTGTTTCCTCAGGCTTTCAGGATCTTGAAAAAGCACGCAGGCATATCGCTGAAAATCCACGACCATTTTGTCTGCAATGTCATGAATGTCCAGCTCGCCCGCTGTCAGACAGGATGAGGGAAACTGGCTGATCTTTGCTCCTAACAGGTGAGTCGTAAAGTAACACAGCTCTTGGTCAGGGATAAAAGCTTCCACAGGCAGATGAGCGGTTTCAAATGCTTGGACGGCTGCCTGGTACTCCTTCGTTTGCCGGATGGCGTACTGTTCTGCTTGGTCCAATTCAATTTCCTTTCCCGCTTTTATTCTGATAAGAAATAGGGTGAAGTGAACGCTTAAGCTGTTCAGCACGTGATCGGCATATTTGATTTGAAGCAGGCCTTCGCAATTCAGCAGAATGGAACGCATCTTCCGGATAAGCGGCTCACAGGCGGTTCTGTCGGGACAAAGGTCAGCGGTTATGGATTTGCTGCCGTTTTTTTGCATCAGTTTATTCGTGTATTCCGCCAGCAGCTTGCGTTTTTGCTGTTCAAGCCCGGACATAAAATAGCCTTTTTCCTTAGTGAAAGATAGTACGATGCCGAAGGTCTTCAGTTTTTCCCGGATATGCTTCATATCCTGTATGGCGGTATTGCGGCTGACTCTGTTCAAAATGATAAAGTCTTGCAGGAGATGACGGCTGCTCCTTATTAAAAGGCGCACGATGACTCTTGCCTGACGTTCGGAGGGAGAAAATTCATAGCTGTTATGTGTGAGCGTTTTCATTTCTGATAAAAGGGATTTTTTTGTGTTGTCTTCCAAGTAGAACCCCATGGAACGCATCCTTTTAATCGGTGATAATCCCGTTTCCTTCAGCCAGCCGTTAATTTTTTCAATGTCATAATACAGCGTTCTTCGAGAAATCTTTAAATGCTCGGTCAACTCGCTGCCAGTAACATAAGAGTTGGTGTTCATGACCAGATAAAGAATTGCTGAACTTCTTTGGTCCAAAGGCATGATGATCAGCTCCTTATGTCAACGTAATATCGGTCTGCCGTCCTTCATCCGGCTCGTGCTTAATTAAATTGTACCGGGGAGGACCGGAATTTATAAGACCAAATCAGTGCAATTGGTTTGTGCAAACATGAAGACAGTTAAATACATACCTTTCGCATTTAGAATTTCAGCCGTTGAAGAGATATAAGTAAGCTAAACAAAAAGACCTCCATTTGGAGGTCTTTTTGACTAGTTCTTTCTATTATAATAGTTTCATTTGTTAAGTAGGACGGATCAGCGTAAATTCCTCTCCAAGCTTGGAATATTGATTTCCCGCCAGTCTTGCGACAGCCTTTAATTCATCGGTGATGACGTACCCTTTCTCCTTGTCATATACACGTTCATCTAAATGGAAACAGACGACTCTTCCAATCAGCAGATCTGTCGTAATCGTGCCTTTATCATTTTCAAATGTGATATGCCGCTCTAATCTGCATTCAAAGCGAATGCGTGCTTCTTTAATGCCGGGAACTGACACACACGCGCTTTCTGCTGTATGCAGGGCGGTTTGCTCAATTTCGCTTTCCTCAGGGCTCAATCTTGCAGCGGTTTTGTTAATTTCTTCAATGATATCCTCATCACTGATATGTACGACAAATTCACCGCTGTATATTGCGTTTCTTGCTGTATCTTTTTGAATGCCTTCTACCCTGGCGACGGAAATGCCGAGAAGCGGCGGATCGGAGCTGATGACGTTAAAGAAACTGAATGGCGCTGCATTTACAGCTCTGTTTGCGGAAGAAAGCGTTGTGACAAAAGCGACGGGTCTTGGGATAACGGCTCCTGACAGTAATTTGTAAGTGTCTTTTGCATTGAGCTGCTCTGCTCGAAATGTATACATAAAATCAGCCACCTTATGTGTTAGTATGTGTTAATTATAACCAAACCCATTCAAGTAAAACAATCGAAGGAGGGTTGCATATTCTGAGTCGTGACATATATCTGATATGGGGGAGAAACAAAACATTCGAGCCGGAAAATGAAAAATAGGCTTCCGTATGCCGGCAGCCTATTGATAACGTATTCAGTTCATGGCAAAGCTATTTGTATTTCTTTTTCACTGTCCAAACATTGCCGTCTTTCCAGAATTCTTTTTTGCTGTAGTAATAGTCTTTTTTGTAGCTGCGTGAACGTTTAGAGCAGAAGTGTTTGTGTGAACGATATGATTTCTTATGGCTGCGAGATTTCTTGTGAGAACAGAATGATTTTTTATGGCTGCGAGATTTCTTGTGAGAACAGAATGATTTTTTATGGCTGCGAGATTTCTTGTGAGAACAGAATGATTTTTTATGGCTGCGAGATTTCTTGTGAGAACAGAAAGATTTTTTGTAGCTGCGAGATTTTTTCTTGTGTGAACGGTATGACTTTTTGTAGCTGCGAGATTTTTTCTTGTGAGAACAGAATGATTTTTTATGGCTGCGAGATTTCTTGTAAGAACAGTACGACTTTTTGTGGCTGCGTGATTTCTTATGAGAACAGTACGACTTTTTGTGGCTGCGTGATTTCTTGTGAGAACAGTACGACTTTTTATGGCTGCGTGATTTCTTGTGAGAACAGTACGACTTTTTGTGGCTGCGTTTTTTTCCATGCGGCTCTTGGTATAAATAATCCTTTAAACCTTCTTTTTTTGCAGATTTCACCGCTTTTTTAATATCAGAATGGGAATAGTGGCCCATTTTGAAACCCTCCTTTTTGTCATTTGCTTAAGGATTAATATCCTTACTAACCTCATAGTACGCAGTGATGTAAAAAGTGTATAAGTGTTCCGCTGAGTTCTGAAAAATAATAGCGCCTAAATATGGAAGGAGGTCTCCGGATGGAAAAACAATCGACATTACCGCTTTATCAGCTGTTTATTCATCCTAAAGATTTACGGGAGCTTAAAAAAGATATTTGGGACGATGATCCTGTCCCGGGTGTGATGAAAGTGAATCATAAAAGGCTTGATATTGACATTGCTTATCGAGGATCGCATATCAGAGATTTCAAGAAAAAATCGTACCATATCGAGTTTTTTCAGCCTAAAATATTCCGAGGCGCACATGAAATTCACTTGAATGCCGAGTATAAAGATCCCTCACTTATGAGAAATAAACTGTCCTTGGATTTTTTCTCAGAGCTGGGTACTTTGTCGCCTAAAGCGAATTATGTATATGTGAAAATAAATGGGAAAAATGAAGGGATCTATCTTGAGCTTGAGTCAGTGGATGAGCATTTTTTAGCGAAGCGTAAAGAAGCGAAGGGCGCCATTTTTTATGCGGTTGATGATGACGCTAATTTCTCTTTGATGAGCGATCTGGAAAAAGAAACGAAAACATCTCTTGAACTTGGGTATGAAAAGAAGACGGGGACCGAAGAGGATGACTTCTATTTGCAGGACATGATTTTTAAGATTAATACAGTTCCTAAAGCCCAATTTAAAGAAGAGATTACAAAGCATATAGATGTGGAAAAATATTTGCGCTGGCTTGCAGGCATTGTGTTCACCTCAAATTATGATGGGTTTGTTCATAACTATGCGCTGTACCGGAGCAGTGAAACCGGCCTGTTTGAGGTCATTCCCTGGGACTATGATGCGACTTGGGGAAGAGATATACACGGGGAGCGGATGGCTGCCGATTATGTAAGGATTCAAGGATTTAATACACTAACAGCCAGAATTCTCGATGAACCTCATTTCCGCAAGGCATATCAGCAGCTTTTGGAAAAAACGCTTCAAACGAATTTTACAATTGATTATATGAAACCGAAAGTTATGGCGCTGCATGAAGAAATCAGGCCTTTTGTCCTGACGGATCCATATAAAAAGGATGATATCGAGCGTTTTGACCGGGAGCCTGATGTCATTTGCCAGTACATTAAAGAGCGTGCGCAATTTATCAAAAGCGAATTATATCGTTTATCATGATGTTGAAAAAACAGGGCGGCTTCCAGAAGGAGCGCCTTTTTTCGTTTTTCTGACGTAACAGATAAGTTGGTTACATACTCCCAGACACTTCTTTGACTGCCTTCGATATATCAACAAATTGTCTCAGCACGGGATTTTGGCTGTCTTTTCTGTATGCTATGATCCATTCCGCCTTGAGCTGAAAATCATTAACGCTCCGGTAAGTTACATCGAGATTAAACAGCCTTCTGGCAGAGGAAGGGACAATGGTAATGCCGATGCCCGCTGTCACAAGTCCGATCACCATCTGGTATTCGGTTGCCTCCTGCACAATGTTCGGAACGAATCCGGCCTCCTCACAAAGCTTTATAAAATCCGTATACAAAGTGGGCCACGCTTCTTTTGCCAAGGTTATGATAGGCTCATTGGCCAAATCTTTGACGCTGATAGATGTTTTTAAAGCGAGCGGATGCTGTTTTGGCAAAGCCAATATGCATGGGCTGCTTTTCGTTGTTTCGGTATGTAATTCCGGATGAACCAAGGGCGGGTGAAGAATGCCGATGTCAATATTCCCCTTTAACAGTTCCTCCTCTTGCCTGTGCGAAGAAATTTCTTGAAGTTCGATTTTGACGGAGGGAAACATTTTCCGATATTCCCGAATGATCGGCGGCAGAAATTCATAGGTGGCTGAGCCGACAAATCCGATGACAAGATGCCCGTGTTCTCCCCGCGCGGTTCTTTGTGCCATTTCAATCGCCTGATCAATCTGGTTCAGCGCCATCCGGCATTGTTTTAAAAAAATTTCGCCGGCTGCTGTCAGCTGTACAATTCTCTTTGTCCGCTTCAGTAACGTCACCCCCAGTTCCTTCTCAAGCTGTTTGATCTGCTGGCTGAGCGGGGGCTGAGTCATATTCAGGCGCAGGGCCGCTTTGCCGAAATGAAGCTCTTCAGCGACTGCGATAAAGTATTGAAGGTGGCGAAGCTCCATAGATTATGCATTCCTTTCTCTGGTAATTAATTCGTAAAACATATTAATCATAAGTCGAATTGATATTGGAGGTCAATTTCCAAAGGGTGTATAGTGAATCATATCACAAGATTTATTTAAAATTTTATATTTAATCTGCATAATAAGGAGTGAGGGTGTTGACCAAAGCAACAAAAGAACAAAAATCCCCTATCAAAAATCGGGGGGCGGAGCTTGTTGTTGATTGCTTAGTGGAGCAAGGTGTCACACATGTTTTTGGCATTCCGGGTGCAAAAATTGATGCGGTTTTTGATGCTTTACAGGATAAAGGGCCGGAGCTGATTGTATGCCGGCATGAGCAAAATGCGGCGTTTATGGCTGCCGCTGTCGGGCGTTTAACCGGAAAACCGGGCGTCTGCCTTGTCACGTCCGGTCCGGGCGCATCCAATTTAGCGACAGGCCTGTTAACAGCAAATACAGAAGGTGATCCGGTCGTTGCGCTCGCGGGAAATGTCATACGGGCAGATCGGTTAAAACGGACACATCAATCATTGGATAACGCGGCTTTGTTTCAATCCATTACAAAATATAGTGTAGAAGTCCAGGATACAGGGAATATACCAGAAGCAGTCACAAATGCGTTCAGGGAAGCATCAGCAGGTCAGGCGGGTGCAGCTTTTGTAAGCTTTCCGCAAGATGTTGTGAATGAAGTCACAAACATTAAAAACGTTCGCGGGATTCCAACGCCGAAACAAGGGCCGGCACCGGACGAATTGATCAGCGCGGCCATTGCAAAAATCCAGACGGCGAAACTTCCCGTAATATTGGTAGGAATGAAGGGCGGAAGACCGGAAGCGGTAAAAGCCGTCCGCAAACTGCTGAAAAAGGTCAAACTTCCTTTTGTTGAAACATACCAAGCGGCGGGTACATTATCCAGAGAGCTTGAAGACCAATATTTCGGCCGTATCGGGCTATTCCGCAATCAGCCGGGCGACCTTTTGCTTGAGCAGGCGGATGTCGTGCTGACGATCGGTTATGATCCGATTGAGTACGATCCGAAATTCTGGAATGTAAAAGGAGACCGGACGATCATCCATCTTGACGAAATTCAGGCTGATATTGATCATGCTTACCAGCCGGAGCTTGAATTAATTGGTGATATCGCGTCAACTGTTCACCATATTGAACATGATGCCCTGAAGGTTGATATAGAGAAACGGGACCAAATGATGCTGAGCGAGTTGAAAGACATGCTGAATGAGAGCGAACAGGTCCCGGCAGAACAGAAGAAGGACCGGGTGCATCCGCTTCATATCATCAAAGAATTGCGCAGCGCAATAGATGATAACGTGACTGTCACTTGTGACATCGGATCACACGGCATTTGGATGTCCCGGTATTTCCGCGCGTATGAGCCGCTTAAACTTTTGATCAGCAACGGCATGCAGACGCTTGGCGTCGCGCTTCCGTGGGCGATCGCGGCAGCATTGATCAATCCGGGAGAAAAAGTGGTATCTGTCTCAGGTGACGGCGGTTTTCTTTTCTCAGCGATGGAGTTAGAAACGGCGGTTCGCCTTAAGACGCCTATCGTTCATCTCGTTTGGAATGACAGCACATATGACATGGTGGCATTTCAGCAAATGAAAAAATACAACCGCAAATCAGGCGTCGATTTCGGCAATGTTGATATTGTGAAGTATGCGGAAAGCTTCGGTGCAACCGGTTTGCGTGTTGAATCTCCGGATCAGCTGTCGGATGTCCTTCAAAAGGGTTTAAATACAGAAGGCCCGGTCATTATCGATATCCCGGTTGATTACAGCGACAACGTTCATTTAGCGAGCGACATGATTCCGAAGAAATTTGAAGAACATATGAAAACAAAAGCTCTCTAGCACTCTGCGCAACAGGAACCTGTTTTCTTATGAACAGAACAATAATTAAAGGAGTGAAGAGAATATGAAAAATGCAAGTGATGTGCAAGTATTAAGCCGCGGCCGGAAAGGCCAGCCGGCAAGCCAGGTGTATCAAGTATCAACCATGACATCTTTATTGGACGGAGTATACGACGGCGATTTTGAAATGGCAGACATTCCGAAATACGGTGATTTCGGAATCGGAACTTTTAATCAGCTTGACGGAGAGCTGATTGGTTTTGACGGAGAGTTTTACCGTCTTCGTTCAGACGGAAAAGCGACGCCTGTCCAAGATGGAGACCGTTCTCCGTTTTGTTCATTTACTTTCTTTAAGCCGGACATCACTCATAAGATTGATGCCAAAATGACACGGGAAGAATTTGAAGAAGAAATCATCAGTCTTCTGCCAAGCAAAAACTTGTTTTACGCGATCCGTTTAGACGGCGTATTTAAAAAGGTGAAGACAAGAACAGTGGAATTGCAGGAAAAACCATATGTGCCGATGGTTGAAGCGGTGAAAACGCAGCCTGTTTTTAACTTTGATAATATCAGAGGAACAATTGCCGGCTTTTGGACGCCGGGTTATGCAAATGGAATTGCTGTATCAGGCTACCACCTGCATTTCATAGATGAAGGCCGCAATACAGGCGGTCACGTGTTTGACTATGTCATTGAAGAATGCACAGTCACCATTTCACAAAAAATGAATATGAATCTGAGACTTCCGAATACATCAGACTTTTTCAATGCAAATTTAGATAACCCTGATTTTGCGAAAGATATTGAAACGACAGAAGGAAATCCTGAATAAAAAAAGAAAGCCCGCAAACGCAGGGCTTTCTTTTTGTTTGGCTATTTAAATGTTTTTAGGTAAAATACAGTCAAAACAGTAAAGGTGTGGATTCAATGAAAGTATTGGTTTTGGCTGTTCACCCTCATATGGAAACATCTGTCGTCAATAAGGCTTGGGTTGAAGAATTGAAAAAACATGATCAAATCACTGTTCGAGAACTCTACAAGGAGTACCCGGATGAAGCGATTGACGTAGTGAAAGAGCAGCAGCTGTGCGAGCAATATGACCGGATCGTCTTTCAATTCCCGCTATATTGGTATAGCTCTCCGCCCCTTTTGAAAAAATGGCTTGACCTAGTGCTGACATATGGATGGGCCTATGGTTCTGAAGGAAAAGCTCTGCACGGCAAGGAGTTGATGCTGGCCGTTTCCACAGGGAGCGAGGCAGAAAAATACCAGGCGGGCGGAAGCAACCATTATTCGTTAAGCGAGCTGCTTAAGCCGTTTCAAGCGACTAGCAATTTGATCGGCATGACGTACCTGCCGCCGTATGTTTTTTATGGAGTAAAATATGCAAATGCCGATGACATTGCAATCAGCGCAAAACGATTAACAGATCATATCCTGAATTCATTCTCTTAAAACAAAGTCCTGGCACATATGTGCCAAGGGCTTTTTAAATTAAAATTCGGGTAATTCTGATAGGTTATTTTCTTTTGTGCCGTCCGGTTCACTGCGTAAGATGTCGCGTCCGTATTTATGGAAGACATCCGTGTGAGCCAGATTCCCTGCTTTCGCTTCTGCCAGGGCGGCGGGGTAATCAAGCTCCCTGCCCGTGTTTGTTTTGACTGCAATAATATTATCATCGTCATTCCTTCGTACTGCGACAATTTCTTCTTTTCCCGATGTATCTGCTGTCTGATCATTGTTTGTTTGCCTGGATTTATAATCCTCAAACGCAGCTTCAAACTTATCCATCTTACAACACCTCCATTGTTTAACGTAAACAATTGCTCTCCATATCATGTATTTTTTAAAAATTAAATTGACTTAGGTGAAATAATAAGACAATTAAAGCGCAAATGATGTACGGTCAAGAAAATAATAGCTTGGTCAAGACAGCAGAAAAAACGGCATACGACAATATTTCCTGAGAAATATTTTGGAAATGCGACAATACGATCCATCATTAGAGAAAATAAAAGGGATTCCGCGTTATTAAACGGAATCCCTTTTCTGTTATTTTGACATTTGTAAGTCTTTTGTTTTGATATAACCTGTTTTACCGCCATAATCGACAAATACCCAATCATAATCAAACCCGCCATTTTTCGTCTTATTCCAGCCTAAAAAGGAGACACTGGTGTTGGCTGGAAGTGCTACTGTGCTTTTTCCAGCAGCAGAAGCATAAACATTGGTTTTTGTTGTGGTTTTCACTGTCGTTGCTTCTTTTACAATATAATGAGTAGAGACAAATCCTGTCTTACCGTTTTTATAATGAACCTTTGCCCAATCAGCATTTGAAAATGAAATCATTTTTAAGCTGTCGCCTAGATGAAGCGTGTCAGCTTTTGCGCTGGATGCCGAAGCTTTTGTTCTGACATTCAGTGCTTCTGCAGAAACCAAATATGAATCAATAGGGTAGCTGTATAGATCGTCGATGCTCACTGCCTTCATTGGCTGTTTTGCCTGCAAAGGGCTTGCGCCAAGTGCGGAGGCGGCTGTCACTCCGGCTGCGAGTGTAAATACTGACAATGTTTTTACCGTTCTCTTCATCTTGTCCCTCTCCTTTACTAAGAGAAATGAAAAAGTTTCTTTTATACCTTTTCACGTTTCTGTGGGCTGCTAAACATAAAAAAGGATCAGATAATCATCTGATCCGTAAATGGCCTTATTTCTGTGTCTCCAATTTTAACGGTGCCGAAATTGATTTTTTTACTTTTTTCCCATTTAGGATATCGTTTGCTGCTTCTGTTGCCAGTTTTCCGATCAGTTCTGGCTGCTGGGCGACGGTTGCCGAAAGCTTCCCGGCTTTAATGGAAGAAATCGCATCCGTATTGCCGTCAAAGCCGACGACGAGAATGTCTTTTCCAGAACTGTTGATGGCTTCAAGAGCGCCGAGCGCCATTTCATCATTATGGGCGAAAACCGCCTTGATTTCAGGATGTCCTTGCAGAAGGTTTTCCATGACGGTCAGTCCTTTGGTACGATCAAAGTCTGCGGATTGCTTTGTCACGACATCCAGTTTTTTGTCCGCTATATTGTGGAAGCCTGAGCCGCGTTCCCTTGTCGCGGAAGCACCCGGAACGCCTTCGAGCTCGGCAACCTTGGCGTTTTCTCCAAGCTGTTCAGCGATATATTCGGCGGCCATTTCTCCGCCTTTGATGTTATCAGAGGCGACCAGTGTCTCCACTTTGCCTTTTTCTGCAGAACGGTCAAGCGTCACGACAGGGATTCCAATCGAGTTTGCTGATTCTACGGCTGTTGAAATGGCCGATGAGTCGGTCGGATTAATTAAGAGAGCGTCTACTCCTTGTTGAATGAGATCTTCCACATCATTTGTCTGTTTGGAAGAGTCATTTTGTGCATCAACGATAATCACTTTGATGCCCCGTTTTTTCGCTTCCTTTTTTACTCCTTTTTTTAAAGAAACAAAGAATGGATTATTAAGGGTTGAAACGGATAAACCGATTTTTAATTCCTTTTTTTTGTCCGAGTTTGAAGGCTTTGCCCATTGGGGAGGCTCAAGCGAACAAGCGGACAGCAAAACCAATGATAATGATACGATGACCAATAACGCCTTCTTCATGTGTAACCCTCCTATGCTGACTTCTTACGGTCTAATAATACCGCGATTAAAATGACGATCCCTTTAACGACCATTTGATAAAATGATGATACGCCTAGCAGGTTCAGTCCGTTATTCAACGTGCCGATGATTAACACCCCGATTAATGTTCCGATCATGCGTCCGCGTCCGCCTGAAAGGCTTGTTCCGCCGAGAACCACCGCGGCAATTGCATCCAATTCGTAGGATTCTCCGGCGGTCGGCTGTGCTGAATTTAAGCGGGAAGTCAAAATAGCGCCCGCAAGAGCTGATAAAAGGCCGGCCAGTGAATAAATCATTACTTTGACCCGCGGTACTTTAATGCCGGAAATCAATGCTGCTTTTTCATTTCCGCCGATTGCATATGTGCGTCGTCCGAACGGTGTTTTATGAAGCAAAATCCAAAGGATGGCAAAGGCAATCACCATCGTAATCGCAGGGACGGGAATGCCGAGAAAGTAACCGCGCCCGAACAATTGAAACGCATAGTTTGTGCCAAGACCTGTAATCGGGTTTCCGTCTGTATAAACAAGCGTCAGCCCGCGGAACACAGTCATGGTTGCCAATGTGGCGATAAATGGAGCCATTTTTCCTTTTGTAATTAGAAGTCCGTTGATCATTCCCAGCACAGCACCGATGACACAGCCAATGATCACGGCGAGAATCGGATCAATGCCTGACACAATCATGCCGGCGACTAACGCGCTGGACAGGGCGAGAATGGCGCCGACAGACAGGTCAATTCCTCCTGTTAAAATGATAAAGGTCATGCCAAATGCGATAAGTGCATTAATGGCAACCTGACGCAGCAGATTTAATATATTTAACGGTTCAAGAAAGCTTGGATTTAAAATAGATACAATCAAAACGAGTATAAATAAACCGAGAAAAGGGACGAGCTTTTGAATAACTGTATCAAAATGAATGCGCTTTTGTTGTTGTGTATGTTCAATTTTCATCTTACTGCCCTCCTGTGGCGAGTGTCATAATCCGTTCCTGTGTGGCTTCATGGGAGGCGACTTCTCCGCTGATTTTTCCTTCATGTACGACAATGATTCTGTCACTCATTCCGATAATTTCAGGAAGCTCGGATGAAACCATAATAATCGCGACTCCCCGATCGGTCAGTTCGTTCATTAAAGTATAAATTTCTCTTTTTGCTCCTACGTCAACACCTCTAGTCGGTTCGTCCAAAATCAATACCTTAGGACCGATGCCGATCCATTTGGCAATTACGACTTTTTGTTGATTCCCGCCTGAGAGATTGCGCGCATGGGTTTCAGGTGAAGCGGTTTTAATGGTCAGTCGGTTGATCAGCAGCTCGACAAATGAGGCTTCGCGTTTTTGGTCGATCACACCTTTAGGAGAAAAGCTGGTCAGACTGGGAAGAGCTATGTTTTCCCGGATAGACGTGTCTAGCAACAACCCCTCGTCTTTACGATTCTCAGTAATAAAGCCGAGCCCTTTTTTGACTGCGTCATTCGGGTTTTTAATGTTTGTTTTCTTTCCTGCAAGCCAGATTTCCCCGGAGTCCAGACGGTCAATGCCGAACAGCGCTCTCATGATCTCTGTCCGTCCGGCCCCCATCAAACCTGAGACACCGACAATCTCGCCGGAACGTACATGGAAGCTGACATGTTCGAAGCTGCCTTTTTTGGACGCGTCCCTCACTTCTAATACGATATCGCCGAGCTCGGGTCTTCGTTGAGGATAACGATCGGTCAATTCACGGCCGACCATTTTTTTGACGACTTCATCAAAGCTCGTTTCCGAAATGTTTGTCGTATCAACTGTTTTTCCGTCCCGCATAATGGTGATTCGGTCGCAAATCGAAAAAATTTCCTCCATTCGATGCGAAATATAGACGATAGACACTCCGTCCTTTTTTAAGGACGCAATAACCTCAAAAAGCTTGTTGATTTCCCGTTCTGTCAAGGCTGCGGTCGGTTCGTCCATAATGATGACTTCAGCCTTTGTCATCAGCGCTTTAGCAATTTCGATCATTTGCTGCTGGCCGACAGAACATTTCCCGGCTTCTTGATCAAGAGATAATGAGACGGAAAGCTTTTCAAATTGCTTTTTTGCTAGCGCTTTCATTTTCTTTGTGTTTAGAATTCCGAGTTTTGATGTCATCTCTTTTCCGATAAAAAGATTTTCTAAGACAGTCATTTCCGGCCAAATATTCAGCTCTTGGTGAATGAATGCGATTCCATTTTGTTCCGCTTCTTTTGGATTGGAGAAATAGGTTTCCTTGCCGTTGATTCTGATGCTCCCTTTATCAAGGCCGTGCAGACCTGTCAGGAGGTTCATGAGAGTTGATTTGCCCGCGCCGTTTTCTCCCATCAACGCGTGAACCTCGCCTGGCTTTAGGTTAAAAGAAACGCCTGAGAGCACTTGGTTTTTACCGAATGCCTTATGGATGTCATTCATGTCGATCTGCATTCTTTATCCCCTCTTTCTAGAAAATCACACCTGCCTGCAGGATGCAGTTTGCGTATGGCGTGACTTCGCCTGTTCGTATGATGGCTTTTGCTTCCTTAGTCAGCTGTTTGAATTCTTCGTGAGACAGATATTCAACCGGCTGTTTTTTAAACTGGTTTTCTATAAAATTCGCAATCTGCGGATTGGCTGTCTTGATTTCAGAAGCTGCCGTGACTTTTTCGACGACCATTTCCTCTGCCAGCAGTTCGGTGACGTCCTTAAAGCCGGGAATACCGGGCTTTAGGGACAGATCAATTTTCAGGACGCTGTCAGGCACAGGCAATCCTGCATCCGCGATGACGATTTTGTCTGTGTGGCCAAGGTCCGCCAAAATCTTGGCGAGATGGCTGTTTAAAATGCCGTGTTTTTTCATGACAGCAGCTCCTCGACTTCTTCCCTTGCCGGCATCCCGCCCTGAGCGCCGAATTTACAGACGGAAATGGATGCAGCGCGATTGGCGAATCGCAGAGCGTCGTCAATTTCTTTACCTTCCGCAAGAGCGACTGCAAATGCAGCGTTGAAGGTATCTCCCGCGCCCGTTGTGTCAACCGCTTCAACAGGGAAGGAAGGGATGAGCCGTTCTTTGCTGCCGTCTGAGTAGCGGACGCCTTGTTTGCCTTCTGTAATAAACAGCTTAGCCGGATATTGTGTGAGTGCTTCAGAGGCTGTCATGCCGGGAAACAAAATGGCCGCTTCATGTTCGTTTGGCGTAAGGAATGAAGCATAATCGATCGTTTCCTGTTTAAGCGGACGGGCAGGAGCCGGATTCAGCATGATCGGAATATCGTGTGAGCGGCAATAGCTGCAAACCTCATCTACCGTTAATTCAGGAATTTCCTGCTGAATGAGCACGATGTCGATTTTTTCAAGTTGTTCAAGTGCCTGTTTGGCATACTCAGGTGTGATCTCATCATTGGCGCCTTTTACAACTACAATGCTGTTATCGCCTTCTGCGAGCACGATGTGAGCTGTTCCGCTGTCTTTATGTGTAACCGGTTCCATATATTCGGTGCTGACACCGTTTGCTTTCAGATTATCAATGATCGCTTTACCGTAGTGATCGTCCCCGACCTTACCGACCATTGTGACGCGGGCGCCGAGTCTGGAAGCCGCGACCGCCTGATTCGCTCCCTTGCCGCCGGGCACTGTCTGGAATGAGGTGCCAAGCACGGTTTCTCCTGCTTTCGGGCGTTTATCCGATGTGACGACTAAGTCCATCGAACAGCTGCCGATTACGCAAATATTGCTCATTTGTCAATCTCCCTTTCTAGTCGTTTGTCTTTTGATAAAGGTAACGGGCATCTGGATTGCCGTCTCTTTTAAAGGCTGTTTTTTTATGATGTTCAGAAGGAGCTTGGCCGCTTCCTTTCCCATGTCATATGCCGGCTGTCTAATCGTGGAAAGCGGCGGGAAAAGGAGTTCGCTTTGCGGTATATCATCATAACCGATAATCTGGATATCATCAGGGACCCGTTTTTCTTGCTGCAATGCTTCATGCAGAACAGCCGCAGCCACAATGTCATTGCTGGCAATTACGCCGTCCGTATCCGGATAAGCAGCAAAGAGTTCTTTTGCCGATGTTTGGGCATCCTTAAAAGAAAATGATGCTGTCGTGATGATCTGAAAGTTCACATCAGCGTGACGTAAAACATCGAGCGCGCCGCTAAAGCGTTCTTGCGCGGTCGGCAGGTGGGCAGGCCCTTTGAAGAGCGTGATGCACTTACTGTTCCCGCGCAGCATTTCCTCGGCAGCGATTTTTCCCCCGGTCCGTCCGTCGCTGTATACAGAAGGAGCGCCTTCAGGTGTCCGGTCCAAAAAAACCACAGGCTGTTCCATGCCGCTGTATTCCGCAAGATCGGGATAGTTTGTGGCAGCAATCATTCCTGCGACTTGATTTTGCTTAAAGGTTTGAAGGTATTCAAGCTCTTTTTCAAGATGTTCATCACTGTTTCCGAAGATAAGCCGATAGCCTTCACGCTGTAATTCATCCTCAACACCCCGGGCAAGCTGAGGAAAAAAGGGGTTTGTAATATCCGGAAGCAATAGTCCGATCAGTCGCGATTCTCT
The DNA here is from genome assembly GCF_039519175.1 of Bacillus atrophaeus. Classification (NCBI taxonomy): domain Bacteria; kingdom Bacillati; phylum Bacillota; class Bacilli; order Caryophanales; family Bacillaceae; genus Bacillus; species Bacillus atrophaeus. Next base: position 724,015 of record NZ_CP154443.1, on the reverse strand, counting down.
TTTATAGAGGGATCTGGCGACTTCATTCGGATAATAATTCAGCTTTTCCATTGCCGCCGTCACCCGTGTTCTTGTTTCTTCATGTACATAACCGTTGTCATTCAGCACGCGGGAGACTGTCGCGACAGAAACACCCGCGGCTCCGGCGACATCCTTAATCGTAGCCACAAAAGCTCCTCCTTACAATGTGTAACCGTTTACACAAAATAGATTATCACGAACAATGAAGGTTGGCAACAGAAATGTGCAAACCAAAAAAGGAGAACGAATCTCCTTTTCAATTCACTATGCCAATTTGAGAAATGCGAACCTCGATATCCGGAATGATTTCGATAGAGGTATACAGGTCTCTCCAATTAAATCGCCTGTATTCTTCGAGATGCTTTGATTTATATTTTCTTCCTATTCCTAAGACATCGGATTTGTAAGATTGAGTCTTTTTAATAATAGAGGCAGCATCTTTTTCTAAATGGTTTGAAGCCTGCCGATTAATTCTTGTAATTACCTTGTTTGAATCCAGCATGTCCTTCGGATATTCGACAACTCTTGCGTCCAGCTTTAATGACAGCTTTACTTTTAGATGATCGGGATTTGCATCTATAAAGGAAATCGAGCGCGAAGCATCTGTAATTCCTAAGGAAATGTAGTTTTTGATATCGGGTTTGTAATGATCCCAGAGTTTCAGGTTGATGCCGGCTGATTTGTTAAAATGGCCTGCCAAAAGAGTCAGGAGCGTCGAATCTTGTCCGCGTATTTCTGTCACTTTTTTCTGGTTGCTGAACAAAGCGGTACCTTCCACTTTAATCGTTTTTCCATTATGAACAGAAAGATAAGGAAGAGTAAAATCCTCACCCGTATGCAGCATTTTTGAACGGATGGTTTGCAGATTTTCAAGCTGAATGTTTGATTCCTCACTCGCGCTGTTTAGAAGGTTGCTCAAAAATTTGCTTACAATCAGTTTTTGGTCAACAATTAGCTGCAGCACTTCAATTGCTTTCCCGTCCTTTACGACAGCGGGTTGTGCGAGCAAAGGGCTTTTCGCATCTCTGTAGTACGTATCAAGATAAGGAAACATCTGCTTTTCCGCCATTTTTTCTCCGATAAGCAATATCCGCTGTTTCGAGGTGTCGATCCGCTGATCCACAAGCTTATCTAATTTAAAACGGGCCTCGCGTGTTGTATGTCCTGTAGCACTGAGCACAGTGGTGATGAATGTCCCGCCTGTTTCCTGTTCCGCCTGTGAACTCTGTACTTTTCGATAGGTAATGCCCATCGTGTTATTTCCGTTTTCATCAGTGTCAAGACTGGCTGTCAGAACAAGTGCTATGTCTTTTAATAAGTTCTGGTCCCAACAGCCGGTTACACCCAGACATAAACACATGATAATGACTAGTACATGTTTAGAGCGCATGCCGTCCCCCCTTTTTCATCATAAAAGCAATGAGTGCCACAATAACCGGGAAGAGATAGACAAAAATAAAGTCCGCGATACGGCTGACTTGATCGACAACATGCACACTTTGATCAGTACGCGTTGCCGAGATAGACAACATAAAAACGATGGCAGAGAGGATATAAACAAACGATTTATGATCTTGTTTCCCGAATAATTTAGCTGCCCCGGTACTTGCAAGATAGAAGACATTTGCTAGTGTGGCAAATACAGTGACAAACCAAAATGTCAGAAAGATGAGGTCCGTCCGCTCGATTACCCGGAATGAGACGGTTTTTAATAAATACAAAACAGGTTCAGGAATGATATTGATTTCCTCAGGGCTGAAAATGACAAAACAAGTCACAGTGATATATAGATAGTAGAAAGTCGTAAACAAATTGGCAATCGTCATGATCTTATAGCGCTGTCTGACGGTACCCTTCACAAGCGGCGCTAAAATCAGCATGGATTCAAAGCCATTCACACTGACAAACATATCCTGCGAAGCCCAGAATATATCCCTTACATCACCCTGAAAAATCGGAAGGATATAAGAAATATCGGCATCGCCAAGAGTGTAAATTAAAGGCAAAGACAAACCTACCATAATCGGTGTCAAAACAAAGCTGAATCTGGTAATGGCTTGTATCGGTTCTTTTGCAATATAAACGGATCCAAACACAATCATCAGACTGATCACCCAATTTGGCGTCAGCGGCAGCACCCAAATATCTAAAATCCTTGAAAAAACAGATAAAATAAGAACACAGTTGAGCATGAAATAAAATATATATATCAGCTGAAGCGCTTTTCCGACATATTTTCCAAACATTTTTTCCAGCATTTCATAAAAGGTCAGCTCGGGAAATCGGAAAAATAAAATCATATACAGGCTGATCGTAACTTGGATTAAAACACCGGATAATAGGATGGAGATCCATCCGTCGCTTCCCGCTCTCTTCATCAGCATATGAGGCAAAGCGAGAAGCCCTATACTGACTTGGGTTTGAATAATAAAAAAGACGGCTTGCAGCTGGCTGATGTTTTTATTTTTCATCTTTTTTCCATCCTCTTATGTTTTTAAGGCGGGTTGCAGCTTTTGGTTTGAGATAAACTGGCCGCTTCTTATAAAGCCAAGACGGGAGCCTGATAAAGGCATCTTTTAAATCGGAAAAATGAAACGGTGAAAGCGGTGATAAATAAGGAATCCCGAGAGATTCAAGCTTACATAAATTCATCAAAATCAATCCAAACCCAAAGCCGATTCCGATAAAACCAAAGGAGGCGGCTAAAAACATGAGCGGAAAACGTATCGTGCGAATTGTGGTGCTCATTTCATAGGAAGGAAGCACAAAAGAAGACACAGCTGTCACCGCTACGACAATAATCATCATATTAGAGATTAATCCCGCCTGGACGACAGCGTCGCCAATGACCAGTCCGCCGACAATGCCGATTGTCTGGCTGATCGGCTTAGGAAGGCGCACCCCTGCTTCACGAATGAGTTCAATTGTAATTTCCATAATCATTGCTTCAACCAAAGGAGGAAACGGAATATTAACGATTGAGTTTTTCATCGTGACAATCAAATCGTTAGGAATAACCTCAAAATGAAAAGCAATCAGAGATATATAAAAAGCCGGCAATGTGATGGCGATCGAAAATGCCAAAAATCGCAGGGTTCTCATCACACTGGCGGAAACCCACCGTGTGCTGTAATCATCAGGAGATTGAAAAAAGGAAAAAAAGGTGATCGGGGCTATAATGGCTGACGGGCTTCCATCCATCATCAGAATCACGCAGCCTTCCATAATATTCGCTTTTACTTTGTCAGGCCGTTCAGTATTGATGACTTGAGGGAAAAGAGAAAAGGAATTGTCCTCAATCGCTTCTTCAATGATTCCGGGAGTCAATAAGCTATCTATCTTTAAATATGAAAGACGACGTTTCATTTCTTTTACGATTTCCGGGTCAGCGATATCCTCTATGTACAGCAGTGCTACCCGTGACCTGGCTTTTTCTCCGATATTTACATAGTGAATAGCCAGATTATGATCCTGAACATGATAACGAATCTGCTGAATATTCGTATCCAAGCTCTCTACAAAACCGTCATGAGCCCCGCGCACGATGCTTTCCGATTCCGGTTCGGTGATAGAGCGGAGCGGATTTTGGCCCGCTGTAAAGAGTTTTGCCTGTTCGGACAGTTCGCTGAAATACACAACGCTCCCCGATAAAATCGCATCAATGATATCGCAAAGTTCATTCTTTTCTGAGCTGCTGATGGCCTTCATATACAATTCAGGAGACTCGTCCTGCTGATAAAAATCAATAATAAATTCGTTGAGCTTTTTTTCATCAATCACGTTTTGCAGATAGAAAAAAACAGCTTTCGTATCCTTCATGTCAATCATGCGAATCCTTAAATCTTCGCACAGGATCAATTCCTCTTTTAAGGTCTGAACGGCAGAATCAAAATTGCCTTTCAAAAGGAGTTTCTCATCAGATGAATTCTTGTCGGCGGGCATCCTATCACATCCTTCCGATCTCGTAGTGTAGTTTTTAACAGCTATGCAGGTTTTATTCATGTATAAAATCGAGTAAATGTGACTTCATTTGCGAAAAAAACACAAAATTTGACAAACCATTCACATTTATGGATGAAGATTTCATGAACAAAAATTAAGTTTTATTAAAATTGTTTCAAAAGCATGTGAATAGACCTGCAAATGAATAGAAATCAAAAAGACTTTTTGCATAGAAAATGTTTATTTTTGTTAGTAAACACGGACCTCTCTTCAGCCTATATTCGTCGCTGAGCGGCATAGTCATTTTGGAATAGGACTGCTACCTGCTATTCCTTACGCAAAGGATGACTATATGACCTTATCCTTAAAAAATAGGTAAATAACGTTTCAAGGTCAAAGGAAGGCCAAACCTGCGTCATACCCTTGAAAAGTTGATATGAAAGGGATGGAAAAGATAGATTCAAAGTACATCTTTATTCCAATCCTCTTCACTAGGCATAAAAGTCCAGAAAAAAATGAAGTTGTAAATGTAAGCGCATTCGTAATTAAGAAAGGAAAATCTAGTAAGATCTAAGTCCTGTTATTTACCAAAAATATCAAATGTAAATTGGGTATTATATCTCCTTCAAAAGAGAGGTTTGGCTCAGAGACTGGGGGAAGATTATGTTACATAATGCCGATTGAGAATTCATAGTGATTCTATATACTGATGAATGAATTTACAACAAATATAGAAGGAGATGTCGATAAGCAATGTGGTTACTCATTTTAGCCTGTGCTGTCATAGTAGTCATCGGAATATTAGAAAAAAGGCGACATCAGAAAAATATTGATGCCCTGCCTGTGCGAGTCAACATTAACGGCATTCGCGGCAAATCCACAGTCACAAGGCTGACAACCGGAATTTTAATGGAAGCTGGTTACAAAACTGTAGGAAAAACAACAGGTACGGACGCAAGAATGATTTATTGGGATACACCGGAAGAAAAACCGATTAAACGGAAACCGCAAGGGCCGAATATCGGGGAACAAAAAGAAGTAATGAAAGAAACGGTGGACAGAGGGGCCAACGCAATTGTCAGTGAGTGCATGGCTGTAAATCCTGACTACCAAATCATCTTTCAGGAAGAACTGCTGCAAGCGAATATCGGAGTCATCGTAAATGTCCTGGAGGATCATATGGACGTCATGGGACCGACACTCGATGAGATCGCGGAAGCATTTACCGCAACGATTCCTTATAATGGCCATTTGATTATTACAGATAGTGAATATACAGATTTCTTTAAACAAAAAGCAAAAGAACGAAACACAGAAGTCATTATAGCTGATAATTCTAAAATTACGGACGAGTATTTGCGTAAGTTTGAATATATGGTATTTCCTGATAATGCTTCACTCGCTCTCGGTGTTGCCCAAGCGCTTGGCATTGATGAAGATACCGCTTTCAGAGGCATGCTGAATGCGCCGCCTGATCCGGGAGCAATGAGAATTCTTCCATTAATCAGTCCGAGTGAACCTGGTCATTTTGTAAATGGCTTTGCTGCAAACGACGCTTCTTCTACATTGAATATATGGAAACGTGTGAAAGAAATTGGGTATCCGACCGATGAACCCATCGTCATCATGAACTGCCGGGCGGACCGTGTAGATCGGACACAGCAATTTGCAAATGATGTTCTTCCTTATATTGAAGCAAGTGAACTGATTCTGATCGGAGAAACGACAGAACCTATTGTAAAAGCCTTTGAAGAAGGAAAGATACCTGCAGATAAGCTGCACGATCTTGAATACAAGTCGACAGAAGAGATTATGGAAGTCTTAAAGAAAAAAATGCACAACCGTGTCATATATGGTGTCGGTAACATTCATGGTTCAGCAGAACCGCTAATCGAAAAAATCCAAGAATACAAGGTTAAGCAGCTCGTTAGCTAGGAGGAAACGTAAACATGTTCGGATCAGATTTATACATTTCACTTATATTGGGAGTTTTACTCAGTTTGATTTTTGCGGAAAAAACAGGCATTGTGCCGGCAGGTCTTGTTGTACCGGGTTATTTAGGTCTTGTTTTTAACCAGCCGATCTTTATTTTACTTGTTTTGCTGGTCAGTCTTCTCACTTATGTCATCGTCAAATACGGCTTGTCCAGATTCATGATTTTATACGGACGCAGAAAATTCGCAGCCATGCTTATTACAGGTATCGTCTTAAAAATTGCTTTTGATTTTCTATACCCGATTGTGCCATTTGAAATCGCCGAATTCCGCGGAATTGGAATTATCGTTCCCGGTTTGATTGCCAACACGATTCAGAAACAAGGATTAACCATCACGTTCGGAAGCACGCTGCTACTGAGCGGAGCGACCTTTGCTATCATGTTTGTTTACTACTTAATTTAACGTAAGGTGTGTCAAACGATGAAAAAACAATTAAGCTTTCAAGAAAAGCTGCTAAAGATGACAAAACAGCAAAAAAAGAAAACAAATAAGCACGTATTTATCGCACTTCCGATTGTCTTTTGCCTTATGTTCGTCTTTATGTGGGCGGGAAAAGCACAAACGCCTTCAGTCAAAACGTATTCCGATGACCTGGTGTCAGCCTCCTTTGTCGGCGACATTATGATGGGCCGGTATGTTGAAAAAGTAACCGAACAAAAAGGAACAAAAAGTTTATTTCAGTATGTTGAGCCGATCTTTAAAGCATCCGACTATGTAGCCGGAAACTTTGAGAATCCGGTGACCTATAAAAAGAATTATACAGAAGCCGAGAAAAATATTCATCTCCAAGCCAACAAGGATTCAGTGAAGGTCCTGAAGGATATGAACTTCACCGTGCTGACGGGCGCAAACAATCACGCGATGGATTACGGCGTGCAGGGGATGAAGGATACATTAGAGGAATTCTCAAAACAAAACCTTGACCTAGTCGGAGCCGGTTCGAACTTGAAGGAAGCTGAAAACAGAATTTCTTATCAGGAAGTAAACGGCGTTAAGATTGCGACATTAGGTTTTACAGATGTGTACGGTAAAAATTTCACAGCCAGAAAAAATACGCCGGGCGTTTTGCCGGCTGACCCAGAGATCTTTATTCCGATGATATCAAAAGCAAAGAAAAATGCGGATATCGTTGTGGTTCAGGCACACTGGGGACAAGAATATGACAACGACCCAAATGACAGACAGCGCGAACTCGGAAGAGCGATGTCCGACGCGGGAGCTGACATCATTATCGGCCATCATCCTCACGTACTTGAGCCGATTGAAGTATATAACGGAACCGTTATTTTCTACAGCCTCGGAAACTTCGTGTTTGACCAAGGATGGACAAGAACGAGGGACAGCGCGTTAGTCCAGTATCATTTGAAGAAAAATGGTACGGGGCATTTTGAAGTCACCCCGATCAATATCCATGAAGCAACACCAGCGCCGGTCAAAAAAGGCGGTTTGAAAGAAAAAACGATTATTCGGGAACTAACAAAAGACTCGAATTTCGTCTGGGATGTCGAAGACGGAAAATTGACGTTTGATATCGACCATACTGACAAATTAAAATCTAAAACGGAGTGATAAAAAATGAAATGGATTAAAGCAAGCTGGCCATTTGCCGCTATTATCATGGTATTTATGTTTATGTCAGCCTTTAAATACAACGATCAGCTGACAGATCAGGAAAAAGAAAAAATCGACACCGAAATCCATAAAATTCAGCAAGAAGAGACTGCGCAAACAAATAAGTAATAAAAAAGAGAATGCCCTAAACGGGCATTCTCTTTTTTGATTCGTAACACCAAATCCTCTATAATCTACTTTTAACTTCTGCTAGATTTCAAAACCTTCAAAAAAACGTCAAAAAGTAACTTAACATCTCCAAAAAAATACCGATGTAAACACTGCAAAAAGAGGAGGAGAAATGTGAAGTGAACATCTTTGCAAGCTGGAGGAAGTATTTGCTTGTTGCTATGATGATTGGACTTTTGACACCTATTATGACAAGGGCGGAGATTGCGGAAGCTGACACGAAAAAAGACGCAGCGATCAGCCGGGCTAAGGAACTGGTAGGATATAAATATAAATACGGAGGCGAAAAGCCGAAGGAAGGCTTTGACCCGTCCGGCCTGATTATGTATATTTTCGCTCAGAACAGCATTCACTTGCCGAGGTCTGTAAATGACCAATGGAAAGTGGGGAGCGCTGTGAAGCAGGACGACCTTAAGCCGGGGGACATTTTGTTTTTTAAAAAAGCAGGAGAAAGTAATCCGACCCATGCAGGACTTTATGTCGGAAACGGTCAAATGATTCATAGCTCACAGACAAAAGGCGTTTCATACGAGAATTATAAAAAAAGCACATATTGGAGCACGTCGTACATCGGCGCAAAACGAATCTCATCAGATCCCAAAATCGTCGATACTCCGGTCGTCAAACAGGCGGCAAAGTATTTAGAAACGCCATACGTCTTTGGCGGAAGCACACCGAGTGAGGGATTTGACTGTTCCGGGCTTGTGCAATATGTCTACAAAGAAGCGCTCGACGTGTATTTGCCGAGATCGGCAGAACAGCAATGGACGGCAGGAGAGAAGGTTGCGCTGAAAAATATAAAACCGGGCGATGTAATCTATTTTAGCAACACATATAAAAAAGGCATATCTCATGCAGGCATCTATGCAGGAGGCGGAAGGTTCATCCAAGCAAGCCGCTCTGAAAAAGTAACGATTTCTTACTTATCAGAAGATTATTGGAAAAAACGTTTTTCAGGAGTGCGGCGGTTCGAACATTTGAAGATTCCGAAAGAAAACCCGATTGTATCCGAAGCAACGCTTTATCTTGGTGAAGTTCCTTATAAAGCCGGTGGCACATCGCCAAAAACGGGCTTTGATACAGCGGGCTTTATCCAATATGTCTATCAAGAGGCGGCCGGTATTACGCTGCCCCGTTACGCGGAAAACCAATACAAAGCCGGAACGAAGATTGATAAATCCGAACTTCAGCCCGGTGATCTCGTCTTTTTTAAATCAAGCAGCCTGAACCCGGCTATCTATGTCGGAAACGGCCAAGTCGTGCATGTCACGCTATCAACCGGTGTGACGCTCACCAACATGAATACGAGCACCTATTGGAAAGACAAGTACGCGGGCAGTGTCCGAATTCAGTAGCCTGTGCGATACAGAAAAGCCTCCGCAGCTTTCTCCGGAGGCTTTTCTTATTAATATTGATTGGCAAGCAGCTGATCTATAAAGTAAGCCACGCCGTTTTCGTCATTGCTCTTTGTCACGAATGTGCTTTTTTCCTTTAGCTCTTCAATCGCGTTCTCCATGGCGATTCCATGGCCGGCGACCTCAAACATCGACAAGTCATTCGGACTGTCGCCGATGGCATATATGTCTTGTTTTTCGATGCCGTATCTGTCGGCTAACTCAGTCAGTGCACGGCCTTTGCCGGATGAGGCGGGCAGAATCTCGATGATATGTTTTCCCGATGAAGTTTGGGAGAGCTTTTGATGATGCGTCAGTTCTTCTTTTGCTTTCTTCAGCTTTTCCATGTCAAAAGAGAAACAAAGCAGCTTGTAAACATTTTCGTTTCCGTCAAATACAGATTGAATATCATGCACAGGTTTAATGCCAAACTGCTTAAATTGAGTCATGGCGCCTTGCCACAGTGTATGAATATCTTCATCCGGATTTGCGCTCTTCAAAATATCGAGCTCAGCCTGAAGCTTGGATTGGCCGTCAAAAGGAGAAAGCAGATGATGGTCCGTATAAACCTCGAAGTATATATTTTGAGAGAGAAGGTAGTCAGCAATGTCTTTTCCAGCTTGCTGATCCATTAATGTCTTGCTGATTAAACGGTAGCCTGTATCATGGACGGTGCCGCCGTTAGCTGCAATAATGGGAATATCCAAGTCTTCCAGGAGCGCCTTGACATCAAAAGTGGCTCTCCCTGTACAAATGGTCACGAGAATCCCCGCATCAACCGCTCTTTTAATCGCCGCTCTGTTTTCTGCAGAAATTTTGCTTTCCGTCGTAAGTAATGTTCCGTCTAAATCAATTGCGATTAATTTCATATGTATGAAAAACCTCCTTGTGAATAAAATGCCGCTTCGTGTAGTATGTTCAGCTTTCGTATGAAACATAAACTATTGGAAAGTAAGCCGACAGTAAAAGGCTAAACCTTAATTTCGAATTTTTCAACGGGTAATTAAGTATTTAATAGAAAAAACGGGATGGTTTATAAATAACCACCCCGTCAGGCTTTCCATTAAGCGCCCAAATCTTTTTTTAATTCCTCTTTCACTTCTTCCAGCTTTTCTTGATTGAGCTGGAAGTAATAGACTCCCGCAGGCTCATAATCGGATCCTGTCAGCTGAATAGAATCAACCGAATTCAAAGAAGTAATGAAAGGGAACAAGCCAATCGCATCCTTAAGAGATAAATTCATTTTGAGATTTTCTCCCATCGTATCCACGATATCATCATAAGCCGGAATTGAGCTTAATGATTTAGATTTTTCAATAATGGCTTTCAGCACTTCCATTTGTCTCTGTCCTCGGTATAGGTCGCTGTCTGCTTTACGTGTTCTGACATAAGCTAACGCTTCCTCGCCGTTCAGCGTGTGTGTTCCTTTTTGCAATGTAACTTTTCCTTTTGTATCTTTTTGAATTTGCTGAATGACTCTGTCACTGTCCACTGTTACTTTTACGCCGTTTAATTCATCGACCACGTCTTCAAAGGCTGTGAAGTTGCTCTCAACGACATAATCAACCGGAATATCAAGCAATTCCTCAACGGTCTTAACTGACAAGTCGACACCGCCGAGAGCATGAGCGTGTGTAAACTTATCATAGCCGTGACCAGGGATATTGACATAAGCATCCCTCGGTATGCTCAGCATTTTGGCGGTTTTATCCTTGCGGTTAAAGGTAATCAGCACATTTGCATCACTTCTGGCTTGATCAACAGTTTCACCTTTGCCCGCTCTGGCATCTATACCTAGCAGCAATACAGAAAAAGAGTCTTTTCCGGGATCAAATTCCTTAATTCGCTTAACAGATTGTTCACCGCGGCTCAAACTGACATGTGCCTGTTTAGAAGCGTTATTGAGTTTTACATATGCATACGTGCCGGCAGCACCGACAATAACGAGTAAAAAAGCAATTGTAACGATTAAAAATTTAACCCATTTTCTCAGGCGTTTCTTTTTTTTCTTGCGTTGGGATCGTTCTTCCATATCAATACCTCTCATTTCTTTACTGTTTGAAGCGTACCATGAAAGTTGTGTTAGTACAATTTCAAAAAGACAATATTCGATAAAGTTTCCTAAATTTATATATAAAGTGCGGATGTTTGTAGTTAATTGTCAGCCGGATCACACTATATTGGACGACAGGAAGAAGGAAATGTTTCGTTATCTCCTAAAAAATTAATTGGTAAATATATGGATGTTAGAGAGCGGCGGTTGATCCCAAGGTTTAAGGACCGTAAAAATAGGATAAAAGATTTCTACAAGAACTCCATGCTGGTACGATCGTTCTAGTTATGAGGAGAGGAGTCAGGATTTATGAAGAAAAACCGTTCTAATATATGGCTTTATTTTTTTGGCGCTCTTGGCGGCGCTTTATATGGATATGATACCGGAGTGATTTCAGGAGCCATACTTTTTATGAAAAATGATTTAGGCCTTACCGCATTCACAGAAGGGCTGGTCGTCAGCTCATTGCTTGTCGGGGCCATGCTGGGGTCAGGGTTTGCAGGAAAACTGACGGATCGATTCGGGAGGCGGAAAGCGATCATGACAGCCGCGCTTCTGTTTTTTATAGGCGGACTCGGAGTTGCGCTCGCTCCTAATACAGAAGTCATGGTGCTTTTTAGAATTGTGATTGGGCTCGCAGTAGGCGGATCTACAACAATTGTGCCGCTCTATCTGTCTGAACTTGCACCGAAAGAAACACGCGGGGCGCTGTCTTCGCTTAACCAGCTGATGATTACTGTTGGTATTTTGCTTTCATATATCGTCAATTACATCTTTGCCGATGCCGAAGCTTGGCGCTGGATGCTCGGCTTGGCGACTGTGCCGTCGCTGCTCTTGCTCGTAGGAATCATGTTTATGCCGGAAAGCCCGCGCTGGCTGTTTACGAACGGCGAGGAAGATAAGGCGAGAAAGATTCTTGAGAAGCTGCGGGGCGGAAAAGGGATTGATCAAGAAATACAAGATATTAAGGAAACGGAAAAACAGGAGGAAGGCGGTTTGAAGGAACTGCTTGATCCATGGGTGCGCCCTGCACTTATCGCCGGACTCGGACTGGCATTTCTTCAGCAGTTTATCGGAACGAACACCATCATTTACTATGCGCCGAAAACCTTTACCAATGTCGGCTTTGGAAATTCTGCTTCCATTCTGGGAACTGTCGGAATCGGAACAGTGAATGTGATTATGACACTCATAGCCATCAAAATTATTGACAAAGTAGGGAGAAAGCCGCTGTTATTAATCGGCAACGCAGGAATGGTCATCAGCTTGATCGTTCTGGCGATGGTCAATCTTTTCTTTGATAATACCGCGGCCGCATCGTGGACAACGGTTATATGCTTAGGCTTATTCATCGTCGTTTTTGCCGTCAGCTGGGGGCCTGTTGTGTGGGTGATGCTACCTGAATTGTTCCCTCTCCATGTCCGCGGAATCGGTACGGGCGTTTCTACACTGATGCTTCATGTCGGTACATTGATTGTTTCGTTAACCTACCCGATTCTCATGGAAGCGATCGGAATCAGCTATCTGTTCCTGATCTACGCAGCCATCGGAATCATGTCCTTCCTGTTTGTCCGTTTTAAAGTAACAGAGACAAAAGGAAAGAGCCTTGAAGAAATTGAACAGGATTTAAAAGACAGAAATGGCCGTGGCAAAGCGGCAGGAAAACAACAAACAGTGAATACGTAAAGAGAGAAGGACTGTCATTTATGGCAGTCCTTTTTTAAGTTGACTATTAATAGGATGTTAAACAAACGTTTGATTATAGACTGCTGCGTGTCCTACATAAAAATCGAATCCGCCTCATACGTTAAATAAGAAGTAATGAAAAAGGCGGGGGCGCAAGTGAAAACAAGTATTATTATACTTACATATAACGAGCTGGATTTGACGAAGAAATGTCTGGCCAGCATCGAGAAGCATACACAAGAAGAGGACATTGAATTAATAATAGTAGATAATGGATCAACTGACGGGACGCTGGAATATTTGGCGGGCCTTTCATCCGTCCGCACCATCTTGAATGATGCAAATCTCGGTTTTGCGAAAGGCTGTAATCAAGGGATCGAAGACGCAAAGGGTGACAACTTGCTTTTTCTCAATAATGACACCATGGTGACGCAAAACTGGCTTAGCGCGATGCTGCGTGTGCTTGATCAATCGGATCAAACCGGAATGGTCGGGCCTGTCAGCAATTATGTCAGCGGCGCCCAGATGATCCCGAATGCGTATCAAACGTTAGAGGAAATGGAGCCTTTTGCGAAAGCCCATTGTGAAAAAGAAAAACACAAAACGAAACGGGTGCTGCGTCTCGTGGGTTTCTGCCTGCTTATCAAACGGGCTGTTATTGACGAAATCGGCGGATTCGATGAACGCTTTGCGTACGGGTCATTTGAGGATGATGATCTTTGCCTGCGCGCCATCCAAGCCGGATACAGTCTGGAAATCGCCCTTGACTCATTTGTTCATCACCATGGGCACGCGACATTTACGGCTAATCGAGAAATCAATATCAATCACCTTTATACGGCCAATAGGCAGCGCTTCATAGATAAATGGGGAACAGACTTCACTTATTTTACCCATCCCCGTCCAGAAATTGTGCAGCTTGTTCCCCCGGAAGCGAACCGGATTCTTGATATCGGCTGCGGTGCAGGAGCGACCGGATTAGAGCTGATGAACAGGCAGTCCTGCGAGTTATACGGAGTGGAGCTTCATCCGCTTGCTGCAAAAGCGGCAAGGAGCCATTATAAAGCCGTAATCGAAGAAGATGTTGAACAGGCACAAATGCCGTATCCGGAAGGTTTTTTTGATGTGATTATTTTCGCCGATATATTGGAGCATTTAAAGGACCCTTGGACCGTTATTCAAACGTATGCCAAATATTTAGCTCCTTCCGGCTGCATGGTGTGCAGTATCCCGAATATATCGCATGCGGAGGCCCTCTTTCCTCTTTTGCTCGGCGACTGGACTTATAGAGATGCCGGTATATTAGACCGCACTCATTTGCGTTTTTTTACACCGCAAACCGTGCACACTCTTTTCCCGGCGGAGCAGTTTGAAATCAAAGCACAAACCTATAATATAGTTGATGTCGATGTAAAGGTTCAGCTGTTTTTTAATGAAATTGCCAGGCTGGCCAGAGCGCTCAGTTTCCCCGTTACACAGTTGGCAGACCAATGCAGCATTTATCAAATATTGATTCGCGCCGAAAAAAAGGCCGAATAGAATCTGTACTTTATTTTCCCGCTGTTCCGAAATTCACGATTTTAAGAGAAATATCATAATGAAAATCGGCTTCAGCAAACACTTCATCCCAATCATTCTTCACTTTATTCCAGTAATCAGGAAAGTTAATCCGGACGTAATCAGAAAAAAAGACAGGGTCAGTTCGATACGTATGCTGGAGTTTATACATCGCATTTTTCATATCGGCTTCAAGCTTTTTTTCAAAAATCCGTTCAACTTCCTTCAAATAACTCTCGTTAAATGAATTTTCTTTAGGATTTTGATTCTCTGTCATCAAGCCTTTTGTAAAAACTGAAACGTAAAATGAAAGTTTCCCGTTTTTAACGGCAGGTTTTATTTTTGACTTTGAACGCTTGATTTCAAAGGTAATCGGATACCCCTTTTCCTCAGCAGGCAGTACACCGCCTTGAACCGTTCCGATCAGCCAATTGAGGGTTTGCGTTTCGTAGGGAGAAATAAATCCGATTAATTTATTCTCTCCGCTTTTTATGATTCCGGCTCCGTCATAAACGGCTTTTTTTCCTTTATTTGTTACAGCCTGAATGAGAAAGCTATTGCCGTTTTGACAGTAGATTGAAGCTCTTCCGATGCGAAGCGGCATCATGATTTTGCCATTATAGCCGCCATGGTTTGTGATATCAATCAGCTTTTCAGCCGGCATCACCTGCTGCTGGGTGGGGGTGCTTTCAGTCAGGATATCTGCCGCTTTTCCTTTCGCTATAAATATATAGCTGCTTCGTCTTAACTCATCATCACGAATAAAATGGTTAATGAAATTGTTTATATTTTGATTGGTCATTAATTTTTCGCCAAAGATCAAGACCTTTAAATGGTCACTATAAACGGGAGGATCTTGTAAAGCTATCTCACTGACCGCTTCAAGCATAGTGTTCCCCCGTGCTGTTACATTTACGAATTTGGGCTTCCCGGCCGTCTGGCTGTCCTCACTTTGCGGAAGAAGGTTTTGATATGTCAGTTTGTACTGATGATCACTTGTTTCATCAATCGCCAGTCCTCTGGCAAATGACAATTTTTCAATCTCCTTTACGTCCCAGCATCCGCTGAGCACTTGTAACACAAGGCAAATAACCGTCAGCTTAAAGAGAAGTTTCATTGCGGCTGCTGCCCCCCCATTTTTTCTTTATCCAACTCACAAACCAAACGATAAAAGGAATCAGAAGAATGATTAAAAATACATAACCTAATTTCCCGCCAAAATAAATGACAGCATTCAGATCGTCAGGATACATTGCCACTCCGAAAGTGAAGAGGAGCAAAGCAGCTATAAGCCATGCATTGTTTTTATTTTTCAGACGGAACAGAGTATTTAAACCTAAATGCGCGCCCTGAAAAGAACCGAGCATGCAGGTGAACTGCTGGCATGTCCAAGTGATCAGTAAAAAGAGATCAAACCGTTCAATAAAAATACCCTGAATCTCCAAGGCGTGTATTAAAGAAATCGTCGGCCACGTCAAGGTCTTCGCTTCGGCAACCGTCATACAGCCGATCACCACGAATAGTGTGATGCTGTAGAATACAGCAGAAGTCGCAATCCCGAACACCAACGCTTTTTTAGCCTGTTTAGGGTCTTTCATAAAAGGCACTAAATAAAAGATGACTTCAAAGCCTGAGAAATATATAAGCGTCTTTGGAAATAAGGAAAAATAGCTTTGATATCCGCCTTCTAAAACGGGACGAAGAAAATTAAGGTGAAATAACCGAAAGCTGAACATCAGGAGCATCAGAAAAATGATAATCGTGATCGGAAAAATATAGGCATATAGCTTAGAGACCGGATAGACGCCGCCTGTCACATGATAAATGCCGACTGCGAGAAAAATAAATACGATAATCTCCATCGGTGTATTTTTCAAAAGAAAGAAATTCACGACCTCGCCCAGCAGGCGGGCCTGAAAGCAGACCATGGCAATAAAATAAAGACTTATAAACAGATTCAGTAATGACCCGACAATGTTGCCTGTGATATCACGATTCAGTTCGTAAAGAGTTTTTCCGCTGTTCTTTTGCAGAAAGGGTAAGAAAAGCAAACCAATAATGATAAAAATAATACTTTGAAGAAGAATCATGATCCAGCCGCTTGGGCTATCGGATTGTGCAGCTGAACGGGGAAGCGTTAAGGCCCCGGCGCCGATCATCGTTCCGCTCACCATAATGAATGTCTGCATAAATGTAAGCTTGTCTTCCTGTTGCTTCATGGCCATCACCTTTGTCTGAGTTTATCTTTCGGCCCTTTTCTGGTCGGTCTTTTTTTCATAAATCTGGTTGGAAGCCGAATGACAGTATCTTTCAAATCTTGGCCGGGCTGCGCCAGAATAGGAATAAGGTAGTCCTGGCCAAAGCTTTTCAGACGCATTAATTGGCCGAGGACCAGCAGAAAGCACATGATGACCCCATACATGCCGAGTACCGCAGCGCTTACCATAGAAATGATCCGAATAATCCGTAACGGAAAGTTATAGGCATATGACGGAACGGTAAACGAGGCCAGTGCCGTTATAGAAACAACGATTACCATCAGCGCGCTTACAATATTCGCCTGAACAGCCGCCTGTCCGATTACGACTCCTCCGATCAGTCCGATTGTCTGTCCAATCGGTTTTGGAAGTCTCAGCCCGGCTTCTCTGATCAGCTCGATCGTGAAGGTCATAATAAAAGCTTCTACAAAAGGCGGGAAAGGAACGTTTAATCTGCTGCCGGCAATCGCAATCGCCATTCTCGTCGGCAAAAGCCCCGTATGGAAAGAGACAAGCGATATATACAAGCCGGGCAAATAAATGGTGAGCAGGATGCAAGAATACCGCAGCAATCTGAGCAATGAAGACTGATACCATCTCTCATAATAATCCTCAGGAGAATGAATAAATTCATCTACTGTAACGGGTACGATCAACGCAAATGGTGTGCCGTCCAATAAAATGGAAACCCTTCCTTCAAGCAGCCCTCCGACAACCCGATCGGGCCGTTCTGTACTTAAAATGGTGGGAAAGATGGAAATGGAACTATCCTCAATAAGCTGTTCCAATACTCCCGATTCCGGCAAGTCATCAATATGTACGGAATTCAGCCTTTTAAAGACCTCTTTTACAACATAATCGGGCGCGATATCATGGATGTAGGCAACCGCCACTTTCTTCTTTACTCTGTCTCCAAGTGTCAGTTCCTTTATCACAAGGTTCGGATCATTCGCGCGTTCCCTCAAAAGCGCTGTATTTGTCCTTAATTTCTCGATAAATCCGATTTTTGGTCCGCGCTCAAGCACTTCTGACTTCGGCTCTTCAATATCGCGTATTTTAAAGGTTTTCGTATCAAAGGCGAGTCCTTCGCTGTAATCATCAGCCAATAAGACCGATTTTCCTGAAAAAATATTGTTCTGTACATCTTTCAATGAAGAGATGGTGATGTGATTAAAGCCGAAAAAGAAGGACGATAAATCGTCAACAAATACATCCTTTTGTTTTTTAGCCTCAGTTTGCAAAGGGGAAATAATATGCTCTGCAAGCAGTTCGTTTTTTGTCAGGCCGTCAATATAAATTAAACATGCTTTCCGTCCTGTATCTCCAAAAGAAAACGTATAAAAAATGATGTCGTCATTTTGGCCGATTTTCTTTTTCAAATCTTCTATATTTTGTGTAAGATCAGAGTTTATGGTCATGTGTTCATCTCCTTTACAAAGATGCGGACAGTCATATTAATTTGCATCAAAACAGGAGAATTATTCTTATAGTGGAAATGGCTGAGTAAGAAGGTTTTAAATGAAAGCGCTTGCTGTATTGAGACGCCGCAGCAGCGGATGAGCATTGACTAATTTATGATTCCCTTCATAATGGAAGTGGGAAGCTATACATATAAAGCCATACATAAGCAGATCAGCCATTTCTGGCGTTTGCCGGTGTGGCGCAGAGGGAATTGGATATCAGCCATTTTTAAGGGGAGGGGAACGCAACATGACGCAATCACCCATTTTTTTACGGCCCATATATAAAGAAAAAATCTGGGGCGGCACTGCTTTACACGATATATTCGGATATGACATTCCATCAGAAAAGACCGGAGAATGCTGGGCTATATCCGCTCATCCGAAGGGAACAAGCACTGTGATAAGCGGCGAATATAAAGGAAAAACACTTGCTGAGCTTTGGGAGCATCACAGAGAGCTGTTCGGAGGAATAGAAGGTGACCGATTTCCGCTCCTTACAAAAATGATAGACGCCAATAAAGCGACGTCAATACAAGTCAATCCTGATGATTATTACGCAGGAGAAAAAGAAAACGGGGAACTCGGCAAAACACAGTGCTGGTATATTATTGACTGCAAGGATAATGCTGAAATTGTTTACGGGCACACTGCCCGGACAAAAACGGAGCTTGTTACCATGATTAATAGCGGCGACTGGGACGGTCTGCTCCGCAAAATGAAAATTAGGCCGGGAGATTTTTATTATGTGCCAAGCGGAACAATTCATGCATTAGGCGAGGGGACACTCGTATTAGAAACCGAGCAAAGTTCAGACATTTCCTATCGTGTATATGACTATGACAGGTCTGTTCAAAAAGGAAACACACGCGAACTTCATCTCGGACAAGTCATCAACGTTACAACCGTTCCCCACGTGGACGGCTTTATAGACGAATCAACGGAATCCAGAAAAGGCATCACGATTAAAACGTTTGTACAGGCAGAATATTTTTCAGTATATAGATGGGAAATAAACGGCACCGCTGAGCTGTCGCAAGATGCTCCTTTCATGTTATGCAGTGTTATAGAAGGAAACGGAATACTTGCATGTGAAGGAAGGTCGAGCGAGCTGAAAAAGGGTGACCATTTTCTCTTGCCGGATGACATGCCGGACTTTACAATAGAAGGCGCATGCACACTGATCGTGTCTCATATCTAAACAAGTCAAGAGCTTAATCTCACTGAGAGGTTAAGCTTTTTTTATTTTTCAGAAATGGAACCTATCAACCTGTAAATATAGCTCGCCTTTGCCGATAAATAAACTAGTTTTATAGATGACAATTGAATATGAAAGAGGAGAAGGTATGAAAAAGAGATTTTTTGCATCTATGTCATTGTCCGCCGCTGCCCTTGTCTTTTTTACGATAGCAAGCTCTGCTCAAGCAGCCTATATCGACAACTCGATTTATAAGATTGAGCCGGCTCAGAAATTTGCATCCGAGAGCGAGGCATCACAAGCCGTAAGTAAGCTGAAAAAGGACACCGGCTGGCAGGCTTTTTACAAAGCTTCCGGAAGCAGTTCCGCAGCCTACCAAATCTCAGCTTCTGGAATAAACAGCGAAACCGCCGCTAAATCTGCGCTGGGGCAGCTCACAAAACAGACAGGCATCACAGGCACATACAGCCCGGCAGGCAGCAAACAGCCGTATGTCACCATCACTTCGGGCGCAATAGCTGGCGAACAGCCGGCAAACAGCTTGCTGGCCAAGCTGAAAAAAGAAACAGGAATAACAGGAGCAGTAAAGGCAACAGGAGTAAAACAAAACTATATAAATGTCGTTACTTCAGAAATAGAAGGCGAAGCAAAGGTCAAAGGTATTGCCCAAGGACTTGCGAAAGAGACGGGCGTCAAAAGCACATACCGGCCAGTTAAAAATGAAATATCCTTGACACGAATCCAATCTGGCATCATTCAAGGAGACGGCAAAGCAGCGCAAATGAAATCCGCGTTCCAAAAAGAGACCGGTCTGACGGCTTCATTAAAAGAAACATCAAAAGGCGAGATTTATTATACCTTGACCACAGCTGATCTCTCTGGAGAAAGCAATGCGAAAAATCTTGTTAAGCAGCTTGAACATAGTACGGGGATCAAAGGAAGCTACAAGGCGATCAGCCAGAAAAAAACCGTTTCCGCCTATAACGTTCAATCAGGCTACTTTAAAGGGCTGAGCACAGTGAAAAACGCGATCAGTCAAATTAAGAAAAACACGGGAGTAAGCGGAACCTATCAAAAAGTTGGAAAAAGCACGTCGTATACCGTGAATATGAAAGGCATCTCAAAACAAGAATTACAAAAAGTTCAGGCATTCTTTAAGAAAAAAAAGTGGCGCTATACCTCTGCATCAGCCAAAACAACAACGTCAGCTACAGTCTATCAAATTACGACTGCACCGGTTTTAGGCGAGCAGCTTGCCAATAAAGGCACTGCCTTCTTCACACAGAAAAAAGTAAAAACAAGCAGAAAATCAACCGGGAAGAAAACTGAAAACCAATACCGGCTTGTATCGGAAGAAACATCTGATCAAGGGAAAATCACCAAGGGGCTGAGCTTTTTAAAGAAAAACAATCTCAGCGCCACAACACAAATCATCAAAAAACAAACGAACAGTCAATTCAAAATAACGACAGAGTCTTTACTTGATACAACGAAAATCAATCAGACATTGGCTTATTTTAAAGGGAAAAGCATCCCCGCGAGCAGCCAAAAAACGGGAAAAACCACAAACAGCCAATACCAAATCACTACGGCTGAATTGCTCAATCAACAAGACATTGATCGCGTGCTCGCCTTTTTCAAACAAAACAAAGCATCCGGTTCAAAAACACCAACGGGTAAGACAGCTTATACGCAGTATAAAATTGTCACTGCGCAACTCAGCGACAAAACGACATTGAATAAAGGGCTGAATTATTTTAAGACAAACAAGATCTCAGCAAGCTATACGAGCAAAAGCAATCCGCTTTACGAGATCAGCATTACTCAACAATTCACAGGAAATGACACTGCCTCTGCGGCAGCCGCAAAATTGAAGAAATTGTACGGCTGGACATCTTCCATTGTGAAAATCAAAAACGGCCCGCAAATCATGAAAACAAATTACAACGTCTCGCTTCGTGATATGGTACAAAAACAAATGACGGTAAGCCCACAAACAGACGGAGCCGCATACGTGTCACTCGCCTATATCAACACAGCCGCCCAAACGGTCACGGCAGATGTATTAAATATCCGATCAACACCGGCGGTCAGTCCGACCAATGTGATCGGCCAATTCACAAAAGGCGATAGAGTCAAAATCATCAGCCAGGCAAACGGCTGGGCTAAAATCAACATGAATTGGAGAAACGCAAGCAGTGACGAAGTAGAGCAATACGTTAATCCCGACAACTTCTCATTAGACAGCAAATACTATTTTCAGTTCTTAAAGCTGTCGCAAACAGCCGGACTGACAGCGTCAGAGGTTAACCAAAAGGTGCTTTACAACAAAGGGATCCTTGCGGGGAAAGGCCAGTCCTTCATAGACGCAGCCAACAAATACGGCATTAATGAGCTTTACCTGATTTCACACGCTCTTCTGGAAACAGGCAATGGTACATCTAACCTGGCAACAGGAACAACCTATAACGGAAAAACCGTGTACAACATGTACGGAATCGGCGCCTATGACAGCAACCCGTTATACTACGGAGCGAAATATGCCTACGAACAAGGCTGGTTTACACCGCAGGCAGCGATCATAGGAGGTGCAAAATTCATAGGCTCATCCTATATTCACAACACAGCCTACCAGCAGGACACCCTCTATAAAATGAGATGGTCGCCGACTGCTTCTCACCAATACGCCACCGATATCGGCTGGGCCTACAAACAGGTGAACCGCATGTACAGCCTGTATACATTGCTGGATGGTTATACGCTTTATTATGATGTTCCGGTTTATAAGTAAGGATAAAGGCGGCTGAAGCTTTTAATGCTTCAGCCTCTTATTTTTTTAAAAATCTTCCACTGCCATTTCGTCCCGCCGCATTCACTTCTTCTGGACTTTCCAACGTACTTAAGCACTGGCGGCAATAAAAAACACTTGCTCTCGAAACTGAATTTTCCAGTTTCAAGAGCAAGTGTTATTACTTATTACCTCATATTTTTCTCAATAAAGTGCAAGAGATTATAGCTTGAAGACCCTTTAGAGTAGAGATTCCATTTCTGCGAAAATCGTTTTATTTGTTCTGTATCAGCAGAAGGATCAGCTATTTCTTCGAGCAGCGAGCCGCTGTTCATACAGGCTTTTCCGGGAATAACAGCTTTATAATCGTCAATTAACCCCCGTTTTTCATCATATTCTTTTAAGTCATATGTAAAAAACAGCATAGGTTTATTTAGAAAAGCATATTCAAAAGGTACTGAAGAATAATCAGTAATTAAAATATCCGAAGCAATAAATAAATCCTTAAGACGGAAATCAGACACATCTTTCACATACTCGCCGTCTGATAGTACGGTTATTTTATTACGTAAAGCGGGATGAAGTTTCACAAACAGGATATAATCGCCATTTAATTCATTTATCAGCTCTTCTTTTGTAAAGGGGAGGCGCAGTGAATGCATATCGTAATCTCTAAACGTCGGTGCATACAGAATGATTTTTTTATTTGAAAAACTTCTGAGGTGTTCCGCCTGTGTCTTTTCAGTTGTCTGATAGTACTTATCTGTTAAAGGCACACCGATTTTTAATAACTGATGATCTTTTACGCCAAAAGAATTTTTGAATATCCTGCCCATCTCTTCTGATCCTACAGTTACATAATCGAATGATCTGTAAACCTTTTTAAATCTTTTGATATCCTGTTTGGACCTCTGTTTATTAGTGACATCCTCTAAACCGAACTTTTTCAAAGATCCGTTTGCATGCCACACCTGTATACATTTTGTTTGCGGGCGATTGTTCAGCGCGCTTGTCAGTAAAAAGTAATTGTCCGCGATGACATATTTGCTTCTGAACATGAGGTAAACCGCCTTTATAAGGTGCAAAGGATTTTTTTCATTTAAGAAAAAAGCGTCCGCTTGAGGAGAGGCTTTTGCCACAGAGGACGCCTGTTTTGTGTACAGGATGTTTAAAGAAAAAGAGTAGCAGGCGTTTTCATACTCTTTTAAAATCGCCTTTCCGTTCGCTTCAAATGATATAAGCAATGTCACACTATTTTTTGGTTTAATCCAACGTAGAAAAAAAGCGGCTGCTGATAAATAAATAGAATAGCAAACCGCTAATAAGGATCGTATTTTCATTTTATATCAAATCTCTTTACATTTAATTTTGTTCAGTTAGAGCTGTTTAGTATGATCTTTTTCGGGCTTAGGATAATACGTTTTTTGCCCTTTTTCTTCACGTAAAACAGCAAAAGCGTACTTGGGAATACTAAGCATTCTTTTCCAGCGCCAAGGATTTGTAACCAACCGGTAAAGCCATTCCATATTCAACCGGATCATCCAGGAAGGAGCCCGTTTGACTGTTCCGCTAAACACATCAAAGCTTCCTCCGAGACCAATCGCAATCGCTTGTGGAAACAAGTGCTGATAATTATGGATAAACTCCTCCTGATGCGGGTATCCTAAAGCTACAAATACCATATCAGGTTTGCTTTTAGCGATTTGTCTTGCTACTTTGCCCCGGTCTTTCGCGTAACCGTCTGAGTATCCGACAACTTGTGCATTAGAATATTCATTGGAAATCTTTTTTACAACCTCAGCCATAACATCTTTTTTAGCTCCGTACAAAAAGATGCGTTTTTTCTTTCTGTCAGCAATACTCAGAAGCGCTTTAAACACATCATAACCGGCAATCCGAGATTGAAGTCTGTTGTTTGTCAGGCGGGACATCATGACAACTCCAATTCCGTCGGGCAGAATAAAATTTGAAGAAGACAACACATTGTAGTAATCCTCGTCTTTTATTGCCGCGTAGCCAATTTCAGGATTAACAGTGGAAATAACCGCACCAACCCGCTGATCAATATAATGTTTTTCAAGATAACCAATAAAGCCTGTTAAGTCACTGTTGACATAAGGAATATGATAAATTGTTTCAGTTTGCATCCGGATTCCTCCTTTCCCCTCAGTAATTGCTTGTATATAAAAAAAGTCTGACAAGACCTAAAAAAATAAAATAATCTACCGTATATTTTAACACACATCCCAAACAAACACTTAACAATATCTTTACATTAAATTTAAATATGTGACCATTTTTACAATTAAATAAATGTATCGAAGCAGACACTAGGCGTCACGCGTGATTTGATCTAACTTACATATTTTGGATGTCTTTTCTCCGTATGAGGACTTAACCTTTCATAGGCGTTGTGCTATAATTAGAGATCAGTGAAGGCATATAAAAAATATGTCGATTATTAGGAATTGCACAGGACAGAGCCGTAAGCTTTTTGAATTCAATCGCTAACGATGGTAGTGATTTTAATAGGGTTTAAAATCAGGAAGGGGAGTTTCTTTAAATGAAGAAAGTCATCACTTATGGAACTTTTGATTTATTGCATTGGGGTCATATTAAGTTGCTCGAACGCGCAAAACAGCTGGGTGATTATTTAGTCGTTGCCATCTCAACTGACGAATTCAATTTACAAAAGCAGAAAAAGGCTTACCACAGCTATGAGCATCGCAAATTAATATTAGAAACCATCCGGTATGTCGATGAAGTGATTCCAGAAAAAAGCTGGGATCAAAAAAAGACCGATGTAGCCGATCATAATATTGATGTCTTTGTTATGGGGGATGATTGGGAAGGTAAATTTGACTTCCTTAAAGATCAGTGCGAAGTTATTTATCTTCCGCGGACTGAAGGTATCTCCACTACAAAGATTAAAGAGGAAATTGCTGGTATATAATTTAGGATTTTGATATCATTGGCTTAATATTTTAAAAAAGTACTTCTTATTTAGAAATAAGAAGTACTTTTTGATGCTTAAATCGGTTTAAGCACAGGTGCTTCCCGGGTATGATATTCATTTCAATGATTACCTATTCTAAATGCCGAAAGGGAGTAAGAAATTGTCATTACATGTGGTGAATGAACCTACTAATATAAAAAAAGAAATTCCTGACATGACGTATTATTTTATCTCCGGAGGTCTGCCGAACAATTACGGCGGTCTTACAAAGTCTTTGTTATTGCGTTCGAAGCTGTTTGGAGAAGAAAGTAAAAAGAAAACATCTTTTATGACGTTTCGATTTGATGTGGAGATGCCCAATAAAATAAGCGAATTATATAAAAATGGCAAAGTTGATCAAGAATACACCAGTATTATCAATTTATTTGATGATTTCTTAAGCAAAAAAACAAAAGCCAAGCGATTATATGATGAAAAACTTGAGTTGGAACAAATAAAAAAACAAGCAGTCATGGGTAAAATAGCGAAAACGGTTTCCAAATTATTTGGACGGCTAAAAAATAAGCTTGTGATTACCTGTTATGCAGACGGACAGACGATCCGATATGTTGACTATATGAATGATGCCAAACAAGTCATAAAAAGAGAAGAATACAAAAAAAATGGCGTTCTGGCTCTTGTTACTTATTATGATGTGCAAATTAATAAAATGTACCTGCAGGAATTTATTAATGAGAAGAATGAAGTATATCTGGACAAGCACTATGTATGGAACAGCGAGAAGAAAGACATTCAATTTACTCATTTTACTTGGTATTCAGAAGAAGGCGAAAGAACAATCAAAGACGAAGCGGAACTGCGTCAGTATTGGATAGAATATCTTCAGAATGAAAATGATAAACCGAAGCTATTTCTTGTGGACAGCAGACCGCAGGATAAACATGTTTTTAAAGTGAAAAAAGCGCCGTCTTCTTATTATGCTGCCATCATTCACAACAAACACTACGGAGATACCAAATATCAAATCAAAGGCCGTTACAAAGAAGTATTCAGCCAAATGTACAATTTGGACGCCATCTTTTTTATCACTGAAGAGCAAATTGAAGATTTCAATTTAATAGCGGGAGAACAAGAGACATTTTTCTTTACTCCGCATACAATTGATAAACCGCTTGACCCGGGTGTATTAAGCGTGCCAAGTGAAAAATATAAGGCTGTTATCATTTCAAGACTGGCAGCGATGAAAAATCTCACACATGCTGTAAAAGCGTTTAGTTTAGTCGTAAAGGAGATACCGGAAGCTACACTGGATATATACGGATCGGGAGAAGATTACGAAAAAATCAAAAAAGAAATAGCAGATCATAATCTGCAGAAAAACGTTTATTTGAAAGGGTACACAAACAATCCTGATCACGAATTTCAGAAAGCTTGGCTTACTATATCAACCTCTCATTTTGAGGGATTCGGTCTTTCAAATATGGAGGCGCTCAGCAATGGGTGTCCTGTTGTAACTTACGATTATGACTATGGAGCAAGAAGTCTTGTAACCGATGGTGTAAACGGATATGTAATCGAGCAGTATAATGTTGAAAAACTGGCCGAAGGTATCATCTCTTTAATGAAAGACGAATCGACACATCGACAGTTTTCAGAACAAGCATTCAAAATGGCAGAGAAATATTCAAGACCAAATTATATGAAAAATTGGTCATACGCTCTTAACCGGATGATTGAAGTGCGTAAAGAAAAAGTGCTTCTTGCTAAAAAAGTTGGACAAAAGGCATTGCCAATCACACTATGCAATGAATCCGAACATCAAACCAAAATTGAAATTTCGTCAATTCACAATGAGGCAGGAGAACAGGTGAGTTTGATTGGACTTGACCGAAAGAACAAAGCTGAAATTATATCAATTCCAGTTCATAATACCAATCAGTTCATTATTACGAACCAAGATGTACAGTATGAGAAAATAGCTGCGAATAAAACTCAGGTAATTGATTTTTATGTTCGTTTTATGACAAAAGGTAAAATTAAAAGCATGCGAAGACTTTCCAGTGAACAGGCAGAGCTTGCAAAAAACGTTTTATTCATGGATAGTGGTTATAAGGTAGAACCTTATACAACGGTAAAAGGAAATTTCTCTTGGAAATTGACGGAACCAGACGAAGAGTAAGGAACATTAGGTTTGCGCCATTGTAGCGAATTGCGGCGTAAGCCTTTTATATAAGGAAGCGGTCAAGCGAAAGAGCTTTTATACAGAGGAGCAGACAATAGTAATGAGTGAAAATACTGTGGTTAAATGTATTTTGAAAAGCTTAAAAAACAGTTTGGGTAATATAGAACTTGCAATTTCGGTAGATGCTGAACAAGAACTATTAGAAAGTGAAAAGCTTTATTTGAAATTAAGAGAAAGACGGTCAGGAATAGAAGACATAATCTCACTTCAAAAGGCGGATGCATTTGAATATAATGTTGTAATTGATGTTCATGCGTTTCCATTGCCTCTTGAAATGGGACAAACTTATGATTTCTATGTTGTAGTTGGTGAACAAGCTGAAGAAGAGGAACAGCAGCCTAAGGAAGTTCGCCTTTCCGCTGAAGTTGATGCAATAGAGAGGGCCTATCATATTGATCAAACGACTGAGCTACTCATATTGCCTTATACAACAGATAAGGGCAATTTTTCTGTCAAAGTAAAAAGAGAAGCGAAAATTATCAAGTTTGATCAAATTCAGCTGAACTCGGAAGAAATCAGTTTAAAAGGTTATGCCGGTTACCTTAGTTCTGAAAACCAATATCAAGTGAAAGACATGAATCTGATTATCAAAAAGGGCGGAGAAACACCGATTGAGGAAAAGTTCCCGTTGCAGCTTGAAAAAAAAGCGGAAGGGCTTGACCGGATGAGGGAAGACGGTTTTATTCCGCAAGTTTTTCATTTTCAAGTGAATATCCCTTTAAAAGATATACCATTCTCATCCGATAAACGTTTTGTCTACCGACTGTTCTTGGAGTTTGTCTGTGCAGATGAGAATAATACAGATATTGTCTTTAACAGTACTGCGTTGGTTCTCGGAGACAGAAAAAACAAGCTTAAAGGCTTAGTCAGTGTTGTGAAAACTGAAAATGGCCTGATACGTTATGAAGTTTTTAAAAAGAAAAAGAAACAGACAGTATGTATAAGGGTTAATGACTATAGTTTAAACACCAGAATCAAATACTTTTTAAAAGGAAAGAAAAAGCAATTTGTATCAAAGGTGAAGAAATTAAAAAAGGTCAGAAATTCGTTTGTTACTAAAACTTATAAAACACTGTTTACTATGGCGAGCAGAATGCCGGTCAAAAGCAAAACCATTATCTTTGAAAGCTTCAACGGGAAACAATACAGCTGTAACCCCAGAGCGATTTATGAGTATATGCGGGAAAACCATCCTGAATATAAATTGTACTGGAGTGTAAATAAACAATATACAGCGCCTTTTGATGAAAAGAAAATCCCTTATATCAACAGGCTTTCGATAAAATGGCTTTTCGCAATGGCCAGAGCTGAGTACTGGATTGTCAACAGCCGTCTCCCATTGTGGATTCCGAAGCCAAACCATACAACCTATGTGCAGACATGGCATGGGACACCATTAAAAAGACTGGCAATGGATATGGAAGAAGTTCATATGCCGGGGACAAATACGAAAAAATATAAAAGAAACTTTATCAAAGAGGCATCTAATTGGGATTATTTGATATCTCCGAATGCATACTCGTCAGAAATATTTGCACGGGCATTTCAATTTGATAAAACTATGATCGAATCAGGATATCCGAGAAATGATTTTCTTCATAATGATAATAATGAGGAAACCATATCTGCGATTAAAAACAGACTTGATATTCCGGAAGACAAAAAAGTCATTCTTTATGCTCCAACTTGGAGAGACGATCAGTTTTATGCAAAAGGCCGTTACAAATTTGACCTTGATTTGGACCTGCATCAGCTCAGAGAAGAGCTTGGTGAAGAATATATCGTTATTTTAAGAATGCACTATCTTGTAGCAGAGAATTTTGACTTAGGTCCTTTTGAAGGATTTGCCTTCGATTTCTCCGCTCACGAGGACATTCGGGAATTGTATATGATCTCTGATTTGCTGATCACGGATTACTCTTCCGTATTCTTTGACTTTGCAAACTTAAAACGTCCTATGCTTTTCTTTGTTCCTGATATTGAAACATATCGCGATAAATTAAGGGGCTTCTATTTTGACTTTGAAAAGGATGCGCCGGGACCATTAGTGAAGACGACAGACGAAACCATTGAAGCAATCAAACAAATTTCATCTCCAAATTACCAGCTGCCAGTTTCATTTGAACCTTTTTATAATAAATTCTGTTATTTAGAGACAGGACGTTCATCTGAGAAGGTTGTGAAAACTGTTTTTGGGACAAAGTAAGATTTTCAGTTCATGAACTCTATGTCAAAACCCCTTCATTACGCTCGTATTGGAGGGGGATTAATTTAAGAAACAAAAGCTCGTATATGTTACACTTATAAGCTGTCGAGGCCTCGGCAGCTTTTTGAACCTTACTGAGAAGTGAAAAAAAACTCATTATCTGTTACAATTATCAGCGGTGCTTTCGATTTTCTTAAACAGAAAGATCCCAAAATCAACTAAGTCTAAGGAAGATAAAAAATGAATGCTTTAGTTAAAATACTGAAAGAGCAAATAACGTCATTTCCTTTAATTTTGCGTTTGGCGGCTTACGAAACGAAATCTAAATATCAAATGAATTATTTAGGTGTGCTGTGGCAGTTTTTAAATCCACTCATTCAAATGTTGGCCTATTGGTTTGTTTTTGGATTAGGGATACGAAAAGGCGGTGCAATGGCCACAGGAGCTGGGGAAGTTCCTTTTATTGTCTGGATGCTTGCAGGCCTGATACCTTGGTTTTTTATCAGTCCGACCATATTAGACGGCTCGAATAGTGTCTTTAAACGGATCAAGATGGTGGCCAAGATGAATTTCCCAATCAGTTCCTTGCCTTCAGTTGCTATCGCGGCTAACATGGTCAGTTATTTTATCATGACGGCTATTTACGTCATTGTATTGTTGGCATGCGGTATTTATCCGGGCCTTCATTGGTTACAATATATTTATTATTTTATTTGTATGATTGCATTTTTATTTGCATTCAGTTTATTTAATTCGACAATCAGCGTATTGATCAGGGATTATCAGTTTTTACTTCAGGCTGTGACAAGACTTTTGTTTTTCCTGCTGCCGATATTCTGGGATATATCCGACAAACTTGGGACAAACCATCCTGAATTATTGCCGATTGTTAAACTGAATCCACTTTTCTATATAATTGACGGATTTCGAAACAGCTTTTTGGATGGCCAATGGTTCTTCCAAGATGTAAAATACATGTTGTATTTCTGGCTGTTTACATTACTTTTATTAACTGTAGGCTCAATCCTGCATATGAAATTCAGAGACAAGTTTGTTGACTTTCTTTAATACGTAAGGAGATTGTACGATGAAACTAAAAGTTTCGTTTCGAAATGTTTCAAAGCAGTATCACTTGTATGAAAAACAATCGGACAAGATCAAAGGATTGTTTTTTCCGAATAAGGATAATGGTTTTTTTGCTGTGCGGAATGTCTCCTTTGATGTGTATGAAGGAGAGACGATCGGCTTTGTTGGCATAAATGGGTCAGGAAAATCAACGATGTCGAACCTGCTGGCTAAAATCATCCCGCCGTCAAGCGGTGAAATTGAAATGAACGGCCAGCCGTCGCTTATTGCAATTTCAGCCGGTTTAAATAATGCATTGACGGGCCGCGACAATATCAGACTTAAGTGTTTAATGATGGGGTTAAACAATAAAGAGATCGACCACATGTACGATAGTATTGTTGAATTTGCTGATATTGGAGATTTCATTAGTCAGCCGGTAAAAAATTATTCAAGCGGAATGAAATCCCGTCTCGGTTTTGCGATATCCGTTCATATGGACCCTGATATTTTAATTATTGATGAAGCATTGTCAGTGGGAGATCAGACGTTCTATCAGAAATGTGTGGATCGAATCACTGAATTTAAAAATCAGGGAAAGACTATCTTTTTCGTCAGTCATTCCATTGGTCAGATTGAAAAAATGTGTGATCGTGTTGCCTGGATGCACTACGGTGAGTTAAGAATGTTTGACGATACAAAGACAGTTGTAAAAGAATATAAAGCTTTTATTGACTGGTTTAATAAGCTTTCGAAAAAAGAGAAAGACAAATATAAAAAAGAGCAAATTACGGAGCGAAAGAAAGCTGCTCCTGAACAGCAGGAATTAGTCCCTATTGAGAAGAAGAAAAAGAAAAAATCACTGGCTAACACTATTCAAATTACAATTTTGTCGGTGTTGCTAGTATGTGCAGCTCTAACCATGTTTGTAAACACTCCGCTTCGGACACTTGCAACCTTCGGGGCGATTCCGCAGAATGAAGTGAAAAAGGATCAAACCGATGTCAAAGGCCAGTCAAAAGAGAGCCTCAAAAAGGTAAATAAACAAGGCTTTATTCTAAAAGATAAGACGGCTGTGTATAAAGATCAACAGATGAAAGAAAAAGAATCAGTTACACTTTCTTTAGGCACTGAGGTTACAGTCATTTCTAAAAGTAAACAAGCAGCAAAAATAAAATTCAAAAATCACACTTATTTTATAGACAAAAGCACGGTTGCAACAGAAGTGAAGTGATGAAAAGGATGTTCCGTATGGAGCAGCCTTCAGCCCGTAGCTGAAGGTAAATGTAAAAAAAGCTATTGGATGTTATTCCAATAGCTTTTTTATCACTTTATTTTTCACCTTTATTCATTAATTGTTCCATAAACGGAATCAACTGGCTGCGAAGTTCCTTATCTTGCATCGCAAACTCAAGAGTGGTTTGGATAAAGCCGAGTTTTTCACCAACGTCGTAACGCTTTCCTTCAAAATCGTAAGCAAACACGCGCTGGATCTCATTCAGTTTTTGAATCGCATCTGTCAGCTGGATTTCTCCGCCTGCGCCGACTTGCTGCTCTTCTAAGTACATAAAGATTTCAGGTGTGAACACATAGCGTCCCAAGATTGCAAGGTTGGAAGGCGCTGTGCCTGGTGCAGGTTTTTCAACAAAGTTTTTAACCTGGTAGCGGCGCCCTTCACTTGTCAGCGGATCAATAATACCGTAACGGTGTGTATCCTCTTCTGGTACTTGCTGTACGCCGATAATAGAAGAAAGAGTTCTGTCGTATTCATCCATCAGCTGGCGTAATCCCGGTGTTTCTGCCTGAACGATATCATCCCCGAGCAAAACGGCAAACGGCTCGTCCCCGATAAAGTTACGGGCGCACCAAACAGCATGTCCAAGACCCTTAGGCTCTTTTTGGCGGATGTAATGAATATCTGCCAGGTTAGAAGCTTTTTTGACTTTTTCAAGCAGTTCAATTTTCCCTTTTTCTTCAAGGTTTCTTTCAAGTTCAGGTGAAAAATCAAAGTGGTCTTCAATCGCTCTTTTACTTTTTCCGGTTACGATGATAATGTCTTCAATACCGGCTTCTACCGCTTCTTCAATAATGTATTGGATGGTTGGTTTGTCGACAATCGGAAGCATTTCTTTCGGCATTGCTTTTGTGGCAGGCAGGAATCTTGTTCCAAGCCCTGCAGCAGGGATAATGGCTTTACGTACTTTTTTCAATGGTGTAGCACCTTCCTTTATGTAAATAATATGATCATCAAATCTTCGAATGGCTATACGAAGATTTCTAGCTATTAAGGCTACCTCGTATATACCCGTTTTTTGTATAGTTAACACATTCAATCATATAAGAAAAACCAGTTTTAAACAAGTTTTTACCTAAGCTTATAAATTAAATCTATTTTAACTGCAGAAGAGTTTAGTGTAGAATGAGACCATATAGGAAGACGAATGATTCAGTGCAAAACAGTATGCAAGAAAACAGGTGAAGAAAATGAAAAAGCTAAAAATTATGACAGTCTTCGGAACGCGCCCGGAAGCAATAAAAATGGCGCCGCTTGTTCTCGAATTAAGGAAATATCAAGAGATAGAATCCTATGTGACAGTAACAGCCCAGCACAGACAAATGCTGGATCAGGTGCTTGAAGCTTTTCACATCAAACCTGATTATGATTTGAATATTATGAAGGAGCGGCAGACGCTGTCAGAAATTACGTCTAATGCGCTCTTGAAATTGGACAAGCTATTTAATGAAATCAAGCCTGATATTGTGCTTGTGCATGGCGATACAACCACGACCTTTGCCGGGAGCCTTGCAGCATTTTATCATCAGATTACCGTCGGGCATGTAGAGGCGGGGCTGCGAACAGGCAATAAATATTCTCCATTTCCTGAGGAATTGAACCGTCAGCTGACAGGGTCTATCGCTGATCTGCACTTTGCGCCTACCGATCAGGCGATGCAAAATCTGCTGCGGGAAAATAAAAATCCAGAGACCATTTTTGTTACCGGAAATACGGCGATTGACGCTCTGAATACGACTGTGCGTGAAGGCTATTCACACTCCGTTCTCGACCGATTAGGTGAAGACAAAATGATTCTGCTGACTGCTCACCGCCGAGAGAACTTAGGCCAGCCGATGGAAAATATGTTTAAGGCGATCAGCCGTATTGTAGAGGAATTTCATGATGTTCAAGTCGTTTACCCGGTTCATCTGAATCCAGCTGTTCGGGAAGCGGCTGCGAAGCACTTCGGAGATTTAGACAGAGTGCATTTGATAGAACCATTGGAGGTCATCGATTTTCATAACTTTGCATCAAAAGCACACTTCATTTTAACAGATTCCGGCGGAGTTCAGGAGGAAGCGCCGTCGCTTGGCAAGCCGGTACTTGTGCTTCGTGATACGACTGAACGTCCTGAAGGGGTAAAAGCGGGTACGCTGAAACTGGCGGGTACAGATGAGGAGACAATCTATCACCTGGCGAAACAACTGTTAACTGACAGTCAGGAATATGAGAGAATGTCCCAGGCCTCGAATCCTTACGGTGACGGCCAGGCATCCCGCCGAATTGCGGAGAAACTGCTGTATCACTATGGTTATCGGGATGAACAGCCTGATTCATTTACAGAGTTATAAAAAAAGAAGCTTTGCATGTAATCATGCAAAGCTTCTTTTTTTGTTCTAGCTGTCTAAACCAAGACTGTCTTTTAGTTCTGTTGTAATACTGGATAGCGCGTTTTCGTTTATTTTATAATAGTAGACACCATTAATTTTAGTGCCCTCACCCTTCAGGTCATGCTGTGTGACATTTGTCCGGGCATCCTTGTAGCCTGATTGGATATCCCACATATCATCAAATGTTAAGTTCGTCTTTACGTTGTTCTCCACAACCTTAAACATATTGCCAAACTTCGTTACTGAAGAAATATTTGCCCCTTTATTGATAATCCCTTCAATCACTTGGCGCTGCCGGTCTTGACGGCCAAAGTCCCCTTTTGGGTCCTCTTTTCTCATTCGTGAGTAAGCGAGTGCTTCATTGCCGTTTAGAGATATTTTTCCAGTGCCGAAGGAATATCCGTCATAACTGAAGGCCAGTTTACTGTTCACTGTGATGCCTCCAAGCGTGTCTACCACGTCTTTAAAGCTTTCCATATTCACTTTAATAAAATAATCGACAGGGACATTCAAGAAGTTTTCAACAGTATCAACAGTCATTTGAGTACCGCCGAATGCGTATGAATGGTTGATTTTGTCCATTGTGCCTTTGCCGATGATTTCGGTATATGTATCACGCGGAATACTGACCATATCCGTGGTCTTTGTTTTCGGGTTAACTGTCATATAAATCAGCGTGTCGGCCCGTCCTTTATCGTTCTCGCGTTCATCCACACCCATAATTAAAACGGAGAACGGATCGTTTTTGTTTATATCTATTTCTGAATCCCGTTTTTTGGATTTGTTGATATCCTCATGAATACTGGACACCGTAGATGCTGCTTTATGCCATAAATAATAAGCGTAGCTGCCTGTTCCTAGAATGAAAATCCCAATGATCGTCAATATGACCATTAATATGGTCTTTTTCTTTTTTCTCCGTTCATTTCTCATCCATTTGCACCCCATCTGTTCAGTTAATTTGATTATAGAATTAGTTTTCCAATAAATACAACTCTTTTTTTGAGAAGAATTTACATCTACATATAGTCGAAGAGGACAAAAAAAAGTTTCGCAGTAATCTTAATTTTTCTTTAAAATATTTTAATATATGACGATAAAAAATATGAGGTGAAGAAAAATGAAGAAAATAATAGGATTTATGTTCGTAATACTGCTTCTTGCAGGCTGCGGAGTCGATAAAAACGCAAGCGAAGGTGAGGATGCAGAGAATATTGAAACAAAAGAAGGAGTTTACGTAGGCCAAGCGGATACTCACACGATTGAAATCACAGTAGATAACGAACCTGTAAGTCTGGATATCACTGATGATTCTGCAAGTGATATTGAGAATCTGAAAGATGGCGAAAAAGTAACAGTAAAGTATCAAGAAACGGAAAAAGGGCAACTTCTGCTAAAAGACATCGAACCTACAAATTAAGACTGTTTAAAAAAAGGAGGAACCCGCAATTTTGAAATGTTGTAAACAACTGATTTGCTGTTCTCTCGCTGTGTTGTTACTGTGCATTCCAGCTGTTTCTTTTGCAGCGGATTCAGAGATTTCAGTGAAACTGACTAATTATATAGGAAATAAATCGAGCATTACCCTTTCACCGACGGGATCATATAAAGTCACGGGAGATAACGTGTCTGTAACAGACCGTTTTGCAGGGGCGTCACGATATGAAACAGCTACTCTTGCTGCCAGCAGCCAGTGGTCTAACCCTAATACGGTTATTATCATCAATCGTGATGTATTTATTGATGCTCTTCCTGTTATTCCTTTGGCAAAAAAACTAGATGCCCCAGTGCTATTTACACAGCCTGACACTCTAACTAAAACGACGGAAAAACAGCTGGCTAAATTTGCGCCAGACAACATTTTAGTTATTGGCGGGGCAAAGAGTATTTCGAAAGATGTAGAGAACAAACTTAAAAATTACGGTGCCGTTAAAAGAATAAGCGGAAAAAATCGCTACGTCTTATCTCAGAATATTGCTAAACAGATGGGTAATTATGATAAAGCCATTGTGGTTACCGGAAATGTATTTCAAGACGCTTTGGCCATTGCTCCTTATGCGGCGGCAAATGGCTATCCTATATTGCTGACTGAAAAAGATAAACTGCCAGACTATGATTTGCCAAAACAAGTATTGATTATCGGCAGCTCATTCAGTGTAAGTGATAATGTAGAAAATCAAATTAAAAAAACTTCAACTGTACAGAGGATACCTGGGTCTACCAGATATGAACTAACTGCAAATATTATTAATCAATTAAAGTTGAAGGCTGATAAAGTCGTAATGACGAACGGAACAAAGTATGCTGACGTTTTGGTAGGCGCGTCGCTGGCCGCAAAGAAAAACAGCCAAATTTTATATATCAAACAAGATGCTGTTCCGGCAGCTGCAAAAACAATTACAAAAGAAAAGGCTACATATGCATACGACTTTATCGGAAGCACAAGTTCAATTTCTGCTAATGTCGAAAATACACTTGCTGATGAGTTTTATTTAGCTGGCGGAACCAATTACAACTTAAATATCAGCAATGGGAAATTGAATCTGGAAAATATCAAACCGTACGGCAATTCCCTAAGGATCAAACCGGAAACATACTCAACATCCAATAGAATAAGCCTTAATGGAAAAGAGTATCTTGGAACGGTCAATTTTTCTATTGAATCAAGCAAATATATTAGACCGGTAAATGAAAATATTCCGTTTGAGGACTATTTAAAAGGCGTTGTTCCGAATGAAATGCCTGCCAGCTGGTCGCTTGAAGCTTTAAAGGCGCAATCGGTGGCTGCAAGAACATACTCCATCACAAAGGCCGGAAGTACTGTGGCAGATACAACTGCTTTTCAGGTATATGGAGGTTACAGCTGGAATGCGAATTCAACTAAAGCTGTAGAGCAGACAAAGGGCAAAGTGCTTAAATATAATGGTTCTCTTATTACAGCCGCTTATTCATCTAGTAACGGAGGATATACAGAAGCCAGTAACGAAGTTTGGGCCTCAAGCGTACCTTACCTGATTGCGAAAAAAGATACGAAAGACCCGCAATCAACATGGACGTTAACGCTATCTAAACAGCAGCTTGACACCAATTCACTTGATTTAAATAAACCTGCTTCTTGGTGGTCTTCAACAAATGAAACCAATTCTGCTCAGCTTGCGGGAATCAAGAATTGGATTATGAAAAACAAAGAAACAAGTGCAGCTTCTTTAAAAATTAAAAGTATAGAAGATTTGAGTTTTAGCGGAACGACACAAGGGCAGCGCGCAAAAACCGCATCTCTAAAAGTGAATTATATCGTCAAGAACAGCACGGGTTCCTATGATTCAAATAAAAGCACAACCATTACGGTTCCGGTAACTGAACTGAGGACAATGATTGGCGCATCTGCTTTTAAAAGCACTTATGTCACTGTGAAGAAAGATACGTCTAAATATACAATCAGCGGCAAGGGCTATGGGCACGGAATTGGAATGAGTCAATACGGAGCAAAAGCACGCGCAGAATCTGGAGATTCATACAGTACAATTTTGAAATTTTATTATCCCGGCACAACTCTGACAAATTACTAGTCAAAGCTTCTGTCATAAAAGGCCATTTAAGGAGGAAATACAATTGCGTTCTTATTTCAAAGTCCTAGCCATGTGTTTTTTGGGACTCGTTTTGTTTATACCATCAGCATTGGCCGATAATACGGTCAAAAGAGTCGGTGGAAGCAATAGGTACGGTACTGCCGTTCAAATTTCTAAGCAGATGTATTCGACAGCCAGTACAGCGGTGATAGTGGGAGGAGCTTCTTATGCTGATGCCATCTCAGCCGCGCCGCTTGCATATCAAAAGAATGCACCGCTTCTTTATACAAATACTAAAAATCTATCATCCGAAACAAAAACTCGGTTAAAAGAGTTAAAGACAACCAATGTAATTATTGTGGGCGGTACGCCAGCCGTTTCCTCTAATACTGCTAATCAAATTAAAAGCATGGGAATCAGTATTAAACGAATAGCAGGAAGCAACCGCTATGATACAGCGGCAAAAGTAGCGAAAGAAATGAAATCTGCATCAAAAGCCGTTATTGTAAATGGTTTTTTATATGCTGACGCACTCGCGATTATTCCTTATGCAGCAAAAAACGGCTATCCAATCCTTTTTACAAACAAAACGTCAATCAATAGTGCGACAACGGGAGCTATTAAATCTAAAGGAATAACCAGTTCTGTCGTTGCGGGAGGTACAGGAAGCATCAACAACACGGTGTATAAAAAACTTCCGTCCCCGACAAGAATTAGCGGCTCAAACAGGTACGAGCTAGCAGCTAATATTGTTCAAAAGCTTAATTTATCAACAAGCAATGTTTATGTGAGCAATGGGTTCAGTTACCCTGATTCAATTGCCGGAGCTACATTGGCAGCGAAGAAAAAACAATCTCTTATTCTGACAAATGGTGAAAATTTATCTGCCGGTGCACGCAAAGTAATCGGAAATAAAAACATGACAAGCTTTACAGTTATCGGAAACACACCTGCTGTCAGTTCAAAAGTTGCTAATCAGTTAAAAAATCCTGTAGTAGGTAAAACAATCTTTATCGACCCTGGACACGGAGACCAAGATTCAGGAGCAATCGGAAACGGCCTTTTAGAGAAAGATGTGAACCTTGATATTGCGAAAAGAATCAATTCAAAGTTAAATGCCTCCGGCGCTCTTCCTGTAATGTCCAGATCTAATGATACTTTTTATTCTTTACAGGAAAGAGTAAATAAAGGAGCCTCTGCTAATGCGGATTTATTCATCAGCATTCATGCAAATGCAAATGATAATTCATCTGCAAATGGAAGCGAGACCTATTATGATTCAACATATCAAGCAACAAACAGCAAACGTTTAGCTGAACAGATTCAGCCGAACATCGCCAGCAGACTAGGAACTAAAAACCGCGGGGTCAAGACAGCGGGTTTCTACGTCATCAAATATTCAAAGATGCCAAGTGTCCTAGTTGAAACTGCTTTTATCACAAACAAAGCGGACGCAAGTAAACTGAAGCAGGCCGTATATAAAGATAAGGCTGCCCAAGCGGTACATGACGGAACGGTTTCCTATTATAGATAAAAAGAAAAAGAGACACATCTGAAAACAGATGTGTCTCTTTTTTTCGGAAAAAAACAAATTCAAGCACTCGTAAAATATGCTGAATCCAATAAAAGTTTTCAGAAAACAAAAGTAATTCACACTTCTTAACATACCCTTTACAACCAGTTTACATCCGTCTGCTAAACTGACTGGCATAGGTCATCATAAACATCCCCAACAAATCGTGAGGTGTGTGTCAGTGGGTGCAGAGAAAAGCATGGATGTGAGTTACGAGTTTTTAAAGCAGCAAGGGAGTATTGGTGCTTTATCGGGAAAA
Source organism: Bacillus atrophaeus (assembly GCF_039519175.1). NCBI lineage: Bacteria > Bacillati > Bacillota > Bacilli > Caryophanales > Bacillaceae > Bacillus > Bacillus atrophaeus. Next base: position 684,325 of record NZ_CP154443.1, on the reverse strand, counting down.
ACGGCTCGTTATTTGGCTGTTAAGCGCGTGATGGATGTGTTGTTTGCGCTGGTTGGGTTAGTGGCAGCACTGCCGATGATAGCTGTGTTTTCTATATTAATCAGTCTGGAGACGCCGGGCCCTGCGATTTATACACAGGAGCGCGTAGGAAAAGGCGGGAAATCTTTCAAACTTTATAAGCTTCGTTCTATGAAAATAGATGCTGAGAAGTCGGGTGCGATGTGGGCGCAGAAACAAGATCCCCGTGTGACAAGGGTCGGGGCCTTTATAAGAAGAACGCGGATTGATGAACTGCCTCAGCTGTTCAATGTGCTTCGCGGCGAGATGAGTATGATCGGTCCGCGTCCCGAACGCCCTGTGTTTACGAAAAAATTCCAAGAGGAAATCCCGGGATTTACGCAGAGGCTGGCGGTTAAGCCGGGTTTAAGCGGATGGGCTCAGGTAAATGGGGGTTACGAAATGACACCGAAGGAAAAGCTGATATTTGACTTATATTATATCCGCAACCTGACCTTTACGCTGGAATTGAAGATTATGTTAAAAACTTGTAAAGTGGTTTGCACAGGTGATGGCGCAAGATAATGGCCTGAATGTGTCATCAAGCTGATGCTTAAAAAAGAAGTAGGGAAAACAATGCCAAGTATTACAAACCAGATTTTGAGCGGCGCAAAATGGACAAGTTTATCAACAGCATTCATCACGATTATTCAAATCGTTCAGTTTGCCTTGCTCGGAAACATGATGACCTTAACAGAATTCGGGCTTGTCGGAATGATCACAACGGTTGCTGTTTTTGCCCAAATCGTGCTTGATATGGGGTTTGGCGCCGCGCTGATTCAAAAAGATGATGCCACAAAGCGTCAGATGTCCACCTTGTATTGGCTCAATATCATGACCGGCCTTTTGCTGTTTGTGATTCTTTACTTATGCAGCCCCGTGATTGCGGAATTTTATCAGCGGGAGGAACTCACCTTCCTGATTAGAATTTTGGCGATTATGTTTGTGATTGCTCCGGTCGGACAGCAATATCAGTATATGCTTCAAAAACATCTGCAATTTAATACGTTAAGCAAAATAGAGATTGTTTCAAATGTGGCGGCTTTTGGTTATTTAGCGATATCAGTTTTTATGATGGATGCGATACTCGCCTATGTCATTTCACAAGTCATTTTGCAGTCTTGCAAAGGAATCTTATTCTGGGCTGTATATCGAAAAAAGTGGCGTCCTTCCCTTGTTTTTGATCTGCGGGGAATGGGAGATTTCTTTTCATTTGGAGCATTTCAGCTATCATCAAGGCTTGTGAACCGTTTGGGTTCCAATATTGACATGATTTTAATCGGGCGTTTTATCGGAGCGGAGGCGCTGGGAATTTATAATCTAGCTTATCAAATCGTGACAATGCCTGTGTTAAAAATTAACCCGATTATAACGAGAGTGGCTTTTCCTGTGTTTGCAAAAAACAAACATGAAAACAGCGTGATCAGAGAAGGCTTTCTCAATATGACAAAGATGCTGGCACTTGTCTCATTTCCGCTGCTTATCGGCCTTGTGTCCGTATCAGACGCATTTATTGCAACAGTTTTCGGAGACAAATGGCTTGTCGCGGTTCCCGTTCTGAACGTCCTTGCCATTGTCGGCGTCCTGCGCGTGCTGATGAATCCGAATGGGTCTGTGCTTCTTGCGAAAGGAAGAGCGGATTTGACGTTTTATTGGGACTTCGGGGTTATGCTGCTGTACGGAGTTTCGCTGTATGCGGCAGTGCAGACAGGTAATCTGCTGACGGTGGCTTGGGTCTATGCATTTATCAGCGTCTTGAATTTTATGATCGGCCGCTGGCTTTTGTCATATGTCATCAAATTACAGCTGGCTGCCTATTTTCAAGCCGTGTCTAAGCCCCTCCTCATTACGGCTGCAATGGCGGCCATCGCATTTGGCGCAAGCTACGGGGGAGGGCGATTCAGCCTGAATGCTGAGCTGCGGCTGGCGATTTCTGTCGGCGCAGGCGCCCTGTGCTATCTGTTTCTTTTAATAAAAGCGTATCCGCAAATGAAAAGCAAATTACGAAAAGGGCGTTTGTCATGAAAATATTATGGATTACAAGCGTTTATCCGAGCGCTCAAAAACCGGGTGAGGGTGTTTTTCATGAAACTCAGGCACAAGAGCTTTATAAGCTTGGGATTGACATTACCGTCATATGCCCAAGGCCTTTTCACCCGGCACCGGTGCGTATGCTGAAAAAAGCATACCGTAAAAAGGATGCAAGACCGGAATATGAAATACGAAAAGGGATTCCGGTATATCGGCCGTTGTATCAAGCGCTGCCGGGCCAGTTAAAATGGGCGCAGCCGCACAGAAGAATTGCAGCTTCCGTCTTGCGCACCATCAGAAAAAACCGCTTAAATGCCGAACTGATACACGCGCACTTTGCGATGCCATCAGGCGGAACAGCGGCTATTGTCTCACAGGCGCTGGGAATTCCCTATATGCTGACCTTGCATGGCAGTGATGTCAATATCTACCCGCATTACAGCAAGGGAGCGTACAAAGCTTTCCGGACTGCGGTGCAATCTGCGGCAGATGTCCTTGCCGTAAGCCCCAAGCTGCAAGAGCAGACAAGAAAGCTGACAGGGGTAAACAGCACCGTCCTGCCAATCGGCATACAGCTCGGCAGGTTCCAAGAAAACGAAATGCCAAAGCATGAAATCAGAAAAAAACTGGGGCTGCCGCAGGATCGAAAGTTGCTCGTCTATATTGGCAGGCTTGTCAAAGAGAAGGGCGTATTCGAGTTGGCGGAAGCAACCGATTCACTGGATGAGCGATTTACCGCCGTTTTTGTAGGTGACGGACCGGCCAAATCAATGCTTGAGCACAAGGACAAAATCATCCTAACAGGCCAAGTGCCGAATCAAAAGGTAAAGGAATATCTTCTTGCGGCTGATATGTTTGTGCTTCCTTCCTACAGTGAGGGAATGCCGACTGTTGTCATCGAAGCGCTCTCGCTTCAAGTTCCGGTCATCTGCACGGATGTAGGCGGAGCAGGTTCCTTATTCGGAGATCACAGGCATTTACTGATTGAGCCGAAATCATCACTTGCTTTATCGAATGCGATTGTCTCTTATGCAGATCAAGATGGTTGGAAGCCGGATGTCTCAGCTGACTTATATCAAACCATCCGCACTGAATATGACGCGAGTAAGAATGCAATGGCCTTGCGTGACCGTTACCAGGCAGTCATTCAAGCTCAGGAGGAACAGTTTAAAGCAGAGCGACAACGTCCAAGCTAAAGAGTAAGAAAAGTTCATTTCGCAAAAGAGAGGAATGATTGGTAGTGAAAAAGATTGCTGTGATTGGAACCGGGTATGTAGGCCTAGTGTCGGGAACATGTTTTGCTGAAATTGGAAATAAGGTTGTCTGCTGTGATATTGACGAGTCAAAAATCAGAAGCCTGAAGAACGGAGTAATCCCGATATATGAGCCGGGTCTTGCTGATTTAGTCGAAAAGAACGTCCAAGAACAGCGCCTGTCTTTCACAAATGAGATACCGTCCGCTGTAAAAGAGGCCGACATTATTTATATCGCTGTGGGAACGCCTATGTCTAAAACCGGCGAGGCTGACTTAACGTATGTGAAAGCCGCAGCCAAAACGATCGGGGAACATCTCAACGGCTATAAAGTAATCGTAAACAAAAGCACGGTGCCGGTCGGGACAGGGAAACTTGTTCATTCTATTATCCAAAAGGCCTCAAAGGGAAAGTGCCCGTTTGATGTCGTGTCCAATCCTGAATTCCTTCGGGAGGGCTCGGCGATACACGACACGATGAACATGGAGCGCGCGGTCATTGGCGCAACAAGCAACAAAGCAGCGTCTATCATTGAAGATCTGCACCAGCCCTTCCATACGCCTATCATCAAAACAAACTTGGAAAGCGCGGAAATGATTAAATACGCGGCAAACGCATTTTTAGCCACAAAGATTTCGTTTATCAATGACATTGCGAACATCTGCGAACGGGTGGGAGCGGACGTTTCAAAAGTATCGGACGGCGTCGGGCTCGACAGCCGGATCGGAAGAAAGTTTTTAAAAGCGGGCATTGGCTTCGGCGGTTCATGCTTCCCGAAAGATACAACCGCATTGCTTCAAATTGCTAAATCAGCCGGCTATCCGTTTAAGCTGATTGAAGCCGTCATAGAAACAAATGAAAAACAGCGGGTTCACATAGTAGATAAGTTACTGAACGTTATGGGGGATTTAAAAGGAAGAACCATTTCCGTTCTCGGTTTGGCATTCAAGCCGCATACAAATGATGTTCGTTCGGCTCCCGCACTCGATGTGATTCCGCTGCTTCAGCAGCTTGGCGCCTGTGTAAAAGCATACGATCCAATTGCCATTCCGGAAGCGTCATCTATTCTAGGAGAACAGATCGAGTACAGTACAAATTTGTATGACGCGATCAGCGATACAGATGCATGTCTGATCTTAACGGATTGGCCTGAGGTGAAAGAGATGGAGCTGGTCAAAGCCAAAACGCTCTTAAAACAGCCGATCATCATTGACGGGAGAAATCTATTTTCACTTGAAGAGATGCGGGCTGCCGGCTACATCTACCATTCAATCGGCCGTCCATCGGTTCAAGGTTCTGAATCTCTTGATCACTATTTCCCTGCCTGTCTGATTGAGGAGATGGCGAAGGAATTTAGAAGCGTAAATATATAAAAAAGATAAAAGGTTTCAGCTTGAATGCTTTCGGCTGCTGTGGCTCGGCTGCCGGTTCCTGAAACGTCAGGAAAGGGGTTGCACATGTGAGTATCAAACGTTCAGCGGTGCAAATGTTTGCCTTGCTGGCCGCTGTCATATTAGGAGTTTTTATACTGTTGGGAGCTGCCTGGGCGGAATTAGGGGTTGTCCAGACTGCCGCAGCGCTGGCGGTATTGGTTATCGGTCTGTTCGGCCTTTCGCTTGCAACGGCTTTTACAACAAGAGATCAGCTGTTTATGGCTGTTATCTATCTATTGATCGCCTGCACTTTTTTAAATAATGCATTTTTTGCGGTTCATCTAGGCTTTTTCAGTTTATTTCTTTACCGCATTCTGCTGATCGCCGCAGGCTGTCTTCATTTTGCCGGAATGCTGCGGAATCGGACCTATATCCAGAGATGGAACAGGCTGAATGTAAAAGGAATTTTGCTATTTTTTGCTTTTTGGTTTATATACGGGCTTATTTCCTTGCTTTGGGCTAAATCCGTGACGGAAGGGATTAAATATTTAGCGTTATTGGCGATGGGGATATTTATGATTTATCTCATCGTTATGTATATCCAGAAGATGGAGCGCATCCTGATTTTTTATACGATCTGGCTGGTCATGACGGTAGTTCTGATGGGTATCGGAATTTACAACAACATCACCTTGCACCATCTGCCGACATCGACGCTTTATAACGGGCCGGAATACAAGCAGCATTATCCCACGTCTGTGTTTTTTAATCAAAATGATTTTGCGACGTTTTTGTCCATTAGCTTCTTTTTTTACCTCACGATGGCCAAAAATATCAAGAACGGATATCTCAAGGGGATCGGGCTTCTTCTTTCCTTATGCGCACTGTATTTAATCATTTTGACTGGCTCTAGAGCAAGCTTGCTCGGCGTTTTCGCAGGTGCGGCTGTCTATATCTTTATTTTGCTGCCTTCTGTGCTTAAAAAAGCTGCGATTTGGCTCTCGGCGGTTGGTTGTGCTGCTTTTGCCATTTTGTTTGCAAATCGGATTTTCTCTGTTTTTTGGAAGTTGTTTCTTGCTCCGCAAACGGCTCATTCATTTGATGAGCCGCTGCCTTCCAATGTCGCAAGGGCGAATCTTTTGAAAAACGCCTGGCATTACGTTCTTGATACATACGGATTCGGAGTAGGCGCGGGGAATGTTTCCTACTATTTAAAGCATTACGCTCTGTACGATACAGATCAGGTGGTAGAGGTGCATAACTGGCTTGTGGAAATTATGGCGAACTTCGGTTTGATCATGATGCTCGGATATCTTACCGTTTATCTGTATTTGATTTGGACGCTTTACAAATTGTATGAAAGAAAAATGGATAATTGGTCAAAACTGGTCATAGAAGGACTTATTACGGCTCTGGTCAGTTTCCTAGTATCCAGCATCAGCCCAAGCTCCGTTTCAAATCTATTTTTTCATTGGGTATTTCTGGCGCTTGTCATTGCAGCTGTCAATGTCATGAGGCGTTCAAAGCATGAGCAGTCTGAACCCGTATACCGCTAGACATAGACTAAGAAAAGCAGGGAGACTTATATGAAGGATATATTGATAAGAATAGCCCGGCGTTTGAAAAAGAATAGTATCTGGATCATTGCGCTGCCGCTTATTTTAGGGGTGCTGGGTTATCTATTGCCATCGCAAATGGAAGGGAAAAGCAGCTACGCGGCGCAAATCACAATAGCTTCGGGGAATTATGACAATCCGCTTTATAACAACACAGAAGAAATTCCGCTTCTCTTAAAAAGCGATTCTTTTTTAAAGGAGGCTCTTCCTGAGGAAAAAGAGGAATATCTTGCTGAGGTAAAAGAAAAGCTCGTCATCAGCGCGGAGTCTGACTCGTTAATAACAATCAGCTATAGCGACCGGGAGAAGGAGCGGACGGAATCCGTTTTGGACGCCATTTCCTCTGCTTTTCTGAAAAAGGATCAAGCGCTGTTTGCAAAAAGGGAAGCAGTCATTAGCCAAAGTATAGACGCGCTTGATGGCGAGAATGTAAGCGAAGATTCTAAGGTGGATAAAGAAAGATTTTTATATGAGCTGAAAAACACAAAGCTTAATGTAAAAGCTGCCAGTATCGTAGATTCTGAAACAGTAAATGAGGCATCAGGTGAAGGAATGTCCCCAAAAAAGAAAGCTGTTCTAGGTGTGCTGATCGGTGTAACCATTGCGTTCTTTTTCATTGTCATTCCTGAATTTTTCAGAGAGTCCTTTTAAAATCATACGATGGAGATGTGATCATGACCAACTGGAAACCTTTCGTATCTGTCATTACGCCATCTTATAATGCCCGTGATTATATTGAGGACACCATTCAATCTGTATTGCAGCAAAGCCATCCGCATTGGGAAATGATCATTGCGGATGATTGCTCTACAGACGGAACTCGGGACATTCTAAAACAATATGAAATGAAAGATGAAAGAATTCATGTGATATATCTGGATGAAAACAGCGGGGCCGCTGTGGCGAGAAACAAAGCATTAGAGCGTGCAAAGGGACGTTACGTTGCGTTTTTGGACAGCGATGACAGATGGAAGAAAGAAAAACTGCAAAAGCAGCTTCACTTTATGTCTGAGCATTCTTGCGCCTTTTCGTTTACAGGCTACGGCTTGATGACGCAAGACGGATCACTGATTGACAAAAATATTCAAGCGCCGGAACGCCTGACGTATGATGATGCCTTGAAAAATACCATTATCGGATGTCTGACGGTGATGATTGACAGGGAACAAACCGGACAGATTCAAATGCCGAACATCAGAACGCGGCAAGACTTGGCTACATGGCTTTCTTTACTGAAAAGAGGATTTACCGCATACGGAATGAATGAGTGCCTGGCCGAATACAGGCTTGTCAATAATTCAATCTCAAGCAACAAATGGAAAGCCGCCAAAAAAACGTGGTTCGTCTACAGGGAAATCGAGCGGCTGCACTTTATGAAGGCATCATGGTGTTTTGTCCAGTACGCGAAAAACGCCATGAAAAAAAGACTGTAATCGTAACAGAGAGAAAAGGTGATGAAGGTGGAAACGAAATCTATAGTTCATGTCATCGTCGCAACGGCTGAATGGGGACAGGATCATCTGAGATACAGACGGCACAGACTGGCTGAATTTTTAGCGGGCCAAAGCGCTACAAAGGAAGTCATTTGGGTGTGTCCGTCACCGGAAAATCAAGAGCCGGCGTTTAAAAGTCTGGCAGGGGGCATCCGGCAATTTGCCGTAAAAGATCTCCTCCAAAAAAAGATGTTCCGCTTCGGCCGATATACTGATTTGTTTTATAAACACAAGCTTTCTCCTTTATTGGAAGAATTGCGTTCTGCTTCAAGTAAAGGAGAGCGCTGCTGTTTATGGTATACCTTCCCTGGTTTTCCGCTGCTGTCAGAGCTTTACTCGTGGGATCAAGTCATATACGATTGCAGCGACTTATGGGCCGCGCCTATCAGCGGCCGGTCAAATTTACTTTCGGAATTCAGACGCAAAGTCATTAAAACAGCGGAATTGAGAATTATTCAGCGCGCTGATTCAATTACATGTTCATCTGACTACCTTCATCGTGAAGTAGATAAGAAGCTCTCAGACCGCCGTGAAAAGGTCCACACTGTGGAAAACGGCGTGGAATATGATTTGTTTTCCGCGCAAAAAGAAAAGCCTGATCAAGACATATTAAAAGGAAGAAATGGGGAGGTTCTCGGTTTTATAGGGGGAATTAAACCGAAGCTTGATTTCAGGCTGATTGAGCAAACGGCTGCTATAAAACCGGATTGGACTTTCTTATTTGTCGGGCCGGATGCAACAAACGGCGATCCGGCATTCCAAGAGCTGCTGAAGCGGCCGAATGTGATTTGGACGGGACCTGCTGACCCTGACAAGGTGCCGGAATATATGGAGCTTGTTGATATCGGTATTATGCCATACAAAAAATCGCCATATAATCAAGCGGTTTTTCCGCTTAAGCTTTATGAATTTTTAGCTGCCGGCAAGGCAGTAGTCGGCTGTAATCTCCCGTCTACGTCCAAAATGCAGCAGCCTCATATTTATGAATACCTAGAGGACAGCGATCCCGAAAGTTTTATACAGGCTTGTGAGAAAGTGCTGGAAAAGGAGCGGGATGCATCATACAAAGAGCTGCGCCGGCAAATCGCCCGCCGGCAAGACTGGAATTGTTTATTTAAACAAATTATGCAATACACCGGGATTCAAAGGAATGCGTAACCCTTTTTTTGGGGATGCGCATTTTTTGATTATCCATGTTTCTTTTTGATGAAGCTTGTTATAATAACTAGTAAGAATGTATAATGGAAAGAACGGTTCAATTAATAAAGACTTCATTCAATACCAAAGGAGACTTCTTTATGCTTGACGAACGCATGGTTCGCATTGTTGTTGCGTTTTTTGTCTCTCTGCTAACGGTTTTAATCATAACCCCTATCGTAAAAAAACTTGCGATCAAAATAGGTGCAGTTGACCAGCCCAGCAATCGAAAAGTACATGATAAAATTATGCCCCGTATGGGCGGATTGGCAATCTTTATAGGTGTCATTGCAGGTGTTGCCGCAGCCGGCATATACAATGAAACGAGAATGACGGCTATCACCGTCGGCGCGTTTATGATTGTCATTTTAGGCATTCTTGACGATAAGTACCAACTAAGCGCAAAAATTAAATTTTTAATTCAAATAATAGTAGCAATTATGATTGTGAGCACCGGACTGAAGATGGAGTTTTTCTCAGTGCCGTTTCTAGCTGAGCGTTTCGAATTAGGATGGATGGCATATCCGCTCACCGTATTTTGGATCGTCGGCATTACAAATGCGATGAACCTTATTGACGGACTAGACGGATTGGCAGCCGGTTTATCCGTTATCGGACTGTCAACCATTGCGGTTATGGCGCTGTCCGGCGGAAAAATCCTGATTCTGTCACTTTCACTCGTCGTTATAGCGAGTACACTAGGATTTTTGTTCTATAACTTTCATCCGGCTAAAATTTTCATGGGAGATACCGGATCACTCTTTTTAGGATATGTCATTTCAATCTTATCACTGCTAGGCCTGTATAAAAGTGTAACCTTATTCAGTATTGTTATTCCGATTATTATATTAGGCGTTCCGATTTTTGACACGACATTTGCCATCATAAGACGAATCTTAAATAAACAGCCAATATCGGCGCCAGATAAATCACATATCCATCACCGGCTGATGGCCTTTGGGCTGTCCCACCGAATGACGGTTATCATCATATACCTAATCGGGTTTATCTTCAGCATCAGCGCGATATTACTGACGAGCGCCACCATCTGGCTCTCGCTGTTGATCATTTTCACCTTGATTGTATTTATGCAGATCATTGCAGAGGTAACAGGGTTGGTGAATGAACAATTTAAGCCGTTTACAAAGTTCTATAAACGGCTTGTCAAAAGAAATTAAAAAGCTCCGGCTCTAAAGGCCGGAGCTTTTTTAATGTGTAAAGGTAAATGATTTAAAAATTCCCGATCCGAAAGAGGACCGGGAATGATTTTAATAAGAAGAACCAGTTGTTGAATTTGTAGTACTATCGGAACTTGAACTGCCGGAGCTGCTATTGCTGTAGCTGTCTGAGCTTGAACTGCTTGTAGAATCATCAGTACCGGTCGTTCCGGACGTCGAGCCGCTGGAGTTATCGGTGCCTGTACTCCCGGATGTCGAGCTGGCCGAATCATCAGTGCCGGTGCCGTCAGCAGTTGAACTGCTGCTTTCCGGCGTATAGTCTAAATAATCTTGAAGCTCCTTCTGAAGATTGGCAAGGTTGGTTGCATCCGGTTCAAAGTAATACGTTCCTTTGGTGCTGGTCGTGCCCCCTAAATAGAGATCAGACCCGGTGATTTTTAATGTTTCTGTGTTTTTGCTGGAAAATCCGCTGTAAATTTGCTGCAATGCTAAACCTTCAGTGATTCGAATATTTGTTTCAACGTTTTTGCTCGCTGTTTGTGCAATTTTATCAATCTTTGCAATGTTGCTTGCTTTAGACATTTGATCGATGATGGCATTCAAGATCTGCTTTTGTCTGTCATTACGTCCAAAGTCTCCGCGCTTATCTTGTTTTCTCATACGTGCATAAGCAAGTGCTTCCTCGCCGTCTAAATGCATTTTGCCTTTAGTAAAATAGATCTTTTTAGACTTATCAACGTCACTTTTTTCATTGAAATCGAAAGGAACATCTACATCAATTCCCCCAACCTCATTAATTACGTCTTTAAAACCGTCAAAATCTACTGTTACATATTTATCAATCGGTATTTGTAAGAAGTCTTCAACAGTCTCAACAGTTTCTTCTTTTCCGCCTTTACTGTATGCTGCATTTATCTTCGTTTTATTTCCTGTCGTATCACCGTGCAGCTGAACCCGTGTATCCCGGGGAATACTCAGCATTTTCATCGTTTTCTTTTTTGGGTCGAGAGTGACGACGATAAGAGAATCGGATCTGCCTTTTTCGCCTTTTGTCGAATAATCTTCAATTCCCATAAATAAGATGGAAAATGGTTTTTTCTTCATATCAACCACTTCGCTCCGAAGATCTGATTTATCTCCCCGTGAGAGTGCGTCGTACGAATCATCCGCGGCACTGATGGTTTTGTATAATTTATATCCGCCCAGCCCGACAACAACTAATAAGGCAAGGACAAACAGCACTAAGATTCTCTTGAAAATTATCTTTCGTTTACTCTTCTTTTTACGTACCCGTACTCTTACACGTTCAGCCATTATTCTGTCTCCTTTAGATGGTTGACGACTTTTTCAAGATACGTCAAATCTCCTTCTGTATTATCACCTTTTCCATTTGTTAAATCCGTAATCCATTCAGAGAAGGCTTGTTTCTCTTTCTCTTCTACGTATGTCTCAAATTCGACATGTTCCGCATAATGGATTTCTTTTAGCTGATAAGGCGATTCTCTTAATTCATTTTCTACTTTTCCGAGCCATGTGTAATCGACAGAAGTATGCATGATCCTCATCAGCTTCCGCTCAACGACTCCTATATGATTTAAACCCTCAGACACTGACTTTCCATAAGCGCGAATCAGTCCGCCCGCACCAAGCTTAATTCCTCCGAAGTACCGTGTTACAACAGCGCAAGTATCCTTGAGTCCGCGTTTTTTCAATACCTCAAGCATAGGCACGCCGGCTGTGCCGCTTGGCTCTCCGTCGTCATTCGCTTTTTGGATATGATCGGTTTCGCCAATCATATAAGCAGAACAGTTATGGGTGGCATTCCAGTGCTGTTTCTTTATATCCTGAATAAATTCCTGTGCCTCTTTTTCAGAAGAAACACGGCTTAAATGGCAGATAAACCGTGATTTTTCAATCACAATTTCGTGTTCACCTGCTTCTTTCACAGTTAAATAGCTGTGCAGCATGCTTGCTGACCCTCCTGACAGGCATAAATACCTGCTTTTACAAATTCGAACAGGCTTTAGAATTTTTGTGCGTATTTTGTTATTATTAGAATAAGAAAATATATAAAAATGTTTTTTTCTAGAATATACGCATTCTTTCATTATAATTCGACACAAATTGCAGATCAATTACATTTATAATAAAAATATATGACATCACCGTTACGGAGGGAGATCTATGAATAAAACAAAGATGGATTCCAAAGTGCTGGACTCTATTCTAATGAAGATGCTAAAGACCGTTGACGGGAGCAAGGACGAGGTTTTTCAGATCGGGGAACAGTCCCGCCAGCAGTATGAGCAGCTGGTTGAAGAATTGAAACAAATCAAACAGCAGGTATATGAAGTGATTGACCTTGGTGATAAGCTAGAAGTGCATACCCGCCATGCCAGAAACCGTTTATCAGAAGTCAGCCGCAATTTTCATAGATTCAGTGAAGAGGAAATCCGCAATGCCTATGAAAAAGCACATAAACTTCAAGTCGAACTGACAATGATTCAGCAGCGTGAAAAGCAGCTGCGGGAGCGCAGGGATGATTTAGAACGCAGGCTGTTAGGCCTTCAGGAAATTATTGAACGGTCAGAATCGTTAGTCAGCCAAATTACTGTGGTGTTAAACTATCTGAATCAAGATTTGCGGCAAGTCGGGTTGCTTCTTGCAGACGCTCAGGCGAAACAGGATTTTGGATTGAGGATTATTGAAGCCCAAGAAGAAGAAAGAAAAAGAGTTTCCAGAGAAATTCATGACGGTCCCGCGCAGATGCTGGCAAATGTGATGATGAGATCCGAATTAATCGAACGGATCTTTCGCGACCGGGGAACTGAAGACGGTTTTCAGGAAATTAAAAACCTGCGGCAAAATGTGCGAAATGCCCTTTACGAAGTCAGAAGGATTATATATGATTTAAGACCGATGGCTCTAGATGATTTGGGTCTGATCCCCACGCTGAGAAAATATCTTTATACAACCGAGGAGTACAACGGAAAAGTCAAAATACATTTTCAGTGCATTGGTGATACGGAAGACAAGCGAATTGCGCCACAGTTTGAAGTCGCGCTCTTCAGGCTCGCACAGGAAGCAGTGACTAACGCGTTAAAGCATTCAGAATCAGAAGAAATAACAGTCAAAGTTGAGGTCACAAAAGATTTTGTTATCTTAATGATAAAGGATAACGGAAAAGGCTTTGATGTGAAGGATACTAAACAGAAAAAGAATAAATCATTTGGTTTGCTTGGGATGAAAGAGAGAGTAGACTTGCTTGAGGGGACTATTACAATAGACTCTAAAATAGGTCTTGGGACATTCATCATGATAAAGGTTCCGTTATCTCTTACTCTATAATTTGTAAAATAGAGCCAAAAGGCATATTGACCGAATAGCAGACTATATAGAACAATAACATAAGGAGGCGTGGCTTGTGACTAAAGTAAATATTGTTATTATCGACGACCATCAATTATTTCGTGAAGGTGTTAAGCGAATATTAGATTTTGAACCTACCTTTGAAGTGGTAGCAGAAGGTGACGATGGAGATGAGGCAGCTCGTATTGTTGAGCACTATCATCCTGATGTAGTCATTATGGATATTAATATGCCGAATGTAAATGGTGTGGAAGCTACTAAGCAGCTTGTAGAGCTGTATCCAGAATCAAAAGTAATTATCTTGTCTATTCATGATGATGAAAATTATGTGACACATGCCTTAAAAACAGGCGCAAGAGGTTATCTGCTGAAAGAAATGGACGCTGATACTTTAATCGAAGCAGTTAAAGTGGTGGCGGAAGGCGGTTCATATCTCCATCCGAAGGTCACTCACAATCTTGTAAACGAGTTTCGACGTCTTGCAACAAGCGGAGTTTCTGCCCATCCTCAGCATGAGGTTTATCCGGAAATTCGGAGACCATTACATATTCTAACCAGGCGGGAATGTGAAGTGCTGCAAATGCTTGCAGACGGCAAAAGCAACCGCGGTATAGGCGAATCACTATTTATCAGTGAAAAAACAGTCAAAAATCATGTCAGCAATATTTTGCAAAAAATGAACGTAAACGATCGGACGCAAGCAGTTGTGGTCGCGATTAAAAATGGCTGGGTAGAAATGAGATAGAATAAACGAGACTTGCCTTTTATGGCAGGTCTTTTTTATAATGAAAAATATTTGTATTCTTATATACGAAAAAGATTAAGTAACCTATAAGGCAGGTAACAAAGACATGAAGATTGCTGTGGTAACAGACAGTACCGCGTATATTCCTAAAGAAATAAGAGAGCAGAATCATATACATATGATTCCTCTTAATGTTGTATTCGGAAACGAATCCTATCGTGAGGAAACAGAAATCGATTGGCGTAGCTTTTACAAGGAAGTAAAAAAACATGATGAGCTTCCCACAACATCACAGCCGGCCTTTGGAGAGCTGCTTGCTTTGTATGAAGAGCTTGGAAAAACGTACGATGCCGTTATTAGCATTCATCTTTCAAGCGGGATAAGCGGCACATACAACAGTGCGGCCTCTGCTAATGCAATGGTGGATAATATTGAAGTTTATCCGTTTGACTCTGAGATAAGCTGTCTTGTCCAAGGCTTTTTTGCAATTAAAGCAGCGCAGTTGATTAAAAGCGGGTACGCTCCTGAAGACATTATAAAAGAGCTGGATGAAATGAAAAAAACACAGCGGGCGTATTTTATGGTCGATGATTTAGCCCATCTTCAGAGAGGCGGGCGTTTAAGCAGCGCACAGGCTTTTATTGGGGGCCTTCTAAAGGTAAAGCCTATTTTGCATTTTGACAATAAGCTAATTGTTCCTTTTGAAAAGATCCGAACACGTAAAAAAGCGATTTTGCGGATATATGAGCTTTTGGAAGAAGACGCAAGCAAAGGATTGCCGATGAAGGCGGCCGTAATCCATGCCAACAGGGAAGAAGAAGCTGATGAAATCATTAAAGAGCTTTCTGCAAAGTATCCGCACGTCGATTTTTATAACAGTTACTTTGGCGCGGTTATCGGCACGCATCTGGGCGAAGGCGCGATCGGTATCGGCTGGTGTTTTATGTAATCAGAAATCTCCGTTTTAGAGGCGGAGGTTTTTTTATATTCTGTTTTTTTAGATTGGACAGAGAATTTTCGGTCAGGCATACTTTTTCCCAAGGAGGCAGTGCGTTATGCAGACTGAGTTGAAAAAGAAACCTTTATTCTCTGCTGATCTGCAGCAGTTCCTTCATCAGCGCCACTTGCTTAGAACTGAAATCCCATTCTCTGAGGAACTTATCAACTGGCATATTGAGCATGGTCTTATTTCCGCTGAAAAATCAATCATCAAAAATAAAAAGGGTTATTTGTGTAACAGGTGCGGCCAAAATGATAAGCGGTATTTTTCCTCCTACTGGTCATGCTCAGATGAAAAAAATCAAATGTATTGCCGTTCGTGTGTCATGATGGGAAGAGTAAGCGAGAACATTTTCTTATATTCATGGATAAAGGAGGTGGAAGCAAGCTGGCAGCCTATAAAGCTTACTTGGGAAGGTAAACTCTCTCTTGGACAGCAAAAAGCCGCGGATATTTTAATTGACGCGATAACTAAAAGGGAAGAGCTTCTTATTTGGGCTGTTTGCGGCGCAGGTAAAACCGAAATATTATTCCCGGGCATTGAGTTTGCGTTAAATCAGGGATTTCGCGTATGTATTGCAACACCGCGCACCGATGTCGTACTAGAGCTTACTCCAAGGCTGAAAACCGCCTTTCAGACCACAAAGGTCTCAGCCCTTTACGGAGGGAGTGAAGATAAAGGGAGCTTGTCCCCGCTGATGATTTCAACGACACATCAGCTATTACGTTACAAAGAAGCATTTGACGTCATCATCATAGATGAAGTTGATGCTTTTCCTTATTCTGCTGATCAAACTCTCCAGTTTGCTGTTCAAAAAGCAAGAAAGAAAAACAGCACCCTCATTTATTTAAGTGCAACACCTTCCAAAGAATTAAAAAAGAAAGCACATATAGGGAAGTTAAAATCGGTTCGCATACCCGCAAGACACCATCGGAAACCATTGCCTGAACCACGTTTTTGCTGGTGCGGAAACTGGCAAAAAAAATTAGCCGGAAGCAAAATTCCGAAACAGGTGAAAATATGGGTAGAACAGCATGTGAAAGAAGGCAGACCTGTTTTTTTATTTGTGCCGTCTGTTTCCGTTTTAGAGAAGGTTACTGCCTGTTTCGCCGGCATGAGATATCGGACAGCGGGTGTGCATGCGGAAGATAAGAACCGAAAAGAGAAAGTGCAGCAATTCAGGGACGGCCGGCTTGATGTATTAATCACAACGACCATATTAGAAAGAGGAGTTACTGTTCCAATGGTGCAGACTGGCGTATTGGGAGCTGAATCGCCTATATTTACTGAGAGTGCACTCGTCCAAATCGCCGGAAGGACAGGGCGGCATAAAAAATATGCTCAGGGTGACGTCATATATTTTCACTTTGGAAAAACAAAGAGTATGATAGATGCCAGAAATCATATAAACGAAATGAATAAATTGGCAAGAAAAAACGAATTAATAGACTAGTTAATTTGTAAAAACATGTTACAGTATACTCAAACATTCAACGAGGAGCTGTAAAAATGCTTGTCAATTCAAAAGAAATCGTGATGAAAGAGCTTCTTGACCGTTATATTGATCAGCTTCATATGAAATGCACATGCCCAGTATGCAAGAATGATGTACTGGCGCTTTCTTTAAACCAAGTGAAACCAAGCTATGTTACAGATAAAAAAAAGATTGCGTATAACAAAGCCGAACTTGTTGATAAACAGAAAAATACGGCGATGCTTGTTATATTGGCTGAATCGGCTGCTATCGTGTCAGCCGGCCCAGGCGATAATTGTGTGACGAAAAAAAGGGAGGAGCAAAAAAGCTGAACTGCTTATTGTGTGATTCGCAGTTTTCTCAATCTCTTACGTGGAGATCTTTATTTTTATTAGAGCCGGACGAAAAGGTCTGTCATCCGTGCAAAAGACAATTACAAAGGATCGCAGGAACGGTTTGCCCTTCATGCGGCAGACCTCAAAACACAAATGAAAAATGCCCCGATTGCACCGAATGGGAATCAAGGATTGATAGAGGCTTCCTTTTAAGCCGAAACCGTTCTGTTTATTTATATAATGAGATGATGAAAGAATCGCTGGCCCGTTTTAAATTCAGAGGAGACGCAGAGCTTTTGCATGTTTTTAAGACTGATTTTGTATCGGAATTTTCAACTATCTATCCTGAAAAAAGCTATGTGCTCATTCCAATCCCGCTGAGTGAGGAACGGAAAGCAGAGCGCGGGTTTAACCAGTCGGAGCTTCTGGCGAAATGTTTAGGCCGGCCCATCATTCATTCCCTAACCCGTCTGGATAATGAAAAACAATCCAAGAAAAACAAAGCGGAACGACTCCTTTTCAAACGTGTTTTTGATACTGAAATCAATTCCGTTGGAGATATGGATGTCATATTAATCGATGATCTTTATACCACTGGCGCTACCTTACACCATGCAGCCCGCTGTTTATTAGAAAAAGGAAAAGCAGGCTCTGTGTCCTCTTTTACTTTAATCAGAAGCTAAATCATTCTGTATTTGTGCCGATATAATTTTTAGAAATATAACAGGCATATTAAAGAATAGGAGTTAAAACGATGGGTGAACTGGCGAATTGTCCAAAGTGCAATGCTTTATTTTTAAAAACAAAGCTGCAAACTGTATGTCAGGCGTGTATTAAGGAAGAAGAAAAAGCATTTGAAACTGTATATAAATTTTTAAGAAAACAAGAAAACCGACAATCCACACTTAACCGCATTACCGAAAAAACAGGTGTGGAAGAAGAGCTGATTTTAAAATTCATCAGACAAAAAAGAATTCAAATCACTCATCTTCCGAATTTGGCATATCCTTGTGAAAGGTGCGGTACATCAATACGGGAAGGCAAATTCTGCAAGGCTTGCCAGTCAGATATTGAGGGGCAAATGGACCGTTTGAACCAAGAGATCGCTTCGAAATCAAAGGGTGGAAATGGTTCTAAAGACACATACTATGCCTATAATACCAAAAACAGCTGATTCCCTAAACTAACTGAAAACGCAGTCGATAAAAGGGTTAGATTGTTTAAAGACTGCAACGGAAAGCGAGAGGAATCCTATGAAAATCAATCAATTTGGAACACAATCCGTTAATCCATATCAAAAAAATTACGATAAACAAGCCGTGCAAAAAACATCTGCACAGCCTAAAGATAAAGTTGAAATTTCTTCACAGGCAAAAGAACTCCAAAATGCATCAGACATTAAGTCTCGTCAGGAAAAAATAGCACAGCTTAAAGCTGAGATTGAAAACGGGTCCTATAAAGTGGACGGAAACAGCATTGCGGAAAACATGGTGAATTTTTATAAAAAGCAATAAAAAAGGAGAAAGCCGATGTCAGCAAAGCCAATTATTGAACAATTAAAGCGACTTTGCGTTCTGCATGAACATTTGCTCACGCTTTCTGAAGAGAAAACCGAAGCGCTAAAGGCCGGCAAAACAAAAGAGCTTTCTAACATTTTGACAAAAGAGCAAAAATATATACAAGCAATTGGACAAGTAGAAGAAGAACGGATGAAAGCAACTTCTGAATTTCTGGGTTTTGGTAAAAACAATACAGTTACAGCATGCATAAAAAAGGCTTCCGGTAAGGAAAAAAACGAGCTTGAACAGTTATTTCAATCGCTTTCTGAACAGCTTAACGGCTTAAAGGAAATAAATGAGCTGAATAAACAGCTTACGAAACAGGCATTGCAATTTATCTCCCTTACGTTTGATATGCTTGTTCCCCAGGAGAATAACATTAATTACGGACAATCAGTTCAAGCAAACCATCCGGCGGGAAGCCGATTAAAGTTATTTGATTCACAAGCTTAGAACGGAGGATTTGAACATGTCATCGACCTTTATGGGCCTTGAAACAGCAAGGCGGGCGCTAAGTGCTCAGCAGGCTGCTTTAAGCACCACTGCTAATAATGTTGCCAACGCAAATACAGATGGCTACACAAGACAAAGGGTCTCATTAGAGGCAACAAGCTCGTTTCCTGCTGTTTCAAAAAACGCGGAAAAAGTAGCGGGACAAATAGGAACCGGTGTAGAAGCGAAGTCAGTTGAAAGGATAAGAGACAGCTTTCTTGACTATCAATATCGGTTACAGAATAACAACTCGGGATATTATGATACTAGGGCTAACGCTCTCGGGCAAATGGAAGGTGTAATGAATGAAACCGATGACAGCGGTTTAAGCAGTGTGCTTAATTCTTTTTGGAAGTCATTACAGGAATTAACAAACAATTCAAATGAAGACAGCGCACGTTCTGTTGTTTCTCAAAAAGGACAGGATGTTGCTGGTGCATTTAATCATATTTCTGAGTCACTTACAAATGTTCAGTCAAATTTAAAAACTGAACTTGATAGCAGTGTCTTAGATGTTAACTCCCTGCTGTCTCAATTAAACAGTTTAAATCAGCAGATTGCACAGGTCGAACCATCGGGAAATCTTCCAAACGGCTTGTATGATCAAAGAGATGTGCTTCTTGATAAATTGTCATCTTTAGTTGATATAAAGGTCAGCTACAATAAATCAGGTGGAAATGCACTTGCCTCATCTGAAGGTACTGTATCAATCGAAATCCTTGATAAGAACAAACAGTCTCTTGGAACTGTTTTGGACGGGAAAGATTACAAGGCCACAGAGTTAAAAGTAAATTATGATGAAGAAACCGGTCTGGCAAAAAGTGTGTCTATCGGGGATTCCGAGATACAGGCAGATTCATTCAGCAGCAACGGCTCTTTGTTAGGTTTTATCCAATCATACGGGTATGTGACAGCAGATGGAGAAGAAAAAGGCATTTATCCAGAAATGCTTTCTGATCTTGATAACATGGCGCTTGAATTTGCTAAAGCTTTTAATGAGGTGCACAGAAATGGCTTAACCGCCAGCGGTGAACAAGGCGGCGATTTCTTTGACTTTAGCAGCGGGGAAGCTAATCCTGCAAAAGGAGCAGCCGCTAAGATTAAAGTGACTGACAGCATTAAAAATTCAAAAGGCCAAAACATTGCTTTTTCATTAAGCGGCGAAGCTAACGATAATTCAAATGCCACAAAACTAGCAAGTGTTTTAACCGGTAATATAACAATTAGCGGAAAAAAAACCACGGTTTTAGATTACTATGCAAGTTTAATAGGCGAATTAGGCATCAAAACACAAGAGGCGAACCGTTTAGCGGCTAACACAGAAACACAGCTGAATGCTGCTGATTTAAACCGCCAGCAAATGAGTGCAGTCTCATTAGACGAAGAAATGACCAACATGATTCAATTTCAGCATGCATACAATGCTGCCGCGCGAATGGTTACATTACAAGATGAAATGCTTGATAAAGTGATAAACGGCATGGGTGCCGGCGGAAGATAGGTGACGGGTAAATGAGAGTAACACAAGGTATGATTCAGCAAAACTCCTTGCGCTATATTGGTTCAAGCTACGCTAAGCTTGATAAACTTCAATCTCAAGTTTCATCAGGTAAAAAAATCTCTAAGGCTTCTGATGATCCGATTGTTGCTATGAAGAGTTTAAAATATAATACGCAGTTATCCCAGGTTAAACAATACCAAAGCAATGCTTCACAAGCCTTCACTTGGCTCGAAAATACAGAAACGAACATTACTGAAGGTATTGACGTATTGTCAAAAGTAAGGGATCTGGTCGTTAAAGCTAAAAATGGCCAAAATGGCGAGGCTGAATTAAAATCTATAGGCGTTGAAGTTAATCAACTAAAAGAACAGCTTCTTAATATAGCCAATACACAGGTAAATGGACGCTATATATTTAATGGGACTAATTCAGATAGCCCTCCGGTAGTGGATAATGGTGATGGAACCTATACCATACCTGACGCAGATGATGTCAATGTCAATATTTCAAGTAATATGACTTTAAAGGTGAACTCAGATCCGAAATCGGCCTTCGGAGGTACATCAGCAAGCGGTCAAAATGTATTTGAAATGCTTGAATCGCTTGAAAATGCATTAAATTCAGGATCGGTAGACGATCTGAAATCAACTTTATCAGACATTGATCAGTTTACTGACGGCATGAGTGCCGAACGTTCTGATATTGGTGCGCGATATAACCGATTAGAATTAATCAATACACGCTTAGAGACACAGGAAGAGACGGCTACAAAAGTATTATCTGATAATGAAGACGTAGAACTTGAAAAAGTGATAACCGATTTTATTGCTCAGGCAAGTGTTCACAGAGCAGCACTGGCTGTAAATGCGAAAATCGTTCAGCCTACATTGATTGATTTTTTAAAGTAAGCGGCTCTTAATGAGTCCGCTTTTTTTACAATTTAGGAGGCATTATGATGGAGATACCGATGTTAGCCATGCAAAGTATTCCTGCCAAAATTAGTTTGACAACAATTCCGGCAAGCGTAAAAATGGAGCAGCCTGAAGCGGATTTAAAAATCGAACAGCCCGAGGCTGAACTGGATATGTCAGTAACACCTTCAAAACTTACGATAGATCAAACAAAAGCTTGGGAAGACTTAGACAGGAAACATATATTTAAAAGGATAGAAGAAGCTGCACAAAAAGGCCGTCAAGATGTACTTGATGGAATAGCAAGAGCCGCAGATGAAGGAGACGAGCTCATGAGGATTGAAAATGGAGGAAACCCGATTGCTTCCCAGGCGAAAAGAAACGCTGCCCATCATCCTATTGAATTGGGAAAAAATTTCACTCCATCTCTTTCAAGAGTAAAAGTCGATTACACCCCATCGGAGCTTCATATAAACGTAACGCCGCATAAACCGGTTATTCAGGCAGCGCCGCGTAAACCAATCATTGATTATACGCCCGGAAACGTTAAGGTTGACATGCTGCAATATCCTGATTTAAAAATAGATGTAGTATATCCTAAAAAAGCGTAAGGTTGAAAAGTAAAAATGAAAAGGATCGTGAACAATGTTCATTAAAACAAAATACCATGGCCAAACGAACGTTAAAGAAGAACAAATGATTGTTTTTGAAAGCGGGCTCCCTGGATTTTCAGAAGAAAAACAGTTTGTCATTTTGCCGCTTTCAGAAGACTCTCCGTTCGTTGTCTTGCAGTCAGTCGTAACAGAGAACCTTGCGTTTATTGTCGTAAGTCCGTTCGTCTTTTTTAAAGGTTACGAATTTGATCTTAGTGAATCCGCAGCAGAGCTTTTGGAGATAGAAAATATTGAAGATGTTGAAGTCATGACAATTTTAACAATGGAAGAGCCTTTTGAGAAATCAACAGCGAATTTGCTAGCTCCAATTATTGTGAATCGTAAAAATATGCTGGCAAAGCAAGTAGTATTACACAACTCCTCATACACGACAAAGCATCCGATCGGAGGAGAATCATGTTAGTTTTATCCCGGAAAATCAATGAAGCGATTCAAATCGGCGATGATATTGAAGTGAAAATTATTGCTGTTGAAGGAGATCAGGTGAAATTGGGCATCGATGCTCCAAAGCATATTGATATTCACAGAAAAGAAATCTATTTGACGATCCAAGAAGAAAATAATCGGGCAGCTTCTTTTTCCAACAATCTATTGTCTGCGCTATCCTCACAAAAAAAGTGAGGATTTTTTTCTTTTTTGTATTAATAAATTTAAGTACAGTCCGATATTAAATATGTAACCGGCAGGAAGAACATTGGGCTTCAGCCGTTACATAATATAAGCACAAGGACGTGCTATAAAACATATTCAGGGAGGAACAATAAAATGAGAATTAATCACAATATTGCGGCATTAAACACGTACCGCCAGCTTTCAGCAAACAGCAATGCTTCACAAAAAAACATGGAGAAACTTTCTTCAGGTCTTCGCATCAACCGTGCTGGAGATGACGCTGCTGGTCTTGCGATTTCTGAAAAAATGAGAGGACAAATCAGAGGTCTGGACATGGCTTCTAAAAACTCTCAAGACGGAATCTCTCTTATCCAAACAGCAGAGGGTGCATTAACTGAAACTCACTCTATCCTTCAACGTGTGCGTGAACTAGCTGTTCAAGCTAACAACACAGGTACTCAAGATACTACTGATCTTGGAGCAATTCAAGATGAGATCGGTTCTTTACTAGAAGAAATCGGTGGCGTTGACGGAGCAAGTAAAGGTATCTCTGACCGTACTCAATTTAACGGCAAGAACCTACTTAATGGTGATTTCAGTTCTGCAAGCGGAAATCAGCTTCAATTCCAAATTGGCGCAAACGACCAACAAACTCTTACAGTAAACATCGAGGACATGTCTGTTAAATCTCTTGGAACAGCAGATACAAAAGACGCTGGTGGGAACGCAGTAGCAGGATTTAAAATTGCTGACTTAGACGTTACAAAACTAACTGGAAAAGCAGCAGATGGAACTGATCTATCAGACGAAGACAAAGCAAAATTCTCTTTTGAGAACCAACTTTCTGCTATTGACGCAGCTACTAAACAAGTTTCAACTCAACGTTCAAAACTTGGTGCGGTTCAAAACCGTCTAGAGCACACAATCAATAACCTTGGTGCTTCTTCTGAAAACTTAACAGCTGCTGAGTCTCGTATCCGTGACGTAGACATGGCTAAAGAAATGAGCGAGTTCACTAAGAACAACATTCTTTCTCAAGCTTCTCAAGCTATGCTTGCTCAAGCGAACCAACAGCCGCAATCAGTTCTTCAATTGTTACAATAACAGCACGTTCAAAAAGACCTTAGCTTTGCTAAGGTCTTTTTCTTTGTAGAAATAAATATCCCCTTTCATTAATCTTCTTCGTCAGCGTCTTCAATTTAAGATGATTTTTATTCTGAAACCGATCCTTATGTTAAAATGAAATTTTTCATAAAATGAGTAGAACTATTTACTCTTTTACTCATCATTTTACTATGAATCAACATGAGTTTTTTTCCAAAAAAACATGTAATTTAACTGAACTTAGTCGATATAAACGGTAGATCATCAAATGGGGGATGGTTAAAATTGAATATTGAACGTTTTACATCATTTGAATCTATTTGGGATGCTTATCATACTCGTATGGTAAATGGTCGAGATGAAGAGGCGGTAATAAACGGAGCAGCTTCGGAGCAAGGGGTGTCTTCACAAGTTGAACAAACGATACAGAAAGCCAACAAGCTTTTGGAGCCGTCCCAAGTTCATCTTAAGTTCGAGCTTCATGAAAAGTTAGATGAATATTATGTGAAGGTCGTTGACAGCAAAACAGAAGCGGTTATCCGTGAAATCCCGCCAAAACAATGGCTTGATTTTTATGCGGCTATGGCTGAGTTTATAGGATTACTAGTTGATAAATCAATGTAAGGTAGGAGTTGTTTGGGTATGGTAACAAGAATAACAGGTTTGGCTTCAGGTATGGATGTTGATGAAATCGTCAGCAATTTAATGAAAACAGAGCGTGTACCGCTAGATAAACTGACACAAAAAAAGCAGCTTCTTGAATGGCAGCGTGACAGCTATCGGGAAGTCAATACAAAAATAAGTGAATTACAAAATTATATTTCGCAAAATACGTTAACTTATCCAAGTGTATATAATAGTAAAACAGTTACAAGTTCAAATGAAGCAGTTGTGACAGCTACTGCGGCCAGCAGCGCTCAAAATACATCAACATCAGTTGAAGTAGCTAAACTTGCGACTTCTTCCACATATAAATCTTCCAATTATACAAGTTACACGGCTGGTGATTACAGTTTATCATTTAATGTCACCGCGCCAGGTGAAACTGAAGCAAAAACTGTAGATATCAGCATTAGCAGTACAGACACAATTGATAAGGTGATTGCTAAGATTAACAAATCAAATTTAGGGGTTTCTGCTTTTAAAGACAAAATTTATAACGGTTCTGAATATGTTGAAACCATTGCTTTCTCATCAAAAGCGACCGGAGCAGGGGGCAGTATTCAGGCAGCAGATGATACGACTGCGGGCTTTATGTCCAATCAGCTCGGATTTACACTTGATGCTGAAAATAAACTTACTGCTGATCAAAAAGGGCAAAATGCAGAAGTGAAAATCAACGGTTTTACAATGGAAAAAACCTCTAATACCTTTGCTGTAAACGGTGTAACTTACACACTAAAGGGCACAACGGAAAAAACCGGTCCCATTACAACTTCCGTTTCTACAGATGTAGACGGTATTTATAATAAAATTAAGGATTTCGTTACTAAATATAATGAATTAATTGACGGCATCAATGAAAAGCTGCAACAGACAAAATACAGAGATTATACTCCTTTAACATCTGATCAAAAAGAGGCGATGTCAGATAAAGAGGTTGAGCTGTGGGAAGAAAAAGCAAAAAGCGGCCTTTTAAGAAATGACAGTATTTTAAGCGGCGGAACAAACCAAATGAGGACTGACTTCTATTCAAACGTCACTGTAGATGGTAAATCCTATCAATTAACCGAATTCGGCATTACTACTTCAAGTACTTATTTAAAACGAGGACACTTAGAGATAAATGAAGAAAAGCTGAAAGCAAAAATAGAAGAAGATCCTCAAAGTGTGGTTAATTTGTTTGCGGGCGGTTCGAGCAGCAGCAGTTATGGTGAAAAAGGGATTATTAACCGTTTGAATGACTCATTAAAAAATACAGTCAAAAGCATAGAAAACAAAGCCGGAAATTCAACGATGACTAACAATAACTTCTCAATCGGCAAAAGTCTTAATACGGTCAGTACCGATATCACAAGTTTGAAGGACCGTCTCGCAAATATCGAAAACCGCTATTATACAAAATTCACTGCAATGGAGACGGCGATTCAAAAAATGAATGAGCAATCAACCTATTTAACGCAATTTCTTTCACAATCTATGTAATTCGGAGGGTAAAAAATGGCAATCCAAAATCCTTATACAGCTTATCAGCAAAATTCTATTAATACCGCAACTCCAGGTGAATTGACGCTTATGTTGTATAATGGCTGTTTGAAATTTATAAAACTTGCAAATCAGGCTATTCATTTGGGTGATATGGAAAGCAAAAATGTAAATCTCATCAAAGCACAAAACATTATTCAGGAATTAAATATTACTCTTAACCGTGACATTGAGCTTTCCGGTTCAATGGGAGCGATGTATGAATATATTCACCGTAAATTGGTAGAAGCGAATATACAAAGTGATAAGGATATTTTGGCTGAAATTGAGGGTTACATTACTGATTTTCGTGATGCGTGGAAACAGGCGATTCAAATCGAGCGCAAAGACCGGCACGGATCAGGCGGAATTGTATGAGGAAAACGGAGCTGTTATACAGTGAAACGAAGAACATGCTGACACATATACAAGGGACGTCTGAAAGTGACGAACTCGTTAAAGAAATCGAAGATTTTCTTTCGAAACGAGAAGGTTTAATCAAACAGATATCGCTTCCTCTTTCAGATGAAGAAAAAAATCAGATCAAACTTGTATTAACGTGGGATCAGCAGATTGTTCAGGAAATGCAAAGAATTAAGCTGTCTTTAAAAAGTGAACTGCATAAGCTGAAAAAAAAGCGTGCCGTACATACAACGTATTTAAATCCGTATAACAACATCACGGTTGACGGGCGTTATTATGACAAGCGTAAATAGGTGAGTGCCTTGAACAGAATTGAAGATTATACGCTTTTATCAGCCTATTACCATCTTCTTTTTACAATTGATGAGGGACTTTGTTATTTGATTGAGGCTGACCAAAATTTGGCGAAAACAGAAGGGGATCGGATTTATCATGATCTGATCCAAGCTTTTTTCTATTTGGACTCAACGCATTCTCTTCTTCTCCGCATATTGAAGACGAAGTGCGCCGAAATATGCATTCGAGCTTTTGACGAGGTTTTCGCTGATTTTGATCACTTGGTTTCTTTCACCTTCCCATCTCGGGAATTTTGTACTTATTTAAAAGAACATTTTCTTATACATTATAGAAAATGGATGCTTACCATCCATCAATGCATGGAGCCCTTTATTATGAATTAGATGATATGAGGACAGTTCTTTTTCTCTTTTAAACCGCATATACATATACCTCAGATCAGCTGCTATTCGGGCAAATCGCCTATAATTCGACAAAGTTCACTGAATCTTCACACAAGATTTACGTTTCAGCAGGAATTGTAAAGGGTAAAAGAGAAATAGATACATATCCTTATATAAAAGGGAGGCGTTCTTTGATGAACTATAACATCAGAGGAGAAAATATTGAGGTTACACCCGCGTTAAAGGATCATGTTGAGAAGAAGATCGGCAAGCTGGAGCGTTATTTTGAACACAGCGTGAATGCCGATGTAAACGTCAACTTGAAGTTCTATAATGATAAAGAATCTAAGGTTGAGGTTACCATTCCAATGACTGATCTGGCGCTTCGGTCTGAGGTGCATAACGAGGATATGTACAATGCAATTGATCTCGCAACGAACAAGCTGGAACGTCAAATAAGAAAGCATAAAACAAAGGTGAATCGCAAATTCCGCGAGCAAGGATCACCAAAACATTTATTCACGAACGGCAGCGCGTCTGAAACAGACGTTGCGGTTCAGGATGAAATAGACGAGGACAGCCCGGAAATTGTCCGTCAAAAACGGTTTAATTTAAAACCGATGGACAGTGAGGAAGCCATTTTACAAATGAACATGCTCGGCCATAGTTTCTTTGTTTTCACGAATGCAGAAACAAATCTGACAAACGTAGTATACCGGAGAAATGATGGGAAATATGGCTTGATTGAACCAAACGAATAATAAGCAGACCAGCCTTCCGTGATTTTCGCGGAGGGTTTTTTTCTTCATTATTAATTGCAAATTCTTTGGAAATAACAGAAGGTATGATATGATAATGAGAGGTATACATGGACCAGTAAATCATTTAAAACATGCACTGAAAAAGACATGTGAAGATAGAGGAGCGTTATAGATGCTTGGAATTTTAAATAAAGTGTTTGATCCGACAAAACGTACGCTGAATAGATACGAAAAAAAAGCGAATGAAATTGATGCGATCAGAGGAAATTATGAAAATCTTTCTGATGATGCATTGAAACATAAAACCATTGAATTTAAGGAGCGCCTTGAAAAAGGAGAGACGCCGGACGATCTTCTGGTTGAAGCGTTCGCGGTCGTACGGGAAGCTTCCCGCCGCGTAACCGGTATGTTCCCGTTTAAGGTTCAGCTTATGGGGGGCGTCGCTCTTCATGACGGGAATATTGCGGAAATGAAAACAGGGGAAGGGAAAACATTAACTTCCACGCTGCCTGTTTATTTAAACGCGTTATCAGGAAAAGGCGTACACATCGTGACGGTCAATGAATACTTGGCAAGCCGTGACGCTGAGCAGATGGGAAAAATTTATGAATTTCTCGGTTTGTCCGTCGGCTTGAATTTAAATTCCATGACGAAAGAAGAAAAACGTGAAGCATATGCGGCTGACATCACGTACTCTACAAATAATGAACTCGGTTTCGATTATTTAAGAGATAACATGGTGCTTTACAAAGAACAGATGGTGCAGCGGCCGCTTCACTTTGCCGTAATTGACGAGGTCGATTCCATTCTTGTCGATGAAGCCAGAACACCGCTTATTATTTCCGGACAAGCTGCAAAATCAACCAAGCTGTATGTGCAGGCTAATGCTTTTGTCCGTACGCTGAAGGCTGAGAAGGATTACACCTACGATGTGAAAACAAAAGGCGTACAGCTGACTGAAGAAGGAAT
Organism: Bacillus atrophaeus; assembly: GCF_039519175.1. Classification (NCBI taxonomy): domain Bacteria; kingdom Bacillati; phylum Bacillota; class Bacilli; order Caryophanales; family Bacillaceae; genus Bacillus; species Bacillus atrophaeus. The sequence goes on along the minus strand of NZ_CP154443.1, from coordinate 655,334 downwards.
GACCAAAGCCGAGAAAGCATTTGGCATTGACAACTTGTTTGATGTCAAAAACGTCGCGCTTAACCATCATATCAACCAAGCCTTAAAAGCGCATGCCGCCATGCAGAAGGACGTTGACTATGTGGTAGAGGACGGACAGGTTGTGATCGTCGATTCCTTTACGGGCCGTCTCATGAAAGGCCGCCGTTATAGTGAAGGTCTTCACCAGGCCATCGAAGCGAAGGAAGGGCTTGAGATCCAAAATGAAAGCATGACCTTAGCTACGATCACATTCCAAAATTACTTCCGGATGTATGCAAAGCTTGCCGGTATGACCGGTACTGCAAAAACAGAGGAAGAGGAATTCCGCAACATATACAATATGCAGGTTGTGACGATTCCGACAAACCAGCCGGTTGTTCGTGATGACCGTCCTGATTTAATTTACCGTTCAATGGAAGGAAAGTTTAAGGCCGTTGCAGAAGATGTTGCCCAGCGTTATATGACCGGACAGCCCGTTCTGGTCGGAACTGTTGCTGTTGAAACATCTGAATTAATTTCGAAGCTTTTGAAAAACAAAGGCATTCCGCATCAAGTCTTAAACGCGAAAAACCATGAACGGGAAGCTCAAATTATTGAAGAAGCCGGACAAAAAGGCGCTGTCACTATTGCCACCAATATGGCGGGGCGCGGTACGGATATTAAACTTGGCGAAGGTGTGAAGGAACTTGGCGGACTTGCTGTCGTCGGTACGGAACGCCATGAATCGCGCCGGATTGATAACCAGCTGCGAGGACGTTCAGGCCGTCAGGGAGATCCTGGTATTACACAATTTTATCTTTCTATGGAAGATGAATTAATGCGCAGGTTCGGTGCCGAACGCACGATGGCGATGCTTGACCGATTCGGAATGGACGACTCCACTCCGATTCAGAGCAAAATGGTGTCGCGCGCAGTGGAATCATCACAAAAACGTGTCGAAGGAAATAACTTTGATTCACGTAAACAGCTCCTGCAATACGATGATGTTCTTCGCCAGCAGCGTGAAGTTATTTATAAGCAGCGCTTCGAAGTGATTGACTCAGAAAACTTGCGCGACATCGTCGAGAATATGATTAAATCGTCTCTTGAACGGGCTATCGCCGCTTACACACCAAAAGAAGAGCTTCCGGAGGAATGGAAGCTGGACGGGCTTGTTGAACTGGTGAACACCACTTATCTTGATGAGGGCGCGCTTGAGAAGAGCGACATTTTCGGAAAAGAGCCAGATGAGATGCATGAGCTGATTATGGATCGGATTCTGACAAAATATAATGAAAAAGAAGAGAATTTCGGCGCTGAGCAAATGCGTGAATTTGAAAAAGTAATCGTGCTTCGCGCGGTTGATTCAAAATGGATGGATCATATTGACGCTATGGATCAGCTTCGCCAAGGTATTCATTTGCGGGCATATGCGCAGACTAACCCGCTTCGTGAGTATCAAATGGAAGGCTTTACGATGTTTGAGCATATGATCGCGTCTATCGAAGATGAAGTCGCGAAGTTTGTGATGAAAGCTGAAATTGAAAGCAACCTTGAACGTGAAGAGGTTGTACAAGGCCAAACAACGGCTCACCAGCCGCAAGACGGCGACGAATCCAAACAGGCAAAAAAAGCGCCTGTTCGTAAAGTAGTGGATATCGGCCGGAATGCGCCATGCCATTGCGGAAGCGGGAAAAAATATAAAAATTGCTGCGGACGGACTGAATAGGTTCGCGCGTGAGCGTAATGACCGGGGCGCGCCGGAGGCACATCCGGCGCCCTCGGATCTTTTAATGAGGTGAATGAAATGGAATTATCTGAAATCAGGGCAGAACTTGAAAATATGGCTTCTCGTTTAGCTGACTTTAGGGGGTCTCTTTGACCTCGAAACAAAGGAAACTCGAATCGCTGAGCTAGATGAGCAAATGGCTGATCCGGAATTTTGGAACGACCAACAAAAAGCTCAGACGGTTATTAATGAAGCAAACGGATTGAAGGATTATGTCAATTCTTATAAAAAATTGAGTGAATCGCATGAAGAGCTTCAAATGACTCACGATCTTCTGAAGGAAGAGCCAGATGAAGAGCTTCAGCTTGAGCTGGTGAAGGAATTAAAGACTTTGGCCAAGGAATTCAATGAGTTTGAACTTCAGCTTCTTCTCAGCGAACCGTACGACAAAAATAACGCCATCTTGGAACTTCATCCGGGTGCCGGCGGTACAGAGTCCCAGGATTGGGGTTCTATGCTTCTGCGAATGTACACAAGATGGGCTGAGCGAAGAGGTTTTAAAGTTGAAACCCTTGATTATCTCCCTGGTGATGAAGCCGGAATTAAGTCAGTCACGCTGCTGATTAAAGGGCACAATGCTTATGGATATATAAAAGCGGAAAAAGGCGTGCACCGTCTTGTGCGTATTTCTCCGTTTGATTCATCCGGCCGCCGCCACACATCCTTTGTTTCGTGTGACGTGATGCCGGAATTCAACGAAGAAATTGATATTGATATCCGCACGGAAGATATTAAAGTCGATACGTATCGTGCAAGCGGAGCCGGAGGCCAGCACGTCAATACGACGGATTCCGCCGTTCGGATTACTCACTTGCCGACGAATGTGGTTGTCACATGTCAAACTGAGCGTTCACAAATCAAAAACCGTGACAGAGCAATGAAAATGCTAAAGTCTAAGCTCTATCAGCGAAGAATTGAAGAACAGCAGGCGGAACTTGACGAAATTCGCGGTGAACAAAAAGAAATCGGCTGGGGAAGCCAAATCCGTTCTTACGTCTTCCATCCGTATTCGCTTGTAAAAGACCATCGTACGAATACAGAGATGGGTAACGTTCAAGCGGTCATGGACGGAGACATTGACGTATTTATAGATGCGTATTTACGCTCCAAGCTTTCTTAGGAAAAAACACACCTGTTAGTCGGGTGTGTTTTTTTGATGAATAAATAGACCAGCCTGCTGCACCGAAAATGAAAATAGGAAAATATAACCAATTCAAAAATTAGCCGGAGGCTTTTTGATTGTGGGACGACAGCATTTAGAAGAATCCTGCTTCTTTTCATTTGATCCGCTGCTGCTTTAGCATATTAATACGGTATTCGGGTGTTATTTACTTCTTTCACGGGAAGGATTAAAATGCTATCGAAGCAATTGAAAGAACGGAGGATTTATATGAATGGAATGCCAAACAAGGGATTACAGATTTTTCGTGATTATATCTATATTCTTATAGGGGCAGCTATTACGGGTGTGTGTTTTAACGTATTCTTGCTTCCGAACCGGATTGCGGCAGGCGGAGTAAGCGGGATCAGTACGATTTTACAGCCATTTGGTTTTGAGGCTGCCTATGTGCAGTGGATTTTTAACATTCCTTTATTTATCGCTGGTGTAGTGATCCTTGGAGGAAAGTTTGGTCTGAAGACTTTGGCGGGTTCTATCTTTTTGCCGCTTGTGGTGTTTTTAACAAGGGATCTGCAGCCTGCCACCAATAATGAATTGTTGGCGGCTATTTTTGGAGGCGTCGGAATCGGGACGGGAATCGGCATTGTTTATCTTGGAAAAGGCTCAACAGGAGGCACGGCTCTTGCCGCACAAATCATCCATAAGTATACAGGCTTGTCTTTGGGCACATGCCTCGCGACGATTGACGGTTTAATCGTTGTTGCCGCTATGCTTGTGTTTAACATCGAACAGGGTCTATTTGCGATGCTTGGCGTGTATGTATCAAGTAAAACGATTGATGTGGTGCAGGTAGGCTTCAACCGTTCGAAAATGGCGCTGATCATTACGAAGGATGAGGAAGCTGTCAGAGAAGCGGTTTTTAAGAAAATTGACAGAGGGGTCACCAAAATTTCTGCGGTCGGCGGTTATACAGATGATGAACGTCCGATTTTAATGTGTGTAGCCGGCCAAACCGAATTCACAAAACTGAAACAAGTCGTCAAACAAATTGATGAGTCTGCTTTCGTGATTGTTACAGATGCAAGCGAGGTGCTTGGAGAGGGTTTCAAACGAGCGTGAACGGGGTTATAATATGGTTGAGTTCGTAAAGGAGTTGCTTTTTACAAATGAAATCAAAATTAGCGATACTAATGATTGTGTTTACCATGTCAGTTCTATTGGCTGCCTGCGGATCTAATGATTCAAAGGAAGAGAAGTCAGATACCGGCAGCAGCACGGAAGCCTCTGCCTCTGAAGGGGAAGAGCTTTATCAGCAAAGCTGCATAGGCTGCCACGGCAAGGATTTAGAAGGCGTTTCAGGACCTAATCTCCAAGAGGTCGGCGGAAAATACGATGAAGACAAAATTCAAAGCATTATTGAAAAAGGAAGAGGCAATATGCCGGGCGGACTAGTTGATGATGCCGAAGCCGCTTCCATCGCCAAATGGCTGTCAGAGAAAAAGTAGTGGCTAAAAATCTTTGCCGAATCTTGAGGCAAAGATTTTTTATTTGGCAGATGAAAAGAAACTGTAATAGTATTATGTCTAAATTTGACGTATAATGAAGTGTGTTGAAAAAGGAAACTTTCAGATTTTTCATCTTATTACATATGAACGGGTCATAAAGCTGTCAAATAATTCGAAGTGTATGACCGTATGGCATAAAAAGACATAAAAGATTAGGTGATTACATGATAGAAATGAAAGAGGTATATAAGGCGTATCGTAACGGCGTAAAAGCGATCAACGGGATAACAATCGCCATTCACCCCGGTGAATTTGTTTATGTAGTAGGGCCGAGCGGAGCAGGCAAATCTACTTTTATCAAAATGATATACAGAGAAGAAAAGCCGACAAAGGGCCAAATATTAATTAACAATAAAGATCTCGCCTCTGTAAAGGAAAAAGAGATTCCTTTCGTGCGGCGAAAAATAGGCGTAGTCTTTCAGGACTTTAAGCTTTTGCCGAAGCTGACGGTATTTGAGAACGTTGCGTTTGCTTTGGAAGTCATCGGCGAACAGCCGTCTGTGATCAAAAAGCGGGTGCTTGAGGTGCTTGATCTTGTGCAGCTGAAACATAAAGCGAGACAATTTCCGGATCAGCTCTCAGGCGGGGAGCAGCAGCGTGTTTCCATCGCAAGGTCTATCGTCAACAATCCTGACGTTGTCATTGCCGATGAACCAACGGGGAACTTGGACCCTGATACGTCTTGGGAAGTCATGAAGACGCTGGAAGAGGTCAATAACCGCGGAACAACTGTCGTAATGGCGACACATAATAAAGAAATCGTGAACACCATGAAGAAACGGGTCATTGCAATCGAAGACGGTGTCATTGTGCGTGATGAGTCAAGAGGGGAGTATGGTTCTTATGATTAAAATTCTCGGGCGGCATTTGCGTGAGAGTTTTAAATCTCTCGGCAGAAACACGTGGATGACATTTGCGTCTATCAGTGCGGTAACCGTAACGCTGATTTTAGTCGGCGTGTTTTTAGTGATTATGCTTAATCTGAACAATATGGCGTCTAACGCCGAAAAAGAAGTGGAAATCAAAGTGTTGATAGATTTGACAGCAGATAAGAAAGCGCAAGGCACGCTGGAGGATCAAATCAACGATATTTCAGGTATTCAAAGCGTCAGTTTTTCTTCTAAGGAAAAAGAACTTGATAGCTTGGTCGACAGTTTTGGAGACAGCGGACAGTCCTTAACGATGCAGGACCAGGAAAACCCACTGAATGACGCGTTTGTCGTGAAAACTTCAGATCCGCATGATACACCTAACGTGGCAAAGAAAATAGAAAAACTGGACCACGTGTACAAGGTGACGTACGGTAAAGAAGAAGTCAGCCGTTTGTTTAAAGTGGTCGGCGTCTCACGAAACATCGGGATCGCTCTTATTATCGGTCTGCTGTTTACGGCTATGTTCTTAATTTCCAATACGATTAAAATTACGATTTTCGCCAGAAGAAAAGAAATTGAAATCATGAAGCTTGTAGGCGCCACAAACTGGTTTATCCGCTGGCCGTTTTTCCTTGAAGGACTGCTGCTCGGCGTATTCGGCTCGGTGATTCCGATCGCCCTTGTGTTGAGTACGTATCAATCCTTAATCAGCTGGGTAGCTCCGAAGGTTCAAGGTTCGTTTGTTTCCCTTCTGCCGTATAATCCGTTTGTGTTTCAAGTGTCGATTGTGCTGATCTTGATTGGCGCAGTCATCGGAGTATGGGGAAGTTTGACCTCTATCCGCAAATTCTTGCGAGTATAAATATAGTAAAGTCAGTCCAATTGCGGACTGGCTTTTTTGTTTTTCTCTGATTTACATGAAATGTCCATCCTTTACATATACTATCTCTAGGTTTTCATAAAGACAGTCTGGCACAACAGGAGGAGGTAAAGGATGAATCAAAAAATGATCGCTTTTATAGCAGCGGGGAGTCTGCTGTTTGGCGGAGCCGGCGTTGTCGCAGGAATGAACATGCCTCACGCAGAAAAGCCTCAAGCACAAGCGGTAACAGCGGCAGCCCAGTCAGACCGCTCCGATTCTGATAGAACCGAGGCAATGGATAAAATTGAAAAGGCGTATGATTTAATTTCGAATGAATACGTAGAGAAGGTTGATAGGCAAAAATTGCTGGAAGGTGCCATACAAGGCATGCTGTCTACGTTAAATGACCCTTATTCCGTTTATATGGACAAGCAGACTGCTAAGCAGTTTTCCGATTCGCTTGATTCCTCATTTGAAGGAATCGGCGCAGAAGTAGGGATGGACGAAAACAAAATCATTATCGTTTCTCCATTTAAACAATCACCTGCTGAAAAGGCTGGGCTGAAACCGAATGATGAAATTATCAGCATTGACGGGGAAGCGATGTCGGGCAAGGATTTAAATGACGCAGTGCTGAAAATAAGAGGCAAGAAAGGTTCCAGCGTCTCTATTAAGATTCAGCGCCCGGGAACGAAGAAGCAATTGTCTTTCAACATTAAGAGAGAAGAGATTCCGCTTGAAACGGTTTTTTCTTCCGTCAAAAAAACGCAGGGCCATTCGGTTGGGTATATCGCAATTTCTACATTTTCTGAGCATACAGCCGAGGACTTTTCAGAGGCGCTGAAGAAGCTTGAGAAAAAAGGAATCGAAGGGCTTGTCCTCGATGTCCGCGGTAATCCGGGCGGATACTTACAGAGCGTTGAAGAGATTCTCAAACAATTTGTAACTAAAGATCAGCCCTACATTCAAATTGCGGAACGGAACGGCGATAAGAAACGTTACTTCTCAACTTTAAAGCAAACAAAACCATATCCCGTGAATGTGATTACTGATAAAGGGAGTGCTTCCGCTTCTGAAATCTTGGCCGGCGCGTTAAAAGAAGCAGCGCACTATGATGTAGTCGGTGATACGTCATTTGGGAAAGGAACCGTTCAGCAGGCAGTACCGATGGGGGATGGCAGCAATATTAAGCTGACGCTTTATAAATGGCTGACACCGAACGGAAACTGGATTCATAAAAAGGGAATCAAGCCGACCATTGCTATCAAACAGCCTGATTACTTCGAGGCAGGCCCGCTGCAGCTAAAGCAGCCACTCAAATTGGATATGAACAATGAAGACGTGAAGCATGCGCAAGTGCTGTTAAAAGGCCTCAGCTTTGATCCGGGCAGGGACGATGGTTATTTCAGTGAAGGAATGAAAAAGGCTGTTCTTGCTTTTCAAGATCAAAACAAGCTGAATAAAACCGGAGTGATTGATCAGAGAACGGCGGAGAAAATGAACCAGCTGATTGACGTGAAAAAAACTGATGAAAAAAATGATTTGCAGCTGCAAACGGCGCTAAAATCATTATTTGTAAAATAAAGGGAGACGGCAGATGCCGTCTCCTATTCCTATGGACTTAAAAGAAAATGATTAAAAAGTCACATATTTTTCGCGTTTTTGACAGGATATTTAAAAATTTTTCACATATAAACATTTATAAAGGACAACAAATGCCCGATATCAATATATGAGAGAGACTTTCTAACGAGAAAATATGTATTTAAAATGAAACTTTTGCAAGTTGTCTATTAATGGTTTAATTCCTACAATAGAAGAAGGTTCTAAAAAGAACAGTTATTTCATGTTTTGGACAGCTGCACTAATCGTATTGAAAAGAATAACGTTAGCGAGAATGCTTGTAGCACCGCCAGTGCCGCTGTTTGTACTGGTCCGTGCTTAACTGTATGAAGAAAATGGGGGTTCACAATTGAAAAGGGCAAGTATTGTGCGTGAAAAAAAATACTATGAATTAGTGGAACAATTAAAAGACCGAACACAAGACGTAACATTTTCAGCTACAAAAGCACTAAGTCTTCTAATGCTCTTTAGCAGATATTTAGTCAATTACACAAATGTAGAATCAGTGAACGATATTAATGAGGAATGCGCCGAGCATTATTTTAATTATTTAATGAAAAATCATAAACGGTTGGGAATCAATCTGACAGACATAAAACGATCAATGCTCCTCATCGGCGGTGTGTTGGACGTCGAGGTAAACCATTATTTAAAGGATTTCTCACTGTCTAATGTGACGCTCTGGATGAATCAGGAGAGATAAACCTTTTAAGATATCCAAGCCATTTATAATTTGGTAGAATAATATTAAAATGCTTGGCTTGAGGCGGTGAACGAAAGTGTCTGTTGAATGGGCAATTGAACTGTTAAAAAGCGCGGGGCTGTTTTTTTTACACCCGCTTTTCTGGTTTTTCATGATCATAAGCCTTGCTTGCGGATATGCAAGGATTAAACGGGAGCGAAAAACATTTCATACGAGAATTGCCGATATTTACGATGAGCTGAAATTTACATATACAAAAGGGCTCATCCCCGGCATTATTCTTTCAGTGATCCTGTTTGGGCTCGGGATATCGGTTCCGCTCGGCATGCTTGGGATCATTGCCGTTGTAACGGCTGCCGCAGCGCTGGTCTTACGCGCAAACTGGCTGTCTGCTGCTTATATTGTCGGTGTGAGTATGATCATTGGCTTTGGCCTCAGCTATTTTCAGGCAGAGCCTTTTTTGAATCGGTTTCCGCAAGGCTTCGAAATCAATTGGCCGGCTATAGCCGTTTTGCTGGGGCTATTGGTCATTACGGAAGGTGCGGCTGCTTATCGTTCGGCGCATGTGAAGACATCGCCGGCTCTGGTTGTAAGCAGCCGGGGCCTGCCGATCGGACAGCAGATTTCAAATCGTGCTTGGCTGCTGCCGCTGTTTATCCTGGTACCGGGTAACGGATTAGAATCACATTTGTCCTGGTGGCCTGTGTTTTCAGTTCCTGGAGGATCTTTCCACTTTATCTGGATTCCTTATATCATAGGATTTGGACAAAGGGTACAGGGATCACTTCCGGCAATCAGCATTAAGACTACTGCGAAACGGATCGCCATACTGGGTCTGGTGATCACGGCTTTTGGCGCGGCAAGTATCTGGTGGATGCCATTTGCGGGAGCGGCCGTACTGACCGCGGTGTTCGGCCGGATATTCTTGTCGCTGAAGCAGCGGGTGAATGACAATGCGGCCCCTTTTTATTTTTCCAAACGGGATCAGGGCTTAATGGTGCTCGGAATTATCCCGAATACGCCTGCGGAGGATCTGGAGCTGAAAATCGGCGAGATTATTACGAAGGTGAATGGTACACCCGTCAAGCACGTGTCTGATTTTTATGAAGCCCTCCAAAATAATAGGGCGTTCGTAAAGCTGGAAGTCATCGGGTTAAATGGGGAGATTCGTTTCGATCAGCGTGCGACTTATGAAGGAGAGCACCACGAATTGGGAATTCTTTTCGTAAAGGATAACCAAGAAGAAGAAGAAAATATAACTGCTTTGCAAGGATAAAACAGTCCGGTGTCATGTGAAAAACATTGACGCCGGACTGTTTTTTTAGATCCGCAAGGCAATGCCTGCGGGATAAATTTCTGATGTGATAGTGTTCACCACTGTATCAGAGGCGGTATCAATCACGGAAATGAGGTTGCTCAGCAGGTTTGTTACGTAGATTCTTGAGCCGTCGGGCGTACATGCGGCGCTGTATGGGTATAAACCCACCGGTATGGCCGCCGTGATTGTGTTTGTTGCTGTATTGAAAACAGACACATCACTGCCGCTTGAATTCAAGATATAAACTTTCTCACCGTCCGGAGTAACTGTCAGCCCAAGGGGATTTTGGCCCGTGCCAACATTCTGCAAAATGGTTTTTGTGCTTGTATCTATGATAGAGATGTTGTTGCTGTTCAAATTTGTCACATAGGCAGTGCTGCCGTCAGGAGAAAAAGCGACATCCGCCGGGGAGCTGCTTGTTATTAAAATCGTTGCTGTTACTGTATTTGTCGCCGTATCGATCACAGAGATGTTGTTGCTGTTCGTGTTGACGACATAAACGGACTGTCCGTCAGGTGATACGTCAAGGCTTGATGGCAAAAGCCCGACGGGAATGATCTTAATGACGGCGTTAGTCTGAGTGTTGATCACATATACATTGCTGCTTTGCTGGTTTGCCACATAGGCAAAGTTTCCGTTAGGGGTGATCACAATGCTATACGGTACAGCACCCACTTGTATTTTTGTCAGTTCGCTATTGTTTACCGTTCTGATCACGGAAACGCTGTTTTCTCCCGAGTTGCAAATATAAATGAGGTTTCCGTTGGGGGTAATGGCAATACCAAGCGGAGCCGCGCCGGCCGGAATATATTCTGAAACTGTATTAGAGGTTCGGTTTATAGCGGAGATATGATTGCTTAAAAAGTTGGTCACGTATGCGAAGGTTGCCGGTTCAATATATAATTCAGTCGTTGCCGGAAGCAATGAGCCGATGATTAAAACCGTATTTTCTGCTGAAAAGGAATAGATCCCTTCAGTCGGCAGGGTTTTATTTTTAAGTGTCAGCATAAACTGTGCAATTCCGAGAAGATCTAGGGTGAGAGGCAGTGTGACTTTTCTGCCGCCTTCAGAAATTTGCGAAGCTGATAGAGCGGAATTATTGATTGTATCATTTGTTGTCGCAGTAAACCCTTCAGGTAGTCTGAATACGACACCGCCTAAAGACAGCACTGAATTAGGCGAATACGTGAGGATAAGATCGGTAGTTGTCCCTTCCGCATCATTTTGGACGGCAGTGATTGTTAAAGAAGGCGCGAGCGGCCGAAATTGTTCTTGAGGCTGAACCATATCAATTCCCCTTTTCTCTTTACGTATTTGAAAGCTTGGGAATAGAGTTTGGCAGAATGCGAGTCAGATACAGTACCTTATGCAGACGGAAATCGAAAAGCAACTCTGATAGAAAAGATTAAGCAGAAAAACTATACAAAGAAAATAAAAAAGGGTCTGAGATGATCTCAGAACCCGTACGATTACGCTGAATTTTTTTGAACGCTGGATGTTTCAGCAGGCTTAATTCCGAGAGAAACAAAAATACCGATGACTGAAACGCCGATTAAGATGATAAATAGGATATGAAATCCGGAAATCAGGCCGATAAGAGCGGAAGAAGTAATGCTTCCGAAATATCGAAAGGTTGAAAAGATACCCGAGGCTGTTCCGGACATGCCAGCATCTACTGTTGATAGAGAAGAAACCTGCATGCTTGTTAAACCGACGCCTGAAGCGAGTCCTCCTAAAATAAGTGAAACCATTAAAAATACAATGGAATGGGACTGACTCAGCAATAAGAATAAAATATTGGCTCCCGCCATCATGGCAAAGGAGAGAAAGATGACCTTTCGAGCGCCCCATTTATTATGCAGCTGAGCGCCGACCCAGTTGCTTGCCGACATGAAAATAGAAAACACGGACAGCGCCATACCGCTTTTGGAAGTTTCAAGCCCAAACTGGTTCGTCATAAATAAAGGCATGATCAGCAATACGGCATACATCATCAAATTACTTAACATTACTGATAGATTCGCATTGGTGAATGTTGAGTTTTTAAATAAGGACAAATCAATGACCGGGTGCTTCGTTCGGAGCTCCCATCTGAAAAAAAGCGGGACGAACAAGAGAATCAGCAGACCGTAAATCAGATATCCCCATGATTCAGCGTTCTTTGTGAGCAGAATAATAGAGATAATGCTTACGGCAAGCAAGGCAGAGCCAATAATGTCCAGCGGCGCATCTGATTTTTTTTCTTTGTATTTTGGAAACATGGTCATTGCCGTAAATAATGCAATGGCCAGAAACGGGATATTAACCCAAAAGATTGAATGCCAGCTAAAGCTGTCGATCAAGATCGAACCGATAAACGGGCCGAGAGCAGCACCGAGTCCCGCGCCGAGCCCGAAAAATCCAAATACTTTCGGCAGACGCTTTTCCGAGACCACGTGCCGGATAATCGCAATGCTGTTCGGCGTCAGAAGCGCGCCGCCGACAGCCTGTAATGCACGAAATACATTTAATAATAACAGGCTTGGTGAGAGGGCGCATCCCAAGGAAGCGATGAGAAAAAGGCCGACTCCCCATAAATACATCGTTTTGTTTCCGTACATATCGCCGAGCTTTCCTGCAATCGGCTGGGTAACTGCCATGACAATCAGATAGACAGTCACCACCCACGTGATGCTGGCGAGTGATTCATCATACGTATTTGATATAGATGAAAGCGCAACTGCAATCATCGTTGAGTTAATGGGAACGAGTATGGCTCCCAGCAAAAGAGAAACGATCAGCGCCCATTCTTTCCTTGAACCCATTGGTATCCTCCTTTACTTTGTCTGCCAGAGGTTTAACGGGCTAAAATTCCTTCGATAAAAATATTGGTGCTATGTTTAATCATTTTATCCTGAGGCAGTGTAATCACTCTTTGCCCTAACTGGAGACGGTGTATAAAATAGCCGAAAATGATAGACATAAAAACATCTGCATTCGCCTCTTCATTTCCTTTGTGAATGATTCCTTTTTCCCCTAATTCCTTAAAGTAGTCCATAAGCAGATGTTTCATGGCTTGGGGATATTGTGTTACATGGTTGATGACTTCTTCAAACATAGCCGGTTCTCTAAAGCTGATATGAAAAATATCCTTTTTTCGTTCAAGCTCTGCCAGCAAACAAGTTCCGATATGAAGCAAATCATTATGCGGGTCACCTGTCGTTTTTCCAATAATGCTGCTCATGCTTTGAGAATGCTGGGAAATGAGTGCTTTCATTAATCCTTGCTTGTTTTTGAAATTGCGGAAGATCGTGGCTTCACTCACATTTGCCTTCTCTGCAATTTCTTTTGTTGTGGTTGCGCGATAGCCATTTTTGACAATCAGCTGCATCGCGGCATCAAGGATTCTGCGGTTTGTCGGTCTCAATATGTTTCACCTCACGAATATACTGGCAGGACAAGTATACACCTGTCCTGCCGGTATAATAAAGAGGCAGCCGGCATTTAAGCGTGGCTGACGATGGTGATCTTGCCGCTGGTGCCGTCCACTGTGACAACATCTCCGTCCCGCAGCCTGTCAGTGGCTGCGCGCGTGCCGAGAACAGCAGGTAATCCGTACTCTCTCGCAATAATCGCCGCATGAGACAAAATTCCGCCTGTGTCTGTTATGACGGCTTTGGCATCTTGAAACAGACTGGTCCACAACGGTGTGGTCATTTTGCAAACAAGCACATCCCCCGGTGAGAAGCGGGAAAACTCATTGGCATCCCGGATCACTTTAACCGGACCGCTTACAATGCCGCTTGAAGCAGCAACGCCGTAAATATGATCCTCTGTGTTCTTTTCATCTTCGGTAACCGAGCCGACGATGTCTTCTGCAGCCTTCAGCTGTTCTGCCGTCGGTGATCCGAGATAAGAAGGGGCGTGAACCAATTCATACTCTTTAAATACCTCTCTCCGTTTTGCTGCTTTAGCCTGAAGCGGAACAGGGTGTAAAAGGGCGTTTTCGATTTCGTCATCGTATAAATACCACAGGTCCTCTTTGTCATCAATAACACCGCTGTCTGTGAGTATTTCACCGATTCTCAGCAGAAAGATTCTTGCCTTTGCATCAAGCATCGCATCAATATAAAAATGATGGTCATCACGGATGACAGATGAATTCAGCATCCATTGATAATAACGGTCATATTCCTTTCGGAAGGCTTCATCTTCTATCTGCTGCAAAAATTCATTGTACAGCTGCTTTCTTTTTTCAATTGTTTTGTTAAACTCATTGTCAAAGTGATAGCCATTGCGAACATAATTTTGGATGTGGGACAGGGCGTAATAAGGGTTTTCAGCCCAGATCTGTTCAATAAGATCATGGCTTTTCACTGATCTCCAGCCATACTCCTGCAAAAATTCATTTACCTTATCCAAGAAAAGCTTTCCGTCACTTGTTTGCGCCAGCGTCTCTTGCAGTTCTTCCGCTTGATGAGTTTCAAATACCTGTTTCAGCGCTGCGTTCTTTTTGACTTCATTAGAAAGCAGCCACAGATGCCGGTCTGTTTCCAAGGATTTGTTCATTTTTCCTGTCAGCATCTCATGAAAATGGGAATTCTCCGTGTCTCCCTGAACTTGCTGATACATGGTTTCCAACTTCGTATTCAGGAGTAATTGCGGGAAGACGATATTGAAGTGTTCATCATAGGCTTCCATATAAAATGCCTTTAGTTTCTTAAAGGCGTTCAGCGCGCTTTCCGGTGTGTGTGAAGCTGCTGACAGTTCATCTAATGTTTCATAAAAAGGCAGAAAGGTTTTGTTGAGAATGTCGTACATCCGCTCAGCCAAATGAGGAAACAATTCTTCAGCCGCTTCGGCAGCCTTTGCGGCTTCGGTCGGGTCTCCGCCTTTTTGTTTCGAATAAATATGGCCCCGGTACTGTTTCACTTCTTCAATCGTTACCCCGATCGGAAATTGCTCGGAACGTTTTTTCAGCCCGTGCTCCATTGCAGGAATAATAAGAGAAGAGAATAACGGGCTGATCGGTCCTTCAATGTTTGACTCCATGTTCAGCCAGAAATCGTTCATATCCTCCTTGGTGATCATGAAATCACGCTCTTCCTCAGCAGCTTCTTTATCTTGGTCAATGGTTGTAATCGGGCGGGCTTGAAGAAGATATAATGTGTTTTCGGCGATTCCAAATTCCAGATCAACCGGAAATCCATACAATGCCTCGGTCTTTTTCGTTAAGGCAGCAAGTTCCCGTATGTGCTCGTCATTAAGGCAATAGCGATTCCGCATTTCTTCGTTTGTTTCTCTTTCAGCAATGCCTTCAGATTGAGAAACCATATACAATTCCTTTAAGCCCATCTCTTTTTGAATGGCGAATGAATCTTTATTCACGATGAATGTGTCGGGTGTCACGCTGCCGGAAACAATCGCTTCACCAAGACCGTAGCTTGCGCTGATTAATAATTCGCCGTCATCGTGTGTGACCGGATTGCGGCTGAAAATGACACCTGATACTTCAGATTCGATCAGTCCTTGAACCACGACGCCCATTAACGGTTTACCATGATTATTTTTCATTTTTTCTTTATAGCGGCCGACTCTGGCAGAGAAAAAAGAAGCCCAGCATTCCTTTACTTTTCCGAGAAATTCATCTTCTGTTTTGACATTTAAGTATGTTTCATACTGGCCTGCGAAAGAAGCGCCTTCTAAATCCTCTGAAGCGGAAGAGGACCGGACGGCAACAGACGCGTAGGATTCCCTGAGTTCATAAAAGGAAGCCGTAAGCTCATTCTTCAGTTCATCTGAGAATATGCCGTTAATGATGTTGTTTTCAATGTCTTCTTTTGTTTCATGAAGCTGGTTATCCTCCATAAAACGCGCCAAGGCATTGGTTTGAATGATGAAACCGTCTGGAACGGGAAGTCCGTTTTTGGTCATCTTAATCAGGTTCATGCCCTTTGCGCCAGCCAATTGACTGGATTCTTCAGCTTTGTTAAACAGTACTGAATACATGTTTCATAACCCCCTCTTTCCGTCGATATACAGGATGTTTTTCTTTTTTTATATCCTGAAAAAGTAAAAGCACTCTGGAGCCTGTCTTCAAAAATGATAGTGAGCACTATCATCCAATTGTAGAGGGTAAGGAAAATGCTGTCAAACACAATAAGTCCTAAATAAAGTTAATAATTAAGTTGGTTAGAGTGATAATAGTTTTAGGTGAAGATGGGCTATTTGACTCACTTATGCTGATGTGAAGGTTTAGAAGAATCATTGCAAAAAGATGATTGAAGCATGCTAAAAACGGGTATGGTGTATAAAGAGGGAACGATTGCATCATTGTCCGATTCTTCTTTTTTTACTATAATCAGATGAGATGAAGAATCGGAGGAGGGTTTTTGTGATAACAAAAGCCGTTTTTGCATTAGTTTTTCCTTTTATGCTTGTTGTTCTTTTTACGAGAGTCACATTTAATCATTACGTGGCAATTGCTCTTACAGCCGCGCTGCTATTTGCCTCCTATTTAAAAGGCTATACGGAAACGTATCTGATCGTGGGGTTAGATGTGGTGTCACTTGTTGCCGGCGGGTTATACATGGCGAAAAAAGCCGCAGAAAAAAAGGAAGAATAACACGGCCATCATATATAAAGAGATGAATTCCTGCTTTTGCCTGAAGAAAGCAGGTTTTTTATACGGAAAATCAAGATGGAAATAAATAGCCATCGAACTTTAGTTCGTATTTTTAGCGATTTTGCTCTTCATTGTGTTACTATATCAATAGGAAGATTTCGTAAAGAAACGGAGGCTTATTTGTGAAAGATCGCTTTGAGTTAGTCTCGAAATACCAGCCCCAGGGAGATCAGCCGAAAGCTATAGAAAAGCTTGTCAAAGGAATTCAAGAAGGAAAGAAACACCAGACTCTTCTGGGTGCGACGGGTACGGGTAAAACATTTACGGTGTCCAACCTGATTAAAGAAGTCAACAAACCGACACTTGTAATTGCCCATAACAAAACGCTTGCAGGCCAGCTTTACAGCGAGTTCAAAGAGTTTTTTCCGAACAACGCTGTCGAGTATTTTGTCAGCTATTATGATTACTATCAGCCGGAGGCTTACGTGCCTCAAACGGATACATTTATAGAAAAAGACGCAAGCATTAATGATGAAATTGATAAGCTCAGACACTCCGCAACATCGTCTCTTTTTGAACGCAGAGACGTCATTATCATTGCGAGTGTTTCTTGTATATACGGTCTCGGTTCACCGGAAGAATACCGTGAAATGGTGCTTTCGCTCAGGACGGAAATGGAGATTGAACGCAACCAGCTGCTCAGAAAGCTTGTTGACATCCAATATGCCCGCAATGATATTGATTTCCAACGGGGAACGTTCCGGGTGCGCGGAGATGTCGTGGAAATTTTCCCGGCGTCACGCGACGAGCATTGTATACGGGTTGAATTTTTCGGAGATGAGATTGAACGGATCAGAGAAGTGGATGCGCTGACCGGGGAGATCCTCGGCGACCGCGACCATGTCGCTATTTTCCCGGCTTCCCACTTCGTCACACGAGCCGAAAAAATGGAAAAAGCCATTCTTAATATTGAGAAAGAGCTTGAGGAGCAGCTGAAAGTCATGCATGAGAACGGCAAACTCCTTGAAGCGCAGCGATTGGAGCAGCGGACAAGGTATGATCTTGAAATGATGCGGGAAATGGGATTCTGCTCAGGCATCGAGAACTATTCAAGGCACTTGACGCTTCGTCCGGCAGGTTCCACGCCATATACGCTTCTCGACTACTTCCCTGATGATTTTATGATCGTTGTAGATGAGTCGCACGTAACAATTCCCCAGGTCCGCGGAATGTTTAACGGAGACCAAGCGAGAAAGCAAGTGCTGGTGGATCACGGATTCCGTCTGCCTTCAGCGCTTGACAACCGTCCGCTCCGTTTCGAAGAATTTGAAAAGCATATGCACAATATTGTTTATGTCTCAGCAACGCCGGGCCCTTATGAAATAGAGCATACACCGGAAATGATCGAGCAGATTATCCGGCCGACCGGGCTTCTTGATCCGATTATTGAGGTGCGTCCGATAGAAGGACAGATTGATGATTTGATCGGTGAAATTCAAGCCAGGACCGAACGGAATGAAAGAGTGCTCATCACCACGTTGACGAAAAAAATGTCTGAGGATCTGACAGATTATCTGAAAGAGATCGGCATTAAGGTCAATTATCTTCATTCCGAGATTAAGACGCTGGAACGGATTGAAATCATACGGGATCTCCGGCTCGGCAAGCATGATGTCCTTATCGGAATCAACCTGCTGAGAGAAGGGCTTGATATTCCTGAGGTATCCCTTGTCGCTATTTTGGATGCGGATAAGGAAGGTTTCCTCCGGTCAGAACGCTCACTGATCCAGACCATTGGGCGGGCGGCGAGAAACGCGGAAGGCCGCGTCATCATGTATGCCGATAAAATGACAAAATCAATGGAAATTGCTATAAACGAAACGAAACGCCGCCGTGAGCAGCAGGAGCGTTTTAATGAGGAGCACGGCATTACGCCGCAAACGATTAATAAAGAAATACGCGACGTTATCCGCGCGACAGTGGCTGCTGAAGATAAAGAAGAATATAAAACAAAAGCAGCGCCGAAACTGGCGAAAATGACGAAAAAAGAACGCCAGAAAGTCGTTGAACAAATGGAACTTGAAATGAAGGAAGCAGCCAAGGCGCTTGACTTTGAAAGAGCTGCGGAGCTTCGCGATTTACTTTTAGAGCTAAAAGCGGAAGGATGATGAAAGAATGGCTATGGACCGGATAGAGGTGAAGGGAGCAAGGGCGCATAACCTGAAAAACATAGATGTGACCATTCCGAGAGATCAGCTCGTAGTGGTGACTGGACTGTCGGGTTCCGGTAAATCCTCCCTTGCTTTTGACACCATATATGCAGAGGGGCAGCGGCGCTATGTGGAGTCGCTTTCTGCCTATGCCCGCCAATTTTTAGGCCAGATGGATAAGCCGGATGTCGACGCGATTGAGGGTTTATCCCCGGCTATCAGCATTGATCAAAAAACCACGAGCCGCAACCCGAGATCAACTGTCGGGACGGTGACAGAAATTTATGATTATCTGCGCCTGCTGTACGCAAGGGTGGGAAAACCGCACTGCCCAGAGCATGGAATTGAAATTACATCACAGACGATTGAGCAGATGGTCGACCGGATTTTGGAGTATCCGGAGCGGACGAAGCTTCAGGTGCTTGCGCCGATTGTGTCCGGCAGAAAAGGCGCCCATGTCAAAGTGCTTGAGCAAATTCGAAAACAAGGGTATGTCAGAGTTCGGATTGACGGCGAAATGGCCGAGCTTTCTGAAGAGATAGAGCTTGAAAAAAATAAAAAGCACTCCATTGAAGTTGTCATTGACCGGATTGTAGTGAAAGAAGGCGTCGCCCCGCGGCTGTCAGATTCATTAGAGACAGCGCTTCGTTTAGGCGAAGGCCGTGTCATGATAGACGTAATGGGCCAGGAAGAGCTGATGTTCAGCGAGCACCACGCCTGCCCGCATTGCGGTTTTTCAATCGGCGAGCTTGAGCCGCGCTTGTTTTCGTTTAACAGTCCGTTTGGCGCTTGCCCTACTTGTGACGGGCTGGGAATGAAGCTTGAGGTCGATTCGGACCTTGTCATTCCGAATAAAGACCTGTCATTGAAGGAAAATGCGATCGCGCCATGGACGCCGATCAGCTCACAATATTATCCTCAGCTGCTTCAGGCGGTATGCAGCCACTACGGGATTGATATGGAAGTGCCGGTGAAGGAATTGCCCGATCACCTGCTGGATAAAGTGTTGTACGGAAGCGGCAATGAACAGATTTATTTCAAATACGAAAATGACTTCGGCCAGGTTCGTGAAAATCATATTGAATTTGAAGGTGTATTGCGCAATATTGAGCGGCGTTATAAAGAGACGAGCTCAGACTATATCCGTGAACAGATGGAGCAATACATGTCACAAAAACCTTGCCCGACGTGCAAAGGCTATCGTTTAAAGAAAGAAGCGCTTGCCGTTTTAGTAGACGGCCGGCATATCGGAAAGATTACCGAGCTGTCTATAGCAGACGCGCTGCAATTTTTCAAAGGTCTTAGCCTTTCGGAAAAAGATATGCAGATTGCGGACTTGATTCTGCGTGAAATCGTCGAACGGCTCAGTTTTCTTGATAAAGTCGGACTGGATTATCTCACGCTGAGCCGTGCTGCGGGAACGCTGTCCGGAGGAGAAGCACAGCGAATCAGGCTCGCGACGCAAATTGGCTCGCGTTTGTCGGGAGTGCTTTATATTTTGGACGAGCCGTCAATCGGCCTTCATCAGCGAGATAATGACCGATTGATCAGCGCGTTGAAAAATATGAGAGATCTCGGAAACACGCTGATTGTCGTTGAGCACGATGAGGATACGATGATGGCTGCCGATTATTTGATTGATATCGGCCCCGGCGCCGGCGTTCATGGCGGGCAAGTGATTTCGGCAGGCACGCCGAAAGAGGTTATGGCTGATAAAGACTCATTAACCGGAAGTTATTTATCGGGGGAGAAATTTATCCCGCTGCCGCCTGAAAGAAGAAAACCGGACGGCCGCTTCATTGAAATTAAAGGTGCATCGGAAAACAACCTGAAAAAAGCGAATGCGAAATTCCCGCTTGGAACATTCACAGCGGTTACGGGGGTTTCCGGTTCAGGAAAAAGTACACTCGTAAATGAAATTCTGCACAAGGCTTTGGCGCAAAAGCTTCATAAAGCGAAAGCGAAGCCGGGAAGCCATAAAGAAATAAAGGGATTAGACCATCTTGATAAGGTCATTGATATTGACCAGGCGCCGATCGGGCGGACACCGAGATCAAACCCGGCAACATACACCGGTGTGTTTGACGATATCCGCGACGTGTTTGCGCAGACGAATGAAGCGAAAGTCCGCGGCTATAAAAAAGGGCGTTTCAGTTTTAATGTAAAAGGCGGACGCTGTGAAGCCTGCCGCGGCGACGGAATTATTAAGATTGAGATGCATTTCCTTCCGGATGTGTATGTCCCGTGCGAGGTATGCCATGGAAAACGCTACAATCGGGAAACACTTGAGGTCACCTACAAAGGGAAAAGCATTTCCGATGTGCTGGATATGACGGTTGAATATGCTCTTTCTTTCTTTGAAAATATCCCGAAAATCAAACGCAAGCTTCAGACGCTTTTCGATGTGGGACTGGGTTATATTACACTCGGCCAGCCCGCGACTACCTTATCCGGCGGAGAAGCGCAGCGTGTGAAGCTGGCATCCGAGCTGCACAAGAGATCAACCGGCCGCACGCTGTACATTTTAGATGAGCCGACAACAGGTCTGCATGTCGATGATATCGCACGGCTTTTGATTGTGCTTCAGCGTCTCGTGGACAACGGGGATACGGTACTTGTGATCGAGCATAATCTTGATATTATCAAAACGGCTGATTACATTGTGGATCTCGGTCCGGAAGGCGGAGCGGGAGGCGGAACGATCGTAGCGTCGGGAACGCCCGAAGATGTAATGGAAGTAATAGAATCGTATACCGGCCATTATTTGAAACCGGTTGTGGAGCGTGACAGAAAACGGATGAAGGCGCTCATTAAAGCAAAAGAAACCGTTACACCTTAACCCTCTTTTTAGAGGGTTTTTTTATGCAGGTGGCGGTCTTCGTCTTTAAGCTGCCGGCTCAAGTCCATTAAATCATGAAGGATATGTGTGCTGCTGCTGTCCAGAAGCACTTTTATATATTGAATATCATGAGAGATGGGCAGAGGCGCGTTAATTTGTTCAAGCTCAGCGATCATTTCACGGTTCATTCTTTTTTGTTCATGCATCAGTTTTATAAGTGAATCTTGTGTTACTGTATAATCACCAGGTTTCTTTTGCATTATTTTCACCCTCCTTGATTACGATCAGCTTTTTTACATATTGTAAAGGGTACAGGTGAAAGAATCTACATTCAGAACTTGTAAAAACAAATTTGCGTAAATGGAAGCATGCCCATAGAATGAAAATGAAACCTAAACATCTTTCATACGTATAACTAAGGATAAGGTCCCTGACCAATGGTCCCGGACAGCCAATTATTATAGGAGTGTGAATGAATTGAATCGTAATCAAGCATTGATAGCATCCCTTTGTTATTTCAGTGTGTTTATCGCACCTCTTATTGTGCCGATTGTCGCTTATTTCGTCGTTGATGAGAAAGAGACGAAGCGGCACGCCGTCCGTTCTCTGGTTTCTCATATTATCCCTTTTTTCGGATGGATCTTTCTCATTGCTGCTTTTATCGGCGGAGCGATTGTCGCCGGTGAAGAAAGTATGATGCCGGTATTTCTTTTGATCGGCGGTGCGATTGTTTATTTCTTAATTGTGATCGGCATTATCATTTGGAATGTCATCCAAGGTATTAAGGTTTTACGCCAGGCATAAGAAAATTAGGGGAGGAGATCAATATGAAACAAGAAAAAGAACGAATATTGAAGCTCGTGGAAGAAGGAAAACTGACGGCCCAGGAAGCACTCACCCTTATAGAAAAGCTGGACAGCGAATATAAAGAAAAAGAAAACAAAATCACTTCGTTATCAACGGATGTTCATGAAGCGGATGAGTCATTTGCCGCAAATAAAGAAGGACAAAAGCCATCCATCGGCGCCAAGCTGTTCGACTGGATTGATTCTGCTGTGAAAAAGGTCAAAGAGGTTGACTTGGATTTGAATTTCGGGCATGCGTTTGATGTGCAGCATATTTTTCAATTTAAAGAAACCGATTTTTCCAGCTTGGAGCTTCAAATCGCAAACGGCAGCGTCAATATCGTGCCGTGGGACGACAGTGATGTCCGAGCTGAGTGCCATGCGAAGGTGTTTCGCGCCGATAGCCAGGAAGCGGCAAGAGACGCATTTCTCCAGCACATTGAATGTGAAGCGAAAGGAAGCAAGTTTTTCATCCGGACAGAAAAGAAAACGATGAAAACGAATGTGACCTTATACATTCCGCAAAAGCAGTATGATAAGATTCGGGTGAAACTGTTTAACGGGCCGATAAGAGGGGAACATTTACATGTAAAAGAGTTCTCAGCCAAAACGACAAACGGTGTACTGTCCTTTTCCCATTTAACTGCTGAAAAAGCGTCTGCTGAAACGGCGAACGGGCAAATTAAACTGGCGAATCACAGCTGCGGCACAATAGAAGCTGAAACCATTAACGGATTGATCGACTTACGGGGAAGAAGCGAGTCGGTTGATGTTCAAAGTTTTAACGGAAATATCGCGGTCACTGTGACAGAACCTGATTGCCGTTCGATTTATACAAAAACAACGACCGGCAATGTGGAGCTTGCGATTCCAAGCGACGTTGCAGTAAAGGCTGAGCTTAAAAGCAATCTCGGCTCACTGTCCCACGAGCTGCTGGATGTTGAGATGCTGAAAGAAAAAAACGAAACGATCCAAAAGGAAATGATGTTTACTTCAAATCAAGGACATGATCAAAACATCGCCATATTCTCAGAATCATTAACAGGCGCTATTAAACTAAAGCATACACAGAGGTGATAAAATGAAAAAGCTTTATCGTTCGAAAAAGAATAAGATGATAGCCGGTGTAGTCGGCGGGCTTGCCGATTACTTAAATATGGACGCTTCACTGCTTAGAATTATTACAGTGATTTTAGCATTCGTTACAAGCGGAATCGTTCCGCTTGTTTATATCATATGGATTTTTGCCGTTCCGTCAGAAAAGGAAATCGGATAAATGGTGAAATGGGCAGTCAGCATTTTAGTTAATGCATTATTACTAATTGTTATTGCCGGATACTTTGATTCTGTTCATGTCAGCAGTATTGGAGCGGCCATTATTGCCAGCCTCATTTTGTCTGTTTTAAATGTGCTGGTCAAGCCATTTTTAATCATTTTAACATTGCCTGTCACAGTGGTAACGCTTGGTCTGTTCTTATTTATCATCAATGCGATTACATTGATGATGACCGCGGCACTGATGGGAGACAACTTCCAAATCGACGGCTTCGGCACGGCGATCTGGGCGTCAGTTGTACTCTCGGTTTTTCATCTGCTGATTCAAAAGGGAATTTTAGAACCGCTTGGAAAAAAATAAAAAAGCCGCCGATCTGGCGGCTTTTTTGTTATGTCTTTTAAAGAAATTTCAATTTAATGGTGCATTTACATAAAAAACTACATAAGCTGCATCCTCCCGACGCAAAATACATTCAGAGGGAGGTGCTTTTGTGAAATATAAAATGCTCATTTTGGTTCTTATCAGCCTGTTCGGTTTTGTTCCCGCTGTGAGCGCCGAAGGTTTTTTGCCAATGAAAAATAACGGACCTTCATTTCCTATTCTGAAACAGGAATCTGTCCAAACGCCACATTACATACCGCTGCTTGAAAACCCTCCTCAAATTGAAGTGAAGTCTGAAATGAAGGAAAACCTGCTCATTCAGGCTCAAGTGCGTGACCCTGAGTATCAAGCTTTTTCTGCCTTTCTGTTTTATAAACAAAGTAATGAACTGGGCTATAAGATGGTGCCGATGGATGCCGGTCCCGGGGTTTTGCGGCAATTTATCGCGCGGATTCCGAAGCGGTCTATATGGAATAGCGAGATTGAATATTATATCGTGCTCTCCAACGGAAAACAGCAGGTGGAAACGGACACGAAGAAGCTGAAGCTAGAAGGCTATCGGGCTGATCTGGACCATATTCCGGAGCTATTGATCACAGAGCTTGCCATTGATACGAAAAACGCCGGGGGAGCCGATGGCTTTGAGTTTATTGAGATTTACAACACGACTGACAGGTCCATTGATTTTAAAGATTACAATATTCGGTACCGCTACCCGAAGGAAGGTCCTGAATCAGACTTGATATGGAAGCCTGAAAATGAACATATTATAATCCCATCAGGCGGGTCGCACGTTTTTTGGCTGAAAAATCAAGTAAGTGCTGAATTAACGGCGGATGATTTTAATCAGTACTATCGTACGTCTTTGATTGAAGGAAAAAACCTGACTGTTATCGAAGGCACAGAAGGGATGGCCAATTCCCGGCCGCGCGCGGTTGCCATATCAACCAATACGGGAAAAGATATAGCAGTAGCGCATTATCGGAAAAATGTCTTACAGCGGCTGTCATCGGTGCTTTACAAATACCCGCTCAACGGCACAACGGAGCTGCTGAATATCTCAATCGGAGAGAAAAAGCCTGCGCCGGGTTCGGTGTTGCAGGCGCAGGTGCCGGAGCAAAAACGGACAACAATGCCCGACAAAGAAAAGCCGGTCATTGAGGATTTAACCGACCGTAAGCCTGTCCGTCCTGCTGAAAGCATTGAATTACGGGCTGATATACACGACCGCAGCCTTGTCAAAACGGCGGCCTTTTATTATCGGACGGATGAGACAAAGCCGTTCAAGCGCATTTTTGCTGAAAAAGACCGCAACGACAATTTGTATCATTATATCGTTTATTCCCCGGAACTGATTGGAAAGGATCAGCTTGAGTATTACGTGGCCGCGGGTGACGGGACGAATGAAGCAAAAACACCGGTCAAAATGGTTGATATTAAGCAAACAAGCAAGTCGCACGGTCTTAGGGTGAATCTTGAAAATCGCGATACATTATCTGGAGTTCAATATCTGAAGGCAACGTCTGATGAACGAACGGACAGAATAAAGCTGTGGATTGACGGAAAAGAACAAAAGACAGAGCCGTCAATGGAAAAGGAGGCGTATTTTGCGTTTGACACCCGTAAAACGAATCTCTATTTTAAAAATGCTGTGATAATGGGAGACAAGGTGCTGAAAATTTTTGATGACACCACTCACCGATACCGGACATATTCCGTTCCTCTTCCGGAGCCGCTCCTGCAAAAAGGAAAACAGCAGCAGCGCATCACAATTCGATCGGGTTCAAAGGTATCCCCGTTCGATACGGCAGAAAATCGCGATGATTTCTTGGTGAAAAACGTCCGATTGGTATTATCAGACGGTACCGTCCTCAGGGATTCAAGGATTTTACCGAATAAGGAACTATTTATCGGGGATAATCAGCGCTCAGATAAAAGCAGGCAGTTTCACTTTCATCTCCCGGACGAGCTGTTTACGTCGCGCTTGCTTGAGCTGGACACGGCAAAGCTGTCTGAAGGAGTCCATCTTATCGCAGCCTCCGACGGTAAGGAAGAGCTCAATCTGACGGTACGGGTGGATAATACAGGACCGGCAATTAAGCCGAACATTACCGGCGGACAAACCTATAAAGGAAATGTTGTTCTTCAAGCCGATATTTATGATAAGTGGAGCAAGATTGAAGAGGTAAAGGCTTCACTTGATAATGAAGATATTACGCTGCCTTATCATACATCGAGTTCGGAGCTTGCTCCCGGAAAACACGTGCTGAAAATAACAGCCGTTGATTTGGCGGGAAATGAGACGGTGACAGAGCGCACGTTTACCACAGAAGAAGAGCATCCTGAGCAGCCGGAACTCGCGGAAAGCAAAGCCGGGAAGGATAAAGCACGTGTTTCTGTACGGGTAAAAGATCCGACAAAGGACGACATGGATATTTCCTTTTATCAGGGCTTTCAATATACGGCGCGTGACCGCGGCAGCATGAAAGTCTTTACACATGCTTCATTGACTGAACCGCCTAAAAGCTTTATACCGCCAAGTGAGTCGCTGCTTTCAAATAGAGAGATGGAACAGATTTCAGCTGCTGACGGAAAGACGATACAAACTGAACATCAGAACCTATTTCCTTATCATCGGTTTGAAGTGGAGGTGGATCCGTCAATTGACGGAAATGATGTGACAGAGGCAGTCTGGAAGGGAAGCTCACTGCCGGGAAGAAAAGTGACCATGTATGCTTGGAATTACCGGATGCTTCAATGGCAGGCGATAGACAGCTTTGTTGCAAAAGACAAAAAACAATTTACCCTAAAGGCTTCTGTAACTGCCGCCGATTATGTCAGACATGCGAAAATGAATGTGATTGTACAGGATGAAATCCCGGCGCCAAAGGATATGTATACCTTTGTCTGGATGTCGGATACGCAATATTACGCGGAAAGCTATCCGCACATTTTTGATAAGCAAACGGCATGGATCAAAAATAATCAAAAGAAGCTCAATATTAAATATGTCTTCCATACAGGAGATATTGTTGATGATTCTGTACAGGAAAAGCAATGGAAAAACGCCGACAGGTCGATGCGTGTGCTGGATGACAGCGGCATTCCGTACGGCGTATTAGCGGGAAATCACGATGTCGGCCATAAAGACGGATCTTATAAAGCTTTTGGCAAATATTTCGGCAGCCATCGCTTTGAAGGGAAGCTGCATTACGGTGAATCGTATAAAAATAATCGCGGCCATTACGATTTAATATCGAGCAACGGCAACGATTTTATTATGTTGTATATGGGCTGGGGTATCACAGATGAAGATATTGCCTGGCTCAATCAAGTATTGAAAAAATATCCCGACCGTACGGCGATTCTCTCTTTCCATGAATATTTGCTGGTGAGCGGAAACAGAAGCCCGATCGGAGAGAAAATTTTCAAAAACGTAGTCAAACCGAATCGAAACGTTGTCGCGGTGTTAAGCGGCCATTACCATAGCGCCATGAGAAAAACGGATGCCCTTGATGATGATGGGGACGGTAAGCCTGACCGCCTTGTCCATCAAATGCTGGCTGATTATCAAGGAGGGCCTGAGGGAGGACAGGGTTATGTACGGATCATGCAATTTGATCAAGCGAATGATCAAGTGCATGTATCAACCTATTCTCCGTATCTGGATGACCAGAATTATTATGACACCGAAACATACGGCAATAAGGATGAATTCTCTATTGGAATGAAGCTGAAGCCGCGAACGAAAAAGGTAGAAACCGATTACTTTGAATTAAATGTGTATACTGACAGTCTTCTCGGTAAAAAAGAGAAGGTGAAAAGCGGAGATACGGCAGAATTCGAGTGGGAGAATCTTCAGCCGAATTCCATATATTATTGGTACACAATCGTTGAAGATGCATATAACGGCAAAACAAAATCACCGATCTGGAAATTGGCTACGAAGAAAGCAAAACAGCGCCCGGCTCCCGATCAGTTTGATTTCAGGCATGTCTCCAATCCTTAGGATTGGAGATGTTTTTATTTAAGCCGGTCCATATAATGCACAAATGTATAGCGATCGCCCCGGTAGATTGATTTTACATGCTCGAAGGCAATCCCGCTTTGCAGGTAGGTGGTTCTTTTGATCAGGAGAACGGGCGCCCCCTTCTTGATCTCCAGCAATTTTGCCTCTTCCTGAGTTGCCGCGCTCGGTTCAAGCTCCTGCTTGGCATGAGAAATTGGCGAGCTGTTGTATTGTTCGATGTGTTCATAAATGGATGTTTGGAAATGCGAGTCATGTAACTCACCGGCCATGTCAAACGGAATGTAGGAAGCTTCAATCGCCATCGGAATATCATTGGCGAGCCGGACGCGAATGACTTTGTGGATTTTGGACGGGTGTTCGCAATCCAATATGCTGGCAAGCTCCGCTGTAGAGTCAATAAGCTCATAGTCAACAAGTTTGCTGCTCGGCACCATTCCGCGGCTTTTCATATCTTCGGTAAAGCTTGTCAGCCCTTGGAGCGTTTGTTCCATTTTCGGCCTGCTGACAAAGGTTCCGCGTCCCTTTTGCCGGTATAGAAAGCCTTCATTCACAAGATTTGACAGAGCTTGCCGCACCGTCATTCTGCTGATGCCGAATTGTTCGGAATACTCGCGTTCAGAAGGCAGCGGCGCATCCGGCTGAAGCTCTCCGTTTTTAATTTGGCTCTTTAATTGCTCCATAATCTGATAATAAATCGGAATGGGAGATTGTTTATCAATGTGCATGTGTCAGATCCTTTCAATGTCTTAGTGAAGCGGCTTCTTTATCAATCAAGACTGAGACATGAGGATGTAAATGCAGCGCTGATGCAGGGCACTCTTCACTGATTTTGCCGTCTAAAAGCGTTTTTACAGCGGCGGCTTTGCTTTTTCCTGAAGCGATTAAGACGATGCGCTTGCTGGACAAGATCGTTTCAATGCCCATCGTGATCGCTTTTTTCGGTACGTCATCAATGGAAGGAAAATATCGCGCATTTGCCTGCCTTGTTTGTTCGTTCAGCTCCACGGAATGGGTGCGTGATTTGAATGATGTTCCCGGTTCATTAAATCCGATATGGCCATTTTGCCCGATACCGAGAAGCTGAATGTCCGCGCCTCCGAGCGAGTCAATAAGTCTGTCGTATCGTTCGCACTCAGCTTCAACGTCCTCGGCTTTCCCATCAGGCAGAAAATTCCTGGTTTTTTCGCTGTCGATATGCTGAAACAAATGAGTATTCATATAATGATGATAGCTGTTTGGATCCTCGGAAGAAATTCCGGCGTACTCATCCAGATTAATCGTTGTAATGTTTTTAAAGGAAAGACCCTCTGTTTTATGAAGCCGAACCAGCTCACGGTACACGCCCTCCGGTGTTCCGCCAGTCGCCAGTCCGAGGACGGCATCCGGCTTTTGGCGAACTGTTTCCGCTATAATGTCGGCAGCCTTTTTGCTTAGATCTTCATAATAATCACATTCGAATATATTCATTACCAGTCAGCCTCCTTTGATTGAAAAGCGATTTCTCCGCGGCAAATGGTCAAGAGCACTTCGCATTTGCTGTTCAATATCACGGCGTCGGCGTCTTTGCCTATTGCAACGCTGCCTTTTCGGTGGAAAAGACCGAGCTGCTTTGCCGCATTTGCAGATGTCATATTCGCTATATCCATCCATGTGCAGTTTGTAAACCTTCGCATATGTCCGGCGCCTTCATTCATCTTTAAAATAGATCCGGCAAGCGTCCCGTCAGAAAGAAGAGCTGTTTTGTCCCGGACAGTCACATTTTGGCCGCCGAAATCATATTCACCGTCTTCAAGTCCTTTCGCGCGCATCGAATCAGTGATCATCAGAAGCTTTTTACTGCCCTTCGCCAAGAAGGCAAGCTTTGCGGCTAACGGGTGGGAATGAATGCCGTCAGTGATCAGCTCTGTGAAAAACCCGTCATGTGTAAGCGCGGTGCCCATAACTCCCGGTTCGCGGTGATGAAACGGGCTCATTGCATTATACAAGTGAGTGATGTGCTGAACTCCTGCTTCGGCGGCTTTTAATAGGAGTTCTGAGTCCGCATCGGTATGTCCCATTGAAGGGATGATGGATTGTTCTTTTAAATAACGAATCAGTTCAAAGTCCTTATCTTCTTCAGGCGCAAGCGTCACGATTTTAATCAAACCGTCCGCCAGCTGCTGCCATTTCTGAAAGAGTGTAAGGTCAGCCGGCCTGATCCATTTTTTCGGCTGCGCTCCCGCTCTTTTCGGGGAGACGAAGGGGCCTTCTAAATGAATCCCGATCATATCTGCGCCTGGTGCCGAGGAGCCTTCAGCAGCCTTCCATTCCTTCGCATTGAGCAACGCTTGTTCAATTTGCTCATGGTTTTGGGTAATGGTTGTGGCTAAAAAGCTTGTCGTCCCTTCCTCAGGAAGACGAGCGGACAATGTGCGGAGAGCAGAAAAGCTTGCGTCCATTGTATCAGCCCCATATCCGCCGTGAATGTGAATATCAATCATCCCTGGGAGCAGGAATGATTCTTCCGGCGCGTGCATTTCGTTATCATAAGGTTCAGCAGGTTTTTCTTTTGACACGGAAGTAATGATTCCTTGTCTGATCCCGACAAAACCGTTGTTAATGATGGCATTCTCCGTGACAATATGAACATTGCTGATGAGGAGACTTTCTTCCATCGTTCATCCCGCCTTTCAGGAAACTGTTGTTACCTTTTATTCTACCCCTTTTAAGACTAGTTATCTAGACCACTGCTCACCTTGTTTCTTTCTCTTTTATAAAATGTGTTTTAGGTTCATACTTGAAAGTGATAAAATGAAATATATTGTGAGCAAGCTTGGATCAGCCCGGAACAGGAGGAACATATCGTGGCAAAAGTTCGGACAAAAGATGTGATGGAACAGTTCAATTTAGAACTAATCAGCGGTGAAGAAGGAATTAACCGCCCGATTACGATGAGCGATTTATCAAGACCCGGCATTGAAATTGCGGGATATTTTACATATTACCCGAGGGAACGTGTGCAGCTGCTGGGAAAAACAGAGCTTTCTTTCTTTGAACAGCTGCCAAAAGATGAGAAAAAACAGAGAATGAATTCACTATGCACGGATGTGACGCCTGCTATTATCCTTTCGAGAGATATGCAGATTCCGTCTGAACTCATAGAGGCGTCCGAAACAAACGGAGTGCCGGTGCTCAGGTCGCCGCTGAAAACGACAAGGCTGTCAAGCAGACTGACAAACTTCCTTGAAAGCAAGCTTGCGCCTACCACTGCGATTCACGGAGTGCTGGTTGATATATATGGCGTCGGCGTGCTGATTACCGGCAAAAGCGGCGTAGGGAAAAGCGAAACAGCCTTGGAGCTTGTGAAAAGAGGCCACCGCCTTGTTGCGGATGACTGTGTGGAAATCAGACAGGAAGATCAGGATACACTTGTCGGCAACGCGCCTGATTTAATAGAGCATTTGCTTGAAATCAGAGGGCTTGGCATTATAAATGTTATGACACTGTTTGGAGCCGGCGCCGTCAGAAGCAATAAGAGAATTACAATCGTGATGAATCTTGAGCTTTGGGAGCAGGGGAAACAATATGACCGTCTCGGCCTGGAAGAAGAAACGATGAAAATTATTGATACAGACATTACAAAACTGACGATTCCAGTACGCCCCGGCAGAAACTTGGCTGTCATCATTGAAGTGGCCGCCATGAACTTCCGATTGAAGCGGATGGGCCTGAACGCAGCTGAGCAATTCACAAGCAAGCTGGCGGATGTCATTGAAGACGGCGAACAAGACGAATAGGAGTTGGCAATATGAATGAAGCGATAAAACCACTGAATCCGATTGCTTTTGAACTGGGGCCTTTTGCCGTTCATTGGTATGGGATTATCATTGGAATAGGCGCACTACTGGGCTTATGGATAGCGATAAAGGAAAGTGAAAAACGAGGTTTGCAGAAAGATACCTTCATTGATCTCGTCCTGTTTGCGATTCCGATTGCAATTCTGTGCGCGCGGGCATATTATGTCATATTTGAATGGGATTATTATTCTGAGCACCCGGGGGAGATCATTCAGATCTGGAATGGCGGCATCGCGATTCACGGCGGTCTGATCGGTGCGATTGTGACAGGGTATGTATTCTCCAGAGTGAAGAATCTCTCTTTCTGGAAGCTTGCTGATATTGCAGCGCCAAGCATTTTGCTCGGTCAGGCGATCGGCCGCTGGGGCAACTTTGTCAATCAGGAAGCGCACGGAGAAGCTGTGACCAGGGGATTTTTAGAAAGTCTGCATCTGCCGGACTTTATTATTAACCAGATGTACATAAACGGACAATATTATCATCCTACTTTTTTATATGAGTCATTATGGAGCTTTGTCGGTGTGATCATTCTGTTATGGCTCCGCCGGGCGAATCTGCGGAGGGGCGAGCTGTTTTTAGGTTATATCATTTGGTACTCAATCGGCCGTTTCTTTATCGAAGGAATGCGGACTGACAGCTTAATGCTGACTGATACGCTGCGGATGGCGCAGGTGATTTCGATTGTTCTGATCGTATTGGCAATCGTTGTGATCATCGTCAGACGGGTTAAGGGATATTCAGCGCAAAGATACGCTGAGTAGACGATTTCAAAGGGGAGATGGGGATGAAGAAAATCTTTCGGGATGGCCTGACGGCAGGTCTTCATACGACGTGGACACTTGGAAAAATCATTTTCCCGGTGACGCTGCTTGTTACTCTGCTGCAGCATACGCCGGTCATGGATTGGCTGATTAAGCTGATCTCACCGGTTATGGGATTATTCGGCCTTTCCGGCGAAGCGGCGATTCCGCTCGTTCTCGGCAATATGCTGAATCTGTATGCCGGAATTGCGGGGATTCTAACCCTTGATTTATCAGTCAAAGAAGTCTTTATATTGGCTGTAATGCTTTCATTTTGTCATAACTTAATTATTGAATCGACAGTCGCCGCAAAGGTCGGCATCAAAATAGGCGTGATATTGGCTGTTCGTATCGGATTGGCGGCAGTATCGGCCGTTATCATTCATCTTGTGTGGCACGGCGGACAGAAAACAGCGCAATATGGTTTCATCGCTCCAAAGAGTGAAGCGCCTGACGGCTGGCTCGCCATGTTTACGGAAGCGTTGACAAAAGCCGGGCTTGGTGTCTTGCAGCTGGCTGCGATCGTCATTCCGCTGATGATTGTGATTCAGTTTATGAGGGACTTGGGCTGGCTGAACACTTTTTCGAGGTGGCTGTCTCCGTTTACGCAGATGCTCGGGATGAATAAAAACACGTCAATGACAATGGTTGCGGGGCTGACAATCGGTCTAGCCTACGGAGCGGGTGTGATGATTAAAGCGGTCGAGGATGACGGTGTGAGCAGGAGGGATATGACGCTCGCGTTTATTTTCCTCGTTGCCTGCCATGCGGTCGTCGAAGATACGCTCGTCTTTATTCCGCTCGGCATACCGGTATGGCCGCTGCTTTTCATACGTGTCACCACAGCTATCTTATTGACAATGGCCATTGCCTATATGTGGAAAAAACTGAAACCGACAATGGTTGGAAAGGAAGCTGTATGACTGAGACTAAACAAGTAACGACCATTTTGTTTGATCTAGACGGTACTCTTATTAATACGAACGAATTGATTATCGCGTCATTTCTCCATACGCTTGACCACTATTATCCGGAGCGTTTTACACGTGAGGATGTGCTTGCCTTTATCGGCCCGTCTCTTTTCGAAACGTTTTCGCGTATGGATGCTGAAAAATGTGATGAAATGATACAAATGTACAGAGCCTTTAACCATGAGAAGCATGATACGCTTGTAACTGAGTATGAGACGGTCTATGAGACGCTTGACGAACTGAAAAAAGCGGGGTATAAACTGGGGATTGTGACGACGAAAATTAGAGATACTGTCAATATGGGTCTTAAGCTGACAAATCTCGGCCAATTTTTTGAGGTCATCGTTACAATGGATGATGTCAAAATGCCAAAACCCGATCCGGAACCCGTTCTTTTAGCACTCGAGCAGATCGGCAGCAAACCGGGCGAAGCCATCATGGTCGGCGATAATTACCACGACGTACTGGCCGGCAAAAACGCGGGCACGGCTACGGCCGGAGTCGCTTGGACGATAAAAGGGGCGGAAGAGCTTGCAAAGCATCAGCCTGATTACATGCTTGAAAAAATGAGTGATCTATTACAAATCGTTGGAGTGAAGTAATCTGTGAGAAAAACTGATCGTCATCCGGTATCAGGTGCCAATTCGCTTTGGCATGTTTACCAAACGGTTCCTTTTTTTAAGGTTGTGAAGAATTTCATTGTCATCCAGACAGCAAGATATACACCGTTTATAGCAATGAAAAACTGGCTGTACCGTACATGTTTACGGATGAAGATTGGAAAACAGACATCCTTTGCGCTGATGGTAATGCCTGACATCATGTTTCCTGAGAAAATCTCCATCGGAACCAATACGATCATCGGCTATAATACGACCATTTTGGCTCATGAGTATTTAATCAAAGAATACCGAATCGGAAACGTATCTATCGGGGATGAAGTTATGATCGGAGCAAACACCACGATTTTACCCGGTGTGGAAATCGGAAACGGCGCCATTGTGTCAGCAGGCACGCTGGTCCATAAAGATGTCCCCGCGGGTGCCTTTGTCGGCGGAAACCCGATGAAGATCATTAATACCAAGGAAGAAATGCAAGAGCGAATGAGAAAGCCCGCTGATTAAGAAATCGGCGGGCTTTCCTTTAAAATGGAGTATTATTTTTTTCAGTTACATGCTGAACGCCGATCCATTTCTGGCCGACATTGGAATAGCGTGTATTTGTCATTGTGACAGTACTTGTTTTACTGTCAGTGCGGAAAATCGCTTCCTTCATATTTGTGATGGTGCATCTGTCAATGATGACATCAGTATGGAATGTGGAGCCGCCGAGCTGGCGAATGAATTTTCCTCCATTGTCCGCTGTGAAATTTTTCACTGTAAAGGTACTGGCTTTATTGATCTGAAAAATTTTATCGGATGCTTTTTGGGCGGAACCGCCGTCAATTGTTACTTTTCCTTCTTTTTTCACCGTTAATGCATCTTCACCGACATCTTCCCACACGACATTTGTAATGTTGACATTGCCGTATGTGTGAACGCCGTCAGCAGCAGGTGCGCCAAGAACGACATTTTTTAACGTCGCGCCGTCTTCAACCTTAAAAACTGGCTTTTGACCCTCTTTCTGGCTCCCATCCCCTAAAGCAGAACCTGCAATAAAGCGCTTTCCTTTTCCGTCATACGTTGTATTTTTAGGCACCACAATTGTTTGCTGCACGACTTCGTCAGCAGCAAAAACGGTTGAAGGCTGGAATTGACATAAACCAATGAACAGACCGAGCATCAGTAATATAGAAGCGATTTTTTTCAATTTTGATCCTCCCGTAATTTATATACTGTAAATGATTTGAGAAAAGCTTCACACTTTGCTCCGGGCTTTTCTCAATTTAGAACAGAACAATGTGTGAATCTACTTTTTATTATAAATTTTGGGTTTATAATGTAAAGAATATTCTGACAAAAAATAAAAAATGTGTCGATGTATGTAAATGACTGACTGTCTTAATCTCTATTTTGTAAGGTTAATGGGTGTATATAGTCGGAATGCAAATTGAAAAAGCGCGGAATCCCCGCGCTTTTTGCCTAGTTCTCAATGGCGATCGCCTGACTGCCCATTTGCTTCCAAGCTTTCTCGAAATTCTTCCTATCTGTTTTTCTGTTTTTATGGCCGTACGGATCGTTCACATATACATAATCCTCATTATATCCGGTCACTGCAACGCTATGGACGCTGTATGTGATATCCACATTGCCGTTTGAAGTTTTCCACGTCTCAATATTATCAACCGGAGCGAATTTAGATGTGGTAATGACCCAGACAGGACGTCTCTGCTCTAGCTCACGGTAAACCGCTTTTATATTTTGGCCTGTTAAATCTTTTACATCGCTGCCAGCGTATTTTTTGGCCAGTTTGTAGATCGGTTCGTGGTATACGCCGAGACCTGGGCCGTTTTCCATATCACCGACAAAACCTTCATTAGGATCCCCTTTCAAGCCGCTGCTGTAAGTCAGAGGAACGGTTGGGATATTCTCGGCCAGCGTGTTTTTTGACACGTTGTAGCCCGCGTAATGCAGCACCATGGCAAGGCTAGTTACCTCACAGCCGTTATAGAGCTTTGGCGAATCCATTTGATTATAAAGCACGACATCAAGCGGAGAGGCGCTGCCTTTTAATGTCAACGTTTTGCTTTTATCCTGATTCAAAAAAGGGATCGTTATATCTTGTGTATACATTTTAAAGCCGACAAATAACGCGGCAGAAATCAAAATGAGCACAAATAAAGTTCGCAGTATTTTCATCTTACTCTCCTGTCTCTTCCTATCTAAAATGCTTGTTTGTATTATAGCATGCAAACTTTTCGCAATAAGACATGTTCAAGGACTTTAATGATTTGTTCATCAATTTTTCATATTTACAGAGAGGGTAAAAATATGGGCGTGATGAGATAAAAAGCTGTTATTGATTTTCATTCTTTTATCTGTTAGCATATTATCATATTAGCGAACTAAAGGATTCGGAATTTTCCTTCAATCGAACTCGGAGGTGCACGGATTGATGTTTATGTTTGAAAAACCGCACGGCATGAGAGATACATTGCCTGGATTATATGAAACGAAAAAAAAGGTACGCTCCTCGTTAACTGAAATCATTGAAAAATGGGGTTATCAATTTATGGAAACGCCGACGCTTGAATTTTACGATACGGTTGGCGTTCAGTCTGCGATCGAAGAGCAGCAGCTATTTAAACTGCTGGATCAAGACGGTAAAACGCTTGTGCTTCGGCCTGATATGACTGGACCGATCGCGAGAGTGGCGGCATCCAAGCTCCATAAGCAGGATCACCCGCTCAGAATCGGATATGCGGCAAATGTATTCCGTGCACAGGAACGGGAAGGCGGGCGTCCCGCGGAATTCGAACAGGTCGGTGTGGAATTGATCGGTGACGGGACGACGAGTGCGGATGCCGAAGTGATCGCACTGGTGGTCGGCGCATTGAAAAATACGGGGCTCGGTTCCTTTAAAATTGCGATCGGACACGCGGGGCTTGCGGACGCGCTGTTTGTCGAGGTGCTTGGCAATGCAGAGCGGGCGGACGTATTGCGGCGATTCTTATATGAAAAGAATTATGTCGGCTATAGAGAGCATGTCAAATCACTTCCGCTTTCTTCAATAGATAAAAGCAGGCTGCTGGAGTTGTTGAAATTGCGGGGCGGAACAGAAATTTGCGCCAGGGCAGAGGAAATTGTCGGCTCCCCCCAAGGGAAAAGCGTAGTGGATGAACTGAAGGCGCTTTGGGATATTCTCGAAGATTACGGCTGTACTGAAAACGTCCGGTTTGACCTGAATATGGTAAGCCATATGAGCTACTACACAGGCATTTTGTTTGAGGTCTATGCGGCAAATGTCGGCTTTGTCGTCGGAAGCGGCGGACGCTACAACAAGCTTTTGGGACACTTTGATTCACCCGCGCCGGCTACAGGCTTCGGCCTTCGAATCGACCGGATGATAGAAGCGCTGCATGTCAAAGACGAAACATGTGAAATGGATGCGGTAATTTTCAGCAAGGAACAGAGAGCGCAAGCGATTGCTTTTGCCGACGAAGAGCGTTTGAAAGGAAGAAAAATCGTGCTTCAGGATTTATTAGGAATCGAAAATATTGATCAAATGACGAAATCATTTGCTAACGTCACATACTTTATCGGTGCCAGAAAGGAAGAGCAAAATGGGTAAGGTTCTCACAATGGCGATGCCGAAAGGCCGGATATTTGAAGAAGCGGCAGGCTTGCTGCGGCAAGCGGGATATAAGCTGCCGAAAGAATTTGAAGATTCAAGAAAGCTGATTATTGATGTTCCTGTGGAAAACCTGCGTTTCATTCTGGCAAAGCCGTTGGATGTGACGACATACGTAGAGCATGGAGTGGCTGATGTCGGCATTGCAGGAAAAGATGTCATGCTGGAGGAAGAACGAGACGTATACGAGGTGCTCGATTTAAATATCAGCAAATGCCATCTCGCCGTTGCCGGACTTCCTCATGCAGATTGGAGCGGTGTCGCGCCTAGAATTGCCACGAAATATCCGAATGTCGCATCCAGCTATTTCAGAGAACAGGGAGAGCAGGTTGAAATCATTAAGCTGAACGGGTCTATTGAACTCGCCCCTTTAATCGGTTTGGCAGACAGAATTGTGGATATCGTGTCCACAGGTCAAACATTGAAAGAAAACGGACTTATCGAAACAGAGCATATATGTGACATTACGTCGCGCTTTATCGTCAATCCCGTAAGCTACCGCATGAAAGATACTGTGATTGATGAAATGGCGTCCCGGCTGTCACTTGTTGTGGAAGGAGAAACGGCAAAATGAAGATCACAACCATCAGCAACAGCGATCGTTTTTCCTTAAAGCGCTCCATTGACGCCGGAACGGAAGAACAAAGAAAAACCGTGCGTTCCATTATTGAAGATGTCAGACGACATGGGGATCAAGCAGTCAAAGCTTATACAGAAAAATTTGACGGCATCAGTCTCGACGATACACGTGTCACAGAAGAGGAGATTAAACAAGCATACAGCTTACTGGACGAACGGCTTTTACAGGTGATTCGGCAGGCGATTAGAAACATTCAAGAATATCACGAACGACAGCTTCAGTCTTCTTGGTTTTATCATCGGAAAGACGGAACAATGCTGGGGCAGAAAATAACGGCGCTCGATTCAGCGGGTGTTTACGTCCCGGGAGGAACAGCAGCTTATCCGTCATCGGTACTGATGAATGTGATTCCCGCACTTACGGCTGGGGTTGAGCGAATTGTACTCGTTACACCTCCGGGAAAAGACGGGCAGCTTTCTCCGGGTGTTTTGGCGGCTGCAAGTGAACTTGGTATAAAGGAAATTTACAAAATGGGCGGTGCTCAGGCCATTGCCGCGCTTGCATACGGTACCGAAACCATCGAATCAGTAGATAAAATCACTGGCCCTGGAAATATATATGTCGCGTTGGCAAAACGAGAGGTGTTCGGTGACGTGGATATTGATATGATTGCCGGACCGAGTGAGATTGTCGTGTTGGCCGATGATACGGCCGTCCCAAAAGAGATCGTTGCAGATCTGCTGTCTCAGGCTGAACATGACAAACTCAGTTCAGCTGTGCTTGTCACAGATTCCGCAGCTCTTGCACAAGCCGTTCAATCGGAAGTGAACGAGCAGCTTGACACTCTTCCGCGAAAAGCGATAGCAGAGGAGTCAATAAGAGAGTACGGTCATATTTTTGTGGCGGAATCAATGGATGAAGCTGTTGAGACAGTCAACGCACTGGCGCCGGAGCATTTGGAAATCATCACAAAATCTCCGGAAGCCTTGATTGGCGGCATCAAACACGCCGGGGCGATTTTCTTAGGACGATACAGCCCTGAGCCGGTCGGCGACTATTTTGCGGGGCCGAACCATGTGCTTCCGACCAATGGAACAGCCAGATTTTCAAGCCCGTTGAATGTGACGGATTTTCAAAAGAAATCCAGCATTATTTCATATAGCCAAAAAGCCTTTGAAGAACAGGCTGAGAGCATCGCGGCCTTTGCCAGACTGGAAGGGCTTGAAGCGCACGCCAGATCAATTGAAGCGAGAGAACGGAGGAATTCAAAATGAGAAAAGCGGAACGCGCCAGAAAAACAAATGAAACGGATATTGAGCTGGCTTTCGGAATAGATGGAGAAGGGCAGTCAGATATCAAAACGGATGTGCCGTTCATGACGCATATGCTTGACTTATTCGCAAAGCACGGCCAGTTCGACCTGTCAATCAACGCAAAAGGCGACGTGGATATTGATGATCACCATACGACGGAGGATATCGGCATTTGTCTGGGGCAGGCTTTGCTCGAATCACTTGGCGATAAAAAAGGAATCAAACGCTACGGCTCAGCTTTTGTACCGATGGATGAGGCGCTAGCGCAAGTGGTTGTGGATTTGAGCAACCGCCCGCACTTGGAAATGCGCGTTGATTTCCCTGCGGCGAAGGTGGGAACCTTCGATACAGAGCTGGTGCATGAATTCTTATGGAAGCTTGCGCTTGAAGCGCGGATGAACCTGCACGTCATTGTTCATTACGGAACGAACACCCATCACATGATTGAAGCTGTTTTTAAGGCATTGGGACGGGCGCTTGATGAAGCGACAACGATAGATCCCCGTGTCAAAGGGATTCCATCGACGAAAGGGATGCTGTAAATGATCGGCGTGATAGATTACGGAATGGGCAATTTATACAGCGTGTCAAAGGCGCTGGAGCGTGTCGGTGTGCCGTACCTTGTTTCTGACAAGACGGAAGAGCTGAGAAAAGCGGATGCGTATATTTTGCCCGGAGTCGGCTCTTTCCGGGATGCAATGGGCATCCTCCGAAAAACAAAGCTTGATGAATTTATTCACGAAGCTGTTCGTGAAGGAAAGCTTCTCCTCGGCATCTGCCTCGGAATGCAGCTTTTATTTGAAGAAAGTGATGAACGGGAGGAGACTGCCGGTCTTGCTTTATTGAAAGGAAGAGCGGTGCGGCTGAAAGACTCTGATGCGGAAGGAAATCGCCTGAAGGTTCCTCATATGGGATGGAACCGCCTTACCTTTCACCAAGAATCGCCGCTTTTATCAGGTGTTGAAGAAGGATGCGTCTATTTCGTGCATTCCTTCTATATGAGCGGAGTGGAAGATGAAGCATTATTAGCGAGCGCTGATTACGGCGTCTGCGTCCCCGCGGTCGTCGGCAAAAATAATGTCTACGGCGCCCAGTTCCATCCTGAAAAAAGCAGCACGGTCGGAATGTCTATCTTGGTTCAATTTACGAAAATGGCTGCGGAACAGAAGGTGAAGAAATGAGTTCTTTTACGTTATATCCTGCAATCGACATGAGAAACGGCAAATGTGTACGGCTCGTCCAAGGTGATTACAATCAGGAAACCATTTATGGAGATTCGCCCTTCGATATGGCATCCCTGTTTGCAAAGGAAGGTGCAGAATGGATTCATCTCGTTGACCTTGACGGTGCGAAAGAAGGAAAGAAAGTGAATGACCGCCACGTATTAGAGATCGCGCAAAAACTTGATCTGAAAATCGAAATCGGCGGCGGCATCCGTTCAGAAGCGGATGTGTATGATTATTTATCCAAAGGAGTGGACCGTGTCATCCTCGGAAGCTCAGCTGTCTCGAACCCGCCATTCGTCAAACAAATGCTCAAAGAATATGGGCATCAGATTGCTATCGGACTTGATGCGAGAAATGGATTAGTGTCTACCGAAGGCTGGCTTGAAACGTCAAGCGTGAAAGCGACTGAACTGGGGAAGGAGCTGGCGAATGAAGGAGCGGAAGTATTCATTTTTACCGATATCGCGACAGACGGCATGCTCTCAGGCCCGAATATAGACAGCACGGTTGAGCTGGCAAAAGAAACAGGAAAGACAGTTATCGCCTCAGGCGGAGTCAGCTCTGTCCAAGATCTCGAAGCGCTCTCCCGCTGCCAGACAGACGGCGTATCTGGTGCGATTATCGGAAAAGCGCTTTATACAAAGCAGTTTACGTTAGCGGAAGCGCTTGAAAGGGTGAAGGGCTAATGATTACGAAACGGATTATTCCATGCCTTGATGTCAAAGAGGGGCGCGTTGTAAAAGGAATTCAATTTTTGGGGCTGAAAGATGCAGGTGATCCGGTGGAGCTGGCTGAGATGTATGACAAGGAAGGCGCCGATGAGCTGGTTTTTCTTGATATATCTGCCTCACATGAAGGACGGAAAACAATGGTTGATGTCGTGGAAAGTGTAGCCGCAAAGCTTGCGATTCCTTTCACGGTCGGCGGCGGCATCAATCAGTTAAGTGATATGAAAACCATCCTCCGTGCCGGAGCGGATAAGGTATCAGTGAATACGGCGGCTGTTCTTCGCCCTGAGCTGATCACCGAAGGAGCGGAATTTTTCGGCTCGCAATGCATCGTCCTTGCCATTGACGCCAAGTATGACCGGGAATCAGATACGTATAAGGTGTACACACATGGGGGCCGAAAGAAAACAGACTGGGAAGTGACCGCTTGGGCGAAGAAAGCAGTCAAATGGGGAGCGGGTGAAATTCTCCTTACAAGCATGGATTCAGACGGCGAGAAAAAAGGCTTTGATCACAGGCTGACAAAGCTGGTCTCACAAGCCGTGCCTGTTCCTGTCATCGCCTCAGGCGGAGCTGGAAACGCAAAGCATATGCTTGACGCCTTTACAAAAGGAGAAGCGGATGCCGCACTTGCCGCATCTATTTTTCACTACAAAGAAACATCTATCAAAGAAGTCAAAGCCTATATTAAAGAGCACGGGGTGAAGGTGAGATGAAACGGGCAGATGAATTAACATTTAACGAGGATGGGCTCATCCCTGCCATTGTGCAGGATGCCGCAAGCAAGGAAATTCTGACGCTGGCATATATGAATCAAGAATCCTATGAAAAAACATTGGAAACGAAAGAAACATGGTTTTACAGCCGATCACGACAAGAATTATGGCACAAGGGAGAGACGTCCGGACATACACAAGCCGTAAAGGGCATTCGCTATGACTGCGATCAGGACGCCCTTATCGTGCTTGTGGAGCCGGGCGGCCCGGCGTGCCATAAAGGAAGCTACAGTTGCTTCACTTCTGAGCAAGGCGAGGAAAAGACAGGCGGCCGCTTCAGCATTCTCAATGAACTGGAGCGCGTCATCGCGGAACGTGAAGCGGAAATGCCTGAGGGAGCGTATACAACATACCTCTTCCGTGAGGGGGTTGATAAAATATTAAAAAAAGTAGGAGAAGAAGCATCCGAAGTGATCATCGCAGCCAAAAACCGGGATCACGAAGAATTGAAATGGGAAGCGGCTGACCTGCTGTATCACCTGCTCGTTCTTCTGCGTGAACAATCGCTCCCGCTGGATGATGTGCTTGAGGTTTTGCAGAAACGCCATTCGGAGTCTGAATAAAAAAGGAGCTGCAACGTTTGGTTGCATAATAATTCCATAAGTTTCTAATCACGTTTTTCTAGCTTGTTGTCTATGTATTCCTGTTGTTGGTCTAATCGTTCAACCAATGACTGATTAAATTTCTTTTTGCTCGTTCATGTCTTTCTGCAGTTGTATCAATACTTGTCCAGCATTTACAGTTACTTCATTTTCGCTATCAGTCACGGTTATGGTCACGGGTACGTTCATTTTCTGAGAATATCTTCAACATCTTCTAACTGTTTACCCTTATCGTCATATCAACGACATATCATTTTTTAACCAGTGATCCAATGAAGGACAAAGCTAGCCGGATTAATGAACCGATCAATGATATTCTGCACCTGACAAAGCAATTTGAATCCTCATTAAAGGATGAAATCAAGGGGCAAAAAGGGTTGATTATTGACAAAATCAAAGAAGAAATTGATTCGAAAAGCGAAAAACGGC
Source organism: Bacillus atrophaeus (assembly GCF_039519175.1). Classification (NCBI taxonomy): domain Bacteria; kingdom Bacillati; phylum Bacillota; class Bacilli; order Caryophanales; family Bacillaceae; genus Bacillus; species Bacillus atrophaeus. The sequence continues at coordinate 611,746 of NZ_CP154443.1, read as the reverse complement.
AATCTGCACTTAAAACTATAAAAGAAGAAAATATCAATAAAGTGAGTCTTTATAAAAGCATTACTGAAGATCTAAGAGTGCAAGATGTAACGCTTTATTATAAAAAAAGAACCTGAAGAGGGCTTTTAGAACAGCTTCACATTCTCCTATTCGAATACCGGGTAGGAGATTTTTCTATTTATATTGGGTTGAATAACAAAAAGAAGCTGAAAAAATTTTGCTGAATTGATATGATCTAGTAAGCAGTTCTTTATACTTATGAAATTAACAAATCATTCAATTTATGATTTGTTTATATTCCGTCCTCGCCACGTATAGTCTAGGTATGAGAAACAGGAGGAAACCATATGCCAAATAAACAGCCAACGCAAAAAGGAAAATTCAGCGCATTTTTTACACTGGTGAAAAAGACAAAGCCATCGTACGGAAAATTAGCGTTTGCCCTCACACTCAGTATCGTCACAACGCTGGTCAGCCTGCTTATTCCTCTATTGACAAAGCAGCTTGTCGACGGCTTTTCGATGTCTTCATTATCAGGGGGGCAAATCGGCCTCATCGTACTCGTCTTTGTCATTCAGGCAGGGTTAAGTGCGTATGCCACATATGCCCTGAACTACAGCGGCCAAAAAATCATTTCCGGACTTCGCGATTTATTATGGAAGAAATTAATTAAGCTCCCTGTGTCCTACTTTGACACAAAAGCGTCAGGGGAAACGATCAGCCGGGTGACAAATGACACCATGGTCGTAAAGGAACTGATCACAAATCACATCAGCGGCTTTATTACAGGAATCATTTCTGTCATCGGTTCTATCACCATTTTATTTATTATGAACTGGAAGCTGACATTGCTCGTTTTGATTGTGGTTCCGCTGGCAGCTCTTATTTTGGTGCCGATCGGACGCAAAATGTTTACCATTTCTCGTGAAACACAAGATGAAACGGCCCGGTTTACCGGTTTGCTGAATCAGATTTTACCTGAGATCCGCCTTGTCAAATCCTCGAATGCAGAAGATGTGGAGTACAGACGGGGAAAAGCGGGAATTTCGTCGTTATTCCGGCTTGGCCTTCGTGAAGCAAAGGTACAGTCGCTTGTCGGCCCGCTTATCACTCTTGTCTTAATGGCAGCGCTTGTTGCCGTTATCGGCTATGGCGGCATGCAGGTGTCGTCAGGCGAGTTAACCGCCGGATCGCTCGTTGCCTTTATTTTATATTTGTTTCAAATCATTATGCCGATGGGGCAGATTACGGCTTTCTTTACACAACTCCAAAAATCAATCGGAGCAACAGAGCGTATGATTGAAATTTTGGCGGAGAAAGAAGAAGATACCGTAACGGGAAAACAAATAGAGAATGCCCACCAGCCGATTCGGTTAGAGGATGTATCATTTGGCTATAAACAAGACCAGCTCATACTGAAAAATATCAGCGCCACAATTGAGGCCGGCAAAGTAACAGCGATTGTCGGACCGAGCGGCGGAGGAAAAACCACATTGTTTAAGCTGCTTGAACGTTTTTACGACCCGACTGTAGGTACAATCAGACTTGGAGATGATCCGATTGACAGCTATTCGCTTGAATCATGGAGGCAGCAGATCGGGTACGTATCGCAAGAAAGCCCGTTAATGTCCGGAACAATCCGCGACAATATTTGCTACGGTTTAGAACGTGAAGTGACTGACGCTGAAATCGAAAAAGCCGCGGAAATGGCATATGCTCTCAATTTTATTAAAGAGCTGCCGGATATGATTGATACAGAAGTCGGTGAACGCGGCATCATGCTGTCAGGCGGACAGCGGCAAAGAATCGCAATTGCAAGAGCGCTTCTTCGTGATCCGAGTATACTGATGCTTGATGAAGCGACTTCAAGCCTTGACAGCCAGTCTGAGAAATCAGTGCAGCAGGCGCTTGATGTACTGATGGCGGGCCGCACAACCATCGTCATCGCTCACCGCTTATCAACCGTAGTGGATGCAGATCAGCTGCTATTTATCGAACAGGGCGAAATTACGGGCCGGGGCACACACCATGAATTAATGGATTCTCATGACCTGTACCGCGACTTTGCCGAGCAGCAGCTGAAGATGAATGCCGACTTGGAAAACAAAGCCGTTTGACAGACAGAATAGGCAGTTATTTTGATTCCGGCTATCATGTGAAAAGCGGCATCCAATCTAAAATTTGGTCGATTCAGCCAGAAAAAAAGCGAATGAATTTTCCCAATCCTTCCTTTTCATCTATTGAGGCGCTAAGGATTTATGGTATACTACTGACGGTAATATTGATAAACGGAGGGTAGTTGTGGGAAAACACACTTCTGAACATAAAAATGACACACAAATTGTCCAGCTGTTTCAAGATGGACAATATTTTTTTCATAAAGGTCTGAAGGCTTATAGAGAGCGAAATCTCCAGCGGGCGAGCAAGCTGATCCAACGGGCGGTGCAGCTTGAGCCGAAAGATTCTGAAATGCTTTCGCAGCTGGCGGTTATCTATTCTGAAATGGGCCATTATCAGCAGTCAAACGAGCTTCTTGATCTTATTTTAGTGAAACTGAAAGAAGAAATGCCGGAATGCCACTATTTTAAGGCAAATAATTACGCGCATCTCGGACTCTTTCAGGAAGCCTATAAAGAAGCGTCCGCCTATTTAAACGCGGAGCCTGAAGGCGAGTTCAGTGAAGAAAATGACAGCCTGCTTGAACTGCTTGATTTAGGAGAAGGCGGGCGGGAAGATTCTCTATATGATCAGGATGATCTGCTCGTGAAACAGGACCGCGCCAAAGCGCTCCTTGAAAGCGGCCAGCTTGAGGAAGCCATTGTCATGCTGGAGGAAATCATTCAGGATTATCCGGAATTTTGGTCCGCCTATAATAATCTGGCGCTCGCTTACTTTTACTCCGGCAAGGTGGTTAAAGCCAAGGAAACGGTTTATCAAGTCTTGGAAGAAAGCACCGGGAACCTTCATGCTTTATGCAATTTGCTCGTGTTTTGCTATTATGAGCGGGAAGACGAGAAAGTAAGCGAATTAAGCGGACAGCTTGCCAATGTGTACCCGATGTTATTTGAACAGCGCTATAAACTCGGAGCCACCTTGGCGCTTGTCGGCCGTTACGATCTAGGCTACAAGTGGCTGAAATCTTTATACAGAAGCGGTTTTGAAGGAGACGACACGTTTTATTACTGGCTCGCCAGCTCCGCTTACTATACAGGCAGCCGTGAATTTGCCGAAAGCGTTTGGAAGAGAGCGAGAGAAGAATATCCGGAAACTTCCCGTTTGGCTCCATGGGAAGAACGCCGCGAGGCTCTTCCTTCAAAGACTTCAATAGAAGAGCGCCTGGCAGCGTATTACCTCAGCAGCACAAAAGGTGAAACCGAGCAGCTCGAGGCTGTGATCCGCTCAAAACGAATTACGGCACCGTTTGAGAATCAATTCGTCCAGCTTCTTCTCTCCGGAGAATCGCAAGCTCTCAATGTTTCATCAGACGCTTTATTCGCATACCGTACGGTCAAGCTGCTTGAGCAAGCAGAACAAAACGGCATGAAAACAGATGTTATGAGCTGCTGGGTATTTCATGTCATTCAGCAAATCCGCGCATCCGCCGCTAAGAAAAATGAACGCGGATGGGCAGCAGCCATCTATTATATTTGGAAAGAAGTCAATGGCGAAAAGCACTCCAAAAAAGAGACTGCGGCCAAATTCGGCATATCCGCAGCGACTTTGACGAAATATATGAAACAGATTGATGATATACTAGAATAATATATATAAATAAAGCTGACACTTTGTGATTGAAGTGTCAGCTTTATTTTTTTGAAAAAATGATATCACAAAAATAATTTCGACAAGTTTCCGTGACTTTTAAAAAAGATGACAAACATCGCCGTTCTTGACATGTGTTTGAAACATAAATGTAATAAAATTTATCGTAAAAATGTCGAAACTTGATGGTATAATGAGTCTCGTACATAAAAAGATTAGTGTTTTTTACATATGATGACAAATGAAAAGAACACATAAAACCAGTTACAGAGATTAGTAAAATAACCATAAAATATCATCATTCCTCGTAGTAGTATGAGGAACCTAATTTTGATGTGCAAAATAAAAGAATCCAAATAAGAACAGCTTTATAGTAAAAGGGAGGATACAAAAAGTGAGAAAGAGTTTATTAACACTTAGTTTGGCTTCCGTCATCGGGACAAGCAGTTTTTTGATCCCGTTTACAAGCAAAACTGCATCGGCGGAAACATTAGAAGACAAGAAACAGCAGATTGAGAGCAAGCAATCAGAAGTAGCTTCCAACATTGAAGCAAAAGAGAAAGAATTGACTGAGCTTCAGAACAATCAATCTAAAATCGAAAAAGAACTAAAAGAAATTAACGCCAAGGCGCTTGATACAAGCAACAAAGTAGAAGATAAAAAAGAAGAAAACGATAAAACGAAAAAAGAAATCAAAGCATTGAAAAAAGAAATTAAAGAAACAGAAGCCCGCATTGAAAAACGCAATGAAATCCTGAAAAAACGCGTTCGTTCATTACAGGAAAGCGGCGGATCACAAGGGTACATAGACGTGCTTTTAGGTTCAACCAGTTTCGGTGATTTCGTTTCACGCGCAACTGCTGTATCATCTATTGTTGATGCAGACAAAGATTTGATCAAACAGCAGGAGCAGGATAAAGCGAAGCTTGAAGATTCCGAAGCAGATCTGAATGATAAGCTGAAAGAAGTCCAAGCGACACTTGCTAAGCTGGAAACAATGCAAAAAAATCTTGATAAACAGCTTGATGAAAAAGACAAGCTATTTGACGAAGCAAAGAAAAGCCAAGAAAAAGCAACGGCTGCAATTTCTGAATTAAAATCAGAGGCTTCAAAGCTTGCTAATCAAAAAGCGAATACTGAAAAAGAGCAAGAACGCATCAAAAAGCAGCAGGAAGCAGCAGCTGCAATGATCAAAAAACAAGAAGAAGCTCAAAAAGCTTCTGCTGATGAGAATCAAACAGATGACAGCCAGACGGCATCAGCTCCGGCTAAAAAAGCAACAGTTCAATCATCTGACAATACAGCATCAAATTCATCAAACAAATCATCAGGTTCAACATCTAAGAAAAGCACAAGCTCTAATGACTCTGACAGCGGCTCAGGCGGCGGTTCTGTCATCAGTAACTCTGGCGGCATTGAAGGAGCAATCAGCGTAGGTTCAAGCCTTGTCGGTAATTCTCCGTACAAATTTGGCGGCGGTCGTACTCAGTCTGATATTAACAACCGTATTTTTGACTGCTCTTCATTCGTACGCTGGGCATACGCATCAGCAGGTGTGAATCTAGGACCTGCGAGCGGAACAAACACAGATACATTAATCGGCAGAGGAAAAGCTGTCAGTGCATCTGAAATGAAACGCGGCGACTTGGTGTTCTTTAATACTTACAAAACAAACGGCCACGTCGGCATTTACTTAGGAAACGGTACGTTCCTTAATGACAATACGTCACATGGTGTGTCTATTGACTCTATGAGCAACCCTTACTGGAAAAAAGCATTCAACGGCAACGTTAGACGTGTCGTTCAATAATAAGACTTCGGAGCCTTCTGTTGCAGAAGGCTCTTTCTTTTAAAAAAAGGGCTTCATTATATATATACCCTTTGTAAGCGTATGTAATCATTGTTTTGAAAAAGATGAGCAAAAAAATAGCGCTTCACCTGAAGATTTTATAGGATATGGGTAAGGAATACGTTTGATGGGGATTCTTATCATAAACGCCCAATCTCGAAAAGACTGGTTAAGGAGTGAGCATTGTGTCTGAAGAAAAAATTTATGACGTGATAATTATCGGCGCAGGTCCCGCTGGGATGACGGCCGCGGTATACACATCAAGAGCGAATTTATCAACATTAATGATCGAAAGAGGAATACCGGGCGGCCAAATGGCCAATACCGAAGATGTTGAAAACTATCCCGGTTTCGAAAGTATCCTCGGCCCTGAGCTTTCTAATAAAATGTTTGACCATGCGAAAAAATTCGGCGCTGAATATGCGTATGGCGATATTAAAGAAATTGTTGACGGCAAAGAGTACAAAACTGTCAAAGCCGGTTCAAAAGAATACAAAGCGCGTGCCATCATTATTTCTGCCGGGGCGGAATACAAAAAAATCGGCGTTCCGGGCGAAAAAGAATTAGGCGGCCGCGGCGTGTCTTACTGCGCTGTATGTGACGGAGCTTTCTTTAAAGGCAAAGAGCTCGTTGTTGTAGGCGGCGGAGATTCCGCTGTAGAAGAAGGCGTCTATTTAACGCGCTTCGCATCAAAAGTTACGATCGTACACAGACGAGATAAACTCCGTGCTCAAAGCATTCTTCAAGCACGCGCGTTTGATAATGAAAAAATTGATTTTATTTGGAATAAGACCGTAAAAGAAATTCATGAGGAAAACGGCAAAGTGGGCAAAGTAACCCTTGTTGATACAATCAGCGGCGAAGAAGAGGAGTTTGCGACAAACGGCGTATTCATTTACATCGGAATGCTGCCTCTCTCAAAACCATTTGAAAATCTGGGCATCACCAATGATGAAGGCTACATCGAAACTAATGACCGTATGGAAACAAAAGTAGACGGTATTTTTGCAGCCGGAGATATTCGCGAAAAATCTTTACGCCAAATTGTAACAGCTACAGGAGACGGCAGTATCGCTGCACAAAGCGTACAGCACTATGTCGAGGAGCTTCAGGAAACGTTAAAAGCAATGAAATAAAAAGGGCTGTCATTAGAGTTTCATAAATCGTTACTGGGTTTTAATTCCTCTGTAACACGGGTGAAATACTTCTGCGTTATGATGAAAACAGTAATTGACCCCCTTTTTATAATGAATACACTTTGGCACGGATCTTCCAGTATCCGTGCCCTTTTTTTGTCCAAACAAAGATGGACACACTTTTTTCAAGAGTTATCTAAATTCAGCTGATCGAACGGAAGGATTTGCTGTAAAATAAAAGAAAAAGAATGTTAATGTCTCTGCATTGTGAGGGACCATTTGAAACGGTATAATGAAGAGACGATGACAGGGATGAAAAGGTTAGGTGACGCACTTTGCAACGAGTGACAAATTGTGTGCTTCAGACGGATGACCAAGTTCTTCTCCTTCAAAAGCCGAGACGCGGCTGGTGGGTAGCGCCCGGCGGAAAAATGGAGAGTGGAGAGTCGGTCAGAGATTCCGTCATCAGAGAGTACAGAGAAGAAACTGGGATTTATATATTAAACCCGCAGCTTAAAGGCGTTTTTACCTTTATCATAAAAGAACAGGATCAGATCATTTCTGAGTGGATGATGTTTACGTTTGTCGCCGATTCCTATACAGGGCGAAACGTCTCCGAATCGGAGGAAGGCATTTTAAAATTGCATGATGTCAAAGATATTCACAACCTGCCAATGGCGCCTGGAGACGGGCATATTCTCGATTTTATGATGAAAGGACAAGGACTGCTTCACGGCACCTTTACGTATACACCGGATTTTGAGCTGCTGAGTTACCGTTTAGATCCGCAGCATATAAAATAAAAACAGATACGGCAGGGGGAGAAAAGATGAGTGTGAGTGAAACGCATGATATTCAGCTCGTCATTATAACTGGAATGTCGGGAGCGGGAAAAACAGTTGCCATTCAGAGCTTTGAGGATCTCGGCTATTTCTGTGTCGATAATCTGCCGCCTTCATTACTTCCGAAATTTTTAGAGCTGATGAAGGAATCAAACTCTAAAATGAGCAAGGTCGCGCTTGTGATGGATTTGCGTGGCCGTGAATTTTTTGACCGGCTGATCGAGGCGCTGGATGAAATGGGGGAAAGCTCCTGGATTACGCCGCGCATTTTATTTTTAGACGCGAAGGATTCCATTCTCGTGACACGATATAAAGAAACAAGGCGTTCGCATCCGCTGGCGACTACCGGCCTTCCGCTTGAAGGAATCGGAATTGAACGTGAGCTACTTGAGGAACTGAAAGGCCGTTCCCAAATGATTTACGATACGTCTGACATGAAGCCGAAGGATCTGCGTGAAAAAATTGTAAATCACTTTGCGACAAATCAAGGTGAAACTTTTACAGTCAATATTATGTCGTTCGGATTCAAATACGGTCTTCCGATTGATGCAGATCTCGTCTTTGACGTCAGATTTTTGCCGAATCCTTATTACATTGAGAGTATGCGGCCGCTGACGGGGAAGGATGAAGAGGTGTCCTCTTACGTCATGAAATGGAATGAAACGCAAAAGTTTAATGAAAAGCTTATTGATTTGCTGAGCTTTATGCTGCCGTCTTATAAACGGGAAGGAAAGAGCCAGCTCGTCATCGCTATCGGATGTACAGGCGGACAGCACCGCTCAGTCACGCTTGTCGAATATTTGGCTGACTATTTTAAACAGGATTACTATACTCATGTCACTCACCGGGACATTGAAAAGAGAAGCCGTAAATAAAATGGGACAGAAGCCGAAAATCGCAATCTTTGGCGGCGGAACAGGCCTTTCGGTTTTACTGAGGGGCTTAAAGCATAAGCCTGTTGATATTACTGCAATTGTAACGGTTGCCGATGACGGCGGGAGCTCAGGGCGTTTAAGAGACGAACTGCAAATTCCGCCGCCAGGTGATATCAGAAACGTGCTTGCCGCTTTATCCGATGTGGAGCCATTGGTTGAAAACCTGTTCCAGCATCGCTTCAACAAAGGGAGCGATTTGACAGGCCATTCACTCGGAAACTTAATTCTTGCAGCGATGACGAATATAACCGGTGATTTTTTTCACGCTGTGACAGAAATGAGTAAGGTGTTGAATGTCCGCGGGAGAGTGCTGCCGGCTGCCAATACCAGTGTCATCCTTCACGCTGAAATGGAGGACGGCCAGGTGGTATCCGGAGAATCCACGATTCCGTCATACGGACAGCGCATTAAGCGGGTTTTCCTTACACCCGAAAAAATTGATCCGCTGCCGGAAACCCTTGAAGTGATCCGGGGAGCGGACTTGATCATTATCGGTCCAGGCAGCTTGTATACAAGCATTCTTCCGAATCTGCTCGTTCCGAAGATCGGTGAGGAAGTATTAAAGGCATCAGCGAAAAAAGTATATATATGCAATGTGATGACCCAGCCTGGCGAAACGCTGAATTACAGCGCCGCCGACCATGTAAAAGCGCTGAATGATCATATGGATCGTCCATTTATTGATACGATTTTAATAAACAATGAGGATATTCCTGACGAAATAAAACAGAAGTACGCAATGGAATTGGCGCGCCCTGTTGATTTCAATGTCGATGATCTGAAGACGATGGGGCTCGAGGTCATCAGAGACCGCATCGTAACTTATAAAAATGACGTAATTCGTCACGATACACATAAAGTGGCTTCTCTTCTCGTGGATTTATTGAAAGAATAGAAGCCTTGAAATGAGGTGGCTATATGTCATTTGCATCAGAAACAAAAAAAGAGCTGACCAATCTTGAAGTGAAGGACTGCTGTTCAAAAGCAGAGCTTTCAGCGCTCATTCGGATGAATGGGTCTTTATCGTTTTCCAACCGCCATCTTGTGCTTGATGTCCAAACCGAAAATGCGGCGATCGCCCGCCGCATTTATACATTGCTGAAAAAGCAGTATGATGTGTCGGTCGAGCTGCTCGTCAGAAAAAAAATGCGGCTTAAAAAGAACAACGTTTACATCGTACGCTTTTCAGAAAAAGCAAAATTGATATTAGAGGACTTAAAAATACTCGGCGAGAATTTTGTGTTTGAACGAAATATTTCCGAGGAGCTTGTCAAAAAAAGATGTTGCAAGCGCTCTTATATGAGAGGGGCGTTTTTAGCGGGAGGCTCTGTCAATAATCCTGAGACTTCCTCTTATCATCTGGAAATATTCTCTCTCTATAAAGAGCACAACGATTCCTTATGTGAACTGTTGAATGAGTTTCATTTGAACAGTAAAACATTGGAACGGAAAAAGGGCTATATCACATATTTAAAGGAAGCTGAGAAAATCACCGAATTCCTGAATGTCATCGGAGCCCACAATTCTCTGCTTCGATTTGAAGACGTCAGAATCGTCAGAGATATGCGTAACTCCGTGAACCGACTCGTCAATTGTGAAACGGCAAACTTAAACAAAACAATCGGGGCATCGCTCAGACAAGTGGAAAACATTAAGTACATCGATGAAAGAATCGGGCTGGAAGCACTTCCTGATAAGCTCAGAGAAATTGCACAGCTTCGGATAGATTATCAAGAAGTAACACTCAAAGAACTAGGGGAAATGGTCACAAGCGGAAAGATCAGTAAGTCCGGTATCAACCACCGTCTAAGGAAACTTGACGAAATCGCAGAACAGCTGCGAACGGGGCAAACCATCACTTTAAAATAAACCGTACAGAAAAGGGGAGATCTTATGGTTCAGCAGAAAGTGGAAGTGCGATTAAAAACGGGATTGCAAGCACGTCCGGCTGCTTTGTTTGTACAAGAAGCAAACCGATATACATCAGATGTATTTCTTGAGAAGGATGGAAAAAAGGTCAACGCGAAAAGCATTATGGGCTTGATGAGCCTTGCGGTAAGCACAGGCACTGAAGTGACCTTGATTGCAGAGGGAGAAGACGAACAAGAAGCGCTTGAAAAACTTACTGCTTACGTTCAGGAAGAAGTTTAAGCGCATGCAGGGAGGTCCGGAAGATGAACGAATTTCTGGAAGAATGTTTTACAAAAATAGGATGGGATCAGGATACACTGGCTTTTGACGAACTTCCTCGTTTTTTAACCAAACTGGCTTATCAGCTTCCGTTTGAAAATCGGGCCGTTTTGGAGAAACATCAATATGATATGTCCAGGGACGGCTTATGGAATCACATCGTGAAAGAGCGGCATGGAGGTCTTTGTTACGATCTGAACGGATTTCTTTACTATGTGCTCTTTGAAGCGGGGTTTGATGTCAGGCTGATTAGCGGCACGGTCTATACTCAAAAGGAAGGCCAGTGGGCGTTAGAGGGAACGCACGCCGTTGTTCTGCTATCTACTGAAGAAGGCGATTATATCATCGACATCGGTTTCGGCGTTAATCTCGCTTTGCAGCCAATTCCTTTATCAGGAGAAACCGTGGAAGCCGCCACAGGCAAATACCGCATCATAGAACAACAGACAGAAATGGGCAGCCATGTGCTTGAGATGGACAAAGGAGAAGGCTGGCAGACGGGATACGCTTTTACCCTTAAAGAAATAGAGGCTGATGACCTGTCAGCTATGAGAGACATCATTTATCATCATGACCTGTCACCCTTTAATAAAAAGCCGCTCGCTTCCAAACTGACGCCTGACGGATATTTGGTTTTGACAGAGGATCATTTGACTATGAACCGGAAGAACGGTGAATCTGCCAAAGAAAATATTCATGCATCAGATTTTGGCCGGAAGCTGGAAGAACACTTTTTCAAGCAATAATGCAAAAACGGTTATCCCTAGGGTAACCGTTTTTTTGTCGCGCATCTACCTGATTCGTGTAAATGTTTCGTAATGATCTGTTGTTTTGTAAATCAGCCAGTCGCTGGAGTACAGCAGCCGGTCGGCGTTTCTGAAGCCAGATGTATAATTGATATCGGCTTCACGCCATGTGCGGCCGCTTTTTGCCGGCAGCCTGCCTTCACGGTTGCTGAATACATCACCGCCAATGCTTTTTCCCGGCGCTACTTCTGCCAAATTGCCCTTAGAAGCTACCCAGCCAAGCGCCTGGGCTTGTGCCTTCGTGATATAATTGTCTGGAAGCTTTTTGTACGTCAGTAAATAATCAGCAACGCCGTCAAAGGTGTTAATAACCTGAGCTGATGCAGCGGCTGATTCCATTGATCTCTGTTCTGCTTTCGCATCTGGTGAAAACAGCAAACTTGTCATTGAAAACAGCAGCATCATACATACAGCAATCCGTGATAAGCATTTTTTCCTCAATTAACCTTCCTCCTGTCTTTAATGAATTTCAAGAGGTATGAGGCTCTAACGATGTTTATCTATTACGTATTGTAACAGCAACGAATTAAAATAAATTAATTTTTCTGAAAAATAATTCTTTTCGACTAGCATTGGGCTAAAAATAACAGGAACACTTTGAGAAAAAAGGGGATAAAAGATGTACAGTATATTGCTTGTTGAAGATGATACACGGATAGCCTCTTTATTGTGCGGACATCTGCAAAAATACGGCTACCATGTGCAAATAGCTGAGAAGCTGAATCAGATTAAAGAAGAATTTACGGCTATGAAGCCGGATCTTGTGCTGCTTGATATTAATCTTCCTTATTTTGATGGTTTTTATTGGTGCAGGCAGATCAGAACGATCTCAAACGTTCCGATCATTTTTATTTCCGCGCGCACGGACGAGCTGAATCAGGTGATGGCCATTGAACACGGCGGCGATGACTATATCACAAAGCCGTTTCATCTGGAAGTGGTGCTCGCAAAAATCAAAAGTGTGCTGCGCCGGACGTATGGGGAGTATTCTCCCTCAATCTCACAAGAATCAAAAGTAGTAGAGATTGGTGAATTATATATCTATCCGGATAAGTATGAAGCGGAATGGAAAAACAATCGAATGTCATTCTCGCAAAAAGAGTTTCAGCTTCTGTCCATTTTCGTAAAAGAACATAAAAAAATTGTGACAAGGGATGAATTGCTTGAGGCATTGTGGGATGAGATTGATTTTGTGGATGACAACACATTGACGGTGAATGTCAATCGCTTGAGAAAAAAGCTGGAGAATGCGGGCTTACAAGAGGCCATCACTACGATAAGAGGAAAGGGTTATAAATTTGAAATAAACCGGAAGGATGAACAAGAGTGTTAAAGACCTATTTGCTTGACCGCATTGTCATTATTCTTTTTTCCTTTTTGAGTATAGGGGCTGCCATGCTGATCGCTTTTTTTAGCATAACGGAAAGCGGCGCTAAGCTTTCATTAGAAAACTTGATCTACCTCTGGGTTCTCCCTGGCGTGTTATTGGCTGTCGGTTTTACTGCGGATTATATCAGGCAATATTCGTTTCTCACATTTTTGAAAAGCTGCGCGGACCAAGCGGATTCGCCGGCTTATAACATGGGGGCCGCATTGTCGGCTCGAAATCCCCGCACGAGGGAGCAGGCGGTATGGACTGATATTTTGAAAGAGCTGAATCAGCAGTACGATAGGCAGATCGCACAATATATGAATAAACAAAAACAGCATCAAACATTTATTAATCAGTGGATTCACCATATGAAAACACCGGTCTCCGTCATTTCCATGATGATACAGGAAGGCAAAAAAATGGATTCGCCATCAACTGAAGTTTTCTTAGAAGAGCTTGAAGCTGAAAATGAGCGATTTCGTCACGGGCTTGAAATGATGCTGCAGACCGCCCGGCTTGATGAATTCGCCTTTGATGTAAAACCTGAAACCTTTGATGTGGCGGGGCTCGTCCGAAGTCTGATCAATAAAGAGAAGCGGCAGTTTATAAAACGGCGTATATTTCCGGTGCTGGAAGCGCCTCAAATGCCTGTGAACATTTCCAGTGATCAAAAATGGCTGACCTTCGTATTAGAGCAGCTTCTTTTTAACGCGTTAAAATATTCTCATCAGGGCTCGGGAGACAGCATTTTAATCAGTATTCAAGAGTGCGGGCCTGAGGTTCGTTTGTCGGTGGCTGATGAAGGAATCGGCATTCCCGACCATGACCTTCCCCGGGTGTTTGAGCCGTTTTTTACCGGAGAGAATGGGAGGAAAATGGCACAGGCGACCGGAATGGGCCTCTATTTGGCAAAGGAAGTCTGCCATCAGCTCGGACATAGGCTGACCGCCGAATCAGAGGAAGGGAAAGGAACGGTGATGACGCTCGTCTTTTCCAGCGATACTCTTACTATGTGACAATATTGTAAGGTACAGCGACCGATTTGAAAGAAAGTTCGATGGGAGGCTGCTGACTTCCTTTTTATAATAAAGAAAAAGGAGGCGCAGAACACATGAAAGTATTAGAAACAAAAAAACTGTGCAAAACGTATTATTCAAATAAAGGAACACTCAATTATCAGGCGCTCACCGATTTTGACATCAATGTCGATAAAGGAGAATTTGTCGGCATCATGGGGCCGTCCGGAAGCGGAAAAACCACGCTTTTGAATTTGCTGGCCACCATTGATAAGCCGACTCAGGGTGAGATGATGATCAACGGCATTCAGCCAAAAACGTTAAAGGATCAAGAGCTGGCTTTGTTTCGCAGAAGAGAGCTGGGCTTTGTCTTTCAGGACTTTAATCTGCTTGATACGCTCACGATTCGGGAAAACATCCTGCTTCCGCTCGCATTGGACAACGTAAAGCTGAGTGAAATGGAAAACCGCTTAGATGAACTGGCAGATACCCTGCAAATCAAACATATTTTAGACCACCGTACATACGAAGTGTCGGGCGGCCAGCAGCAGCGTGCGGCCTGCGCAAGAGCCATTATTCATAATCCGGCACTTATATTGGCGGATGAACCGACAGGCAACCTTGATTCAAAGTCTGCCAAACAGGTGATGAACACGCTGGCTCAGCTGAATGAAGAAAAGGAAGCAACGATTCTATTGGTTACGCATGATGCTACAGCGGCAAGCTTCTGTAAACGGATCGTCTTTATTAAAGACGGAAGATTTTTTTCAGAGATCCGCAGGGGAACGAATCAGCAGGTGTTTTATCAAAGTATACTAGATACCCTGAGTGTGTTGGGAGGCGATTTTCATGAATTTGAGAACCATCGCCCGTAAAAACATTATTGGGAATCTGCAAAGATATGTTGCCTACTTTTTAAGCTGTGTGTTTGCCGTCTCGGTCTTTTTTGTCTTCACCTCTTTTATTTTTCACCCGGATGTGACGGAAGACAATGTGTATGGCGGAAGCCTTGTGAAAACGTGTTTGAGCGCGGCTCTTATCGTCATTATCGTGTTTTGTATATTCTTTATTTCTTATTCTAATTCAGCGTTTCTGCAGGCGAGAAAGAAAGAGTTTGGCTTGTTTACGCTGTTCGGGACATCAAAGCAGCAGCTTCGAAAGATGATTTACTATGAGCAGTCGTTGATTTCTCTTGCGGCTATTGCAGCCGGTATCGGAACGGGGCTGTTATTTTCGAAACTGTTTTTTATGATCATGACATGGATGCTCAGCGTGAAGGTGCCGATCTCATTTGCGATTGTACCGAAAGCGTTTGTGCTGACGGCTGCCGGTTTTCTTATATTGTTTCAAGTCCTGCTCATTTTATCGCTGGGACAGATTCGCAAGCTTGAAATCATAGATTTGATTAAATCCGCTCAAAAACCTAAAAGTTTACCGGCCTATTCGAAATGGCTTTCTGTGCTGTCTTTGCTTTGTCTGGCGGGCGGTTATTATCTGTCTGCCACAGCCAATGCGATCGACATGATGTTTCGTGTCTTTCCAATTTTGATTTTAGTGTTAATCGGCACGTATTTCTTCTTTACACAAAGCAGTGTCGCGTTTTTCCGCATGCTGTACAGAAAGAAACACAGCTTTTATAAAGGAACCAATATCATTGTGCGTTCCAACATGATATTTAGGCTGAAGGATCATGCACGCATGCTGTTTTTAACCTCTGTCATTACGGCGGTCATTTTAACTGCTACAGGAGTCATCTATATGTTTTATGCTGATTTAGAAAGGCAGGAGGAGCAAAGTATTCCTCAATCTGTTGCCTGGGTGGAAAAAGACGCTTCCCGCTTTCAGGTTATGAAGCCTGAGATGGCTGAGAACACATTGAAAAAAGCAGATGCTGACATCAAGTATAAGGTGAATGCCACAGGGATTCCTGTCACATTTCAATCAGATTTGCCGTATGGGAACAAGAAAGCGGAAGCAGAGGCCTTGCTGATTTCAGAGAAAATCTATAATCAAGTCGCAAAGGAAAAAGGTTTCCCTGTTATTCATTTACAAGAAAATGAAGCGTTTATCAATGTCCCGTTTCAGATGATGGTAAAAGACACGTTCAGAGAAGGGGAAAAAGCAGCATTTCATATAAAATCAGGAAAATCACTTTCCTATGTCATGAAAAAGCAGCAAAACAAAGGGATATTGATGTCAGTCGGAGGAGTCAGCCGTTTATTAGTTGTCAACGAAAAAAGCTTTGACAGCCTGACACAGGAGGTGCCGCTGAAGGATCAGACGAGAGTGGTAGGCTATGAGCTTGAGCATTGGAAGGAGACGGTGGATGTCTCTGAAAAGCTTGAAAACATGGTGCCGAAAGAACATACATCTGATTTTCAAACGCGTGCTCCGAGTTTTCAAATGGTGAAGCAGGGAGTCGCATTAATGCTGTTTATCGGTCTGTTTGTCAGCGTGCTGTTTTTTATCGTGCAAGGAAGCATGCTGTATTTGCGGATGTTTACTGAAATAGAAGATACGCGAGTGCAAGTGTTAGCATTAAAGAGGATGGGGATTACCGACAAAGAGATTCACTCCATCCTTGGAAGACAAATTGGATTTTTGTTCTTCATCCCATTTATTGCGGGCACGATTCACGCCGGCTTTGCGTATGCGGCGTTAAGCAACATGCTGAATGCTAACTTATTTCTTGAAGCCGTGATTGTCATCTTCATTTATTTTGTGTTCCAGGCTGTTTATTATATCGTCACTCGTCATATTTACAAGCGTGCTGTCCTCCAGCATATGTAATATGAAATCCGGTCTTCATCAGACCGGATTTTTTGATTTACTGAAATTCTCTTGTCAAATTTTTCGGTGTTTCCCCTTTGATAGCCGCGATCATGTTTTCGGCAGCCTGTTTACACATATTGAAGCGCACTTTCGCTGTTGCTGAGCCAATATGCGGCAGTAAGGTGACGTTGTCAAGCTGCAAGAGCGGATTGTCTTTTGCGACTGGTTCTTCTTCGTACACATCTAAACCCGCACCGCGAATCCATCCTTCTTGAAGGGCACGGATGAGCGCTTTTTCATCAACCGTCTTTCCCCGGGAAATATTGACGAAAATTGCCGAATCCTTCATCAGCTTAAATTCACGTTCCCCGATCATGTGATATGTTTCGTCAGTCAGCGGAGTAATCAGCAGAACAAAATCTGATTGCTCCAGCAGTTTGTCAAGCTCAGCGTATTTGACGCCGATGCTTTCTTCAGTTTCTTGTTTGCGATGGCGGTTATGATAAAGCACGTCCATATCGAAACCGAATTTGGCGCGTCTGGCCGCTTGCTCGCCGATCCTGCCCATGCCGATAATGCCTAATGTTTGATGATGGACGTCAATGCCGAAAAGTGCTTCTTCCTCAACTGTCCCCCATTTACCGGCCCGGACGAAACGGTCCAGTTCAGCAACACGTCTGGCAGAGGAAAGAATTAAAGAAAAGGCCAGATCGGCCACTGTGTCATCCAGTGTATAAGGCGTATGAGTGCCGACGACGTTTCTTGCTTTCATCGCTTCTATATCAAAATTATCATAGCCTACGGATTGATTGCTGACGACCTTCAGCTTAGGAGCATGTTCAAGCAGCTCGCTGTTGATGGACGGCCCTGATGTTCCAGTAGTTAAAAGCCCTTCAGCATCTTTCATTTTCTCGAAGAGCACCTCTTGTGGAAGTGTATCCTCCTGCCATATCTCATAGCGGCAATGCTCGCCGATCATCTTCTCAATGTCTTCAGGAATCGGTTTTGCGATAAATACAAATGGTTTCAAAAAGGCTCCCCCTTTATATTGCTGTTGTCTATTTTATTATATCGGAAATAAATAGAAGTTAAAAATTATGACTGCGTTTATCATATTTCTGGTTCTTTTGAACTTAAAATGATTCATGAGAATAAAAATAAGGCGTTCTCTGATTAAAAAAGTTTTTAAATTATCTGAATTCACCTATATTTTTTGTCAGACAATTGCTAGCAAACCTCTTAAAGCAGGATTATAGGATTGAATGAATATAAATTTTATTATCTTTGAAAGATATAAATTTTTATGATTTTTAATTTACAGTTCATTTATAGTGTCTTTTTTTGAAAGCCTTTTTGCTGTCTGTTCCTATGCTATAATTCCTTACTGTAGGCTAGGAAAGAAGGCTTGCAATATCATATGGATGGGAGATGAAATTGAATGGTTTCATTAACAACGATTTTGGAACACAATGATCAATTTGTCAGGGAGAAGAAATATGAACCTTACAAAACGACAAAATTCCCTACAAAAAAGCTTGTCATTGTCACCTGTATGGATACAAGGCTCACTGAACTTCTTCCTCAAGCAATGGGGCTTAAAAACGGCGATGCTAAAATTGTGAAAAATGCAGGAGCCATCGTTTCCCACCCATTTGGAAGTGTCATGCGCAGCATATTGGTCGCCATTTATGAATTACAGGCTGAAGAGGTTTGTATTATTGGCCACCATGAGTGCGGAATGTCAGGGCTGAATGCTTCGTCCATTCTTGAAAAAGCAAAGGAACGCGGAGTGGAAGAAAGCTGTCTGAACTTGCTGAATAGCGCGGGCCTGGATTTGGAAACTTGGCTGACGGGTTTTCACAGCGTAGAAGAAAGCGTTACCCATAGTGTGAATATGATCAAGAATCACCCGCTGTTACCAGAAAATTTTCCAGTTCATGGGCTTGTCATTCATCCCGAAACAGGCAAACTTGATGTTGTCATTAACGGTTATGAAACTGAGTTAATAAAGACTAATTCATAAGGGAGGTTATAACGTAATATGCGATTCTCAGGGAGATACAAGGGATACAATTTACAGAAATTTCAGAAAGACCTGATTGCAGGTATAGTAGTAGGAGTTGTGGCAATTCCTTTAGGGATGGCTTTTGCCATTGCCTCGGGAGTCGAGCCTGAATACGGGCTGTATACTGTTGTCGTCGCAGGGATCTGTATTTCTTTATTTGGCGGATCGAAATTTCAAATTGGCGGTCCCACAGGCGCCTTTGTGCCGATATTGTTTGGCATCGTGATGCAGTACGGACTTGAAAACCTATTGATTGCGGGGTTTATGGCAGGAGTAATGCTGGTGCTATTCGGCCTGTTTAAACTCGGTAAAATTATGAAGTTCGTTCCGAAACCAGTCATCATCGGCTTTACGGCCGGTATCGCGGTATTAATATTCACTGAGCAAATCGCTAATTTTTTCGGATTGAGAAATGTAGAAAAACATGAGAACTTTCATCTGAATATGTTTGAAATTGCACAGAAGATCGGCACATTTAATTGGTATGCCATTTTGATTGCGGTTATTGCACTCGCCATTTTGCTTGTGTCTGCCAAATTGATGCCGAAAATTCCAGGTGCTCTGCTGGCTTTGCTTATTTCAACGATGGTTGCGGTTGTGTTTTTCCCTGATCACATGGCAACCATTGGCTCCACATATGGGGAAATCCCGCGTCATTTGCCAGAGTTTCAATTTCCGGAATTTACACTGGATAAAATGGTGATGCTGTTTCCGGCCGCGCTTGTCATCGCTCTTCTCGGAGGTCTTGAGTCGATCTTGTCTGCAATGGTAGCTGATAACATGAAGGGGTCGAAACATGACAGCAACAAAGAGCTGGTCGGCCAGGGAATTGCCAATATGGCTGCGCCTCTGTTTGGCGGAATTCCGGCTACCGGAGCTATCGCAAGAACGGCAACCAATATTAAAAATGGAGCGGTTTCGCCGGTGTCGGGTGTCGTTCATGGCGTCGTTGTGCTGCTCGTGCTGCTTGTATTCGCACCATATGCTTCCCATGTGCCGCTTGCGAGCATGGCGCCGGTTCTGATGGTCGTGGCGTGGAATATGAGTGAACGGAAGGAAGTCGCGAATGTGCTGAGGCTAAGAAACGCCGATTCCTTCATTTTAGCAGCAACCTTTATCTTAACGGTTCTTTTTGATTTAATTATTGGTGTGGCAACGGGATTATTGCTCGCTTTTGTGTTCTTTATCAGAAGAATGAGCGAGGCGACCCGCATTCACAATCAGGAATCGCATCCCGTCATGGCCAAAGCCGCAAACAAACAGCAGGGAGCCGATCCTTCTGTCAGCATGTATTCTATTGAAGGACCGCTGTTTTTCGGATCGATTGATTCACTGGAATCATCCCTTTTAGAGCGTGTCCAAGAGAAACCGAAGACCATGATTTTACTTATGAATAAAGTGCATTATATGGACACGTCCGCCGAAGCGGTCTTGGTGAATATTATGAACAGAATGAAACGGAATAACGGTAAACTGATGATCGTCGGCCTGCAATCCCAGCCTAAAGAGCTTCTGCATAAAACAGGCCTCTTTCACAAAATAGGAAAGCAGCATTTCTTTGATCATCAGGATGAAATCACAGGTTAAAAAAAAACGGCCATTGCGGCCGTTTTTTCATGCGTTTTCGAATCGTTTAGTCAGTTTATCTTGATGGGCTTTCATCACGTCTTCTAAAGACACATCGTACATATCGGCCAGAATGGCGATATTTCCGATGACGTCGCCCATTTCTTCAATCAGCTCTTGCTTTCGTTCTTCAAGAGTCGATTCTTTTTCATCCGGACGGTCTCTGCCGATTTCATAGGCTCTTACAGCCCTCGCCAGCTCTCCAGCTTCCTCCATTAAAAACCCCACCCGTATGAAAGGCCCGTACTCTGTCCAGCCTCTTTTTTCATAAAAATCCTTCATCCATTTTTCAGCTTCAGCCAACTGCAAAAAAATCACTCCTGTAACTTTTATAAATGATGTTGATATTATCTCATACGCATGGGACAATATATAGTGTGGTTTTTATGTTTTTATACAATATATTGATTTGGAGATGGCGGGATGAAAACAATTTGTGTATTTGCAGGATCGAACCCGGGAGTCAATGAAGAGTACAAAAGAAAAGCGGCGGAACTGGGAGTGTATATGGCGGAGCAAGAGATAGGCCTTGTTTACGGCGGTTCCAGAGTCGGTCTTATGGGCACGATAGCCGATACGCTGATGGAACATGGGGGAAAGGCGATTGGAGTTATGCCGAGCGGTCTTTTTTCCGGGGAGGTTGTCCATCAAAAGCTGACAGAACTGATTGAAGTGAACGGAATGCATGAGCGAAAAGCGAAGATGAGCGAACTTGCCGATGGATATATCGCCATGCCGGGCGGTTTCGGTACATATGAAGAATTATTTGAAGTGCTTTGCTGGTCGCAAATCGGGATTCACCAAAAACCAATCGGGCTTTATAATGTCAACGGGTATTTTGAGCCGATGATGAAAATGATCAAATACAGCATTCAGGAAGGTTTTTCAAACGAGTCACATTTAAAACTCATCCACAGCTCCTCCCGTCCGGCTGAATTAATACAGCAGATGAGAGACTACGCTTACCCGATTTTAGAGAAAAAGTGGACAGAGATTTAAAAGACTGATATGAACTTGTTTCCATTGCCCGCGGTGGTTTTTTCTGAACTGGCGGGCTGAAACATTCATGAAAAGAGGCGGAGTATGAAAGGGAGCTGGAGTGTCGGTATTTTGCTTTTTGATGATGTTGAGGTGCTTGATTTTGCCGGGCCGTTTGAAGTTTTTTCGGTCACGGCTGTTACTGATCAAAAAGGGGATGAGTGCAAACCTTTTTCCGTCAAAACAATTTCAGAAACAGGGGAACCGGTAAAGGCGAGAAACGGCTTGACTGTCAGTCCTGATTATTCCATTGAGCAGGCACCGGAATTCGATATTCTGATTGTGCCGGGAGGACCGGGAGCTAGAAATACAGAAATACATAATGACCGTCTGATTGATTGGATCAAGGAACGGTCTGCATCTGTTGAATTATTGCTGTCCGTTTGTACGGGAGCGCTTCTTTTAGCAAAAGCCGGGCTGCTGGACGGTAAAAAAGCAACCACACACTGGGCAAGCTATGACAGACTGGAACAGGAATTTCCGGAAGTTGAGGTTGTCAGAGAAGTAAAGTATACGGATGGAGGGCATATCGTCACCTCAGGCGGAATATCGGCGGGGATCAACATGTCTTTTCATATTGTAAGGAGGCTTCTCGGAGAACAAACCGCAAAGCAGACCGCGAAACGAATGGAATATGATCATCCGTTTGGATAAAGAAGAGCTGCCTGTTAAGGCAGCTCTTTCATCTTATTTCTGTTCTTCAGTGTTGCGTGTCAAAACCTTATCAATCAAGCCGTATTCCATTGCTTCTTCGGCTGATTTGAAGTTATCGCGGTCAGTATCGCGCTCAATGACTTCAAGCGGCTGACCTGTGCGTTCAGCAAGAACTTTGTTTAATTTGTCGCGAAGCAAGAGAATGCGTTTCGCAGCAATTTCGATTTCCGTTGCCTGACCTTGCGCTCCGCCAAGCGGCTGGTGAATCATAACTTCACTGTTAGGAAGCGCATAGCGTTTGCCTTTTTCTCCGGCAGCAAGCAGGAACGCACCCATTGATGCAGCCATACCGATACAAATTGTAGACACCTTTGGCTTAATAAACTGCATGGTATCATAAATCGCCATACCGGCAGTGATAGAACCGCCCGGGCTGTTGATGTAAATAGAAATATCTTTTTCAGGGTCTTCTGCTTCTAGGAATAAAAGCTGTGACACGATGGAGTTCGCAACGTTGTCATCAATCGCAGATCCAAGCATGATGATACGGTCCTTCAATAGACGAGAGTAAATGTCATATGCTCTTTCCCCGCGGTTCGTTTGTTCAATGACTGTAGGTATTAAATTCATAATGCTCCTCCTTCACCTTTTAGGTAAGTATGTAGTTACATGATACATTTTTGGTCAATAAAGGTCAAACAAAAAGCTGACTAAAAACAAAAAGAAGTATCTTTTCACCATTTTTCCCAAAATAAAAGGCGTTCAAACCATTGTATTATGGTTTATGAAGAGAAGTGAATCTTTATGTGAGCAAGTTTGTGAAAAGGCAAAGGACCAGAAATTATAGGGTTGTCATCCGCCGTAAAATCCCGTATAATAAGTTGTGCTGACGTTGTAAGAAATTTTTATTTATATGCGCTCGTAGCTCAGTTGGATAGAGCGGTGGTTTCCGGTACCACGTCTGCCGGGGGTTCGAATCCCTCCGAGCGCGTCCAATAGAACAACAGGAAAGACAAGGATTTGGCAGTTTGCCGTCCTTGTCTTTTTTTATGTGTAAAAAGAAATCGCAAACCTTTCGTTAGATGTACGAGCAGGGATTACTTACTGAGTCATCGAATAATGCTTGTTAGTTACACATAAGGAGGATCACTTATGACTGACAAAACAATATTTATCGACCAGTTGGCTGCCTGTTATGATCAAAATACTTGGTTTGTTTCATTAAAGCATGCAATTGAAGGTTTGTCCGAAGAACAGGCACAATGGAAAAGTGTCAGCGGCACAAACTCTATACAAGAAATCATGAATCATCTTAATTTTTATAATGAGCGTTATTTACTTCGTTTTAAAGGAGAAGAAGTATTGTCTTCTAAAGGTGATAATAACACAACATTTCATGCGGGAAAAACGTCTTGGCATGACACAGTTGAAAACATGGAGAGCATTTTCCTCAGATGGCGGGAGGAATTACATCATAGTGATGACGAAAAATTTACTTCTGTTGCTTATATAAACGATGACGAACCATGGTCCTCTGTTCTGACCCATCTATTTCTTCACAATACCTATCATATCGGACAGATTCTTCATATCCGCAAAGAGCAGGGCAGTTGGGATTCTGCTAGAGGTGTACACTGAATGTCATGCGTCTGATTGCCCCATGATTCTTCAGAACAGCATAAAATACCAAGAGCGCCAGGCCCTTGGTATTTTACTGATTATTGTTATGATCTATTCTGCTTCATTGTCAAAAACTCTTTCTGGAAAATGCACATTCTGATGGCATTATGGTAAAATCCGTCGACGAAAAATTCGTCTTGCAGCTCGCTTTCCATAGAAAAACCGGATTTCTTATAAAGGTGAATGGCTTTTGTATTTTCTTCGTCCACGATTAAATAAAGTTTGTGCAGATTCAATACTGAAAACGCGTAATTCATCGCCAAATAGGTCGCGATGACTGAGTAGCCATTGCCCTGATAACGCGGATCAATAATGATTTGAAACTCTGCTCTGCGGTGGATATAATCAATCTCGACTAATTCAACCAGTCCGACCATTTCTGTGTCTTTTTCCACAATAAAGCGCCGTTCACTTTGGTCATGAATGTGCTTGTCATATAAATCCTGCAACTCTACAAACGCTTCATAAGGCTCTTCAAACCAATAAGACATGATTTTCGCATCATTATTAAGACGGTGGACAAATGCCAAGTCTTCTCGTTCTAACGGACGCAATTTAAGCTGGTTATGCATGGGGATATCCTCCAATGTGTATAAGTTATGATGTAAGTCTTAAGCCGATGACGCCGACGAGTATGAGACTAAGGGAGATCAGCTGTGAAAGGGTAAACCGTTCTTTAAACCATAAAAACCCGACTGCTGTAACTCCGATGCTGCCCACTCCGGTCCATACGGCATACGCAACTCCTGCTGGCAAGACCTGCATGGCTTTTGAAAGGCAGTAAAATGATAGAATAAAGCCGAAACACATCACGATGATGGGCCATTTTTTTCTTGTGCCGTCTATATATTTCATTGCAATTGCAGCTATAATTTCCTCTATGCCGGCAATGAATAATAACAACCACGCCATTACTGTTCACCTCTTGATTGATTGTTTTGCTCTTTGGTAAAGAGTTTCATTCCTAAAATTCCGAATAACAGCAAGGCTAAAAAGAATAATTGGCCTGCGGAAAAGGGTTCGCCTAAAAAGATTCCCGTTACGTAAGTGCCGACTGTCCCAATTCCGACAAAAACGGTATAAGCGGCTGTCATAGGTATTTTTTTGTAAGAACGAATTAACAAAATAAAGCTTACTGCAATCAACATAAAGATAATAATCCAATCGAATAGCGAATCCGCGTATTTAAGGCCCGAGGCCCATACGACTTCTAAGAAACCGGCGATGAAAACAAGTAACCAATACATTTGAAACACCTCTGTAGTTTATGAATGAACGTCAGTCATTTTATAGGAAGCAAAAAATAAGCAGGACAACCCGCTCAATTTTTATGCGGTAAGTAAGCTTCTTTTTAAGAATGTAAAGATCTCCTTCTTAAACACTTCGATATTTTCCTCTTGTTCAAAACCGATATAAAACCGTTCAGCTGTATTTTCAACCAGGTTTATAATCGTTCTGGCCGTCCATCTCACATTAATATCGCTAATAATTTCGTTGTTTTCAACAGCTTTCTTAATGATACCCTCAAGCCAAGAATAATACGGCTGATAGATGGCTTCCCATTTTTCCATGGAATGGTCAATAGCAAGACCGGAGTAACAAAGAACAATAATATCTTTATGAAGGTTCGTAATATTGAATGTTTCGTCGATTAAGATATCTAAGACAGACCAGAAATTTTCGTTTCCGTTCATTTTTTCTTTGATCTGATCTAAAGAGTGTGTCAGAAGATTCTCTGCGATAGCCGGTATAAGAGCATTTTTAGATGAGAAATACAAATAAAATGTACCCTGTGCAGTCCCGGCTCTTTTCACGATATCTGAAATGGAAGCCTTATCTAATCCTTTTTCAGAAATGACTTCAATGGCCGCGTGCAGTATTTTTTCATATTTCCCTGACGTGTGTTTTGGCATAGTGAAGATCCTCCTAAAATGAATGACTATCATTCATTTTACCTTAAAGCTGTTTTTTTGTAAACAAAAGAAGTAAGATTTCACTCTTACTTCTCCTGTACCAATTATTTATCATAATCAATGGCCGCTTTCGGAAGGCCCGTATACTTCGCCCAGTAATAAATTCCGAGCGAGCCGATGCCGACTAAGATGAGATCAACAGGATTGCTGATGATGCCTAAACCGTGTCCAAAGGAGCCGATATAAGAAAAGATCAGCATCATGATGTAAAAGCCGACAAGCCACCAGGCCGATTTAAGCTGCTGCGCTAAGCTGACATCTTCCTTTGGCGCATACTTGTTGAAGCAGAGATAAATCAAAAACATGACAAGCTGTGAGCCAAGAAGCCAAGAAACGGTATTCCATCCGGACCAATACACGATATAGGCTGTGAAAATAAAGGAGAGCGGCCCGATGATACTCATTCCTTTTAAATAAAACGGCCTGTTTAAGTCTTTTGCGTTTACTCTCAATGCAGCAGAAGAAATTGGCGCGATGGCATATGAAAGAATTAACGCAACAGAGCAAACATTGACGAGTGCATTCCAGGAAGGGAAGGGAAGCGTCCAGAAAATAGCCAAGCCGAACGACAGCCATAGTGAGGCCCGGGGTGTTCCCGTCTCTTTATTCACCTTCGAAAACACATGAAATAACGTGCCGTTCCGCGCCCAGGCGTAAACGAGACGCGAGGTTGTATTCATAAAAATATTTCCGTTGCCTCCCGGCGATAAAATGGCATCTAAGATGACTAATGTAGCAAGCCAACCTAATCCGAGCATGACCGCGATATCTTTAAACGGCAATGAGAACTCCCGTCCGATCGCCGGCCAGCCGTGTTTTAACGTCTCAGTCGGAATCGCTCCGATAAAAGTAATCTGAAGGATGGTGTAAATGATCGTTGAGACGATGATACAGATAATTAAAGCGATCGGGATGTTGCGCTTTGGGTTTTTTACTTCACCTGCAACAGCCACAATCGGGTGCAGCCCGAGGTACGCAAACATGACGCCGCCGGTGGAAATGGCTGCCTGAATGCCGGTAAAACCAAATGGAGCAAACCCGCCGGCTGACATATTGCCCGGTTGAAAATGAAAGATTAACACAATGATGATGGTGACCGGAACAATGTATTTAAAAATAGAAATAATGAAGTTCGCTTTTGCAAAGGTTTTGACGCTCCAATAATTCAATAGAAAAAACAAGCAAAGTAAGGCGAATTGCAAGATCCAGCCGGCGATGGTCGGAGAGTCAGACCCTTTCACTGTCAGGCCGGGAAACCAATAAGCCACATACTGGCGGACTGCCGTTACTTCAATTGAAATCAGGCTTGTATAAGCTACAATCGTTACGAAGGAAATTAAATAGCCTACAAGGTGGCCGTGTGAATAGACAGGATATCTGATAATTCCTCCGGTACGGGGCAAGGCAGCACCAAGCTCTGCATAAACCAAACCGATTAACAGGATGATGGCACCCCCGAGGACCCAGGAAAAAGCGCCTGACGGACCTGCTTTGGAAGCGACATTACTGACAGCGAACAGCCACGCTGAACCAAAGATGGCCCCCATTCCAATCAGAATAAGATCAAATAGCGACATGGATTTTTGGAAATTTCCTTGTTTAGACATCCGCTTCCTCCTTAAGATCAAGCCGTTTTTAACACTTCAAATGAATGATCGCTTTACTTACAATACCCATTCTTAAGCCGATCATACACGATCTGTTGATTGATATTTGATTAGCCGAAAGCACTCAAACAAGCAGTAAGATAAAAACAGGTGCTAGACCATGCTGCACCTGTTTTCTTGAGTCTGTTATTTATAGATAGACTCTAAATGTTTGATCTCGACATTTTTAAAGACAGAAGTGCCGCCTTCAGCAAAAAGGGTGATTCCTTTATCGTGTGCACGGGGAAATACTTCACTTGAAAAAACGGTTTTCCCATCGTCAATAAATACTTCAATACTTGTCTTATCAATCAATACTTTGAGATGGACTTTTTTGTTATGTGCATCAAACGGCGCTTTGCTTTCAAGATATGTTTTCTTTTTGTCGGGCTGTCGTACAGAAGCTCTGCTGACATACGAGTAGGAGCCTTCTGCAAAAACGCCAACATCAATATGGCGCTTTTTATCTGCTGATTCACGAAGCCGTATACCTGTATTTTTGATATCAGACCAAAGGATATCGGTGTCAAGCTGATACGTGTCACCTGTGACATTCAGTGTTTTTTCACCAGTCACCTCAAGATGTTCAATAGTATCCGTTGAACTGATTAAGCTGTTCAAGGCTTCGATTGGTTCTGATTTCAGAGTGTATCCATTATCTCCTTCATGTGCCAGCTTGATTTGGCGAACAATAGAATCTGTTCCGTTAAAGCCATCCCGCAGCGTGGGTGTATTGTCCGGATAATCCCAATTGTTCATCCAAGCCAGCGCATAACGTTTTTGGTATTTATCACTGCTTGTCCCGTCTTCAAACGTCACGCCGCCATACCAATCAAATCCATAGTCAAGCCATTGGGGTTCCTTGTCCTCGGCCGTAAATTCCCTGCCATTATAGTCGCCGATCCAATAGGCGTAGGTGTTCGGATTGCCCTCGGATTTGCCATTCGCGCTGGCGCCCAGCACCCATTTATACGTCCCGTCATCTGCACGCATTTTGAAAAGGTCGGGACATTCAATTAGACCGGTATGTTGAGTGAGGAATCCTCCTGTATAGTGCCAGTCCTTTAGATTATGGGATTCATAAAACCCAATCTTTGTTCCTTCTGCCATCACCATCACCCATTTACCGGCTTGGTCATCCCAGATTACCTTAGGGTCTCTGAAATCCTTTGTTCCCGGGTTGGCCATAACCGGATCTTCACTGTATGATGTGAACGTTTGTCCTTTGTCAGTGCTGTACCACAGATATTGTTCCTGCTTGCCGCCGTTGGCAGAGGGCTGTGTCATAATTGCGACAATGGCATTCTTTCCGAAGCCCGCCGTATTTTCTGTATCAACAACGACTGAGCCTGACCAGATATCACCATTTTTATTTGTATATTTAGGAATGGCGACTCCTTCGTCTGTCCAATGCACCAAATCTTCTGATATTGCATGGCGCCATTCTGTCCCGTTGCCGCTTGGATAATCACCATTATAGAGATAATAGTAATGATACTTTCCGTCAAAATAGATAGGTTTCTGCGGATCATTTTTCCATTTATCCGGTGTTGTAAAATGGTACGCTGCCCGATAAGAGGGGGGATCGGTTGTTTTCTTCTTCTCCTCCTTATGGTGGACCGCTAACCCAATGCCGATGAATAGGCCTAAACAACACACAATGAAAACACTTAACCGCTTATATACTTTTTTGTTAAAGACTCTTTTTATCAAATAGATTTCCCGCTTTCATTATTTTACATCTTGGAATGTATGCAATTAAATTTGATTTGGAGAAGAATCTGTACACCTGGAAAATAAATGAATAACGAAAAGAAAAATGCCAACGGTTCATCGGCATTTTCTTTTCGTTATTATACAGGAGCTTATTCAGTACTTCTTCTTATTTATTAACTGTTAGTTGTCCTTGATCAAGGATGCTGTTCTTAACAACAGATGTTTTCTTGCCTTTAATGTTTAGTAAAAAGCTTGGCGCAAACGTAGCCTGTTTGTCTGAATAGAAGCCTCTGTTTGTCATGTAGCTTGTGATTACGACATTATTTCCTTCAGCTTGCGGTACGGCAAAGTGAGAGTACGTAAAGGTGATATCGCCAGGATCTTGGTCCATTTGTAAAACAAGGCCGGTTTTGTTCAACGGTTTGTATGGGCCTGTTAAGGAGTCGGATACATAACCTAACATATAAATATCGTTAGACGAAATGCCATCAATTGTCATTTTTGATCCTCTTGAATCAGTGAACAGATACCATTTTCCATTCATTTTAAAGACATTCGCACGTTCAATTTCATCTGTTACAGTATTAGACGTAATCAGCGGTTTCATGACTTTTTTCAGCGTGTAGTCATTGTTTAATTCAACAATGCCGAGTGCGCCGTTAGCTAATTCAGCTGTGCGTTTTTTATCGCTTTGCAGAAGTTTTTGACTTTCTTTACGGAAGAATGATGTGCTTTTGCCATAGTATGCTTTGTTAAATAAAGATTCTTCGCCTTGGTAGCCAACTTCAGTTCCCGTATTGGCTTCGAACACAAGGTATTTATGGCCGTTTTCTTCTACATAGTGAGGATCTCTTAGCGTATGGTTATCGCCGGAGCTATAGTTGCCCTCATCAATAAATTGCTGCACATTTTGATAGGTTGTGCCGTCGCCGTCAAAAATAGATTTATAATCTTCAACACCGTCAATTTTGAGAGAGTTCTGATCAGGCTGAGACACATTAACCTGAGCTGTTGTTAAGGTTTGTTTGCCGTAATTCTTACCAGAGAAATCTGTGTAAAATAAACGAACCTTTCCATCAGATGTTAATGTCGCCGAACCGGACCATTCTTGCGTTTGATCTTTTAGAATCGGATCGTTTGCTGCAAATTTATCGCCATCCTTAAACACTCTTCCTGCGTTTTTCCAGCTGTCGATTGAAGTCTCGCCTGCTTTTTGGTAGAACACGTAAATAGAAGTGTCGTCCGCGTTTTTAGGATCTCCCGCTAAAGCGAATACAATGTGGTAGCCATGATAATTTGCAACGGTGCCGTCAGCATTTTGCAAAGGCCAGCTATCCCATACGTCCAGCCCTTTTGCAGAAGAGATGTTTTTAATTGTTGATTGATCGAATTGAGGCACTTGATATTTCTCACTTTTTTGCTGTTCAGGGATTTGCAGCATGTCATGGCGGGTAATATGGGAAACGCCATATGTTTCTTTATATGGTTTGTTATCCGTTTCTTTCGCAAACGCTTGAGTCGCGCCTCCTGCCAGCAGTGCAGTTGTAAAGGTTAATACTGTTGCTTGTTTTGCAAACTTTTTGATGTTCATCATTCGTGTCTCCTTTTTTTATGTACTGTGTTAGCGGTCTGCTTCTTCCAGCCCTCCTGTTTGATAAATGGCAAGTCAGTTACGCACAATAAAAAAAGACCTAAAATATGTAAAGGGATGACGCCAAAGAATACACTTTGCCCTTAACACATTTTAGGTCTTGCCTGCTTTATCAGTAACAAACCTGCGTTATTTTCTTTTCACCATTACTCTAATTGATTGGTTATTTGATTTCAACCGGACTTTGTTCCTCTTTTAGAATCGTCTTTTAATAGTTTTTTTCATTTTATATAGGCGAAAAGGCTGGTAATCGCCGCATATTATGAGTCATCAGATTTCCGTGAATTCTTTGTTGAACTCTCTCTTGCCATCTTGGGGTACCGTCAGGAAAATGCGGATTTACAACGCTAAGCATATTTTCATGACGATTATCCTGATTTTAACAACGTTAAGGAACTCTTAATGGTCTTAAAGTATCTAAAGAGATCTTTGTTTCCGAATAACATATGATGCAACAAATCCTCATTTAGAAGCTAATCCTTTTTTATGTTCTATCGCTATAGACGAATATAGAGTTTCCAGATACTGAGGGTATTGGTTATTATATTTAAAGCACTGGCTCTTTGAAGCTGATGATGGTTCGTTCCCTAATATAGAAAGCTATCAGAAGGAAAACAATAATCATTCCTTATTCCGTTAAATGGCCTTTTAATTGAGTAATACTTTGAAGAAAAATTGAAGAGGCCATGAATTTTTGCACTTAAAGTAACTGGCAGTATAGTTTAAGTGAGACTCTTCGCGAAACCTTAATGAATAGGTGTTAGCATCTTTTATTAAAATAAAACTGCAAAAAATACATCATTATTTATAGAAAAGCATAAGTAAGGCATCTTATTTATCACACCAAGATGTCTTACTGCTGTATGTAAGTATTAAATTTCCTGATAGAAAGTACCAATTAGATAACCAACAGAAGTTAGGAAAATATCGAAATATCACTGAATAGGCTAAATCGTTTTTTTCTCATCCTTCATGGCTATAACTTCCCTTGCTGCTTCTATGAAAGATAATATGATTGGTGAAAGCCACTTGTCTTTATGCCATGCCATATGTGTATATACGTGCAAGTCCGGAATTTGCCATGGAAGAGCAACAAGTTCACCCCGTTCAACTTCGGCATTCACTGTTATTTCGGGAAGAAAGGCAATACCAATTCCCGTAATTGCACATTGTTTAATGGCTTCGGCATTTTGAAACTCTAAATAAGTAATATCATCAATGCCCTTCTTCTCAAATGACCGGTCAAACATGGTTCGATAGGTACATCCCTTTTCATTTACCAGGAACACTTCTCCGTGAAAATCTTCCTGCTGCAGTACAGTTAGTTTCGCAAGAGGATGGTCAGGAGCGACGAACAAGCGGAAAGTTTCTTCCAGTAACGGTTCTACTGCAAGTCTCGTTGAGAGAATGGTTTCGTCCAGCATAAAGACGACATCCGCGGTTCCATCAAAGAGCGTTTGCTTGAGTTTTTGGTTTGGAACATATTGGAAGATGAGACGAACTCCCGGGTGACGCAAACGAAATAGCTGAAAGACAACTGGAAGCCGATAAGCGCAAAGAACCTCGTTGGCACTGATCGTTAGGGTGCCGCTTAGATTTTCGTTGTCATGAACGACACTGCGAGCTTCGTCCAATTTGTCTAGAACGCTTTGGATATGAGTTAAAAAGCGTTTCCCCGCAGTTGTTAGCACGAGTTGCTTGCCTAAGCGGTCAAAGAGACGAACACCAAGTTCATCCTCCAATGCTTTTATTTGCACCGTGACGTTGGAGGGGACGTAGTTTAGCACTTCCGCAGCCCGACTGAAGTTTAAAGTTGTAGCAACCGTGCGGAATGTAATCAGTTGGCGCAATTCCATCACACTACCTCCTTTTTGCTTTCAATATTTTTGAATACTACTTTGAATTTTATTCACTTTTCTTGAAATTACCACAGGCTTATACTAGCAACAAGAAATACATTTTGGATTTCACTTTGAAGGGAGCAATCATACAATGGATTATGAAATTTTTGATTTAGGTGACGTAACATTGCAATCAGGAGTGACTTTACCTAACGCTTTTCTTGCTTATAAAACTTATGGTGAATTGAATGAAAAGAAAGATAATGTCATCGTCTATCCAACTGCTTTTGGAGACCAGCATGGTCAGAATGAATGGCTGATTGGAAACGGCATGGCACTAGATCCGCAGAAATATTTCATTATTGTTCCAAATCTGCTGGGAAACGGATTATCTTCGTCTCCTAGTAACACGCCTCCTCCATTCGACAAGGCTAATTTTCCGCAGGTAACCATCTATGACAACGTTAAATTTCAAAATCGGCTGGTGACCGAGAAATTCGGCATTCAAAAGATTGCACTCGTAGTTGGATGGTCAATGGGAGGCATTCAATCATACCAATGGGGGGCAAGTTATCCCGACATGGTAGAACGAATTGCACCTTTCTGCGGAGGTGCAAAGACTTGGCCGCAAACGTATGTGGTTCTGGACGGAATGAAAGCCGCGCTCATGGCTGCAGTTGGCTTCGATTCAAGTAAACTAAACCAGTTGACTTCAGCAGACATGCGCACCGTTGCCCGTGTCTATGCGGGATGGGGCCTATCACAGGCGTATTACAGAGAGGAACTTTATCGTGATATGGGATTTGACTCATTAGAAGATTTTGTGGCTGGCGTCTGGGAAGATAGCTTTATGAAGATGGATCCGCACAATGTCCTCGCCATGTTATGGACAGGCCAAAATGCAGATATTAGTGCAAATCCTGTCTATAATGGAGATTTCGATGAGGCGCTTAAAAACATTAAAGCGCTAGCCTGCGTCATGCCAGGGAGTACGGATCTCTTCTGCACTGCAGACGATAACGAATACGAGGCTAAGCTTATACCTAATGCTGTTTTTAATCCTATCGAATCTATCTGGGGCCATTTTGCCGGTCGCGGAATCAACAGTGTCGATAATAAATTTATAGATGACAATCTGAAACGCTTGTTGTGGCTTAATCCAAACGGATAAATAGTCATTAGTAATTGTTCCGGAAGAAAGTGTCAGAGTATACAACAAAAAAATAGGTCTACATTTCATCAAAAGCCAAAAAATGAAGTGATGAAAAAAGCCTAATTTCTCTGCATTTAATTGAGAAATTAGGCTTTTTTAATATTGAGAATTCCTTAACGTTGTAAATCCGCATTTTCCTGACGCTACCCCATCTTTAAGAATTAACATTGAATTTTCTTGAAATATTGATTTAATTAAAATATGTCTAATGGGGAGGGAGACAAATGGTGCATATACGAAGAGCAAAGGAAGAAGACCTTATCGCTATTTTAGACATCTATAATCAAGGTATACGGGATCGCATTGCTACCCTTGAAACAGAAGAGAAAGACTTGAAGTACATGTCTGACTGGTTTCTCCAGCGTTCCGATAAATACGCGGTTTTGACAGCCGCAATTGGAAATGAGGTGGCGGGGTGGGCTTCTCTTAATCCTTATTCTCATCGCTGCGCTTACCGGGGTGTGGCTGATCTATCTATTTATATTTCTCGCTCGTACCGAGGCAGAGGGATCGGTAAAGCACTTTTAGCGAGCATTGAAAAAGAGGCTGTGGATGCTGATATACATAAGATTGTATTGTTTACATTTCCGTTTAATATGCTTGGCCAAGGGTTATATTCTTCAATGGGATATCGGCAGGTTGGAATTTTTAAAGAGCAGGGGAAATTGGACGGGCAATATGTTGATGTCATGGCCATGGAGAAAATTTTAACCCCATAAAAAAAGGTCTCTGTATGAGACCTTTTTTAGCTGCAGCAGGAATTCTCAGTATTCGGAGCAGAAGTAAGTTTGCAAACGCCTGTTTCCGGAAGCTTTAGTTCTACGCGTTTTGCGGCGTCTTTGTCGCCTGTTATATATTCGACGACTGAGCGGGCCTGTTCATAACCCGTTGCCAATAAAAACGTCGGCGCTCGTCCATAGCTTTTTGAGCCGATGATATAAAAGTCTTTTTCCGGCTGCCGTAATTCTTTTTCACCATGAGGACGGACTGTTCCGCAGCTGTGGATGTTAGGATCAATCAGTTCTGCTAAATCCGGCACACATTCTAAAGCGGGGTCAAACGTATGGCGAACCTCTCTTAAAAATGTAAAATCCGGCCTTGACCCTGTGTTGGCGATGATTTCATCTATATGTTCGATCGTCTGAGGCTGATTCTGGCGTTCTCCTGTAATTTGTAATGTGCCATTCTCATCAGGACGTACAGAATGAATGAACATGGAATCATATACTTTTATTAAGCCGTTCTCGATGGCTCGGCGCAGTCTTAAACCCAGCTCTCCCCTTGCCGGCAGCTGGTCATTGTCTCCGCCGCCGAATGTCTCATTCATTTGTTTTCGTAATATCCAGATCATCTTCGTGTAGTCTGTATTCTGCTTCAGCTGTGCTAAATCAAGTAATGTATTAATAGCGGAATGGCCGCTTCCGACAACAGCAATTGTTTTATTTTGAAAGCGATCACGGTCTCGGTTTAGGACATCTGGAATCCCATAGTAGATGTGCTTTGCTACTTTTTTTTCTTGAGCTGAGAAAATACCGCCAGAAGAAATGGGATTGCGATTTTGCCAAGTGCCGGTTGCGTCTATGACAGCTTTTGCTTCATATATTTTTTCTTCTGTATCGTTATGCTTCACCCGTAAGACAAACGGAGCCTTCTCTCTTTCGGCTGTTTTTACTTTATCAAATCCTTTTCGTCCGACATGAACCACACGGCTATTGACATAAATATGAGGTTTTAGCTCAGGAAGCTGTGTTAATGGCTTTAAATATAATGAAACAATTTCTTCTCCGTGCGGCAATTCTTCTTCAGGAGGAAGAGGCACATTGTGCTTCATTAACAATTCTTTTGCAGCTTGGTCTATGTTATAGGCCCATGGGGAAAATAAACGAACGTGACGATAGTCTAAGAAGTGAGTGCCGATTCCTTCTCCGGCTTCAAATAAAATAAAGGGCACTTGCTTTTGAACAAGGCGGGCTGCTGCGGCCGCTCCTACGGGTCCTCCGCCGATAATGGCCACTGGTAATGAATTTTTCATAAGTTATCCTCCTATAAATCAAAAATATTTGATTTATATACTGGAAATGAACCGTCTCTTACGAAGAAGGACGGAATAAACAGCATAATTCTTCTGATAATAAGTGATTGATTTCTTTTTCATGTAATGAATAGTAGCTCCATGTTCCTTTTGTCTCTTTATGAATCAGTTCGGCGTCTAAGAGAATTTTCAAATGATAGGATAATTTCGATTGCGGCATTTGCATGTCTTCAACCAAATCACATACACAGGTCGAACCGCGTTCGCAAAGGATATGTAAAAGGTGGAGTCTTTTTTGATCTGATAAGGCTTTGAATTTTTTTTCGTAATGCTGAAATGTACGCTGCATTTGGTCGTTATGCAAAGGTATCTGTTTCATATGGAATCCCTTCTTTGTAATATCAAATTTATTTGATGAATTGATTATATATGAACCGGAGGAGGGAATACAAGATATTTAATCAATTTTTTTGATTTTATGTTGTCCCTAAAGGGGGAAGAGGGTCTGAGACTTATTTTTGTTAATATTCAACCAAGGAATCAGCCCGCTGAGGGGCGGTTTCATTGTAGGAATGGGATTCTACAGTCACTAGAATCCCTAAGCAGAATTTATCATCCCTTCAAGGATCGAATACTCGCCAGCCGTCTTTGCCGTTTAATAAATTCCTTTGTTTGTTCTGCTTTTTGTAATAAATCCTCCCAGCAGCCAAAGGGCTGCAGACCAAATAAGCAGATAGATAAGCTGGTTATTGAAATCCCACATATTTTGTCCCATTTCCAAACCATGAACAAGTGTCATAAATGACTTTTGCGGAAGAATGGAACAGATGACGTCTAACATTTTATTGTTTGGTGTAAAGGAGATGAAACACCCTGCTAATACACTCGTAACCACACTGATTCCACTCGTTACTAAACTTGTATTTTGTTCCATCACTGAGGCCATAAATAAAGAGAATGCGGTTGCCAGCACTGTAAGAATAGCCAGCAATAAAGCCAGCATGCCAAAACCAAAGCCGATCTCAACGCCAAAAGATACTTTAGTAATCACAATGGCCAAATAGGACGGAATGTATAAACATAAAAACGTAAAGATAGATTGTACCAATAAATATTTTTTTTCGCTTACCGGTGATGTTAAGATTCTTCTGAAGGTTTTTAGCATCCGGTCTTCCGGATAAAGGGCAGTCAATGCAACACCCTGCATTAAAATTAACATCACAATGAAACCTAAAATATTTGTGCCTGCGCCTCGTTCAGCTCTAAGTTCATCCTCTCCCTGATAGTTATCTGGAAGTCGTCCCGTCTCAAAAAACTGTTCAAGTACAAGTGCAGTACTTGTAGAGTTTTCCTATGGTGATCAGATGAAATATGAAATAAGGACCGCACAAGTGAGGTAGAACAGACAAGGCTAGCCGGCCTTGTCTTTTTGTATGGTGTTTTCCTTCATCCCATGTGATGTAAAGCCTAGGAAATAACTTGTCGTTGCATGATAGCATGAATGGTCTCGGTGATTCCTTTTTCAAATGAAACAGCAGGAATAGGGCCTGCTAAACGCTCATATTTTTTTCCGCTCAATACCAAAGGTTCCTCAGTCAAGTACAGCATTTCCACGATTTCTTTCATCACCGGAGTAAACAAGCCGAGCAGAGACAGTCCTGTTTTTCCAACCGGCACAACCGGCTTCGCTTGACCGCTTGCTTTTTGGGCGATTTTGACGATATCCCGCCCAGAGATGATGCCCCCGCCCGGGATGTGCCAGTTTTGTCCATAGGCTTCTTCTCGGAAGGCAAGCTCTGTCATCATCGTTGCAGCATCAGGCAGATATACATACTCACGGGGGACATGCATATTGCCGATAAAGATCGCTGGTTTCCCGGCTGCGATTGCCTCTAGTGTTGCACCCAGATACGAAGCCTTCGTTGCGGAAGGGCCGTAATAGTCCGGTAAACGAACGATCATCCTTTGGGTGCGGTTCCAGCGTGGGCTGAAAAACATTTTCTCGAATTCGAGCTTGGTTTTGCCTTTTTTAGTATGCGGTTTTTTGGGGTGCTCTTCAGGAATGGCATTGTCAGTTTGTCTTCTTCCATAGGGGTATATGCCGTCAACTGCCACGACTTTCGTTTCTAATCTGTTTGCTGCCTGCATAACCGATTCACCCATCGGCAGAAGGCGTGCTGTCATCTCGTGATATGGAACAGAGGCGCTATGAAAAATGACATCCGCCCCTTTGGAAGCAGAAAACACATCCTCCGTGTCAAATACATCTCCCGTTTTAAGCTGGAGGTTCGACGGGTTTCCTGCATTCTCCGCCAGCCGCTCTAGTTTTTCCTGAGAGCGCCCGAAGGCTGTCGTTTCAATTCCTCTGCTTACCAATTCGTTTATGAGAGCAGTACCTGTTCCTCCAGTTGCACCTAAAACAATCGCCTTTTTCATGAATGTAAGCTCCTTTTTAATTTATTTAGTGATTGATCAATAACTAACCGGGAAAAATATTGTAACCGGGAGTCCGGTTACAATGTGGATAAGGGTTATTCGTCTGTGGCCATTAATTCCGGCATGAACAGCGCCATTGAAATATTGCATAGCATCCCTCTGGCGAGAAATAGCATTGTTCTTTCTTTTGGTTTTTCTATCCCGGCATTTTGGAAAGCCTCATATACCATTTGATGCACGTCTCGGAAGCCATTTTGCATGACCTCCATAATCGGAGCTTCTTGGATCGTTTGCGCCTGCATTTGCAGCAGGGTCTCATTTCGATGAGACTCCATAATGTTCGTATAGGCTTTAACGAGTTCTTGTTCCAGGTGTTCCGGGACAGCCGTTTCAACTACGGTGCGGAAAGAATCAACGATACGTATCCATGATACTTCCAGCGCTTCCCGCAGCAGGTCTTCTTTTGTTGAAAAGAAACGAAAAATATACGGTTGAGAAATAGCGGCTCTCTCGGCCACTTTCGCTGTAGTTGCTCGGTAATAGCCAATTTCAGCAAAAACTTCAATAGCAGCAGAAATAATTTGAGTTCGGCGGTTGGCCGTTGTTGTTGATCGTTTTGTAATGGGTCTCACCTCATTATATGATATGCAGTTTATTTAGTGATTGATCAATTACTAAATAAATAATAGCGTATTGAAATGCTTTTTGCAATATCTTTTTTCTCACCATTTTTAACGGGAAAAGGGCGGCATGCACCGCCCTTTTTGTTATTCCCCGTTTCTCGAAAGCTGTTTTCTCTTATCTGCATCCGGGTCTTGTTCGATAGAAATCGAGTTGTTAAAGATCAAGGTTTTCCGTGTTTCTTCATTATAATTAGGCCATTCGACAGTGCTGTGGTTTGGGTCACCTGTACGGGCAAATGTGATCCAGGCGGTTTGAATGTGTGTGGAAAGCTGTTTTATGTCTTCGCTGATCTTCGTTTGCAGTGCCGCTTCAAGGGATTCAAAATTACCGAAAACAAACGGTATTTCTAAGGCATGAATCGCCTTGTCAAGCGGCGGCTGCCCTAGATGCCAGTCGAATCGGTACATCCAGACAGGTGCGATGTTGGATTGTGCTGATGCATAAGTAATAGACGGACGCCAAAAGAGCAGATCGGTCATCATATGAATTTGGCTTTCCAAAGATGGAGGATATAAGCCAGCGGCTCTTCTCGCAAACTCCTGTCCTCCAAATTGTTCTAACGCCTGATTGATTTCTGCTTGAGACATCACTTCTGAATCAGGTGTAAAAAATAAGTAGCCTTCATCCTTGTTGGTTCCGATTAAAAGAGGAATCCCCTCTGCCGCTCCTTGTGCAATCGCTTTTTCCGGTTCAACCGGAAGTGTGTCCGGGTCTGCTGTCGGCTGGAAAAGGAGTGAGAAGATATTTTCATTATTCGTATTCCTGATCTTGTCAGCCGCGTTTAGAATATCCTCAGACGTTTTGGAATGGAGAAGCTCTGATTGATCAGGCTCAATGTCGAGCGTTTCCAGAAATGCCGCAGCAATATCAGCCGCTTTTTCGCTTGACATGGTTTGAGAGGCGCCGCTTTCCATAATCGCTTTTTGGAATAAGCCCTTTGCCTTTGGCATTGTAAGAAGAGCGGCAATACTCATTCCGCCTGCTGATTCTCCGAATATCGTCACGTTTTCCGGATTCCCGCCAAAGGCAGAAATGTTATCTTTTACCCATTGTAAGGCCGCGATTTGGTCAAGAAGACCGAGGTTATTTGTGTATGAATTATCAATAGAAGATAAATGTAAAAAACCGAAAGGCCCTAAACGATAGTTCAGCGTGACCACAATGACGTCGCCCGCCGCCGCGAGCGCAGACCCGTCATACAGAGGCTCGCTTCCCGCTCCGAGGTAAAATGCTCCGCCATGAATCCAAACCATTACCGGCAGATCCTTTTCGGGCGTGTCAGGTGCATAGACATTTAAATAAAGGCAATCCTCCGACTGAACGGGCATTTCCGCTCCTGCAAACGACATGGACAGCAAATCAGACGGCTGGGGGCACACTGGGCCAAATTCTGCAGCATTCCGCACCCCGCTCCAAGGCTTTGGAGCTTGAGGCTCTTTGAATCTGAATTCTCCTGTGGGAGGCTGTGCAAATGGGATGCCTTTCCATGTATGCACACTATTTTGTTCAGTGCCTTTCAGCGCTCCGTACCGGGTTTGAACAGTAAGATCAGCCATTCCTATCACTCCTCTTTTTACCCTTCATTATAAACAGCCAGCATGGTTTAGGCTAACCAAAGAACTCCTGCTATGCGCCAGGCGGGCTGTGAAAGATATCTGATCTATAGAAGAAGGGCGGAGTAATGACAACCGCTTCAGCGTCAGTCAAACTCTTGCCCTCTGGTTTATCTTCCCATCGTTTTTAAAAATGTCTGCACTTCATCAACCGAAAGACCCATTTCTTTTGCTTCCAGCATTAAAGCTTTCCATTCCTCTATGTTCGATTCGGTTAATTTTCTGTTTCTATATGAGGCCGATTCAGTTCTTTCTGTTTTCAGCCTGTTCGTAAAGGTGAACAGTTCTTCTTTTTCCATTCCGGCTTGGACGGCTTGGACGAGAAGGAGGCGCCATTCCTCTTCACCGCCTGTTTTTTGGTGCAAAATCGTTTCCGCGTCAAATAATTCAGTTAATTCAACCTCCAGCGTTTCTGATACTTTTTTCAAAAATTGGATTGACGGATTGGTGTGCACGCCTCTCTCAATCTTACTCAAATAGGATTTAGAGACACCGGCCTCGACTGCCAGCTGGTTGATAGAGTAGCCTTTTCTTTTACGATATAAACGAATTATTCTTCCAATCATTATGCTGTATTCTCCTCATTTCACTGTCGTTATTTCGTTCATTATAAGAAATAAATTGTTCTTTATAAAATTTGAAATAGTAAGGGAAGTGCAGTAAATAAGAGGAAAATAATGATAATGTTCTCTAAAAAGAACTAAATAGCCTATTTTGCAATTTTCCAATTGTTGTGTTTTCTTTTATAATCCAATCATTAACAGAAGGGGGCGTAAAGCCTGCGGTGATAAGGCTGAAGGCTATTAAAACATGAATGAGAATATGAGTTTTAAAGAATTATTCGCGATTGTCAAACGCAGATTCGTACTGATTTTGATGATCACAATAGGAGTCACTCTGCTCGCCGGTTTTGTACAGTATAAGATCATTTCTCCAATTTACCAGGCGACAGCTCAGGTGCTGATTCATGAATCAGACGGTGAAGAAAACTCGAATCTCAGTGACATCCAGCTAAATCTCCAATACAGCAATACATTCCAAACGATTATGAAAAGCCCGGCGGTGCTGGAAAAGGTCAAAGCAGAACTGCATCTTTCTGAAACGGCTGCCTCGCTGAAGCAACAAGTGATCACAAGCAGTGAAAAAGAATCAGAAATCATTACGGTTGCGGTTCAGGATGAAAGCCCGAAAGAAGCGGCTAATATTGCGAACACCCTGATCAAGGTGTTCAAAGCCGAAGTGAACGACAGAATGAATGTCAAAGGCGTACATATCATTTCCGAGGCAAAGGCTTCCGACAGTCCGATGGTGAAACCTTCCCGTGTTCGAAACATGGTCATGGCTTTTGGAGCAGCCGTTCTGGGCGGTATCACGCTGGCGTTTTTTCTTCATTTTCTCGATGACACATGCAAAAGCGCGAGACAGCTTAATGAGAAGACGGGCTTGCCCTGCCTAGGGACTGTTCCCGACATAAAAACGGACAGACGGGGACGGGGACAAACGAAAAAAAATTCTAGGAGTGAGGCGAGTGGGCTTTAGAAAAAAGAAAGCAAAACGAGGCTTGGCTCAAATATCTGTTTTACAGAACAAATCGTTAGTCGCTGAACAGTATCGTACGATTCGGACAAACATTGCGTTTTCTTCTGTCCAGACCAATTTGCGGTCGATTCTCGTTACCTCCTCTGTGCCTGGCGAAGGAAAATCATTCAGCGCCGCGAATCTTGCCGCAGTATTTGCCCAGCAAGAGAAAAAGGTGCTCCTCGTTGATGCGGATCTGAGAAAGCCGACCATCCATGAAACCTTTCAGCTTGAAAATGTAACCGGGCTGACAAACGTGTTGGTGGGAACCTGTTCTCTCAGCGAAACAGTTCAACAAACACCGATCGACAATCTGTATATCCTGACGAGCGGGCCGACGCCGCCGAATCCGGCCGAGCTGTTATCTTCAAAAGCGATGGGAGATCTGATACTGGACATCTACGATCAATACAGTCTTGTTATCTTTGATTCTCCGCCGCTTTTGGCTGTGGCAGACGGTCAGATTTTAGCCAATCAAACAGATGGCAGCGTGCTGGTCGTCCTCAGCGGAAAAACAAAAATCGACACGGTTCAAAAAGCAAAAGATGCTCTGGAGCAATCAAAGGCGAAGCTCTTGGGCGCTCTATTAAATAAAAAGAAACTGAAAAAACCGGATCTTTATTCATATTAGTTTTGTTTAGGTGATGTCTCCTGACCTTTATCAACGGAGGCACTCGGCTCTGCTGTGGGCATGTTACTTGCTGCCTTAGATGCTGGTCGTCGCTGGCGGGGTGTGAGGGCGGGTTAAATGCCCACTTTTATTTCAGATATTAGAAAATGTTGTCGGTTTAGCTGTTATGTATGTTTTTGACAAACGAAAGCCGTCACAGCTAAACCGATAAATGATTATAGGAGGGAAAAGTTTGAGTTACCGGAGAAGACTGTCTATGATTATCGCGCTGGATACTTATCTCGTCTTACTTTCAGTTATTATAGGATACCAATTTTTTGAGGATTCTTATCAATTTTATGACTCCGGAGCATTATTGCTTACTGCGGTCAGCTTGCTCGTCAGCCACCATGTTTGTGCCATGTTGTTTCATCAATATAAGCAGATGTGGAGCTATACCGGCATCGGTGAATTGATTGCCCTCCTTAAGGGAATTACGCTGTCTGCCGTAATGGCCGGCATTGTTCAGTATGCAGTGTTTCATACGGTTTTGTTCCGCCTGCTGGCCGTGAGCTGGATGCTGCAGCTTCTTCTTATCGGCGGAACACGTGTGGTATCAAGGGTGTTAAAAGAACGTATGGGAAGAAAACGGAGCTCTTCGTCCCGGGCGTTAATCATCGGAGCGGGATCAGGAGGAACGCTGATGGTCAGACAGCTGCTCCAGCAAAATGACTTTGACATCACGCCTGTGGCCTTTATAGATGATGATCAGACGAAGCACAAGCTTGAGATTATGGGAGTACCCGTCATCGGGGGAAAAGAAAGCATCATGCCGGCAGTGCAAAAATTAAGAATTAATAACATCATTATCGCGATTCCGTCTCTTCGGACACATGAGCTTCAGATTTTATATAAAGAATGTGTGCGTACCGGGGTGAGCATCAAGATCATGCCTGATTTCGATGAAATGCTGCTCGGCACGCGGACGGCCAGCCAAATCAGAGATGTAAAGG
Organism: Bacillus atrophaeus; assembly: GCF_039519175.1. Taxonomy (NCBI): domain Bacteria; kingdom Bacillati; phylum Bacillota; class Bacilli; order Caryophanales; family Bacillaceae; genus Bacillus; species Bacillus atrophaeus. The sequence goes on along the minus strand of NZ_CP154443.1, from coordinate 567,997 downwards.
CTGAGGATTTGCTCGGCAGAAAGCCGGTAACGCTTGATACAAGCGAGATTTCTAACAGTGTGAAAGGAAAAACAATTGTCGTCACAGGGGCGGGCGGTTCCATTGGCTCGGAAATCTGCCGGCAGATCAGCGGTTTTCAGCCAAAAAATGTGGTGCTTCTCGGGCACGGGGAAAACAGTATTCATTCAACCCATTCAGAGCTGATCGGACGCTTCGGTAAACATGTCACTTTTCATACGGAGATCGCTGATGTGCAGGATCGGGACAAAATGTTTACAGTGATGAAAAAATATGAACCGCATGTAGTGTACCATGCCGCGGCCCATAAGCATGTGCCGTTAATGGAGCACAATCCTGAAGAGGCTGTAAAAAATAATATTATCGGAACACGAAATGTGGCAGAAGCCGCCGATATGTGCGGAACAGAGACGTTTGTGCTGATTTCATCGGATAAGGCGGTTAATCCCGCCAATGTGATGGGGGCGACAAAACGTTTCGCGGAAATGATTATAATGAACCTCGGGAAAGTCAGCCGGACAAAATTTGTCGCCGTCCGCTTCGGCAACGTGCTTGGCAGCCGCGGAAGCGTCATTCCCGTTTTCAAAAAGCAAATTGAAAAGGGCGGGCCCGTCACAGTGACACACCCGGCGATGACACGCTATTTTATGACCATACCGGAGGCTTCGAAGCTGGTGATACAAGCAGGGGCGCTCGCAAAAGGACGGCAGATTTTTGTGCTTGATATGGGTGAGCCTGTCAAAATTGTGGATCTTGCCAAAAACCTGATTCATTTATCAGGCTATACAACCGAACAGATTCCCATTGAGTTCACCGGTATTCGTCCGGGCGAAAAAATGTACGAGGAATTGCTGAATCAGAATGAAGTCCATGCGGAGCAGGTTTTCCCGAAAATTCATATCGGCAAAGCGGTTGACGGTGATTGGCCGATGTTAATGGAATTTATGGAAGATTTCAAGGACCTCTCGGAAGCAGAACTGAGAAAGCGGCTGTTCGCGGCGATTGGATCAACGAAAGAAATGGCGGCCGCGGGCGCTCATTAGGAGGGGTGAAGATGACAAAAACGATATTATTTTGCGCTACTGTCGACTATCATTTTAAAGCTTTTCACCTTCCTTATTTTAAATGGTTTAAACAAATGGGCTGGAAGGTGCATGTTGCTGCAAGCGGCCAGCTACGGCTTCCGTATGTAGATGAGAAATTTTCCATGCCGATTCAGCGGTCGCCCTTTCACTCTCAAAATCTCTCAGTCTATCAGAAGCTGAAGCAATTAATTGAAACAAACGAATATGATATCATTCACTGCCACACGCCGGTCGGAGGCGTGCTTGCCCGCCTTGCGGCGAGGCAAGCGCGGCGAAAAGGAACGAAGGTGCTGTACACGGCTCACGGCTTTCACTTTTGCAGCGGAGCGCCGGTGAAAAACTGGCTTCTTTATTATCCGATTGAGAAAATGCTTTCTTCCTATACTGATTGCCTGATCACGATTAATGAAGAGGATTATGCCCGGGCGAAAGGGCTCCGTAAAAAGAACGGCATGACGGAAAAGATACACGGGATCGGCGTGGATACAGAGAGATTTCAGCCTGTCAGCCAGGATGAAAAACAGCGGCTGAGGGAAAAGCACGGTTTCAATGCCGGCGATTTTATTTTAATATATCCGGCTGAACTGAATGCGAATAAAAACCAGCAGCTGTTAATTGAAGCAGCCGCTTTATTGAAAGATCGGATTCCGGAGCTGCGGCTCGTTTTTGCGGGAGAAGGGGCATTGGAAGAAACATACCGATCCAGGGCTGAACAGCTCGGCATTTCCAAGCAAGTACAATTTCTGGGGTTTTGCCGCGATATCCACGAGGTGATTCAGCTTAGTGATGTGTCTGTGGCATCGAGCATCAGGGAAGGGCTTGGCATGAATGTGCTGGAGGGCATGTCTGCGGAGAAGCCGGCAATCGCCACAAACAATCGCGGACATAGAGAAATCATTCGCGACGGAGAAAATGGCTTCTTAGTCAATATTGGGGATAGCGCCGCTTTTGCCGACCGCATTGACCGGCTTTACCAAGAGCCGGCGCTCCGAAGAACATTAGGGCTTGAAGGCCGTAAAACCGCCGAGCATTACTCAGAAAAACGCACAGTTGAGGAAATGGCGGAGATCTATTCCGTTTATATGGGGAAAAAGGAGAAAAGCGTATGAATTCAGGTGTAAAACCGAAAATTTCCGTCATTATGGGTATTTACAATTGTGAAAGCACGTTGGCAGAAAGCATTGAATCCATCCTCAGCCAATCCTATAAAAATTGGGAGCTGATTATGTGCGACGATGCTTCAACCGACGGAACGCTTCAGATTGCGAAGCAGTATGCCGCCCATTACAGCGATCGGATCAAGCTCATTCAGAATAAAACCAATCAGAGGCTGGCAGCTTCTCTGAATCATTGCCTTTCCTACGCTACAGGAGACTATATCGCACGTCAGGACGGTGATGATCTGTCTTACTCCCGTAGGCTGGAAAAGCAGGCCGCGTTTTTAGAAAAACATTCCCATTATCAAGTGGTCGGCACAGGCATGCTGGCCTTTGATGAGTTTGGCGTAAGAGGCGTGAGAATGCTCCCGGCAACACCGGACAAAAGAATCATGGCAAAAGGAACGCCTTTTTGCCACGGTACGATCATGATGCGGGCCAGCGCCTACCGAACGCTTAAAGGCTACCGCTCCGGACGGCGCACACGGCGGATGGAAGATATTGATTTATGGATGCGTTTCTTTGAAGCCGGATTTACGGGTTACAATCTTCAGGAAGCCTTGTATAAGGTAAGAGAAGACAGCAACGCTTTTAAAAGGAGATCGTTCACCTATTCCATTGACAACGCAGTGGTTGTGTATCAGGCATGCCGCCGCCTGAAGCTCCCCATTTCTGATTACATATATATCGCAAAGCCTTTAATCCGCGCGTTTACGCCTCCGTTTGTGATGAACCGATATCACAAAAAAAGAGTGATGAATCAAAAAGAAGGGCTTGTGAAACATGAATAATGGAAAACAGCGCGTCCTCCACATCTTAAGCGGGATGAACAGGGGCGGCGCGGAAACCATGGTGATGAATTTATACAGAAAGACTGACAGAACCAAGGTGCAATTTGACTTTTTAACCCATAGAGATGATCCGTGCGCTTTTGATGAAGAGATTTTATCTTTAGGCGGACGGCTTTTTTATGTGCCGAGCATCGGCCAGACTAATCCGGTTACATTTGTACGGAATGTCAGACGGGTGATGGAAGACAATGGGCCGTTTGACGCCGTTCATGCCCATACGGATTTTCAGTCAGGGTTCATCGCGCTCAGCGCCAAGCTTGCGGGTGTTCCGGTCAGGATCTGCCATTCCCACAGCACATCATGGAAGGTGCGTTCCAATTGGATCAGCCGTATGCAGCTGTTTGTGTTCAGACGGCTGATATTAGCAAGCGCGACATCGCTATGCGCCTGCGGGGAAGAAGCGGGCCGCTTTTTATTCGGCCGTTCAAAAATGGAACAACAAAAGGTGCATTTGCTTCCGAATGGGATTGACCTCGATTTGTTTTCCGGCGGCGAAACGAATGCCGACGAGGAAAAACAAGCACGCGGGATCGCATTAAACCGGCTTATCATCGGTCATATCGGCCGTTTTACAGAGGAGAAAAACCATGCGTTTCTCTTGACTCTCGCTTCCTATCTGCGGGATCAGGGATGTCATTTCCAAATGGTGCTTGCGGGTGATGGCCCGCTCCGGCCGCAATTGGAGGAGGAGGCCGATCGGAAGGGGCTTCGCTCTCACGTGCTTTTTTTGGGCACGGCCGAACGTATCCACCAGCTTATGCGCGCCTTTGATGTCTTTGTGATGCCGTCTTTATATGAAGGGCTGCCTGTTGTGCTGGTCGAAGCGCAGGCGTCCGGCCTTCCGTGTGTGATTTCTGATGGCATCACAGAAGAAGCGGACGCGGGTCTGGGGCTGATGACGAGGCTCAGTCTCTCAAAGCCGCCGCAGATCTGGGCGGAAGCTGTGTCAAGGGCTGCCGCCTCCGCCAGGCCGAATCGGGAGCTGGTAAAAGCCGCTCTTGCCAAACGCGGCTATGACGCGCAAGAAAATGTCGGCTATTTAATGAATCTTTACAATCTTACCTGCGAAAAAGGGCAGTAAGCTATGGTCGTGTATGTCGTGAATATGGGGATTGTATATATTTGGTCTTGGTTTGCGAAAATGTGCGGAGGATATGACGAGCGGCTCGCGACCGGCTACCGGCCGAATAAGCTCGTGATGTTTATCCCGCTTGCTTCGCTTGTCCTTGTATCCGGTCTGAGATACAGAGTCGGCACTGATTTTCAGACCTATGGGCTCATGTATCAGCTGGCGGGAGACTACCAAAACATTTGGGAGATATTTGGGTTCGGGGCGGGTAAAGCCGCTGTTGATCCCGGCTTTACCGCCTTCATATGGCTTTTGAATTTTATCACGCCTGATCCGCAAATCATGTATGTGACAGTGGCGGCCGTGACGTACAGCTTTATCTTGAAGGCGCTTGCCGATTACGGAAGACCGTTTGAATTGAGCGTATTCTTATTTTTAGGTACATTCCATTATTACGCCTCCTTTAACGGAATCAGACAATACATGGTGGCGGGTGTTTTGTTTTGGGCGATCAAGTATATCATCAGCGGGAACTGGAAGCGGTATTTCCTCATTGTGCTGATCAGTTCGGCCTTTCATTCCTCCGCGCTGATTATGATTCCGGTTTATTTTATCGTGCGAAGAAAAGCATGGTCGCCGGCGATTTTCTGCCTGTCGGCTGTTTTTCTCGGAATGACATTTTTATATCAAAAATTTCTTTCCGTCTTTGTCGTTGTACTTGAAAACAGCTCATACAGCCATTATGAAAAGTGGCTGATGACCAATACAAACGGCATGAACATCACAAAGATTGCCGTTTTGATATTGCCTCTTTTTCTGGCCTTTTGCTATCGGGAACGGCTGCGGAAACTGTGGCCTCACATTGATATTGTCGTCAATTTGTGCCTGCTCGGTTTTTTGTTCGGATTATTGGCGACAAAGGACGTGATCTTTGCCAGATTTAATATTTATTTCGGACTGTACCAAATGATCCTGATTCCGTATTTTGTCCGAATTTTTGATGAAAAATCGAATGCGCTGATCTATATCGCTATTGTCGCTTGTTATTTCTTATATAGTTATTTGCTCATGCCGGTTGATTCTTCTGTGCTTCCGTACAGAACGATTTTTTCCCGGTAATTTATGCAGAGGAGCCGGTCGAAATGGAAACACCTGCGGTTAGTCTGTTAGTCGCTGTCTATAATACAGAAGCTTATTTGCCGAAGTGTCTGTCATCGTTACTCAATCAGACGCTGGACAATATCGAAATCATAATCGTCAATGACGGGTCAACAGACGCCAGCCCGCGTATCATTCAAGAATTCGCCCAAATAGATGCCAGAATTCGCGTCATTGATCAAAAAAACCAAGGGCTGGGAGCGGTTCGGAACAAAGGCCTCAAGGAAGCCCGGGGCGAATTTGTGGCTTTTATCGACTCGGACGATTGGGTCGAGCCGGATTATTGCTTGCAAATGTACGAAAAAGCGAAAACCGACAAGGCTGACCTTGTCATTTGTAATTATGCCGCGGAGTTTGAAGAGACGGGAAAAACCGTACATTCAACGATTGCCGAGGCGTATCAGGAAAAAACGAAGGAACACTATATGAAGTCGCTGTTTGAAGGAAAAGTCAGCGGGTTTTCATGGAATAAGCTGTACAGAAGAACCATGATTGAAGCGCATCAGCTTTCCTTCCCGCTAAGGGGAGAGCTGGAGCATATTGAAGATCAATTTTTCAGCTTCAGGGCCCATTTTTTCTCTGAAAGAGTGTCCTATATCGAAGATTCTCTGTATCACTATAGAATTCACATGACTTCCATCGTGCAAAGTTATCAGAAGAAGCTCTTCGATTATGGTGTGGCGCTTTATGAGGCGAATGTGCAGTTTTTAATGGAGCACGGCAAGCTGGAGGATTATCAGAAGGAGCTTGATTTTTTTATCGTTCAGCATGGCAGCGTTTGTCTGCTGAATGAATGGAAACGAAGCAATAACAGACTTCTTGGGGAGAAATTCAAAAATGTCAGCCGGATATGCGGAGATCCTGTCTTCCGGTTAAGCCTGTCGAAAACGGGCACGGCGCCTTTTGATGCGAAACGGTCTTGCCTGCTTGTTTTGGCGAGGCTTAAAATGGTTCCGTTTGTCTCCTTGGCGTCGGCATTATATCAAAGAGCAATTGAGCACAAAATGAAAATCAGAGGGTGAAGACATGTCGATACATTCGTGGAAAATCAATCTGGCAGAATGGCTGCTGCTTAAGGTCAAATACCCGTCACAGTTTGTCATGGGAACGAACAGGATACAGGCGGCTGCCCATAAGAAAAAAATCATTTTAACCTTGCTGCCGTCTCACGACAATCTTGGCGATCATGCCATCGCCTATGCCAGCAAAGCATTTATCGAAAGAGAGTATCCTGAATTTGACGTCATTGAGGTTGATATGAAGGATATCTATAAATCTGCGAAAGCTTTAATGCGGCTGCGCCATCCGGAAGATATGGTCTTTATGATCGGCGGCGGAAACATGGGGGATTTATACCGTTATGAGGAATGGACACGCCGCTTTGTCATTAAGGCATTTCGCGACTATAAAATCGTACAGCTCCCAGCGACAAGCCATTTTTCTGATACGAAAAAAGGACGCAAGGAGTTGAAGCGCGCCAAAAAAATTTACAACGCGCATCCGGACCTGCTGCTTATGGCGAGAGACGAAACGACATACCAGTTTATGAAGCGCCATTTTACAGATAAACCGATTCTGAAGCAGCCTGATATGGTTTTATACTTAGACAAAAGCGAACACCGCGCTGAACGTGAAGGTGTTTATATTTGTTTGCGGGAGGATCGGGAGAGCGCGCTCGGAGAAGAACAGCGGCACCGGCTGAAGGATGCGCTGGCTGGAGAATTCGGAGACATAAAATCCTTTACGACCACCATCGGGCGGAGGGTTGACCGCACTTCTCGCGAAGAGGAGCTCGAATCGCTATGGAGTAAGCTGCAGGGCGCAGAAGCGGTTGTCACTGATCGGCTGCATGGCATGATTTTCTGCGCGCTGACAGGAACGCCGTGTGTCGTCATCCGTTCCTTTGATCATAAAGTGATGGAAGGTTATGACTGGCTGAAAAGCATTCCGGCGATGAAGCTGATTGAACATCCGGAACCGGAAACGGTGACCGCCGCCGTCAAAGACCTGCTCACAAAAGGAACGCATGATTCAGGGTTTCCGCGTGACCAATATTTCAAAGGACTGCGAAACAAAATCAGCGGTGAAGGGAAATGACCCCGCTCGTCAGCATCATCGTCCCTATGTATAACGTCGAGTCCTTCATCGAAGAATGCGCTGAATCTCTGCTGAGACAAACGCTTTCTTCGATTGAAATCATTTTTGTCAATGACGGTTCGCCGGATCGTTCCGCCGACATTGCAGAGGCGTATGCCAAACGGGATGCAAGGATTCAAGTGATCCATAAACCAAACGGCGGGTTAAGTTCAGCGAGAAACGCCGGAATGAAGATAGCGCGCGGCACGTATATCGGTTTTGTGGACGGTGATGATTATGTGGCGGAAACCATGTTTCAGCGGCTTGCTGAAGAGGCGGAGAAGGACCGTCTTGATATTGCCGGCTGCGGATTTTACAAGCAAACCTCCCAACGGCAGACCTACGTGCCGCCTCAGCTTGAAACGGCGCGTGTTTTGACAAGGGAGGACATTGCTGAACGGCTGAAACAGGCGCACGAATCGAGGTTCATCTGGTATGTCTGGCGGTACTTATATCGCCGGGAGATGTTGGAAAGAGTGAACCTGTCCTTCGATGAGGAGATTCGCTTTGCTGAAGACTCTCCGTTCAATTTGTCCGCGTTTTTTGCAGCGAAGCGCGTCAAAATGCTGGATGAAGGCTTGTACATGTACCGGGAAAATCCAGAAAGTCTTACGGAAGCTCCCTATAAATCTCTTATGGATGAAAATTTACAAAAACAGTATAAGGCAAAAACCGCATTTTACGAGAATCACGGTCTAACGGACATGTGCAAGGAAGACTTAGAGACATACATCTGCAAGCACCAGATTCCGATGCTTCTGGCAAACGCCTGTGCTTCGTCTCAGTCTTCACGGGAGATCAAGACACGCATCCGGCATGTTTTGTCCTATGCGATGGTGCAAGAAGCCGTACGAAACACGTCGTGGAGGCATAAAAAACTATTAAAAGGCGAACGCGTTGTCTTGGGCCTATGCAAATTGCGGCAGCCATTTCTTCTGAAACTGTTTTTTGAGCGGCAGGGGAAACCGAAAGGCAGTGCGGGCTGATTATGAAATTTACAATCAATTTCAGCGCCAATGTTGTTGCTTTTTTACTGTCGGTTTTTTTGTCGGTCTGGATGACGCCCTTTATTGTGAAAACGCTGGGTGTTGAAGCGTTCGGATTTGTTCATCTTACGCAGAATGTCATTAATTATTTCTCAATTATTACTGTTGCGCTCAGTTCCGTAGTGGTGCGGTTTTTCTCTGTCGCCGCCCATAGAGGAAAACTGGAAGAGGCCAATGGGTATTTGAGCAATTACTTGGCAGCCTCCGTCATCTTGTCGCTGCTGCTGTTTTTGCCGCTTACCGGAGCGGCTTTTTTTATTGAGAGATTCATCAATGTTCCGGCGGCGCTGCTGGCTGATGTGCGGCTGTCGATCCTGATCGGCAGTGTGCTGTTTGTCTTAACCTTTTTCATGGCTGGATTTGCCACCGGCCCGTTTTATGCCAACCGGCTTTACATTTCAAGCTCGATACAGGCGGTGCAAATGCTTGTCCGTGTGATTTGTGTGCTGGTTCTGTTTACATGCTTCACCCCGGAAATTTGGCAGATTCAGCTCGCGGCCTTAGTCGGTGCTGGGGCAGCTGCTGTATTATCGGTGTATTTTTTCAAAAAGCTGATTCCGTGGTTTTCCTTTCGAATGAAGGATTTGTCGTTCCAAACGAGTAAGAAGCTGTTTCAGGCGGGGGCATGGAGTTCAGTTAATCAGATCGGGGTGCTCCTGTTTTTGCAGATTGACTTATTGACGGCCAATATGATGCTCGGCGCCTCAGAAGCCGGAAAGTATGCGGCAATCATTCAGTTTCCTTTGCTTTTACGCAGCCTGGCGGGAACGCTTGCTTCTCTTTTTGCGCCGGTCATTACCTCCTATTACTCAAAAGGAGATATGGAAGGACTGGTCAAGTATGCCAACCAGGCAGTCAGGCTGAATGGATTGCTTCTTGCGCTGCCGGCCGCCCTCTTGGGAGGATTGGCAGGGCCTTTTCTGACGATCTGGCTCGGCCCCGCGTTTGCGCAATTAGCGCCGCTCTTATATATCCATGCCGGATATTTGGCTGTCAGTCTCGCGGTCATGCCGCTTTTTTATATATGGACCGCCTATAACAAGCAAAAAACACCGGCGCTTGTCACCTTGCTCTTAGGAGCGCTCAACGTCTTGCTCGCCGTCACGCTGAGCGGGCCGGCTCATCTCGGGCTGTACGGCATCACCATTGCGGGAGCGGCAGCGCTTATTTTAAAAAATGTCGTGTTCACGCCGCTATATGTCTCTTATATTACTAATCATAAAAAACATGTGTTTTATAAAGGAGCGCTCGCGCCACTTTCAGCAGCCGTGTTTGCCTGGGCTGTTTGTAAGGCGCTTCAGCTTTTCTATACGGTTGACAGCTGGACATCACTGATCGCGACCGGTCTTGGTGTAAGCTGCTGCTATGCCGTTTTCGCTTTTGGTGTGATTTGTACGAAAGAAGAAAGACAAATGGCAATCAAACGGTTGAGAAAACAGAAAGGAGCTGTGAATATTTGATCGTAAAACGAGTGTTTGATCTGACGGCCGCCATTCTTTTATTGTGCTGTGCAAGTCTTATTATCGTGTTCGCCATGTGTATCATCAGGCTGAAAATAGGGTCCCCGGTCTTCTTTACACAAGTGCGGCCGGGACTGAACGGGAAGCCGTTTACACTTTATAAATTCAGGACGATGACGGATGAACGGGACAAAGAAGGCAATCTTCTTCCCGATGAAGCCCGTCTCACAAAAACAGGCAAGCTGATCAGAAAGCTGAGTATTGATGAGCTGCCCCAGCTGTGGAATGTGATCAAGGGAGACTTGAGCTTAGTCGGCCCGCGTCCGCTGTTAATGGAGTACTTGCCGTTATATACAAATAAACAATCAAGGCGCCATGAAGTAAAACCCGGCATAACGGGATGGGCGCAAGTCAACGGCAGGAACGCCATCTCGTGGGAGAAAAAATTTGAGCTGGATGTGTGGTACGTGGATCATCGTTCCTTTTTCCTTGATTTGAAAATCCTGTTTCTTACCGTGCGCAAAGTCCTTATATCCGAAGGCATTCACCAATCCGATCATGCAACTTCGGAGCGATTCAGAGGAAGCGGTGACGTGTCCTTATGATCAAGGTGGCGGTGGTTGGAGACGGCGGACATGGAAAGGTTGTCAAAGAGATTGTAAGCGCCCGGACTGACACCCGGTTAATCGGAGTTCTGGACGATACGTTCAGTGCGCTTCAATACAGCGGTGAGCTGTACACGGGTCCCGCTGACTCTATTCAGGAACTGCGCAGGCTTATCCCTGACATTGTATTTGTGCTGGCCATCGGCAGCAACAGCGTGAGAAAGCAATTGGCAGAGAGGCTGGGACTTGAACAGAAAGATTTCGTTTCGCTGATCCACCCTTCGGCAATGATCAGCAAGTCTGCCAAAGTCGGACATGGAACGGTTGTCATGGCGGGCGCGGTCATTCAGGCCGGGGCTATAATCGGCGCCCACAGCATTATTAACACGGGCGCTGTCGTAGAGCATGATAACAGAATCGGGGATTTTGTCCATCTCTCTCCGCGTGTCACCCTTACCGGCGCGGTTGCCGTTTCAGAGGGGGCGCATCTGGGCGCCGGCGCGGTGGTGATTCCAGAGATGTCAATCGGCCGCTGGAGTGTAGTCGGCGCAGGTGCGGCCGTCATCAGCCCCATTCCGGATCGGGTAACGGCAGTCGGCACTCCGGCTCGCGTTATTTCTCATATTCAAACATAAAACAAAGGATGATTCCATGCATGCAAACAAAAGAATTTACTTGTCCGCTCCGCATATGAGCGGCCGGGAACAGCACTATATCGCAGAAGCCTTCCAGTCGAACTGGATCGCTCCGCTTGGCCCGCTCGTGAATACATTTGAAGAAAAAGTGGCTGACTTCGCCGGCGTAAAAGCGGCAGCGGCACTCAGTTCCGGAACGGCGGCGATTCATCTCGCCCTGCGTTTACTCGGTGTGGCAAAAGGGGATACGGTGTTTTGCTCTTCCTTTACCTTCGTCGCCTCAGCAAATCCTATTTTATACGAACAAGCGGAACCGGTCTTTATTGATTCAGAACGGGAAACGTGGAATATGTCGCCGGCGGCGCTTGAAAGAGCGCTTGTTGAAGCGAAACGCGCTGGAAAGCTGCCGAAAGCGGTGATTGTGGTCAACCTTTACGGCCAAAGCGCGAAAATGGATGAAATCATAAGTTTGTGTGATGCCTACGGGATTCCTGTGATTGAAGACGCCGCCGAATCTCTTGGCACGACCTATAAAGGAAAGCAGAGCGGCACATTCGGACGTTTCGGCATCTATTCCTTTAACGGAAACAAGATTATCACGACATCCGGCGGCGGCATGCTGATTTCAGATGACGAAGCCGCTATCGAGAAAGCAAGATTTCTCGCGTCCCAAGCCCGTGACCCCGCCGTTCACTACCAGCATAGCGAGGTCGGACATAATTACAGGCTGAGCAATATCCTCGCAGGTGTCGGCATTTCCCAGATAGAGGTGCTCGGGGAGCGTGTGAAAGCGAGGAGAGCCGTATTTGACACATATGAAAAAGCACTTGGGGACGTAGACGGTGTCAGCTTTTTGCCTGAGCTCTGCGAAAGCGTCTCAAATCGCTGGCTGACCGCCATCACGCTTGATAATGAGGTGAGCCCGCATGATGTGATCAATTGTCTTGCCGAAGAAAATATTGAAGCGAGGCCGCTGTGGAAACCGCTGCATACGCAGCCGCTTTTTGCATCATCTTTATACTATCCTCATCAAGAAAACGAAAGCGTATGTGAAGACTTATTCAGCCGCGGCGTTTGTCTTCCTTCCGGTTCTAATATGACAGAAGATGAGCAGGGGCGTGTTATTGATCTGCTGATCAAGCTTTTCCAAACAAATGAGGTGAATACATGGACAACAAGCATTCAATGATCAGCTTAAAGGAGAAATTGGCTGAGCTGCTCGAGATCATTCCTAAGCAATCTCACATTGTGTATGCCGACTATCCTCTATATGGGAATGTAGGGGATTTATTTATTATGAAAGGAACAGAATCCTTTTTTAAAGAACACGGCATTCGCGTTAAAAACCGCTGGAATCCTGACAATTTTCCTTTTGGCAGAAAGCTTAGCAAAGATACAATTATCGTCTGCCAAGGCGGCGGGAATTTCGGGGATTTATATCCGTATTATCAGAATTTCAGAGAAAAAGTGGTTCAAGCGTATCCGCATAATAGAATTGTCATCCTGCCGCAATCCATTTACTATCAAAACGAGGAGAACTTAAAACAGACTGCCGATATATTTTCAGGCCACCCTGATTTGTACATCGTCACAAGGGAAAAGGCCTCGTATCAAATTGCCGGCAATGCGTTTAAAAGAAACCACATCAGGCTTCTGCCTGACATGGCGCATCAGCTGTTTCCCATTTTGCCGACAAGAGCTTCTTCATTTCGCAAACTGCGTTTTATCAGAACCGACCATGAAGCGAATGAAGATTTACAGAAACATATGCACACAAAAAGTTATGATTGGAATACCGTGCTGTCAACGGGTGACCGCCGGATGATCGCCTGTTTTCAAACGCTCAATGTTTTGAATAAAAAAGCGGGAAATCTGCTGCCTATGGCGTATATGTGGGAAAAATATTCCGCATACATCGTCAGAAAAGCCATCCGTTTCTTCAGTGCTTATGAATCTGTAGAAACCTCAAGGCTTCACGGGCATATCTTATCCTCTCTTCTTGAAAAAGAGAACACCGTCATCGACAACTCTTACGGAAAGAATGCCAATTACTATCACACTTGGATGGAGGGGCTGCCATATGCCCGGATCCTTCAGGAAAGCGCCCGGAAAAAGGAAAACCTTCCTGCTCATTTATGAGCGGAAGGTTTATTTTGATTCGCCTCGTTTTACCTTGTTATAAGCCTCGTCCAAATGCTGAATCCGTTTTAAAACCACCGAGTTTTTTGTCAGCTGATCCTGCACAAGGGTGGATACGACCGAACGATAGTAGCTGTTCATCGCGTGAACTTTATCCTCGGATTGGTTCATTTCTATATGCTGTTTAAAATTTTCGATAAAGTAAGGAACAGAAAAAAGTTCAGACATCTATAAAGCATCTCCTTTTCATAAGTATATACGGTGTGAAGCCAATCATGTACAATGAAAAAAGGGGAGTGAGCATATGGATATGAAACTTCAGCAGGTACAAGTGTTAAAACCTCAATTAACCCAGGAGCTTCGGCAGGCCATCACGTTACTCGGCTATAACTCGGCTGAATTGACTGAATATATTGACGAGCTCTCACTGGAAAACCCTCTGATTGAACGAAAGGAAACAGACACGCCGCCACTATCTTATCATAAATCAAACAAAAAGATGATGAATGGGCAGGAAGCGGGAATCCAATTAAGTGATCCTCAAAAGACATTGCAAGACGTACTGACACATCAGGCGTTAGATCTGAAGCTGTCAAATTCCGAAAAAAGAATTTTTAATTATCTGATTCATTCACTTGATTCAAATGGCTATTTAGAAGAAGACCTGAGCATTGCGGCCCAAAATATATCAGCATCGGCTGCTGAAATAGAAGCGGTACTGTCCCAGCTTCAATCATTAGAGCCGGCCGGCGTCGGAGCAAGATCGCTTCAGGAATGCATCCTTATTCAGCTGCAGCGTCTGACGGTGCGGAACTGCCAGGCGGAAATGATCATAGCGGACCATTTCGAGCTATTTGCAAAAAAGAACTGGAAAGCGCTTTCAATAAAGGCAGACTTACCTCTTCAGACCATTCAGGAAGTTTCTGATCTGATTGCGGCGCTTAATCCGAGGCCGGGCCTTTTGCACGGAAAAACAGAGCCGGACCTTTATATTGAACCGGATATTTTTATCACGGTGAAAAACGGGCACATTAAAGCGAAACTCAACAGCCGCTCCTTCCCCGATATTCAGATGCATGCTCATTATCAGCCGCTGTTAACAGGGGGAACCTGCCAAGACACAGCTTCCTATTTGTCGTCTAAGTATCAGGAATGGCGCTGGCTGAGCCGCGCGCTCGCACAAAGAAAGCGAACCATTACCAGAATCATCGGCGAGCTGACCGTCCGGCAGAAACCCTTCTTCACTGAAGGGCGCGGCCGAATGAAACCGCTGACGCTGCGGGAGGTCGCCGATGCGCTTGACCTTCATGAATCAACCATAAGCAGAGCGATTAAAGGAAAAACAGTGCAAACGCCTTACGGATTGTTTGAGATGAAAACATTTTTCTCGGGAAAAGCGGAGGCGTCAGGAGACGGGGAAACTTCAAATTACGCTGTCAAAACACAGCTCCAGTCATTGATCACAAACGAGAATAAAACAAAGCCGCTCTCGGATCAAAAGCTGGCTGATTTATTATACGAGCAATGCAATATTCGAATTTCCAGACGAACAGTGGCAAAATACCGCGACCAGATGAACATTCCATCTTCAGCGGCCAGGAAAAGATATGAATAACATCCTCCCATGCCGGACACGGGAGGATGTTTTTCTTTCTATGGAATCATCCAGACAAAAAAATGATGCTGCAAAAAGGTAATGATACAGACAAGCAACAACAAAAACAGGCTGTGTTTAATCGTAAATCTGAAAAGCTCCGATTCTTTTCCGGCCAAGCCGACCGCCGCGCAAGCGACCGCGATCGACTGCGGAGAAATCATTTTTCCGGTGACGCCGCCTGAAGAGTTTGCCGCTACGGAAAGAATGGGGTCCATCCCGACAGAAAGCGCCGTTATCTTTTGCAGGTTGCCGAACAAAAGGTTAGCTGAGGTATCAGAACCTGTGATGAAGACGCCGAGCCAGCCGAGAACCGGTGAAAAAAAGGTAAACATCGCGCCTGTCATGGCAAGCGTCATACCAAGCGTCGTGCTCATCCCGGAAGAGTTGGTGACATAAGCAAAGCCGACCACTGAGGCAATGGTAAGAAGGGGAAACTTTAATTCCCGCAAGGTTTCTCCAAATACGGCCCCCCACTTTTTCCATGAAAGCGCGGTAATAAACTTTGAAAGCACGGCTGCAATCAGGATAGCCGTTCCCGCCGATCCCAGCACTTCGAGTTTATAAACCGCTTCAATCGGCGTCCCGTCCGCATGTAAGATCTGGTTATTCAAAAAAGGTACGCCAGGCGCAAAGGTAAGCTTTTCACCTACTGCATTCAGCCATTTAAGCCAAACAGCAGTGCCTTCGTAATGGCCGGTAAGCGCCGATTTCACTGAAGGAATTCCCCAAATCGAGATCATCAATGTCAGTAACAGAAACGGAGACCAGGCCTTGAAAATCTCGCCGCCGCTGTATGTTGGTTCAGATTCGCTTTTTTGCTTTTCAAGTGAGGCTGCCGCTTCTTGTTCTGCGGGAAATCTGAATGTCGTTTTCGGCTTCCAAAACTTTAAAAACACGGCAAGCGCGGCCATGGAAGCAAGCGCCGACAGCACATCCGGCAGTTCGGGTCCTAAAAAGTTGGAACTGACATACTGCACAGCCGCAAAAGAAACCCCCGAAACAAGAATCGCCGGCCATATTTCCAGCGCTTTTCTGAATCCGCTCATGATAATAATTAAGTATAAAGGGATAAATAAAGATAAAAACGGAAGCTGCCGCCCTACCATTTTTGAAATGTCCATCGCCGGAATTCCGGTCGGGCCTTCAACGGCGGTAATCGGAATGCCAATCGCTCCAAAGGCAACCGGTGCTGTATTGGCAATCAGACAGATGCCGGCCGCATAAAGCGGATTAAACCCGAGTCCGACAAGCAAAGCGGCGGAAATTGCGACCGGCGCTCCGAATCCGGCGGCTCCTTCTAAAAAAGCCCCGAAAGAAAATGCGATCAGCAAAGCCTGCAGCCGCCGGTCATCTGTAATCGACAGAACAGAACTGCGGATAATATCAAATTGTCCGGTTTTCACGGTGATTTTATACAAAAAAACAGATGTAACAATGATCCAGCCGATCGGCAATATGCCGTAAACCGCTCCTTGTGTAGCGGACATAAGCGCTTTTTCGGCAGGCATCCCATAAATAAATACAGCAACCCCTAAAGCAATCCCTAAAGTTGCCAGACCTGCTGTATACCCCTTCATTCTTTTAATCGCAAGCGCCCAGAAAAAGAAAATAATCGGTATAAGCGCGGCAATGGCAGATAAAAGCAGGTGATCCCCCAAAGGCGTGTACATCTGTGTCCATTGCATCCCCAAACCCCTCCTATAAAAAATGTCAGCCGGCCTATATGTAAGCGATTACTAAATATGATATGATCATCAGATGACTGGGTAATAGGACTAGCTAACTAGCATTATATTTTGAAAAAAATGAAAGCACAATACTTTTTTGCGGAAATTGTCTAAATCTTTTGAAGGAGACTAAAAGAGAGTATAATAGAGCAGAAACAGCCAGACCTTACAATTTACGAGGTGACAAGTATTGAAATACAAACAAATAATAACAAAAAAAATATACGAAGAAGTGGCAGATGCCTTATTGGATATGGTGAAAAGCGGCGAACTGAAGCCGGGTGACAAGCTTGACTCCGTTCAGGCGCTTGCAGAAAGCTTTCAAGTCAGCCGGTCGGCGGTTCGTGAGGCGCTCTCTGCCTTAAAAGCAATGGGGCTGGTCGAAATGAAGCAGGGGGAAGGAACCTATCTGAAGGAATTCGAACCGAATCAAATCTCTCAGCCGCTGTCATCCGCCCTTTTGATGAAAAAAGAAGACGTGAAACAGCTCCTTGAGGTCAGAAAATTGCTTGAAATCGGTGTTGCTTCCTTAGCTGCCGAAAAGCGGACGGAAGAGGACTTACAGAAAATTCATGCGGCCTTAAAGGAAATGGGAGAAATAGAAACGGACGAAGAACTGGGCGAGAAAGCCGATTTTGCTTTCCACCTGGCGCTTGCAGAGGCTTCAAAAAATGACCTGCTGAAACATCTGATGAACAACGTCTCATCACTATTGCTGGAAACGATGAGAGAAACGCGGAAAATCTGGCTGTTCTCCAAGGAGACAACGGTTCAGCGGCTTTATGAAGAGCATGAACGAATTTACAAAGCCGTTCATGCTCAAAATGGGGCAAAGGCGGAAGAAGCGATGCTTACGCACTTAACGAATGTGGAGAGTGTGCTTTCTGGATATTTTGAGGGAAATGCATAACCTATTCAGGAGTGTATATGGATTGAGTATCTAGACGACGAAATAACCCATGTGATGTTGAGTCTCATGGGTTATTTCATGTTTGAATTTATTTCAAATCAACTAAAATAAAGCATTCATCATCGCTTTTGTGATAGACACTTTTTTGACGATTCAGCGATTGTATAACCTTATCTTTTAACTTTGTTATAGGGATATTGCGATGATCCTTTAATATGGGTGATAAGTAGTCTGAATCTGCAGGGTCCATTACACCGTCTGTATAAAGGAGCAGCCTGCCTCCCCGTGTGTATGTGAAAGTGTTTGTTTCAAACGAAGCATCTTCAAACATACCGATGGGGATGCTTGTGGAATGTAACGGATATTGTTTTCCGTCAGTGTCCTGCCACAGGGCCGGAGGGTGTCCTGCATTGACATAATCGATTCTTTGCTGAGTAGATCATATCATGTAATGGCTTATTTGTATGGCTTTCTATCAGAGTGAATAGCAGTGATTCAGAAATAGGCGAAAATGCGGTTAGGAGTTTAAGAAAAAATGGAAAATCGGCCTGCAGATGTTTCAGCAAACGGCTTTCTTTCTTCTGTTACTTTATCTTGCATTTTTAACATGAAATAGGATCACAAGTTGGTAGAAGGAGCCGAAAGACCGTTAGTAACCCGCTGATTTTAAGACTTCTGGAAGAAAATCCTTTCAATTTTGTGTCCAAATAGTGTACGATATTTGTAAAGAGGTAAATTCAGGTCATCAGATGACCGGATCTTATATTGAGGGTGAAAGAGGGGTTCATCATGAAAGTCTCACTATTTGTCACTTGTCTTGTCGATATGTTTCAAACGAATGTTGGAAAAGCGACGGTCGAGCTGCTTGAACGGCTGGGGTGTGAGGTTGATTTTCCGGAAGGCCAGATCTGCTGCGGGCAGCCCGCATACAACAGCGGTTATGTAAATGACGCCAAAAAAGCGATGAAGCGTATGATCAAGTCGTTTCAGGAGTCAGATTATGTCGTCAGCCCATCGGGATCTTGCACAACGATGTTCAGGGAATATCCGCATTTATTCAAAGACGATCCGAAGTGGGCCGAGGAAGCGCAGCGGCTTGCGGATAAAACGTATGAGTTAACCGACTTTATCGTGAATGTGCTGGGGGTAGAGGATGTAGGCGCAACACTTCATAAAAAAGCGACCTTACATACATCGTGCCATATGACGAGGCTGCTCGGTGTGTCAGAGGAGCCGATGAAGCTGCTGAGCCATGTGAAGGGGCTTGAGTTCACGGCACTTCCCGGAAAGCACAACTGCTGCGGCTTTGGAGGAACGTTTTCCGTCAAAATGGCGCAGATTTCTGAACAGATGGTGGATGAAAAAGTCGCGTGTGTGGAAGAGACAGAAGCTGAAGTGCTCATCGGCGCGGACTGCGGCTGTCTGATGAATATCGGGGGCAGGCTTGGCCGAAAAGACAAGAATGTCAAAGTGATGCACATCGCCGAAGTGCTCAACAGCAGATAACTTGATACAGAGGGGGAAAAGGTCATGGCGATGAAAATCGGTACTGACGCTTTTAAAGAGCGGGTATCACAGGGGCTTGACAACCAATTTATGAGAGGCGCCGTCTCAGGCGCACAAGAACGTCTGCGGACGAGGCGCCTTGAAGCCGCGGAAGAATTGGGGAATTGGGAAGAGTGGCGCTCTTTATCAGAAGAGATCAGGCAGCATGTCCTTGAAAATCTTGATTTCTACTTAGAACAGCTTGCGTCAAATGTGGCGAATAGAGGTGGACATGTTTATTTTGCCGAAACAGCGGAACAAGCGTCCTCTTATATTCGGAATGTCATTCAAAAGAAGAATGGCAAAAAAATCGTAAAATCAAAATCAATGGTCACTGAAGAAATCAATTTAAATGAAGTGCTGGAGAAGGAAGGCTGCGAAGTCGTTGAAACCGATCTTGGGGAATACATTTTGCAGATTGATGATCATGATCCGCCATCACACATTGTCGCGCCGGCCCTTCACAAAAACAAGGAGCAAATCCGTGATGTGTTCAAAGAAAGGCTCTCCTATGAAAATACTGAGAAACCGGAAGAGCTGGTCATGCACGCGCGCGGCATTTTGCGGAAAAAATTCCTTGAAGCCGACATCGGCATTACCGGCTGCAACTTTGCCATTGCCGATACCGGTTCGGTCAGCCTTGTCACAAATGAAGGAAACGGCCGGCTTGTCACCTCGTTGCCGAAAACACAGATTACAGTGATGGGCATGGAGCGGATTGTCCCGTCTTTTTCTGAGTTTGAAGTGTTGGTCGGCATGCTGACAAGAAGCGCCGTCGGACAGCGGCTGACAAGCTACATTACCGCGCTGACAGGGCCTAAACTGGAAGGGGAAGCGGATGGTCCGGAAGAATTTCATCTTGTGATTGTCGATAATGGGCGCTCCGGCATCCTGGGCACAGAATTCCAGTCTGTGCTTCAGTGTATCCGCTGCGCGGCATGTATTAACGTATGCCCGGTGTACCGGCATGTCGGCGGGCATTCATACGGATCCATTTATTCAGGGCCGATCGGAGCGGTCTTATCGCCGCTGCTTGGCGGCTACGACGATTTTAAGGAACTTCCTTACGCATCCACATTATGTGCTGCATGCTCGGAAGCGTGTCCGGTTAAAATCCCGCTGCATGAGCTGCTTCTCAAGCACAGGCAGAATATTGTCGAAAAAGAAGGCAAAGCGCCGATCAGTGAAAAGCTTGCGATGAAAGCATTTGGTCTCGGTTCGTCCTCCAAGTCGCTTTACAAATTGGGGTCTAAATGGGCGCCTGCTGCGATGACACCTTTTACAGAAGATGAAAAAATCTCGAAAGGCCCAGGCCCGTTGAAAGAATGGACACAAATCCGCGATTTCCCTGCACCGCATAAATCCAGATTCAGAGACTGGTTTGCAGATCGGGAAAAGAGCGAAAGCAAGGAGGAGGAGAAGAAGCGATGACAAAGGGAACCATACAGCATCAGGACAGCTTTTTAAATCGGATTGCATCCAGCCTCGGCCGGGACAGAAGAACGGAAGGAGTCATCGTTCCTGATTGGACGCATCAGCCCCAGCATAAAGTGTATGAAGGATATTCAACAGATGACTTAGTCGGCGTGCTGAAAAATCAGTGTGTCAAAATCCATACGGAATTAATCGAGACTGATTCGGCGGGGCTTTATGATGCGCTTCGCGAGCAAGTGAGCCGATTCTCCGGGGGCCCCGTGATCATACCGAAAGATCCGCGATTTGAAGCGTATGGATTAGGAAGTCTGCTTCAGCAGGATTGGCCTGCTGAAGGCATTCCGGTTTGGGAATGGGATGCAAAACAAGGAGAAGACAATATTGCCAAGGCCGAAGAAGCTAATGTGGGGATTACATTCAGCGAAATCACGCTTGCGGAATCAGGAACGGTCGTTTTATTCTCTTCCAAAGATAAAGGAAGGTCCGTCAGTCTCCTGCCTACCACCTATATCGCCATTGTCCCTAAATCAAGCATCGTGCCGCGGATGACGCAGGCAAGCGACATCATCAAGAAGAATATCGCCCAGGGCGTCACCATTCCTTCATGTATTAACTACGTGACAGGACCGAGCAACTCGGCTGATATTGAAATGGATTTGGTCGTCGGTGTGCACGGGCCGGTAAAAGCCGCCTATATCCTTGTGCATGATAGATAAAAAGGAACCCCGGCATTTGCCAGGGTTCCTTTATTTGCTGATTGTCAAGGCCTCCTCCTTTAACGTAAACATATACTATTGTGATATAGCATGTCTCTGATTTAGAAAACTTATTTTTTTATTGAATCTAAGAGACCCATAGCCGATCATATTAATATACATATAAGAGGAGGCACCATCTTGAAAAAAACGTTTTTGGCCGTTATTTCACTAGCCATAGCTTTGGCTCTATTTACATATTCAAACACAGAAGCAAAAGCAGCGAAAATGACCCTCGGTTATACAACAGGGGACACGGCTTCTTATAACTCGCTGACGAAATTTCACAAATACCTCAATTCAATCGCAACAGATACGTTTGCCTTTGACAAAAGCGGAAATCTGATTGGGGAGGCTCCCAATAAACAGCTTACATTCGCGAAAAAAAATAAAATCAAAACATGGGCAGTCATTTCCAATTATAATGATGCGATTTCTGATTTTGACGGGGACTTAGCCAATCGCGTCATGACCAATAAAACAGCCAGAAAACACTTTATCGAGCAGCTGGTCAAGCTTGCGAAAAAACATTCATTTTACGGCGTTAATATCGACTTTGAAGCGGTGAATCCAAAAGATCGATCAAAGTATTCCAGCCTCATCCAAGATGTCTCGGCTGCTTTAAAAAAGAAAAAAATCAAAACAATGGTTTCAGTTCCTGCCAAAAGTGCAGATGATAAAGGCGACGACTGGAGCTGGCCATACGATTATGCGAAAATCGGAAAATATGCCGATTACGTACAAGTCATGACCTATGACGAACATGGCATTTGGGGCGAGCCGGGTTCTGTTGCAAGTACAAACTGGATCAAAAGCTCTTTACAATTTGCAGTGAAAAAAATCAAACCGAATAAAGTCGTCATGGGAATTCCTTCATACGGAAATGACTGGGATCTGACAGACCAAACAAACAGCACAGTAAAACAGTGGACTGAGATCAATACCCTCAAAAAGAAGCTAAAAGCCAAGCCTGCTTACAATAAGAAAACAGGGTCGATGACGTTCTCTTATGTTGATAAAAACAAACATAAACATGTCGTTTGGTATGAAATTGAAAAAACCATTCAAACGAAAAGCCATCTGGTAAAGCAATATAAAATCGCCGGTGTCTCTGTCTATGCTTTAGGGCATGAATCGGCGTCGTTTTGGAAAGCCATTCAAGCAGGAATAAAATAATGTAAAAAAATGGATCATATGATTCGAAAGAAATATATTTTTTAGTATTGACATACAAAAGTTAAGAACGTATATTATGTTAATATATTCAGAAAATAAAGTTTCATCTAACAGAAAATAAAACACATAGATCGGGAGCAGTAAAAGAACCAAATCAGTAACAGAGAGCTGCGGGGTGGTGCGACGCAGTCTGATTCTTCTTTGAACTCGCCCGGGAGTGGTAGGACAAAACGGAATAGAAAGAATATTCCCTATGTTTTAACGGGTAACCTACGTTATGAGGTTCAAAGCAGGATTCTGTCACAGAAAGAATCAACAAGAGTGGTACCGCGGTCAGCCAAAGGCTCGCCGTCTCTTTATCTCATCGTAAGATAAAGAGGCGGCGGGCCTTTTTTATTAAAGAAAAGAAAGCAGAGGGCGTGTATAAATGGAAAAGGACAAACAGACTTTAAAGCGGACGATGACGTCGCGGCATATTATGATGATGGCATTGGGCGGAGCGATCGGTGCAGGCTTATTTAAAGGAAGCAGCACCGCGATTGATGTAGCAGGCCCGTCTGTTATTATCGCTTATCTTATCGGAGGTATTATTTTACTTTTTATTATGCAGGGCTTAGCCGAAATGGCTGTTCGGAATAGTAATGCCAGAACATTCCGTGACCTTGTGCAATCTGTTTTAGGGAATTACGCGGCTTATTTTTTAGATTGGATTTACTGGAAAATGTGGGTGTTGAATATTGCGGCAGAGGCCGTAGTTGCCGCGATTTTTCTCCAGTATTGGCTGCCGGATTATCCGATTTGGGCATTGGCGCTGGGGATTTCTCTATTGGTCACGATTGTGAATCTGCTTTCCGTGAAAATATTTGCTGAGACGGAGTATTGGCTTGCGCTGATTAAAATTGCAGTGATTGTCATTTTTATCATATTAGGTTTACTGCTATTATTTTTTACATTCGGCAATCATTCAGCTGTAGGCTTATCTAATTTAACGGAGCACGGCGGATTTTTCCCGCACGGACCTAGCGGGCTGATCACAGCTATGCTGGTTGTCATCTATTCTTACGGCGGCACTGAGATTATCGGTGTAACCTTGGCGGAGACAAAAAACCCTGAAAAGGTTGTACCAAAGGCTGTTCGCAGCACATTAACACGTATCGTGGCGTTTTATTTGCTGCCGTTTTTCATCATTGTCAGCCTGATCCCGTGGAATCAAGTAAATTCCGTTCCGGAAAGCCCGTTTGTCATGGTGTTTAAAATGGTTGGAGTTCCCGGTGCGGATCATATTATGAACGCAGTCATCTTGTTAGCGATTATCTCATCCATGAACTCCGGCTTATACGGTTCCTCCCGCATTTTATATACGCAGGCAATGGATGGGCGGGTTCCGAAGATGTTTTCCAAGCTTTCAAAGAAAAAAGTTCCCGTCTATGCGATTTTAATGTGTACGTCGTTTCTGTATGTGGGCGTACTGATTTCTCTATTTGCGGGCAGCCAAACCTTTACCTATTTAATGGGCTCTCTTGGCTATACGGTCTTATTTATTTGGCTGATTATCGGATTCGCCCATTTGAAATCAAGGAAAAACCAAACGGAAATGCCGAGCTATTATGTGAAATGGTTTCCTTACACCACATGGTTCGCGATCCTTTCATTAATTGCCATTCTGATAGGCGTCATCTTGACAACATCCATTGTGATTACCTGCATTACCGCAGCGATTTATCTTTTGATTACAGCGGCGTATGTGTGGAAAGGAAGACGTCATCAATAGAAAAAAAACTCTTGTCTCAAGCAGACAAGAGTTTTTTATGTTCCGTTTACTGTGCAGCTTTTCCTTTGATGCCAAGCGGATTAGCGGCTTTAAGCTTTTTCGGTTTTGAGTTCACAAAGCAAATACTGATGACAATGAAAAGCAGGCCAGCTAAAAGATTGAAGGTGAGCGGCTCATGAAGGAACAGCGCGCTGACCGTAATTGAAATAAGCGGAATCAAAAAAGTATAGGATGCAACCTTGCTCGCTTCTCCGGATCCGACAAGCATAAAGAACACAAGCCAGCCGAGCGCAATGACAAACACGGAGATGAACAAAAGGCTGATGACAAAAGGTGCCGTCCATTGGATCGCGGACCAGCTTTCTGTCGAAAATCCTGATATAAGTAAAAACACACTGCCGATAGTCAGCTGCAGGGCAACCATCCAAATGGAATCAACACGGCTTCCTGTTTTTTTCATAAAGACTGTCCCAAGCGCCCAGCTAATGGCTGAACCGAGCGCAAGCAGAATGCCGGTCACGGAGATGTGTCCGCTGAAGCCGGCCGCACTGATGACAGCGACACCTGCGAAACCGACTGCCAGCCCGACCAGCTTCAAAGCAAACATGGATTCGCCGAGCCACATCCACGAGAAAATGCCCATTAATACAGGCTGAAAGAAAACGATAGCGGAAAACAAGCCGGCCGGCAGATAATTCAGCCCGATGGTTTGCAGTCCGTAAAATAATGAAATATTTAAAATGGCAGAAATAAGATAGATATGCCACGTCTGTTTAAAACGGAGCTTTTGCAGACGCGGTAAAGCAACCAATAGCAATAACAGTCCGCCGATCAGCGTCCTGATACCCGCAAATAATAAAGGCGGCGAGTAAGCGAGGGCGGCTTTTGACAGCGGCCAGTTGACTCCCCACATGATAACCAGAAACGCAAGAAAGAATGCTGTCTGCGCCTTAGAAAGCTGTTTCAACTTCAATCACTCCTTGTAGAACATTTCCATCATATGATACGGTATTAAACAAGATAAATAAAATGAATCTTTTTTATGAGGAGCATAAGTAAATAGTTATGACTATTACCCAATTGCAAGTTTTCGTAAAAACAGCTGAAACGGGAAGCTTTACAAAAGCCGGGCAGGCGCTGAATATGACACAGCCGGCCGTCAGCCACGCGATTTCCGCGATCGAGGCCGAGCTTGGTGTGAAGCTGATCATTCGCGACCGCCGGAACGGACTGATGCTGACGGATACAGGGAAGAACATTTTGGTTCATATCAGAGAAGTATTAAAAGGGATTGAAAAAGTCGAGCAGGTCGCTGCCGCGGAAAAAGGGCTCGAGCTTGGGACGATTCATATCGGCACCTTTCCATCCGCGTCCGCACATTTTATGCCAAAGCTGATCAGTGTGTTTAAACAAAAGTATCCGAAGCTTGAACTGATTTTGCATGAAGGAACAGTAGATGAGGTGAGAGAATGGCTTCAATCACGGATTATTGATGCAGGCATTCTGCTTTTCCCCGCTCGGGATATGGAATATATTCCGCTCAAAAAAGACAAGATGGTTGTGGTGCTTCGCGATGACCACCCGCTGTGCAGCCGTTCAGCCATTACGCTGAACGATTTAGACCAAGAACCGATGGTTGTATGTTACGGAGGCTATGAATCTCCCTTTATTGAATTATTTAAGCAGGCCGGTTCCACGCTCAACACAGCGTATACCGTTTATAACGTCAATACCTCCATCAATATGATCCGAGAAGGCTTAGGGCTTGCGATTATATCCGAGCTTTCCATGTCCGGAATGCCGCTGCCCGAGCATGTGGTGACGCGTGATCTTGACCCGCAGGTGTTCAGAGAGATCCAGCTCGCTGTTCCTTCTTTAAAGGAAGCCTCGCTTGCGGTCCAGCTTTTTATTCAGACCGCTCAGGAACTGTTTACGTAACACATCTCCCGTCTCATCTTCAAAAGCATCGGTATAAGCAATCAATGCGGAGCGCATATGGCGCTGCGCATTTTTTATGCTTGTGTATTTCCTTGGCATTTATCATTGTTCGAATTTCATCGAATCAATTTCTTTAAATGGGTGGTACGGGTATGGTATGGTGGTTGTTAGATGCCCTTCGGTAAAGAAAGGCTCAAGATATTTCTAAATTGCACACGCAAACGGCATCAGGCTGTTCACTTACATCACATCTTAAAAGGAGAGAAAAATGTCAAATAAACAACTGAAAGATACAAAGTTTTCCGTATTGAATTTATCTCCTA
The DNA here is from genome assembly GCF_039519175.1 of Bacillus atrophaeus. Taxonomy (NCBI): domain Bacteria; kingdom Bacillati; phylum Bacillota; class Bacilli; order Caryophanales; family Bacillaceae; genus Bacillus; species Bacillus atrophaeus. Next base: position 541,402 of record NZ_CP154443.1, on the reverse strand, counting down.
TCGTCAAAGGAGGAACTGTTGAAGAAGCCTTTAAAAACAGCATGGATTTAGCCCGCCGCGCGGAAGAATGGGGTTACAACCGCTACTGGCTTGCCGAGCATCACAATATTGAAGGTGTCGCAAGCTCGGCGACGTCCGTATTAATCGGCCATATAGCTGGCGGAACAAAAAAAATCCGCGTCGGTTCCGGCGGAATTATGCTGCCGAACCATTCCTCGCTGGTCATTGCGGAACAATTCGGAACCCTTGAAACGCTCTATCCCGGCCGAATTGATTTAGGGCTGGGCAGGGCGCCGGGTACCGATCAATTAACGGCAAGAGCATTAAGAAGAAATATAAACAGCGGTGAAGATTTTCCTGAACAGCTGGACGAATTGCGCAATTACTTTAAGCCGTCAGGAAACGTACGCAATCAAGTTCGCGCCATCCCTGGAGAAGGCTTGGATGTGCCGATCTGGCTGCTTGGTTCAAGCGGCTTCAGCGCCCGTCTTGCCGGTGAGCTCGGGCTTCCGTTCGCATTTGCGGCTCATTTCTCACCGGCGAATACCGTTCCTGCATTAGAGCTGTACCGCAATTCCTTCACGCCGTCAGACGTATTGGACGAACCGTATGCAATGGTCGGTGTAACAGTTATTGCCGCCGATAAGAATGAAAAAGCGCAGCGTCTCGCGACCTCGCATTATCAGAAATTTTTAGACCTTGTCCGCGGCACACCGAACCAGCTTAAACCGCCTGTCGAAGATATGGACCAAATCTGGAGTCCGTATGAAAAAGCGATGGTCAATGAGCAGCTCAGTTCCACGATTATCGGCGGTCCGAAAGAGGTAAAGGCGAAGCTTGAAGACTTTATCCGGACGACCGGGGCTGACGAAATCATGGTGAATTCTGAAACCTTTGAGCACAGCGACAGACTGCGCTCCTTTGAAATCATCGCCGATATTATGAAAAACAGCTGAGTTCTTTCAATATATTCATACACAAAAAAGCAATGTAATGGGAATTCCATCACATTGCTTTTTTATTCCCCAATTTTCTTCACCGAATGGCGGATGATTAATTCCGGTTCGAAAATCACATCATCCTGCTTTGGCTTTTTATGTTCCAGACAGTCAATCACATATTTCGCTGCGGCTTTTCCCATCGCGGATTTCGGATGCTTCACCGAAGTCAGCTTCACCTCGGAAATCTGGGCGAAATGAGAATCATCATAACCGACGATCGAAATATCGTCAGGCACCTTCAGACCGATGTCACGGATCGTATTAATGACCTTCAAAGCGATTTCATCATTGTAGCAAAGGATCGCCGACGGCCTGCTGCTGTTCCTTTCAAGAATGTGTTTCACTTTTTCCAGTAAAATCAATTCCTTTTCCTCTGTTGTAAACGTAACAATCATGTCAGGGGAAGGAAATAGCTGGCGGTCGCGGTGTGCCTGAATATAACCGTTCATTCGTTTGACGCCCTGCGTGTCATCGGCTTTAAAAATCCCCATAATCTGAGTGTGCCCGAGAGAAAACAGATGCTCGGCTGCCATCATGCCGCCTTTTATGTCATCTACCCGAAAGCTTGGCGCCGCCAGCTCAGCATACGATGCGTTCATCATCGCAAACGGGATTCCGTTTTTTTCGAGGTTAAGATAATAACCAATATTCGGGGTTTGCATTGCGCTTTTCGTCGGTTCGACAATGAGTCCGTCAATATTTTTAGACAGCAGGTTCTCTAGGCCTCTTCTTTCGTTTTCTGTCTGATTGTTTGTGCTTGTAAGCAGCATGGAATAGCCCTTCTCGCTTAAATAAGACTCAATCCCCCTGATAATGCTCGGAAAAATATAGTCTGATATGTATGTTGTCAGAACACCGATCGTTTTATTGGAATGGATGGCCGACTTTGAGGAGCGGGAGGCAACAAAAGTGCCCCCGCCTTGCACGCTGTAAAGCAGTCCTTGTGACACGAGGTCTCCGATTGCTTTACGTATCGTATGGCGGCTAACACCGAATTGCTGCATTAATTCACTTTCTGTCGGCAGTTTTTGATCAGGCAGAATTTTGCCTTGATTAATCCATGAACAAATTTCTTCTTTTACTTGAACATATTTCGGTAACATGTGAATTCCTCCAAAATGTATACGCACAAATTTTAGTATAACACAGCCATCTGTACAATAAAATGTAATAAACTCATGTTCAGATTTATTTGTACGTTCAAATGAAGGATTATTGCAGATTATGTTGAATATAAGTACGTACAACATGTTTATTCACACAAAAATGAAAACGCTTTTATTAACGCATTGCTATAGGAGGGTGTATAACATGAAGAATAATCCGGCACAAACTGAACCGAATGTCCCTGTAACGAGAGGCCATTCAATGGGTTTTGTGATTCTCATTTCTTGTGCGGCCGGGCTGGGCGGATTGCTGTACGGCTATGACACGGCGGTGATTTCTGGAGCGATCGGCTTCCTGAAGGATTTATATCGCCTGACCCCCTTTATGGAGGGTCTTGTGATTTCCAGCATTATGATCGGCGGTGTATTTGGCGCCGGTATTTCCGGATTTTTGAGTGATAGGTTCGGGCGAAAAAAAATCTTGATGACGGCGGCCCTTCTATTCGCCATTTCCGCCGTGGTTTCAGCAATTTCCCGCGATGTTTCTACATTAATTATTGCGCGGGTGATCGGCGGCTTGGGTATCGGCATGGCTTCCTCGCTGTCCGTAACCTATATTACGGAAGCCGCTCCGCCGGCGATACGCGGCAGTTTGTCTTCTCTTTACCAGCTTTTTACGATCCTAGGCATCTCGGCAACGTATTTTATTAATCTGGCGGTTCAAAGGTCAGGCACATACGAATGGGGCGTGCATACCGGATGGAGATGGATGCTTGCCTATGGGATGATTCCGTCAGTGATCTTCTTTCTTGTTCTGCTGGTTGTGCCTGAGAGTCCGCGATGGCTGGCAAAAGCGGGCCGGACCAAAGAAGCTTTGGCCGTTCTTCAGCGAATAAACGGGGAAGCCGCAGCTAAAGAAGAAATCAAAAATATCGAAAAATCCTTGCAAATTGAAAAGATGGGGTCATTATCCCAGCTTTTCAAACCCGGTCTTAGAAAAGCCCTTGTCATCGGTATTCTGTTAGCCCTTTTTAATCAGGTAATCGGGATGAACGCGATTACCTATTATGGGCCGGAAATTTTCAAAATGATTGGTTTTGGCCAGAACGCAGGGTTTGTCACGACTTGTATTGTCGGAGTTGTGGAAGTGATTTTTACGGTCATTGCCGTCTTGCTCATTGATAAAGTCGGCCGGAAAAAATTAATGTCCATCGGATCTGCATTTATGGCTGTTTTTATGATTTTAATCGGAACATCATTTTATTTTCATCTGACAAGCGGTCTTATGCTGATCTTTTTCATTTTAGGCTTTGTCGCTGCATTCTGTGTATCGGTCGGACCGATCACATGGATCATGATTTCAGAAATATTCCCGAATCATCTCCGCGCAAGAGCAGCAGGAATCGCCACTATATTTTTATGGGGCGCCAACTGGGCGATCGGGCAATTTGTGCCGATGATGATCAGCTCATTCGGCCTTGCGTATACCTTCTGGATCTTCGCCGTCATCAACATTCTTTGCTTTCTGTTTGTATTCACGATTTGCCCGGAAACGAAAAACAAATCCCTTGAAGAGATCGAACAGCTTTGGATAAAAGATAAAAATGAAAGCGTTTCAAATTTTAATTGAAAACCGGAGTCCTTTCATTCGAGAGGACTTTTTTTAATTCATCTGCACGCATGTCAAGCAGCCTGTATATAATGAATCTATATCAGCCATACTAAAATAAGAGGCAAGCCGGGCTGCAGGCAGTGCGAATATTGTCGATAATTAACCTTTAACAGTTGAATAAACAATTACACCCTGTTAAAATAATTAAAGAAAGCAGAAATAATTTTTTTTGGCTATGATGGGACGTTTTTTGTCATAGTGGGACGTTTTAAGTCCAGGTGTGAATAGAAAGGAACGTTTAAACCATGAACCAATTAATACAAGCACAAAAAAAATTATTGCCTGATCTTCTGGTTGTGATGCAAAAAAGATTCGAAATCTTGCAGTATATCAGGCTGACAGAACCCATTGGGCGAAGAAGCCTGTCTGCCAGTCTCGGAATCAGTGAGCGTGTGTTGAGAGGTGAGGTTCAGTTTCTTAAAGAACAGAACCTGGTCGAAATTAAAACAAACGGCATGACATTGACGGAAGAAGGCTACTCACTGCTTTCTATTCTGGAAGATACGATGAAAGATGTTTTAGGTTTGACTGTTTTGGAAAAGACATTAAAGGAACGTTTAAATCTAAGGGATGCCATCATCGTATCCGGAGACAGCGACCAATCTCCTTGGGTCAAAAAAGAATTAGGGAGAGCGGCTGTCGCATGTATGAAAAAAAGATTTTCTGGAAAAAATATCGTCGCTGTTACTGGCGGTACGACAATTGAGGCTGTCGCTGAGATGATGACGCCGGATTCAAAGAACCGTGAGCTTTTGTTTGTGCCTGCAAGAGGCGGTTTAGGCGAGAATGTCAAAAATCAGGCGAACACCATATGTGCGCATATGGCAGAAAAGGCTTCAGGCACTTACCGGCTTTTGTTTGTTCCGGGACAGCTGTCTCAAGGCGCATACTCATCTATTATTGAAGAGCCTTCGGTTAAAGAGGTGCTGACCACGATTAAATCCGCAAGTATGCTGGTTCACGGAATCGGCGAAGCTAAAACAATGGCGGAGCGGCGAAACACACCTCTGGAAGACTTAAAGAAAATTGATGAAAACCACGCCGTGACAGAAGCTTTCGGCTACTACTTTAATTCTGACGGTGAAGTTGTCCATAAGGTGCATTCGGTCGGAATGCAGCTGGATGACCTTGACGCGATTCCGGATATTATCGCGGTAGCGGGCGGATCATCAAAAGCCGGGGCGATCGAGGCTTACTTTAAAAAGCCCCGCAATACGGTCCTCGTCACTGACGAAGGAGCGGCAAAGAAGTTATTAAGGGATATAAACAGTCCCTCAATATAAATATCTCTCACTTATTTAAAGGAGGAAACAATCATGGCAGTAAAAGTCGGTATTAACGGATTTGGTCGTATTGGACGTAACGTATTCCGCGCAGCGTTAAAAAATTCTGAAGTTGAGGTAGTAGCAGTTAACGATTTAACAGACGCTAATATGCTTGCTCATCTTTTACAATATGATTCTGTACACGGAAAATTGGACGCAGAAGTTTCTGTTGACGGAAACAACCTAGTGGTAAACGGCAAAACAATCGAGGTTTCTGCTGAACGCGATCCTGCTAAACTTAGCTGGGGCAAACAAGGCGTTGAAATCGTAGTTGAATCTACTGGTTTCTTCACAAAACGCGCAGACGCTGCAAAACACTTAGAAGCTGGCGCGAAAAAAGTAATCATCTCTGCACCTGCTAACGAAGAAGATATCACAATTGTAATGGGTGTTAACGAAGACAAATACGATGCGGCTAACCATGACGTTATCTCTAATGCTTCATGTACAACAAACTGCTTAGCTCCATTCGCAAAAGTACTTAACGATAAATTCGGCATCAAACGCGGTATGATGACAACTGTTCACTCTTACACGAATGATCAGCAAATCCTTGATCTTCCGCACAAAGACTACCGTCGTGCGCGTGCAGCAGCTGAAAACATCATCCCAACATCAACTGGTGCTGCAAAAGCTGTTTCTCTAGTTCTTCCTGAACTAAAAGGAAAACTAAACGGCGGAGCAATGCGTGTTCCAACTCCAAACGTATCTCTAGTTGACTTGGTTGCTGAACTTAACCAAGACGTAACGGCTGAAGATGTAAATGCAGCTCTTAAAGAAGCGGCTGAAGGAGATCTTAAAGGAATCCTTGGCTACAGCGAAGAGCCATTAGTTTCTGGTGACTACAATGGTAACCAAAACTCTTCTACAATCGATGCTCTTTCTACAATGGTAATGGAAGGCAGCATGGTAAAAGTAATCTCTTGGTACGATAACGAAAGCGGATATTCTAACCGCGTTGTGGATCTTGCAGCTTACATCGCGAAACAAGGTCTTTAAATCATAGCTGATAAAGGGCCGGACTTGGTTCTTTTGTATAGAAACGCTATAATGAAAGCGGACAAGGGAAGGGGACGGACTCCCTTTCCCTTTTTCCATGAAGACCGGCTTTCAGAAAACGCCGGATAAGTGCTTACCCCGCGTTTTGCTTGCGTTTAGCGGCGCCTTCATGTTTTTGGCCGACTGCCCTGGCTAAAACCATGATCTGCCCTGTGCCGGCTTTCGTTTGCAATCTGCCCCGCGGTTTAAGAGTGCTTGATCAGGCGGTTTCACGTTTTTCGTGCTGTTTGTAAACCATTTTGAAGGAGGATCTCCTAAAGCATGAATAAGAAAACTTTAAAAGACATCGACGTAAAAGGTAAGGTTGTATTCTGCCGCGTTGACTTTAACGTTCCAATGAAAGACGGGGAAGTAACAGACGATACTCGTATCCGCGCTGCGCTTCCAACAATCAAACACCTTGCAGACCAAGGCGCGAAAGTCCTTCTAGCGAGCCATTTAGGCCGCCCGAAAGGCGAAGTCGTTGAGGAGCTTCGTTTAACTCCTGTCGCAGCGCGTTTAGGAGAACTGCTTGGCAAAGAAGTGAAAAAAGCGGATGAAGCTTACGGCGATGCTGTTCAAGCGCAAATTTCCGACATGAAGGACGGAGACGTTCTTGTGTTAGAAAACGTACGTTTCTATCCTGGCGAAGAAAAAAATGATCCTGAACTTTCAAAAGCATTCGCAGCGCTTGCTGACATATACGTGAATGATGCATTCGGCGCCGCTCACCGCGCGCACGCATCAACTGCGGGAATCGCTGAGCATCTGCCGGCTGTTGCAGGTTTCTTAATGGAGAAAGAGCTTGACGTTCTCGGAAAAGCGGTCTCCAATCCTGAGCGCCCGTTCACAGCAATCATCGGCGGAGCGAAAGTAAAAGACAAAATCGGCGTCATCGAAAGTCTTCTTGATAAAGTGGACAACCTGATTATCGGCGGCGGCCTTGCTTACACATTTGTAAAAGCGTTAGGCTACGAAGTCGGAAAATCTCTGCTTGAAGAAGATAAAATTGAGCTTGCGAAAACCTTTATGGACCGCGCAAAAGAAAAAGGCGTTAATTTCTACATGCCTGAAGATGTATTGGTAGCAGATGATTTCTCTAACGATGCAAACACAAAAATCGTGCCGATCTCTGAAATCCCTAGCGATTTAGAAGCAATTGACATCGGAACGAAAACACGTGAAACGTACGCTGATGTTATCAAAAACAGCAAGCTTGTCGTATGGAACGGACCTATGGGTGTATTCGAAATCGACTTGTTCGCACAAGGAACAAAAGCGGTTGCTGAAGCTTTGGCAGAGGCAAAAGATACATACTCTGTCATCGGCGGAGGAGATTCTGCGGCAGCGGTTGAGAAATTCGGCCTTGCTGATAAAATGAGCCACATTTCAACAGGCGGCGGCGCTTCTCTTGAATTCATGGAAGGCAAAGAGCTTCCTGGAGTCAGCGCGTTAAACGATAAGTAAGACAAAACTGCTATAAGGAAGTGGAACAGATGAGAAAACCAATTATAGCCGGTAACTGGAAAATGAACAAAACACTCGGCGAAGCTGTCAGCTTTGTTGAAGAAGTGAAATCTTCCATCCCAGCAGCAGACAAAGCTGAAGCTGTAGTTTGCGCACCAGCGCTTTTCTTAGAAAAACTGGCTACAGCTGTGAAAGGCACTGACCTTAAAGTCGGTGCCCAAAACATGCACTTTGAAGAAAACGGCGCGTTTACAGGCGAAATCAGCCCGGTAGCATTGAAAGACCTTGGCGTTGAATACTGCGTCATCGGCCACTCAGAGCGCCGCGAAATGTTCGCTGAAACGGACGAAACGGTAAACAAAAAAGCACACGCTGCTTTCAAACACGGCATTGTGCCGATTATCTGTGTAGGCGAAACGCTTGAAGAGCGTGAAGCAGGCAAAACAAACGATCTTGTTGCAGATCAAGTGAAAAAAGGCCTTGCCGGACTTTCTCAAGATCAAGTCGCAGAATCTGTTATTGCTTACGAGCCTATTTGGGCAATCGGAACAGGCAAATCTTCTACATCTCAAGATGCAAATGACGTGTGCGCGCACATCCGTCAAACAGTCGCTGGCGAATTCGGCCAAGAAACTGCTGACAAACTGCGCATTCAATACGGCGGAAGCGTAAAGCCTGCCAACATTAAAGAATATATGGCCCAGTCCGATATTGACGGTGCTTTGGTTGGCGGCGCAAGCTTAGAGCCTCAGTCATTCGTTCAATTATTGGAGGAAGGTCAATATGAGTAAAAAACCAGCTGCACTCATCATTCTTGATGGGTTCGGATTACGCAATGAAACAGTAGGTAACGCAGTAGCCCAAGCGAATAAACCGAATTTTGACCGCTATTGGAACCAGTATCCTCATCAGACATTGACTGCTTCAGGTGAAGCTGTCGGCCTCCCTGAGGGTCAAATGGGGAACTCCGAAGTCGGCCACTTAAATATCGGTGCCGGGCGCATCGTGTACCAAAGCTTAACACGCGTGAATGTTGCCATCCGTGAAGGAGAATTTGAACGCAATCAAACATTCCTTGACGCGATCAGCCACGCGAAAGAAAACAACAAAGCCTTGCACCTGTTCGGCCTTCTGTCTGACGGAGGCGTACACAGCCATATTAATCATTTGTTCGCACTGTTAAAGCTTGCGAAAAATGAAGGGCTGACAAAGGTATACATCCACGGTTTCTTGGACGGCCGCGATGTAGGTCCGCAAACAGCGAAAACTTACATTAAGCAGCTGAATGACCAAATCGAAGAAATCGGTATCGGCGAGATTGCCAGCATTTCCGGACGCTATTACTCGATGGACCGCGACAAACGCTGGGACCGTGTGGAAAAAGCGTACCGCGCAATGGCATACGGCGAAGGCCCGACATACCGCAGCGCGATGGATGTTGTTGAAGATTCTTATGCGAACGGAATTTATGATGAATTCGTCATTCCGTCCGTCATCACAAAAGAAAACGGTGAGCCTGTTGCGAAGATTCAGGACGGCGATTCTGTGATTTTCTATAATTTCAGACCGGACCGCGCTATCCAGATTTCCAACACGTTTACAAATAAAGATTTCCGCGATTTCGACCGCGGTGAAAATCATCCGAAGGACCTGCATTTCGTCTGCCTGACACATTTCAGTGAAACAGTTGACGGATATGTCGCGTTTAAACCGATGAATCTTGATAATACTGTCGGGGAAGTATTGGCACAGCATGGATTAAAACAGCTTCGCATTGCCGAAACTGAAAAGTATCCGCACGTCACGTTCTTTATGAGCGGCGGACGTGAAGCTGAATTCCCTGGTGAAGAACGCATCCTCATCAATTCGCCGAAAGTCGCAACGTACGACTTAAAGCCTGAGATGAGCGCGTATGAAGTAAAGGATGCGCTTGTGAAGGATATCGCTGATGACAAGCATGACGCGATTATCTTAAACTTTGCGAATCCGGATATGGTCGGACACTCCGGAATGGTGGAACCGACAATTAAAGCAATTGAAGCAGTGGATGAATGCTTAGGCGAAGTGGTTGATGCCATCATCGCTAAAGGCGGACACGCCATCATTACCGCTGATCACGGTAATGCTGACATTCTGATTACAGAATCAGGCGAACCGCACACTGCGCATACGACAAACCCTGTCCCTGTTATTGTGACAAAAGAAGGCGTGACATTGCGCGAGGGCGGAATCCTAGGCGACCTTGCACCAACGCTTCTTGACCTTCTGAACGTTGAAAAACCGAAAGAAATGACAGGAACATCTTTAATTCAAAAATAATTGCAAACAAAAAGGAGAGACAAACACATGCCATACATTGTTGATGTTTATGCACGCGAAGTATTAGACTCACGCGGCAACCCAACAGTTGAAGTTGAAGTATATACAGAATCAGGAGCATTCGGCCGCGCATTAGTTCCAAGCGGAGCTTCTACAGGTGAATACGAAGCAGTTGAGCTTCGTGACGGCGACAAAGACCGTTACCTTGGAAAAGGCGTGTTAACAGCTGTTAACAACGTAAACGAAATTATTTCTCCAGAGCTTCTTGGCTTTGATGTAACAGAACAAAACGCAGTTGACCAGCTTTTAATCGAGCTTGATGGAACTGAAAACAAAGGCAAGCTTGGCGCTAACGCAATCCTTGGTGTATCTATGGCTGTTGCACGCGCTGCTGCTGATTTCTTACAGATTCCTCTTTATCAATATCTTGGAGGATTCAACTCAAAAACGCTTCCTGTACCGATGATGAACATCGTCAACGGCGGAGAGCATGCTGATAACAACGTTGACATTCAAGAATTCATGATTATGCCTGTAGGTGCTGAGAACTTCCGTGAAGCGCTTCGCATGGGCGCTCAAATCTTCCACAGCTTGAAATCAGTTCTTGCTGCCAAAGGCATGAACACAGCTGTAGGTGACGAAGGCGGATTCGCTCCAAACCTAGGTTCTAACGAAGAAGCTCTTCAAACAATCGTTGAAGCGATTGAAAAAGCTGGATTCAAACCTGGTGAAGAAGTGAAATTGGCAATGGATGCTGCATCTTCTGAGTTCTACAACAAAGAAGACGGCAAATACCATCTTTCTGGCGAAGGCGTTGTTAAAACTTCTGCTGAAATGGTTGACTGGTACGAAGAAATGGCTTCTAAATACCCAATCATCTCAATCGAAGACGGCCTTGACGAAAACGACTGGGAAGGTCACAAACTTCTTACAGAACGCCTTGGCAAAAAAGTACAGCTTGTGGGTGACGATCTATTCGTTACAAACACGAAAAAATTGGCTGAAGGCATCAAAAATGGCGTAGGCAACTCTATCCTGATCAAAGTAAACCAAATCGGTACATTGACTGAAACATTCGATGCAATCGAAATGGCGAAACGCGCAGGATACACAGCTGTTATCTCTCACCGTTCTGGTGAAACAGAAGACAGCACAATCGCTGACATCGCTGTGGCAACAAACGCAGGCCAAATCAAAACAGGTGCTCCGTCTCGTACGGACCGTGTTGCGAAATACAACCAATTGCTTCGCATCGAAGACCAATTGGCTGAAACGGCTCAATATCACGGCATTAACACTTTCTACAACTTGAATAAGTAATAATAAAAGACCGCCGAGAATTTCTCGGCGGCTTTTTTATATCCGTATGAACTCAAAACCTCTTTGAGACTTTTTTACATCTCCATGTCTTTTCACTCAGCGAAAAACCAACAGTTCCCTCCTTTAAACGCGCCGTCCGCATCAAACTTTGACTTAATCACCGAGGCTGATTGAATCTGCTTCTCCTTTACCAGATCAGCAGGCACTCCCCATATAAAGCTTGCGGCAAGTGCTGCTGACATAAATACATATTTCATTAAATCCCTCCTCTTATTAAACTTCTTCTCTTCGGTTCAATCGTAATGAAACCATTCATGATTTGAGTGAGACAATAGGCTAGTCAAAGGAGGGCAATATGATGAAAGTAATGGTGTTTGCGGCACATCCAGATGATGAGATTATCGGAGTCGGCGGAGCGCTGGCTAAACATGTGCGCCAAGGGGACGAAGTATCAGCGGTCATCATGGCAGAGGGGAAATCGTCAAGAAAAGCTGATTATGTAAAACCTGAGGATTCAATTATGCAAGATTCAAACAATGAAACGAAACAGGCGCTCAGCACTCTTGGTATTGAAGATTTTGTCCGCTTAAACCTGCCTGATAATAGACTTGATTCTATGGATTTATTAGATGTTGTGAAAGAAGCAGAAAAACAAATCGAGCGGTTTCAGCCCGATATTGTGTATACCCAGTACGGAGGAGATATTAACATTGATCACACCGTCGTATTCAGAGCGGTGATGACGGCAACCCGCCCGCTCCCCGGTCATTCTGTTAAACAGGTGCTGGCTTATGAAACTTTATCTTCGACAGAATGGAATTATCTTCAGAAGGATCAATTTCACGCCAATTACTTCATCAATATTGAGGAAGAGCTTGATATGAAGCTGAAGGCCATGGCGTGCTATGGGTCTGAGCTTAGAGACTTTCCCCATCCCCGCTCTCTGCAAGCGATAGAAAATAATGCGTATGTATGGGGCGCAAAATCCGGCTTTAAAGCGGCAGAAGCGTTTATGCTTGTGAGAGGAACATGGTGAGGGCCTTATGATTGCTCAAATTCCTTTTTTCGGACTTGATCCGAAACAAATCGATGGCCGATGGGTCGAAGAAGGGTATGGGCTTGAAGCTAATATTTTTGACGGCCGCTCTTTTGAAGAAAAAGATTATGTGAAAAAGATCAATCAAACACTCGCATACGCACAACAGTTGCTTCCGTCTCTGTTAACGCTTCATTTTCCCACGGACAATGCAGATTATATTCATGAAAAACGCATCAAAGATCAGCTTCTCCATTTTGCGGAGCTCGCTGTGAAATACGATGCGAAGGGCATAACTGTTCATGCCAATCAATTTATGAATGTAGAAGAATTTCAACAATATGATCTGCAAGGAAACCGCAAAAAAATAATTGAATTTTTTGCAGAGTTTGATGAGGATTTGAAGGGCACGGATATTTGGATCGGTGTCGAAAACCTTCCGATCATCGGAAACCTGGGTGAAGATTTTGATCCGATTTTTATTTATCCTGAGGATTTTGAAGAGCTGGTTCAATTGAAATTGAGGCATGTCGGCATTACGTGGGATATATGCCACTGGGCGATCACCTACCAGACGCACTTATCATCCTCTCTTATGTTTCGAAATGAAACATTGAAGTATCCCGATTTTTTTCAGTTTCTTTCGTTAGAAGAAGCCATTAAACATTATCATTTCAGCTCCTTTCGACAGCTTGCTTTTCCGCATGGGGATGTCCGCTGTTTTGAGGGGCAGCATCCCAAAACAGGAACCATTGATGAACGTCTGCTCCGACAAGCGGCAGAGGAGTTAAAAACGCGTCATCAGGATGATGAAATGGGTATTGTATTTGAAGTGATGGAAACGGATTATACACAAAGGCAAGAATCATGGAGAACTCTAGAATGGTTCGGCGGTGCTTCTGATGAAAAGGATAAAAAACAGGCGTAATCAGACATATCGAACACCGAGTTATGCAAAACTTTGGGCTGCGCAGGTGTTTTCTTCGGCGGCGGATGGTGTATGGCTGATTGCGCTTCCGCTCCTTGTTTTGGATTTAACCGGCAGCAAAATTCTTGTCGGCGTTATTTCTTTTATTGAACTTGTGCCCTTAACATTTGGAGTGTTAACGGGGCCATTGATAGACTCTTTTCGTAAAAAATCTATTTTATATATATGCAACACGGGAAGAGCCGCCATTATGGTGCTTCTGGCGGTGCTTAGCGCAAACCATTTGTTATCCGTGTGGATAGCGGGAGCGTGCGCTTTTTTTCTTTCTCTGCAATCGATGCTCTTTGCGCCTGCGAAAGTTGCGCTCATTCCGCTGCTTGTCCGCCAAAAACATCTGGATCAGGCGACTTCTTTAATGAATACAAGTGATTTAATCGGCTTGATCGTCGGAAAACTGATTTGCGGTGTGTTACTGGCCACGATCCCGTTTAGCTTTCTGTTTACGATAAATGGGGCGGCTTTTTTCATCTCTGCCGTGCTGATTCTGCTCATTCGCACATCAGAACCTACTGTGCAAAAAAGCAAAGGAACAGAAGATATGAAGGCCGGTTATAGGATGCTGAAAGGAAATAAGACATGGCTGACATCTGTCGGGTATTTTTTCATTGTCAACCTTGTAATCGCCGGCCTGATTTCGGTTATGGGACCGATTCTTGCGGTTGAACGTTTTGGTAAGGATTATTCGGTCTGGTTTGCCGTTATGTATGCAATGTTCCAGGCGGGTATGCTGTTAGGAAATCTGGCTGTATTTTTTAAGTGGAATACGAAACATCTAGTCCGCTTATATCCGCGGACTTTAACGGGGGCGGGGGCACTTATTATGATCTTGTTCTTTCCGCTTCACGGATTTGAATGCGTGATCTTTCTTGTGCTTGGCATCATCATTTCATATATCGATGTGCAAACGGTGCTGTATTTTCAAAAAACAGTTCCGACCGCTTATTTTGGGAGGATCTTTGCTCTTATTTTTTCTATCGTAAAGATGGGAGAGCCGCTTTCGGCTGCTTTATATACGGCACTTCTGTTATTAATGACAGCAAACTACATTTTTCTGAGTATAGGACTATCTCTCATTTTGATCTTCTTCACTCTGTCAGTAATGCAGATTGTTCAAAGAACATCACATGAAAAAGCAGATCGGTCTGTCTGACAGGACATTAAAAAGAAGCGGCAGCCGACTTTTTCGCGGCAGCCGCTTCTTTTTATAAATCAAGATAAAGCCTCACCATATCCCGACACTGAATGCCGTTTTCAAAAATCTCCTCCTCATAATGTCTGATAAAAAAATCATGGTCAATAGCCTGCAGCCGGAATCCGCACTTTTGATAGAGAGACAGCTGATGAATGCTGGAATTTCCGGTACCAATCTCGATTGTGTCAGCTCCCCATCCCTTCGCCTTTTCAATGGCATCCTGCACAAGCTGTTTACCAATGCCTTTGTTCTGCATAGATTCTTTCACAGCGATATTGACGATTTCAGCCGTCTGCGGTCTGGTTTTTAAGAGTACATAGACTCCTGCCAGTTCTCTGCCGATCCAAGCTTCGTAACATTCGCCTCTTACCAGGTATTCATCAACAATTTCCTTTGAAGGATCCGCGAGCAGCAGAAGTTCATATAGCGCCTGATTCGCTTCTTTTGCTTTTTGAATGCTGAGTTGCATATTCACTCCACCTTTTTGTTATTGTCATAGTTATATATTTTGCTAATTCGCACCAATTTCAATCCATTCTATTATAAGATATATAAGATAGGAAATGTTATACAAGTTAGTAGAATTGAATAGGAGGAAAGTCATGTTTTTTTGTAAGGAATGCGGCCAAAAGAATAATGAAGGGGCAAAGTTTTGTAAAGAATGCGGCACCCCGATCGGAGGAAGCAGCATACAGGCAAATAAAGAAACAGCAAGCACTGCTGAAACGAGGCAGGCTCCGCGAAAACCAATCCCTAAGAAAACCATCATTTTATGGAGCAGCATTGCCGCAGCGTGCGTCATATTATTCGCCGCATATAAAACCGGAGCGTACCTTAATTCTAAAGACAGGTTAGTCGACAAATTTGAGCAGGCTGTAAATAATGAGGATAAAGAACAAATCGCTTCTCTCCTTACGCCTGTAAATGACAAGTTCAAACTTACTAAACAAAACGTAAAACCGTTTCTTGCATATTTAAAGGATCATCCTGACAAAAAAAATGAGCTTTTTGCATCGCTGCGTGATGAAACAGCCCAAAAGGAAATTGTATACGCGGAGAAAGACGGGAAAAGCTTGCTAGTATTTGACCATTATGATTTAAAGATAGCACCTGTTTATTTTGAAGTAACCAGCAATTATAAAAATACGGATCTCTATGTGAATAAAGAGGATGCCGGATCTGTAAAGAAAGCAGATCAAGCACAAACCCTCGGCCCGTACATTCCCGGCGAATATACAGTCTCAGCCAAACTGAAAAACGATGTAGTCGATCTTGTGAAAAAGGAAGAAATTCAGGCGGTTGGTGATAACAGCTTTCGTGTTGATCTCTCATTGGAAGCAGACGATGTGACATTCAGCTTAGCGGATGATATTAAGGATGGAAAGGGAGAATTGCTGATTAACGGTAAATCCATCCATAAGGATCCGTTCAAATCTGTCACATACGGCCCGCTTCTGACAGACGGATCAATGACTGCTGCTGTTGAAGCGGAGTTCCCATGGGGAAAAACAAAAACAGCGGGTGTGCCGATTGATAGCAAAGAAATGGAGTTAACGTTAATTCCTGACCAAGACACACAAGAAACAATCATGAATACGATTGTCAAAACGACAAAGCAATATTCCAAAGCGCTTTCTGATGGAAATACAGCTCAGATGACAGAGGCAAGTGCCAGTTGGAAAGCCGAAGTAAAAGATAACGTGGACTCGATGAAAAACACGGATTCTTACTTAAAAGATAAATATCTGGAAACAGACTTTGATTTGGATACATTTGCTCTATCCCAGAAAAATGACGGTACATGGCAGGCGGCAGTAACAGGAAAAGAACTTCACCAGTCGGCTAATTATAATGACTATACTAAACCTGAAATGTCGGATGAGAGCCCGAGCTATGAATATCTGCTTTCATATGATAAAAAACAGAAAAAGTGGATTTTCGAAGATGCAGAATCAACTTTTGATTCTGCCGGAACAAATATAAAGAAAATAAAAAATGATCATGCAGAGACGTACACGTCAGCCTGGGCAGACTCAAAAGACAAGAAAGCAAGCGTAAGCCCATCGACCGACGATGTCACGGATGAACAAGTTACATCATTTATGGTTGATTATCTGACAAATCAATCAACCGCAGTGAATTTAAATGAATTTGCGGTCATGGAAGGCAATTTGGAAAAAGGAAGTTCATTATATAATGATCAGCAGAAATTGGTTAAGAAGTTGAACAGCGAGGGGACGACTGAAGTATTTATTGATGTAGAGGTAAAAAGCTTTAGTCAAAGCGGCTCGAATATCACAATTAAAACATATGAAGAATTTGATATTACAAAATCAGGCGGCAGTACAAAGCGCAGAACGTACAACTGGACCTACACCGGCACAGTGAAAGACGGAAGAATTTATTTAACGTCTATTCAATAAAAACAAACCCCCATACCAGCAGGCGATGGGGGTTTGTTTTTAAAAGAAGATATAATGGAAAATCTCTTTGATATAATGTTCGATGATTAACCGAAACGCAACGCACGTGATCAGATAAATCACAATGGTTGAGTAAATGATATCAGCCTTTCCTTTATACGAATGCTGGTAACTGCTCAGCATCGCAGGGGGAATAGCGAAGAATGCGCCGATTAAACCAATCGCTAACACGGTGAAACAAAGATCTGTATGTAATAAAAACAATAGAAGTGCAAGAATCAAGATAGCCGTATAGGGAATAAGAAACGCACCAAATCTAGAGAGTGAATCTTTAAATGACACTTGGTTTCCCGCGATTTTTAAGGAAAAAAAGATCAATGCATGCAACCCGAAAATAAAAAGGGCAAAGTAAATGGTTGGCTTTAAAAAGATTTCTGTAAAGCTCGCACTGCCGGGACCGTCTGAAAAAAGAATATAAAACATCAGCGGAGTTAGTAAACTGAAAAGCACCATTGTAATTATTCCGCTGATCAGCTGTTCTCCGCCTGTTGTTTTGCACTCCTGATAAGGACGTTTCAGAACAGCCAGGACAAATGAACCGAACTGCTTTGCTGCTTGTTTTGCAGCTTCAGCTCCCGCCTGTGCTCCTTGATTTTCGCCCGCTTGGCGTGGAAGAGGCGATCCGCATTTCTCACAAAACTTTCCGCCATCTGTTTGATGGCCGCATTGAGGACAATACATACTTTGACTCCTTTTCTTTGTAATATAGGGATATTGTACTAATTACCATTATAAAAGAAAAAAATTGAAAAGGAACCGTATTTCTAAAATATAACTTTATCTTCTTTGGCGGGCTAACCAAACTTGGGTAAAAAAACGAACCATGCGTCTTATTCGAAGTCTCCAATCCAATCGGCAATGTGCTGTTTTTATTACGCTGACGGAAGGCTGTACAGCTAAAGAAAGAATGGGCATCGCACGTAAGGCTGTCATTCTATCATTTTTTATTTTGACGGCGTTTCTTATATTCGGCCAGCTGATTTTTAAGCTGTTTGACATCAATATTCACGCACTTCGGGTGGCGGGCGGCATTTTTATTTTTGGCATCGCCTATAATTTATTAAATGCAAAAGAGTCTCATGTACAATCTCTTCATCACAATGAACATAGAGAGAGTAAGGAAAAAGCGGATATTTCGGTGACGCCGCTATCAATCCCGATTATTGCCGGACCGGGGACGATTGCGACCGTTATGAGCTTATCAGCCGGACATATCGGAGTCGTCCATTACATCAGTGTGATCATAGGTATAGCGGCTGTCATAGCGCTCACGTTTGTTTCGTTTCACTATTCATCTTTTATCAGCAATAAGCTTGGCAAGACGGAGATGAATGTCATTACCCGGCTGATGGGTTTGATTCTGGCGGTGACAGCAGTCGGAATGATCGGAGCAGGTCTGAAAGGAATGTTTCCTGTACTTGTTTCTTAACGATAAAAAAAGCAGTTCCCTTTTATTCACTGAGGGAGCTGCTTTTTATTGTTTTGGGGACATATTGAAAAACTTCTTCGCTTTCAAAAAAATCAATTAAGCGGCTCAGCCAATCATAATAATTAAGCCATTCTTTTAATTCAATCAAAAGCTGGTCAACCTTCGCTTCTGCTTCAGGGCTCAGATTTTCCTCTTTTAATAGATCAGTCAGCTCGCGGCTGAGTTTTTTGTGGAGCATTTTATTTTTGCTTACGACTTTTGTCCAATTCGCTGTAAATAAAGAAATGAAGGTTTGATAGTAGTCCTGTTCGACGTCATAGAGATCCTTTCTGACCCCTCTTTCAAACACTTTTTCTGCAAGGTTGGCATCTATCATTTCCCGGACAACTTGGCTCATCCGTGTTTTGCTCATTCCGGTAGCTTCAGAAAGCTCGCTTAACGTCATCGGCTTGCGGTTCATATAAATGATGCCGAGCACACGCCCGACAGTAGCGGGCATTCCAAACGTATGCATATTTTCCGCAATCTTCTCAATGAGGTGCTCCTCAGCATGTTCGATGATTTCAAGAGCATTTTTTTCCACAGATGATCATCCCTTCACTGACAATTCATGTTGTCAATATATCATATTTTTGGCAGTTGTTGAAAACGTTTATATGCTGAGGATAAGGGAGGAAATGAGAGAGATTGTAAGAACACTGCCGCTGGTTATGTCATAACAATAAATAATATGTGTATTACATGTAATTTCAACACATTGTAAACTTTTTATTTTATAAAGTTCATAATATAATAAAGGTTATACTTTTCAGAAAAATAACGGAAACCTGTTGGAGGTGCACGGATTGCTGAAATTAGAAAATGTTTCAAAAATATATAAAGGCGGAAAAAAAGCTGTCAACAGCATCAATTTAGATATCGCTAAAGGCGAGTTCATCTGTTTTATCGGGCCGAGCGGATGCGGAAAAACGACGACGATGAAAATGATTAACCGTTTGATTGAGCCTTCGTCAGGCAAGATTTTTATCGACGGCGAAAACATCATGGAGCAGGACCCGGTTGAGCTGAGAAGAAAAATCGGCTATGTGATCCAGCAGATTGGTTTATTTCCCCACATGACCATCCAGCAAAACATTTCACTCGTTCCGAAACTGCTGAAATGGCCGGAAGATAAACGGAAAGAACGGGCAAGAGAGCTGTTAAAGCTTGTTGATATGGGACCTGAATATTTAGAGCGTTATCCCCATGAGCTGAGCGGCGGCCAGCAGCAAAGAATCGGCGTGCTAAGGGCGCTGGCAGCGGAACCTCCTCTTATTTTAATGGATGAACCGTTCGGAGCGCTTGATCCGATTACACGTGATTCTCTTCAAGAAGAATTCAAAAAACTGCAAAGAACATTAAACAAAACCATTGTCTTTGTGACCCACGATATGGATGAGGCCATTAAGCTTGCCGATCGTATCGTCATTTTAAAGGGAGGAGAGATCGTGCAAGTCGGATCGCCTGATGACATTCTCCGAAATCCGGTCAATGAATTCGTAGAAGAATTTATCGGAAAAGAAAGGCTGCTTCAATCCCGGCCTGATATCGAGCGAGTTGAGCAAATGATGAATAAAAAGCCAGTTACCATTACGGCGGATAAAACACTTTCTCAAGCCATTCAATTGATGAGAGAACAACGTGTGGATTCACTGCTGGTTGTTGATGAGCAAAATGTGCTTCAGGGCTATGTCGATGTCGAAATCATAGATGAAAAACGGAAAAAAGCAAGCCTTGTCGGCGATGTGCTCCGTTCTGATATTTATACGGTGCAAAGCGGAACCCTCCTTCGCGATACGGTCCGCAAGATTTTAAAACGGGGAATCAAATATGTTCCGGTAGTTGATGAAGAGAATCATCTGGTCGGCATTGTGACGAGAGCGAGCCTTGTAGATATTGTGTACGATTCAATTTGGGGAGAAGAAGACCAATTAGTGACGACATAATGTGAGGAGGTGCTCTTTAGAATGAATCAGTTTATTGATTTTTTGCAAACGAACGGCGGAGAAATGCTTTATAAAACATGGGAGCATTTATATATTTCTATTATTGCCGTTATATTAGGCATTCTTGTTGCCGTGCCGCTTGGTGTCGTTCTGGCGAGAATGAAGAAAGGGGCCGGCACGATCATCGGTATCGTCAACATTGTGCAAACCTTGCCGAGCCTTGCCATTTTAGCCTTTTTTATTCCTTTGCTCGGCGTAGGAAAAGTACCGGCTATCGTCGCGTTATTTTTCTACTCCGTACTGCCGATTCTCAGAAATACCTATACAGGCATTCAAGGGGTAAACAAGAACCTGCTGGAGTCAGGGAAAGGAATCGGAATGACCGGCTGGGAGCAGATCCGGTTAGTCGAGCTTCCGCTTGCGGTGCCGATTATTATGGCGGGAATCCGAACGTCTACAATCTATTTGATCGGCTGGGCGACACTCGCGTCCTTTATAGGAGGCGGCGGACTGGGTGATTATATTTTTATCGGATTGAACCTGTATCAGCCTGAATATATCATCGGAGGCGCGGTGCCGGTCACGATTTTAGCAATTATAATTGATTATCTGCTGGCTGTAACAGAACGGAAAGTGACACCCAAAGGACTGCAAGGGATGAAGGAAGTTTCATAAGGAGTTGGCTGTCTTGAAAAATAAACGAATCAGATGGTTTGGCGCGTTAGCTCTCGCTTCAGCTCTGCTGTTAGGCGGCTGTTCACTGCCGGGGCTCAGCGGAGCTTCAGATCAAACGATTAAAATTGGCGCGCAGAGCATTACAGAGTCGGAAATATTAGCAAACATAATCGCTCAGCTTATCGAACATAACACGGACTTGAATACAGCATTAATTAAAAATCTCGGCTCCAACTATGTGCAGCAGCAGGCGATGGTCGGCGGTGATATTGATATTTCCGCCACCCGTTATTCCGGGACGGACTTAACGAGCACCCTCGGAATGGAGGCGGAGAAAGACCCGAAAAAAGCGCTGGACATTGTGCAAAAAGAGTTTGAGAAGCGTTTTAAATATAGATGGTTTGATTCTTACGGGTTTGAAAACACATACGCGTTTACTGTGTCAAAAGAGCTTGCTGAGAAAGACCATTTGAATACTGTTTCAGATATTAAGAAAAACGCAGACAAATACAAGCTGGGAGTCGACAATGCGTGGCTGAAGCGGAAAGGCGACGGCTACAAAGGGTTTGTCAGCACGTATGGGTTTGAGTTCGGAACAACCTATCCGATGCAGATCGGTCTTGTGTATGACGCAGTAAAAAACGGAAAGATGGACGCCGTTCTTGCCTATTCTACAGACGGACGGATTAAGGCGTATGATTTGAAAATCTTAAAAGACGATAAGCAATTTTTCCCGCCCTATGACTGTTCGCCGGTTGTTCCCGAGAAAGTGCTGAAACAGCATCCGGAACTTGAAGGCCTTTTGAATAAGCTGATCGGACAAATTGATACGGAAACAATGCAGGAGCTGAACTACGAAGTGGACGGAAAGCTGAAAGAACCGTCAGTTGTGGCGAAAGAATTTTTGGAGAAACACGATTACTTTGAGTAAGAAACGAGGTGGAGCAGATGGAAGTGTTACAGCAGCTTGGCACTTATTATTCACAAAACGGCGGTTACGTGCTGCATGAGTTTTACCGCCATTTTCTGATGTCAGTGTATGGCGTTTTATTCGCGGCTGTTATCGGCATTCCCACAGGGATTTTCATCGCCAGATACAGAGCATTAAGCGGCTGGATTTTCGCGATTACAAATGTGATTCAGACAGTTCCCGCGCTCGCCATGCTCGCCGTCTTGATGCTTGTGATGGGGCTTGGCGCCAATACGGTAATCTTGTCTTTATTTCTGTATTCGCTTTTGCCGATTATCAGAAACACGTACACAGGCATTGTCAGCATTGAGCATGCGTACCTGGAATCAGGTAAAGCGATGGGTATGACGAAATTTCAGGTGCTCCGCATGGTGGAACTGCCGCTGGCGCTTTCGGTCATCATGGCGGGCCTCCGAACGGCGCTTGTCATTGCTATCGGCATTACGGCGATCGGAACATTCGTCGGTGCGGGCGGACTCGGCGATATCATCGTCAGAGGCTCAAACGCGACAAACGGCACCGCGATTATTTTAGCCGGCGCGATTCCGACCGCTCTAATGGCGGTTATCGCCGATTTGGTGATGAGCTGGCTTGAACGCGCATTAAGCCCGGTGAAAAAGAAAAAAGGAAAACAGCTGAAACCGACTGTTGTATCTTGAAGGTTTTAAAAAAACGCCTAGTATCTAAGGCGTTTTTTTTATGGTTTCGGGACATGCTTAAAAACCTCTTCACTCTCAAAAAATTCAATCAAACGGCTAATCCAGTTATAGTAATCGAGCCATTCCTTTAATTCTTTGAGCAATTCATTTATTTTTACTTCGGCTTCCGGGGAAAGGTCGCCCTCAAGAGCAGTCAGCAGCTCGCGGTTCAGCTTCTTATGCATCATTTTATTTTTGCTGACCACCTTGCTCCAGTTTGCCGAAAATAATGTGATAAAGGTTTGATAGTAATCCTGCTCTACATCGTATAGATCCTTACGCACGCCTTTTTCAAATACTTTTTCGGCTATATTCACATCAAGCATTTCCCGGACGACCTGGCTCATTCTTGTTTTGCTCATGCCGGTTTCTTCTGATAATTCGTTTAACGTCATGGGTTTGCGATTCATATAAATAATGCCCAAAATTCGCCCCACAGTCGAAGGCATTCCGAACGTGTGCATATTTTCCGCGATTCTGTCTATTAAATGGTCCTCTGCTTGTTCGATGATTGTTAAGGGATCCTTCTCCAACAGTTTCAATCCTTTCAGATGGCAATTCCGATGTCAATATACCACATTTTTAATACAACGAAAATGCTATAAATAGAGAATTTGGCAGGAAATTGGAGCAAATATAAGAACATCGGTGATGCATAGGGATAAATCAAGGCTTATACATACTTTATATATAATATGAACATATTGTAAACTTTTTATTTTATAAAGTTTAATTTATAATGGTTAAAGCTCAATTTTCTGAAAAATTAAATATGAATTTAACAAATTGAATTAATTTAATTGCGGAGGTGTTCATGGTTGCTGACATTAGAAAATGTCTCGAAGAACTATAAAGGCGGGAAAAAAGCCGTCAACAGCATTAACTTGAAGATCGAAAAGGGCGAATTTATTTGTTTTATCGGACCGAGCGGCTGCGGAAAAACGACAACGATGAAAATGATCAACAGACTGATTGAGCCGTCATCTGGCACCATTTATATTGACGGTGAAAACATTATGGAGCAGGACCCGGTAGAACTGAGAAGAAAAATCGGATATGTCATTCAGCAGATCGGGCTGTTTCCCCATATGACGATTCAGCAAAACATTGCGCTTGTGCCGAAGCTTTTGAAATGGCCGGAAGAAAAACGAAAAGAACGGGCGCGTGAGCTTTTAAAATTGGTCGATATGGGACCGGAATATTTAGACCGTTATCCACACGAACTAAGCGGAGGACAGCAGCAGAGAATAGGTGTGTTACGGGCACTTGCAGCAGAACCGCCGCTTATCTTAATGGATGAACCGTTCGGGGCGCTTGACCCGATTACGAGGGATTCCCTTCAGGAAGAATTTAAAAAACTGCAAAAAACCTTACATAAAACCATCGTATTTGTTACCCATGACATGGATGAAGCGATTAAACTGGCAGACCGGATCGTCATTTTGAAAGCAGGAGAAATCGTACAGGTCGGAACGCCAGATGAGATTTTGAGAAATCCTGCAGACGAATTTGTAGAGGAGTTTATCGGCAAGGAGCGGCTGATTCAGTCGTCAAGCCCTGATATGGAGCGTGTTGACCAGATCATGAACAAGCAGCCTGTTACCATTACGGCAGATAAAACCCTCTCAGAAGCCATTCAAGTGATGCGGGAGCACCGTGTTGATTCCTTGCTTGTCGTTGACAGCCGAAACGTCCTGCAAGGCTTTGTGGACGTGGAGATGATTGATCAGCATCGTCGAAAGGCAAAGCTTGTGGCGGAAGTGCTGAATCCTGATATTTACACTGTGTTAAGCAGCACCTTATTGCGTGATACGGTTCATAAGATCTTGAAACGGGGCGTGAAATATGTGCCGGTAGTTGACGAAGATCATCACCTGGTCGGCATTGTGACCAGAGCGAGTCTCGTGGACATCGTCTATGAGTCGATATGGGGAGAAGAAAATCAGCTCGCGGTTATGTCATGAGGAGGTGGTAAAACATGAATCAGATCGTTCAATTTTTACAAACCAATGGCGGAGAAATGCTTTATAAAACATGGGAGCATTTATATATTTCTATCATCGCCGTCATATTAGGCATACTTGTCGCTGTGCCGCTTGGTATTGCCTTAACGAGAATGAAAAAAGGCGCCGGTTTGGTCATCGGCATTGTCAATATCATTCAGACCTTGCCGAGTTTGGCGATTCTCGCTTTTTTTATCCCGCTGTTAGGAGTGGGAAAGGTTCCGGCTATCGTGGCTCTATTTTTCTATTCCGTTTTGCCGATTCTCAGAAACACGTATACAGGCATTCTCGGTGTGAACAAAAATCTGCTTGAGTCAGGAAAGGGAATCGGCATGACCGCAGGCGAACAAATCCGCCTTGTTGAGCTTCCGCTCGCTGTGCCCGTCATTATGGCGGGTGTCCGAACATCAACGATTTATTTAATCGGCTGGGCGACACTCGCGTCCTTTATCGGGGGCGGCGGACTGGGTGATTATATTTTTATCGGCCTGAATTTGTATCAGCCTGAATATATCATCGGCGGAGCGGTGCCGGTCACAATTTTGGCGATTCTCATAGATTATTTGCTTGCGGTGACGGAACGAAAAGTCACACCTGATGGATTGCAAGGATTGAAGAATGTTTCATAAGGAGGTGGCTGTTGTGAAAAAGAAACACATCAAGAGGCTCGGGGGGCTTGCGTGTTTGTTTGTATTGCTGTTGAGCGGATGCTCGCTTCCGGGACTCAGCGCGGCGTCCGATCAGACGATTAAAATCGGCGCGCAAAGCATGAGCGAGTCGGAAATCATCGCCAGCATGCTTGGACAGCTGATCGAACATAACACAGATCTGAAAACAACAACGATAAAAAATCTCGGCTCCAATGCGGTTCAGCAGCAGGCGCTGATGAGCGGAGAAATCAATATTGCTGCGACCCGTTACACTGGGGACGCTTTGACAGGCACACTCAGAATGGATGCTGAAAAGGACCCTGAGAAAGCATTAAAGCTTACACAGCGGGAATTTAAAAAAAGGTACGATCTCAAATGGTATGATTCGTATGGCTTTGATAATACATACGCTTTTACCGTCTCAAAGGAGCTTGCAGACCGATATCATCTTGAAACGGTTTCAGATGTGAAAAAACAGGCGGCTGAGCTAAAGCTTGGCGTCGACAACTATTGGATGAAGCGTAAAGGAGACGGGTATGAGGACTTCACGAAAACCTACGGCATGAAGTTCGGCGGAACATTCCCGATGCAAATCGGCCTCGTGTACGATGCGGTGAAAAACGGCAAAATGGACATCGTTTTAGCGTACTCAACCGATGGGAGAATTAAATCCTACGGCCTGAAAATCTTAAAGGATGACAAGCGCTTCTTTCCTCCGTATGACTGCTCTCCAGTCGTTCCCGAAAAAGTTTTGAAAGAGCATCCTGAGCTTGAAGGCATCATTCAAAAGATGCTCGGTCAAATTGATACGGAGGCAATGCAGGAGCTGAACTACGAAGTGGACGGAAAGCTGAAAGAGCCGTCAGTCGTGGCAAAAGAATACTTGCAAAAACACAATTACTTTGAATAAAGAAAGGGGATGCATCAAGTGAATGTGCTAGAACAGCTGATGGCGTACTATTCACAAAATGGAGGCTACGTCATGTATGAATTTTACCGGCACTTTCTGATGTCGGCGTACGGCGTGTTGTTTGCGGCGATCATTGGCATTCCAGTCGGAATTTTCATCGCACGGTATCGGCGCGTTTCAGGCTGGGTGTTTGCCGTAACGAATGTGATCCAGACGGTTCCCGCGCTCGCCATGCTCGCCGTCTTGATGCTTGTCATGGGGCTTGGCGCCAATACGGTGATCTTGTCTTTATTCCTATATTCGCTTTTGCCGATTATCCGAAACACGTACACAGGCATTGTCAGCATTGAGCACGCGTACCTGGAATCAGGAAAAGCGATGGGCATGACGAAATTTCAGGTGCTCCGCATGGTGGAGCTTCCTCTGGCGCTTTCGGTCATCATGGCGGGCCTCCGCACGGCGCTTGTCATTGCCATCGGCATTACGGCGATCGGAACATTCGTCGGCGCGGGCGGTCTCGGCGATATGATCGTCAGGGGCTCAAACGCGACAAACGGAACCGCGATTATTCTGGCAGGCGCGATACCGACAGCCGTGATGGCGGTGGCTGCCGATCTGTTAATGGCATGGCTGGAACGCGCGCTCAGCCCTGTGAAAAAGAAAAAAAGGGTGCAGCCGAAAGGTGCGCAGCCGGCTGCATAAAAAAATGCCCCTCACGACATGAGGGGGCATTTTTGATGTTTATTAAATTGTAAACCGATTCATCCGTTCATTCAGCTCCTCGGCCAGTTTTTCCAGCTCTTCCGCATTCGATAAGATGTGGTCCATCGAATGGCTGGATTGCTCTGTAACCGAGAATGTTTCTTCAATGCCGGCTGCTGATTCTTCGGACACGGAAGCGATATTTTCAATTGACTGATTGATCGTAATGGATTGGTCAGTTAAGTGCTTCAATCCGTCTGTTACTTCTTTTATACTGCCGGCCACAAGTGTGATGGATTGCTTGATATTATGCATGGCCTGGCCGGTTTCAGATAAATGCTGAGTTCCTTTTTCTACTTCGGTATAACTGCTCTCCAAGTATTGGATCGCACCGTGGATATCCTTCTGGGTTCCGTTGACAATCCGGGTGATGTCCTGAACCGAGCCGGAAACGCCGTCTGCCAGCTTCCTCACTTCCTCGGCCACCACGGCGAAGCCCTTGCCGCTTTCTCCTGCGCGGGCGGCTTCAATCGCGGCGTTTAACGATAATAAGTTCGTCTGCTCCGCGATGCCGTTGATCACTTGAACAAGCTTGTTTATATCTTGGGAGTGCTGTTCAAGTGCCCTTACTTTATGAACAGCTTCTTGGACAATGTGATGAATGGACTGCATTTGTTTTAATGATGTATCCATATTTTCATTTCCGCTGACCGCCAGTTCAAGAACATTTTGCGAGGTGCTGCTGATGGTCATTCCGTGATGATAAGCCTGATCAATGCTATCTGTGAATTCATTCATCGACTCGGCGATGGTAACGGCGTCCTGAGCCTGCTGCTCGGAGCCCTCCGCCATTTCATTCATCGTTTCTGTAATATGCTGGCTGCCTGATCTTGATTCATTTGTTGCCGCGGTTAAGACTTGTGAAGATGTGAGAACACGAGTTGAGATGTCTTTGGAGTATCCGACAATATCTCTTAGATTTCCCACCATTTTTTGAAGGGCTTCATTCAAATCCCCGATTTCATCTTTGGAGGTTAAGCCCTCAATATCATTCGAAAGATCTCCTCCGGCAATTTCATTTGCCGCCTGCCTCATGTGAATGATTGGTTTTGCGATTTTTCGATTAATATAGACCCAAAACAGGACGCTGATCACAATGGCGGCCGCCAGAAGCAATGCCGTTAATATCAGCCCTTTATGGTAAATGTCGTCGGTTTCCTTCACTGCAGAATTGCTGCCCTCTTTATTCAAATTGACCAGCTGGCTGATTGATTTTTTCATATCCTCAAAGTTGGCTTCAGTTTGAACCAGTAATCCTCTTGCTTTGTCTATATCATTTGTCCGACCGCTCTCAATGATTTGCGAGTGGATGTCAGAATAGGTTTTGACCTCGTTTGTCAGCTTTTCATAGATTTCTCGTTCTTTGGAGCTTGAGATGGTTTTTTCATACAGCTCAAGCTTATCATTGACCTCATTAAGCGTTGTTCCCATTTTCTTTTCAAGGGAGTCCATTTTCTCTTTATCCTTATAGATCAGAAAATCCTTCTCTTGGGCTGAAAGGTGTTCGGTCAGGTAGTTAATCGTCGTAATCTCTTTGATTCCATCTATCCATTTTGTATTGATTTCATCTGTTTTTTTGATGATATGCTGCATGTTTAGGCCTCCCAAACCGCCAACAAGCAGCATAATGACCATCAGGGATATAAAAACAAGACTGAATTTGCGAGAAATCGTTAACCGCATCTAGGTGATCTCCTTTAAAAGTAATTTGATTAATGTATATATCGGCTGACGCTCGCATTTTTCACAGGACATTATCAATAAAAGATGAAAAAAGAAAAACGGCATATCCTCTGAAGGCAGAAGATTGCCGTTTTTCGCAAATGTTATAAGGAGGGGTCAATCCATTCAGAAGACCATTTAGAAATTTCACTAAGAATGGGAGCTAACGCGTTTCCCTTTTCTGTTAAAGAATATTCTATACGAACAGGAGTTACCGGAATGACATCCCGTTTGACCACTCCTTCAAGCTCAAGTTCTTTCAGCCTTTCTGATAGAACTCTGCCGCTTAGATTTGGCAGTGCTGCTTCAATTTCACTAAACCGCTGCTGTCCATTTAATAGTTGAAAGACGATTAAGGCGACCCAGCGTTTACTCAAGATGTCGACGGCTTTCTCAAATCTAGGGCACATTTCTGATTGGTTCATACTTTTCACCTCGTCTAAAGCTATTATAACGCAAATAACGAGGGAACGTACGTATGGCGCTTGTTAAAATGAAGGGAATAAGCGGGAAAAACTGAATGATTAAGAAGAAGAGATGCGGTTTTTTGCTTCAGCGGCTAAAAAATCAAAGTATTTACTCAGGTTTTCAAGATCTTGTCTGGAGAAATACTGCCATTTTTTACAGTCGAAAAGGGAAAGGTGCTCAGCTCTATTGGCAACAGCCGTCTGGTATATGGAATAGATGGATTGATAGCCTTCAGGCGCTTCGCGGATTTCATCCGGAAAGGGAGTGATATGCCCTGCGGCCGCCATCAGGTTTTCGTATGGCATCTTTAGCGTATCCGCCAGTTTTCTGATTGTCGCAGGCTTAGGAATTCCCCGTTTGCCGTTTTCGATTCTCGAAATCGTCGCCGAGCTGACGCCGGAGTAAATAGCCAGCTGGTTGACTGTTAAATGGCGTGCCTTACGAAGCGCTCTTAATTGCTCTCCGAACGCGGTCACTATTCTCACCTCGCTTTTTCTGTGTGGGATGGTTTGCGTTTACTCGTTATCAATGCGTTTTTTCGCTTCATCTGATAAAAAGGCGAAATAATTATCCAGCATCACCAAGTCCTCTTTAGATAAATAATTCCATTTCTCCTTTTTGAGAAGTGACAGGTCTTCTAATTGATAGCTCTGCGCTTTTTCAATCAGCTTGCAGCTTGTGCTGTACGTTTCCCGGGCTTCGCGGATTTCCTCGATATACCCCGCTTTTTTCATGAGATCCTCATAAGGGATCTTTAAGGCTTCGGCCAGCTTTTTAATGGTGGCGGGTTTCGGCACACCGCGTTTGCCATTTTCAATTCTGGATATACCTGCGGCACTGACACCGGAATAGATGGCCAATTGATTGACTGTTAACTTTCTCTCTTCGCGCAGCGTTCTTAATTGTTCTCCAAATTCCATTTCGTTCACCCCGTCCCTCACTGTTACTCATATTTTAGTATGTTTGTTGACTAAAGGGAATAGCTGGACTGGAAATGTATTGACAAAAGTTAACAAAAGCCGTATGTTAAATATATAGAAAAAAGTTACTGAAGAACGGTAGGTGAGGAAAGTGGTAGAAAAGATACAGATTAGAAGAGATTATGTGCTGCAATATATGGTCAATAAAGACCTTTCGCTAAACCAGCTTGCTCTGGAGATCGGAATTTCCCCCGCCACACTAAGCCGCGTACTGAATGGAGAAAGACGGCCGGGACAGCTGGTCATCGGAAAAATGCTGTATTATTTTGATATGCGGTTTGAAGACCTTTTTTACTATGATTTTGTTGACAAAAGTCAACGATAGATGAATACAGGAATGCCGGCTGTTATTTTTTTATGATGGGGATCGTGCGTGCGTTTTTTCCGGCTGAGGGCAGGAAGCATACGTATGAATACAGCGTGACATGCCCAAGCTTTTCATGTAAAATAGAACATAATGTAGGCCAGTCAGTCTGGAGGTGTATGGAATGCACGCAGTTTTGATTACCTTGTTGGTTATCGTCAGTATTGCACTTATTATTGTCGTATTGCTTCAATCCAGTAAAAGCGCCGGTTTGTCAGGTGCTATTTCAGGCGGAGCGGAGCAGCTGTTCGGAAAACAAAAAGCAAGAGGGCTTGATTTAATACTACACCGCATAACCGTTGTGCTGTCAGCCTTGTTTTTCGTTTTAACGATTTCGCTAGCTTATATATTATAGGGCAATTCTTGTATAAGGTCTGATGTGAAGTCAGGCCTTTTTTCTCGTTTCGGGCAATTCGTTCCGGGCGTTTGTTTCTTATGATATTGTGGAAAACTAAAATGATCGTGCAGAAGAAAAGGAGTTATGAGCATGAAAGTTGTGACACCAAAACCATTTACATTTAAAGGCGGAGACAAAGCGGTGCTTTTGCTGCATGGCTTTACAGGGAATACGGCGGATGTCAGAATGCTTGGCCGTTTTCTCAATGAAAGGGGCTATACATGCCACGCCCCTCAATATGACGGACACGGCGTTCCTCCCGAAGAACTGGTCCATACAGGTCCTGAAAACTGGTGGAAGAATGTCATGGACGGATATGAATATTTGAAATCGGAAGGATATGAAAGCATTGCCGCTTGCGGGCTGTCGCTTGGAGGGGTTTTTTCGCTGAAATTGGGTTACACTGTACCCATAAAGGGAATTGTTCCTATGTGCGCGCCAATGCATATTAAGAGTGAGGAAGTCATGTATCAAGGAGTCCTTTCGTACGCGCGCAATTATAAAAAATTTGAAGGAAAAAAACCGGACCAAATTGAGCTGGAAATGAAAGAATTCGAAAAAACGCCAATGAATACGCTGCAAGCGCTGCAAGAACTGATTGCCGATGTGCGTAAAAATGTCGATATGATTTATTCTCCTACCTTTGTTGTTCAGGCACGGCATGACCATATGATTAATACTGAAAGTGCCAATATCATTTACAACGAGGTTGAAACAGACGATAAGCAGCTGAAATGGTACGAAAATTCCGGCCATGTGATTACTCTGGATAAAGAACGGGATATCGTGCATCAAGACGTGTATGAATTTTTAGAAAAGCTGAATTGGTAACAAACAGGAGGTTGGATAATGGAAAAAGAAGCATTTATGGATAAACTTCTCTCCTTCATGAAGGAAGAGGCATATAAGCCGCTTACCGTTCAAGAATTGGAAGAGATGATGAATATTACGGATGCCGATGAGTATAAAGAGCTGGTAAAAGCTTTGGTCGCGCTTGAGGAAAAAGGGCTTGTCGTAAGGACAAGAAGCGACCGCTACGGTCTTCCGGAAAAAATGAATTTAATAAAAGGAAAGCTTTCAGCGCATGCGAAAGGGTTCGGCTTTTTGCTGCCGGAGGATACGTCTTTAAGTGATGTGTTTATACCGCCGACTGAACTGAACACAGCGATGAACGGCGATATTGTCATGGTCCGTCTCAATTCGCAATCAAGCGGTTCAAGGCAAGAAGGAACCGTCATCCGTATTTTGGAGCGGAGCATTCAGCGGGTCGTCGGAACCTACACAGAAACAAAGAGCTTCGGCTTTGTCATTCCGGACGATAAAAAAATCACAAGTGACATTTTTATTCCCAAGCATGCCAATCATGGAGCGGTGGAAGGACATAAAGTGGTTGTCACACTGACGAGCTATCCTGAAGGGCGGATGAGCGCTGAAGGAGAAGTCACAGAAATCCTCGGCCACAAAAATGATCCGGGCATTGATATTCTGTCTATTATCCATAAGCACGGCCTGCCGGGCGAATTCCCAGGAGAAGCGATGGAGCAGGCAAACAATACGCCTGATACAATTGATGAAAAGGATCTGAAGGACCGCCGCGACCTGCGCGATCAAATCATTGTCACCATTGACGGCGCGGATGCGAAGGATTTAGATGACGCCGTGACAGTGACTAAGCTTGAGAACGGTAACTATAAGCTTGGTGTCCACATTGCCGACGTAAGCCATTATGTGACGGAGAACTCTCCGATAGATAAAGAGGCGCTGGAAAGAGGAACGAGCGTTTATTTAGTCGACCGGGTGATTCCGATGATTCCGCACAGATTGTCAAACGGCATCTGCTCATTAAATCCGAAGGTGGACCGCCTGACACTATCATGTGAAATGACAATCAACAAGCAGGGACAAGTCGTCGAGCACGAGATCTTCCAGAGTGTCATCAAAACGACAGAGAGAATGACATATTCAGATGTGAAGAAGATCCTTGTTGATGACGATGAAGAGCTGAAAACAAAGTATGAGCAGCTTGTTCCTATGTTTAAAGACATGGAGAAACTCGCCGAAATTCTTCGCGGCAAGCGAATGGAGCGCGGAGCTGTAGATTTTGATTTTAAAGAAGCCAAGGTGCTGGTTGATGAAGACGGAGCCGCAAAAGACGTCGTGATCAGAGAGCGGTCGGTTGCTGAAAAACTGATCGAAGAATTTATGCTGGTTGCGAATGAAACGGTCGCCGAGCATTTTCATTGGATGAACGTTCCGTTTATTTACCGGATCCACGAAGAGCCGAATGCTGAAAAACTGCAAAAGTTTTTGGAATTTGTCACTACATTCGGTTATGTTGTGAAAGGAACGGCGGGCAATATTCATCCGCGGGCGCTGCAAAGCATTCTTGACGCAGTTCGTGACAGACCTGAAGAAACCGTTGTATCAACTGTTATGCTTCGTTCGATGAAGCAGGCGAAATATGATCCGGAAAGCCTTGGGCACTTCGGGCTGTCTACGGAATTCTACACTCATTTCACCTCGCCGATCCGCCGCTATCCGGATTTGATCGTGCATAGATTGATCAGAACGTATTTGATCAATGGAAAAGTCGATGAAGCAACGAGAGAAAAATGGGCTGAGCGCCTGCCGGAAATCGCCGACCATACGTCGACAATGGAACGCAGAGCTGTGGATGCAGAACGTGAAACAGATGATCTGAAAAAAGCGGAATTTATGCTTGATAAGATCGGTGAAGAATTTGACGGGATGATCAGCTCCGTAACCAATTTCGGAATGTTCGTCGAGCTTCCGAATACAATTGAAGGGCTCATTCATGTCAGCTTTATGACGGACGATTACTATCGTTTTGATGAACAGCATTTTGCCATGATCGGCGAACGGACGGGTAATGTCTACCGCATCGGCGACGAGATTACAGTAAAGGTTGTCGATGTCAATAAAGAAGAGCGGAATATCGACTTTGAAATTGTTGGTATGAAGGGAACGCCGCGCCGCCTGAAAGATACGGATAACCGGAAAAAACGCGGAAAGCCGGCCAGAAAGCGCGTATTAAACACCAATACACCTGTATCTCCGCCCGCATCGGAGGAAAAAGGGGAATGGTTTACAAAGCCAAAGCCGAAAAAGAAAAAGAAAAAACGAGGCTTGCAAAACGCGCCTAAGCAAAAACGCAAAAAGAAGAAATAAAACGAAGAAGCAAATAGGGCCGGCGGCTCTGTTTGCTTTCTTTCGCAAACTGCATTTTCATTGTCGATAAGCGTCTCATTTGTTAGAATAGAGCGTATCGCACAATGGACAGTTTTTCCTTTAGAGAGAGGGGGTTCTAGGGGCATGCCAAAAGGATCTGGAAAGGTATTATCTCAGAACAAAAAAGCAAATCACGATTATTTTATAGAAGAAACATATGAAACCGGCATTGTTCTGCAAGGAACGGAAATTAAATCCATCCGCGCCGGCCGTGTCAACTTAAAGGATTCCTTCGCAAAAATCGAAGGGGGCGAAGTGTTTCTTCATAATATGCACATCAGCCCATACGAACAGGGAAACCGTTATAACCACGATCCTCTGCGGACAAGAAAGTTATTAATGCACCGAAAGGAAATTAATAAACTGATCGGTCTGACGAAGGAAAAGGGATATTCGCTTGTCCCGCTGAAGCTGTACTTGAAAAACGGCTTTGCCAAAGTGCTGCTTGGCCTTGGAAAAGGGAAGAAAAATTATGATAAGCGTGAAGACCTGAAGCGTAAGGACGCTAAGAGAGAAATTGAAAGAGCGTTCAGAGACAGCCAAAAAGGCTTCTAAAGCGCAAAGCTTGATCCGAAAATCGGCCTTGTGTTATACTAATTTCACATCATGATAGCAAGTTCTTTTTGGAATAATTGCCAATTGAATTAGGCTGAGATCATGATATAATATGAATGTAGCCAGTGAGCAAAAGCTTGATATTTTTCCCGTATTCCCTTACAAGGGGACGTTACGGATTCGACAGGGATGGATCGAGCTTGAGTCGCGAGCCGAGAGGCGATCTCGTTAACACGCACCTAAATATAACTGGCAAAACTAAAAGTTTTAACCAAAACTTAGCACTAGCTGCCTAATAAGCGCAGCGAGCTCTTCCTGACATTGCCTATGTGTCTGTGAAGAGCACATCCAAGTAGGCTACGCTTGCGTTCCTGTCTGAGAACGTAAGAAGAGACTGACAGACTAGCTCTCGGAAGGCCCGCCCGCAGGCACGAAGATGAGTGAAATCCTAATATGCAGGCTACGCTCGTAGACGCTTAAGTAATCGATGTTTCTGGACGTGGGTTCGACTCCCACCGTCTCCATACATAAGACCTAGACCGCAGTGTTATCAAAGCTTTCAAAGCTTTCGACGGCACTGCGGTAACTTTTTTGTAATAAAATTCTTCAATTTCCTTCTGTGCTGATGGGGAAAGGTGGCTGTATGTATTTAATGTTTCATCCACTTTTCTGTGTCCCAGTTTTTGAGATGAAGCGTGAATAAAAATCATCCAAATCCCCAATAATCATGATTAAACTGGCGCACAATTTTTTGGCGTTTTTTTTATGCCTATATGATGTTTTCAAAATCTCCATCACCCCACGTTATGCGAGTAATTCGCATTTTCTCGCGCCTTTGTAAATTCCTCAAACTTTCAAAAAACCCATAGCATGATGTTCTTGGTCTTGTGAAATCTCAGCGGAAAATTAAATACAGCTGGTAACGTGGTGTGAACTTTTTAATGAAATCATTTGCATACTTATCTAGAATTTTATTTTGATATATCATGACTTTTTTATGAGTGATGGATTCAAGCTTAGATCACCAAACTTGGATGAGATGATTAAAGAGGGTGTTCTGGATAATAATAAACAGCCGACTTTTTTCGAAGTGCTCTATATCAAGTGAAATCACTGTTAACTGCTTCTTTAAAAGTTATATCAGAGAAATTTCTCTTCTTAAATAAAAATTTAAATTTTGCCTCAAATGGGCACATTGTGGGTGTAAAGAACATAGTGTGACAGGATTATCGTACCATGCCGGAGACACAAGAGGAGTTGTGAAAGATGGAGGGAATCTCAGTAAGAGTACTATTCTATATATAGCTCAAGCCACAAGAAGAAAGCGCTGATTTTCAACTCTTCTTGCGGCGTTAAACATTTAAAGGTTATTGTACTGTGACATATACCTTACCAAGAACAGACCTATCTTGCTTTAATAAAGTAATTGTAGCCTTACCCTTACTTACACCTTTCACTACTCCGCCCTGTGTTACAGACGCCACACCGCTGGAATCAGATGAATAGTAATATGCTACTGGGTTAGAAATGTCTTGTGTCTCTCCGACCTTTAATGTTATCGAATAGTCTTGAACCTTGATTGGGCTAGAGACAACAATAGGTTTAGCTTTCGGGACCGGAGATGAGTTCATTTCTTTTGCAGATGCTGCTCCGCTAACCGACAAAGCTAATGCGGAAATAGAAAGTGCCGAAATTACAGTTTTTTTGAAATTCATGTTAAAACACTCCTTAAAAATTTTTTGGTGTTGCATAGTATATATTAGACATTTGTAATTATTTTCCTTGTAAATATTTGTTAATATTCTGTGAACAAATTAAAAAGTGCTAATTGGCAGGCTTGAGCTTCATGAAAAACGATACTATTCTATCTATGGTACTTATGGGGCTGCTGGTGTTCACTATGATGCAGCGCGGTTATTTCACAACCTCAATAAATAAGTCCAAGATGGAGAAGTCTTCGGACACTAACCACTGCACAGTGGTTAGTGTCCGTTTTTTGAAGCAGAAGAAAAAAGCCCGCTGAGAAGCAATAGGAATGCTCTAAACACTTTTGGAGAGAGCTCATGGGAAGTTGACAGGAAGTACGGAGGATTTAAACGGAAAATTAAACATTTTCATTCATCAATTGAAGAATCCGATAATCGCTGTTTGGATGTTAAAGATGACTGTAATTGTTTCTGGTGTAGAGCTTAACGATTTCGCTGGAGTTATGCTTTCTTGAAAAAGCTGATAATAAAATACTTCAGGCACCAAAAGGTACCTATATCACTTTAAAGTGCGTACTTTTCATTGCTGTGCGGTTCTCTCATAATATTGATAAACCTCAAATATTTTTCAATGTTTCACTCTTCTTGTTTTTGTAAATAAATAAAACGAGTGAAACATGAAAGTGAGACTAAAAACGGAGGGATTGTCAATGGATCTTCATGTAAAGGGAAAAACAGCTCTGGTTACAGGTTCCACCTCTGGAATCGGAAAAGCCATTGCCGCTTCATTAATTGCAGAAGGGGCAGTTGTCATTGTAAATGGACGCCGTGAGGAAAAAGTGAATGAAACGATAAATGATATAAAAGAACAATATCCCGCTGCCGTCCTTTACCCGGCAGCATTCGATTTGGGGACCGAAAAAGGATGTCGTGATATTTTTGAGAAGTTTCCGCACGTTGATATTCTTGTGAATAACCTGGGCATTTTTGAACCGAAAGAATACTTTGATATTACAGATGAAGAGTGGTTTCAATTTTTCGAAGTAAACATGATGAGCGGGGTCCGCCTCACAAGGCAATATCTCAAACAAATGATTGAGCAAAAGGAAGGCAGAGTCATTTTTATTGCCAGCGAAGCAGCGGTGATGCCTTCTCAGGAAATGCCTCATTATAGCGCAACAAAAACTATGCAGCTTTCGCTTTCCCGCAGTTTGGCAGAACTGACAGAAGGAACAAATGTCACTGTTAATACCGTTATGCCGGGGTCTACGTTAACAGAAGGTGTGGAAACTATGCTGCAATCGCTTTATCCGAATGAGAAGCTGACTATTGAAGAAGCGGAAAAACGCTTTATGAAAGAAAACCGGCCGACTTCTATCATTCAAAGACTGATCCGCCCGGAAGAAATCGCACACTTTGTCACCTATTTAAGCAGTCCGCTTTCCTCGGCGATAAATGGATCGGCCCTGCGGATAGATGGCGGCTTAGTCCGGAGTGTTTTTTAAACAGAAGATAAACATCCTTTCTCTTTTAACCGGTTTGACCAGCTTATATCTTTATCGGAGAAAGATTGCTGCTTGACGGCAGTTGGCGCTCTTTTTTAGTGGTGCTCACTGAAGCGGGTGAAGAGCTAAAGCAGACTCTCACTGATAAAATGGAGATTCTATTCGCAGGTTTGCTTGAGAATACGTCTGATGAGGATCTGGCAGTGTTTCTGGGCATACTAGATCGCATAAACGGGAACATAGCCAATAATACGACGAGTTAAGAAAAGGATTTTGTAAATGAATAAGTACTCAGAAAAGGATAATGAAACAAAACAAAGAGTCGCC
The DNA here is from genome assembly GCF_039519175.1 of Bacillus atrophaeus. NCBI lineage: Bacteria > Bacillati > Bacillota > Bacilli > Caryophanales > Bacillaceae > Bacillus > Bacillus atrophaeus. Next base: position 503,100 of record NZ_CP154443.1, on the reverse strand, counting down.
CCTGCACAGCCGGTGCCAAACGGAATAAAGGATGTCTTCCGTATAAATGCGAATCCTCTGCCTTGGAAACGGGCGGTTGGGTCGGGCATTGCTTCAGGTTTTCCAATTTTCATCGGCGCTTTGCTCGGCCATGTTGATTATGGTCTTGCGGCAAGCATTGGCGGTTTTGCTTATTTATACACCGGGGGGGAACCGTATACAAAGCGTGCGGTGAAATTGCTGCTCGTCGCGATCGGTCTTGCGATTTCCTTTGGATTGGGGACGCTGTTAGCAGGCACGTTTTGGAGTATGGCAATAGTGCTGGGACTGATTGGCGCGGCGGCAGTTTTTACCTTCGGCGCATTTGGGATACAGGGGCCGGCTCCGATGTTTTTTGTGCTTGCGTTTTTGGTGAGTTCCGGCTTGCCTGTCGATCCTTCAGAAGCGCCGTTAAGAGCGGGCCTCGCGTTTTCAGGGGGGCTTTTTGCGTGGATAATAGCAATGCTCGGCTGGCTGTTTGACAGACATGGACCGGAGACCGCGGTATTGCAAAAAACATATCGGCAGCTTGCAGCCTGCCTTTCAGCAGTGGGCACGCCGAATTTTCACTCCGCGCAGCACCAGACGGTTCTGATGCTGAGAACAGCCCGCCTGACCGTGTTGGGAAGAGGAAACAAACGCAAATCTTCCCGGCATACGGAACGCTTGATTCGCCTGCTCCAAAAAGCGGAGGACATGTTTATGGCGATTATTCACTTTTCCGCTGAGGCGCCGAAAGCCGATACTGAAGAAATGGTTACCGTCATTCGCAATGTGGCAGATCTACTGGGATATTCTAAGGTGGCTGCGGAAATCAAGCTGCAGCCATCAAAACATGAAACAGAAGCACATGAAAAGCTCTATGGAGAAATCAATGCGGTATTGCTTGCCGCCTCAGATCAGCTTGATGATCCGTTAAGCGCAGAGCCAAGCCGTGTGCAATCGGCGGGTTTCTTTCTCCGCAACGCTTTTGACTGGCACTCACCTGTATTGATCCGAGCGTTAAAGTACGGAATCGTGCTTGCGGCGGCAGCGCTGTTTGCCAATGCGCTCGGTTTTCACCGCTCCTATTGGATTCCGCTTTCCTCAGCGGCGGTTATGCTTGGCACGACAGTCGTATTTACGATGCATAGGGCGATTCAGCGCTCAATAGGTACGGTGCTTGGCATCATGTTAGCCAGCGGGATTTTGTTTTTGAAACCGGAGGGCATGTATATCGCTTTATGTGTGACCGTACTGCAATTTCTTTTGGAGATGTTCATTGTCCGCAACTACGTGTTGGCGGTGCCTTTTTTGACGGCAAACGCCTTGATCATTACTGAGAGCATGCATGCGGATATCGCTGTCTCATATTTTATAACGGCTCGGCTGACGGATGTCGTTTTAGGAAGTGTAATTGGATTTTTAGGAGCCATGCTTTTGTGGAGGCGTTTTTCTTCAAATCGGCTGCAGGAATTGTTAAGTGATGTCATTCAGCAAGAGGGCCGGTATTTGCAAAAGCTCCTTTCTTTTGAAGAGGCAGGACAGGAAGCGGATGGCCATAAACTGAGAGTGAGTTTGGTGAAGCTGAGGGATTTGTTTGATACATCTCTCGGAGAATATCCGAAAACGAATATAGATAATCTGTGGCCGGCGGTTGCGGGAGCGCAGCATTTAGGGTATTTCTTAATCTCGGCGTCAAACCATCGCCGGCACAAACCTGTTTCAAAAGAAGAACTGAATCGCCTGAAAGAGCTGTTTGACAGTATGGCGCAAGCTGCTCTGAAAAGAGAGAAGCCGATAGATACAGAGGTGCCGCGCGTCGAGAGCTATCCGCGAATCAGTGAGGAATTATCGGCAATGTATCATGGGTTAAGAACCGCTTATGAGCATTAAGCTCAATGCGGTTCAAATAAATATACTAATTTCGAGGTATTATTCTTGCAAAAGCCTTTCGGTGTAACTATAATAATTACAAGATAAAGAAGTATAAAAATACATACATATTTCATACTAATCTTGTGTGTAATTTGAAAATGAAAGGGCTGTTAAAACATGACAAAAGTACTTTATATCACCGCTCATCCGCATGATGAAGCAACATCATACAGCATGGCAACAGGTAAAGCATTTATCGATTCTTATAAAGAAGCGAATCCGAATGATGAGGTTGTACATATTGACCTGTACAAAGAAAACATTCCTCATATTGATGCTGACGTATTCAGCGGATGGGGCAAGCTTCAATCAGGTTCAGGCTTTGAAGAGCTTCCGGAGAACGAAAAAGCGAAAGTCGGACGTCTTGCGGAGCTTAGCGATCAATTTGCCGCAGCTGATAAATACGTGTTTGTAACACCGTTATGGAACTTCTCATTCCCTCCGGTTATGAAAGCGTACCTTGATTCAGTCGCAGTAGCAGGCAAATCATTTAGATACACAGAACAAGGTCCGGTCGGTTTATTAACTGATAAAAAAGCGCTCCACATTCAAGCACGCGGAGGCTATTATTCAGAAGGCCCTGCGGCTGACATGGAAATGGGCCATCGCTACATCGGCATCATGATGAACTTCTTCGGCGTTCCTTCTTTTGACGGCTTGATTGTCGAAGGTCATAATGCTGAGCCTGATAAAGCGCAGCAAATCAAAGAAGATGCAATCGCCCGCGCGAAAGAAGCAGGTAAAACATTCTAATATACAGAAAATCCTCCTCACGCCATGTGAGGAGGATTTATTTTATTGTTCAATTGTAATGGTGCGCTTCTCTTCACTGCTCTTTACCGCCGCATCAATGATACGAATCACGTTAATGCCTTCTTCTGCTGTAACCGGAAGCGCATTGCCTTCCCGTATGCTATCCGCTATTTTTTCATAGTAGTTCAGATAAGAGCCATTAACTGATGGAATCGTTTCTGTTTTCCGGTCATCTCCGTGAACGGTTGTTAATTCTCCGTAAAACGCCGGGTCATCCGCTCCCCAGTTGTCATCAACCGGTTTTTCGCCTGCTCTGAGCGCGTCCTCCTGCCCGTCAATACCGTATTTAATAAAGCTTGAGCGCTGGCCGTGGATTTGATAGCGCGGACCGTTTGCCGCAGCGATCGAACCTGCATGAAGGATAACTTGAAGCTTGCCGTAATGCAATGTCATATGAAAATAATCAACTGTTTCGGCGTTTTCCCTTTGTGCCGTTACGTTTGCAGTCACAGCCTGCGGCATGCCGAATAAGTGGAGTGCCTGGTCGATAATATGAGAGCCAAGGTCATATAGGGTGCCCGTGCCGGCTCCTTGTTTTTCCCGCCATCTTTCTTGAACTTTGGGTTTATAACGATCATACGAAACCTGATATGTATTAATGTCTTCAAGCTTACCCTCGTGAATCAGCTTTTGAATCGTCAGAAAGTCATTATCCCAGCGTCTGTTGTGATAGACGCTCAGCAATACGCCTTGTTCCTCTGCGATCTGTTTCAGATCTTCTCCTTCTTCCGCTGTTGCCGTCATTGGTTTCTCAATCACAACATGCTTTCCTGCGCGAAGACATGCCTTTGCGTGTTCGTAGTGAAGCCCGCTCGGAGTAGTGACGATGACAAGCTCAATGGCAGGATCACCCGTAATGTCTCCAATATCATGGACCACCTCAGCTTCCGGCAAATCCCGTTTCACTTCTTCTGTCCGCGATGTCATGACTTTACTGATATGAAACTGATCGAGAACAGTAAGAAGCGGTGCGTGAAACACTGAGCCTGAAAGCCCGTACCCCAAGATTCCAACCTGAACTGTATTCACATTTGTTCCTCCCCTATAAAGCGTTTGAATAATGATATATACCCTTTTTGCCATTTGGTAAAACCTAGCACCGGAATTTTTTTCAATTTCACAAATTTAGACATAGGGTTCAACAGTAAGTATAATGGGAACTAATCAAAAAAATCAGAGGTGTACGCATGGAAAAACATACTGACCATAAAACATTAAATCATAAAAGTTCAAACGATAAAGAACAAATCACAAACCGCTTAAAACGGATTGAAGGGCAAGTAAGAGGCATTCAAAACATGATCGAAAACGATCGTTACTGTGTGGACATTCTGGTTCAAATTTCAGCCGTTCAGGCGGCAATGCAAAAAGTCGCCCTTCATTTGCTTGAAGATCATACGCATCATTGCGTGTCAGATGCAATCAAAAGCGGTGACGGAGAGCAAGCCATTACTGAGCTTCTTGATGTGTTTAAAAAATTCGCGAAAGCTTAATGAGCGTGCCTATTGATATACCCTACAGGGGTATGGTAGACTGAAATCAGAATAAGAAAACAGGGAGGAATATAATCATGGAACAAACAACAATAAAGGTAGAAGGAATGTCCTGTCAGCACTGCGTCAAAGCAGTTGAAAGCAGTGTGGGGGAGCTGAACGGCGTAAGCGCGGTTCATGTCAACCTTGAAGCGGGGGAAGTCGATGTGTCCTTTCATGCCGATCAAGTTTCATTGAAAGAGATCACCGATGCCATTGAAGACCAAGGCTATGACGTAGCCGGCTGATCCGCCTATCGCGCTTTTTATTCTGGCGCGATTTTCTTTCATTTTCATATACCCCCTGGGTGTATCTGAGGAGTGAGTATGTTGAGTGAACAAAAAGAGATTGCGCTCCAAGTATCAGGCATGACCTGTGCGGCGTGTGCTTCAAGAATTGAAAAAGGGCTGAAACGGATGGATGGAGTTGCGGACGCTCATGTCAATCTGGCACTCGAAACATCAAACGTCACGTATAACCCTTCTGAAACAGGCGCGGCCGCCATTAAAGAAAAAATTGAAAAGCTTGGCTACGGAGTAGTGACGGAAAAAGCAGAGTTTCAAATAGCCGGCATGACATGCGCTGCATGTGCGAACCGAATTGAAAAACGGCTGAACAAAACAGAAGGAGTCAGCAGCGCCCCGGTGAACTTTGCTTTAGAAACAGTGGCTGTAGAATACAATCCCAAAGAGGTTACCATCAATGATTTGAAAGAAACCGTCGCAAAGCTCGGTTATCAGCTTGAGCAAAGAGGGGAAGCAGACGGCGAAGCCGAAAGTCCGCAAAAAAAGGAACAGCGGAAGCAGACGGTAAGGCTCATCTTTTCAGCGATCCTATCGTTTCCTTTACTATGGGCGATGGTAAGCCATTTTTCTTTCACATCATTCATTTGGGTGCCGGATATCTTCATGAATCCATGGATGCAGTTTGCCCTTGCGACTCCTGTGCAGTTCGTCATCGGCTGGCCGTTTTATACGGGAGCGTACAAAGCGCTTAGAAACAAAAGCGCCAATATGGATGTATTAGTTGCGCTTGGCACCACAGCCGCTTATGTATACAGCCTTTATCTTACCATTCAAAGCTTGGGCGCTCACGGCCATACCGACGGTCTCTATTATGAAACAAGCGCCATATTGCTGACGCTTATTTTATTAGGCAAACGGTTTGAAGCGAAAGCGAAGGGCCGATCATCCAATGCAATCAAGAAACTCATGAAGCTTCAAGCAAAGACAGCGACTGTTGTCAGAGAGGGGCAGGAGCAAATCATCCCGATTGAAGACGTCATGACGGGCGACTTGGTCTATGTGAAGCCCGGCGAAAGAATTCCTGTTGACGGAGAGGTAACCGAAGGCCGCTCAGCAGTAGACGAATCAATGATTACAGGCGAGAGTATTCCTGTCGATAAGTCTCCGGGAGACAGTGTGACAGGTGCGACGATGAATGCTAACGGTTTTTTGAAAATCAAGGCTGTCAATGTAGGTAAAGACACCGCTCTCTCGCAAATTATCAGGGTAGTCGAAGAGGCGCAAGGTTCAAAAGCGCCGATTCAGCGACTCGCAGACCAGATTTCCGGTATCTTTGTGCCGATTGTGTTAGGCATTGCGGTTATCACGTTTCTTATATGGTATTTCTGGGCGGCTCCAGGCGATGTTGGTGAAGCGATCAGCAAGCTCATCGCTGTTCTTGTGATCGCCTGTCCTTGCGCTCTTGGCTTAGCCACCCCGACAAGTATTATGGCAGGCTCAGGACGTTCAGCCGAATTTGGCATCCTTTTTAAAGGTGGAGAGCACCTTGAAAAAACACATCGCCTCGATACGATTGTCCTTGATAAAACAGGGACGGTCACAAACGGGAAGCCGGTGCTGACGGACGCTGTTGCAGCTGACGGGTTCGAAGAAACAGAGCTGCTGCGGCTGGCGGCGGCCGCCGAAACAGGCTCAGAGCATCCGCTTGGCGAAGCGATTGCTGCCGGGGTGAAAGAAAAAGGAATCGACATTCCGAAGCTGACCCGTTTTGAAGCGAAAATCGGTGCTGGCGTCTCGGCTGAAGCGGCAGGCAAAACGATTCTTGTCGGTTCAAGGCGATTGATGGAAAGTGAAGGGGTTCAGCATGAGGCTCTTCTTTCTCAAATGTCAGCTCTTGAAGGTGAAGGGAAGACCGTCATGCTCGTATCCGTTGACGGGGAACCGGCCGGGCTGATTGCAGTAGCCGATACCATTAAAGAGACGTCGCGGGAAGCTGTGAAACGCTTGATGTCTATGGGACTTGAGGTCATTATGATGACGGGAGACAATCGCAAAACGGCGGAAGCCATTGCGAAAGAAGCGGGCATCACCCGTGTGATTGCCGATGTGCGCCCAGAACAAAAGGCGGAAGAAATCTTCAGATTACAGCAAACGGGAAGTCGGGTGGCGATGGTCGGAGACGGGATAAACGACGCGCCCGCCCTTGCAACGGCTGATATCGGCATGGCAATCGGAACCGGAACAGATATCGCGATGGAAACAGCGGACATTACATTGATCCGCGGTGATCTAAACAGCATTGCAGATGCCATTAGAATGAGCCGTCTGACGATGAAAAACATTAAACAAAATTTATTTTGGGCGCTCGGTTATAATACACTCGGCATTCCGATCGCAGCCTTCGGTTTCTTAGCACCGTGGGTAGCGGGAGCGGCAATGGCGTTTAGCTCAGTGTCAGTTGTTTTAAATGCCTTACGTTTGCAGAGGGCAAAATGATTGTTACCAAAAACCGTTTTCTCAGCAGTTGAGAAAACGGTTTTTTTGTAAAAAAATTGGACAGTTATTCGTTGACAATTTTTCCGAAACCGCCATATAATATAAGTAATCAATATATGATTATGTGCTCATATATATAAATGTGTTAAACAATGCTCATTCATAAGTGTAAAGCGGGAACCCTAATTCGGAAGGTAAGGTGAGACAGATGGAAAAAGGCAAGCAGGAATTTATGCTGAACGGTTTGGATTGCAGCAACTGTGCGAAAAAAATTGAAAATGGCGTCAGGGGCATTGACGGAATTGACTCGTGCGCAGTCAATTTTGCGGCAAGCACGTTAACTGTCTCATCTAGCGAAAAAGATGAACAATGGCTGCTGAATGAGGTGGCGAAAAAGGTAAAATCAATTGAATCCCATGTGACTGTCCGCCCGAAACATGAGAAAAAACCAGCAGATGACGGCTATAAAAAACGATTGCAGCACATGCTGTTAAGACTTGCGGCGGGAGCGGTTCTGGGAGCGATTGCGCTTTTGGCCCACCCCGGCGCGGCAATGGAATTTTTACTATACTTCGCGGCTTACCTCATCATCGGCGGCGACATTGTCGCAAGGGCAATCAAAAATATTTTCCGGGGACAAGTGTTTGATGAGCATTTTCTGATGGCTCTGGCCACAATCGGCGCTTTTATCATTCATCAATACCCTGAAGGCGTTGCGGTTATGCTGTTTTATCAAATCGGCGAACTGTTTCAGGGAGCAGCCGTCAGCCGGTCTAGAAAGTCAATTAGTGAATTAATGGACATCAGGCCGGATTATGCGAACCTCAAAACCGGCGAGGGCATTCGTCTTGTCTCACCGGAGGAAGTAAAGATCGGAGACATTATCATTGTAAATCCGGGAGAAAATATTCCGCTGGACGGGCGTGTTGCAGCCGGAGCGTCAATGGTTGACACATCAGCATTGACAGGTGAATCCGTTCCGAAAAAAGCGGAAAAAGGAAAAGACGTGATGGCGGGCTTTATCAATCAAAACGGCGTGCTGCACATAGAAGTTACAAAAGGTTATGAGGATTCCGCCGTTTCGAAAATATTGGATTTAGTCCAAAACGCAAGCAGCCGGAAAGCGCAGACGGAAAACTTTATTACGAAGTTTGCCAAGTATTATACGCCGGCGGTTGTCATCATTGCCGTGCTTCTGGCATTTTTGCCGCCGCTTCTTATCTCCGGCGCCGTGCTGTCTGACTGGGTGTACCGCGCGCTTATATTCTTAGTTATTTCTTGTCCGTGCGCCTTGGTCGTCTCTATTCCGCTCGGTTTTTTCGGCGGTATCGGAGCAGCGTCTAAAGCGGGCGTACTCGTGAAGGGAAGCAATTATTTAGAAGCGCTGAACCAGGTGAAGTATGCAGTCTTTGATAAAACAGGAACATTAACAAAAGGAAGCTTTGAAGTGACTGAATTGAATCCGGCGGGGGAATTTACAAAAGAAGAGCTGCTCGAGACTGCTGCTTTAGCTGAGATACATTCACAGCACCCGATTGCCGAATCAATCAGAAAAGCTTATGGGAAAACGCTATCTGCTGAAGCGATTAAGTCCTACGAGGAAATTCCCGGACACGGCATTAAAGCAACGGTAAACGGAAAAGCCATATTGGCGGGTAATATGAAGCTGATGGATAAGGAGCAAATTGATCACGGTCAAACCGGGATGACGGGAACCGTCGTTCACATCGCGATTGATCATCGGTATGCCGGCTCAATTGTGATTGCCGATGAAATCAAAGAAGACGCCAAACAGGCCGTCACTGCATTAAAAGCACTCGGGGTCAAACGCACCATCATGCTGACTGGTGATACAAAACAGACTGGAGAAGCTGTCGGAAAGTCAGTGGGGATCGACGACATTTATGCAGATCTGCTGCCGCAGGATAAAGTGGAGCAGATAGAGGCACTGGAAGCCAAACTCCTGCCCAATGAAAAGCTGATTTTTGTAGGTGACGGCATCAATGACACGCCTGTACTAGCACGGGCGGATATCGGAGCCGCAATGGGCGGTCTTGGATCAGATGCCGCAGTAGAAGCCGCGGATATCGTTCTTATGACAGATCAGCCTTCCAAAATAGCAGAAGCGATTCGTGTTGCGAGACGGACACGGCGCATTGTATGGCAAAACATCGGCTTCGCATTAGGCGTTAAAGCGATATTCCTTTTGCTCGGAGCGCTTGGTTTTGCGACAATGTGGGAGGCTGTTTTTTCAGATGTCGGTGTTACGCTGCTTGCGGTGGGGAACGCTATGCGGATTATGAGACTGAAAAATGAGTAATTGTCGGAGAGTATTCATTTTTTCAGGCTTTTCTATAACAGGTTGTCTTGGTAAAATGAAGAAGCGGCCATAGCCGCTTCTTTTTTAAATTTTAAACGATGAGGTGTCTGAGTGAAAAAGAAACAGCAGTCTTCTGCGAAATTCGCGGTTATCCTTACGGTTATCGTCGTTGTGTTACTGGCAGGGATCGTTTTGATTAACAATAGTACACAGCAAAGCAGCGAAACGGTTTCGAGTCAGCCGTCCATTAAAGGACAGCCTGTGCTCGGCAAGAATGATGCGCCTGTAACGGTAGTGGAATTCGGAGATTACAAATGTCCTTCCTGCAAAGTATTCAACAACGACATTTTTCCAAAAATCCAGAAGGACTTTATTGACAAGGGCGATGTGAAATTTTCTTTTGTAAATGTTATGTTCCACGGTAAGGGTTCAAGGCTAGCGGCTCTTGCATCAGAGGAAGTATGGAAAGAAGATCCTGACTCCTTCTGGTCATTTCATGAAAAGCTGTTTGAAGAACAGCCGAACACAGAGCAAGAGTGGGTAACACCTGCGTTACTGGGAAATGTCGCAAAGAGTACAACGAAGGTCAATCCTGCTACGCTGAAGGAGAATCTCGATAAAGAAACGTTTTCTTCGGAAGTGGAAAAGGACTCTGAGCTTAATAATAAATTAAACATTCAAGCGACCCCAACCATTTATGTGAATGATAAAGTCATTAAGAAATTTGGCGATTATAGCGAGATTAAAAAAGCGATAGAAAAAGAGCTGAAAGGAAAGCAGTAGCATGAAAAATAGAATTGTATTTTTATATGCTTCCTGGGTCGTCGCTCTTATCGCCATGCTGGGCAGCCTGTATTTCAGCGAAATTAAAAAGTTCATCCCGTGTGAACTGTGCTGGTACCAGCGAATTCTCATGTATCCGCTTGTCCTTATTTTAGGGATCGCAACGTTTCAAGGTGATGTCCGCGTAAAGAAATATGTGCTTCCGATGTCGATTATCGGAGCATGTATTTCGATCATGCATTATCTGGAACAAAAAGTGCCGGGATTTAGCGGGGTAAAGCCGTGCGTAAGCGGTGTGCCTTGCTCTGGCCAATATATTAACTGGTTCGGTTTTATTACAATTCCTTTTTTGGCGCTGATTGCCTTTATCCTCATCATCATTTTTATGTGCTTTGTCAAAGGAGAAAAATCTGAACAATAGAAAAAAGCATCCGCATAAGCGGGTGCTTTTTTAACGGTACCAAGCTTTGTTTGTTGTAATCTGCCTGTTGTGGGCACTGTCCCACGTATCGACGGTATAAGAATAATCATAGTTCATAATGCAGCGGATGCCGCTTCCTTGTGCGTCATGAGAAAGTCCGAAGTTATGGGAGAACTCATGCTGGGCCGCTTTTGCCGTATTCGCTGTTCCTTGATCAAGGTTGACGCTGAATGCCGGACCGCTTGGCTTTCCGTTGTATACGTAAGCAATGCCGCCTGCGTCAAAACTTGATTTTGCAGTAAAACCGGCAACAAATTTATAGTTTTGGTATCTGAAGCTGTTTTGGAGATTAGAGAGAATTTGAGAGCTGTTTGAGCCGGAAGAAGTCCACGGCTGGACAGCCTGCACGACAAAATCAATGTCATGATCCCGGTTAAAAGCCACATCGGCCTGTTCGATAATTTGGACAATTCTTGTCTGCCAGTCACTGTACTTTGCGCGGTATTCAGCATCCGCTACAGCGAGTACGCTCACCTTTTGGCTTCCGGTGCCTGCTTTAGTTGAAGCTTTGTCTTCCCTAACATTTGCTTTATACCGTTTTTTGCCGACCTGCTTGCCGTTTTCGTCCAGAATCTTTGTGTCGACTGTTTGTTCGATTTGAACCTTTCCGTTATAATCTTTAAAATCTTTTGCCTTCGGAAGCGAATCCGCATAGGTTGTTTTCGCCTTCTCCGCATGATGGTGATGATCGTGGCCGGCCTCAAGATTTCCCGCAGATGTCAGACCCGGAATAATACCCGCTGTAAGCAAAACTGAAAAAGCAATTGAACGCATCTTCATCCATGATTCCTCCTTTTTTTTACAGTAGATGTATTCACTGCACATAATGAAATACCTTCTTCTATAGTTAAAAACAGGAAAATTGTTCTGGCTTTTTTTAGTTTCCAGAGGGCAATGTGACTGTTTATAAAATGGAATGATGCCGAAAAATAAGCTATGGTCCCGGCTGCTTCAGCATTATTATCTGATCTTTCTAAATTTATCTTTTTTTCTGTGTAAATGAGGTTGATTTTAGAGCGAAGCGATTATAAAATCTAGAGGTCGTCAGAAAATTTCATAAAAATAAAGGGAGTCAGAGGAATGGCTTGGGAACTGCTCAGTGTAATTGGTATCATTGCGTTTGCGGTCAGCGGCGCGATTGTTGCGATGGAAGAAGAGTATGATATTTTAGGAGTTTATATATTGGGAATTGTCACAGCGTTCGGAGGGGGCGCGATTCGCAATGTGCTGATTGGAGTGCCCGTTTCGGCTTTATGGGAACAGGGCGCATTCTTTCAAATCGCTTTAGCGTCGATTACGATTGTTTTCTTGTTCCCGAAACTGTTGCTGAAGCATTGGAACAAATGGGGAAATTTATCAGATGCGATCGGCCTCGCTGCCTTCACGATTCAGGGCGCGCTGTATGCCGTTAAAATGGGGCATCCGCTTAGTGCGGTCATTGTCGCGGCTGTACTGACGGGAAGCGGGGGCGGAATTGTTCGCGATTTACTTGCCGGAAGAAAGCCGATGGTGCTGAAAGCAGAAATTTATGCCGTTTGGGCGGCGCTGGGCGGTTTAATTGTCGGTCTTGGCTGGATGGGAAACTCGGTCGGGCTATACGTGCTGTTCATTATGCTGGTGGCATGCCGCGTCTGTTCATATATGTTTAAATGGAAGCTGCCAAACCGTTCCTTTTATGTGAATAACTAATATACAAAAAAACCGATATCCAATAGGAATCGGTTTTTTTCATTATAAATAACCCAAACCTTGAACTCAGGTGGGCAGATATGTTAAGATAAACTGTATTTAGTATTTTTTTGTATATATTAAATTTATATCCAATTTAATTATACCGTATTTTGTCTTCGCTTGTCAAATACTTTCCGGAGGTGCCGTTCATGGAAAAAGAGAAAAAGGAATGGGAACAGGAGCAGTCAAGAGTCGAAGCTATACTGACAGAGCTGGACAAAAAACAAAAGAAGCTCGAAACATCAGCCGGCGGGTTAAAGCATGATATTATCGGCATCAGAAAAAACTTCTGGGAGGACGTCACCGTTAACATGGATGACGCTCATGAAGCTGCCGAAACGTTTTCCAGCATCAAGCAGCAGGCTGAAATTCTGTCTGAAAGGGAACGGAGCCATCGGCACATATATCGGCAGATTCAAAATATAAAAAAATTAAGGGCATCTCCTTATTTCGGGCGGGTTGATTTTATTGAACAAGGAGATCAGAAACCGGAACAAGTATACATTGGCCTTACCTCATGTATGGATGAGAATGAGGAACGCTTTCTCGTCTACGATTGGAGGGCGCCGATTTCAAGTCTCTACTATAATTATTCCCCAGGAAAAGCTGAGTACGAGGTGCCGGGTGAAACGATAGAAGGAGAGATTGTGCTGAAGCGCCAGTTTATCATTAAAAACGGCACGCTTAAGGCAATGTTTAACACAGATATGACAATCGGGGATGAGATGCTGCAAGAAGTGTTAAGCAGCCATTCGAACACCCAAATGAAAAACATCGTGTCTACAATTCAAAAAGAGCAAAATCAGATTATCCGTAATGAAACAAGCAAATATTTAATCGTTCAGGGAGCTGCGGGAAGCGGAAAAACATCCGCGGCGCTTCAGCGAGTTGCCTATTTGCTCTATCGGTGGCGCGGGGTGATTGATGCCCGGCAAATTGTGCTGTTTTCCCCAAACTTTTTGTTTAACAGCTATGTGTCCGCCGTGCTGCCTGAGCTTGGAGAAGATAACATGGAACAGACAACGTTTCAGGAGTATATCGAGCATCGGCTTGGGAGGAAGTTTCAATGTGAAAGCCCTTTTGAGCAGTTGGAATATTGTCTGTCAGAAACAAAAGAGAAAACCGCTGCCACAAGGCTGGCCGGTATTCAGTTTAAATCGGACTTGGCTTTTCAAGGATTGATTGACCGTTATGTCAACTGGCTTTCTTCCGAAGGGATTTTATTCAAAAATGTTGTTTTCCGGAAAGAAAAGCTGATCACAAAAGAGCAAATACGAACCTATTTTTATTCGCTGGAACAAAGCATTTCCATCCCGAACCGTATGGAGCTGACCGCGGAATGGCTGCTGTTGGAAATCGGCAAGATGGAAAAGAGGGAACGGCGTAAAGACTGGGTTATTCAAGATATCGAGCTTCTCGACAAGGAAGAGTTTTTAGAAGCCTATAAAAAGCTTCAAACCCGTGAGCAATTCAGCGAGCATACCTTTAACGATCATCAAAGAGAGCAGCAGCTGCTGGCGGCCATGATCGTAAAGAAGGCGTTCAAACCGATTAAACATGCGATTAAACAGCTTGCTTTTATTGATGTAAAACAATTGTATCTCCAGATGTTTTCTGATTGGGGCGATAATGCCGCAACTGGGCAGTGGGGAGCGATTGGCAAGCTGACTCGCGCGAGTTTTGCGCAGCGCTTGCTGCATTATGAAGATGCGGCGCCTTTTCTATATATGCAGGATAGTATTGAAGGCAGGAAACAAAATACACAGATCAAACACCTGTTTATCGACGAAGCTCAAGATTATTCGGCGTTTCAGCTTTCGTATTTGCGAAGCTTGTTTCCCGCCGCAAGAATGACCATTCTTGGCGACATCAATCAGTCCATCTACGCGCATGCAATGAACGGCGCTCAGCGTATGGATGCCTGTTTTGAAGAAAATGCTGCAGAATATATCCGTTTAATGAGAACCTACAGATCAACAAGGCAGATCGTTGAGTTTACAAAAGGGCTGCTCGTCGACGGCGCGGAAATTGAACCTTTTAACCGAAATGGAGAAAAGCCCCTCATTCAAAAGACGGAAGGACGGGCAGAACTGCACGCAAAGATCAAAGACACCATACAGCACTTCAAGAAAAATGGGCACGAAACCATCGCGGTTATTTGCAAAACTGTTCAGGAATGCAGACAGGCTTACAATGAGATCAGCAAGTATACGGACATCCGGCTGATCGATAAAGAAAATCAAACGTTCCAAAAGGGAGTCTGTTTGATTCCGGTTTATTTGGCAAAAGGAATCGAATTTGACGCGGTGATTGTCTATAATGCATCAGGCGAACAATACAAAACCGAGTACGACCGCAGGCTGTTATATACTGCTTGCACGCGCGCTATGCATGCTGTAACGATATTTTATCTAGGTGAAGCAAGTCCGTTTTTGCAGGCTGTTCCATCTCATTTGTATGAGGGCAAATAAAAGAGTGCCTGGAACATTACAGTAATATAAATGCCGAGAGAGAAGGGGAACCTTCTCTTTTTTTGTGAGGATATTCTGAGTCTTTTAATAGCATTTCAAGCCCGGCTTATTGAAGAAGTGTACTGGAAACAATTCATTCAAAGGAACAAAATTATTTCCAGTCTATCATTAGTAATCTTAATCGTTATCATCATGTTTATCTATTTTACTTAATTCTCATCTTCCGGTAAAGTTCAATAAGAAGCTTTTTTTTAAAAAGACCAACTATTTAAAAAAATGACGTACGATGAGTTAATATTCTTTGTGAGGTGGATATCGTTGCAACTTCAGGTAATGAACAGTCCGTTTAATCAGGAGCAGGCAGAGCTCCTTAACCGTCTTCTGCCGACCTTGACCGAATCTCAAAAAATCTGGCTGAGCGGTTATCTTGCCGCAGCCCAGTCTGGTTCTGTCCAAGGAACAGCGGAAGCGCCGGCGGCGCTTCCTGCCGGGGATACGGCGCAGACGATTTCAAAAGAAGTGACCATTCTTTACGGATCACAGACGGGCAACGCGCAGGGGCTTGCGGAAAATACGGGCAAGACGCTTGAAGGCCGCGGCTATCAAGTAAACGTTTCGTCCATGAGCGATTTTAAGCCGAACAATTTAAAGAAAATAAAAAATCTTCTTATTGTGGTGAGTACACATGGAGAGGGCGACCCGCCGGATAATGCGTTGTCATTCCATGAGTTTCTTCATAGCAGACGGGCGCCGAAGCTTGATGATCTCCGTTTTTCTGTATTGGCGCTTGGAGACAGCTCCTATGAGTTTTTCTGCCAAACGGGAAAAGAATTTGATGCCCGTTTGGAAGAACTCGGCGGAACACGGCTTTCTCCGCGTGTTGACTGCGATCTTGATTATGATGAGCCTGCGGCAGAATGGGTTGAAGAGGTCCTTGGCGGCTTGAGCGAAGCGCAAAGCGGTATTGCTGAGCCAACTCCGGCAGCGGCGCCTCAATCAGGTGAGCCGGCATATTCCCGAACAAATCCGTTCAGGGCAGAAGTGCTCGAGAATATTAATTTGAACGGACGCGGTTCAAATAAAGAAACACGCCATCTTGAGCTGTCACTTGAAGGATCAGGCCTCACATATGAACCGGGGGACAGCCTCGGCGTTTATCCGGAAAATGATCCGGCTCTTGTCGATATGCTTTTGGAGGAAATGAACTGGGACCCGGAAGAAGTGGTGACGGTCAATAAACAAGGAGACGTTCGTCCGCTCAAAGAAGCGCTTATTTCTCACTTTGAAATTACCGTTTTAACCAAACCGCTTCTTCAGCAGGCAGCGCAACTTTCTGCTGACGAGGATTTGCGTAAACTGTTATCGCCGGGCAATGAAGAAAAAGCAAAGGCGTATCTTGAAGGGCGTGATGTGCTCGATCTGGTTCGCGATTTCGGTCCGTGGGGCGTATCGGCGCAAGAATTTATCGCAATTCTCCGGAAAATGCCGGCCCGCCTTTATTCAATTGCGAGCAGCTTATCAGCGAATCCGGATGAAGTGCATCTGACAATCGGCGCTGTCCGGTATGATGCACACGGCCGTGAAAGAAAAGGCGTTTGCTCGATTTTATGCGCGGAACGTCTTCAGCCGGGAGATACATTGCCGATCTACATTCAGCATAACCAGAATTTTAAACTGCCGGATAACCCTGAAACACCGATCATTATGGTTGGCCCGGGGACAGGCATTGCGCCGTTCCGTTCTTTTATGCAGGAGCGCGAAGAAGCGGGAGCGGAAGGGAAATCATGGATGTTTTTCGGCGATCAGCATTTCGTAACGGATTTCCTTTACCAGACGGAATGGCAAAAGTGGCTGAAGGACGGCGTGCTGACGAAAATGGATGTTGCGTTCTCTCGTGATACAGACGAAAAAGTATATGTGCAGCACCGCATGCTTGAACACAGCAAAGAAATGTTCGCGTGGATTCAAGAAGGAGCGGCTGTTTACATTTGCGGAGATGAGAAGCACATGGCGCATGACGTGCATCAGGCTCTGATTGATATTATCGAAAAAGAAGGCGGCATGAGCCGCGAAAAAGCGGAAGAATACTTAGCGGATATGCAGCAGCAAAAACGTTACCAGCGTGACGTATACTGATTTTGGTTTGAAAGGAGTTTTTTCAACATGGTGAACAACATTTTAAAAGCACCGGAAGGCTCTCCGAGTGATGTTGAGGACATTAAAGAAAAAAGCGACTATTTGCGCGGCACACTCAAAGAAGTGATGCTCGACCGGATCAGCGCCGGAATCCCAGATGACGACAACCGCTTGATGAAGCACCACGGAAGCTATTTGCAGGATGACCGGGATCTCCGCAATGAACGGCAAAAGCAAAAGCTTGAACCGGCGTATCAGTTCATGCTGCGTGTCCGTATGCCGGGCGGTGTTTCGACGCCGGCTCAATGGCTTGTCATGGACGACCTGTCCCAGAAATACGGCAATAATACCTTAAAGCTTACAACCCGTGAGACATTTCAAATGCACGGCATTTTAAAATGGAACATGAAAAAAACAATTCAAGAGATTAATGCGGCCTTGTTAGATACGATTGCGGCTTGCGGCGACGTGAACCGTAACGTCATGTGCGCTTCAAATCCATATCAGTCTGAGATCCATACAGAAGTGTATGAATGGTCCAAAAAGCTGAGCGATGATCTTCTGCCGCGCACTAGGGCATATCATGAGATTTGGCTGGATGAGGAAAGAGTGGCCGGGACTCCGGAAACCGAAGAAGTCGAGCCGATGTACGGGCCTCTTTACTTGCCGCGGAAATTTAAAATCGGTATCGCTGTTCCTCCATCCAATGATGTTGATGTTTTCTCACAAGACCTCGGCTTCATTGCGATTGTGGAGGAAGGCAAGCTTATCGGTTTTAACGTGGCAATCGGCGGGGGCATGGGTATGACGCATGGTGACCAAGCGACATACCCGCAGCTGGCGAAGGTCATCGGATTCTGCAAACCTGAGCAAATGTATGATGTAGCGGAGAAAGTGATTACGATTCAGCGTGATTACGGAAACCGTTCCGTCCGAAAAAACGCGAGATTTAAGTATACAGTTGACCGTCTTGGAGTGGAAACGGTCAAAGCGGAGCTGGAAAACCGGCTCGGATGGAGCTTGGCGGAAGCAAAGGCTTTTCATTTCGACCATAACGGCGACCGCTACGGCTGGGTAAAAGGTGTAGAAGGCAAGTGGCATTTTACGCTCTTTGTTGAAGGCGGCCGTATTACCGATTATGATGATTACAAACTCATGACGGGATTACGTGAAATTGCAAAAGTCCATACCGGCGAATTCCGGCTGACATCAAATCAAAACTTGATTATTTCAAATGTCACAAGCCAGAATAAGGATGCCATCAGCAGCCTGATTGAAAAGTACGGGCTGACAGACGGAAGACAGCATTCAGCATTACGCCGCAGCTCTATGGCGTGTGTCGCACTGCCGACATGCGGACTGGCGATGGCGGAAGCGGAAAGATATTTGCCGGTTCTTATTGATAAAATAGAAGACATTGTGAATGAAAACGGCCTTCGTGATGAAGAAATCACGATTCGTATGACAGGGTGCCCGAACGGCTGTGCGCGCCATGCACTCGGCGAAATTGGGTTTATCGGGAAAGCGCCGGGCAAATACAACATGTATCTGGGCGCGGCCTTTGACGGCAGCCGCCTAAGCAAAATGTACCGCGAAAATATCGGTGAAGAAGAGATTTTAAGCGAACTGAATGTGCTTCTTTCCCGCTACGCGAAAGAACGGAATGAAGGGGAGCACTTTGGTGACTTTGTCATCCGCGCCGGTGTCATCAAAGCAACGACAGACGGAACGAATTTTCATCATGAATAAAGTGTATCAGAGACAGGATGGGCGCCTGTCTCTTTTTTTATCATTTAAAAGACAGAATCAGGCCATTCTAATAAGGAAAAGGGTAAAGGCAGACGAACAAAAGGATTTTTTTACTAAAGGCAAAAAAGTTCCCAGTAAGCATAATATGAGAAATTTTCTGCAAAAAAGGGTAACATATATAGAGAGACTAGTGTGGACGAAACTCATATCCATGGAATTATGATGAAAAACAAAGCCTTCATCTTCTCCTGCAAAGCACATCAAGACACAGGAAAACCATCATTTGTAATGAATGTTTTAAACATGCAGAGATTGAGGAGGTCGTGCATTTGGAAATATTTTTAGTTGTCCTTGTTCTACTAACCATTATTGCGATCTCAAATATCGTGAATCGGTTTATCCCTTTTATTCCGGTGCCGTTAATTCAGGTGGCGCTTGGAATCTTAGCAGCTGCATATCCGCGGGGGCTCCATTTTGATTTAAATCCGGAATTATTTTTTGTCCTGTTTATCGCACCGCTGTTATTCAACGACGGAAAGAGAACGCCGCGGGCGGAGCTTTGGAATTTAAGAGCGCCGATCTTACTTCTGGCTCTCGGCCTCGTGTTCGCTACCGTAATTGTCGGAGGGTATACGATTAATTGGATGATTCCGAGCATTCCGCTTCCTGCCGCATTTGGGCTTGCGGCCATTCTGTCGCCTACAGATGTGGTGGCGGTAAGTGCTTTATCAAGCAGAGTAAAGATGCCAAAAGGAATTCTCCGCCTGCTTGAAGGAGAAGGGCTGATGAATGATGCATCGGGACTTGTCGCCTTTAAATTTGCGATTGCGGCAGCCGTTACGGGAACTTTTTCATTAGCGGAAGCTGCCTTCAGCTTTGTGCTCATCGCTGCCGGTGGTTTATTGAGCGGTGTGATCATCTCCTTTTTGATCATACGCTTTCGGCTTTTCCTTCGCCGTCTCGGGATGCAGGACGTCACCATGCATATGCTGATTCAGATCTTGACTCCCTTTGTCATTTATCTGGCAGCTGAAGAAATCGGTGTTTCCGGCATTTTAGCAGTCGTGGCAGGCGGAATTACCCATGCGGTGGAACAAGACCGTCTGGAATCTTCAATGGTGAAACTGCAAATTGTATCATCAAGTACATGGAGTATTATTCTATTTATTTTAAACGGACTGGTCTTTGTTATCCTTGGAACGCAGATTCCTGATGTTATATCTGTTATCTTTAACGATACGGCATTTAATAATATGATGGTGATCGGTTATATTCTTGTCATCACCTTTACATTGATGCTTCTCAGGTTTCTTTGGGTTCTGTTCTTCTGGAACGGCAAGTGGTTCTTTAATAAAGACCAAAATATTTATAAACCGGGCCTTCGTTCAACGTTATTAATCTCTATTTCAGGCGTACGGGGAGCGGTTACGCTTGCGGGTTCGTTTTCGATTCCTTACTTTCTGGCGGACGGTACGTCGTTTCCTGAGCGAAACTTAATTATCTTTTTAGCGGCCGGCGTCATTTTGTGCACACTTGTCATTGCAAGTATCGTGCTGCCTATGCTGTCTGATAAAGAAGAGGAGAACGTGAAAGAGGAGAATGAAAAGCTGATGACAGCGAGACGCAAGCTGATTAAAACAGCCATTCATACGATAAAAGAAGACTTGAACGATACAAACAAAACAGCGTCCTTAGCGGTCATTGCCGAATACAATGAGAAAATGAAAAATCTTCGTTTTCAGCAATACACGACCAAAAGCCGTGTGAAAAAATATGAACGCAAACTCCGCGCTTACGGAGTGAAGGCTGAACAAGCAGAACTGATGCGGCTGCTTGACCGCGGAGAGATCCCTGAAGAAACGGCGAACAGCCTTCAGGAGAGATTCAATGAATTAGAAATGCTTTATGCCAATCCGTTTAAGGTTGGTTTATCAAAAACAAAGCTGAAACGCCTTCTGTATTGGATCTTTTTCGGACAGCTTAAAAAACCGGAAATGTCGATTCTGAATGAAGAGGGCTTGATCCGGTCAACCAGAGTGAAAACAGCTAAAGCAGCAATAGAAAACCTGAAAAAACATACGACAGATGAAAATAAAGAAGTGACGTACTCTGTGATCGCGTTTTACAATCACTTGATTTTCAGATTGGAACAGGGCCATCATGAGCAGAAATCGAATTCCCATTTCGAAAATCAAAAGCTTGAAGTGAAATTGAAGGCTGTGCAGGCCATACGAAATGAAATCCAAACACTCTTTGAGGAACGGGAAATTTCCCGCGATATCACCCATCAGCTCCGTCAGTATATCAATGATGTGGAAGCTGCGATGCTGGAGGGCGGAGATTAATTTTTACACAAAAAAAGCTGGCGGATAAGACCGATGAGTCTTAACCGCCAGCTTTTTTTGTGTATGTTAAGGACGATGGAATTCGACAGTATTGTCATTCCGGTCAAACCAGCCTCGGAAGGCCCAGTTAATCCAGCCGCCGTCCCCTTTGTTAGTGAAGCTTCCGTCTTCAAATACCCAGATTCCGTAAGTAATGCCGTCATAAACAGCTGATCCGTAAAATTTGACGCCATTAAAGTGATCCTCATATTCTTGGCTTAGATTAAAAACCATGACATTATACTTTTGGCCTGACGCATAGAAAGAGGATTCCATTAAGTTTTTCACAAATCCGTCCCGGTTCTGAGCTGATTTAATGGAGTCAGCAATTTGGTTGGCGATTCCTAATACATCAACATTCACATTTAAACCGACTTCGGCAGCCGTTGTACCGGCCGTCGATTGTTGTGAAGCCTTAGGCGCGGGGTTTTCCTCAGCAGAAGCAAAAGACATAGGAGCGAGTGACAAAGCGGCACCAAGCATAAGGGTCATAGGGACACGAGAACGTTTCATGTGTTTCCTCCTTTAAAAGTTTTGGGTACAGTTTGCATTTACCCCTTATGCTGTTTTATATTCATATTTCTATAAAAATAAGAAAATATTAGTAGATTTATTGCTGGCCTAATAACCTTTTACTAGAAAATGTACGTTTATATTATGAAAAAAGGAGGGGATACGCCATTTTTTTGCATGAAAGCAAAAGTGGCTGTTTCCTCCGTAGTGCTATTGCATTAGAAGAAGGTTACCGGTTTGCTTCATTCAAGGGAAAATCTATTTTTTAGGCAGCCCAAAGCAGCAAAGCTTATTATTGGTTTCCGTTGGTAAGAATATGAGATAATACAGGGGATAATTAGAATTCGAGAGAAAAGGTGGTTGTTCAAAGTGGTTGCAAGTTTAAAGGATACTGTAAAGTTGCATAATGGAGTGGAAATGCCGCGATTTGGTCTTGGTGTTTTCAAAGTGGAAAACGGAAGTGAAGCGACGGAGTCCGTAAAAGCGGCAATCAAAAACGGATACCGCAGTATTGATACGGCTGCTATTTACAAAAACGAAGAAGGTGTCGGAGCGGGCATTAAAGAATCCGGCGTTGCCAGAGACGAGCTGTTCATCACATCTAAAGTGTGGAACGAAGATCAAGGATATGAAACGACACTTGCTGCTTTTGAAAAAAGCCTTGAAAGGTTAGAACTTGATTACTTGGATTTATATTTGATCCATTGGCCTGGCAAGGATAAATATAAAGATACTTGGCGCGCACTGGAAAAGCTGTACAAAGACGGCAAGGTCCGCGCGATCGGCGTAAGCAACTTCCAAGTTCATCATTTGGAAGAACTGCTTAAAGATGCGGAAATCAAACCGATGGTGAACCAGGTTGAATTCCACCCGTGTCTTACACAGGTTGAACTAAGAGAGTATTGCAAAAAGCAAGGCATTCAGGTTGAAGCGTGGTCTCCGCTTATGCAGGGCCAGCTGTTAGACAATGAAGTGCTGAAACAAATTGCTGAGAAACATAATAAGTCTGTTGCCCAAGTTATTTTACGCTGGGATTTACAACAAGACGTCATTACAATTCCAAAATCAATTAAGGAACACCGCATTATAGAAAATGCAGATATCTTTGATTTTGAACTATCTCAAGAAGATATTGAAAAGATCAATGCGCTGAATAAAGATGAACGTGTCGGACCGAATCCGGACGAGCTTCTTTTCTAAGCAACAAAAATCCCCGCCGGCAGGCAGGGGATTTTTTAGTTCAATACAAACTAATTGTTGATTTGGTCTGTTACTTCATCCATCGTTTTATTCTTATCGATTTGCATGGAAAGTGTGATGAGATATCCGTCAGGGTCTTGTAACACAAGCTCGCGTGCGTTCCATGGGCGGTCAATAGGGCCTTCTGTAATTTTAGCTTCTGCGCTTTTTGCTTTCTCAAAAAACGAATCGACATTATCTGCCATCACGTTTAACTTAACTCCTTTTCCATTGATGTCTGTATTCATTTGTGCAGATTCCAATAAGATGTCTTGATACTTTTTGCCGCGAATATGTGCCATCACTTTTTTCCCGTCATTACCCGTCAATTCAAAAACCGATTCAAAGTGAAGCACAGCTTTATACCAGCTAAGCGAACGTTCTATATCACTTACTGACAATTTGACAAACAAAGGCATTGGATAAAATTCTGTCATGATTACACCCCTTTTTTGAAGTTACATATAAGATAGATGATCACGTAACGGGAGGGTCAAGCAAAAACAGAAAAAGACCGGAGCAATGGTACGGCCCTGGTCTTTATGACAATTTAAGCTGATTTTTTTAATTGAATCAAAAATAACATAATGAAAGAAATGACGATAATGCAGATGACCCAAGCCCAGGCGAGAGCGTTGCTGCCTGAGTCCATGGCTACGTAAATCGCAGTCGGCAAAGTTTGGGTGACACCGGGAATGTTTCCGGCAAACATCAGCGTGGCGCCGAATTCACCAAGTGCCCGGGCCAGACTGAGAATGCTCCCGGACAGCAGTGATTTAAATGCAAGCGGAACGGAAATGTACATGAAGACCTGCCACCTGCCGGCTCCGTCTATTTTTGCGGCGCCTTGAATGTCAGGGTCGATGTCAGCAAAGCCGGTTTTCGCTGATTGGTACATAAGCGGAAAGGCGACAATTGCCGAAGCGATGACTGCGGCCCACCATGTGAAAATAACGGGACGGTCAAACAGCCATTCTATCGCTTGTCCTGCTATGCTGTGTTTTCCGAAGATCACAATCAAAATAAAACCGACGACTGTTGGCGGAAGAACAAGCGGCAGCATAAAGATTGTTTCGACGACGGTTTTGCCGAAAAAACGCACCCTTGCCATCCATGCGCCTGCCAGTGTGCCAAGAATGATAACGGCGAACCCTGCCGCCGCGGCGACCTGAAACGACAGAAGAACAGGCGTGAAAAACTCGGAAGCTGTGATATTATTCGGCAGTAAATCCATATTTCTCAAACACTTTCATCGCTTCATCCGTTTGCAAATAGTCGTAAAATTCCTTTGCTTCTTTCCGATGCTTTGTATCTTTTACAATGCCCAGCGGATAGACAATCGGGCTGTGAGTGTCGGCATCTGCTTCATCGGCAATCTCCGCTTTTTTGGAGACGAGCGCATCTGTTTTATAGACAATGCCCGCGTCGACATTTCCGGTCTCCACATAGGAGAGCACTTGCCGTACATCTTTTCCGTATACGATTTTGTCTTTTACTTTATCCCATAATGACAGCTTTGTCAGTGACTCCTTCGCGTAGGCTCCAGCGGGAACGGATTCAGGTGTTCCGAGGGCGATTTTTTCTGTGTCTGACTTTGTGAGATCATCGAAATGCTTCACAGGAGAATCGCCATTTTTGGGCACAACAAGAACGATTTCGTTCCCGACTAGGTCCGTGCTGTCCTTTTTGGCGATATCACCGTCGTCTACAAGCTTTTGAAATTTATCCTCAGCCGCCGAGAAGAATAAGTCGGCTTCTGCGCCTTGGGAAATTTGTTTTTGCAAGGCCCCTGAAGAGCCGTAATTGTCTTGAATGGTAATGTTTGAGTGTGTCTTTTCATAATTGTTTTGGATTTCCTCTAACGCATCCTGAGCACTGGCAGCCGCTGAAATAGTCAAGGTGACGTCTTTGTCGGCATCCTTTGACGTTTGATTGGATGAACAACCTGCGGCAAGTAAACAGACGGTCATGGCTGTTGCTGTTAAGATCAAATTCTTTCTTCTCATAACTGCACTCCTTATCATTATATATATCTAATTATCATTAATTATAACGTATTGAGGTCTTCTTATGTGGTTTTTTTCAAACATGTAAAAAGGTATAATAACAGTGGAGTGTGATAACGATGAGCGAAGTCTCTTCCTATACAATCGAAGAAGTCGCGGGCCTGCTGAAGGTTTCAAAGCTTACCGTATATGATCTGATAAAAAAAGGCATGATCCCCGCTTATCGGGTCGGAAGGCAAATGCGGGTTGATGAAGAAGATTTGAAGCTGTATAAATCAAAAATGAGGATGCCGCAACAGGCGCCCCGTCATGAAGAACAAAAAACGTCAGATACACTGCAATCGGGCGAGAAAGAAACGGTCATTATCAGCGGGCAGGATGTGTCCATGGATTTGCTCAGCAAACATTTGGAGAAGGCCATTAAAGAGACGCCGCTTCGCAAATACAGCGGGAGCTTAAACAGCCTCATCGAAATGTATCGGGGACAATGTGATATTGTCAGCTTGCATTTATACGATGCGGAAACCGGGCAATACAATATTCCTTATGTGAAACGCATTCTGTCAGGCGAACCATTCTGCTTGATCAATGCCGTCATTCGCCAGGCAGGGATATATGTTCAAAAGGGAAATCCGCAAAACATTCAAGGCTGGGAAGACCTGAAAAGAACCGATATCCGGATCGTCAACAGGGAAAAGGGCTCAGGCGCAAGAGTGCTGCTTGATGAACAGCTTGGCGTGCTTGGTATAAAGCCGTCTGGCGTAAAGGGATACAACGATATTGTGACTGATCATTTTTCGGTTGCCTCTCAAGTCTCAAGGGGGCAGGCGGATGTGGGCATAGGCGCACAGCATGCCGCCCATATGGGGAACGCCGACTTTATACCGCTTATCGAGGAACAGTACGACATCGTCATCCTGAAAAAAAATCAAAAGCTGCTCGACACTGTAACAGACATCCTGAGTTCAAAAGAATATAAATCGCATCTTTCACAACTAAACGGATATGATACGAAAATGAGCGGCAGAATAGTATATGAAACCTAAAAAATCCCCCTTTGTCAAAAGAGGGATTTTTCTTATTGCTCATAAAACCGCAGCAGGTCGCCGTTTAAAATTTTATCTGAAAGCGACAGCTCTTGATTTGCTTTTTCGCCAAAGGGCTTACATTCGTTTTGGTCTTCAGCAGGTTCTCCGGTTTTCTGGCGGTAGCACGTGTTTTTTGTATAAATATAATCATTTGTGATAAAGCTGCCGTTTCTCAACACGGCGAATGGCGTTCTGTCATTTGAGAATAGATCATTTCCGAACTGAATGTCTCCTTTGGTTTCAATGCCAAGGAGGTGCAGAAGCGTCGGTCTGACATCAATCTGTCCCCCTACATCAGAGACGGTTTCAGGCTGTTGATCCGTCACGCCGGGAATGTGAATAATGAAAGGAACACGCTGCAGCTGTACCGTATCGTACGGTGTGATCTCATCTTTCCCTAAAAACTCGCCAAGCGCCTTGTTATGTGCTTCAGAAATTCCGTAGTGGTCACCCATAAACACGATCATTGAATTTTCATACTGACCTTCTTTTTTCAGCTTGCTGATAAAATGCTTTAACGCCTCATCCTCATAACGGACTGTCGTCACATAACGGTTTAACAAGTCGCTGCTTGAATCATACTCGTCAATCAATTTGTCCTTGTCATCAATTTCAAACGGAAAATGATTGGTCAATGTAATGAAATTGCTGTAATAGGGCTGCGGCAGGTTTTTTAATTTACTTGCGGATTGCTCTAAAAATTCCTTGTCCTTCAATCCCCAATTGGTTGATGTCTCAGGCGCGACTGTAAATTCATCCACGTCAAAAAAACGGTCAATTCCAAATGATTTGTACATCACATCTCTGTTCCAAAATCTCTTATGGTTAGCGTGAAAGACGGAAGTATAATAATGGTGCTGTTTTAATGATTTGTACATGGTTTGGAACGTATTATCGCTTTTCGTGAAAAAAACTGCCCCGCTTAAAGAAGGGTACAATGAGTTGCCGACAATAAATTCTGAATCCGACGTCTTGCCCTGCTCGGTTTGCTGGTAAAAATGATCAAAGTTGTAGCTTTTCTCGACCAGGCTATTGAGGAAAGGGGTAATTTCTTTTCCATTTACTTTTTCATGTAAAACAAAGCTTTGTGTTGATTCGAGCGTCACAAAAATGACATTGCGGCCTTTCGCCAGCCCGAATTTGTTTTTGTCAGGTTTGCTGTAATCTGCTTTCGTGTAATTTTCAATCGTTGACAGACTGTCTTCATCAGCAAATGCTTTCGCGCTGACATTTACCGTCTGTGAAATCGTGTCATACACATGAAATTGAAACAGCCCGATGCTTTTCACAAGCACTTCCCTGTCAAAGGAATGGGTCAATAGCTTCGGCTGTTCGGCTTCTGCAAGAGCCAGATTGAACAGAATCATTCCGGCCGAAACCGCGTAATACTTTTTGATCGTCCCGGACGCGGTTTTTTCGGCTGGTCCTTTATGGGTTCTTGCAAGCCACGCCAGCACCGCCAAATCCAAGAGCAGGGCGATAAACAATGGATTGAACAGCTCTTTCACACTGCTGCCCATATCTCCCATATTGCTGGCTTGGAAAAGAACCGGTATGGTGATGAAATCAATATAAAACCCATAAAAGATGGTATTTGATATTAAAATAATTGTTAGGACCAAATTGGCAATGAGCAAAAAGAGCCGCTGTTTGTTCCCTTTCAGCAGCAAGCCGAGCCCAAACAATGGGAGTATAAAGCTGAGCGGGTTCATCAGCAAAATGATCTCCTGCAAAAAGGAGTCAATCTGCAAATCAAAGCCAAGCTTATAAATCAAATAGGTTTTTATCCACATAAACAAGACGGATAAACATAAAAACCACTGATTTTTAAAAAAGGTTCCTTTCATATGTATGGCTCCTCACGTTCAAGCATTGGCACGAAAATAAGTGTCCTTATGTAAAGCTACTAAAAAAAGTTGCGCCAGGCAATGAAAAAGCGGCTCCCATGTGCCCGTGGAACAGCTCATAGAAGTAATAGCACGAAATAATCGTCAAGCCCGCTAATACAAGCTGCTCTGAAAAGCTGCCTGTTCTCATATAAAAGGGAAGCCGAATGCGGATGGTTGACGGAAACAACAGCTTAATGCCGTTAACCGTCCACGCATCAAGCAGCAGGTGGCTCGCCATTCCGACCATTAACCCGGCCTGAATACTTTGGTTCGGAATATATGTAGTGATGATAAAAAACATAATCAGCATAAACAGCAGGCTGTGTGTAAACGTGCGGTGCCCGAATACTGAGCTGATGATCTTTGATAATAAAGGAAATCTTCTCCCGATTTTGCTTCTTGTATGGCATATGTCCGGCACCAATGCCCCAAATGCTCCGGAGGCTGCCATAAGAACAGGATCATAACCGTAATAATAAGCAATAGCCGTACAAGAAGCGATGCCTCCCATGATGTGTGTTTTCCCTGTCATTTCTCGCTTCTCCTTTTTATCTTTTGCCAAAAATCTCTGAATTACAAATATATCAAGAGAATGCCTGTTTGAGCAACAGAACTTTGTCACGACAAAAGCATATCATTTGCTTCAATGGAAAAAATCACCCTATAATTGCTTTATGGTAAAGATACGACACAACAAAGGTGCTAAGACATGGATAAAGGTAAACAAGGCATTATGAAAGACATCATTCATACACAATTTGAAGTGAATCGGGCAGTAAGAAAAAAACTGTTTCAGACAGAGCGGACGATTACGCCCACTCAAATGTATATGTTAAGTCTGCTCGATAAAGGGGAAGCATCGACCGTTTCTGAACTGCGAAAGCGGCTTGATTTAACTTCAGGAGCGGCAACGATAGCGATAAACCGTTTAATCGAAGGGCAATATATTAAACGGGAACGGGATCAAGGGGACCGCCGTGTTGTCCGTTTATCTATGACTGATAAAGGGATGGAGATTTATCAAAAATTAAATGACCAATTTCAAGTGACATACAGTCAATTGTTTAAGGACTTTTCAGCTGAAGAATTGGAACAGTTCCTTGTTTTTTTCAACAGAATGAAGGAACAGACGATGCTGTAAATGCAAGACAATTTGTATATTATTTAAGAAAAAAGCCACATTAAAAGTGTACCCATTTTTCTTAAAGAGGTGATACTTTTGGCTTTCTTTAATAAAGATAAAGGCAAACGTGACGACAAAGAAAAAAACGTCATCCAAGGCGCGCTTGACGATGCCGGTTCTGCCCTTAAAGATGATCCGCTTCAAGAAGCGGTACAAAAAAAGAAAAACAACCGATAATCAAAAAGCGGATAGGGCTTGGCTCTATCCGTTTTTTCCATCTGTTCCCTTTGACAGATCTTCCTTTCTCTGATAACCTTCTTGAGTAAATGAATATATAAATCCTCACTCTTTCTCAGTGAGGTAGAGGTTGCGCGGATGATAAGTCACACATGCCAGGCTGACAGGGAGCTGTTAAACATGTGTAAAAGGCATCAGCGCCGAAGTGTGAAGAAAGCCGATCCTTCTTCATGCTGGGACTGTATCTGAATAAGTGCAGGACTGCCGCGTGCTTTTTCGCGGAGGGCTATCCGGAGATCAAGGGTGTGTGTTTCTTTAAGCATGGACTTTTGTTCAGGCTTTTTTTGTATTTTAAAATGATCTCGGGTTCTGTCCGTATTTACAAGAATGTTGGAGGTACTGGAATGGAACAGACAAAAAAATGGGGTTTTTGGTTATTAACGGCGTTTGTCGTTGGAAATATGGTCGGATCAGGCATCTTTTCTTTGCCAAGCACGCTCGCGGAAATTGCGAGTCCGCTCGGTGCGATATCAGCGTGGCTGTTAACGGGAGCCGGCGTTCTTATGATCGCTCTCGTCTTCGGACACTTATCGATTCGCAAGCCTGAGCTGAAAGCAGGACCGCAAAGCTATGCGAGAGCGCTGTTTCAGGACCGAAAGAAAGGCAATGCCGCCGGATTCACAATGGTGTGGGGTTACTGGGTGGCAAGCTGGATCAGCAATGTGGCGATCATTACGAGCCTTGCCGGTTATTTAACATCTTTCTTCCCGATTTTAGTGGATAAACGCGTGCTGTTTGCGCTGGGCAGCCAGGAGGTTACCCTCGGGCAGATTTTGACGTTTGGCGTGTGCACGGTACTTCTTTGGGGAACACATGCGATTCTTGTATCAAGCATAAACGGAGCAAGCAAACTGAATTTTATCACGACGTTTTCAAAAGTTTTAGGATTTGTCTTTTTTATTGTTGCAGGATTATTCGTGTTTCAAACGGCGTTGTTTGGTCACTTTTATTTTCCGATTCAAGGCGAGAACGGCACAAGCATCGGGCTTGGCGGCCAGGTTCATAACGCGGCCATATCTACTTTATGGGCCTTTGTCGGCATTGAATCTGCCGTCATTCTGTCAGGCCGCGCATCCTCGCAGCGGGATGTAAAGCGGGCGACAATTACCGGATTGCTTATTGCACTGGGCATTTATATTATTGTGACGATGATTACGATGGGTGTGCTTCCGCATGAGAAGCTCGTCGGGTCAGAAAAACCGTTTGTCGATGTACTTTACGCGATCGTCGGAAACGCGGGAAGCGTCATTATGGCGCTGCTTGCGATCCTTTGCTTGTTCGGTACGATGCTCGGCTGGATTTTGCTCGGCTCAGAGGTGCCGTACCAAGCGGCAAAAGCAGGCGACTTCCCGGCGTTTTTTGCTAAAACAAATAAAAAGGGAAGCCCGGTAAATGCTTTGATTATCACAAATGTCATGTCACAGGTCTTTATTTTTTCCGTCATATCACGGACGATCAGCGACGCATTTACCTTTTTAACAACAGCGGCCACTTTGGCGTACTTAATTCCGTACCTCGTTTCGGCGATCTACAGCTTTAAGCTCGTATGGAAAGGCGAAACGTATAATGAGCTGAAGGGCTCCAGAGTGAGAGACGGAGTTATTGCGCTTCTTGCTTGCGTGTATTCCCTGTTTGTTATTGTGACCGGAACAGCGGATTTAACCACATTTATTCTCGGAATCGGACTATTCTTTGTCGGTCTCGTGATTTATCCGTTTGTTTCTAAGAAATTCAAGCAGGAAAAATAAGTATAATAAAAGACGCCTGACATTCGTGTCAGGCGTCTTTTTGATGATTAAAAAACGATCTCTCTTGTTAATAATCCTATCAAAAGGGAAGCCGCCATAATGGCCGCTAACGTAATAAAAATCTTATTCACGAAACGAATCGGCCTGCAACGCTTATTTAACCGATTCATCAGGCTGAACATAAGCACCATGATAAAAGCAGCCAGTATAATTGCTTTTATTTGAACGTTAGTAAACGGACCCCTCAAATACGGACCGCCGAAATAACTGACAGCAATGAGTGTGCTGATAAACATAAATTGGGATATAAAATAGGTTATGTAATTCAAAAATGTTTCGCTCCATTCAAAAGAAAAGGGCCGCGTGAACCGCGGCCCTGCTGTGTTATTTCGTTAAGCTTTCTGTAATAAATGCCAACTGTCCTTCTAATGAAATCGGATCAGAAAAATAAAAACCGATCGGATCAATTTTGTAGACATGATCTTTTTTGACGGCGTCAAGGTTCTTCCAAAGCGCGCTGTCAAACACGCCGCCGTCATCCCCGCCTGATTGCCATGGGCCCATAAAAATATATTCTCCTGCAAAGTCAGGTATTTTTTCTAAAGAAATACTGGTATAGCCGGGGCCTTCATCAATCGCTTTTTCTTTTGTCAGCTTTGTGGCGTTCAGCCCAAGCTCATCGTAAACAATGCTGCCGCCTCGGCCGAATTTATCACCGAATACATAGATCGCTTTTCCGTTCGCTTGCATAATGGACACGGTTTTATCGCCAACTGCCTTTTGTACCTTTGTTTTTGCCGCTGCAACTTTTTTATCCCATTTCGCGAGCCACTTATCCGCCTTATCTTCAGTGCCGGTCATCTTGGCGAAATCTTTCAGACGTTCTTTATTGTCTAGTGAATCATATTTGAGCGCGACAGTCGGCGCGATTTTTTCAAGCTTTTCGATGTCGGCGCCTTGTGTAGTCCATACGATAATCAAGTCAGGGTCTAAATCGACGACTTTTTCAACTGAGGTTCCGTCGCCAATGTTTGTTACACCGTCGGTTTTCCCTTTGTAATACGGGTTTTTGAAGACATTTTCAGGAGCTCCGACCACATTAATGCCAAGTGTTTTAAAATAGCCATAATAGCCGTCCGCCATTACGACAACCCTTTTTGGATGTTTCGGAATCTTAATATTTCCGTTTTCTGCTTTGTATGTAATGGTTTCTTCCTTTTTAGAGCTGGAAGATGAGGAACCTTTACTGTCTGATACATTTGCGCAGGCTGCCAAAGCCGTAATAAGAAACAGAGCAAAAAACGCAGCTCCGATTTTTTTGCATGTATAGGCCATAACGTATTCCTTCTTTCGTACGTTTTTTTGAATGATAAAGAGAATCATTATCAACGTGATTATACCACCGCTTATGCCGATAAGCACGATTTTTTTGAAATTCATTATTTCATATAGAAAAGACTCTATTACCTATGAAGAAAAAAATGATATACTGATACAGTTATTGATAATAATTCTCATTATCATGAATAAGAAAGGAAGAACGGACGTTGGGTGTAATAAAAAATAAACAGACTATAAGCACGCATGATTCCTCAGAAGAAATCGAGTGGAAGTCCCGGCCGTTTGGGGCGTTCCTTCTATTAATAGCGGGAATTCTTCTTTTATTGTTCGGCGCCGCTTTATCAATATCAGTCGGCGCAGCAAATATACACTTGGGAACAGTGTGGGACGCGGTCTTTCATTTTCAGCCTGACAACACGTCTCATCAGATCATACAGGAACTAAGGCTGCCAAGGACGGCTGCGGCCGTGCTGGTTGGCGCTTTTTTGGCTGTATCCGGCGCCATTATGCAAGGGATGACAAGAAACCCCTTGGCGGAGCCTTCAATCATGGGCGTTACATCAGGTTCTGCCTTTGCGGTTTCAATCGCGTTCGCCTTTTTTCCCGGTATTTCAGCGATGGGCCTCATCATTTGGTCCTTTGCGGGAGCCGGTTTGGGGGCTTCCACGGTATTTGGCATAGGCATGTTTTCCAAGGGCGGGCTGACGCCTGTAAAGCTTGCGCTCGCCGGTACGGCTGTCACCTATTTTTTCACTGGTATTTCAACAGCGCTTGCGATTCGCTTTGATGTGGCTCAGGATATAAGTTTTTGGTATGCAGGAGGGGTAGCGGGAGTTAAATGGCAGGGTGTTCAGCTGCTGCTCATTGCGGGGGCTGTCGGGCTGACGTTCGCCTTAATCATTGCCCGTTCCGTCACGGTATTAAGCCTCGGTGAGGATCTTGCGAAAGGGCTTGGACAATATACTTCAGCGGTGAAGCTGATTGGAATGCTTGTCGTCGTACTCTTGACGGGGGCGGCTGTTTCTATTTCCGGGACCATTGCGTTTATCGGACTTATCATTCCCCATGTCACACGGTTTTTGGTCGGTGTTGATTATCGATGGATCATTCCCTGCTCGGCTGTCCTGGCGGCAATTTTGCTAGTGTATGGAGATATTGCCGCGAGACTTGTAAATGCTCCTTTTGAAACACCGGTCGGGGCGCTGACAGCGCTCATCGGAGTTCCCTTTTTCTTTTATTTGGCACGACGTGAAAGGAGAGGGCTGTAATGGAAAACAAAACGAAAAAGCCGTTTATTGTCATGGCGGTTACGTTCATTCTTATATTAGTGATCTTTTTTATCAGTCTGAATCTGGGTGTAATCAGGATAGCCCCTCTGGAAACGCTGCAAGTATTTTTTGGACAAGGCACTGCCCGTGACGGGCTCGTGCTGTTTGAATTCAGACTGCCAAGGATTATTCTTTCCTTGCTTGTCGGCGCCGGGATAGCGGTGTCTGGAGCCATTTTGCAAAGTGTGTCCCAAAATGATTTGGCGGACCCCGGCATTCTTGGCATTAATGCGGGCGCCGCGCTTGCCGTTGTTCTCTTTATTTACTTTTTTCAAGGGTCAACGGCAGATTTAAGCTTTTTAGGCACGCTGATTTTACCGTTCAGTGCGCTGGCCGGTTCACTTCTCGCCGCTTTTCTCATCTACGCTTTGGCATGGAAGAAAGGCGTGACTCCGATTCGGCTGATTTTAGTCGGAATTGGAGTGAATGCGGGTTTTAATGCGATTCTGCTTATTTTTCAGCTTAAAATGGACCCGCAAGATTTCATGCAGGCAACCATTTGGATTTCCGGCTCTATTTGGGGGGCGAATTGGAAAATGATTTGGGCTGTCTTGCCATGGATATTCATTCTCTTACCCTTTACTTTATATAAAGCCCGGTACTTGAACATTTTACATTTAGGCGATCAATTGGCGACAGGTCTGGGAACAGCGGTGGAAAAGGAACGGCGCACCCTGCTTGTGGCGGCGGTGGCGCTTGCAGGTTCATGTGTTGCGGCTGCCGGCGGCATTGCATTTCTCGGGCTGATTGCGCCGCATGTGGCCAGACGGCTTACCGGCCCGCGCCATCAGACGCTCATCCCGGTTTCCGCCCTTATCGGCGCACTGCTGTTTCTTTTCGCTGACACATTGGCGAGAAATGTATTAGCTCCTTCGGAAATTCCGGTCGGGCTTGTTATTTCTATATTGGGCGCTCCGTATTTTATTTATTTGCTGATGAAAACGAATTAGAGGAGGGGGATATTAAGAGATGGATTCACTATCAACAAAACAGCTCGGAATCGGTTATGGCGACCGGCTGATTGTAGAAGATTTGAATATATCAATTCCTAAAGGGAAAATTACCACCTTGATCGGCCCGAACGGCTGCGGCAAGTCAACCATATTAAAAACGATGTCGAGAATCCTGCGTTCAAAAACAGGTGCTGTTTATTTAAACGGGAACGGCATACATCAGATGTCGACAAAGGATATAGCGAAGGATATGGCGATTCTTCCGCAGACACCGGAAGCGCCGAGCGGTTTAACCGTATATGAATTGGTTTCATACGGAAGATTTCCGCACCAATCAGGATTTGGGCGAATACAAGCCGAAGACCGCCGCATTATCAAGCAGGCGCTTGAGGAGACGGGAATGGCTGAATATCATGAGCGGCCGATTGAAGCTCTGTCAGGCGGGCAGCGCCAGCGCGTGTGGATCGCCATGGCGCTTGCCCAAGGAACCGAACTGCTTTTGCTTGACGAACCTACGACATATTTGGATCTCGCCCATCAGCTGGAGATCTTGCAGCTTCTTGAAAAGCTGAACAAACAGCAGGGCCGGACGATCTTAATGGTCATTCATGATCTCAACCATGCCGCGCGCTTTTCCCACTATATGATTGCCCTTAAAAAAGGAAAGGTCATAAAGGAAGGAACGGCAGAAGAGGTTATGACCCCGGACGTTTTGAAACAGGTGTTTCAGATAGACGCGGAAATTGTGAATGACCCGCGCACGAACAAACCGATTTGTTTGACGTATGATTTGATCCAACATGATAAAGTGATTGAACATGTATAAAGAAAATCCCGGTCCATGACCGGGATTTTTGTATTTTCATGCAGAAAAATACGATTTTTAGAAAAAGATTGCAAGCTATATAGAAATAATAGATAATATTGGTTAGAATGTTTCAAAAATATTACAGAGTGAACGGAAAGAGGAGATAAGAGTGTCCAAAAAGAAAAAATGGCTGATATTCAGTCTGATATTTGCGGGTGTGTTGGTGCTGGCGGGTGTCGGCTTCGGAGCGGTTTACTTCTTTACACATGCAAAATCAGTGGGAGGGGCTGAAGAACCGTACGCTCAATCAGTTTCCATGTTCATGGGTGAAGAAACGGCTTCGGCTAATTCGTTTTCTGGAAAAGTTGAACCGGAAAAACAGCAGAAAGTATACATAGATTCAGAGAAAGGCAGCATTAAAAAAACATATGTAAAAGAAGGCGACAAAGTAAAAAAAGGTGACAAGCTGTTTGAATATGACACAGCGGACAATTCAGACGAGGTCGAGCAAAGCAATCTGGACATAGAAATGGCCAATCTCCAAATTAACCGTTTAGAAAAAACAATTGCCGATACAGAGAAAAAATTAAAAAAAGCTGATAAAGAAGAAAAATCACAGTTGGAAGATGAGCTTGATCAAGCAAGATTTGATCTGAAGACAAGCAATCTTGAACTGAAGCAGCATCAAAAAGAGCTGGCGAATCTGACAAAAAGCAAAGGATCAAACGTCATCACGAGTAAACATGACGGAATCGTGCAAACCGTTAATCAGGACATAGCTGACGGAGCGAGCGGCGATCAGGCATCAGGGCCGTATATTCAAATAGTGTCTACAGGCGCCTATCTCGTTAAAAGCCAAGTCAACGAGCTGTTAATGGACACGATCAAAAAAGGCAGCAAAGTAAAAATTACGCTGAAAACAGGCGGGGAAGGCGAATGGACAGGCAAAATCACTGACATTGGCAAACTCCCGGCAGGCACTGAAGAGGACGGACAGGCGGAAAGCTATGGCGAAGAGGAAATGAATCCTCAGTCTTCAAACTATCCATTTACGATATTGCTTGACAGTCATAAGGGGCTTGAGGTCGGCTACCATGTCAACATTGATGTACTCGGAGACGACACGAATTCAGACAGCGTTAAGCTCCCTTCCGATATGATCGTGCAGGACGACGGCGAGCCGTATGTCTGGAAGACTGATGAAGAGCAGAAGGCTGTGAAACAAACCGTGGAAATAAAGGAGCCGGACGAGAATGACATGGTTGAAATTAAGAGCGGCCTGACACCGGAAGATTATGTGATCTACCCGGATCTTCCAATTAAGGAAGGGGAGCAGGTTACAGTCGATGCTGACACTGAATAATATTTATAAATCGTACAAGCTGGGAAAAGAAGAGGTCCCGATCTTAAAAAATATTAATCTGACAGTCGAAGCCGGGGAATTTATCGCGATCATGGGACCTTCTGGTTCGGGAAAATCAACTTTAATGAATATCTTAGGCTGTTTGGACAGGCCGACATCCGGCAGCTATAAGCTTGAACAGATGGATGTGCTGAGGGGAAAAGATGGTGCCTTAGCCGACATCCGCAACCAATCAATCGGTTTTGTATTTCAGACATTCCATCTTCTGCCTCGGCTGACGGCGCTGCAAAATGTCGAACTTCCTATGATTTATAACAAGATAAAGAAAAAAGAAAGAAGACAAAGAGCGTATGACGCGCTGGAAAAGGTCGGTTTAAAAGACAGAGTAGCTTATAAGCCGACGAAGCTGTCAGGCGGTCAAAAGCAGCGTGTGGCCATTGCCAGGGCTCTTGTCAATCAGCCGCGTTTTATCTTGGCGGATGAACCGACCGGAGCGCTTGATACCAAATCGAGCGAGCAAATTCTGTCCTTATTTTCACAATTAAACGAAGAAGGCACAACGATTATTATGATCACACATGATCCGGATGTTGCCAGAAAAGCGGACAGAACGGTTTTTATCAGGGACGGAGAGCTTGTTTTAGATGAGAAAGGGGATGTGAACCATGCTTGAAAATATACGTATCTCCTTTCAATCCATTCTCTCACATAAACTGCGGTCAATTTTAACGATGCTTGGGGTCATTATCGGAATCGCGGCGATTATCGCGATAGTTTCTATGATTAAAGGGCAAAGTGAGCAGCTCAAGCAAAGCATGATCGGGATGGGAAACAACTCGATTAATGTGGTGTATCAGCAGAACGGAGGAGAAGAGGAAGGCTTTCATGAGCTTTCTTATACAACGGCTCCCCCGATATCTGATGAAACCATTGAGTCTATTACATCAGATCCGATGGTAAAAGGAGTTTCATTGTATCACTTGGCAGAAGGCGTCACAGCCTTTCATTTAACGAATTCCGCTTACCCGCAGGTTTATGGTGTGGATCAGGACTATTTCAATATGTTTCCGATCCGTGTCACAGAAGGAAAAGCACTGACTGACAAGGAGCTTGGGAGCAAGCATCAGGTTGTCATGATCAATGAAGATGCAAGAGACGAGCTGTTTCCCGACGGAGACGCGATTAATAAAAAAGTGGAGATTAACGGTATGCCATTCCGCGTCGCCGCAATCTTTACTGAAAAAAAGCAGGACGAAAGCATGTATTACGGGGAGTACGGAAATCCGATTTTTTATCTTCCTAAAGGAGTATGGCCGCTCATTGAAGGTTTTGACGCTCCGACGCAGATTGCCGTACAGGCTGATTCATCTGACCATATTCAAGAAGCCGGTATGATGGCTGCCGATTTGCTTAATGCAAGCCTGCCGGAAGCTGAATTGGAAAAAGCGGAATACAGCGTGACAAATTTACAGGAGATTGCAGAGGAAATGGAATCTTTCAATCAGGCCTTTGCTCTATTGCTTGGCGGCATCGCCAGCATCTCTCTATTGGTCGGCGGCATCGGCGTGATGAATATTATGCTTGTTTCTGTGACAGAACGCACGCGTGAAATCGGCATTAAAAAAGCCCTCGGAGCGAAACGCCGTGTCATTTTATTTCAATTTTTAACCGAAGCGGTAGTGCTGACCAGCCTTGGCGGAATTCTCGGCGTTCTTGCTGGATGCGGCATTGCCAAACTGATAACGGTATTTTACCCAATGCCTTTTATCGTTTCAGTTCCTGCCGTGGCCGGCGCGCTCATTTTCTCGATGGCGGTCGGCATCATATTCGGACTGCTGCCGTCTATCAAGGCCTCAAAGCTTCAGCCTGTAGACGCACTCCGGTATGAATAGGAAAGTGACATGTCTTAGAAGCGATTGTTTGTAAAAATAATGAAAAGACCTTCGTCCCCGAAGGTCTTTTTTTACTTGAAGCCCCCATTCACGCAAAAGCTTTCTTTTTGTAAAAGCATGCATCAAAAGCAAAAAACACCCCGGCGATGATAAACTCCTCTGTTGTGGACAGCCAGATCCCCTTAATGAATTCATCTGCTGTGTAGACGGTCATCCATAAAAATAACACCTGAACACAGCCGGCTAAAAAAAACAAATGGTTTTTATTCAGTTTGAAGCTTTTGAAGCTATGTATCATTAAGAGCTCAAATGGCTCAACGCATAGGCTGAGGCCCAAAAATATGGCGGCAAACAGAAGCACATAAAAGATCGATTCATAATTTGCATCGGTCAGATGAAAGACAATAAAAATACCTAAAAAATAGCCTGTAAATACAGCGGCCGCCGCCACTGCATATTGGATGAAATGTGTCAGTTTCATCATTGGTTTCCCCCTCTCCAACAGAAAAAACTTGCAGAGAAACGCTGCTGATTTCTCTGCAAGCTTCAGGCTCTTGTGACCCTTTATTTGTTTTGGTCTATTTTGATAACCGGATGCTTCTCTTTTTGGAGCGCATCTGTAAACTCTTTTCCTAAATTGACATGATTCTGAACAAATGTCTCAGGCAGCATGGCAAGCCATTGGTTTAAAGAAACATCTGCATAATGATCATCTTTGAAAATTTCTAAAAAGACCAAAGGCTCGTCCCCTGTATTTTGCACGTAATGTCCCATGGCGAAAGGAACATAACCGACATCGCCTGCTTGATAGTTAAAGGTTCTGGCATGACCGTCTGAAGCGAATACCGTCATTTTTGCCTGGCCTGAGATGAAATACTGCCATTCGTCTGTGTTTGGGTGCCAATGCATTTCCCGCATTCCGCCCGGCTCTACTTCAACAAGGGCAGAGGCAATGGTTTTAGAAACTGTAAAGTTTGAAGAATCGGCAATCCACACTTTTCCTCCATCAGTTGTAATCGGTTCCTGCTCAAGAAGGCGGTAGCTGAATGGGTGAGGAACCTCGCCATTCGGACCTTCAACCTGGTCATTCTCAAGGGAGCCGGGTAAGGCTGTCTCAAAAATATATTTTTCTTTAGACGGAAGGTTGGCAATATTCTTTTCCGTAAGGCCGAAATTCGCTGCCACTACATCTTGCGGTGTGTGCGCGAGCCAATCTGTCAGCTGGAATGTACTGTTCTCAGAGAACCCGCCGTTATCGAATACTAACAAAAACTCGCAGCCTTCATCCAATGCTTGAATAGAATGCGGCAGGCCTGATGGGAAGTACCATAAATCTCCTTCGCCCACATCATCAATAAAGCTGCGGCCTTTTTCATCAACAAGCGTAATACGGGCTGATCCATAGATGACATAAGCCCACTCAGCTTCTTTATGCCAGTGAAGTTCACGAATGGCCCCCGGCTTCAGCCGCATATTAACAGAAGCGATGTTATCGGAGACCGGAAGTTCCCGAACTGTTACTTCACGCGCATAACCGCCTTTTTCTAAACGGTTATGTGTATCTGAGAAAGAGAATTTCAGGTTTTCAACTGTTCCGTGATCCGTTTCCGGCGGTACAAGCATATCCGGATTTTGGCGGTCACGCTCTATGTTGCGCGGAATTTTTACTGTTGCCCCTTTTTCTCCTCTGATTGGCTGCGGGATGTTTTTTTCGTTTTTCATGTTTTGTTCTCCTCTCAAATGTGATTTGATATTTGTCGTTACAAAGAGAATGTGAAAGGCCCTTCGTTTTCCCTCTGTTATGTTAAGTGAAAAAAACGGACGGTACGTCAACCTGATGAATCATTATTTTTTAAATTGTTGTTCTTTCAGGTCTGTCATCAATTCTAGAAGCTGATCGAATTTCTTCTCAAAACGGGTGAGGAGATAGATGGCGATCAATGCCGGAAAGCCGACATTGCCGATCTGCCTCACAGCCTCTTCTGCAAAAACCTGATCCATTTTTAAACACCTCCCTGCTTTTTATGCAGTCATTTATATAAGTGAAAAAAACAATTGAAATCGTAAACTCTATTAAAAATTTTCAGCGGGTGATGCTCTTAGGCTGATAGTAGTAGTTTACTTTTTTTTGCTTTCTTTCATTTAATTTAAATAGGAGGCGGTTTTATGGACTATCAAATTCTACTACGGTCAAAATGTAAGGAAATCATGAAACACCCCATTGTAAAGCATTTTTTGAGCAATCCACAGCATTATCGCTTGTTTAAAAATGTAATGGAAAATCCCAATGAGAAGGATGCGGAATCGCTCGACGCAAAGTTCAAGCAATTTTACAAAGAAATTCGTATTATCAAATATATGAATTCTATGATCCGCATCTTTTCGATCGACTTTGACAAACGCATTCGAAAAAATCAAAACCGTTATCCGCTGACTGTCGACCATCCTGAGGCTGGGGAGCGGCTGCCTGTACAAGGGGGAAATGATGCCTATGAGGAATTTTTGAATCTTGAAGAGGATTTAGGCCAGCATATTCAAGATCAAAATCTTTATCAGGCCATTCAGGGGCTGACTGAAAAACAAAAAAGCGTATTAACGAAAATTTATGTTCATGGGGCTGCCATGCAAGAAATCGCCGACTCATTGGGAGAATCCCGCCAAAACATCTCGAATATTCATAAGAAAGGGCTGGAGAATATCAGAAAACAGATGGCGGCGCTAGAAAA
Source organism: Bacillus atrophaeus (assembly GCF_039519175.1). NCBI lineage: Bacteria > Bacillati > Bacillota > Bacilli > Caryophanales > Bacillaceae > Bacillus > Bacillus atrophaeus. Next base: position 461,710 of record NZ_CP154443.1, on the reverse strand, counting down.
GGAGGAGAAATAAGCTGTGAGCCGGTTGCATGAGAACCATAACAACAAAACAGATGCAGAAGAAATAGAAAGACTGATCGCAGGATTTTCACCGATGATTAAAAAGAAATTGAGGAATACATCCTTTCAGGAAAGAGAAGATTTGGAACAGGAGCTGAAAATCAAAATATTTGAAAAAGCGGACATGCTGCTTTGTCAGGAGGTCCCGGGGTTTTGGGAATTTATTATAGAATATATGGAAGAAAACTGATTTCAACTGATTTTTTCTCATTTTCGGAAAAACTTGGCTGATTCGCGGTTCTCGTTTTTCTTTCCAATTCTCCACCATATAATGATATGATGAAAAAAAGACAGAAAGAGAGGAAAGTGGGAAGTGGAAAAAGCTTCAATTTTGATCGTAGATGATGAGAATGCCATTGTAGATATGGTCAAACGCGTTCTCGATAAAGAAGGATTTCAAAACGTGATGACAGCGGGAAGCGCCGAAGAAGCCATCCCAATCGTCAAGAAGGAAAAAATAGACCTTCTGGTGCTGGACGTCATGATGGATGGAATGTCCGGTTTTGAGGCATGCGCCGCGATCCGTGAGTATTCCGACGCGCCGATTTTCTTCCTGACAGCCAAGACCTCCGACACGGATAAGCTGTCAGGCTTTGCCTCAGGAGCCGATGATTATATTACAAAACCCTTTAATCCGCTTGAATTAGTGGCGCGGATCAGGGCGCAATTGAAACGGACGTATAAACAGGAAGACGGGCGCTCAAGCACGCCGTATTCATATGAGCATTTTACATTTTACCCTCAATTTGCCGAGTTAATTGTAGGCGGGAAAGTCGTCAGCTGCTCCGCCCAGCTTTTGCAGCTTCTCCAGTATTTTTGCGACCATCCCAATGTCGTGTTGTCAAAGGATCAAATCTATGAAAAAGTATGGGGCTATCCTTCATATGGAGATAACAATACGGTCATGGTCCATGTCCGCAAGCTGAGAGAAAAAATAGAACGCGACGCCAGTGATCCGGAATACATTGTGACAGTCCGCGGTCTTGGCTACCGATTCATTCCGAATCCGGAAGAAAACGGCAAACAATCATGAGAATGAGAGGGAAATTTCTGCTGCATTTTTTCGGACAAATGCTGCTTATTCTTCTTCTTGTAACAGTGATGGCCGTGTCTTCCTTTTTTTATTTGGATTGGCGTTTCAGCGAAGCGGAATCCAATTCGGGACTTACGAAAGCGACGCCTGATACCTTCGAGTCATGGCTGGATAAAACGTCAGACGGTTCATGGGATGTAGATGATTTCCTGAAAAAGTCGGTGAAAAAGCAGCGGGGCTGGCTGCAGATTATCAATGATGATGAAAAAACGGATTACGCCTACCGCGTGCCTAAAGACGTTCCAAGCAGTTACAGCAAAAAAGAGCTCTTATCCATATATGAAAACAGGAAATTTGGGAACTACAAGCTGAATTACTGGACGGTCACGATTGAGGACGATACGTATCTCATTTTATTTGGCTGGAAATCAGAAAGTGAACAGCTGCTGACCTATATAGAAAATCAGGAAAAACCGATCGATTCGCTCAAGGACTATAAAGACAGCACGAAAGACTGCATCAAGCAGGAAAAAGGGGCTGTCTATCTCTTGAATGATGACGGCAAGCTCATTGACAGCTTAAACAGCACAAAAAGTGAAAGGGACAGCCTGAATGAGCTGGAACTGTTGAAATACAACTCCGCGCCCTGGAATTACAAGCGGGAAATCTCATTTAAGAGAATTGACGAATCAAGATGGATGGTAGCTTCTGTACCGAATCCTGTTTACATTCCCGATCACGAATTTAATAAGTCATTTTTAAAATTTGCGCTGAAAGCCCTGTTCCTCATTATGGGTGCATTGGTGTTCATGCTTTGTTTAATGACGATTTATTATTCCTTCAGATTCGGCCTGCCGATCCTGCACACGATCAAATGGCTTGTGAATCTATCAAAAGGACGGCTGGAAGAACCAAGAAACCGAAAAGGGCGGCCTGTCAGCAAAAATAAAAAGGGCAAAACAAAACAGCCGTACCGTTTCTTTGGGGAGATTTTCGAATCAATGGACCAGCTGACAGAAACTTTGAAAAGAGACAAGAAAAACAGGGAAAAAATTCAGACCACAAGAGAAGAATGGATTGCGGGCCTCTCTCACGATTTAAAAACACCGCTCAGCACAATTTACGGCTACAGTATGATGCTCGAATCAAAACAATACGACTGGTCGGCTGAAGAGGTAAAAGAAATCGGGCATGTCGTCAGGGAAAAATCAGAATACATGTCAAAGCTGATCGAGGATTTAAATTTAACCTACCGTCTGAAAAATGCCGCTCTGCCGATGAATAGACAGTTGATCAATGTGGTTCCATTCTTCCAAAATGTCATTGAGGATTTTAAGAAAAATCCGTTTTCAGAAGGTTATGATGTCTCATTTGTTTCAGGGGAGCAGAATATCCGTTTTCCGATTGATGAAGGCTGGTTTCGGCGTATTTTAGAGAACCTTCTTGCAAATGCGGTGAAGCATAATGATAAAGGGACGGCGATTCAAGTGATATTGGAGGATTCTAAGGAACATCTCTCATTGAAAGTAAAGGATAATGGCAAAGGGATGGACGAAGAGACCATTACCAACTTGTTTAACCGTTATTACAGAGGAACGAATACAAAAGATTCAACAGCCGGAACCGGGCTGGGTCTCGCGATTGCCAAGGAGCTGGTGCATCTTCATAACGGAACCATTCATGTGAACAGCAGAATGAGGATCGGCACTGTCATCACGCTCTTGTTCCAAAAAGAGTAAAGCAGGGATCTGTTTCAGGCGCCTCTTTGCAGGGAATAACAATAGCACAACAAACCAGCAGAGAGGTGTTTTTTATAATGGAAGCTGTTTTAGAAGCTGACACAAGGGCTGTAATTGGAGAAGGCCCATTATGGGACGAGGAGAAAAAGTGCTTGTATTGGGTGGATATTTTGGGAAGCCGGCTCCATGTGTTCGATCCCGCAGATAAAGAAAATCATACTGTATCATTCAAATCTTTTGTAACATCACTTGCTAAGTATTCAAGTAATGAGCTGATCATGACAATGAAAGACGGTTTTTACCTTTATCACCTTCGAGAGAATAAACTCACTCCGATCAAGCAGCCGGAAGATATGGACAAAAGCCTTCGTTTTAATGATGGAAAATGTGATCCGTCAGGAAGGCTGTGGGCAGGAACGACAAGCATGGAAGGAAAACAGGAAGCAGCTTCGTTTTACCGTTTGGAGGCAGACGGCGGGCTTGTAAAGATTAAAGACAATGTATCAACATCAAACGGACTGGATTGGGACCGAAAACGTGAACTAATGTATTATATTGACACACCGACACAGGAGATTGTTTGTTATCAATACGATCCTGCCAGCGGTGATGTGTCAAATCCGGAAACAGTTTATCGCTTCCAAGAATCTGACGGCTCGCCGGATGGGATGACGATCGACCGTGATGGTATGCTTTGGGTTGCATTGTTTGGCGGGGGCAGGGTCGCTAAAATTGATCCGTTCCAAAAAAAGTGGATTGATTCGATCATGGTTCCCGCCAAATATGTGACATGCTGCGCGTTCGGCGGTGAAGATTTAAAAACCCTCTATATTACGACGGCGACAGAGCAGATGACGGAAACCGAAAGATACAACCAGCCTCATGCGGGCGGCCTGTTTTCCGTCCGGCTTACAACTGGCGGATATGTTCCGGCGCCATTCTCAGGTACACTATAAGTGAAAAACGCACCCCGAGCAGGGTGCGTTTTTTATCGTTTAAATGGACCGGATAATCCCGCCCTCTACGCGCTGGGACGTTCCGTTGATTGCTGAAGCTGCATCCGAAGCCAAAAAGACGATCGTATTGGCGACTTCTTCGGCAGTCGCATAGCGCTGGATAAGTGATGTCGGTTCATTCACTTTAAAATAATCTTTTACAAATGTATGGGTGTCCTGTCCTTCAGCCTTTGCTGCCCCTTCCATGTAGGAGGCCACGCCTTCTGTCCAAGTAGGGCCCGGAAGCACTGAATTAACAGTCACATTTGTGCCTTTTGTCATTTCAGCCATCCCTCTGGACAAGCTGATTAACGCTGTTTTGGTCATGGAATACGGAATCATTTGCGGAAGCGGTTTGACCCCGGCTTCACTCGCGATATTCAGGATACGCCCGCTGTTTGCAGCAAGCATCTTTGGAAGGAAATGCCGGCTCAAACGGACCGCGCTCATCACATTCACCTCAAAATATTGATGCCACTCCTCATCCGTCACCTCTGCAAAATCCTTCACTTCAAAAAATCCGAGGTTATTGACAAGAATATCAACTTCGCCGATTTGATTGACTTGTTCAATGAAGTCTTTTGCTTCAGCAGGATTGGACAAATCGGCGGCGATTCCGTAAACCGTTCCGTATGAAGCAAGCTCTTCTGCCGCACGCTTCGCTGTTTTTTCTTTTCGCCCGTTCACGATCACCGCCGCACCTTCCTGCAAAAAGCTTTTCGCTGCGGCTTTGCCGATGCCGGATGTCGAGCCTGTTACAACAACAAGCTTATTGTTTAATTGTAAATCCATCAAATCATTCCTTTTTCACAATAATGGTACTTAGTATACAGGATGAATTTTAGTGTTTACGAGAATTTTGCTTTCATACATACAAGGAGCTTGAAAAGCCAATGATATCACGTATACAAGCCTCACAGACTTATAGTATAATTACTCCGAAAAAAGGATACGAATGTCAAATGGGTGCCGGTACGTGAAAATAGCCGGCTTAATAGGGAAACCGGTCGAAGCCGGTGCGGTCCCGCCACTGTAATTGGCCATTGCGCCAAAAGCCAGGATACCTGCCTGTTTGATCAACACGTAGTCTGCGAGGACAGATGATGTGTAAACAATGCTTATTTGTTGTTTACTGCATCTTTACCGTCGTAGAGATGCTTTTTTAATACATCCACAGGAGGAAGTTATATGAAAAAGTTCGCGGGGATATGGACAGCGCTCGTCTTGACAGCCGTTTTGATGACGGGTTGCAGCGGAGCTGACAGCCAAAGCGGCTCCAAGGCAGACCAGGAGCCAGGATCTTCTGAAGCGTTCCCGGTTAAAATTGATGATGCCTCAAAACAAGACGTCACCATCAAAACAGAACCGAAAAAAATTGTCTCTCTTATGCCGAGCAACACAGAAATTACATATGCCCTCGGGCTGGGTGACAAGGTAATCGGCGTTACGACAAACGATACCTATCCAAAAGAAGTCAAGAAGGTTGAAAAGGTCGGAGATATGAACGTTAATGTCGAGAAAGTCATTTCTCTCAAGCCAGACCTTGTCCTTGCCCATGAATCGGCGATATCAAGCTCTGCGGACGCTATGAAACAGCTGAAAGACGCGGGTATCACCGTCTTGACCGTAAATGACGCGCATTCGTTTCAAGAGGTATACCAATCAATTGAAATGATAGGGGAAGCAACCGGCGCTGAAGATAAGGCTGATAAACTAATCAGCAGCATGAAGTCAGACTTGCAGGAGATTAAAGACAAAGCGAAAACCATTTCTGAAAAGGATGAAAAAACGGTATTTGTCGAGGTGTCTCCTGCCCCCGAAATCTATACCACGGGAAAAGACACGTTTATGAATGAAATGCTGAATGTCATCCACGCGAAAAATGCAGCATCTGGCCAAACCGGCTGGGTGCAAATGACAGATGAAGCGATCGTTAAGCTGAACCCTGACGCGATCGTCACAGCTGACGGAGAAAAAGCCGCAGATGTGGAAAAACGCGATGGCTGGAATGTGATAAATGCAGTGAAGCATCATAACGTTTATAATGTTGATCCTGATCTGGTTACACGTTCCGGCCCCCGCTTAATTGAAGGGGTCGAAGAACTTGCGGAAAGCATTTACCCTGACACGTTTACAAAATAATCGCTTCGCAGCGTATATGATCAGCCTGCTGTTTCTGGCCGGCAGTATATTGATGGGAATCTCTATCGGCAGTTTAGAGATTCCCGTTTCTGTCATTCTTCGTATTTTTTGGCATGAAGGGTTGGGGGGGGCGGCAGGTTCATATGATCCGATGTATACCAATATTATGATGAACATCCGCCTGCCGAGAGTCGTGCTGGCAGCGCTTGTCGGTGCTGCTCTTTCATTAGCCGGCGCAGCTTTTCAAGGGCTTCTGAAAAATCCCCTTGCTGATCCCTACACATTGGGCGTCTCATCAGGAGCTTCCGCCGGTGCGGTGATGACATTGTTTTTCGGTTTGCAGCTTCCTATGATCGGCGGCTTTACACTGCCGGTTATAAGTGTCGCGGCTGCATTGGCGACCATGTTAACCGTTCTCTCCTTCAGCCGGCTTATCCATGATTCCATGTCCGTTTCAACTCTCATCCTGACCGGGATCATCACAAACTCATTTCTGGGCGCTCTGATCTCGCTTGTGATTGCTCTGACGGGGAATGACCTGCTTCCGATTGTCCATTGGCTGCTTGGAAGTGTGTCGATGCGGGGCTGGCGCTATGTGATCTTATTCCTGCCTTTTTTTATGACAGGAGCGGTGTTATTGATCCTTAATGGAAGAGAGCTGAATGTCATGACATATGGAGAGGATAAGGCCAGAATGCTCGGTGTCAGCGTTCAGCGGAGAAAAATCATTATATTGATTGCCGGCTCCCTTCTGACGGGGAGCGCTGTCGCTGTATCAGGGACGATCGGCTTTGTCGGCCTGGTTATTCCGCATATTACAAGGCTGATCTGGGGAACTGACCACCGGCATTTGCTTCCGCTGTCTGCTTTGATCGGCGCGGGTTTTCTCGTTCTTGCTGATGTGGTCTCACGGACTTTAATTGAGCCCGTTGAGCTGCCTATCGGAATTATGACAGCTTTGGCCGGGGCTCCGGTCTTCGCACTCATTCTTTTACGCCAGCATCGCGGAGGAAAAACGCATGATTAAAGTATGTAACCTGTCGGGAGGATATGGAAGCCAGCGTATCATAAAGAATATAAGCTTCTCTGTTGAAAAAGGCGAATTTCTCGGCATTCTTGGCCCTAATGGCAGCGGAAAAACAACACTTTTAAATGCAATGGCAGGCACTCTGCCGGCGGCGGAAGGGTCCGTTCATCTGGCCGGAAAGCCTCTTGCGCGGTACAAACCGAAAGAGCTCGCGCAAATCATGGCGGTTTTGCCGCAAAAAACGAGCCAAACCTTTACCTTCACCGTAAAAGAAACCGTTTCGTTCGGCAGATACCCCTTTCAAAAAGGGTTATTCAGACAGATGGACGAAAAAGATGAAGCGATTGTTCAAGAAGTGATGGAGCAGACGGGGGTGGCCTTATTCGCGCAGAAGTCCATCCGTGATCTGAGCGGGGGAGAGCAGCAGCGGGTTTACTTGGCTCAGGCCTTGGCCCAACAGCCGGATGTTTTGTTGTTAGACGAACCGACCAATTTTCTTGATATGTCGTATCAAAAGGAATTGCTCGATTTAGTGAAGCGGCTTACGAGAGAAAAAGGGCTGGCTGCCGTCGGTATTTTTCACGATGTGAATGCGGCCAGTCTGTACTGTGACTGGTTATTGTTTATGAAAAAAGGAACGGCGGGCCAAAAGCGAAAACCAGAGCACGCCATAACTGAACGGAAAATCAAAACGGTTTATGATACGGAAGTAAATACATTAGTCCATCATGAATCACCTAAACCGTTCATTGCCATAAAACCCGAGCAGCCAGTACTTAAGAGGCCTGATATCATACCCTTTGCATCTTTATTGAAATCGGAACGGGACTGCCTCCTCTTACAAACAGAGACGCCGCTCCGCGTGCTGTCCGCTTCCGGCATTGGGTCGGGTTTTTCATGGAGCCGGACATTTATACAAAAGCAGATGCCGGCCCATACGAAAGAAGAGTTAGCCGATCTGCTGACGGCTGAGGGCTTTACTCTCCAGGAAACATGCGCGATGGCTTCTGCTGACAAGCCTGGTCAGCCCATATGCCGGACATTTGAAGATGGAGACCTGTCCGTTTGTATTTCCGTATCGTCCCATTTCACGATTTGGATGTTCATAAATGGTTATCTTTCAGACGAAGCCTTTGTGCGTGCTGTAATGACAGCGGGAGAAGCCAGAGGAAAAGCCCTCGGCGCTGGTGAGCAAGCAGCGGATGGAGGCGTACTCATAGCGGCCTCCCAGGAAACCGGGCTTGCACCGAAAACAGCCGGCGAAGAGCGGCTCATGCAGTTGATCCGCTTTGGAGCAAACGAGTGTGTGAAAGAGGCGGTAAACAGGTTGAAATAAAAAAACGCTGAAAAGGTGGAATGCGAGTTGAAACTTTATACAAGAACAGGTGACAAGGGGCAAACAAGCTTGATCGGCGGAAGAGCGGATAAAGACAGTCTGAGAGTGGAGAGCTATGGAACGGTTGACGAGCTGAACAGCTTTGTCGGACTTGCGTTGGCTGAGCTTTCAGAACATCAGGGCTTTGATGATTTAAAGGCAGAGCTTCTTACGATTCAGCACGAGCTGTTTGATTGCGGCGGGGACTTGGCGGCAGTTAAGGAAAATAAAGAGTGCAAGCTAAAGGCAGAAGCGGTGTCCTTTTTGGAAACGCGTATTGACGCTTATACAGCAGAAGCCCCCGCCCTTGAGAAGTTTATCCTTCCCGGAGGCTCCAAAGTGTCCGCCCTCCTTCACACGGCGCGTACGATTACGAGAAGAGCGGAACGGCAGGTCGTTGCGCTGATGAAAAAAGAAGACATCCATGACGTGACCCTCCGCTATCTCAACCGTTTATCTGACTATTTCTTCGCTGCTGCACGAATCGCAAATGCGAGGCTCGGCATTGCCGATGTGGAATATGAAAGAAGCGCCATCGTTTTTGGAAAAAGAAACAGCGCCGAATTATAAGCTTCAAAAAAAGCCGGTATACCGGCTTTTTTTCTATGTGTGGCATATTCGTCTCTCTTCCTTTGTCAATTCTCTCCCTTTTATGACAATAAAATGAACCTTATGAATTATTGACTGAAAAGTGGGAAAATGAGATATTGTAAGCAGTTGTAAAATATAGGCAATCGAGGGGGCTCTGATAGATGGTGAAATTCATTGATGGGGAAAGCGTCTGGAAGAGAAATTTCAACTATCTTTTTTACTCCAGACTGATAAAGATATCCGCAGACAGTTTTGCGTTTAATTCAATTTTATGGTTGTTGATTTATGATGGGGAAGGTGCGATCGGTACGGCCCTTCTTATCGCCGTCACCTTTTTGCCAGAAGCATTTTTAGCCCCGATCACAGGGCCTTTTATGAAAAAAAACACGCTTAAATTCTGGATGTACTTTTCAGATATAACGAGAGCGGCAGTTGTACTTATAATTCCTATATGTTATTTCAATGGTTTTTCTCCTTTATGGTTCGTTATGGCACTTATGATCTTACATTCAGCGACAGGCGCTGCCTACAACCCGGCATCCGTTGCCATTATTCCGCAAATCGTAAACGAGCAGGGGATTCAAAAAGCGAATGCATTGCTGCAGTCTTCCGCCCAAATTGTTAGGCTCGGCGCTTTTACGCTATGCGGAGCTATCCTGACTTTTATCGGCCCTGCGTATACGATGCTCTTTGCCCTCATCCTTTACCTGATTTCAGGCTTTTTAGTTCTCTTTATCAAATATAAAACGGTTCAGACAAAAACAATGGATCTGCCGGCAGCCACACAAAGAGGTACATATTTTGGCAGATTAAAAAGAGGCTTTGTTCTTGTAAGAAAACATCAAATTCTATATCCGTTGGCGATTTATTGTATCTTCATGAACTTAGCAGCCGCACCGTGGGAGGCGTTAAGCGCGGTGTATGTGGCAGAGGAGTTAAACAGTCTGCCGATCACGTTTTCTCTTTTAAAGGCAGTCACATCCGGCGGTGCGTTTTTAATGGGATTCCTCCTTGCGAAAGTGAAAGTGAATAAATACGGGCTGCTTTTTGTAACAGCCGGTATCATAGAAGGAATCGCCTTCTTTATCACAGGAATGAACACGTTTTTGCCGCTTGTATTCCTCGCCGCATTTGCATTCGGTGCTGCGGTAAGCGCGATCAATGTTCCGGAATACACCATTATCCAAACGTCCGTGGATGAAGAAGATCAGCCTCAGGTATACGCGGTCATCCATATGATCTCGAATCTTTCACTTCCCGCCGGCGCTATTGCCTGCGGATATGCTGCAAATGCCTTTGGTTCCGGGAAGGTTATTGCGGTCGGAGGCGCGATTGAAATTCTCGCGGGAATCGGAATTCTGCTGTTCACCAAGCTTGCCAAAGCCCAACGCTCTGATTTAATAAGAGAAAGAGAAGCAAGTGTACATATATAAATCTTCAAGGCGCCCATACAAAAGCATGGGCGTTTTTTGTTTAGGGTCCTGCACAGAATACGACTCTGGTCTTATGACAAAATCAATCTCTGACTCGTTTTGCCGCTTCTGCAATTTGTTTATAGTAAAGACATGGAATACGAAAGGAGGATCAGCATGAACATAAACGTAAAAACAGCAGGCGGATTTCTATTAATCGTATTTGGGATTTCTGTCTTTTTCGGAGGAGGCAATTTTGCCTTTATTATCCCGCTCGCGATCGGCGGTTTGTTGTTATATGCAGGAATAAAAAGATTCGCCAAAGGCAAAACCGTCACAGGGATCATCTTCGGCGGAATCGGCGCTATGATGCTTGTCAGTTCATTGCCATTTTTGGTCGGAATCGCTCTGGCGGCGGTAATGGTCTACTTCGGCTGGAAGATGATGAAAAACGGTTCAGACGAAAGCCGTACAGCATCCTTTGACCCAGAGCCTGCTTCAGCAGCTTATGAATCTAATTTTGACGCCGAATGGGAAGAATTTTTGAAAAAAAAGTAACCAAATAGGAGGAAATATAATGGTTTTAAAAAGAATAAGAAATATGTTTGTCGCATCTGTTAATGAAGGTCTGGATAAGCTGGAAAATCCGAAGGTTATGCTGAATCAGTATGTCCGTGACATGGAAAGTGATATCGCAAAAGCAAAGCAAACGATTGTCAAACAGCATACGATTGCCCATCAATTTAAGAAAAAATATGAGGAAGCAAGCCAAACGGCTGGTAAACGCAAAAATCAAGCACAGCTGGCTTTTGATGCAGGCGAAGAAGAGCTGGCGAAAAAGGCGCTTACAGAAATGAAATACTTGGAGGGCAAGGCGGCCGAACATAAAGCATCCTATGAGCATGCCGATCAACAATTGGCAGAACTGAAAGAACAGCTCAGCACGCTTGAAGTCAGACTTCAGGACGTGAAAGACAAAAAGCAGGCGCTTATCGCCCGCGCTAACGCGGCAAATGCCAAAGAGCATATGAATGCGTCATTCGACAAAATTGACAACGAAAGCGCGTACCGTGAATTTTTGAGAATGGAAAACCGAATAGAAGAAATGGAAGTGCGCGCGAATTATTCTCAGTCAGCTGAAGCGGGAACAGAATACAGCCGGACTGAATTCGCAGGAGAAGTTGAAGCGGAACTTGAGAAAATGCGCTCTCTCTCATTAAAAAAAGCGGAACAAACATCAGCAGTAAATGAATAATGGTGCAGCGGGGAAGGGTTTTGAAAAAAGTCCTTCCCCAGATGTACGTATCAATTACAGGCCTTTTCCCTTATAATAGAATGAATGAATAAAAAGGATGAAAAACAAATGAAAAAAATGTTTGGCAAACTGCTGATTGTTGCGGGCGTTTTTATTTTTGCAGCTATTATGATGAAAGACGTGCTTGCTGAACGATTTTCTCCATTAGAAGGCACAGAAGCAGAATCAGCGAGCGCGTCGCCGCATGAGATTAACAGCATGACGATTTCCGCAGAAAACATTCATGTACATGTCATTGCGGAAGAGCGTAACGACATTTCGGCAAGCATAACAGGAAAATCTGGGAAACTTTATGTAACGGAAAACGGAAAAACACTGGGGCTGACAGCAAAGGAAAAAGGATTTCAATTTCTGAATTTCTTTCATCAGTCCTCTCTTGTTGTCCGGGTTCCGTATGCCTATAAAGATGAAATTCTCGTTCGCTCATCCAGCGGCGATATAGATCTTGATGGAAACGGAAGCTTGGCTCTCCGGGATTTGAGTGCAAAGTCATCGAGCGGAAATATGACGTTTAAGAATGCAAAAATCAAGGACCTTGAAGTGAAAGGCTCTTCAGGAAATACGGTTTTGTCAGAGCTTGAGACCAAAACGGCAAGCATACGCTCTGCATCCGGCAATGCCAGCCTGGCCAATGTGTCAGGATCTCTTGATGTGCAGATGTCATCAGGAAATCTCAATGCCTCGTTTCAGGAAATCAACTCCCCCGCATCTCTCAAGCTGGCGAGCGGCAATGTTAAAATGTCGCTTCCTGAAAAAGGTGATTTTACAGTGAATGCCGCAACTACAAGCGGGAATATTAATCCATCGTATTCGTTTGATGATAAAAATCTTGATCAAAACAAACTGACAGGAAAACGGGGCAGCGGAAAACAGCAGATTGAGATTAAAGTGACAAGCGGGAATGTTACAATCCGGTAGCAATCTGGCAGGAGAAAGGAGGCGGAACAGCTGAGAATGACAAAAAAACAGCTTCTTGGACTTATCATTGCTCTATTTGGCATCAGTATGTTTTTACAAATTATCGGCATCGGAGATTTACTCTTTTGGCCGCTCTTTTTTCTGATTGCCGGTTATTTTTTGAAAAAATATTCCCGCCACTGGCTTGGATCTGTCATGTATATCTTTGCCGCTTTTCTTTTTTTGAAAAACCTGTTCAGCATTACGTTTAACCTATTTGGCTATGCCTTCGCCGCTTTTTTAATTTATGCCGGCTACAGGCTTGTGAAAGGAAAAGCCGTGTTTGACCAGGATAAGAAAATCAATTTGGACAAAAAGGAGAAACAGCCTGAGTCCTCCGGCCAAGCCGATTATAAACAGACGGAACTGAAAAGCTTTTTTATCGGTGAGCTGAGACTGATGAAAAATCCGTTTGATCTGAATGACTTAAATGTTTCTGGTTTTATCGGCGATGTGAAAATTGATTTATCGAAAGCCATTATTCCGGAAGGTGAAAGCACCGTCGTCATCAGCGGAGTGATCGGGAATGTCGATATTTATGTACCGGCTGATCTTGAGGTATCTGTCAGTTCTTCTGCCTTTATCGGAGACATTGACCTTATCGGATCGAAAACAAGCGGCATGAGCACAAAGCTGTATGCGGCTTCACCTGATTACAGCCAAGCAAAACGGCGGGTCAAAATATCGATTTCCTTATTTATCGGTGATGTGGATGTGAAATATTTATGAGGAAAAAAATACTCGCCAATATTCAATGGCGTGCAATCCGCATGACAACAGGGATCAGCCTGCTCTTATGTGCCGCCTTAATCGGGCTTCTTCTGTTTTATTATCAGCTTGATCCTGTGCTGTTATTATCATCCGGCTGGTTCGGCATTCCGTTTATTTTGATTTTGCTGCTTATCAGCCTTGCTGTCGGCTTCGCATCGGGGTACATGTACGGCAACCATTTGAAAACGAGAATTGATAAGCTGATAGAATCAATTTTAAAGTTTGAAAACGGCAATTTCTCGTATCGGGTGCCGCCGCTTGGAGAAGACGAAATCGGCCTTGCCGCTGATCAGCTGAATGAAATGGCGAAACGGGTGGAGCTGCAAGTCGCTTCTTTGCAAAAATTGTCAAATGAAAGGGCCGAGTGGCAGGTGCAAATGAAGAAATCCGTTATTTCAGAAGAACGCCAGCGGCTAGCAAGAGATCTCCATGATGCCGTAAGCCAGCAGCTCTTTGCCATTTCGATGATGACGTCCGCTGTTTTGGAAAATCTAAAGGAAGCGGATGATAAAACAGTCAAACGGATCAGAATGGTAGAGAACATGGCGGGAGAGGCCCAAAATGAAATGAGGGCGCTGCTTCTCCACTTACGACCGGTCACCTTAGAAGGAAAAGGATTAAAGCAAGGCTTAATCGAACTGTTAAATGAATTTCAAGCAAAGCAGCCGATGGATATAGAATGGGATATTCAGGACACGGGAGTTTCAAAGGGTGTGGAAGACCATTTATTCAGAATTGTCCAAGAGGCGCTTTCTAACGTGTTCAGGCATTCAAAAGCCTCTAAAGTCTCAGTGCGCCTCGGATCAAAAAATCGGCAGCTTCAGCTGAAGGTCATTGATAATGGCGCGGGTTTTACGATGGATAAGGTTAAAACATCTTCGTACGGCTTACATTCAATCAAGGAACGGGCAAGTGAAGTCGGCGGAGTCGCGGAAATCATATCAGTAGAAGGGAAAGGAACACAAATCGACGTAAAAGTCCCGATTTTCCCAGAAGAAAAAGGAGAGAACCGACAGTGATTCGAGTGTTGTTGATTGATGATCATGAAATGGTCAGAATGGGTCTTGCGGCTTTTTTAGAAGCGCAGGCGGATATTGAAGTGATAGGCGAAGCCTCAGACGGAAGCCAGGGCGTACAGCTTGCCGTGCAATTGAAACCGGACGTCATTTTGATGGATCTTGTGATGGAGGGAATGGACGGCATCGAAGCCACAAAACAAATTTGCGGCGTGCTCGATGATCCGAAAATTATTGTGCTGACAAGCTTTATTGACGATGACAAAGTGTATCCTGTCATCGAAGCGGGAGCGCTCAGCTATTTGTTGAAAACATCAAAAGCGGGAGAAATCGCCGACGCCATCCGGGCAGCAAGCAAAGGAGAGCCTAAGCTTGAATCGAAAGTGGCGGGAAAGGTTTTGTCCAGACTGCGCCATTCAAATGACAGCGCACTCCCGCATGAAACATTAACGAAAAGAGAGCTGGAAATACTCTGTCTCGTGGCAGAAGGCAAAACGAATAAAGAAATTGGTGAAGAACTGTTTATCACAATAAAGACCGTAAAGACCCATGTCACCAATATTTTATCAAAACTAGAAGTCGCCGACCGGACTCAAGCGGCTGTCTATGCCCATCGGAATAAACTCGTCAAGTAGACCGGCCGCGCTTTCAAGCCATGCGGCGCTTCATTTATTGCGTGACACCTTTTGTCCCGAAGTCTCTGACAATCACCTTCACATGGTACTCAATATCTGATTCGCTGAATACTTGATCCCATTTTTTTGAGATTTTTCTCCAATGCTGAGGATAATGAATCCGCACTTGGTCTCCTAAACCGGTTATATCGGTTTTAATATCATCTTGCAGCAGAGTGATAAACTCTGTCACTTGAGCTTGGATTTGTTTCTTTGTCGCTTCCTCAATCTCTTTTATATACGAATCCTGAAACGAGTTTTCTTTCGGGTTCCAGTCCTCTGACAAGCGCCCTTCCACTTCTCTGTTCACGACGAATTTAAATTTTCCGTCCCGATATGAGGTTTTAATGCTTTTGTGGCTGGAATAGACTTCGTAGGAAAAAAGCTCCCCATCATGTTGGGCGTCAATTACACCGCCTTTCACTTCTCCAGTAAACAAATTCATGGCTTGCACCTGTCCGGGGGACAAATCAGCATGCCAGTACTTGTTTTTAATAACAGAGGCTCCATCAACTTCAATTTTGCCAGCTTGGACACCCACGCGAGGAATAACAAATGAATCTCCTGCCGTCATTTTCTTTGAAACATCCCCTAATGTGACAGCTTCCATCATTCTGATAGTCACCTTATTATTGTCTGTTAATTCGTAGATAACGTTAGAAGCAGGATCGCCCTCATCACTGATTTTTAAGATGTCTTTTGCTTTGTCAGTTACGACAAATACATGGGAGCTTCGCCTTGTTCCGTTATCTCTTACAAACTGATTAAGAAGCGCATCCATTTGAATATCATTGGAGAGCAGCTTCTTAGACATCAAGATCACGCGCAAATGCTGAGAGAAGGAAGGGCGATTTTTTAAAGCTGCCGTCCTGAAAACTTGATGGACGGTTTCCCCTTGGGTCGTGGAGATTTTCGTCGGATCTCCTGAAGAGGATTGCTGAGCGCTTATTTTTCTAGGAATTAATATTTGCTGTGAAATTTCCAGATTCTTGCCGTTTTCCGGTTTATCAAGCCCCAGCCCGATAATTAGGCTTAAATCCTCAAGGTTGCGGCTGTCCCAGCAGCCGGTTAACAGAATTGTGCACAAGATGAATAAGAGGATGGGTTTTCTCATTGCGCTTTCAGCCTCCTTTTCAATGCAACCAATAGAAATGTAACAAAGGGCGTCACAAACAGCCCTAAGAAAACATAGCCCAGATAATCACTAAACGCCATGACTTGATTCGCATCTTTGGGCCATAGAGAAATGAAAAAAGTGACAACGGAGATGATGAAGATTCCCGTTTTATTAGAAGACCTGAACACTTTTTTCAGACCGGATGCTGCAAAAAACGTGTACATCACATAAGTGGTGAAAAATTGAATGATCCAAACGATAAGCAAAAATGATTCAAATCGTTCAACAAACAGCCCCTTTGTTTCAAAGGATTGAAATAGGGTGATCGTCGGCCAAATAATGGATACGACCTCAGGGACGGACAACGAGCCGACCACAATGACATAAGTGATGATGTATAAGAAAATCGGGATGGAAAATCCAATTGCCGATGACTTAAACATCTGTTTTCTTTTTTTCATATACTTAGGCAAAAACAGCATAACCTCCACACCTAAGAAAGAAACGGAGACGATAGTAAGGGAATTAAAAACAGAGCTCATTCCCTGTCCAAGCACAGGCCGCATATTATTAATGTCGAATATTTGTAAGCTGAATGCAAACACAATCAGCAGAATGATAATTGTCACTGTTAAATAGAAAGGAAAAAGTCTTGATATATCACTCATTCCGCCAATCATTAAATAGATGCCGCAAAAGATAAAGCTTAACAGGATGACCTGAATTGGCGTGTTTTCAAGCAGAAAGAATTTCACCATTTCAGCCATCGCCCTTGCTTCAAAACTGGCGACGCCAATAAAGTAACCGGTAATTCCCAGATTCAGCAAACTGCCCAAAAAACGGCCGAATCCTTCTTGGACATAATCAAAGTAGGATTCATATTGATGTTTTTGTATGATTTTTGTGTTTAAGAAAATGAGAAATATAAAAATCAGACCTTCCAGCATTAAGACAATCCAGCCGTCCGGGGAATTTGCTTTTGCCGTAAGCGTTCTTGGCAGTGACAGGAGCCCCGCGCCGAGCATGGTGTTTGAAATAATGGCCGTTGCTTCATAACTGTTGATTTTAGTTGGAGTCTTCTTTTGGCTCATTTGCATCATTCGCCTCTTTTGGTTCATTTTTTGTAGGAAGCCGGAAAATGGAATCATCGGCGTTTTTCAAACTGAAAAATCCATTAGGTGAAAAATAGGGCGAGCCAAAGCTTCTTTGCCTTGTTAAATGTGTATAAATAACCAGCATAAACAAAATGATGCCGTACAGGCCGAGAGTAGCCGCGGTAATCATAGAAATAAACCGGAGCACACGGAAGGAGAGCCCCATTCCGTATTGCGGAACTGTAAAAGAAGCAAGCGCGATGATACTTACTACAATCACCATGATGGAGCTGACCAGGTTTGCTTCAACCGCGGCCTGGCCGATGACGACTCCCCCCACAAGGCCGATGGTCTGGCCGAGCGGGTTAGGAAGCCGAAGTCCCGCTTCCCGCAAAAGCTCAATTGTAATCTCCATCAGCATGGCTTCAATGATAGGCGGAAACGGAACATTTTCTCTGTTAGCTGAAATCGTGACAGCAAGAGAAGTTGGCAGCAGCCCTTGCTGAAACGAAACGAGAGCGATATAAATCGATGATAAAAACAAGGTGAGAAAAATAGAAACAAATCGCAGTGTTCTGATGAGAGACGCGGAGATCCACCGTTCATAATAATCATCAGGTGACTGCATCAGAACGCCGAGAGACGCCGGCACAAGCAGCGCAAACGGAGAGTTGTCTACAAAAATCGCCACACGACCATTAAAAAGGGCGGAGGAGACCTTATCCGGCCTTTCCGTATTTTGAATTTGCGGAAACGGTGAATATTTATTGTCTTCAATCAGCTCTTCTAATGTGCCGGAATCCTGAATATCATCTAATTTCACTTCTTTGAGCCGGCTTTTTACATCCTCGATGACGGACTTCTTCGCTTTGCCTTCAATGTACATAATGGTGGCGTATTTGAGCTTGTTTTTTCCTATGAGCATTTTTTTGACAACAAGCTTAGGGTGATTCGTCCTTTGTCTGATCAGAGCGACGTTTGTGTCTGTATCTTCTACAAAGGCAACCTTTGGGCCCCTGACAACCTTTTCAGATGTAGGCTCCGTCAAACTCCTGACCTTTTTTTTGCTCGCTGATAGAATATAAACTTCATTCAATCCGTTCACAAATATAACGCAATTGCCTCTGAGCACGGAATTCACCGTATCCTTAACTGTCATTACGGGGCGGGCATCGATTTGGTCGAGGCGGTTTTTTAACTGATCCAAAGTGAGTGTGTCTTCATCCTTTGTCAGTGTCTTGACTGCGTCCTGCACTTTGCTTTGATCAATGAGTTCGCTAAAATACATATAGTAAAATACAAGCCCGCTGGCGAGCATTTTTTTATTTTGAATCAGATCGTCATTTTGATTTAAATCAGGAAGCACCAATGCTAAATTGTCGTGGATATATTCTTTAAACTCAGAGTGTTTCAACGCGCTCACCTCTTGTCGCAAATCCTTATTAGAGGTTATCTTTTCCTGTTAAAAAAATGATATACTGTGTTACAGTATTTCTTGATACAAGTTTTTTAGAGGAATGAGAGGATATAAGGTGGCACAGGTCAGACTGGCGGGGAAAAAAGAAGAAATCGAACAAATCATCAAATCGTTTGAAGAAAATTATGAAGTGGCATACACGTCAAAGGAGTATGGGAAAACGAATCCGAGATATAAATACTCTAAGGACTTGCGTGTGTATCTGGACTTGAAATTAAAATCAGCAAAGATTGAAAAATAAAAAGGATTTCAAGGACAGCCGGCGAATTATTTTCTATTGAAGCAACAGTTATGGAGGGATACATAAAAATGGAATACAGAATTGAAAAAGACACCATGGGAGAAGTAAAAGTTCCTGCTGATAAATTTTGGGGCGCCCAAACACAGCGAAGCAAGGAGAACTTCAAAATCGGTTCTGAGAAAATGCCGAAGCAAGTTGTGAAGGCGTTTGCAATTTTGAAACGAAGCACTGCTATCGCCAATGAACGACTCGGCAATTTGGATTCTGAAAAAGCGGAAGCAATCGCAGCGGTATGTGATGAAGTGCTCAAAGGCAAGTACGATGACAACTTCCCGCTTGTCGTATGGCAGACAGGAAGCGGCACGCAAAGCAATATGAACATGAATGAAGTGGTGGCAAACCGGGCGACTGCTTTATTAAAAGAAAAGAACTCCGATAAAACGATTCATCCAAACGATGACGTCAACCGCAGCCAGAGCTCAAATGACACATTCCCGACTGCCATGCACGTGGCGGGAGTCCTTGCCATTTATGAGCAGCTTGTGCCTGCGCTTGATCAGCTCCGCAATACGCTGGATGAAAAAGCAAAAGCATATCAGGATATCGTGAAAATCGGCCGTACGCATCTTCAGGACGCAACGCCGTTAACGCTCGGCCAGGAGATCAGCGGCTGGGTTTATATGCTGGACCGCTCAAAGGAAATGATTTTGGAAGCAACGGAAAAAATCCGTGAACTTGCGATTGGCGGCACGGCTGTCGGAACGGGAATCAACGCCCATCCGGAGTTTGGGGAACTCGTATCAGAAGAGATCACGAAACTGACCGGGCAAACGTTCAATAGCTCTCCGAATAAATTCCATGCGCTTACAAGCCATGATGAAATCACTTATGTACACGGCGCATTAAAAGCTCTTGCGGCTGACTTAATGAAAATCGCCAATGATGTCAGATGGCTGGCGAGCGGACCGCGGTGCGGAATCGGAGAAATCGTTATCCCTGAAAATGAGCCTGGAAGTTCTATTATGCCGGGTAAAGTCAATCCGACACAAAGCGAAGCACTTACGATGATTGCTGCGCAAATCATGGGGAACGATGCAACAATCGGCTTTGCTGCGAGTCAGGGGAACTTCGAACTGAACGTATTTAAGCCGGTTATCATTTATAACTTCCTTCAATCAGTACAGCTTCTCAGTGACGGAATGAACTCGTTCCATGATAAGTGTGCTGTCGGTATTGAGCCAGATAAAGAAACCATTCAGGAAAACCTGTCAAACTCTCTTATGCTTGTGACAGCGCTGAACCCGCATATCGGCTACGAAAATGCGGCGAAGATCGCGAAGCTTGCCCATAAAGAGGGATTGACCTTAAAAGAAGCGGCTCTCAAGCTTGAATTGCTGACAGAAGAGCAATTTAACGAGATGGTCAAACCTGAGGATATGGTGAAACCAAAAGCGTAATAGAAAAAAGACGGCTGCTTGTATAAGCAGCCGTTCCTTCTAAATAAATTGCTGTTTTAATAAGTAACGGAGCTGTTCTGCCTCTTTGGCAATTGCTTCCGATTCCTTCAGGTTAAGAATCATCCCCTTGATGATTGCTTGTTTCGGTGTTTTTTTCTTCATCTCCGCTTCAAGAATATCGAGGCTTTCAGTAAATTCCGGCGCAGAGATTGTGTTCATCTTGCCGATCTTTATGCGAATCTCTTTGATAATAGACTCACTAAGAGGGTCCGGCCTTCCGTGATACAGGGGCCCAAACAGCGAGCTCGCTTCATCAAGCGAGATGAAAGGATCTTCATTTCTTTCTGCCATCCCATTCACCATGTCATCAATTCTCTTAATGACCGTTTCCGCTAATTGCTCAGGTTTCAGAGTTTGCCCTGTTACAATAATTAATTCCAGATAAATCTGACTGATTCCTTCGATCAAAAAACAAAGCTCGGCTGTATGAGGCTCTGCTTTTGCTCCGTACATATTCAATAGACTGTCAATGTGAAACTGAAGAACAGCCTGACGTATTTTTTTCGCGCATTGCTCGACTTCTTCCGTATAAGGAAGAGATCCTTCTCTCATCTGCATAGTAATAAAGTCTTTATGTTCAAGAATATTTTCAAAAAAAACAGCAAGCTGCTCCTTATAGGCTGACCTTGGATTGCCGCTCTTTGTTTGAATATGATGGATTCGGGTAAACATTTTATCATAATAGTAGTTCAGCATAGATAAGAGCAACGCTTCCTTGGAAGGAAAGTAAATATAAAAAGCGCCTTTAGACATTTTGCATTCATCGGCAATTTCTTGTACCGAAGTTGATTTGTACCCTTTTTGAGCAAACAGTTTAATTGCAGCTTCAATAATCAGTTTCTCTTTTTCCTTCAATGGTTCCACCCTTTCGGAGCCCGGAGGCTGACGGTTACGACAAAAAAAGATATGAGGATATGACTATAGGGTCATATCTGTATATTATAAATTTAACCTTATTGTAACTTGTTTTTTTATCCTGTATTATTTATATTATAAAGTGAGATGACCAAACGGTCAAAATTCACGTGAAAGGGTGAATCTACATGAGAGAATTGGACGAAATGATCAGCCGCTTACGAAACAGAGGGATTAAAGTTGAAAAAGTCACTTATCCTAAGCAAACCTTGTCTGAGAAGAAATGGGTTCATCAATGCAAACAGCCGATAAAAACGAACTACAGAGATTTTAACGGTTATTCCTTCACATAAAAAAGACTGCAAAAAATCACAGTCTATTTCTTTGGCACTGCTATACGGTAGGTTACTCCCGTTTTGTCATTTTCGATTGCGATTGACGCCTTATGAAGAGTTAAAATACGTTTTACGATGCTGAGACCAATGCCGAATTCGCCTTTCTTCCCTTTATTAAAAGGCTCGTACAGGCTGGTAAGCATCTCATCTTCAATATGGGGCCCGTCATTTTTAATCGTGATGAAGATGTTCTGAACATCCTTTTTAATGCTGACTTCAATCTTTGTTTCAGCGTACCGGATTTGATTTTCCAGTATGTTTTCGAGCAGCTTGCTCCATTGTTCAGGATCACCGGGCATTACGGTGTCTTCTTCTACATCAATGACCCACGACAATTCTTTTCGAGACCATTTCAGCCTCTCGATCACTTCTTCAGTCACTTCTGCAATGCTGAATGTTTCATGATGCACATTTTGCTTTAATAAATAATCCAGCTTGGTTAAATATAATAAATCCTTAATTTTCTTCTCTAATTTTTCCGCTTCGCCTTCAATGACATCTATCGTATTTTCGAGGTCCCCTTTAGGAAAAATCCCATCTTTAATGGACTGCGTATAACCTCTGATGACCATCACCGGGGTTTTTAAATCATGAGAAATATTTTGCAAAAGCGTTCGCTCTGTTTCATCTTTTTGAACCAGCTTTTGGCGCATGTCCTCAATTGTATGGCCTAGTTTCCCGATTTCATCTTGGCGGTCAACGATAACCGGATCATCCCAATCTTGTTCCGAAATGCGTTTGACGTGCTTTTCAAAGCTGACAAGCGGACGTGATAAGTACTTTGCAAGCCAAATCGCGGGAATCCAGCTTAACAAGATGACGCCTGTGAGAATAAACAGCAGCTGTTTGAATAAAGTAAACGCCAGATCATCCCGGTAGGAATCAAGAGCGTAGGAGAGCATCATCGCAGATTGGCCATTTACCGAAAGCCCCTTTTTAATAACAAAAAACACCTTTTCTCCGTTTACATCCTCGCTATAGCGTTTCATTTTTACATCCTGCTTGTTCGCCAGCTTGTACACCTTATGAATAAATGATGATGACAGCGTTGTTAAATTCCTGTCGCTGGCAGCATCTTCACTTTCAGGCAAGAGCACGTGCTGCACGGATCGCACAGTCGTGGGGGCTGTTGCTTCCTCACTGTAATAGCGCCTTTCGATTGAACCGGGAAGACGGTACTCGGTCAGCACATGCTGCTCATTTTCGATCGTTGTATACGTCTCATTAGTAAAGAAATCTCTTAATGTATTAGAAAAAAGCACGAGTAATAAAATAGATATAGCCAGCAAAATCCCTGATATGACAACCCAAATCTGAAAAGCGAGCGGCCTGTTTTTCATGATGTCATCATCCTGTAGCCGAACCCGTAAATGGTTTCCACTTTTAATTCAGGCATCTTCTTGCGCAGCCGCCGTACGAGGTCATCGACGACTCTGTCGGTTCCGAAATAATCATGTCCCCACACCTTTAAGAGAATATCTTCTCTGGAATAGGGGTGTCCTTTATGATGAATAAATAAGAGCAGCAGATCAAACTCCTTCGATGTCAGGTTGATTAAATTCCCCTTCTCATCATAAACCTCCCGGGCTTCCTCGGCGACTTTATAGGAAGACACGATCGTTTCAGTCCTTTGCGCCGCAGGCCCCTCCTTATATACAAGCTGCAAAAGCTTTTGAACACGAATGATCAGCTCTCTCGGCAAAAAGGGCTTTGCAATATAATCATTGCTCCCAAGCTCTAAGCCAAGTACTCTGTCAATATCAGCGTCACGTGCGGAGATAAAGATGACCGGCACATAAGGGTCTTTTTCTTTTATTTCTTTTATTAAAGTGTAGCCGTCCGTATCAGGCAGCATAATATCGAGAATCCATAGATGGGGTGACGGCTGCATCTGTTTTCTGGCATCCTCCCCTTTTGTGAAAGATGTAATGTTCCAGCCCTCGTTCTCTAAATATTTTGTAAGCAATTCATTCAGATTATCCTCATCTTCAACTAGATAAATGGTATATGACAAGGCAATTCACATCCTTTCAACGTCATTATAACTAGTTTTAACACAACTCAGGCGGATTTTCATAATTTCACATATTCTTTTCATTTTTATCCCACAATGTTTGTTTATGATGTATATAAGGGAAGAAAGGAATGAAAAAAGCGAGGAAAATGTTATATGATAAAACATACACTATTTTGGTGCTTTGCTTTTCTCCTCATTATAGGGACAATTGAACTTGTATATGCGATAAATATGTAATGATAAATGGAAAACCGTAAAAGGAGCGTGCGAAAATGGATTATAGACGTGATGACAAAAATGATCCCCTTCATTCAAATGATGAACCGTCACATACAGACAAGCCAGAGCTGATTGAGCATCAGGAACAAAAATTGCTTGATCAGCCTGTTTCTCAGGAGGCCGGACGCAAAGAAACAGCATCGGCTTTAGAAATGGAACAGAAAGAAACGGCCGTAAAAAAAGAAAAAAAACGGAGAGCCGCATGGCTGAGTCCGGTATTAGGCGGAATTATCGGCGGAGGTTTGATGCTCGGCATCGCGCCTCATCTGCCGTCTAACCATAATCAGACAACCGAGACCGTTTCAGCGAATAAGCAGGTGCAGTCAGACAATTTTACAACAACGCCGGTGACGAACGCCACAAACGTAGCTGACATGGTAGAAGACTTGGAGCCGGCAATTGTCGGAATCTCCAACCTTCAAAGCTCTCAAAATAATACATTCGGCACAGAAAGCAGTTCGAGTTCTGAGAGTGAGAGCGGAACAGGATCGGGTGTTATTTTTAAGAAGGACAATAAGAAAGCCTATATCATTACGAATAATCATGTCGTAGAGGGCGCTAATAAACTCACGGTTACGTTATATAATGGGAAAACGGAAACCGCCAAGCTCGTAGGAAGCGATGCAATAACCGATTTGGCTGTTTTGGAAATCAGTTCAGACAATGTTGATAAAGTAGCGAGCTTCGGAGATTCTTCACAGCTTCGCACCGGAGAAAAAGTGATCGCCATCGGAAACCCGCTCGGACAGCAGTTTTCCGGTACGGTGACGCAAGGGATTATCAGCGGCCTTGACCGGACGATTGATGTGGATACAACCCAAGGAACGGTTGAGATGAATGTGCTGCAAACAGACGCTGCGATCAACCCGGGGAACAGCGGAGGCCCGTTAATCAATTCCAGCGGGCAAGTCATCGGAATCAACAGCCTAAAGGTCAGTGAAAACGGCGTAGAGTCTCTCGGATTCGCCATCCCAAGTAACGACGTGGAACCGGTCGTTGACGAGCTGCTGGCAAACGGAAAGGTAGAGAGACCGTTCTTGGGAGTTCAAATGGTCGATATGTCGCAAGTCCCGCAAACCTATCAAGAAAATACGCTGGGCCTATTCGGAGATCAGCTGAGCAAAGGGGCTTATGTAAAAGAAGTCCAATCCAATTCCCCTGCGGCAAAAGCCGGCATTCGCTCTGAAGACATCATCGTCAAACTAAACGGCCAAGATGTGGAGAGCAGTGCGGATATTCGGGAAATCCTTTATAAGGATTTAAAAGTGGGCGACAAAACAACGATTCAAGTCATTCGAAACGGAAAAACAAAAACACTCAATGTTTCGCTGACGAAGCAAACAGAAAGCAGTTCCCGCTGATTGGCCGGATATGAAAAAAGCTGAACCCCTTGGGTTCAGCTTTTTTAGTCTAAGAAAGAGGACAGCATCCACACTTGTTTTTCAATGTCTTCTATCAATCCGACAAACAGGTCAGCCGTTGCATGATCATTGTTTTCTTCGGCAAGTCCGATGACGAATTTTGATTCGCTGCTGATTTGTTTATAATCATCGACCAATGTCTTGACCATTTCTGATGCGGCTGTTTCGCTGCCTCCGTCAGAGATGGATGCCTGCTTAAGGTACTCACTCAGCGTAGCCGCAGGATGGCCGCCGATGGCAAGCAGACGTTCCGCAATGGTATCGGCTGTTTCAGCCGCTTGGTTATATAGCTCTTCGAATTTTTCATGAAGTGTAAAGAAATGCGGTCCCTTTACATACCAGTGAAAACGGTGGAGCTTAGAGTAAAGCAAAAACCAGTTAGATAATTGGGTGTTCATTGAATTCTCAATTACTGCGCTCTCTTTTTTTACATCTTGTGCATTCATATTATAACGTCCTCCTTGTGATCTGTTAAATTAATTATACCACATCTCATATAGAAATCAATACTAAATTATAATTATTATAAATAACGATTATTTGAACAGTTTTTTCTTGAGGATATACTCCCAGAAAGACCAAGGAAAAAGGGCGCGGAACAGCAGTGTCAGCTTGACGCCTTTTCCGACCGGATAACGTAATTTTCTGATGCGTTTTTTCAATGCTAATTGATAAATGAGATCGGCGACTTCTTGAGGGTTCCCGCTTTCGATTTCATTTTTTTCTACATATGACAGAATCGTTTTGTAGTAGTGGTGATAGGCTGATCCGGGTGCGGATGCTGTCATATTGCCTGATATTGATTTCCGCCAGATCGAGGTTTGGTAGGAGCCGGGTTCTACCAGCGCTGTTTCTATGCCGAAGGGAAGCATCTCAAGGCGCAGGCTTTCCGAAAACCCTTCCAGCGCATGCTTGGAAGATGCATAAGGAGATAAAGCGGGAAATCCGGTCAAACCGCTGATACTGCTGACATTTATGATTTTGGCGCCGCCGTGTTTTCTCAAAAAAGGCAGAACAGTTTTTGTGACGCTTATCAAACCGAACACATTGGTTTCAAACTGTTTTCTGTAATGATCCATTGTCAATTCTTCAATAAATCCGCCATAGGCCGTTCCGGCGTTGTTTACGAGCAAATCGACCGGACCGTATGCCCGCAGCGTTTCCCCGAAGTCTGAAATGGACCGCTCATCGGTTACATCCAACGCTGTGATATGAATGAACGCTTCCACATTGTGCAGTGCGGCCGTCTCCCTTAGTGCACTCGCTTGTTCCGGTTGTCTCGCCGTTGCGATAACGGTGTAAGTCTGCGCGAGCTTTACAGCAGTCAAAAGACCGAAACCGCTGGTGGCTCCAGTCACAATCGCAATTTTTCGATTCAAAATAATTCCCCCGTTCTATATTCATAAAGGTATTGTACTATCATCAGGCCCATTCATCTATAAAGGCCGTTAGAAAAGATTTCCTGAAAGGGAAAATACTTTTATACAATAATTCAGAATTGTTTTATAATGAAAGAAAGTGAGAAAGGGGTTTTGGGTCATGACATTGCAAGGCGTAAACGAAACGTGGGATCTTGAGACATTTTTTAAAGGGGGAAGCGGGTCTCCGGAGTTTACAGCGTATATCGGAAAGCTATCCCAAAGTCTGCATGTTTTCAAGGAAATGACAGATGCATTTCAGCTGCCAAAGACTGCCGAAGATGAAGAAGAGCTGGTAAGAATACTCAGCAAGTTTGAAGAGATCGTCGTCAAAATTCAGCAGGCGGGCGCCTTTGTCATTTGTCTTCAGTCTCAAAATACCAATGATCAAAAGGCCAATGAACACAAAGCGCGCATCAGCCGGCTTAATGCGGATTTCAAGTCTGCTCTCGTCACATTCGATCATAAGCTTGCCCGCATTGATGATGCTGTATGGAAAAAGCTGCTTAACAGGCAGGATCTTCAAGAAATCGCATACATATTACAAGAAAGAAGAGAACGTATCGCTGAAAAACTCAGTGCAGATCAAGAAACACTTATCGAGGGATTGGCCGTTGACGGCTATCATGCGTGGGGGGATTTGTACAACACGATTGTCGGGAAAATCACGATTTCGTATGAAGATAAACAATTATCCGTCGGACAGGCGGAGAATCTGCTGTCTTCCCAAAACCGTTCTGTCAGAAAAACAGTGTGGGAGCGCCTGAATAAAGCTTGGGAGCGGGAAGAGGACATTTTCAGCAGCACATTAAACCATCTGGCGGGATTCCGTCTGCAAACCTATAAAGCGCGGGGCTGGGACAATGCGCTTAAAGAGCCGCTTGCCATTAATCGAATGAAAAAAGAAACGCTGGACGTCATGTGGCAGGTCATCACCGATCATAAGAAGCCGTTTGTTAATTATCTTCATAGAAAAGCGTCACTCCTTGGCGTCGACCAGCTAAATTGGTATGACGTTGAAACGCCCGTCGGAGATGACGTGAAGGAATATTCGTATGATGAAGCGGCGAATTTGATTGTCAGTCAGTTTGCGACGTTCGGCCAAAAGCTTTCAGCATTTACCGAAAAAGCGTTCCGAGACCGCTGGATTGAAGCGGAAGACCGCAGCGGAAAAAGGGTCGGAGGCTTCTGTACAAGTTTTCCGGAAAGCGGGGAGTCGCGCATATTTATGACCTATTCGGGCAGCGCCTCAAACGTCGCCACACTAGCCCATGAACTCGGCCACGCGTTTCATCAGGAAGCCATGCTGAATGTGCGCCCGTTAAACAGAGGCTACGCAATGAACGTAGCTGAAACGGCTTCTACCTTTGCGGAAATGATCGTTGCTGATGCAACAGTAAAACAGGCGGAAACCAAGGAACAAAAACTTGTTTTGCTTGAAGATAAAGTCCAGAGAAGCGTCGCGTTTTTCATGAATATCCATGCCAGATTTTTATTCGAAACGGCATTTTATGAAGAGCGGAAACAGGGAATCGTACCGGCTGACAGATTAAATGAGCTGATGATTGAGGCTCAACAGGAAGCTTTCTGCGGCGCTTTAGGAGAATATCATCCGCATTTTTGGGCGTCAAAGCTTCATTTTCATATTACAAGAGTGCCGTTTTATCATTTTCCGTATACATTCGGCTATCTGTTTTCACTTGGCATTTACGCTTCGGCTTTACAGGAAAAAGCCGGGTTTGAAGAAAAATACATGGCTCTCTTGCATGATACGGCTTCAATGACAGTGGAAGACTTGGCGATGAAGCACTTAGGCGCTGATTTAACCAAACGGGATTTTTGGGAACACGCCATAAGTCTGGCGGTACAGGATGCCGAGGAGTTTTTGAAACTGACCGAATCTTAAGCTATAGGATAGCCGGGGTCTTTTTAGGCTCCGGCTTTTTTGTGTGAAAAAGCATAAGGCTGCGGTTTTTTCTTCATGAATGAGGAATCCTCCCCTTGGACATAGCTAAAAAGAATGGAAACTATAGGAGTGAATAAAATGAGCGTGATCAGGATGACGGGAGCCATTTGTCTCGTGGTGATATTGATAGCGGGCTGCCGGCTGAATGAAGAACAACAGCGAGGAAATTCCGCGGCCGAAAACGCGCCTGTTTCAAATATGAAGCCTGTGCCTTATGATCATTTCTCGCTCCAGGTGAACTATGGAAACGGGGAGCATAACCGCTATGAAGGCATGTACCAAAAGAACGGGGATAATGAAAAGGCTGAAATTGAAGATAAGCTGTCAGGCATTCACCAGGAAGGTGAAGAAGCGCTGGATGAAATGAAAATGATCCTGAGTGAGCTTGCGGTCAATCAGCATATGACAGATCAAGAAGCGATTCGGAATGTACTGGAATCCTTTAATTTAGACAGCCATTACGACCATCTTCGTTTGAACATAAAGCTTCACGACGGAACTGTAAGAGAAATAAAAAAATAGCATCATCCGGAAGAGCCCGTAAGATTCCCATTCGTTCCAAAAACTAATTGAAAATGATTTTCAAAGTCATTGTTATCTGCTACAATGAAGGATATATGGCCTTATAGTGAAGTGATTATTTTATCACTTGTATAGATGATGATATTTGAGAAACATACATTCAGTATAAAAAGCGCAATACATAAGTGTTGCTAAAGTCAGCGAAAAGGAGCGGTTACGGGTATGAGTGCAATTTCTACAGAAACGTTGAGCTTAGGGTACGGGGATGCTGTTATTATCGATGAGTTAAATTTAACGATTCCAAAAGGTGAGATAACCGTATTTATCGGCAGCAACGGCTGCGGAAAATCGACACTTTTACGTTCTTTGGCGCGGCTGATGAAACCGCAGGGCGGATCTGTGCTTCTCGAAGGAAAAGCAATCGCCAAACTGCCGACAAAAGAGGTCGCGAAGGAGCTTGCGATTCTGCCGCAGGGGCCCGCTGCTCCCGAGGGATTAACCGTGCATCAGCTGGTCAAGCAAGGAAGATATCCGTATCAAAACTGGCTGAAACAATGGTCAAAAGCTGATGAGGATGCAGTGAATAGAGCGCTCAAAGCGACAAAGCTGGAAGAGATGGCTGACCGTGCCGTTGATTCGTTGTCAGGCGGACAGCGGCAGCGGGCATGGATCGCAATGACACTCGCACAAGAAACGGATATTATTCTTCTTGATGAACCAACAACCTATCTGGACATGACCCATCAGATCGAAATCCTGGATTTGCTGTTTGAACTGAACGAAAAGGAACAACGGACGATTGTGATGGTTCTCCATGATTTGAATTTAGCCTGCCGCTACGCCCATCATTTGGTTGCGATTAAAGACAAACAAATTTACGCTGAGGGCCGGCCGGAAGAAGTCATAAACTGTGATCTCGTGCAAAATGTGTTTTCTATGAACTGTCAGGTGACACAAGACCCGCTGTTTGGAACGCCTCTTTGTATTCCGCACGGACGGGGCAGATGTATTGTTCAGGAAACGGCTCTTTCATCTCACGGATAAGTACCGCAGCAAAGGAGATTCCGCCAGAGAGCGGCAGCTCCTTTTTGTTTTTACGCAGAGAGGAAGGTGTGAAAATGGAGCAAAAACTACAAGAACAGCTCGACGGATTACTGGAAAAATACACAGAACTTCTTCTTGGTGAAACAGACGCTGAATTAAAAGAAGACGTGAAGCAATGGATATTGTATACGCACATGGCTAAAAGCATGCCTCCGCTTGTGAGGCATTGGAACGAATCGTATCCTGACGCCAAACAGGGCATTAAAGAAGTCATTCAGCATATTAAAGAGTTAAATGAAGAGCATCGAAAAAAATAGTCTAAAAAAGCAGTTTGCCGCGCAGCATCACACGGCAAACTGCTTTTTTGTTCTGACTGATAAACTGCATTTTCTAACAGCAAAAAACCCGCGAAATAATAAAATTCTGCGGGCTTCTCATCATACAAACTAATGGGAAGGAGATCCGACTGCTTTTGCCTTCTCCTCTTTTTCTTGCTCCTCCCCAGCCTTTTTATTAGAAAGCTTAATCGGTTTGACGAACAAAGTGAGTACGGCTCCGATCACAATAAAGGCGAGGCCTGCGTAAAACACACTGTGAAGCGAATCCATCAAAGATGTTTTTAAAATCGGCACGATGTGTGAAGAAAACGCCGCCGGAATTTGTTTTACTGCTTCCGGACTGAACAGAGACTGAAGCAGCCCTTGCGGATCTTTGTCTATCATGCCTTTAAACTGGTCGGCAAAGGAACTGGCCTGTGCCGGAAGCGAGTTTAAGTAAGGAACGAGTTTGTCGGTTAAAAGGGTGCCTGATCTGGCGTTCATTACGGCCCCCAGCACTGTAATTCCAAATGTTCCTCCAATGGAGCGGAAGAACTGGCTTGAGGAGGTGACAACTCCAAGCTCCTCTTTTGAAAAGCTCTCTTGCAGTGCTAATGTGAGAATCGGCATGACCAGACCCATGCCAAGCCCTATGATCGCCATGTAGCTTGTCGCCACAAGCTTACTCGTATCAAGGTCCAATGTTGTTAACAGAAGGAACCCGCCTGCCATAATCACCATACCTGTGATAATTTGCGGCTTAATTCCCACTTTATACACAAGCTGACCGCCGATAATACTCGTAATAATCATAGAGACCATCATCGGCGTCATAATGGTGCCTGATTCAGACGCGCTGACACCCACAATCCCCTGCATAAAGAAAGGAACAAACGTGACTGCGCCGAACATCCCGATACTCATAAAGAAGCCGATCAGATTCAGGAATGTAAACGTTCTGTTTTTAAATAGATACATAGGAAGAATCGGTTCTTTTGCTTTTGTTTCCGCTATGATAAAACCTATAATGCCGATAAGGGCGAGCGCGAACAATCCGAGAATCTGCCAAGAACCCCACGCGTAATCTTTACCTCCGAAACTAAGAGCAAGAAGCAAGCTCACGACACCGACCACCATGGTGAAAATGCCGGCAATATCGAAATTGATCGGCCCTGTCTGTTTGCGGCCCTGTAACCCTCTGGCAATGAAAATAACGGCAACAATCCCGACAGGAAGGTTAATGTAAAAGACCCATTTCCAATTTAAAGTGTCGACAATCCAGCCGCCGATCTGCGGTCCGATGACGGATGCAAGACCGTAAATCGCCCCAAAGACCCCTTGGAATTTGGCACGCTGTTTACCTGTAAATAAATCCCCGACTACAATCATAGCCATTGGCATCATGATACCGCCGCCTATTCCCTGTAATCCGCGGAATATAATCAATTCAGTCATATTGTTGGCCATTCCGCACAGTGCTGACGCGGCCATAAAGATGATCAAACCTGAAACATAGACAACGCGGCGCCCTAATAAGTCGGCTAATTTACCGGCAATCGGGACAACAGTCGTTGAGGTTAAAAGATACGCCGTAGTCAACCAGGTCATCATACTTAAACCGCCAAGATCGCCTACAATTTTCGGCATGGCTGTTCCTACAATCGTACCGTCAAGCGCTGAAAAAAACATGGCTATAATTAAGCCGGTTAATAATAAAGTGCGTTTAGGATTTTTGCTTTCTGTACTCATTTCAACCATTTCCTCTTTTCTTTAAAAATGTTTATGTTTCCGTTGTTTCAGCAGCCGCTTGAGCAAGTTTTTGAGTAATCTGTGCTGCTTGTAACAGTTCTTCTTCTGTCAGAAACGAAAGGTATCGTGCCAATATTGCCTTTCTTCCCGTCAAAATGTCTTCAAACTTTTTGTCTCCTTCAGCAGTAAGGCTGATATTGATGACTCTTCTGTCTTCTGTATCATGTTTTCTGACGACAAGATTCTTTTGTTCAAGGCGGTCCACCATTAAAGTCACCGCACTTGGCTTGACCTCCATGCGCTCTGCAATTTCAGAAATTTTGCAGCTTCCGTGTTTCTTTAAGCTGGCCAAAACGAACAATTGTGCAGGTGTGACACCCTGTTTTTCCATACTTTCTACCATTTCAGGCTGTATTTTTTGGAAAAGTGTCTGAAGTGACAATTGAATATCAGACATTACTTGATCCGCATTCATCATAATTTCTCCTCTGTTATAAATAATATGAATTTATATTTAACTCACTAAAATAATTAATGCCTATTAAATATAAATAAGGATTAAGTATAAGTCAACTCTTTTCTTAAGGGATTAAAAACAAAACAAAAAAGGATAGATGCTCATAGAACATCGTATCCTTTCGCCGGTCTGGTTTTACCGTATGACTTACTGATAAGGCGATTGCTGTTGAAGGGTTTGCTGGAATTTTTGATGGGACTGCTGCAGCTTTTGCGCATCCTCCGCCTCTATAGAGTACCACCCATACTGGAACATGAGATCATAAAGTTTTCTTTGCGCTTTTTGTGACTCATCAAAAATGGATTGAATATCCTGATAGAGAGACTCATGGCTGAATTCGTGCAAGGCTGTGCAATAAGAAGAAGTAATGTATTTTTCTGTTGTCAGCAGCTCATTGACGAAATCTCTGTCATTCATTTGAGAAGTCGCCGGCACTGGTGTTTCCGGGTTGCTGATTTTTTGCTGATTTTGCTGATTCATGATTTGATCCTCCTATTGCATGTAGCCAGATGGCTGCTGCCCTTGATTTGGATTCAAGTGGTTTAAAATTCTCTGGTAGTGATCATGATGCATTTGTCCGACGCGGTCAAGCTCTTGCTTTAAGGCTTGATCCTGACATTGCTGCGCCATAAAATGGGCTTTTTTCATCGCGATTAAATTCCAGTTCAGCATGTCGTTCAGATACAAATGGTCCTTTGTCGAAATGACAGCAGGCGGTGTCATACCTGAGTTTTGCTGCTGATTTTCCATAAAAACGCCTCCTATAGTTCTGTTCTTTTTATGTTTCCTTAAGCCGGCGAATGTATACAGATAAAATGCTGATTCATTAAGAAACGGAGGGAATCACATGTTGCGAAGCCTGTTTTTGTTTTTATCTAAAAACAGAACCCTGACCAAGCTCGCCAAGACATACGGCATTCGTTTAGGAGCTGGAAGATTTGTTGCGGGCGACACAATTGCTTCTGCGGTGAAAACGGTCAAGAGGCTGAACCGGGCGGGGCTTTCCGCTACAATTGATTATCTGGGCGAATATGCGCGCACAGAACAAGAAGCAAAAAAAAACGCGGCGCAATGTAAGCAGGTGATCGGGGCAATCGCGGAACATCAGCTGGACTCTGAGCTGTCTCTAAAGCTTACTTCAATCGGACTGGACATCTCGGAAGAACTTGCCGTAACCCATTTGAAGGCGATTTTAAAAGAAGCGAAACACCATGAAGTCGCCGTAACAATTGATATGGAAGATTACTCACGCTATGAGCGGACGCTTCAGATTTACAAACGGCTGAAGCCGGAGTTTGAAAAGCTGGGAACCGTCATCCAGGCATACCTGTACCGCGCCGCAGAGGATATTAGGAACTTGCATCCCCTTAAGCCGAACCTCAGGCTGGTGAAAGGGGCGTATAAAGAATCTGCCGCGGTGGCGTTTCCGGATAAGAAAGGAACCGACCTTCATCTGCAAAACTTGATTAAGCTTCAACTGTTAAGCGGGAACTATACCGCCGTTGCGACCCATGACGATGCCATCATTGCATTTACGAAAAAGCTCGTTTCAAAGCACCGCATTCCGAACAGCCAATTTGAGTTTCAAATGCTGTACGGAATCAGACCGGAGCGGCAGAAGGAGCTTGCGAAGGAAGGATACCGCATGCGGGTATACGTCCCGTACGGTACGGATTGGTACAGCTATTTTATGAGAAGGATTGCAGAAAGACCGGCCAATGCGGCTTTTGTGTTAAAGGGAATCATCAAAAAATAAAAAACAGCCGCGAAAGCAGCTGCAATCTGTTACTCCATGTTATGTTTTTTATATTGCTGGTTTTGGCTTGTCCGTTTTCCGCCTTCATACTTTTGAGACGGACCCGCATTTCCTTTTACGCTTGCAGCGCTCACCGCGGCTGAGGACGGATCTTTTCTTTCTCGTACCATTCCCTTCACCTCCGGCTTTAAGTTGCCCTTATGGTGAATGGTTCATACGCAGCGCTAAAACAGACAGAAATGAAAAATTTACAATTTAGCTATTGAACTCAGTACCGAAATCTTTTAAGATGAAAGAAGAAAAGGGTTTCATTTTTTTAGCTTAAAAATGAATGATTATTCATTCAAAGTTCAAGGGGGATGTTTCATGCACAAACAAATTAAGAAAGCAGCCGTTTTGGGATCAGGGGTCATGGGTTCTGGAATCGCGGCGCATTTAGCTAACATCGGAATCCCAGTTCTGCTGCTTGATATTGTGCCGAACGAATTGACGAAGGATGATATGAAAAAGGGCAGAACATTAGACAGCCCCGAAGTTCGCAGCAGGCTGAGTCAAACAGCGGTCAAAAAACTGCTTAAACAAAAGCCCGCTCCATTGACTTCTGCCAAAAACATCAGCTATATTACGCCCGGCAACCTAGAAGATGATGCCGAAAAGCTCAACGAAGCTGACTGGATCATTGAAGTCGTTGTCGAAAATCTTGAGGTAAAAAAACAAATTTTCTCTCTGGTTGATGAACATCGCAAACCCGGCAGTATTATTTCCAGTAATACATCCGGGATTTCAGTGCAGGACATGGCTGAAGGCAGATCAGATGATTTTAAGGCGCATTTCTTAGGCACACATTTCTTTAATCCGGCCCGATATTTAAAGCTTCTGGAGATTATTCCAATTCAAGAAACCGCACCGGACGTTGTGTCATTTATGAAGTCGTTTGGAGAAAACGTCCTTGGCAAAGGCGTCGTGGCCGCAAAAGATACGCCAAACTTTATCGCCAACCGCATTGGGACTTACGGCCTTTTAGTGACAGTCCAAGAAATGCTGAAAGGCGGCTATCAAATCGGAGAAGTTGATTCCGTCACAGGCCCGCTGATCGGCAGGCCGAAGAGCGCCACCTTCAGAACTCTTGATGTCGTCGGCCTTGATACATTTGCCCATGTCGCTAGGAATGTGTACGACAAAGCTGAAGGAGAAGAAAAAGACGTTTTTCGACTGCCTGATTTCATGAATAAAATGCTTGAAAATGGCTGGATTGGAAGCAAGGCCGGACAAGGGTTTTATAAAAAAGAGGGGAAAACGATATATGAGCTTGACCCGCTGACCCTCACATACGGCGAGCGTACAAAAATGCGAACAGCCGGTCTTGAAGCGGTGAAGCAGGTTAAGGGAATTAAATCGAAAATGAAAGCGCTTATATATTCAGAGGACCGGGCGGGTCAACTGTTATGGAATATCACGTCGCCAACACTTCTATATTCAGCTCAGCTGACCGGGGAGATTGCCGATCATATTCTCGCTATCGACCAGGCGATGAAATGGGGCTTTGGATGGGAACTCGGACCGTTTGAAATGTGGGACGCCATCGGGGTCAGACAGTCAGCCGAAAAGCTGGAGCAGGAAGGTGCGGCGATACCCGGCTGGATAAAAGAAATGCTGGATAAAGGACATGAAACCTTCTATATCAAAGAAAACGGCTCACTATTTTATTATGACCGCGGTGAATACAGAGCGGTGAAAGAAAACAAAAAACGCCTGCACCTCGCATCTCTTAAAGAATCTAAGGGTGTTATTGCTAAAAACAGCGGAGCCAGCCTGATCGACATTGGGGATAATGTGGCGCTGCTTGAATTTCATTCAAAAAGCAACGCGATTGGTTTGGATATCATTCAAATGATCAACAAAGCTTTAGAGGAAACAGACCGTCATTATAAAGGGCTTGTCATCGGAAATCAGGGAAAAAATTTCTGTGTGGGCGCGAATCTCGCCATGATTTTGATGGAAGCCCAGGATGACAATTACGCTGAAGTAGACCTTGTGATACGGCGTTTCCAAGAGACAATGATGAATATTAAATACAGCTCTAAACCCGTCGTCGCAGCTCCTTTCGGAATGACGCTCGGCGGAGGCACGGAGGTATGTCTGCCGGCGGCGCGGATTCAAGCGGCAAGTGAATCGTATATGGGGCTTGTTGAATCCGGCGTGGGACTGATTCCTGGCGGAGGAGGAAACAAAGAGCTTTACTGCCGCCATTTGAGAGGCCTTCAAGACGGAGCCGATATCATGCCGGCCGCAATCAAAACATTTGAAACTATTGCGATGGCAAAAGTTTCTAGTTCCGCTCAAGAAGCTCGGGAAATGAACATATTGTCAGAAGTTGACCATATCAGCATCAATCAGGATCATCTGCTGTATGATGCGAAAAAACTTGCGGCTTCATTATATGACAAGGGCTACCGTCCGCCTGCGAGACAAAAAATCAAGGTGACCGGAGCAACAGGATATGCGGCACTCCTATTAGGTGCAGAACAAATGAAGCTGTCAGGCTATCTGTCAGAACACGATATGAAAATTGCGAAAAAACTCGCCAATGTGATTGCCGGAGGAAAAGTTCCGTTCGGCACAGAGGTTGATGAAGACTATTTATTGGAGATAGAGAGAGAAGCATTTCTGAGCCTTGCAGGCGAGGCGAAATCTCAAGCGAGAATGCAGCATATGCTTGTAAAAGGAAAACCTTTACGGAATTAGGAGGGTGTTTATGAGAGAGGCAGTCATTGTGGCAGGAGCGAGAACTCCGGTCGGCAAAGCGAAAAAGGGATCATTGGCAACAGTCCGTCCGGATGATTTGGGAGCTATTTGTGTGAAAGAAACATTAAGAAGAGCAGGCGGTTATGAAGGCAATATTGATGACCTCATTATTGGATGCGCCATGCCGGAAGCCGAACAGGGATTAAATATGGCAAGAAACATCGGCGCGCTTGCGGGTCTTCCGCATACGGTGCCGGCAATTACAGTCAACCGCTACTGCTCTTCGGGCCTGCAATCTATCGCCTATGGGGCTGAAAAAATTATGCTCGGCGCATATGATACGGCAATCGCCGGCGGCGCGGAGTCAATGTCACTGGTTCCGATGATGGGGCATGTAACACGCCCGAACATCACGCTGGCTGAAAATGCGCCGGAGTATTACATGAGCATGGGACATACCGCCGAGCAGGTAGCGAAAACATACGGCGTTTCCCGCGATGATCAGGATGCATTTGCTGCACGCAGTCACCAAAAAGCGGCAAAAGCCATTTCGGAAGGCAAATTCCAAGATGAAATTGTGCCTGTCGAAGTGAAAGTGACACAAATCGGGCCTGACCATAAGCCAAGTGAAAAAAGCTTTACGTTTTCCCAAGATGAAGGCGTGCGTCCGCAAACGAACACGGACATTTTATCATCGCTGCGTCCGGCGTTTGCTATGGACGGAACCGTCACGGCGGGAAACTCGTCACAAACAAGTGACGGCGCGGCGGCTGTGATGCTGATGGACAGAGAAAAAGCAGATGCTTTGGGGCTTTCTCCGCTGGTGAAGTTCCGTTCATTTGCAGTAGGAGGCGTTCCGCCGGAGGTTATGGGAATCGGGCCTGTGGAAGCCATTCCGCGCGCACTCAAGCTTGCCGGACTGGAATTGAGCGACATCGGTTTGTTTGAATTGAACGAAGCCTTTGCCTCACAGTCCATTCAAGTCATGAGGCAACTCGGAATAGACGAAGAAAAAGTAAACGTTAATGGAGGCGCGATCGCGCTTGGACACCCGCTAGGCTGTACAGGCACAAAGCTGACCCTGTCACTCATTCACGAAATGAAACGAAGAAATGAACAATTCGGCGTGGTCACAATGTGTATCGGCGGCGGTATGGGAGCAGCAGGCGTATTTGAATTACTTTAAAAGGGGGATGAACAATGAAACATGAAGCGGTGAAAGTGCAAAAGGGCGGAAGTTTTTTAATAGAGGATGTCACATATGATCAAATTTACACACCGGAGGATTTCACAGACGAACATAAAATGATTGCGAAAACAACGGAGGACTATATCGTCAATGATGTGCTCCCGTTTGTAGACGAAATTGAAAACCATCAGTTTGAGCACTCTGTCAGGCTTTTGAAAAAAGCGGGCGATCTGGGATTGCTCGGAGCGGATGTACCGGAAGAATTCGGCGGGATCGGACTTGATAAAATCAGCTCAGCGCTGATTACGGAAAAATTCTCACGGGCGGGCAGCTTTTCGCTTTCATATGGCGCCCATGTCGGAATCGGTTCATTGCCGATCGTCTTTTTCGGAACTCAAAAACAGAAGGAAACCTATTTGCCTGATTTGGCTTCCGGCAATAAATTCGCGGCGTATGCACTGACTGAGCCCAGCTCCGGTTCTGATGCACGCGGCGCCAAAACAACCGCCGTCTTGAATGAAGCGGGAACTCACTATATTCTCAATGGAGAGAAGCAGTGGATCACCAACTCAGCATTTGCCGATGTGTTTGTCGTTTATGCCAAAATAGACGGTGACAAGTTTTCCGCGTTTATTGTGGAAAAAGATTATCCGGGCGTGTCCACTGGCCCTGAAGAAAAGAAGATGGGGATTAAAGGGTCCTCGACCAGAACGCTTATTTTAGATCAGGCAGAGGTGCCGAAGGAAAATCTTCTTGGAGAAATCGGCAAAGGCCACATCATCGCGTTTAATATTTTAAATATCGGGCGCTATAAGCTGGCGGTCGGGACGATCGGCGCTTCCAAACGAATCATCGAGCTGTCAGCAGCTTATGCGAATCAGCGCCGCCAATTCAATACGCCAATTTCAAGTTTCGCGCTCACACAGGAGAAAATCGCCACTATGGCCTCAAAGCTATACGCAATGGAAAGCTCAGTATACAGAACCGTCGGATTGTTTGAAGAAAACATGAGCGTTCTGACAGAGGAAGATCAAAAGGATGGAAGGCAAGTAGCAAAATCAATCGCCGAATATGCCATCGAGTGTTCTCTTAACAAAGTTTTCGGTTCTGAAACGCTTGATTACATTGTGGATGAAGGCGTTCAAATCCATGGCGGCTACGGATTTATGCAGGAATATGAAGTGGAAAGGGCATATCGTGATTCAAGGATCAACCGGATCTTTGAAGGAACAAATGAAATCAACCGCATGATTGTGCCTAGCACCTTTTTGAAAAAAGCAATAAAAGGAGAATTGCCGCTGTTCGAAAAAGCCCAGGCACTTCAAGAAGAGCTGATGATGCTCATGCCGGAAGAACCGGGAAGCGGTGCGTTGGAACAGGAAAAATATATCGTCAGACAGGCGAAAAAAATTGCTCTGCTTACCGCCGGGCTTGCCGCGCAAAAATACGGCAAATCCATTGATCAGGAACAAGAAGTGCTTGTCAACATCGCAGACATTGTCAGCCTTGTGTATGCAATAGAATCAGCGGTGCTCAGAACTGAAAAAGCCATCGCGGCGCATGGGGAAGAAAAAGCCGCGCAAAAGCTGATGTATACGGAAATTTTCACACAAGAAGCCTTAAATGAAATTGAAGCACACGCGAAAGAATCACTGATTGCAATGGAAGAAGGAGACGCACTTCGCATGATGCTTTCCGCGCTGCGCAAATTAACGCGTATCACGCCGAAAAATGTCATCCGGAAGAAACGCGAAGCAGCGTCAGGCATTTTCCAAGCGGAAAAATATATCGTGTAACTCACAAAGTGCTCCGGTTTTTCGGGGCACTTTTCATGTAAGCAACGTTTTAGGTTTTTAAAACAATCTATGTTAAAATAACCTCGATCATTTACTGGGGGTGAAGAAGAAGATGTCATTGAATTTTTACTGGTACCCTAAATGCGGAACGTGCCGCAAAGCGAAAAAATGGCTTGAAGAGCACGGCAAAGAAATAAACGAGATACATATTGCAGAACAGACTCCAAGCAAAGAAGAAATCAAGGCGCTTTATGAAAAAAGCGGACTGGAGCTAAAGAAGTTTTTTAATACGAGCGGCTTGAAATACCGTGAACTGAATTTGAAGGAAAAATTGTATCACATGTCGGAAGATGAGCAACTTGAGCTTCTCGCTTCAGACGGTATGCTGTTGAAACGCCCGATTACATCAGACGGAGAAAAAGTGACGGTTGGTTTTAAAGAAGATCAATTCGAAAAGAACTGGATGTAATGTAAGTTTTTAAAGAATTATGGTATCTTCTTATTATATGCAGTAAAAAAATGGAGGGATTTACATGAGCACACCTAAAGATTTGCGTTACTCAGAAGAACACGAGTGGGTAAAAGTTGAAGGAGAAAAAGTCAGAATCGGAATTACGCATTTTGCCCAATCCGAGCTTGGCGACATCGTATTTGTCGAGCTGCCAGAAGTCGGCGCTGAAATTAAAGCGGACGAGCCTTTCGGAAGTGTAGAATCTGTTAAAACGGTATCAGAACTTTACGCGCCGATTAACGGAAAAGTGGTAGAAGTAAACGAAGACCTTGACGACAGCCCTGAGTTTGTAAACGAATCTCCTTACGAAAAGGCATGGATGATCGTCGTAGAACCTTCTGATGCGTCTGAAATTGAAAGCCTAATGACATCAGAGCAATACGATGAAATGACACAGGAAGACTAATCGCTTCATCGGATAACCGTGCAGTCAATTGGATACTCTAATTTTATGGGAGGTGTCCAATATGGCTATCGGCAAACAAAGGTTTGATGTGACAGATCATGTAACAGGCCGCTTTCAAAACGGCCGGCTGTCGTTATACCATGAGGATGAAATGATTGGCCAAATGACAGGCATGAATGAATACGAGCTTAAACCCGGTTTTTCATTTGAAAATGAAAAATTTTATAAGACAGCCGATGCAGTTTCAGGAAGCGACGCGAAGTACGTGGATTGCGACTATGAAAACGGCTGGTGTTAATGTGTTGGCGGTGATATTCACTGCCTTCTTTTACAATCTGAGCGCTTCAAAATTGATGTGACAGGTGATGGCAAATGATATTGGACGATTTACAAAAAGTCATTATAGTTGAAGGGAAATCCGATAAGCAAAAAATCAAAAGCGTCCTCAATGAATCTGCGTGTATTGTGTGTACAAACGGAACGCTCGGCCAGACGAAGCTGGAAGAACTTGCTGATCAGCTTTATGATAAAGATGTGTATATTTTGGTTGATGCAGATGAATCCGGAGAGAAATTGAGAAAACAGCTGAAGAGAGAATTGCCCGACGCCTGCCATTTATATATCGACAGAACGTTCAAAGAGGTGGCGGCAGCGCCGAGCCGTCATATTGCTTCCGTATTACTTCGCGCAAATATCAATGTTCATACAAATTTTCTTGATGGATAAACCCGAGGTGTTTGAATCAAATGAAAGAACTTCAAGAGCAAGAGCTCGAATTGATAAAAGAAGACGTCTATCTCCTATATTTATATACTCCTTTTTGCGGCACTTGCCAGCTCGCGGGCAAAATGCTGTCTGTTGTTGAAGAAATGCTGCCGCAAGTCGCCTATTATAAAAACAATGTAAACTATTCTCCGACATTCGCAAAAGCCTACAAGATTGAAAGTGTTCCTTGTTTTCTTCTTTTCAAAAATGGAAAAGTGGTTGAAAAAGGTTATGCTTTTCACTCTGTTTCCTACCTATACGATATGATTAAACAAAAAGCTTCCAATACATCCCGTTTATGACATATTTCTCGGGAAATAAGTATGGAAAATGTCGTTCGTTTTATAGAGGGTTCTAGCTGCCCGCAGAGAAATGTGTATGTATGACCAATGAATAGGAGGTTGTACAAGTGGAAAAAACGGAAGTGTTAGAGGAAGAGTATCAGCGTCTGTTTTTAAAACCCCTATTGAATGCTTCAACCCTGCTTATCACCTTTCAAGGTGAGACAGAAGCTTTTACCTTCTCGATAAACGAACGGGGAGAAATGAAAAAAATTTCTCAGCCCAAAACGTCCAACCTGACCTTTTATGGAAATCAAGCGGAGATCATTCATCTGCTGCATGGAGATATTTCCCTTCAAAATTTAATTCAAAGCGGAAGCCTGAAAGTGAAGGGATCTTTTAGAGCGCTGCTCAAGCTTGAAGCCATCCTCTGGCTGACAAACGGTTTTTTCCAGAGGGTTCAAAAAGCATAAAACTAGAATATTCATAATTTTATAGAAAAAGATGGCATCATTTATTTTATTGACATCATATGATTTGCCATGCTATTCTACATTAAGAATTTCCGGACGTAAAAAGAACTATATATTTCTCTTATCAAGAGAGGTGGAGGGAAGTGCCCTATGAAGCCCGGCAACCATCAACATTGTTGAAATGGTGCCAATTCACACAAAGCGATTCGCTTTGGAAGATGAGAGAAAGGCGATGAAAAGAAGCCTTTCTGCTCATGTGTGCAGAAAGGCTTTTCTTTTGCCGAATAATCGCCGGAAGATTTCTTAGAATAGTGTTAAGGCAGGTGATTGCTTTGATCAATCTTCAGAATGTTTCAAAAGTGTATAAATCGAAACATGGGGATGTCAACGCTGTCCAAGATGTTACCCTCTCAATAAATAAGGGTGAGATTTTTGGAATTATTGGATATAGCGGAGCGGGTAAAAGCTCCTTGATCCGTCTGCTTAACGGTCTTGAGAAACCAACCTCAGGCATCGTGGAAGTAGCGGACAGCAAAATAAATGAAGTAAACGGCCGCGGCTTGCGAAAAGCCCGCCAAGAAATCAGCATGATCTTTCAGCATTTTAATTTGCTTTGGTCTCGTACGGTGAGAGATAACATTATGTTTCCGTTAGAAATCGCCGGCGTGAAAAAAAGCGACCGAATCAAGCGTGCCGATGAACTTATTAAACTGGTAGGTTTAGAAGGAAAAGAAAAATCGTATCCATCACAGTTGAGCGGCGGACAAAAGCAGCGTGTCGGGATTGCAAGAGCGCTCGCCAACAATCCGAAGGTTCTCCTTTGCGATGAAGCGACATCCGCACTTGATCCGCAAACGACAGATTCAATTTTGGCTCTCTTATCCGATATAAATGAAAGACTCGGTCTGACCATTGTGCTGATTACGCATGAAATGCATGTAATCCGCAAAATCTGCAACCGGGTGGCTGTTATGGAAAACGGTATAGTTGTGGAAGAAGGCGATGTACTCGATGTCTTCAGAAATCCGAAGGAACAAATGACGAAACGTTTCGTACAGCAAGTGACAGAACCGGAAGAAACAAAGGAAACGATCCAGCATTTCCTTGATGAAAATACATCAGGGAAAACTGTTCAGCTCACCTTTGTCGGAGAAGCTGCAGAACAGCCTCTCATTACAGAGATGATCAGGAATTTTAATGTAGACGTTAATATTCTGCAAGGGAAAATCTCACAAACGAAGGATGGGGCTTACGGCTCTCTCTTTATCCATATTGACGGAGAAAACGAAGAAGTACAAAACGTGATCCGGTTTATTAAAGACAAACAGGTGGAAGCAGAGGTGATCACGAATGTTTGAAAAATGGTTTCCGAACGTTGATTTGACAGAACTATGGAGCGCAACGTATGAAACGCTGTACATGACGCT
The DNA here is from genome assembly GCF_039519175.1 of Bacillus atrophaeus. Taxonomy (NCBI): domain Bacteria; kingdom Bacillati; phylum Bacillota; class Bacilli; order Caryophanales; family Bacillaceae; genus Bacillus; species Bacillus atrophaeus. The sequence goes on along the minus strand of NZ_CP154443.1, from coordinate 417,308 downwards.
GATTTCCTTATTCTTCGCTTTTATTATCGGTATCATTCTCGGGTTGCTGCTCTTTCTTACAGCTAAAGGAAGCTTGTGGCAAAATAAAGCGATTAACAGTGTGATTGCGGCGGTTGTCAATGTTTTCAGATCCATTCCATTCCTTATCTTAATTATTTTATTACTGGGCTTTACTAAGATTTTAGTAGGAACGATTTTAGGTCCGAATGCGGCTCTGCCGGCACTGGTGATCGGATCGGCGCCATTTTATGCCCGTCTTGTCGAAATTGCCTTGCGCGAGGTGGATAAAGGTGTGATTGAAGCAGCCAAATCCATGGGCGCAAAAACATCAACCATTATCTTTAAGGTGCTGCTGCCGGAATCAATGCCGGCGCTTATCTCAGGTATTACAGTCACTGCCATCGCATTGATCGGCTCTACAGCAATAGCCGGCGCGATCGGTTCGGGAGGACTTGGAAACCTGGCGTATGTTGAAGGCTATCAATCAAATAATGGTGATGTCACACTAGTTGCAACTGTGTTTATTCTGATCATCGTCTTTATTCTTCAGATTATCGGTGATTTGATAACGAATATAATAGATAAACGATAAGGGAGGATTTACATTGAAAAAGTTATTTTTAGGCGCACTACTTATTGTTTTTGCAGGGGTTATGGCTGCTTGCGGATCAAATAATGCAAGTGATTCAAAAGAAATTGTCGTTGCTGCGACAAAAACACCGCACGCGGAAATTCTCGAAGAAGCAGAGCCGCTGCTAAAAGAAAAAGGCTACACGCTAAAAGTAAAAGTGCTGAGCGATTATAAAATGTACAATAAATCGTTGGCGGAAAAAGAAATTGATGCAAACTTCTTCCAACATGTTCCTTATCTTGACCAAGAAAACAAAGAAAATAAAGATTACAACCTTGTGAATGCCGGCGCGGTTCACCTTGAGCCATTCGGTATTTACTCTAAAAAGTATAAATCATTAAAAGATCTTCCAGACGGCGCGACGATTATTTTAACAAATAACGTGGCTGAGCAGGGACGTATGCTTGCAATGCTTCAAAACGGCGGATTAATTACGCTGGATTCAAAAGTAGAAGCAGTGGATGCGACACAGAAAAACATCACAAAAAATCCGAAAAATCTTAAGTTCAAGAAAATCGCACCTGAATTAACTGCAAAAGCATATGAAAACAAAGAAGGAGACGCTGCCTTCATTAACGTGAACTATGCGATTCAAAATAAATTAAATCCTAAAAAAGATGCGATTGAAGTTGAGTCTACAAAGAACAATCCGTATGCCAACATCATTGCAGTCCGTAAAGGTGAAGAAGATTCTAAAAAAATTAAAGCTTTAATGGAAGTTCTTCATTCTAAAGAAATTAAAAACTTCATTGATAAAAAATACGATGGATCTGTGCTTCCAGTAGCTGAATAAGAATCAAACCCCCGGATGATGAAAATCCGGGGTTTTTTGTGTAATTTCCTAAAAGCGGTTCATAATAAAAAGGAATTTTAATCGAGCTGGAGGGATATTTGTTGACTCAATATAATGAAAGTGGAAGCATGCAGAACGCCTTAAAACAATATAAAGAAGGTTTAGGCACTTTTGAACAAAAAATGCCGATGATGGGAAGAAAATTTAATGAATTCACTGAGCAGTGTTTTGAGGCCAATTCACTGACTGAAAAGGAAAAACAGCTGATCGCTCTTGGAATCAGCATTCATGCCCAAGATGAATACTGCATGATCTACCATACGAAAGGCTGCATTGATCAAGGAGCGACTGAGGAAAACATTCTCGAAACAGTCAGCGTCGCGGCTGCTTTCGGAGGCGGCGCCGCATTAAGCCAAGGCGTAACGGTTGTGCAGCAATGTATTCAGGAATTTGGCAGCACAACGCATTAATAGCAGGAATATTCCGAAAATCCTTTCTCGTTTAACCTGACGGGACGTATATGGTTTATGTGACTTCATATCAAGTCTCAGCCTCTTTGAAGAGATGCTGTATCATTGATAAAATAGAAGCAAATACTTGAAGGGATTGATTCATTATTTGCAGCAGCCAGGATAAACTTGATTTGGACTATACGGCGGAAATGGAAAAAGCGATGCACAAAACATACGGCATCGGATACGGAGAATACAGCCGCCGGCTGGACGCAAGGATGGAAGTTGAACGGCAGCGCGAGCTTGATTATGAGAAAAGCAAACACTTTTCTGAGCAGCTTAATGAGAAAATCAATCTTTAACAAAAGGGTGGGATTCCACTCTTTTTCTATTTAAGCGGCTTTAATAAAGCGCTGATCTTTGTTACACTTGAGACCGTTCAATCAAATCAATTTTTAAAGTTGTATTTACTTTTCATTTGCTATAAAATTAGAATGAGAATAAAATGAGAATAATGATTATATATTTCTGGAGGTATAGATATGGCTGCTTCAACATTAACGATAAAAGATCTTCACGTTGAAATCGAAGGAAAAGAGATCTTAAAAGGGGTAAACCTTGAAATAAAAGGCGGAGAGTTCCACGCTGTAATGGGACCGAATGGTACAGGTAAATCCACATTGTCAGCTGCAATTATGGGCCATCCGAAGTACGAGGTAACGAAGGGCAGCATTACGCTTGACGGCAAAGATGTCCTGGAAATGGAAGTGGACGAGCGTGCTCAAGCAGGCCTTTTCTTGGCAATGCAATATCCTAGTGAAATCAGCGGTGTGACAAACGCCGACTTCCTTCGTTCTGCGATCAATGCGCGCAGAGAAGAAGGCGATGAAATTTCTCTTATGAAGTTCATCCGCAAAATGGACGAAAATATGGAATTCCTTGAGATGGATCCGGAAATGGCACAGCGTTATCTTAACGAAGGTTTCTCCGGCGGTGAGAAAAAACGCAACGAAATCCTTCAGCTTATGATGATTGAGCCGAAAATCGCAATTCTTGATGAAATCGATTCAGGTCTTGATATTGACGCTCTTAAAGTCGTATCAAAAGGCATCAACAGAATGCGCAGTGAGAACTTCGGCTGCCTGATGATTACCCACTATCAGCGTCTGTTAAACTACATCACGCCTGATGTCGTTCACGTAATGATGCAGGGCCGCGTTGTCAAATCAGGCGGTGCAGAGCTTGCACAGCGCCTTGAAGCAGAAGGTTATGACTGGATTAAACAAGAACTTGGCATTGAAGACGAAACTGTTGGCCAAGAAGCGTAAGCGTTAGGGGGATTAACATGACATTAGAAACAAAACTATCCGTAGATCAGGAATATGTCAAAAGCTTTTCTGAAAAGCAGCAAGAACCTGCCTGGCTGAAAAACCTGCGCTTACAGGCTCTTGAACAAGCTGAGGATCTGCCGATGCCAAAGCCTGACAAAACAAAAATCACAAACTGGAACTTTACGCAGTTTGACAAACATACAGTAGACAATGCACCTTTATCTTCATTAGAAGACTTGACCGATGAAGTAAAAGCGCTGATTGACGTTGAAAATGCTGATAAAACGTTATATGTTCAGCGTGATCAGACGCCGGCTTATCTTTCTTTATCACAAGAGCTGAAAGACAAAGGCGTTATTTTCACAGATATTCTGACGGCTGCGCGCGAGCACAGCGATTTAGTTGAAAAATACTTTATGAAGGACGGCGTGAAAGTAGATGAGCATAAATTAACAGCTCTTCACGCGGCACTCGTTAACGGAGGCGCATTCCTTTATGTTCCGAAAAATGTTCAGGTGGAGACGCCGGTTCAAGCTGTTTATGTGCACGAAAGCAATGACACGACACTATTTAACCACGTGCTGATTGTGGCTGAAGATCATAGCTCAGTCACTTATGTGGAAAACTACATCAGTACGGTAAACCCTAAAGAAGCTGTATTCAACATTATCAGTGAAGTCATCACAGGTGATAATGCCAACGTGACGTACGGTGCGGTTGATAACTTATCTGCGGGTGTGACAACATACGTGAACCGCCGCGGCACTGCACGCGGACGCGACAGCAAAATTGAGTGGGCGCTCGGCTTGATGAATGACGGCGACACCATTTCTGAAAATACTACAAACCTCTACGGAGACGGCACATACGGCGATACGAAAACCGTTGTTGTCGGAAGAGGAGAACAAACACAAAACTTTACGACGCAAATCATTCATTTCGGTAAGGCTTCAGAAGGTTATATCTTGAAGCACGGCGTGATGAAGGATGCCGCTTCTTCGATTTTTAACGGAATCGGCAAAATCGAACACGGCGCGTCTAAAGCAAATGCGGAACAAGAATCCCGTGTGCTTATGCTCAGCGAAAAAGCGCGCGGAGACGCAAACCCTATTCTTTTGATTGACGAAGACGATGTAACTGCAGGACATGCGGCATCTGTCGGCCGTGTGGATCCGATTCAGCTTTACTACTTGATGAGCCGCGGAATCGCTAAAGAAGAAGCAGAACGCTTAGTCATTTACGGGTTCCTTGCGCCGGTAGTAAAAGAACTTCCGATTGAAGGCGTTAAGAAACAGCTTGTTTCTGTTATCGAAAGGAAAGTGAAGTAATGAATATCACAGATATTCGGGAACAGTTCCCGATCCTTCATCAGCAAGTGAACGGACATGATCTCGTCTATTTGGACAGCGCTGCGACTTCCCAGAAGCCGCGTGCTGTTATTGAAGCAGTGGACCAGTATTATAACCATTACAATTCCAACGTCCACCGTGGTGTTCATACACTTGGAACAAAAGCGACAGACGGTTATGAAGGAGCGCGTGAAAAAGTCCGGAAGTTTATTAATGCATCATCCATGCAGGAGATCATTTTTACGAAAGGGACCACGACTTCACTCAATATGGTCGCACTCAGCTATGCCCGCGCCAACTTGAAACAAGGCGATGAAATTGTGATTACCTATATGGAACATCATGCGAATATCATTCCTTGGCAGCAGGCGGCTAAAGCAACAGGCGCAACCTTGAAATATATACCGCTTCAAGAAGACGGCACGCTTTCTTTGGAGGACGTCAAGCAGACAGTGACAAGCAACACAAAAATTGTCGCCGTTTCGCATGTGTCCAACGTGCTCGGCACGATTAATCCAATTAAAGAAATTGCCAAAATCGCTCACGATAACGGGGCTATTATCGTAGTCGACGGGGCGCAAAGCACACCTCACATCAAAATTGACGTGCTGGATCTCGATTGCGACTTCTTTGCACTGTCTTCCCATAAAATGTGCGGCCCTACAGGTATCGGTGTGCTTTACGGAAAGAAAGCCCTGCTTGAAAACATGGAACCTGCTGAATTCGGCGGCGAAATGATTGACTTTGTAGGGTTATACGAATCGACTTGGAAAGAGCTTCCGTGGAAATTCGAAGCGGGCACTCCGATTATCGCGGGCGCGATCGGTTTAGGCGCTGCGATTGATTTTCTTGAAGAGATCGGGCTCGATGAGATTTCCCGCCATGAGCATAAGCTTGCATCCTATGCGCTTGAACGCTTCCGTCAGCTTGACGGCGTAACGATTTACGGGCCAGAAGAACGTGCGGGATTGGTCACATTTAATCTTGAAGACGTTCATCCGCACGACGTAGCGACTGTTCTTGATTCAGAGGGCATAGCAGTCAGAGCCGGACATCACTGTGCGCAGCCGCTGATGAAATGGCTGGATGTATCAGCTACTGCGAGAGCGAGCTTTTATCTGTATAATACAGAAGAAGAAATTGATAAACTGGCGGAAGCACTTCAAAAGACAAAGGAGTATTTTACAAATGTCTTTTAATGCAAACCTAGATACATTGTACAGACAGGTAATCATGGATCATTACAAGAACCCGCGAAACAAGGGCGTTTTGGATGACAGCATTGTCGTAGATATGAACAACCCGACATGCGGCGACCGAATCAGACTGACAATGAAACTTGACGGAGACATCGTGGAAGAGGCGAAGTTTGAAGGGGAAGGCTGTTCCATTTCCATGGCATCCGCTTCCATGATGACGCAGGCCATCAAAGGTAAAGATATTGAAACAGCCGTGCGGATGTCGAAGATTTTTTCTGACATGATGCAAGGCAAAGAGTATGATGAATCTATAGATCTCGGGGACATTGAAGCCCTTCAAGGCGTTTCAAAATTCCCTGCCCGTATAAAATGTGCCACCCTCTCATGGAAAGCACTTGAAAAAGGAGTCGCTGGCGAAGAAGGCGGCAATTAAAAGGATTGGAGTGAAAATGGATGGCTAAAAAAATGCCTGATATTGGTGAATACAAATACGGTTTTCACGACAAAGACGTTTCCATTTTCCGTTCAGAGCGCGGATTGACAAAAGAAATCGTAGAAGAAATTTCTCGCATGAAGGATGAGCCGCAGTGGATGCTTGACTTTCGTCTGAAATCTCTTGAGCATTTCTACAACATGCCGATGCCTCAATGGGGCGGAGATTTGAACGCCCTTAACTTTGACGAAATTACGTACTACGTGAAACCGTCTGAGCGTTCGGAACGTTCTTGGGATGAAGTGCCGGAAGAAATTAAGCAAACGTTCGACAAGCTTGGAATTCCTGAAGCTGAGCAAAAATACCTTGCGGGTGTTTCTGCGCAGTACGAATCTGAAGTGGTTTACCACAACATGAAAGAAGACCTTGAAGCTCAAGGAATCGTGTTCAAAGACACAGACAGCGCGCTTAAAGAAAATGAAGATATTTTCCGCGAGCACTGGGCAAAAGTGATTCCGCCGACTGATAACAAGTTTGCGGCGCTTAACTCAGCTGTATGGTCAGGCGGATCTTTCATCTACGTGCCTAAGGGCGTGAAAGTGGATACACCGCTTCAAGCGTATTTCCGCATCAACTCTGAGAATATGGGTCAGTTTGAACGTACGTTAATCATCGTGGATGAAGAAGCGAGTGTTCATTACGTAGAAGGCTGTACAGCGCCTGTTTACACAACAAACTCACTTCACAGTGCGGTTGTTGAAATCATCGTCAAAAAAGGCGGCTACTGCCGTTATACGACGATTCAAAACTGGGCGAACAACGTCTTCAACCTTGTGACGAAGCGTACGGTTTGCGAAGCGAACGCAACGATGGAATGGGTGGACGGAAACATCGGTTCTAAATTGACGATGAAATACCCTGCTGTCATCCTTAAAGGAGAAGGCGCGCGCGGTATGACACTATCTATCGCTCTTGCCGGTAAAGGGCAGCACCAGGATGCAGGGGCGAAAATGATTCACCTTGCACCGAATACGTCATCTACGATCGTGTCAAAATCCATTTCGAAACAAGGCGGAAAAGTGACTTACCGCGGTATCGTTCATTTCGGACGCAAAGCGGAAGGCGCACGCTCAAACATCGAATGTGACACACTTATCATGGATAACAAATCAACATCAGATACGATCCCTTACAATGAAATCTTAAACGATAACATTTCATTGGAGCACGAAGCGAAGGTTTCAAAAGTATCTGAAGAACAGCTCTTCTACTTGATGAGCCGAGGCATTTCTGAAGAAGAAGCAACAGAAATGATCGTTATGGGCTTCATCGAGCCATTCACAAAAGAGCTTCCGATGGAATACGCAGTTGAAATGAACCGCTTGATTAAGTTCGAGATGGAAGGTTCAATCGGTTAATCAGCCTGTAATCAAAAAGGACGTGACTGGGAAAACCAGTTCATGTCCTTTTTTATATGAACCGCTTTGCGAGATTGGAGCCGCACAATGGATTGTCAGACAAACAAGCGGAGTCACCACGTATAACGCGGCCTTCCTTGCTGGATCATTGTGCTGTTTGTTTTTTCATTGTTTCACATTCTTGCAGGAGCGGGCGTACCCATCCACTTGCGATGTGAATCCGCGCGCATGTTTTGTTAAAATAAAATAAGGCTATAAAAAAGATTCAACATAGAAAAGGTGTTAAAAGATGAAAACGTATATTGTAGTCGGCGCCGGCATTCTCGGTGCATCAACAGCCTATCATCTTGCTAAAGCGGGTGCGTGTGTAACGTTAGTTGATCGAAAAGAGCCCGGACAAGCCACTGCCGCAGCGGCTGGGATTGTCTGTCCTTGGCTTTCGCAGCGCCGCAATCAGGACTGGTACAGGCTCGCCAAAGGCGGCGCCCGGTACTATGCTGATTTAATCAAACAATTAGAAGAGGATGGAGAGACGGATACGGGGTATAAACGAGTTGGCGCGATCAGCATCCATACAGATGCCGCGAAGCTTGATAAGATGGAAGAACGGGCGTATAAGCGGCGTGAAGATGCACCGGAAATCGGTGAGATTACCCGCTTGTCTGCGGATGAAACAAAGAAGCTGTTTCCGCTTTTATCAGAGGAGTATGAATCGGTTCATATCAGCGGTGCGGCCCGTGTAAATGGAAGAGCGCTATGCCGGTCTCTTGTAAGCGCGGCGAGAAAACATGGCGCCGTTATTTTATACGATAATGCCAAATTGTTGTATGAAGGCAATCACGTTCGCGGAATAGAAACGGAAAATGAGACGCTGCTTGCAGATCAGGTGATTGTAACAGCGGGTGCTTGGGCAAGTGAGATTTTGAAGCCGCTTGGCATGGATTTTCAAGTAACATACCAAAAAGCGCAAATCGTCCATTTCGAAATGCCTGATAATGATACTGGCGAATGGCCGGTGGTCATGCCGCCAAGTGACCAATACCTTCTCGCATTCGCTAACGGCCGGATCGTAGCAGGAGCAACACATGAAAATGAGGCAGTACTTGGTGACTGCCGGGTGACAGCGGGAGGAGTCTCCGACATTTTAAACAAAGCGCTGACAATCGCGCCCGGACTTTCAGAAAGCACGATACTTGAGGAAAGAGTGGGATTCCGACCGTTTACGCCTGGTTTTCTGCCTGTAATCGGAGCGCTGCCGAATGTGAAAGGCTTGCTGATCGCCAATGGACTCGGGGCTTCAGGACTGACGAGCGGGCCTTTTCTGGGGGCAGAACTTGCAAAGCTTGCGCTCGGAAAGCAGACAGAATTGGACCTTAGTCATTATGATCCTGCCGGCGCCTTGCATAATAATTAGAAACATAACAAACAAATATAAAAGCAAGCCGTTGTAGCTTTTCTTTTCTACCTGTGTTAGCATTTACCTTTAATGAAAAAGAGGACGTGAACTGATTTTGATAAAAATTGATATACCTGCTCCAAATGTAACCATTACCGAACGGCAGCAGTCAGCGAATGAAAACGAACCGAAAATAAAGCCGATCCACGGTTTCATTGACTTTCATCAGATTCCAAGAGATAAAGGCGGCATCTTCATGTTTTATAACATTAATGATGAGCTGCTTTTTGTCGGCAAAGCAAGAAAGTTAAGACAGCGAATCAAAAAGCATTTCGAAGATAATGTATCACCAATCAAACAGCACAGAGACGAAGTGTATAAGATTGAAGTATGTTTAGTTGAAGATCCAATGGATCGAGAAATTTACGAAACATATATGATCAACACACTTCAATCGAAATACAACATAGACAAAGTATTCTATAAATAAGCCATCAGTCTGCGGATTGATAACAAAGCCAGAGCTTTTTCTAAGCTCTGGCTTTTGCATGAGAAAGAATTGAAGATTCTTCTTCATTGAAAACATAACATAAACTTTTGAGAAATTTCAGAAAATAATATTGACAACGATCACCTCCGCCTATTAATATAACAATATATAATGTTATATAACGTTATATAATAAAAAAGGGGAGTGAAGGATTTGAGTCAGGCCACAGCAAAAGTAAATCGTGAGGTTCAAGCTTTTTTGCAGGATTTGAAAGGGAAGACAATTGACCATGTATTCTTCGTCGCATGCGGAGGGTCTTCGGCTATCATGTACCCGAGTAAATATGTGTTTGACAGAGAGGCAAAAGCCATCAGCTCCGATCTGTACAGCTCGAATGAATTTATCCGCCGCAACCCGGTTCAGCTTGGAGAGAAATCACTCGTCATATTGTGTTCTCATTCAGGGAATACGCCGGAAACAGTAAAGGCCGCAGCTTTTGCCAGATCAAAAGGCGCGCTTACGATCACAATGACCTTTAAACCGGATTCTCCATTGGCGCAGGAGGCCCAATATGTGGCCCAATATGATTGGGGAGATGCGGCCCAGGCGATCAACACCAACTATGGGGTGCTTTATCAAATCGTCTTCGGCGCCTTGCAAGTGTTAGAACAGCATACGAAATTTGAACAAGCGATAGATGGGTTAGATAAGCTGCAAGCCGTGTATGACGAAGCGCTGAAGCAGGAGTCAGGCAACGCGCAGCAATTTGCTAAGACACACGAAAAAGAAAACATTATTTACACAATGGCGAGCGGTGCAAACTACGGTGTCGCCTACTCCTACAGCATCTGCATTCTCATGGAAATGCAATGGATTCATTCCCACGCCATTCATGCCGGAGAATATTTTCACGGACCGTTTGAAATTATTGATGAATCCGTTCCTTTTATCATCCTGCTCGGCTTAGACGAAACAAGACCACTTGAAGAGCGGGCGCTTTCCTTCTCGAAAAAATATGGCAAAAAGCTGACGGTTCTGGATGCTGCCGCTTATGACTTCTCCGCAATTGACGATTCAGTTAAGGGTTATCTTGCTCCGCTTGTGCTGAATCGTGTGTTGAGAAGCTATGCAGATTCATTGGCTGAAGCAAGAAATCATCCTTTATCTCATAGAAGATACATGTGGAAGGTAGAGTATTGATCTAAAAAATGGATAGATTATGCGTCAGACTATAATGTTATATAACATTATAGTCTGATATCCACAGGAGGCCAACCCTTTGAAAAAATTTGTTTTCTTCCTAGTTATTGCGTCCGTATGTATGCTTGCCATCTCCGGCTGTTCAAGCCAAAGCAGCTCTTCAGACGGAAAGGTCACATTAAAGTTTTTCCACAGATGGCCGAAAGAGCCCGAAAGACGCTATTTTGAAGAAGTCGTGAAGGAATTTGAAAAAGAGCATCCGGATATTCATATTCAAACTGAAGCGGTTCTGAATGATTCGTATAAGGATAAAATCAAGGTTATGCTGGGAACAAGCAGTCCGCCGGATGTTTTCTTCTCTTGGAGTGACGAGTTTGCTGCTAAGTTCATCAGAGGAAACAAGGCGCTGGATCTCTCTTCCTACTACAAAAATGATACGGAATGGTCGTCCCAACTAGTGGGGACACAAATTAAGCCGTTTACTTATGAAGAAAAAGAATATGGCGTACCTTGGCAAATGGATGCCAAATCGTTTTTTTACAATAAGGACATTTTTGAAAAGCTTAATTTGAAGCCGCCTTCCACATGGGAAGAATTGATCGAAGTGTCAAAAAAGCTGAAAGCAAACGGCTATACACCGATCAGCTTCGGCACAAAGGCGCCTTGGACGATCTCCCATTATATCGGCACGCTGAATCAGCGGATGGTGGACGAAAAAACGAGAGAACGGGATTACGACGCAAAAACAGGAGAATTTACGGATGAAGGTTATGTAAAGGCTCTCGAGAAGCTGAAAGAGCTAATGCCTTACTTTAACGAGCATGTAAATTCCATTGATCATGAGTACGCAAGACAGCAGTTTAAAAGCGGTAAATCGGCGATGATGTATGCTGAAACAGCAGAAATCAAGCTGGTTGATCCTGTTAATTTAGGCTTATTTTCATTCCCTGACATAACAGGACAAAAAGGATCGTCCAATTCGCTGACCGGCGCTCCAGAAGGATTTATGATCTCCTCCAAAACGAAGCATCCGAAAGAAGCAATGGAATTTTTACAATTTTTGACCTCGAAAAAAATGGGTGAAAAGCTGGTCAAGGATGTCGGCAAATACAGCGCAGTGCAAGGAACGGCAACAGAGGAAAATTCCACAGCGACGCAGCGCGAAGCCGTCCAGCAAATCATTGATGCCGACTCAATGGTGTCTTGGTTTGATATGGATGTTGATGTGGAAATCGCGGATGTGTACTTGAGCGGTGTCCAGCAAATGCTCGGAGGCGATATGACGCCGGCTGAGGTGATGAAGTCCGTACAAAAAGCAGCCAAACAAGTGAGAGCGGCTGCTGAATAAACCGAAGAAAAGGTGGGACACTCGCGCCTTTTCTTTTTATAAAGGAGATGAGTTTAGCCTTGGTCAACCAAAATAAAATAATCCCCTATTTGTTTTTACTGCCCGCTCTTGTTTTTTTACTATTCGTTTACATTCCGATCTTTGAAAATATCTTCCTCAGTTTGTTTCAATGGAGTTCTTTTTCTCCAGAAAAAACGTTTATCGGCCTTAAAAATTATAGTGATTTGTTTCATGACCCTGTCTTTTACAAGGCGCTCACCAATAATGTCCTTTATGCCGTTATATCTATCGTCTGCCAAGTGTTTGGCGGTTTGATATTGGCGGCGGTGCTGGAAGACAGGCTGGTAAGAAAATGGTCGCCTTTTTTTCGTACGGTGTTTTTCCTTCCCGTTGTCATCTCTATGACGGTCATCGCCCTGTTGTTTGACTTCATTTATAATCCTGAGATCGGGCTTTTAAACCAGCTGTTGGAGGCTGTCGGGCTTGATCAGTTTACGAGGGCGTGGCTTGGGGATGACAGCACCGCTATGATGTCGGTTATTTTTGTTTCCCAATGGCAGTCTGTCGGTTATATCGCTATGCTTTACATCGTGTCCATTCAAAAAATTCCCGATGAATTGTATGAGGCGGCACGGCTTGACGGCGCGGGCAAACTCCAGCAATTTTTTCATATTACAGTGCCCCAGACAAAGGAGATGTCGTTTGTAGCAGTGGTCATGACGCTGACGGGCGCCTTTACGGTGTTTAACGAGCCGTATATTTTGACAGGCGGCGGGCCGGGGAACGCATCCGAAGTGTTAAGCACCTTTTTATATAAAAGCGCCTTTACAAAGGATATGATGGGCTATGCGTCCGCGATTGCCACGGTTGTTTTACTCATCACGCTCACATTGTCGCTCATGCAGATGAAATTTTTTAACACAGGAAAGGAGGATTAATATGCTGCCTCAGAAGACAGATTCGTTCCAATTAGATCCCGTGCCGGACCGGCAGACAGAAGGAAAAAGAACGGCCAAACGAAAATGGTACGCCGGAGAAACATCAGTGTGGATTTTTTTGTTTATTTATCTGATTGCGATTGCGTATCCGCTTCTTTGGATGGTCATGAGCTCCTTTAAAAGCTCTGAAGATATCTTTGCGAACAGTTGGTCTTTGCCATCAGAATGGCACTTTGAAAACTATGCATCCGCCTGGAATCAGGGTATTTCCTCATACTTTATGAACAGTGTCATCGTAACGGTGCTGACTTGTCTTATCACCGTGTTTGTCAGCGCATGGGCGGCCTATGGACTTTCGAGATTCCAATTCAAAGGCAAGGGGTTCTTTTTAGTGATTTGTCTCGGCGGTTTGATGCTGACGCCGCAGGTCAGCCTTGTGCCGCTCTATTCGATTATTCAGTCGCTGGGGCTTTACAATACGTATTGGGCGCTGATATTGCCGTATGCCGCTTATCGGATTCCATTTACTATCATCCTGATCCGCTCATATTTTCTTTCCATTTCTAAAGAACTGGAGGAAGCGGCTTATTTGGATGGGTGTACAAGTATTGGAGTTTTTTTCAGAATATTCTTACCAATGAGTGTGCCGATTTTGGTCACTTCCGGAATATTGACCGCTTATCATACGTGGAATGAATTTATGTTTGCGATTATTTTCATTGACGATGAGAATTTACGGACGATTCCGGCCGGGCTGATGCAGTTCAGGGATGCACTTCAGACGGATTGGGGCGTCTTGTTAGCTGGTTTAACCATTTCGGCCGCTCCGATTATTATCTTATTTTTATTGATGCAGAAGTATTTTGTCCGCGGTATTGCAAACGGAAGTGTAAAAGGATGAAGGAGGAACACGATGAAACTCATTGCTGTAGGAGATAATGTGGTGGATTATTATCAGGATCAGGAGACGTTTTATCCCGGAGGAAATGCTTTGAATGTGGCGGTGCTGGCTAAGCGTTTGGGGCACGCCGCTTCTTATATCGGCATTGTCGGAAACGATGAAGCCGCTTCGCACATTGTGAAGGTGCTGAAGAAAGAAAAAGTGAATACAGATCACCTTCGGCAGGCTTTCGGCGAAAATGGAATGGCGGTTGTCACCCTTGATGAGAGAGGAGACAGAGTATTCGTCAAATCAAATAAAGGCGGCATACAGTCTCGTCTAAAGATTGTTTTTCAGGAGCATGATTTGTCGTTTGCGGCAGAGCACGATTTGCTGCATACAAGCGTCTACAGCCGTATCGAGAATGATCTGCCCCAACTGTGCCTGCTGCTTCCGGTCTCCTTTGATTTTTCCACAAATCGCGAGGAGGAGTATATGAAGAAGGTTTGTCCTTACGTGACTTACGCGTTTTTTTCAGGAAGCGATCTGAGCGAAGCAGAGTGCCGTCAGCTTGCGGAGAAGGCTCATCAGTACGGGGCGAAAATGGTTTGTATGACCAGAGGGGAGCATGGCGCCGTTTTATATGCGGACGGGCGCATTCATTATCAGCCCATTGTTGAAACTGATATAATAGATACACTTGGAGCGGGAGATTCATTTATTGCAGGTTTTTTGACGTCCTTTTATGAAAAACAGGACATCTCTTGCGCTTTACATGAAGCGGCGCAGACGGCTGCAAAGACGTGCGGCGTTTACGGGGCCTTCGGTTACGGCCATCCTTATAAACTGGATGGCGGAAAAGGCAGTGAAAAAACGAGAATACTATAATATCAGCAGTGTCTCGTTTTTATGCACGTTATGTGTAAGGGCTGTCGATGGTAAATGTCACCCTGTTTGTATGCATCATAAACAGTGAGCAGTAAATCGGCTGATCTTTTGACATAAAAGCCGTTTTGTCGATTTCAAACAGTGCGTCTCCGATATCGCAGGCCAGATACCGGCTTTCCTCTTGTTTGGCATATACCACGTTTAAGAGCTTTGTATTATGAGTGGGGACGACTTGGTACTGCTGCTTTAAAATATCATGCATGGAGACACCGTCACTGATGAATCGGCCGATATCGGGAAACAAAGCAAGCGGATAATGGGTGATTTCAAAGGATAGCGGCTGATCTTCATTGTATAAAATACGTTTTAACTCGACGACCGGGCTTTCCGGTTCAATTTGAAGCTTTGCGGCAATGGGTTTAGGCGCTGATATGACCTCATGGGAAAGGACTTGATGTTTTGGTTTTTTTCCAGTTGACTCCATAAATTCGGAATAGCCGTTGACAGCGATCAGCTCTCTTTTTAATTTAGGGCTTTTGACAAACGTTCCTTTTCCCTGCTGCCTGACAAGATAGCCTTCATCGACAAGATCGAGAATGGCTTTTCTGACGGTGATGCGGCTGACATTGTATTTGCTGCAAAGTTCACTTTCAGTCGGCAGCTTAATGGAAGGGGAATATATGCCTTTCTTAATGTCATCTGTGATGATTTGTTTTAACTGGATGTATAAAGGTTTAGAACTTCCGTTATTTAACAAGGGGTGAACCTCCTTTAAGCGATTATCATCATTATAATGTATTATGATGTTATAATACAAATTTGCGTTTCATCTAGAAATATGGAAATGGAACACTATAAAAATAACAGAAAGAGCAAAGTGTTTCCAGTGGCGAAATAGTGTCGGCATCATTTGAAAAAGACGGGGGAGTGTTTTCAGATGGCTTCATTAACATTTGAACATATAAAAAAGACGTACGGTTCCCAGAGCAATTTAACGGTGAAGGATTTTGATCTGGAAGTAAGGGATAAGGAACTGTTGGTGCTGGTCGGACCGTCGGGCTGCGGAAAATCAACGACACTAAGGATGGTGGCCGGTTTAGAAAGCATTTCTGAAGGAAGCCTCTATATCGGCGGACAATTGGTCAATGATATGCCGCCGAAAGAAAGAGATATCGCAATGGTTTTTCAAAACTATGCGCTTTATCCGCATATGACGGTATTTGATAATATGGCGTTTGGTTTAAAGCTTAGAAAAATGCGGAAAAAAGAAATCGCGGAGCGGGTGCACGCCGCAGCAAACATTTTGGAGATTGAGCATCTGCTGAAACGAAAACCGAAGGCTCTTTCAGGGGGACAGCGGCAGCGAGTGGCGCTCGGCAGGTCAATCGTACGCGAGCCGAAGGTGTTTTTAATGGACGAGCCGCTGTCCAATTTGGACGCAAAGCTTCGGGTGACGATGCGGACGGAGATCAGCAAGCTTCATCAGCGCTTGGAAGCGACTATTATATATGTGACACACGACCAGACGGAAGCGATGACGATGGGCGACCGGATCGTTGTCATGAATGAAGGCGACATTCAGCAGGTGGCGAGCCCTCATGATATTTATCATTATCCGGCAAACTTATTTGTAGCGGGATTTATCGGCTCACCCGGCATGAATTTTCTGAAAGGTGTCATTGAAGAGCAGCATGGAGAGCTGTTTTTTTCAAATCCAGCCGTCCGCCTGCTCATTCCCAAAATGAAAGGCAAGCTGTTGAAGGAAAAGGGATATGTCGGAGAAGAAATGATAGCCGGAGTGCGGCCGGAGCATATAACCCATATGACGGAGCAGAAAAAGCCGTTTGCCTCATCTTTTAAAGCAAGGGTTGAAGTAAATGAAAATCTGGGTTCAGAGCTGATTGTGCATGTTTCCGCAGGGGACGAGCGGCTGACAGTGCGGCTTGACGGCAGTACCAGCCTTGCAGCGGGCGATTCGATTCAGCTTGCGGTGAAAATGGACAAAGCGGTCTTCTTTGACGCTGATACAGAACAGGCTGTTTATTAAAAAAAGGGTGCCGCTTTTGAGCTAAGCAGTTCGATAATGTGGAGAAAATAAATTCGCACATAAAAACGCTTGGATGATTGGTCCAAGCGTTTTCCCTTACTTTATAAAATGATCGTGATAGATAACGGTCTTACGTTCTCCCTGATATACATAGGCAGGCTTGGTTCCAATGACTTGTATACCCGTATGACTGACTAAAATACCTGTTTCTTCAGGTAAAGAGATAACAGGAGCTTTATATTCTTTAACATACTTTTTTATCAATGGGTCATTTTCATGTTTGTAGTGACACCAAATAGAGTATTCTTTTACAAGTTCTAAGCCATTAAACTTGTTTAATCTAACATGGTTAGGATCCATATGTGAACATGTCGTTATATGTTTACCAAGAATGATGGCGCCGGCACTTCCGCCATAGACTATGCCATCATTTTCTGTATAGCCTTTTAAAACTTCGATGAAAGCAGTATCAATGAATTTTTTTAGTAAACTAAAAGTATTTCCTCCTCCGATGTATACTGCCGAAAAATCATCCAGATCTTGAATGCTCTTGTCTTTAACGTTAGTCCACATGGTGATGTCTCTTATACCTAACGGATTAAAAAGGCTGTTTATCCACTCAAAACAATCATCAAATTGGGAAGTATCCATTGCGATAGGAATATACAATAAAGGCTTATCTTTATCTAATTCTTTTACAAAACGTTTATCTATTGTTTGAGTTTGGCCAGCATCTCCGCCTCCAGAAAGAAATAATGTCCCCATAAAACCCCTCATTCAATTAAACTTATAACGATTTCAAATTGATAAAAGGGATTAGTTGGCTTGAATTTTGAGCGGGCACCCTTTTGTTTTACGGCCAAATCTCGTCCGCCCATTCCGGGTGGTCGATGAAAGGATTGCGATTATGCTGAAATTCATCGTAAATGATATCATTTCTTCTTCGTTCAGAGTCGTCAACAGGGTCTTGCTTGTTCCATTCGAGAAGAACGGATTGTTTGCCATGATAGGGTGAAGAACCGTTTCCTGTTTTATCATTCAGTTCAAGGTCCGGGTACCCGTCATCTCCCTCATAGCGGACAGCCATGTAAAAAAGCATGCGCGCCACATCGCCTTTCACCTCATCGCGAGGCTCCCATGAGTCTCCGTCATAATAATTTCCCGGTGCTTTTGGGTGTTCGCTTCCTCCGTTGTCGAAATCCATATTTCCTCTGGCGCTGTTGACTTGCACGTCAGCAGGACGCAAATGATGGATGTCTGTGCCAGGGCCTTTGCTTGTACCGAACCCGCCATGGGATTTGGCCCATACATGCTCCCGGTTCCAGTCGCCGACACTGCCGCCGTTCAGGCTTTTCGCACGAGATTCATTTGTATAGAGCAAGATGACATTGTTCGGATTTGCGGGATCTTCATCCGTTTCTTTCAATGCTGTCCACACTTCGCTGTATGACAGCATCGTATGCCCGCTGATGATGCGGTGCAGGGCACTTTTTAATGCTTCACCGCTTTTCCCCTCAGCCGTTTCATAATAAGCGTCCGTATCAGCAGACGGAGCAGCGGGGGCTGGAGCAGCTGATAAAAAGATGTTTTTAAAACCGGCCGAAGCAGAGACCAATCGGCTGTTCAGGCTGTTGTCAGCTTGAACGCTTGCTGATGCTGACGGCGCAAATCCTCCGAAAATAAGCAATGTACAGACGAACGGCAAAAACCATAATTTTTTAGTCATCACTTGCCCTCCTTTTCTCTATTATCTAAAAGATGCTGGGAGGAAGAAAGTTAAGTTTTGTGTATTTTTATATAAAAATGTAAATTGGTTCCTTAGTATGAACCGGAAATCCATCTTTCCAGTGTCCTTAGTCCTCGTTTTTGGCGGAGCTGGGATTTTGCCAGCTCCGCTCCTTCTTCAATCGAAGCGGTATGGCCAAATAAATAATAACGAAGGGCGGCATTCATTAAGACTTGCTTTCTTTCATAGTCCAATGAAGGATCCTCGTTTCCGCTTAAAAGCGCTATTATTTTTTTAGCCTGGCTCTCGGCAGTCAGTGTTTTATCAAAAGCTGATTCATCTGCTTTCAGTCCGTAATCTTCCGGCTTCAGAATAAAGGATGACATGTCGCTTCCGCTGATGGTGAAAACAAAGCTGTTGCGATGAACCGGAACATCCTCTGAGCCTTCCGCTCCTTGGACGATAAACGCCTGTTCATAGCGGAGCTTTTCAAAAACGGGATATATATTTTGGATGGCTGTCCGATGGAACGCGCCCATCATGATATTGGCCGCTCCGGCGTAATTCAGTAATTTTTCCGCAGTGTTTAATACAGTGCGGACGCCGATGTCATCCCGGATGGTTCTGAAACGGCTGAACGGCTGCCAAAATATTTCGGCGGAAGCAAAGCCGATGTTCAGTTCCCTGACCGTTTTTGCTGTTTGGTCCGGTGAAGAATCTGTCTTCACGCCAAGTTTATCTAAGACAGCTTTAATACTGATTGCGTATTTTGGCGGAAGGGCGTCGCTGCTGTGGAGAAATGCTGGGATTCCGCTTTCCGCAAGTAAAATAGATACGGGGATGGTTGCCAAAAAGGACTGTCTCCCGGTATAAGGGCCTGCAAAGTCTATGACACTGTTTTGAACATCAGATGGCAGTTGAAGTACGGCTGCGCCGGCTCTCATTGCTTCCGTAATGGCGAGCAGTTCGTCAGGCGTTTCCGTTTTGATCCGTTCGGCAATGAGAAATGCGGCAATTTGCACATCAGTCGCTTCTTTTGAAAACAATGTTTCTGCCGCAAGCTTAGCCTGTTCGTATGATAAATTTTTTGCTCCTCTTTTTCCTCTTGCCACTTCTTTTATCCATTGCTGCATGTATAATTCTCTCCCTTATTAAAACGATTATCTTGACTGTACATGAAAATGGCGGACATCGGTAGAGAAGGATTTTGATTTTTTGCAAGAGTCAGCTATTTTGACTAAAAAATAAAAGATTTTTTGGTTTATTTGTCAATGAACACCGGCCGTTCTCCTTCTATAATGAAGGCACGATACGCGTTTTTTCAAACAAGAGGGGGGATTTTATGGATCATCGGCCGCAGCTTTCAGTCAAAAACGGCATTGCCGATTATATAGAATGGCTGTCTCAATACGGCGCCTCCGCAGAAGGAGGCGTAACGAGGCTTTTGTACACAAAGGCTTGGATGGACGCACAGCTGGCAGTAAAAAGTGAAATGTCTTCATTAGGCTTTGAAACAAGTTTCGACGATGTCGGTAATGTATATGGGAAGCTATCGGGCTCGCAATCTCCCGCTGATATTATTATGACAGGCTCCCACATTGACACAGTGGTGAATGGAGGGAAATATGACGGCGCATACGGCGTGCTCGCTGGAATGCTTGCTTTGAAACAGCTCAAGGACACATACGGAACACCGAAAAAAACACTTGAAGTTGTTTCATTATGCGAGGAGGAGGGAAGCCGTTTTCCCCTGACGTATTGGGGATCAGGCAATGTGACGGGTACTTTTGCCCTCGGTGATGCAGCAGAGCCAAGCGATGGGGCCGGTGTTTCCTTGCAAGCTGCGATGCTGGAAAACGGATTCGGAAAAGGAGCTTACAGGCCGGCGCGCCGCACTGATATCAGCGCATTTATTGAGATTCATATTGAACAGGGGCTGACGCTTGAAAGGTCAGAGGCTGATATTGGGGTGGTCACGAGTATAGCCGGACAAAAGCGTTACCTGGTGACTCTTGAAGGTGAATGCAACCATGCCGGAACGACTTCTATGAAATGGCGCAAAGATCCTCTTGTCACAAGCAGCCGCATTATTCATGAGCTGGTCATGCGGGCTGGCAGGCAGCCGGAAGAACTTCGATTGACTTGCGGGAAAATGAATGTAGAGCCTAATATGCCGAATGTTATACCAAGCCGGGTTCAGTTTTCTATTGACATTAGGCATCAAGAGCAAGAAGTGCTGAAGGAATTCCATGACGAGCTTGTTTCTGTTATCCGCAGAATAAGCGATGAAAAAGGAATCCGCACCGTTATTGATGAATACATGAGCATTGAGCCGGTGCCGATGGATCAGACACTGAAGGCAGCCGCTTTGCAAACGGCAGCGGAGAACCGGATCAGCTGTGAAGAAATCGTCAGCGGAGCGGGACATGATGCGCAAATGATCGGCAGGCGATTCCCTGCTTGTATGCTGTTTGTGCCAAGCCAAGGCGGCATCAGCCATTCACCGCGAGAGTTTACATCCGCCAGGCAGCTTGACATCGGAGTCCGCGTCTTAACCGATTTATTGTATAAACTGGCTTACTGAAAAAAAGGAGGAATGGCTGTGTCAGTCAGAAGGGAATTACATACACCATCGAGAACCATTATGACGCCGGGTCCGGTTGAGGTCGATCCGCGAGTGCTAAGAGTGATGGGCACTCCAGTCGTCGGCCAATTTGATCCGGCTTTTACAAACATCATGAACGAAACAATGGCAATGCTTCGTGAATTGTTTCAAACGGAAAACCGCTGGGCTTATCCGATTGACGGCACATCAAGAGCGGGAATTGAAGCTGTTTTGGCCAGTGTGATTGAACCGGGCGACAGTGTGCTCATCCCGATTTACGGACGTTTCGGTTTATTACTGACTGAAATCGCGGAACGTTACGGCGCAAAAGTCCACACAATGGAATGTGAGTGGGGAAAGGTTTTTGACCCGGAAGACATTATTCAGGAGATACAGCAGGCCAGACCGAAGATTGTCGCAATGGTGCATGGAGAAACCTCAACAGGCAGAATCCATCCGCTGCGTGAAATCGGGAAAGCGTGCCGGGCTTATGATGCGCTCTTTATCGTTGATGCAGTCGCAACTGTCGGAGGCTGTGAAATAAAGGTGGACGATTGGAAAATTGATGCCGCGATCGGAGGCACGCAAAAGTGTTTATCCGTTCCATCGGGCATGGCCCCGATCACATATAATGATCGTGTAGCGGATATCATTGCAAAGCGAAAGAAGGTAGAGCGCGGAATCGCTACTCAGGCTGACAGCACTCGGCTTTCGGGAAATCGCCCGATTATCAGCAATTACTTTGACTTGAGCCAGCTTGAGGACTATTGGAGCGAGAGAAGGCTGAATCATCATACAGAGGCGACGTCGATGCTGTATGCATTAAGAGAAGGCGTGCGCCTGGTGCTTGAAGAAGGACTGGAAGAACGCTTCGAGCGGCACCGTGTGCATGAGCAGGCATTGCAGACCGGGATTAAAGGCATGGGGCTTGAATTATTCGGAGACGAAAGCTGCAAAATGCCTGTCGTCACATGTGTTCAAATCCCGGAAGGCATTGACGGTGAGTCTGTCCGAAATATGCTGCTGACCCAATTTGGGATTGAAATCGCCAGCTCCTTTGGCCCACTTGCCGGGAAGATTTGGCGAATTGGAACAATGGGATACAGCTGCAGGAAGGAAAATGTGCTGTTTGTGCTTGCAGGTTTGGAAGCTGTATTGCTGAGGCATGGGGCAGCCATTGAAGCGGGGAAGGCTCTTCAGGAGGCGCTTCATTTTTATGAAGAAACTGAAACTAAGGCTGTTTTATAGGAAAGGAAGCGTGCGGAGAAAGGACCGCACGCTTTGTGCGTCTGAAGTAAATGAATCACATGACAGTCAGAGTGGAGAAGACTTTTTAGTAATGAAGCAACCCATCAGCCTGAAAATAAATCAAATGGATGACAAATACCCAAAACTTTAACCCGTTTTGGGTATTTGTATGAGCACATGGCGACTGCCCGTCTCTTTTTCCGTATTTCTTAGACGCAAAGGGAGGGGGAAATCAAAAAGATTCTTGGCGCTTATGAAAAAGATTGATAATCCGATTGATCAAATCTTTTGTGGCACTGTCAAAATACTCTTCTCTTTGGTTTGTCAGAATCCCTATAGGCGGTGAGATTGTTAAGTTATTAATTGGGATGACCTTCGTGCCTTTAAGCGGTTCTGAATGTGCCGTGCTGGTGAAGATTGAAATACCGACATTTTCCCGAACGATTTACCCGCTAATCAAAAGTTTCTATCGGAACAAAAGTCTTTCTTGTGCTCATGCACAGAAGCAGAAGACTGGTTTAAAAAGTTTAGCCCTGCCTGTCCTATAGAAAGTTAAAAAGAAGTAAAGAATTGAAAAAATCTGGACTTTATTCCCTTTTCACCGTTATACTGTTGATAGAAAATTGATGACAATTTTGGAATAAACACATGTTTTTTCCAAGGGGAGAAGGTATAACGAGCCATGACTTATATGGGACGACTATCTATTTTGATGCTGAATATGTTTATTGCCATGCTGGGGATCGGGCTGATCATCCCGATTATGCCTACATATATAACTGAATTCGGCGCTACAGGAAGCACAATGGGACTTCTTGTCGCAGCCGCGGGGTTTACTCAGCTTTTGTTCGCGCCGATTGCCGGGGAAATAACCGATAAATACGGACGGCGGAAGCTGATTATTTTTGGAATTGCCTCGTTTGCGGTTTCTCAAATCATTTTTGCCTTTGCCGGCAGTCTGTGGCAGCTGTTTGCGTCACGCCTGTTAGGCGGAATTGGCGCTGCTTTCTTAATGCCGTCCATGTTCGCTTATATTGCGGATATTACAACGGAAAAAGAACGCGGCAAAGGCATGGGGCTGTTTAGCGCGGCGATGACGCTCGGCGTCGTCATTGGGCCGGGAGTCGGAGGATACTTGATTCATTACGGCATCGCGGTTCCATTTATTGTATCCGCAAGCCTTGCCTGCTTTTCAGCAATACTGTCGTTTTTCTTTTTGCCGGAAACGCTTGAGAAGGAAAAACAACTTGAAGCGCGGGCGAAGAAGGAAAAACGTGAAAATTTGTTTCAGCAAATGTCACGCGCCCTCAAATCACCTTACGCATTTATGTTGATTTTAGTATTCGTGCTCAATTTCGGTATTATGAATTTTGAATCTATCTTTGGACTGTATGTTGACCGTAAGCATGGTTTTACCGCTTCGGACATTGCTTTAATCATAACAGCCGCAGGCCTTGTCGGCGTTTTTGTGCAGGCGGTTGCGGTAAGTTTCTTAGTCGGCAAGTTCGGCGAGAAAAAAGTGATCAATGGGACACTTATCGGCGCGGCGGCCGGCCTTGTTTTTTGCAGCCTGGCCCAATCCTATTGGACTGTTTTCGCCGCGGCCATCTTTTTTATGATGCTAACATCATTGCTCCGGCCGGCGGTGAACACACAGCTGTCAAAACTGGCCGGCGATCAGCAAGGATTTGCGGGCGGTATGAATACGGCATTTATCAGCTTAGCCAATATTGCCGGTCCGTCGGCTGCCGGTTTTTTATTTGATGTAAATATTGAATTTCCTTATATACTCGGAACCGTCATCCTTCTGATCAGCTTTTTCGCTGCTTTGAATGGGGGCAGGAAAGAACAGCCGAGACAATTATCGCAAGAAGGATAAAGGGAAGTCCCGGTTAACGCCGGGGCTTTTTTCTTTTTTCTTCAATCTGTATTTCTCTGTTTGGCTTTTCATACTACGGCCGCTGCGGATCTTGTACCGTTTTGCTCAACGGCAAGCTGTCCAATGCGTGTATGACTATGGTCATATAAGGCTGACGGACAGTCCGTCACGACCAGTGAGGCTCTGCAACAGGATGAACTTGATATCTGCCAAACCGCTTTTTTAGTAGGGCGGCTTCCAATGCGGCTGCTGCACTCCGGGGATGACGATCGCCCTCAAGACGCTGTTTCGGGAAATTTCTAATCCCGCAGATGAAGAAATCGCAGAAGGGCTGTCGGGAAACATATGCCGCTGCACAGGATATGGCGGGATCATGAGAGCGGCACACAGAATCAGAAAAGAGATGAATCGCTGTAACACAGAAGAAGTATAGCAAAAGGCCGGAATCTCCATTCCAGCCTTTTTGCCTTTTAAGCGCGAATATGATCCCATCGAAATAAACGGATGGCTGCAAAAGCGAGCAGTATAGTAGAAATGATTAAAATGAGATAACTGAATAGGACACCGAGAGAGGGAGCATCTCCGTTCAAATAATAACGCAGCAATTCTCCAAAGTAGGTAAGCGGAATAAACTTTGATACAGTTTCAAGCCAAGAAGGAAGCAGGTTCATCGGCATGATTAAGCCGCACACGATTAGCAGAGGGGCGAGCATTCCGCCTGAAAGACCGTTTACAGCTTCCATAGATAGACGCATACTTCCAACGGTATAACCAAGTGCAAACAACATGAGAAGCCCGATGAGAGAGACCAGCATAATTTGGGGAATGTTCTGCGCTTGTAACATGCCGTTGAAATAAGCGACACTCAGCAGCACAAGCAGCTGAAAAGCGGCTAATACAAAACGTGCGCATATTTGTGAAAGGACAAATGTCAGCTTAGAAGCTTCAGTCAATCCGATTAAGCGCAGTGTTCCTTGATCCCTCATCTGAATAATAGGAGTGGAAGTGCCGTTTATAGCGAGTGTAAAGAACGCCATGACGATAATACCGGGTACGATAAACTCGAATAAATCTGTACCGACGCCGGTTGAACTCGATAAAACGCCGAACATGATCAAAAACAGAAAAGGAAACGCTAAAACCATAAAAAAGGTCAGGGGATTTCGTATCAATTCTTTTATATTCATCCCTAAAAGTGCAGAAAAAGCGCGTTTATTGATCACACCAAGACACCCTCTCGTATTTTTTTGCCGGTTAATTTCAGAAATACATCCTCAAGCGTTCCTTGTTCAATCCGAATACTGGACCAATCGGCATCAATCTGTTTCATGACGGAGGAGATAACATTTTTCGTAATAGGCTCAGCTACAATTTCAAGTTCATAGCCGGCCGGGAGCGTTTTGATAGAAGATTCCTTTATTTCGGGAATGCTTTTTATTTGTTCGACTCTTTTTTGGCCGGCATATTTTAGGAACAAGCGCTGCTGAGGGCAATAGGTTTGGATTAAATCTGCAGGGGTTCCGAGTGCAGCAAATTTTCCATTATATAAAATGGCGGTGCGGTCGCATTGAGTATAAGCTTCTTCCATTGAATGCGTCGTTAAAAATACGCTTTTCCCCTTTTCTTTGAGAGATTGGATAATGTCCCAAATTTGCCGTCGGGAATGGGGGTCTAAAGACGCCGTCGGTTCATCCAAAAATAATATATCAGGATCGGATATGAGAGAAATGCTGATCAGAAGCCTTTTTCTTTGTCCGCCTGATAGTTTGCGGGTGGGTTTATTCATCATCTCTTCAAGCCCGACCAGCCTTAATATTTCCTCAGGCGGCCGTGATTTCTTATATAAAGAAGAAAATAATTTCAGCGTTTCCCCTACTTTTAAATAAGGGAAAAGATTTGTTTCTTGAGGCTGGACTCCGATAAAAGATCTGATTTTTTCCGGCTGCTTCAAGGGGTTGCAGCCCATAACCGAAATCTCGCCGCTGCTCGGCTTTCGTAAACCGATAATAGATTCCAAGATCGTTGTCTTCCCCGCTCCATTGGGACCAAGAAGCCCAAAAACCTCCCCTTTTTTCAAATCAAAAGAAATGCCCTTTATAACCTGATGATCGTCGTAAGACTTAAACAAATGTTGGACAGTGATCGGCACGCTGTTTTTCATATGCTTCTTTCACGCTCCTTTAATGTTTTGGATAAAGAATGTAGCCTTCTTTTCGCAGGCATAAGATATGTTTAGGCCGCTTCACGTCCTTTTCTACTAACTGTCTCAGCCGGTTGATATATACATATAATGCGTTTTTTGTAGCGAAACCTTCCTCTCCCCACGCATATTTAATGAGGTTGGCTTTGGATACAGGCCTGCCGTTATGGACGGCTAAACAATGCAGTAAACGAAACTGAATTCTGGAAAGCGGAATAGTAGATGTTTCATTTACCAACATTTCCCGTTCAGAGTCTAAAAACCAATCGCCAATAAGAAGCATATCTTTTTGCCGTTGAATAATCTGAATCTCCCCCTTTAGTTACGATAACTGAGACGTATGATTTCATTACCATATACGACAGGATTTGCCGTTCAGTTCAGATGAAAATGACAACTAAGATAAAAATAGGAAAATAGTTTCAGTAATCTTAACGTATATTAAGTTTTTCGACATAGATCATGGACGATTTATTTAATATAATGAACTCATAACCCAATATTTACGTTTTTTTGAAAAAATGGAGGTGTGTTCATGGCTCATTCGTTGGAAAAATTAGTACAGCCTTTAGGAGGATTTATTAACCGGGTATCCTCCCTCCCGACCTATCCGGGTGAACCTGATTTCCCAATTCAAGTTGCTTCAACAGGAGATATTTCTCAATCACTTCCCCATATTGCTTATTTGAATCCGGGAAGATCAATGTCGGGCGATATGGATGGGGCTGGAGGCTCACTTCATGAAAAAGATAGTCGAATAAAAGCGATTGCTGAAGCATTAGAACGTTATTCAAGCTGCGTGTACAGCGAAGACCAGTTTATTTGGGCAACGGCTGAAGAACTGGGATCAAAAGCTCTTGATTTGACAAAGATTCCCGTATGCTCGGAAGCTGAACTCTCGCATCCGCGCTGTCCTGTCAATAAACCTTTATTCAATTCTCCGCTTAGGTGGGTAAAGGGTATGTCCCTCCATACGCAAGAAGAGACATGGATCCCGGCGATTATGACCTATTTGCATCTGCCGGCCATGAGCCAAGGTGAGCGCTTCTGGCTTCCTATATCAACCGGCTGCGCTGCACATACCTCTTATGAACAAGCGCTTATCAACGCCATTTGTGAAGTGATTGAAAGAGATGCGATCTCTTTAACATGGTATCAGGAACTTCCTCTGCCTCACATCGTATTTGATGAAACACCAGATCAAGAAATGACTGAATTTTTAAACAGAACATATAAAAACGGGAATATCAAGCAGTATTTATTTAACGGAACGACAGATCTCGGCATTCCGACCATTTATTCTTTGCAGCTGACGCCTTACAACAAAAAACTGGCAGCCTTGATTATGTGCGCGACAGATTTGAACCCCCAAAAAGCAATAAACAAAGTCATGAGGGAGGCCGCCTCTTCACGTATCGCCATGATGGCAGAGCGTCCCGCCCCAAATGATATAGACGATTTCTTTAACGTGTTCCACGGTGCGACCTACATGGGGAAACCTGAACGGCTGCATGCATACGATTTCTTAGTACAATCACCAAACCGCTCAAATCTTTCAGAATTTAAAAATCTTGAACAAGAAAATGCAGGAGAGAATTTGGCATTTCTTTTAGACCGGCTCGAAGAAAAAGGGCTGGAGGCATTTGCGGTTGATCTCACAACCGATGAAGCCATTCGTGCCGATATGCGTGTGGTCCGGGTGGTTATTCCGGGGCTTCAGCCATTGTCTTTCAGCTATCGCTGCCGTTTTCTGGGGCATCCCCGATTATATGAAGGAACAAAAGCGATGGGTTATCCAGTAAAACCTGAGAGTGAAATCAATTCTTGGCCTCAGCCTTTTGCTTAATAAGGAAGGAGATTTTAAAATGAAACCCATTCATATTATGTCGTCAGGAGCTTTTGGGGAAGAAGTGGCAGAGCAATTCTCCAAGAGGTATCAAAACACTGCTGTTACGGCATTACCCGAGCCTATGTATCTACTGCCGTCAGATCGCTTCCCATCTGCACGTTTACATATTTTTGCTTCTTGGAAATCATCTTCATACATTTCGAAACAATTAGATCAGCTTTTCTTTAAATGGAGAGAACCGTGGCTGCCGATTACCATGGACCATCCTTATGCCAGAATAGGCCCTCTTGTCATTCCGGGTGAAGGACCGTGCTTTCACTGCTTTGAATCGAGGTCTTTACAGCACTCGCCGGTTCCTCAGTATGTCAGAAAGATGGATGATTATTATCACAGGCATCCAGATGCGGGGCCGAAAGGGTATTTACGAAGCTTTGCAGGCTGGTCAGCCGTCTTTGCCTCGACAATTATAAAATCAATCGATAAAGATGCGCCGTCATTAGCCGGTTCAATCTGGCAGATGAATATGCTGACAAGAGAGTCTTTCCGCTCCAAAACGGTAGGCATCCACGGCTGTCCCAGATGCGGGTTAAAACGGCCTGAGGAAAATCGGAGTGTGGCGCAGTTATCTGAAAGCCTTCAATCGCTGTTAGGCGAAAGAAGAGGGGAGGCGCTCACAAAATGAAAAACACTTCAGTCATGTCTGCGGAACAAGTCGGTCATGCGGCATATTTTGATCCGAATTTTAATTTGCCGAAAAAACCGCGTTTAATGGCAAGCCTTCAAATGATTCCTGACCAAGATTCTCTGTTGTTCCATGGAACGGAAAATTTACAGGTGCTGAAGGGAAATGCCGTGACACGGTTTTTACCGAAACTGATACCTTTTCTAAATGGTGCATATTCTCTAGAGGAAATCATAAAAGAATTTGACCAATATTCTCCGAGGGATGTCAGTAACATTCTCTCACTATTGTTCATGCGCGGTCTGCTTGATGACGCGGAGGGAGATGAGGGGGTCGATATCAGCCATTTCGATGCTGACGTGCTGCATTTTTTCCAGCGGAGCACGGACTCCACCAGAGTAAACAGAAGTGCGGCTGAAGGCCTGAATAGATTAAAAACCGCCAAGATCCTGCTGCTGACAGATTCAGATCACGGAAAAATCCTTCAAGATGAACTTCTGTTTATGGGGGCAGACCATGTCAGAGCAGAACTGCTTTCAGATGAAGTGAAGCTTGATCAAGCAACAAACGTCATTGTCTTTTGCACGAACCCTTTGAATCACGAGCGTTTGCTTTCGTTAGACCATCTTTGCCGTGAGAAAAATATTCCCTGGCTCCTCACACGGGTTACAGAGGAATGCGGTGTGGTCGGTCCTTATTTTGAAAAAAATGAAACAGCGGCCTATCATGATTATAAAATAACGGTTGAATCAGAAGAAAACAATGGTGCGCCCGACTTGGATCATATTGAAATGTGGGAATACTATTCTGCGATTGAAATTGCTTATTTCATTACAAGACTCGCGCCTTCGGCAACGGGGTCGGAATATTTAACCTTTCAATTTAATGATTGGACAAGCACCAGCAAAAAAGTACATCCAAGACCGGATGGCATATGCGCTTCCGGCAGCTCCGAGAATGAACTTCACCCGGCATTGCAATTTGAGAATGCCATCGCCTTTCCATCGAAACATTTAATTAACCCTAAAAGTCATCAAGTCCATTACAATCCGAAGAATCTCTTATTAACAAATGAAGCAAAAAACTATCCGAGCGCGGCTTTAACTGGGCTGCCGAAAGAAGAATCCCTTCCGCATCCAAAGGGCAGTTTTTTGAAAAATAGATATGAACCAATTCCTATGAAGGAAGAATTGAATCTTGAATCATTGACCCGTCTGTTTCTCACAAGCGGAGGCTTAAGAGATGCCGGCAGCGGCCAGGTCTCCGACAAAGTGCAAAGATGGGCGCCGACAGGCGGTAATTTAGGATCATGCCAGATTTATATTCTTGCGCTGTCTGTAAAAGGACTGGTCCCTAATTGTTACTATTATCAGCATTTAGACCACTCCTTGGCGAAAATCGGCCCTTCTTTAACTGAGGAAGAGATAAAGAAACAAATGACTGATATAACCGGTCTGACAGAGGATCAGCTTCCAAAGGCTCTTGTGGTCTTTACCGGCGCTTATGAAAGGGTGGCCAGCAAATATAACGGATTCGCATATAAAGTGATCCATTTGGATGCCGGTGTCGCTTTATCGCAAATGCATGCTGTATCAACCGGACTTGGAATCACGTTAAGTGCAGTTGATCAGTGGAACGAGCAAGAGCTTATAACCTGCTTGGGATTAGATCCTAAAAAAGAACCGGTTACCGCGGTAGCCGGAATAGATGACGGGCGGTGATGGCAGTGGCTTCTTTTGAACCATTTCAGCTGATAGACCAATTAATCGAGGAAACAAAAGATTTTCATTTTGATAGCGGCACGTCACAGCAACTGCATGAGACCGAGCATCACAAAAACGGCAGCCGGTCTGTGCTCCTTCCCGATCAGCGCATTGAAGGAGAAGAGCTTTTTCAGGTATTTAAGGAGCGTACGGCCACTCGTTTTTATGATCGGGCTCCCGTTGATTTAAGCGATGTAGGAACGATTTTATCAGCAGCAAAAGAAGAGGATGCGAGACATTGGCCGCGGCAAATCAGCAAGGGAATTGACATTACGTTATCCGTTATCGCGTGGCGTATTGAAAATCTCCAATGTCCTTTCTTTTACGATTATTGTCCAGAAACCCATTCCTTAGTGCCTGCAGGCGAAATTCCCGAACAAGCAGAAGCGGAAAATTGGTTCTTACAGAAGGAATTCATGTTTGCTCCCGCCATTATCATTGTACACGGGACGATGAACCAAGCCGTACAGCATTATGGAGGCCATGGATACCGGCATTTGATGGTGCGCGGCGGAGCAGCGGCTCATAATGCCTGGCTTTCGGCTTTAACGCTTGGGCTTACAGGGACTGTTTTTGCCGGCGCTCTTCCAAGGCCTCTCAGGGAATGCACTCATATTGACGGACGGCACCGCACCCAATTGTGCGCATTCTCATTTGGGAAACCAATAACCTTTGCCGAAAGCTAAAAACCTTCTTTTACAACGTGTAACTTGAAAGGAGGTGATAAATATGGAAGAGAAAAAAGCTGAATTGGAATTATTCGCAGAAGAGCTTGAAAACCAGATGGACTTTACCGTTGGTCCGTTAGCAACGTGGGCTTCTGCCACGACTCTTGGATCTGCTTCATGTCCGGGAAGCACAGCCGGCACAGCAGGCACGGCATCTTCATTTTCTGGGTAAAGAAAGTGCATTTCTACAATTTTATTTTAGGAGGCTTATCATATGGAAGAGAAAAAAGAATTTGAGTTGGAGCTTTATGCTGAGGAAATGACAGAAATTCAATCGCTGTCAGGATTCACGACGGCAGCGTCCTTCGGAACAGTTGCATCAGCAGGATCGTCGGCATCTACTGCCGGCACAATTTCGTCTTATGGCGGTTAATAAGGGGGATTAAAAATGGAAAAAGATAAAATGCATGAATTAGAACTTTTTGCTGAAGAACTGCCGGAGCAAGTTGATTTAGCAACCATTGCGGCTTCTTTCAGCTCTACATCATCAGTCAGCACGGCATCATGTCCGGGAACGACAGCGGCATCCGCCGGAACTGTCAGCTGCTACGGATAATTTGATAGGTGGGGGACATGTTGAAGAACGATAACAATCATTTGCAAAACCTTGAACTATATGCGGAAGAGCTGCCTGCGCAAGTAGACCTGTCATCTGTCATCTCAACGATGTCGACAGGGGCATCATATGCATGCTGGACAACTTTCGTGTCAACGATAGCAACCATTTCTACAGTAGATGTATAGGTCTGTTTTGAAACACAAAATCATGATTAGGCGGTGACAATATGTCAGAAAAAGATACATCCATTAAAACATTGGAATTATACGCCGAAGAGCTGCCGGCTCAAGTGGATTTGGCGACTGTTGCGGGAACAGCGAGCACTGCTTCCTCCTTTACAACAGCTTCATGTCCGGCAACTACAGCATCTACAGCCGGAAGTGCAAGCAGCTACGGGTGATCAATTGAAGTAAGACAAGTGCCTGTTGGGAGCAGGCGCATGTCTTACTTTCCTTACTATTATATCGTATTTGAATGTCATTTAAAGGAGTTTAATGTATGCTCATAAACAACGCTCAGGTTCAGTCTCACTGCGATGAAGAGCTTTTGGTGAATCCCCTTTACTTGGAAGAAGGGGTAGAGTTGTTAATAGGCGCGAATGAAGAACCCATGTTGTTTGACCAACATAATGGAAAATATATCAGGCTTTCCAAAGTCGGTCTGGAAATTTTCAACTTGATGGACGGTGCTAATACCGGTCACGATATTATTAAAAAATTAGAACGTGATTATGCGAAATACTCTAACTTCCCGGAAATTGTGCATGTGTTTTTTTCATCTTTAAGAAAAGCTGATGTGCTGAATATTAAACCTTTGCCTGAACATCAGGTGAAGCGGGTGATGCGCCGGGCTGCTGACAAACCGATGCTTCGCTTACCTTTGGCTAAATCGTTAAATAAGACAACTGACGCTTTATTGCATATATACCATTCTATTCCCGCTATGCTTCAAAAAATAACTTTATATGTCCTGTTTTTTTGTGCGCTATCCTCTTTTATTCTGCTTAACGTGACAGCCGGTTGGCAAATCGTGTGGACGTCTGTTAATTGGATATTGCTGGCGTGTGTCATTATTTTTCATTTAATTGTGCATGAAATGGCTCATGCCCTCGTAACGAAGGCGTACGGCGTCAACATTCGTGAAGCGGGCGTCGCGCTGTTATATTATTTTATCCCTGTTGCTTATGTGGATCGGACAGACACATACCGTTTAAAAAGCAAGAAAAGCCGTATTCATATCGCACTGGCCGGTCCGTATTCAGACCTATTGGCCAGCGGTTTGTGGGCGGGGATTGCCATGTTGGCACCTCAGGGAACAGTGAGCGAAACAGCCCAACTCATTTCATTTATGCAAATATGCTTTGTCCTCAGCAACCTGAATTTGCTGCTGCCGACAGATGGGTATCATGCTGTAGAAGCCGCAGCCGGCGAATTATCACTAAGAAAAAGAGCCTTAACTTATTTACTGCATGTGTTGACGTTTAAAAAGCTTCCGGCTTATTTAAATAATATGGCGAAAAAACGGAAAGCAGTTTATGTAACGTACTCCTTAGTTTCACTCACTTATTTCTTTTGTCTATTGTCAGCTTTTCTCTTTCTCATAAGAAATGTATTCGGAAATATGGGGTGATTTGTAATGGCGGAAAATGTGGCGCCGTTTGTTATGCTGCGGGCTGCAGGCGGCAGCATCGACAGTTTGAAAAGTATGGATATAGCAGAATCGGCAAAAAATGTTGACAAGATTCTTTATCTTGAACAAGCCCTTGAAAACTTGAAAGAACCTTTAAGCGACATTTTTTATGAACTGATTTCCCGACTGCAGGATGAGGAAACGACGATCCTCCGTTTTCTGCTAAAAATCAAACGGGATATTTTTAATAACCGTGCTGTCAAGATTTCAGAAGAAAATAGAACGGAATTAAAAAAACGAATGTCTGAAGCCGATTTTGGTTTATTTGATCAATGGTATACGGCGATTCACGACAGACAGACATATATGGAAGACACAAAGCAGCTTTTTGAGGAAGAAATTAAGC
The DNA here is from genome assembly GCF_039519175.1 of Bacillus atrophaeus. Classification (NCBI taxonomy): domain Bacteria; kingdom Bacillati; phylum Bacillota; class Bacilli; order Caryophanales; family Bacillaceae; genus Bacillus; species Bacillus atrophaeus. The sequence goes on along the minus strand of NZ_CP154443.1, from coordinate 383,241 downwards.
AGGCTGGTAAACGGTTAGCATATGAAATGGAAAATGAAGAATGGCAAAAAGGAATGGCGCTGGCCAATCCAAAATATTTGACCGCCTATAAAAAAAGCAAGCCGAAATTGTGGCAGCCTCATAAACAATACGCACGCTCCAGTATGGCTTATTTAGGAAGAATCACTGCAAAAACCAGCCCGTTCAGCACCTTTACAAAAATCGGATTGACCTCTTTTTCAGCTGATGATGCGCCGGCCCCCAGCACTCAGAAAACAAACTTTTGCAGCATATCCAAATCGATTTGCAGCGAACTCATTTTTGAAATGGCACAGCATCCTGAGTTTTCCCGGTACTTGCAATATGAAAAAAACCAATCTCTTCAACCAGCAGAAAACAACACTATACAGCTGATGAAAAGCTCTTATACGATTTTGAACGGATTTGCATGGCGGGAGGATAAAATGGTTTCAGAAAACGTATCAGATGAACAGATGGGTGTGATTGAGTCACTCTGTTCAGGAAGTTTCGAGGAAGTAACGGAACTGCTGAAAAACACGTCTTTAACCATACCTTGTTTGTCAGCTGAACAATGGATCAAACCGGTTCTCCCCTTTTCAAGAAAATCCGAGCAGCCTTTGCTAAGTTTATACGATTTCCTTCAGCCGATACCTTCCCGAAAAGCAAGGCGGCTGGCGCGCATTGTGAAATGGATGGATGGCTGCATAGAGGCGCTTGCGGCCAGTGAAGCAAAGCGAAGACTTAAGTATCACCAGCTGATTCACAGACTCGCCAAACGCGCATTCAGTGAGCTGACACATAAGGCTCCAAAAAGCTTATTGAATGAAAAACTCGTTTATGAAAATGTGAAATTTGCCGGGGATCATCCGCCATTAGGAGAGTATGTAAAACGTGATATGGAAAAGCTGTCTCATCAGCTCAGAAACTATCAATTCCGCACACACCTGTACGATTTACTATGTGAGCATTTCGTAGAAACGTATGGGAGGGGAGGCGTGTGCAGCGACATTCAAGCATTTTTGTATCAGTTTGAAAAGAGAAAAGACCGGCCGCGATTAATCAAAAACGCCTTGCGGAAAGATAAGAAGACCGCTTTGAAACTGGAGGAGTCAAGAGTCTTTGCCCCTTATGGCGCCAGTTCTGCGCCGCCAAGCGCAACCGTTTTTTATCAGTTGGCCGCAAATAACGGCAGAGACAGCATTGCGGCGGGAGACTACCAGTTGGTTATCAATCAAATCAGCTCCGGGCTGGGGCTGCTGCTTCGGTTCCAATCTATGTTTCAAGAGGACGGGCGGAATTTAAGCACACTCATGAAGCAATGGGTGAATGCTATGAACCCCCGCTCAGATATCGTTCATTTTCCGATGATTTCAGATTTCAGCAATTTACAGACTGATCCCGGTATTACATCACAATCCTTAAGATGGCTTGGCGAAAATCCTACATCAGACCAGAATGATATTCTATTAAAAGATCTGCTTTTGGTTCATGAGGATTCCGGCACGCTGGCTCTTGTAAATAAAGAAGGACGTCCTGTCGCCCCCATGTATTTCGGTGCCGTCCCTCAGCATATGATGCACGGGCCTGTATCCTATCTGTTTACCATTATGATGCCGTGGATCAATGCTTATCAGGCGGATTGGGTGTCTTCTCCGTTATTTTCAAAAGCGCCTCCGCCGGAGAAAGTGGAATTTCATCCCCGCGTGCAAGAGGGAAGAATCGTTCAAAGACGTTCCAGATGGCGGATTCCGGCTTTCTTATTCCCGCTAAAAGAACATCGTGAAAGTGAGTATGCCTATTTTACAAGGATGAAAGCATTTCAAAAGAATTACGGACTTCCCGATGAGGGCTTTCTTTCCGGGGAGAGGACAAGCGTCATGCTGAATCCGAAGCAAAGAAAACCGATGTACATGAATTTTAATAGCTATCATTCAATAGAAGCGGCTGTGAACACGATTGCAGCAGAAGACGATCTTTTGTCGATTACGTTTACTGAAGCGCTGCCTGACCGGAATCAGCATTGGCTCAAGAGTGAGGAAGGGCATGTGATTGCGTCTGAATATATGTCCTTGTTCCAATGGCCTGTTGTGAAGCATGAAGAATCAGTTATAGCCAATCAGAAAGGGGTTTTTATATGAAAGAATGGGTGTTTTACAGCATTTATGTGCCAAGGGCCGAGTATTTAGAAAAGATTATCGTCAACATTGTGACACCTGCTGTTCAGCAAATCAAAAACAGTGTTCAAGTACATAAGTGGTTTTTTATCCGTTATATTGATATGCAAGGCCCTCATATCCGTTTGCGATTTCTGGTGGATGAGGCTGAGATGGAAGCCGCTGAAGAGCTCCTTGAAGAGCGTTTCAGCCAATGCCTTTCGGCGGTCATAGCCGAACCGGTTCCAGACTTAAGCCGTTTGCTGCCTGTCAAAGCAGAGACAGCGGATTTTGAATCTGGATTTCAGCAGGAAGAATATGAACAGGAGTACGAAAAATACGGCGGCCTTCAAGGAGTGGATGTTGCTGAAAATATCTTTCAGTCGTCGAGTGAACTTGCTCTTTTATTTGTGAATCATGATTATTTTTCCGATAAAGACCGCTTTGATCTGGCGCTGTTATTAATGAAAATAACTGCTGAAAAAGCCTCTCTGTCAGAAGCGGAAACGCGGCAGCTTTGGGAAAGCATGCTGCATTATTGGAGCGGAGCTGATTACACGGAGGGGATTTCCTATAAAATAAAACTGGAAGAGGCTGCGAAAAAAAGGGTCGATGTCATCAATCAAGTGATGGAAAGGATGGCCGCCGATCCGCGTGTCAAGGAATTAACGGACGGTTATGAACAAGTGCTTGAACATGCCTTTTCTGAGATAAAAGAGTCTGAGAAAATCAGAACCCCGGTTTCCCACTTGGCTTTCCACTATATTCATATGATGAATAATCGTTTAGGAGTCTGGCCGATAGAAGAGGCATATCTTGGCGCTTTGCTGGCGCATACGTCAGGATACGTTCCAGAGGCAAAATCATAAAAAAAGAACTTCAGCTTTATAGCAGCTGAAGTTTTCTTATTGGCGCTTGCTTCTATGATAAAGGGAATTAAATATCAACATAAACAATAAGTAGCATGCCGCTAAAATAATGAAAACGACAGGGAATTTGAGAAGCAAAAGACCTCCTGCTATAAAAAGAATGGTCGCTGCTGTTACGACAGTCCAATAGACTGTATGCTTTCTTTTCGTCTGTGTTTCTTTTGGCGGAGCTGCGGTCGTGTCGTCCTCACTGATAGGCTGAACACCATACTTATACACATGCACCAATTGGACGAATCTGCCAAGCATCAAGACGGATGACACGGTAATCCAGCTGAGGGAATTAACTAAAAAAGCAAGCTGGAGCGTATCTTGAAACGGGGTGCCGCCCGCTTCAAACCGAATTATCACTAAAGCGCCGGCGCCGGCAAGGAAAAGAATCCCTAATAAGAAAACGAACACATTATAACTGTCAAATCGGTTCCATTCTCCCAAAAATCTGCAATGCTTCGCAATTAGCGTATATTTTCTTTTTGGATCCTGCGGAAGCGAGTCGACACCGATTGTATTCAAAATTTGCCGGTTAAACGCCGACCCCACTAAAGCCCCGATTGACCCTACGGCAAGCGCCGCCGCACCGCTTATGATTCCGATCATTGTACCGATTGTCATTTCATCACCTTCCTAAGAATAAGAAAAAGAGTATTTGTGCCGCAAAGCTTCCGGATAAAATCGGGAAAATCGCAAACGTATGAGAGAAAGAACGCAGCGATAATAGATCAGGCAGCTGCCAGCTTGGATATGTCAGCCAATGGCTCAGGCGGTCAAACCAAGTTTTCGGCGGAAGAGGCGATTGGGCTGCATCTTCTGGAAGGGGGACGCTGTTCAGGCGCAACAGATTATTAAGTTCAGGCATTTGCTCGTGCAAGCCTTCAATCATGCGTTTGACTTCATCGTGTTCCTTCATTCGTCATTCATCTCCTTTTTCAGCTGTTTGTTCAATTTTTTAAGTGAATAATGAAGCTTTGATTTGACGGTTCCTTCCGGGATGTTAAGAATATGGGAGATTTCTCTGCCGGAAAATCCTTGGTAATAAGCAAGAATCAGAATGGAACGCTCTTTGTCAGGCAGCTGTCCCACATACTGCTGAATCAGCATTTTATTCTGAACACGATATTCCACAGATCCGGACTCCGCGTCTTCATGTTCATTTGGCTCGATCTGCTGCCATTTAAACTTAGAGTGCTTCCGATAGTGGTCAATGCACAATCTGTGCGCGATTTGATGAAGCCAAGTGCGAAAGCTTGCTTTTTCACTTTTGTAAGTGCGGCTTTTTACATAAACGCGGATAAAGGTTTCTTGCAGGAGATCTTCAGCCGCCTGTTTTTGGCGGATGTATAGAAAAATAAATTGATATGTTTTTTGAGCGTGACGGGTATATAGGCTGTTGTAAGCCTCCATATCCTTTTGTTTTACTTTTTCCATCAATTCTTCATCTGAAAGAATGTCCATACCCCACCTCGAAACTTGGTTTCGTTACTATATACGAATGCCGGCTGTAAAGAGTTCAAAGAAAATGAAAAGAAGCAGATGGAGATGATCCGGGGTCTATGGGTGTAGAGGAGCTGCGGTTTTAAGAGGATCTCTGCCTTTTTATTATAACAGGGTGAAAATCGCGGTGAACATTAAATAAAAAAGCCTGACCGTAAAGGCCGGACTTTACAATTAACTCCCCCTATACACCTGATATCCAAAAGGCGAAAAAGCAGCGGGATTTGATAGTCTGTTTTCTGATCGGAAGGGCTGCTCAGATGATGCGGCTTAACGCGCAATCCAAGGAGAATGCTCATAAATGACTCCGAGTAAGTTGCAATCCCTCACGTCAGAATGTCGATCGCTAATAGATATGTCAGATGTAACGATCTGCCCACAAGCAGAGGCACTAATATCACCCCAGCATCCATGGCTGATACACGCTCGAAACTAAGCGTCAGGACCATAACAGATTTTTGTTTCACTGCCCCTCCTTCATTATGTTCATTTTAGAACATGATATTGTTCGGGAGTGTCAGTGCATAGCTGCTAGAATAACCAAAATACTGAATATTAGTAAGAAAATAACAATCAGCCGATCAGCCGCTGTATTCTTAGCGCGAGGCGTAATCGCATGGTCGTCTCCGGATCTTTTAAACTTTTGCCAAGCAGCTCCTCACATTTTTCCAAACGGTAGATGACCGTATTGCGATGTACATATAATCGTTTGGCTGTTTCGGAAATCTGGCAGTGTGTTTCCAAATAAACGGATAAAGTATGGAGCAGGCTTTGATCCTCCTGCTGCCGGTCAGCGAGGCTTTGAAGGGTGGCGCTGTAAAATTTCTTCAAGTCTTCCGCCGGAAGGAGCCGGAGCAGTTCGGGAACATCTTTGACGTGGTACACTTGAATGAATTCAGTACTCCTTGACAAATGTCCGGAATGGAGAGCGTCTGAAGCTTCTGTAAACGCGTCGGGAACCTCGATCAATTTTTGGCAGATGTTGCTGATGCCAAAGGAGAGCGTTCGCTTAAATTGGGCCCGCACCTGTATTTGAAACTGTTCCAAAAAACGGATGACTGCTGTATGCATTTCACCCCAGCTGTCCGTCGCTTCAATTAAAAGAATACCGACGTTCCCTTTGATAAAAAGGTGGGGAGGGAATGGAAACGAAGACAGCTCTCCCTCGAGGAATTCAAATACACTGTCAGAAGCCAGCTGATTTTCTGTAAAGCTGATCGCTTTGTCGTTACGATCAAGCTTGCCCGCGATGCACATATATTTTTGATCCCAGCGAAGCCGGAATTCTTTGGCGCGGTTTTTGATTTCTTCATGGGTTGAAAAGGAATGCTCGATAAAATTGCTGAAAAACTCATTGCGCGCCCGGCGGCTGAACTGTTTCAGCGCGTTTTCCTTCAGCAGCTCGAATGAAATGACATTGGCCGCCTGCTCAATCGTGAGGACAATGCCTTTATCTGCGGCGGGCACCATTTCTGGAATTAACAGAAAGCCACAGTTTTTTTCATGGGTATATATAGGAAGGACAGAATACGTTTTCCGGTCAGACAGCATAGAAAAACAAGTGAAGAAGGGGCCGGATAAAGCGCGCAACATGCCTTTCAGCTTTGCGGTGTCGATTGGAATCTGATGGGATGCCGAAATCAGCTTTGTATGCTGGTCGAGCAAAATGACAGGAAGCTGGAGAATGGCTGACACCTTTTTGAGCAGGGATTGAAGGCCTTTGCCGCTCATAATGTGGCTGGTGAATTTTTTGTGGGCATATATGGCCTGCTGAAGCTCCTTCGAACGCATATCAAGAATATGGCTCAGTGTAGCGTTCACAATGTCGCCCAGCCGAATATCCTCAGCAAGCTCAATGACGGGGAATTCATAGTGGTCCGCAAGCTCAATAACGTCTTTAGGAATATCATCGAGGTAGCGCTTTGTTTTAATGCCGAGACCGGCGCAGCCCCGCTTGGCCATTTGCTTAATCAGCTCAGATAATTGATAGGGGTTATCTTTAAGGTGATAAGCGGTCGTCACGAGCAATTCATTTTTATGGAGGAAATCCGCAATATCAGGCGCATCCATCATATTTACATGCTGAACCTCTCTGGTTGCCCCGGACTGCCCCGCAATGATTTTTGCAGACTGATACGCCGGGATTTTCATGACATCGAAAATATTCATAGATCATTCTCCTTTTCTGTGAAAACTAACTATTGGTTAAGATGAATAAAAATAATCAGAAATTATAGCGTTTTTGCTGATGTAATACGATTATAATAGCAGTAAACTAATATAAATAGATTGAAATTGTTACATTATATGACATTAAAAAGGGGGGAAGCAAATGGCTTATGATCTGATCATAAAGGGCGCAAAGGCAGTGGGAAGAGAAGGCGTCAAAGAAGTTGATATCGCAGTCAAAGACGGAATCATCGCGGCGGTCAGTCCGGCTATTGAAGAAGAGGCGGACGAGGTGGTGCAAGCAGACGGGCAATATTTGTTTCCGGGGGCTGTAGACTGCCACGTCCACTTTAATGAACCGGGCAGAGAAGAGTGGGAAGGTATCCGGACCGGCTCACAAATGATGGCGGCAGGCGGCTGTACGACCTACTTTGACATGCCGCTTAATTGCATTCCATCCACGGTGACTGCTGAAAACTTACGTGCAAAAGCGGAACTCGGCAAGCAAAAATCCGCGGTGGATTTTGCCTTGTGGGGCGGATTGGTTCCAGGGCATATAGCCGACATTCGTCCGATGGCGGAAGCGGGAGCGGTTGGCTTTAAAGCATTTTTATCTAAGTGCGGCACAGAGGAATTTCATTCAGCCGATGAGCGGACACTTTTTAACGGAATGAAAGAGATTGCGGCTTGCGGTAAAATACTTGCTCTTCACGCGGAGAGCGATCCGATCACAAGCTTTCTGCAAGCTGAGCTGATGGATCAAGGGAAAATGGACGCCGATGCGTACGCCGCATCCCGTCCGGAGGAAGCGGAGGCTGAAGCGGTATATCGGGCGATTCAGTATGCGAAAGTGACCGGCTGCCCGCTTCATTTTGTACATATCAGCACGAGAAAAGCTGTTTTGCTGATTCAGCAGGCAAAAGAAGACGGAATGGATGTCACAGTTGAAACCTGTCCGCATTATCTGCTGTTCAGCCATGAAGACCTTCGGGAAAAAGGCTCTGTGGCTAAATGCGCTCCGCCGCTTAGGGCGGAAGCGTCCAAGGAAGAATTAATCAACATGCTGCTTGCCGGAAAGATTGACATCGTCTCCTCTGATCATTCTCCTTGTCCGCCGGCGCTGAAACGGGAGGACGATCTCTTTCTTTCCTGGGGCGGCATCAGCGGCGGGCAATTCACATTGCTGGGCATGATTGAGCTTGCCGCAAGCCGGAATATTCCTTTTGAAGCCGTCGCCGAATGGACGGCTGCTGCCCCGGCAGAACGTTTCGGCCTGTTGAAAAAAGGACGGATTGAAGCGGGGCGAGATGCCGATTTCGTATTCATCGAAATGAAGCCGCACACCGTGACAAAAGAAACAATGTTTTCCAAGCATAAACAAAGCATTTACGAAGGACATACATTTCCCTGCCGAATCACAGCGACATACAGCAGGGGGCGATGTGTGTATAAATATGATGGGCAAAAGCCCGCCCTGTATGAGGGAGAGCTGGTTGTTCCTTCATAAAGCCGGTCCCGAGCGGAGATCGCATGAGTGACTTCATCCGATCACAATCTTTTCAGGCTTCATGGAACTCAGTTCCATTGGGGATGGGAAAAGCCTTAATGTGGCGATTGCCCCCGTTACTTTAATTAAGATATTTCACATATTACGATTAAAAATACTTATTCCTATAATGGATACCGCCAACATTCGAAAATTTTGAACGCTAAGCAAATATCAACAAAACAAATCCACCTCTATTAACACAGAAGTGGATTTGTTTTTATATCGATTTTATATATTTTTATACTTTTTCTTTTCATTTAAAAAATCCTTATAGACTAAAACAGCAACAAAAATAAAACTTAGACTAACAATCCGGAAGATCATCTCTAAACTCATCCATTCAGCTAAAATCCCTAATACAAATGCGCTGACTCCAACACCAACGTCAAAACTGGAAAGAAAGGTTGCGTTGGCAGCGCCGCTTTTTTCTTCACTTACCTTTTGAACCGTCCATGTTTGTAAACATGGCATAACAGTTCCATAACCAGCGCCAAATAAAATCGCTGCAATAATAAGATAAAGATTATTTGTCGTATAAGACAGCATGACAAGTGACAAAAATCCTAGAACTGCTGCCACAACGATGATAGACCAAGGTCCTTTTTTGTCATACCATTTTCCTGTAAACGGACGTAGTAAAGTAGAGACAGTCGCATTGATAAGGAAGAATAGAAAAATATGATCTAATCCCTTTTGTTTTCCAAAAAGAACTAAAAAAGTAATGATCGCTCCAAAACCAAGTGTTGTAATAACCGTCAGTAATGCTGGGAACCATGCGTCTTTTTCAAAAATCGCTTCAAAAAATTGAAATGGCTGCCTCTCGTGTTTAACAGGAGCAGGTGAATATACAAATTGAAGCGCAATTACTGCCAATAGACTGAGTACGACGGATGACCAAATTAAAATATTGAAGGAAAAAGTGCCATAGATAAGGATACCTACACTCGGCGCAATGATAGCCCCGACCGTTGTTGAAATAGAAAAATACCCTATACCTTCTCCTAACCGTGTCTTAGGAATTAAATCGACTACAATTGTACTATTGGCTGTGGTTGATACCCCCCACGCTGCGCCATGGAAAAGCCGTAACAATAGCAAAAGCCAAATAATATGAAGAAAAGGATATAGCATTGTAATAATCATTAAAGCTGCACTGGCAATAATGGCAAGACTTTTCCGTTGGTTATCAATTAAATAGTACCCCACAAAAGGTCTGATTAGAACAGCCCCTAGTGTAAATAATGTTGTCATTAGACCTACTTGAATGGAAGATGCATTCATGCTTAACAAATACGCTGGTAAAATAGGCAGCAGCATTTCAAACCCTATAAATACTAAAAAGTTACTAATAAATAAAAATAGAAATGATTTATTAAAGATTTTTTGTTTTTTCATATTATTACTCCTCGCTTCTAATTATTTTTCTAAATTAGAAGCGTTTGGAACACTGAAACATTTCTATATTGCCTAAGTTTTTTAAACAATTGTCTCACCCTTTCTGAAACTCCTGGGAATTATTGCAACTTGGTTTTCGATATTTAGTGGTTCCTTACCTGATCTTTGTTCACTTTTTCATGAATTTCATCCAACAAGAGGCTGTATACACATATTCATCTCAATTCTTCACCTGTATAACGCAAAAAAGACGCCATATAAAACCGGCGTCTGGTTATTGCTTAGTATTTAATCAAAATGCACAAACCATTTAAGGGTTTTTTGCAGATTCTAAAATAAAAAGACAAAAAGCTTCCGGTCGCTGGTCTCTATATGAAGTTTGCTTAAAAAAGGACAGACTGGTCCCATTGAAAGTAAAACTCCTAGATGTAAATATGACTTTACTTCTGTTGCAATTCTTCTGAAAACAGCTTCCATGACTTTTTGCCTCCTTTCTTAATATTAGTAAATAGTTTTATCTACTTTAATATATGTTGATAAAAAAAGCAAATCCATCTGAGAATCCGTTATTGGCATTACTAAACACCTTCAATTATAACTAATCCTTTACCATGCCTTTGTTTTTAAAACATGCTAATAGTGGTATCTTTTACATGAAGAAGGAGGAAAACGATGATCCAGGATGAGCAAGAATTAAAAGACATTTTAACGAAATCATGGTCGCAGAAGACCAGTTCGAAATGGACGAAAGAATGCCCGTCGTGCGGCCAGTGCAGTGTGACGGCTTTGGTTATCCAAGACCGTTACGGCGGCTCCATATTAAAAACAAATGTCGGCGGCAGCTGGCATTTCTATAACAGCATAAACGGGGGCGTGTATGATTTCACGAGTGATCAGTTTCCGCAGCGGATCGTATACCAAAATATACCTTCCTCTAGAGAAGAAGCGTTTTTAGACACTAATGAGGAACAATATCTTTATCTGCAATCAGCTTTTTCTCAAAACATCAACAGCTTTTACAAGGAAACCTGAAAACACGTGTGATAAACTGGAAGAGAGGTGAATGATTGTGATTTATATCGGACTGACGGGCTGGGGGGATCATGACAGCATCTATCCGCCGAAAACAGGCAATCAGCAAAAATTACAGGCCTATTCTTCCCATTTTCCCATCGTAGAAGTAGATGCGAGTTTTTACGCGGTTCAGCCGCAGCGCAACAATGAAAAGTGGGTGAAAGAAACACCCGAAACCTTTCAATTTATCATAAAGGCTTTTCAAGGAATGACCGGCCACCAGCGCGGCGAGATACCGTTTGAGACAAAAGAAGAGATGTTTGACGCTTTTAAGGTGTCATTAACGCCTTATCTACATACCAATAAGCTGGCCATGGTGCTGTTCCAATTTCCGCCATGGTTTGATTGTAAAAAAGAAAACGTCGCCTACTTAAGGTGGTGCAAACAACAAATGGGGAGCATTCCGTGCGCCCTTGAATTCCGGCACCGTTCGTGGTTTTCGCCCCATTTTTATGAACAGACGCTTTCCTTTATGAAGGCTGAAGGCTGGATTCACAGTGTGTGCGACGAGCCGCAAATCGGTGAGGGCAGCGTACCGACCGTTTTAAAGGCGACAGATAAGAACAAAACGCTCGTCAGGTTTCATGGCCGGAATAAACAAGGCTGGATCAAACCTGATGGGGGACAAAACTGGCGCGAAGTCAGATATTTATACCGTTATAATAAACAAGAGCTAGAAGATTGGAAAAAGAACCTTGCCATTCTCCAGCAGCAATGCCGTGATGTTTACGTGCTGTTTAACAACAATTCCGGCGGAGACGCGGCTGACAATGGAAAAGAGATGCTGAGTATGCTCGGAATCGAATATACCGACCTCTCTCCAAGGCAGCTCGATTTATTCAACTAGGGAAAGAGGAGAATGTAAGTGTCTTATATGATTTTAATTGTATTGGGTTTGATTGCGGGTACAGTAGGAAGCCTGATTGGCCTTGGAGGAGGGATTGTCATTGTTCCCGCCTTGCTGTTTTTAAGCACCGCGACCCCTTTCTTTCAAGATGTAACACCCCAGGTCGCCATCGGGACCTCGCTTTTGGTCATTATTTTTACAGGCTTATCTTCCACGCTTGCTTATATTAAATACAAAACGGTTGATTATAAAAGCGGACTGATTTTCTTTATCGGTTCAGGCCCCGGAAGTATAATCGGAGCTTACGTATCAAAGCTGTTTAATTCTGATTCGTTTTCTGTCTGGTTTGGGATTTTTATGATTCTGATTTCAGTATCTTTAATGCTGAAAAAGAAAGCAAGGCCGCTGAACAAAGAGCATCAAGGGATAATTCGGACTTTTCGGGATGATTCGGGCGAGCCGTATACCTATTCCTACAATGCGGCTGCCGGAATTGCCATCGCCTTTGCCGTCGGTTTTTTAGGCGGGCTTTTCGGCATTGGCGGCGGTTCGCTGATGGTGCCCGCCATGATGCTTTTATTTTTATTCCCGCCAAAGGTCGCGGTCGCAACATCAATGTTTATTATCTTCCTGTCTTCTGTTACAGGATCTGTTTCTCACGTTCTCTCTGGCCATGTTGATTGGCTGTACGCTCTTGCTCTCATTCCGGGTGCTTGGTTCGGAGGGAAACTTGGCGCGGCTATTAATAAAAGAATGCAGACCAAAACGATCGTTGCCACCATGCGGATTGTGTTAATTTTAATCGGCTGCCAATTAATTTATGAAGGCATATTCAGATGAAGGATTAGGGAGAGATTGTATGTTAGAGAAACTCCGCTTATATCACACCAATGATTTACACAGCCATTTTGAAAACTGGCCGAAAATCGTCCACTATATTGAGCAGAAAAGAAAAGAGCATTTGTTAAACAGCGAAGAGGCGCTCGTATTTGATATCGGCGATCATGTCGATCGTTTTCAATTCGTGACAGAAGCGACATATGGAAAGACAAATGTAGATCTGCTGAACCGTCTTCATATAGATGCGGCTGCCATCGGGAATAACGAAGGAATTACCCTTCCTCATGAAGAGCTGGCGGCCTTATACGATCATGCCGAATTCCCCGTTATCGTCTCCAACCTGTTTGACAAACACGGAAAACGTCCAAAGTGGGCGGTGCCTTATGTGATGAAAACACTCGAAAATGGAATGACGATGGCAATTTTGGGTGTGACCGTACCGTATTATCCTGTTTATGACAAACTGGATTGGACTGTAACCGACGCTTTCGAGAAGATAAAAGAAATGATCGCAGAAGTGAAAGACAGAGCCGATATTATTATTTTGCTTTCCCATTTAGGCATTATTGATGACCAGGCGGCGGCTGAAGCATTTCCTGAACTTGATGTGATTTTAGAATCGCACACCCACCATTTACTTGAAAACGGCCAAATGGTAAATGGCGTTTTGCTCGCTTGCGCCGAAAAGTACGGCAACTATGTCGGCTGTGTCGAGCTGGTCATTGACAGCACACGGAGGCAAATTGTTGAAAAGAAAGCATCCGTTCAAAACATGTCTGAATGGCCGGAAGAATCAGAAGAGACGAAGGCGTTTCTTGAGGAAAAAGAACGTGAAGCCGAGGAATTGCTGGCTGATGAGATCGGCGTTTTGGACAAGGATGCGGAAGTCAAGTGGTTCGAGGAATCCGCATTGCCGAAACTTTTGGCCGAGGCGCTGCAAGAGTGGTGCGGCAGTGAAATCAGCATGGTGAATTCGGGCATCATCTTGGGGCCGCTGAAATCCGGGCCTGTGACCAAGCTTGACCTGCACCGCATCTGCCCGCATCCCATAAACCCTGTTACCGTACGTCTCACAGGAGAAGACCTCAAAGAAACAATCCTTCAGGCCGCCACAGAGAAAATAGAGCAGCTTCGTATAAAAGGATTGGGCTTCCGCGGAGAAGTGATGGGGAAAATGGTATATGCGGGGGCCGAGGTTCAAACGGAACGGCTTGATGACGGCATTACTGATGTCATCCATATCACGATAAATGGAGAACACATAGAAAAAGACCGCGTGTACACAGTCGGAACGCTGGACATGTTTACATTGGGAAGGCTGTTTCCTCTTATACGGGACGCGGAAGAAAAAGAATTTTTCATGCCGGAGTTTTTACGGGACCTTCTGGCCTGGAAACTTACACAGTAAGCTTTCTGCCCACAACAAGCTGTGCTCTTCATCATAAAGTATAGATGAAGGGAGTGATTTGATGTGGTAAACCTTACACCGATTCTCATTGAAGGTGAACCTTTTACAGCGGTCACTGTTAAGCTTCCCAAAACAAATTTTATGGCGGTGGCCAATGATCACGGATACATTATGTGCGGCGCGCTGGATGTTGCGCTGCTGAATGACAAATTAAAGGAACGCGGAATCATCGCGGGCCGGGCTGTCGGCGTCCGCACCATTGACCAGCTGTTGGACGCTCCTTTGGAATCCATTACGTACGCCGCGGAAGATCTCGGCATTCATGTGGGAATGAGCGGACGAGAGGCTCTTTTAAAAATGGCAAAATAAATTGTCCCGGCTATTACTATGTCCCCCTTTACAAGCATACATTGTGATATGTAAGGGGGGATTTTGCTTGCCAAGATTTCGCGGCCCTCTTCGTAAAAGAGGACCTTTGCCATTTCGGTACGTTATGCTGCTTACACTTGTATTTTTCCTCATTTCCACAACGGTAAGCCTGTGGATCATTAATGCCTCCATCAAACCGATTTTGATGGATATCGGAGAAATGGAAACGAAACGCGTGGCGATAGAAGTCATTCAAGCCTCAATTGAAGACTATATGTCAAATCGTGATAACATGAAAGACATGTTTGAGATGAACTCCGATGAAAACGGCAAATTAACGACAATCGATTTTAATACACAAATCGTCAACAGTATGAAAACGAAGATAACAAAACAGCTGCAATCGCATCTGAAAGAAGTGGAAACAGGCGAATTCACGCATAGCAAGAAACACGGATCAGGAAAAAATAGCGGCGCTAACGAGAATATTATGATCAATATTCCGCTGGGACAGGTGACCGGCAATACCATTCTCGGCAATTTGGGGCCGAAAATACCGGTAAGGTTTAGTTTAATCGGTGACGCGCTCACTGATGTGAAGACAAAAATTGAGCCGTACGGCATTAATAACGCGTTAATTGATATCAGTATCTCTGTTGAAATTAAAGTGAAAGTCATTATTCCGTTCGCAACCAAAACATCCGTCGTCACAAACACCATTCCGGTCTCTATCAAAGCGGTGCAGGGAGAAGTTCCGCAATTCTACAATGGAAGCGGCGGAACCGGTGTCACCCCGTCTGTTCAGCTGCCAAGCGGCAAAGAGGAAGACAGCGGATCATCAAAAAACAGTAAAAAAAGCAGCGAGTAAAATCAGCCGCCTTCCTTTAGAGGGCGGCTGTTTTCGCTACTTCTTTTTTCGTATTTCAAAACGTTCCCATGCTCTTAAATGCGGGTACGGATCAAACGACCATTCGGTTCTGCCGTTATCCTTGTACATACCGTAATGCAGATGCGGAGGGAATTTCCCGGCTGTTCCGGGCGGGCCGTAGCCTGAGCTGCCGACAGAACCGATCACTTGCCCCGGTTCGACAATCTGACCCGCTTTGATTCCTTTGGCAAAGCCGTTAAGGTGGGCAAAGTAATGATACGTATTATTCACATCTCTGATTCCAATTCTCCATCCTCCGAAGCGGTTCCAGCCTTTCATTTCAATCACCCCGTAGCAGGTAGACCGGACCGGCATCCCGTAATGGGCGAACAGATCCGTTCCTTCATGGATGCGCCTGCCTCCAAAACCACGGGCATCTCCCCATGTGCTCCGATAGCTATAATCTGTTCTGACGGGCAGCGGAAAGGCATGCTCACCGAGATCAATGTGACCGTAAGCCTTAAACAGTTTCATAAACTCTGTAATAATTCCGACAGTCTGATCACGATGATAAAAATTCCATAGTCCGATGCGGATATTGTCCACGTCCGTTCCGTATGACAGCAAGTATTGGGCGAATGTATACAAGATATCCTCGTCATTGCTGACCTCGGCTTTACCGTCGCCATCCCCATCCATGCCGATCCCGTCAAACACTTTTATACTTAGCGGAGCATCATCCTTAGGGTTAGGATTTTCAGGTCCGCTCCATATGTCATCCGGAATATAGATACTGATGATTCCTGATTTTTCGGGCAAATCGTTTCGGTTGCTGCGCACATTTTCTTCATATTGATCAACGGCGGCAAGCGCGTACCAAGGGATTTGCGTTACCGCTTCCGCCTTGCGGTATAATTCCATGCGTGCAGAGAGTACGGAATCCGGCTTTTCTTTGCCCGAAATGCTAGGCTCGAATGCAAACAAAAGGAGAAGAAGAGCGGATAACACAATTTTCACAAAATGATCTCCTTTCATATTGAATACGTATAGTTTGCGGCAACTCGATAAGAAAATGTCAGTAATTCTCTTCCCTTGTCGAGAAATTTTTCCTATGTTAAAGTGTCTAGAGAAAAGACTTTCTTTAGTTAGAAAAATAATATTTTTTGCAGAAACCAAGGTGTCTGCATCCATCGAGATTTCAGAATTTTTCGCGCTCAGGAAAACATATTGGATATTGGAGATGATGGGATTGGCAAAGAAAGACGAACACCTCAGAAAGCCCGATTGGCTTAAAATAAAGTTAAATACCAATGAAAATTACACGGGCCTCAAAAAATTAATGCGGGAAAACAATCTGCACACGGTGTGTGAGGAAGCGAAATGCCCCAATATACATGAATGCTGGGCGGTCAGACGTACAGCTACATTTATGATTTTGGGCTCTGTCTGTACAAGAGCGTGCCGCTTTTGCGCGGTTAAGACAGGCCTTCCGACAGAACTTGATTTGCAAGAACCGGAACGCGTAGCTGATTCAGTCAGCATTATGAATCTGAAGCATGCCGTTATCACAGCTGTTGCGCGTGATGACCAGAAAGACGGCGGAGCCGGTGTTTTCGCAGAAACTGTACGAGCGATCCGCAGAAAAAGCCCGTTTACAACCATTGAAGTGCTTCCGTCTGATATGGGCGGCAATTACGATAATCTAAAAACATTAATGGACGCGCGTCCCGACATTTTAAACCACAATATTGAAACGGTCCGCCGCCTCACTCCAAGAGTCCGCGCACGAGCGAAATATGATCGGTCATTGGAATTTTTGCGCCGTGCAAAAGAAATGCAGCCGGACATTCCGACGAAATCAAGCATTATGATCGGTCTGGGTGAAACAAAGGAAGAAATCATCGAAGTAATGGACGATCTGTTGGCAAACAACGTTGATATCATGGCAATCGGCCAATATCTGCAGCCGTCCAAAAAACACTTGAAAGTCCAAAAATATTACCACCCCGACGAATTTGCCGAATTAAAAGAAATCGCTATGCAAAAAGGCTTCAGCCACTGTGAAGCAGGTCCGCTTGTCCGCTCATCCTACCATGCGGATGAACAGGTTAACGAAGCTTCTAAAAAGCGCCAAGCGCAAGCATAATGCCAAAACGCCAGAATATCTGGCGTTTTTGTCATTTATGATTCGTTTGCAGCGGTCCTTGAGCTTGATCCTGATCTGTTTCTCCATTAGCATTTTCGTCTTCAGAGACAGGCCCTCCCTGCGGAGATTTTTTCATTTCTTGAATGGTATCCGCCATGATGTCACTGATATCTCTTGAATCAGAACGAAGCCTGCTGTAGTTCTCAATGGATTGCACAAGGTTTGGATTATCGGAAATATACACATGATAGTACCGCGGGATAACAGAAGCTGCTGTTTTTTTGACCTGGTCGGCCGTCTGCTCCTGTCTTTTTGAATTCGTTTGGTAAACAATGAGCGCTTCTTTGTCTGTCACGAGTGTCGCGGCATCTTGAACATGCGGGAGCTGAACCGTTAAACTGGAAATAACATGTGCGGTTTTTTCACGGTCAATTGTCGGCACTTTCGTTTGAGTGTCATCCGGCATGCTGTTTGCTTGGTAGCGGACATATCCAAACTGGCCATTTTTGTTATCCTGATTGAAAGACTCCTTTCGATCAGACACACTGATGGTCTTGCCGCCGATCTCCTTGTCGGTCTTGATATCCCGTTGCGCATCGTTTGTTTCGGCTCCCGTACAGCCTGTCAAAAGGCCAGCTAAAAGGCAGACGATATAAGCGGTATGTTTCATTTTAGTAAATCCCTCCTTACAGCTTAGGGTAGCCAAATCAGATGATTTACTCTTTAGCAATTGATGGGGACGAAGCAATGAATTATGATATAAATGAGTGATAAAAGAGGTGAAATCATGATTCTCATTCAAAACGCTGAGTTCGAGTTAGTCCGCAACTTCAAAGAGGGGTTCAACGAAGAAGCCTTCAAAGCCCGCTATTCCGACATCTTAAATAAATATGACTACATTGTGGGAGACTGGGGATACAGTCAGCTTCGGCTCAAAGGCTTTTTTGACGACCAGAATCAAAAGGCAACCTTTGAAACGAAAATCAGCACGTTAGACGAGTATATTTACGAATACTGCAATTTCGGCTGTGCGTATTTCGTCTTGAAACGACTACGAAAATAAAGAAGCAAAGGGGAGACTGTCATGTATTTTGTAGACAGGAACAGGATTGAAGAAACCCTCGGATTTCTTGAAAAAGAATTGGCTCTTTTTAAAAAACAAACAGACTGGCAGACGGAGATTGAAAAAAAAGCGCTTGAGCGGATCGGCCATGTCGCCATCGAATGCATTATCGACACGGGAAATTATATGATCGACGGTTTTATTATGCGGGACCCGGGCAGCTACGACGACATCATGGACATTCTTGTTGACGAAAAAGTTGTAACGGAAGAGGAAGGGACGCATTTAAAACAGTTTATTTCCTACCGTAAAAAACTGGTTCAGCAGTATCAGCTGGCGGACGCCGAAGAACTTCTCAAACTGATCCAAGCGCATCACACCGTGCTGCAAGACTTTCCGTCACGGATCAGGAGCTACTTAGAGACGGAACTCGGCCCTGTTTCTGCATTTAAATAAGCCATCAAGAAAAGCAACGGGAGTGTAGTTGATGAAAACATATAAAGGATATTTAATTGATTTAGACGGTACAATGTACAACGGAACCGAAAAAATTGAGGAAGCCTGCGAATTTGTCAGAAAGCTGAAAGAACGGGGCATTCCGTATTTGTTTGTGACAAACAACTCGTCCCGCACACCGAAACAGGTGGCGGACAAGCTGGTTTCTTTTGACATTCCGGCGACAGAGGAGCAGGTTTTCACAACAAGCATGGCGACGGCTCAGCATATCGCGCAGCAGAAGCAGAATGCGTCTGTTTATGTGATCGGCGAAGAAGGCATCCGCCAGGCGATTGAAGAAAACGGCCTGACCTTTGCTGAGGAAGACGCAGACTTTGTAGTGGTAGGGATAGACCGCGGCATTACATACGAAAAGCTGGCAACAGGCTGCCTCGCGATCAGAAACGGCGCCACTTTCATTTCTACAAACGGTGACGTGGCGATCCCGACAGAAAGAGGGCTTTTGCCGGGCAATGGCTCACTGACTTCAGTGTTAACCGTATCCACAGGCGTTCAGCCCGTATTTATCGGAAAGCCTGAATCCATTATTATGGAACAGGCCATGCGTGTCCTCGGGACAGATATCTCTGAGACATTGATGGTCGGTGATAATTACGCAACAGACATTATGGCGGGTATGAACGCAGGGATGGACACTCTTCTTGTGCATACAGGCGTGACCAAAAGAGAGCATTTGGCCGATTATCCTGATAAACCGACTCATGCCGTTGATTCCTTAACAGACTGGCTTACCCATATATAAGAAAAAAGAGGGCGGTCCATATGGACTGCCCTCATTCTGTATTTCTGGCGCGATGGGCCAGCCTGCTGGATGCGGCGGCAGCGATCGCGCCGACAATATCATCGAGGAACGTATGGCATTCACCGGTAGATTTATCATTTAAACGGCCGAGAATCCCCGGTTTTTCTTTATCAATGTAACCGTAGTTGGTGAACCCGATTGACCCGTATATATTCACAATCGAAAAGGCAAGAACCTCATCGACTCCATAAAGGCTTTCATCAATGGCCAAAATCGTTTGCAGCGGTTCAGAAAGCTTTTTTTGCTCAGCGAGAACATCCAATTCAATTCCGGTTAAAATCGCATTTTGCACTTCGCGCTTTGCAATCACACGATTTACATTATAAGTGCAGGTTTCAATTGTTAAATCAGGATGGTATTTTTCCTGAAGAAAAAACACAAGCTCGGCAATATCCGCAATTTCTACCCCGCGCTGCCTCATCCGTTCCCTTGCCGTTTTTTCCATCTGGCTTATTTGTTCCTTTTCTGACATCAGCTTCACCCAATCTTTTTTTACTAGTTTATACAAAACGCGATAGATGTGTACGTTATTTTCTTGCGCCTCCGGGAGGTTTAAAATATGTAATCATAATTCCGGCTCCGTATGACTACGATGTGAAGAAACCCAATTCAACAGGCAGGTGATCATTTTGAAGGGTGTCATCAAAGAAAAGTTCGGCATTCAAATCAGACAGCTTTCGGTGTATCAAACGTACGAATGCTTTCAGACGCCAAATTCCTTTTTTTTAATCATTCCGGTTTCGCAATTTTCCGAGGCGGAACTGACGGAGCTTTATTACATGAGTCAGTATTTACAAGAACAAAGTGACCCATACGTTTCCGTTTTTATCTTTACAAAAGATGGGGAGCTGACGTTTGAACATGAAGGTAAATCCTACGCGTTGTTAAAGGCGGTTCCGCCCGTGACGAACCGTTCTTTTTCTGTCGGAGCAGAGCTTGCGGAGTTCCACAGAAAAGGCAGAGGCTTTCCTTATGAAGTGAAGGATGCCGGAAGAATTGGCCAATGGAAGGACTTATGGGGGAAACGGATTGACCAGCTTGAAGCCTTCTGGCAGCAAAAAATTCAAATGCCTCCGCATGAGCCGTTTGATAAAAAAATGATCGAATCGTTTCCATATTATTTAGGCCTTTCGGAAAATGCCGTTCAATACTTGGTTGATACGGAACTGGATGATAAGCCTCAGGTGACCGATTCGGGAACCATTTGCCATCAGCGGATGGAACGGAATACATGGTCGCCCGAGTCATTAATCAGAATACCCGCAGATTGGGTTTTTGACCATGCGGCCCGTGATTTGGCTGAATATATGAGACATACTTTTTTATATCATAGAGAGGATTTGCTGAATCAAGGCTTTCACTTTCTGCAGGAGTACGAGCAAATCACCCCGTTGTCCTCTTTTTCCAAACGCTTGATGTACAGCAGGCTGCTTTTCCCCCTTCATTATTTCGAAACCGTAGAGGGTTACTACATTTCTTCGGAGACAGAAAAGCACTATTATGAGGAGAACCTTGACAGTATTCTTGCTGATTCGGGCCGTTATGAACAGTTTTTAAATATAGGTGAGGAATTGATGAATATGAGATCCGGGGAGGTATTTGTTCCGTCTGTCACTTGGCTCGGAAAAGGTACCGTGAAATAGAGCGGGAGCCGGGGCTGGAGGCGGAGAAAGCTCCGGCCTTTAAATGAAAAAGTTCAGTAAAAATATTTAGAAAATATAGAATCTTGTCATATCAATGTGTTAAGCGCTTACAACAGGAGAGGCTTGAAGATTGTTGTCTTGTCAAATTGAAGATGGACTTATATAATATTTGTAACTTAAATGTCTGTGTTGAGTTAACAAATGTCTTTTATAAGAGGACAGTTGAATGAAAGGTGGAGTTTTTTTGAAAGCGATTCGAGTGGGGCTTTTAGGATTAGGCACTGTAGGAAGCGGTGTTGTCAGAATTATTCAAGAACATCAGGATAAGCTGATGCATCAAGTCGGCTGCCCGGTTACGATAAAAAAAGTGCTTGTAAAAGATATAGATAAAAAAAGGGAAGCGGATTTGCCGAGGGAAGTATTGACGACGGAAGTGTATGACGTCATTGATGATCCCGATGTCGATGTCATTATTGAAGTAATCGGCGGGGTTGAGCAGACGAAGGAATACCTGCTTGACGCCCTGAAATCGAAAAAGCATGTCGTCACAGCAAATAAGGATCTAATGGCGGTCTGCGGTTCAGAACTGCTTGCCGAAGCAAAAGAAAACGGCTGTGATCTGTACTTTGAAGCAAGCGTCGCCGGCGGTATCCCGATCCTGCGTACGCTTGAAGATGGACTGGCATCTGACCGGATCACAAAAATGATGGGAATTGTAAACGGAACAACAAATTTTATTTTAACGAAGATGATTAAAGAGAAGAGTCCGTATGAAGAAGTACTGAAAGAAGCGCAAAGCCTCGGATTTGCCGAAGCTGATCCGACAGCTGACGTCGAAGGGCTTGACGCGGCGCGGAAAATGGCGATCTTGGCACGTCTCGGCTTTTCCATGAATGTCGATCTGGAGGACGTCAAAGTGAAAGGGATCTCTCAGATTACAGATGAGGACATTAACTTCAGCAAGCGTCTCGGCTACACGATGAAACTGATCGGCATTGCCCAGCGTGACGGAAGCAAAGCCGAAGTCAGCGTTCAGCCGACACTGCTCCCTGATCACCATCCGCTCGCTGCCGTCCATAATGAATATAACGCGGTTTATGTGTATGGCGAAGCGGTCGGCGAGACCATGTTTTACGGACCTGGTGCCGGAAGCATGCCGACAGCCACATCGGTTGTGTCCGACCTTGTCGCTGTCATGAAAAACATGCGCCTCGGCGTAACCGGCAACAGCTTTGTTGCTCCGCAATTTGAAAAAAATATGAAGTCGCCGTCCGATATTTACGCCCAGCAATTTTTAAGAATTCACGTCAAAGACCAGGTCGGCTCATTCTCAAAAATTACTTCTGTATTCTCTGAGCGCGGTGTCAGCTTTGAAAAAATTCTTCAGCTGCCGATTAAGGGACATGATGAACTGGCTGAAATTGTTATCGTCACCCACCATACATCAGAGTCTGATTTTAGTGATATTCTGCAAAACTTAAATGATCTGGAAGTCGTGGAAGAAGTAAAAAGCACGTATCGTGTAGAAGGGAACGGTTGGAGCTAATGTGGAAAGGACTTATCCATCAATATAAAGAACTTTTACCGGTAACTGATCAAACGCCGGCACTGACATTACATGAAGGAAACACACCGCTCATTCATCTGTCAAAGCTGTCTGAAAAACTGGGCATTGAACTTCATGTGAAAACAGAAGGCGTGAATCCGACGGGCTCCTTCAAGGACCGGGGAATGGTAATGGCAGTCGCGAAGGCGAAAGAAGAAGGCAACGACACGATTATGTGTGCGTCTACCGGAAACACGTCCGCTGCGGCAGCCGCTTACGCAGCCCGCGCCAATATGAAATGTATCGTCATTATCCCGAACGGAAAAATCGCGTTCGGAAAACTTGCCCAAGCCGTCATGTACGGAGCAGAAATCATCGCGATTGACGGCAACTTTGACGATGCGCTGAAAATTGTCCGATCTATCTGTGAAAAATCGCCGATCGCCCTTGTGAACTCAGTAAACCCTTATCGGATCGAAGGCCAAAAAACAGCCGCTTTTGAAGTGTGCGAACAGCTTGGCGGAGCGCCTGACATTTTGGCGATCCCGGTCGGAAATGCCGGAAACATTACAGCATACTGGAAGGGCTTCAAAGAATACCACGAGAAAAACGGCACGGGGCTTCCAAAAATGCGCGGTTTTGAAGCGGAAGGGGCTGCGGCCATCGTACGCAATGAAGTTATCGAAAATCCTGAAACAGTGGCGACGGCCATCCGTATCGGAAATCCTGCGAGCTGGGATAAAGCCGTGCAAGCAGCCGAGGAATCTGCCGGGAAAATTGACGAAGTCACTGATGAAGAAATCCTGCACGCGTATCAGCTGATTGCCAGCGAAGAAGGCGTGTTTGCAGAACCAGGATCTTGCGCGTCCATCGCCGGCGTGCTGAAGCAAGTCAAATCAGGAGAGATTCCGCAAGGCAGCAAAGTCGTCGCCGTCTTAACAGGAAACGGCTTAAAAGACCCGAACACTGCCGTCGATATTTCAGAGATCAAACCGGCTGCGCTGCCGACGGATGAAGACAGCATCCTTGAATACTTAAAGGGAGCGTCTCGTGTATGAATGAGGCCGACATGCTGTTTTCTGTCACCGTCCCGGGCAGTACTGCCAATTTAGGGCCTGGCTTTGATTCAGTGGGAATGGCGCTCAGCAGATATTTGAAGCTGACAGTCTATAAAAGTGCGGAATGGACTTTTGAAGCTGAAACAGAAACAGTTGCCGGAATCCCTGCTGGTACAGAAAATCTCATTTATCAAGTCGCAAAACGGACGGCTGATACGTATGGGAAAGAAATGCCTCCGGTGCACGTCAAGGTATGGAGCGACATTCCGTTAGCGCGTGGGCTCGGAAGCAGTGCGGCTGCGATTGTCGCTGCGATCGAACTCGCTGACGAGCTGTGCGGCTTACGTCTTTCAGAGGCTGACAAGCTTCATCTTGCCAGCCTTGAGGAAGGGCATCCGGACAATGCCGGGGCTTCTCTTGCCGGAGGCCTTGTGATCGGGCTGCATGAAGAGGAACATACACAAATAGTCCGTGTACAGAATGTAGACATTGATGTTGTCGTTGTCATCCCTTTTTATGAAGTGCTGACAAGAGATGCGAGGGACGTGCTTCCAAAACATTTTCCTTATCAAGACGCTGTAAAAGCAAGCGCCGTCAGCAACATTCTCATCGCGGCACTCATGTCTAAGGACTGGCCGCTTGTCGGCAAAATGATGAAAAAAGACATGTTCCACCAGCCATATCGGGCGATGCTAGTCCCTGAATTGTCTAAAGTCGAGCATGTGGCTGAGCTGAAAGGCGCTTACGGAACGGCGCTGAGCGGAGCGGGGCCGACGATCCTCGTATTTACAGAAAAAGGCAAAGGAGAGGCGCTGAGAGAGCAGCTTTCCCTTAATTTCCCGCACTGTGAGATTGCCTCACTGTCAGTTCCGAAAGAAGGCAGTGTCATAGAAAGAAACCCGTTACACCAAGTAAAAAGTGTATAGCGAAAAAAAGCGTTTCTTCAGCTTCTGGAGAAACGCTTTTTTAAAAGGATTTTTTATTTAGAAAATCGAAATATAAGCAGATAAAGGAGGAGAATGATATGAAAAAGCTGGTTCTCGCAGAGGATATCACTGCCTTAGTTTCGGTGACTGATCCGCATTATTCGCCCGACGGCAAGCGTGCGGCATTTGTCCAAACACAAGTGAATAAAGAAAAGGATTCATATACCTCACACATCATGGTGTATGACACAGAAAGCGGTCATTCCGTGCCATGGACTTATGGAGAAAAGAAAAACAGCGAGCCGAGATGGTCACCGGACGGCCGGCAGCTCGCATTTATATCCGACCGGGAAGGCGACGCCCCGCAGCTCTATATCTTGAGTACAGACGGCGGAGAAGCCAGAAAACTGACAGATATTCCTTATGGAGTATCACAGCCTGTATGGTCACCGGACGGCTGTTCCTTGCTTTTGTCAGTAAACCTCGCAGCCTCCGAGCATGTAAACGACAAAGAAAAAGCAGAGCATGATAACAATGAACCGGTTGAAATTCATTCTTTAACATATAAAAAAGACGGAAAAGGTTTGATCAAAGGGACGTATGCACAGATTATTTTGGTCAGCGCCGTCACGGGTGATATCAAGCAGCTGACCGCACACAAAGCGGACCATTTGGATCCCGTTTTCTCACCGGACGGCAAATCTATTCTGTTTACGGCTAATCTAACTGATCAAGATGATGCCAGTAAGCCTTATGATGTATACATGATGTCGCTTGACAGCAGTGATGTCACGCAAATTACTCCTCACCGCGGTTTCTTTGGCTCCTGTTCTTTTTCTCCGGACGGAAAATACATCGCTCTTCTTGGTGAAGAACATGAATATCAAAATGCCACGTTAACGAAAGCATGGCTGTATCACTTTGAGAGCGGCCGTCTCACTTGCCTGACCGACATGCTGGACGTACATTTAGACGACGCTCTCATAGGTGATTCACTGATTGGAGGCAGTCAGCAGCGTCCGGTCTGGTCTAAAGACAGCCAAGGGTTCTACGTCATCGGAACAGAGCAAGGCAGCACGGGCATTTATTATATCTCAATTGAAGGTCTCGCCTATCCGATCCGGCTTGAGAAAGAGCATATCAACAGTTTTACGCTGCATCCAGATGAACAAAGCTATATCGCCAGTATTGCAAAGCCGACGCGGCCGAGCGAGCTTTACAGCATTCCGCTTGTAGCAGGAGAAGAGAAGCGCCTGACAAATGCCAATACACGCTTTATCGAAGAGCATATCTTATCAGAACCGGAAGAGCTTCAATATGAAACAGAAGACGGAGTGACAGTGAATGGCTGGCTGCTGAAGCCCGCCCGATTTGAAGAAGATAAGAAATATCCGCTGATTCTCAATATTCACGGTGGCCCACATATGATGTACGGCAATACGTATTTTCACGAATTTCAGGTACTGGCAGCGAAGGGGTATGCTGTCGTCTATGTGAATCCAAGAGGAAGCCATGGCTATGGGCAAACCTTTGTCAATGCGGTAAGAGGAGATTATGGAGGCAAGGACTATGAAGATGTGATGCAGGCTGTGGATGAAGTGATCAGCGCTCATTCATTTGTCGATACAGAGCGGCTGGGCGTAACCGGCGGAAGCTACGGCGGCTTTATGACCAATTGGATTGTCGGCCATACAAACCGCTTTAAGGCGGCTGTGACCCAGCGTTCCATTTCAAATTGGCTCAGTTTTCACGGCGTGAGCGATATCGGTTTTTTCTTTACTGATTGGCAGCTTGGACATGATATGTTTGAGGATGCGGAGAAGCTTTGGGACCGCTCGCCATTAAAATATGCAAAACAAGTGGAAACGCCGCTGCTCATTCTGCATGGAGAGCGTGATGACCGCTGTCCTGTAGAACAGGCGGAGCAGCTGTTTACAGCACTGAAAAAAATGAACAAGGAAACAGTTTTCGTCCGTTTTCCGGGCGCGTCGCATAATTTGTCACGCAGCGGCCATCCGAAGCAGCGGATCAAGCGTCTGGGTTATATCGGCTCATGGTTTGATAAGCATCTCTAACTAAAAAAACAGGCTGACGTTACATCAGCCTGTTTTGTCTTATTAAAATACTTGTTCTACTTCAACTACACCCGGCACTTCTTCAAGAAGAGCGCGTTCAATTCCGGCTTTCAGCGTAATTGTTGAACTTGGGCAGCTTCCGCATGCGCCAAGAAGGCGAAGTTTGACAATACCTTCATCCACATCAACAAGCTCACAGTCACCGCCGTCGCGAAGTAAAAATGGACGAAGTTTGTCCAGTACTTCCTGCACCTGTTCTTTCATTTCAACCTCAGTCATGACATTCGCTCCTTTCGTCGTCATAAAACCATTATATTCACAGTAACAATAAAAATCTATTGTTTAGTTTGCAAAGTTGCTTACATTATTATAGCATATCTACACTTGAACACAAAAACCGATTTTTATACAAAAAAGCTGCCCGTCTCTGTATACTATTGGCAAGGGGAAGTTCCGAAAAGACAAGAGGGAAAAGGAGCGCTTATCATGACAAAACCGGTTATGCTCAGTGTTTACGGAGCTGAAACAATGTGTGCGAGCTGTGTCAATATGCCCGCCGCAAAAGATACATATGAATGGCTGGAGGCTGCGCTGAAAAGGAAATATCCCGGACAGCCCTTCAAGATGGCTTATATCGATATTGAAGAGCCGCCCAATGATGAACACATCAAAAACCTTGTACAGAAAATACGTGATGATGAATACTTTTATCCGCTTGTGCTCGTGGAAGATAAAATTGTCGGAGAAGGAAACCCAAGATTACAAGACATATATAAAGAAATGGAAAAGCACGGCTATACGGCAGTCAAATAAAAAAAACCGCTGAAACGAAATCAGCGGTTTTTTTCTATTATTTTAATTTCCCGGCGCGGATATCGTCTGTCATTCCCTCATACGGCGCTTTGGAAATGGTTTCTTGGTTGTCGATGCCGGCATTCTCTATAAATGTGATATCGGCAAATTCCGGCACAACGTATTTAGGATACGTTTCGTATTTCTCCCGTGATTCTTCCATTACGTCAATATAATCATTTTGATAGCAAACTGTAATCTCCGGATGCTCGTGAACCCATTTCGGGAAAAAGATGATACCATGCATTCGTTTTTCATTTGGCATAAAGTTTAAAGAAACGTCGGTTCCGGTCGGCTCAGTCCATGAAACCTTATAAACGCCTTCTGTCAGCTTCACAAGATCTACTTCCTGGTCGCGCACCCAGCGGCCGGCAACCATTCCGCTGTGAATGCGGTAATCAATTGTTTTGTCATTTTTAATATAGATTTCATATTCCCAGCCGTTTTCATACGTATAAATCATATGGCTTCCTACAAAGTCTTTTACATTTTCTCTAGGTTGATTTGTCATCTCAATCTGCTCCTTTTTTAACGATTTCATTTCAGATCACACATGAGTCAACATATTGCCGGCAATATTAAGTAAATATGAACATGTTGTTATTTACATATATAATTATAAATCTATAAATTCTCTATGTCAATTAAGAGACTTGAGGCCGGAGAGAGGGCCATTCGACATAAAAAAATACGCTGATTTAAAATCAGCGTATCTTCAAGCAGTGAAAGCCTATCCGTTATGGTGCTTATACATCCACAGCAAACCGGATTTTAACAGACGCGGGACCCTGCCGATCAGCGGACGGTCCGCCACCAGGCCGAATCCTGCTTTTTTGCCGAGTGAACCAAGCACACCTTTTAATTTGAATTGCGGTAATGATTCAGGGAGCGTTTCTCCGCTCCAGCGTTTTTGCATGATTTGAACGATTTGTTCGGCTTGTGCTTCTGCGAGCTGTGCACTTGGAGCATGAGGAAGGCTGGCGCAATCTCCGACAACATAAACATGTTCATTGTCAGGGAGGTTATGATATGGCGTTAAGACAACCCGCCCTTGGGCGTCTTTTTCCACGTCCAAATCTCGAACCACCTTATTCGGCTGTATGCCGGCTGTCCAGACAATCGTATCGGCGGATATGGCTTCATCGTGGTTATATACAATTCCGTCCTCCACTTTTGTGATGTTTGCCCGGTTGATGATGGTCACGCCATGCTCTTCAAACCATTTTTGCACATACTTGCTCAGGCGCTCCGGGAAGCTTGATAAAATAAGATCTCCGCGGTCAAACAGAATAATTTTTAAATCGTCTCTGCTTTCACGCAGCTCACTGGCAAGTTCGACGCCGCTTAATCCTGCGCCGACAATGGCGACTGCCGCTCCGGCGCTTAGATTATTCAGCCTTTGATACGTTTCACGCGACTGATCAATCGTCTGAATGCTGAATGTGTATTCCTGCGCCCCCGGTACATTATGATATTTATCCTCGCAGCCAAGTCCGATAACCGCGTCATCGTAGGAAATAGGTTCACGGTCATGAAACAGCACTTGTTTTTGCTCTAAATCGATGGATGAAATATCTCCGTATTGGACATCCAGATTCGGATGCTCAGGAAAAGACACTCTGATATGATGGTCAGAGATTGTTCCGGCAGCCAGAGCGTAGTATTCTGTTTTTAAGCAGTGATAAGGATTTCTGTCAATTAACGTGATTGAAACATCATTTGGCAGCTGATTTGGCAGCAAGCGATGAAGAACTCGCATGTTTCCGTAACCCCCGCCGATCAAGACCAATTTTTTCATGTGGATTCCCCTTTTTACCCGAAGAGTATGATAGACAAACCGAAAAAAAAACACGAACTATGTAAAATAACAACTAGAATTATATCGAATTTGATCTAAAATCACAATAATAGTTTCAAAATAACCTACGAATTAGCTAAAAAGAGATCAATAGTAGAACATTAAAACGTAATTAATATGTTACGATAATGTTTGAAGGGAAGTCTTTCCTTTGACTAATTATAACAATTTCGTTAGGATAATGTACATATGTGAGGTGAAACCGCATGAATCCAATGATTGAATTTTGCGTCAGCAATTTGGCTCACGGCTCTCAAGAGGCTCGGGCGATTTTGGAAAAAGATCCAAATTTGGACGTGCTTGAATACGGATGCTTAAGCCATTGCGGAAAATGCATGGAATCCTTATTCGCACTCGTAAATGGAGAAGTCGTCACGGGAAGCGATGCCGCTGAACTTGTCGAAAATATATATACCTTTCTTGAAGAAAATCCAATGTTTTAAAAAAAGGGCCTAAAAGCAGGGCCCTTTTTTTATTGGTTTATTTATATAGGAAAGAAGGATGGCGAATTCAACTGATTTCTAAAAAATCAGTAGACATCAAAAATAAATATTGTTATCTTAAAAAAGGTCTTTTTTAAATAAAAAGTAAGAGGTGTATTGATGAATATAGTGTGGGGGCTGCTTGGTGCAGTGGCGGTGTTTGCCATTGCGTTTTTGTTTTCAGAAAAGAAAAGCAAAATTAATGTAAGAACAGTCGTAATCGGTTTATGTATACAAGTGGCGTTCGGTTTTATTGTCTTAAAGTGGGAGCAGGGGCGGGCCGTGTTTTTATGGTTCTCAAGTCTTGTTCAGCTTCTCATTGACTATGCGAATGAGGGCATCAGCTTTATTTTCGGCCCGCTGCTTAAAGTCGGCGATAGCCCGGCGTTTGCCTTAAGTGTGCTGCCGGTTATTATTTTCTTCTCGGCGCTGATTGCCGTATTGTATCACTTGAAAATCATGCAGCTTATTTTCCGCGTGATCGGCGGAGGATTATCAAAACTGCTAGGGACAAGCAGAACGGAATCACTGGCTGCCGCTGCTAATATTTTTGTCGGCCAATCAGAATCTCCCTTGGTGATCAAACCGTTTATCGCCGGACTCACACGGTCAGAGCTGTTTACGGTTATGACAAGCGGTCTTGCCGCCGTGGCAGGCTCCACTTTGTTTGGCTACGCTCTTCTCGGTATCCCGGTTGAGTACTTGCTTGCAGCAAGCTTCATGGCTGCACCGGCCGGATTGATTATCGGCAAAATGTTTATTCCGGAAACGGAAACTCCGCAAACCGTAAAAGGCGATTTCAAAATGGACGAAGGAGAAGGCGCAGCGAATGTAATAGATGCAGCCGCAAAAGGAGCGTCTACCGGACTTCAAATCGCGCTGAATGTCGGTGCGATGCTGCTTGCTTTTGTCGCCTTAATTGCTGTAGTGAACGGAATTCTCGGCGGAATCGGCGGATGGTTCGGAATAAAGGGCCTCACATTAGAATACATTCTCGGATATGTGTTTTCTCCAATCGCGTTTGTGATTGGCGTGCCATGGCATGAAGCCTTGCAGGCGGGAAGCTATATCGGGCAGAAACTTGTGTTGAATGAGTTTGTCGCTTATTCCAACTTCGGCCCGCATATCGGCGAGTTTTCTAAGAAAACCGCTACGATTATCAGCTTTGCGCTTTGCGGCTTTGCCAACTTTTCTTCGATTGCGATTATGCTCGGTACCCTTGGCGGATTGGCGCCAAGCCGCCGTTCGGATATCGCGCGCCTCGGATTAAAGGCTGTTGTTGCGGGAACGTTAGCCAACCTTCTCAGCGCTGCAATCGCCGGCATGTTCGTATAACAAATAAAAGCTCCTTGCATATTGGCAAGGAGCTTTTATGTATGAAAAACGGGGGATAATTGTATTGTGTCCGCTTATAATAGCTTTTATACTAAGTAAAAGAGAAAAAGTTGGAGGCACCTATGAATTCATTTCGATTTACCAAAATGCACGGTCTTGGAAACAGCTACATTTATGTTAATCAATTTGAAGAACAATTGCCGGAAGAACAATTGGCGGACATTGCTGTCAAGGTGTCTTCCGTATATACAGGCATCGGTTCAGACGGAATGATCCTTATCTGCCCTTCTGACAAAG
Organism: Bacillus atrophaeus; assembly: GCF_039519175.1. Lineage (NCBI taxonomy): Bacteria > Bacillati > Bacillota > Bacilli > Caryophanales > Bacillaceae > Bacillus > Bacillus atrophaeus. Next base: position 351,550 of record NZ_CP154443.1, on the reverse strand, counting down.
CGCCGGTGAAAATGCGCATTTTTAACAATGACGGATCAGAAGGAAAAAACTGCGGAAACGGCCTTCGCTGCGTGGCAAAATATGCGTATGAGCATAGGCTGACAGAGGGAACTTCTTTCTTGATCGAAACACTGTCAGGCCTTGTCAAAGCGGAAGTTCAGACAGTGGACGGCAAAGTGAATGTCGTAACCGTTGACATGGGTGAACCGCGCCTGACAAAGGCAGAGCTTCCGATGCTCGGCAGCGGTGAAGAGCAAGCGATCAATGAAACGATGACATTTGGCGAAGCTGAGCTAAAGGGAACAGCGGTCTCAATGGGAAATCCTCATATCGTTTTTCCGATTGAAGACATCGAACAGGCCCCGCTTACGACACTGGGACCGGTGATTGAAAAAGACCCGAGATTTCCTGAAGGCATTAATGTGGAATTTGTAGAGACCGTCAATGAAAAAGAACTGCATTTCCGCGTATGGGAACGGGGATCGGGGATTACACAGGCATGCGGAACAGGTGCATGCGCCGCGGCTGTCGCATCTGTGCTAAACGGGGTATCCAAACGTGATGATAACATTACGGTTCATTTAGCGGGCGGCGATCTGGTGATTAACTGGAAAGAAAATGGCCACGTAATGATGACAGGCCCGGCTGAGACCGTTTGTGAAGGTGTATATTTCCTCTGAAACGCCTTGTTTGAGAATTAAGCCGATCAAGTTTATAATGATAGAACAACATCCGGTATCTAAAAGGAGGTTCACAAATATGAGCAACCCGGTAACAATTACTGAAGCAGCAGCTTTGCATATAAAAGATATGATGAAAGAGCATGAAGAAGAAAATGCTTTTTTACGCGTAGGAGTAAAAGGAGGCGGCTGCAGCGGCCTTTCCTATGGAATGGGTTTTGAACATGAAAAAGGCGAGCAGGACAGCGCCTTTGAACAGCACGGCATCACCGTTCTGGTCGACAACGAAAGCATGGATATCATGAACGGCACGATTATTGATTTTAAACAATCCATGATGGGCGGGGGCTTCACCATCGACAACCCGAACGCCATTGCATCATGCGGCTGCGGCTCTTCTTTCAGAACTGCTCAAAATGCTGGTAAGCCTGAGGAGTGCTGACGAATTATATCAATTTAAATGAAATGCCTTCTCGATAGTTAATTGAGGAGGCTTTTTGCTGTTTTAAATATGATAATGCCTCAATATGAAACTTAAACCGCTCTTTTCATAGAGCGGTTTATCCATTCATTAGTACTTATCCCCATTAAAAATCGAATTCTTCACAACAACATAATCCACGTTGCGGATTGCATCCAGTTTGTTCCCGCCAGCATATGAAATAGAGGACTGAAGATCCTGTTCCATTTCGATCAGCGTATCCTTTAAAGAACCTTTGTGTTCCACATGCATTTTCTTGCCTTCTACATTTTTCTTTTCACCTTTTTGAAATTCAGAAGCTGATCCAAAGTATTCTTTGTAGAGCTTTCCGTCTTTTTCAATGGTTTCTCCCGGGGATTCTTCGTGTCCGGCAAATAGTGATCCGATCATGACCATAGACGCGCCGAATCTGATTGATTTTGCGATGTCTCCATGGGTGCGGATGCCTCCGTCGGCAATAATCGGTTTGCTTGCGGCTTTTGCACACCAGCGCAGCGCCGCTAATTGCCAGCCGCCCGTTCCGAATCCGGTTTTGATCTTCGTAATACATACCTTACCGGGTCCGATGCCGACTTTTGTTGCATCCGCTCCGGCATTCTCTAATTCTCTGACAGCTTCCGGCGTTCCGACATTTCCCGCAATCACAAAGCTGTTCGGCAAATGTTTCTTAATATGCTGGATCATCTCGATGACTGCTTTTGAATGTCCGTGCGCGATGTCGATTGTCATGTATTCAGGTGTAAGATTTTCCTCAGCTAACTGTTGGACAAATTGATACTCCTCATCCTTGACTCCCACACTAATGGAAGAAAATAATCCGCGTGAGTTCATGTCTTTTATAAAATCTAAACGTTTTTCAGGTTCAAAACGGTGCATTACATAAAAGTAACCATTTTCAGCTAATGAAATAGCGAGGTTTTCATCTATTATCGTCTGCATATTGGCAGGCACCACAGGCAATTTGAATGTACGTCCGCCCAGACGTACGGATGTATCACATTCAGATCGGCTATTCACGATGCATTTTGCAGGAATTAATTGAATATCTTCGTAATCAAACACGTTTTCCATAGTATCAGCTCCTAAAAACGAATATTATTCAAATTTTTATATTAAATGTTCGCCTTATATAATGTACTCTGTTTTATTTAGGTTGTCAAATTTTTAACATGGGTATCGCAGCTGCTTCGGATGACAATGCTTGTCATACACGATGAGTTTGGGTATCATAGTCTTAATGAATTGTCTGGGCTTGATAGGACAAGGGCATAAAACGAATCATGAGGAACGCTAAACATATAATTTCAAAAAAAGCTTGGTCTTTAGCACCAAGCTTTCTTTATGAAAAGGAGAGTACGGAATGAATCAACATGATCAAGAAAAAACATCTAAGTCGCAAAAGATTCAAGACCGAATTATATTAGGGGCAATATGGGTTGTGTCGGCACTCGTTATTGCGCTGGTTGTCGGGACTGCGATGAACTACATCACCATATTTAAATAAAAAAGGAGATGTGTCAGCGACACATCTCCTTTTTTTATTTTTTATTTTCAAAAAGACTTGTTGAGTGTAAAGGCTGGACGCGCGCTTTCGGGTCCATGTAAGCCTTCGCGTTATTTACTGCTGTCGGCGCTTCTCCAAATCCGCTTGCGATCAGTTTGACCTTACCTTCGTAGGTGCAGATATCACCGGCAGCGAAGAAACCTTCAATGTTGGTTTCCATTGTGGATTTGACGACAATGGAGTTTTTCTCGATATCAAGTCCCCAGTTTTTAATGGGGCCGAGCGATGACACGAAGCCGTAGTTGACGATCAAATCATCAATATCAACGATCTCTTTCCGGTCACCCTTTACTTCTTCAAGCACAAGCTGTTCAATGCGGTCTTCGCCGACAAGCTCTGAAGGAACAAACGGCGTCAGTACATTGACCTTTGAATTGTGAAGGTTTTCTACACTGTGCTCATGCGCGCGGAATTTATCGCGGCGGTGAACAATGCTGACTTCTTTTGCGATTGGCTCAAGCATAAGCGCCCAGTCCACCGCGGAATCGCCTCCGCCCAGAATTGCCACGCGTCTTCCGGCAAACTGATTGAGATCATCAATAAAGTAGTGGAGGTTCTTGCCTTCATACTGTGCTGCTGATTCAAGCTCAAGTTTTCTCGGCTGGAACGCGCCGTTTCCTGCTGTGATAATGACTGTTTTGGAATAATGGGTTTCTTTGTCCGTCACAAGTTTAAAAACACCGTCCGCTTGTTTTTCAACAGATTCAACGGCTTGTTCCAAACAGATGGTCTGATCAAATTTATCCATTTGTTCTTTTAAATTGTTCACAAGTTCTTGAGCGCGAATTTTAGGAAATCCGGCTACATCATATATATATTTCTCAGGGTATAAAGCGCTGAGCTGTCCGCCGAGCTGAGGAAGACTTTCAATTATTTTAACGCTGGCCTGTCTCATGCCGCCATAAAAAGCGGTAAATAGGCCAACCGGTCCTCCGCCGATAATGGTGATATCATAAACCTTTGAATCCTCTTGCATACAAATAAAGCCTCCTAATTGAAAATTGTTATTAATTATACCATATTTACTTTGATTTATGATGTGTCCTGCCTAAGAAAGTTTTGATGAAAAATAGGGATATTCAAGGCTTCATCAGGAAACAGACACTGTTTTGGCTGAGCACTTTTGATCTTGATAAAAAGGACGTAAGCCGCTAATATAGTGGGGAGAACTCAAATGTTAATTTTTTCTGAATTTTTGGGAGGGCGGCCAGTAATCATCATTGCATTGCGATAAAGTGCAGGCTTTCACAAAAAATTTCAATACATTTCATAAAAACCCGCCAAAAAGCTGAAGCTAACACAAATGAATATTTTATTATGCGTCTTAACAGCAAAATAAAAAGAAGGTGGATGTGATGGCATTGAATAAACCCAAAATCGTAATTTTAGGTGCAGGTTATGGCGGATTAATGACGGTCACAAGGCTGACAAAGCAAGTCGGCCCGAACGATGCTGACATTACGCTTGTGAACAAGCACAATTATCACTATGAAACAACATGGATGCATGAAGCGAGCGCAGGAACGCTTCACCATGACCGCTGCCGTTATCAAATAAAGGATGTTATTAACCAGTCTCGTGTGAACTTTGTTCAGGATACAGTAAAAGCGATTCATATAGAAGAACGAAAGGTTGTGCTTGCAGGCGGAGAGCTTCCGTATGATTATCTGGTAATCGGTCTCGGCGCTGTGCCTGAAACATTCGGCATTAAAGGCTTGAAAGAGTACGCGTTTCCGATTGCGAATATCAATACGTCCCGCCAGTTGAGAGAGCACATTGAACTGCAGTTTGCGACGTACAATACGGAAGCGGAAAAACGCCCCGACCGTTTAACAATCGTCGTCGGCGGCGCCGGGTTTACCGGAATTGAATTTCTTGGCGAACTGGCCAACCGCGTGCCGGAGCTTTGCAAGGAATATGATATTGACCGCAGTCTTGTGCGGATTGTCTGCGTGGAAGCGGCTCCGACTGTGCTGCCTGGATTTGATCCCGAGCTTGTTGACTATGCGGTTCATTACCTCGAAGGGAAGGGCATCGAATTTAAAATCGGCACAGCCGTTCAAGAATGTACGCCCAACGGGGTGACGGTCGGCAAAAAAGACGAAGAGCCGGAGCAAATCAAGTCACAGACGGTTGTCTGGGCAGCCGGTGTCCGCGGGCATCCTATCGTTGAGGAAGCCGGCTTTGAAAATATGCGCGGCCGTGTAAAAGTGAACACCGACCTTCGTGCGCCGGGGCATGATAACGTTTTTATTCTCGGTGACAGCTCGCTTTTTATCAACGAAGAAACAGACCGCCCGTATCCGCCTACAGCGCAAATTGCCATGCAGCAAGGAGAAACTGTTGCGAAAAACATTGGCAGGCTGATCAAAGGCGGAGGCCAGCTTGAAGAATTCAAGCCGGACATCAAAGGAACCGTGGCCTCGCTTGGTGAGCATGATGCGGTCGGTGTGGTATACGGCAGAAAGCTCAAAGGAACACCGGCCTCCATTATGAAAAAGGTCATCGACAACCGTTCGCTGTTTATGGTTGGCGGAATCGGACTCACACTGAAAAAAGGCAAATTCAAATTCTTCTAAGGAAATCCGCAGCCGCGGATTTTCTTCTTTTTTGAAAAACTGCAATACAAAAAGAGAACGAGAGTAAACAGAGGTTGTTTCCGCTTACATCAAATATCCGGTTATAAAATCTGACTTTATCATTGACACACAGATATGTTATATTATCAGAAAATTAAGAAAAAGGAGGAATCTTTCATGAATACTGTCACACAGAGTGCCTCGAAAACATGTTCACTTTGTTCAGGAAAAGGGTATATTCAGTTGCTTCTCGGCGGGTCAGAAACATGTCCTTCTTGCGGGGGAACCGGCAAAGCGGATCGAACATTTTCCAGACGTTGACTTTTTTGCCGCCCCCGCGGTACACTTAAAGTGGCCGCAGGGGGTGGAATATTTTGATTAGTTTGCCTGTCGTAATTATTTCAGTTGTCCTATTTTTTGTGCTGTTTTTCGGTATTGGTTTTCTATTGAACATGCTGTTAAGAATGTCTTGGATCATGGCTGTTGTCTATCCAATTGTATGCCTTTTCATTATTAGTAAGGATAAGCTTATCAGTTATTTTCACGCGCCGGGAGAATCGTTTTCCAGCCTGTTTCAGCGTGTGATCTCACTGGCAGCAGCCGATGTGCTGATATTGGCAAGCGGTCTGGCCGGCGCTATCGTTTCAGGCGTTGCCATTAATGCGCTTAGAAAAAGAGGATATCAAATGTTTTAAATGCCGCTTTCTTTAATAGAAAGCTTTTTTTGTGCATCCGGAAAGACACATCTGCTTGAATAATGCTCTCTGAGTTGGGAACACTGACTGAAGGAGAGAGGTGGATGATGTTGAAAATAATCAGACGTTTGCTGATGTCCATTTTGTTTATACTTGCCTTTGGCACAACGTATTTAGCTGTTTCAGGAGTAGAGGCGAAGGACCTGTCAAACTGGGTCAATGAAAACCATGAAAAGTCTCTGAAGCAGCTTGGTCTGACATTGAAATCGATCCAGCAGAAAAAAGCCGAATCTATGTCCGGACCAGTTAAGCCCAGCAAATCATTGGAGGAGGCTTTTGACTGGAAGCAGTATCCCGCGCATAAAGTAACGGCAACCGGTTATACAGCCGGACCGGAGTCAACCGGAAAACATCCTGATGATCCTCAATACGGTCTTACATACTCAGGCGTAAAGGTGAAAAGAGATTTATATTCCACCGTTGCCGCAGACCCGTCCGTTTTTCCGATCGGGACGATTTTGTTCATCCCGGATTACGGATATGGCGTAGTCGCGGACACAGGCTCAGCTATTAAAGGAAGCCGCCTGGATCTTTATTATGAAACGGTTAAGGATGTCTATAGCAATTGGGGCAAAAAAACCCTTGATGTATATGTGATTAAAAAAGGAAACGGTTCAGTGACGGAAGCCGAACTTCTGAAATTAAACGAGAATAAATCCATGCAGGTATTCAGGAATCAGTATAAAACGGTGAAGGAATAACGTTTGCGTGCTTGGTGCTCAGCGTGAGCGCTGAGGCGCAGAAAGAATGAAAAAAAGCCCAAAACTGTCAACAGTTTTGGGCTTTATTATCGCTTCTGTAACGGAATTACATGAAAAAGTAATTTAAAATCAGGGTCAGCAAAATGCCGGTTAACCCGCCGAAAAAGACCTCAATCGGCTGATGGCCGAGCAGCTCTTTCAGCTTTTTCTGCTTTTCTTTTTCCTCCGCTTTCTGAAAATCTTTCGCTTCACTGACAAACCGGTTAAAATCAATGACAAGTTTATTGATGACTGTCGCTTGTTCTCCGGCATGCCGTCTGACGCCTGTGGCATCAAACATGGTAATGACAGCGAAAATTGCCGAGACCGCAAATAAGGAAGAGCCCAATCCGTGTTCCAGAGCCACGCCTGTGGACAGTGCCGTCACTGCGGCGGAGTGGGAGCTCGGCATGCCGCCGGTGCTTGTTACCAGTGACCAGTCGAGCCTTCTTGATACGATAAATTGTATAGGCACTTTAACGACTTGGGCAAATACAATAGCGGCCAGACTTGATAATAAAGGAAAATTCATAAAGAGTTCCATATGTGAACATCCTTTCTTTAAGAAAATCAGTTATGTTTTCATAATAAAAAGCAGCTCTGCTTCATTGTTTGTTAAAATAAGTGTATGGGAAAGAATGTTTTTCCTATTATACCATTGTTGCTGACAAATACCCATTACGTTGACAAGGAGTGTGTGCTCATGTTTTACGCAGTCAATCAATTGGAAAATAAAGAAACGCTTTTGGTCGGGCTTTTTCAAAAAAGCCAGCTGACTGAAAACGTAAAGGAAATTGATGAAAAGCTGGATGGCCAGCTGACGCAGCTTCTGAAAGACGGCGATGTTTCTGTGAAACGGAATCAAGTATCAAAAGTATTCCCGCCCCTCGCCTCAGGTATGAAACGCATTTATTTTATTGGTTTGGGAAGAGAGGCAGATTATACATTTGAGGATGCAAAGGAATGTTTTGCACGCGCTTTTCAAACCATCCATAAAGATCGGAAAGAAGAGGTTTCTGTTTTGCTTGATACCTTTATTTCCGATAAAGTGCCGACAGCCGATGCCGCTCATGCCTTAGCGGAAAGCTGCCTGCTTGCTACATACGAAGTGCAGGATTATAAACATAAATCAAACGAGCCGGAAAAACAGATGAAGTCGGTCTATGCCTTGACAGAGGGAGATTCTCAAGAGGTTCAGGCGGGTCTTCGGGTCGGCCGCGCTTTCGGCCAGGCGGCCAACTCTGCAAGAATGCTTGTCAATATGCCCGGCAATATGCTGACTGCAACTGATTTGGCTTCTTATGCGGTTGAGCTTGCCGCTAAGTACGATTTTGAATGCGAAATTTTGGAAAAAGACGATATGGAAGAACTCGGCATGGGAGGCATACTTGCCGTGAACCAAGGCTCGGCGGAACCCCCGAAAATGATTGTGCTGAAATATCAGGCAAAAGAAGCCTGGGAAGATGTCATCGGATTTGTCGGTAAAGGGATTACGTTTGATACCGGAGGATATTCGATTAAAACAAAAGACGGCATCGTCGGCATGAAATCAGATATGGGAGGAGCAGCCGCGGTGCTCGGCGCAATGGAGGCTATTGGAGAACTCCGGCCTGAACAAAATGTGCTGGCTGTGATCCCATCGACGGATAATATGATATCAGGCGCGGCGATGAAGCCTGATGACGTTATTGTATCCTTAAGCGGAAAAACCATTGAAATTTTAAATACAGATGCGGAAGGAAGACTTGTGCTGGCGGATGGCATCACATACGCCAAGCAGCATGGCGCGTCTGTATTGGTGGATGCAGCAACGCTGACAGGCGGTGTCGTCGTTGCATTAGGAACGGAAACAACGGGCGCCATGACAAATGATCAAGCGTTTTATCAGCAAGTGGCTGAGGCTGCGGAAGAGTGCGGTGAGGCGATCTGGCAGCTTCCGATCACTGAAAAGGATAAAAAACGTGTGAAAAACAGCCAAATGGCGGACTTGAACAATTCACCGGGAAGAGAAGGCCATGCGATCATGGCAGGAACGTTTATCGGAGAATTTGCTGAACATACGCCTTGGGTTCACCTTGATATAGCGGGCACCGCAACGTCGAAAAAAGCAACATGCTTTGGACCGGCGGGCGCCACAGGTGTGATGGCTAGAACACTCGCGACATTGGCAGAGCGCTTCACACCAGAAAAAACAAAAGCATAACCCCTTCTCCCCCCACTGAGAAACTGCAGCGGGGGATTTTTATTTTCTGCTTAAATCTTTAGTTGACTAAAGTGTTTGTCATATGATAAGATACGTTCATCACTTTACTTATCTACTACATTAGCAAACTAAAGGATTTTTGGAGGGGTAGTATGAATGCAGTCGTTATCGCAGTGCTGCTTATGCTGGTATTAAGCTTGCTGCGTGTCAATATAGTTATTGCTTTAATGATAGGCGCCTTAGCCGGCGGTTTAACAGGAGGCCTTGGTCTTGGGGAGACCGTTAAAGCCTTCACAGAGGGGCTTGGGGGCAATGCCACCGTTGCCGTCAGTTATGCGCTGCTTGGCGCTTTTGCGGCGGCCTTAACAAAAACGGGCTTGCCGGATGCAATGGTTGAAGCATCTGTGAAATTAATCGGGAAAAAGGAAGATACACGGAAAAAGGCGCTGTCCAAGGTACTGATCGTCTTCATTATTTTAATCGTATCGTGTTTTTCGCAAAACGTGGTTCCCGTTCATATCGCGTTTATTCCGGTGCTGATTCCGCCGCTGTTAAAAATCTTTAATGAACTTGAAATGGACCGCAGGCTGATTGCTTGTGTGATTACCTTTGGACTCACAGCGCCGTATATTGCACTGCCTGTTGGTTTCGGACAGATTTTCCAAGGTATGCTAAGAGATAACATGGCGGATGCCGGGTTGAAAGTTTCTCTCGGAGACATCCCATACGCGATGATCATTCCGACTGCGGGAATGGTTGTCGGATTGATTTTAGCTGTGCTCGTGTACCGTAAACCAAAAGTATATGAAACGAAAGACGTTTCGGGAATGAAAGCATCTCCCTATACGAAAAAAAGCCTCGCCATAGCCGTTTTGGCCATCGTTGTGTCACTTGGCGTCCAGCTTTACTTATCGCAAGTATTAGGAGTAGAAGGAATGATCATGGGGGCGCTTGCCGGTCTCATTATCCTGTTTGTCACCGGTGTAATGAAGCGTGAGGAAGCTGATTCTTTAATTACAGATGGTATGGTCATGATGGCCTTTATCGGGTTTGTCATGCTGGTTGCGGCTGGATTCTCGAATGTCTTGACAAAAACGGGCGATGTCGGTGCGCTTGTGAAATCAGCAGCCGGCATTATCGGACATAACCAGTCATTGGGCGCTTTTCTCATGTTGACTGTCGGTATTTTAATCACGATGGGGATCGGATCATCTTTTGCCACGATCCCGGTCATTACCACGATCTTTGTTCCGCTGTGCCTTCAGCTTGGGTTCAGCCCGATGGCGACGATTGCGGTCATCGGTGCTGCAGCCGCGCTTGGAGACGCCGGTTCTCCTGCAAGCGACAGTACGCTCGGCCCGACCTCAGGGCTTAGTGCAGACGGACAGCATCACCATATTTGGGATACTTGTGTGCCGACATTTATCTTTTATAACATTCCGCTTGTTTTATTTGGATGGATTGCGGCGCTTGTGCTGTAAACAAAAAGGCTCTCCGGCGGAGGGCTTTTTTGTTTGGGCATAAAAAAGAACCACTCAAAGAGAACGGTTCATTATGTGGAAGAAATATGATTTCTGCTGAAGCCGGTTGCTTTATGGATAGAACGGTAAATGGAAGGCGCGATAAAAGCCAAAACAATTGCAAAAGCCATATCCTTAACTATAAACCAGAACATGAAAATCCAGGCTGTTCCATAGCTGATGGGCGCATCAATCCAAATCTTTAAGGCAAGATACATATAAGTAGTGCCGACCAGATACATGATGGCAGTTCCGAGCAAAGAAGCGATAAGAAAACGAAGTCTGCTTGGCTGCGCTTTCCGTTCTAAATACCACCCCGCAGCAAAAGCTGCCGGAATATAAGATAGAATGAAGCCGCCGCTTTTACCGGCAAATGGAGCAAAGCCCGCTGAAAACTGAGCAAAGACAGGCGCGCCGATTAATCCGACAAGCGCGTAAACAATCATGGCGATAGAAGCTCGTCTGCTCCCGAGAAGCAGTGCGGCCAATAGACAGAAAAAGGGCTGCATAGAAAGCGGAATACCTGCCACTTGCAAAAAAGGTGCCATTGATGTAATGTTGGCGCCGACACCCATGAGTGCTGCGAACATGCCGATCAGCGCCATATCACTCACACGAAGTTTATTCTGAATCATCTTTTTTCCCCCTTGGATATATACACAATCATAGAGTAATCGAATCTAGATTAATTGTCAACTTCATTATTAAATAAGTTAACATAAGGAGGGAGCCGTATGTTTTTCGGAAAACCAAAGCAAACCGATCAATCCGGAAGAGTGCCGCCCAACCAAAACGTCACAACCAAATTTCCTGTGCTTCATGCCGGAAACGTGCCGTATTATAAGGATATGACGAAGTGGAACCTGCAAGTCTACGGCTTAGTTGACGAGCCGATGCTCCTAAGCTTCAATGATATAAAAGCTTTTCCGACGGCTGAGACGAAAAATGATATCCATTGCGTAACCGGCTGGTCCCGGCTTGATAATGTGTGGCAGGGAGTGCGGGCAAAAGATATCGCGGAAAAAGCGCAGGTAAAGAAAGAAGCGGGCTTCGTCATTCTGCATGCGGAAGAAGGCTGGACGGCCAATCTGCCTCTTGCGGATTTTATAGCAGAAACCTCTCTGCTCGCATATGCGCATAACGGGGAACCCTTAATCCCGGAACACGGCTTTCCGCTGAGAGGAGTTTTTCCTCATCTTTATTTTTGGAAAAGCGCCAAGTGGCTGCGCGGCATCCAGTTTACGAAAGAAAACCACCCGGGATTCTGGGAACAAAACGGATACCATATGAGAGGCGACCCGTGGCAAAATCAAAGATTTCAATGGGATTAAATAAGGGGAGATTCCCCTTATTTGATTGGTTATGGATTCTCCTTTCATCTCGCCTTGAAAAAAGGAAAAAACCTCGGCTTACATAAAAAAAGCTCAGCCAAACAAATGACTAAGCCTCTTTTTCAAATATGATCTCAAAATAAGCAGCCGCACCGTAGCCGTCAATACTGGGAGCAAAGATCTGAACAAGCTTCCAGCCTTGTTTCGCATACTCATGTATGATTTCTTGATAATCCTCTTTAGGTCTTCTTCTCATGGAACTTAATTCAACTCTTACAAATTCATATTTCTTCATCAATAAAAGACCTCCTTACACAATTAATACGGATCAGGAAAGGAAAAAGTTCACGGCTGAAGCAGACTATTGATCAGGCTTATCATCAAATGCCAGTTCGGCGAAAGCCATTACTGCCGAAATAACAGTAATGAGGGAATCTGGAATATAAATAGAATCCATGAAAAAGTCTACAATACTGATAGTGATAACATTGCCAATGAAATAAAATACCAGCCTGGTAATGGCTGTCTTTTTCATTGCCGTTAAATGATAAACAAACATGGAAAACAACTTAATGAATGGTTCTATAATCAATCCCGCTCCAAAACAGCCGAATATAAAAAACAGTAATGTTTTATCAGATTCATATGAAACCCCAAGGATTGAAAATAAACCTTTTATGCCAAAGAAATATCCGCCGGCAATGACCCCGATGGCCGCAGCAATAATGAGAAATAGTGAAGCGATGACTAGTAATTTAGAACTGAATGGTAAGTCTTTAAAGGGTTCATCTGGTTCTTCGTTGTTCATAACGATATCCACTTCCTGATTACAAGGTTAAGAGTAATAATACCATATTGTGGATATTAGGTGAACAGCTAAGTCATTGGAATGCAGGTTTTTATGCCGGTGCTGTTCGTTGGTTTAATATGAAGTTGATAAAGTATCCATAGATGCTCCGTAACAGTTTCTTAAACGAAAAAATGAAAGTAATTATTTTCCATCATTCTAGTTCCTAGGTACCTTATTCAAATTAGGTGCCTTTTTTATTTGGAAAAAAGTTGACTTTCTTTGTCAGAGAAACTATTATTTGAGATGTTTAGTTGATATTGAAAATCATTATCACTAGGTATTTTTTAATAAAAACCCATTCCTGATTCACCATGGAATTGATCATTTGAATCCTAAATTGACTATGATATTCGGGCATATCATCACCCTCAGCTAATCGAGGGGAAGAAAGGAGGTACATAAAATGGACGGAAAAAAGACCGAACAGGCGGCAGCCTTGGCCGCTCGCGCGTTCACGATACCGGGAACAGAATCACGTCTGATGTGTTCACGTACTGGAAATCGCGAATATCAAATCTTCGTGTCAAAACCGAGTGAAGATCCGCCTCCTGCTGGTTATCCTGTCATTTATCTGCTTGACGCCAATTCCGTATTCGGAACGATGGCAGAGGCAATTCGCGTGCAAAGCCGGCGTCCGGAAAAAACGGGTGTTATTCCGGCAGTCATCGTCGGCATCGGCTATCAGACAGAGACGCCGTTTTCTCCGGCCCGCCACTGTGATTTTACACTGCCGCTCCCTGATACTGAGCTTCCTTCAAGACCTGGCGGGACACCGTGGCCGGAACAAGGGGGAGCCGAGGATTTCTTAACCTTTATTGAAGAGGAAGTAAAACCTGAAATCGAGCGTGATTATCAGATTGACACCAGCAGGCAGACGATTTTTGGTCATTCTCTTGGAGGACTTTTTGTGCTGCAAGTGCTTTTTACAAAACCGGATGCGTTCCAAACTTATATCGCGGGGAGTCCATCCATCCATTGGAACAAACGGTTTATTCATAAGGAGTCCCGCCAATTTGGCGACCGTGTAAGCCGGGAAAAGCTGAATGTCAATGTCATGCTCGCAGCGGGAGAATTAGAGAAAAGCCATAAAAGCCGCATAAATGATCATGCGAAAGAGCTTTCAGAACAGCTGTCGTCCCTGGCCGGGTACGGAGTACGAACGCAATTTCACGAGTTTGAGGGAGAAGGACATATATCGGTGCTGCCCGTTTTGATCAGCAGAGCTTTACGATTTGCCCTGCACCCTGACGGTCCAAACCTATAGTTTAACAAACACCGCTGCAGCATCATGTCAGAGGCAGCTCGGAGATATGATGCTGCAGTGAATCTATTTTCCTATTATTTAGGTAATGGGAAAAAGAGAGCTATTCATGCTTCAATATGCTTGGAAATGACTGAATATTGACTGAAATAGACGCCGATAAGCTAAAAATGTATTTGACTGAAAGATTTGGTTTGGTTATGATAGTTTTAAAGATTAATTGATAATGATTATCATTATCAATATAAAGCGATATTTCATGCTAAATAAATGAACAAGGCCGCCCGCCGCCCTGTCCGGAGGCGCGGTGTGCTTTCGTTCGTCCGCCGGAAGTCTGGTATGGGACTTAAAGCGTCATGAAGAGAAAGGAAATGAGTCAGATGGATGTTATGGGAATTAAGGGCAAGACCGCTTTAGTAACCGGAGCTGCTCAAGGCATCGGGGAAGAAGTTGCTCGTGCGCTTGCTGAACTTGGAGCAAGGGTTGCGGCAGTCGATCTAAATGTGGAGAAACTTAATGTACTGATGGCAGGCCTCAGAGCTGACGGGTACCAAGCGGAAGCGTTCCCGGCTGATGTAGGTGACAGCAGTGCGGTTGATGAGATAACGGCGAGAATCGAACGAGAAATCGGCCCGATAGACATTCTCGTAAACGTTGCAGGGGTACTTCGTCCCGGGCTGATTGAATCTATCAGCGATCACGATTGGGAGGCGACTTTTTCAGTTAATTCCACTGGCGTATTCAACGTGTCCCGATCGGTCAGCAAATACATGATGAATCGAAGATCAGGTTCAATTGTAACGGTAGGCTCAAATGCCGCTGCTATGCCGCGTACGTCTATGGCAGCTTATGCATCTTCCAAAGCGGCAGCCGCGATGTTTACAAAGTGCCTCGGACTGGAACTTGCGGAATATAATATCCGCTGCAATGTGGTTTCTCCAGGGTCAACGGAAACGGAGATGCAATGGTCGCTGTGGCCAGATGAGAACGGGGCTCAGGCAGTAATTGCCGGCTCACTTGAAACATTCAAAACAGGAATTCCGCTGAAAAAGATCGCCAAGCCATCTGATATCGCCAATGCCGTGCTCTTTTTGGTTTCTGACCGGGCAGGGCATATCACAATGCACGATTTGCGTGTTGACGGCGGCGCAACGTTAGGTGTGTAACCATTTTAAAAGGAGGCTATAAAAATGTCGGAACATCATGTTATTTCTGAAGAGAAAGCGGAACAGCTTCTCAGCCAATACAGAGCAGGTTCTTTTTTCTTATCCACCCCGCATCGGACTTTGCTTGCGGAGGGGGCTTTTGCCGAGGTGCCAAACCGGGATGGGCATGAGGATCAATTAAAAGATCTGCCCGGGCGCATTGCCGCTGTCCTAAACGAAGCCAAGGAATGCGGACACAGCAATCCAGCCGTTGTAGGGGCAATTCCTTTTGACTATACAAAACCAGCCAAGCTTATTGTACCGACGAACATTCGCTGGTCGGGTCCGCTTCAATTAGATCCTGCCGGCCGTCATCAGCAGCCGCCAGAGAATACATACGAAATGCAGCCGGTTCCTGAGCCTGCGGAATATATGAGAGGCGTTGAACGAGGGCTGGAAAGAATAGAAGCTGGCGATCTGAGCAAGATTGTGCTGTCAAGATCGCTGCAGCTCACTTCACCGAAACCTATTCATATTGAAAGCCTGCTTCATCATTTGGCACAGCATAATACAAACGGCTATACCTTTGCCGCAGATGTATCGAAGCAGGAAACGGACAGCGCCGATTTGGGCGCGTCCCCTAGCCGGCGGACATTAATTGGAGCAAGCCCTGAACTGCTTGTTTCCAGATCGGGAACACAGGTAGTGTCGAATCCTCTGGCAGGGTCCAGGCCTCGCAGTGAAGATCCAGTTGAGGATCAGCGGAGGGCGGCGGAATTGCTTTCTTCTGCCAAAGATCTGCATGAACATGAAGTGGTTGCTGATGCGGTTGCCGCCGCACTCCGGCCATTTTGCCGGACACTGGATGTTCCTGCTGAACCTTCGCTTGTCCAAACCGAGACAATGTGGCATCTCTCCAGTGAAATCAGAGGGGAGCTTTCTGATCCGTCAACGTCTGCGCTGGAACTGGCAATTGCACTTCATCCGACTCCGGCCGTTTGCGGAACGCCGACCGATTCGGCCCGGGAAGCAATTAAAGAAATTGAACCCTTTGACCGCGGTTTCTTTACAGGAATGGTTGGCTGGTGTGATTCTGAGGGGGACGGTGATTGGGTCGTCACGATCCGCTGTGCAGAAGCAGAGGATTACGCGCTTCGTCTGTTCGCAGGAGCGGGCGTTGTCAAGGGATCAAAAGCCGAAGACGAGCTGGCGGAGACTTCAGCCAAGTTTCGCACGATGCTTCTGGCTATGGGCCTGAAAAACGATTTGCTGAAATCATTGTTGGAGGGATAAAGGATGCTGACTGGATGCCATGCATGGCCTAAAGAATTTGCAGAAAAATATCGGAAAGAAGGCTGCTGGCTGGGTGAAACCTTCGGCGGAATGCTGAGGGAACGGGCCGCTTTATACGGCGGACGAATTGCTGTCACCTGCGGAGAAAGAAATTGGAGTTACAAAGAGCTTGATGAAAGAGCAGACCGCCTGGCTGCGGGATTCCGGGAATTAGGAATCAAGCAGCTGGACCGTGTGGTGGTTCAGCTCCCCAATATCGCAGAGTTCTTTGAAGTGTGCTTTGCGCTGTTCCGACTGGGTGCACTGCCCGTCTTTGCCCTGCCTTCCCACCGAAGCAGTGAAATCACTTATTTTTGTGAATTTGCAGAGGCTGCGGCTTATATCATACCTGACACATATTCAGGATTTGATTATCGCGGACTTGCCAGACAGGTTCAGGACAAGCTTCCTACGCTGGAGCACGTGGTTGTTGTCGGTGAAGCGGAAGAGTTTATAGCGCTCGGCGACTTGCACGCTGACCCTGTCAATCTGCCTGAAGTCAGTTCTGCCGAGGTTGCTTTTCTTCAGCTTTCAGGAGGAAGCACCGGGTTATCGAAATTGATCCCGCGGACTCATGATGACTACATATACAGCCTGCGAATCAGTGCGGAGGTCTGCCATCTTGATGAAAACAGTGTGTATCTGGCAGCTCTTCCGATGGCTCATAATTATCCGCTAAGTTCGCCGGGTGTTCTTGGTACCTTATATGCCGGTGGAAGAGTTGTTCTTGCCCCGACGCCAAGCCCGGATGACTCATTTCCCCTTATTGAGCGGGAGCGTGTCACGATGACGGCGCTGGTGCCGCCGCTTGCTATGGTATGGATGGATGCTGTGTCAACAAGGCAGGATGACCTATCAAGTCTTCAGGTGCTCCAAGTGGGAGGCGCCAAGTTCAGTGCAGAGGCGGCCCGGAGGGTTAAAACGACGTTTGACTGCACCTTGCAGCAGGTATTCGGAATGGCAGAAGGACTGGTCAATTATACGAGACTGGATGACCCGGAAGAATTGATTGTCAATACGCAAGGCAGACCGATGTCACCGTTTGATGAGGTTCGGGTGTTAGATGACGACGATCGTGAAGTTGAACAAGGCCAAACAGGGCATTTGCTGACCCGGGGACCTTATACGATCCGCGGGTACTATAAAGCCGACGAGCATAACGCGAAGTCGTTTACTCCGGATGGTTTCTACCGTACAGGCGATCTCGTAAGCTTGACCGAATCAGGTTATGTCGTCGTAGAGGGACGTGCCAAGGATCAAATTAATCGGGGCGGGGACAAAGTGGCTGCCGAGGAAGTCGAGAATCACCTTCTTGCCCATCCTCATGTACATGATGCGGCGATGGTATCCATGCCTGATGAGTTTCTTGGTGAACGTTCCTGTGTATTTGTCATCCCGCGCGGAAATCCTCCAAAAGCCGGTGAGCTTAAAGCATTCCTTCGGGAGCGCGGGCTGGCGGCATATAAGATTCCCGATCGGGTAGAGTTCATTGATTCATTTCCGCAGACCGGCGTAGGGAAAGTGAGTAAAAAGGCGCTCCGTGAGACGATTGTCCAAAAGCTGTCTGTCTCAAAAGCCCCTGCAGGAATATAATAAAAAATCGTTTTGCCAAATAGATGAAAGGACGTGATGTAAATGGCTATTCCTGCCATTTCTTCTTATCCGATGCCGTCAGCATCGGACCTGCCGAATAATAAAGTAACATGGGAGCCTGATCCGAAGCGTTCAGTTCTCCTGATTCATGATATGCAAAACTATTTTGTCGATGCTTTTACAGCCGGAACATCTCCTGTAGTCGAGCTTGTAGACAATATTCGCAAGCTGAAAAGCCAATGTGCAGAGCTGGGTATACCTGTCATTTATACGGCTCAGCCGGGCGCACAAACGCCGGAAGACCGCGCCCTTCTGACTGATTTTTGGGGTCCCGGCCTCAATGACGGCCCTTATGAGCAGGAGATTGTTGATGAGCTTGCCCCTGATGATCACGATACTGTCCTGACCAAGTGGAGATACAGCGCTTTTAAAAAGACCAATCTGCTGGATATTTTGCGGGGAAAAAGCCGCGATCAGCTGATCATCTGCGGTATATATGCAAACATCGGATGTCTATTGACCGCATGTGACGCATTCATGCAGGATGTTGAGCCGTTTTTTGTCGGTGATGCGGTAGCTGATTTTTCATTGGAACAGCACAAAATGTCTCTTGAATATGCAGCCGGACGCTGTGCGGTCACCATTTCAACCCTTGATTTGCTTGAAAAGCTGAAGAACGCGCCGAAATCAGTGTCTGAACCTTCATCCGGTTCGTCCTCACAACTGCTGACACAGCAGGCAGTCCGTCAGCAAATTGCTGAGCTTCTTCAAGAGTCGCCTGCTGATATTGCAGACACCGATGATTTGATTGACAGAGGGCTTGACTCAGTCAGGATCATGAGCCTTGTCGAGCAGTGGCGCCGTGCAGGAGCAGAGGTTACATTTGTTGAACTTGCTGAAAATCCGACGCTCGAAAATTGGTGGAGATTGCTTTCTTCACGTTCACAGAAGGTGCTGCCCAACGCAGACTATCTATAAAGGAGGTCATATGAATGCCTGATACAGAAACAAAAGATGCTCAATTATCTTTATCCGGAGCCCAAGCCGGCATTTGGTTTGCTCAGCAGCTTGATCCGGATAATCCTATTTACAATACCGGCGAATACATAGAAATTGATGGACCTGTTGATGCTGTCCTGTTTGAAAAAGCTTTGAGGCACGCTGTAATGGAAGCAGAATCGCTGCATGTCCGCTTTGGTGAGAATGTGGACGGACCTTGGCAGAAGATAAATCCGTCCCCAGATTTTCCGCTGCACTTTATTGATGTCAGCTCAGAACCTGATCCCCAGGCGGCGGCATTACATTGGATGAAAGAAGACTTGGCAAAGCCTGTCGATCTGGCATCCGGCCCATTGTTCACCGAAGCTTTGTTCAAGGCTGCGCCTAATCGCTTCTTCTGGTATCAGCGCATTCATCATATTGCAATTGATGGATTCGGTTTCTCGCTTATTGCCCAGCGGGTGTCAAAAATCTATACCGCACTTGTGAATGAGCTTCCTTTTGAAGAAGCGGGCTTTGGTTCTTTGCATCGCATTCTGCAAGAAGATGAGGAGTATCACTTATCAGAGCAGTTTGACCGGGATCGGCAATTTTGGCTTGAGCGCTTTGCAGATGAGCCGGACGTTGTCAGTTTGGCTGACCGGGCGCCTCGGACGTCGGAAAGCTTTCTTCGTCAGACGGCGTATTTGTCCCAATCCAGCGCAGATGAACTGAAAGCAGCCGCACGCTCTCATGCGGCAAACTGGCATGAACTTGTCATTGCAACGACAGCATCCTACATACACAGAATGACAAGTGCTGAGGATGTTGTTCTTGGTTTGCCGATGATGGGACGACTCGGTTCGATTTCGCTGAATATCCCCGGTATGGTCATGAATCTGCTTCCATTGCGATTGTCAGTGCGTCCGGATATGAGTTTCGCCGAACTTGTCCTTCAGGTTTCACAGGAAATTCGTGAAATCAAGCGTCATCAGAAGTATCGGCATGAAGAGCTGCGCCGGGATCTTAAATTGATTGGAGATAACCATAGGTTATTTGGTCCTCAGATTAATCTTATGCCGTTTGACTACGGTCTCGACTTTGCGGGCTGCCGCGGTACAACACATAACCTCTCGGCTGGACCTGTCGATGATCTGTCAATTAATGTGTACGACAGATCAGATGGCAGAGGGTTAAGAATTGATTTGGATGCGAACCCTGAAGTCTACAGTACTGAGGATCTGGAGCTTCATCAACACCGTTTTCTGAGATTTCTGGAAACGGCAATAGCTGTCGGCCCAGAAACGCCGATTGGGCAAATGGATCTTCTTTTGCCAGAGGAGCGCCAATGTGTATTAGTTGAGTGGAACGATACAGCCCGTACGGCGCCTCAAGCGAGTCTGCCGGAGTTATTTCAGGCACAGGCTGTCCGTACGCCGGAACACATTGCTCTCGTTTGTAATGGGGCTGAACTGAGTTATAAAGAACTGAATGAGCGTGCGAACCGGCTTGCTCATTTATTAATTGCCCGCGGCCTGGGCCCGGAGCAATTTGTGGCTTTGGCTTTGCCGAGGTCTGCAGATATGGCTGTTGCAATGCTGGCTGTCCTGAAGACGGGTGCTGCGTATCTGCCGCTTGATCCTGATTTTCCGGCTGACAGAATCTCCTATATGCTAAGTGATGCGAAGCCTGCGTGTATGATCACGATTGAAAAGGTTGCATCAAGCCTGCCAGATGACGGCACAACACCGCAGCTCGTGCTTGACGATCCCGTGACAGCTAAAGTATTGGAGCGTTATCCAGTCGCTGACCCGCTTGACGGCGACCGTACGGAGTCGGTGTCGCTTCTTCATCCGGCTTATATCATCTATACATCCGGTTCGACCGGAAGGCCTAAAGGCGTCGTCGTCACCTTGAAAAGCTTAAGCAACTTTCTTATGTCCATGCGGGAGACATTTTCATTGGATGAACACGACCGGCTGCTCGCTGTAACCACAGTTGCTTTTGATATCTCAGCTTTGGAATTGTTCCTTCCGCTTCTAAGCGGTGCCGGTTTTGTTATCGCTCAAAAGGAAACGATTCAGGATCCGCCGGCATTAACGAAAATGATTGAAAAGCACAACATCACAATCATGCAGGCTACTCCGACGCTGTGGCACGCGCTTGTGACCGGCAGTCCCGAAAAATTGAAAGGGCTCAGAGTGCTTGTCGGCGGCGAGGCGCTGCCGAGCGGTCTAATGAATGCATTACAGGAACTCGAGTGTAAAATTACGAATCTTTACGGACCCACTGAAACGACAATTTGGTCGACTGCCGCCGTGCTTGATGACAAGAAGGCAGGAGTGCCGCCAATCGGCAGACCGATTTGGAATACGCAGGTATATGTGCTGGATAACTGTTTACAGCCTGTTCCGCCAGGAGTTGTGGGAGAGCTGTATATAGCCGGTGATGGGCTGGCCCGAGGTTATTTAGGCCGTGCCGATTTGACTTCCGAGCGTTTTGTTGCCGATCCTTATGGTCCGCCGGGCTGCCGCATGTATCGCACAGGTGATCAGGCAAGATGGCGTACAGACGGTTCCTTGGATTATATTGGCCGTGCCGATCATCAAATTAAGATTCGCGGCTTCCGAATTGAACTGGGGGAAATTGATGCCGTACTGGCCCGCCACCCTGATATCGAACAGGTGGCGGTTGTCGTTCGGGAAGATCAGCCAGGAGATAAGCGTTTAGTTGCTTATGTCGTCTTTTCGCCGGGAGCGAACCTTGAGTCTGCAGAGCTTCGGCGGTATGCCGGCGGCAGTCTGCCTGATTATATGGTGCCATCGGCCTTTGTTTCAGTGAATGAATTGCCGCTGACACCAAACGGGAAACTGGACCGAAAAGCGCTGCCTGCGCCTGATTTCACCGCGTCGTCGGCTGGCCGCGGCCCTAGAACGCCGCAAGAAGAAATTCTTTGTGATTTGTTTGCTGAGGTTCTCGGTCTTTCACGTGTAGGGATAGATGACGGATTCTTTGAACTGGGCGGACACTCCCTGCTTGCCGCACGATTGATGAGTCGGGTTCGCGATACCCTTGGAGCGGAGATAGGCATCGGCAAACTGTTTGATGATCCTACAGTGGCCGGTCTTGCCGCACATCTGGATCAAGCGCAGAGTGCTCGTCCTGCTTTGCAGAAAGCGGCTCGACCTGAGGAAATTCCGCTTTCCTTTGCCCAGCGCCGATTGTGGTTCCTGCACTGTCTGGAAGGACCAAGCCCGACCTACAATATTCCTGTGGTCATACGCTTATCTGGCCAATTGAATCGAGCTGCTCTGCAAGATGCTCTATGTGACGTTGCAGCCCGCCATGAAACCTTGCGCACCATCTTCCCGGAGTCTCAGGGAACATCGCGTCAGCTCATTTTGGATACTGCAAAGGCACATCCTGAATTAATTGTTACTGACATTCACGAAAATGCGCTTTCTGAAGCACTTTCTGAAGCTGTGAGATATTGTTTTGATCTCGCCGTTGAACCGGCAATTCGCGCCGAACTGTTCGTCACTGGAACGGATGAGCATGTTTTGCTGTTATTGCTTCACCATATTGTAGGTGATGGGTGGTCTTTAACGCCGCTTACTCGTGACCTTGCTGCAGCTTACACGGCACGCTGTCAAGATCGGGCTCCGGAATTGCCGCCGCTGAAAATTCAATATGCTGATTACGCACTCTGGCAGCAGAACCTGCTTGGCAGTGAGAAGGACCCGGACAGCCTGATTGCGAAACAGCTTAATTTCTGGAGTGAGACGCTGGCGAATCTGCCTGATCAGCTGGAGCTGCCTGCTGATTATCCGCGTCCCGCTGAGCCGAGTTATCGTGGGGATACGATTCATTTCCATATTGATCCGGACCTGCACTATCGTTTGCATGACCTCTCACGTGATAACAGGGTCAGCCTGTTTATGGTGCTGCAATCAGGCCTTTCCGCACTGCTCACTCGTCTCGGCACAGGCACTGATATTCCGATCGGGAGCCCGATTGCCGGCCGCAGTGATGATGCGTTAGGTGATCTGGTAGGCTTGTTTATTAACACTTTGGTGCTGAGAACAGATACTTCCGATAATCCGAGTTTCCGGGAGCTTCTCGACAGAGTTCGAGAGGTGAATCTGGCGGCTTATGAAAATCAGGATGTGCCGTTCGAGCGTCTCGTCGAAGTTCTTAATCCGGCGAGATCACGGGCCAGACACCCGCTGTTCCAAATTATGCTGGCATTCCAGAATACGCCGGACGCTGTACTGGATTTGCCAGGTATCCAAAGCGATCTTCACATCAGCAGTGTCGGATCTGCCAAATTTGATTTAACAATAGAGCTTAGTGAACGCCGCCATTCAGACGGCACACAGGCCGGACTCGATGGATTGATTGAATACAGTACTGATATATTTAAGAAAGAAACAGTCGAAGCGCTTGCGGCGCGGCTCCTGAGGTTATTGGAAGCAGCAGCCGCTGATCCGGATCAGCGGATTGGAAGCCTGGACATCCTCGCACCTGAGGAGCGTCGGGACATGCTTGCGGATTGGAATAAGGTTTCTCAAGAAAAAACAGAAACATGTTTGCCGCTATTATTCGAGAAGCAGGCAGCAAAAAATCCTGGAGCTTGTGCCGTAGCGTTTGAGGACGCTGCTCTGAGCTATGACCAGCTGAATAAACGGGCGAATCGTCTTGCCCATATGCTGATTGACAGGGGAGTGGGACCGGAACAAATTGTTGCTTTGGCCCTTCCGCGTTCGTTAGATATGGTTGTCGGTCTTTTGGCGGTCCTCAAGGCAGGCGCGGCGTATCTGCCGCTAGACCCTGACTATCCGTCTGAACGTCTGGCATTTATGCTCAGCGATGCCCAGCCCGTATGCGTGATCACCGGCACGCAGGCTGAGGCAAAAGTTCCTGATACAGATTCTTTGCCGAAGATTATACTTGATGATGCTAAAACGGCTGAGAAATTAAGCAAGTATAACGACAGCAATCCGAATGATGATGACCGCGTCCAGCCATTGTCACCGCTTCATCCGGCTTATATTATCTATACCTCCGGTTCAACCGGTGTTCCAAAAGGTGTGATCATACCGCACCAGAACGTCATCAGACTGTTTGGTTCTACCAAACAGTGGTTCCAATTCAGTTCATCAGATGTATGGACGATGTTTCATTCCTATGCTTTCGATTTTTCAGTTTGGGAGATTTGGGGTCCTTTACTGCATGGCGGACGTCTTGTAGTGGTGCCGCACGAGATAAGCCGGTCGCCTGAAGATTTTCTATCTCTGCTTGTAAAAGAAGGTGTGACGGTTCTTAACCAGACACCATCGGCATTCTATCAATTCATGCAGGCGGAACGGGAACATGACGAGCTCGGTCAGGCTCTTTGTTTGCGCTTTGTCATTTTCGGCGGTGAAGCTCTTGAGCTTAGCCGCTTAGAAGACTGGTATAAACGCCATCCGGACAATGCGCCGAAGCTGATTAACATGTATGGCATTACTGAGACGACGGTTCATGTCAGCTATATTGAGCTTGACAGGGACATTGCCGCCATGAGAGCTAATAGTCTTATTGGCTGCGGAATACCTGATCTTGGTGTTTACGTGCTTGATGCCGGATTGCAGCCTGTACCGCCGGGCGTAGTGGGAGAAATGTATGTCGCCGGAGCAGGGCTTGCGCGAGGATATTTAGGGCGTGCTGGTTTGACAGCTGAACGATTTATCGCTGATCCGTTCGGTCCTCCGGGCACTCGGATGTATCGGACCGGCGATTTGGCGCGGCGGCGTGCGGATGGTTCACTGGATTACATGGGCCGTGCGGATCATCAGATCAAAATACGCGGGTTCCGAATTGAATTAGGTGAAATTGAAGCTGTGCTCGTTCAGCATCCTGATGTCGGACAAGCTGCGGTTGTCGTCCGTGAAGACCAGCCGGGAGACAAACGCCTTGTCGCTTATACCATGGCTGCTTCCCAAGCCGTTCCTGATCAAGCAGAACTTCGCCGCTATGCTGCCGGCAGTCTCCCGGATTACATGGTTCCTTCAGCTTTTGTAATGGTGGACGAGCTGCCGCTGACACCAAACGGCAAGCTTGACCGTAAGGCATTGCCGGCGCCTGATTTTGCAGCGGACGTTACCGGACGGGGGCCAAGAACCCCGCAAGAGGAAATTTTGTGTGACTTGTTCACTGAAGTTCTCAACTTGCCGCGCGTAGGTATTGATGACCGTTTCTTTGACATTGGCGGTCACTCGCTGCTTGCTGTACAGCTGATGAGCCGGATTCGTGAGGCTCTCGGAGTTGAGCTGAGCATCGGCAACCTGTTTGAGGCACCGACTGTAGCCGGTCTTGCCGAAAGGCTTGAGATGGGCTCCAGCCAAAGCGCGCTGGATGTCTTGCTGCCGCTGAGAACGCATGGAGAGCAATTGCCCCTGTTTTGCGTACATCCCGCCGGCGGACTTAGCTGGTGCTATGCCGGGCTGATGACATCTTTGGGGACAGATTATCCGATCTATGGATTACAGGCGCGCGGGATCGGACAGCGTGAGAACCTTCCGAAATCACTCGACGAAATGGCTGCGGATTATATCGAACATATTCGTACGGTGCAGCCAAAAGGCCCTTATCATTTGCTTGGCTGGTCGCTTGGAGGCAATGTGGTTCATGCTATGGCGACTCAGCTGCAAAACCAAGGCGAAGAGGTTTCGCTCCTTGTGATGCTGGATGCCTATCCAAACCACTTCTTGCCAATTAAAGAAGCCCCTGATGAACAGGAAGCACTTATCGCGCTGCTGGCTTTGGGAGGTTATGATCCTGATAGTTTGGGAGACAAACCGATGGATCTTGACAATGCAATTGACATTCTTCGCCGTGACGGAAGCGCGTTAGCCAGTCTTGACGAATCTGTCATTCTAAACTTGAAAGAAACGTACGTCAATTCCGTCGGCATTTTAGGCGCCTATACACCTAAAACATATCATGGCAGCCTTCTGTTCTTCAGGTCAACCGTCATACCGGAATGGTTCGACCCAATTGAACCTGATTCGTGGATGCAATATGTCAATGGACGGATCGAACAGCATGATATTGATTGCCGCCATAAGGATCTGTGCCAGCCTGGACCGCTTGCTGAAATTGGGCAGATTCTTGCCGAAAAACTGGACGAAATGAATGGGAGGAGAAATGGCAGATGACAAATCCTTTTGAGAATGCGGACGGCACATACTTTGTGCTGATTAATGAAGAAGGGCAGTATTCACTCTGGCCAGGCTCCATTGAAGTGCCGAACGGCTGGAATGTAGTCTATGAGCAGGAGGGACGTCAGGCTTGCCTCGATTACATTAATTCACACTGGCATAATATGCAGCCAAACAGCCTTAAACCTAAGGCGGGCATTGCCGAAGAAAAGTAAAACTGATCGACGGTCTGTATCAGAAGCCTATAGGCGGTACCTTAAAGAAGACTGCCGGCATCACGCCGGCAGTCTTTCTTTTTTATAAGGATCTTGCGGTTCGCGTATCACTCCATAAAAAAACGCTCCCCGAAAGGGAGGAGCGTTTTTTAATATTTCTGATGTGTATGGTCACAATCCTCTACAGGATTGCCCTCCTCGTCAGTACACCAAGATTGTGATAAGAAAGCTAAAAACACTGCCGCCCATTGGTCGGCAAATTGTATCAAAATGCCTCCATCATGCCATGAGCCATTATCTTTTTTCCACCGGGTATCCATGGCGT
The DNA here is from genome assembly GCF_039519175.1 of Bacillus atrophaeus. Taxonomy (NCBI): domain Bacteria; kingdom Bacillati; phylum Bacillota; class Bacilli; order Caryophanales; family Bacillaceae; genus Bacillus; species Bacillus atrophaeus. The sequence continues at coordinate 324,796 of NZ_CP154443.1, read as the reverse complement.
TTCCTTGGTTCATGTGAATATTGTGCATCCCGTTTGTCGGGGTAAAACCAAAAATTTTATCCGGCGTCTGTTCTGGTCCGAACTTTGAGCCGTAAATATAAACGGGCGCTTTTTCTTCTTTGGCCTTTTGCATGTAGGTTTCAATAAAATCATTTAAGTCATTATCAGGCCCCGTCACTTCATGAGGGAGAGGTTTCATTTTTGCAGAATCGAAAAGATTGCCGCGCACATAGTCTAAAGCAAGATCCCGATTCGCGGCATCAATCTTTTTATATCCATACGGCAGGTTCGGAAGTAAGGTGATGGAACTAGAATCAAACTGATCATCAGCCAGATACAAAACCTCTGACTCTTCAGAACTGGACATCACATTAATCGCACATCTATAACGCGTATCCTTTTCACCAATCACTTCTACTTGGAAATGCGGACTGTCATCATCTGTTTCTCTTCTCATGTCTGAGACGATTCCTTTTAACACTCCATATTGTTGAACTGCCATACGAATCCCCCTTTACCTTCAGTATAATCATCTATTTCGGCCTGCCATCTCCTTTTTCCTTTGAAAAAGAGCATATTTTACAAAAAAAGCTTGCAGAATGGAATCTGCAAGCTAACGTTTTATTAAGCGCCTGCCACAGAAGACTCGTCCTGTAAGGCTTTTTCGGCGGATACATAATCATATCCTAAATCTCTTGCAACGGCTTCATACGTCACATGGCCGTTCGCTGTGTTTAATCCGGCCTTTAATGCCTGATTTTCAGCTATTGCTGCAGCAGCGCCCTTGTTCGCAATTTGCAAAGCGTAAGGAACTGTTACATTCGTCAATGCCACTGTTGATGTCCGCGGCACAGCTCCCGGCATGTTTGCAACAGCATAGTGCACAACGCCGTGTTTTTCATAAGTCGGCTGATCGTGTGTTGTGATATGATCAACAGTTTCCACGATACCGCCTTGGTCAATGGCGACGTCAACAATCACTGAGCCGGCTTTCATTTGTTTGACCATTTCTTCCGTAACGAGAGTCGGAGCTTTTGCACCAGGAATTAATACGGCGCAAATGAGGAGATCCGCTTCTGCTACAGCATCTGCAATATTGACGGGGTTAGAGATTAACGTTTTAATCTGATGGCCGAAAATATCGTCCAGCTGGCGCAAACGGTCAGCGTTTAAGTCGATCATCGTAACATCAGCACCCAGCCCGACAGCCATTTTCGCTGCGTTTGTACCGACCACTCCTCCGCCGATAATCGTTACTTTTCCTCGGGAAACTCCAGGCACGCCTGCTAATAAAATGCCTTTTCCGCCTTTTGGCTTTTCAAGGAATTGCGCGCCTATTTGTGCTGCCATTCTTCCCGCTACCTCTGACATTGGCGTGAGAAGAGGCAATGACCGCCCGTCGCTTACCGTTTCATATGCAATGGCAGTTACGCCTTTATCTTTTAATGCTTTTGCAAGTTCAGGTTCTGCGGCTAAATGAAGGTAGGTGAATAAAACAAGCCCTTCACGAAAATACACATATTCCTCAGGAAGAGGCTCCTTGACCTTCATTACCATCTCGGCATCCCACACCTGTTTGGCGTCCGCGATGATTTCTGCGCCTGCAGATACATAATCTTCATTTTCGAATCCGCTTCCAAGCCCGGCGTTAGATTCGATGAATACGCGATGGCCTCCGCTGACGAGCTGTGAAACCCCGCCCGGCGTTAAAGCGACACGGTTTTCATTGTTTTTTATCTCTTTTGGAACTCCGATAATCATATCTGATTCCTCCCATTTGTTGCGTAGTTACTATGCTATTAGTGTATCCCGATTTTTAAGAAAATTCTTTGTTTGAAAAAGAAAATAAAAAAACACCGATTTGTGAAATTTCACAAATGAGTGTTTCGAAGCTTGATATCCAGATACATCGTGAATTTCTCATTAATATTCTTTAAATCGAATTCAGCGATCTGGCTGATTCTCTTCAGCCGGTAATTCAGCGTGTTCACATGAATATTTAAAGCTTTTGCGGCTGTATTGACGTTGCTGTCAGCGTCTATAAACCGTTCCAAGGTCTCAACCAGGTTTGATTGATGCTCTTGATCGTACTGTTCCAGCTTTGCCAGAGAGTAATTGAAGTATCCGGTATGCTTGCGTTTTTCATCTAATACATCGAGATACTGATAAATGCCCAGCTCCGAAAAGCTGAATAGGTGTTTGGTTTCTCTCACAAATCGCTCTTTTGCCTTTAAGACAGCGAGAGCCTCCTGATAGGAGCGGTATACATTTGAGATTGATTCGTATATCCCGCCGAAAGCAATTGAAGCGTCCTCCAATTTATAACGGTCTGTCAGCTGTTTTTGTATGCGGAAAGCAAACTGCTTCAAATCTTTAAAGGGCTGATCATTTTTGGGAGCTGTTAAAATTATAAGTTCATTATAATCCGCAGTTGCCAGCAATACATGGACCTGCTGGGTAGTCTCTTGTAAATATTGCAGCTGCCGTTCTTTTTTCTCAGTCATTTCGCTTTGCAAGCGAATAATCATGACAGAAAAAACAGGAGGGACCGCCATCCCGAGCTTATGAAATCCTTCTGCCATTTCACTTTCTTCATGTATGTGGCCAGTCAGCATTTTCCAAAAGAATTCTTGGCTGCGTTCTTCATTTTTTGTTTTTCTGATTTGAAGATTGAGGAGCTTATTCCGCACCGCTTTTGCAGCCATTTGCAAGGTCAGCAAATCATCGTCCGATAGCGTCTTTTGAATTTCAAGCGCCCAGATGAAACCAAGCACCTGATTGTTTTTCCAAATGGAAATGGCCACGCGGTTGCTTAGGCCGACCTCATCAATTTCCTTCACTCTGATCGGCTGGTCCGTTTTATGCAAAGCGGGAATCGTCCCGTCCTTCCATAATTTATTAATGACCTTTTCGGGCACTCTTCTGCCGATGATCGTCGACGTCCGGGCCGGATCAGTACAATCGCTGTGGGTGCTGTACGCAAGCAGCTTATGATTGACATCTTCTATTGTAATGGGGCATTGAAGAACCTCGCTGATATGGTCGGCGACATCCTCAAGCCTGTCAAAACTGTATTTAAACGGATCACTTAGATTGGTCATACATATCCCTACTTTTTCATAGCTTTCATATGTTGTTGGCAAGATGCCATCCCCTGCTTTTATTATGTGTGCAGTTGTTTGGGGAAATCAACAAAAATCCTCTGACACGGCCTGTTTGTCTGCTTGATGAACGAAGGGTTATTCGGATGGAGGAAGACATGCGAAATGAATCTCATTGAAATTGGTGCAGAGGCCTCAATTTTTCTGAAAGCTTCCTTTTTAAAAAGACGTCGGCTACTGGGTATTTTGAACTAATCGGAAAAAGAAGGAATATGTAAGAAAATAAACCTATTTGTTTCATAGTTTATGGAATTTTTACGTAAAGAGAGATACCCCAATGGACTCATTTTGTAAAATTAAAACATATTTGTTTGACTATACCGAAATCTTGTTTTTATAATAGAAACGTTCTAAAAATAAGTGAATTAGCCCATATTTAGGCTGATGGCACAGGAGGTAATGAGGAATATGTCAGGAATTATTCGTGTCACACCCGAAGAGCTAAGAGCAATGGCAAAGCAATATGGCGTTGAAAGTCAAGAAGTAATGAATCAGGTAGATCGTTTAAACAGAATGATCTCCGATTTAAAAGGAATGTGGGAAGGTGCTTCAAGTGAAGCGTTCGCAGATCAATATGAGCAGCTCAAACCTTCATTCATCAAAATGTCAGAATTGCTTCAAGATGTGAATCAGCAGCTTGATCAAACAGCAAACACTCTTGAGTCTACTGACCAAGATATCGCAAGCCAAATCCGCGGATAATAGTATGAAAGCGAAGGAGCGCCTGATTCAAAGAAGATGGCGCTCTTTCTATGTAAGGGTGATTATAAATGTATATTGATATTACCATAGATTTGAAACATTATAACGGCAGTGTCTTCGACCTCAGATTGTCAGATTACCACCCGGTGAAAAAAGTGATTGACATCGCTTGGCAGGCCCAAAGCGTCTCACTTCCTCCGCGAGAAGGCTATTGGGTCAGAGTGGTAAATAAGGAAACAGTGTTTTCTGGAGAGTGCAAATTATCTGACTGCGGCATTACAAGCGGAGACCGGCTTGAAATACTATGAAAGGATCTGGTTGAATGTCAGATAAAAAAAAGTCCTATTTAGAAAACCAATTAGAAGCTGAAACCGCAAAGACGGAAACAGGCTATACATTTACCTTTCAGCGGGAAAAAATCAAACTTCTGAACGGTCTCGAAGCAAATGTTATTAAAGATGTTAATCCATTTTTTCATAAAGAGATCGGCATCACAGAAGATGAAGTGATCATCACAGTCCAACCTCCTCCCTCATACAAAGAATTTCGCTCTATCAAAGCTAAAGATAAAAAAAGCAAGTGGCAATTCGCCTATCAGCTCGTTCAGGCTGTCCAGCAGCACACCATGAAGCGGCTTCATCTGATTGTCGCACCGGAAAATATCGTATTCAACAAGGGCTTAACGCCATACTTCCTTCATTATGGAGTGAAAGAAAGCATCCCTCCATATGACAATGACGAGGAGAGAGTGTGGAACGAACTGAAAGCTGCCGCAGCCTTGGCTGTAGACGGCGAATTTGCGTTTGAAGACTATCTCAAATACAGCGAAACGATGACCTTTTCAACGGCAGCAAAGGAAATATTAAACGCGAAAACGGCTGATGAATTGCTTGAACTCATTCAGACCAATATTGATCAGCTTGAAGCCAAAGAGAAGACATACATACATATCCCGAGAAAAAAGTGGAGCATCCAAAGGTATATCGGCCTGGCGCTGATTGTTTTGCTCGTTCCGTCGCTGATTTATGCCATGTATTCATTATTTTTCGCCCACCCGAAGCATGAAGCGATTGTGGAGAGCAACCGCGCGTTCTTAAATAAGCAATACAGTGAAGTCATCAGCAAGCTGTCCAAATACGATGCGGAAAGCCTGCCGGAATCGGTGCAGTATCAACTGGCTTCATCATACGTGGCGGTTGAAAAACTAGGTGAGAACCAACGGAAAAACATTCAAAATCTGGTCACGCTTCAATCAGACCCTCAGCATTTTCTGTATTGGGTTGATATTGGAAGAGGCGATAACAAAGAAGCAATCAGCATCGGGCGCAAGCTTGAATACAACCCATATATAGTTTTAGGCCTCCTGAAATATAAACAAGAACTATTAGCAGATGACAGTATGAAAGATGAAGAAAAACAAAAAGAACTCGACTCTGTACAAAGTGAGCTAGAAAAAGTAGATAAAGAAATAAATGAACAAAAAGAAGAATCAGACACTGAAAACGCTCAAAGCGATACAGCCGAACAAACATCCGCAGAAGAGGCGAAAGCAGCGGAAGAGAAAAAGAAAGCGGAAGAGAAAGAAAAACAAGAACAAGAGAAAAAAGAAGATAAGAATGATAAGAAAGATGAGAAAAAAGATGATAAATAGCTTCATTCAAAATGTGCAAATTGATACATGCTGTTCTAAGGCCGCAAGGAGGTTCGCCATATGAGTCTTTTATGGATTTTCTATCAGCAAAACTTCCAAAAAATAAAATTGTCTGATCTCCCGATATCCCAGCCGGTGACAATCGGACGTGATGTGAAGGATTCCGTCACCATCCTCAGTATGCCGTTTGAAAACGGATCTGTTTCTCTTCACAGGAGTGAGGATGATGAATATGAAGTTTTCCTGGGAAATGACCGACTCGGCGTTTTGTCCTTAAGAGAATGGTTTTCTTTGCAGTCCGGTCAGCAGGAGGTTCGGCTGCTGTTGACAGACGATCAGCAGGGCGCGTCTTTCTTCTATGTAGGTGAAAAAAACGAAATCACTTGTTCATCTGATGTTCAAAAAGCCGACATTTATAAAGAGAGTAATGAGTCTGCTTTTCCTGGTAAAGGCGCTTTTTCATTGCTTCAAACGATGGGATGCTGGAATGTCATCCCGGCAGATCAGGACGTTTTCCTGAATGGTGAGAAGGTGAAAGAGGATACGCCGCTTCAGGCAGGAGATGAGCTGTTTTGGGATTTTCTTCAAATGAGAATTGTGGAACATGATCTTTTGGAGATTATGCATTATGAACCATATGAAACAACTTTAGTGGAAACGGCAAAGCCAAGCTCGGAAATGAAAAAGAAATATCCGCAATACCGGAGAACACCACGGATGGTTTATGACCTTCCGGAAGACCGGGTGTCATTCAGCTTTCCTTCACAAGAAAGCGATCAAAACAACAGAGGGCTGTGGCTTGTTATCCTGCCGCCTATTGTCATGCTGATCGTGATGGGGATTGTTGCCCTCATTCAGCCGCGCGGAATCTTTATCATCGTGTCTCTGGCAATGTTTATGATGACCCTTATCACGTCGACGGTTCAATATTTCCGTGAAAAAAGCCAGCGGAAAAAACGGGAAGAAAAACGTGAGCGTGTCTATAAGCTTTATCTGGATAACAAACGGAAAGAGCTTCAGGAATTGGCTGAAAAACAAAAGCAAGTGCTGGAATTCCATTTCCCTTCTTTTGAAAAAATGAAACATCTCACCACAGAAATCAGCGACCGCATTTGGGAAAAATCACTGGAAAGCGCTGATTTTCTTCAGCTCCGCCTCGGGACCGGAACGGTTCCGTCCAGCTATGAAATTTCGATGAGCGGCGGAGACCTGGCTAACCGGGATATTGACCATTTAATGGAGCAATCGCAGCACATGCAGCGGGTGTATAAGGAGATCCGCCAAGCGCCTGTTACGGTTGATTTGGCAGAAGGGCCAATGGGGCTTGTGGGAAAATCGCAAATTGTGAAAAACGAAATTCATCAGCTGATCGGACAGCTGGCTTTCTTTAATAGTTATCATGATTTGCGGTTCGTCTTCATTTTCCATGAGCATGAATATAAAGACTGGGAATGGATGAAGTGGCTGCCTCAATTCCAAATGCCTCATATTTATGCGAAGGGCTTTATATACAATGAACAAACCCGCGACCAGCTTTTGTCTTCCATTTACGAAGTGTTGAGAGAGCGAGATTTGGAAGAGGAAAAAGAAAAGCTGCTGTTTAAACCGCACTTTGTATTTGTGATTACGAACCAGCAGCTCATTTCAGAGCATGTCATCTTAGAATATTTAGAAGGGCGGCACGAGCATCTCGGCATCTCTACGATCGTTGCCGCGGAAACAAAGGAAAGCTTATCGGAAAATATTCATACCCTTGTCCGCTACATCAATGAGCAGGAAGGGGATATTTTAATCCAAAAGAAAAAAGCGGTGCGGATTCCGTTTCAGCTTGACCATCATCAGCGGGAAGACAACGAACGGTTTTCACGAACGCTCAGAACACTGAATCATCAAGTCGGCATTACCAACTCCATTCCTGAAACGGTATCGTTTTTAGAACTGTTTCATGCAAAGGAAGTCAAGGAAATCGGAATACGGCAAAAATGGAAAACTAGCGAATCAACGAAGTCGCTGTCTGTCCCGATCGGCTACAAAGGGAAAGATGACATTGTCTATCTGAACCTTCATGAAAAAGCCCACGGGCCGCACGGATTGCTTGCGGGGACCACGGGTTCCGGAAAAAGTGAATTTCTCCAGACCTACATCTTATCGCTTGCGGTTCATTTTCATCCGCATGAAGCGGCCTTTTTATTGATTGACTATAAAGGCGGGGGCATGGCGCAGCCGTTTCGCAATATTCCCCACCTGCTCGGTACGATCACCAATATCGAAGGAAGCAAAAACTTCAGCATGCGGGCGCTCGCTTCCATTAAAAGCGAATTGAAAAAACGGCAGCGCCTGTTTGATCAGTATCAAGTCAATCACATCAATGATTATACAAAGCTGTTTAAACAGGGGAAAACAGATATCGCAATGCCGCATTTGTTCTTAATTTCAGATGAATTCGCCGAGCTGAAGAGCGAGGAGCCTGATTTTATCAGGGAGCTTGTCAGTGCTGCGCGTATCGGCCGAAGCCTCGGAGTCCATTTGATTTTGGCGACGCAGAAGCCTGGCGGAATCATTGACGATCAAATCTGGAGCAACTCGCGCTTTAAAGTGGCGCTCAAGGTTCAGGATGCGAGCGACAGTAAAGAAATTCTGAAGAACAGCGACGCCGCAAATATTACCGTAACAGGACGGGGGTATTTGCAGGTCGGAAACAACGAAGTGTACGAGCTGTTCCAATCCGCGTGGAGCGGAGCACCTTATTTGGAGGAAGTGTACGGCACTGAGGACGAAATCGCCATTGTGACGGACACTGGGCTTATCCCGCTCTCTGAAGTTGATACGGACGAGCTTGCGAAAAAAGAAACACAGGCTGAAATTGAAGCCGTTGTTGATGAAATCGAACGAATCCAGGAAGAGATGGGGATTGAGAAGCTGCCAAGTCCATGGCTGCCGCCGCTTGCGGAACGGATTCCGCGCACTCTCTTCCAATCCGAAGACAAAGGGCAATTTCATTTTGCTTATATTGATGAGCCTGATAAACAAAGCCAAACGCCGCTTGCTTATACGATGATGGATGACGGCAATATCGGTATTTTCGGATCGTCCGGCTACGGAAAATCCATCGCGGCGACCACGTTCCTAATGAATTTCGCGGAAGGGTACACGCCTGAAGAACTGCATATGTACATCTTTGACTTCGGCAACGGAACGCTGCTCCCGTTAGCGAAGCTGCCGCATACAGCGGACTACTTTTTGATGGATCAAACACGTAAAATTGAAAAGTTCATGATTCGGATCAAAGAAGAAATCGACCGCAGAAAAAGGCTGTTCAGGGAAAAAGAAATCAGCCATATAAAAATGTACAATGCGATCAGCGAAGAAGAGCTTCCGTTCATTTTCATCACGATTGACAATTTTGACATCGTGAAGGACGAAATGCATGAGCTTGAATCGGAATTTATCCAAATCACCCGTGACGGGCAGAGCTTAGGGATTTATTTCATGCTGACAGCGACACGGGTAAACGCTGTCCGCCAATCGTTATTAAACAACTTAAAAACAAAGGTCGTTCATTATTTAATGGATCAGTCTGAGGGCTACTCCATTTACGGCCGTCCGAAATTCAGCCTGGAGCCGATCCCCGGGCGCGTTATTATTAACAAAGAAGAGCTTTATTTTGCGCAGATGTTCCTGCCGGTGGAAGCAGATAATGATATGGACATGTTTAATGAATTGAAAACGGACGTTCAAGCCCTTCTGGAGCGTTACAGTTCGCACCAGTCTCCGGCGCCGATTCCGATGCTGCCGGAAACCTTGTCATCAAAAGAATTTTCTGTCCGCTTCAAAAAAGACCGTGCGCCTTTATCTATTCCGATGGGCCTTGATGAAGAAACAGTCAGCCCAGTGTATTTTGATCTGGCGAAACATAAGCACTGTCTCATCTTGGGACAGACGCAGCGCGGAAAAACAAATGTCATGAAAGTGATGCTTGAACACCTGATAGATGATGAGACTGAACTGATCGGCCTGTTTGATTCAATTGACAGAGGTATGTCGCAGTATGCAAAAGAAGCGGACGTGTCCTATCTGGAAACGAAAGAAGATATCATGCAATGGATCGAAGCTGCCGAAGAAATTTTCAAAACGAGAGAAGCAATGTACTTAGAAGCCGTTCGGCAGGGAGATGCCGCCAGCCTTCGTTTCTCACAAGTCGTGCTGATGATAGACGGCATCACGAGGTTCCAGCAAACCATCGACACGAGAATCCAGGATCAGCTGGCACTGTTTATGAAATCTTACGCCCACCTTGGCTTTAGCTTTATCCCGGGCGGAAATCACAGTGAATTCTCAAAAGGCTATGATTCATTGACGACAGAAATGAAGCAGATTCGCCATGCGATTCTTCTGATGAAAAAATCTGAACAAAATGTGATTCCTCTCCCTTACCAGAGACAAGAGCCAGACATCCAGCCGGGCTTTGGCTACATTGTTGAAAACGGGAAGGAGCAAAAAGTTCAAATTCCTTTATGTTCTGCGGAAAGGGAGAATGCAAGATGACAGAACAACGAAAAAGCGTGATCAAATTAATATCTGCCATCATCATCATTTTGCTTTTGCCGGTGTTGTTTTTCCGATTTATCGGAGACGACCCGACAAAGCAAAAAATAAACGCAACACGGCAAATCGCCGTGGTCAATGAAGATACCGGCTTATTAAATGAAGAAGTGTCGGCGGATGAAGAGGATGAGCAATCGGCACAGTTCGGTAAAGAGGTGGCGGCTGTCTTAGGCGAGCGCCCCGATTACTCGTGGACGGTTGTCAACCGAAGCGCCGCTGAAACCGGACTGGCATCCAAAAAGTATGATGCGGTGGTCTATATTCCCTCTGATTTTTCGAAAAACATTTTGAGCTATGATCAAGAGCGCCCGCAAAAAGCAACGCTGGAATTCAGTGTTCAGGATAATCTGAATGCCGTAAACAAAGAAAAGGTGCAGCGTGAGCTTGAGGATGCCCAAAAGTCCATGAACAAAAAAATGTCGACATTATATTGGAACTTTGTCTCGCAGAAAGTTGACAATGTCAGAGAAGAATTTGACAACATCGTCAACAAAGAATCAGAATTTCAAAATGTCATGTACAATTTCTATAAACCGAGCTCCAATGATTTAGCAGGCGAGATCAAACGCCAAAAAGACCTGATCGACGAGCTGAAAAAATCAATGAATGAAGCGCAAGGCACAACGAAAGAAAAAGCGACAACAGCAGACGAAGCGAAAAGCGTGATGAAAGACTTCGTCGAAACGGTTGAGAAATACAAACAATATCAAGAAAATCAAAAGAAGCTGCTTCTGGCAGCACAAGATTCAAACCAAAAACAAATCCAAACCGGGCTTGACGCGATCAAAGCACAGCAAGCGGCTAATCAGTTCAGCGAGATGATGAGCGGACTGTCTACAGGCATAAGCCAAGTGAAAACGCAGCTTGGGCAAACAAGCACAGTTTTGGCAGCTACCCAGCAAATCAGAGAAGGCCAGGTGCCTAAGCAGGAATTTGGAATGGCGAAGATACAAAGCGAACTTATCAATCAATATCAAGCCGCATCAAGACAGACTGCGCTAAACCAAGTGTATGGTCAGCTCGTTGACGCGCGTAAAGCGCTCACGATTGCGAAAGATGACCCGGTTCCGGATGAAGATAAAGGTTCTGACGATAAAAATCAAGATCCAAAAAAAGAAGATCCGGAAGAACTGAAAATTGATCTGGAAAAACAGCGTGATGAACTGAAATACATCGCCGCCGACATTCAGGACATTTCAGACAGTCTGAAGGAGCCTGAAAAAGAAGATCCAACGACAGAAAAACCGAATGACGGAAGCACTCCTGGTCCCGATCCTGATGATCAACAGGGAGACGCTGGGAACGGCGATAACGGCAGTGATACCAACGGACAAACGGACGGCGGGACTCAGGAGGATAAGGACCAGCAGCAGGGGACCGGCGAAGATCAGAACGGTGACGCCTCTAACGGTAAGTCATACAGCGGAGAAACCGAAACAAATGCATCTGCCAAACAAACTGCGTCATCTGATTCAGCACTCAATTTTGTCCAGCTGGCAAATGAAGACGGAACCGGAGATTCTGGTGATATCGGAGGCGGCGGAGACACGACGCAGCCAGAGGATGAAGATCAGGCAGGAAGCGATTCTGATATCGCCAAAGCAAAAGAACAGCTCAGCAAAGCATCAGCACGAATTAAGAAAATTGAAGAAGAGCTTAAAGAAAAAGAAAATACGCATAATGAAGAGCTGAAAAAGAAACTCAAAGAACTGCAAGATCATATGGATGGTCTTAATGATGAAATTGACGATTTGAAAGACCAAGTAAAAACGCTCGATAATAAACTCGAAAGACTCGAAGAGAAACGAAAGCAGGAGTTTGAAAGGATTTACATTGCAATTCGCGAATTAGAATATAAAGATCAGCTTCAATTCTATGGAGAAATCAATACAGAAAGCATCTCTGCTTTAATGAAATACTATAAATATTTATCTGTATATGACTCTGTATTATCAGGAACCATTGATGCTGCTGCAAAAAGCAGTGCCATTGAGGGCCAACAAGGAAACGTCACATCAATCCTAGCCATCAAACCGGAAGAAACCGCAAGCTGGGAGAATCTCAAAAACAATACGATGGCTACCGATGAAGACATCGACAATTTCATTGAAGGCATGACTGAGTTTGCGAGCAACTACAGCAACTATATCAGAGACGAGCAGTCTGGCGTGTTAGATGAGCTTTCTAAAATCTCTGAAAGCGCGGCAAATGCTTCTGATCAGTTGACAAGCGGCGCCGCTCAAGAAGCAGCCACATTTAAGGACGGCGGCCTCTCGGGTACGATGGCGCTCACTGTACAGGATACGGTAGGCCAAGAAGTGCTTCAGATCTCAAGCATGATGGGCTCATTATCTGACCGCCAGTCAGGCATCATTGATTACACCAGCAACATGCAAGAGAGTGTAAATGAAGTACAGACGAAAGCAGATACGTTAAATAACAACTGGGGCAAAAACGTGGATTCCACGAAGCTTGTGCGTAAAGATGTCTACGGAATCTTGGGCAACACGCTCGTCGACGGGCAAAACAACGGGTATGTCTATGACTATTTGGCGAATCCGCTCAAAATCAGCGGTGAAGTTCCTGAAGAACGGACACAGACTGTACCGCCGGTTGTGATACTCGTCATTATTTTAATCAGCAGTCTGCTGATCGGATATTTCAGCTCGTATTATCAAAATGCCCCGATTCTTGTAAAAGGTGCGCTCTTTGGTATTCTGAACATTTTGGTCGGACTGATGATCAGCTTGTTCGGGCTTAATATCTATTCACTTCCTGACGATCAGACGATTCAGTGGTCAATCTTTACAATTTTGCTTCTGGTTGCAAGTTCGGCCTTTATTCGGGCGGCATTTATGTTTGGATCAATAGCGGGCTGGATCGCGTCATCGGCTATGATTTTATTCTATGTCGCACCGCTGATTGATTTGGTTATGCCGAACTTCAGCTTCGATAACCCTGTTTCAAAAGTATATATCGACATTCAGTACGGAACGGGCCATTTGTTTACGATGGGAATCACTGCTTTACTGATCATTACGCTGATTACAGTGGCTTTGCCGCTGGTTATTCGGCTGATGGCAGATAAAACGGCGGAGATTGAAGAAACCCATGACGTATAAGTGGTGTATGGAAAAGGGGATCATGCTTTTTATGCTCTCCTTTTTCCTTTTCATTCCGTCCGCCGCCGCCGTAACTGAAGAGAACACAGATGTAAAACCGAATGAGTATCAACAGAAAGATGTTGAGATCAATACAGATTACTTACATGAAGAATCCTATTATGAAGAAAAAACGGCTTTGCCTGAAGAGCAAAAAAATTTAACATTTGAACTGCCGTCAAAAGATCCCGACGCTGAGCTGAAAAAAGAGCTGTTCACCTCATCTGATATTGAGGATTCAAACACTATTAAAGCCCAAACGAAACAGCTGGGACTTACGTTTGATGAAAAACCGGCTGTAAAGTCAGCTCAAAGTCAAACGGATGAAACGGCTAAACCATCATTTTTGCTGCCGATGATATACACAGTTCTGATTTTGCTTGGAATTGCCGGCATTATCTTCCTCATTCCGAGGGTAACGCTGCAAGACAACAAAAAGCGTTAAGTTCAGATGCTTGTTTTCCCATTGCGCAGTACGTAAAATAAACCAGGAAGGAGGAATTGCCATGCAGCTTTATATCATCACCGGGGCTTCAAAGGGCTTAGGAGAAGCGATTGCGCAACAAGCTTTAGAAAAAGGCCACAAGGTGCATGCCTTATCCAGATCGGAAAGCGAGATCAGCCATGAGAGGCTCTCACAGCATCAAATCGACCTGACGAATCTTCAGGAAGCGGAGCATCAATTTAACACGCTGCTTCAATCCATACAGCCTGAGGACTTCTCCGCCGTCACACTGATCAACAACGCCGGAATGGTCACACCGATTAAAAGGGCCGGAGAAGCGTCGCTGGAAGAACTGCAGCGCCACTATGATCTCAACCTGACAGCTCCCGTGCTGCTAAGCCAGATGTTCACAAAACGCTTTAGCACATTTGAGGGTGAGAAAACGATCGTAAACATCTCATCCGGGGCTGCGAAGAACCCATACAAAGGCTGGAGCGCATATTGCAGTTCAAAAGCCGGTTTGGATATGTTTACGAGAACATTCGGATATGAACAAGAGGACGAACGTCTTCCAGTGAAAATGATTTCATTCTCACCAGGCGTTATGGACACCGATATGCAGGCGGTCATCCGCTCATCATCAAAAAAAGATTTTCATGACATCGAACGGTTTCAAAAGCTGAATGAGTCAGGAAACCTGCGCAGTCCGGAATTTATCGCAGGCACCTTGTTATCTCTTTTAGGCGATGAAGTGGAAAATGGGCGTATATACAGTATAAAAGAGTTGTTGTAGAGCGGGAGACATCCCGCTCTTTTTTATATGGAGAATTGGGCAGTCTCGGGGCCGGCTTATGTCCAATCATTCGCCAGTCGGGTGCATATACTGACTGAAACATACTTTTTGCCGTATAGGAAATGAGGATATAAGGCAAAATGATGTGACATAAGAATTGAGTTTCTTCTCAGGATATGTTAGGATTCTAAAAATATATAAAGGAGGGGTTTCCATGAGAAAGGTTACATTAATGGATGTCTTCACCCATCCAGTTGCACAAAAATATTTACAGCGTTCCGGTGTGGCTCATGCGATTGCCTGCGCTTTTCATGCGTATCGTCTTTCGGTAAAAGCGAATGTCAGTCCTGATTTGGCTGCGAAAGCGGCGCTGCTGCATGACATCGGACATTACGAATGGTACACAGACGGTGAATGGGATTATGAAAAGTACAGAAGAAATGATATTCACGCCATCAAAGGTGCGGAGCGCGCCCATAAGCTGCTGATTCGGCTTGGTGAAGAACCTAAAGCGGCAAAAGAAGTGGCGCTGGCCATTTTGCTTCATACTGATTCTTATTTGCCTGAAGGCGAGTTGGATAAAAACACGCTGCAGCAAATTGTGAAAAAAGCGGACGAACTGGATGAAGAACCTGGCGGACATCATCATTACCGTCAAATAGATCACACGGCCGCGCTCAAAAAGATTCAAAAGCTTGATCAGTTAATCGACCAAGCCCAGTCCCCCATAACAAAGCCAGTATAGGCCTTTTTCGGCCTTCCGCTTTTACATAACCCAACGGCGACACCGCTTCCCGTCATGTATCCCGCCCATAGTTATCTTCGCGTTGAATCCCTTCCTTTTCCTTTTCATTTCTTGGCGGTTTGCCTATGTCATATGCCTTATTCGAGGCATATGCTGAGGTAAACCAAGAAATAAAGGGGACTAAAAGAAATGGCTCATCAGGGAAGTCCGCAATTGGTGTCTTTAGTAGACCCTTACGTATATCAAACCATCCAAAAACTGATCGGCTCCAGGTTCGTTGTTCAGACTGTAAAAGACATCGTCAGAGGGAAATTGAAAGAAGTCAATCCGGACCATATCATTATTGAAGGCAGCGGCGGTTCCGCTTTCTTAGTCAGAATCGGGCAAATCGTATCCGTTATGCCGGATTACAGCGAAAGAGTGTAAAGGAAGGCGGCATAGAAAGAGGAAGAAGGGACGATCCGGTTTTCCGGGGATGTCCTATTTTTCTGTTGCACGCTATAACGCAAAGAAACACGATTTGCATCCCATCCTGCATAGATGGCTATGCTCTTAAAGAACTCTTTAAAACATGGAGTACTGACAGCCTCCTTTTTTTGATACAATCATAGTACCAGTCCGATCTTTCATCAGAAAAGATCGAAAAAACTAGGAGGAAAAAGCTTGTTGAAATCGAAAGTTCACTTTTGGACATTGCAAATCTTATTTGTATTGCTCATTATCCTTGTATCAACGAAAGTGTCATTTATTTTTCAGCCGTTTATCATCTTTATCTCTACGCTGTTCTTTCCGATTTTAATTGCGGGGATCTTATTTTTTATTTTCAATCCGGTTGTCCGTCTGCTTGAGAAAAAAATACCGAGGACATTATCAATCTTATTGATTTATTTACTGTTTATCGGTTTGCTTGTTTTTGTATTTGCGACGGTCGGGCCTATTCTTACGTCCCAAATCTCCGGATTATTTGGAAATCTTCCTGAATACATAAAACAGATTCAGGGCTTAACAAATGATTTATCCCATTCCCAGTGGTTTACATGGATGATGAATCAAGATTACGTGTCGATATCAAAAATTGAACAGTCACTGACAAGTTTTCTCCAGAGCCTGCCGCAAAATATTACATCAAGCCTGTCAGCGGTCTTTGGCGTTGTGACGAATATCACGCTTGTCATTATCACTGTTCCGTTTATCCTTTTTTATATGCTGAAGGACGGCCATCGTTTTCCGCACTTGGCTGTCAAAATATTGCCCGCCTCTTATCGGACGGAGGGAATGAAGATTTTTAAAGACTTATACGATACGCTGGCTGCTTATTTCCAAGGCCAGCTGCTGATCTGTCTTTTTGTCGGAACCGCTTGCTTTATCGGTTATTCCATTATTGGTCTGCCGTATGCTTTGATTCTCGGACTCGTCATGGCCGTCACTAATATTATTCCGTATGTCGGGCCATTTCTCGGTGCGGCTCCCGCGGTCATCATCGGGCTGATGGATTCACCGGCTAGAGCGCTTTTTGCGATCATTGTTGTAGTGGTCGTTCAGCAGCTTGACGGCAATCTTTTGTCACCGCTTGTAATCGGAAAAAGACTGAATACCCATCCATTAACGATTATCCTTTTGTTAATCGGGGCCGGAAGCTTTGGCGGTATTCTCGGCATGATTTTGGCTGTGCCGGTTTATGCCGTGTTAAAGGCGTTTTTCCTGAATATTGTCCGGCTCATTAAGCTTCGCCAGCGATCTAAGCTTGAAGCGGATCATTCACGCCTATAAGACGCGGGCACCTTTTCAGCCCATCCGCATATGATGCTTGAAATAAGCGCGGGAGGTGTGTGTATGCCTGCAATTGTAGGGCCGATCTATATCATGTCATTAACCGGAGATGCCGCGGCAAGCTTCGGCGATGTTTTTGCCATTTCCCCCAAAAGCGTTGATCAAACAGGCGCGGGATCCGGTGCGTTTCACAGCGGTGATTTTATGAAAGTAAACAACCGTTACAGCAAAACATATTACAGCGACGCCGATGTGATTGACGAGACAATATCTTTTAACGGGTAACAGCCTTGATAAGAGGCTGTTGCTTTTTTATAGTATAATATGAATAGTCTTTTATTAGAGGAGCAGTCTTATGAAAATCAGAAAAGCAAACATCATTGCACAAATCGGCATGATCGGCGACGTCTATCTTCATGAAAATAAAAAAGAATTTCATACACTTGTCGCCGTTCCCCAGCTGGAATGGAGCACAATCATCTCATATGAAGAAGAGAAAGCCTCTCTTCCTGAAAGGCTGGAAGTGTCATTACGCCGTCTGACAGAAGAAGAGCCGGCTTTAGAATTGACGAAAAAAATCATTCATTGGGTAACTGAAATGTAATACAGGCGGACAAGCATTCCGCAGATCAGTTTAGCCTCCGCCGCACGAGGGAATACTCCTTATCGGGGAGTACTGAGGGCGGGGCTGACATGCCAGGCGGTCTTGTCTGTGGGCTATATTGATTTCGAATCATTGAGTCCGGCATCATGCCGGTCACACATCATGTTATCTGAACCAGGAGGACGGGCTTTTGAGCGACGAAACAATTGATCTCTATTTGCAGCAGGGGATGTACGGGCCTTTGGAAACAAAACCTGATGAACGGCACTTATTTTTAGGGTCACTTCGGGAAAGAGTCATTATTGCGTTAACGAAAGGGCAGGTTCTGAGAAGCAAACCCTACGAAGAAGTGAGGCAGGCGATTCAGAAAAATAAAGGAGCTTCTCTATTAATAAATGGTGAGCTGAATTATACGGCTTATTCTCCGTATATGAAGATGGCCCGCCAGAATGGCATGCATTTTTCTATCATATCAGACCTGCATTTCAATACGCCTTTAGGCCTCGTCATTGTTGAGCAACAGGCGATTAATCGAGATGCCATATATGTTCAGGACGATATTTTTAAACGGTCGGTTCTGAAAACCTGAAAGAGGCAAACTTACGGTTTGTCTTTTTACTGATTTTTCAGTTGCCAATTCACTTACAACTGTAGATAAGATATAATGTTCTCATACCGATGGCGGGGAGGCCGGCTATGAAAAAAGCACTTATTTGTATTGATTATACGAATGACTTTGTTGCAAGCGGCGGCAAATTGACTTGCGGAGAGCCAGGCAGATTGATTGAAGATGAAATCGTCAGTTTGACAGAGGCCTTTATAAAAAATGGTGAATACGTCGTTTTTGCCGTAGATTCACATGAAGAAGATGATGCATATCATCCGGAAACCCGGCTTTTTCCTCCGCATAACGTAAACGGAACGGAAGGAAAAGAGCTGTTCGGAAAGCTATTGCCTGTTTATCAGAAACATGAGAACGAAAAAAATGTATACTATATGGAAAAAACGAGATATTCTGCTTTTGCGGGTACCGATTTAGAGCTGAAACTGCGTGAGCGGCAGATTGAAGAGGTGCACTTAGCCGGAGTCTGCACCGATATATGTGTGTTGCACACAGCTGTCGATGCGTACAACAAGGGCTTTCGGATTGTTGTTCACAAACATGCTGTCGCAAGCTTTAATCCTGAAGGGCACACTTGGGCTCTTTCCCATTTTGCAAATAGCATCGGAGCGAAAGTGGCAGAGTAAGGAAGGGGAAATAAATTGGTGGAGCATGGTTTTAAAGATGACAGTTTGTCATTACATACAGATCTTTATCAAATTAATATGGCGGAAACGTATTGGAGAGACGGCATTCATGAAAAGAAAGCGATTTTTGAGCTTTTTTTCAGAAAGCTTCCGTTTGAAAATGGTTATGCAGTGTTTGCCGGACTAGAAAAAGCGATTGAATACCTGGAAAACTTCAAGTTTACCGAGAGCGACCTCAATTATTTAAGACTGGAGCTTGGGTACGAAGAAGATTTTATCGAGTATTTGCGCGGCTTGACGTTTACGGGTTCGCTTTATTCCATGAAAGAAGGCGAGCTTGTTTTTAACAATGAGCCGATCATGCGTGTGGAAGCGTCTCTTGTCGAAGCCCAGCTGATTGAAACGGCTTTGCTCAACATTGTGAATTACCAAACATTAATTGCTACAAAAGCAGCGCGGATTAAAGGCGTCGTAGGCGATGAAGAGGCCCTCGAATTCGGCACAAGACGGGCGCATGAAATGGATGCAGCCATGTGGGGAGCGAGAGCGGCCCTGATCGGCGGATTTAGCGCAACAAGCAATGTCAGAGCCGGTAAGCGCTTTAATATCCCGGTGTCGGGCACACACGCACACGCACTTGTCCAGGCCTACCGTGATGAGTACACCGCTTTTAAAAAATATGCGGAGACCCATAAAGACTGCGTATTTTTAGTGGATACCTATGATACGATCCGTTCAGGAATGCCGAACGCGATCAAGGTGGCAAAGGAATTCGGAGACCGCATTAACTTTATCGGCATCCGCCTCGACAGCGGCGATTTGGCCTACCTTTCAAAAAAAGCGCGGGCGATGCTTGATGAAGCGGGATTTCCGGAAGCTAAAGTCGTAGCTTCAAGTGATCTGGATGAACATACCATTTTGAACCTTAAATCACAAGGAGCACGGATTGATATCTGGGGAATCGGCACGAAGCTCATTACAGCCTATGATCAGCCGGCTCTTGGCGCAGTGTATAAGCTTGTTTCGATTGAAGAAGACGGTAAAATGGTCGATACGATCAAAATCTCTTCAAATCCGGAAAAAGTGACCACACCGGGAAGAAAGAAAGTATACCGCATCATCAATAAATTGAATCACCATTCTGAAGGAGATTATCTGGCGCTTTACGACGAGCAGGTGAATGATCAGAAGCGGCTGAAGATGTTTCATCCGGTTCACACGTTCATCAGCAAATTCGTTACGAACTTTTACGCGAAAGACCTTCATGAACAAATTTTTGACAAGGGCGTCCTTTGCTATGAAAACCCCGAAATTACGGACATCCAGCAATATGCACAGGACAATCTTAAGCTTTTGTGGGAAGAATATAAGAGAATCAGCAAGCCGGAAGAATATCCGGTCGACTTGAGCGAAGAGTGCTGGAGCAATAAAATGCAGCGCATTCATGAAGTGAAAAGCAAACTTGATGAAGAGCTTGAATAAGTATGAAACAGACCTTTCTGACGCGGAAAGGTCTGTTTTTGATTTGAATATTATTTTTCATATTTAGACAAGATTCGCCAATTTATTTGATATACTTAAGATTGAAGGAATGCGCCTATGCTAAGGAGGATAAATCAATGAGGGTGTTTGTTGCAAGACAGCCTATTTTTAATATAAAAGAACAGGTTGTCGCTTATGAACTTCTATACAGAGAGAGTGAAGAGAATGTTTACTCGGCCGCAGACGGCGATCAAGCAACAACCGATTTAATCATTAACAGTTTTTTAAACATCGGGATTGAGAAGCTGACAGAAGGAAAACGCAGCTTTGTAAACTTTACCGAAAGCCTGATGTTTTCAGATCTCCCCACCTCCTTCAATCCGAATCAGCTCGTCGTTGAAATTCTTGAAGATATTCCGATCACCCCGGCTTTGATCTCAAGATGCAGACAACTGAAAAAAATGGGGTATACCTTAGCGCTGGATGATTTTTATACCATAAACCCAACGGATGAACAACTGCTGCACAAGATGATGCAATATATTGATATCTTAAAAATAGACTTTTTAAAGACATCGCGAGTGGAACGAAAAAAAATTATGCAGACCTATAGATCCAAAGGGCTGAGCTTTTTAGCGGAAAAAGTGGAGACCCGCAAAGAGTATGAGCAGGCTGCGGCAGACGGCTTTCATTTGTTTCAAGGGTACTTTTTCAGTGAACCGCGCGTGATCTGCGGACATGATCTGTCGTTTCATTTTCACTCATATTACGAGCTGCTGAATGAATTGAGCAAGGAACAGCCCAATATACAGCGTGTCACAGAATACATAGAACGGGATTTATCATTATCCTATCAAATATTAAAGTTCTTAAATTCATCGCACACCCGCTTGACCCAAAAAATCGAAAGCATCAAGCAGGCCATTATGCTGCTTGGCTTTAATGAAATAAAAAGATGGGTGTATATTCTTTCTTTTAAAGATTTAAAGAAAAAAGGAAATTCAAGCAAACATGAGGTTATTAAAATCTCTTTAATGAGAGCAAAGCTATGCGAACTGCTCGCAAAAAAAACGGCCCGCCCGCATCCATCCTCTTATATGCTGATCGGAATGTTTTCTTTAATAGACACACTGCTGCATAGAGAAATAGAAGATATCGTGAAAGAACTGCCGCTAATGGACGAGGTCGGACAAGCTTTGCTGGGGCACAAAAATGACTATTATAACATTCTTAAGCTTGCGAAGCTGATAGAGTGCAACAAATGGGACAGCTGCGAAGAAATATACCGTGAACTCAACAGAGAAGAAGCATATAAATGTTATCTGGAAGCCATAGAGTGGTGCGATAAGCTTATGGGCGAAAAGGGTTAAAATTGTATTACGTTCTGCTTACGACCACTGCAGTGCAACAACAAAACGGCTGCGCGAATGAAGCAGGTTGATATGAATCCCATCTGGATTAAAGGAGACATCAAGATTGCTTTTCACGCCTGTTTGCCGAATCAGCCGTTTCACAGTTTCTGATTTAGACTCCTGCGCAGCGGCGATAATGCGGCGTGACAGTTCGGGTGAGGCCGCAATGCCATAAATCACAAGCTGGGCATCCGCAAGCAGCCCCGCAGCGTCTTTTGCGGAACGAATAAAGGATGCTGTATTCACTGACGGATAAGCGGGAGGACGCCAAGAAGCGTCTCTATATAGGCGGACAGCTGATGGATTCACATAATAACAGGGAATGGGGTATCTCATTCGGCACCTCTTCTCGAAGGGTATCGTCTATATTAGTATAGACCCTGCCATAAAAGATATGACAATGCAAAAAGGCCCCAACCTGAGTTGCGGTCTTTTCGGTGTTTGTCGGTCAGGAATCATTCATGTCGGCGTATCGAATTTTGAAAAAGAAACGCTAAGGACTATAGTCTTGGTGGAAGAATTGAGAAAACACTGAAAAACCAATGGAGGCAAGATTTTCTGCAATATCCATTCAAAACATCTGCTCATAAACTTAGAGCAATAGTCCCGTTCTCTTTATGAGCAATTAGTGAATATTGACCTATTGATATTTGCGGTGTCACGCATAGACTTTTTGCATACTTTTCGGTGAAAAATAACGCAAAACCGTTTACACTATTAATAACAGATCAAATACCTAGGACTCGTTCACCATACACAATTCATTGATCTTTCAAAAAAAGGAGTGTGGAAACGGTGGAAAAGAAAAAACTTGAAGAAGTGAAACAATTATTATTCCGACTCGAACTTGATATCAAAGAAACGACAGATTCATTACGAAACATTAACAAAAGCATTGATCAGCTCGATAAATTCACATATGCAATGAAAATTTCGTGAAAAAGACTTGGAAACAAGTCTTTTTTTTGTGCTTTCCCATACAATAAAAGGATAAAGTATTATATGATTGTTAAAAAACGAAAAACCCGCTGTCCAACCTGGGCGCCATTTAGTAAAATAGAATGGGAGGGGGGAAGTCGTTATTGAGCAAATGTGTTTAGATCCAGTAAATATCAAGCGGGAAATGAAAGAAATTATAAAACAAAACATTTTTAACGATGATTTATCACAGCTTCTTTACTCATTTATCGATTCAAAAGATTTATTTTCCTTTGCCGAATCAACAATTTTACATTACGTTGTTTTTGGAGGGGAGGATTTAGATGTTGCTACGAAGCTGGGTGCGGGAATAGAAATCCTTATTCTTTCATCGGATATCTTGGATGATCTTGAAGATGAAGACAATCACCAGGCTTTTTGGATGAAAATTGATCGTTCAGAATCCTTAAATGCAGCACTTTCTTTGTATACAGCAGGATTATCAAGTATACATTCAATGAATATCAATCCTTTGATATTTAACTATGTTTTAAAATATGTAAAAGAAGCCATGCAAGGACAACACGATGATATCACTAATAAATCCAAGACAGAAGATGAATGTTTAGAGGTAATTAAATTTAAATGTGGAAGCCTAGTTGCCTTAGCTAATGTAACAGGGGTTATTTTGGCGTCAGGAGAATATAGTGAAATAGTAGAAAGATACTCCTATTATAAGGGGATTGTAGCTCAAATTTCTGGAGATTACCACGTTCTTTTTTCTAGGAATCGCAGTGATATTGAAAAAAACAAACAGACACTGGTTTATTTATATATTAAACGAATATTTAATGAAGCTTCAGAAGAATTATTTTACTTATTTTCTCATAAAGACTTATATTACAAAGCGTTAGCAGATAAGGATAAATTCGAAAAAAAGTTAATTGAGGCAGGAGTTACTCAATACATTTCAGTATTATTGCAATTATATAAGCAGAAATGTATTTCTGCTATAGAACAATTAAACTTAGATAAAGCTAAAAAAGAGATAATAAAGGAACACCTATTAAACTATAAAAAGGATGATGAAAATGCAAGATCTAATTAATTACTTTTTAAATTATCCTGAAGTATTAAAAAAATTGAAAAATAAAGAAGCTTGCCTTATAGGTTTTGATTTAGACGAAACTCAAACAATACTTAAAGCTTACGATGATTATCATATGTCTGCTCAAAGAACTCGTGAATGGGACGGTTAATAGGTGGTTCATTTTGAAGAACTTGATAAAAAAATTCACAATAGCTGTAATTGTTTTAAGTGTTCTCTATGTTTGCTATATAGCATATATCAATATGAATGGTATTATAATTGGCACTAAGGTTGATAAAAATAATAAAAATCAACTTGTAATTGAAGAAATTTCGGAGTCTTCTTATGGACAATTTGTTGGTCTCAGACAGGGAGATACCATTTTAAAAATTAATGAAGGAAAACCAACAGAAAAGCATACAAAATGGGGCTATTTGAGTCACATTAACAGTTTGGATATTATAAGAAATGGAAAAATAATTCATCTTGAAGATTTTGATTTAGTTACTTTAAATAGACCGTATAGTTTCTTTCTGTTCGTACTTCCTTTGGTTTTTTATTTTTTAAGTATAATCTGCATTTTTTATATACTTAAGGTAAGTAAGATAAGAAAATCATTTGCTGGGTATATTCTTATTTTGTTGTTGTTAGACATTTCAATAGCATATATAAGTGCAGGTGGGCCATTTAGGGGACATAGAATAAATAGATATATAAATTTGTTTACTTTCATATCCTCTCCTATTCTTTATCTTCAGTTTATTCAAGGATATCTTAAAGAAATAGGAAAAACCTTTTTGAATAGTTTAATCTCTTTTCTCTATATCATACCAATATTGAATATTGTGATTGAGTTTATAGGCTATAATCAAGTTAATAATGACATTTTAGCGAATATTAACTTAGTTTCTTTTGCAGCCTTAACTCTATTTGCTTTTATATCTATATACTTTCATCTGAATAAATATAAATATTCTGAGCATTCATTTATTCTTAAACTATTAATTCTAACAAATACACTTTCATTTGCGCCATTTTTGATATTTTATGTTCTCCCGATTATACTCACAGGGAATTATATTTTCCCGGCATTAGCTTCGGCGTCATTGCTCGTACTTATCCCGTTCGGATTAGTGTATCAATTTGTTGCCAATAAACTGTTTGATATAGAATTTATTTTAGGAAGAATGAGATATTATGCTCTCCTTGCTATCATACCAACTCTATTCATAGTTGGGGCATTAGTGTGGTTTGATTTAGTGAAAATACAGATGAATCCTGCACGCCAAACTGTATTTATTTTCGTTGTCATGTTCGCTGTCTTTTATTTTAAAGAGGTTATAGATTTTAAATTTCGATTAAAACGTTTCTCTGAAAAATTCAATTATCAGGACAGTATTTTTAAATACACTCAGCTAATGAGGAGCGTAACTTCTTTCCAACAAGTCTTTAAAGAACTAAAGAATTCAATTTTAGAAGTTTTACTCGTAAGCAAAGCCTATACTTTTGAAGTTGCTTCTGACAACAAAGTGATATATTTAGATAAGCAGGAAATTGAACCGGAGTGGCACCTTTATCAAAAGGAATTTGAGAACGTAACATCAGAAATTGGGAAAATTATCGAAGTTAATCAAGGCTTTCTCATGAAAGTTGGTGAACGAGGCGGAAGTTCTTATGTTCTGCTTTGTTTGTCCAACATTAACACCCCTAGACTGACCCGTGATGAAATCTCATGGCTGAAGACATTGTCTTTTTACACTAGTGTATCAATGGAAAATGTCATGCAGATTGAAGAACTGATGGATCACCTGAAAGATTTAAAGCAAGAGGGAACGAATCCAATATGGCTGAAAAAGCTGATGTTCGCCATCGAAGAAAAACAACGATCCGACCTGGCGCGTGACCTCCATGACTCCGTTCTTCAGGATTTGATCTCCTTAAAACGGCAATGCGAGCTGTTTCTTGCTGATTTTAAGAAGGAAGATCCTTGTAAGAATGAGGTGCAGGACAAGCTGGTGCAAATGAATCAGCAGATGTCTGATGTGATTTTGATGACGAGGGAGACGTGCCATGAATTGCGGCCGCAGCTCTTGTATGATTTGGGATTGGTAAAGGCGCTGTCAAAGCTTATTGCGCAGCAGCAGGAAAGCGCGCCGTTTCATATTCGGCTGAATACGGGAAGGTTTACGGCATCGCTTGATCTTGATTCTCAGCTGAATTTGTACCGGATTATTCAAGAGTTTTTATCAAATGCCATGAAGCATTCCCAAGCCGGCGAGGTGCTGATTATGCTGATCAGTTTTCAAAATAAAATCGTTCTTCATTATGAGGATGACGGCGTTGGCTTTGATAAGGAAAAATTGAATGAACAATCGATGAGTATGGGGCTTTCGGGCATTAAAGAGCGGGTTCGTGCGTTAGACGGGCACCTTCGGATCGATACAAGCGTAGGAAATGGATTGCGAGCCGATATTGAAATGGAATTGTAATGGATTTATAACGGAATCGACTTGGCACAAGCCAAGTCTTTTTTATAAAATGGAAATGAATGAGTAAAAGGGAGGAAAACATGAAAAAGATACTTGTGATTGATGACCATCCGGCTGTCATGGAAGGCACCAAGACAATTCTGGAAACAGATGCAAATCTTTCTGTCGATTGTCTCAGTCCTGATGCCAGTGAACATTTTGTTCATAATCATGATTTTGCGGCTTATGATCTCATCTTAATGGATTTAAATCTAGGTGAAATCAACGGGATGGAGCTTTCTAAAAAGATTTTAAAAGAGAATCCTCTCTGCAAAATCATTGTTTATACCGGCTATGAAGTGGAGGATTATTTTGAGGAGGCCATTCGTGCAGGGCTGCACGGCGCGATCAGCAAGACCGAATCAAAAGAAAAGATTACGCAATACATATATCATGTGCTCAATGATGAAATTTTAGTTGATTTTTCTTATTTTAAACAGTTGGTCACTCATCAAAAAACAAAACCTGCTGCCGCTTCGCAAAATGATCAAGATGTTCTGACGCCAAGAGAATGCCTCATTCTTCAAGAGGTGGAAAAGGGATTTACCAATCAGGAAATAGCTGACGCGCTCCATCTGAGCAAGCGTTCGATTGAATACAGCCTGACGTCCATTTTCAACAAACTGAACGTCGGTTCCCGGACGGAAGCGGTACTGATTGCAAAATCGGATGGCGTACTTTAAAAAAGGGAGTTAACGTAATGGATATGAAACATACATTGCTTGAAGCGCTGGGCATTGAGATTACGGAGAGTACGGCGGATAGGTGTGTTTGCATAATGCCCGTTGACCACCGTACGGTGCAGCCGTTTGGCTACCTGCATGGAGGTGCGTCAGCCGCACTGGCGGAAACAGCGGCAAGCGTGGGAGCGCAGCATTTGATCGACCAAGAGACTCAGGCATGTGTGGGTCTGGAGATTAATGCGAATCATTTGAAAGCTGTAAACAAAGGAACGGTGAAAGCGATAGCTGAGCCCGTTCATAAAGGCAGAACGACAATTGTGTACGTCATCAACATTTATGATGACGAGGAGAGACTCATTTGTACCTCCCGATGCACGATGGCTGTCATTACGAAATAGAAAAACAGCCGGAACTCTGCCAGTCCGGCTGCTCACTTTTATAAGTATGAATCCTCTTTTCGTTTAATCACAAAGTTCCTGATCCCCTCGTAATCATCCTGCACACTTCTTTTATCCAGCTTGACGCCCGCACTATACGCGGCACGGCAGATTAAGTGTCCGCCGACAGGCGCTGTGATAAAGATGAATAAAATGCCGAGCAGAATTTTAATCGATATTTCTCCCGTTATAAACCACAAAAAGAAAAATACACCTAGCAAAATTACATTCACGCCGAGTGTCGATCCTTTTGAAGCGGCATGGGACCGCGTATACATATCCGGCAGCCGGAGCGTCCCGAAGGAAGCGACAAGACAGATGAGAGATCCCATAAGAACAAAGATGGCCACAATCCATTCAGCGATCGCGATCATTTTCGATAACCTCCCCTTTTTCCAAGAATTTAGAAAATGCAATTGTTCCGATAAAAGACAGAATGCCTAATAGCAAAATAATATCCAAAAATACGCTCGTGCGAAGCAAAATGGAGACGAGCGCCGTAATGGCAATCAGGTTGATGCCGATTGCATCAAGCGCAATCACCCGGTCTGGCACAGACGGCCCTTTGATGACCCGGATGACATAAAGAAGAGTCGAAACCGCCATAATGCCGAGTGAAATCTGAAGAATGACAGTAAGCATCAGCGGCTCACCTCCTGAATTGCTTTTTCAAAAGAAACGCGGATGTCGTGTATCGCTTTTTCAGCATCTTCGATATCCATCGCATGGATATAAAGAATGTCTCCATCATCGGAAATATCCATCACAAGTGTACCCGGCGTTAAGGTAATAAGCAGAGAAAGCAAAGTGATCTCCCAATCCTCCGTTAACTCTGTTTTAAACGCGAAAATCCCAGGCCGTATGTTGAGTTTCGGCTTTATGATCGCTTTTAACACGCTGACATTTGCAAGGTACAATTCTTTTATGAAAATCAGAACAAGTTTGATGACAGCCCACAGCTTCCACAGGTAGAATGGGTGGGCAAAGAAACGCCTGAAGAAAAAGAGCGACACCATGCCTAACACAAACCCCGTTACGAAGCTGACGGCGCTCGCATCATTACTTAGCAGCATCCAGCAAAAAGCGAGAAGAACATTTAATAAAAGTTGAAAAGCCATGCCATCTACTCCTTCAAAACAGCTTCAATATATTTTTCCGGATTCAGTAATGTTTCTGCCGCCTGGTTGACGTAAGGTGACACATACTCTGTTCCGAGTCCGAAAAGAAGGGACAATAAGAGGAATACCGCTGCCGGATAAAGCAGTCCCTTTGCTGTTCGTTTTTCCTGATTTGGCGTTTCTTTTTCTTCTCCCCAAAAAGCATACATGAAGATTTTCAGGATCGAGTACAGAACGAGCAGGCTGGACAATAAGACCAGTATGGATATCACAAATTCCCCTTGGGCAAAACCGCCTTCCGCAATTTTAAAC
Organism: Bacillus atrophaeus; assembly: GCF_039519175.1. NCBI lineage: Bacteria > Bacillati > Bacillota > Bacilli > Caryophanales > Bacillaceae > Bacillus > Bacillus atrophaeus. Next base: position 295,931 of record NZ_CP154443.1, on the reverse strand, counting down.
TTACCGACAAACCCGCTGAACGGCGGGATTCCTGCGAGAGAGACAGCGGATATTAAAAACATCCAGCCGAGAACCGGATACCTCTTAATCAGTCCGCTCATTTTATGGAGGCTGGCCGTGCCTGTCAGCGTGATCAGCGTGCCCGCCAGCATAAATAACGCGCCTTTAATCAACATATCGTGGATTAAGTAGTAAATCGCCCCTTGAATCGAAGCGGGTGTATTGACCGCAATCCCAAATAAAATGACGCCAACCGCCGTAATAATATTATAAATGACAATTTTCATCACATCAGAATAGGCGATTGAGCCGATGACCCCGAATAAAATCGTAAGAGCCGCAAGCCACATCATCAGCTGATGGGTAAATTGGGTATCGTGGATGAAAATGAGCGTAAATACCCTCGTAATGGCATATAAGCCGACCTTTGTCAGCAAAGCGCCGAACAAAGCGGCAATCGCGGTCGGAGGCGCGTAATAAGACCCCGGCAGCCAAAAATAGAAGGGGAAGATCCCGCCTTTAAGACCAAACACGATGAGAAAAAGAACGCCGATCACAGTAATCAGTCCCGTTTGGCCCGATTCACTGATTTTTACACTCAGATCCGCCATATTTAACGTCCCTGTCACAGCGTACAGAAAGCCGACACCGATGACGAAAAGGGCGGATGACACAATGTTAAACACAATATACTTTAACGATTCTCTAAGCTGGATCTTTGTTCCTCCGAGAACGATCAGCATATAGGATGCAATAAGCAAAAGCTCAAAAAATACATACATGTTAAATAAATCGCCTGTTAAAAACGCCCCGCTGACACCGGCAAGTAAAAATTGCACACCGGAATAATAGAATGAGCGCTCCCGCTTTTCGCCGATTGAACGGTACGAATAGAGGACAATCAACAGACCGATGACGGCTGTTGTTAATACAAGCAGGCTGGCAAACTGGTCTGCGGCAAGCACAATGCCGTAAGGCGCTTTCCAGCCGCCGAGATTCAGCGTTTGAACCCCTTTTGTAAAAACGGTTTGAACGAGGATTGCGCTGATGACAATCGCAAGAACAGAAGCCGCCGCGCTGAAGACCCGTGTGAGCATAATGCGCTTGTTCATAAAAATCAGCGCCACTGCCGCCAGCAGCGGAATAAGAATTGGTAAAATAACAAAATTATTCATGTTGATCATTTCCCCTCATTTGATCCATATCATCTGTATGCAATTCCTGATAGGCGCGAAAGGCCATAACGAGGATAAAGGAGGTAACGCCGAATGAAATGACGATAGCCGTCAAAATCAAGGCTTGCGGAAGCGGATCAACAAATGCCTTCGCATGCTCGCTTAAAACCGGCGGAGCGCCTTTCTTTAAGCCGCCCATGGTAAGAAGCAGCAAGTGTACCCCATGGCTCAAAAGCGCCGTTCCGATAATCACCCGGAGCAGGCTTTTAGAGAGCAGCAAATAGGTTGCCGCCATAAATATAATTCCGGCAATTACAGCCATTAAGATTTCCATTATTCTTCCTCTCCAATCGTCTGAATAATGGTCATCGTCACACCGACAACAACAAGATAAACACCTAAATCAAACAGCGTGGCTGTCGCCAGTTCAGTTTTGCCGAGAAACGGCAAATGAAAATACCCGAACGTATGGGAGAGGAAAGCGGCGCCGAAAACGAAAGCCCCCGCACCTGTTAAAATCGCGATGAGAAGTCCCGTACCCGCCACATAAATGAAGTTTACCGGCAAAATGGCCTTCACTGTTTTTAAATCGTAGGCCAAGAGTAAAAGGACGATAGAAGACGAGGTAATCAGCCCGCCGACAAATCCTCCGCCAGGCGCATTATGCCCTGATAAAAACAAATAGAAAGAGAAAAGCAAAATAATAAACGATACGAGTTTTGTTACGGTTTGCAATATCATGTCATTTGTCTTCTCTTGGTTCAACGCTTTTCCCCTCCTCATTCACTTTTGTTTTGATCATGCCGTAGATGCCGAGAGCGGCAATCGTCAATACCGTAATTTCGAACATCGTATCAAAGCCCCTGAAATCAACCAGAATGACATTGACTACATTGTCTCCTCCGCCAAGATCATGGCTGTGTTTTGTGAAAAAGGAAGAGATGCTGTCTTTTGTCCGCTGGCTTGAAGATGCGATGCCGAGCAGAGTGACGATGATGCCGACTCCTAAGCTGATGATAAAATTGTTCAGGCGGAACGTTCTTGTTTTCTTTTTCCATCGAAGTTTCGGCAAATGATAGAAGCAAAGAAGAAACAGCGCAACAGAAATCGTTTCGATGACAAGCTGTGTCAATGCTAAATCCGGCGCTCTGAAAATCACAAAAAACAGCGCAAGGGTATAACCGACGACCCCGAGCGAAATAATGGCAGTTAATCTTGATTTGGCGAATACAGTCGCCGCGGTTGCGCTGATCATGACAACTGAAAGAATGATTTCATATACCCCGATTTTTGCAGTTCCTTCTGTCGAAAACGAAAATCCGCCTTTAAAGACGAGAGCCGACCCCATCAGAATGATAAAAGCCGCAAATACATACAGCAAATAATCTCTTAAAAATCCGGTCATATACCGTTTTGTCACTTGATACGACCCTTTTTCCATCCCGATTGTCAGCTTGTCGTAAAGCCGGTTCAGCGTGAGCTTTTTGGAAAATAGCTGATAAATGCCTTTCCACTTCGATAAGGTCAAGTATCCGGCCGTTCCGATGACAATAATGCCTAGTGTCATAAATACCTCGGTAGTAAATCCGTGCCATTGTGAGATATGAACATGAAATTTTTCATGGCTGTCCAGGAGCGTCGGATAAATCGAACTCACCGCCGGCTCTATCACGCTGTATGACAATATATTCGGAAAGAAGAACAGGCTCACCGCAAATGCGACAAGAATAACGGGTGAAATCAGCATGCCGATTGGAGCCTCATGTGCTTTTTTCTCAAGCTTGTCGGGCTGATAGGTGCCCCTGAACGTTTGAAACAGCAGTTTCATGCTGTAGATAAATGTAAAGACACTACCGATCCAAGCGAGTACAGGGAAAAGCACTCCCCATGTCTGGACATTAAATAGGTCAACATGAGTTACCCGAAGCATACTTGTAAAAAACATTTCTTTACTCAAGAACCCGTTAAATGGCGGAAGGCCGGCCATTGAGAACGTTCCGATCAGAGAAATGGTGAAGGTGATCGGCATAATGGCCATCAGACCGCCCAACCTGCGTATATCTCTTGTACCCGTTTCATGATCAATGATCCCGGCTGCCATAAATAAACTTCCTTTAAATGTGGCATGGTTGATCAAATGAAAGATTGCGGCCATTGTTGCGACCGTATAGTACTCTGTGTTGTCATAATGCAGAGCGGCTGCACCGGCCCCGAGCATGGACACGACCATTCCAAGCTGGCTGACTGTGGAAAAGGCCAAAATCGCTTTTAAATCAGTTTGTTTTACAGCATGGAACGAACCCCATACCATGGTAATGATTCCGGTAAGAGACACAATCCAAAACCACTCAGAAGAAAAGGCGAAAACAGGACTGAATCTTGCAATGACATAAATGCCCGCCTTTACCATAGTAGCGGAATGAAGATAGGCGCTGACAGGGGTTGGCGCTTCCATGGCATCCGGCAGCCAGATGTAAAATGGAAACTGTGCTGATTTGGTAAATGCCCCTAATAGAATCAGAATCATCGCAGGAATAAAGAAATCATGACCCACAATCAAGTGAACCTGGTTAATCATTTCTCTGATACTGAAGGAATCTGTAATGATATACAGAAGGATAAAGCCCCCAAGCATACAAAGTCCGCCAAATACAGTAATCAGCAATGATTTCGTTGCCCCGTAGCGTGACTTTTCCCGTTTGTACCAATACCCGATCAATAAAAACGATGACAGGCTAGTCAGCTCCCAGAACATATAAAGGACCATTACATTGTCTACCAAAACAACGCCGAGCATGGCGCCCATAAACATCAATAAGTAGACATAGAAAGGGCCGAGCTGTTCCTTTTCCTTTGATAAGTAAAAAATGCTGTACAGTACTACCAAAGCTCCGATCCCCGTGATCAATAAGGCGAATAGCAAACCGAGACCGTCTATATAAACGGTAAAGTTAATGCCTAATGACGGAATCCATTCTAATACGGACCTGACTGTCTCTCCAGCCATCGTGATGCTGAGCATACGAATAAAGTATATAAACAGCAAAACGGGAAGGACTAACACAAACCAGCCTGTATGAATTTTTTTTGCATATTTTGCAAAAAAGGGAATGAAAAAAGCGAATAAAAAAGGCGATAAAATAGCGAAATGTAATAGCTGCAAAAAATAAGACCTCCTTCTGTCTTTCTCAATTGGCGTATGGCTTTATGTATAAATAAACCGTAAGAATAAACAGTCAAACGACCCAGTCCAAATTATAACGCACATTTTATACGGATGTCATGATGCAATGCGGGAAAATGAGGTTTATAAGGTCCTTTGAACTCAAATTAAGTTTAACAAAAATCAATCTGTTTGTATATTCAATTTGTCCCTGGCTCATGCTGTTAACAGGGAGCTGATAAGATGAGAAGAAAAGCCGCCGTATGTTCTGTCTTATTTTGTTCGATAACAGCGGGAACATTCATCATGAATAAATATGAAGGTCGACGCTCATCCGTAAGTGTGGATGAATGGGAACGTTTTTTTCTCGCAGAGCATCTGACAGATGGGATAAAAGAAACGGAATCTCAGCATATTCCATTCGAGCCGCGGGAGTATATGAGGATTGTCACACGATAAAAAAGAGTTCTGCCGCAAGGGCAGAACTCTTTTCCGGTATACTATGAAGTGAAAAAGCGCAGTAAGATCGTTGCTGAAATGACTGTTCCCGCTCCGCCGAGACGGGTTGAGATTTGAGCGAAAGGCATAAGGCCCATTCTTCCTGAAGCGGACAAAATCGCGACATCTCCTGTTCCGCCGAGTCCGCTGTGACAGCAGGTGACAATTGCAGATTCGACAGGGTACATGTTCATCAGCTTGCCCACAAAGTATCCGGATGTAATCATGGCAACGACTACTGAGATACAGATGATAACAAATGGAATCGAAATTACAGACGCCACGTCATCTAACGGAATAAACAAAATACCGAGGCCTACCATAAGAGGCCATGTAAAGCTTGAAGAAATAAATTTGTAAAGCTGAAAAGCTCCATCTTCCATCTTTTTCGGCAGGATATTCGCATATTTCACTGCCGCTGCCGAAATGATCATTAAAATCGCGCCGGGAATGAAAATGAATTTTTCTAATAATCCACCGAAGATAAAGAATGTACAGGCAAGCAGAACTCCTGCACCCATTAGTTTAAAATCAATTTTTGCTTCAACTTCCTTCTGGTTGAAGATATCATTTGCTTGCTTCGATTTCACGAGGCGCCCGTTGCCGTTAAGCTCCGGTCGTTTTTCGCCTAATTTTTTCATCAAAGCTGCACAGATGATGGCGACAACGTTTCCGATGATTGCAGCCGGCACAAGCTGAGACACGTATACGTCGGCTGAAGAACCCAAGATTTGCGAGTACGCAAGCGAGAGAGGTAAAATTCCTTCACCTATTCCCCCGGCAATAATCGGAACGATCACAAAGAAAAAGGAGTCGTACACGCTGTAGCCAAAAATTAAACCGACAAGCACACCCGCAGCCACCGCAGCAAGCGTACCGGCGACCAAAGGGACGAACATTCTGATAAATCCCTGGATCAATACAATTCGGTTCATACCGAGGATACTTCCTACAACAAGACAAGCAATATAGAAATAAAGGAAATTCGATGTTTTCATTAAATTCGTAACCGCGTCTAAAGAGGCGGGGTTTAACACCTTAAAAAACACCAAAAAAGAAGGAACAAACAGAGACAAAATAGCCGGTCCGCCGATATCTTTTAAAATCGGAATGCGCTGGCCGATATCTCCGAGAAAAACACCCAGTATCATGATGATGGCAAATCCGCCAAGCATGTTTGCCGGCAGCTCATTGTAATAAGCTGAAAGAATAATAATAACTGCTAAAACTGTATATAATGGCAGAGGTATCACACCGATTTCCCATGTCCATATTTTTTGAAACAGGTTTTTCTTTTGCGGTACATCAGGTGAAACCACCTCTGTTTTATTGACAGCTCCCATTGTCATACACCCCCATGTCGTTTGTTACAGTGTAAAAGAAAGCGTTAACAATTTATATTTTTTTAAATTAAAAAATCAATAAAAAATTAAATTAAAAGGGTATATTGTCATAGAAAAAAATCCCCAGGAACATGCTTCCGGGGGAGGGTGAGTTAACGTTTTCCTTTAATATAAGGGACGCCGTTAGCTTTCGGCGCATCTGCACGGCCGATAAAACCGGTCAGTGCGAGAATGGTTAATACATAAGGTGCAATCAGCATATACACGTTCGGTATGTCCTTGAAAAGCGGAAGCAGCGAGCCGATGATGCTTAAGCTTTGCGCAAAACCGAAAAACAATGCCGCCCCGAGCGCTCCGATTGGATGCCATTTTCCGAAAACAAGTGCGGCGAGCGCGATGAAACCTTGGCCGGAAATGGTGGAGTGTGTAAAATCAAGTGCGATCGTAGAAGCATACACGCCGCCGCCGAGACCGCCTAGCAGTCCGCTTATCATGACACCGATATACCTCATTTTATATACATTGATCCCCATAGTATCAGCCGCCAGCGGATGCTCGCCGACTGACCGGATGCGAAGGCCGAATGGTGTTTTGAACAGAATAAACCAAGAAACAAAGGCCAGCACGATGGCGAGGATAGATGTATAATACACATCTGAAAAGAAAATCTTTCCTAACACGGGAATATCGCTTAAACCCGGGATATTCGTTTTATAAAAGGGTTCGGGGATTTTATCGGTTTGCGCTTTTCCGTAGATGAGCTTTACGATAAATAAAGTGGCCCCTAATGCGAGCATATTAATCGCTACCCCGGTGACGGTTTGATCCGCCCGAAATGAAATCGCGGCGACTGCGTGAATGAGCGAAAACAGCGCGCCGGCAATCATAGCCGCTAAAAGCGAGAGCCAAGGTGCGGCTGCCCCGAGATCATGCCCAAAAAATAAGTTGAATAAGACACTGGTGAAGGCGCCGACGATCATCAGCCCTTCAAGGCCGATATTTACTACGCCTGATCTCTCGGAAAAGACACCTCCGAGCGCCGTTAAAATGAGCGGGGCTGCATACACAAGCGTGGCCGGGACAATGATTGATAAAATTTGCAGGAAGTCCACTTATTTTGCCCCCTTTTTCTTCAATTTCTCCAGCATCAAACGGATGGCATAGCTGGACGCAACAAATAAAATAATAATGGCGATTACGATGTCGACAACTTCTGTCGGCACGCCCGATTCAATCGGCATATTTAAAGCACCGACCTTCAGTCCGCCTAACAGACAAGCCGCAAGCACAACGCCTAAGGCTGTGTTTCCTCCGAGAAGAGCCACGGCGATTCCGTCAAACCCTACGCCTGTAAATGCCCCTTTCACTCCGGCGTAACCAAAAGTTCCGAGACCTTCCATAGCGCCGGCAAGGCCCGCAAAAGCTCCGGATATCAGCATCGAGGTCATGATATTTTTACGCACGCTCATTCCGGCATATTGAGAAGCATGCTGGTTGAAGCCGACTGCCCGAAGCTCAAATCCTTTGGTTGTTTTATTGATGATAAACCACATCAAAACAGCCGCGAGAAGCGCGACAAGAATCCCCCAGTGAAGGCGCGAAAAATCGGTAATCTGCTCAAAAAAAGGAGAGCGGAGGGAGGCCGATTCATGGATTTTCTCTGTTTTATCCTGATTGTCTGTCATCACATTTGAGATCAAATAATTAGTCACATGCAGCGCAATATAATTCATCATAATGGTGACGATTACCTCATGAACGTAGAAGCGCGCTTTTAAAAATCCGGGAATGAAACCCCATAAACCGCCGGCGGCAGCTGCTGTAATCAGAGCAAGCGGCAGGTGAATATACGCCGGGCCGTCAAATGCCGTTCCGACCCACACGGCAGCCGTCCATCCGACAAGGAGCTGGCCCTCAACACCGATATTAAAAAGACCGGTTCTGAATGCGAAGGCTACAGCCAAGCCGGATAAAATATACGGTGTAACCTGGCGCACCGTTTCGCCGATATAGTAAATTTCGCCGAATATCCCATTCCACAAGGCGGAATATCCGCTGACAACGCTGTAGCCACTGGCAAGCATAATCACTGCCCCGGCTGACAGCCCGAGAATAATGGCGATCAGCGGAATGAGTAAATGAGAGAGACGTTTATACATTTGCTTTCCCCGCTTCCTTGTGCGTACTTCCTGCCATCAAGAGGCCGAGCTCCTGCTCCGTTGTTTCTTGCGGATTTACATTTGCGATAATGCTGCCTTCAAATATGACCGCAATCCTGTCACTGAGATTGATGATTTCATCCAGTTCAAAAGAAAGAAGGAGAACGGCTTTTCCGGCGTCGCGCTGTTCAATCAGCTTTTTATGGACAAATTCAATGGCCCCGACATCAAGCCCGCGTGTTGGCTGTGCGGCGATTAACAAATCCGGGTTCCTGTCCACTTCGCGGCCGATAATGGCTTTTTGCTGGTTTCCGCCTGATAAAGCCCGCGCATGTGTATATTCATCAGGCGTCCTGACATCGTATTCTTTTATCAGGCTGTTCGCTTTTTTATAAATCTCGCTTTTATTTAAAACGCCGACTGCCGAAAAAGGTTTGTGGTAATAGCTTTGCAGGGCAATATTTTCTCCGATCGGGAAATCAAGCACGAGCCCGTGTTTATGGCGGTCCTGGGGGATATGACCGACGCCTGATTCTGTCACCTTTCTTGGCTTCAAGTTTTGAATTTGCTTTCCGTTTAAGGAGATTGTTCCAGATTCCGTTTTTCTAAGGCCTGTGATCGCTTCGATTAACTCGGTCTGCCCGTTGCCGTCGACGCCGGCTATACCGACGATTTCACCCGCCCTTACAGAAAGGGACAGCTTTCTGACCGCTTCTACTCCGCGGATATCTTTTACAGTGACCGCATCAAGTGTGAGAACTTCCCCTCTTTGCCGGGCGGCTTTTTTTTCAGTTGTGAACGAGACGTCCCGTCCGACCATCAGGCTGGCCAGCTCATCTTTGGTGGTATTTTGCACATCAAGTGTTTTGATGCCTTGTCCTTTTCGGATGATGGTGACGCGATCGCAAACCTCCATGATTTCTTTTAGTTTATGGGTGATGAGAATAATGGATTTTCCTTCACTCACCAAGTTTTTCATAATTTGAATCAGCTCTTTAATCTCCTGAGGCGTCAAAACAGCAGTCGGCTCATCGAAGATCAGAATGTCGGCTCCGCGATACAGGGTTTTTAATATTTCCGCACGCTGTTGCATTCCGACTGAAATATCGGATACCTTGGCTTCCGGATTAATTTGAAGGCCGTATCTGTCAGATATCTCCTGTACTTCTTGGGAAGCCCGCTTCCGGTCTATCCGGCCAAGCTTTTTTGGCTCCTTGCCGAGAATGATATTTTCGGCGACCGTAAACGTATCAACGAGCATAAAATGCTGATGCACCATACCGATTCCAAGTTCATTCGCCTTGTTTGGGCTGTTAATGTGGACGCGCTCCCCGCGAACCCGTATTTCACCTTTTTCAGGCTGATAGAGGCCAAACAGAACATTCATAAGGGTTGATTTCCCCGCTCCGTTTTCGCCGAGCAGCGCATGAATTTCGCCTTTTCCGACTTGGAGAGTAATGTTGTCATTGGCGACGATTCCGGGAAATTCCTTGCGTATATTGAGCATTTCAATAATATATTCCACAGGTTTGACCGCTCCTTTTATGTAGAGATGCTTTTTAGAAAGAGTCTGGCAAAAGAAAAGCGGCAGAGGAGAAAGTGCAGCTTTTCCTTTACCGCTCTGTCAGTAAAACAGGGGATAAGGGTTCGCTTCTCCTTATCCCCTGGGCTCTTATTCAGCTTTGAAGTTTTTAAGTTCCTTATCGGTTGACGGAACTTTTAGCCCGTCGATAATTTTTTGTTTCCATTCATCAACTGATTTTTTGACATCGTCAGACAGGTTTTGGTCAGAGGATGAGATGCCTACCGCATCTTGGTCTAATCCGTATGTGATGGTTTTTCCGCCTGGGAAGTCGCCTTCACTCGCTTTTTTCGTTAAGTCTTCAACAGCCGTATCAACCTTTTTCACCATGGAGGTCAGTGTGACGTTATCATCTGTTCCCTCCACTTGGCCTTCTGCGTATTGGTCTTTGTCAACACCGATGACCCAGACGTCGCGTTTAGGATCTTCTTTTTTCAGGTTTTTCGCTTCTGTGAAGACTCCGGTTCCCGTAGCGCCTGCCGCGTGATAGATGACGTCTACGCCAGATTTGTACATGCTTTCCGCTGTGGCTTTGCCGACTTCGGCTTTATCAAAAGCTCCGGCGTACTTTACTTCGACTTTCGCTTTAGGATCGGCAGCTTGTACACCCGCACGGAACCCGATTTCAAATTTTTTAATTAATTCAGATTCCATTCCGCCTACAAATCCGATTTTCCCTGTTTTACTGGACAGCGCTGCGGCAACACCGACGAGGAAAGAGCCCTCATGCTCATTAAATGTAAGGCTTGCCACATTGTTTTTATCCACTACAGCATCAATGATCGCGAAATTCGCATCCTTGCGCTGATCGGCGATTTCACTGATAGAATCTTCCATCAAGTAGCCGACGCCGTAGATCAGATCGAATTTTTCACGGGCCAATTTATTTAAGTTCGTTGTATAATCTGCATCGGATTTTGATTGAAGGTAGGTGTATCCGTTTTTGCCTTTTTTCAGCCCGTTATCTTTACCGAAAGCTTGAATGCCTTCCCAAGCTGATTGGTTAAAGGATTTGTCATCCACTCCGCCGATGTCTGTTACCATCGCCACGCTGAATTTGTTTTTGTTCCCGCCGGAGCCGCTGCTTTTCTCGCTGTTCCCGCATGCCCCTAAAATGGTGCCTGCTGCGACCACAAGTGACATCGCTAAGCCGATTTTGCGTTTATTCAAGATATAACCCCCCAGTATAATTTGGTTCGTGCTGATCTGGCAGTCATGCTGATGGTTGTCCTGATCAAAGTTTGCAGTTGAAAAAGTATGAGAATCGAGAAAACTTTCTGATAATAGTGAAAAGATTTGATCAAGGGCAGGCCTTTCTTCCCCTATACGGCATTATTCTTTGAATTTCCATCAAAGGGCGGGGAAGAGATGGATGTTGGGTCATTCCATTACGGAAAAACGTGAACACCGCTTTCAGAAGTGTGACTTATGACTTATGCATGAGGATCAACTAACCAATCATAATTTATCATTTTACTGGCAATAAATAAATAGAATTTCACACAATTTTTTAAAAAATACCTATTTTCTGAATTAAACTCCTCACCATATCAAAAAAATGAATCAGACATGCCGTTGTTATTTCTATATAGCTTAAAGCGGGGGAGGTTTCAAGCTCTTTGGCATAAGATGTAACGCACAAAAAAAGCGCACTGTCCCGGGCAGGACAGTGCGCTTTTTTTATAGATATTGTTTAATTCCGCTGGCATTTCCCGTGTTAACGTTGTACTGGAATACGGGTCTTCCGATCGTTCCATATGCCATTTCGACATTCAGCACTTGAATGTCTTCTAAAAATTTTAAATATTTTCGAATGGATACTTGAGAGATCTCTGTATGATTCGCTAGGTCTTCCGTCGTGAAGGAGGCGCCTTCAAACGACTGTATGCTGGACCAAATGAGTTTCAGCGTGCTTTTTGTCAGGCCTTTTGGCAGATGCACTTTTTCAGACGCTTCTTTTTTCTGAAAAAGCTCCGCATCAAGTTCCTTTTGGCTCATGCTTCTGTGGGTCGAGTATACTTTTTGTTTACGGCGATAGTCAGAAAGAGCGGTTTGGAAGCGATCAAATTCAAAGGGCTTGATTAAATAATCGACGGCTCCGTAGCGGAGTGTTTTTTTGATGACATCAAGCTCACTCGCTGCTGAGATGACAATGACATCGACCGATTCATTCTGGCTTCTGATTTCAGTCAAAAGCTCCAAGCCGTTTTTCCCCGGCATATAAATATCGAGCAGAATCAAGTCGATATGATGCTCGCCTAAAACGTGCAGCGCGCTTTGAAAGGAAGAGGCGATTCCTTTCAACTGAAAGCCTTCAATTTGGCTTAAATAGCGTTTATTTAATTCACCCACCATGGGGTCATCCTCAACTATTAATACATTAATCATGCTGTTCCTCCTTCGATTCGTACGGTATGCGAAGACTGAAGGTCGTTCCTTCGTTCTTTTCACTGGTTACAATCATCTGGCCTTTCAGGTTCTCCATGCTTTGCTGGGTAAAATAGAGGCCGAATCCGCGATTTTTTCCTTTTGTTGAGTAGCCTTGTTCGAATATTTTTGTTTGGTCTTCTGCCGACAGGCCTGACCCGGTATCTGAAATTTCAATGTGCAGCTGTTTTTCGTGATAGCGCATGGACATGGATATTTGCTTTTTCGGCCTGTTGGACACCGCGTCGAGGGCGTTGTTTAAGAGATTGCCGATAATCGTAATCAGCTCATGGACCACAGACGGATCAGCCGCGTTCGGGATGACATTGTCGCATTGTATGTCCAAATCCGCGCCTTGCTCTCTTATATAGCTCTGCTTTCCTAACAGGAAACCCGCAAGGACCGAGCTTTTCACATCATTTATAATTTCACTTGTTTCTGATTTTTGCTGAATGGCAATGTCTTTAATATAATCTCCTAGATCATCATACTCTTTCAGCTGTACAAGGCCTAATATGACATGAAGTTTATTCATGAATTCATGAGATTGCGCTCTTAACGCGTTTGCGTACATTTTAACACCTGAAAGCTGTTCGGCTAAATGTTTAACCTCCGTTTTATCCCGAAATGTCGCGATTGCGCCGACAGTTTGTCCTTTCAGCTGGATGGGAACTTCGTTAAATACGAGCTCTAATCCGTTAATTCGGATATCTCTGTCTTGAAGAGGCTTTTTCGTTTCGATCACTTGTTTCAGCCGGCTCTTTGGCAAAACAGCATTGACATCCTGGTCGATCGGATTGACCTGTATGCCCATTTTAATAAACAGGCGCTTTGCTTCTGCGTTAGCAAGCTTGATTTTTCCTAATTCATCGACAGCGAGTATGCCTTCTTTCGTTGATTCAAGCATGGCGCTCCGTTCTTGAAGAAGTGTCGCTATTTCATACGGCTCGAGGCCATACATAATGTTTTTGACGGTACGGGCGACGATGACGGCTCCGATGACACCTACGAAGATGCTGACGCAAATAATAAAGTACAGGGGACGTAAGCTGTGGCTGATAATCTCATCTATTTCATTGATCGTTATGCCGACAGCTACCGCTCCGACCTGTTTCCCGTCCTTGTTATAGACAGGAACAAACGCTCTCATTGACTTTCCCAGCGTACCTGAGGCAGTGCTGATATGAACATGCCCTTTTAGCGCTTTTGTTTCATCTCCGCCGGTAAACCGTTTTCCGATTTTGTCCGGATTCGGATGTGTTTTTCGGATTCCGTTCATGTCCATCACCACGACAAATTCAGTGCTTGTGATTTTTTGGACTTGGGATGTATATTCGCGCAGCTCTTGATCTTTGCCATTCTCCAATGAATCGGGAACAATCGGGGCATCCGCAACCATTTCAGCGGTTTGCAGGGCAGTGGATTTTTCCTGCTCTCTGATACTTCGCGACGTTTGGGCGCCGATCGTAAAAAAGGTGATAAACAGTGCGATTAAGACGACGATACAGACAAAAATCGTTAATCTGGTTTGCAGTTTCAGCGTTTTTTTCATAGAAGCATTCCTCACGTTTTTAATTCCTGCGTACTACTTTACTCCCAAAATGCCGGTTTGTGAAGATTTGGGGCTTTATTTCGTAAAAAGGAGAAAAAAATGGAATAATTTATCTTGTCAATGCGTTTTAAGTCCTCCATAATAAATGAGGTAGATTACAGAAAGGGACTTTACTATGAAAAATACATATTTGACAGGATATTTTCCGCTTATTGCTATCCTGCTCTTTAGTTCGTCTTTATCCATTTCAACTGCTCTCTATGCGATGAAGCTTCTGTCTTCATTGGGAATTTATGATGGAATGCTGGAGTATTTCTCGGAGAAAGGAATCAGACTCGCGTTATTCGCAGCATTTGCTCTTTTATATTTTATGGTTTTATCCGCTCTGAAATTAATTGCGAATACTGTGACGGAGCTTTCGCTTCTCTTTTTTGCACAAGACCCTGAGGGAAACAACCTGAAAAAAATCAGGCTGGGCGCTGCCATTTATTTAGGCGGAGGCATTTTATCCTTTGCGCTTGTCCAAAATGTGTTTTGGATTGCGGCTCTCTTTGCCGTTGTCACACTTGCTTATTTTATCTTTATTGTGTACAAAATCCATTCGACGCTGTCTATGGTTTCGTTAATCGGCTTCATTCTGCTGGAACTGCTGTTTTGGTTTACGTTTATTATTGGCATTTTGTTCATATTTATCAAGCTTTATAATAGCATAATGGCTAGCTTACCTGTGTAAGCTAGCCATTTTTGTATTACGGTAAAAATCTTTTTTTAATTGCAGGGGAGGGGAGCATGCATTCATTTTTCTTGCCGAACCATTTGTAGCGGTTTTTGGCAATCAAAGAATAAACCATGTTTCTGACAGGTCTTGGCACGGCTAACAGGACAACGGAGAACCGCCACGCCCCGCGTAAATGGCGGAAGACTTTTATGGCGGCCGTAGATTTTGTGTAGACTTTGCCGTCTTCAATAAAAACAAAGCTGTCAAAGTGTTCCGTCGGCAGCCCGTTCAGCTTCAGCAGCTGCTGTCCCGTTTCTGATTGCAGGGATGAAAAGGAAATCAAACCGTCTGGATCTCGCTTAATAATGAATTGAACGGCGCCGTTGCATAAATTGCACACGCCGTCAAACAGCAGCACGCGATTTGGAATGTTACCATGCTTCATGTCAGGTCCCCTCCGATCTTTTAATAAGCCGCTTGCAGCGTGTTTCTCCAAATGGAAAGCTGCGGCCCCGCATTGTGAAGATACTCGACGCTTCCCGGATTATCTTTTCCGACCCATACACCCATTGTGTACGTATCTGTTAAGCCGACAAACCACATGTCTTTATAATTATTCGAGGTTCCTGTTTTCCCGCCTACATAAGGAGCTTTGAAATTTGCTTTTTTCCCTGTTCCGCTTTTGACAACAGAGGCCATTAGCTGCCTTAATACATTGTTGGTGCGGATGCTGTATACTTGGACGGGTTTATCTTTCCATTTCAATATGGTTTTTCCGTTTAAATCAGTGACTTTCGTAATCGCGCGGCTCGGCGTATAACTTCCGCTGTTTCCGAATGTCGTAAACGCGTTTGTCATTTCAAGCGGTGACATGCCGTCTGTAAAACCGCCAAGCGCCGCCGGCAGAACATAATCTGTATCTTTCAGTTCAGCAAAGTGAAACGGCTTTAAATAACTGAATCCAGTATTTACGCCGACACGGTCCAGCATTCTGATGGCAGGTGTGTTATACGAGTTTTTAAACGCTGTATCCAGCGTTACAGTGCCATATGTGCGATTATTGTAGTTTTGCGGACAATATTCCTTGCTGCAAAACTTGCTGGCATCAATTGAGCTGGATGCAGTGGCACCCGTTTTTTCAATATAAGGGCCGTAATCCAGCAGCGGTTTAATTGATGAACCGGGCTGTCTGTAAGCCTGGTATGCGCGGTTAAAATCATATTTCGCATAATTTTTCCCGCCCGATAAGGCGACGATTTGATGCGTTTGATGGTTAACGACCGCGGCACCGCCCTGCACACCTTCATAAGGAAGGTTCTGATTGACCTGGGCGACGACTTGATTTTGCATATACGGATCAAGCGCTGTGTAGATTTTCACCCCGTCTTTTAATAGAGTGCTTACTTTTTTTGACAGCTCTTTCTCTATTTTTGCTTTTTCTTTATCATTGGCTTTTGCTAGACGTTTATCGAATCCTTCAGAAGAAGATACCAATTGTGTGAATTCCTCATTCACATAGGTAACATAGTCTGGATATTTGTTCTTCTTTTGGACGACGTCAAGCTTAATGTCCTCTTTGAGCGCTTTTTTCAGCTGTTTGTTTGTGATGACTCCTGCTTTTTTCAAGCCGTTAAGCAATCGTTCTTGACGGCTTTTCGTGTAGTCAAAATGCTTTAAAGGATCATATAATGTAGGGTTATTAGGTATAGCGCAAATAAAAGCCATTTCTCCCAGAGTGAGAGATTTCAGCGGCTTATTGAAATAAAACTGAGCCGCAGATCCGACGCCGTAAACGCCGTTATTAAAGTAAATCGTATTTAAGTAGCTTTCCAGAATTTCGTCCTTCGTAAGCTTTTTTTCAAGCTGATAGGAATACATGAGCTCAGTCAGCTTTCGGTTGAAGGTACGTTCATGGCTTAAATACAGATTCCTCGACAACTGCTGGGTAATGGTGCTCGCGCCTTGGTCGATTTTCTGGTCTTTGACATTGGACGCAGCGGCTCTGACCATTCCCATAAAGTCAAAGCCTTTATGTTCGTAGAAATGCCGGTCCTCGGAAGTCAGAAACAGCTGTTTGACTTCTTCTGGTATCTTCTTATAAGGCACCAGCACCCGGTTTTCATCATCGCTGACGATTTCAGATACGAGGGCGCCGTCTCTGTCATACATGTAGCTGTTTTGCACAAGGCTGACTTTTTTGAGATTGATATTTTTATCAAGCACCTGATCCAGAGATTTCATCTCTTTTACTTCTTTTCCGGAAGCGATTAATGTAAATGCGAACAACGGGATTATGCAAAGGAGCAAAATCCATCCGATAATTGAACGTAACATGGCCACTCTCTTTTCTCCTAAATTCTAGCCATATCGTACCACTCTTTTGAGATTACGAGAAGGTTAAATTTAGAAGAATCATGAATTTTTAAGAGAAATCAGCGTGCATTGGCAGGCGACTCCTTTTGCAGCCGCTGTGTGATCCAAAGCAGGCAGGCTCCGGCGAAAAAGAGAAAGCTTGTCACGTAAAAAGCCGCCGAAATCGTAAAGTGGCTGGATATGACGCCGCCTAAAAGAGGGCCGAGAACATTTCCTAAAAATCGAAAGCTGACATTGTAGCCGAGCACTTCCCCTTGAATGCTGCCGGGAGCCTTAAGGCGGATAGCAGCCGTTATACAAGGCAGCAGCCCGCCCATCGCCATACCGAATAAAAACCTGAAAACGAGCAGCATGCTGAGAGAGGAAGCGAGCGCTTGAGGGATAAAGAACACCGCAGCCGCAGTCAAAAGAATCATTAAGATCCGATGATGGCCGTAGCGGTCTCCAAAATCTCCCCACTTTCTTGCCAGCAGCAAACTCCCAAGTCCGGTGGCTGAGAATGCCAAACCGGAGAAAAAGGCTAAATTTACAGGTCCGTGCAGCTCATTTACATATAAAGCGAGCAGCGGCTGGATACTGAAATTTCCTATCTGAATCAGCATAGTCAGCAGCATCATCACAAGAAGCGCAGGCTGGTGAAAGATATAAGAAACCACTTCTTTTCTGGAATAAGAAGCCCGCTTGCTTCCGCGTTCGTGAAGCGGCTGCTCTCTCACTCCCGCCAATACGAGGATCACGGCTGAAAAAATGACAAAGGATGTAATAAAAAAGGTATACGTAAATCCGAAATTGTCGGCAAGCAGTCCGCCCAATAAGGGACCGAACAGACTTCCCGATACTTGCCCCATCTGCAGGGTTCCAAGCGTTTTTCCCGCTGTGTTTTTAGGTGTCTGAGCGGAAATCATGGCAAGCGATGTCGGAATGAATCCGGTTACAAGACCCATCGCCATCCGGAGAAAAAATAATTGATGGACGGATGTGACAAAGCCCATTAATAGAATGCTGACTGCGATTCCGGACCCGGTCAGTAAAAGGATTTTCTTGTAACCGCGTTTGTCTCCGAACCGGCCCCATAACGGAGACACCAGAAAAGCCATTAAAAAAGTAATGCCGAACACGTAACCGCTCCACCTCTGAACATAGCCGTTCGAATGGGTGCTGAGCGTTTCAATATACAAAGAGAGGAAAGGAACAATCATCGTTGTGCTGGCTGACACGAAAAAATTCGCCAGCCAAATGATCAAGAAATTTTTCTTGCGGACAGAGATACCATCACCTTCTTATTATTTCGGGTACCTTAATAATTATAAAGAAACGGTGATTGATTTAAAAGAAAGAGTGCGGATGGGAAAATTCATTATTTTCAGAAAATGAGGAAAGTAAGAGAAGGGGAAATGATATACTATAAAGAATAGCATTTTCCCGATCGGAGGAAAGGCAGGTGTAAAAAGTGGACCAGAACAACTTACTCATTATTGATTTTGAGTTTACAATGCCCGAAGGAAAATACAGCCCGCAAAATTTTTTCCCGGAGATTATTGAAGCCGGGATTGTAAAATCGGTTGATGATGCAGTGGTTGAGACGTTTTCAAGCTATATTAAGCCAAAGAAGTTTCCGAAGCTGACCAAACGGTGTAAATCATTTTTGAAGATTACCCAAAAGGATGTAGACGAGGGGATGAAATTCGAAGAGTTTATCCGGAAACTGAACGAGCTGGACCCGCAGAAGGATTGTACGATTGTTACGTGGGGAAATATGGACATGAAGGTGCTGAAGCAAAACTGCATGTTCAACCATATACCTTTCCCGTTTAAAGGAGAAATGCGAGATTTGTCGCTAGAATATAAAAACTTTTTCGGAGACCGGACACTGACGGGATTATGGAAGGCTGCCGAAGAGTATGGGGATGAAGGGACGGGAACCCATCATAAAGCACTGGACGACGCGCTGACGACTCATAAGCTGTTCAAACGTGTCGAACAGGATAAACAGTATCTCGAAAAACCAAAGCCGCCGACGATTGGCGAACGGATCGATCTGTCAGAGGTACTGCGGCGCGCCACATAAATAACCCAATCTGCTGTCAGACTGGGTTATTTCCTGTTGAAGTATTCTTTCTCCAACACATTCATATTCTGAAGCGAGCGCTTTGCCCACTCCGATCCATCTTCATTCAGCCGTTCTTTCATCCGGCTGACTGCCTGCTTCAAGGATTCCTTGTAATCCGGCACCTCGCCTTCATAAGGCTTTACCATCTGATGCGTAATATTGGTCTGTTCGCCGAAGGCAAGCGCTCTTCTTTCATGGAAAAAGGGCACATCCGCCTGCTTCGGGTGGTGCAGGTCACCTTGCGTCGGATGAGTCAGCACCGCTTTTATTTTGACTAAGTAATGCTGCGGCCTGCAATCGGTGATTTCTCCTATGTATACACCTGTTTTATAAAATCCTTTTACTAAAGACCCGATCTCAAAAGAACTCATTTGATTCACCTCTCTTTTATTCTATAGAAGATGGGTCCGATTTTCTAGTAGGGGAGATCCGCAGGAAGCTTAATGACAGCCGTGGTGCCTGAATGAAAGCTGCTATTAAATGATATTGTGCCTTGGTGATGCTTGATAATGGAAAAGGTGACGGTCAGCCCGAGCCCTGTTCCATTGGTTTTTAATGTGTAATACGGTTCGCCCAGTTTTTTCATTTGATGATCGGTCATGCCGATTCCGTTATCTGTAATATAAATGTGGATCATATGATTGTGCCTTTTGGCGCTTACCCGGATTAAGCCGTTTCCGGGCGTTACAGCTTCAATGCTGTTTTTGATCAAATTGATCATCGCTTGTTTCAGTTTCGTCACATCACCGTATACAGACAGACCCGGTTCTGTTTCAACCTGTATCGCGACAGACTTAAAGTTGGCGTAAGACACCATAAGCGAGCCTGTCTCTTTAAGAAGCGCGGATAAATCGAATACTTCCTTTTCGTAGTATTGCGGCTTTGCCATGTCAAGGTAGTTTGTGATAATGTCTTGAGCGCGGTCAAGCTCTGACAGCACCAGTTTTTTATAATCTGCACTCGATTTGTTTTGAAGAGATTCATCGTTAAAAAGCAGCTGTACGAACCCTCTGACAACTGTAAGCGGATTACGCACTTCGTGAGCGACACTGGCGGCCAGCTCACTGACAATGGTCATTTTTTCTGATTGGATAAGCTGTGAGCGCAAGATGATATTTTCAGCAATGCTTTCAATTGTATAAATGCTTATCATCAGTACACAGATGCTAAAGAGTCCCGCGACAGCGCCGTTTAAAACAAATGTTCCAAAATTTTGAAAATTGGAAATATTTTGTACGGAAAAAGTAAAGATTGAGATGAATAATAAGATGATTTCCCAGCATCCGATGAAAAAGCCAAACAGCAGTTTCTTTGTTTTGGACATAAACGGCCATTTCTTTTGCAATAAAATAGGAAGAATAATAATAAAAGGAAGTGCGAGTAAAAAGGCAAAGGCGGAAGAATCAAAGAACATCAGCTGAAAACAAGAAGCCGAAGCGGCGACAATAAGACCGGAAACTATGCTTATGTAAATAAAGCAGATGATGATAGGAATCGTCTGAAGTCCAAAATGGACATGGTGTTCCATTTCCTGAATGGGATACATAATGCATAAGCACGAGGAAACGGCCGCGAGCGCAGTCACCAGTTTGCTGTTCGCTTTTGGCGCGGTTATGATCGGTTTGTTCAGCCAGATGGCTTGGTAAAGAAAGATAGGAAATAAAATAAAAGAGATGTGAAGCAGATAATCTTTTAGAATTTCCATTTGTGTAAAATCCTTTCATGTAAAATATATTTATATTATAACACTTATTAAAAGAAAAATATAAAAGCAACAGAACAAATTTTCTTTAAAAAGAACGCCTTTTTTTCTCAGCTAATGGCGTTCTTTTTTGAATGTTATTGCAATGCGTTTTTGATTCTGCGAAGGCCTTCCTTGACGTCGGCCAAAGAACACCCAACGTTGATTCTCATAAACCCTTCTCCGCCGGCTCCGTATTTCGTTCCAGGTTCCAAAATAATTTTGCCCTGCTTCAGCATTCTTTGGTTTAATTCTGCATCTGACAAACCGCAAGCGCGGAAGTCCAGCCATATCAAATAAGAAGCGTCAGGTTTCATCATTTTGACCGCTGGCAGTTCATCCTGCAAAAAGGATTGAACCGCATCTATATTTTTTTCGAGATAAGGAATCAGTTCATCAAGCCACGGTCCGCCTTTTAAGTAAGCGGCCTCGATAGCAGTCACCGCAAAAGCATTCAGATTAGATATGCCTTGGCGCTGCAGCGTCGCTGTGAACCGCGCGCGTTTATAACTGTCCGGAATGATGACAGCAGAAGCTTGCAGGCCGGCGATATTAAATGTTTTGCTAGGTGCCGTGCAAGTCAGGGAAATTCGGGCAAGCTCCTCAGAAAGAGAAGCGAACGGCGTATGCTTATTCCCATACAGCATCAGATCAGAATGAATTTCATCGGAAACGACAATGACATCATTCCGGAGGCACATTTCTCCGATTTTCATCAAATCGTCGCGGCTCCATGCCCTGCCTGAAGGATTATGTGGGTTGCATAAAATAAACATCTTCACACTTGATTCGCTGAGCTTTGCCTCGAGATCTTCAAAATTGATATAATACCTTCCGTTTTCCTCATCTAAAAGATTGTGTAAAATGCGGCGCTCATTTTTCTCCACCATATGAAAAAACGGCGTGTAGACGGGTGACTGGACAACCACTTGGTCATTCGGTTCAGTAAAGGCTTGGACCGCCATGCTGAGTGCTGTGACAATTCCGGGACTGAATGTGATGTTTGCGGGATCGACCTGCCAGTTATGCCGTTTGCTCTGCCAAGTGCAGACGGCTTCTTTCGTCTTGGCGTCTGTCGATGTATACCCAAAGATGCCGTGGTCTAAGCGCTCTTTTAACGCTTCTATGACGGCTTCCGGCGCGCGGAAATCCATATCCGCGACCCACATCGGCAGTGCGTCTGACGTGCCAAATAAAGCCTCGGCCTTATCCCACTTAACTGATTGCGTGCCAATTCTGTTTTCTTTATGATCAAAATTCATTGTTGTCACCTCAGGAGTTCATTTATTTTTATTTGCATAACTATGATAAAATAGATTTGCAAACTTTATTATAAGCGGTGATGAATATGGAAGAAAGCCAAGCGGTCAGAGAAATGATGAAAATCATTTCAAAGTGGGACCCGTTTAAATATGGAGAAGAGTTTTATGAAACTGAGGCTGTGGATATCGTGCAGGCTGTATATGCGAAAGAGAACCCGCAGGCGCTTGCCGAATCCATTCAGGATATTTTTGAAGCTTCATTTGAACAGATTCTTCCTCTCGACAATTGCATGAAAGTGGCGGAGCAGCTATTGATCATCAAAGACAGCAGCTCCTGCACACCTTAAAAACCGGCAGACATACCGGTTTTTTTCATCTGACAAATTCAAGAATTTGTTCTGATACGAATTCGGGCCGTTCCTCAGGCACCAAATGCCCCGTTTTTTCGAGGGAATGCAGCACGGAATTGGGCAGGTCCTGATGCAGGCGCTTCCCGATTTCTACAGGCACCACCCGATCTTCATTTCCCCATATTAACAAAGCGGGCTTTTCCATTTTTTTTAATGCCTCAGACGGCAAATCTCCTTCTCTGTGCCGGATCAGCCTCGTCATCGCCTTGAAAATCTGGCCATCCGTAAAAGGCTTTCCATATCCGGCTATCATTTCATCATCAATCAGAGATTTGTTGTACACCACATTATGCAAATTTTTCAGCACTCCGCTTTTTGAAAGCCAGCGTTTAACATACAGATGAAAATACGGAAGATGGGTCCCGAAAGTAATCGTTGGGTGCGAGCGCTGCAAATAGCCTGAGCTGCAAAGAAGCACCACCTTTGTGAATAACTCCGGCTTTTGCAGCGCGGCCGACAGAGAAATCTGGCCTCCCATGGAATGGCCGACAAGCGCGGCTTCTTTAATTTGCAATTGTTCAAGAAGGCCGATAATAAGCCGCGCCAAATTACTGTACGTATATAAAAACGTCCGTGATTTTTCCGATTGGCCAAAGGGAGGTAGATCAACGGCAATGATCTCATAATGATCCCGGAGAAGAGGAATCAATTTCCTGAAGCTGAAGGCTGATGATAAAAAACCATGTATACAGACAAGCGTCTGCTTGCCGGGATTTCGATAATGCTCATAATATAAATCGATTCCTTGTACGATGAGTCGGTTTACCGGTGTAACGGCAGTCATGTTGTCCTCACTCCATTTGCGGTCTGCTTTTATTCTGCCCTGAATTTGTCAATTCTAGCGGAAGTTTCTCGGCTTTTTTTCTTAGCATTCGCCAAGAAACGTGATATAATGTCGTGAAGATTTCTTGACATTGCAAAGGTGTGAAATGAATGAAATTGACAGAGAAAGAAACAGAAATATTAGAAATTTTAGACGAAAACAGCCGTGCCGATGTGGATATGATCGCAAAGATGGCGAACATCCCGGCAAGTGAAGTAAAAGACATCATTGATAAACTGGAAAAAGAAAAGGTTATCATTGACTATTCTGCCATGATTGACTGGCGCAAAGTTGACGGTCATGAAGGCGTAACTGCCATGATAGATGTAAAGGTAACGCCGAAACGGGGCGTCGGCTTCGACGAAGTGGCGGAAAGAATCTACAGATTCCAAGAGGTTGAATCCGTTTATCTCATGTCAGGCGTATATGACTTGTCTGTCGTGATCCGGGGGAGCTCGATGTCTGATATTGCCCGTTTTGTTTCTGATAAGCTGTCTACGCTTGATTCAGTCGTATCAACGACAACCCATTTCATCTTGAAAAAATACAAGCATGACGGCAAGGTGTTTGAATCAGGAGACGACGACAAAAGAATCGTGGTGTCTCCGTAAATGAGCACGTCCTATTTATCCGAATATGTACAGCAGATTAAACCGTCCGGCATCCGCAGGTTCTTTGATTTAGCTGCGACAATGGAGGGTGTGATTTCACTGGGGGTGGGTGAACCTGATTTTGTAACGGCGTGGAATGTCAGGGAAGCAAGCATTCTTTCCCTGGAACAAGGTTACACATCATACACCGCCAATGCCGGGCTTTACTCGTTAAGAGAGGAAATCAGCCGATACTTGAGCAGCCGGTTTGATCTTCACTATTCACCCGATCATGAGCTGATTGTCACGGTGGGAGCAAGCCAGGCCTTGGATCTCGCAATCCGGGCCATTCTGAATCCAGGGGAAGAAGTGATAATCCCTGAGCCTTGTTTTGTCGCGTATGAATCGCTTGTTTCACTGACAGGCGGACGTCCGGTTCACCTTCATACCACAGCCGCCAGCGGATTCAAAGCAACAGCGGCAGACTTTGAAGCACTTGTGACTGACAAAACAAAAGCCATCCTCATTTGCTCGCCTTCCAACCCGACAGGTTCTGTTTATTCGAAGGAAGAGCTGAATGATATTGCCGAATTTGCAAAAAAACACGATATTATTGTCTTGGCCGATGAGATCTACGCGGAACTTACGTATGATCAAGAATTTACAAGCTTGGCCGAGTTAACAGATATGAAGGAACGGACGATTGTCATATCCGGTTTTTCGAAGGCTTTTGCCATGACGGGCTGGAGATTAGGCTTTGCAGCTGCACCTGCCGAGATCCGAGACGCTATGCTGAAAATTCATCAGTACTCCATGATGTGTGCTCCGTCGATGGCGCAATATGCGGCGTTGGAAGGGCTTAAAAACGGCATGGAAGATGTAGAGAAAATGAAGAAAAGTTACCGCAGAAGACGTAACTTATTCGTAGATACACTCAATGAGATCGGCCTGGAATGCCATCACCCGGGAGGCGCTTTTTACGCATTTCCGTCTATTAAAAGCACGGGTATGAGCTCTGAGAAGTTTGCCGAGGAGCTTCTTGTTCAGGAAAAAGTGGCCGTTGTTCCGGGAAATGTGTTTGGCCCGAGCGGTGAAGGCTATATCCGCTGTTCGTACGCAACTTCAATCGAACAGCTGCAGGAAGCCTTGACCAGAATGAAACGATTTCTGAACCAAACCACATAAAAAAAGATACGAACTGTCAGTTCGCATCCAATAAAGGGGGGAATACTAGAAAGCCTTTGGTATTTGCAGTATACCCCCTTCTTCATATTGATAAA
Source organism: Bacillus atrophaeus (assembly GCF_039519175.1). Classification (NCBI taxonomy): domain Bacteria; kingdom Bacillati; phylum Bacillota; class Bacilli; order Caryophanales; family Bacillaceae; genus Bacillus; species Bacillus atrophaeus. Next base: position 270,725 of record NZ_CP154443.1, on the reverse strand, counting down.
CCAAAATACGCAAAAAAAGTTTTTTTGCTAAAAAAGGACTTGTATGATATAATTTTAAATTGCGTATAAACAGATATTTAATTTAACTTAGGAGTTGTTATGAATGGCAGCAAAATTTGAAGTGGGCAGTGTTTACACTGGTAAAGTAACAGGGTTACAAGCGTATGGTGCGTTTGTTGCATTAGATGAAGAAACTCAAGGACTTGTGCATATTTCTGAGGTGACTCACGGTTTCGTAAAAGATATTAACGAGCATCTTTCAATCGGTGACGAAGTACAAGTAAAAGTACTTTCAGTTGATGAAGAAAAAGGTAAAATCAGCCTTTCAATCCGTGCAACTCAAGCTGCGCCGGAGAAAAAAGAAAGCAAGCCAAGAAAACCTAAAGCTGCGCAAGCAAAAGAAGAAACATCTGCGCCTCAAGGCTTCAACACATTAAAAGATAAGCTTGAAGAGTGGATTGAGCAATCAAACCGCAAAGATCTTATCAAAAAATAAGCATGAAAAAAGCACCGGATAAAAGTTCGGTGCTTTTTTTTATGCCGCATCTGCACTCCATACAAAAATGCGGGGCAGCAAATAGCTCAGGGGGTGCACCGGATATGTACGCCTCGGTGCTATTTTGTCTGGCTTATCTCATTTCAGGTTTAGCTGCTTCCTCACGTGAAGCTTCCTCACTTGGCTTAAACAGCAGACCAAGATTGATCAGGCCGGCAATTCCGACAAGACCGTATATGATACGGGAAAGAGCTGAACTTTGGCCTCCGAAGATCGCCGCGACTAAATCAAATTGAAAAAAGCCAATCAGTCCCCAGTTAATAGCGCCAATAATTGTTAAAACAAGGGCAATTCGTTGAATCGTGCTCATTGTACAACCTCCTTCATAAATTAAGTGACACATTTATAGATTGTGACAGTTTGGGGAAACTATACATGTCAAAAGCTGATTGCTTTACATCGGAAAGAGAAATTCTGCATAATGAAAACCTAAGGAGGAGATGTCATGCAAAACTTTACATATTGGAACCCGACAAAATTAATTTTCGGGCGCGGAGAAGTTGAAAAGCTGCCGGAAGAGATCAAGCCGTATGGAAAAAACGTATTGCTCGTATACGGAGGCGGCAGCGTGAAGCGCAGCGGCTTATACGGACAAGTGACAGATTTACTGAATAAAGCAGGCGTCACAGTACACGAACTGGGAGGCGTTGAACCGAATCCGCGTGTTGCCACTGTCAATAAAGGCGCAGCGATCTGTAAGGAACATCATATCGACTTCCTTCTGGCTGTCGGAGGCGGGAGCGTCATCGACTGTACAAAAGCGATTGCCGCGGGTGCGAAGTATGACGGAGATGCTTGGGATATTGTGACCAAAAAGCATCAGCCGAAAGAAGCTTTGCCGTTCGGCACAGTATTAACCTTGGCAGCCACAGGTTCTGAAATGAATGCAGGTTCTGTAATCACGAACTGGGAAACGCAAGAAAAATACGGATGGGGCAGTCCGCTTGTTTATCCGAAATTCTCTATTCTTGACCCGGTGAATACATTTACCGTGCCGAAAGACCACACGATTTACGGCATGGTCGATATGATGAGCCATGTATTTGAACAATATTTCCATCACACATCAAACACGCCGTACCAAGACCGGATGTGTGAATCATTATTACGTACGGTAATTGAAACAGCTCCTAAGCTGATCAATGATCTTGAGAATTATGAACTGCGGGAAACGATTTTGTATACCGGCACAATCGCGTTAAACGGCATGCTGTCAATGGGCGCCAGAGGGGACTGGGCCACTCATAACATCGAGCACGCTGTATCAGCGGTATACGACATTCCGCATGCGGGAGGACTCGCGATTCTCTTCCCGAATTGGATGAGACATGTGCTTGCAGAAAATCCTGCCCGTTTCAAACAGCTTGCGGTCCGTGTCTTTGATATTGACGAAGCTGGTAAATCAGACGAGGAAATTGCTCTTGAAGGCATTGACAAGCTGTCTGCATTTTGGACAAGCCTCGGCGCTCCGAACAAACTTGCTGATTATGAGATCACTGATGAAAAATTGGATACGATCGCAGACAAAGCAATGGCCAATGGCGCCTTCGGACAGTTTAAATCATTAAATAAAGAAGATGTTCTCGCTATCTTAAAAGCATCTTTATAAAAACGGAGAAAAAGGGGGAAAGCGGCGCACTTAGCGCTGCCTCTTTTTCTTTTTTTAATTTTATGGTATATTGGAAAATCCGCTTTTTATTACCCGGCGACTATTATGGAGGCATATATATGGAGAATTTTACTTACTACAATCCGACGAAACTGATTTTTGGCAAAGGCCAAATCGAACAATTAAAAAAAGAGCTTGCGCAATATGGAAAAAACGTGCTGCTTGTGTACGGGGGCGGAAGCATTAAACGAAACGGCCTGTACGATCAAGTGACTGCCATTTTACAAGAGGAAGGCGCGATTGTGACTGAGCTTGCAGGAGTAGAGCCAAATCCACGCCTCGCCACTGTGAAAAAAGGAATTGAAATGTGTGAACAAAAGCAGATTGATTTCCTTCTCGCTGTAGGAGGCGGAAGCGTCATCGACTGTACAAAAGCAATCGCAGCCGGCGCGAAATATGATGGAGACGCATGGGACATCTTCAGCAAAAAGGTAACAGCGAAGGACGCTTTGCCGTTTGGAACCATTTTGACGATTGCCGCGACGGGCTCTGAAATGAACCCGGACTCTGTCATTACGAACTGGGAAACAAATGAAAAATACGTCTGGGGCAGTGATGTGACTCATCCCCGCTTCTCTATTTTGGACCCTGAAAATACATTCAGTCTTCCTGAAAATCAAACCGTTTACGGCATGGTTGATATGATGAGCCATGTATTTGAACAATATTTCCACAATGTCGAAAATACACCGCTTCAGGACAGAATGTGTTTCGCCGTACTTCAGACGGTTATCGAAACAGCGCCGAAGCTCTTAGAGGATTTGCAAAACTACAAGCATCGCGAAACCATTTTATACGCTGGTACAATTGCGTTAAATGGCACGCTTCAAATGGGCTACTTCGGCGATTGGGCATCTCATACAATGGAGCATGCCGTTTCAGCTGTGTATGATATTCCGCATGCAGGCGGACTCGCGATTCTCTTCCCGAACTGGATGAGATATACGGTCGATACAAATGTGGAGCGATTCAAAGCGCTTATGCTTAATATGTTTGACATCGACACAGAGGGCAAATCTGATAAAGAAATCGTCCTTGAAGGGATCGACAAGCTTTCCGCATTTTGGACAAGCCTAGGAGCGCCTTCCCGCCTTGCAGACTATGATATTGGAGAAGAAAAGCTTGATCTGATTGCCGATATCGCTGCTAAAGAAATGGAGTACGGCGGTTTCGGAAACTTCCAAAAACTGAACAAAGATGACATACTTGCCATTCTTCGGGCGTCACTATAATATCAAAGGACGGAATCAAGGTATTCCGTCCTTTTTCCTGACTTGATTTAACCGTGTAGTTCATATAAAGTGAAAGGGAAAACATTATATCGTTATGGAGGGACAAGCAATGACGCATGTACGCTTTGACTACTCAAAAGCGTTGACTTTTTTCAACGAGCATGAACTTACATACCTACGTGATTTTGTAAAAACAGCACACCATAATATCCATGAAAAAACAGGCGCGGGAAGCGACTATTTAGGATGGGTGGACCTCCCTGAACATTATGATAAAGAAGAATTCGCGCGTATTAAAAAAAGCGCTGAAAAAATTAAATCTGATTCAGACGTATTGCTGGTTGTGGGAATCGGCGGTTCATATTTGGGCGCCCGCGCTGCGATTGAAGCGCTTAACCATGCTTTTTATAATACATTGCCAAAAGCCAAACGGGGCAATCCGCAAGTCATCTTTATCGGAAACAATATCAGTTCATCCTATATGCGAGATGTGATGGATCTTCTTGAAGATGCTGACTTCTCCATTAACGTGATTTCTAAATCAGGCACGACAACTGAGCCTGCAATCGCTTTCCGTATTTTCCGCAAGCTTCTTGAAGAGAAATACGGCAAAGAAGAAGCGAAAGCCCGCATTTATGCGACGACTGATAAAGAACGCGGCGCGTTAAAAACGCTTTCTAACGAAGAGGGCTTTGAATCGTTTGTCATTCCTGATGATGTCGGCGGCCGTTTTTCTGTATTGACGGCTGTAGGTCTTTTGCCGATTGCAGTCAGCGGTGTAAACATTGACGACATGATGAAGGGTGCACTTGATGCGAGCAAAGATTTCGCAGCTTCAGAATTAGAGGAAAATCCTGCATACCAGTACGCTGTCGTTCGCAACGTTCTTTACAATAAAGGCAAAACGATTGAAATGCTGATTAACTATGAACCGGCTCTTCAATATTTTGCTGAATGGTGGAAGCAGCTTTTCGGAGAAAGTGAAGGAAAAGACGAAAAAGGCATTTATCCGTCTTCCGCTAATTTCTCAACTGATCTTCACTCACTTGGCCAATATGTGCAGGAAGGCCGAAGAGATCTGTTTGAAACTGTACTGAATGTAGAGACGCCAAAACATGAGCTGACCATTGAAGAAGCTGAGAACGATCTTGACGGCTTAAACTATTTGGCCGGAAAAACGGTTGATTTCGTCAACAAAAAAGCGTTCCAAGGCACAATGCTCGCTCATACGGACGGGAAAGTCCCGAACTTAATCGTCAACATTCCGGAGCTGAACGCATATACTTTTGGATACCTTGTGTATTTCTTTGAAAAAGCCTGCGCCATGAGCGGTTATCTCCTCGGTGTCAATCCGTTTGACCAGCCGGGAGTTGAAGCTTATAAAGTTAACATGTTTGCGCTTCTTGGCAAACCTGGCTTTGAAGAGAAAAAAGCAGAACTTGAAAAACGTCTCGAAGAATAGATATCAAAGGCTGACTGGCTTGCAAATCCGGTCAGCTTTTTTAAAAAAACATAAAGGATGCTGATTTGTTTATGAAACAAGCTGTTATGAAACATCTCATCATTGCCGGCCTATCTTCGGCTGTTTTATTTTTGCTGATGTATATCGAAGTCGTTCAGCCTGAGTTTTCTTCAAGTATTGGCAGTACGTTCCCACACTATTTCATTCATTCATTTCTTCTTATCGGCCTTCCGCTTGGGCTTTTTACAGATGCTGTACAGAGGCTTTTACAGCTCAAACGGCCGCATACGCTTCTGACCAAATTAGGTCTTTATTTTGCGATTGTCTATGTTTCCTGGGAATCAGCCGCCGGATTTGCGGCAGGGCTTCTGATTTACTTCTTAATTGAATGCGCTTTCTTTTCTGTGTCCCGAACGAAAGAAAATACATTCTCTATGTAATCGGTTCTTTTTGTAAAGTTATTCCGTCCCGAATGAAGATGACCGGAGAGGGGAGGATAATGAAAAAAGGAGCCATTCGATGATTACTATACCTTCTGCGATTGAGGGAGAATCCTTTTCTCTGCATGATCTTGAACAAATAATGAAACCGCTCGGTTATGTAATAAGCGGCGGCTGGGAGTACGATCATTGCTTTTTTGATTATAAAATTGATGACAAAGACGGTTATTTGTTTTTGAGAGTCCCTGCAGAAGCCAAACAAGGGCAGCTTGATGAACGTGGAGCCGCCGTCCGCATGGGAACGCCTTTTTTGCTGCGCCATGTGTATCAGGCTGAACTTGACGATCATGCCGGCAGCGGACAATTTCAATCTATGTTTAATCAATTTTCTGAGCCGGAAAGGCGGGACGCAGACATTGACCAGGCATACATGGATATCGGTATTTCTCTCGTAAAAGAATTAGAAGATGTACTTTTGCATTAAAGAGCGAGAAACTGGTCGGTTTGAAGCACTTTATAAGTAAGAGGAGGGGTGAGCATTGGCCCTTCCTCTTTTTGAATTCCGATAATCGTTACTTTATGATCAAGATAGTGTAACACGCAGGAACGGTAAGAGGCTCCCGCTAATTCCGCGGGCACAGGAATCATATACACCATCTTTTCCAGTGTCAGCTCCGTAAGGGTTCGCGGTTCAGTAAGCTGCCGTTTCACCCGATAATGCTCAAGCATCACCCGGCTCAGCAGCTGTGATGTTCCGAGAATTTTATTTGCGCCGGCCCGTTCAGCATTTGTCACATAGCGGTCAGTCAAGATTTCAACGATACAGTAGACTGAAGGGTTCAGCCCTTTGACGGAAAGAAGTGTCAGCACTGAAAGCATATCGGCTTCCGCTTCGTTTTTATGCTGATCAGCAGTGACCATGACGGTGTCAGCAGAGGCGATATTCGCTTTTTTCAGCGTATCGTCATCAGCAGCATGCCCGCGGATAAAATGTACATTTTCAATCAGCGGCCCTTCTTTTAACGAATCATCAATCAGTACCACGGTTTTGGAAGGAGCGGCAAGCTGAAGCTCCCTCAGCAAATGGTTTGATTTTTCATTCCAGCCGATAATGATGACATGGTCCCGCCCTTTGAATTTCACCTTTCCTTCAACATAGCGGTGCTGTTTGCTGAAAGCTGCGGAGGCAAGCGTTGCAAAATAGGCGGTGACAAAACTTGCGCCGCTTAAGACGAGCAGCATCCCGACGATCTGGCCCAATGGGGTTTGCGGAACATAGTCTCCGTAGCCGACTGTAGAGACTGTAATCACTGCCCACCAAATGCCTTCAAATACCGACGTGAACTGCTTAGGCTCCAGTAAATAAATGGTCTGCCCGAATAATAGGATAAGGACAAGGATAATTAAGCCGATTCTGATATATAGCGGCCATCTCAGCCAGGAAATAAAAATCCGGTTTGACTTCATTTTTTCTTCCCTTCTTCTGTTAGAGAAATAGATAAAATTTGTTTAATGATGGCATTTAGTGTTTCGTTCAGCTTATCCTGTCCGTATAATTCACGGGCTTCTTTCATTAATTTGGCTGTATCGTCCTCAAGCTGAATCAGCGGTTCATCTTTTTCCGATTCGTTATAAAACTGAATAAATACATCCAGCCCTTCATTCATCCGGTCAATTGCAGCGCTTAGCTGTTCTTTCTCGTCACTTGTCACTTTCATGATCATCACACCCGTGTGTCTTTTTTATTCAGTATGTCCCAGTTCTCGCGATGTGTTTCAAGAAATAGCGAAAACATATTAAACCCTTTTTCTCCATACACTAAAACAAACTAGACGCAGAGGATGGGAAAGATGACGATCATACAAAGAACCATCACGATATTGATCGGTGCGCAGCTTATCGCTTCCGCAGTCATTTTGATTATTTTTGATCTGAATGCGTATGACCATTTTCTCGGAGATTTTTCCTGGATTCGTTATATCAAGGAACTGAACGGAACGATCCCCTTTTTTTTGCTGGTGGGCGGCCTGTTCTGTTTGCTTCTCGGTTTTTGCTTCCCTGCGCGAAAAAGGAAGCGCATTTCTGTACATGGCAAAGAAAACTCATTAAAATAATCTAAAAAGAAATGTCGATCAATATAAAAAGGAAGATGATAATATGCTGTTTATATTTTTAACAATTGCCGCATTGGGATTGTCGTTTTGGGCACAATTTAAAGTGAAGAGCAACTTTGAAAAATATTCAAAAGTCGAAGCCTCCAGTCAGCGTACAGGGGCAGAAACGGCAAGACGGATTCTTGATTTGAACGGTCTTTATGATGTGCCGGTAGAACCGGTAAGAGGCGCTTTGACAGACCATTACGACCCGACGAAACGGGTGGTGCGTTTATCCGAGCCGGTCTATTACGGCCGCTCGATTTCCGCCATTTCCGTTGCTTCCCATGAAGTCGGACATGCCTTGCAGCATCAGGAATCGTATGGTGCGCTTGTGCTGAGACACAAAATCTTTCCCGTCGTGAATTTTGCTTCCGGTGTGGCCCCTTTGCTATTCCTAGGCGGCATGCTTCTAGGCAGCTTGAATTTAATCGGCCTTGGAATTATTCTTTTTTCCGCCGCCGTCTTTTTTCAGCTTATAACTCTGCCGGTCGAATTTAATGCAAGCTCACGCGCGAAACAGATTATCGTGTCAGAAGGAATCATCCGAAACAGCGAAGAACATGGCGTGAATAAAGTGCTGAATGCCGCCGCTTTGACCTATGTGGCCGCCGCGCTTGTGTCATTGTTTGAGCTGCTCCGGTTTGTGATGATCTTCTTAAACGGTCGTAATGAGAACTAACGTTAAGGAGGTGGCCCCTTACCATTTGTGGTAAGGGCTTTTTTTGCTTATATTAAATATCGCTCTGATTATTATATTAATCGGCTTAACCGCTATTTTCGTCGCTGCTGAATTTGCGATTGTGAAAATACGCGGATCGAAAATCAGCCAGCTTGTGGAAAGCGGCGACAGCCGGGCGATTGCGGCGCATAAAGTCATTTCGAATCTTGACGAATATTTATCCGCCTGCCAGCTCGGCATTACGATAACGGCTCTCGGCCTTGGGTGGCTCGGAGAACCGACTGTCGAACGGATCCTTCACCCTGTGTTTGCGCTTATCGGAATGCCTGGATCTATCACTCATATCGTGACTTTTATTGCGTCATTTATCGTCATTACATTTTTGCACGTCGTGATTGGCGAGCTGGCTCCGAAGACCATCTCCATTCAAAAAGCGGAGGCTGTCAGCCTGTGGACAGCCAAACCGCTCATTGTGTTTTACAAAGTGATGTATCCGTTTATTAAAGCGTTAAACGGGTCCGCGCGTTTTTTAGTCAAGCTGTTCGGCTTCCATTCGGTGAAGGAACATGAGGTGGCGATCAGTGAGGAAGAATTGAGGCTGATCCTTTCAGAAAGCTATAAAAAGGGAGAAATCAACCAATCTGAATTCCGGTACGTCAATAAAATATTTGAATTTGATAATCGCGTGGCCAGGGAAATTATGATACCGAGAACGGAAATGGCAACGATTTCAATTGATCAAACCATTGACGAAGCGATTCATTCAATCATAAACGAACGATATACGCGTTATCCCGTGATAAAAGAAGATAAAGACCATATTATCGGCATTATAAACAGTAAAGACACGTTTAAAGCGTTTTTTCTCGGACAGTCGATTAAACTGAGCCAATTAACGCGGCCTGTTATCAGAGTCATTGAAAGCATTCCTGTTCAAGAGCTGCTGATCCGTATGCAGAAAGAACGGATTCATATGGCGATTCTCGTCGATGAATACGGAGGAACCGCAGGGCTTGTCACCGTCGAGGATATCTTAGAAGAAATCGTCGGAGAGATTCGGGATGAATATGATCAGGATGAAATGCCGCACATCGTGAAAAAAGGCGAGCACCATTATATTATGGATGGCAAGGCTTTAATAGACGAAGTAAATGAGCTGCTTGATATCGCCATTGAAAATGAGGAGATTGACACAATTGCGGGCTGGCTCCTGACACAAAAAATGGAACTGAAAAACGGCGATGTCTTTTATACGGAAGGGTGCGAATTTAAAGTTCTCGATGCTGAAGATCATCACATCCGATTTGTAGAAATTAAAAAAACAGATTTTTAAGGTAAAAGCAGTCGCATGTTACGCAATGCGGCTGTTTTCGGCGCGGTAAGCATTCGGGACAGAAATCTTCGAAGGCAGCGGTCAAGTCAATTTCTCAAAATGGGAATGTTCAAGTCAAATAACACTTTTATTTTCAGTCTCTTGCAAATAGCGAGAGGCTTTTTTCTGAAAAAAGAATGCTTCTTAGCCTTTTTTCTCCATATCATATAATAACTGTACTATGAGTAAGGAGTGGTTTCATGGAAAAGGCTTGGTGGAAAGAAGCGGTGGTATATCAAATCTATCCCCGCAGCTTCAAGGATTCGAATGGGGATGGAATCGGCGATATCAACGGGATCAGATCAATGCTGCCTTACATAAAAGACTTGGGAGCGGATGTCATCTGGATATGTCCGGTCTTTGACTCGCCCAATGCGGATAACGGATATGATATAAGGGATTACAAAAAGATTTTAACTGAGTTTGGAACCATGGATGATCTTGATAGCCTGCTTAATGAAATACACGGGCTTGGCATGAAGCTGATTATCGACCTTGTCGTCAACCATACGAGTGATGAGCATCCGTGGTTCATTGAGTCGCGCTCGGCCTTAGATTCCGAAAAAAGGGACTGGTACATCTGGAAAGATGGAAAAAACGGCAAAGAACCGAACAACTGGGAAAGCATTTTCAGCGGATCAGCCTGGCAGTACGATCAAACGACAGACCAATACTATCTCCATCTGTTTGACAAAAAACAGCCGGATCTGAATTGGGAAAACCAAAACATGCGGTTTGCCGTTTATGAAATGGTGAATTGGTGGCTGGACAAAGGAATTGACGGATTTCGGGTGGACGCCATTTCTCATATTAAGAAAAAGAAAGGGCTTCCCGATCTGCCGAACACAGAGGATATTCCATATGTCCCCTCTTTTCCGTACCATATGAACGTGGAAGGGATCATGGATTTTTTAAGAGAACTGAAAAAAGAAACGTTTTCCCGCTATCCGATCGTGACAGTCGGAGAGGCGAATGGCGTTACGGCGGACGCAGCAGCGGATTGGGCCGGAGGAAAATCCGGCATTTTTGATATGATTTTTCAATTTGAACACCTTGGTTTGTGGGATATTGACGCAGATGAGCGCATTGATGTCGCGGAGTTGAAAAGGATTTTGTCTAAATGGCAAAACAGTTTGGAAGACGTAGGCTGGAACGCTCTCTTTATGGAGAATCACGATCAGCCCCGCTCGGTCTCCGCATGGGGAGACGATCAAACCTATGTAACTGAAAGCGCAAAAGCACTCGCCGCTATGTACTTTTTGATGAAAGGCACCCCGTTTATCTATCAGGGACAAGAAATCGGCATGACAAATGTGGCCTTTCCTTCAATTGAAGATTACGATGACGTGGCGATGAAACGGTTATACGATATAGAGACGGCCAAAGGGGTTCCTCATAAAGAAGTGATGAAGGTGATCTGGAAAAAGGGAAGAGATAACTCAAGAACTCCGATGCAATGGAATGAAAGCAAGTACGCAGGATTTTCGGATGCTCCCCCCTGGATCGGCATCAATGACAATTACACATGGCTGAATGCTAAATCACAAATGAAGGATAAAGCATCCGTTTATCATTTTTATAAAAATCTAATCGCACTCCGACGAAAGTATGATGTTTTTATTTATGGTTTGTACGATTTGCTTCTGCCGGAAGATAAACAAATCTTTGCCTACTTGCGAAAGGGCGATCGGCAAACCGCGTTTATCCTGACAAACATGACGAAGACACCCGCTCTTTACAGACATCCCGCCTATCCGTTAAGCTCAGATTCGCTCGTCTTATCGAACATCGAGACAACACATCATCAGCATACCACCTCAATCCTCTTACAACCTTACGAAACAAGAATATACGTATGGTAGCCAGGCTCCAGTTCCATACTGGAGTTTTTTTGTGAATTAAGTTTATGACCGCAAATTTACAGGAAAAAAAGAAGATAGAACGAATAATCAAGTAGATAGAAGTGAAAGGGGGGGGGAAAACATGCTGAAACAATTGCAGATTAATACGGACAAACGGGATGAAATGCTTGATATCACTCATGAAGTTGAAGCATTTCTGCAAGAAACCGGAGTGAAAAGCGGCACGGCGCTAATCTACTGCCCTCATACGACAGCCGGCATTACGATAAATGAAAATGCCGATCCTGATGTAAAAAAAGACATGCTTAGAAGATTCGATGAGGTATATCCGTGGGAACACGAACTTGACCGCCATATGGAAGGAAATACGGCAGCCCATTTGAAATCAAGTACAGTCGGGGCTTCCCAGCATGTCATCATCGAAAACGGCCGCTTGCTGCTCGGTACATGGCAAGGCATTTATTTTTGCGAATTCGACGGCCCGAGAACCCGGACATGCTATATCAAAATAACGGGATAAACAGGAGGCTTTGCCCATGAAGGAATGGATGAATATTTTATCGCTGACAAAGCCTGTCATACAGGCTCCGATGGCCGGCGGGCTTGTCACGCCTCGTCTTGCCGCCGCCGTCTCTCGTGAAGGAGCGCTTGGAAGCCTTGCGTCAGGCTACCTCAGCCCGCAAGTCTTGGAAAAGCAAATAGCTGAGATGCAGGCGTTAACAAGCCGCTCTTTTCAGGTGAATGTATTTGTCCCTGAATCGAGAGAAACACCGGACGAAAAGGCACTGGAGAAATGGAAAACCAGCATACCGCTGGCAGAACAGGCTCCGCCGATGACCACTGAGGAGCAGGATTGGGAAGATTTTTATGAGAAAATAAAGCTTATCATCAAATATAAGGTAAAAGCATGCTCATTTACATTCGGGATGCCGCCCGCTGCCACGGTGCGGGAGCTAAAGGACAATGGCTGCTTTCTCATTGGTACGGCCACATCAATAGAAGAAGCTGTTGCCCTTGAAGAACGGGGAATGGATATGATCGCGCTGCAAGGAAGCGAAGCGGGAGGACATCGAGGCACCTTTCTGCCGGCAAAAGGTGAATCCTCTCTGGGCTTGATAGCGTTCATTCCGCAGGCGGCTGATGCCGTTAACGTTCCTGTCATCGCGGCCGGAGGGGTTTTTGACCGCCGTGGAGTACAGGCGGCTGAAATCCTCGGCGCTCAAGGAGTCCAGGTCGGAACCGCATTTCTTATGTGTGCAGAAAGCGAAGCATCAAGAATATACAAACGGGAACTGCTTGCCGCTCAGGGCACGGATACTCGGCTGACCTCATTGTTTTCAGGAAAACCGGCAAGGGGGATCGTCAATGAGTGGATGAAGCAAAAACAGTCAGAAGAGGCGGACACATTGCCTTATCCTATTCAGAACACTTTAACAAAGCCGATGCGCCAAAACGCGGCCGCTCAGCAAGATTCCGGGCATATATCCCTATGGGCCGGACAATCAGCAGGAGGCCTGCATGCTGCGACAGATGTGAAAACCTTATTAGACCAACTCTGCTAAAACCTAAGGCGAATCAACGGAGGTGACTGCTAATGAATATCCTTCAGTATTCGTATAAAAAAAGAGGAGAAATACAATTTGTATTTGAAGGCTGGCCTCATTCTAAAGTAATCATGGCGCCGATCAAAGGTTATTATTTTGTCCGCTTGATCAGATGGAACGGACGCGATCCGATCGTCACAAGGCATGACCTTGAAAAGATGGAGTGGGCCGCAAATCAGTATCTTGGCACAGTCCCGTTCTACAGAAAAAGAAAAGCATTACAAATCCCATCGTCATCCCGATAGACGATGGGATTTTTTTAATGCATCATACGATAGAGAGATGGAATGTCCAGTCTTGTCGCTTGTGCAAGAAGGTAAGCGGACTGTACGGCGTCTTTTTTTCTGAAGGAATTCAGCTTTTCAATGATTTTTTCACCGCTCAAAATGCCAAGGCCGTGGGCGAAATACTGATCCTTTTCTAATAAAATGACATTTTCCCCTCTCCACTGCGCTTTTTGCGGATTAAAGTCCGGATTATTAAAATATAAACAATCTCCTATTACAAAATCGCGGCCGGCTTCCGTGTAAATCGGTAGCTTTTCATAGTGCCAATCATAAAGCGTTATTCTTTGGAAGTTCAAATCAAACCTGTCATCACCGAGGGTTTTAAGTACGGCCATATAATAAATCACGACGATAGCGGTCGCACATTCAAACGCGTAAAATGTCCCGTTTTCAAAAATATCCCGAATAGCCTTTGAAGGCGGCATTTTGTATTTCAACTCTAAAGCCCCTTCAGGCGAAACTCTCCAGAATGCCTTATTCCCATATGTTTTGACGAAGGTAGCGAATTTCGCGCCGCTTTGATGCAGCGCTCTGGCCGATGCCACGATGTTTTTGCGTATATTTAGTTCAAAAATAAGTTCAGCGACAGAATTGTAATCAAACTGAATGGGTGAAGCGATCATCTCGTTTAGCAGCGGATGCAGACCCTCTTCAATCTGCCAGTTTGCCGTATCCTGGGGACGGAGCCATTGTCCTGATACAATAATCATCTAAAGCCCCCCTAAGCTTTTTTATAAGATATGCATCAAGCTTGGGCAATGAAAACTCTTTTCGGAGAGGGCCAAAAGTGAGATAACCGTAAAAAAGATGATCTTGATATTATAAAACTTTTTAAAGCAGCCGATATATAATGTATCTAACCCCGAAGGAGCAACAATACATGAAGACATTTATTAATTGGCTTAGACGTCCGTCCATATCAAAGAAATTAATTATTTCCTTTTGCATCATCCTAATCATCCCGATCCTCATTTTAGAATGGAGTTCATATCGCACGGCAAGCGGCACGCTCGATCAGGAAATCATGGGAAACGCAAAAAATAATGTCAACACATTCGATACGACCATTACGAATAATTTAGACGGCAAGGCGAAGGCGGTTTCTTATTTCAGTGAACTGCTAAAAGCCAAATCATTTGAAGAGAAAAACCAACAGCAGCTTGAGGAGAAATTCTTTCAATATACCTCCATTAATGAAGATGTCGCCAGAATTTACGGAGGAGCGGAAGACGGCGCTTATGTACAAGCCCCGACAGAAAAAGTGCCGGACGGCTATGATCCGAGGGAACGTCCCTGGTATAAGGACGCGGTAAAGGCCGGCGGCACACTTATCGTGACTGACCCTTATGTAGCAGCCAATGACGGAAGCATGGTCATTACGATCGCGCAAGAATTAAAAGACGGTTCAGGCGTTATCGCTATGGATATTACGATAGACCAGCTTCTTGCACAGATGAAACAAATCAAGATCGGTAAAAAAGGCTATGTCTTCATCGCAACTAAAAATAAAACATATGTGGCCCATCAAGACCATAAACCAGGTGAAAAGCTGTCCGGCGATTGGGTAGCCGACATGTATGATAATGACAGCGGGCAAGTACAATACAGCATGAAAAATGAAGATAAAAAAATGGCCTTTACGACAAATAAACTGACAGGCTGGAAAATAGCCGGAACAATGTATAAAAGTGAAATCGAAGAGGCCTCACAGCCGGTGCTTAATATGGGCATGATCGTACTTGCCGCCTCCATTCTCATTGGCGGAATCCTGATCATTTTCATTGTCGGCTCAATCACAAGACCGTTAAAACGCCTCGTACAGTCGTCTCAAAAAATCAGCAGCGGCGATTTGACTGAAACGGTTCAAATCCGATCGAAGGATGAACTAGGCGAGCTCGGCGATAGCTTTAACGAGATGGGAGAATCTTTACGCTCCTTGATCAGCGCCATTCAAGATTCTGTCGACAATGTCGCGGCATCATCTGAACAGCTTACAGCGTCCGCTTCGCAAACAAGCAAGGCGACTGAGCATATTACGATGGCGATTGAACAATTTTCGAACGGCAATGAAGATCAAAGCGAAAAAGTCGAGTCAAGCTCTAAGCAGCTCAGTATGATGAATGACGGTCTGCACCATATGACCCAAACCACATCAGCCATTTCAGAAGCTTCTTTGCAGTCCACAGAAATTGCGGGAACCGGAGAACAGCTTGTCCAGCAAACCGTCGGCCAAATGAATTCCATAAATGAGTCAGTGCAGCAGGCTGAATCTGTGGTAAAAGGACTGGAAGGAAAATCAAAGGATATCACAAACATTTTGAGAGTCATAAACAGCATTGCCGATCAGACGAATCTGCTTGCGTTAAATGCGGCAATTGAAGCTGCAAGAGCCGGAGAGTATGGCCGGGGCTTCTCGGTTGTGGCGGAGGAAGTGCGCAAGCTTGCTGTCCAGTCAGCCGACTCTTCAAAAGAAATAGAAAAACTGATTCAAGAAATCGTTTCAGAGATTGAAAAATCATTGCATATGTTTAAAGCGGTGAATCAAGAAGTCCAATCCGGGCTTAGCATTACAGACGATACAAAAGAAAGCTTCCAAAACATATTCGGCATGACAAATGAAATAGCCGGCAAGCTGCAAACGATGAATACCACAGCGGAGCAGCTTTCTGACAACTCACAGCACGTCACGTCAGCAGTCAGTGACATCGCGGACGTATCAAGAGAAAGTTCAGCAAGCATTCAGGACATCGCGGCATCAGCCGAAGAGCAGCTCGCGTCGATGGAAGAGATCAGTTCCTCAGCGAATACGTTAGCGCAGATGGCAGAAGAACTGCGCGATTTAACAAAACGATTTAAAATAGAATCATAAGAAAAAACAGCACTTTCCCGAGATGGGAGGTGCTGTTTTTTATATAGTCAATAAAATTAAGAATAAAGACCCTTTTATTACAGAGTATTTAGAACTAATTTTCATTTTTACCTTCTTTTTCAATGTAATTATAAGGAATATCATCCGATATAATATGTAAATTATTGAAAGAGGTATCCAGCAAATGAAAAAAACAATCACCACGGTGCGAAAATCATCTATTGGCAGAAGGCTCATTATTTCATTTTTATTAATCTTGATTCTTCCAATCGCTGTACTCGCAGCAAGCGCTTATAAATCGGCGGTCTCATCGCTTGAAAAACAGATGGTGCAAAGCGCGAAGGAAAATGTCGCAATATTAGATAAAATAATCAATGAAAAAGTTAACAGCAATAAAAAGTACACGGAATTTTTCAGCAAAGACGTAACCGCCGAGAAGTTAAAAGAAAAGAACCAAAATAAGCTTTACCAAGAATTTGAACAATTTATTCAGATGAATGACGGGGTTGAAGCTGTATTTTCAAGCAGCAATGACGGAACATTCACTCGCTATCCGAAAGCAGACATGCCGGATGATTTTAATTCCTTAGAACGAGACTGGTATAAAGAAGCGGTTGCACATAAAGGAGAAGCGATTATCAGTGAGCCATATGAATCCATCTCGACGGGAAAAATGGTCGTCACCATCGCCAGGCAGACAAGAGACGGTTCAGGGGTAGTTGCTGTTGATATGAAAATAGACGGTCTGGTCAAAACAGCAAAAGCAATTAATATCGGAGAGAAAGGATACGCCTTTATTTTAAGTGCAAATAAAAAAGTCATCGCCTATTCCGGTGAAAAAGCAGGAACTGAATTAAAAGGGAAGTGGGTTGATAAACTTTTTAATGAGAAAAACGGCGACTTCGAATACAAGCACGATAATAAGGCGAAAAAAATGGCTTTTGAAACGAGTGATACAACGGGCTGGAAAATCAGCGGAACGATGTATGCGGATGAAATCAAGCAGGCGGCAAGAGATGTCTTAATTAAAGCATGGATCGTACTCGGAATCGCAATCATATGCGGAGTGACCGCAATCTACTTTACTATCCGTTCGATCACAAAACCATTAAGGCACCTTGTCGCATCGGCGAAAAAGATCAGCAACGGCGATTTGACTGAAACAATAGAGGCTAGATCAAAAGACGAACTGGGGGTGTTAAGCCAAAGCTTCAATGACATGCTGCACTCCCTCCGTTCTCTGATTCACGGCATTAAGGACTCAGTCGAAAATGTAGCGGCTTCATCAGAAGAGCTGACGGCTTCGGCTGACCAAACAAGCAAAGCGACTGAACATATTACAATGGCAATTGAACGATTTTCAAACGGCAGCGATGCGCAAAGTGACAAAATCGAAACGACAACAGAACAGATAAACGAAATGAAAGACGGTCTGAACGACATGGCGCGCGCCACAGCAGTAATTACGGAATCTTCCATTCAATCAACTGAAATATCGGGAGCCGGAGAACAGCTTGTCCAAAAAACGACAGGCCAGATGACTGCCATTGACCAATCTGTAAAAGAAGCTGAGCAGGTAGTGAAGGGCCTGGAGATTAAATCAAAAGATATTACAAATATTTTGCGTGTTATTAATGGAATAGCGGATCAAACCAATCTGCTTGCCTTAAACGCGGCCATCGAAGCGGCGCGGGCGGGAGAATACGGCCGGGGCTTTTCCGTAGTAGCTGAAGAAGTAAGAAAACTTGCCGTGCAATCGGCGGATTCAGCGAAGGAAATTGAAACTCTGATTAATGATATTGTCAAAGAAATCAATACATCACTTGGCATGTTCCTATCTGTCAATCAAGAGGTGGAGGCAGGACTTGTCATAACCAATCAAACCAAAGCAAGCTTTAATGATATATCGGAAAAGACAAACCAAATCGCGGGAGAAATGCAAAATATCAACGCCACAGTCGAACAGCTTTCCGCAGGCTCAGAAGAAATATCCGGAGCATCAGAGGAGATTTCAGCCATTTCAAAAGAAAGTGCGGCAAGTATTCAAGATATTGCAGCATCGGCGGAGGAACAGCTTGCTTCAATGGAAGAAATCAGCTCATCAGCCAATACATTAGCGAAAATGGCGGAAGAACTTCGCGAGCTGACAAAGCGTTTTAAAATAGAATAGAGTCTGAAATGTGAAAAAGCACCCCATCACAAGGGTGCTTTTTCATTTAAATAGGTATATATTACTACTTAACTTTAGGTATAAAGTTCTTTTTATCTGATTTCTCTTTTAACTTTGTATATATTTACCCATATAGAGCCGATATGAAGAATAACCTAGTTAAGGAGAAATGAATAAATGAAAAAACTAATCAATCTAATCAAACAGCGATCCATTACAAGAAAACTAGTTGTATCTTTCTTGATCATTCTTATTATTCCAATTTCTATATTGGCCTTTAGCGCCTATCAATCCACAAAGAGCTCGCTTGATAAGCAAATGATGGGCAGCGCATTAGAAAATGTTCAGCAGCTGAATGAAATCATTAATGACAATATCGGCGAAAAAGAAGACAGCACTGCTTACTTTAGCGAATGGCTGAATCAAAAAGTGTACAAAGACAAAAAAGCTTCAATAAAAGACAAATTCGCACAATATATCAGTCTCAACAAAGATGTTGAATCTATTTATACAAGTGATCAAAACGGGTCATTTACACGTTATCCGGACATCCCTATGCCGGGAGATTATAATCCGGTCGAACGGGACTGGTACAAAAAAGCTGTGGAAAGCAAAGGAAAAGTGGTGATTACGGATCCTTATAAAACAGCTTCCACAGATACAATGGTGGTGACGATCGCCCAGCAGACAAAAGACGGGTCAGGGGTAGTGGCCATTAATATGACCATCGACCAACTTTTAGAAACGACGAAAAAAGTGAAAATCGGGAAAGAAGGCTACGGATTTATTCTGGGCAAAGACAAAAAAGTGGTCGCCCACCCTGAACAAACACCGGGAACCGAGCAAAAGGGCAAATGGGTTGATCAGCTTTATGATAATAAGAAAGGCGATTTTCAATATGCTTTTGAAGGCTCAGAGAAAAAAATGGTGTTTGATACCAATACATTAACCGGATGGAAAATCTCAGGAACCATGTATCAGGATGAAATTCACGAGGCAGCTGTACCCGTGCTTCATCTCGCGTTAATCGTTCTAACGGCCGCCATTGCTGCGGGGCTTGTCGTAATGACGCTCATCATCCGCTCAATTACCGGGCCTCTGAAAAAACTTGTGGCTTCTTCAAAACGAATCAGTGAGGGAGATCTCACTGAAACCATTGACATCCGTTCAAAGGATGAATTAGGTGATTTAGGAAACAGCTTTAATCATATGGCAGGCTCACTCCGTTCGCTCATTCATGCCATCCAAGATTCTGTCGACAATGTCGCGTCTTCTTCTGAGGAGCTGACGGCATCGGCTGAACAGACAAGCAAAGCGACTGAACATATCACAATGGCGATTGAACAATTTTCAAGCGGAAATGAAAGCCAAAGTGAAAAAATTGAAGAAGCAGCTGAGCATATCTATCAAATGAATGACGGCCTCTCGGATATGGCAAAAGCCTCCTCTGTCATTACGGAATCATCCATTCAGTCCACTGAAGCAGCCAGTAACGGAGGAAAGCTGGTTCACAAAACGGCCGGACAAATGAACATGATTGATCAATCTGTAAAAGAAGCTGAAAACGTCGTAAGAGGATTAGAAACAAAATCGAAAGACATTACAAACATTTTACGTGTCATTAACGGAATTGCAGATCAGACCAACCTGCTGGCACTAAATGCTGCCATCGAAGCGGCACGTGCCGGGGAATACGGACGGGGCTTCTCCGTTGTCGCGGAAGAAGTGAGAAAACTAGCGGTTCAATCGGCTGATTCCGCAAAAGAAATCGAAGGCCTGATCAAAGAAATCGTCAAGGAAATCAATACATCACTCGGCATGTTCCAATCAGTGAATCACGAAGTGAAGACGGGACTTGAGATTACAAACGAGACGGAATCCAGCTTCAAACAAATTTCTGAGATGACAAACCAAATTGCGGGTGAATTGCAAAATATGAACGCTACAGTCGAACAGCTTTCCGCGGGCTCCCAAGAAATATCAGGGGCCTCAGAAGACATTGCGGCCATCGCTAAAGAAAGCTCAGCAGGTATCCAAGATATCGCGGCATCTGCCGAAGAACAGCTGGCCTCAATGGAAGAAATCAGCTCATCAGCGGAGACACTGTCCCGAATGGCTGAAGAATTAAGAGACATGACGAAGCGATTCACAATTGAATAAAGCCTGTTAACGTATAAAAATACCCGGGAGCACATTCCCGGGTATTTTTTTTAGTTTTTAAATTAAACCTTTTGACCTATCTGACGATAATAGTTTTATCTTAAAGAAGGAGTCACCACGAATGAAAAAATTAATGAAATGGATCAAACAACCATCAATCAGCAAACCCCTTATTGCTGCGTTTCTGGCAATATTGATTTTGCCAATTGGGGTATTAGCATATTTCAGCTATCAATCAGCAGGAAGTTCTTTGGACAAAGAACTGATGCACAGTGCCAAGGGCAACGTCGAGGAGTTGAACAACGTTCTGCAAAATAAGCTGGACGACAAAACAAAAGCCCTCGATTATTACAGTAAATTGATTAACACAGATTTATTTAATGGAAAGAACAAATCTTTATTAAACGAGAAATTCAAGCAATATACCATGCTGAATGACGATGTGTCAGCGATCTATACAGCTTCAAACGACAAAACATTATATAGATATCCTGAAGGCGGCGTACCGAAGGACTTTGATCCGACAACACGGGATTGGTTCAAAAACGCCGTTGAGAAAAAAGGGCAAGTGGTTTTCTCTGAACCATACACCGATGCAGCAACAGATAAAACGGTCATCACCATTTCACAGCAAACAAAAGACGGATCAGGTATCGTTGCGCTTGATTTAAATCTGGATGAACTGCTTGCCGCCTCAGAAAGAATTCAAATCGGACGCAAAGGATTCACATTTATTACAACGGGCGATAAAAAATATATTACCCATCCGACGATTGACCCGGGTACAGCAGGTACAGGAGCGTGGACGAACGAAGTATATTCGAAAAATGAAGGCAAATTCCAATATACCTTCGAAGGGCAAGAAAAGAAAATGGCCTTTACGACAAATAAACAGACAGGCTGGAAAATCGCCGGCACTTTCTTTGTCAGTGAAATTAAAGATGCGTCAAGCCCGGTATTACACATGGCACTCATTATTTTTTGTGCATCATTGATGATTGGCGGCATTTTAATTTTCTTCATTATCAGAGCCATATCAAAACCTTTAAGAAAGCTTGTCTCAACATCTGCCAAAATCAGCGGAGGCGATTTAACGGAAGTCATCGAAATTCGATCGAAAAACGAATTGGGCCAGCTCAGTGAAAGCTTTAACGAAATGTCTGCATCACTGCGTTCTGTGATCGGCGTCATTCAAACATCAGTTGAAAATGTCGCCTCCTCATCAGAAGAACTGACGGCCAGCGCCGAACAAACAAGCAAGGCGACCGAACATATTACACTGGCTATCGAGCGGTTTTCAAATGGAAACGAAGCGCAAAGCGAGAAAATGGAAGCAAGCTCAGAACACCTTTCTGAAATGAATGCAGGCATCGCCGAAGTTGCCCGAGCTTCCGCTAAAATTACTGAGACCTCCATTCAATCCTCTGAAACGGCAGGAAGCGGAGAATCATTAGTGGAGCACACAGTCGGCCAAATGAAAACGATAGATCAATCCGTTCAGAAAGCGGAGGCCGTGGTAAAAGGGCTGGAGATAAAATCAAAAGACATCACAAGTATTTTAAATGTGATTAACGGTATAGCAGATCAAACAAATCTGCTGGCGCTAAATGCGGCTATCGAAGCGGCCCGTGCCGGAGAATACGGCCGCGGCTTCTCAGTGGTGGCGGAAGAAGTAAGAAAACTGGCGGTCCAATCAGCAGGCTCAGCCAAGGAAATCGAAGCGCTTATCCAAGAGATTGTAAGAGAAATCAGCACATCGCTGTCCATGTTCCAATCAGTCAATCATGAAGTCAAAGAAGGCTTGAACATTACAGATCAAACAGCAGCAAGTTTCAAAAAAATCTTTGATATGACGACACAAATTTCCGGTGAATTGCAAAATATGAATGCAACGGTTGAACAGCTGTCAGCCGGATCACAAGAAGTGTCAACAGCTGTAGACGACATCTCAGCGGTTGCAAAAGAAAGCACGGCAAGCATACAGGACATCGCGGCCTCAGCCGAAGAACAGCTTGCCTCAATGGAAGAGATCAGCTCATCTGCCGAAACTCTCGCCAACATGGCCGAAGAACTGCAAGAGATTACGAAAAAATTTAAAATTGAATCTTAACCTAACAAGAGAGCGGCATGGTGACATGCTGCTTTCTTTTTTATAAAAACAAAAAATAAAAATATTCAAAAATAAACAAAAGTTATATATAATAAAATGAGAAACAAAAACAGAGAAACGGAGGTTAACAAAAATGGTGAAGCATTTATGGGAAGAACAAAAGGCTGACCGATTGCCGCAGGGAGCCGAAGAATTGGTGTACCGTTCTAATCTGATCGGCTCAGACCGCGCTGTATGCAACTGGGGCGGCGGGAACACGTCTATGAAAACCTATGAGAAGGATTTTAGAGGCCGAGATATTGAAGTCATGTGGGTAAAGGGCAGCGGTTCAGACTTGGCAACAATGAAAGCGCATAACTTTACCGGCTTAAAACTGGAAGACATACGTCCATTAATCGAAAGAGAAGAAATGACGGATGAGGAAATGGTAGAGTACTTGGCTCATTGTATGATAGACAGCAAACATCCCCGACCGTCTATTGAAACGCTGCTGCACGCATTCCTGCCTTATCAACATATTGACCACACACACCCAGACGCCATCATCAGCATTTGCTGCGCAGATAATGGAAAACAAATCGCCGAAGACATATACGGAAACCGTTTTGTGTGGGTTCCATATGTCCGCCCCGGGTTCACCTTGTCAAAAATGATCGCCGAAGGTGTGGCAAACAACCCGCACGCTGAGCTGGTTTTAATGGAAAAACACGGCCTAGTCACATGGGGAAATACGTCAGCAGAGAGCTATGAAAAAACCATTTCCATTATTAACGAAGCAGAGAGGTACATCAACAAACGAATTGAAGAAAAAAACGCTTTTGGAGGCGAAAGGTACGAGTCTCTCCAGGCCGAAGAACGCAGACAAATCTTAGCGAAGATCATGCCTGTCATCCGCGGCGCGGTAAGCAGTGAAAAGAAAATGATACTCTCATACGATGACGCAGACGATGTTCTGCAATTTGTAAACAGTGTAAAAGCACCCGAGCTTTCACAAACCGGCGCAGCCTGCCCGGACCACCTCGTTCATACAAAGCGCGTTCCATTGTATGTTGACTGGAATCCGCAAGAACAAGACATTGATGCACTATTGAAAAACGTGAAAGCAGGCATCACACGTTTTAAATCAGAATATAAAGATTATGTCGAACGCAATAAACAGGAAGGTGACCAGTGCTTTGAATCAGCGCCCAGAGTCATATTAATTCCGGGCATTGGTATGATAAACACAGGGAAAAGCCTGGAAATGTCCAAAGTGAGCGGCGCATTATACCATCGGGCGATTGCGGTGATGAAAGGTTCTTCCGCTTTGGGCCGTTTTGTTTCTTTAAGTGAAAATGAATCTTACAATATCGAATACTGGCCGCTTGAGCTTTACAAACTCACTCTGGCACCGGCAGAAGCTGAGTTTTCACGAAAAGTGGCGTTTGTTACGGGAGGTGCAGGCGGAATCGGAAGTGCTGCCTGCCGCCGTTTCGTTTCGGAAGGCGCGCACGTTGTGGTAGCTGATCTTAATGTTGAGGGCGCTCAAAGAATTGCCGGGGAAATAAACAAAACATACGGAGAAGGCCGTGCAATAGCCGTGAAGATGGATGTTACAAAGGAAGAAGAGGTACAGCAGGCTTTCGAACAAACCGCGCTTACATACGGCGGTGTTGATATTATTGTTAATAATGCAGGTTTGGCCACTTCAAGTCCGCTTGAAGAAACCACGTTAAAAGAATGGAATCTCAATATTAATGTATTGGGAACAGGCTACTTCTTAGTGGCCCGTGAAGCGTTCAAACAAATGAAGCAGCAGAATGCCGGCGGAAATATGGTCTTTGTCGGATCAAAAAATTCTGTGTACGCAGGGAAAAACGCAGCCGCCTACAGCTCGGTTAAAGCGCTTGAAACGCATTTGGCAAGATGTATCGCTGCTGAAGGAGGCGAACATGGCATTCGGGTCAACTCGGTTTTGCCTGACGCCGTATTGCAAGGATCGGCGATCTGGGGGTCGAGTTGGCGGGAAGAACGGGCTGCGGCGTATGGCATTGAACCAGATCAATTAGAGGAGCATTACCGAAAACGCACAACCCTGTTAGTCAATATCTATCCAAAAGATATTGCGGAATCAATCGCTTTTTTAGCATCCTCTAAAGCGGAAAAAACGACGGGCTGCATGATTACGGTAGACGGCGGCGTTCCGGCGGCGTTCACACGCTAACAAAATACGGTAATGAACCAAGGAAAAAATATGCTAAGATATAAAGACAAAAACACAGAATGAAACTGTGCACAACGTAGAATAGAGGAAGGGCGTTGCTGATGCTAGTAGCCGAACGACACCAAAAAATAGTCGAATTAGTCAATTTACGTTCAAGCATACGCGTATCTGAATTGAGTGATATATTCACTGTAACCGAAGAAACCATTCGGCGCGATCTTGAAAAACTCGAAAAAGAAAACAAGCTGAGCCGCAGTCATGGGGGTGCGGTCAGTATTCAGCAGCAGGAGTCGGAGGTTCACTTTTCTGAACGGGAAATCACAAATGTATCGGAAAAGAAAGCAATCGCACGTGAAGCCGCTGAATATGTGGAAAGCGGAGACCGAATCATTCTTGATGCAAGCACAACCGCGTGGTACATGGCAAAAATACTTCCCGATATTCAGCTGACCGTCATTACGAATTCAATGAAAGCGGCGATTGAACTCAGTCAAAAAGACAAAATTGAAGTGATATCGACGGGAGGATTTTTGCTGTCTGAATCCTTATCATATGTCGGACCTTTAGCGGAACGTTCCCTTGAGACCTATCATGTAAACAAAACATTTCTTTCCTGTAAAGGCTTTGATATAAACGGCGGATTGAGCGACTCAAATGAATGGCAGGCGCTGTTAAAGAAACGGATGATTGAACGGTCAGACCAGACAATCCTGATGGCGGATTCAAGTAAATTCGGCAGCCGTGAATTTTCTCATATTGCGCGTATTCATGACATCAGCCGGATCATCACCGATTCCAAGATCAATCCGGAATACATGAAAGCGCTTGAAGAGAAAAAAGTAAAAGTGACAACCGTACACCCATCATCATAAAAAGACAAACGTTTGCTTGTTTGTCTTTTTATTTCCTGTAAAACAAAAACAAAGAAAGAATATACTGTTGAAATGTTTTTGTTTGTATAATAAGATAATCATAAAAAAAGAAATGAATGGCCGATTCTCTGAAGGAGAGTGGAGAGCAGATGGTCTATGCCGCGGTAGATATAGGGGCGTCGAGTGGAAGAGTAATGATAGGAGAAATAAAAAATAGCAAATTATTAACAAAGGAAATTCACAGATTTGCAAACGGATTTACGACTCATAACGGGGTTTGCTGCTGGGATATTGACCATCTATTGGAGCAAACCATAAAGGGTCTGGAAAAAGTCAAATCTCTTGGCTATGAGCACTGTACCCTCGGCATTGATACGTGGGCGGTAGATTATGTTTTATTAGACCAAAAAGGAAAGCGCTTACGAGAAGTTGTCTCATATCGGGACAAAAGAACAGAACGCACGATTGACAAACTGACTGTTGCCATTTCCAAAGAAACCATTTATCAGAAAACAGGCATACAATTTTTACCCTTCAACACGATCTATCAGTTATATGAAGAGGACCATGCAGTTTTGGAAAAAACAGACCGAATTTTAATGGTGCCTGATTATTTAGGCTATTGCTTAACCGGCAACGGTGTAACAGAAGCAACCAACGCTTCTACCATGCAGCTCTTACATGCCTCAAAAAGAACATTTGATAAAGACTTGCTTGATGCGATATCCGTAAAGAAGGAGCAATTCGCACCGTTGATAGAACCGGGACAGGAACTCGGCATGCTGAAAAACGAGCGATTTCCCGCCTTTGATCTGCCGATATGCAAAGTGATAACCGTAGCCTCCCATGACACCGCCTCAGCGGTCATCGCGGCGCCCGCTGAAAGTGATGAGTGGGCCTATATCAGCAGCGGGACGTGGTCGTTAATCGGTGTGGAAAATGCTACGCCCATTCTCACTGATCTGGCTATGTATAACAACTATACAAATGAATGGGGCGCTTTTAAGACCATTCGATTCTTAAAAAATATTATCGGTATGTGGGTGTTGCAAGAAATAAGAAAACAATTAAAAGAAGATTACAGTTTTGCACAATTAGTAGAAGAAGCACAAAAAACAGAGCCATTCCAGCAATTTGTTAACTTCAACGATGATCGTTTCCTACATCCTGATAACATGATAAAGGAAATACAGGATTATTGTCGGGAAACGCACCAAAAGATTCCTCACACAGCAGGTGAATTGGCCTGCTGCATCTACACCAATCTGGCCATCATTTATGCAATTGCCATCAAGGACTTAGAACAAATCACAGAGAGACCCATTCAGCAGCTTCACATTGTCGGCGGCGGCGCTCACAATGATCTGCTAAACCAGCTAACAGCCGATATGTGCGGTAAAACGGTATACGCCGGACCGGCGGAAGCCACGGCAATCGGAAACCTGCTCATGCAAATGATTGCATCAAAAGAAATACAGGACCTAAAACAAGCACGCCTGTTGGTAAAGAACTCATTTGACATCAAAGCCTTCACTCCGCAGGAAACAGACCGGGATTCTATGATTCAATTATTTAAGCGGACAGTTTTGTAAGCGCTGTTAATTCAGATAATGAAAGCGGTGATGATCTTGAAAAGAAAAGCAGGCGTTATGTTTGTTCATCAAAATAAGTATCAGGAATACAAGAAACGTCACGACGAAATTTGGCCAGAGATGGCAGAAGCGCTGAAAGCTCATGGCGCACATAACTATTCTATTTTTCTAGACGAACAAACAGGCTGTTTATTTGCTTATTTAGAAATAGAGAGTGAAGAGAAGTGGAGCAAGATGGCGGAAACGGAGATTTGTCAAAAATGGTGGAAATCAATGTCGCCATTAATGAAAACAAATCCTGACCACAGCCCGGTTTCAAAAGACTTACAGGAAGTATTTCATTTGTCGTAATCTTTATTCAGAGAAAGGATTGAAGCCGAGATGACAAGTAATGAAAACTTTGAAAGAGCAAAACAAGAATACGAAAAATGGGGAATAAATGTAGAACAAGTTTTAGAGAAAATAAAACAAGTCCCGATTTCAATCCATTGCTGGCAGGGTGATGACATCGAAGGGTTTGAACCGAATAAGAGCGAACTTTCCGGAGGTATTGACGTGACGGGAAACCACCCCGGAAAAGCGCATACCCCTGAAGAATTAAGAAGAGATTTAGAGAAAGCACTCTCTCTTATTCCGGGAAAACACCGTGTCAACTTGCATGCCATTTATGCAGAAACAAGTGGGGAAGCTGTCGAACGTGATGAACTGCTGCCCCGCCATTTTGAAAAATGGGTGAGATGGGCAAAAGATCGCGGCCTTGGATTAGATTTTAATCCGACATTGTTTTCACACCCCAAAGCGGCCGACGGTCTTACACTCTCCCACCCTGATATAGAGATCAGGGAATTTTGGATCAATCACTGCATAGCGTGCCGACGTATCGGTGAGTATTTTGGAAAAGAATTAGGAACGCCTTGTTTAACGAACATCTGGATACCGGACGGCTATAAAGACATCCCAAGCGACAGGCTGACACCGAGAAAAAGATTAAAAGAGTCATTAGATCGAATCTTCAAGGAAAACATCAGTGAGAAACACAATCTCGACTCTGTAGAGAGCAAATTATTCGGATTGGGTTCAGAGTCATTTGTCGTCGGCTCACATGAATTTTATCTCGGCTACGCGCTTAAAAATAATAAGCTGTGCTTACTCGATACTGGCCACTTTCATCCGACAGAAGCGGTGTCAAACAAAATCTCAGCAATGCTGCTTTACAGTGACAAGCTCGCCCTGCACGTCTCGCGCCCGGTTCGCTGGGATAGTGACCATGTCATCACGTTAGACGATGAACTGCGTGAAATTGCCCTTGAAATAGTCCGTAATGAGGCATTGGATAACGTCATGATCGGCCTCGATTTCTTTGATGCCAGCATTAACCGAGTCGCCGCTTGGACAATCGGGACGCGCAATATGATTAAAGCGTTATTGTATGCAATGCTTGTGCCGAACGGACATTTAAAACAATTACAAGAAGAAGGGCGCTTCACAGAAAGGCTGGCTTTATTCGAAGAGTTCAAAACGTACCCATTCGGCGCCATCTGGGATTACTACTGCGAAGAAATGGGTGTTCCGGTAAAAGAGGCATGGCTGAAAGAAGTAAAGCAATATGAACGGGAAGTTCTGTTTAAAAGACAGGCGCCGTCCCAAACAGTGTGAGAGCTTTTATTTCCTTAACCGCGAATCATGTCGTACACTGAGGGAAAGAAAGGAGCTGTCTATATGAGACTTGAAGGGAAAAAGGTCATCGCTTTCGTCAGTGATGATTTTGAAGATTTAGAGCTTTGGTATCCTGTTTACCGGCTGAGAGAAGAAGGGGCAATCGTCCATTTGGCAGGAGAAAAGGCGAACCATCAATATAAAGGGAAATACGGTGTTCCGGCTGTTTCCGATTATGATTTCAAAAGCATTAACGTGAATGAATACGATGCGGTGCTTGTTCCAGGCGGCTGGGCTCCTGATAAACTCAGAAGATATCCGGAGGTTTTGGAGATCATTCGCACGATGAATAAAAAAGAAAAACCAATCGGCCAGATTTGTCATGCAGGCTGGGTGCTTATTTCCTCGGGAATATTGTCAGGTAAAAAAGTAACAAGCACACCGGGCATTAAGGATGATATGACAAATGCAGGGGCTGAATGGTTTGATGAAGCGGTTGTTGTAGACGGACATCTCGTTTCAAGCCGCCGCCCGCCCGACCTTCCGCAGTACGCAAAAGCGTTTGCTGACATTTTAGCGGGTGAATAATGTAAGAAAATCCGCCGACGGCCAACAGCCGCGGCGGATTTTTTAATGATCAGCTGGAAAAACCACACCGATTTGTTTTCTGGCTTCATCCATAATGTTTAAGGTCATCAACGAGCGGTCGAATGTATTTCCGGCAGATTCAAGCTGTTGTTCTTTGATTAATGTGATGAATTCGACAGCTTCATAAAACATGGCAGGTTTATCGTCGGCAACTGATATGTCCTCAACACGTCCGTCACGGTATCGAATTTCAACCTTTTCAGGCCGGTGAACGGTATCTAATATTATGGTTCCGTCTTCTCCTTGAATTTCCGCAGGGGCATAAGATGTAGCAATCTTAGAATGCATCAGAACGGCTTCCAACCCGTCATACGACAGAATAACCGTTCCCTCTCCATCAACGCCGGATGATAAGAGGTATCCGCTCGCTTTGACTTCCTTTGGTTCGCCGAACAATACAACCGCGGGATATATACAATACACTCCTATATCCATTAATGAACCATTGGACAATTCAGGCTTAAACGCATTAAGCACGGTGCCGTTTCTAAAAGCATCATATCGGGAAGAGTATTGGCAGTAGCTTGCGGTAAATCTGCGGACCTCCCCGATTTTATGTATGTGGTTTTGTATATTGACGAAATTAGGGAGAAAGGTTGTCTTCATGGCTTCCATTAAGACAACCTCATTTGCCTTAGCCGCTGAAATCATATCGGCAGCATCTTTGGCGTTTGAAGCAAGCGGTTTTTCGCACAATACATGCTTGCCGTGGTTCATAAAGAGAATGGCCTGTTCTTTATGATAAGCATTCGGGCTGGCGATGTATACGGCGTCAAAGCAGTCGCTCGCCGCCATTTCCTGAAGGTTTGAGAAAGAATGGGCGGCGCCGTGCGTTTTTGCAAATTCAGCAGCGCGTTCATCTGATCTTGAATAAACAGCAGTTAACTGAAAATCTTGAATATCAGACGCGGATTGGAGAAAACGTTCCGTAATCCAATTAGTTCCTACAATTGCAAATCGAATCATAATGATTGCTCCTTTTTATACAAGATATCTTTAATTATAGCTGTTTTTTCTGAGAAAAGGGATAAAGAGAGGCGGAAACAAATATGAAAGCGAAAACGGCGAGCTTTGGCGGCTCAAGCATTTTTTATTTTATCTGAAAATCTAAGCTATATCGGGATGGACCGCGGCAATACTACCAGTGTCAGTTGCATGAACAACAGAAAAATCCAATTCTTAAGCGGTTTTCATTTTTCATTATATGACCGATAGTGTACAATTTAAATAAAATATGTATGACGGAGGAACGACAGTGGAAACGTTGCAAACATGGAGCGGCAGATTCAAGCGATTCTTCTTAGATAATAAATTTGTCTTATTTTTACTTGTTTTGCTGCTCATCGGCTTAAATATACTGGTTTTTACCAAAACATCATTTATCTTTACTCCAATTATCGTTCTGCTCAAAACTATATCACTGCCAATTATTTTAACGGGCATTGTCTTTTATCTGCTAAATCCTATAGTCGATTTCCTTGAACGGAGAAAAGTAAAAAGGATTTATTCCATTTTGCTGCTATATATCTTAATTATCGGACTGATTACTATCACCATCGTGTCAATCATTCCATTTTTGAAAGAGCAGATCATGAGTTTGATTGATAATCTGCCAAGATATGTGGATATTGTAGAGGATCAGACCGCACAGCTGATCGGCAGTGATTTTGTCAATCAGGCGCAGCAGACGATGAATATTAATATTTCAGATCTGGCCAACAAAGTATCAGATCAGGCGGCAACAATTGTGAACAGCACATTTACAGGCGTGGGGAATTTTATCGGCGCGATTACCGAGATCGTGATTTCTATCATAACGGTGCCATTTATTCTTTTCTATCTGTTAAAAGACGGAAAGAAATTGCCGGTTTACATATTAAAATTTGTGCCGACTCGCTTAAAAGAACAGACATTCACTGTATTAAGCGAAATGAACCACCGTTTAAGTTCCTATATCAGAGGCCAGATTATCGTCAGCTTCTGCATCGGATTTTTGCTGTTTATCGGTTATCTGATTATCGGTCTAGATTATGCATCTTTGCTTGCGATCATCGCCGCATGTACAAGCATTGTTCCGTATTTGGGCCCGACAATCGCGATTACACCCGCCATTATCATTGCGCTTGTCACATCGCCTCTTATGCTGCTGAAGCTTGTGATTGTGTGGACAATCGTCCAGCTGATTGAAGGGAAACTGATTTCTCCGCAAATTATGGGGAAAAACCTTCATATTCATCCCATCACTATCATTTTCGTTCTCTTAACCGCAGGCAAGCTTTTCGGCGTTGTCGGAATTATTCTGGCAATACCCGGCTATGCCGTGGTTAAAGTGATAACAACCCATTTATTTGACTGGTTTAAAATGCGCTCCAATTTATACGGTGAAGAAAAAAATGGACGTGCTGCAGGTCATAAAAAGTAGGCATGGCCGATACTTATAGAAGACGGGCTTTCCATTAATGGAAAGCTTCAGTTTTGCCAAAAATAAATGTCTGATGAAGGGAAGAAAATCATGACTCTATGGGAGATTTTTGTAGCAGCTGTTTTAGGGATAGTAGAGGGGTTAACAGAGTACGCGCCGGTTTCTTCTACGGGACATATGATCATAGTCGATGACATCTGGCTCAAATCTAAGAGCCTCATGACGCCTGAAGCGGCAAACACATTTAAAGTGGTCATCCAGCTCGGTTCAATTCTGGCCGTAGCCATTGTTTTTAAAGACCGTATTCTGAATTTGCTGGGAATGAAAAAAAACATCACAAGCGATCAAACGAAAGGGCACAAACTGAGCATTGCCCAAATTGCAGTAGGTCTTGTTCCTGCCACAATCCTCGGCTTTTTGTTCGAAGATTACATTGATCAATATTTGTTTTCCGTCAAAACCGTAGCATTCGGTTTAATCGCCGGTGCCATATTGATGCTTGCGGCCGACTTTATGAACAAAAGAAAAGAAACAACGGAAACGGTGGACCGAATCACATATAAACAAGCGATCGGAGCCGGATTATTTCAATGTCTCGCATTATGGCCGGGCTTTTCCCGTTCAGGCTCAACAATCGCCGGAGGTGTCATTCTCGGTTTAAATCACCGAGCCGCCGCCGACTTCACTTTCATTATGGCGATTCCGATCATGATGGGCGCAAGCACTTTAACGCTTGTGAAAAACTGGGACAGCTTAAACGCTGATCTTCTGCCGTTTTTTTCCGTCGGCTTTATCAGTGCGTTCATCGTGGCTCTGTTCGTCGTCCGTTTTTTCTTACGGCTCATTAACAAAATCAAGCTTGTTCCATTCGCGATCTACAGAATCATTCTCGGCATTGTGTTGCTGATGATCTTTTTCTAAAATAAAAATAAGACCTCTGAGCAGGTCTTATTTTTTATTTAGGAATCAATAATTTAAGAATGATGCAGCAATAAAAATATCTTCCTTATCATAAATCTAATTCCATAAAACAACATTTGAAATAAATCAGCATAATCAAACCACTCGCTTCTTTTTTCTTACTTCTCTTTTCCATAACAGTCACCTCGTCTGCTATACGTACGAAAATCAAATAAAAAAGTTCCTCTAAAAAGAAAAAAACAACTTGTGTTTCAAAAAAAAATCTTCTATAATAAAACATGACGTTACAACACGGGGCCATAGCTCAGCTGGGAGAGCGCTACGCTGGCAGCGTAGAGGTCAGGGGTTCGAGCCCCCTTGGCTCCATACCTTCAAACCCTTATTCTATAAGGGTTTTTTTGTTTGTCAGGAATAGAGCTAATAACCCAAATAAGCAATTGGGGACAATTTGGAGACCAAAATTTTATTTTGAGGTCATTTAGTTGCTTTTCACCATAAATTTCGGGTTAAATTGATCTAAATATTGAGCTGTCTCATTTTCAAGTTTTTTGGTAACGTGACCGTAAATATCAGATGTTATGCGTCTGCTCGCGTGACCAGCACGTTTTTGAATTGCACTCATATTTTCGCCCACTTTGCAGTAGGGGTGGTATAGTAATAGGGTTTTCCAGTGCCACTGTGAAAAATGTATTGGTTGTCCCCACCTTCCCAGGCACCCCCGAGCATAAGCTTTTCTTTCTTCCATATGCGATAATACTTTGCTAATTCATCCATATAGAAATCCGGCATTTTAACAAAACGTTTTGAGCTGCGAGATTTAGGAGCTTTTACAAGCGGCTGCCCGTTGACTGTTTTAGAAATTGAGCGATTTACATAGAAGCCACCTCTATCCCAATCGACATCTAAATGCCACTGAAAGGCAAGCCCTTCACCACGCCGTAAACCACCAATCATAGCACCTAGAAAGTACAAACGCCATTTAATATCAATCTCATATAAAACTCGGATACATTCTTCAGCTTCATCTGTCTGAAAATACTGCATTTCTTTTGGTTCCACATGTGGCTGACTTAACCCCTCCATAGGATTGTCTTTAATGAGTTTCCATTCTTCTGTAGCAGTCTTGAACATTGCCTGTAACGTTTGAAATACATCAAGAATAGTTCGATCGCCTAATCCGCCAGGCTTTCCATCTTTTCAAATAGCCTCTTTTATTTCTGTTATTACTTTTTTCAACCATTGTAAAGGAGTTAAACCGATTGCCGGAAAATAAATCTCCGAGTTTGATTTTATAAAGCTCTCTTTTTCTTGATCAGGTATGTCTTTATTTAAAAATTCTTCACAAAATTTTATTGTGAAAACTAAGCATTCTTTACTTGATTCAGCTATAAATTCTTCCAGAGCTTGTTCTGGTGAATCCATATCCTGATGAAATGTTCCTTCTAAAAAATCACTTAATTCTTCCAGAATATCATAATTATCGTACATTGTTATTCAAAACTCCTTTTATTTTGTAGGATAACCAGTTAAAATAAACTCTCCATTTTTACTCTTTTTCAATACTATTGTGGCGTTGGTAACATCCTTAGCAACATTTGAGTCTTGGTCTACCCTTCTTCCGAGAACTTCTCCATCACCTTTGTATCTTAAAGGAAGAGTAGGTCTACTATTAGAATTAGAGAGCCATTTTTTTATTTTACTAATGTTTTTTGGATCACTCAAAACTAAACTTGCGACCTTTTCTGCAGTAGCTCTATCTTTAAATGAAGAAGATCCAGAAATTTTTGTGTCTTTTATTAATCGTTGAAATAATTCCTCGTCAGTCTTCCCAACATGTCTTTCGATAAGGTGCCCGCCTTTTGCTTCATGAGCAGCTAATCCTCCACCAGGTGCGAGAGGGGTACTATCACCCTGTTTCATATTATCTACACCATAGTTGTTAGAAGTCCCAGATTTCCTGAGAACACTCTCTTTTTTATCTTCAATAATACTTTTTAATAGAGGGGTATTTTTTGCGTTATACGTATTATCGATGTCATGAGCTATTCCAACAAGTGAAGGTTCATAATTATTTTTAGATAAAGAACTGATAAAGTCTTTTCCTTTTTTGATCCCTGTTTTAACGTGTTTAGTAGTAGCTTTTTCTCCAGCTTCGAGCACTTTATCGACCTTCGCAGCGCCTGCTTTACCCAGTTTTCCTGTAACCTTTACAGCAGAGCCAGCCCCTTTTAGTCCAACAAGGCTTCCGACCGCATAGGTAATGTAATGTGATCTTGAATACGCATCTCCGTTAACCATTTTATCATTCCACGAATCGGCTATGTTTGTCCATATGATTTTTGCATAAGAGGGCGTGTTTAATACTGTTGAAATGGTTTTGGCTAATTTTTGTTCATCGGAGAGCTGAGAGAATTCCCATGCGCCGACAGCTAAATCTTTGACGCCTGTTACCGTGTCTTTACCAACATCATAAAGGCCAACACCAACTCCTTTAACAGCATCCCAAGTCGTCTCAACAACTTCCACTGATTGTTTTAGTTGTTCAAGCTGGAGGACGTACTGCTTCTGAGCGGATGTAAGGTTCTCATATCCGATCTTCTTGGCAATTTCTAAATATTCATCCGGGTCTGTCACACCATCTGCAAGTTTCTTCTTCAGGTCCTTGATTTCACGTTCTTTTGCTTCTTCTTTTTTGATGGCTAAATAGGCTTCAGTGCGCTTTTCAATTTCGCCCTTTTTCTTATGTATGTCACTTTCACGGTATGCTTTGGCATTATAGTGAATTGGCGTAGCATTTTTTCCTTTACCTGTGGATTCCTCTAACTTTTGAAAGTCCGACTTGATAAATTGCTCGTTGGTTTCCGACTGGGCATATTCTGTCATAAGCGCTTCGTCTACAGTGCCTAGTTTTTGGACTGTTTTTTTTCGCTTATCATTCGCATCGGCGAGTTCGTCTTTGAAGTCTTCTGTTGAAAACAGATCAAGCGGGAGGATATCGTCAATATCATTCAATATGTCTTTCATGGCTTCTTTCTGTTCAGACATGATGGATTTAGATTTCGTAT
Organism: Bacillus atrophaeus; assembly: GCF_039519175.1. Classification (NCBI taxonomy): domain Bacteria; kingdom Bacillati; phylum Bacillota; class Bacilli; order Caryophanales; family Bacillaceae; genus Bacillus; species Bacillus atrophaeus. The sequence goes on along the minus strand of NZ_CP154443.1, from coordinate 234,718 downwards.
AGGCGTTAGACAGTTCATGTTCTAAGAAAGATTCCTCCACGTAGGCATCGGATAAGCTGGCGTCCTCTAAAACGCCAGAAATACTTGATAAAAACGCAATCTTCATGTCAACTAAATCAATCCATTGATTAGCCACACCCGCGTGATCTTTATAAAATGCTTTGATGTTATCTGCACCTTTTCCGGAAAACTCACTGTCATCTAAATCAGCTACGGCTTTAAAGGCCTTCTTTAGATTGATCATCTGACTTCTTAATTCTTTGTATTCTTTTGCACGTTTATCAGCTTCGGAAAGCAGTGATTTGGCTTCAAATACTTTCATGTTCATATCCTTTCATTTAAAAACTTCAACAAGATTTTACCATGGGAAAAAGAAGAAGCAGAATGTAATGTGGTTCAAAAGGGCGGAATGATCAATTCGATGTGTGTCATTATACCTACTATTCGAATCAGATCATTGAGATTTCTAATCCCTAGGTTCAATTGTTTTGTTTTGGCATATGTTATGTTGTGATAAAACCAAAAAAATCCAATAGAGGAGTGCTAATTATGTACTACAATCAGGTTCCTATGCTAACTCATTGGAGGCATATGCATGATCGGGAGTCTTTTGTTGATGCACAAGCGACTCGGCAGGAAACGGATATGACAGGAATCTGGCGAGGCAACGATGGAGGCGTGTACTACATCCGGCATGATGACCCCCATGTCTGGTGGGCAGGCTTTAGCGACAACGGCAGGGGGCAACACTGGACACACGTGTTTCATGGAATGCGGATGTTTGATGAGACTGGATCAGAAGTAATCTCTGGCAATTGGGCCGATGTACCGCGTGGAACGAACAGGGGCAGCGGCACCTTGGTCGTCGCCCGTAGTGGAGACCGGTTGACCAAGGTAGCCGGTGGAATTGGCGCGACTACATGGCAACGACTTCGATGGTAAAGCTAGCTGTTTGTTGTGGACTTATGCTGTAACGAATAAAAATTCCAATAGAGGAGTGCTACTTATGTACTACAATCAGGTACCTATACTAACTCATTGGAGGCAACCTGCGTACGATTTGACAGGAACCTGGCGAGGCGACGATGGAGGCATTTACTACATCCGGCATCTTGATAACAATAAGATCTGGTGGGTAGGATTAAGCGACAACGGCAGTGGTCATAATTGGACCAATGTGTTAGAAGGGGAAGTGAGTTACGATTGGAGTGGGGCGGTGGAATTAAGCGGAGAGTGGTATGATGTACCGCGTGGAACGAACAGGGGCAGCGGCATCTTGGGCTTTTCGGTACGATTGGGCGATCTCGTCAAAACATACCAAAGCAGTGGATTCGGCGCGAATAGATTGAGGAGAATATCATAGTTGTTTGGGGCACCTGAAAACAGGTGCTTTTTATGTTTAAGCTAACGGGTCGATAGTAGAATTGCGGTTGCTCTTAGGCAACCGTATTGTAGTATTAACATTAACTTAGAAATTTGGTCTAAATCGAATCATCTAATTCCTTTTAAAGAATTAACTAGAAATAATAAGTAATAAAGTAATAAGCTTAAACATACTTCACAGCTGCACGGATATCCTCTTCTTTCTTTCCTGTCTTCCTTTTCAGATCATTCAAAGTTGGTTTCTTTCCATTTAGCTTGCTTTCTAGGAACGTTTCGTGCATTGATTAGGTTACCAAGCTCTGTGCATATTACTAAGTCCTGATCTTGGTAATCGTCCCCAAACTTTTCTTTCTCGCTCTCAATAACCTTTTTTTGTTCTCTAAATTGATCTACTAATGATTCACTAAATTCAATTGTTCGTCTACTTTTTTTAGTCTTAGTATCATCGAGAATTTCCTTACCGTCATGAGACAATGTTTGTTCAACAAAAAAAGAAGGTTCTCTTCTAGGTCAACATCTTTCCAGGTAAGCCCTAGTATTTCTCCCTGACGCATTCCACAGATAATAGCGATAGCATAAGCCAAATGATACCTGTTTTGTTCATCCTCTTTAGATGTTTCAAGGAATTGGTTAGCTTGCTCTAAATCCCAAACATCAATTCTCTTGCGTTTAGGTTCTTTAGGAAGTATTACTTTTTTAGCTACATTGGTTTTGATCATCTTGTTGTCTACACCATAGTCAAGTGCTGTACTGACTATGTAGGACAAGCCACAAGTAGAAGGATCCAAAGTTGGATTTTCTGAACCTGTTAGGGACACTTGACACAGTAGGCTTGTTTGGGGAATAACCAACGGCAAATAGGGTGATACACACGGATACCGCAAGTTGATATACAATCAAGTTAATCAGTCGCCTGCTTGAGTTTGTTTATTTTTTTCACAAGCAAATTCAGGCAGACAACTTGTCCAGCCGTTATCCACGGTCTCAACCAATCAAGCAAAAGATCAGAAGAAAAGCCAAGACAAATGACCCTTTTCTTCTTGATCTTTTACTCACCATTTTTACTAATTTTTAAAGTGAAATGATTCGAAAAGATTACCCTTTGGAAAAATTATTTATGATAGGATTTTTATGAGGGGAGTGATTCAGATGGCAACTAAAAAGCTAACAGTTGAAAAAATGAAGAAAAATTATAATGGTTGGGTAAAACGCTTACCCTTTACGACAACTGGAATGGCTCTTATTTTTATTGTAGTTCAATTCGTTGTTGGATCAATGAAAGGAAAACAAATGATGACTACAGATTTCTTGATATATGCAGTGCTTTTCCTTTTATTTGGTATTATCTTGGGTTTAATTCTTAAATTTTTATACGGAAGATTTGGGGATATCTGGGAAGGTGAAGATAAAAAAGGATAAAAATACGCTTCGGCGTGTTTTTAAATAAATTCAAAGGAGAAAGAAATATGAGGAAAAAGTTAGCTTTAATTTTAGCGGTGGCAATAATGGCATTATTACCACTCAATGCTTCAGCAACTACCAAGAATGGCAGTGGCGATCAAGAGTGTCAAACATGTTCAAAAGGTAGTGACAAAGCGAAACTAATAAAAGAGATTAAAGATGTGTACAACATTGATGTAGAAACATTGAGTAACAAGGGTGTTAAAGAAGTAGAACAACTTGCAGCTGAGAAGAGTGACAAATTTAAAGATACTATTGATAAATACAAAGATTTGGGTTACAAAAAAGTAGACTTAAAAGATAAGAGTTTACTTTACAAAAATGCTCAGATTGATAAAGATAGAACGAAATCTGATTTAGAGTTTGTCTACGGTGTTTATAAAAATGAAAAAGGCGATGTCATTACATATACACTAGGATACGCCAAAGAAACTAAAAAATTCTTTAATTTTAGTGTTTTGAAAGTGCCTCATAACTCTAAACATCAAGATGATGTTACTGTGCTCATCCAGAAAAATGATAGTAATTTCAAAGTGTTTGGAAAAGATAATGCGGTTAGCTCTCCAGGTCAAATGTCAACCCAAGGATTCAGTTGGAGTGGAAAATCCTTTGCTTGTGGGATGCTTGGAGTATTAGCGTGTATTAACTACTGTGGAGTGGTTACTCTTGCATTCCCGCCTGCAGGTGTAGCATGTGATGTTGTGTGTGGAGCAGCAATGGCTGCCGCATGTGCGTAAATTTTATGAATAATGTTGTGTTGACTCTCATTTAATATGGGGGGTTTTTTTGTTTTGTCTAAAAGCTGGAAGCGCATTTCACGATGTTAGAAGCTGGGTGGGCGTTTTGCCCAGTCAGGTATCAGAGTCATTTTACGAGGGGCAAATGAAGAAATAAAAATGGCAACAAAATTTTAAAAAATATAGATTACAAAGAATTACGTCAAAGAATTAAAAAGGATGAAAGAGTCTTTGAGGCCTGTCATATCAAGGTTTATAGAGTATGTGGAATTATAGTAAAGTATGTAAGGAGAAAACTAAAAGCGTAGAGGTCAGGGGTTCGAGCCCCCTTGGCTCCATAAATATGATTGTCTGGCAAAAGCTTTTGAAGCTTTTGTTTTTTTGCTGAAACCCAGTGCCGTTGACAAATCCCAAGCAGTTTGAAATAATGACTGAGTTTAATGCTCATTTTTTCACATATTATAATGAAATAATAAATGATAAAATCCTTCGTCATAGATGCACCTATGGGGCAGGGATTAATAAAAAGCTAATGGCCTATTTCATCTATTAGCTTCTTTTGCTTTGATAAAAATGATACGCACAAGGACAATCAATCGTCAGGCCCGTCCGCGTTTTCTTCAATTTAATCAGGACATTATAGAAAGGAATGACAACATGAAGACGAAACATTACTGGGTGATTTCTTTACTTGCTGTCTTAGCTGTCGGTCCGGGGTTAATGTCCAACACCGCATTGACGGGAGTTCAAAGTCTTGTTCAAAAGACTGTGGTGACGGGGAGCTTTGCTTCACTAAATCCCATTATTATCGGAAATATGGCCTTTGCTTTATTTGTACCGATGGGTCCCTTGCTGAGAAAAAGATTCGGCGCCCGGCCGATATATATGGCATCATTGTCCGTTTTTATAGTAGGGGCGCTTCTATTTGCATTATCCAATGATATCTTATCGCTGGCGGCAGGCCGTTTTTTACAAGGAGCTGCTACCGGCGTCATGCTGATGATTATGATTCCTATGCTCGTTTTGTCATTTCAGCTGGATCGTCGGAACTACGCATTATTAGTTCTCATCGGCGGATTTTATGGTTCGGTTATTACCGGAACAATATTAGGAACAATAGCCTTAAACTACGGCCATTGGAGATGGCTGTTTTATACCTTTGGCATTCTCTCTTTAATAGGAATGATTGTAAGCTATTTCTTTCTGCAGGGTGAACAACATGCAAGCACGGAAAAGGAGAAGTCATCATTTGACATCACTGGAGCCGTTTTAACCGGATGTCTTTCTGTCACCGCAGCCTATACATTCATTCATCTGCACAAGTGGGGCTTTTCATCAGGCTATGTATGGGCAGGTATTGGCGGAAGCATTTTTATTCTCCTGATCTTATTGATAGTAGAGTATAAAGTGAAAAATCCTTTTATCTCAATTAAAATGATGCTGATTCCAAAGCCTGTACTTGGATTATTCATTATAGCTGCGGGGACTATTGCTATTGCAGTAAGCCTCTCGGCGTTTCAGGGCCTGCTTCATGAGATGTATGATATTTCACGAGAACACCTGCTTCTTTTGAATATGAGCCTTTTGATCGGAGTGGCCATTGCTGCTGTGATAAGCGCTCTCTTTTTTGATAAAATCGGACCGGGGATGCTCGGAATTATAGGTTCTCTCACTCTCGTTTTTGTTAATTTTCAATGGATTCATATAGAATCTCAAATGTCTTTATATATGTTTGCCGCCATTTTTATCATGTTGGCAGCGGGAACCGGACTGACAGTTGCCGCGGGTTTGATGGGACTGCTTTAGGCGGCCCTCTTCCGGATCTTGTAAAGAGAATGACAACTGTTCAATTTTTGAGGCTCTTTGTATATATGGGAGTGCCAATATTGATAGGCTATTTTACGAAAAAGGATTCTGCCGGCAGACTCCTGACATCGAATACAGGTGTGGATCAAGAAGGAACCCAATCATTGCATGAAGCGCTGATCGCCACCTATCACGATCTTTTTCTTGTGTCCTTTATTTTAAGTTTGATTTTAGTATGCTTATCGTTCTTTATGAATGCTACAGGCATGGGCCACAAGTTAGCTCACAAACCCCATGATAAACGTGAGAAACATGCAAAACAGGTATTTCAGCAAGTTGCCGGATTCACTCATCATAAAGTGATTCATGATAAGGAATATCGGGATGCGCTTAAAAATTTTAACAAGCCGGGTTTGACAAAAAGCGATACATGAGATACTTTTAGTAACTATATATGTTAGGGCAGAACCCTTTCTCATAACGAGAAAGGGTTTATTTTATTTTCATAATAAACTAGGTTATTGTAACTATTCTCCTCCGGTTTCCGTCAGACTACTAGTACTCTAACAGGAGACAGAACAAAAACGATTCTAATATAACTGTTCTTTTTCATACGACCGCTTGAAATGCGTATGCAGCAATGTATGAACAAGTTTGGCGTATCCGCAACTTTTTCCCTAAGGAATTGAAAAATATTAGAAGTGCAAGTAAAATTCTTAAATGTATCGTTCTTTTACACTCGTCATCTTTTAATTAAAGGAAGGTTCTTATGTCCCGAAAAAAATCAAAACTTAAACTCTTTATATCTGTATTTTTCGTTGCAGCGACTGCTCTTGGGTTGTTTGTTCTTGTGACAACTTTATCAAAACCTATCGAAACAGCCAAAGAACCTGAGGAAATTGATGAGAAGCAGGTATTTATTGACAGTCTTTCAGGTCATGCGCAAATTTTATATGAAAAATATCACGTGCTTCCCAGCATCACAATCGCTCAGGCCATTTTGGAATCAAACTGGGGAAACAGCGAACTTGCATCTGAGGCCAATAATCTGTTTGGGATTAAAGGGGATTATAAAGGAAAGCACGTCACCATGGAAACGGACGAATTTGAAAAAGGGGAAAGAAAAACGATTCGTGCAAAATTCCGGAAATACCGCACATTCTTTGAATCAATGAATGATCACGCCAAATTATTTGTCCGAGGCACGTCATGGAACAAAAAGAAATATCAGCCTGTACTAGAGGCCAAAGATTATAAAAAAGCGGCCGTTGCCCTCCAAAAATCCGGTTATGCGACAGACCCTGATTATGCAGACAAAATCAGCAGCATAGTCGAGAATTACGGTTTGGATGAATTCGATCAAGTAAACCCTTCTATCAAATCAGTAGATTTAAACGGCTCAGTTAAAGATAATGCGTTTGAAGATGTTTGGTCGAAGCCTTCTAAAGATGCAAAATCTATCAAACTATCTTCCGTACAGGATTTTGTCGGGGAGAATATTAAGGTAGTCTCTAAAAAGCAAAAAGGCCAATCAGTCTGGTACCAATTCCAAATCAATGATAAATTAGTCGGCTGGGTTGATGATTCAGCTATTCAATTGAGTGAGGAAACGTAAGCGCGGATCGGCTGCGATAATCAATATTTTAAATTTTAGTTCCAATGGAGGAAATATACGGTATAATAATTCACAGCAGTTTGTATATTCATACACCAGCGGAGGAATAAATATGCAATAGAAGAAATACGCCTGCCTTTACGATATTGGCCTATTTCACTTTTTTGCGGGCGTTCTTTTTATTTTGTATCGAGCTCTATAATGCAGATAACCTTGAACTGAACGAAAAAGGGTACTACATTCTGTGATGATTCTTGTGGCGGTTGGCGCAATCCTCACTCAAAAGGTGACAAGAGACAACGCGGAAGATAACGACATCATTGCTGAGCAGGAAAAAAACAAAACCACTCACATGCAGAATGAAAAAGCTGGCGCCGACGCGCCAGCTTTTTTGCTGTTATCCTGTAAATACTTCACCGTCAGGATAGCGGATATTTGATTTTTCAGTTTTGGCGAATGAAAAAACCAATGTCAAAGGGCCGATTCTTCCAATAAACATTATAACAATGATGATACATTTGCCGGCTGTTGACAATTCCGGGGTCAGACCCATAGACAACCCGACTGTACCAAAAGCTGAAAAGGTCTCAAATACGATCTGAAGAAATGGAGCATGTTCTGTGATAGTGAGGGCAAAAATGCCTATAAACACTATAAATAAACTGATGACGCTGACAGCTAAGGATTTAATGATCACGGCGTGTTTAACGGTACGGCGGAAAATAACGGTATCTTTATTTCCTTTTAAAAACGCGATAACAGACATCATGATAACGATAAAGGTAGTCAGTTTTATTCCGCTCGCTGTAGAACCGCTGCCGGCACCGATAAACATCAGAAGCAAAATGAACACAAGAGTGCACTCTCTCATGCTGCCGAAATCAACAGAGTTAAATCCGGCAGTTCGAGGGGTCACAGCTTGAAAATACGAGGCCCATAGCTTATCAGTAAAATGCATAGAGCTGAGAGTGCCTGGATTGCTGTATTCAAGAGTCAGAATCACAAGCATTGCAAGTACGTTTAATAAAAGGGTGCCTGAAAGCATCAGTTTAGTATGAAGCGAAAACGCCTTAAACCGGCGATATGTCCATATATCATACAAAACCGTAAACCCGATTCCTCCTGTAATAAATAAGAAGGTAATGATAATATTGACCGCAGGATCATTTGCAAAACCCATTAAATTATCCGGCCATAAAGAAAACCCGGCGTTGTTAAAAGCGGATACTGCGTGAAATAAACTGGTAAAAAGGCCGTATCCCCATCCGTATTCAGGTACAAAACGAAAAGACAAAAGGAAAAAGGCTGTCAATTCAATGCTGATTGAAAACATAAACAGTACTTTTACGAGACGTATCACTCCGCCGATTGTTGATTGATTCAACGCTTCTTGAACGAGCATTCTTTCTTTCAGGCCGATTTTTTTCCCTAACATAATGACGATGAGCACGGCGAATGTCATAAAACCAAGGCCGCCGATCTGGATCAGAGCCATGATGACAATCTGGCCAAATACAGTAAATTCAGTCCCGGTATCAACAACAGCCAGCCCTGTAACTGTAGTCGCCGAAGCAGACGTAAAAAGAGCATCAATCCACGTTAAAGGCCCATTTGACGCGATTGGCAGCTTTAGCATCAATGAACCTATCATAATTGTAAGGAAAAAACCTATCGCTAGCACTTGCGGCGGGGAAAAACGAACCCATTTGATCACAGTTTCCTTTTGAAACGTCACCTTCGTCTACATCCCTTCGTTTTCAAAACGTTTAATATCTCTTTTATGGCCCATCAGCACAAGACAGTCTTGTTCATGGATGACCGCTTCCGGCGCGGGAGAAACGTTAATCTCACCATTATGCTTAATGGCCAGAATGGTGCAGCCGTATTTTGCCCTCACATTCAAATCAAGTATAGATTTAAAATGCAGTTTTTTCGTAGCGAGCAATTCGACGATACTGTATTCCTCAGATAAATCAATGTAGTCGAGAACATTTTCGTCAGAAAGGCTTTGCGCGATTCTAATTCCCATGTCTTTTTCGGGATGGATGATCCGATCGGCGCCTATTTTTTCAAGCACTTTATGATGATAATAATTTTGAGCCTTCACCCAGATATTCGGTATGTCCATCTCTTTTAATAATAACGTTGTCAGAGTGCTTGCTTGGATATTTGCTCCGATCGCGACAATGACATATTCGAAATTGCGGATCCCCAATGAATTCATCTCATTTTCTTCCGTCGCATTTGCAACAACCGAATGAGTTGCAAAGGAGGAGTGCGCGTTTACTTTATCTTCATTTATATCTACTGCCAGCACTTCATGGCCCATTCTGTGCAGCTCTTTACAGATGCTTCCCCCAAAACGGCCGAGACCGATTACAGCAAATTGTTTATTTTTTATTCTCCCCAATTTTCATGACTCCTTATAAACATAATGATCTATCGTAAAAAGATAAAAAAAGACCATTACAAAAAATGGCCGCAGAATAGACCTCCTCTCTGTATACGCCTGCGAGGTTAGCTGTCGGGTTAGGGATTCAGAGTACCCCTTCTTACAACGTAAGATTCACCCCAAGATCGCTTTTTGAAACGATCGAAAATGGTTCCCCCGTTCATGTGTGATTAAGCGGTAAAAGAGACTGTATTGATGGATCACTCAAGAATGTACTCCTGTTTCAAGTGTTTGTCAATAAAATTTATAAGATGGGAAAAATACAAAAAAAAGACCGATACAAGCAAGTACTGCTTGTGCCGGTCCTTTGAAAAGATTAGTTGCAATTACAAGGCTTTGTAGGCGGTGTGCTGCGCTTTTCTACAACAATGCTATCTTCCGCATAAAACTTCGAACCGATGCTCAAAGATTTATTTTCTGCACGGAAAGTATATGTACCGGCAGCAGGAAGTGTTTTATTGTTTAACTTCAATTTAAATTCTGCAGCGCCTAGTAAATCAAGGTTCAATGGAAGTCTTACCGTTTTTCCGTTATTAAGAATCTGTCTTTCGCGCAACGCATGCCCGTTGACAAAATCCTTTGTTGTCGCAGTAAATCCGCTCGGTAATGTAAACTCCATCACACCTAAACTAAGAATCGTGTTTGGACGGTAAGTCAATTCAATATCAGAAAACGACCATTCTTGTTTGCTTGTGCCAGTGATTTTTGCAAATAAGGATGCAGTTGCTGTCGTATGCATAGTAGGTTCATTGGCAGCTGACTTAGATTCAGCCGCAAAAGAAGTAGCAGGAACGGCCATCAGTAATACAAGGCCCAATAAACTTGTGATCAAAGAAGCGAATAGCTTATGTTTCATGTTAGTTAAATCCCCCTAAAAGTAGTTGTAATTGTAAATCCTGGCCCACCCTTATTTTCACCTCCTTCGAGGATTGTCGACCAATTTTTACCTATTAAAATTATCATCAATTGTTTTGGAAGTAAATGGGTTGTTATTCCTATATTTTCAAGATGATTATCATGCAAAAAAAAACACAAAACGACAAAATGAAAGAAAAAAACGCCTGTTTTCACTCAGGCGTTTTTCCTTCGGTTTCTATAGGGATAAATTTGAAAATCTCTCCGCTCTGAACGGATTCTGCAAGCCGCTTCAGCCAATCATAATATGCTTTAGAGCTTTCCAGCTGTTCATATAAATGCCTGGCTTCATTTCTTGATTCCTCATGAAGTTCTTCCTTCTCCAGCACTGTTTGTAAATCAGCCTGGGCCTCCTCAATCGCTTTCAGATTAACCTGAACCTCCCGCTCCCATTTAGGAGGGAAAAAATTCGTGAAAAACTTAAAGAAATCCTTTTCCGCCACAAATGTATGCTTTCTGATTCCGCGGTGAAAGGTTTTTTTCACGACATTTAAATCCTGAAGCTTCTTTACCCCGGTGCTCATGCTGGGCTTGCTCATTTGCAATTCCTCGCGCATTTCATCAAGCGTCATTTCATCCCGCATATACATTGTTCCATATAATATCCCGACACTGCGGGTGATTCCGTAGAGATCCATCGTTTCAGCAATTGAATCTATCACAAGATCTCTTGCTTGTTCTATAGCTGCGAATTCTGGATTTTCATCCATACTGTCCCTCTTTTCCTTTAGAAGATTAAATTTGTTAAGTCATTTCTTTATGTTCTTTATCTTAACGAAACACAGAGAAAAGTCAAAACAAAAAATAAAACAAGCAGGCTTTGACAGCATAAAAACCATATGATACATTTAAATTGTTAAAAACATTAAATTTTTATTTAACAAACTTACTTTTCGGTAAGGAGGGCTTATATGAGTCAAACATTATATGTTGACGGTGAATGGATCAGCGCAGAAAAAAAGCAGATCCGAAGCATTATCAATCCATTTAATCAAGAAGAAATTGCAACAGTCAGCGAAGGGGAACGGGAGGATGCTGTAAAAGCAATCGCAGCCGCCCGAAGAGCCTTTGATGAAGGAGAATGGTCAAACCTTCCGGGACTGGAACGCGGCAAGATTGTTCTGAAAATTGCGGAATTAATCAGACGAGATCTGGACGAATTAGCAGAACTTGAATCGCTCGATACTGGAAAAACATTAGAGGAAAGCAAAGCGGATATGGATGATATCGCAAATGTCTTCCAATATTACGCCGGACTTGCGGATAAAGACGGAGGAGAAGTTATTGCATCTCCGATTCCCGATTCAGAAAGCAGAGTCGTCAGAGAACCGATCGGCGTCTGCGGACAGATTACCCCTTGGAATTATCCGCTCTTGCAAGCAAGCTGGAAAATCGCTCCGGCATTGGCTGCTGGAAACACGATCGTCCTCAAGCCGAGTGAAATCACGCCGCTGACGACAATCAAAGTATTCAAGCTGATGGAGGAAGCCGGAATTCCAAAAGGTGTCGCAAACCTAGTATTAGGCCCTGGCGCAACGGTGGGTGACGAGCTTGCCAGAAACATAGATGTTGATTTGGTTTCATTTACAGGCGGCATCGAAACAGGCAAAAAAATCATGCAGGCCGCAAGCGGAAACGTCAAAAAAATTGCGCTTGAGCTGGGCGGTAAAAATCCGAATATCGTCTTTAAAGATGCTGATTTGGAAACGGCTGTTGATCAGGCGCTGAACGCCGTTTTCTTCCATGCCGGCCAAGTCTGCTCCGCAGGATCAAGATTGCTTGTGGATGAAGCCATTCATGATCAGTTTTTAGAAGAGATTGTGAAACGGACGAAGCGCATTAAGCTCGGAAATGGCTTCCATGAGGATACAGAAAGCGGACCGCTTATTTCTGCGGAACATAGAGCTAAGGTTGAAAAATATGTGGAAATCGGGATCGAAGAAGGTGCAAAGCTGGAAACAGGCGGCAAACGCCCTGAAGACCCAGCGCTTCAAAATGGCTTTTTCTATGAACCTACGATTTTCTCAAACTGTAAATCTGGCATGAGAATTGTTCAGGAAGAAGTGTTCGGCCCTGTTTTAACAGTTGAAACCTTCAGCTCAGAAGAAGAGGTTATCGCACTTGCGAACGATACCATTTATGGTTTGGCCGGAGCGGTTTGGTCAAAGGATATTGAAAAATGTGAACGTGTAGCCGCTCGTTTGAGAATGGGTACAGTTTGGATCAACGACTTCCACCCATACTTTGCACAAGCGCCTTGGGGCGGTTATAAGCAATCCGGATTTGGACGCGAACTTGGTAAAATCGGGTTTGAAGAATATACAGAAGTCAAACACATATACCGCAATACAAAACCAGCTGCAGTTAATTGGTTTCATTCATAAGAAGGAGGAGATTATAAATGACTTTAAATATGAAAGTAGAAAGCATGCATAAATTCCATACATTCGAAATTCCAACGGTGATCAAGCACGGAATCGGCGCGGTGAAACACGTAGGGGAAGAAGTGGGCGCACTAGGCGTTTCAAAAGCGCTGCTTGTGACTGACCCTGGAATTTACAAAGCGGGAGTCGCGGATCCGGTTATTGAATCATTAAAGGAAGCGGGCATAGAAGTCGTCCTTTTCAATAAAGTAGAACCAAACCCTCCTGTTCGGCTTGTTAATGAAGGATCAACTATTTATAAAAAAGAAAACTGCAACGGTTTGGTCGCTGTCGGAGGCGGAAGCTCTATGGATACAGCAAAAGCCATCGGAGTAGAAGCGACACACGAAGGAAGCGTGCTTGATTATGAAGCAGCAGACGGAAAAAAACCGTTAGAAAACCGTATTCCTCCGCTTACAACGATTCCGACAACAGCTGGAACAGGTTCAGAGGTAACGCAATGGGCTGTTATTACAGATGAAGAGCGCGAATTCAAGTTTAATACAGGCGGACCGCTGATCGCCGCTCACTTAACAGTAATTGATCCTGAGCTTCATGTTTCTATGCCTCCTCATGTAACGGCAATGACGGGAATCGATGCGCTTGCTCACGCAATTGAGTGCTATACAATGAAATTTGCCCAGCCGATCACGGATGCCGTGGCGCTGATGGCGATTGAATACGGGGCGCACTACATCAGAAGAGCCTTTGCCGACGGAGAGGACCTTGAAGCAAGATACGGAATGGCACAGGCTGCAATGCTTGCCGGCCTTTCATACGGAAGCGAATCAGCAGGCGCGGCACACGCGATGAGCCAAACACTTGGCGGCATTATTCCTGTTGCTCACGGCCAATGTGTCGCAGCAATGATGGGACCTGTAATGGAATTCAATTGGAAAGGGTATCCTGAGAAATTTGCTCGTATCGCAAAAGCATTCGGCATTGATACAAGCAATATGTCTACAGAAGAAGCGGCGAAAGCATCTGTAAACTGGATGTATGATCTTGTAGAAGACTTAGAGGTTCCGACTTTAGAAGAGCAAGGCGTATCACCTGATATGATCGAGCGCTTATCTAAAGAAGCGATGAAAGATCCCCAAACATTCGGCAATCCGAGAGATTTAAATGAAAAAACGTACAACTGGATTTATAAACGCTGCTTTAACCTTACGCCTAAAACAGTATAATGAAACACCCCGCTCCTTTACAGAGCGGGGTTTTTTTATGATAAGATAATTGAAATAGTTGGAAATCAATAATAGAAAAAGGATGTGCCGGCATATGTGGAAGCGTCTTGCTGCTGCAACAGAAGGGCTTTATATTGCGGATACAAAGAATTTCGTTACAAAACAAATGGATGAATTGCATTTTGATTATGGCGGCATACCCGGTGATCTGCATTTCGGACTTACAAAACGGGCCGGTGCGCGGGAGCCGATGTATAAAAGAGGGACTGAAATTTTCAATCGCAGACAAATTTCAATTGTCTCTGCTGAAGAATGTGCAGAAATCGCCGGGAAAATGGGCGTGCCCGAAATTTTTCCAGAGTGGCTCGGTGCGAATGTGGAGATCAGCGGCCTGCCTGAACTGACTTCTTTACATGAAGGAAGCAGACTGATTTTTCCAAGCGGGGCCGCGTTATTGTGTGAGGGGGAAAACCATCCGTGTATACAGCCGGGAGAGGTGATTCAATCTTATTATCCGGACAAGCCTAAGCTTGCCTCGGCGTTTGTGCGTCACGCGATGGGCAGGCGGGGAATCGTTTGCGTCGTCGAGCGCCCTGGTGCCGTTTTTGCAGGAGATTCTATTGAAGTCCACTCTTACAATACGATAAAGATAAAGCCAAAAGCAGAAAGGGTCTGAATCATCAGACCCTTTTTTTCATTATATCTTCTCTTTAATCTCTTTTATTTGGCTGAGATGCCGTTTTTCATGATGGCCGATAAAATCAATGAACTGTTTGACTGTCAGCTCCTGAAAAACGGGATGAGGCAGCACTCTATTGAAGTCGTCCTCTTTTAATGAGGCGATGATAGACGTCAGCTGTTCTCTCACGACATCAAGCTCTTGTTTCATTTGGCTGCCTGACATGTAGCTTTGATCCGGTTCGAAATGGCTCGGGGCCTTGCGTTTGTTCGTTCTGTCCTCTGCCATTTCAACCGGTTTTTCCTCTATTTCTTTTAACGGTGCATCCTTCACCCGATCTTTAAAGGCGGTCTGTGCAGCTGCATCAATTAGCTTTAAATGATCAAGGACTTCACGTATGCTCCATTCGTCCGCAGACGTTTTTTTGTTCAGCTGATCATCAGTAAGACCTTTAATTTCATTCCATGTTTCCAATCTGGCTTCATAAAAGATACTCATGACATCTCCTCCTGCAAAAAGCTTATCATAAACGGTCTCTATAATCATTTTTAAACTCCGCTAAGCGGCTTATCTATACAAATATGAAACTTTTTACCGCTAAAGCCGTATTAAAAGATAGCCCCAAAAGCAATCAATCCGTCAGCATCCCTCAAGACCCTGTCCCCGTAAAGTGAAAATTGAAGTAACGATAACTTACCCAAGATAAGAAAGGATGAGGTAATTGGAACTCGGTTTTCCGATTCAAACGCTTTATCTTTATACACTCATCATAGCCGGAAGCCTGACGCTGCTATTTGTATTTTTCAGTGATATGTTTGAAGGGCTGCTGGAGGCTGTTCCGATCTCTTTTCTTAATCCGGCTTTAGTGCTCGCGTTTTTCACTTTTTTTGCGGCATCAGGCTATATAGGAGAAACAGCCGTACCGCTTTCCAGCCCGATTATCGCACTTTTTTCTTCCATACTTTCAGTGCTGTTAGTCAGTTTGCTGCATATATTTGTACTTGTTCCGCTCTCATCTGCGGAAGAATCGCTGACCTACAGAGAAGGAGATCTAAAAGGCAGAGTCGGAAAAGTGATTACAGCTGTACCGGTTGACGGCTATGGAGAAGTATTGATTGAAGGGATCGGCGGCGCCATCTCAAAATCTGCAATCAGCTTTGACAACGAACAGATCGGTTACGGGACAGTCGTATTGATAGTCGATGTGAACAAAGGGGTTCTCTCCGTCACGCCTCATGAACCATTATAAAACAAGGGGGAATAAAGAATGACCATGCCTATTTTAATTGTAATCGGAGTTGTATTCTTTTTACTTATCGCTCTCATTGCCGTTTTTATTACAAAATATCGAACGGCCGGGCCTGATGAAGCATTAATCGTAACAGGAAGCTATCTCGGCAATAAAAACGTACACGTGGATGAAGGCGGAAACCGTCTGAAAATCGTCAGGGGCGGAGGAACCTTTGTCCTTCCGGTTTTCCAGCAGGCAGAACCGTTAAGCTTGCTATCAAGCAAACTCGATGTATCAACACCTGAAGTATATACCGAACAAGGCGTGCCAGTCATGGCCGACGGAACAGCGATTATTAAAATCGGCGGTTCAATCGGAGAAATCGCCACAGCAGCCGAACAATTTTTAGGAAAATCAAAAGAAGACCGCGAACAGGAAGCGAGAGAAGTATTGGAAGGGCATCTGCGTTCCATACTCGGGTCTATGACAGTAGAAGAAATTTATAAAAACAGAGAGAAATTTTCTCAAGAAGTGCAGCGTGTCGCGTCTCAGGATCTCGCTAAAATGGGGCTTATCATTGTATCGTTTACGATCAAAGACGTCCGTGATAAAAACGGCTATCTGGAATCCTTAGGGAAGCCGAGAATCGCTCAAGTAAAGCGTGATGCTGATATCGCAACCGCAGAGGCGGATAAAGAAACAAGAATAAAACGCGCAGAAGCTGCGAAAGATGCGAAAAAATCAGAGCTTGAACGTGCGACGGAAATAGCCGAAGCCGAAAAATTGAACCAGCTCAAAATGGCTGAATACCGCAGGGACCAAGATACAGCGAAAGCAAACGCCGACCAGGCGTACGATTTGGAAACGGCCAGAGCCCGCCAGCAAGTAACTGAGCAGGAAATGCAGGTCAAAATCATCGAGCGGCAAAAGCAAATTGAATTAGAAGAAAAAGAAATTCTGCGCCGCGAACGCCAATATGACTCCGAAGTGAAGAAAAAGGCAGATGCCGACCGTTACTCAGTCGAACAATCCGCAGCCGCTGAAAAAGCAAAACAGCTGGCAGAAGCAGACGCCAAGCAATACAGTATCGAAGCGATGGCAAAGGCTGAAGCTGAAAAGGTGCGAATTGACGGTCTTGCGAAAGCCGAAGCTGAAAAAGCAAAAGGGGAAACAGAGGCAGAGGTTATCCGCTTAAAAGGTCTTGCAGAAGCGGAAGCGAAAGAAAAAATTGCGGAAGCCTTTGAAAAATACGGCCAGGCAGCGATCCTCGACATGATTGTCAAAATGCTTCCTGAATACGCAAAACAAGTATCAGCTCCGCTTTCTAATATTGATAAAATCACTGTCGTTGACACCGGAGGTAACGGTGAGGGCAGCGGCGCCAACAAAGTAACAGGCTATGCGACCAATTTGATGTCCAGCCTCCAAGAAAGCTTAAAAGCATCTTCAGGAATAGACGTTAAGGAAATCATTGAGAATTTTTCGGGAAAAGGAAATATCAAACAAAGTATTCATGAGCTAACGAATGAACTGAAAGAACCAAAACAGCCTATTAGGGAAACTTCAATAGAAGAAAAAACAGAGTAAGAAAGGGGCGGCACTGCTCCGAATAAAGATAGAATAACCTTGAAATAAAGAAACAGCAGGTAAAAAAGACTTGCTGTTTCTTTATTTTCTCTAATCATATATTTTACGGAATAATACCTATTATTTTTAAGGAATTCCAGTATAATCTATTTGTATAGTAAAAAAGGGGGTCATATACATGACTAAAAAATTAATGTGCGTGATTATCTGCCTGCTGATCATCGCCCCGGCGATGCAAGTATCAGCGGCACCAAAGCAAGAAGAGCTTCAAAGCTATCTAAAAGAAATAGGAATGACAAAAACAGAATTGCAAACCTATTTAAAAGAAAATTATGATGAAGATTTGAATGACTTTACATCCGCCGCTGAATTGCGGGAGTATCTGGGAGAGAGGCTGACGGATAAAGCGCTCGCCGCTTACTTAAAAGAATACGGCATGAGCAAGAAAGAAGCGGAGCACCAGCTGTTTGTGTTCGGTTTTCTTCAAAAAAGCCAAGCCATTCAGGATGTGTATGTATTTGCCGATGACTTTGTCAGCGCACTTGATTACATAACAAGCTACACACCGCTGACTGACAAAAATTTTGCAGCCCTGCTGAAAAAATACGGACTGACTAAAAGTGAATACGCAAAGATGTTCCCTGGTGATGAAGATATCAGGTTATATACAGATTCAATAGAGGATGCAGAAGAGTATCTATCCGCAGCATTAGAAGAGAAGCAAGCGGAAGAACAATTTATGAAACTGTTCAGCCAAATCGGCATCGACCAAAATGAATTGGAGAATCTCTATCAGCATATGTCCGCTTTGGAGAAAAAAGATCCTCAGTTTTCGGACAAGCTATTAGCTTTATCAGACCGCCTGCTTGATTTGCCAAGTTTTACGAGCATCAGTGAACTATCTGCCGGCGAAATTGCGGAACTGCTCGATGTGATGAACGATTTTCAAGACACTTTTCAAGTGAAAACGAAATTTTATCTCATTAATGGAAACAGCAAAAAAGAACTTACAGCCCGGAGCCTGTTGTCTGTCAACCCGGTCCAAGGGTCCAAGCTTCTGGTTGAACTATATGACTGGAACGGAAAATTCCTGCTTGACGCTATTTTTACGGCGGACATGGTAGACTCTGAAACAGCACATCAAACCGGGAGCGATATCCGAAAAGCAGAACAGATTGTAAAAGAGAGCAAAACGTCAACAAAGCCTAAAAAAACCAGCGCCGCACAGGTGGAAAAAACGGTAAAAGGCGCCAAGCTCCCTAAAACAGCAGGCCATTATGCGGAATGGTCTATGTTTGGGCTTTTATTGCTAGCCGGCGGACTGCTTATGATAAGAAAACTTCGTAAAACAGCATCATTGAAGTAAAAGAAATGAGTGACCGCACATTAAACGTTTTAAACAATCTAACAAACGAAAAACAGTCTTTATTTTGTCCATATGCCTAATAGCCGGAGGTCTATATATTACTTCCACAAATGCATGGAAGCTATTACAAGGTTACGCGCTGTTTCAATTCGGCCAGTTCAAAGAGCAAACAGCAAATGAAAAAAATGCTTCAGGCACCGCTAAGGCGGCAGAACCAAAAACAAAAGCTAAAGAAATTAACGAAACCTTTCAAACGGGAGAAAAAATCGGCGATTTGGTCATACCGAAGATAGGCGCCGAATTGCCGATTTACCATGGAACGGATGAGGACGAGCTTGTAAAAGGAGTAGGGCATTATGCAGGCTCCGTCTTGCCGGGTGAAAATGATAATTCGGTCCTTGCCGGCCACCGTGATACTGTATTCAGAAAGCTGGGCGAAGTTGGAAAAGGGGATAAGTTAATCGTAAAAGCATCCTACGGCACATTCACTTATAAAGTCAAAAAGGTGCGAATTGTAGATTCAGATGATCGAACAATCATTGTACCTAAGCCGCGTGCCACGCTCACATTATCGACTTGTTATCCCTTTGACTTTATCGGCTCTGCTCCGGAAAGATATGTACTGGTTGCGAATCTAGAGGAAACATAAAAAACCAGCGGAATGATTCCGCTGGTTTTTGCAATGTTAAGCCTTCTCTGTCTGTAAAAGACGCGGAGCTGTGATAAATAATAAACAGAGCACAACAGCGCATATTATGAAAGAAGGCACCATATAGGTTGCATTATAGCTTAAAGAATAAATCCATACCGGAGTGCCTTTAGGGGCAAAACTGCCAAAAAACACCGCGCCGGAAATGACATGGGCGGCATAGCGTAAAAAACTCCCGATAAAAACAGCGATAATGACAGAAGCAATCAATTTCCCTTTTTCTTTTGAAACAGCGGCTTTATAAACAACAGAAGCAAATAATCCGCTAATTCCTATGACAGCGAAAGCGACAAGATAGTCGAGCAGAAGCTGAACAGGATGCTGGGCGAACAGATTACCGATAGCAATCTGCACAAGACCGGTCAGAAGTCCGGAAGTAAGGCCAGCTTTTACTCCCCACCGGAACGAAATCAAAAAGATGGGTATCATCATAATGGAGATCGATCCGCCTTGAGGCATCCGGAGAAACATCCCGGAAATAATGTCTAATATGACTGCAGCCCCTGTCATGATTGCAATTTCAATAAGGCGTACCAGTTGTTTTGATTGATTCATAAAAATTCCCCTTCCATTAGACAATCCATAAGGACAAACAAAAAAGCAGTGCGGGAAGGATGGGGAAAGTTCCACGCACTGCTTTACGTTCTGCAATTCATTTGGCTTTGCCACATCCCTACGCCAGCGTTAACTAACAGGTTCAAAGGGTCAGAACGAAACCGTTCACTCTCAGCTTTAATGCTCCCCTTGCGGTCATCAAGTATTTAGTTCATTTCTACTATACAAGAAAATAAAAGAAACAACAAGATAACATGTAAGTGATTAAAACAGCAGCATATACAGTTCGGTCCATTGAAGCATAAGCTTATAACGGTCTCTCTAAAAATCTAAATTTAGTTTACTCTTCATATAGAAGAAAATATTCAAAGGGGTAGTTGTAAGGTGAATTCAAATGAGTCCAAAAGAGATGACACACTGTAAACAGGTGTGCCAGTTTTTACGCACTTAACACTAATACTGAGCACTGAAGTATGCGGTGTTCAATTAGTATTCAATCAATCAGTCCCTGAGATTAAAAGAGTTTAGAGGAATAAATAGAATTGCCTTATTTATGTTTCTGATTTTATTCTAGATTTTTTTAAAAAAACTATTGCAATAAATGTTTCAGAATGATATATTATTATTCGTCGCTGATAAACAACAGTGACACAACAACAAGCTTCAAAAAAAATCAAAAAAAGTTATTGACATAAAAGAAGCTGAATGGTATAGTAATAAAGCTGCTTCAAACGAGGCGGACAAGATGATCTTTGAAAACTAAACAAGACAAAACGTACCTGTTAATTCAAAGTTTTAACATAAAAATCGCACAGCGATGTGCGTAGTCAGTCAAACTAAGGCCTGCACGATGCAGGTCACGCGGATGTTACCACAGGATGTGGCGAACTTAATCTGCGATCCATTATCGGAGAGTTTGATCCTGGCTCAGGACGAACGCTGGCGGCGTGCCTAATACATGCAAGTCGAGCGGACAGATGGGAGCTTGCTCCCTGATGTTAGCGGCGGACGGGTGAGTAACACGTGGGTAACCTGCCTGTAAGACTGGGATAACTCCGGGAAACCGGGGCTAATACCGGATGCTTGTTTGAACCGCATGGTTCAAACATAAAAGGTGGCTTCGGCTACCACTTACAGATGGACCCGCGGCGCATTAGCTAGTTGGTGAGGTAATGGCTCACCAAGGCAACGATGCGTAGCCGACCTGAGAGGGTGATCGGCCACACTGGGACTGAGACACGGCCCAGACTCCTACGGGAGGCAGCAGTAGGGAATCTTCCGCAATGGACGAAAGTCTGACGGAGCAACGCCGCGTGAGTGATGAAGGTTTTCGGATCGTAAAGCTCTGTTGTTAGGGAAGAACAAGTGCCGTTCAAATAGGGCGGCACCTTGACGGTACCTAACCAGAAAGCCACGGCTAACTACGTGCCAGCAGCCGCGGTAATACGTAGGTGGCAAGCGTTGTCCGGAATTATTGGGCGTAAAGGGCTCGCAGGCGGTTTCTTAAGTCTGATGTGAAAGCCCCCGGCTCAACCGGGGAGGGTCATTGGAAACTGGGGAACTTGAGTGCAGAAGAGGAGAGTGGAATTCCACGTGTAGCGGTGAAATGCGTAGAGATGTGGAGGAACACCAGTGGCGAAGGCGACTCTCTGGTCTGTAACTGACGCTGAGGAGCGAAAGCGTGGGGAGCGAACAGGATTAGATACCCTGGTAGTCCACGCCGTAAACGATGAGTGCTAAGTGTTAGGGGGTTTCCGCCCCTTAGTGCTGCAGCTAACGCATTAAGCACTCCGCCTGGGGAGTACGGTCGCAAGACTGAAACTCAAAGGAATTGACGGGGGCCCGCACAAGCGGTGGAGCATGTGGTTTAATTCGAAGCAACGCGAAGAACCTTACCAGGTCTTGACATCCTCTGACACCCCTAGAGATAGGGCTTCCCCTTCGGGGGCAGAGTGACAGGTGGTGCATGGTTGTCGTCAGCTCGTGTCGTGAGATGTTGGGTTAAGTCCCGCAACGAGCGCAACCCTTGATCTTAGTTGCCAGCATTCAGTTGGGCACTCTAAGGTGACTGCCGGTGACAAACCGGAGGAAGGTGGGGATGACGTCAAATCATCATGCCCCTTATGACCTGGGCTACACACGTGCTACAATGGACAGAACAAAGGGCAGCGAGACCGCGAGGTTAAGCCAATCCCACAAATCTGTTCTCAGTTCGGATCGCAGTCTGCAACTCGACTGCGTGAAGCTGGAATCGCTAGTAATCGCGGATCAGCATGCCGCGGTGAATACGTTCCCGGGCCTTGTACACACCGCCCGTCACACCACGAGAGTTTGTAACACCCGAAGTCGGTGAGGTAACCTTTATGGAGCCAGCCGCCGAAGGTGGGACAGATGATTGGGGTGAAGTCGTAACAAGGTAGCCGTATCGGAAGGTGCGGCTGGATCACCTCCTTTCTAAGGATATTTAACGGAATATAAGACCTTAGGTCTTATAAACAGTACGTTCCCTGTCTTGTTTAGTTTTGAAGGATCATTCGATTCTTCGAGATGTTGTTCTTTGAAAACTAGATAACGATAAGTAAGACATCACATTCAAAAGTAAGACCAAGAATACTGTAGTGATTCTTTTTTAACGGTTAAGTTAGAAAGGGCGCACGGTGGATGCCTTGGCACTAGGAGCCGATGAAGGACGGGACGAACACCGATATGCTTCGGGGAGCTGTAAGCAAGCTTTGATCCGGAGATTTCCGAATGGGGAAACCCACCACTCGTAATGGAGTGGTATCCATATCTGAATACATAGGATATGAGAAGGCAGACCCGGGGAACTGAAACATCTAAGTACCCGGAGGAAGAGAAAGCAAATGCGATTCCCTGAGTAGCGGCGAGCGAAACGGGATCAGCCCAAACCAAGAGGCTTGCCTCTTGGGGTTGTAGGACACTCTATACGGAGTTACAAAGGAACGAGGTAGATGAAGAGGTCTGGAAAGGCCCGCCATAGCAGGTAACAGCCCTGTAGTCAAAACTTCGTTCTCTCCAGAGTGGATCCTGAGTACGGCGGAACACGTGAAATTCCGTCGGAATCCGGGAGGACCATCTCCCAAGGCTAAATACTCCCTAGTGACCGATAGTGAACCAGTACCGTGAGGGAAAGGTGAAAAGCACCCCGGAAGGGGAGTGAAACAGATCCTGAAACCGTGTGCCTACAAGTAGTCAGAGCCCGTTAACGGGTGATGGCGTGCCTTTTGTAGAATGAACCGGCGAGTTACGATCCCGTGCAAGGTTAAGCAGAAGATGCGGAGCCGCAGCGAAAGCGAGTCTGAATAGGGCGCATGAGTACGTGGTCGTAGACCCGAAACCAGGTGATCTACCCATGTCCAGGGTGAAGTTCAGGTAACACTGAATGGAGGCCCGAACCCACGCACGTTGAAAAGTGCGGGGATGAGGTGTGGGTAGGGGTGAAATGCCAATCGAACCTGGAGATAGCTGGTTCTCTCCGAAATAGCTTTAGGGCTAGCCTTAAGGTAAGAGTCTTGGAGGTAGAGCACTGATTGGACTAGGGGCCCCTACCGGGTTACCGAATTCAGTCAAACTCCGAATGCCAATGACTTATCCTTAGGAGTCAGACTGCGAGTGATAAGATCCGTAGTCGAAAGGGAAACAGCCCAGACCGCCAGCTAAGGTCCCAAAGTATACGTTAAGTGGAAAAGGATGTGGAGTTGCTTAGACAACCAGGATGTTGGCTTAGAAGCAGCCACCATTTAAAGAGTGCGTAATAGCTCACTGGTCGAGTGACTCTGCGCCGAAAATGTACCGGGGCTAAACGTATCACCGAAGCTGCGGACTGTTCTTCGAACAGTGGTAGGAGAGCGTTCTAAGGGCTGTGAAGCCAGACCGGAAGGACTGGTGGAGCGCTTAGAAGTGAGAATGCCGGTATGAGTAGCGAAAGAGGGGTGAGAATCCCCTCCACCGAATGCCTAAGGTTTCCTGAGGAAGGCTCGTCCGCTCAGGGTAAGTCGGGACCTAAGCCGAGGCCGAAAGGCGTAGGCGATGGACAACAGGTTGATATTCCTGTACCACCTCCTCACCATTTGAGCAATGGGGGGACGCAGGAGGATAGGGTAAGCGCGGTGTTGGATATCCGCGTCCAAGCAGTTAGGCTGGGAAATAGGCAAATCCGTTTCCCATAAGGCTGAGCTGTGATGGCGAGCGAATTATAGTAGCGAAGTTCCTGATTCCACACTGCCAAGAAAAGCCTCTAGCGAGGTGAGAGGTGCCCGTACCGCAAACCGACACAGGTAGGCGAGGAGAGAATCCTAAGGTGATCGAGAGAACTCTCGTTAAGGAACTCGGCAAAATGACCCCGTAACTTCGGGAGAAGGGGTGCTCTGTTAGGGTGCAAGCCCGAGAGAGCCGCAGTGAATAGGCCCAGGCGACTGTTTAGCAAAAACACAGGTCTCTGCGAAGCCGTAAGGCGAAGTATAGGGGCTGACGCCTGCCCGGTGCTGGAAGGTTAAGAGGAGCGCTTAGCGTAAGCGAAGGTGCGAATTGAAGCCCCAGTAAACGGCGGCCGTAACTATAACGGTCCTAAGGTAGCGAAATTCCTTGTCGGGTAAGTTCCGACCCGCACGAAAGGCGCAACGATCTGGGCACTGTCTCAACGAGAGACTCGGTGAAATTATAGTACCTGTGAAGATGCAGGTTACCCGCGACAGGACGGAAAGACCCCGTGGAGCTTTACTGCAGCCTGATATTGAATGTTGGTACAGCTTGTACAGGATAGGTAGGAGCCTTGGAAACCGGAGCGCCAGCTTCGGTGGAGGCATCGGTGGGATACTACCCTGGCTGTATTGACCTTCTAACCCGCCGCCCTTATCGGGCGGGGAGACAGTGTCAGGTGGGCAGTTTGACTGGGGCGGTCGCCTCCTAAAGAGTAACGGAGGCGCCCAAAGGTTCCCTCAGAATGGTTGGAAATCATTCGCAGAGTGTAAAGGCACAAGGGAGCTTGACTGCGAGACCTACAAGTCGAGCAGGGACGAAAGTCGGGCTTAGTGATCCGGTGGTTCCGCATGGAAGGGCCATCGCTCAACGGATAAAAGCTACCCCGGGGATAACAGGCTTATCTCCCCCAAGAGTCCACATCGACGGGGAGGTTTGGCACCTCGATGTCGGCTCATCGCATCCTGGGGCTGTAGTCGGTCCCAAGGGTTGGGCTGTTCGCCCATTAAAGCGGTACGCGAGCTGGGTTCAGAACGTCGTGAGACAGTTCGGTCCCTATCCGTCGCGGGCGCAGGAAATTTGAGAGGAGCTGTCCTTAGTACGAGAGGACCGGGATGGACGCACCGCTGGTGTACCAGTTGTTCTGCCAAGGGCATCGCTGGGTAGCTATGTGCGGACGGGATAAGTGCTGAAAGCATCTAAGCATGAAGCCCCCCTCAAGATGAGATTTCCCATTCCGCAAGGAAGTAAGATCCCTGAAAGATGATCAGGTTGATAGGTCTGAGGTGGAAGTGTGGCGACACATGGAGCTGACAGATACTAATCGATCGAGGACTTAACCACACTTTTGAATTAGTGCTTACGCGTTATCTAGTTTTGAGAGAACACTCTCAAATTGTTTGGTGGCGATAGCGAAGAGGTCACACCCGTTCCCATACCGAACACGGTAGTTAAGCTCTTCAGCGCCGATGGTAGTCGGGGGCTTCCCCCTGTGAGAGTAGGACGCCGCCAAGCAATTGCACGTCAGTGCAGATATGGAGGATTAGCTCAGCTGGGAGAGCATCTGCCTTACAAGCAGAGGGTCGGCGGTTCGAGCCCGTCATCCTCCACCATTCTTGGATATACATAATGTTTTGTATCTTTGACATATCGAGCCGGTGTAGCTCAATTGGTAGAGCAACTGACTTGTAATCAGTAGGTTGGGGGTTCAAGTCCTCTTGCCGGCACCACTTTTATATGGTATAATACTCAAGTCTCTTTTAAAAAGAGCCATTAGCTCAGTTGGTAGAGCATCTGACTTTTAATCAGAGGGTCGAAGGTTCGAGTCCTTCATGGCTCACCATTTTCATGCGGGTGTGGCGGAATTGGCAGACGCGCTAGACTTAGGATCTAGTGTCTTATGACGTGGGGGTTCAAGTCCCTTCACCCGCATTATATAGGATGACAGTTGTTAAGCAGTTGGACATCCTGTCTGCGGAAGTAGTTCAGTGGTAGAACATCACCTTGCCAAGGTGGGGGTCGCGGGTTCGAATCCCGTCTTCCGCTCCAACTATACCATCCACGCCGGGGTGGTGGAATTGGCAGACACACAGGACTTAAAATCCTGCGGTAGGTGACTACCGTGCCGGTTCAAGTCCGGCCCTCGGCATTTAAAATGTTGCGCCCGTAGCTCAATTGGATAGAGCGTTTGACTACGGATCAAAAGGTTAGGGGTTCGACTCCTCTCGGGCGCGCCATTATATATTAAGATCGGGAAGTAGCTCAGCTTGGTAGAGCACTTGGTTTGGGACCAAGGGGTCGCAGGTTCGAATCCTGTCTTCCCGACCATTTCTCGGGGCCTTAGCTCAGCTGGGAGAGCGCCTGCCTTGCACGCAGGAGGTCAGCGGTTCGATCCCGCTAGGCTCCACTTGATTTTAATAAAAGTTTTGGCGGTGTAGCTCAGCTGGCTAGAGCGTACGGTTCATACCCGTGAGGTCGGGGGTTCGATCCCCTCCGCCGCTACCAAAGGACCTTTAGCTCAGTTGGTTAGAGCAGACGGCTCATAACCGTCCGGTCGTAGGTTCGAGTCCTACAAGGTCCACCACTATACGGAGGAATACCCAAGTCTGGCTGAAGGGATCGGTCTTGAAAACCGACAGGGGTGTCAAAGCCCGCGGGGGTTCGAATCCCTCTTCCTCCGCCACACATATTTCTTCAAACTTAATATTTTTTATATCATCGCGGGGTGGAGCAGTTCGGTAGCTCGTCGGGCTCATAACCCGAAGGTCGCAGGTTCAAATCCTGCCCCCGCAACCAATTTTTAAAATCAGTACTCAGAACAGAGTACATTAAAATGGTCCGGTAGTTCAGTTGGTTAGAATGCCTGCCTGTCACGCAGGAGGTCGCGGGTTCGAGTCCCGTCCGGACCGCCATTTTTAAATAGTTTGGCTCGGTAGCTCAGTTGGTAGAGCAACGGACTGAAAATCCGTGTGTCGGCGGTTCGATTCCGTCCCGAGCCACCTTTTACAATTTTATATATTTTGGCGGTTGTGGCGAAGTGGTTAACGCACCAGATTGTGGCTCTGGCACTCGTGGGTTCGATTCCCATCAATCGCCCCAAATAAAAATGCGGGTGTAGTTTAGTGGTAAAACCTCAGCCTTCCAAGCTGATGTCGTGGGTTCGATTCCCATCACCCGCTCCATTTTTGTATCGTCATGGGCCTGTAGCTCAGCTGGTTAGAGCGCACGCCTGATAAGCGTGAGGTCGATGGTTCGAGTCCATTCAGGCCCACCATGACCCATTCATTTTATTCCACAGTAGCTCAGTGGTAGAGCTATCGGCTGTTAACCGATCGGTCGCAGGTTCGAGTCCTGCCTGTGGAGCCATATGGAGAAGTACTCAAGTGGCTGAAGAGGCGCCCCTGCTAAGGGTGTAGGTCGTGTAAGCGGCGCGAGGGTTCAAATCCCTCCTTCTCCGCCATATAAAGGCCCGTTGGTCAAGCGGTTAAGACACCGCCCTTTCACGGCGGTAACACGGGTTCGAATCCCGTACGGGTCATCCTGAAAACCTTGCATATCCTGCAAGGTTTTTTTGTGTTATCGTAAGAAAGTTTAGGCAGTTTTATGATATACATGATTATGACAAAAATCCCTATATTCTTCGCGCCATTTCAGAAAATGCAGTTTTATGTCAATAACTATAAGCGCTTACAATAGAGGGCTTTTTTTTATTTCTTCGAATAAATAATATAAATGAAAACTATGATGACAGAAAGGATGATTATATGACCGCTGCCAGCCCAACAGCACATGATGTTTATCTTTTTCATGAAGGCTGTCTGTTTCAAAGCTATCAACTGTTTGGTGCGCATTATCAAGAGCTGAATGGAGAAAAAGGATTTAGATTTTGTGTTTGGGCGCCTCATGCGTTGGATGTACGAGTGGCTAGCGATTTTAATAACTGGTCAGGTAAACTCCATGCCATGGACAAAGTAAATGATCAGGGAATTTGGAGTTTGTTTATTTCAGATATGGCAGAGGGAGAGCGATATAAGTATGAAATCGTGACAGAGAGCGGAGATATTCAACTAAAATCAGATCCATACGCTTTCTATTCTGAAGTCAGGCCCAATACCGCCTCCATTACTTATGATCTAACAGGCTATACATGGCATGATCAGAAATGGATGAAGAAGCTGAAAGCAAAGCCCATTTATGAGAAACCAGTCTTTATATATGAGCTACATCTTGGGTCGTGGAAAAAGCACTCCGACGGAAGGCTCTATTCTTATCAAGAATTAACTGATTCTCTTATCCCATATGTAAAAGAACACGGCTTTACCCATATCGAGCTTATGCCGGTAATTGAGCATCCGTATGACCGCTCTTGGGGTTATCAGGGAACCGGATATTTCAGTCCGACAAGCCGGTTCGGCACACCGCATGATTTGATGAATTTTATAGACCAATGCCACCAGCAACATATAGGCGTAATTCTGGATTGGGTGCCGGGCCACTTTTGTAAGGATTCACATGGACTGTATATGTTTGACGGAAAGCCGGTTTATGAATATCAAGAAGCGCATGACAGAGAGAACTGGATTTGGGGCACCGCTAATTTTGATTTAGGGAAATCTGAAGTTCATAGTTTTTTAATATCTAACGCGTTGTACTGGGCGGAAGTCTATCATATAGATGGATTCAGGGTCGATGCTGTGGCGAACCTGCTGTATTGGCCAAATCAGGAGGAGCGTCATGAAAACCCATATGCTATAGGATTTTTAAAAAAGCTGAATCAAAAGATGAATGAGGCTTACCCGCATGTGTTGATGATTGCGGAGGATTCTACAGATTGGCCTGATGTGACACGTCCTGCGCAGGAGGGGGGACTTGGCTTTCATTTTAAGTGGAACATGGGATGGATGAACGATATATTGAAATATATGGAGGCGCCGCCTGGCCAAAGGAAAAGCCTGCATCAGCTTGTTTCGTTTTCTTTGCTTTACGCCTTCAGTGAGCATTATATTTTACCGTTTTCTCACGATGAAGTGGTTTACGGAAAGAAGTCTCTTCTAAACAAAATGCCCGGTGATTATTGGCAAAAATTTGCCCAATATCGGCTGCTTCTCGGTTATTTCACAGCCCATCCCGGAAAAAAGCTATTATTTATGGGCGGTGAATTTGCCCAATTCGATGAATGGAAAGATACAGAGCAGCTAGATTGGTTTTTAGACACCTTCCCCATGCATCAAAAAGCCAGAGTATTTACCCAAGATCTTCTTCGCTTTTATCAAAAAAGTAAAATCCTTTACGAAAATGACCATCGTGGCTCATCTTTTGAATGGATTGATGTTCATAATGATGAACAATCAATCTTTTCTTTTATTCGGTACGGCAAACGGAGTGGTGAGGCACTAATTATTGTTTGTAATTTTACCCCTGAGGTCTATCATCAGTTTGATGTGGGCGTTCCTTTTTATACCGATTACATCGAAGTTTTGAACAGTGACAATAAGAGGTATGGAGGTTCCGGCCAAATCAATGGAAAGCCCTTGCAGTCGAGGAAAGGAACTCTGCATCATAAGCCTTGTTATGTAACAATGACTGTCCCCCCTTACGGTATTTCTATCATACGGGCCGTAAAAAGAAGAGGAGAGATCAAGTGATGAAAAAACAATGTGTGGCTATGCTCCTCGCCGGCGGGAAAGGCAGCCGTCTGCATTCTTTGACAAAAAGTATGGCAAAGCCGGCTGTTTCATTTGGCGGAAAATACAGGATTATTGATTTTACATTAAGCAATTGCTCTAATTCAGGAATTGATACGGTCGGCATTTTAACACAATATCAGCCGCTTGAGCTGAATTCATATATAGGTATCGGCAGCGCCTGGGACCTTGACAGGCATAATGGAGGAGTAACCGTTTTGCCGCCTTACGCTGAGTCATCTGAAGTCAAATGGTACAAAGGGACGGCAAGCGCGATTTATGAAAATCTCAATTATCTCAATCAGTATGATCCGGAGCATGTGCTGATTTTATCAGGTGATCACATTTATAAGATGGATTACGGGAAAATGCTCGATTTTCATATTAAAAAGAACGCGGATGCCACGATTTCTGTTATTGAGGTGGGGTGGGATGAAGCCAGCCGCTTTGGCATTATGAAGACAAATGGGGCAGGGGACATTACCCACTTTGATGAAAAGCCGAAGATTCCTAAAAGCAATCTTGCTTCGATGGGAATCTATATTTTTAATTGGCCGCTATTGAAAAGCTATTTGGAAATGGATGACTGCAACCAGTATTCAAGCCATGATTTTGGAAAGGATATCATACCTCTTTTTCTCGAAGACAAAAGAAAGCTCTCCGCCTATCCGTTTAAAGGGTACTGGAAGGATGTCGGGACTGTTCAGAGTCTGTGGGAGGCCAATATGGATTTATTAACTGGAGAATCGGATTTAAAGCTGTTTGATCGAGATTGGAAAATCTATTCTGTTAATCCTAATCAGCCTCCGCAATATATCTCGGCAGAAGCGTGTGTACATGAGTCGCTGGTCAATGAAGGATGCGCCGTTTATGGAGATATTTCTCATTCCGTTCTTTTTCAAGGCGTAACGGTCGGGAGGCATTCACAAATTAATCGGTCGGTTATTATGCCGGATGTGACGATCGGCGAGCATGTCATTATCGAGAATGCCATTGTGCCCAGAGGCTTTACACTGCCGGATGGGGCAGTGATAAGATCAAATAATAATGGAGAGGCGCTGCTCGTTACAGAAGAATTTGTTGAAAGGGAATTGATCTAAAGCTGAAGAGGGGGCAACGGCAGTTGATAAATAACCAAATATTGGGCGTTATAGATGAAACCACATATAAGCATTCTCTTCAGGATTTAGCCGCGCAAAGATCGCTGGGCGCCATTCCTTTTGCGGGGAGGTACCGATTGATTGATTTTATGCTGTCTAATATGGTGAATGCGGACATTAGGAGTGTAGCGATATTTCCAAAGTATCGCTATCGTTCTCTGATGGATCACCTTGGTGCCGGAAAAGAATGGGATTTGCACCGGAAAAAAGACGGTTTATTCTTTTTTCCGTCGCCTCATCTGCATCATGAGTACGATGAATTCGGCTCATTTCGGCAGTTTTCCGATCATCTTGATTATTTTCATCGAAGCTCGCAGCAGTATGCCGTCATTACAAACAGCCATACCGTTTGTAACATCCAATTTAAATATGTGCTGAAAAGGCATCAGGAGGCGGGCTGTGATATTACGGAGGTATATCAGGACGGACAATCGCTGCAGATCTATCTCATGTCTTCTAAGCTCTTGAAAGACCTTATTTACGGGCATGCCGAAAAAGGTTATAAAACGATCCAGGAAGCTGTGAAAAAAGAGTCTTCAACATTGACGGTCTGTCCTTATGAATATTCCGGATACGCCGCGGTTATTGATTCGGTGGAAAAGTATTATCTTCATAGCATGCAGCTCATTCAGCCGAGTTTTTGGCAGCAGGTCTTTTTGCCGCAGCTGCCGATCTATACAAAGGTGAAGGATGAGCCTCCGACCAAGTACGGAAAACACAGCGCTGTCAGAAACTCTCTCGTTGCCAACGGCTGCGTTCTTGAAGGCGAAGTCGAGAATTGTATCCTGTTTCGGGGGGTTCATATCGGTAAAGGAACGAAGCTGAAAAACTGCATTATTATGCAAAAAACACAAATAGGTGAAAATTGTGTATTGGAGCAGGTTATTTCTGATAAAGACGTGAGAATCGGCAACGCGACTGAAGCTGCCGGAACAATTGAACAGCCTCTCGTCTTAAAAAAAGGTCTTGTGCAAGGAGAGCTGATGAATTCTTGAAGGTGCTATTTGCTGTTTCAGAATGTACACCATTTGTAAAATCAGGAGGTCTTGCTGATGTGGCCGGAGCGCTGCCGAAAGAGCTGGCGCGTCTCGGAAACGATATAGCCGTCATGCTGCCCAAATACAGCCAAATTCCAAGCAAGTGGAAAAACAATATGAAAAAAATAGCTGAATGTACGGTGGCCGTTGGCTGGCGGCAGCAATATTGCGGCATTGAACATCTCGTTGAAGATGATGTGAATTATTACTTTATTGACAATGAATATTACTTTAAAAGAGACGGCTTGTACGGCCATTTTGACGATGGCGAACGATTTGCTTTTTTCTCAAGGGCCGTTTTGGAGGCAGCCCTCGTTTTGAAATTTCAGGCAGATATTGTCCACACACATGATTGGCATACTGCCATGGTCAACTATCTGCTGAAGGAGGAATATCGAAATAATCGTTTTTATGAACAGATGAAAAGTGTGTTCACCATCCATAATCTCCAATTTCAAGGCATGTTTCCGCCTGACGTCACACATGATTTACTAGGCCTTGATATGGACCATTTTCATTATGAGAGATTAGAATGCAATGGATTTGTTAATTTTATGAAAGCGGGTATTATCGCAGCTGACCATATCACAACAGTCAGCCCGACATACAGAAATGAAATCCTGACGCCTTATTACGGTGAGCGGCTTGAGCGTGTTTTGCAATATAGAGAAGCTGATTTGACCGGGATTCTCAATGGAATTGATGAGGTATTTTATCAGCCGAAGCATGACCCGTATATTGAAGCGCATTACGACTCAAAGCGTTTATCAGGAAAGGAAATAAATAAAACAAAGCTTAGGCAGAGAATGGGGCTTCCCGAAACGAAGAACGTTCCTTTAATCAGCATGGTGACGAGGCTTACGAAGCAAAAGGGGCTTGACCTTGTTCGCCGGATTTTGCATGAAGTGCTTGAGGAACATGATGTTCAGTTTATAGTGCTCGGGACTGGAGAACGGGAATTTGAGGATTATTTTCGGTATGCAGAGTTTGCTTTTCATGACAAATGCCGAGCGTATATCGGATTTGATGAGGCGCTCGCCCATCATATTTATGCAGGCTCAGATATGTTCCTCATGCCGTCTAAGTTTGAGCCGTGCGGTTTAGGGCAGTTGATCGCACTGCAGTACGGGACCATTCCGATTGTTAGAGAAACAGGCGGGCTGCATGACACCGTCAGTTCATACCGTGAGGAAGAGAATAAGGTAAACGGCTTTACTTTCTCAGCCTTTAATGCCCATGATTTGAAATTTACGATAAGCAGAGCGATTTCTTTTTATCATCAAAAGGATGAATGGAAGAGCATCATGAAAAACGCAATGAATGCAGATTACAGCTGGAGCAGGTCAGCGAAACAATACCAGCGCATTTTCGAGCTTTTGACAAGGAGTGGACGGGATGTTCTCGAGTAAAGAACGCTTTGCGGCCTTATTTTTGCAGCGTCTTGAAATGACGTGCGGAAAAAGTTTTAAAGATTCGACCAAGCTGGATCAATATAAGACACTGGGCATTATGGTCAGAGAATATATCAGTTCTAACTGGATACAGACAAATGAAAAGAGCAGGTCGAACTCTGGGAAACAAACGTATTATCTTTCGATAGAATTTCTTCTCGGCCAGCTGCTCGACCAGAACTTAATTAATCTTGGCGTGCGGGATGTGACGGAGGCGGGGCTGAAAGATATCGGCATCAGCTTGCAGGAGGTGCTCGATATAGAGACGGACGCCGGGCTGGGAAATGGCGGGCTGGGAAGGCTTGCTGCCTGTTTTTTAGATTCACTTGCGTCATTAAATTTGCCGGGGCACGGAATGGGAATCCGCTATAAGCATGGTTTATTCGAACAAAAGATCGTTGACGGACATCAGGTGGAGCTGCCGGAGCAATGGCTGAAAAACGGGAATGTGTGGGAAGTGAGAAATGCTGATCAATCAGTTGATGTGCCGTTTTGGGGGCACGTGAATGTATCTGAGCAGAATGGGCGTCTGACTTTTCGCCATGAGCATGCCACGCTGATTACCGCTGTGCCGTACGATATTCCGGTTATCGGCTATGACACCGGAACCGTTAACACCTTAAGGCTGTGGAATGCCGAGCCGTACATCCATCATCATGAAACGGATATTTTGTCATATAAGCGGGAAACGGAAGCTGTCTCTGAGTTTTTATATCCTGATGACACACATGATGAAGGGAAAATATTACGGCTTAAACAGCAATATTTTTTAGTGTGCGCGAGCGTCAAAAGCATTGTGAACAGCTACCGGAAAACACATAAATCACTATACGGCCTTCATAAAAAGGTGAGCATTCATATTAATGATACACATCCCGCTCTGGCCGTTCCCGAGCTGATGCGCATTTTACTTGATGAGGAAAAAATGAGCTGGGAGGAAGCCTGGCACATTACGGTACATACGATTTCTTATACGAATCATACAACGCTATCGGAAGCGCTTGAAAAATGGCCGATTCATTTGTTTAAGCCTCTTCTTCCGCGTATGTATATGATTATAGAAGAGATCAATGAGCGATTTTGCCGCTCTGTATGGGAGCAGTATCCGGGGGATTGGAAAAGGATAGAGAATGCTGCGATTACCGCCCACGGCGTTGTGAAAATGGCCCACCTGGCAATTGTGGGCAGTTACAGCGTAAATGGTGTTGCGAAGATTCACTCGGATATTTTGAAGGAAAGAGAAATGAAAGGCTTCCACATTCTGTTTCCGAAAAAATTTAACAACAAAACAAATGGGATTACACACAGAAGGTGGCTGTTAAAAGCAAATCCGGATTTATCGGCAATGATCTCGGATTCTATCGGAGAAAGATGGATTAAGCAGCCGGAAGCTTTAATCGATTTGAAATCATTTGCCTATGATGCGGCCTTTATTGAGCAATTTCAATTGATTAAAGAAAAGAAAAAACAAGAGCTTGCCGATATCATTTTTTGCACGTCAGGGGTGGTTGTGAATCCCGAAAGCATTTTTGATGTCCAGGTGAAACGGCTCCATGCGTATAAACGGCAGCTATTAAATGTTTTTCATATTATGTATCTGTATAACAGGCTGAAAGAGGATACAGGCTTTTCGATCCATCCTCAAACCTTTATATTCGGCGCAAAGGCTTCACCAAGCTACTATTATGCAAAGAAAATCATTAAGCTGATTCATTCTGTCGCGGATAAAGTCAATTATGATCCGGCAATTCGCGGCCTGATCAAGGTCGTTTTTTTAGAAAATTACAGAGTATCTCTGGCTGAACGGATATTTCCGGCCTCAGATGTGAGTGAACAAATTTCCACGGCAAGCAAGGAAGCGTCCGGCACGGGAAATATGAAGTTTATGATGAATGGCGCGCTGACGATCGGGACGCATGATGGCGCAAATATTGAAATACTCGAAAAGGTGGGGCCGGATTGTATTTACACGTTCGGTCTTAAGGCGGACGAAGTGCTGTCTTATTATGAAAATGGCGGATACAGGTCGAGAGAATATTATCAGCACGACCGAAGGATCAGGCAGGTAGCCGATCAGCTGATCAATGGTTTTTTTGAAGGTGAAGCTGATGAATTTGAATCTATTTATGACTCGCTTTTGCCTCATAATGATGAGTATTTTGTGTTAAAAGACTTTTCTTCTTACTTAGATGCACAGGAAAGGATTCAATCTGATTATCGCGATCGGCGCAAGTGGTCTGAGCGGTCTATTGAAAATATAGCCCATTCCGGATATTTTTCTAGCGATCGAACCATCCGGGAGTATGCGGAAGATATTTGGGGAATTAAACCGATGGAATAAAGCCGCTTGATATAGCGGCTTTTTTTAGTGGTTACACATTCATTGAGTAAATGGTAAAAGATAAATATGTCGCAAAGGCGCTCCATAAAAAATAAGGGAGAAGAAGGTATGATGCGGCCTTGTTGAGCTTATTTGCGATAACGATCACTATCAGCGCCGTTACCGCCACAAGCAGACAATCAATGGATGCGGCAAGCATACTTTTTTGGGAAAACTGAAAATAACTGAATGCTTGATTCAATATGTAATTGATGAATAGTACCATCCAAAAGCCTTTTGCCTGTCTGAATGAATATACGGCAAAAATAATAGCTGCGGCAAGAGAAATCAGGGCAAACAGAACCGCCCAAATGATTCCGATGGCAGATCCGCTTGGCGTCCACTCAGGCTTATGAAGCGCATCGTACCAATCCCGGTCAACGGGAAATAAAAAGCCCGCTGCCGAAAACAGGGCGTATGTAAGAATGAAAACGAGAACTGCACCTATTGTTTTTTTCATCTTGTCTCCTCCTTTTGTATCTTTTTACATAATCTATCATTCCTCTAATGTAGAAGGATCAAACCCCCGATATGCGGGGGAACATTTTAGATCAATGGATGTAAAGCCGCCGCTTTTACCCGTTCATATTCAAACGCTGACTCTAATTCTTCCCGCGGTAACGCCGATTTTCTTACATATTTTTCGCGGATTACATCATAAAGTTCATAAGGAAACAGCATATCAATAAACATAACTTTTTTCTGTTCGTCTGTTAAAGGCGCTGCGGTTTCATATGCATTGAGCATGACGTAAAAGGTTTTTTCATCCCACACTCCGGTCGTGTCCAAAAGCGGAATGATCATTTTTCTGAGGTCACGGATGGGCAGGTCGAAGGAGACGGTATCTAAGTCAATGACCCATATTTGATCATTTTCTCCAAGAAGCGTATTTCCTGTTCCGTAATCCTGATGACATAGGTTAGGCTGATGTTTCAATTGTTCGGTCCAAGATACGTAAGAAGACTGTAAAAGACGGTCTAACACACCCTTCCCATCTTGAATAAAGTGATCGATTTCCTGTAGATATAATTGGGAAAACGGATCGTCCTTTTCAGCCTGTGCCATCAGTTTCCATGTT
Organism: Bacillus atrophaeus; assembly: GCF_039519175.1. Classification (NCBI taxonomy): domain Bacteria; kingdom Bacillati; phylum Bacillota; class Bacilli; order Caryophanales; family Bacillaceae; genus Bacillus; species Bacillus atrophaeus. The sequence continues at coordinate 197,604 of NZ_CP154443.1, read as the reverse complement.
TCCATTTGTTTGCATCTTTTAATATAGTGGTTCGGCCAGCGTCCGAGCTTTGTGAAAACAGGCACGCCGTTGGGAGGCTGATAGCCGACAGAAGCAGTGTGGAATTCCGCGAGCCCTTTCATAATAAATTCTAAATCTTTCTTAACGGTCAGCTCAAAAGGCCTTCCCTCAATCCAGTCATAAACCACAAATAAAAAAGCCCCGTGCTTTGTATATAGGTTTCCGTTTTTAGCCGTCAGGATAGCGGGAACCTTCATGCCTTTCTTTGCTAAATAATCTTGGGCGAAAATGGAGAACAGCGCCTTCTTTTCTGGTCTGTGGATTCTTTTTAAGCATACGGCGCCCGATTTTGTATGGATTTTCCAAACGAGAGCCATTTGATTTCCTTGAATGACTTCGATTTTTTCCGCTTGCAGGTCCCACCCCTGAAGAACGTTTTCAGCAAGTGAGGTCAGCTTTTTCTCGTCTTCAATTGATAAAGGAAGTTCTGTTGATTTCCCCTCCTCAGTGACTTCATGGTTCTCTGCCATTTAATGACACATCCTTACCTGTTTTACTTCTACAGTATGAATAACCAGAAAAAATGATTTAGATATATGACTATATTTTTTAAAACCCATGGTTGTTTACCCCTTTTTTTTATTTGGGGCAGTCCATTCCGCACAAGTTGGTCATTTAGCCGTATCATGTTTCTAACTAGTTAAAACATGTAAGAATGGAGGCTATGTATGAAAATAGCACTGATCGCCACAGAGAAGCTTCCTGTTCCTTCGGTAAGAGGCGGCGCCATACAAATCTATCTGGAAGCGGTTGCTCCGCTTATCGCAAAAAAACATTCAGTTACGGTTTTTTCGATTAAAGATCCCAGCCTGCCGGAAACAGAGACTGCCGATGGGGTTCATTATGTACATTTAGATGAAGAACATTATGCAGAATCAGTAGGAAAAAAACTTAGAAAAGGGAATTTCGACCTTGTTCATGTTTGTAATCGCCCAAGCTGGGTGACTTATTTAAAGAAACAGGCTCCGGATGCAGTCTTTGTGCTGAGCGTTCATAATGAAATGTTTGCTTATGAAAAAATCAGCGAGCGGGAAGGGAATGAATGCATAGATGCGGTCGCCCAAATTGTAACGGTGAGTGATTATATCGGCCAAACGATTACAAGCCGTTTCCCGTCAGCCCGCTCTAAAACAAAAACGGTATATTCCGGTGTTGATTTAAAGACATATCATCCCCGCTGGACAAAAAAGGGACAGCAGGCGAGAGAAGATATGCGGAACGAATTAGGGCTTCAAGGAAAGAAAATTGTGTTATTTGTGGGCAGGCTCAGCAAAGTGAAAGGCCCCCATATCTTATTGCATGCTTTGCCGCAGATCATTGAGCAGCATCCGGATGTCATGATGGTATTTATCGGTTCAAAATGGTTTGGGGACAATGATTTGAATAACTATGTCAAACACCTTCATACATTAGGCGCGATGCAAAAGGATCATGTGACATTTATTCAATTTGTAAAGCCTAAGGACATCCCCCGTTTGTATACAATGTCTGACGTATTTGTTTGCTCTTCGCAGTGGCAGGAGCCTTTAGCCAGGGTGCATTATGAAGCAATGGCCGCAGGGCTGCCTATCATTACGAGTAATAGAGGCGGCAATCCTGAGGTCATTGAAGAAGGAAAAAACGGCTACGTTATCCGGGAGTTTGACAAACCCGGTCACTATGCTGATTTGATTAATTCTCTCCTTAGCAGTTCATCAAAAAGAGAGAAGCTCGGCACATACAGCCGGACGGTTGCAGAAAACAAATTCGGCTGGAGCAGAGTAGCGGAGAATCTCCTCAGTGTCTATGAAACAAACAGATAGAAGGGGTGAACATATTGTACCAAAAAGAGCATGAAGAAAAGCTGATACACGATGTCCTGACCTATTATCCGTTTCAGGTTGAGCATGTCGCGCTGAAGTCAAACAAAAGCGGACGCAAGATTTGGGAAATCGAAACCGACAAAGGCCCGAAACTGTTAAAGGAAGCACAAATAAAGCCTGAACGTATGTTGTTTATTACTCAGGCACACGCTCACTTACAGGAAAAGGGGCTGCCGATCGCTCCCCTTCATAAAACAAAAAACGGGGGAAGCTGTATAGGAGCGGACCACATTTCTTACAGCCTTTATGATAAAGTGCCGGGAAAAGAAATGATCTATTACAATACAGAGCAAATGAAAAAGATCATGGCGTTCGCAGGCCGCTTCCATCATGCGGCCAAGGGATATGTTTGCGCGGATGAAAGCAAGAAAAGAAGCAGGCTGGGCAAATGGAATAAATTATATCGGTGGAAGCTGCAGGAGTTAGAAGGAAATATGCAGATTGCATCCTCTTATGCAGATGATCTGTTTTCTCAAACCTTTTTATTGCATGCCGATAAAATGCTGGCGAGAGGCAAAGAAGCTCTCCGCAGGCTAGACGCCTCTGACTACGAGGAATGGACAAAAGAAACGCTCAAAAACGGGGGATTCTGTTTTCAGGATTTTACCTTGGCGCGTTTAACGGAAGTTGACGGCGAACCTTTTCTGAAGGAGCTGCACTCCATCACATACGATTTGCCTTCAAGAGATTTACGGATACTGCTCAATAAATTGATGGTGAAGCTATCGGTTTGGGATACCGACCTCATGGTATCGCTTCTTCGATCCTACGACGCGGTTTATCCTCTCACAGAAAAACAATATGAGATCCTATGGATTGACTTAGCGTTTCCTCATTTATTTTGTGCGATTGCCCATAAATACTATTTAAAACAGAAGAAATCATGGTCTGATGAAAAATACAATTGGGCATTGCAGAATATGATTTCTGTTGAGCATTCAAAGGAAGATTTTTTACAGCAGCTTCCGGCACTTTTTAAAGACATCAAATCACAGCAGGGAGTGAGCTGATATGAGAAGTAAACGAGATGCTGCCTCCATTTCCAAGCTGGATTTAGACTCATTTGTATTTACACCGCCGGGGTCTATGGGATGGCAGTCACATGAAACGGAAACAGGTTCAGACGATGATGCTTCTGAGGAACGTTTTTCTGTGGCCGGCAGATTAAAAGAGTTTCCAAGCGCGGCGGCTACGCCCCATTCAGGCAAAAAAAAGTCTTCAAAAAAATCGGGAAACCAAGCTTCAGAGCCTCATCAGAAAGGTTCAGCTCCGCCCCGCAAAGAGAAGAAGAGAAAGGCTCCTAAAAAGAAATCCCGAGATAAAAGAAGAGCTGTCACTCACCTTTCGGGTAAGGGCATTGTGTCACCATGGATTTCCAGTATCGTCAAAGGGGAAAGATAATCAAGTAAGCGATGAGGCATAAACGGCATTTATGCCTTTTTTTAATGTGAAGAGCCCGCATCTGAAGATACGGGCTCTTCTTATTTTGATTTTGATGCAGTGAAAACCTGTTTTGAAAAGCTTACATCTAGGTTTTGATTCAGCAGGGGAGGCAGATACTGTTCATTTAATGGTTGCAGGACGGATTGATAAACAGCATCGAGCCTTTTAGCGGCGTGGAGAAAGGTGAACGAGGCTTCAACCCGGTTTCGGCCGTTTCTTGCTATTTTTTTCGATAAATTCATATCCGTGAAGACCTTGTCAACCGCTTTTGCGAACGATGAAGGTTTATCATAGTTTTCAATCACAAGACCGTTCACTTCATGCTTGACCACTTCACCGTTTCCGCCGCGGTTGGTGGTGATTAAAGGCGTCCCGGCAGCCATCGCTTCATAATTCACCCGCGCGAGCGGTTCATTCCATTGGGAACTGCATACAAATACATCCGCCATTAAAAAGAGGTTTGGAATTTCATTTGCAGGAATAAAATTGGTGAAGAGGACGTGTTCTTTATAAGGTTTCGCGAGTTTACGCAAAAACGCCACGTATTGATTCACTCCGTCGTCACTAAACCATTTCCCCCCGGCTATGACCAAAACGGCGTTTTTATGCTGCTGCAAGATGCGTTTCATGCTATGGATTAAAAGATGAGGCCCTTTAGTCGGACTTAACCTGCCTGCGAATAATATGACTTTTTTATCTTCTAATTCGTATTTCTTGCGGTATTCCTCCCTGATTCTTGCCCCTTTTATTGTCCACACCGGCGGATAGGAAGGGAGATCAACACCGGAGTATACGACTTTTATTTTTTCTTTGGCTTCCGGAAACCGTTCGATGACAGTTTGCTTAATAAATGTACTGACGGTTGTGATCATGGACACATGTTTGATCACCTCTTTGCCTTGGGCGAAAGTCAGTTTTTTTTCGGAAAACATCTCATTATGCAGGCTGAGCACGACTTGGCTGTTCGGTGCGGCCTTTTTGTATAAAGGAACATTTAAAGGCCGGTTGAACACATGAATCAGATCAAATGATGACTTTCTCAGCTCATTTGCGACGGCCTCGCGATAATGGTTTTTTGGAAGATGAATATAGCGTACGCCATTTTTCGTTTCTTGTTGCGGGAGATCGGGATCTTCTATGGAGAAAATGGTCAGTTCATATCTGCTGCTGAAATAAGGTGCCACGCCGTCGATCATCATTTGAATCGCTCCTCCGCGTATAGCCGGAGACGGCAGTTTTTCTGTGCAAATAAAAGCAAGTTTCAACACAATTCACCTCGCATAAACGGACTGGAGGTATGCGAATTCTTTCGCCAATCCGTCTTTCAATGATATGGCGGGAGCGTAATTCAAGGCTTGTTTTGCTTTTGAGATATCAGCCCATGTTTGGCTCGGCTCACCGGATACTCTGTCTGAAAATGTCAAATGGATTTTTGTTCCGGAAATCTCTTCAAGCAGGGATATAACTTCCAGCACTGATGCCCGTTCGGTTCCGCCGATATTGAGCGTTTCTCCAATGAGATTCTGCCGCTGAAGAACGGCCGCCGTGCCTTTTACACAGTCTTCGATAAATGTGAAATCCCTGATCTGCCGCCCGTCTCCGTAGATCGTGAGCGGTTTTTGGTCAAGGTGCTGTTTGATGAAGCGGTGAAACGCCATGTCAGGCCGTTGTCTCGGACCGTATACTGTGAAAAAACGGAGTATGATCACAGGAAGGTTAAAGCTTTTTTGATAGACGCGGCAAAGTTTTTCCCCGGTCAGTTTTGTCACGCCATATGGAGATAAGGGGTGCAGCTCGGCGTCCTCGCTTACTTTGCCAAGTTTTTCGCCGTAAACTGAAGAGGTGGAGGCGAAAATAAATGCTTTTAAAGGTTGTTGTTTACAGGCTTCCAGCAGTCTTTGCAAAGCCAGGATATTGTGATGTACATAAGGGTGAAATTGATCGCCCCAGCTTGTGCGAACGCCGGGTATCGCGGCTAAGTGATAGACTGCATCAATGTCTGCCAGCAGGTGAGAAAGATCTGCTGTTAACAGATTTTCCTTAACAAATGTAAATCGTTTTTCTTCTAATAATGTTTCAATGTTTTTCAGTTTTAACCAAAAAGGAGTCGGGCCGATCATATCATCGACGCCTTTAACCGTATTGCCTTTGTCTTTCAGCAGCTCTTCACAAAGGTGGGAGCCGATAAAGCCGGCCGCTCCTGTCACTAGGATTTTCATCGAAGGCCAACTCCCGCACAGATTAATCCGCAAGCACTCAGCAGCTCTTTATTTAACACATTCCGTCCATCTATAATCAGACGGCCCTTCATTTTTTCAGCCGCTTCGGTCCAATTAAGTGTCAAAAACTCAGGCCAATCTGTCGCCAAAAATAAAAAATCGCTCTCAGATATCGCGTCCATGGCTTGGCTGTGCTGGGTCACCTTGTTTTGCAGCGAGGGGGGGATTTCTGCTTCCGGGTCATAGGCATGAACATCACATCCAAGCTGTATCAGTCTTTCCATCAGCCGGACGGCTTGGGAGTTTCTGATGTCATCGGTGTTCGGTTTGAAGGAGATCCCCAGCACCGCGGCTTTTTTATGATGAAGTGTTTCAAAATACTCCTTGATTTTTTCTACATAAAGATCTAATTGCGTATCGTTAACGAGCTGGACGGCGCGCAGCAAGTCTGTATCAACCCTTTTTTCAGCCGCCGCATATTGAAGGGCCTGTAAATCCTTTGGAAAGCATGATCCTCCGTAGCCGATGCCTGCCTGTAAAAAGTCTTTGCCGATTCTGGGGTCCAATCCGATGGCTCGGGAAATGTCTGACACATCAGTTTCATATGCCTCACAAATTCGCGCCATTTCATTAATGAAAGAAATTTTAGCAGCCAAAAAGTAGTTGCTGGCATACTTTATCAGCTCTGCTCCGGTTAAGCTTGTAATGATATATGGCGCGTCTATGTGTTTGTAAATCGACTGCACGATGCCGACAGACACGTCATCTCCTTTTTTTACGCCGATGACGGTTTTATCCGGATGCAGCATGTCATACAGCGCGTTTCCTTCTCTCAAAAATTCTGGGTTGGAGACAACGGCAAACATGGATTGAGAAACACCGGAGGCAATCAGGTCTTCTTCTATTTTTTCATTTGTCCCTGGGGGAACGGTGCTTTTTGTGATAATGGTTTTATAGGATCTGATGGATTGGCTGATATCTGTTAGGACGTGGTCAAGAGCCGTGACATCCACTGTACCGTTTGAAAGAGAAGGTGTTCCGACAGCAATAAAAATAACCGTACATTCGGCTATGCTTTCTTTTACGAGGGAGCTAAACGTTAGATTTTTGGAGCTTTTCACTGCATCGGAGAGCCCAGGTTCGTAGAAGGGAATGTCCCCGTTATTCAGCCGTTCAATTTTATAAGTATCTTTGTCTGTGCAAATGATTTGATGTCCGATTGATGCTAATGCCGCTGATAAGGTTAAGCCGACATATCCGGCGCCAACCACGCAAATTTTCATCGCCTGAGCTCCTTTACAAGATGACTGGTCATATATAGTATCCTATTAAAAAAGAGCTGTTTCGTGATTCGGTTTTCCGCCTATATAAGGATTGGAGAAAATAATGGCTGTACGCAAGATGGTTAGGGAGGAGGAAAAATATAAAACCCCCGGCGCAGCGGGGGTTAATCAGCGTGCAGATCACCAAATGTTGTCATGATACCCTCTTCATCAAGTTCTTCTTCATAGCGTTCATGTGCTCTGCTTGGATACACTGTTATTTCTTTACCTGTTATATCTGTCGCGATAAAGTTTTCATATGATTCTGTATTGCCGATATTTTCCTCAGCGTTCATCGTCATATCATCATAGCTGAGCGGCGGATTTTCCATGTCTTGCGGGGTTTGTGAGTTCCCGTATTTTTCGACGTCTTGATATGCATCCTCACTGTCGTAGGGCGCTCTTATTTCTTCATCGCTGTCAAACTCGAATTGCCCGAATGGTGTTTCCTCTTCGATGGGCCGGTCTTTAGAAACTGTATCTTGTGAAGAATATTCAGCAAGCGTTGTGGCGGTCGGAAGCGCCTCAAGACGTTCAAACGGAATTTCCTTTCCGCTGGCTTCACAGATTCCGTAGGTGCCGTTTTCTATTGCTTGTAAAGAATGTTCAATGTCCCGAAGATGCTCTCTTTCATGTAAATCAAGGGCAATGTCTTTTTCCCGTTCGTAAAGCTCTGTCGCTTGATCGCCGGGGTGGTTGTCATATGCTGAGAGCTCGCCCCATGAATCATACGGAAATGCAGAATTCAATTGAAAATGGTCATTGTCTTTGAATCGGTTTAAAATATCTTGTTTTGTCTGTTCGAGTTCTTTTTTCAGGTGCTGCAGCTGTTCATTTGTAAGCAAATTGATCGCCTCGTTTCTCTGTCGTGCTACCTTTAGTATGAACGATTTTTGCGAGAACTTTCATGAGAAAGAGAAGGAGAAATATGGTGGATTTTCCTTTCGGAAGAAGCAGATATAATTATTGCTAAGCAAGGGTGAAGAAATTTCAGGTTTGTTTCTTTTTCATTTGAGCAATTAGGTTTATAATAAGTAAGGCAGGTATTTTGGACTGCTCGATCTGTGTTGTTGACACAATGAAATCACAGGTGTATTGTATTAAAAGCATTTTACGGATTTTGGAGGAATGTCTCATGGTGACAACAGTGCAGCGTACTTTCCGAGAGGAAGTTCCTTTTGCATTACATAAAGCCAAACAAGTCAACCATGCTGTCTTATTAAGCTATTCGAGACGAATTGAGTCTCTGGACCCTCTATCATTTTTCAATTACGGAGCAAAAAAATATAAGGGTAAACGATTTTTTTGGTCAGAACCAGATAGTGAATTGACAATAGTCGGTCTTGGCAAAGAAGCTGTTTTCCGGACGGATGAAAAAAACGATGAGCGGTATCACGTGGTTTTTGAAGAATGGGAGCGCTTTAAAAAGACGGCTTTTCATATTCATGATGAAGAAAATCTGCAGCAGGCAGCGGTAGGGCCTGTTTTATTCGGAGGTTTTTCCTTCGATCCCCTGGAAACAAGAGGGAATGAGTGGGATCATTTTTCTGAAGGCAATTTCTTTGTTCCGTCGCTTATGCTGACGAAAACGGATGACGGACAATTTTTGACGGTCAATCAATGGGTCAGCAAAAACGAGCAGGCGGAAGATGTATTGGCAAGCTTACAATCGTTTGCGGACAATATCGCGGTTTCTTCTTTAGATGAAGAGGCGCAGGCAAATATCACGCAGACTGAGGAACTTGACCGGGAAGATTGGCTCAAAGCGGTTAAAACCGCAACAGATGAAATTAAAGAGGGCCAGTATGACAAGGTAGTGCTTGCCCGCGAGGTGAAGCTGACGTTCGACGGGTCTGTCCGAGTTCACAGCGTGCTTCGCAAACTCCTGAAGGATCAAAAAACGAGTTATATTTTCGCTGTAGAAGAAGGAAACAAAAGCTTTGTCGGGGCGTCTCCTGAAAGGCTGATTAAGAAAGAAGGAACTCGTGTGATGTCTTCTTGTCTGGCAGGCTCAATCAAACGCGGAGCTGATCCGGAAGAGGACCGCGAAATGGAGCTTGAATTGTTAAACGATGAGAAGAACTTATTAGAGCATGATATCGTGGTCAATATGATTCAAGATGCTTTTTTATCAAGCTGTGACACCGTCGAAAAACCAGATGGTCCTGAACTGTATAAGACGAAAAACGTTCAGCATTTATATACGCCGATTGTCGGACAGCTTAATCATTCGGATTCCATGTTTGACTTAATTAAAAAACTTCATCCTACTCCGGCTTTGGGCGGAGCGCCTCGGGAAAAGGCCGTGGAAGTCATAAGAGAACTCGAGCCGATGTCCCGAGGCTGGTATGCGTCCCCGGTGGGCTGGATTGACAGCCAGGATAACGGCGAATTTGCAGTTGCCATCCGGTCGGGCCTTATTGCAGACAGCCAAGTCCGTTTATTTGCGGGATGCGGCATTGTCGCTGACTCAGATCCGCAAGCAGAGTATGAAGAAACACAAATCAAATTAAAGCCGATGATCTCTGCTTTAGGGGGTGACAGGCATTGACAGTGAATCCGATCACACATTATATTGGAAGTTTTATTGATGAATTTGCCTTGTCAGGGGTGACGGACGCTGTCATTTGTCCAGGTTCAAGATCAACTCCTTTGGCGATTCTGGCTGCTGCCCATCCGGATATTCATGTTCATGTCCAGATTGACGAAAGATCCGCCGCTTTTTTCGCCCTGGGACTGGCAAAAGCGCAGCAGCGGCCCGTGATGCTTATTTGCACATCAGGCACGGCAGCTGCTAATTTTTATCCTGCTGTGATTGAAGCCCATTATTCGAGGGTTCCGATTATTGTGTTGACTGCTGATCGGCCGCACGAACTGCGCGAGGTGGGAGCACCGCAGGCGATTGATCAGCACTTCTTATTCGGTAACTTTGTTAAGTTTTTCACAGACTCGGCTCTGCCAGAAAATGATCCCCATATGCTCCGTTATATTCGGACGCTGGCAAGCCGTGCCGCAGGGGAAGCCGGCAAGCGGCCGATGGGTCCGGTTCATGTGAATGTGCCGCTGCGAGAGCCGCTTATGCCAGATCTCTCTGATCATCCGTTTGAGAGAAAACGAACGGGAAGCCATGTGTCTGTTAAAACGGGGACACACTCAGTTGACAGTGATTCTTTGTCTGATATCAAGGCCATTCTGGCTGATGCGGAAAAAGGGATGATCGTCTGCGGAGAAATACACGGCGAAACTGAAAAAGAGCATATTCTTGCCCTTTCTGATGCGTTACAGTATCCGATTTTAGCCGATCCGCTGTCTAACCTGCGAACAGGCGCTCATGATAAGGCAATGGTGATCGACGCCTATGATTCGTTTTTAAAGGACGACGAGCTGAAAGCCGTTTTGCGTCCGGACGTTGTGATCCGTTTTGGGCCGATGCCCGTTTCAAAGCCGCTATTTTTATGGCTGAAGGAAGATTCGGATATTCAGCAGATTATAATAGATGAGGACGGCGGCTGGAGAGACCCGACACACACGAGTGCTTACATGATTCACAGCAATGCTGGGGCGTTTGCCGATGCCTTATTGTCGGACGGGTTTGAAAACAGACCGGCTGAATGGCTGGAGAAATGGCAATTTGTCAATCAACGGTTCCGATATCATCTTCAGTCCGTAAGCAGTGAGGAAATCTCATTTGAAGGAAATCTGTACAGACAGCTTCAGCATCTCATTCCGGAAAACAGCTCGCTGTTTGTCGGAAACAGCATGCCGATTCGTGACGTGGATACGTTTTTTGAAAAACAAGACCGCCAGTTCCGAATTTACGCGAATCGCGGCGCTAATGGGATAGATGGTGTCGTATCTTCAGCTATGGGCGTTAGTGAAGGAACAAAAGCGCCGGTAACGCTTGTGATTGGAGATCTGTCTTTTTATCATGACTTAAACGGTCTTTTAGCCGGGAAGAAACTTGGAATCCCGCTTACCGTCATTCTTGTTAACAATGACGGCGGAGGAATTTTCTCTTTTCTGCCGCAGTCATCTGAACAAACGCATTTTGAAGATTTGTTCGGCACTCCGACGGGCCTTGACTTTAAGCATGCCGCCGCTCTCTACGGAGGGACGTATTCATGTCCGGAGTCATGGGAAGAATTCCGCCAATCATACGCGCCTCAAGCAGATGAGCCCGGGCTTCATATTATAGAAATCAAAACGGATCGCCAGTCAAGGGTGCAGCTCCATCGTGATTTGCTGAATTCGGTTGTGCAGGAAGTGAAAAAAGAATGGGAACTGTAAAGATTACAGTCTCAGACGGCGTTTGTTACGCTGTGAGCGATCACAATCCGAATGCTTCTGAAGCTGTCGTTTGTCTGCACGGATTCACCGGCAGTAAAGATTCCTGGACATTTCTTGATGCAATGTTCCCTGAATCACGTTTGGTGAAGATTGATTGTTTAGGGCATGGGGAAACAGACGCGCCTATCGATGGGCGCAGATATAGTACGAGCCGGCAAGTTTCTGATCTTGCCGAGATTTTTAACCAATTAAAACTTCACAAAGTGAAACTTATTGGTTACTCTATGGGAGGAAGGCTTGCTTATTCTTTTGCCGTAACATTCCCTGAACGTGTGGCCACGCTTGTGCTGGAAAGCACCACGCCTGGTTTGAGAACACTTGAGGAACGGAAAGCCAGAATCATGAAGGATCGAAAGCTTGCTGATTCTATATTAAGAGAGGGCATTGTGTCTTTCGTTGATTATTGGGAAAGCATTCCTCTGTTTTCCTCCCAGCGTTTGCTTGATGAAAGCAAACGGGATGTTATACGAAGAGGACGCCTGCAAAATAGTCCCATTGGTCTTGCCAACAGTTTAACGGGAATGGGAACCGGTTCCCAGCCTTCCTGGTGGGACAAATTAGAGCAAATAACCGCTCCGGTTCTTCTCATTTGCGGAGAATGGGACGAAAAATTTTGCGGCATCAATAAAAAGGTGCATGAACGGCTTTCTTACAGTAAAATTAAGATTGTCAAACAGGCCGGGCATACGGTTCATGTGGAACAGCCGCGTTTTTTTGGTAAAATAGTAAGTGAATTTTTATCGTCTGAGAAAGCATAATACATTGTGCTTACTTAACGTGAAAAAGTGAGCCTGATATTGCCGGGCTCATATGTAAAATAGAGGAGGTCATATAATGGCTGCAGAATGGAAAAGCGAACGAAAATATGATGAAATTTTGTATGAAACGTATAACGGCATTGCCAAAATAACAATTAATCGACCAGAGGTACATAATGCGTTCACCCCTAAAACGGTGTCGGAAATGATCGACGCGTTTGCTTACGCGAGAGATGACTCAAATATCGGTGTCATTGTCCTTGCAGGTGCGGGAGACAAAGCATTTTGTTCAGGCGGAGATCAGAAAGTGCGCGGCCATGGAGGCTACGTCGGTGACGACCAAATCCCGCGCCTTAACGTTCTGGACCTACAGCGTTTAATCCGGGTAATCCCTAAACCTGTCGTAGCCATGGTTTCTGGCTATGCAATCGGCGGAGGCCATGTACTCCATATTGTCTGTGATTTAACAATCGCCGCTGATAACGCGATCTTCGGACAAACAGGCCCTAAAGTGGGAAGCTTTGATGCAGGTTATGGCTCAGGCTACTTAGCGCGTATCGTCGGACACAAAAAAGCGCGTGAAATTTGGTACCTATGCCGTCAATACAACGCCCAGGACGCTTTGGAAATGGGGCTTGTCAACACGGTTGTTCCCTTAGAGAAGCTTGAAGAAGAAACGATTAAATGGTGTGAAGAAATGCTTGAGAAAAGCCCGACCGCTCTCCGTTTTCTCAAAGCTGCGTTTAACGCGGATACAGACGGACTTGCCGGAATCCAGCAGTTTGCAGGGGACGCCACTCTTCTTTACTACACAACAGATGAAGCAAAAGAAGGCCGTGACTCCTTTAAGGAAAAACGCGATCCTGATTTCGGACAGTTCCCTCGTTTTCCGTGATCAAACGATACTTGAAACAGCTTGAGCCATTGCGGTCCAAGCTGTTTTCTTTGAATACAGTAATTTTACCTCGGAGATGATGATATGCTGACAGAACAGCCCAACTGGCTCATTCAAAGGGCACAGCTTACACCTGAGAGAATCGCTCTCATCTATGGAGGCAACAGCCTCACATTTGCAGAACTATATGCCGCCTCGAAAAAAATGGCCGCGCAGCTTTCCGCGTGTTCTTTACATAAAGGAGACACAGCCGCCATTTTGTTGGGGAACAGAGCCGAAATGGTGTACGCCGTTCACGCCTGCTTTCTACTGGGGGTCAAAGTTGTACTCTTAAATACAAAGCTGTCCAAACATGAAAGGCTGTTCCAGGTAGAGGATTCCGCGGCCCAGCTCTTACTGACGGATTCAAACTTCCGGAAACAGGATTATGAGCATATAATCAAGACGGTTGACGTCGATGAGCTTACTGCAGTGGAGATAGACGACATTGAGGTTGAATCTTATATGCAAATGGACGATACTGCAACGCTCATGTATACCTCTGGAACGACGGGCAGGCCGAAGGGAGTGCAGCAAACATTCGGGAACCATTATTTCAGTGCGGTATCCTCCGCTCTTAATTTAGGTGTAACCGAACGGGATCGCTGGCTTATCGCATTGCCGCTGTTTCATATCAGCGGGCTGTCGGCTTTGTTTAAATCTGTGATATACGGGATGGCCGTTGTGCTTCATGAAAGGTTTTCTGTGAGTGATGTGCTGGATGCGGTCAGCCGGCATCAGGTGACAATCATATCGGCAGTGCAGACAATGCTATCGAGCCTTTTGGCGGAAACAGATCGCTGTCCTGATTCGATCAGATGTATTCTGCTTGGAGGAGGCCCCGCGCCGCTGTCTTTGCTTGAAGAATGCCGTCAGAAGGGATTTCCGGTTTTTCAATCCTATGGCTTAACGGAAACGTGCTCGCAGATTGTCACTCTTTCACCTGAATTCAGTATGGATAAGCTCGGCTCAGCCGGTAAGCCGCTGTTTTCATGTGAAATCAGAATTGAAAAAGACGGTGAAACGTGCGAGCCGCTTGAACATGGAGAAATTATGGTTAAAGGGCCGAATGTCATGAAAAGTTATTTTAACCGAGAAAGCGCAAATGAAGCTTCTTTTCATAATGGATGGTTTAAAACCGGCGATCTCGGTTATTTGGATGATGAAGGTTTTTTATATGTGCTGGACAGGCGTTCTGATTTAATCATTTCAGGGGGAGAAAATATCTATCCTGCAGAAGTGGAATCCGCGCTGCTCGCCCATCCTTCTGTAGCCGAAGCGGGTGTTTCAGGAGCCGAGGACCCCAAATGGGGAAAGGTGCCGCATGCCTATCTTGTTTTGCGTAATCCGGTCAGTGCAGAAGCGCTGGCTTCGTTTTGCAGAGAACGTTTGGCTAAATATAAAATACCGGCAAAATTTTTTGTACTGGATCAGCTGCCGCGAAATGCCTCAAACAAGCTTTTGAGACATCAGCTGAAGGATGCATGTAAAGGAGAGCTGTTATGATTCAGATTGAAAAAATCACGCTTTATCATGTAAGTATGAAATTGAAAAAGCCATTCAAAACAAGTATAGAAACGCTTCAAGAACGTAAATTTTTAATAGTTGAGGCGATTGATCAGTCCGGTGTTGTCGGCTGGGGAGAAGTGTCCGCGTTCTCCTCTCCGTGGTACACCGAGGAAACCATTCAAACCTGCTTACATATGCTGAAGGATTTCTTTATTCCTAATGTAGTCGGCCGTGAGTTTTCCCACCCCTCTGACGTGCCGGACAGCCTGGAGCGGTTTAAAGGAAACCGGATGGCAAAAGCCGGACTGGAATCCGCTGTATGGGACATCTACGCGAAACGCAAGGGCATCACGCTTGCTGAAGCGCTCGGCGGTTCAAGGGGGAAAATTCCCGCAGGCGTGGTTGTCGGTCTTGCGCCGCTGGATGATATGCTGCGTGATATCGAACAATATATAAAAGAAGGTTATCAAAGGATTAAAATTAAAATTCAGCCGGGGAATGACATCGAGCTATTAAAAGCCATTCGCAGCCGATTCCCTCAAGTTCCGCTGATGGCTGACGCAAACTCTTCCTATCAGCTGAAGGACATCAGCCGAATTAAAGAGCTTGATGATTTTCATTTAATGATGATTGAACAGCCTCTCCAGGCTGATGACATAGTCGACCACCGCCACTTGCAAAAGCATCTTAAAACCGCCATTTGCCTTGACGAAAGCATCTGTTCGGCTGATGATGCAAGACGTGCTATTGAACTGGGAAGCTGCAAGATTATCAATATAAAGCCGTCCCGGGTCGGCGGATTGACTGAAGCACTCAAGATTCATGATCTATGCAAAGAACACCACATGCCAGTCTGGTGCGGCGGCATGCTTGAAACAGGCATTTCCAGAGCGCAGAATGTGGCGCTTGCTTCATTGCCTCAATTTACGATACCGGGGGATATCTCATCCTCATCCAGGTATTGGGAGGAAGATATCGTGACACCGGACATCCGCATTAATAAAGGCTTTATATCTGTGCCGGAGCAGCCGGGTTTAGGCGTTGAGGTGAATCAAGAAATTATGAGAAAATACGTGACAAAAATGGATGTTTTTACGAGGAACAGCTGAGATAATTGCTTTTTAGCAATTTGTGAAGATCTTAAACTTGCTGATATAGTAAAACCGTTAGATAAAACATCCCCTTCTCGTTTGAACCGGCTGATTTCAGCCGGTTTTTTTATGAAAACAGCTTGACAAAAATGGAGAAACGCGATAATTTTGCGCTAAGGAAACTTTTTGTCACTTGTGAACAAAAGGTGTTTTTAGCTAATTAAATGTCACATGTCTAAAAAAAGAATACATAGAATAGGAGTATATTCTTATTTTTTAGCATGCATTCGGGGAGGGAAATGGAATGAAAAAAAGCGCATTATTTATGGCAGTCATTATGGTTAGCTTTGCTTTAACGGCTTGCGGTTCAAAGTCTTCCGGCGGGAGCGGCGATGACAAGCTTAAAGTGACGACCACAACGGCCCAAATAGCGGATGCGGCGGAAAAAATCGGCGGCAGACACACCGAGGTCACCTCATTGATGGGACCTGGCGTTGATCCTCATTTGTATAAAGCCTCCCAAGGCGATACAAAAAAATTAACCGACGCTGATATTGTGTTGTACAGCGGTTTGCATTTAGAAGGGAAAATGGAGAATATACTTAAAAAAATCGGTGAGCAAAAACCGACTGCTCCCGTTGCTGAGGCTATTCCTGAGGAGAAGCTGATATCGACAGAAGAAGACCAAGATACGCATGACCCGCACGTTTGGTTCAGTATTCCGTTATGGCTGTATGCTATTGATGAAGTAGAAAAACAATTGAGCGAAGCAAAACCAGCATACGCCGATGAGTTTAAAAAGAATGCAGAGAAGTACAAAGAAAATTTGAAAAATTTAGATAAAAAAGCGCGTGATCAAATTGAGAGCATTCCTAAGAAAAGCCGGGTGCTAGTCACTGCTCATGATGCTTTTGCGTATTTTGGGAAGGAGTATGGGTTTGAGGTGAGAGGACTGCAAGGGCTCAGCACCGATTCTGATTACGGATTAAAGGATGTACAAGAGCTGGTTGATGTGCTGGCGGATAAAAATATTAAAGCTGTTTTTGTTGAAAGCAGCATATCTGAAAAGTCAATAAACGCAGTCGTCGAGGGGTCTAAAGAGAAGGGGCACAATGTGTCAATCGGCGGCCAGCTATATTCTGATGCAATGGGAGCAAAGGGGACAGAGGAAGGAACATATGAAGGAATGTTTACACATAATATTGATACAATTGTCAATTCACTTAAATAAGCAGAGAGGGGGAAGAATATGTACCCGGTTGACATTGAAAACGTAACCGTCGCTTATCATAAAAAGCCTGTATTGCAGGACATCTCGATGCAGGTGCCGGAAGGAAAATTGATTGGTATCATCGGACCGAACGGAGCGGGAAAATCTACTTTAATCAAAGCGATTCTGGGACTCATCCCCCGCGCATCCGGCGACGTCTCGATTTACGGAAAAACATACAGCAAGCAGCGAAAAAAAATTGGATACGTTCCCCAAAGAGGTTCTGTTGATTGGGATTTTCCAACAAACGCACTTGATGTCGTCTTAATGGGGAGATATGGCCATATCGGCTGGCTGAAAAGGCCGAAAAAATCGGATGTCGGGTTAGCTAGGATCTGTTTGGACAAAGTCGGCATGCTGGACTATGCCGACAGACAAATCAGCCAGCTATCAGGCGGGCAGCAGCAACGGGTCTTTCTTGCCAGAGCATTGTGCCAAGATGCCGATATCTATTTTATGGATGAGCCGTTTGTCGGCGTTGATGCGGCAACGGAACGGGCAATTATTACCCTGCTGACTGAATTAAAGCAAAAGGGGAAGACCGTTCTTGTCGTTCATCATGATTTGCAGACGGCTGAAGATTATTTTGACTGGATTTTGCTGCTTAATCTCAGAAAAATTGCGTTCGGGCCAACGGAACAAGTGTTTACCATAGATAATTTGCAAAAAGCCTATGGAGGAAGGCTCGCCTTTCTCAAAGATAAAGTCATGGTTGAAGGGAGTCAGGGGTGAGTGTATTGATAGAAAATGTGTGGATTCAGCTTCAGCACCCGAATACCCAGTGGGTTTTGGCGGGAACTTTGCTTCTTGGGATCGCAAGCGGCGTACTCGGAAGCTTTGTTCTTTTGAGAAAACAGAGTCTGATTGGTGATGCGATGGCTCATTCGGCTTTGCCTGGTGTTTGTATTGCTTTTCTCTTAACCGGACAGAAATCACTGCTGTTTTTTTTGGTCGGCGCTGCGGTTTTCGGTTTACTCGGGACATGGTGTATTCAGCAGATTACCGGGCATTCAAAAATTAAAGAGGATTCCGCTATCGGTATCGTTCTGTCTGTCTTTTTTGGTGTCGGCATCATGCTTTTGACGTATATTCAGCAACTCGGTTCCGGCAATCAAAGCGGTCTTGATTCATTTTTATTCGGCCAGGCAGCATCTTTGGTCAGACAGGATATTGTCATTATTGCAGTGATTTCAGCCGTTTTATTACTGGTTTGTGCGGTCTTTTTTAAAGAGTTCAAAATCATAACATTTGATATGGCGTTTGCCAAAGGGCTGGGAATGCCGGTTCAGTTCCTAAACGGGCTTCTCGTTCTGCTTATCGTATGTGCCGTTGTAATCGGACTGCAGACGGTAGGTGTGATCATGATGGCGGCCATGCTGATCACACCCGCGGTTGCTGCGAGATATTGGACAGAAAACCTGACGGCGATGGCCGTAATAGCCGGTCTGATCGGCGGAATCAGCGGTGCTTCGGGAACCTTGCTGAGCACGACGATGAATGGCATGGCAACAGGGCCTCTGATTATTCTCACCGCCACCTGTGTATTTTTGCTCTCTTTATTATTTGCGCCGAGGCGCGGGTTAGCCGCAAAGGCGGTCAGGCTGCTTAAACTGAGAAGAAAAACGGGTTATGAGCAGGTTCTGCTGACAATATATGAGCTGAACGAAAAAACAAAGGAAGCCGATATCACAGAAGGCCTCGTGAGAAAGAAAAGGCCTATCGGTTCTGCATTATGTAAAAAGTCTTTAAGAATGCTGGAGAAAGAGGGATATATTCTTCGATCAGAACATGATACATGGAAAGTGACGCGTTCAGGACTTGAAAAAGGGTATAGACTGGCGCTTGCATATCGTATGTACGAGATATATCTCATGCATGAAATGGAGCTGTCGAGTGTGGATGCGGGCGGAATAGATGATTTTAAACCAGACCGTTTATCGGATGAAATGAAAGAAAGGCTCGTCAGCCTCTTGAAGATGCATGGAAGAATGCCCGCACTCCGTCCGCAACATCGGGAAATAGAGAAGGGACAGATGATCAATGAGCTTTGAGGCGTGGATTATTGTAACGGGGATATTAGTCGGTGTCAGCTGCGCATTAATCGGCACCTTTCTTGTACTGAGAAAAATGGCAATGCTTGCAGACGCGATCAGCCATACTGTATTGCTCGGCATAGTGGGAGCTTTTCTCGTCACCCGCAGTCTTGACGGTATTTCTATGTTTATCGGTGCTGCGGCAGTCGGGCTTTTAACGGCATTTTTTGTTCAGCTGCTGCACAGTAAAGGTGTCCAGTCTGATGCTGCCATCGGTGTGGTCTTTACTTCATTATTTGCGGTGGGTGTGATTTTATTATCTGTCTACGGAGGAAATGTACACCTTGATGTCGAGCATTCATTAATGGGAGAGATCGCTTTTGTACCTTGGAATACGGTGTCCTTGTTCGGAACCGATATCGGCCCAAAAGCATTCTGGATGCTGGCGTCTGTGCTGATCATTAATTTGCTGCTTATTATACTGTGCTACAAGGAGTTCAAAATTTCTTCTTTTGATCCTGAAATGGCGCTGGCACTTGGCATTCCGGTTCTGTTTATCCATTACGTCCAAATGGGAATGTTGTCGCTTACGACTGTCGCTTCCTTCGATTCCGTCGGTGCTATATTGGTGGTTGCGATGCTGATTGTCCCGCCGGCAGCCGCCTATCTGTTGACCGATCGGCTGCTCCATATGCTGATCATAAGCGCAGCGATTGGCGCACTCTCCGCCGTTTCAGGCTATTACTTCGCCACATGGCTGAATGTTTCTATTTCCGGGGCCATGGCTGCTATGACAGGCGTATTTTTCTTAACGGCCTTTTTGTTTTCTCCTGCAAATGGCTTTATTTCAAAGCGGCTGACAGGGCGAAAGGTGAAAACAAGCTGAGGGATGCTTATCAGGAGCTCTCAGCTTGTTTTCAAAAGTCATAGTAACCCCATTCGGCTGCATTCCCCATCTGCTGCTTGTGTTAATTAAGTGTTAATGAAGAATATTTTTCCTCGAATTTCTCCGATTGTGACCAGCCTTCGGTTTTGCCTGCACCCAGTGCTAAAGCGGCAGAGGATTCCGTTTTATTAGACAGATTCCAGTTCACCCAGCTGCTTTTTTTGCTGTTTAGGTAAGTAGCCATTCTTGTGACTGTTCAGGGGAAACGCCGCTGTTTCCCCATTTCGTCACTAAAAGCGCCGCGCCTTTTTTAAGCTTTGTCTCTTAGCGCCTGGCCATGGGCCGGCATAAAAACGAATACATAACGTTTTTATCTTGTAATGGATTGTCGGCCGCATCATTGACATCCTGGCTCCAGGTTCCGGTGCCGACAATAATCACATTTGTTTACGGATTTCAGAAATTACTTCTTCTGCATATGGTTTTATATCACGATTCCAGTTTACATCTCCGTTTGGCTTCTTGGCAATTTCATATATCACATTTGGTGTATCGCCATAAAGTTTCGACATTTCTTTGAAAAATATCTTCGCATGGGTCTCTATTCTGATTTGGTTTTCCGCCACTCAGGATATGCCAGTCTATAAAGAAGCGATTCTTATTTCTCCCTTTAAGAAATATGACGATAAACTTTAGATTGTTTACACAGTTGATGACAAAATTTCTCCTAAAAAGGTTTTCCCTTCTCTCTTCAGCCTCAGCCTTGTCCAGTGTAAAAACGATTTTCTTGATTGTCTATGAATCTTAATTCTCGTTTTTAAAAATAGAAAATTCTATCTATCGGCCCTTTTAATGGATATAGAGCGCTCAGTATAATGAAAATGATTCTCATTTGAGTTTTAAAGGAGGCAGTTTGTGAAAATGAAAAAGAAAATCGGCCTTGTATTTATCACAATGTTCTTCATGATGGTTAGTTTATCCGCTCACGTATCAGCAGCTTATAATGACGTACGAACAGGTTATGCGACGTACACAAGTTCAGGGTATTCCGGAGGGGCGGCTATGCTTGATCCGATACCGTCCGACATGAAAATTACGGCTTTAAACACGGCTGATTATAATTACGGCGGAGTGAAAGCAGCCTTAGCCGGAGCTTATTTAGAAGTCCAGGGACCGAAAGGGAAAACCACAGTATATGTAACTGATAAATATCCCGAAGGAGCATCAGGAGCGCTCGATCTTTCGCCTAATGCCTTTAAAACAATCGGCGACATGTCTAAAGGAAAAATCAACGTGAAATGGCGTGTCGTCAAAGGACCGGTCACAGGTCATTTTTCTTATCGGATTAAAGAGGGCAGCAGTCAGTGGTGGGCGGCTATTCAAGTCAGAAATCACAAGTATCCTGTAATGAAAATGGAGTATTACAAATCTGGAAAATGGATCGGCATGGAGAAAATGGATTATAACCACTTTGTCAGCACAAACCTGGGGACAAACTCTCTAAAGGTCAGAATAACCGATATCCGCGGGAAAACAGTGGAAGATACCATCCCTAAACTTCCTGCCGATGGTTCGTCTGATGCGTATATTGTACCGGGACATGTTCAATTCCCGGACTGAGTAGCCGGAATCACCAAAGAGGCTTTGAGTTCATACTCAAGCCTCTTTGGTTAATTGGGAGCAGCTTTTTCAGCAATAACTAATGCTTATGAGGTTTAAATGTTTTACAATCTGTTTCTTCGCTATTTTCAGCAGTTTCTCCTGTATGGCTGACGACATAAATAGCATCGGCCGTACATTTATTTCCTTCGTCCCAATATGAACAGTTATTGACTTCGCATAGAATTTTTTGGTCCATGCCATCACCCTCCTAGATAAAGGTACGTTATTAGTATAGCCATCCTGTGTTGCGCTATTCCTCTTGGCGGATGTACCGTTTATCCTTCATAAACAATTTCCAGAAGAAATAGAATCCCGGAAATAAGATAATAAAGGCGACAATGTAAGTCATAAACAAAGCTCTGAAGGTTGCGGGCTCTGTAAAGCCTGACATGATGGTAATATCCGGATAAATCATATAAGGGAGATGGGCCCGTCCGTACGCGTAGCTTGCCAAGAAATATTGAATGGCAATCGCCACCACTGCGATCCTCGGTTTTCCAAGGTTTTTGCCGAAGCGTTTGTTAGGCAAAAAGAGGGCGATGCCGGCGATAATAAATGTGACCACCGAGGCAATAAGCCAGGTCAAATCCTTCATCATTCCGGTATAAAGCCAATTTGCTTCATTTCGCAAGGTAAGTAAAATAAACATGGCCATTATGAGTGACAGCGGCCCGGTAATCAAGGCGCTTCTTCTGTAAATGCGAAATGCGTGCTCTTCCTCCGCCACGTTTGAAAAATCCGCCAGAAGCAGCGAGGAGAGAAACAAAGTGGTTAAAATCGCAAATCCGATAAATGAATAAGCATTAGGGCTTGTAAAGATGCTGGCCATGTTTAAATGATAAATGCCATTCGTTTTTTCAATAAATCCTCCATGTGTCACCGGCAGGACAAGAATTAAAACTGCGGGGATAATAAAACCAGAGATGCCGGAAATGTATCTCATGATTTTACGTTCCTTCGCCGTATTTGAAAAAACGAGAAATCCGCTCCGAATCGCCAAAAGCAGTAAAATAATGCTGCCCGGAATCAATAAAACCGTACCAAGCACAAAGGTGGCCCCCGGAAAGAAACTAAACAGCGCGACGACAATGGCGACAATAAAAACGTTTGTGACTTCCCAAGTCGGCGATAAATATCGGTTGGCGATGCCGGTCGCTTTTGTTTGTTCTTTATTCAAATAGATCATGGACCAAAAGCCGGCCCCAAAATCCATTGTCGCCATAACGGCATATATAAACACAAATCCCCATACAATTGAAATTGCGATCAGAGCATCTGATGAAATGTCCATTTGCATCAATATAACTTCCTTCCATTTGTAATTAAGACTCTGCCGCTTTTAAGTCCTCTTCAACGGGATGCTTGCGGAAATAATAAAGCAGCACATAAACGACAGCTGCTCCCAGCACGGCGTAGACAAAAGTAAAGAGCATAAATAATACGCCGATTGAGCCTGTTGTCGTGACGACATCCGAGGTTTTCAAAAGGTGATAGATTACCCACGGCTGTCTTCCCGTACAGGCGAAAATCCAGCCGAATTCAATTCCGATCAAACTGAGCGGCCCCGCCGTTACGAAAATGACCAGCAGCCACGTCGGAAAGCGGTCTTTTTTCAATACTTTTTTCCATAGTAAGCCGACGATGGAGTAGAGGATAAGCACCATTGCTATTCCGACCATCCCGTTAAATAATGTGTGAATGAATAATGGAGGCCATTCATCTTTTGGAAAAGCATTTAAGCCTTTTACCACGGTGTCAAAGCTGTTTGCCGCCAAAAAGCTTAAGGCCCAGGGAACTTCAATGGCCCATTTTACCTTTTCTTCATTTGCATCCGTAAAGCCGCCGATCGCTAACGGCGCATGCGACCTGGTTTCAAACAGCCCTTCCGCTCCCGCCAGTTTTTCCGGCTGATATTTATAAAGCATTTGAGCTGACTCATGACCGTTCAGAGACGTAACCACAGAAAAAATTCCGCCGATGATCAAAGCGAGCAGCAGCGCCTTGCGGTGAAAACGGTAGACTTTTTCATTTTTTCTTGTTCGGATCATTTTGTAGGCGGCAATAGAAGCAACAATGAAAGCCCCGGTCATAAAAGCAGTCAATACAACATGGGTTGCAGTGACGAAAAAGCTAGGGTTAAAAAATGCCGCCCATGGATCAACATCCGTAATCTGTCCGTTTACGATTTTAAAACCGGCAGGCGTCCCTTCAAACGCATGGACATTTGTTATGAGAACAGCTGAAGCCGCCGCTCCGATTAAAACAAACACGACGGCGGTAATCCGCATCGCAGGGGTTAAACGGTCCGCAGCGTACACATAAATGGACATAAACAGCGCTTCTATGAAAAAAGCATAAATTTCGATCTGAAACGGAAGCGACATCACTCTTCCGATAACCTCCATAAAGCCGGGCCATAACAAAGCCAGCTGTGTTCCTGCGATGGTTCCGGTCGGGATGGCCACCCCCAGCAGGACAGCCTGCGCCTTTGTCCATCTTTTTGCCATAATCGCGTAATGATCATCCTTTGTTTTTTGGTAAATCAATTCCGCCATTAAAATCATGAGCGGCAAGCCGACACCCAGCGTTGCGAAAATGATATGAAAGCCCATTGTCGTGCCAAATAGACTTCTAGCCAAAACCAAATCATCCACCTGAATAAACCACCTTTCTTGTAGACGTTCTAATGTAATGTGGTTTTATTATTTGCTTCCACGATTAGATTATTCTTCCTATTGTTGAAAAACATCAGTTTATGATGCATGAAAATAGGGGAATTATATAGTAGCGGATCAGGCAGCCTGATTGACAAAGCGCATGATAGGTTGTAGAATAAAGCGTAATAATTACGATTTAGAAAGGGAGTTTATGATGAAAAAAGGAATCCATCCAGAGAGTCATCAAGTCATTTTCCAAGACGTGAACAGCGGATACCGCTTTTTGAGCCATTCAACTAAAAAATCGGAAGAGACTGCTGAGTGGGAAGACGGAAACACATATCCGGTTATCAAAGTGGAAGTAAGTTCAGATACGCACCCATTCTACACAGGCCGTCAAAAGTTTAATGAAAAAGGCGGAAGGGTCGAGCAGTTCAACAAAAGATACAATATGGGAAAATAGGACAAGCCGCAGGGTTTGTCTTTTTTTTGCACAAAAAGCCGCTTACAATCCTTTGTAAGCGGCTCTCTGTTATTGAGAAATAAACTTGGGCAGCGGGTCTTCAAACAGAGACCAGTCGGCCGTCATTTCTTCATCTGTGAGCAAACACGTGTCGAGTGAGGCGGTGATATCGGCTCGGTCCATTTGAATGCCGATAAAAACTAGCTCTGTCTTACGATCTCCATATCGCTCATCCCAGTTTTCGAGCAGCCCGGGATCATCCAGAAATGCTTCTTGGCGTTCCTCTTCAGAATAAGCGGCTATCCAATCTCCGGCTCCTTGTATCATAAGAGATGTTCCGGCCTGAGAAAGCAGCCCCGCTGTATCGTTTCTGCTCGCAAGCCAGAAAAATCCCTTAGCGCGTACGATATCTGTCGGCCATTTTTCCAGCCAGTTCATGAGACGCACGGGGTGGAAAGGTTTTTGTCTCCGATACACAAAAGAAGTGATCCCGTATTCTTCTGTTTCCGGCGTATGTTCTTCGTTTAGTTCTTTTATCCAGCCTGCGGACTGGCTTGATTTTTCAAAATCAAAGCGAAACGTATTCAGCAGCAGATCAGGTGAAATTCGCCCATAGGATACAGGGTGTATGATACTGTCTGTATTCAGTTTCTTCAGAACGGCGGTCAGCTGATCAACTTCCTGCTGGCTGAGCAAGTCAATTTTGTTCAATAAAATGACATCGGCAAACTCGATTTGATCAATTAGCAGGTCAGCAATCTCACGCTCATCCCCGGGGGCTGCCCCTTGTTTTCTGTCCAGCAAACTTTCACCTGAGGAGAAATCCTTCCAAAATCTATTGCCGTCAACAACTGTTACCATTGTATCTAATCTGCAAAGGGAAGTCACATCCGCTCCCAGCTCTTCGTTCTTATAAGTGAACGTCTGAGCGACGGGGATCGGTTCGCTGATGCCGGATGATTCAATAAGTATATAATTAATTCCGCCGGCTTCCGCCAATTTTTTGACTTCAAGCAAAAGGTCGTCCCGAAGCGTGCAGCAAATACAGCCGTTTTGCATCTCGACTAGCTTTTCCTCGGTTCGTTTCACATGTGTTTTTTTTATAAGAGCACTGTCGATATTGATCTCGCTCATATCGTTCACAATCAGAGCAATCTTCAAGCCGTGGGCTTCATTCAGCAAATGGCTCAGAAGAGTTGTTTTCCCCGCGCCTAAATAACCGCTCAGAACAGTAACAGGAATCCGCTTGTCCATAATAATCCTCTTTTCATAAATAAGAATAATTACGATTTAATCTTCATAAATGGTACAACACGGATGACGAAAATACAAGGTTTATGATATATTGATTAAAAAGATAAGAAAGGAATTGCCATCTTGAGTCTTCTTAATGACATTTTAGAATTTAATCAGACTTTCATTGAACGTAAGGATTATGAAAAATATCAAACATCTAAGTTTCCAGATAAAAAAGTAGCCATTTTATCCTGCATGGACACTCGTCTTGTCGAATTGCTGCCGCATGCGATGAATATGCGTAACGGTGATGTGAAAATTATTAAAAGTGCGGGCGCTCTCGTCTCCCATCCTTTTGGAAGTATAATGAGAAGCCTTTTGGTTGCGGTCTATGAGCTGAACGCGGACGAGGTCTGCGTTATCGGTCATCATGATTGCGGCATGAGCAAAATTGACAGTGAGAGCATGCTGAATAAGATTGTGGAAAGAGGAATTCCTGAAGAACGGATTCAAATGCTAAAGCATTCAGGGGTTGATTTTGACCAATGGCTGAAGAGTTTTGATTCTGTAGAAGAAAGCGTCACAGACAGTGTTAATGTGATTAAACACCATCCGCTGTTTCCTGACAATGTCCCTGTCCACGGTCTTGTGATCGAGCCTGAGACCGGAAAGCTTGATCTTGTGATCGACGGCTATAAAGAAATGAACTAGTGCTTGCGTTTTTTTTCAGGGACGGGGTCGACACCTCCCGGATGAAGCGGATGACATTTTAAGATCCGCTTCAGCGTCAGCCATCCTCCTTTTAGAGCGCCGTGCGTTTTGATCGCTTCAATTCCGTATTGTGAACAAGTCGGATAGAAGCGGCAGGACGGGGGCGTCAGCGGGGATATGAATTTTTGATAACATCTGATTAGACCAATGAAGATGGTTTTCATTTTCTCAGCAACCTTTCTGTTGCTAGTATAAAAAAAAATGCAGAAAATGAAAAGTTTTCTCCATAAATCTGATTGGAAAAGTATGTTATAATGAATGTACACTAGAAAAAGGGAGAGTGCCATTATGCCTTCAGTAGAAAGTTTTGAACTTGACCATAATGCGGTTGTAGCTCCATATGTAAGACATTGCGGCGTGCATAAAGTGGGAACGGACGGCGTTGTGAATAAATTTGATATTCGCTTTTGCCAGCCGAACAAACAGGCCATGAAGCCTGATACCATTCATACACTTGAACACTTGCTCGCTTTTACGATTCGGACGCACTCTGAGAAATACGATCATTTTGATATTATTGATATTTCGCCAATGGGTTGCCAGACGGGCTATTATCTTGTCGTCAGCGGTGAACCGACTGCTGAGGAAATCGTTGATTTGCTTGACGCGACTTTGAAGGAAGCGGTTGAGATTACAGAAATCCCTGCGGCAAACGAGAAGCAGTGCGGCCAGGCGAAGCTGCACGATTTAGAAGGCGCAAAACGCCTCATGCGCTTCTGGCTGTCACAGGATAAAGAAGACCTATTAAAAGTATTTGGATAAAAACAAAAGACCTTTTTGCCTGCTGCAAAAAGGTCTTTTTTATATGTTTTGAAACATTCACAATTTAACCGTGTGATTTAGTGTAAGCGTTTGCTAGAATAAGGTAAACGATGAAAAAGGGTGATGGGATGAAAAAACTGATATTTGCAGGATTGTGCAGCGGTGTTTTTTTGCTTTCTTCTTGCGGAAATGCCAAGGATGAAGCTAGTTCAAGTGATGTCCCAAAGGCTTTGGAAGTAAAGCTTACCGGACCGGAGGAAGTTCAGCCTAACGAGAAAGCGGCTTACCAAGCAGCGGTCGTTTACGGTGATGAGCCGGTCACAGACGCAGATGAAGTCGAGTTTGAAGTATGGAAGGAAGGTGAAAAAAGCAGCAGCAGTCAATTTAAAGCAAGCAAGAAAGAAAAAGGAGTATACCGCTTTGAAACTGATTTTAAAGATGACGGTTTGTATATCGTTCAATCCCACGTGACGGCTAAACAGCAGCATAGTATGCCGACCATTCAAGTGCGCGTCGGGGATGCCGAAACCGATAGCGGTTCCTCCGGCAAAGAAACAGATGAGCATTCACATCATCACTGACGTTTTGATTGATGAGGCAGTTTGGAATTTTCGTCTTCAGGAGAATCAACGGTATGTTTAAAATCATAGGCTTTCACCGTCGTCCATATGGATAAAAACAATACGGCAAGCACGATCAGAAACCCCACGCTCATGAGCAGCAGCATGAAAAAACCTCCTTTTTCACAATTGTAACATAGTGGAAGAAAATATGGCAGGCGGCTAAAAAAATAGGTTTTAGCGTACGATAAAAGGGGTATATCAATACTAAACACAAGGAGGACGATAAAAATGTCAGACAAACTAATTCAAGCAGTCAATAAACAAGTAGCCAACTGGACTGTCATGTATGTGAAACTACATAATTATCATTGGTATGTAAAAGGGAAGGATTTCTTCACACTGCATGAAAAATTCGAAGAACTTTATAACGAAACCGCTACCTACATTGATGATTTAGCAGAGCGTCTGCTTGCGTTAAATGGCAAGCCGATTGCAACAATGAGAGAATCGCTGGAAACAGCCTCTGTGAAAGAAGCAGATGGAAATGAAACGGCGGAACAAATGGTGCAAAGCGTGTATGATGATTTTACCGTTATTGCAGAAGAGCTTAAAAGCGGTATGGATTTAGCAGATGAAGTCGGCGACGAAACGACGGGAGATATGCTGCTTGCAATCCATCAAAACATTGAAAAGCATAATTGGATGTTAAAAGCATATTTAGGATAATTACCACATGTAAGCCGGACGCTTAAAAGCGTGTCCGGCTTTTGATTTGCCTTTTAAAATTGGGCGAGAACCAGTCCAATTTTCTGTGAAATCCAGTCCGTTCCTCCTTTTTCTCATAGAATATGGTAAGGCCGTTTCTGTGAAAGGATGTTGGGACAAATGGATAGAGACTTTGGCATCTTTTCGTTTTTTGCTGTCAGTGTATCAGCAGCGGGGTTTTTCTTTGGCGGTTTTCAGTATTCATTTTTGATTTTGCTTTCTTTAATGGCGATTGAATTTATCAGTACGACCTTAAAGGAATCCATTCTGAACAAACTGACGTTAAGAAATGCTTTTGCCCGTCTTGTCAAAAAAATAGTGACGCTCTCTCTTATCTCTGTTTGCCATTTTTTTGATCAGCTTATGAAAACAGAAGGGTCGATGCGTGACTTGGCCATTATGTTTTATATTTTATACGAATCTGTGCAAATCGTGATTACGGCAAGTTCTCTCGGGGTTCCGGTCCCGCAGATGCTGATTGACCTTTTGGACACATTAAAAAATAAATTCCGCCGCAAACCGTAACTTTTGCCTGTCGGCTGGTCATAATAAAGCAATAATGGACAAAGGGTGATCAGGTGTGACAACAAAAAGATATTATATCTCATTACAGGACGGGCTGATTTCTCAGAATTCAGACGCATCACCGTGGCAGTTTACTATTATGGCGGATGAAGATGACGTGTTAGCTTTACGTGAATATTTTGATCAGCTTTATCTCTCAGATCGGAATAGTTTTCTTCGGGCGCATGTGCCTTTTGTTGAGTATCATTATGACTCGCAGAATGATCAGGCAGACCGCATTCGCAAAGAACTGTACGAGCTGATTTATAAACTGGGTGATGATCCCACGCGTTCTTTTATAAGCGAAAACGGTCTGATATGAAAACTGAGACAAGATTCCCTGCAACACGCTTAACCGGCTGATTTTTTGATAAAAAGCTTCCGAAGAAACGTAACTATGGTATGATGTAGGGAAGATAGCACGGTGCGGATTAGAGGGATAAATATGTACGAG
This sequence comes from Bacillus atrophaeus, assembly GCF_039519175.1. NCBI lineage: Bacteria > Bacillati > Bacillota > Bacilli > Caryophanales > Bacillaceae > Bacillus > Bacillus atrophaeus. The sequence continues at coordinate 167,973 of NZ_CP154443.1, read as the reverse complement.
TTTAAAGACTATTATCAAAATACTGTTCAGCTTTCATTTGAGGATCAGCCTTTTTCAGACAGCCCGAAGCATGTCTGGGTCATCTGCCGTTACGGTGGCCGATGGTTATTGACAGAGCATGAAGACCGGGGATATGAGTTTCCGGGCGGAAAAGTAGAACCTATGGAGCGCGTGGAAGAGGCGGCGGTTCGTGAAGTGAAAGAGGAAACCGGAGCATCAGTGAAAAAACTTCACTATGTAGGGCAGTATAAAGTGCTTGGGAAAGAAAAAGTTATCGTGAAAAACATCTATTTTGCGGACATTGAAAAGCTTGAAAAACAAACCAGCTATTTTGAAACGAAAGGTCCGGTTTTGTTCAGTGAGCTTCCGGAACATCTTCCGCGAAATAAAAAATTTAGTTTCATTATGAAGGATTCAGTGCTTCCGATCAGTCTCAAAAAGCTGCGGGAAGACGGATTCATTGATTGAAAAAGACCCGGCGCCGCAGGCCGGGTCTTTTTTAGCGGTGATCGCTTCGTCCCTTCGTCCATTTCTTTTCTAACAGCTCTACCCCTTGGTACATAAGCGTCGCGAATATCGCGATGATGAACAGGCTTAAGAATACAAGCGTGAAGTTGAACACCTGAAATCCATAAATAATCATATAGCCCAACCCTTTAGCTGAAACAAGGAACTCCCCGACGATGACACCAACCCATGATAAACCGACATTCACCTTCAGTGTTGAGATAATAGCAGGAGATGATGCCGGCAGGATCACTTCTTTAAAAATGACACGTTTTTTGGCGCCAAATGTATTCATCACTTTCAAATAGTTTTCGTCTACTTCCTGAAAAGCTGTGTAGACCACAATGGCAGTTATAATGACACTGATCACTGCTCCCATCGCAATGATGCTGATAAAGCTGGGACCGAGGGCAACGATGAGGATCGGGCCAAGCGCTACTTTTGGCATCGCATTTAAAACGACAAGATAGGGGTCAAAAATCCGCGCCAATTTATTCGACCACCACAATAATGCAGCGAGACATGTGCCGAGAAACGTACCAAGCAAAAAGCCGAGTACGGTTTCAAATAAGGTGACTCCGATATGTTCTCCTAAAGAGCCATCCGCTATTTTTTCTATAAACAAGCTCCACACCGCAGACGGAGAGCTGAAGATCAATGGATCAATCCATCCTGCTTTGCTGGAAATCTCCCAAGATGAAAAAAAGACGAGAAAGATGGCTAATTGAAAGGTATGCACCTTCCATTTCTCTCTTTTATGTTTTTTCTGAAATTGCTGATGGAGCACTTCAATACTCTCTTTGCTGCTTTTCAAGGGAATTCAGCTCCTTCCATATGGTCTGAAACAGCGGTTGGAAGGAAGGGTCCTGCCTCGCGTCAAATGGGGGCATTGCTGCCAGTTCTTTAGGAACGGTGAAAATTTGATGAATAGTTCCGGGCTGATTAGAAAAGAGAAAGATGGTATCGCTCATCGCGATGGCTTCACCGATGTCATGAGTGACGAGAATCGCTGTTTTTTGATACTCCTTCAACGTGCGGAATACAAGGTTTTCCAAGCTCAGCTTCGTTTGAAAATCAAGTGCAGAAAATGGTTCATCGAGGAGCAGCAGACTGGGATTCGGAGCAAGCGTTCTGGCTAACGCCGCGCGCTGGCGCATACCGCCTGACAGTTCTTTTGGATATTTCTTTTCAACGTCATACAGTCCGAGTTCTGGCAGAAGACTGAGTGCTTCCGCCCTTTTTTCGTCAGTCAGTGTTTTCGCGATTTTTAATCCGAGGAGCACATTATCTTCAATTGATTTCCAAGGAAATAAATAATCTTGCTGCAGCATGTAGCCGATGTTGTGTTCTTTTTGGTTAGGTTCTTGGCCTTCTATCAGAACCTGGCCTTCCGACGGTGATATGATACCGGCAATAATGGAAAGCAGGGTCGTTTTTCCGCAGCCGCTCGGTCCGAGAAATGAGATGAAATCACCCTTCTCGGCATCAAAATGAATATCCTTTACCGCTGTGGTTTTTTCCTTTAAAGAGAAATAAGTATGAGTCACATGGTCAACATGTAAGAAAGACATGAATGGCGCCTCCTATTTTTCTGAGGTGACTTTTTTCGCAATTTTTGTATCTACAAGCTGGCTGTATGGAATATGCTTCGGCAGTTCTTCGGCTTGATCCATAATCATTTGGAGCTGCTCCCATTCCTTTTCATTAAGGAGAGGGTCTGTTGAAAATGAGTTCTGCTTTTTATAGCGATCAATAGACGCTTCGATGATCTCCGGCTCTGTATCGTCAAATTCGCTTTGAATGGCTTCTGCGATTTCCTTTGACGAATGCTTTTCCACCCACTGCTGCGCTTTATACACGGCGCGGGTGAATTTTTCCGCTGTTTCTTCATGTTCGGTCAGGTAGCTTTTTTTTGCCATAAACGTTGTATAAGGGACCCTGCCTGATTCTTCACCGAATGAAGCGACGATATGTCCGATGCCTTCTTTTTCAAAAAGGGAAGCGGTCGGTTCAAATAATTGGACATAATCACCCGTTCCGGAGGCGAATGCATTTGCGATATTCGCAAAGTCAATGTTCTGAATGAGGTCAACGTCTTTCTGCGGATCAATATTGTGTTTATTGAGTACAAATTCGCCCGCCATCTGAGGCATTCCGCCTTTTCGCTGTCCGAGGAAGGTCTTTCCTTTAACCATATCCCAGTCAAAGTTTTCAATATCTTCTCTCGCTACGAGAAAGGTGCCGTCAGTCTGAGTGAGCTGGGCAAAATTAATAACCGGGTCTTTGGCTCCTTGAGATTCCACATAAATGGATGTTTCAGACCCGACAAGCGCAATATCAGACCCGTTGGAAAGAAGTGACGTCATCGTTTTATCGCCGCCCCAGGTTGTGTTTACCTCGATATCCAGTCCTTCTTCTTTAAAAAAACCTTTTGAAACTGCAACATACAAAGGTGCATAAAAAATCGAATGGGTGACTTCAGCCACTTTGACCTTCGTCAGTTTTGCCTCTTGCTTGCAGGCTGACAGGGCAAAGATGAGAAAAGCGCTGCACACAATGGCACAGCCTGTTTGGATCCATTTGTTCACCGGGGTTAACCTCCTTATTCGAGCATCATATCAATATACTTTTTCGCTTTACATATCGTATGATGGGTATAAAAATGTGTGAATGCCCAGTGCACTCTCATAGGTAAAAGATCATTTATTTTTAAAGCACTGGAAAGAATAAAGAAAAAATGATGAAGGAGGCAGCAGATTTGCTAGTTGAGAAAAAAAGGTTCCCGTCTCCTAATCAGCATGTGCGTTTATATACAGTCAGCTATCTTTCAGACGGGTTAAAAGTGAAGGGATTGCTGGCGGAACCTGCGGCGCCCGGGATGTATGACGGCTTTTTATATTTGCGGGGCGGGATCAAAAATGTCGGAATGGTCAGGCCGGGGCGGATCATCCAGTTTGCTTCTCAGGGATTTGTGGTTTTTGCGCCTTTTTACAGAGGGAACCAGGGCGGAGAGGGCAACGAGGATTTTGCCGGAGAGGACAGGGAGGATGCCTTTTCTGCTTTTCGTCTGCTTCAAGAACATCCGAAAGTAAAGGCGGGCAGAGTCCATATTTTCGGATTTTCACGCGGGGGGATCATGGGTATACTGACTGCGATTGAAATGGGGAAAAGTGCCGCTTCTTTTGTGTCATGGGGAGGCGTCAGTGATATGTTCCTGACCTATGAGGAGCGGAAAGATCTGCGCAGAATGATGAAGCGGGTAATCGGGGGCACGCCGAAAAAAGTGCCGGAGGAATATGAACGGAGGTCGCCGTTTGATAAAACAAACCGCATTCAGGCGCCAGTGCTTTTGATCCATGGGGAAAAAGATCAAAACGTGTCCATTCAGCATTCCTACTTATTGGAGGACAAATTAAAACAGCTGCATAAGCCGGTGGAAACATGGTACTTCAGCGGGTTTACGCACTATTTTCCCCCGCAGCAAAACAGACGTATCGTACGGGAGCTCACACAATGGATGAAGAACCAGTGAGCGGACGGATTATGATATGATGGAAGAGAAAAAGAGAACGAAAGGGGTTTTCAATTTGGGAATGCCTGTTGAATTTAATACAATGATTGTAACGAAGGGTAAAGAAGAACGGATAGAGGAGAATATATTCCGGCTTGAGAAAGAGGGGTACCGCATTTATCCTCTCGATATTCCGATGGATGTACGGAAGACCAAGTTTGGCGAGAAGTCGGGAACGGCTGAAGTGCAAAAGCTTGAGTGGTCAAACGGCCGGACAGGCATTACATACAAACTGACTTCTCTGCATTCCACAAATTAAAGAAAAGGTCAAGAGCGAAACAAGCTCTTGGCCTTTTGAAAAGCAATCTTTAAAGGAGCGGACCGCCAGCTTCTGCAATCGCGCCTGTATGTGAGAATTTCTTGAAGTTTTCTTTGAATTCATTAGCCAGGTAAACTGCTTTTTCTCTGTACTCTTCTTTGTTTTTCCATGTTTTTTCCGGCTGAAGGACGTCATCAGGAACGCCTGGCACATGAACCGGACTATGAAGACCAAAGACAGTATCCGTCTTCATCTCTGCATTCTCCAATTCGCCTTCAATTGCGGCTCTGACCATTGCACGTGTGTAAGAAAGCTTCATGCGTTCTCCGACGCCGTAACCTCCGCCAGTCCAGCCTGTGTTGACAAGGTAAACCTGCACGCCGTGTTCATCAATCTTCTTCCCAAGCATTTCAGCGTATACATGGGCAGGCAGCGGCAAGAACGGTGAGCCAAAGCATGTGGAGAACGTGGTCTCTGGTGAAGTGACGCCCCGTTCGGTTCCGGCCAGCTTACTTGTATAGCCGCTTAAGAAATGGTACATCGCCTGTTCCTTTGTCAGTTTGCTGATTGGCGGGAGTACGCCGAATGCGTCGGCCGTCAGAAAAACAATGGCAGACGGGTGACCGGCAATGCTTGGTGACACGATGTTGTCAATCATATCAATCGGGTAAGCGGCACGAGTGTTTTCCGTATAAAAAGAATCATCGTAGTTTGCCTCACGCGTCTGATCATCTATGACGACATTTTCAAGCACTGATCCGAAACGAATCGCGTTGAAAATCTGGGGTTCCTTCTCCTCGCTTAAATGAATACACTTGGCGTAGCAGCCGCCTTCTATATTAAAGACGCCCGTATGGGACCAGCCGTGCTCATCATCGCCGATCAGCTTGCGGTCTGAACTTGCGGATAATGTTGTTTTTCCGGTGCCTGACAGACCGAAGAAAAGAGCGACGTCTCCTTCCCGGCCCACGTTGGCTGAACAATGCATCGGCAATATATTCCGTTCAGGCAGAAGGTAATTCATAATTGAGAAAATGGATTTTTTCATTTCACCGGCATATTCTGTCCCGCCGATTAGAATGGTTCGTTTTTCAAATGAAACGATGATAAATGTTTCAGAATGTGTGCCGTCCGTTTCCGGGTCTGCTTTAAAATGAGGCGCGGAAAGAATGGTGAACGGCTGTTCAGCGGTTTTTTTATCATTTGTTTCCGGTCTGATAAAAAGCTGTCTGGCAAATAAATTGTGCCATGCAAATTCATTTACGACAGTGATCGGCAGCCTGTATTTTTCATCTGCGCCTGCAAAACCTTCGAAGACGAACAATTCATCTCTTTCTTTCAGGTAGTTGACGACCTTTGTGTACAGCCGGTCAAATGCTTCTTCTGATATCGGCTGGTTCACAGAACCCCAATCAATCTTATCCTTCGTGCTTTGTTCCTGTACGATGAATTTATCCTTAGGAGAACGCCCGGTATAAGCGCCGGTTGTGGCCCTCACGGCGCCTGTCGATGTTAATGTGCCTTCATTTCGGGCAATTACTTTTTCGGTGAGCTGCGGAACGGATAAATTATGCTGCACGTTCGGACTTGTTAATAAGAGCTGCAAATCGGCGGTTAAATCAACTGAGTTCATAGAAACCTTCCTTTATCTTTTATTGTGTCTTGCCATTTGTAAAATAGTATAACACATTAATACCAATAGTCTATACTATTTGATGTTTTTTTGTGTGTGTTTTTGAAACGCACTTTTGAAATAAAGTCTGCTAATTCCTGTTTCTTGTTGACACCATAAACACTTATAAGATAAGATATTTTATTGAGCGGATACTCTTATCCCGAGCTGGCGGAGGGACAGGCCCAATGAAGCCCAGCAACCGGTTTCTCTTTAAAAAGCATGTGGAAACACATGTGGGACAACCAAGGTGCTAACCTGTTGCAAGGTTATTTATTCCTTGAGCGATAAGAGTGAAAGGCACACACAACCAACCCTTTCCTCAAGTGGAAAAGGTTTTTTTATTTCATAAATATGCCAATTAACATTCTCTAATATAAAGTATGACATTGTATAAGAGGGAGCGAGTTCCGTATCATATATAAAAGGCCTATCGGGAGGTCTTTTGCCAGGAGGAAGCAAATCATGAGTAAAAATCGTCGTTTATTTACATCAGAATCTGTTACGGAGGGGCATCCGGATAAAATCTGTGACCAGATTTCGGACAGCATTTTAGATGAAATTTTAAAACATGACCCTAATGCGCGTGTTGCTTGTGAAACGTCCGTTACAACAGGTTTAGTGCTTGTCAGCGGAGAAATCACAACATCCACGTATGTTGATATCCCAAAAACGGTGCGTGAAACGATCAAAGAAATTGGTTATACGCGCGCGAAATACGGATTTGACGCTGAAACATGCGCTGTTTTAACGTCTATTGACGAGCAGTCCGCCGACATCGCGATGGGTGTGGATCAGGCGCTTGAAGCCCGTGAAGGCACAATGAGCGATGCTGAAATCGAAGCGATCGGTGCAGGAGACCAAGGCTTAATGTTCGGTTATGCGTGCAACGAGACTAAAGAGCTTATGCCGCTTCCGATTTCATTGGCGCATAAATTAGCGCGCCGCTTGAGCGAAGTACGCAAAGAAGATATTCTTCCTTACCTTCGTCCGGACGGAAAAACTCAAGTAACTGTGGAATATGATGAGAACAATAAGCCGGTCCGTATTGACGCGATTGTTATTTCAACACAGCATCACCCTGAAATTTCGCTTGAGCAAATTCAGCGCAATCTTAAGGAGCACGTCATTAATCCTGTCGTTCCTGAGGAATTAATTGATGAAGAAACAAAATACTTCATTAACCCGACAGGACGTTTTGTAATCGGCGGACCTCAAGGAGATGCCGGTCTTACAGGACGTAAAATCATCGTTGACACGTACGGCGGCTATGCACGCCACGGCGGCGGCGCGTTCTCAGGTAAGGACGCAACGAAGGTAGACCGTTCAGCGGCATACGCAGCTAGATATGTAGCGAAAAACATTGTGGCAGCGGGTCTTGCGGATTCTTGCGAAGTGCAGCTTGCTTACGCTATCGGTGTTGCGCAGCCGGTTTCCATATCCATTAATACTTTTGATTCAGGAAAAGCTTCTGAAGAAAAGCTGATTGAAGTTGTACGCAATAACTTTGATCTGCGCCCGGCCGGCATTATCAAAATGCTTGATCTGCGCCGTCCGATCTATAAACAAACGGCTGCTTACGGTCACTTCGGACGTCATGATGTTGACCTTCCGTGGGAGCGTACAGATAAGGCTGACCAGCTTCGCAAAGAGGCTTTAGCAGAATAATTATATAGCCGCTTACTTATAAGCGGCTTTCCCTTTTTTCATTAGGCCCAGGTTTATTTTTTTACATAACAGTGAAACGATTTAATATCCGGTGCGTCTATAAAGAGGGATTTCATCATGAAAATAATAATATGGAGGCAATAATATGTGTGGATTTGTTGGAGTTTTTAACAAGCATCCATTAACTCAAACCGCAGATCAAGAAGAACTTATCAAACAGATGAATCAGATGATCGTTCACCGCGGTCCTGATAGTGATGGGTATTACCATGATGAGCATGTCGGATTCGGATTCAGACGGCTCAGCATTATTGATGTAGAAAACGGCGGGCAGCCTTTATCATATGAAGATGAAACATATTGGATTATCTTTAACGGAGAAATCTATAACTATATTGAACTGAGAGAAGAGCTTGAATCAAAAGGATACCAATTCAACACAGATTCAGACACAGAGGTCCTTCTTGCGACATACCGTCATTATAAAGAAGAAGCCGCTTCAAAATTACGCGGAATGTTTTCTTTTCTGATTTGGAATAAAAATGATCATGTCTTGTACGGCGCAAGAGACCCATTTGGCATTAAGCCGTTATATTACACAACGATCAATGATCAGGTTTATTTTGCCTCAGAGAGAAAAAGCTTAATGGCTGCTGAAAGCCATATTCAACTGGATACTGAGGCACTTCAGCAGTACATGTCGTTCCAATTTGTTCCTGAACCTGGCACGCTGGACGTGAATGTGAAAAAGGTAGAGCCTGGACAGCAGTTTACGATTCGCCCGGAAGGCGATATCACCTTTAAAACGTATTTCAAAGCGCATTTCAAGCCTGTTCAATCTTCAGATGAAGATAAGCTTGTCAAGGAAGTAAGAGACGCGATTTTTGATTCTGTTAAGGTTCATATGAGAAGTGACGTGCCAGTCGGTTCTTTCCTTTCAGGAGGGATTGATTCTTCCTTTATTGTATCCGTTGCTAAAGAATTTCATCCGAACTTGAAAACATTTTCTGTCGGATTTGAACAGCAGGGGTTCAGTGAGGTTGATGTTGCGAAGGAAACGGCAGCTGCACTTGGCATAGAAAACTTCAGCACCGTTATTTCTCCGGAAGAATATATGAACGAACTGCCGAAAATTGTCTGGCATTTTGATGATCCGCTTGCTGATCCGGCTGCGATTCCATTGTATTTCGTCGCAAAAGAAGCGAAAAAACAAGTAACAGTCGCGTTATCGGGCGAAGGGGCTGACGAACTGTTCGGCGGATACAATATTTACCGCGAACCGCTTTCTCTTAAACCGTTTGAACGCATCCCGTCCGGTCTGAAAAAGATGCTTTTGTATGTAGCTTCTGTCATGCCCGAAGGAATGCGAGGCAAAAGCCTGCTGATCAGAGGATGTACGCCGCTTCAGGACCGCTATATCGGAAACGCGAAAATCTTTGAAGAACCTGTGAAAAAACAGCTTCTCAAACATTATAATCCGCAGCTTTCTTACCGCGATGTGACGAAGCCGTACTTTACAGAAAGCAGCTCATACAGTGACATTAACAAGATGCAGTATGTAGACATTCATACATGGATGCGCGGCGATATTCTGTTAAAAGCGGATAAAATGACAATGGCCAATTCATTAGAACTGCGTGTACCGTTCTTGGACAAGGTCGTATTCGATGTGGCCTCAAAAATTCCGGATGAATTAAAAACGAAAAACGGCACAACGAAATATCTGCTTCGCAAAGCGGCAGAGGGCGTTGTTCCTGATCACGTGCTGAACCGCAAAAAGCTCGGTTTCCCAGTGCCGATCCGCCATTGGCTGAAAAATGAAATGAATGAGTGGATCCGAAATATTATTCGGGAAAGTGAAACAGACGCTTATATTAAAAAGGATTATGTCCTTCAGCTTCTTGAAGACCATTGTGCGGATAAAGCGGATAACAGCCGTAAAATCTGGACAGTGCTGATCTTCATGATCTGGCACAGCATTAATGTTGAAAAACGATTAGTGCCTGAAGAACTGAACCATCAGCCCAAAGAAGTTATTTTTGTATAATTAAAAGGCTTCCGATTCGTCGGAAGCCTTTTTGTTATACCTGCTGCACTCTGCATCCATCCGACTTCCTCTTAGTCCTTGTATTCCGCTATGCTTTACATAAAGTGTTAAAAAATATTCACAAAACGTTTATAATAGAGTTAATTGAATGACTAATAGATTAGATAGGTCTAGCCATTTTTGACTGTTTTCGGAGGAAAAGGCCGGATGAATCCCACTATGATACGCAGCAAAAGAAGCGTTACTAGATTAAAATCGAATAGTGTTAGGGGAGAGGGTTATGCAAAGAAAGGCGCAAGAAAAACAATTGCATCGGGGATTAGAACAAAGACATATATCTTTGATGTCATTAGGGGCAGCGATTGGGGTAGGTTTATTCCTTGGCTCTGCTTCTGCTATTAAGTTAGCCGGACCCGGAATTCTGGTAGCTTATGCTTGCAGCGGTCTTGTTATGTTTTTTATTATGAGGGCACTTGGCGAAATGGCGATTCAAAAGCCGGTGGCAGGTTCTTTCAGCAGATACGCACGTGACTATTTGGGCCCTCTCGCGGGATATTTGACCGGCTGGAATTATTGGTTTTTATGGGTGGTAACGTGTATGGCTGAGATTACAGCAGTCGGCATCTATATGAAATATTGGTATCCGGATGTTCCAAGCTGGATATGGGCATTGGCAGCGCTGATGATAATGACGGCTGTCAACTTCCTAGCCGTAAAAGCATATGGAGAGCTGGAATTTTGGTTTGCTCTTATTAAAATTGTAGCAATCTTATCGATGATTGTTGTTGGTTTATTAATGATTATCGCCGGAGTCGGGAACGGAGGAGTCGCGACAGGCATCAGCAATCTGTGGAACAATGGCGGATTTTTCCCAAACGGCATAAAAGGGGTTTTGCTGTCACTCCAAATGGTGATGTTCGCTTACTTAGGAATTGAAATGATTGGTGTGACTGCCGGAGAGGTGAAAAATCCGGAAAAATCGTTAGCAAAAGCGATTGATACAGTATTTTGGCGGATTCTTATTTTTTATGTTGGTGCATTATTTGTCATTATGTCTATTTACCCTTGGCAGGAAATCGGTTCACAAGGAAGCCCGTTTGTTCTTACTTTTGAAAAAGTCGGCATTCCTTCGGCCGCGGGCATCATTAACTTTGTTGTTTTGACGGCAGCGCTGTCTTCTTGCAACAGCGGGATTTTCAGCACGGGGCGCATGCTCTTTAACCTGGCTGAACAAAATGAAGCGCCGAAAGCTTATGGAACTTTGACAAAAGGCGGGGTTCCGGGTAAGGCCGTTTTGGCTTCCGCAGGTGCGTTATTAATCGGCGTTGTGTTAAATTACGTAGTGCCCGCAAAGGTATTTACATGGGTCACGAGCATAGCCACATTCGGAGCGATTTGGACATGGGGAATCATTTTGCTGTCTCAGCTTAAGTATCGTAAAAATTTACAGCCGAGTGAACAAAAACGCTTAAAGTACAAGATGCCGTTATATCCGTTCACTTCATATGTGTCATTAGCTTTTTTGGCGTTCGTCATTATTCTTATGGCTTATAACCCGGACACCAGAGTTGCCGTTATTATCGGTCCGATCTGGTTTTTGATTTTGGTTGCAGTGTATTTCAAAAAAGGGTTTCATAAAAAGAACGCTGTGAAAACGTCGTCGGGAGAACAGCAGATCAGTCAATAATGGAAGCGTTTAATCGCAATGAATGCATAAATCAGTGAATAGCCGCAGTATGTTTATGCTTAAAAGGTTTTCGATTCGTCGAAAGCCTTTTTTATATGGACGTTAAAATCATCTGTAAAAAATGGTGAGGCGCACCTGTGGATGAATTAATAGAAATCAGAGAACAGGAAAGAATAAGGTGCAAGGGATATTGAGCGAAAAATAGCCTGAGGGAACGAAAAGTTCTGAAGCAAACAGGTAAGCGGCTCCCCTCAGGCTGGGATACTGAACACAACCTTATGCAATGATAGCCTTAATGACTGATGTAAGAGATTGTTTAGGATTTACTTAAAAACCCCAAAAGTCAGCTCGGGTTTGGGGTTTCAATGGTTTTTACTTATATAATGTTTCGAAAAATGTTAAAGTAAAACAAAGTCATTTTTGCTGAAGGTTTTTATAGTACTGGCCTTTGGCTACATATTCTGACCGGATTCTTTCCATGTCTTCTCTGTCTTCGTCTGTTAAAGGGCGAATGACTTTAGCTGGGCGTCCGAATGCGAGATGGCCCGGCGGAATGGTTTTGCCCGGCGGGACGAGGCTGCCCGCTCCGATAAATGCGCCTTCACCGATTTCAGCACCGTCAAGAATAATGGAACCCATGCCGATTAAGGCATTCTTTCTGATAATTGCGCTGTGTAATGTAACCTGATGGCCGATTGTGGCGTCATCTTCTATAAGCAGCGGGCGGTTCGGGCTTTGGTGAAGGCAGCTTAAGTCTTGGATATTCACGCGTTTTCCGATCCGAGTCGGCGCCACGTCTCCCCGAATGACCGCAGAGAACCATATGCCAGATTGTTCTCCGATTACAACGTCACCGGTGATTGTCGCGTTATCCGCAATAAAAGCAGTAGGGTGAATATCCGGCTTATATTGCATATAAGGGTAGATCATGAATCTCATCCTTCTTTCTCTATTTAAATTTCGTAAGAGGTGAACTGCATGTGGACCTGGAAAGCAGACAGACCTGTGGGTTCAATTGTTATCATCCACGGGGCAAGCGAATACCACGGACGATATAAATGGTTAATAGAAATGTGGAGATCTTCAGGCTATAACGTTGTGATGGGCGATTTGCCGGGGCAGGGAACAACCACCCGGGCGAGAGGTCATATTCGCTCATTTCAAGAATACATTGATGAAGTAGATAAATGGATAGATACAGCCAGAACCTTTGAATTGCCTGTTTTCCTTCTCGGTCACAGTATGGGCGGGTTAATTTCGATTGAATGGTTTAAACAGCAGAGAAATCCCCGCATTACGGCACTTATTTTATCATCACCCTGTCTCGGTCTGCAAATTAAAGTAAACAAAGTGCTTGATATCGCATCGAGAGGGCTGAATGTCATCGCGCCTTCGTTTAAGGTGGAATCAGGTTTGTCGCTTGATATGGCCACACGTAATCAGTCCGTAATAGAGGCTGATCAAAATGATTCTTTATATGTTACAAAAGTGTCTGTCAGATGGTACAGGGAGCTGTTAAAAACGTTTGAGTCCGCCATGGTGCCGACTGATGCTTTCCTGAAGGTGCCGCTTCTCGTCATGCAGGCAGGAGACGACAGGCTTGTGGACAAAAGTAAGGTAATTAAATGGTTTTCAGGAGTAGCGTCCCACAATAAGTCATACAGGGAATGGGAAGGCCTCTATCATGAAATATTCAATGAACCAGAAAGAGAAGCTGTTTTCAAAGCAGCAAGAGCATTTACCGATCAGTATATTTGAAAACATTTGGGGGTGCATGTGTTGACAGTACCGGAACATCCTTTTGGCCTTATGACAAAAGTATATCGAGATATTTTTCCGCTCGTACATCAAGAAATGAAAATATGGCAGGCGAAATCTGAATCGATCCGAAATAGTGAATTAAAAGCACAGGCCATGGCAAGTATCAGGGATAAAACATTTCACTGTGAAGGCGGCGGCATTTTGGCTTTATTATCGGGTGATGAGAAGCAAAAATGCGTGGAATTTATTATTGCATACCAGACAATCAGCGATTATTTGGACAATTTGTGCGACCGAAGCACCTCGCTTGATCCGGATGATTTTCGAATGCTGCATGCCTCCATGCTTGACGCTTTAACAGTCGGGGCAGAGCTGCAAAATTATTATCAATTCAGGAACGAGCAAGATGACAGCGGATATTTGCATGATCTGGTCAAAACATGCCAGCGTGTCCTCGGTTCAATTGAACATTACGACATCATTAAACCCTATCTTTTAGAGCTTTGCGGCTATTATTGCGATCTGCAAGTGCATAAACATGTCGTGGAACATGAGCGTGTCCCGAGGCTTGAAAATTGGTTTACTCAATTTGAAGCGGATCTTCCTGAGATGGAGTGGTATGAATTCTCCGCTTGCGCCGGATCAACGTTAGGCATTTTCTGTCTGGTTGCGTATTCGTTTCAGCCGGATTTTAATGAAGACACCGCGAAAAAAATACGCAGCAGCTATTTTCCGTACATACAGGGGCTTCATATCCTGCTTGATTATTTAATTGACCAGGAAGAGGATCTGCTTGGTGGGGATTTGAATTTTTGCACGTATTACGAGTCTCACGAAGAAATGATGAAAAGACTGGAGCATTTTATTGAAAAAGCAGACGAGCATTTGCGGGGCATTCCGCATGAGAGCTTTCATCGTCTGATTAACCGCGGGCTGCTTGGCGTCTATTTGTCCGATGATAAAGTAGCGGGACAAAAGGAAATGGGCAGGCTTGCGAAAAAGCTGATCAAAGCAAGTGGTAAAACATCGTTTTTCTTCTACATCAATGGAAGAGCCTACCGTAAATTTCAAAAAATGCCTTGGATGAGAAGCTCTTAATATAGAAAAAAGCTCAAATCACTTGCTGATTTGAGCTTTTTTTTCAATAGCGATAATAAATGGCGGATCATTTTGCTGGTTTAAATATCCATATGATAAAACTCGCGCTGTTTGCTGATCAATGTTTCGGCAGTAAGCCAGCACATCCTCTTTTTCCGCTTTGCCTTCAGGGTGCCCGTGATAGACAACAAGCACAATCAGCCCGTCTTCTTTCATCATAGCCAGAAGCTGTTCGATGGCTTTGATCGTTGATGCGCCGTGTGTTGTCACGCTTTTGTCGCCGCCGGGAAGATACCCGAGGTTGAAAATGGCTGCTGCTACCCGGCCGTCCGCTTCAGGAGGAAGGGATTCAGCGATTTTATCATGGCTTTTATGGAACAATGTGACGCGGGGCCCGTATTCCTCGCCCAGCCGCTCTCTTGTGGCAGCCAGCGCAGATTCTTGAATGTCAAACGCGTAGACATGTCCGTTTTCGCCGACAAGTTTTGCTAAAAAAAGGGTGTCGTGTCCGTTCCCCATTGTCGCGTCAACCACGATGCTTCCTTTATCCGCAGCCATTTGCAGCAGTTCTTTGCTGTAGGGGAGAATTTTCTTTAACATCATAATGCCGTTTCCTCCCCGAGCCTCTGAAAGAGTTTTCCTTGATAGCTACCGCGTTTTATAAGCTCGTTATTGATTGCGCCCAGTACTTCCCACTTATTTACGCTCCACATCGGGCCGACCATCAGTTCAATCGGTCCGTCACCGGTAATGCGGTGGACAATCATTTCCGGGGGAATGACTTCCAGTTGATCGCATACAAGCTGAACATACTCATCCTGCGTGAGGAATTCCAGTTTGCCTTTTTCATATTGCTTTACCATTGGCGTGCCTTTTAACAGATGTAAAAGATGGATTTTGATGCCCTGCACGTCCAAATCGGCGACTGCCTTTGCCGTTTCCATCATCATGTCCCGGTCCTCGAGCGGAAGTCCGTTAATAATATGTGAGCAAATGCGTATGCCGTGTTTTCTTAATTTATGAACACCTTCCGCGTAGCAATTAAAATCGTGCGCGCGGTTAATCAGCAGGGCCGTCCGCTCATGGACCGTCTGAAGCCCAAGTTCCACCCACAGGTAGGTGCGTTCGTTCAGTTCAGCCAAATACTCAACGACATCATCAGGAAGGCAATCCGGGCGTGTTGCGATGGAAATGCCGACCACCCCGTCAAGCGCGAGCACTGATTCAAATTTCTCGCGAAGCACTTCAACCGGAGCATGTGTGTTTGTGAAGGCTTGGAAATAAGCGATATATTTGCCGTCCTTCCATTTTTCATGCATGCGCTCTTTAATGTCATTAAATTGAGTGATTAAGTCGTCTGCGCGGTTTCCTGCAAAGTCACCTGAGCCGGCCGCGCTGCAAAATGTGCAGCCGCCGTGTGCGACTGTGCCGTCCCTGTTCGGACAGTCAAAGCCGCCATCCAAAGCAACTTTAAATACCTTATGGCCAAAATGCTCCCGTAAATGATAATTCAATGTATGATACCGTTTTTCCGTGTTTGTATAGGGAAAAGGGTTGTTCTGATTCAAATCAGGAAAGCCTCCTTACGTCAAATGCATCCTAAAATTGTAGCACGCATTTTAAATAAGAACAAATGAATATCGACCATAAATTTCATTATTGAAGGAAGGGAGATGAGGCTACAATAACAGGGATGGATGAATTCCATTAAGAACAGGAGGGGTTTCTATGGCAACAAGACAATCTGTAGATGAACATCTCCAACGAAGCGAACAGGCATATGAATTTGCTTCTGAACAATTTAAGATCAGCGCCAGACAAGAGCATTACAATGAGGAAGAATACAGCGAAGCGCAAATGAAGCTGGAAAATGCGGTGAATGAGTTAAATAAGCTGTCTTTGTCATCAAACGACCAGCAAAGAGAGCAGCTGTACCGGATGAGGCTTCAGCTTCAATCACTGCAAAACAATATGATTTTGCAGCGTTCTTACGATGAGTAAAGAATGAATGGACCCTTTTTGAGAGGGTCCATTTTTTTTGCCAAAAAAGTCATTGACTTTTTCTATCGGTGTGTTTATTGTATTAAGTGTACTACTTGATGTAATACACAACAAACACTAATGAAACCAAATCATATACATACGCTGATGAAAGGAGACGACTACATGAAAAACAATAGGCCGCGTAAGAGAAACATGCCCATGCTGATAGCCGCTTCAGTTATTGCCTGTTCCTTTTTTCTTATTCTTGTCATGCTCGGTTTCGAATGGCAAAAAAGTATAGAAGACCATTTTTATTTTTAAGAGTTTGCAGATCGTACAGAAAGAAGGGAAGTAAATGATTCAAATCGATCCGAGAAGCTCAACTCCGATTTACGAGCAAATTATTCAGCAGATGAAAGAGCTTTGTTTAAAAGGGATCATGGCCCCAGGAGATAAGCTTCCTTCTGTCAGGGAACTGGCGACTATCATTATTGCCAATCCGAACACTGTCAGCAAAGCCTACAAGGAGCTTGAACGTGAAGGGATCATTGAAACGCTGAGAGGCAGAGGAACCTATATATCAGAAGAGGCAAAAACGACATTGGTTGAAGGGAAGATGACGATGATTAAAGAGCAACTCAAGCAGCTCATCATCGATGCACATTATGCGGGAGTCGAGCTGGAGAAACTCCAGGAATGGATAAAGGAAATCAGCGCTGATGTAAAAGGAGGGAAACGGAATGATTGATTTGCGGCAGCTTTCAAAAACGATAGATGGAAAAGAAGTGCTGAAAGATGTCTCGCTGACCATTGAGAAGGGTGAAATCTTCGGTCTCCTCGGACGGAACGGATCGGGAAAAACAACCTTGCTCCGTTTAATCCAGCAAATCATCATTCCGGATCAGGGTGAGATTTTATTCAATAATGTGGAGATTAAAAAGCATCCGAAAGTAAAGCAAAACATGATTTATATGCCGGTTCAGAACCCTTTTTATGATAAATATACTTACAAGCAGCTTGTTGACATTTTAAGAAGAATCTATCCAAACTTTGATGTGACGTATGCCAATGAGCTGATGAACAGATATGAAATTCCGGAAACAAAAAAATACCGCGATCTTTCGACAGGGTTGAAAAAACAAATGTCACTTGTTCTTTCTTTTGCAGCACGGCCTGCACTCATTCTGCTTGATGAGCCGACAGACGGTATTGATGCAGTCACACGGCACGATGTGCTTCAGCTGATGATTGATGAAGTGGCGGAGCGCGATACGAGTATATTGATTACATCCCACCGTCTTGAGGACATTGAAAGAATGTGCAATCGGATCGGTTTTCTTGAAGATAACAGGCTCACAAATGTCATGGATCTTGATGAATTGAAAGAAGAATACATCAAAATTCAAATTGCATACGAATCTGACGTCAATTTGGCCATCAGAGAACAAAACATTCCATTATTGGACCAGGCGGGCGTGTTTTATACCGTTCTGATTCTGAAAAAAGATGAGAAGAAAAAGCAATTTTTAAAAGATCTGAAACCGAAAGTATGGCATGAACTTCCTGTCAACTTAGAAGAAGTATTCATAGCGAAGTTTGGAGGGAAGCGCAGATGGTAGACCGCGGACTGTGGTTTAAGGAGTGGAAGCAAAATCAAGTGGTGCTGCTGGTGATTTTTGCGTTTTTGATGCTGATTAATCCACTTTCGATTATGAGTGATTATTTTAGTTATCAAGGCTGTCTTAAAGATAATATGCTCGAATCTTGTACTTATATTATCAATTATTCGTCCGGCGGACTGATGCAGATAAACTGGGCGGCGGGCATTGTGCTGGCGATCTCTCAGATCGGGATTGAACGAAGTAAAGGGACTTTAGATTTTACATTGAGCCTGCCTTATAAAAAAAGCCAGATTTTTAATGCGAAATTTTTTATGGGCGCCGCGGTATTGACGGTTTCTCAGCTTCTTGGATATCTGTTTTCTGAATTGCTTATCCTTTTGCTAAAACCGGATTCTGTAATGTTTTTCCACCACTATGTGGTCGGAATGATGATTGTTACTTTTATGACGTATGCATTGGTTATGGCTGCCGGCGCTTTAACAGGAAACGTCTTTGCCCAGCTATTAACGGCATTTACTGTCGCGATTTTACCATTTTTAATCATAACTTTACCAGCTATTAATATTGAGATTATTTTTGGTCGGTCCATTCTTTACAGATTGGATCAGGTGCTCACGTTTGAAGTTTTTGGTTATTTTATCCCAATTGTGTATGGAGGAACAGATTGGATCATAGACAGCAAATATATCTTACTTATTCCGGCAGCCATGAGTATTATCTTTTATCTGATCGGATATTTCAGTTTCAGTAAACATCCGAGCGAACGAAACGGAAGCTTCTTTTTGTGGAAAG
Source organism: Bacillus atrophaeus (assembly GCF_039519175.1). Classification (NCBI taxonomy): domain Bacteria; kingdom Bacillati; phylum Bacillota; class Bacilli; order Caryophanales; family Bacillaceae; genus Bacillus; species Bacillus atrophaeus. The sequence continues at coordinate 149,306 of NZ_CP154443.1, read as the reverse complement.
CGTTTGACCGTCCCGTTCAGATCCTCGTGATTGCATTTGGAATTCTTGGGTTCGGCTATTTCGGATATTCTGCCGGCCAATCTATTGTTGGCTACATCATCGGAATGATGATCGGCGCAGTTGTCGGATTTTTAATCAGCTACTTTTCGATTTATAAAAAAACAAAGCATCAGTAAGGGAGAGAAAAACATGATAGATGTTCAGCATATCGACCATTCATTTAAAATCGGAAAAAAAGGCAGAGAGAATGAGGTCCCTGTCTTAAAGGACGTTTCGTTGACGGTGTCCAAAGGAGAAATCGCCTGTATCGTCGGACGGAGCGGATCAGGGAAATCGACGCTCTTGAATCTCATTTCCGGGTATATCTCGCCTACTAAAGGAAGAATCGTTATTGACGGCACAGATGTAACCGGCTTTAACGAAAAGGAATGGGCTAATTTCCGTCTTGAGCATTTTGGCTTTATCTTTCAGAGCTTTCAGCTTATTGGGAGCCTGACGACGTACGAAAATGTGGAAATGCCGCTGGCGCTCAAAGGCGTAAAGCCGTCTGAGCGGAAGCAGAAAGTACAGGACATGCTGAAGCGCGTCGGCCTTGAAAACCATGCCGCTCATTATCCGAATGAACTGTCGGGCGGTCAGCAGCAGCGTGTCAGCATCGCGAGAGCGTTAATTTTGAATCCGTCGATCATATTAGCCGATGAGCCGACGGGAAGCCTTGATTCAGAAACAGAGCATGAAGTGCTTGAATTTATTCAGCAGCTCAACCGCGAGCGCGGGATTACATTTGTGATCATCACCCATGACGATGAGGTTGCATCCATCGCCCATTCAAAATTCCAGCTGCATGACGGTGTGTTAAAAGGGGGAGTTACCGTTGAGGTTTAAGGATCAAGTCAATTTTATCAGAAGAAATATGAAGAAAAACAGGCTGCGTGTCTTCATGACGGTGCTTGCGACGACAATGGCCTGTGCGTTTTTAATTGTATTATCGTCTGTCGGATTTGGGATTCAAAAGACCATTACCGATATGACAATGAGTCAGCAAATTGTCACGAAAATTACTGTTTACGGCAAAGATGACGGCAAAGCGGTCAAAAAATCAGATTTAGAAAAATTTAAACACGCAAAAGCCGTGGTTGAAAGAACACAGGTGCATGAACCGGTCAAAGCCAAATTAAACAATAGAACAAATGAAAATATGTCCCTGACGCTGACTAATATGAATGATGAATTAAAATCAAATATGGAATTGGATAAAGGTCGTGTCGCAAAATCAGAAAATGAGATTGTGGTTGGATATGATTTTGCGAAATATTTGTGGACTGAAAAAGAATCTAAAGACTTTGAAAAACAAATAAACGAGAACAATGGGAATAATGCAGAATTGAAAGAGCCTAAAGGGTATACCAAGGATATTCTCAACCAAACCCTCGAACTGAACGTATCAAAAGTTGATGAAAAAACGGGCAAAACTTCAGAGAAAACATATGATTTTAAAGTTGTCGGCATTACAAAGAAACCGAAAAATGATTGGATGGCGGATTCATCTGTTTTTGTAAGTGATGCGTTTAAAGGGGAGTTCTCTAAGTTTCTTGATTTATCTAAAGATAGCGAAAGTATTGAAAAAAGCGTAAGCGTTTATGCTGATAAATTTGATAATGTAGAGCAGCTGACAAATGATTTAACTGATGCCGGTTATAACGTCATGTCGGTCACAACACAGCTGCAGGGCGTAAACACCTTCTTTATGGTCTTCAAAATCGGACTGATCTTCGTCGGATGCATAGCCGTTATCATCTCTGCCATTGGTATCTTTAATACAATGACAATGGCCGTTACAGAACGGACGCAAGAGATCGGGATCATGAAGGCAATCGGCGCAAACCCGTCTATTATCCGCAGAATGTTTTTGATGGAAAGCGCATATATCGGTATCTTAGGTTCTGTCATCGGAATTATTATTTCTTACGGAGTGAGTTATATCGTGAATCTGGCTGTTCCGGTCATCCTTGAATCAACCGGAGCCGGCGCGGCGGGCGAATTGGACTATACGTTCTCTTATATTCCGCTGAGCCTTGTCATTATTGCGACTGTCATCAGCGCAGGGGTTGCGGTTATATCAGGCTTAAACCCGGCCAGAAAAGCCACAAAAACAAATGTCTTGACGGCGTTAAGAAGAGAATTATAATAATGAAACAGCCGGCTGAATCAGCCGGCTTTTCTCTATACACCTATCAAAGTGAAAAGTGCGGTGAATCCATTGTTTAAACTTTTGCTGATTGAAGATGATGAATCGCTGTTTTATGAAATCAAAGAGCGTTTAACCGGGTGGTCTTATGATGTGTACGGCATTCAGGATTTCAGTCAAGTGATTCAAGAATTTACGGCGATAAAACCTGATTGCGTCATTATTGATATTCAGCTGCCCAAATTTGACGGGTTTCATTGGTGCCGGATGATTCGTTCCCGGTCTAATGTTCCCATTCTCTTTTTATCCTCGCGAGATCATCCTGCAGATATGGTGATGTCTATGCAGCTTGGGGCCGATGACTTTATCCAAAAGCCGTTTCATTTTGATGTTCTGATTGCGAAAATACAAGCTATTTTTCGGCGCGTGTATCATTACAATTCAGAACCCATTGTCCTTAAAACATGGTGCGGGGCGACCGTAGATTCTGAACAAAATCTAGTCAGCAATGAAACAGGTTCTATTGAGCTGACGAAGAACGAAATGTTCATTTTAAAGCGGCTGATCGAACAAAAAAATAAGATTGTAAGCCGGGAAGAGCTAATAAGAAGCTTGTGGAATGATGAACGTTTTGTGAGCGATAATACATTAACGGTCAACTTAAATCGGTTGCGGAAAAAACTGGACACTTTGGACTTGGGGCAATTTATTGAGACAAAGGTCGGGCAAGGTTACATGGCGAAAGAAGAGGATAGTCTATATGATTAAAACCTTTCTGATCGAGAGGCGGAGCTGGATCCTTGTTTTTTTATTTCAGCAGTGTATCATCCTGCTTATTGCTTATATTGATTCGGCCATTCCATTTAAACCGGTCCTTTATATTGTCTACTTATCACTTATCATGTTTACAATCTTTGTCATGGTCCGCTGCCATAAAGAAACGAAATTTTATAAAAGTCTTGAAGAATGGGAAAACAATCTTGATGTGACAAGCATCAATGACCCTGAGTCTCCTTTTGAAACCATTATTGAGAGAAGCATCACCGGCCAAACGAAACAATTGAAACAAACCGCGTCACAAAATCGCTTGACGTTAGAGAATGAAAAAGATGAACTCATGGCTTGGATTCATGAAGTCAAAACCCCATTAACTGCGATGCATTTAATTATTGAGAGAATGGAAGATCAATCATTCAAATCCTCGTTATCGTATGAATGGCTGCGTATTCATCTGCTTCTCGATCAGCAGCTTCATCGAAAACGCATATCATTTATCGAAAATGATCTGTCCTTAGAGACCATTCAGCTCAAGTCCTTGATTTTCAAAGAGATCCGAGACTTACAATCATGGTGTATTCAAAAAGGGATCGGCTTTGACATTCAGCTGGAGACAGCGGAAGTTCTCAGTGATGCGAAATGGCTGGCCTTTATCATCAGACAGCTTCTGACCAATGCCATTAAATATAGCGAAGCCTCTGATATCGTTATAAAAAGTTATGAGCAGAATGATCGGACGCACTTGGAAGTGAAAGACTTTGGGCGGGGGATTGACCCTAAAGATATATCCCGCATCTTTGACAAAGGATTTACATCGACAACGAAACATCACGATCATGCTTCCACAGGCATGGGGCTGTATTTGGCGAAGAAAGCGGCAAAGCCCTTATTGATTCATATGAATGTACACTCAACACCAAATCTGGGCACGAGCTTTACATTAACCTTCCCGAAACGAAATGAATTCGTAAACATCATAAGCGTGTGACAAAAATGTCACATGCTTTTCTTTTTTGTTCGCTTAATCGAAGGAAAAGCCCGGCATTCCTTTCTATAATAAGATTATCCAACATAAAGGAGATTAGGGACATGATGATTTTAGAAGCCAATAAACTTCAAAAAAGCTACGGAAATAAACTAAATAAACAAGAAGTGCTAAAGGGCATTGACATCCACATTCAAAAGGGAGAATTCGTCAGTATTATGGGAGCGTCGGGGTCAGGTAAAACAACATTGCTCAACGTTCTTTCCTCGATTGATAAAGTGAGTCACGGGAGCATTCATATTAACGGAAATGAAATGACCAATATGAAGGAAAAAGAGCTCGCTGAATTTCGGAAACAGCATTTAGGCTTTATCTTTCAAGATTATAATTTGTTAGACACACTGACAGTGAAAGAGAATATCCTTCTGCCTCTATCTATTACGAAAATGTCTAAAAAAGAAGCCAATCAAAAGTTTGAGGAAGTAGCCAAGGAGTTAGGCATTTATGATTTGAGAAATAAGTACCCGAATGAAATTTCAGGCGGACAAAAGCAGCGCACATCCGCAGGAAGGGCATTTATACATGAACCAAGCATTATTTTCGCTGATGAACCGACCGGTGCGCTTGATTCAAAATCCGCTTCTGATTTGTTAAACAAGCTGAGCCAATTAAACCAAAAGCGCGACGCCACCATTATTATGGTAACCCATGATCCCGTAGCCGCCAGCTACTGCAGCAGAGTCGTTTTTATAAAGGACGGACAAATTTATACACAGCTCAATAAAGGCGGTCAAGACAGGCAGGCGTTCTTCCAGGATATTATGAAAACGCAAGGTGTGTTAGGCGGGGTTCAGCATGAACATTAATCAGCTTATCTATCGAAACCTGAAAAAAAATATCCGGAATTATTACCTCTATGTTTTTGCGTTAATCTTTAGCGTTGCGCTTTATTTCGCGTTTGTGACGCTGCAATATGATCCTGCGATTAACGAAGTGAAAGCGTCTATTAAAGGCGCGGCGGCAATAAAAACCGCATCCATCTTACTCGTTGTTGTTGTTTCTATTTTTATGTTATATGCCAATACCATTTTTATTAAAAGACGTAGTAAAGAAATAGGTCTATTTCAATTAATCGGAATGACTAAGCATAAAATTTTTCGTGTTTTAAGTGCGGAAAATGTGCTGTTATATTTCGGTTCTCTATTCGTCGGCGTTTTTGCCGGATTTTCTATGTCTAAACTAGTGTTAATGATTTTGTTTAAAATTGTTGACGTCAAATCGGAAGCGAAACTGCATTTTTCTCAACAAGCGCTAATCCAAACCATCATCGTGTTTTGCGGCATTTACCTTTTGATTATGATCATGAATTATATGTTTATTAAAAGGCAAAGTATTTTATCACTGTTTAAAGTCACTTCTTCCACTGAAGATAAAGTGAAAAAAATATCGATTCTGCAAATGATTGTCGGGGCGCTCGGCATCGTGTTTATCTTGTCAGGATACTATGTTTCTTCCGAGTTATTTAGCGGGAAATTCAAGACAATGAATGAACTTTTCTTCGCGATGAGCTTTATTCTTGGGACTGTCATAATCGGCACATATCTCTTTTATAAAGGTTCAGTCAGCTTTCTCTCTAACATCATCCGAAAAAGCAAGGGCGGTTACTTAAATATTTATGAAGTATTATCCCTTTCATCAATTATGTTCAGAATGAAATCGAGCGCTTTGTTATTAACGATTATTACGACTGTTTCAGCACTTGCGATCGGTTTATTATCCTTATGTTATATCTCCTATTATTCAGCGGAAAAAACAGCTGAACAAAATGTGGCGGCAGATTTTGCCATGACAAATCAAAAGGATGCAAAACAGTTTGAGCAGACATTGAACGAAAATGACATTCCGTACAGCAAAAAAGAACTCAATGTTGTGCAAGCGAATTTCAACATCGAGAACATTGTGGAAGGAGATCCTGAAAATATACAGGGTAATCTGCAAAAAACCCCGCTTGCTGTGGTTAGTGACAAAGAGATTGACGGAGTTGACGTGTCATCGGATGAAACCATTTTCTCCGGTTATACGGATCTCTTACAAAAATTGATGTCTTTAAAAGATTCCGGCAGCGTCAAAGTAAGCGGTCAGCATGAGACTGAATCATTAACCTATTCAGGGTTAAGAAAAGAGTTTCTCTTATCCTATAAATTTACCGCCGGGGGATTGCCCGTTGCGATTGTGGATGATGCATTATTTAAACGTTTAAAAAACGATAAAGACCCAAACCTTCAGAAAGAGTCTTCTGTATCTATCGGAATTCATGTGAAAAATGAAGACCAGTTGAAAAAGGCAAATGATCTTTTTGCAAAGGTAAATAAAAACGATCAGCATTTATCTAGGCTTGATGAAAGCATTGCGCAAAAGTCTCTTTTTGGTATTGTCATGTTTATCGTTGGTTTTTTAGGATTAACGTTCCTCATCACATCGGGGTGTATCCTTTATTTTAAACAAATGGATGAAAGTGAAGAAGAAAAACCGAATTATACAATCTTAAGAAAACTCGGTTTCACACAGGGAGACTTGTTGAAGGGAATACGCATGAAGCAGATCTATAACTTTGGCATCCCATTGGTGATCGGCCTCTTCCACAGTTATTTTGCAGTTCAATCCGGCTGGTTTTTATTCGGATCAGAGGTGTGGACGCCAATGATTATGGTGATGGTGTTATATACCGCCCTGTATTCTATTTTTGGCATCCTGTCTGTTCTATATTATAAGAAAGTGATTAAATCGGCGTTGTAAAACAAAAAGCTCCAGAAAAACTGGAGCTTTTTGTTTATCTTTTCGGCGCCCGGTACCCGGCTGCCTTAGCATCTTCAACTGAGCAAAACATTTCAGCAGGATCTGTCGTCCGATCGTAGTATGTACTGTCTGGAGTGTGGTAGATGCCGCTTTTGCTGCCTTTAATGTCACACGTTTTATTTGTCTCGGCGGTTGGTTCTGAACTGCTTTTATTTGTGCTTCCTGAGGATGGGGCTGTGTTTGAAGAATGTTCTTCTGAACTGGCTGTTGCCGTTTTAGCCTCTTTTAACTCCTGCTCCAGCTTTTCTTTCCCTGTTTGCAATTTTTTATTTTCAGTTCGCAGTGTTTCCTTGTCCTCATTCAATGAGGTTTGTTTCTCTTTGAGTTCTTTATTCTCCGCTTGCAGCGTTTCTTGTTTCTTTTTCAGTTCTTTATTTTCTTTTTTCAGCTTTTCAGTGCTGGCGTTTAAGTCTTTTTCAGCGTTTGCTAGGATTGTTTCGTATTCCTTTTCTAAGGTGTCATGCTCTTTTGAAAGTTTTTTGTATGAGGTTTGGAGAGCGGAATACTTTTCATCATCGGCCTTGGCTGTATTTGAATCCGGCTCCATAAAGGAAGCTCCGGCTATTAACAGAGCCAGACCTCCGATAAAAAGCGGCCAGAAAAATGTCTTTGAAAATGTTTTTTCCTTTTTAGACAATATTCTGACCAGATGGAACAAACCGTAACCTAGTGATACGAGCAGTGCGAGAAAACCGAAAACAGCTAACATATTTGCCATAACGAAACCCCTTTTTATATGATTACTATTCATTTTACATTTTTGTTTAAAAATTGGATATCATTATTTTATTTTCATATGTTGAAAAAATTGTGTGAGGCAGATAGAATAAGGGTTGGCTGTAATATCTGGATTCAACACGGGGACGTTATGCGCACTCCGTGTTTTTACGTGTTTTTTATAAAGAAAGGGGGATCAATATGCCGCGTGCTTTGAAAATTTTAGTAATTGGAATGTTTATGAACGTAACGGGAGCGTCTTTTCTTTGGCCGCTTAATACCATATATATTCACAATCATTTGGGGAAATCGTTAACAGTGGCGGGGCTTGTTCTCATGCTGAATTCCGGCGCAAGTGTCGTGGGTAATTTATGCGGAGGCGTCTTGTTTGATAAAATCGGCGGTTATAAAACGATTATGCTTGGAATTGTGATCACGCTAGTTAGTCTATTGGGTCTCATCTTTTTTCATCAGTGGCCGTATTATATTTGGCTTCTTACGATCGTTGGGTTTGGTTCCGGCGTCGTGTTCCCGGCAAGCTATGCAATGGCCGGTTCGATTTGGCCGGAAGGGGGAAGAAAGGCGTTTAATGCCATATATGTGGCGCAAAATGCCGGAGTTGCCGTTGGTTCGGCGCTTGGAGGCGCGGTTGCGGCTTTCTCATTTACGTATGTGTTTATGGCAAATGCCATGCTGTACGCTGTTTTTTTCTTTATCGTATATTTCGGATTTCGAAATATTCAGTCGAAGCAAACGGCACAAACGTCTATTCTTGATTTTGAGCCTGTGAGCAGCAGAGCCTCATTTACGGCGCTTATGATACTAAGCAGCGGGTATGTGCTGGGCTGGGTCGCTTATTCACAGTGGTCCACCACAATCGCTTCGCACACGCAAAGTATAGGAATGTCTCTTTCATTATACAGTGTGCTTTGGACTGTTAATGGAATATTAATTGTGCTTGGACAGCCGCTGGTCGGTTTCTTGGTGAAAAAATGGGCTGAATCACTCAAAGCCCAAATGGTGATCGGCTTTGTGATATTTATCATGTCGTATGGTATTTTGCTTGCAGCGAAACAATTTCACATGTTTCTTGCGGCAATGATTATCCTGACCATCGGGGAAATGCTGGTCTGGCCTGCGGTGCCGACCATTGCCAATAAGCTTGCGCCTAAAGGCAAAGAAGGATTTTATCAGGGGTTTGTCAACAGCGCGGCAACCGGAGGGAGAATGATCGGACCTTTGTTTGGCGGAGTGCTTGTTGATAAGTATGGCATTCATGTCCTGGTTATAGCGCTGATGGTTCTGCTTCTCGCAAGTATCGTCACAACAGTGATTTATGACAGGCGATTACCATCATCTGATGACGGCAATCAAACAAGGACAATCTCTTCCTAAAAAAAGATCCCGCTCTATTGGCGGGATCTTTTTACATAACCGGAAGCACGTTGACGGCGTCTTTTACATTTAAGTATGTCTTCAAAGAAGAAAAGTTTGCATCCAATTGGTTCATCCTCATGGCAAGTGCCGGTTTGATGCCTGTAATAATAAGCTCTGTGCCTGTCAATTTGAGCAAATGATGCAGTTTGAAGATTTGGTCAGCGGTTTGTTCATTTACACCCACTAAACCTGACAAATCGATAATTAAATAATCATCTTTTGATGTTGCTAATATGTTAGTCAGCGTACAAACAATGGATTCAAAGCGCTCTTCTGTCAAATTGCCGATAAGCGGCAGTGCTGAAATGCCGTTTCGTATCGGGACGACGGGAGTTGACAGTGTACTGATCTCTGCGAGTGAATCTTCGAGCAGTTTTTCATACTCTTTTTGCTGAGTGATGTCTTTTTGAAATCCGACAAAATATGTTTTATCTTCTTGTTCAATGTATATTGGATCAATATTCAGCTCGTTCCAAAACATCGTTCCGTCTTTTTTATAATTTTGTAATTGAACGGTGATCGGCTGTTTGTTTGTTAAACCGGTTCTGATCTTGGCCACTTCTTGAGCGTCTGTCTGATTTCCTTGTAAAAAACGACAGTTCTTCCCTAAGATCTCATCCGGCGAGTATCCGGTCAATTGAACGAATCCGTTGTTGACATACACAATGGGATTGTCCTCGAGGGCGGGGTCTGTCATCACCACACCAACGCGCGCATGATCAAGCGCTTTTTTAATTAATTCAAGCTGCTCCTGCATTCCAAAGATATTTGAGCTAGCCATATAAACCCCCTTTTCGGCTGTCGGTATCATTGCCTAAAGCCACATTGTTCCGTAACATCAAGTCCCCTTCATTTATAAACCCTACAGTAACCGTAGCATAACATATGTTCTTGTTCAAGCAGCCGCATTCAGCGTTTGTCATTCAGGCTTGTCCTCGTATAAACTAAAGATAAGAAACCAATTTGAACACTTGAGCGGGATTAAAATAAGTGCTAAATAAATAACTAGGTCATTGTCACTGGAAAAAAATGAATCTAATGCATCAAGCTTACCGATCATGTGTTCACATATAATGGAAGAAACAAGCTTTTTTACTTTCTTGCAGATTCGCCAGTATGTAGATATCGAAAATCATCGGAAAAGTTTAAGGGGGCTGGATGGCCTGAAGTCGCTTTACTAAATAAGGGCTTTAGGAAGGTGATGATGAAGATGCTGCATCAGGTTTTAATTGCTTGTGTGATTGGAGGAATAATGGGGATTCTCGGTCATGTAAAAAAAAGAGGCAGGCTGGAGAAACCCAGAATGACAAAGCGGTTCATTTACCTCGGTTTTTTGGAAGATTGGTTTATCGGCATGGCTGCTTCCATCTTACTTGTCTTATCCGCTAACCCCGATTCAGGAATCCAACTCGTCATCCTATCCATAATTTCAGGCTACGGCGGTGAAGCTGTTCTAAGAAGCTTTGACTTTGTCAGAGAACAAAATAGTGCATCGACCGGCTCCAAACGTCAAAATGAACCTCCACCCGAATAATTGTCCTCTACTGCGCCCGTTCAGGGTACATTCCCATTGTATACAAACCTGCTTGCACTTATGAACATAATTCTATAAAATACAGATAAGATTACGGTTGCGATAAGAACAGTGAAGAGGAGCAGTAAGAAGCAGATTTTGTTATAGAGAATTGACGGCTGGTGAAAGTCAATCGAATCTGTTTCTGAACTCACCTCAGAGTTGCAGCGGTGAAAGCCGCTGACGCATAACTGCGTTATAAGTATCAAGTGAGTGCGGCATCAGCCGCGCTAACGAGGGTGGTACCGCGGGAAAACGAAAGTCTCTCGTCCCTTTTTGGGATGAGGGAGTTTTTTTTAGTTTTAGAATAATCTGAATATAGTTCTTCTGTTCCCGTCAATACTTGTATATAAACGCCGTATTCAATAAGGAGGAGGTTTTTAAGTTGAGTTTTCAGCATAAAGAAATTGAAAAGAAGTGGCAGAACTATTGGCTAGAGAATAAAACCTTTGCCACTCTTGAAGATAATGAAAAACCAAAGTTCTACGCGCTGGACATGTTTCCTTATCCATCCGGAGCCGGTTTGCATGTCGGCCATCCTGAAGGCTATACTGCGACGGATATTCTGTCCCGTATGAAACGGATGCAGGGGTACGATGTTCTTCACCCGATGGGCTGGGACGCGTTCGGACTGCCTGCGGAGCAATACGCGCTCGATACGGGGAACGATCCCGCTATCTTCACAAAGCAGAACATAGATAACTTCCGCCGCCAAATTCAGGCGCTCGGCTTTTCTTATGATTGGGACCGTGAAATCAATACGACTGATCCCGGTTATTATAAATGGACGCAGTGGATCTTCTTAAAGCTTTATGAAAAAGGGCTGGCGTACGTTGATGAGGTGCCTGTGAACTGGTGTCCTGCACTCGGAACGGTGCTTGCAAATGAAGAAATTATTGACGGAAAAAGCGAACGCGGGGGCCATCCTGTAGAAAGACGGCCGATGAGGCAATGGATGCTGAAAATTACTGCTTATGCGGACAGGCTTCTCGATGATCTGGAAGAGCTTGACTGGCCGGAAAGCATTAAAGACATGCAGCGCAACTGGATCGGACGTTCTGAAGGCGCACACGTTCATTTTGATATTGAAGGGCATCATGAATCCTTTACTGTGTTTACGACAAGACCTGATACGCTGTTTGGCGCTACATACACTGTTCTTGCTCCGGAACACGCTTTGGTAGAAAAAATCACTACTACTGAACAGAAAGAAGCTGTAGAAGCTTATATCAAAGAAGTTCAATCGAAGAGCGATCTTGAACGTACAGATCTTGCAAAAACAAAAACAGGCGTCTTCACCGGAGCTTACGCCATTAACCCTGTGAACGGGGAAAAAATGCCGATCTGGATCGCAGATTATGTGCTTGCATCATACGGAACGGGCGCTGTGATGGCTGTGCCTGGACATGATGAGCGCGATTTTGAATTCGCCAAAGTATTCGGCCTTCCTGTTAAAGAAGTGGTCAAAGGCGGTAATGTAGAAGAAGAGGCATACACCGGAGACGGAGAGCATGTCAATTCTGATTTCCTTAATGGCCTCGGCAAGCAGGAAGCGATTGAAAAAATGATTGCTTGGCTGGAAGAAACGAAACACGGCGAGAAAAAGGTCACATACCGTTTGCGCGACTGGCTCTTCAGCCGCCAGCGCTATTGGGGCGAGCCGATTCCGATCATTCATTGGGAAGACGGAACATCAACAGCAGTGCCGGAAGAGGAGCTGCCGCTGATTCTGCCAAAAACAAGTGAAATCAAGCCGAGCGGAACCGGAGAATCGCCGCTTGCCAATATTCAGGACTGGGTTGAAGTGACGGACCCTGAAACAGGGAAAAAAGGCAGAAGAGAAACCAACACCATGCCGCAATGGGCTGGAAGCTGCTGGTATTTCCTTCGCTATATTGACCCGCACAATCCGGATCAGCTCGCTTCTCCTGAAAAATTGGATAAGTGGCTTCCGGTTGATATGTATATCGGCGGAGCGGAGCATGCGGTGCTGCATCTTCTTTATGCGCGCTTCTGGCATAAATTCCTTTATGACATCGGCGTTGTACCGACGAAAGAACCGTTCCAGCAGCTTTATAACCAAGGGATGATTCTTGGGGAAAACAATGAGAAAATGAGCAAATCAAAAGGCAATGTCGTCAATCCGGATGAAATTGTCTCCTCCCATGGCGCTGATACACTCAGATTGTATGAAATGTTTATGGGACCGCTTGACGCTTCAATTGCCTGGTCAGAGTCCGGGCTGGACGGTGCACGCCGCTTCCTGGACCGTGTATGGCGTTTGTTTATTGAAGACAGCGGAGAGCTCAACAGTAAAATAACAGAAGGTGCCGGCGAGACACTGGAGCGTGTGTATCATGAAACGGTGATGAAGGTGACTGACCATTATGAAGGCTTACGCTTCAACACGGGAATTTCACAGCTCATGGTCTTTATCAATGAGGCCTATAAAGCGTCAGAGCTTCCTAAAGAATACGTGGAAGGCTTTGTGAAGCTTCTTTCCCCGGTTGCGCCTCACCTTGCTGAAGAATTATGGACAAGACTCGGACACACAGGTTCCATTGCATATGAATCTTGGCCTGTATATGATGAATCGAAATTAATCGACGATGAAATCGAAATCGTGGTACAGCTGAACGGTAAAGTCAAAGCGAAGTTACAGGTTCCGGCTGATGCAACGAAGGATCAATTGGAGCAGCTTGCAAAAGACGACGAAAAGGTCAAAGAGCAGCTTGAAGGAAAAACGATCCGTAAAGTGATTGCAGTACCAGGAAAATTAGTGAATATTGTCGCTAACTAAGAAACAGATGAGATCCCCTTCCACACATTACCGGAAGGGGATTTTTTATAGGGGAATTCAAGCTGTGGAATAGCTATAGCCGGACTGCGTTTGCTATACTTAGAGGCATCAAGACAATAAGGAGTGTTTTTCATTGACTATAAAAGAAATAAGCACAGTTGCACTTCAAGAAAAATTAGAAGCTGATGAAGAGCTTTATCTCATTGATGTGAGAGAAGATGAAGAAGTAGCGGAAGGCATGATTCCTGAAGCGGTCCATATCCGCATGGGTGACATTCCTGAAAAAATGGATGCTTTTGATAAAGAAAAGGAGTATGTCTTTATCTGCCGTTCCGGAAAGCGGAGCATGAACGTCTGTATGTATTTACAGGAGCAAGGCTATAAAACAGTGAATGTTGAAGGCGGCATGCTCGACTGGGAAGGCGAAACAAAGCCGAAAAACTAGTGGTTGGATATAAAGTATAAAAGGTGAAAAAGAGCATTGTTCCTTCATGTTCTTTTTCATCTTTTTTTTATGGAATTTGATGAAGACTTTGAGGGACATACCTTAAAACAGTGAGAATGGTGTTGAAGGTGTAATGCTATTTACAGATCATTGGCGGCCATTCTCACCGCGGATCATATTTTCATAGTCATTCCCTGGGAAATGAACTTTCACGCGGATGCTGTCAAATTATTGTACAAACTCGGCGGCCAGTTTTCTGAACGTTTCTATTTCACTGTCTGTAGACATTGTGGAATAAATGGGTAATGATTTTTCCCCGCTGGAAACGTTGGCCTTGGAGGCAATATTTTTTACGAACCATTATGGGACCTCTCTTCTGATAAAAAATGGAAGTGAACGCTTTCGAAGGATATATTTAGATATTTTTCAGTCGTTTTTAGTGAAGTTTGATTTCTCGGTATATGAAAATAAAGGAAAAACCTAATTTGCCTCGTATTGTGAAGGTAAAGAAAGGGTGAGACGATGAAAGATATAAAAAGAGAGCAGCTTTTGCAATTGCTTGGCGATCTGCCTGAAAAGCGGAAAATGAGTATCAGTACATTAACAGCAGAAGAAAGAGAGAATGATATTCTCGAAACGCTGCTTCTTGATTTGAATGGGATTGAAAAAGTACCCGCCTATTTTGTAAAACCAAAAAACAGAACAGACAAAATGCCTGCTGTATTGTTTCAGCATTCACATGGAGGGTGTTACGAGAGGGGGAAGAGAGAGTTAACGGAAGGTGCGGAATATTTGATAGCGCCTTCATTTTCCGGAGAATTCACATCACGGGGATATGCCGTACTTGCGCTTGACCATTGGGGGTTTGGAGACAGGAGGGGGAAAACAGAGAGCGGCATTTTTAAAGAAATGCTCCTGACCGGCAGGGTGATGTGGGGCATGATGATATATGACAGCATGAGAGCGATTGATTATTTACAGACCCGTTCTGATATTTTGCCTGACAGAATCGGGACGATCGGAATGTCTATGGGCGGATTAATGGCGTGGTGGACGGCGGCGCTTGATGACCGGATTAAGGTCTGTGTGGATATATGCAGCCAGGTTGATCATGAAACGCTGATTGAAACGCAGGACCTCGACCGCCACGGCATTTACTATTATGTTCCTTCCCTCGCGAAGCACTTTTCCGCGTCAGATATTCAAAGCATGATCGCTCCGCGTCCGCATTTAAGCCTTGTAGGAGAGCACGACCGCTTGACGCCTGTTAAGGGGATGAATAAAATCGAAACGGCTTTAACGGCTTTGTATCAAGAACAGGGGGCATCAGACCGATACCGGATGGTCCGTTCAGCTTCCGGGCATTTTGAAACGGCTCTAATGAGGCATGAGGCTTTACGTTTTTTAGAAAAATGGCTGTAGCGCGCAAAATGGGCAAGCTGATAGGGAAGGCTGCATGTTCAATGAATCATGGCAGGCGCTAAAATGAACGTGCCTGCTCAAGACTAATCGCAAGACTGACGCTCTGCCGATTATTTTTTTGTATTGGAACGACCGATATTCAAAACTACAAGTGATGATTATGGTTTATACGGATGTAAGGATGACGTGTTTATTGAATACTTAATCATTAAATCATGACAGCCATACGTAATGGCAGTACGTCGCTTGTAATAAAGCGATAAAAGATCCAGAATTCAGAAAAATACCACACAGCAGCATTTGTTCAATACTTTCACCATTAACATCAAGCATGTTCTTCAGTTCCCTATACGACCGACTTCTTTCTTTTACCTCCAGCATTTTATTTTTAATCACATTTTCATTTCATTTCATTTACACATTGACAGAATACGTAAGGAATACTAATATCATTAATGTTAACCTTTTTATAAAAATGGTTTACAATTGTTTAAAAAACACGTTTTTAAACTTGCTGTCATTCTGTTATCAACTGAAAACAAGGAGGAAGACATGCGGGAAGAAAAATTTTATAGCGTCAGAATGAGAGCTTCCAAGAATGGTTCTCATGAAGTCGGCGGAAAGCATTTATCTGGCGGAGAACGGCTTACAACCTATGAAAATATGATACATACAGTGAATGCCTTATTAGAAAAAGGCATATATCATTCAAGAGGAAAACCGGATTTTATGAAAATTCAGTTCGAATGTATTGACGAACCTATACAGTTGGTTAATCCGTTACACATTGAAACACATGAAGTTGAATCAGCAGAAAAGGGACAAGTGCTAGCAAGAAAACTTTTAGAAAAAGCAGGCATTCAAAAAAAGATGATTGATTTAGCGTATGAACAAATTCCTGAATGTTCCGGATTGAGGGGAGCTATACTGTTTGATATTCATTCTGGCAAACGAATTGATCAGAGAAAGGAAAGAGGCGTACGGGTTTCCAGGATGGATTGGCCGGACACTAACTTTGAAAAATGGACCAAGTGTTATCAAATGCCTCGAAATTCAAGAATAAAAGAAGCGCTTGTGCTTGCAACGAAGGTAAGTAAACATCCGGCTACTATCGCAGAATTATGCTGGTCAGATGACCCTGATTACATAACAGGCTACGTTGCGAGTAAAGAACTGGGCTATCAGCGTATTACGAAGTTGAAGGAATACGGAAACGAAGGCGGCTGCCGAATCTTTTTTGTTGATGGCTTAAGAGATTTGGAGACTTACATAGACTACCTGGAAAAACAGCCTGTTTTCATTCAATGGGAGGAAGAAAATGATGCATGAGTTGATTGAAAAAAGCAAAAAGAACCTTTGGCTGCCTTTCACTCAAATGAAAGACTATGATGAAAATCCTTTGATCATTGAAAGCGGAAATGGAATAAAAGTAAAAGACATAAACGGCAAGGAATACTATGACGGCTTTTCTTCTGTTTGGCTAAATGTACACGGGCATCGTAAAAAGGAATTAGACGATGCGATAAAAAAACAGCTGGGAAAAATCGCGCACTCCACATTGTTAGGCATGACAAATGTTCCAGCGACAGAGCTTGCCGAAAAATTAATCGAAATAAGCCCTGAAAAGCTGACGCGTGTTTTTTATTCAGATAGCGGCGCTGAAGCAATGGAAATCGCTCTTAAAATGGCGTTTCAATATTGGAAGAACATTGGGAAGCCTGAGAAACAAAAATTTATCTCGATGAAAAACGGCTATCATGGCGATACGATTGGCGCCGTCAGTGTAGGCTCGATCGAGCTTTTCCATCATGTATACGGCCCGTTAATGTTTGAAAGTTTTAAAGCGCCGATCCCTTATGTATACCGCTCTGAAAGCGGTGATCCTGTACAGTGCCGCGATGAGTGCCTGCATGAACTTGAACGGCTGCTTATTGAAAACCACGGCGAAATAGCAGCGCTTTCTATTGAATCGATGGTTCAAGGAGCGTCCGGTATGATCGTGATGCCGGCAGGTTTTTTGGCAGGTGTACGTAAGCTTTGTACAAATTATGATGTTTTATTGATTGTTGATGAAGTTGCGACAGGCTTTGGGCGTACGGGGAAAATGTTTGCCTGTGAACATGAAAATGTGCAGCCTGACTTAATGGCAGCAGGAAAAGGAATTACAGGAGGATATTTACCGATTGCCGTCACTTTTGCCACAGAGGACATCTACAAGGCATTCTATGATGATTATGAAAACTTAAAAACCTTTTTCCATGGCCATTCATATACAGGAAACCAGCTTGGCTGTGCGGTTGCGATTGAAAATTTACGTTTGTTTGAATCTGAAGAAATCGTTGAACAGGTGGCGCGAAAAACCGAGCGACTTCACTTGCTTCTTCAGGATCTGAAATCGCTTCCTCACGTGGGCGATATCAGGCAGCTCGGTTTTATGTGCGGCGCAGAGCTTGTGCAGTCAAAGGAAACAAAATTATCTTATCCTGCTGAACAGCGGATCGGGTACAAAGTTTCTTTAAAAATGAGAGAGCTTGGCATGCTGACGCGGCCGCTGGGAGATGTGATTGCATTTCTGCCTCCTCTCGCCAGCACAACAAAAGAGCTTGAAGAAATGGTATCAATTATGAAAGAAGCCATTGAAGAGGTAACCAGCTTTGAATTTTGATGAATGGTTAAGCGAGCGGTTAGACAGGACGAAGGAAGCCGGGCTGTATCGAAGAGTACGAACAATGAATTCTGCTCCCCAGCCTGAGATGAATATTGACGGCAAGAAACAAATCGTCTGTTCATCAAATAATTATTTAGGCTTGGCGAATGATAAACGATTGATCTCAGCAGCAGAAACGGCACTTCATCATTTTGGAACAGGAAGCAGCGGTTCGCGTTTAACAACAGGCAATTCGATCTGGCATGAAAAACTCGAAAAAAAAATTGCTGGCTTTAAGCGGACGGAAGCAGCGTTACTGTTTTCTAGCGGCTACTTAGCCAATGTCGGTGTACTTTCATCCTTACCTGAAAAAGGAGACATCATTTTAAGCGATCAATTAAATCATGCAAGTATTATTGACGGCTGCCGCCTGTCAAAAGCGGATACGGCCATTTATCGCCATATTGATATGGTTGACCTTGAAGGAAAGCTGAAAGAAACACAGCGTTATCAGCGCCGTTTTATCGTAACAGACGGAGTGTTTAGTATGGACGGTACGATTGTTCCTCTTGATCAGATCACCTTACTTGCTAAGCGCTACAATGCCTTCGTTATCGTCGACGATGCCCACGCAACAGGTGTTTTAGGGGAAAACGGAAGGGGGACAAGTGAACACTTCGGTGTCTGTCCTGATGTTGTGATTGGCACCCTGAGCAAAGCTGGTGGTACGGAAGGAGGTTTTGCTGCCGGTTCGGCGATACTCATCGACTTTCTGCTGAATCATGCCAGAACGTATATCTTTCAAACGGCTATTCCGCCGGCAAGCTGTGCTGCTGCTTATGAGGCTTTGAAGATAATTGAAAGAAGTAACGAAAAACGCCAACTTTTGCTTTCGTATATAAAAAAGATAAAAACCGCTCTAGTAGAAATGGGTTTCGTTGTAAAAGGGGATCTTACACCGATTATTCCTGTGGTCATTGGGGATGCCCGAAAAGCAGTAATATTTGCGAAACGGCTGCAGGAAAAAGGAATTTATGCACCGGCTATTCGTCCCCCAACCGTTGCAATAGGAGAAAGCCGTATCAGGTTAACGGTCACCGCTGACCACAGTGTAAGAGAAATAGATAAATTGTTAGAGTCATTTTATGTAATTGGAAAGGAGTTGAATATGTTGATATGAAGGGTTTCTTTGTAACAGGCACAGATACAGGAGTTGGAAAAACTATTGTATCTTGCGGCCTTGCAGCTTTATTTAAAGAGAGAAAGATGGATGTCGGGGTATTTAAGCCTTTCTTAAGCGGTATTTCACGTTACCATCCAGAAAGCGATACAGCTTTATTAAAGCAAATGTCTCAAACGTTTCTCTCCCATGAAGAGATTACGCCTTTCGAATTCAAAGAGCCGCTTGCTCCATACGTTGCAGGGAAGCTGGAAGGAAAGGCTATTAAAATGGAAGAGGTCTTGAGCCACTGGGAGAGAATGAGAGAAAAACATGATTGTTTTATCGTAGAAGGTGCCGGCGGTATTTCGGTGCCATTGGGAGAGGATTTTTTAGTCAGTCATGTAATAAAAGCTTTAAAGCTCCCGATTATTATTGTAGCACGGCCTAATCTTGGAACGATTAATCACACATTTTTAACCGTTCAATATGCAAAAAGCATGGGCCTATCAATCGCCGGTATCGTAATAAATGGAATAAGTCATTCTCCTGACCTTGATGAAAAGACCAATCCGGACATAATTGAGGACTTGTGCGGTGTGCCGGTTTTAGGGGTAACGCCAAAGCTTGAAGACATAACAAAAGAAAGCGTTCAAAAAATGGTGACGGACCATATAGATGTGTCCTTACTTATTAATCGAATGGGGGCAGGAAGATGAATCAATGGATGGAACTTGCAGACCGAGTGTTAGATGGAGCGGAAGTAACAAACGAAGAGGCTCTTTCAATCTTAGAATGCCCAGATGAGGAAATTCTGCTGCTGATGCATGCTGCTTTTCAAATTAGAAAACGATTTTACGGAAAAAAAGTAAAGCTTAATATGATTATGAATGCGAAGTCCGGACTATGCCCGGAAAATTGCGGATATTGTTCTCAGTCTTCCATTTCGAAAGCGCCGATTGATGCTTATCGGATGGTAAAGAAAGATACCCTTCTAGAGGGCGCAAAGCGTGCACATGATTTAAATATAGGAACATATTGTATTGTTGCCAGCGGCAGGGGGCCGTCTAATAGAGAAGTTGATCAGGTTGTTGAAGCGGTGCAGGAAATTAAAGGTACGTACGGATTGAAAGTTTGTGCATGTCTCGGGCTGTTAAAACCGGAGCAGGCGCAACGTCTCAAAGAAGCGGGAGTAGACCGCTATAATCATAATTTGAATACATCACAGAGCAACCATGCCAACATTACCACTTCACATACGTACGATGACAGGGTTAATACAGTGGAAATAGCAAAAGAATCTGGTATGTCTCCTTGCTCAGGTGTCATTATCGGGATGAAGGAGACGAAACAGGATGTTATCGATATTGCACAAAGCTTGAAAGCTCTTGACGCGGATTCAATACCGGTCAATTTCTTGCATGCGATTGACGGCACACCCTTAGAAGGCGTAAATGAATTAAACCCGCTGTATTGTTTAAAAGTACTCGCTCTATTCCGTTTTATCAATCCGTCAAAGGAAATCCGCATTTCAGGAGGACGGGAAGTCAACCTGCGTTCATTACAGCCATTAGGGTTATATGCAGCCAATTCCATCTTCGTCGGAGATTATCTAACAACGGCTGGGCAAGAAGAAACGGAAGATCATAAAATGCTGCTTGATTTAGGATTTGAAGTAGAGTCGGTACAAGAAATGAAAGCCAGCCTGGAAGCGAAGAGTTAAAAAATAAAATCAACCGGTGAGACAGCGATTGCTTTTCATTTCAAAGTATTCACTGTCTCCCTATTGAAAAATATTCATAATGTGTTCTTTCTATAGCATAATCGCCTCTTTGTAAAAAATAACCCGAGCGGGGGCATGACATGACAATTAAAAATCTAACAATCCCTGTTTCACTTTCTTCTTCTGAGTTTTTTGAAAATCCATATCCTTTTTACGATAAGTTGCGTTCTATTCATCCAATATATAAGGGGAATTTCTTAAAATATCCGGGATGGTATGTAACGGGATATGCAGAGGCGGCAGCGATTCTTAAAGATACCAGATTTAAAAATCGCATCCCGCTCCCAGAGAACTCACAAAAATATAGTGAACTTAAAAATATGCAGCACCATATGATGCTGTTTAAAAATCCACCTGATCATAAACGTATACGCATGCTGGTGAGCAGAGCATTTACTCCAAGATTTGCAGAAAGCTATCGTCCTTATATAAACGAAACTGTTAATGTCTTGCTTAATGAAGTGCAGTATAAGAGAACAATGGATGTTGTTTCAGATTTTGCTTTTCCTTTAGCAAGCCTCATTATAGCTAAAATGTTAGGAGTACCGGCAGGAGAGAGTTATCAATTTAGAGAATGGGCTGCAAGTTTAATTCAAACAATTGATTTTACCAGATCCAGAAAGGAATTAACAAAGGGTAACGATAAGGCTATAAAGTTAATAGCGTATTTCAAAGATCTGATTCAACAGAAAAAACATAACCCTCAAAATGACCTCATCAGCATGTTAATGAAGGAGCAGCAAGATGACAGGTTATCAGATGAGGAATTACTGGCAACATGTATATTGCTCGTCATTGCCGGACATGAGACAACGGTAAATCTCATCAGCAATTCGATCCTTTCCTTATTAAATCATCCAGAGAAGCTAATGGAACTAAAGGAAAAGCCATCGCTTATTGAATCGGCAGTCGAGGAATTTTTACGTTATGAGAGCCCTACACAAATGACAGCTCGTGTTGCATCTGAAGATATTGAAATGAACGGAATGATGATTAAAAAAGAAGAACATGTATATATCCTTTTAGGTGCTGCTAATCGAGATCCGAAAAAATTCACTCATCCTCATGTGCTTGATATTACTAGAAATCCAAATCCTCATCTCGCATTTGGACAGGGCATTCATTTTTGCTTAGGTTCCTCATTGGCACGTTTAGAAGCGCAAATCGCGATTTGTACACTGCTGCAACGAATCCCTAACCTTCAACTGTCTACTCCTAACGTGCAATATCGGAAGCTTATTGGTTTTAGATCATTGACAGAACTTCCGGTTACTTTTTAATAAAGAGCATCTCTCTTTGTTTGAAAAAACTGCTGTCGCGCGAAAAATGGGTAAGCTAATAGGAAAGGAGGGTGAAACAATGAAAAAAGTATTAATTGCCGGCGGCAGCGGTGTCATCGGAAGAATTTTGGCAAAAGGCCTCTCACCTGAGTTCCAAGTGGCAGTGCTTGATAAGGAACGCTGTGAAGACGGATTTGAATCCTATCAGGCCGATGCGTCAAGCTACCCGGATTTAGTCGAGCAGATTCCGAACGACACGGATGTGCTCGTGAATTTACTTGCTGTAAAAATCAAGCATGATGTTTTGGATATTGATGAATTTGAAAAAATGACGGATGTGTTTTACAGGGCGAGTTATTATTTATGCCGTGCGGCTGTTGAGCTTGGAATCAAAAAGGTGATCTTTGCCAGCAGCAATCATGTTACAGATGTTTACGAAGAAAACGGCCGTTCACTGCTGGGCCGGGAAATTACAACACAGGATTATCCGAAATCAAAAAATTTGTACGGTGTATTAAAATTAACATCTGAAAATATCGGGCATCTGTTTTACCTTGAAAACAAGCTCTCTGTGATTAACCTTCGAATTGGGACGGTAGCGGAAAACGAGACCGGCATCCTTCATGAAAAAGAACGGACGAATAAAACACTGCTTTCCCATACTGATTTACTTAAGATATTCAAAGCGGCGATTGAAACAGATATCGGCTATGGCACTTATTACGCGGTGTCCGATAATCCGGGAAAACCTTGGTCCATAGAATCCGCCATAAATGAACTCGGGTATACACCTGAAATGAATACTAGAGATTTATTAAAAGAAAAAGAGGACGGCCAATAAGAAAAGCATAATCATTTTCTAAGATTATGCTCTTTTTCTTTTATTCCCCGCTGTACAATAGACTCTGTTCAAATGATTATAGACGCTGTTTTTTCCTTTTGTTACATTGAAATCACGATATCGGCGACAGCTGCAGCTTGTTAAGTTTTTAAAATGATAACGCTTACAACAAGGGGGGTGATGAGCATCGGGCATTCTATGAAAGGCCGCATGTTCACTATTTTCAATTATACGTTTTTGCTTACATTTGCTTTGATCTGTGTTCTTCCGTTCATCCATGTAATAGCTTCCTCTTTTGCTACGGTGGAGGAGGTCGTATCGAAAAAATTCATTTTGATACCCAGCACCTTTTCGCTTGATGCCTATCGGTATATATTCTCAACGGATATTATCTATAAAAGCTTGCTGATATCTGTATTTGTTACTTTCATAGGGACCGCTGTCAGCATGTTTTTATCTTCTCTGATGGCGTACGGATTGTCCCGCCGCGATTTAAAAGGTCGCCAAACGCTCATGTTTCTGGTTGTGTTCACTATGCTGTTCAGCGGGGGAATGATTCCGACGTTTATCGTCGTGAAAACACTCGGGCTGCTCGATTCTTATTGGGCTCTCATTCTTCCGACAGCGATCAATGCATTTAATTTAATCATCTTAAAAAACTTCTTTCAAAACATTCCCGCCAGTTTGGAAGAGTCTGCGAAAATGGACGGCTGTAATGATCTGGGCATTTTCTTTAAGATTGTGCTGCCGTTGTCGCTTCCCGCGATTGCAACGATTTCATTATTTTATGCAGTGACATATTGGAACACCTATATGACGGCGATTCTTTATTTAAATGATTCGGCAAAATGGCCGATTCAAGTGCTCCTGCGCCAAATTGTGATTGTATCAAGCGGCATTCAGGGAGACATGTCTGAAATGGGGGCCGCTAGCCCGCCACCGGAGCAGACGATCAAGATGGCGGTCATTGTGGTCGCGACGATTCCCGTGCTGCTTGTCTATCCGTTTATACAGAAACATTTTGCAAAAGGCGCGCTGTTAGGGTCTGTAAAGGGATGAGGAAGTCTAAAAAACGGAGGGGTACTATGGGGAAAACATTTCGGATGCTGATGATTGTCCTGATTTTAGGGATCAGCGGAGCACTGGCAGGCTGCAAAGGAACTGAAAAAACATCAGCTGAAAGCAAAACGGATTTGGACTCGAAGGCCAAGCTGTCTTGGATGGCGATTTTATATCACCAGCAGCCGCCGAAAGACAGAGCGATCAAGGAAATTGAAAAGCTGACAAATACAGAGCTTGATATTACATGGGTTCCTGACGCCGTGAAAGAGGACAGATTAAATGCAGCTTTGGCGGCGGGAAATCTGCCGCAGATCGTTTCCATTCAGGACATCAAAAATTCATCTGTGATGAACGCATTCAGATCAGGCATGTTTTGGGAGATCGGCGATTATATAAAGGACTACCCGAATTTGCGTAAAATGAATAAATTGATTAACAAAAACGTATCTGTCGACGGCAAGCTGTACGGCATTTACAGAGAGCGGCCGCTATCCAGACAGGGAGTCGTCATACGTAAGGATTGGCTGGACAATTTGAATATGAAGACACCTGAAAGCCTTGAGGATCTATTTGAAACGGCAAAAGCATTTACTGAAAAAGATCCTGACGGAAACGGGAAGAATGATACGATCGGCATCACAGACCGAAATGATTTGATTTACGGCGCCTTTAAAACACTCGGTTCATATCAAGGCATGCCGACCGATTGGAAGAAATCAAACGGAACTTTAACACCTGATTTTATGACGAAAGAGTACAAAGAGACAATGGATTATATGAAAAAGCTTCGTGATAACGGCTATATGAATAAGGATTTTCCGGTGACAAGCAAGACACAGCAGCAGGAATTATTTTCTCAGGGGAAAGCCGGCATTTATATTGGCAATATGGTGGATGCGGTCAATTTGCGGGACAATTCTTCAGATAAATCAATGGAGCTTGAAATCCTCAACCGCATAAAAGGCTCCGATGGAAAGGAACGTATTTGGGCATCGGGCGGACATAACGGTTTGTTTGCCTTTCCGAAAACGAGTGTGAAAACAGAAGCGGAATTAAAACGGATATTGGCATTTTTTGACCGCATCGCGGAAGAAGACGTGTATAGCTTAATGACATACGGCATCGACGGCGTACATTATAACAAAGGCAAAGGAAAGACTTTCTCGCGTGAGGAAAGCCAAGTGAAAGATTGGCGGACTGATATACAGCCTCTCTCCGGTTTAATTGCCATTGACAAAGCATACTTAAAAAACACCGGTGATCCGCTCCGCACGGCGTACGAAGAACTGACAGAGGACAATAACAAGATCATTGTCGCCAACCCTGCTGAAAGCTTGTACTCAGCCGCTGCATCAGAACGAGGCGAAGAGCTGCAAAAAATCATTGATGATGCCACATACAAATATATACTCGGAGAGATAAATGAAAGCCAATTTGATAAAGAAATAGAAAAATGGAAAACAAACGGCGGAAAACAAATCATCGAGGAATATGAAGCTTCTCTTAAAAAAGAATGATAGGAAAAAGAAAGCCGGAGCATTTTTCATGCTCTGGCTTTTGCCAACCATCTGAAACCCGCCCTGAAAATCGGGTTTTTTATGTGTTTCTTTTTTGCTCGCGGTATTTGCCGGGTGTAATGCCCTCAAGCTTTTTAAACGATCTGATAAAGTTTTGTGAATTTTTATATTTTAACTTTTCTGAAATTTCTTTAACCGGCATCTCTGTTTCTGCAAGCCAGTTTTTTGCCATGTGATGGCGATAGGAAGAGACATATTCGCTAAATGAGATATTCATTTCTTTTCTGAATATACTGCTCAAATAATTCGGGTTGTAATGCAGTCTCCGTGCAATTTCATCCAGCGTAAGCTCTGAATCGAATTCCTGATGGATAATGTGAATGATTTTCTCGGAAATGTTTTTATATTGTGATGCCGACCGCGCGTCCAATTTTTCGATGATCGGATTAATGAGCTCCGTTTTCAGCCAGCTTTCTGTATCTTCAAATGTTTTCAGTTCGAAGATATGATCATAAAGCATTTTATTTTCTTCAAGCTCAAACAGTTCAATTCCGAGCACATGCATCAGTTCAAATAAATGATTCAAAAAGCGGGCGATGGCGATTTGGAACTGATAAGGGTTGGTATTATGCGTGAATATGGATTGTAAAATGGCGTGTAAGGCTTGATCGGCTTTTGCTTTGTCGCCGGATTTGACAGCGTCGAACAATTCATGCTGAAGCTGCTTAGGAAAGTGGGTTTTAAATGTTTTTTTCTGTTCGATACGCTGAAAGAAGATGATCGATTTCTTTTCAG
Organism: Bacillus atrophaeus; assembly: GCF_039519175.1. NCBI lineage: Bacteria > Bacillati > Bacillota > Bacilli > Caryophanales > Bacillaceae > Bacillus > Bacillus atrophaeus. The sequence continues at coordinate 123,022 of NZ_CP154443.1, read as the reverse complement.
CTTGCAACCGGTATTTCAACGCTTCCGACCCTTCCGCATATGCTGTCTTGGCCATGGCTAATTGTTCAAACGGCTGGCTGATACCGAGGCTGACCGGCAGACGCAGCTCAGTTTCCGCACTTTCTTGAATGAGCTGTGCCATTTCATGTAAATCTTGAATAAATTCTTCTTTGGATTCACCGCGGTTGATCAGAATGGTGGCCTGCTGCTTATCCACGATGGCGGGAGGAAGCCGCTTATCGGCCGGGATGGTATGTTCAATGAGACTGTTGACGGCGAACAACAGCAAGTCAATGTCTTTTTTTTCATATGGCGTATGCTGCAGTGTGTCGATTTGCAGTACAAGAACGCCGAGATGGCGCCAATCTTGCTTGAGACCCAAGCTTTCGAAACGGTTATTGACTTCTTCATCGGTCAGTTTGCCGAGCAGGAGTCTGACCATAAAGTATTGCTGAAGATGAGTCGCCTGCTGCTCGATTGTTGCTTCCAAATCATCGTTTTTGTCTTTTATTTGTTTGATGCTGCGTTCGATCAGTTCGAATTCATTTTGGTGCGGCTGTTTGCTTAAAAAGGTATCATGGCGCGCAAATGATTCATAAAGCAGGCGGATCGGTTTGTAAAAATGACGGGAACCGAACCAGGAGAACAGTAATGAAAGCGCTAACAATACGAAGCAGATCATAAAGGTGATCCAGCCGATCGACTTCGCCTCCTTTTTAAGTTCCGGCAAGGAGACAAGGGAGAAATAAGTCCAAGTATTATAATCGGATTTTTGATAGGTGATCTTGTAATGGATCTGATCAATTTTCATTTCGAACTGCCCGTTTTGGGAGCCGGCAGACAAAATCTTTTTCACAAAGGCTTTGTTTTGGAGAGAACCGCCTATGTCAGCAATATTGTTGTGAAGGATGATGTTTCCTTTTTCATCTATGACGGACACACTTTCTGCCGCTGAATAATCAGGCATGTTTTTCACGAGTGAGCAGCTTGGTATACTGGCGGCAGCCAGCCCTTTAGTGTTGGTGCTGTTGAGCGGAAGCTGTTTTATCAAATTAATATTGTGCGGGCAGTTTCCTGAGTTTCCTTCCTTTGTAGAGATCAATTTGTTGTTTTTTTCTAACTGCCAATAGGAACGGCTCGGTTTGTTTTTGGTATAGGCTCTGGCTGCTGCCCGCTGGGCGTCAGTTTTCATCCGGTATAAACCCGAATTATTCATATACCAATTACTGATATAGCTGACGAGCGTCATGTTGGACAGGTCGGTATCAAAGCTTTGCAGGTAATTCAGCTCTTGATTCACTTGATTATAAAGCTGAAATTGATCAGAATATAAAGGCTCTGACAATGTTTGAAGGAGAGGCGGCGAACTGACATAGTGGGTCAGAGAGTGATCAACCGTTTTTAATATATGTTCAATGTTTTGCCGGGTTTGCTGAAGTGTTTCCAGCTTTTCTTCTGATACGTTGGAGATCGCCGTTTTCTGTGAATGCTCGTACGAAAAGATTCCGACTATGATGACGGGAATCGTACTGAGCAAACAGAAAAACGTGATTAGTTTGTAATAAAACTTGTATTGGCTTCTTTTCATAAAACCCCCCATTTCCTTACAATTCTCTTGTTCTAATACAATTAATTCAAAGATTTATAGATATTGTCAATAATCATTTTCTGAGATGGGTGTCTTTGTCACAGATAGAGAGGCTGAAAAGCGCTAGAGAGGGGGCCGGGCAATGATGTGATGACATGATTGTAGACGGACTTTCCCGAGCTGGGCTACAGTGATACCGACACCCCTTGAAAGGAGGCAGTGAAATAGTGAGAACAGCAGAAGCACCATCTCAGTCTGTAAACACGATGACATTAAAAAAAGAAAAAAGAAAGCGCTTACTAAATAAGCTGATGCAGCAAAAGTATTTGTATCTGATGATTCTGCCGGGCTGTATTTATTTTTCGCTTTTTAAATATGTGCCGATGTGGGGAATCGTTATCGCGTTTCAGGATTATCAGCCGTTTCTCGGCATATTAGGCAGTGAGTGGGTCGGCTTAAAGCACTTTGTCAGACTGTTTACAGAGCCTACATTTTTTATCCTCTTAAAAAACACATTGCTGTTATTCGCATTAAATCTCATCATTTTTTTCCCGGTGCCGATTTTGTTGGCCCTTCTGCTGAATGAAGTAAGAATCGCTTTATTTAAAAAATTCATCCAAACGCTGATCTACATTCCCCATTTTATGTCCTGGGTGATTGTCGTATCGCTTTCATTTGTGCTTCTGACGGTGGATGGAGGGCTGATTAACGAGCTGATTGCGTTTTTCGGCGGGGAAAAGATTAATTTCCTTCTGAATGAGGAATGGTTCAGGCCCTTGTATATTCTGCAGGTGATCTGGAGAGAGGCAGGCTGGTCGACAATCATTTATCTCGCTGCGATCACTGCCGTTGATCCGCAGCTGTATGAAGCGGCAAAAATGGACGGCGCAGGCCGTCTCCGCCAAATGTGGCATATTACGCTCCCGGCTATCAAGAGCGTCATCGTCGTCCTGTTAATTTTAAAAATTGGCGATACGCTTGAGCTTGGTTTTGAGCATGTGTACTTACTATTAAACGCGACGAATAGAGAGGTGGCGGAAATTTTTGATACGTATGTGTATACCGCAGGCTTAAAACAGGGGCAATTCAGCTACAGTACAGCGGTCGGCGTATTTAAAGCGGCAGTCGGGCTGATCTTGGTGATGCTTGCGAATCGCTTGGCGAAGAAGTTCGGAGAAGAAGGAATCTATTAAGAGAGGAATGGTTTCTATGAATTTATCAACCGTAACGAAATCACCGCTTACGTATGCGGAAGCACTGGCGAGAACAATCATGAACACATATACAGTCGAAGAGCTCCCGCCCGCAAACCGCTGGCACTATCATCAGGGTGTGTTCTTATGCGGCAATGTAAGCCTGTGGAAAGCAACAGGTCAGGATTGTTATATCGAGTACGTCAAAGCATATGCAGATCTATTGATTGATGATTACGGCAATCTCTTATTTAAAAGAGACGAGCTTGACGCCATTCAGGCGGGGCTTATTCTGTTTCCTCTATATGAAATTACCCGTGATGAGCGTTATATGAAGGCGGCAAAAAGGCTGCGGGGCTTATATGGCACACTGAATCAGACATCTGAACAGGGCTTCTGGCACAAGGACGGCTATCCTTATCAAATGTGGCTGGACGGTTTGTATATGGGAGGGCCGTTCGCTTTGAAATATGCGAACCTTATACAAGAGCAGAAGCTGTTTGACATGGTTATCTTGCAAGAGCGGCTGATGAGAAAACACATGAAAGACAAGAAAACCGGCCTTTATTACCATGCGTGGGATGAAATGAAAAAAATGCCGTGGGCCAATCAGGATACAGGCTGTTCCCCAGAATTTTGGGCAAGGTCGATCGGCTGGTATGTGACGGCACTGGCTGACATGATTGAAGAGCTGCCGAGGCACCATACAACGCGTCAAGTATGGATAAAAACGCTTCGGGAAATGCTTGAGAGCATTTGCGAATATCAGGATGAAAAGACCGGTCTGTGGTATCAGGTTGTTGATAAAGGAGACCGCCCTGACAACTGGCTTGAAAGCTCCGGATCGTGCCTGTATATGTATGCCATGGCGAAAGCGATTAATATGGGTTACATCAGCCCGTCTTATAAGGATCAAGTTTTAAAAGCGTACCAAGGACTGATCCAATATAAAACGGAAACGAGAGAATCTGACGGCTTCTTTTTTGTAAAGGACATATGTGTCGGCACATCGGCAGGATTCTATGATTACTACGTCAACAGGAAAAAAAGCACGAATGACCTGCATGGAGCGGGTGCCTTTATTTTAGCAATGACTGAAACAGACAAACTTCTTACCTCATCAAAAAAATGAATAACATGTTAAAGCTGGCCGCGTATGGAGTGCTTTCTGTGCTGCTGCTGACATCATGCTCCAGCAAGCCGGAGGGCATTCACGTGATCATGTTTTCCGATATGAAGGCAGACTTACAGGAAAAAATAAAAGATGCCGCCTCAGGCAAAGGAGCAGAAGCTGACATTTTTCCGGTGCTGCCGGAGAAACTCCTGGTTGAAATCACCGCTCAGGAAGGGGATTTGTTTATCGTGCCTGAGGACATGTTTCACACTTACGACGATCCGGAGAACTTTCAGCTATTAGATGAAATGTCTGGAGAAAAAAGAGGCCCTTATACAATTCTTGATCAAGAAACAAGGGAAAGAGCCGATTATGCGGTTCTTATCGAAAAAGGGGAAAAGCGGCTGAATGGCTGTTCGTTTCGTCTGAATCGGAATATGGTAGCGTTTATCCCCGCCTATTCTGAAAAAACAAAGGAAGCGCTCGAACTGATTACTCAATTAAAAGAAGTCCGATAGAGGTGGATACCATTGAAGAAAATTGCCATTTGCGGGTTGAGCAGCAGGGCATTCAGCATGTTTATTAAGCCTTTACTCACAAATTTTTCATCCGGCTATCAGATTACCGGCTTGCTTGATGCCGATCCGAAAAGGTTTGCCGTCTGCAAGGAGAGGTTCCCAGAGCTTGAACAGGTTTCTGTATTTAAAGAAGAGGAGTTTGACGACATGATGAGGCGGTCAAATCCGGACGCGGTCATTGTGACGGGAAGAGATGACACCCACGTCAGGTATATTATCAGAACGCTTCAATGGGATAAGGATGTCATTACGGAAAAACCGATGGTCACCACTGTGCATGATGCAAAGCGGGTGCTTGCGGCTGAAGCCAAAAGCAAAGGAAAGGTCACCGTCGCTTTTAATTACCGGTACAGCCCGTACCACCGCAAGATCAAAGAGCTGATTTTGGAAGGGAAACTAGGGAGAATTACATCAGTTGATTTGAATTGGTATATTGACACGTATCACGGCGCCAGCTATTTTAAGCGCTGGAACCGGTCAAGGCAGTATTCAGGCGGTCTTTCGGTTCACAAATCAACACATCATTTTGATCTGGTGAACTGGTGGCTGGACCAGCAGCCGGAGGAAGTGTTTGCCTACGGGAGTTTACATTATTTCGGTTCAAAAAGCGAATGGAATCCGCTGCGGGGAGAGGACGGCCGATTTTGCGGAACGTGCAGCGTCAGGGAGAAATGCCAATATTACTCAAGGTGGCATCCCCGCTCACAAAACGCGGCGGTGAAAGATGATCATATCGATTCATCCGCAGATCAATCTCTGCTGTATACCGAATATAGGCCCGACGCGTGTATTTTTGATGAAGAAATTGATATCGAGGATACGTATGTGGCCGCTGTAAAATATGACGGCGGTGCGCTTTTAAGCTACTCCGTCACTTTTTCCGCCCCGTATGAGGGGTACCGCCTTACGATAAACGGCACGAAAGGAAGGATTGAAACGAACGAATTCCACGAGCCTTCCAGAATTCCGTTCAGCTTTCCCGAGCAGACGATCGAATATTACCCGCTTTTTGAGTCAAAGCAAACGATTCAAGTGGTCAAAAACGACGGAGGGCACGGCGGAGGAGATCCGCTATTGCTGGAGGACATCTTTTTAGGAAAAGATCCGCTGCGTCCGTATGACATTTTGGCGGGAGCTGAGGCAGGAGCTTATTCCATCGCAGTCGGTGAAGGAATATGGCGGTCTGTTGCGGAAAAGAAACCGATCACCATCAAGGGGCTTTTTCATATGCAAAACGCTTAATGCGAAAGGAGGGAAGGGAATGGAGTATGATGGTTCCATGGGCAGAGTGCTGCAAATATGCGAGTGGGTCATGAGATTTGCCTATACGAACTTCCTTTGGCTGGTCTTCACCGTACTTGGGCTTGGCATCTTCGGTTTTATGCCGGCGACTGCCGCATTATTCGCTGTGATGAGAAAATGGATTCAAGGCCGAGAGCACGTAACTGTCTGGCAGACGTTTCACCGAGAATATAAAGCTGAGTTTATCCGGTCGAATCTCATCGGTGCCGTGCTGGCTAGTGTCGGACTGGTTATTTATATTGATCTGGCTTTTATCTATCCTGATCATTTCTTTTTGCATGTCTTGCGCTTCGCTATTTATATCTTCGGCTTTCTGTTTATTTCGATGCTTTTATATATCTTCCCGCTGCTTGCTCATTTCAACTGGAAAAAACGCCTGTATTTCAAATTTTCTCTTTTGCTTAGTGTCGCGTATTTGCAATATACGCTGGTCATGCTTGCTTTAACGATCGCCGCGTTTGTGCTTCTGGCTTATCTGCCGGGTATTATTCCCTTTTTCAGCGTCAGCCTTCTCAGCTTCTTCCACATGCGGATTGCTTATATTGTTTTGCAGAACACAGAGCGGCAAGATGAAAAAACGGAGAGTAGAAAACAGGCCGTTCCCGCTTTTTATCCTTCTGACAGCGCTGAAAACGGATAAAGAGTTTGATTCTCTATCATAACCCTGTTCCAACTGGAATAGATTGATAGGGAAAGGAGAGCGAGTGATGTTAAAGGTAGCTGTGTTTGATGAGGAGCATGAAAAAGATTTGCAAACGGAGATCAATTCGTTTTTAAAGGGCATTTCGGAAGAACAGCTGGTTGATATTAAATACACCGTGTCTGCGGCGTGCGATCCTGAAGGCGAGCAGCTGTATTGTTTTTCGGCTTTAATTTTATATCGAAAATAAAATGATCTTTCCGCTGAAGGCGCGGAAAGATCATTTTGTTCAACCTATGCTTTTTTTACACGGGGGCTTCTCGGTTTTTGATATTTCTCAGATTGTTTTATGTCTCTGCGTTCCATTGACAATGCTTTGTACAAGGCCGCAATCATGAAAAGGATAACAATTGAAAAGGGCAGGGCAGCAAGTATCGCTGTATTTTGCAGAGCGCTGAGCCCTCCGGAATACAAAAGAACGGCCGCCATTGCAGATTGAATGATGCCCCAGCTTAGCTTCACAGGGTTTGACGGATTCAAAGAACCATACGTCGTCTGCATGCCTAACACAAATGTTGCCGAGTCTGCTGATGTAATAAAGAAAACGGCAATTAACACAAGCGCCAGAATGGACGTAACCATTGTGAGCGGATAATTGTCAAGCGTGCCGAACAGCATATTTTCTGTCGTAAGGCCGGCAATGTGAAACGCGCCGGTCTGCTCGAGATCTATAGCAGATACGCCAAAGATAGAGAACCATAGAAAAGCAAGAATACAAGGCGCTACCAAAACACCTATTAAAAACTCACGGATCGTCCGGCCTCTTGAAACCCGGGCGATGAATATGCCGACAAATGGAGACCAGGAAATCCACCAAGCCCAATAGAAAATCGTCCAGTTATTGATCCATTCGCGTTTTCCCGGATCATTCGGCGATAATCTGAAGCTCATCTGAACAATATTTGAGATGTACTGTCCGATAGAATCGGTAAGTGAGTTCATAATCAGAATGGTAGGACCGACAATCAGCATAAACACCATTAGCAGCCCTGCCAAAATCATATTCATATTGCTCAAATATTTAATGCCTTTTCCTAAACCGCTCCATGATGAAGCTAAAAAGAGAACAGTTACAATACAGATCAAAATCAATTGAACGGTGAAATTAATCGGAATGTCGAATAAATAATTCAATCCGCCGTTAATTTGGGTCGCCCCGATTCCCAAGCTTGTAGCTACCCCGGCTACTGTGGCAAAAACGGCGATACAGTCAATGGTTTTTCCAATCGGCCCGTTTACCTTTTCGCCTAAAATAGGGTACAGCGTGCTGCTGATCAGACCGGGCGCATCTTTGCGAAATTGGAAGTAAGCAATACACAGCGCAACCACCGCGTAAATGGCCCATGCGTGCAGCCCCCAGTGGAAAAATGTATATCGGAGTGAATCCCGGAAAGCTTGAGGGGTTCCTGTTTCACCTGATGGAGAGCTGATTGCAAAATGGCTGATCGGTTCAGCCGCACCGTAAAAAACTAGTCCAATTCCCATGCCGGCGCTAAACAGCATTGCAAACCAAGACAGCAGATTGAATTCCGGCTTTTCGTCCTGTTTGCCCAGCTTGATTTTGCCGATCGGGCTGAATATTAAAAAGAGACAAAATCCGACGAAAATAGAAACAACTAATAAATAATACCAGCCAAATGAATTTGTAATAAAGGTTTGTGCCGTTTCTGACACATTTTGCAGGTTTTCTGGAGCGATCACTCCCCACAGCACTGCTGCTGCTGTGATAGCAATCACAATCCAAAAAACACTTGAAATATTTTTATTCAAATTATCCTCACCCTCTGACATTTATTTTACTTTTACTTGTAAGCCTAGTATAAGTCATGCAGCCGGAAACCATTCTTTCCTCACAATACCCCATGATCAGGTGAAACAAAACGATTCCACCCTACCATTACTTCAGCAATTCTTCAAGACATCTATGCTGCAAAATTCATTCTCAAAGGGTAAGTGTCTTAAGCGTTTTCTTTGGCGAAACGTCCGGCGTTAACCCCTGCGAGCCGGCCGGTGACAAGAGCTGACGTGATATTGTAGCCTCCTGTATATCCGTGAATATCCAATATTTCTCCGCAAAAATACAGCCCGTCCATTTTTTTTGAAGCCAGTTTCTTTGGATCAATTTCTTTTACAGATACACCTCCGCCCGTCACGAAGGCTTTGTCGATGGAGAGGGTTCCGTTGGCGGTCACAGTAAACTGCTTACAGTCTTTTATAAAGGCTCTGAAGTTCTCTTTCGGCAGTTCAGAAAATGAAATCTGCGGATCTATGCTGTTCTTTTCAAGCAAAAAGAGCAAATACCGCTCCTGCATCCACGGCTTCAAGACATTTTTGATTGCTTTTTTCGGAGCCTCCTTCAGTTCCCTTTGCATCTTTTGAAACAGCTCTTCTTCGTTTATATGAGGGTAAAGGTCAATGCGCAGTTTCACCTCGGGCTGTTTTCTCAGCTCTTTAACAACAAATTGGCTGCATCTGAGAATGGCCGGGCCTGACAAGCCGAAATGGGTAAACAGCATGTCCATCACGTGGGTGATGACCGGCTTGCCTCTTTTGTTCAGCACGCTGACGCCGACATCTCTGAGGGATAAGCCCTGCAATGTTTTTTGTTTAATAAACGGTTCGGCGGAAGTGACCGGCACTTCTGTCGGAAACAGCTCGGTAATGGTATGCCCCGCAGCTTCTGCCCAGGCGTAGCCGTCTCCCGTACTCCCGGTATGGGGAACGCTTTTTCCTCCGACAGCGATAATAACTGCCCGGGCGTGAATCACCTCATCATTGTTTGTGATAATGCCCGCCGCCCGTCCGTTTTCATAGCTGACGGTTTTGATTTTTTCATTTGTGCGAATGGTGACACCGAGCTGTTTCAGCCGGTCTAAAAGCGCGTCCACCACGCTTTGTGCTTTGTCTGTAACAGGGAACATCCGCCCGTGGTCTTCTTCTTTTAACTGAATGCCGAGTTTTTCAAAAAACGCAATAATATCCTCATTGTTAAATTCCGAAAAGGCGCTGTATAAAAAACGCCCGTTGCCGGGAATATGCTTGATCAGCTCTTCTACGGGAAGGCGGTTCGTCACATTGCAGCGGCCGCCTCCGGAAATGGCGAGCTTGCGTCCTAATTTATTTCCTTTATCTATTAATAAAACACTGGCGCCCTGTTCACCCGCTGCAATCGCAGCCATCAGGCCTGATGGTCCGCCGCCAATCACGATTACGTCATATTGCTTCATAGTTCATCAACAACTTTCTTTTCACATATAGGTCGGCAGGAGGAAAAAACTCCATACGCTTCTATTATAGCGAAAGAAGCGTTTGCCTTAAACGTCTTTTATCCAAACTGTGGCTATGAAGAGATTCTGTTTTGTATTTATTACCGTAAAAATGACCAGTTGTGTTAAAATAGAAAAGTTGAATCTTCGTAGAAAATGGTGATGAAGAAACATGTCAAGCAAACTGTTAAGAGGCACGTTTGTGTTAACACTCGGTACTTACATATCGCGGATATTAGGTATGATTTATTTAATTCCTTTCGGCGCGATGGTCGGAGCAACAGGCGGAGCCTTATTTCAATACGGATATAATCAATATACAATTTTTTTAAACATTGCTACCATGGGATTTCCGGCGGCGGTGTCCAGGTTTGTCTCGAAATACAATTCGAAGGGTGATTATGAAACAAGCAGGAAGATGCTGAAGGCCGGCATGTCAGTCATGCTTGTCACCGGAATGATTGCCTTTTTTATCTTGTATCTGTCTGCTCCATTTTTCGCAAAAATCTCCCTTGGAGGCGCGGATAATAATGGACTGACGGTTGATCACGTGGTATATGTCATCCGCATGGTCAGCTTGGCGCTGTTAGTTGTGCCGATTATGAGTCTTGTGAGGGGATTTTTTCAAGGGCACCAGATGATGGGACCGACGGCTGTCTCACAAGTGGTCGAGCAGCTTGCGCGCATTATTTTTCTGTTGAGCGCGACCTATATCGTTTTAAAAGTCATTGACGGCGGCCTTGTCATTGCAGTCGGCTATGCAACGTTCGCTGCACTGATCGGTGCGTTTGGCGGATTGATTGTGCTTTATTATTATTGGAATAAACGAAAAGGCGATTTGCTGGCCATGCAGCCGAATACAGGCCCGACCGCCGATTTAAGCTATAAGAAAATGTTTCTCGAGCTTTTCAGCTATGCCGCTCCTTATGTTTTTGTAGGCTTGGCGATTCCGCTCTATTCTTATATTGATACGAATACGTTTAATAAAGCGATGATTGAAGCGGGCTATAAAGATATAAGCCAAGACATGCTTGCGATTGTCACACTGTATGTGCCAAAGCTTGTCATGATTCCTGTTTCCTTGGCGACTGCATTTGGGCTGACCTTGATTCCGACCATTACGGAATCATTTACGAACAGGAATTTTAAGCTGTTGAACCAGCAGATTAACCAGACAATGCAGATTATCCTGTTTTTAGTGGTTCCCGCGGTCATCGGGATGTCGTTTTTATCAGATCCGGCATATACGTTCTTTTACGGTTCTGAAAGCCTTCATCCTGAAATCGGACAAGACATCTTGTTCTGGTATGCGCCGGTTGCCATATTGTTTTCTTTGTTTACCGTCAACGCTGCTATTCTGCAAGGCATTAATAAGCAAAAATTCGCCGTTGTCAGCCTCGTGCTGGGTGTCATTGTCAAAGTGCTGCTGAATGTGCCGCTTATCAAATTGTTTCAGGGCAACGGCGCCATCTTGGCGACTGCGCTTGGCTACTCCGTCTCGCTTTTGTACGGATTTATCATGATCCGCCGCCATGCGGGGTACTCATATAAGATTTTACTCAAGCGCGCCATTTTGATTTTTATTCTGTCCGCCGTCATGGGGATCGCTGTGAAAATTACCGAGTGGATTTTGAGCCTGTTTATCTCATATGAAAATGGCCAGATGCAATCAGCCTTTGTTGTCTTTGTCGCTGCCGTCATCGGCGGAGCTGTCTATATGTACGGAGCTTACCGTTTAGGATTTTTGGAGAAAATGTTCGGACGCCGGCTGCCGGGGTTTTTAAAGAAAGGAAGACATTCTTCTGAATAACAAGTTTGCATCAAATGCCCGCAAAATGCGGGCTTTACTTTTATATAAAGGAGAGAATGATATGAGGCTTGACAAGCTGCTTGCCAATAGCGGCATCGGATCAAGAAAAGAAGTGAAAAAAATCGTTAAAGCGGGTGCCGTCAGCATTGACGGAAAGCAGGCTAAAGATGTAAAAACACATGTCGATCCCTCAGAGCATGAAGTCACCGTTTATGGGGAACCAATTGAATATCGGGAATTTATTTATTTAATGATGAATAAGCCACAGGGTGTGCTTTCTGCCACAGAGGACAGCCGGCAAAAGACGGTTATTGATTTGCTGGCACCGGATGATATGCGTTTCGAGCCGTTTCCGGCGGGACGACTTGATAAAGATACAGTCGGATTGCTGCTGCTGACAAATGACGGCCAGCTGGCCCATCGGCTTTTATCGCCGAAAAAGCATGTCCCTAAAACGTATGAAGTGCATTTGAGGTCGGGGCTGTCAGAAGAGGATATTGCTAATCTCGAATCGGGCGTCTTCATAGAGGGCGGATACAAGACAAAGCCCGCTAAGGTAGAAACTATTGCAAATAGTGAGGAACATACAGAAATCCGCCTGACGATCACAGAAGGAAAATATCATCAAGTGAAGCAAATGGCGAAGGCCGTCGAAAATGAGGTCATATTTTTGAAACGGCTATCAATGGGGAGCCTCTTACTGGACCCTTCATTGGAGCCTGGAGAGTATCGGGAGCTGACAGAAGAAGAGCTTAACGGGCTGAATGACACGCAGACGTAAAACGCCCGCATGCGTACGATTTGATCGCACAACAACATGGCAAAGGGAATATCCCTTTGCCTTATTTCTATTGGACTGCCTCACACAGACAGCCCTATGTAATTTTGCGCTTATGAAGTAATCTTTACTTTCTTTCTCGTTGTCTCCCACTTGCCTCGGCTAGGACTTTGAACAAGATCATTATATGCTAACACATTTAAGTCACGCTGGATTGTTCTGGGTGTAATGCCGAATTCGTCAACCAGTTCTTGTGTCGTCACAAGGCCTTTTTCTTGGATGAACATATAAACTGATTTGATTCGAGTTAGCATACGGTTTGTTGAAGGCTTCAAAAAACCACTCCCTATCATAAGATCGGATGGACTTGACTAACCACAACTCACGACTAAAACTGCGAACGAATAAGCAACAAAGGCAGACAATTTGTCTCTCTAATTTATTTCGCCTTTATTATACACGATATTGCTATTGTGAATCTAGGGATAAGTATCAATCAATTTTTTCCATTTATCAAGAGCCATATTCATCTTTTTAGCATTATTATGTGTGGTGGCGCACGTTTATTATGATTATAGAAACTTTTTTTATCTATCATATTCTAAATTGTTCAGGAGGTGAGCGGATCGAGAGAAATGTTAATTACGGTGATTGATGGTCGGGTAATATCGATCGAAAAATCGTACTTTCCCGTGCTTCTTTGGAGAGCCATGTCCGGGGATCTGGTCGGCTTGATCGGGGCAAACGGAGCGGGGAAGAGGCAATAAGAAAAGAAATCAATGCCAGAGCAAGCTCCATCAACTCGCTCCAAATTCCCTGTGTCTTTTAGAATCGGTTTTATCTTTTTTGTATATGCAAAATCCCTCTCGTTTCGCGAGAGGGATTGTTTTTTAATGGCTTTCCAAAATGAACAGCTGGATAAAGAAGAGGACAGCAAAGATTATCACCAGGGGATGAATGTCTTTCCACTTTCTTTTCGCTGCCTTGACTAACGGATAAGAAATAAATCCGAGTGCGATTCCTGTCGAGATGCTTGACGTAAGCGGCATAGCCAAGATGACAAGAAATGCCGGAAAGGCTTCATCAAGCTCGCCCCAGCGGATGTTGGACACAGCGCCCATCATCAGGCTTCCGACGATAATTAATGCCGGAGAAGTGATCGCTGAAATTCCGGATAAGACGCTGACGAGCGGACTGAAAAACATTGAAGCAGCAAACAATACAGCAACGGTCAGTGATGTCAGACCGGTTCTTCCTCCGACAGCAACCCCAGCGGATGATTCGATAAATGCGGTGGTCGGGCTGGTACCGAAGGCCGCGCCTACTGTAGTAGCGGTGGAGTCAGCCAATAAAGCTCTTCTCGCATTCGGAAGCTGTCCGTTTTTCATGAGTCCTGCTTGCTCAGCCACCCCGATCATCGTGCCTGTTGTATCAAAAATCGTCACTAACAGAAAAGAGAACACGACTGCGTACAGACCGTGATGAATGACGTCACCGAAGGCAGCAAACGGATTCGAAATGACGAGGCCTTCCGGCAAGTGCGGAAATGAGATAAATCCTTCCGTAAAGTGCAGCTGTCCGGTAAAGAACGCGATCAGAGCGGTCGCGATCATCCCGATAAATAAGGCGCCGTTTACATTTAGCACCATCAGGATAATACTGATAAAAAGGCCGATCAGCGTTAAAATAACCCCAGGCGAATGAAGGTTGCCGAGCGTAACTAAATTGGATTTATCCGCCGCGATGATTCCGGCTTGACGCAAGCCGATAAAGGCGATAAACAAACCGATGCCTGTCGTGATGCCGTATTTTAAATTATCCGGAATCGCTTCTATGAGTTGTTTTCTTAAAGGAGTTAGCGATAAAATAATGAAGAGAACTCCGGCTATAAATACAGCGCTGAAGGCTGTCGCGTATGTGATGCTGCCGCCGCTGGAGCCTACGACATGATACGCCAGATAAGCGTTCATGCCCATTCCGGGAGCGATGGCAATCGGGAAATTCGCTGCAAGGGCCATCCACAGAGTTCCGACAATGGAGGCAATAATCGTCGCGGTAAAGACCTGGTCAAACGGAATGCCTGCATCAGATAAAATGATCGGGTTTACCACAACGATATAGACCATGGTGAAAAAGGTGGTCATCCCGGCCATGATTTCTTTTTTTACTGAAGTTTGATGCTCTTTTAGATGAAACATAATATCCTCCAATTACGAACGTTTTAACAAAACACCATTAATATTATTCGTTTTATTAGGTTTTTGCAAGTCATATTTTGACGAGAGGGGATTGTTATGAACTGGGAAGTCGAAGTTATTAGGAAAAAAGAGGATTTAATAAGGGATACGCAGCAATTTTTACAAATCAACAGTGTGATGGATGAACAAACAGCCGCCGCAGGTATGCCATTTGGAAAAGGGGTAAATGAATGCCTCACTTCATTGCTTTCGCTTGGTGAGAAAGAGGGGTTCACGACTAAAAATGTTGACGGGTACGCCGGACATATTGAATGGGGGCAAGGCGAGGAGATCGTCGGCGTTCTCTGCCATGTTGACGTCGTGCCGCCCGGAGACGGCTGGACAAGCGATCCCTTTTCCGCCGATATCCGGGACGGGCGTATCTATGCGAGAGGCGCGATAGATGATAAAGGGCCGACAATGGCCGCGTTCTACGCTTTAAAGATTGTCAAGGATATGCAGCTCCCGCTGTCTAAGCGCGTCAGAATCATCATCGGAACGGATGAAGAAAGCGATTGGCGCTGTGTGGAGCATTATTTTAAGCACGAGGATATGCCGACTGTCGGCTTTGCGCCTGATGCCGATTTTCCTATTATTAATGCCGAAAAAGGAATTATTGATGCGTCTTTACGTATTTTGCCGCCTACTCTTGATTCATCTGCGGAATCGGTGCTTGCTTCTTTTCAATCAGGCCTTCGTTTAAATATGGTGCCTGACGCAGCAGAAGCTGTGATCGAAGGATCCGGACAAGAGGACATTCTCAAATCTTTTGAGCAAATGCTGAAGGATACGGATGGCAAAGGTGAAGTGTCTGTTGAGGAAAACCGGGTAGTCTTGCGCATGTTTGGTCAATCCTGCCACGCAATGGAGCCAAATAACGGCGTGAATGCCGGAATTAAGCTGGCTGAATTTTTACAGCGTATTGAGCTTGATGATGCAGGGCGCCATTTTATCCATGCTATAACGGAGTCATTCTCCAACGATACGCGGGGTAAAAAGCTGAACATAGCCTGTGAGGATAAAATTAGCGGCGAACTGACGTTAAATGTCGGAACGTTCCGTTATGAGAAAGCAAAGGGCGGGGAACTTGGCATCAATATCCGATATCCTGTAACGGCAGAAAGCCAGACAATAAGAGAAGCTTTTGAAAACAACGGTACATTCCAGCTTGGAGAATTTAAAGACAGCAAGCCGCATCATGTATCAGCGGATCATCCATTAGTAAAAACCCTTCAGGCTGTGTATGAAGGCCAAGTGGGGCAAAAAGCGGATTTAATTTCAATCGGCGGAGGGACGTACGCCAGATCCTTGCAGGCGGGTGTTGCTTTCGGGCCTTTGTTCCCGGGGCGTCCCGACAGCGCTCATCAAAAGGATGAATACATTGAAATTGATGATTTGCTGAGAGCAACGGCTTTATATGCGCAGGCCATTTACGAATTGGCAAAATAAGTTTTTAAGATCAGTTTTTTATGGCAGGATCTTTATACAAGGACCGAACTCTATTTGAGGGCGGTCTTTTTTAGCGGTTACGTCTTCCGATGAAAAGGGATGCTTTGCAGGCATCCCTTTTCATCATGATTCAAAAGACCATAAATCAGTCGATAAATACCGCTCTCCCGTATCTGCGGTCATGCACACGACGGCCTGATCAGGGGAGAGGCGTTTTGCTGTTTCGATGGCTGCAAAGCAGGCAGCGCCTGATGACGGGCCGACAAGTATTCCTTCCTCAGCCGCTAAACGTCTTGTGGTGGTATAGGCGTCCTCATCGGTGATTTTTAAAATTTCATCATAAACCTGCTGATTTAAAATATCTGGTATGAATCCGGGGCTTGTGCCGACAAGTTTGTGAGCGCCGGGCCTGCCGCCGGACAAAACGGGGGAGCCCGCCGGCTCTACGACATGCACGGTCATATTCGGATACAATTCTTTTAATGCCTCGCCGGTTCCTGTGATGGTTCCGCCTGTTCCCGATGTCGCAACGAAGGCACCTAAAGGTTTGCCGATTTCAGTTATTGCCCGGGCAATTTCAAGAGCGGTTGTTTTACGGTGTGCCTCAGGATTTGCGCTGTTATCAAATTGCATGGGAACATAGCTGTTAGGAATGCTTTCGGCAAGCTCCTTTGCTTTTTTTATGCTGCCGGGCATCCGTTCTGCTCCCGGTGTCAACACGACTTCGGCTCCATACGCTTTAAGGAGATTAATGCGCTCCTTCGTCATCGTATCAGGCATCACCAAAAGCGCTTTGTAGCCTCGGGCCGCCGCATTCATGGCAAGGCCGATTCCGGTATTTCCGCTTGTCGGCTCAATAATGACCGATCCGGGTTTCAGATCGCCGTTTTTTTCGGCTTCAATAATCATATTGTAAGCGGCTCTGTCTTTTACACTTCCGCTCGGATTAAAAGATTCAAGCTTTAAATAGATTTGCGCGGCATTTTCAGGCTGTAGCCGGTTCAGTTTTACAAGGGGTGTATCACCAATGAGATCAGACGTATTTTCAACGATTTTCAACATTGTCATTCCTTTCTGAATAAAACAATCTGTACATAATATCCTAACATATATAAGTGCGGCGGCGAGAGCGTTTTACGGGCATGATTCTCTCATCGGCGCCTGTTCTTTATGATAAAATAATAGCCATAGAAGAAGGGAGCGACAGACATGTCAGACACACGGCCGCATTATTTCATCGGCATTCCGATTTCACCTGAAATTGCGAATTCGATCTTCGAGGCTGCTAAACATGAACCGGCTTTTACGTTTAAGAAATGGGTGCACCCCCTTGATTACCATATCACTTTAATCTTTCTCGGTGCGGCAGAAGACAGCCAACTTCATCAGCTTAAGGGATCGCTTCAGGCTATTGCTGAAGAAACAGAAACGTTTTCTGTACAATTTGGGAACATTGACGTGTTTGGCGACCGCAGACAGCCGCGGGTTTTACATTTGGAACCGAAGGAAAATGACCGCCTTGCAGCGCTCCGTGAGCGAACAAAAGAAGCGGTGCTTCAGGCCGGCTTTCAGGTGGAAAAGAGAGCCTTCCGCCCGCATCTTACACTGGCAAGAAAATGGGACGGAATCGAGGGCTTCCCATCATATGTTCCGTTTAAAAGCGGCGAAGTGACAAGCTTTACAGAACGGTTTTCCTTATTTCAGACCCATCTGAACCGATCGCCGAAATACGAGGAAATCGCTCAATTTCATCTATCAACTTAATCAAAGCGGAGTGGAGAAACAGAATGGCACAGATTATAAAAATCCATGATTATATATCGAGATATGAATTGGACCCTTATCATTACATGAATCAGTTTATCCGATTAAAAAAAGAACGCTGGAAATCGCTTTTGGAAGCAGCTGACGAGCAGCAAAACGAAAAAGAAAGCCAAATGTCAAAAGCGGAAGAAGAACCTGCATCAAAGCGAAAACATTTTTTCTTAAAAAGAAAAAAAGAAGAAGTAACATCCGATATACATCATGGGAGGCATCACTGGTTTGATGAATTGGAGGAGGAGGGCGGCGCGTTTGGAAATCTCCCGTCTGACAGATCGGAGCTCGCTTCTTTTTTTAAAAACCATTTGTACGACTTTCAATTGAAATGGGCGAGCTCCACGCTTTCAGAGATGTCAAACCTTTCAAACAAAGTGAAACATAACGGCATTTTGCGTGAGCTGGCTCAGCAGCTGCCCGATTCATACTTTATCATGTATGAGCCGGTCCTCCAGATTCATCAGGCGGCTGTTGAATTAAGCATCATCATCATTTCTCCTCTTGAAGTATTCTGCTTGGTTTACCTGCAAGCGGAGGAAGACAGTGTGTATATAGGATCAAAAAATCGTTTTTGGGAAAAGAAAACCGCCGCCGATACAGCATCTGTATTGAATCCGGGGCTCAGTTTGTTTCGTACGGGCTCAGTCGTTTCGCAGCTGTTAAAGGAAAAACAGGCCGACATTCCGGTGCAGAAACTGCTGCTAACTAAAACGTCTTACATTGACTATCCCGAACCGCCGTACGGATTAAAAATAATAGATAAACGGAGCGCGGAAGAGTGGATGCAAAAGCAGCAAAAAAACACGGCGCCGATTAAACATCATCAGATGAAGGCTGCGAAGGCTTTGCTGTCATTTTGCCTGTCTGATTCTTATCGGAGAAAAGAGTGGCTCGACTAAAGCGGCACGCCCCGGACGGTTTTCTCATAAAATAAGCAGGTGAGATATAGCAATGAGCCAATGGTTTTTTATTATTAACCCGGCAGCGGGACATCGGAACGGGCTGCGTGTATGGAAGGCTGTCCAAAAGGAATTAATCAAACGAAAGATAGAACACCGCTCCTTTATGACGGAATATCCGGGCCACGCCGAGGTGCTGGCCAGACAGATTTCAACGATGCAGGAACATAAGCTGAAACGGCTGATTGTCATCGGCGGGGACGGGACGATGCATGAAGCGGTAAACGGGCTTACACATGTTAAAAATGTGGAGCTGAGTTTTGTTCCGGCCGGCGCGTATAATGATTTTTCAAAAGGGTTCTCTATCAAAAAATCGGATCTGCTTCATGAAATCAAAAAACAGAAGCGGCCGCTGACCCGATCCTTTCAATTAGGCAGTATGAGATTTCCCCATGAAAAGGCGCAGACTCTTTACTTTCTGAATCATATCGGCATCGGATTTGATGCGCATGTGACCAAAAAAGCAATGGAATTTCCTTTTAGGCGGGCATTGACATGGCTCCGCCTCGGGTTTCTCGTGTATCCGCTTTCTTATTTGTACGCTTCTGTCACCTATAAGCCGTTTTCACTATCCTGTACGGCAGAGGGAGAAGAGCGTGAATTTCACAACGTATGGTTTGCCATCGTTTCGAACCACCCGTTTTACGGAGGAGGCATGAAGGCGGCGCCCCTGGCAAATCCCCGTGAACAGGCATTTGATATTGTCATCGTTGAAAATCTTTCGTTCGTAAAAAAATATTGGTTATTATTTGCGATGAACTTTGGCAAGCATGTGAATATGAAAGGCGTGACGATATTCAAAGCGCAAGAGATTGCCTTGAACACAAGAGACAAAATCCCGTTTCACGCCGACGGAGAGCTGATCGGGACAACTCCGGTTGAGCTGAAACCGTGTCCTGCCCCTCTGCGGTTAAAATCATAAATGTTTTCTGAAGGAGAGATCCGATGGTATGCCTCAACCGCAAGTTCGAAGCGTATTTGGATGAAATGGATGTCATTACAGTGCTCATTCCATCCGGCAAAAAGGAGAAGTATACACTCCCTTTTGTCCTTGAGACAGAAGCCGGTGATGTTTCACTTTCTGTCCGGGCGGAGTGTCATATAGACGGAAAATACAAGTATATATTGGTGTCTGAGCATCCGGTTTCCCTTGGGAAAACCCACTATATAAGAGCATCCGGCGGGGACAAAACAGACCTGCAAATTGGCGCGGTGATACGAACCGAAGCGTTTGACAGCCAGTTTTATTTTGACGGGGCGCTGGGAGCGGATTACACCCCCAGCCGTACAGTGTTTAAGGTATGGGCTCCGACAGCGACGGCAGCGGCCGTCAAGCTGACTCATCCGGAACAACAAGGACTCGTGCTTCAAATGACCAGGCAGGACCATGGGGTATTCGCCGCCCTTGTAGACGGTGATCTGCATGGATACGAATATATGTACCGTATTTGCAACAATTTAGAGTGGACGGAAACCGTCGATCCTTATGCAAAAGCAGTAACGATCAATGGAGAAAAAGGCGTAGTATTGCGCCCAGAAAACCCTCACATCACTTCTCGAGGCATACCGTTTTCGAATCCGGCTGATGCAGTGATCTATGAATTGCATATTCGTGATTTTTCGATTCATGAAAACAGCGGTATGAAGAAAAAAGGGCAGTACCTGGCGATGACGGAAACAGATGCCAAAACACGGGAAGGTGTTTCTGCCGGGCTGTCTTACTTGAAAGAACTTGGCGTGACCCACATTGAACTCCTCCCTGTGAACGATTTTGCCGGAGTGGATGAAAAGAATCCGCTTGCCGCTTATAACTGGGGATATAATCCCCTGCATTTTTTCGCCCCTGAGGGGAGCTACTCTTCTGACCCTTATAACCCGCAGGTAAGAAAATCTGAATTGAAGGAATTGATTCAAACTCTTCATCAAAACGGTCTGCAAGTGATTTTAGACGTAGTGTACAACCATGTCTATAAACGGGAGCATTCGCCCTTTGAAAATACAGTGCCGGGTTATTTTTTCCGCCATGATGCTGATGGCATGCCGTCCAACGGAACTGGCGTCGGCAATGACATTGCTTCCGAAAGGCTGATGGCGAGAAAGTATATCATTGATTGTGTTGTTCATTGGCTGAAGGAATATGACGCGGACGGTTTTCGATTTGATTTGATGGGGATTCTTGATATTGAGACAGTACGCCAGATTAGAGAACGGGCCTTAGCGGTAAAACCGGGAATTCTGCTGTTTGGGGAGGGCTGGAATCTTGACACACCTATTAGCGATGACAAAAAAGCAACATTAGCGAACGCTTTTCAATTACCGGGTATCGGTTTTTTCAATGACTCGTTTCGCGATGCCGTAAAAGGAAGCACCTTTCAGCGCGAAGCGGCGGGTTTTGCGCTCGGCAATGGCGATCAGATTGATGCGGTCATCCACGGAATCACCGGTTCTGCCGGCTGGAAGGAAACAGACCCGATTGTGCAGGAACCAAGCCAGTCCGTTAACTATGTCGAGTCACATGACAATCATACCTTTTGGGACAAAATGCAGTACGTGCTCCCCCATGAAACAGACAGCGTCAAAAGAAGCAGGCAGAAGCTTGCGACTGCTGTTGTGCTGCTGGCTCAAGGGATTCCGTTTATCCATAGCGGACAGGAATTTTTCAGGACAAAGCAAGGAGATGAAAACAGCTATCAATCCGGGGACTCGGTCAACCGGCTTGATTGGACGCGTCGTTCAGAATTCCGGGAGGATGTCGAGTATGTCCGCAGGCTGATTGAAATAAGAAAAGCTCATCCCGCATTCAGATTGAAGAGGGCAGCAGAGGTTGTCCGCCACCTTGATTTTTTGGAAGCAAGAGGGCATCTTATAGCATACAGACTCTTTGATTTGGAAACGATGGATGAATGGAAAGAGATCATTATCGTCCACCATTCCAGCCCGGATAAAGCCGAAATGATGCTGCCTGCCGGGAAAACCTATCGCCTTCTGTGTGATCCGTCCGGTTTTCGCGAACCGCCGAAAGAGATAAAGGAAGAGCTGATCATTGAGGGAATCGGAACATGTATCTTATATATTTAACCTCAGTTCTTAAGAGTTTTGCTTGACGAAGTTTGTGCTATAGCGATAAAATTTAAAAGACGGCTATTGATTAGCATATGAGACTCTCAATAGCTGTCTTTTTTATTTTCATGATATTTGTATGCTAGAAGGCATTTGCCAATGATAGGAAGGCAGATCAGCCTTATTCTAAAATATTTTAAGAAATGATGGGTTGAAAATTGATATGAACTGGTTGGGACAATTACTAGGTAGCGATTGGGAGATCTTCCCCGCCGGAGGAGCTACAGGAGATGCATATTATGCAAAACATAACGGCCAACAGCTTTTTCTAAAACGTAATAGCTCACCCTTTTTAGCTGTTTTATCCGCCGAAGGCATTGTTCCGAAGCTGGTTTGGACAAGACGGATGGAGAATGGTGACGTCATTACGGCCCAGCACTGGATGGCTGGAAGAGAGTTGAAGCCTAAGGATATGAGCGGACAGCCCGTTGCTGAATTGCTTCGGAAAATCCATACCTCCAAAGCCTTGTTGGACATGCTGAAGAGACTCGGAAAAGAACCGCTGAATCCGGAGGTCTTATTATCTCAGCTCAAACAGGCTGTATTTGCTGTACAACAATCTTCGCCGCTGATTCAAGAGGGAATCGGTTATTTAGAAGAGCATTTGCATCAAGTGCATGTCGGTGAAAAGGTCGTCTGCCATTGTGATGTAAATCATAATAACTGGCTATTGTCTGAAGACAACCAGCTGTATTTAATAGATTGGGACGGCGCTATGATTGCTGATCCGGCGATGGACCTCGGGCCTTTGCTGTATCATTACGTCGAAGAGCCAGCGTGGGACAGCTGGCTTAGCATGTACGGCATAAAATTAACAGATCATCTGCGGTTAAGAATGTCATGGTACATGTTATCAGAGACCATCACATTTATCGTCTGGCATAAATCAAAAGGCAACGACAAAGGATATCATGACGCCATGGAGGAACTTCATATCCTGATGAATCGGATCGTAAAATAATCAGGAGTACGAATCCATTTCCTCCACCCATTGAGATAAATGGCTCTGATGCTCCCGGATGTGCGAGTCGATGGAATTGGCCGTTCTGCCTGATTGGCTGTATTGGTACACATCTTCCAGCACGTGTTTGATATTTGAATTCAGATCGGTGTTGGCCATTAATGATTTGATGACGCGTTCAAGCTGTTCATATTCTGCAACAGTGCCGCAGCAATCTAATTGATGGTCAGTCAGTATGTCTTTCAATAGATGAACCTGATGCTCATGATTTAAGCCCATATCCATACACATCCCTTCAGTATCATAAGGGTTAACGTGTTCAAAACAGCACGTTTTTATGCAAGAAAGAGGAGTGTTCCGGCTCATGGGGAACCTCCTTTTTTATGCGGGCGTCAATGAAGCCGGAAATGATAAAAACGCGCTTGCGGGTCTTTTTAATTCATGGTATGTTGTTAGTCGAAATTATAGATAGAGGTGTCAATCATATGAGAATGCGCCATAAGCCGTGGGCCAATGATTTTTTGGCTGAACACTCTGATATTGCAATAAGCGACCCTGCTGCTTATAAGGGGAAATGGAGCACTGTGTTTGGCAATGAAAACCCGATCCATATCGAAGTAGGAACGGGAAAAGGACAATTCATTTCCGGGATGGGCAAGCAGCATCCCGATATTAACTATATTGGAATTGAATTGTTTAAAAGCGTCATCGTTACCGCCGTTGAGAAAGTGAAGCAAAGCGGAGCGCCGAATGTGCGCCTGCTGAATATCGACGCTGATACACTCACCGACGTGTTTGATCCCGGTGAAGTCCAACGGGTATATTTAAACTTTTCCGATCCTTGGCCGAAAAACCGGCACGAAAAACGCCGTTTAACCTACTCGCATTTCTTGAAAAAGTATGAAGAAGTGATGGGCGGAGCCGGAGCGATTCATTTTAAAACAGACAATCGCGGCCTGTTCGAGTATTCGCTGAAAAGTTTTTCTGAATATGGATTGCTTTTAACGTATGTCAGCCTCGATTTGCATAACAGTGATCCGGAAGGCAATATCATGACAGAATATGAAGAAAAATTCTCTGCGCTGGGCCAGCCGATTTACCGGGCGGAAGCGGAATGGAGAACGTAAAACAGACTCTGATACGGGAGTCTGTTTTTTTGTTGCTCCATTTGCTACCATAAAATGCAGGAGGGATCGCAATGGAAACAATGAAAATGGGCAATATTGTGTTTACCTGGCTTGACGGAGGCGTTACCCATATGGACGGGGGCGCGATGTTCGGCGTCGTTCCGAAACCGTTATGGTCAAAGAAATATCCTGTAAATGAAAAAAATCAAATTGAACTGAGAACAGACCCCATCTTGATCCAAAAAAACGGGCTGAATATTTTGGTTGACGCAGGTATTGGGTCCGGAAAGATGACGGAGAAGCAAATAAGGAATTACGGCGTTACACAGCAGTCTAATATAAAAAAATCGTTGGCTGAACTAGGATTGACGGTTCATGATATTGACATCATTGCGATGACGCATCTTCATTTTGATCATGCCTCAGGATTGACAGAATACCAAGATGAAAAACTTGTCTCTGTGTTCCCCGATGCAGACATCTATACCTCGTCTGTCGAGTGGAATGAAATGCGCCACCCGAATATCAGATCCAAAAATACGTATTGGAAAGAAAACTGGGAGGCTGTAGAGGGCCAGGTGAAAACCTTTAACGGTTCCTGCATGATTACAGAAGGGATCACGATGCATCACACCGGGGGCCACAGTGACGGCCACAGCATCCTTGTGTGTGAGGACGGGGATGAAACCGCCATTCACATGGCTGATCTCATGCCGACCGCCGCCCACCGCAATCCATTATGGGTGTTAGCTTATGATGATTATCCGATGACTACTATATCGGAAAAACAAAAATGGCTGGCCTATGCCGAGGGAAAAGACGCCTGGATGATCTTTTATCATGATGAATGTTACAGAGCAGTGAAATGGGAAGAGGACGGCAGCATCACAGATTCACTCAAACGCACGGGGAAGTAGCATATTTTTATGTTTACCCTGCATGATTTCCGGCAAATAAAGCAACCTAGTAAAAATTATGTTGTGAAAGGAAGAGGCAGGGTGAATCAATTTCAAGTGACGAAAGAAGGAGAAATAAAAACAACGTTAAGAGGATTAGAAATCCTTTCCGTTCCTTTTTTAAATAAAGGGGTTGCGTTTACTGAAGAAGAGAGAAAAGAACTTGGGTTAAAAGGCTTTTTGCCTCCAAAAGTATTGACCATTGAGGAACAGGCTAAAAGGGCTTACGAACAATTCGTATCACAGCCTGATGAATTGAGCAAAAATGTCTATTTGACTTCTCTTCATGACCGTAACGAAACGCTGTTTTACCGGTTGTTAAATGACCATTTAGGTGAAATGCTCCCAATCGTTTATACACCGACTGTCGGAACGGCCATCCAAAAGTACAGCCATGAATATCGAAAACCGCGCGGACTGTACTTATCCATTGATGATCCAGAGGGAATGCGTGACGCGTTTAAACAGTTTGGCGGCAAGAATGATCAAATTGATTTAATCGTTGCAACCGATGCGGAAGGGATTCTAGGAATCGGAGACTGGGGGGTCGGCGGAATCGCAATTTCTGTCGGAAAACTTGCCGTCTACACAGCGGCTGCCGGGATTGATCCGAGCAGAGTGCTGGCGGTTGTTCTGGATGCCGGAACGAATCAGGAAAGCCTTCTTAATGATCCGCTCTATGTCGGGAATCAGCATTCCAGAGTCCGCGGCGAGCGATATGATCAATTTATTGATGAATATGTCACATTGGCAAAAGAAACGTTCCCAAATGCACTGCTTCACTGGGAAGATTTCGGCACAAAAAACGCACGGGAGATATTAAAACGGTATAAAGATAAAATCTGTACGTTTAACGATGATATTCAAGGAACGGGTGCAGTTTCACTAGCGGCAGTGCTTTCTTGTGCGAAAGCTTCAAAAATGCCTTTGAAAGAACACAGAGTTGTGATATTCGGTGCGGGCACGGCGGGCATCGGCATCGCTGAGCAGCTCCGTGAAGCTCTCGTGCGTGAAGGCGTTGATGAGGAAGAATCATACCGGCGTTTCTGGTGTGTAGACAGAAACGGGCTGTTAACCGACGATATGGACGATCTGCGGGATTTCCAAGTGCCTTACGCACGCCCGGCTGAAGAAGTGAAGGGGTATCAGCGCGGCGGAGAAGGCGGTTCAATTGATTTGGCAGAAACAGTCCGGCAGGCAAAACCGACGATCCTGATCGGAACATCGACAGTGTCAGGCGCTTTCACTGAAGAAATTGTGAAGGAAATGGCTTCTCATGTAAAGCGGCCTGCCATTTTGCCAATGTCAAACCCGACCAACTTATCAGAAGCAAAACCGCAAGACTTGATCGAGTGGACGGAGGGGCGTGCGCTTGTAACGACAGGCAGTCCGTTTCCGCCAGTCGAATACAACGGCGTCACGTATCATATCGGACAGGCGAATAATGCGCTCGTTTTCCCGGGCCTTGGCCTCGGAACGATTGTAACAAAAGCAAAGCTCATTACGGATAATATGTTTGCAGCCTGCGCCAAATCCATAGCAGGCATGGTGAATGTAGGACAGCCGGGAGCTCCGATGCTTCCAAAAGTTGAAGATTTACGGACTGTATCTGCCACAGTAGCGGTCGCCGTAGCCGAAGCGGCCATCAAGGACGGAGTGGCTGAAGAAGAGCCGGAAGATTTAATTCAGGCAGTGCAAGATGCGATGTGGTATCCAGTGTATAAACCAATACAGGCAATATAAGATAAAAGAGCCGCTGCATACCGCAGCGGCTCTTATCATATACTCGTCCTGTCAGGAAGCGACGGAATCAACGACATCTACAATCGTTCCAGTTTTCGCATCCACCATAACTTCATATTGCTCTAATTCACCGAATGCAGAGCGTGTCACGCCGGTTTTGTAGACATGTACGGTTTCTCCATTAACGTGATAAGGTTCAGGCTCGGTATAAATCCATGATCCATCAATCGGTCCCCGCTGTTTAAAAGCTGATTTTACAATTTGAAGCGCTTTTTCAGATGAAATATAAGGCTTCATGGCATACTGCTTCACAATGACAGCTGCTGCAATTCCAAGTCCTGCTCCTAAAAGAAGATGACGCAATTTCACAATAAAGCACCTCCTGAGTTATCGTACTTTTTATTATACAGAAGATGCCAGGTGCTGTTAAGTAATGTGTGGTTTATGAGCCGATTCGGACAAGGTGCTTGGAAAACAGCTATTTTTCTAATAAAATAAAAAGACTTACATAAGAAATGAGGGGAAAACATGAATCAAGAAACGAAAGCGCTTTTCCAAACACTGACGCAGCTGCCCGGAGCCCCCGGCAATGAGCATCAGGTTCGCGCATTTATGAAGCAGGAGCTCTCAAAATATGCCGATGACATCGTGCAGGATAGACTTGGAAGTGTTTTCGGAGTAAGAAAAGGCGCGGAGGACGCGCCGAGAATTATGGTCGCCGGACATATGGACGAAGTCGGATTTATGGTGACCTCCATTACTGATAACGGTTTGCTGAGATTTCAGACCCTCGGCGGCTGGTGGAGTCAGGTGCTCCTCGCTCAAAGGGTTGAAGTTCAGACAGATAAAGGCCCGATTCCGGGTGTCGTGGCCAGCATCCCGCCTCATTTATTAACAGATGCCCAGCGCAGCAAGCCGATGGATATCAAAAACATGATGATTGACATTGGAGCGGATGATAAAGAAGATGCCATTAATCTTGGGATTAAACCCGGACAGCAGATTGTCCCGGTATGCCCATTTACGACAATGGCGAACGAAAAGAAAATTTTATCAAAAGCTTGGGATAACAGATACGGATGCGGTTTGAGCATTGAGCTTTTGAAAGAATTGCATGGCAAGGACGTGCCGAATAATCTTTATGCGGGTGCAACGGTTCAGGAGGAAGTCGGCTTAAGAGGCGCGCAGACTGCCGCCAATATGATCAAACCCGACTTGTTTTTTGCTCTTGATGCAAGTCCCGCGAATGATATGAGCGGCGACAAGCAGCAATTTGGCCAGCTCGGCAAAGGCTTTCTGCTTCGTATACTTGACAGAACCACAGTGATGCACCGCGGAATGAGAGAGTTTGTCCTCGATACTGCGGAAACTCACGATATTCCTTATCAATATTTTGTATCCGGCGGCGGTACTGATGCCGGCAGAGTGCATATTTCAAACAATGGTGTTCCGTCAGCGGTCATCGGCATTTGTTCCCGCTATATTCATACAAACGCCTCAATCATCCACATTGATGACTACGCAGCGGCTAAAGAAATGCTGATCAAGCTCGTGACTGCCTGTGATAAACAGACGGTTGAATCGATCAAAGAGAATATGTAACTCTTGTATGAAAGCTTGTCGGCAAAGGCTTTGTCCCGCGCCGGCAAGCTTTTTAGGTTCTTCGGCACGGAGGGCTAAGGGTGTCATGAAACAAAAAAGCAGGTCCGCCAAAAGCGGTGCCTGCTTACTCAGCTTCAAATACATAGGAGAGGGCCTTAATGGCTTGGTTGACGGTTTCTACAGTGATATTTGCCTTATTTGTCAGCTCTTTTAACGGATGGTGGAGCGATTCCGGCCGGATGATAATCAGCGGTTTACCTTTTGCGATGGCATAAGAGGCATCCATCGCCGTATTCCATTGCTTGTATTTTTCGCCAAACAGGGCGATGACAAAGTCTGCTTTATTCATGAGGACAGCTGTTCTGAAGTTATTCACATCAGAAGCCTTATCATCTTTTAAAACGGCATCGTGCTGCTCTCCCATAATTTCTTCTCCGATGTTGTCTGAACGGTCATGATGTTCCATCGGACCGACAAACGTAATCGGAAGTTTTAAAGATTTTGTTTTCTCCTTCAGCTCGTCCCGCCAGTTGCTGTGGATTTCTCCTGCTAAGTAAACGGTAAATTGCATACCAATTCCTCCTTATGTATGGCTGATCTCTGTAAATTTTGCCCTTGATACCAAGATGTTAAACGAAACGTGCTTGATAATGCAAATAAAATATGATAATGATAATGGGAACATTAATCTTACATAGTCATTTATTGCATATAGTTGGTCTTGCTGTTATCAGTTTGGTATGATCCAAGTGGACTTAGTATCTGCATACAAATTTGTAAAAACTAAAAACAACTGGAGGAATAGAAAATGAAGAAATTAGAATCAATTGAAGAATTGCAAAAAGCGGTAAAAGATGATTGGGCCGTTTTCATGTTTTCAGCAGACTGGTGTCCTGACTGCCGCTTTGTAGAACCGTTTCTACCGGAGCTTGAAGCAAACTTTCCTGAATTCACGTACTATTATGTCGACCGTGACAAATTTATTGATACATGTGCGGAATGGGAAATCTACGGCATCCCGAGCTTTGTCGTATTTAATGAAGGCAAAGAAGTCAGCCGTTTTGTAAGCAAGGACCGAAAAACAAAAGAGGAAATCGAACAATTTTTAACTGAATCTCTTGCTCAATAACAAAGGAGGGCATTAGCTTGAAAATGACGTCAAGGAAGCTGTCAGATCTATTAAAACAGCGCCTTCAGCACGAGAATCGTTCCTTTTTATTTGACAGAGAAAAAGACACCCTCCGTGTTGAGGATCAAACGACTAAAAAAGGCATCACACTTGAACTGCCGCCGATTATCGCAAAATGGGAAGTGAAAAAAGAGGAAGCGATTGATGAGATCGTTTATTACGTTGCAGAAGCGCTTGCCGCCATGGAAGGCAAAGCGCAAGAAATGACGGGCAAGGAAAGCCGGATCTATCCGGTCATTCGTTCGACCTCTTTTCCCGATACATCTAGCGAAGGGATTCCGCTTGTCTATGATGACCACACAGCCGAAACCAGAATCTACTATGCGCTTGATCTCGGGAACACATACCGCTTGATAGACCAGCGCATGCTTGAAAAAGAAAACTGGTCAAAGGAGCGGATCAGAGAAACGGCCTCTTTTAATCTCCGTTCTTTAAGAACGGTTGTCAAAGAAGATACAGTCGCCGGAAATTACTTTTATTTCTTCCGAGCGAATGACGGGTATGATGCCAGCCGAATATTAAATGAAGCCATCCTCAATGAATATAAACACAATTCAGAGGGCGAGTTAGCCATCTCTGTTCCGCATCAGGACGTTCTGATACTTGCTGACATTCGAAATGAAACAGGGTATGATATTCTTGGGCAAATGTCAATGAGCTTCTTTGCAAGCGGCACCGTTCCGATTACCGCTCTCTCATTCCTGTACAATGAAGGAAAGCTGGAACCGGTGTTTATCTTGGCAAAAAACCGGCCGAAAAAGGATTAGAAAGGATTTTACTTATGAACGCTTTTTATAATAAAGAAGGTGTGGGAGATACGCTTTTAATCTCTCTTCAAGATGTTTCACGCGAGCAAGCCGGATTAGAAAAGCACGGCGACGTTGTGAAAATTTATAACAAAGAGACAAAGGAAACGACAGGCTTTAATATTTTTAATGCGTCTTCCTATTTAACAATTGCAGAAAAAGGCCCTGTCGCACTTTCAGAAACCTTTGTGCAAGATGTAAACGAGATCTTGAACAGAAACGGCATTGAAGAAAAACTGACTGTCGATTTATCACCTAAATTTGTTGTCGGTTATATTGAATCAAAAGAAAAACATCCGAATGCTGATAAGCTGAGCATCTGCCAGGTTAATACAGGAGATGAAACAGTGCAGATCGTATGCGGAGCGCCAAACGTTGACCAAGGCCAAAAAGTTGTCGTGGCCAAAGTAGGCGCCGTGATGCCGAGCGGACTTGTGATTAAGGCTGCTGAACTGAGAGGCGTCGCTTCCAGCGGTATGATCTGCTCCGCTAAGGAACTCGATTTACCGGATGCTCCGAAGGAAAAAGGTATTCTTGTGTTAGAAGGAGAATATGAGGCAGGAGAACCATTTCAATTTTAGACTCCCATAAATCAGGGGAAAATATCGAATCATGTGAACAAAGCCGCTGAGCCTAATGCTCAGCGGCTTTGTTCTGCTGTAAAGCTAAATCTTTTCTGAGTCACGCAGCAGTGGTATACTAAAAATCGTCCCAGAAAAACATCAAAGGGAGTAAGAGAGTGATGAACCATGAGTTGGCTGAATAAATTTTTTGATTTATTTTTAGGAGAAAATGAAGAGGAGAACGATGAACGGGAAACAAAACCCGCTCAAGTTCAGAATCAACAAGAACGGCATCATCCGGAAGGTCAATTAAAGCGACTGGAAGATCCCAAAATATATTATGAATACCCAAAAGGCAAGTTTCGTTTCCCTGTTGTGCCGGACGGCCAATGGAGAACCGAACAGAGAAGGCGCGAGACGTATGAACGGAGCAATGCTTCTTCAGCTGCTCAAAGCCGTCCCGTGCAGGAAAAAGAGCAGATTGATAGAACGAAGCATACATATGAAAAGTCAGAAACGGCAAAGAAGCCTTTTAAACCGACATCGATTCCGTCACCGGTCTATGGTTTTAATGGAAAACACAGAATCAAGACGGATGTTCCGAAACCGCCTGCGAAAAAAACAGACAAACAGGCACCGCCGAAAGCTGTGAAAGAGAAAGTCACGCTGCTGTCAGAAGAAGCCGAAAAACAGCGAGAAAATCCATTTTTAGAAAAACAGCCGGTTCAGAAAAAGGAAGAATCTCAAACACCGGAGAAGCAGGCTCCGCCAGCATCGGAAGAAACGGTAAGCACACACGCCGAGCCAATGAAAAATCTGTTTCAGCAAAACGACGGGACGGAAACAAAAGCTCAAGTGAAAACAAGTATTCAGAACGAGGAATCCATTCCGCATGCTCAAAACGAAGCGCCATTAGCTTCTCAAGCTGATCAAGCGGATGAGCGCAAGCAAGAGGAGTTTGGACCAAACATAGAAAACGATAAGCTCAATCTGCATGTTCAGGAAGAGCCCGAAGCGTCGTCAGCTTCTCAAACCGACCGGCAAGATGAACTTCAACAAGAGAATCCTAAGCCAAACATAGAGGCCGATGAGTTCAATCCGCATGTTCAGGAAGAGCCGGGCGAAATGATTGCTTCACAAGCGAATGAGCCCCGCCAGAAGAAGGCTGGACCAAACCTAGACGAGGAGTTCATTCCCAAAGCACGAGAAGAAACACCGCTGTCTGTTCCTCAGGCAGAACAAGCTGAAGCTCACCTGAATGAGGAGTCCGGTCCGGACGCAGAAAAAGAAGAACTGACGCCGCAGGTACAGGAAGAAGCGAGCGTACCATCTTCTCAAGAGGACAAAATTGAACGTCAGCCGGATTTCACAGATCAGCATACTGAAGAAGAATTAGTTTCTCGCCAAACAGAAGGTCTGAGCGAATTCCGCACACAAGATGAACAAGAAAATGCAGAGCCTATCACAGAACAAGAGCGGAAAGAAGAAAGCGCAGAGAATGTATCTGAGCCTGCCATGCAAACCGCTCAGGTGCAAGAAATGGATAATCATACAACAGAGGTACATGGCCGAAATGAGGCTGCTGATTCACGGAAAGAAAAAGGACAGGCTAAGCAAACCGAACATTCTCAAAAAGGATCATCGGTTCCGTTTAATGTGCTGATGCTGAAAAGTGATACGCATAAACAGCAAAAAACGGCGGGAAGCCGTGCAGGCTATGTTTTTCCTAATGTCTCATTACTTGACGTGCCGCCCGCGCAGCGTCAGGATGACCACACGTGGATCGAGGATCAGCGCAAACTGCTGGACCTGACACTGAAAAACTTCAATGTGCGGGCGAATGTAGTTCATGTGACCCAAGGGCCGTCCGTCACTAGATTCGAAGTTCATCCTGAACCGGGCGTGAAGGTGAATAAAATCACCAACTTGTCTGATGACATTAAACTCAGCCTGTCAGCGAAGGACATTCGGATTGAAGCGCCGATTCCCGGGAAAAACACCATCGGAATAGAGGTCCCGAACCGCACGAGCAAGGTCGTGGACTTGAGGCAAATGATTCGAAGCGCCGCCTTCCGGACAAACGCGTCGCCGCTGACAGCAGCGCTCGGCCTTGATATTTCCGGAAACCCAGTTGTCATTGACTTGAAAAAGATGCCCCACGGCCTGATTGCAGGCGCTACGGGCTCAGGAAAAAGCGTGTGCATCAATACGATATTAGTCAGCCTGCTTTATAAGGCAGATCCGAGCGATGTCAAGGTGCTGCTAATTGATCCGAAAATGGTCGAACTGGCGCCATACAATAAAATTCCGCACCTGGTCAGCCCTGTGATTACTGATGCGAAAGCTGCGACGGCTGCCTTGAAATGGGTTGTTGAAGAAATGGAGCGCCGTTACGAGCTGTTTGCTCATTCGGGCGTGCGCGACATTGACCGCTTTAATCAATTAACCTCCGAGCATCAAACGGGGGAGAAGTTGCCTTATTTGGTTGTGGTAATTGATGAGCTGGCCGATTTAATGATGGTTGCACCGAATGACGTCGAAGAAAGCATTGCCCGAATCGCCCAAAAAGCGAGAGCGTGCGGCATTCATCTGCTTGTCGCGACACAGCGCCCGTCTGTCGATGTAATCACCGGCTTGATTAAAGCGAATATCCCGACGAGAATTGCATTTTCCGTCTCAAGCCAAGTTGATTCTAGAACAATTATCGATATGGCAGGTGCGGAAAAACTTCTTGGAAAAGGGGATATGCTCTTTTTGGAAAACGGTTCAGGAAAACCGGTCCGGCTTCAGGGCAACTTTGTATCTGACAGAGAAATTGACCGCGTAGTTGCCCACGTCAGAGACCAGCTGCCGCCATCTTATTTATTTGAACAAGAAGAGCTCATCAGACAAGGAACTGCCTTGAAGGAAGAGGATGAGCTGTTCTTCGAAGCTTGCGAATTTGTGGTAGAACAAAACAGCGCAAGCACCTCAAGCCTGCAAAGAAGATTTAGAATCGGCTACAATCGCGCAGCAAGGCTGATCGACATGATGGAAGCGGAAGGCATGATCTCGGAAGCAAAAGGGAGCAAGCCGAGAGAGGTGCTCATCACAGCTGCTGAGTTAACAAATGAATAATATGGTTCATTTTCATCCCAAACATGGTATGATAATGGATAGATATTTTCTATGCATGCCGGCCGTTAACAAATTATAATATGAAATGTTTAACCGGGAAGAAAAAGCCGGATAATAAAAATAAGCGAAAAAAATAATCGGAAAAGCCGCCGGCGGCTTTTTTGCCGCTGCGGTTGCAAATTGAAATGAACGTCATATACTGGGGAACAGATAGACGTTTGTTGGAGGTACAATTATGACTGTTTATCATTTTGTTGGAATAAAAGGGACAGGTATGAGTCCGCTTGCCCAAATACTTCATGATACCGGATATACTGTCCAAGGATCGGATATCGAAAAACAAATTTTCACGCAAGCCGCTCTTGAAAAAAGGAATATTCCTATTCTTCCTTTTAGCGCTGACAACATTAAAGCCGGCATGACTGTAATTGCCGGAAACGCGTTTCCTGATACACATCCTGAAATAGAAAAGGCGCTGTCTGAAGGAATTCCGGTCATCAGATATCATAAATTTCTTGGTGACTACATGAAAAAATACATCAGCGTAGCCGTAACGGGCGCACACGGCAAAACATCGACGACGGGCCTTTTAGCCCATGTGATGCAGCAGGCAAAACCGACCTCTTTCTTAATAGGGGACGGAACCGGAATGGGGAATGAAAACAGCGAGTATTTCGTGTTTGAAGCATGTGAATACCGCCGTCATTTCTTAAGCTATCAGCCGGACTACGCGATCATGACGAATATTGATTTTGACCATCCAGATTACTTCTCCAATATTGACGACGTGTTTGATGCGTTTCAAAACATGGCTCTTCAAGTCAATAAAGGCATTATTGCCTGCGGGGACGATGAGTATTTGCCGAAAATCCATGCGAATGTGCCGGTCGTTTATTACGGCACGGGAGAAGAGAATGATTTTCAAGCAAGAAACATCGTAAAGAATACGGAAGGGACAACATTCGATGTCTTTGTCCGTAATACATTTTATGATACATTCTATATTCCGGCGTACGGCCACCATAATGTGCTGAACTCATTGGCGGTTATTGCTTTATGCCATTACGAAGAAATTGATGTGAACATTATCAAGCTTGCCCTTCAGTCGTTCGGCGGAGTGAAACGCAGATTCAACGAGAAAATACTCGGAGATCAGGTCTTAATTGACGACTATGCGCATCACCCGACTGAAATTAAAGTAACCATTGAAGCAGCCAGACAGAAATTTCCTGAGCGCGAAATCGTCGCAGTATTTCAGCCTCACACGTTTACGCGTACGCAGTCATTCCTTGACGAATTCGCAGAAAGCCTGAGCGCGGCTGACTGTGTTTACTTATGTGATATTTTCGGCTCGGCGCGTGAAAATATCGGCAAACTGACGATTGCCGATCTTCAGGAAAAAATCGACAATGCGAAGCTAATTGACGAAAACGACACCTCTGTTTTAAAGGCTCATGATCAAGCGGTTCTCATTTTTATGGGAGCAGGAGATATTCAAAAATACCTTAGAGCCTACGAGAACGTCATAGCATAGTAAAAAAGCAGTGGGGCTCTCACTGCTTTTTACTTTGCACTTAATAAAGGAATTTAACGAAACATGAAGAATTATATGTTTACAGCCCATTTATACATGTTTATGATTTCAAATATCGGGTAAACACTATTATATCCTGCAATAAGGAGGTATTAGATGATTATTATTCTCTATTTAAGCGTTGCACTCATCGCTGTAGCATTTCTCATCTTAGTGATCTATTTGTCCAAAACGTTAAAGTCTTTGCAGGTGACATTAAAAAATGTTGCATCAACACTCGACGGGCTTGAAGGACAAATGAAAGGAATCACCGCTGAAACTGCCGAGCTTTTACATAAGACCAACCGCTTGGCGGAAGACATCCAAGAAAAATCAGAAAAACTAAACACGGTCGTTCATGCTGTTCAAGGTGTGGGAACTTCTGTCCAGCAGTTCAATACATCCATTAAGCAGGCAGCAGGGTCTGTATCGACATCAGTGAGAGAGAACCAAGATAAGATCAATCAAGTCGTCACCTGGAGCCAAGCAGCGATGGAGATTTGGGAAAAGTGGAAGCAAAAGAAAAAAGCATCTCTTTAATCATAAGAAAACCATACAATTAGGAGGAATAATTATGAGCAAAGATGGAATTAATAGTAAAGATTTTCTTATCGGTACACTAATCGGAGGAATCATCGGTGCAACCACCGCCCTTTTCCTAGCACCTAAATCAGGTAAAGAACTGCGAGACGATCTCGGAAATCAAGCGGTTGCCTTAAAAGACAGAACTGACAGAATGACAGCAGATGCCAAGGAAAAAGGTTCTGAATATGTAAGCATCGCAAAAGACAAAACATCAAATATCACACAGCTTGTAGCAGATCAGTCAGGCCAGATTATGAATAAGGTGAAGGACTTAAAAGACCGCTCCAAAAATACAACTGACACTGCAAATTCTGATTCAAACGCTGCTCTTAACGAATTGGGAGAAGAAGCGAAAAAAGCGGCACAGCAAGCAAAAGATCAAGTCGCCCAAACGAAAGACGAAATCAAAAGCGAAGTAAAAGACGCACAAGCGCAGGCTGAACAAGTGAAGCGCTGAGTATGAAAGGAGAATTATGTCATCATGGCGAAACAGCTGATTCAATCTGAGGAAGAATTTAAAAGCATTGCAGAAAAGGAAGACAAGTTTGTGTTCTTTAAGCACAGCTTGACATGTCCGATCAGCCAGGCCGCTTTTCATGAATTTGATGCCTTTGCGGATAAACATGAAGAGGTGCCTGCATACTACCTGCAAATTCAAGAGAGCCGGCCTCTCTCGAATTTCATTGCTGAAACATACGGAGTCAAACACGAAAGTCCTCAGGTTTTTGTCATCCAAAACGGAGAAGTCAAATGGCATACCTCCCATTCACAAATTACAGAAAACTCAATAGAACAGCATATTTCATAAAAAAAGCCGCCAGATTGTATCTGGCGCTTTTTTTTTGAAAAAACTATTGATCATTTCAGTCATATCATGTAGGATTACATCATACAATACTTTATCACTTAAAAGCGTTTGGGTAATAAAGTGAAATTTCGCGATAATTTTGTCATTTGATGTTTCTATTTAGGCACAATTATAGTAAGATGCATGTTAACCATGAAAATAAAAAATGAATGTGCAGGGAAAGGATGAAGAAGATGAGCAACACAGAGTTAGAGCTTCTCAGACAGCAAGCAGACGAATTGAATTTGCAAATACTAAAATTAATCAACGAGCGCGGAGCTGTTGTAAAAGAGATCGGTAAAGCGAAAGAAGCGCAGGGTGTAAATAGATTTGATCCGGTCAGAGAACGCACAATGCTTAACAATATCATTGAAAATAATGACGGGCCATTTGAAAATTCTACTATTCAGCACATTTTCAAAGAAATTTTCAAAGCCGGATTAGAGCTTCAAGAGGAAGACCACAGCAAAGCGCTGCTAGTCTCCCGTAAGAAAAAAGCTGAAGATACGATTGTCGATATTAAAGGCGAAAAAGTCGGAGACGGAGAGCAGCGCTTTATCGTTGGCCCTTGTGCCGTTGAAAGCTACGAGCAAGTAGCGGAAGTCGCAGCCGCAGCCAAAAAACAAGGCATTAAAATCTTGCGCGGAGGAGCATTCAAACCGCGTACAAGTCCTTATGATTTCCAAGGGTTGGGTGTCGAAGGCCTTCAAATATTAAAACGGGTGGCAGACGAATTTGATCTTGCCGTAATCAGCGAAATCGTCACTCCGGCTCATATTGAAGAGGCGATCGATTACATTGATGTCATTCAGATCGGCGCGCGAAACATGCAGAACTTTGAATTGCTGAAAGCAGCGGGTTCTGTGAAAAAACCTGTTCTGTTAAAACGCGGACTTGCCGCTACAATTCAAGAATTCATCAATGCCGCAGAATACATCATGTCACAAGGAAACGACCAGATCATCCTTTGTGAGCGCGGAATCAGAACATACGAAACAGCAACGAGAAATACGCTTGATATTTCTGCTGTGCCTATTCTTAAACAAGAAACTCATTTACCGGTCTTTGTTGATGTCACACATTCAACCGGCCGCCGTGATCTCTTGCTTCCGACAGCTAAAGCAGCGCTTGCGATCGGCGCTGACGGCGTGATGGCAGAGGTTCACCCTGATCCGTCTGTTGCACTGTCTGACTCTGCGCAGCAAATGGCGATTCCGGAGTTTGAAAACTGGCTGAACGAGCTAAAGCCAATGGTCAAAGTAAAAGCGTAACCCAACGCGATAAATGCCGAAAAGGCCCGCTGTGAAGCGGGTCTTTTTTTATTCCAGACGGTTTGGCGTTTCTTTGTTTATTTTAATTACAAAACCCAAGTGAACGTTTTCATCCTTTGTAAAAACGTGTATAATTTCATGAGGAATAGTAATTTGATGAATAATGAAAAATAATGTACACTAATGACTTACGCTTACAATCATAAACGACAATAATTGAAGACAATACGACAATTCTTTACATAAAGTGTTTATGCTATAGATAAGGATAAGTGTATCCAGTAAAAGGAGTGGTTTTAGGATGAGCAACATTACGATATATGATGTAGCGAGAGAAGCAAATGTAAGTATGGCGACCGTTTCCAGAGTTGTGAACGGCAACCCGAATGTAAAACCTACGACTA
Organism: Bacillus atrophaeus; assembly: GCF_039519175.1. Lineage (NCBI taxonomy): Bacteria > Bacillati > Bacillota > Bacilli > Caryophanales > Bacillaceae > Bacillus > Bacillus atrophaeus. The sequence goes on along the minus strand of NZ_CP154443.1, from coordinate 84,366 downwards.
GAAAAAAAGTCCTTGAAGCCATTGACCGCCTCGGCTACCGTCCGAACGCAGTGGCAAGAGGTCTGGCAAGCAAAAAGACAACAACAGTCGGTGTCATTATCCCTGATATCTCAAGCATCTTTTACGCGGAGCTTGCGCGGGGAATTGAAGATATCGCAACCATGTATAAATATAACATCATATTAAGCAACTCTGACCAGAACTTGGAGAAAGAGCTTCATTTATTAAATACGATGCTCGGCAAACAAGTGGACGGGATTGTATTTATGGGCGGAAATATTACGGACGAGCATGTGGAAGAGTTCAAACGCTCACCTGTGCCGATCGTTCTTGCCGCATCAGTTGAAGAGCAAGGGCAGACGCCTTCGGTCGCTATTGATTACGAACAGGCGGTATATGACGCGATAAAGCTTCTGATCGATAAAGGACATAAGGATATTGCCTTTGTTTCCGGACCGCTTGCAGAACCGATCAACCGCTCCAAAAAGCTGCAAGGCTATAAACGGGCTCTTCAAGAAGCAGATCTTCCGTATCAAGAGCAATTTGTCGCAGAAGGCGATTATACGTATGATTCTGGGCTTGAAGCATTAGACGGTTTAATGAGCCTTGAGAAAAAACCGACAGCCGTCCTTTCTGGAACGGACGAAATGGCGCTTGGGGTTATCCATGCCGCTCAAGACCGCGGTTTGTCAATTCCTGAAGACCTTGAGATTATCGGCTTTGACAATACAAGATTAAGTCTGATGGTCCGTCCGCAGCTTTCAACGGTCGTCCAGCCTACGTATGATATTGGCGCAGTTGCCATGAGACTGTTAACAAAGCTGATGAATAAAGAGCAGGTGGAAGAGCATATTGTCGAATTGCCGCACCGCATTGAATTAAGACAATCAACCAAGTCATAAGAAAAAAATCAAGAAAGCAAGCTTCACTCTTTTCGGTGAAATCCTTGCTTTCTTTTCATCTGAGTGGGGAGAAGCTATGAAACGTTTTGATTATCTTACACCCGTTGGATTTGTATTAGGGAGCGTTATTATTGTCATCGGTATTATATCCGGCTCAGGCTTGAGCGGCTTTCGTTCATTCCTTGACCTGACTTCTTTCTTTATCGTAACAGGCGGTCTTTGCGCCGCTATTTTTGTCAGTTTTCCGCCGAAAGACTTAAAGAAAACGCCTTCTGTTTTAAAGCAGGCTTTCATTCGCAAGGAAGACAATGTCAAAGATCTTGTAAAAACGTTTGTCAGTCTTTCAGATCAGGCGCGAAAACAGGGGCTTTTATCGCTTGACGAGCAGGCGCGTGTCATCAAAGACCCGTTTTTGAAAAAAGGGCTTCTATTAACCATTGACGGCTGGGACGAGGAAACGATCCGTCTTGTCATGGATTCTGAGATCGCCGCAATGGAAGAAAGGCACCGGAAGGGACGGCGGGTGCTTGAAAAGGCAGGAGAGTTTGCCCCTGCGTGGGGAATGATCGGAACACTTGTCGGGCTTGTGCTGATGCTTAAAAATTTAAATGATCCGGGAATGCTTGGTCCGAATATGGCCGTTGCGCTGCTAACAACCTTATATGGTTCGCTGTTAGCAAATATGGTATTTAATCCGATTGCCGCAAAGCTTGAAGAAAAGACAGAAAGTGAAATTTTTACGAAGCAAGTGATGATTGAGGGCATCATCGGCATACAGTCCGGCAAAAATCCGCGCAATCTGGAAAGCCAGCTCGTTGTGTTCAGTTCTCGGGAAGAATGGCGCAAGCTGCAAAACAGTCAAGTGAACTCGAAAAAGGATTCCGTGCATGAAGCTTAGAAGAGACCGTTTTAACAGAAGGAATGGGACAAGGGATAACCGAAGTCAGTCATCAAGCTGGATGGTGACCTTTACGGATTTGGTTACGTTAATACTTGTGTTCTTTATTTTGCTCTTTTCGATGTCGCAGATAGATGTGGAAAAATTTAAATCAGCGGTCGAATCGATTCAAAAGGAAGGCAGCGGGATTCAGCCTGACAATACGGCCATCAATACATCTGATACCGCACAAAAGAAGCAGGATAACCGGCAGGATGAACTCTTGCAGAAAGTAAATACATATATTCAAAAGCATAATCTCAGCGCTAAAATGACTGCAAAACGCGATGAGCGCGGAGTGATTCTCGTTTTACAGGAAGCCGTGCTTTTTGATACCGGCGAAGCCGCCGTTCTGAAGGATGCAGAGACGCTTCTTCACCAAATTGCGGTGCTGCTGCAAACCATGCCAAACGAAATACAGGTGGAAGGCCATACCGACAGCCGCAATATATCCACATACCGATATCCGTCTAACTGGGAGCTATCTGCGGCAAGGGCCAGCGGTGTCATCCAGTATTTCACATCAAAAGAAAACCTTCCTTCCAAGCGCTTTATCGCTGTAGGTTATGCGGATACTATGCCCGTGAAAGATAATAAAACGGCAGATCACATGAAAGAAAACCGCCGTGTGGAAATCGTAATTAAAAAGTCAAAAACGACCTCTTCGTAAAGGTCGTTTTTTTATTGATTTGTTTTCTGCCGTTGTTCATTTCTGATGGCATGCAGCGCTTTAGACACTGTTTGGGCGTTTTTTTCTGTGATTTCAGCCCTGCGGGGGATAGGAGGATATAAATCATCCGGATCACTCCAGAAAGCGGGCAGGGGAACGGGAGACTGCTTTTGCCATTTTGCAATCCATTCTGCCGGAATGTCAGAGCCGGGGTTTATGCCCTTCATTTCAAGCCAAATTTTGCTCCATGCTCTCGGCACGACACGCCAAATATCATAACCTCCTCCTCCGACCGCGATCCATTTTCCGCCGCAATATTGGTGGGCCAAGGAATGGGCAAGCCGGGGAATCTCATCATAAATGGCGATCGTATTAGATAAGTGTGTCAGCGGGTCGTAATAATGAGCATCAGCTCCATTTTGGCTTACAATCACATCTGGTTTAAAATAGGCCGCAATTTCAGTGACTGCGGTTTGATAGGCGGCAAGAAACGAGTCATCTTCCGTAAAAGCGTCAAGCGGAATATTGAACGAGTACCCGTAGCCTTTTCCGCTGCCTTTCTCCTGTATTTGGCCCGTACCCGGAAATAAATACCGCCCTGTCTCATGAATGGACACTGTGCAGACATCAGGGTTGTCATAAAACGTAAATTGCACACCGTCTCCGTGATGGGCATCGGTATCAATATAGAGCACCCGGGCCTGATATGTTTTTTGGATATATTGAATAGCAACAGAACTGTCATTGTAAACGCAAAAGCCGGAGGCTCTTCCGCGAAATCCATGATGAAGTCCTCCGCCTAAATTGGCGGCGTGTCTGGCTTGTCCCGTCATGACATAATCTGCGGCAGTCAACGTTCCTCCGACCAAAAGAGACGCGGCCTCATGCATCCCGGCGAAGACCGGCGTATCTTCGGTGCCGAGCCCGTATCCTTCTCCCTCTGTCACGGGAAGCTTTCCGGCGCCGGCTGATTTCACTGCCTGAATATAATCTTCAGTATGAACAAGAGCGAGTTCCTCCTCTGTTGCAAAGCGCGGACTGACAATGTCTCCCTCTTCGAACGCATTCAATGACTGAAGTAAATCATATGTTAACAAAACACGCTGCTGGTTAAAAGGGTGTTCCTGATGAAACATGTAGGTCTGATAGGAAGGCGAATAGATAAACACACTGTCTTTCATGGCTTATTCCTTTGTTCTGCCGGCCACACGATATGATGTCCCTGTTGATGTAATTCATTCAGAAACGGCAGCGGATTCATTGTCTGAATGCGGAACACCAATACTTTTGAGCCGAGATCTTCATCAGGATAAACAAGCACGCTTAGAATTTTGATCTGAAGATTTTGGCAGATCAGACTGACATCAGCAAGGCTTTTTGTCACATTGTTTACCTTCAATTCAATTTGCGAACCAGGCTGGTCAGCGCCCGTCAGCTTGACAAATGTCCGCAGCAGGTCGGTTTTTGTGAGAATGCCGACCAGCTTCTGATTCAGCACAATCGGCAGGCAGCCAATGCCGCGCTCATAAAAAACAGCTGATATTTCTTCTACAAAGTCAAGCGGGTGAGCACAAACGACATCTCTTTTCATGAGAGATTCAAGACTTTTTTTTAGGTAACGGTTTCGTTCACCTTCTTCAAAAATGCTCGGGCTGGCTTGTTTGATATCCCTGTCGGTAATCAAGCCGATCACATGCCGATCATCATTAATGACAGGAATATGCCGAATGCGGTGCTGTTTGAGTTTATGAATCGCTGTTTCAATTGTATCCGTCTTGGTCATTGTTATAACTTCCCGTTTCATGATTTGCTCTGCGATCATCTTTTTTCCCCTTTTTCTGTGTCAGTTAATACATAAAACGATGATAAAAGCGCAGTCTGTCAAATTGCTCAATCGAATCCTGGCTCACGTTTTTTCCGATTCGGGCCATGAGGCAATTTGCCGGATGTGAGCTGATTTCCGGTTCGTCAGTCGCAAACCAGACCAGCCCGCCTGCATTCATCATTTTTTCCATGAGCTTGCGGTACTCCCACACATCCTTTTTCATTCCTTTTAAATCCCAGTGCCAGTAATACTCGGTAGTCATCACGATATAGTTTTCCATCTGCTCATCCATCATGCTTACCGTCAGGAGCGTCTTCCCGACAGAAGATCCTCTGAAGGCCGGGGCAACCTCAATTGCTCCCAGCTCAAGCAAATCTTCCATTTTCCCTTCAGACCATCTTTCCAGCGGGTCAGGATACAAATACGTGACATAACCTACGACGGTCTGCCCGTCTCTGGCAATGATAATCCGCCCTTCAGGAAGCCCTGCAATGTCAATTAATGCTTCGTGCTGCTCATGATGAGGACGAAACGCGGTCAGACCTTCATGAAACTCATAACTTGCTAAAATCTCTGGCGTAATAGGCCCTTCGATGACTAAGGCGCCTGTTGCTGTTTTTATTTCTGCAGAATGGTATGTTTTATGATGTTCCACTTATTCACCGTCCCATCGGTTGTGGTTAAAAAGCACTTCTCTTTTAAGAATATCAAAAATTAAAGCGTTTTCAATATATATGATGATATATTTTAAAAATTGAGAAAAATGTGAATGTATACTATAATGGGGTTGACAACTACGCAAAGGGGGAAGTTTGCATGGAATTGAAAGCGTTACCAGTTGTGAAGGGGAATTATAACCTAGAAAATTATGAAGAAGCATATCAGCATTTTGACTGGGCAGAAGCAGAGAAAAATTTCTCCTGGCATCAAACAGGGAAGCTGAACGCAGCCTATGAAACGATCGACCGTCACGCCGAATCGTTTCGAAAAAACAAAGTAGCGCTTTATTACAAAGATGCAAAACGGGAAGAAAAATACACTTTTAAAGAAATGAAGGACGAAACCAATAGAGCCGGGAATGTGCTGAAGCGGTATGGAAATGTGGAAAAAGGGGACCGCGTTTTTATTTTTATGCCGAGAACGCCTGAGCTCTATTTTATTATGCTAGGCGCTATTAAAATCGGAGCAATCGCCGGGCCTTTATTTGAAGCCTTTATGGAGGGAGCGGTAAAGGACCGTCTCGAAAACAGTGAGGCAAAGGTTGTAGTTACGACACCGGAACTGCTTGACAGAATTCCGGCTGACCGGCTCCCGCATTTACAGCATATTTTTGTGGTTGGAGGCGAGGAAGAGTACGGCGGCAAAGTGATTGATTACAATGAAGCAGTGAAAGGCGAGAGCACGAGGCTTGAAATTGAATGGATGGACAAAAAAGACGGCTATTTGCTTCACTACACCTCGGGCTCAACAGGTACGCCGAAGGGAGTGCTGCATGTTCATGAAGCCATGATTCAGCAATATCAGACAGGCAAATGGGTGCTGGACTTACAGGAAGAAGACATTTATTGGTGCACCGCAGACCCCGGCTGGGTGACCGGCACGGTGTACGGCATTTTTGCTCCGTGGCTGAACGGGGCAACCAATGTAATTGTAGGCGGAAGATTCAGTCCTGAAAATTGGTATGAAACGATTGAAAAGCTTGGTGTAAACGTATGGTACAGCGCGCCGACCGCTTTCCGCATGCTGATGGGCGCGGGAGACGAAATGGCGGGCAAATATGATCTCACCTCCCTCCGCCACGTCCTGAGCGTTGGAGAGCCGCTGAATCCTGAGGTCATCAGATGGGGGCATAAAGTCTTTGACAAACGGATTCACGATACATGGTGGATGACTGAAACAGGCGGACAGCTGATATGCAATTATCCTTGTATGGACATTAAACCAGGCTCAATGGGAAAACCGTTCCCCGGAATAGAGGCAGCGATCGTGGATCATCAAGGAAATGAACTTCCGCCGTACAGAATGGGAAATCTGGCTATTAAAAAGGGCTGGCCGTCTATGATGCATACGATATGGAACAACCCGGAAAAGTACGAATCCTATTTTATGCCGGGCGGCTGGTATGTCTCTGGAGATTCTGCTTACATGGATGAAGATGGGTATTTCTGGTTCCAAGGCAGGGTGGATGACGTGATCATGACGTCAGGTGAACGCGTCGGCCCGTTTGAAGTGGAAAGCAAGCTCGTCGAACACCCGTCGATTGCAGAAGCGGGCGTCATCGGAAAGCCTGACCCGGTGCGCGGCGAAATTATCAAAGCGTTTATCTCGCTCAGAGAAGGGCATGAACCGTCTGACAAGCTGAAAGAAGATATCCGCCAATTCGTCAAGCAAGGTTTGGCGGCGCATGCGGCACCGCGTGAAATTGAGTTTAAAGATAAGCTCCCTAAAACACGGAGCGGAAAAATTATGAGACGTGTATTAAAAGCATGGGAGCTGGATCTGCCGGCTGGAGACCTGTCAACAATGGAAGACTAAGCACGTTGACATCAGATTTTATTTATGATAAAAATGAAATAGCTAAATATGAAAAGGTAAAGATTGAGACAAGTAGAATATCCGATTTTGTCCCAGAGAGCTGATGGCCGGTGAAAATCAGCACAGACGGATGCTTCGAATACACTCATGAACCGCTTTTGCAAACAAAGCCTGATGGGGCTTTCAGTAGTGAAAGAACGGATCTGATCCGTTATCAGACAAAGTGATAAGAGAGAGTATGCCCTCATCTTATTAGTAGGGTGGTACCGCGATAACAATCGTCCCTTCGTGTAAACGAAGGGGCGTTTTTATTTTGATAAAAAAGGAGCAGCATACTTATGGCAAATTTACTTGAAGACTTATCCTTCAGAGGATTGATTCAGCAAATAACTGACGAGGAAGGGCTGAATAAACAGTTAAATGAAGACAAAATCCGCTTATACTCAGGCTTTGACCCGACTGCGGACAGTCTGCATATCGGGCACCTGCTGCCGATTCTGACGCTTCGCCGTTTTCAATTGGCTGGCCATCATCCGATCGCCCTTGTAGGCGGTGCGACAGGGCTGATTGGCGACCCGAGCGGCAAAAAAGCCGAGCGTACATTAAACACGGCGGACATTGTTGTGGAATGGTCACAAAAAATCAAAAATCAGCTATCAAGATTTCTTGATTTTGATGCAACCGAAAACCCTGCTGTTATGGCAAACAACTTCGACTGGATCGGGAAAATGAACGTCATTGATTTCCTTCGGGATGTCGGCAAAAACTTCGGCATTAACTATATGCTGGCGAAAGATACGGTCAGCTCAAGGATAGAATCAGGCATTTCATATACAGAATTCAGCTACATGATTCTGCAATCGTTTGACTTTCTGAATCTGTACAGAGACCAAGGCTGTAAACTTCAAATCGGCGGAAGCGATCAGTGGGGCAACATTACGGCAGGCCTTGAACTGATCAGAAAATCAGAAGAAGAAGGGGCAAAAGCATTCGGTCTCACCATCCCGCTTGTGACAAAAGCGGACGGCACCAAGTTTGGAAAAACCGAAGGCGGCGCTATCTGGCTTGATAAAGAAAAAACGTCACCGTATGAATTTTACCAATTCTGGATTAACACAGATGACCGTGATGTTGTAAAGTACTTAAAATACTTCACGTTCTTATCAAAAGAAGAAGTAGAAGCATACGCTGAAAAAACGGAAACAGCGCCTGAGAAGCGGGAAGCGCAAAAGCGCCTTGCAGAAGAAGTGACGGAGCTGGTGCACGGACGTGAGGCCTTAGAGCAAGCGATTAACATTTCGCAGGCATTGTTCAGCGGCAACATTAAAGAGCTTTCTGCTCAAGACGTAAAGGTAGGCTTTAAAGATGTACCTTCGCTTGAAGCGGGACGCAGCCAAGAGCTGACTTTAGTGGATGTACTGGTGGAATCTAAATTGTCCCCGTCTAAACGCCAGGCGCGTGAAGACATTAAAAACGGCGCAGTCTATATTAATGGCGAACGCCAAACAGAAATCGGACACATTCTGTCTGCGGAAGACCGTATTGAAGATCAATTTACCGTCTTGCGCCGAGGGAAGAAAAAATACTTCCTGATCACATATAAATAAGAAAAAAATATCCTTTGCCTTAAACGGCAAAGGATATTTTTTGTTTAGCGCATAGACATTAAGGAAAAGAGTATATTAGATAGGGCAAACACGACAGATCATCACCTTTTAAGCAGGAAGGAGAGCTCACTGTGAATCTCATGTGTACGATTGCGAAAGAAAGATTGCAGCGGGATTATTGGGAGCAGCAGGAACAAAACCGTGTTGTCCGGTGTGACTCAGAGGATGAATCAGACGATAAAAAAAACCCGACCGCATAGCGGTTGGGGTTTTTCTTTTTCATGAATGGGCTTCTGCCGGCGTATAAGGACCGAAAATGAAAATAAAAAACCCTCATTATGGGGCCATTTATTTGTCTTGTCCAGAGTGACAGCGATTCACTTCATAAGCTGCAATTGTTTGTAAGAAGCTTTGCAGTGAGTTTGTTATATAAGTATCTTTACGATGAATAAAGACAGTTGAAATGATACTGTGTTTTTCTGGAATTTTGTGTAAATATACTTTTTCATCCACTGCAAGGTGCTTGACCACAGATCGCGGGACGAGGGTAATACCCAGGCCAAGTGCTACACTGCTTAAGATTGTTTCTAATACACTGAATTCCATAATCCTTTTAGGCATAATTTCTTCTTCTTTTAACCACTGTTCTAATTTAGAGCGATACCCGCAGCCCTGGCTAAATACTAAAAAGGGTTCAATCGAAAATTCCTCCAAATTGAATGTTTTATTTCTTGTAACTAAAACAAGTTCTTCGAAACACACATCATATTGCTGAATCTGCGGATGCTTAATCGGCCCTGTAACAAAAGCGCCGTCTAACCGAAATTCGATGACATCTTTAACTAAATCTTCTGTTAGGCCGGCCTGTATAGATAAATCAACATTTGAAAACTGTTTATGATAGGAGGCTAAAATCTTTGGAAGGCTGCTGACAGTTTCAACTGTGCCAATGTTTAATATACCTGTAGGTGTTTCACTATCTAGAAATACTCGCTTAAGCTCTTGCAAATCAAGCAAAATTTTGCTTGCGTATTCTAGCATTTTGCGGCCTTCCGAAGTTAATGACATCCCGCGTTTATGTCTATTGAATAATGGCGTCCGTAATTCTTGCTCTAACTGCTTAATCCTCGCTGTTACATTAGATTGGACGTAATTTAATTCAACAGCAGCTTTACTAATGCTTCCCTTTTTAGCAACGCACTGAAAAATTTGTAAATCACGCAGTTCCATAAAATTGGCTCCTTTCTTAGATATCATTTTAAATGATCATAATGTTCATTATAGGTTATTTTACATGATATTAACTTCATTATAAGATATGGATTGGAATTTAATCCACTTATTTTTTGAAGGGAAAGAATGTAATGAAAAAAAATCAAGTTTTAGTCGGAGCACTTTTATGTTTAACAGCTAGTATGTCTTGGGGAGCCATGTTTCCGGTTGCAGAAAGGGCTCTAAAGTATATCAATCCTTTTTATTTCTCTTTACTGCGATATGTAGCAGTTAGTATCATTTTAGGTGCATTGCTTTTATTTAAAGAGGGGAAGAAATCGTTTTGTTTTGAAGGAAAAGGGAAGGGCCTGTTGTTTTTTGGAACAATGGCGTTTACAGTATATAATATTCTGATTTTTTTAGGTCAAGATTTAATGGGGCATAGTGGGGTAATTGCGGCTTCTATTATGGAATCTTTAATGCCGATGATTTCCATAGTTATTATGTGGGTTTTGAAAAATGTTAAACCAATGAAACACACCTTCATAAGTATTTTTATTGCTTTATCAGGGGCAATTCTTGTCATAACGAATGGTAACTTATCATTCATTTTCACGTTGAAAGAAAGTTTTATGCCTATCCTTTTCATGTTTATAGGAGTTGTAGGCTGGGTTGTTTATTCTATGGGCGGTAATCATTTTAATGAATGGTCAACACTTCGCTATTCGACTTTAACATGTATTCTAGGAACATTCATATCAGGTATCGTAACATTCTTTGCCACTGTATCAGGTTTCCTATCTGTGCCCAAGGCAGAAGTCATTGGACATATTTATCCTGAAATGGCTTTCATGATTATTTTCCCTGGAGCCATTGCACTTTTATGCTGGAATTTAGGTATTAAACTGTTAACGCCGATTAATGGCATTTTATTTATTAACTTAGTTCCAATCACTACATTAGCGATTGTTGTTTTACAAGGAGGAACAATTACACCATTCGAATTGCTGGGAACATTTTTAGTAATGTACGGTTTAATTCAAAATAATTATTACCAAAGAAAAAATCTTTCTGCCAAAATGAGAAATTTGAATTCCAGAAAGCTTAATAGGGGGTATTAGAATGGACCTCTCGTCTCTTATAATCATTCTTGGAATAGCAGTAATATGGGAATTGGCAACGATTAATAAGAATGTGCATAAAATTCATAGACAGAATGAAGAACTACTCAAACTGTTTTATGAAGAAAGTAAAAGAAACCAGTAAGAATACGGCCTTTTTGTGAATTTGAAGAGAGGAATTGACAGTTAGAGAAGGTATGAAAAGGGGGGAGCATTCATGAATAAAAAAGAAATCGAAATATCTTGAAGAATTAGCGCTGGATGATGAACAGCATTAAAGCTCTTCGAGAATCATTAGAAGAAACAGAAGAAAGTGGTTTGACTGCTCAGTATGGAGTAGACACTTGACGCTATTTTGCCTAAGCCTAAAGGAAAGGTAAATGATCCGGTTTATAAAGAAACGGTAAGGCCGAATGGTAAGGTATAAAAGAATTTTGACTTACGAGGAGAAGATAAACAAGTTTCAAAAACGTATTAGTGACATTACAGATGATCGAGAATGGTTACTCGAAGGGAAAATTTATCGCTGGATTGCTCAGTATATATGGATCTTTCTTTTTCACATATAAAACGTCTGCGTGATTCAATTGTAAATGAAAAAGAATTAAAAAACGTTATTTAACCGGATGTTAGACGCTCTTATCCAGAGCGTCTAACATTAATGCAGCTTTTTAGGGTTCTGTTGAGTCTGTTCCCTGTTTATTTCCTCAAATATATTGTTTTGATTATTCTGTTGGTTGATCGGATTAATGTTCGAAGGATTAAATAATTTCTTAAAATCGCCAACAGTTAAAGGTTTTGCATCATCTTTTAGTTCATATCCTAATTGTCCGTTGGCTTCTAAAGTAGCGTTCTTTACATTGTTAATATTCGAAATGCCATGAAGTCTTAAACGCATTTCAAGTTGATCAACTGTTAGCCTCATTTTTCTTAAATTATCTATATTGATTTGTCCATCTTCTATAACCAATTTTGCTTTTCCGGTTAAAAATTTTTCTACCCAGTTTGCTTTTACTTGAAACCACTCCATCAAAACTAAAGCTACAGTAAAAATAGTAGCGGCGATCAGAGTTTTCCATAAACTTGTTTCTACTATCGGCTGAACGATAAGGGTACCGATTGAGATCATTACTACTGTTTGAGCCAATGTCATTTGTGCAATTGATTTTCTTCCTGAAATCCTCAGAAGAATGATGCCAGACACAATTAAAATTAATGCTTCCCAAGCAAAATTCATTTCATCACCTAGTTTTCATTTTTTTTGTAGTTTTCTTTAGTACAAAAGGTATTATTCATAAAAGAATAAACGGAACAAAAGTCACGAACTGAACGTTTTTTGGGATTTAATAATTGTAGTGTAAACTTGAAGGCACGACGGGGAGGCAAAATATTCCCCATCGCCACAAAAAAATATAGTGATCCAAGAGCTCTATGCCCTTATTGGGTGTAGGGTTTTCGTTCGTCACATTCTGCAAATTATTCCTTTGTTTCTTCCTTTCACCGATAATAAGGTGGGAGGTGATGACATGGGTTATAGGTACGATATGAGGAGCTATAGTTCTCAGCAGCAAGCAATTGTACGTCAAAGAGATGAAGCAGAAAAACGACGTCGTGAAGAGGCTGAGCGACAAAAAGTGAAATGCGAGAGAAGCCAAATGGTAATTATGAAGGTGTCCATTTCACCAAAAACGGAGAATATTTATTAGAATTAAGAGTCTCTGGGACTGCTCTTGTAAATGTTCCTTGTAAAGTTGAAGGATATTGACATTAAGGAATTGTGTAAAACAGGGAGACTCTATCTTGATAAGGTTAAGAAATTTGAGACAGTTACAATTCTTTCTCATGACGTAGAAGATCAAAAGATTATTACAGAATGGGAGTCGCTTCGCAGAGAGGATTTGCCCGAACAATTTTGATTCATAAGAACCAATGAGTAGCGCTTTCCAATGGAGGGCGCTTTTTATATTCTTTGCAAACTGCTTCCGGTAAATCTCATGAGAGACAATTGGAGGTTAACGGCTTGAGAGCAGTGGCAGTTTAGAAAGAATATGAAAGGAGGGAATACATATTATAGGATTTGACCCAGTTGATCCAATGACTGCATTTAATGTTTCACCTGATTGGGTATGTAAAGTTACTGGCCTATTAACCAAAGGCGTTGCTGTTATACAGATTCCAAAGGCGTTGGCGGCGCTCTTTCTATCCAGATAAAAGTGCAATGACTTCAGCATTGACGGCTATTAAGGAGTGAAGACAGCAAATACGGTCAAACGATTCCAGTCTATGCACGGGCTTTCTGGAGATGGTATCTACGGACCGAAAACGAAAGCGCAGCTTGAAGCATTGTTACACCAGAACACAAAAGTTGCACAGGAACTTAACCTTGTAGGTTATTATTTATTACGTCATGGTAAGTATAATGTGAAAGATATTTTTGACTTAAATGGTCAATATGGGAAAATAAACCGAGTCACATGTATAGCGTTTCTTATAGCAATTATTGCAGAAATGCCTTTTATTAATACATCATTCTATGTGGGTCCTATAGCAAAGGTTATTTATGTTGTTACCCTTAATTTAACAAAAAATAGTCAATTTCCAATATAAAGAATAACTACTGTTTGTTAACTAATCATTGTTGAATTTCCTGTAATAAAAGGAAACCCTTTGCTAATGCTGAGCAAAGGGTTTTTGGGTATGGGGGAATATAGTAGTCAAATTTTATTCCACAACATGCTTCCGTTTATCATAAGGCATAGTGTCACATCTACTTATTCGTACTATTTTGACTGTATTTTTTGATACCATTGGGCTGCAGCTTCTACCTCTTCAATTGTCAATTGATGACCATTGTTTTCCCAATGAAGTTCTACATTTGCATTAGCTTTTTCTAATAAAGATTGAAGTTCAGTTGATTCCATTGGCGAGCAAATTGGATCATTCGTTCCAGCAGCAATAAACACGAACTTACCTGATAAATCTGGTAGATTAGTTCCTTTTCTCGGTACCATAGGGTGGTGAAGAACGGCACCCTTTAAGGCATTTTTATAGTGAAATAATAAACTAGCTGCTATATTTGCCCCATTTGAGTAGCCAATGGCGATAATATTATCGCGGTCAAAACTATATTTTTCTGCTGCCTCATCAAGAAATTTATTTAATTCTTTTGTTCTGAAAATAAGGTCTTCTTCATCGAATACCCCTTCAGCCAATCTGCGGAAGAATCGAGGCATTCCATTTTCTAATACATTTCCTCGAACGCTTAAGACAGAAGCTTTATCATCAATTCTTCCCGCAAGAGGCAACAGATCTAATTCATTTCCCCCAGTACCATGAAGTAATAATAATGTCGGTTTTGTTGAATCTTTCCCTTTATTGAAAATATGCTTCATTATTTATCTCCCTCCAGAACACGAACCTCTACTTGCGGTAAGGTGTTTTTCTCAACATTTTGTTCGTCAACAATATGAACCACAAATTACTTAGATTCGATAATATTTCTCGCTGCATCTTTTTGTTTCCTGTCGGATCGTTGAATAGATAACGAAATCATAGGAGGGTTCGATGATACAATATTAAAGTAGCTAAATGGCGTACCATTCAAAACTTCATCTTTTGAAATCGTAGTGACAAAAGCAATTGGTCTAGGTATAATGCTTCCTATTAAAAATTTATAAATTTATCTTTCAGACATAGAACCTGGCTCAATTGAAAGCAAAGAAGTTATTCCCTTCACAAGATTAATCTAGTTCTCTTACGTCAAACGGCAGTAACACTTGTTCAATTTTCTCCCTATGAGGCTCATATTGTGATGGAAGCTTCAAATTTTTGCCCATTGTCTCTTTTGATTCATCATGAGCAAATCCTGGAGGATAAGTTGCAATTTCAAACAGGATTTCTCCATATTCTTTAAAGTAAATCGCATTAAAATAATTTCTGTCTCGTACAGGTGTGACCTCATATCCATTTGCTGCAATATATTCTTGCCAGTCTAATTGGTCTTGATCGTCAATAGCTCGCCATGCAATATGGTGTACGGTGCCAACTCCCATTTGTCCACGTCCGATAGGAGTCAATTTAAGATCAATAATATTCCCTATATCAGCTGTAGAACGATAGCGAGCGAAATCTCCTTCTTTACCAACCAATTTAAGTCCCATTACCTTCTCGAGTAATTCTGCTGTTTTATTAGGTTGAGTTGATAGCAGGGTTGCTCCCCCAAACCCTTTAATAGCGACTTCAGGTGTAACATCCCCAAAGCTCCATGTATTGAGTTCTCCTTCTTCTCTTTCAACAATCTCCAAGTGAAGACCGTGAGGGTCGTCAAATTCTAAATATTGTTCTCCAAAACGTTCCACTCTAGTAAACACAATGTTGAACTTTTCTAGTCTTTGTTCCCAGAATTCCATCGCACCTTTAGGCACTGCATAAGAAGTGACGCCTACTTGACCGCCTCCTATTGTACCTTGGTGAGCACCTGCCCATGGAAAGAAGGTTATAATGGTTCCCGGCTTACCACCTTCATCGCCAAAATAAAGGTGATACGTACCAGGGTCATCAAAATTGACGGTTTGCTTAACTAAACGTAAACCTAACACGCCTGCATAGAAATCGACATTCTCTTGTGGATGCCCTACGATTGCTGTAATGTGGTGAATACCCATTGTTTTTTTACTCATTTTTAACACTCCTCTGTTATAGTTCTTAAAATGTAATTATTTAATTAAAACGGCTTGAAAGGTTACTCTATACTGCTTATAAAATATGGATTTGATAATATTTATTTCATGTTCGAAAATCTCTAATTCGAGATATATTAGAATAAAAATGTATCAACAGCATATTGACCAGGACCTGTTAAAGCAATACCTATTGTAACAGCAAGTAAAGTTAGGTTATATTCGTATCCATTGTTTGTTACCCATAGTCCATTTGCTCCATGTACTTTTACAATAGCCATTACCATTGTTCCTGCAATGATGATTCCTGCAAGGGGAGTTAATAGGCCTAATGCAAACATAGTTCCTCCAAAAAGTTCTGATAATCCTGCTAAAAGAGCCACCGTTATTCCAGGTTTCATACCAATGGATTCAAACCAGCCTCCTGTACCTTTTAAACCATGACCGCCAAACCAACCAAATAATTTTTGAGCACCGTGACCAACAAATAGTAAACCAATGATTAAACGAATGATTAATAAACCGACACTTAGCATTTTAAATCCCCCTTAAATATTTTTATCTCGAATTCGAGATAATTTATTAAAAAAAATGAGAGCTAATAGACCTCTTTGCTCCAAACTATCTATAATATAGGTCATTGAACTACTTCAGATTAATATATTTTTTCTAATTTGTTGAATCGTTTGTTTCCCTCTTTGATAAAAGACTTCTAAGACAGAAGACTCTGTGATATTTAGTTTGCTTTTTGTTATTTCTTCTTTTATTCTTTCATGAACTACTTTAGATGTTATCCTCAATACTAGAAAGGGAAAATTTATGCATTTTCTCTCCAAAATTTAAATACCTTTAATTTAAATATCTTGAATATGAGATAATTGTAATGCGTATACAATTTTCTGTCAACGTTTTTTTTACTAAATTTTTGAAGGGTTAAAAATTTATAGTTGATGCTGTAATTATTGTACCTTTATTATCGAAGAACTATAGTTTACAGGCACTTTTAACAGCAGGACTGATAGGCTATTATCTCCTATGGTTTTTGAATTTTCCTAAGTAAATTTAGAAGTTGTTTTTTCTCCTTGTAATTCAAGTTGGAAAATTGGGATGCCTGAAAATGCTCTTGTTTCGGAACAACTTCATAAAAAAACTCTTTTCCTGCCTTAGTCAATGAAAGGTATTTGGTTTTCCATTCTTGTTCTCGTTTAATTAGCCCTAATGCTTCCATTTTACTTAACAGTTGAGTAATGTTGCCTTTCGTAACCAAAAGCTTGTTTGCCAGTTCTTGTTGGGATAATCGGTCATGAGAACCCACTTGAACTAAGACATCGAATTGGGCTGTCGATAGATTCCACTTTTTCAAATGCTGATTGGATTCTCGGATACTCTGGTTATATATTCTAGCTATTCGGAACCATAACATTAAACCTATTCGTTCCTCTTTTTTAGATGAGGAGTGATTTGTTATGTTTTCTTTCATGAATGTCACCTCATTCATCTTTTATTTCAATCAGTCTAGGGATAAACTGATGTAAAGTCAAGTTTAAACACGTCCAACTTGATACGGAGAAACCAGTATTATAGGTGAAATATCTAGAAATAGATACCTCACATTTAAAAATAAGAATGATTGCTCGATAGCAATGGGATCAGGTATAAGGTCACTTCTTTCGTTTGTAATATTGAGGTATTATAGTGATTAATTTCAAAAGGGAGGAAATGATTGACCAAAACCATTGGACTTATTTGTGTTAGCTTACGGAAAGATTCTTATAATCGAATTATTGCTCAATCATGGATGGATATGGATGATTCCATCCAATTTCGCTGGATCGAGATTAATGAGCTTCCTTTGTTTAACGAAGACTTGGAAAAAGGTGGTGCTCCAGAAACAGTGACATCATTTAAATCTTCTATTCAGGGTGTTGACGGTATCATTATCGTGTGCCCAGAGTATAATTCTGGAATTCCAGGTGTATTAAAAAATCCATTAGACTGGGCAGCGAGACCTCGAGAATCCTCTGTTATGAGCAGAAAATCGGTTGGATTAATTGGAGCAACTCGAGGGATTAGGGACTGTCTATGCTCAAATGCAAATTAGAGAAATACTAGAAACAATGCATGTTCCTGTTCTTCCATTTCAGAAGGTTCTCATTTCACAAGTACATGAAAAGATTGATGCTGTACTTACTGATGAAAGAACAAAACGTTACCTTCAGAGTTATTTACAACAATTTATAAATTGGGTCGATCACAGTCTTGTTCTAGATTAATAGAAAGAGGTCAGTATTTTTAAGAATATGTACATTTTTCTAACTTTTATGAATAATATTGACAATTAATCGGTTTATAATTAAACTGATAGAGCAATCAGTTAAGTGCTAAATTGATTGTACCTAATGAAGAAGTTTCAGATGGATTTTCCAATACATAAACTTTCTTCGATTACTTTAATAAAGGGGGACTTTAGAATGTCTGATTTATATTCTCGTATTTCCAAAGATGATGCTGTCGTGCTTTTAGTGGATCATCAAACAGGCCTTATTTCCGGCTTAGTGCGTGATTATGGTGTGGATGAATTCAAGAACAACGTTATGGCTCTTGCTAACACAGCTAAGTTTTTTGATTTACCTGTGATTTTAACAACAAGCTTTGAAAACGGACCTAACGGGCCATTGATGCAAGAATTGGTTGAGCTTTTCCCTCACGCGCCAAAAATAGCACGACCTGGACAAATTAATGCATGGGATAATGAAGAGTTTGTTAAAGCAATCGAAGAAACTGGAAGAAAACAACTTATCATCGCAGGTGTAGTTACGGATGTTTGCGTTGCTTTCCCTGCACTTTCGGCTATTAAGGCAGGGTATGAAGTATTCGCTGTTACGGATGCTTCTGGAACAGTCAGCAAACAAGTGGCAGATGCGTCTTTAACTCGAATGGCTCATGGCGGTGTGCAGCTTATGAACTGGTTTAGCGTAGCATGCGAATTACAACGCGATTGGCGTAACGATGTTGAGGGCTTTGGCAATTTACTTTCTAGTCAACTTCCTGGTTATCAAAATGTAATTGGAAGCTATAAGGGAGCTCAGCGAGATCTTAGTAAACAAAATGCATAAATTTAGCGCTGATTTAATCAGCGCTCCTTTTTAATTAAGAAGTATAGCAAGGCTTTTAATTTTACGATTACAACTGAAACTAATAATTGCCTTTAAAATGAATCAAGAAAGAGTAACTGTGGGAGAAACTCATACAGGGAACACTATGGATGCTGGTGTTCCAGTAACAACAATTGTTACATGGGAAATTCAAGAAGGCAGAGAAAAACAGTTTGAAACGTGGAGACATGAAATCGAAGCTGCCGCTACTAAATTTCCAGGGCATTTAGGCGTAAATCTAATAGTCCCCAATAACGGATCCAGAGAGTATACTGTTGTTTTTCGCTTCGATACGTTTGAGAATCCCTTGCTTGGCAAGAATCAGATATTCGCCGAGATTTGTTAAAAAAGGCAGAACCATTTCAAGCCACTAATCCAACTTACAAAACTGAAAGCAGTTTGGCTTATTGGTTTATTACGCTGAAAACGCCAGTTCCACCGTCAAAATGGAAAATGTCTATTATTACCGTTCTTGGTGTATGGCCTCTTAGCAAGTTGGTTCCTATAGTGATAGGGCCTATCATAAAAAACATGAACTCTGTTATGTCATCTTTTTTGGTTTCTGTATGTATAGTTTCCTTGCTATCATGGGTAGTAATGCCGTTTTTCGGTAAAATATTTCATCCATGGTTACAGAATAACAGGAAGTAGACGAGGTGTGAACATGAATTTACCGGATATGATTTTATATAACGGAAAAATCACTACTCTTGACCCTTCTCAACCTGAGGTATCGGCTATCGCCATAACTGATGGTTTAATCACTGCAGTAGGTGGAGATGAGCTTCTTGATAGTGCCACAGAAAAAACCAAAAAAATAGACCTTAAAAGAAAGAGAGCTATTCCGGGCTTGAATGATTCTCATATACACGTTATTCGTGGCGGTCTTCATTATAATATGGAATTGCGCTGGGAAGGTGTGCCATCACTTGCTATCGCTCTGGAAATGCTTAAAGAGCAGGCAAGACGCACACCTGCTCCTCAGTGGGTAAGAGTAGTTGGAGGCTGGTCTGAATTTCAATTTAAAGAAAGACGGATGCCAACTTTGGAAGAGATTAATGCTGTTTCTGAAGACACACCTATCTTTGTACTACATCTTTACGATAGAGCACTAGTAAATCGTGCAGGACTGCGTGCACTGGGATACACAAAAGATACACCAGATCCTCCGGGTTGTTTAATAGAACGAGATAAACGAGGTAATCCAACGGGTCTTTTAATTGCCAATCCTAACGCTTCTATTCTTTATTCAAGTCTGGGTAGAGCCCCAGTACTTAATTTTGACGACCAGATTAACTCAACTCGCCATTTTATGCGCGAATTAAATAGATTAGGTATTACAAGTGCTATTGACGCAGGCGGCGGGTTCCAAAATTATCCTGACGATTACAAAGTTGTTGAACATTTAGCCGAGAAGGATCAATTAACTTTGCGTATTGCCTATAATCTATTTACACAAAATCCAAATCATGAATATGAAGACTTTGCTTCATGGGCAAAAATCGTTTCTCCAGGTCAAGGAAGTGATAAGTATAAAATGAATGGTGCCGGAGAAATGTTAGTATTCTCGGCAGCCGATTTTGAAAAATTTCAAATGCCGCGGCCCGACCTAGCTACGGTGATGGAAGCTGACTTAAAGAAAGTAATTTCTCTATTGGTGGAAAACCGTTGGCCATTCCGTTTACATGCAACTTATGACGAGTCAATAACACGTTTCTTAAATGTTTTTGAGGAAGTCAACAGAGAAATTCCTTTTAATGGTCTACGCTGGTGGTTTGACCATGCAGAAACAATCTCAGATCGTAGTATGGAACGTGTTAAGGCTTTAAATGGCGGTATTGCCATCCAAGACCGCATGGCTTTCCAAGGTGAATACTTTGTTGATTTATACGGAAAGGAAGCTGCAAAGCGTACTCCTCCGATTTATCGTATGCTAGACTTGGGTATACCTGTTGGCGCGGGTAGTGATGCAACGAGGGTTTCCAGCTATAACCCTTGGGTTGCTCTTTACTGGATGGTTGCAGGAAAAACCATTGGTGGACTTTCGATATACGATGAAAAGAATAAACTTGACAGAAACGTAGCTCTGGGATTATATTCCAAAGGAAGTGCATGGTTCTCTGATGATGAAGATAAAAAGGGAACCCTTGCAGTAGGTCAGTTTGCTGATATTGCTGTATTGTCTGCTGACTACTTTACTGTGCCAGAAGAAGAAATCAAAGACCTTGAATCATTACTCACCATTATGGGTGGGCAAGTTGTTTATGGAAATGATGAATTTAAAAATTTATCACCTGAATTGCCGCCAGCATCACCTGATTGGGCACCGACGGGGGTTTATGGTTATGGTGGTGCTAACCTAACCCACAATATACTTTCTCACGATGCCCATGATCACAAACATAGTTGCAGTAACCCTCTCCATCAACACACTCATACCGTAATAGGAAAAGATGGAACTAAATGGGGTATTGGTTGTACTTGCTTTGCTTTCTAATAAGGGTTTGGGGCCGATGACGGACCCAAACATAAAAAATGAAAAAAGCCTAACTTTCTCTTTAAAGAAAAAAAGTGAAAATCTAGCGACATGAAGGCAATTATTATTTAATTAATAACGTAACTAGATCAAACAGAGGTAGGAGCCGACTGGTTAACAGTCGGCTCACCTATATTTTACTAAACTGCCTGTAATTAAGTATGTTGGTATACTCTCTCTTAGAGAAACCCATAGCATCATGTGATATATAAGGTAATTCCTTTATTTAAGCAGGAAGTTGGGGAATGATTGGATTATAAGAAATTTCTCTAACTGTTAAATAGTTTTAGTCCTGCAGCTTCCTCCCTATTTGAAATAACCTTCTATCTTAACCATATATAAATTATAGGAAGGATTATTGAGGCTGGAAGAAAAGAAAGTTAATAGGATACGAGGTTCACCTCGATTATTGGAGAAAAGGCTATATATTGGAGGTATAGGAATGGCAAAAATTACTGTAGGAACAGAAAATCACACACCTATTGAACTTTATTATGAGGATCACGGTATGGGGAGGCCAGTTGTATTAATTCACGGTTGGCCATTAAGTGGTCGATCTTGGGAATACCAAGTCCCGGCTCTCGTTGAGGGTGGATATAGAGTCATAACTTATGACCGTCGAGGGTTCGGAAACTCTTCTCAGCCATGGAACGGTTACGATTATGATACATTAGCTGCTGATTTACATCTGTTACTAGAACACTTGGATCTCCAAAATGTGACACTGGTCGGATTTTCAATGGGGGGCGGAGAAGTAGCACGCTATATTGGAACCTACGGAACCAATAGAGTAGAAAAGGCTGTATTTGCAGGAGCTGTACCACCATTTCTTTATAAGTCAGAAGATCATCCTGAGGGAGTATTAGATGATGCAGCAATTCAAGGATTTGAAAACGGGGTAAAAGATGATCGATTAGCTTTTCTTGATGAGTTTACGAAAATATTTTTTGCAGCTGGAGATCGAACGGATTTAGTTAGTGAACCATTCCGGCTTTACAATAAGGATATTGCAGCAGGTGCATCTCCTAAAGGGACTTTAGATTGTATTGGTGCTTTCAGTAAAACAGATTTTAGGGGAGATTTAGCCAAAATTAATATCCCTGCTCTTGTGATTCATGGTGATTCGGATGCAACTGTTCCATTTGAATATAGTGGGAAGCGAACCTATGAAGCAATTCCTAATGCCAAAGTAGCTTTAATAAAAGGGGGGCCACATGGGTTGAATGCAACACATCCCAAGGAATTTAATGAAGCATTATTATCCTTTTTAAAGGACTAATTATAAATGAATACTTTTAATGGATAGAAAAGGGGATTGTATAACACCAGGTTCTTCTTTCATTCTATGAAGAGGGAAAGTAAAGGAGGTACTATAAGTACCTCCTTTACTTTTTTATTTGTCTCAAAAAGCATGAGTTTCTGTACAATAACTTGTTTTTACACATAAGAGGAATTCTAAATATAATTGAAATCCAATTCATTACATCCCAAATAAATAAAGGAGAATACGGTATTCTGCATAGCAGAACCAAAAGAAAAACCCTAGAAACAAAGTTTCTAGGGTTTAAGTCAATGCTCTTTAAAGAAGCATTACGATTAACGAGAGTAGAACTCAACGATAAGCGCTTCGTTAATTTCTGGAGCAAGTTCAGAACGCTCAGGAAGGCGAGTTAATGAACCTTCAAGTTTTTCAGCGTCGAATGTAAGGTATTCAGGAACGAAGTTGTTCACTTCTACAGATTCTTTCACGATAGAAAGATTTCTTGATTTTTCGCGAACACCGATTGTTTGACCAGGTTTTACTTGGTAAGACGGAATATCTACGCGGCTTCCGTCAACAAGAATGTGACCGTGGTTAACCAATTGGCGAGCTTGACGGCGAGTACGTGCTAAACCTAGCTTGTACACAAGGTTGTCAAGACGTGCGTCCAAAAGAATCATGAAGTTTTCACCGTGTTTACCTGTAAGTTTAGCAGCTTTGTCAAACAATGTGCGGAATTGGCGTTCGTTTACACCGTACATGTGACGAAGTTTTTGCTTTTCTTGCAGTTGCAAACCGTATTCTGATAATTTTTTACGTTGTCCTGGACCGTGTGGACCTGGAGCGTAAGGGCGTTTTTCTAATTCTTTTCCTGTTCCGCTTAGAGAGATTCCTAAACGACGGGACAGTTTCCAAGATGGACCTGTATAGCGAGCCATAATGTGACTCCTCCTTTGGTTTTATTTTGTGGAAAATAAAAACCGTCTGCTCTATTCGACTATGTCATTATGTTTTCATGTATCCTCGCTCCAGCAGCAGAGAGTTACACGATACACCTTAAAGCTTAAGGAACAAAATGAAACACAGAAGCTGAACAAAAAGGCTGCAATATTTCACACAAAGAGCATTATATAAGTTTTTCGCTTTGAAGTCAACCATTTCCCCATCATCGTCTGCAAAGCTATTCAGCAAACGGTTATGCTATAATAAACAAAAATTAGAAGTTTACTTTTTAGGTGATAAAAATTGATAAACCAAACAAAACATATATTGCCGATCTTTCATCAGCGCATGCTGCATTTTTTATTAACGATGCCAAAATCCGTGACTTTTGCCGACTCGCTGCTTTGGCTGACCTCAGCTCTTGAATCCTGCTTTTCATCTCTATTATTAACCCTTTCACCGGCAGAATCTGCTCAAACGAAATACAAGACCGAGGAAGAAGCTTGTTTTGCTGCAACGAAAATCAGCGGCTCTTTTTATGTAATCTCAGATCATTCAACAGGCAGCAGCCTAAACTTAACCTGTAAACAGGGAGAAGAGATTCCTGCCGAACTGCCTGACTTGATTTCCTTGTTTTTGAATCAGTCCATGAAGCAGGAAAAGCTGTATGAAGCGGCGGTGCATCAGAAAAAAATATACAACCTGACAGAGCTGTTTCACTCGCTCTTAGATCAAAAGAAAGTGCTGAAGAAGCTGCTGGAAAGCTTAAACGGTGTTTATCCGTCCTTTCATTTTTCTTTGTTTATTTCTCAGGATCGGGATACATGCCGGGATTTGCCCGCAAAAGAGCTGCTGATGGAAGGAGAAGGTGCCGATTCCTTTGCGCTTCATGTGTATTTATCCGGGGAGATACTGAGAAAAAACGAATCAGCCGTTTATGTACCGATAAAGGGTCAGCAGGGAACATACGGGGTGCTGATGGCTGAGGCAAAGTCCGGGGGACCGCTTTCCGCAGGCGATTTGGATGAAATGTCACTGATTGCAAATGCGGCGGGAAGAGCATTTGAAAACGCCCAGCTCTATGAGCAGTCCAAAACAAGCATTGCCAATCTGGAATTGATTAATGAAACATCCCGCCAGCTCAATCAGCGGCTGAGACTGACAGACACAATGAAAGATCTGACGGCAAGAATCGTAGAGTCGTTTCATGCTGAAGAAGTCGGCTTTTTTCATATTGATCACTTTGAAAAACAGACACTGCTGCCCGGAGGCACCCCTTTTTTTGAAACAGGCTCTTCTGACGTGTATATCCGTTCGGTGAAAGAAAAGCTTTTCGATGGAGAAAAAGGGGTGTTCATCGGAAACGGGCGTTCTTTATTCGGAGAGGAGAGTTATGGCTCCCTTATGGCCGTGCCGATGATGGAGAATGACCGGATATTAGGCTTTGCCATCGTGCTGAAAAAAGACCTGTATGCCTTCACCTTTGAAGTATACAAGTTGTTTGAGGCACTGATCCATCACTCTACACTGGCTGTTACCAATTCCATGCTTCGTGATCGTCTGGAACATCTCGTCAAGACTGATCAGCTGACAGAATTATATTCAAGAACCTATTTAGATGAAAAAATTCAATACAGCATGAAAACCCATCAAAGAGGCGTGTTCATTCTGATTGACATTGATAATTTTAAAAATGTAAATGACACATACGGACATCAGACGGGGGACGAGATCTTAATTCAGGTGGCGGCTGTCATCAAAAGCAACATACGTAAACATGATATCGGGGCCCGCTGGGGAGGCGAGGAGCTGGCGATTTACCTGCCGATGCTGAATGTGGCAGCGGGAAAACGAATCGCCCAGAGGCTCGTTCGCGCAGTCAGAGAAAGCACAAAGCCCGAAGTGACGATTTCGTGCGGAATTTCCTGCTGGACGGCGGAAGCGAGAAAATCGTTAAAAGAATTGGTGCAGCAAGCCGATGAAGCGCTCTACACCGCCAAAAGAAGCGGGAAAAACCGTTTAATCATCCACGGAACAAGTTCTCAATAGAAAAGGAGCCGGTACACAGACCGGCTCCTTGTTTTCTATGCTAATGCTTTTTCAAGCTTTTCAACAAATAACGTAAGGAACGTTTCATCAACTTCGTCAAATCTGTTTTTGACGGGACTGTCAATGTCCAAAACGCCGATCACCTTCCCGTTTACATGAATCGGCAGCACGATTTCAGACTGGGACGCCGCATCGCAGGCGATATGCCCGGGAAAAGCGTGAACGTCACTCACCCGCTTGACAGTTCCGTTTGAATAGGCTGTGCCGCACACCCCTTTTCCGAAAGGAATCCGGACACAGGCAGGAAGCCCTTGGAACGGCCCGAGCACGAGCTCTCCTTCTTTGGCGAAATAAAATCCCGCCCAGTTGACCTCGTCTAATGAATGGTAAAGAAGTGCTGATGCATTTGCGTAATTCGCAATGGCATCGGTTTCGTCTTCTGTTATCGCTTCAAGTTGTTTTAGCAGAAGCTGGTAGTCTTTTTCTTTATCTCCAGATTGTTTTTCGACATGAAACATGGAAAACCCTCACTTTTTCTATAATATAAAACAAAGTTCTTGCCGTGATGCCGGCATTTGTCGATAAGTTCTTACAGGAACGGCGGCCTTCTGCTTGAATTGTTATAACTAAGAAGGGGTGAGCCGTATGAAATTAAGCACCAAAGACAAAATTATTGAAGCTGCCGTTATGCTGTTTAACCAGAAAGGATTTACCGGTACGTCTGTCCGTGAAATCGCAAAGTCAGCTGATGTTAATGTTGCGCACATCTCCTACTATTTTAAAGGCAAAGGCGGTCTGATGGAACATTTAGTTTCCGAGTTTTACGAAGGCTACAGCAAGACGCTTGAAAATGCCTGCAGCCGCACCGAATTCCAAAGCACACAGGAAAGCATCCTGCAATTGGTTTTCGATATTTTATCCTATCAGCACGATAACCGTCAATTAACTCGGTTTGTTTATCGGGAGGTGACGATTGATTCCACGCTGATTCGTGAAATCATGTCCACTTATTTGATGAAAGAAAAGTATATCTTACAGCTGATCATTGAAGAAGGGGCGAAAAACAAGGAATATTTGAATCTGCCTGTGCCGCATTTTATCCTTCAATTAAAATCTCTCTTGATGATGCCTTATCTCCAGCCCCAATATATTACTGAAGTGCTTTACATGCAGCCGCACGAGCCGTATTTTTATAAAATGTATTTTGAAGAAGTAAAAGTATGGATCAAGAGCGTCTTCAGCACCGGAGATGTGGCGCTTACGAATTAGCGGGCGGCGTTCCGGTAAGACTCATATGAATATCCGATATCCTGCGCTTGATGGGCATCAGACCCGTAGACGAGCGGGATTTTTTTTTGTTTCGCAGCCGCGATCATCCACTCCTCCAGATAAATTTCACCGGCGTACGCCTTTCTGAGACCTGCCGTATTAAAATCGAGTTCCATCCCGTTTGCCTTAATGGCGTCCAGGCACCGTGACACAAGCTTCCGCACGGTTGCCGACATCTCATACGGAAACAGCTTGGCGAATTTTTTGACAAGGGTGAGATGACCGATTCGTCTTGGCTTAAAGGGGCCGATTGATGCTACAATGGAAGAATAGATTTCGTTATAGTACTGCTCATATACATTCTCAACGCTCCCATATACCGCGATCAGCTCTTTAAATGTATGCTCATCGTAATCAAGGCAGAGAAAGGACGAGCCGGCGGGCAAAAAATGGACGGATAATAGGCTGTCATCAAGAGAGGGCCCATATGTATCCAGAAATGATTTGATTTCATGCTCATAGCCGGATATATAATCGACTTCAAGCCCTGTCAGTATGGCAATTTGGCCGCTGTATTCCTTTTTGAGTCCTGACAGCTCGTTTAAGTAGCGTTCTAATGAAGCGTGCGTCATCGCGCTGTCTTGGAGCGGCGTAGGGTCAGTGAATGAGGGGGGCAAAGGGGCATGCTCGGTAAAAGTGATGGATTGAAACCTCTTTTTTATCGCTTCTTCGATGTAGAGAGTAAACGCGTCTTTTGATCCGTGAGGGCAAAATGGCGTATGAATATGTCCGTCTCTTTTTAACATTGCTGCTCACCCCGTTAAAAAATAGTCAAATCCTGCCGATTTTATGCAAAAAGTTTTTGATTTCTGGTCAAAAAATGTTGGTTACATGGTATCATAATAACAATGAAAACGACAGTTTTTCTCAATACATATACTGAAATCTTTCTGAATAATAAAACACCCTGACAGATTAAGGATATACAACAAGGGGGCTCATTATGGAGTTAGTCATTGGATTATTAATCATATTGCTCGTGCTGTTTGCAGCGGGCTACTTTTTCAGGAAAAAAATATACACTGAAATTGACCGTTTGGAATCATGGAAAATTGAAATTTTAAACCGTTCGATTGTGGAAGAAATGTCCAAAATCAAACATTTGAAAATGACGGGGCAGACAGAAGAGTTCTTTGAAAAATGGCGCGAAGAATGGGATGAAATCGTCACAGCCCATATGCCCAAAGTCGAAGAGCTCCTTTATGATGCCGAGGAATTAGCTGATAAATACCGCTTCAAAAGAGCGAATCAGGTTCTCGTTCATATTGATGACTTGCTGACGGCGGCAGAGTCAAATATCGAGGCGATTTTGCGGGAAATCAGCGATCTTGTCACAAGCGAAGAAAAAAGCCGCCAGGAGATCGAAGAGGTCAGGGAGCGCTATTCCAAATCCCGCAAAAACTTGCTTGCATACAGCCATCTATACGGGGAGCTTTATGACAGTCTTGAACAGGATCTTGATGAGATCTGGAGCGGCATCAAACAATTTGAAGAAGAGACCGAAGGCGGGAACTATATCGCTGCCAGAAAAGTGCTTCTTGAACAGGATCGCAGTCTGGATCAGCTTCAATCATACATAGATGATGTTCCTAAGCTGTTAGCTGACTGTAAGCAGACCATTCCGAACCAAATCACAAAGCTGAGAGACGGCTATCACGAAATGACGGAAAAGGGCTATAAGCTTGAGCACATTCAAATCGAAAAAGAATTAGAAAATCTGTCGAACCAGTTAAAACGGGCGGAGAGCTCTTTATTGAAGGAATTGGATATCGACGATGCATCTGCGGTGCTTCAGCTGATTGATGATTCGATTCAATCCCTGTATGAGCAGCTTGAGGGCGAAGTGGAAGCCGGCCAGTCTGTATTAAGCAAAATGCCGGAACTGGTTATTGCATACGATAAGCTCGAAGAAGAAAAAGAGCGGACAAAGGCAGAAACGGAGCTTGTCAAGGAAAGCTACAGGCTGACAGCAGGTGAGATTGGTAAACAGCAAGCCTTTGAGAAACGAATTGAAGACATCGGCAAGCTGCTTGATCAGGTGAAAGACAAGCTTGACGGAGAGCAGGTCGCGTATTCCCTTTTGATAGAAGAGGTTGCTCACATTGAGAAGCAAATCGATGAGGTCAAAAAAGAGCATGATGAATACCGCGAGAAACTGCAGGCATTAAGAAAAGAAGAATTGCAGGCGAGAGAGACGCTTGACGGTTTGAAAAAAACCATTTCTGAAACATCGAGATTGCTTAAAACAAGCAACATACCCGGAATACCGGAACATATAAAAGAGATGCTGGAAAAAGCTCACCACCATATTCAAGAAACCGGGAACCAATTAAATGAGATTCCGCTGAATATGGAAGAAGCCAGCAGGCATCTGAAGCAGGCGGAAGAAATCGTCAGCCAAGTCAGCCTTGAATCAGAAGGGCTGGTAGAACAGGTGAATCTGATTGAAAAAATCATCCAGTTCGGCAATCGCTTCAGAAGCCAGAACCATATATTATCTGAGCAGTTAAAAGAGGCAGAAAGACGATTCTATGCTTACGATTATAAAGAAGCATACGAAATTGCGGCGGCCGCTGTTGAAAAAACCGTTCCGGGCGCAGTGAAGAAGATAGAATCGGAGCAATCTGCATTACATGTTCATCAATAAAAAAAGAACCCGCTTCTTGGTAAAGCGGGTTCTTTTTATGCATCATTCCATATAAAAACGCATGCAGCCCGGATTCTCTTCTGAACTGCATGCGTTTTTTTACTATTTTCTTCATTTAACTAGCTGTTTAGCGGGACTGATAAAGAAAGTGAGAATATATCCAATCAGCGCTCCTGCGACAGCTGGAAGAACCCAGCCTATGCCCAGACTGTAAAGCGGAAGATGAGCGTTTAAAAATTTGTCTAATGATCCGAGGGGAATGCTGGCTGCCTTCAAACCGTCTATAAGACTGAACATCCCAGTGGCAATCAAACACGCAATGTAAACCTCTCTTCTTTCTTTGAAAAGCTTGTCAATAAAGGAAAGCAAGATAATAACGATTGCAAGCGGGTAAATAGCTGATAAAATGGGAACAGAAAATGCTATAATCTGAGCGAGCCCAAAATTTGAAATGATCAAGCTGAATAAAGTGACAATGGTCACAACCATTTTGTAAGACAATTTAGGAATCAATTTTGAAAAGTAGTCACCGCAGGAGGTGACAAGGCCGATGCTTGTTGTCAAACAAGCAACTGTAATGGCTGCACCCAATACTATATTTCCTAAAGAACCGAACAAATAGCTGGATGAAGCTGATAAGATTTTGGCACCTTCTCCAAGCGGGCCGACGGCATCTGTACTCGTAGCTCCTAAGTAAGCCAGCGCGGCGTAAATAAACGTCAGTCCCAGAGCCGCAATAATGCCGGCTTTGATACAAGCGGCAGCAAGAGCTTTCGAATTTGTAACCCCTTTGCTTTT
Source organism: Bacillus atrophaeus (assembly GCF_039519175.1). Lineage (NCBI taxonomy): Bacteria > Bacillati > Bacillota > Bacilli > Caryophanales > Bacillaceae > Bacillus > Bacillus atrophaeus. Next base: position 54,161 of record NZ_CP154443.1, on the reverse strand, counting down.
AACCGCATTGACGACTACGACGCCAAACACAATTGAAGCGAGCGCATCCATTGTTTTGTAGCCTTCTAAAAATCCTTTGAAAAGCGGTGTTGCCGTATAAGCTTGTTGTGCTGCGCCAAAATGGCCCATTGGTGTAATAATCGCTTTAATAACAATGATAGAAATAATGGTAAATTTGATTGGAGTGAGAATTTTTCCAACTCTATCCACAACTTTTGATGGGTTTATAGCCAAATAATAAGTAATGCCAAAAAATAAGAGCGTGAAAACAAATAAAGATAATCTCTCAGGTATTCCGGTTAAAAAAGGAACCGCGCCGATTTCATATGAGACCGTTCCTGTACGCGGTATAGCGAATAAAGGCCCGATTGACAGGTAAAGAACCACAGTGAATACTGTGCCGAAAACCGGATGCGCTTTATCGGCAAGTCCTTTTGCGTCTTTTCCCGTTAATGCGATCGCGATGATTCCGAGAAGCGGGAGGCCCACACCTGTTAGCAAAAATCCGCCGATCGCTTTCCATATATTGTGTCCGGCAGCCTGGCCTAATTCAGGCGGATAAATCATATTTCCTGCGCCAAAGAATAATGCAAAAAGCATAAAACCGATAATAACGGTCTCTTTGACAGGTAATGTTTGTTTCATGAAAAAAATCCTCCTAGTTACTATGTTAAAATATTCTGTCAATTAATTGTCAGATAATATGACGAAATGAACAAATCTTATTATATGGCAATGAGAACAGAAGTCAATACTAGCTTTTTGTAATTTTCTATTAAGTTTTATTGTGATAACATAAATACCGTCCAATGTACCGCTTTCATAAAGGAGTAAAAAAAGATGATATATTTAGATAATAGTTCTACGACAAAACCTTATGATGAAGTTTTGGACGTATATGAAAAGACAAGCCGGCGCTACTTTGGCAATCCGTCATCTTTGCACCGGTATGGAGCAGAAACAGAACAGCTGCTGTACGCGGCAAAAAATCAAATAAAAAAAGCTTTGGGTCTAAAGAATTATGATATTGTATTTACATCAGGCGCAACGGAAGCGAACAATTTGGCTTTAAAAGGCGCTGCTTTGTCCAAAATAAAAACAGGTAAGCACATTATTACGACGTCAATTGAGCATCCGTCAGTTGCTGAATCTCTGGACCAGCTGGAGGAGTTATTTGGTTTTGAAGTGACATATCTTTCAGTAAACGCAGACGGGGCTGTGTCAGTCGATGAGCTCAAAAGCGCCATCCGGCCGGATACCGTTCTTGTCAGCATGATGCATGTGAACAATGAAATCGGGTCCATCCAGCCGGTTGAACAGGCCGGATTAGTATTGCAAGCCTATCCGCAAATATTGTTTCATGTTGATTATGTGCAGAGCGTTCATAAAGTGCCTTTAATGATAGAAAAAGCAGGAATTGATCTTTGCACCATCTCTGGCCATAAATTTCACGGTCTTAAAGGAACGGGCGCGCTTCTCGTAAAAGAAGGCACACGCCTTGTTCCGCTGTTGACAGGCGGTTCGCAGCAAAGCGGCTTGCGTGCTGGAACCGAGCATACAGCAGGAGCTGTGTCACTTGCTAAAGCCGTGAATATGGCGGCTCAAGACTTTTCACATCGCCTCGGCGCCATGTCGGCCGCAAAGGAATTGTTTTTCAAGAGGCTGAGTGAGACAGAGGGAGTTGTGATGAATACCCCTACTTTAAACAGCGCGCCGCACATTGTCAATTTTTCAGTGCCCGGCATCAAAGCCGAGGTGCTGTTGCATATGCTTGAAGAACAGGATATTTTTGTGTCAACGACAGCAGCCTGCTCCGCACGGGAACATAAGCCGAGCAAGGTGCTGTTGCAGATGGGAAAAGGAGAAGAGATCGCTGGCAGCAGTATCAGAATAAGCCTGAATTACAGCCAGACAAGCGATGTTGTAGAACCATTTATGAAGGCGCTTGTTCCGGGAATCAAAAAACTAAAGAAAATGACGAGGTAAAACATGAATTACGATCACATATTAATACGTTTTGGCGAAATATCAACAAAAGGAAAAAACAGACGCAGCTTTATTGAACGATTGAAGCAAAACATTAAACTTGTTTTGAATGACTATAATAAATTGAAATACTTCTCGAACCGCGACCGGATGACGATTACATTAAACGGTGAACAGCCGGATGCCATTCGATCACAATTAAAGCAGGTATTCGGCATTCAAAGCTTCAGCCTTGCCATTAAGTGCGAAAGCAGCCTGGAAGATATTAAAACCACGGCGCTGGCGGCCATTCGAGCTGAATATCAAGAGGGCGACACCTTTAAAGTGGCGACCAAGAGAGCGTACAAGCAATTTGAGTTAGATACGAATGAAATGAATGCCGAAATCGGCGCTCATATTTTACGGAACACCGAGGGCTTAACAGTCGACGTGCGCAATCCGGATATCCCTCTCAGAGTGGAAATCAGGGAAGAAGCAACCTATTTGACGATCCGTGATGAAAAAGGGGCGGGCGGCCTTCCTGTCGGTTCGGCCGGCAAAGCGATGCTGATGCTTTCCGGCGGATTTGACAGCCCGGTCGCCGGATTTTACGCCATGAAAAGAGGTCTGTCGGTAGAAGCCGTTCACTTTTTCAGCCCTCCTTACACGAGCGAGCGCGCAAAGCAAAAAGTCATTGATCTTGCGCGGGGCTTGTCAAAGTTTGGCGGAAAGATGACGCTTCATATTGTGCCGTTTACGAAGACACAAGAGCTGATTCAAAAACAAATTCCGGAAAACTATACGATGACCGCAACCCGGCGTCTGATGCTTCAAATCGCAGACAGAATCAGAGAACAAAGAAAAGGCTTGGCGCTGATTACAGGGGAAAGTCTCGGACAGGTTGCGAGTCAGACGCTTGAAAGCATGTATGCCATTAATGCGGTGACATCTACACCGATTTTACGGCCATTAATCGGAATGGATAAAACCGAAATTATTGAAAAATCGCGTGAGATCGGCACATACGACACCAGCATTCAGCCGTTTGAGGACTGCTGTACGATCTTTACCCCGCCAAGTCCGAAAACCCGGCCGAAAAAAGAAAAAATTGAACACTTTGAGAGCTTTGTTGATTTTGAGCCGCTCATTCAAGAAGCAGTGGAACAAATTGAAACAATTGAATTATACGGCGAGCAAGAAGCAAACGATAAATTTGCTGAGCTTTTTTAAGCAGAAGCAGAGGGGAACTGTATACAATTACCAAACTTTTTCTGAATGAAGCCATGTGTTTTAACACATTCTATACTCACAAGGAGGTGAGACACATGGCACAAAACAGTCAAAACGGTAACAGCAGTAACCAACTACTAGTACCAGGCGCTGCTCAAGCTATCGACCAAATGAAATTTGAAATCGCTTCTGAATTTGGCGTAAACCTTGGTGCAGAAACAACTTCTCGCGCTAACGGTTCTGTTGGAGGAGAGATCACAAAACGTCTTGTTTCTTTCGCTCAACAAAACATGAGTGGTCAACAGTTTTAATCACAATTACACATAATGGCTTAAGGAGCGGGGGCGACCCCGCTCTTTTTCAATGTTAAAAATGAATCTCCAAAGAACGATGAGCCTCTTGGCACTTGTTTTTTCGTGCATATCCTTTCTGAAAGGCGCTTCATTTATGTATAATGGGGAGAGAAAGCGAGGAGTTGTCCGTGTTAAAACGAGAAGATTTAATTGCCCCAATGAACTATAACTTAGTAAATGAAATTGAAAAGTTTAGCCGTTCTGGACAAAAAACCGCCCTGTTATGGGAGGACGAATCAGGAAAACAAGCTTCATGGTCATATGAAAAGCTAATGGAAGAAACCGATAAAATCGGTGCTGCGCTAACAGGTTTAGGATTCGAAAAAGGTGATAAGCTGATTGTCATGGTTCCGAGAGTGCTAGAAGCTTATGCCGTTTATTTGGCCATCCTGAAAGCTGGTATGGTCGTTATTCCTTGCTCGGAAATGCTTCGGGCGAAAGACCTTGAATATCGGATTGCGCACGCAGAAGTAAAGGGCGCCATTGTTTATCCGCAATTTATCAGCGCATTTAAAGATGTCAAGTCGACTGACAAATTAATCACGCTGTCAATAGGAGAAAATGAGGCTGGATGGAAAGACCTGTTAAGCATTCAGGCTGATGGAAGCAGTTTTAAAACAGCAGATACAACTAGAGAGGATATGGCGTTCTTATCCTATACATCCGGGACGACCGGTCAGCCGAAGGGCGTTGTACATACACATGGCTGGGCATTTGCCCATTTAAAAACATCCGCCCGCGAGTGGCTCGGCATTTCCGAAAACGACAACGTATGGGCGACAGCCGCGCCAGGCTGGCAAAAATGGGTATGGAGCCCTCTGCTTGCGGTGCTGGGAAGCGGAGCGACCGGATTTGTGTACCACGGAAGATTTGGCGCCGAGAAATATTTGGAGCTATTAAGCCGTTATCAAATTAATGTATTCTGCTGCACGCCGACAGAGTACAGGCTGATGGCAAAAGTGGAAGGCTTGGAAACCTATGACCTTTCAGCCCTGCACAGCGCAGTATCGGCGGGAGAGCCGTTAAACCGGGAAGTCATTGATGTTTTCCAAAAATACTTCGGAGTGAAAGTCAGAGACGGATATGGCCAAACGGAAAGCACGCTTTTAGTCGGTGTGCTGAAAGATATGGATATAAAGCCGGGAAGCATGGGAAAACCGACACCCGGAAATCAGGTTGAAATTATTAATGAAGACGGCGACATCTGCAAAACGGGTGAAACGGGGGATATTGCCGTACATCTAAGCACACCGGCGCTTTTCAAAGAATATTATAAAGACCCTGAACGAACGAAAAAGCAAGTGCGCGGCGACTATTTTCTTACGGGAGACAGAGCGAAAAAAGACGAGGACGGCTACTTCTGGTTTGAAAGCCGAAACGATGACATCATTGTAAGCTCCGGCTATACGATCGGGCCTTTTGAAGTCGAAGACGCGCTTGTCAAACATCCAGAAGTTAGAGAGTGCGCAGTAGTGGCGAGCCCCGATGAAATCAGAGGCTCAATCGTAAAAGCGTATGTCGTGCTGCAAAATCATGAAAAGCGCAGTGATGATCTTGTCAAAATGCTTCAAAATCACGTTAAAACGATCACAGCTCCATACAAATATCCTAGAGAAATTGAATTTGTCGAAAGCCTGCCAAAAACAGCTTCCGCCAAAATCAGACGTGTCGAGCTAAGAAAACGTGAAGAACAGCTTAAAGCCAATAAAAAGGCGCAGTCGTAAAAAGAAAGAGAGTGAAGCTGAAGTGAAGGCGATTTGGTACGGCGGCTTAATTTATACAATGGTAACCGAAGGGCAAAAAGCCGAAGCAGTATATGTTGAAGGCGGGGTCATTAAGGAAACGGGCAGTTTTGCCGAACTCAAAAAAGCGTACGGTTCACCGGACACTAAAGAGATCAATCTTCACGGAGCCGTGATGTTTCCGGGATTTGTCGACAGCCACCTCCATCTGATTGGGCATGGGGAAAAACAGCTGAGGCTGGATTTATCCTCTTTTACATCAAAAGAAGCCATTGTGCGTGCGGCACAAGAGTCAGAGCGCTATCTGGCAGAAGGTGAGTGGCTGATCGGCGAGGGCTGGAATGAAAATCAATTTGACAAGCCGGAATATGTCACAAAACATGATCTTGATCAATTGTTTCCTGACAGGCCCGTCATGCTCAAACGTATTTGCAGACATGCGGTAGCAGTTAATTCGGCCGCCCTGAAAGCAGCCGGTATCACAAGCCAAACGGCTGACCCTGACGGCGGCGTCATTGTGAAAACGGATGGAGAACCGACAGGCCTGCTGCTGGATAAGGCGCAAGATCTGATCACGCAGGCCATTCCTCCCGTTTCTCAAGCTTATGTGGACAGGGCGCTGAAGACTGCGATCACGGATTGCTGGAAAAAAGGACTGACGGGAGGCCACTCTGAGGATTTGTCTTACTACGGGGACGTTTCTGTTCCGGTCGCGGCTTATAAAACAGCTGTGGGATCAGGCCAGTATCCGTTTCGCTGTCATTTGCTCGTCCATCATCAAGTGGTTGACAAATGGGACGCAATGGAGAAACCGGAAGGCCCTTACCTTGAATTCGGAGCGATGAAAATCTTTGCTGACGGTGCGCTTGGCGGCAGAACCGCTTTATTAAAAGAACCGTACCATGATGATCCCTCCACAAACGGTGTGCAGGTTCATGACGACAAAACGCTTTACCGATTAATCAAAAAAGCGAGAGGAAAAGGCATGGAAGCCGCAGTTCATGCTATTGGAGATCTTGCTTTTGAAAAAGTGCTTAATGTCATAGAGCAGCTTCCGCCGAAACCGGGGCAGCATGACAGATTGATACACGCCCAAGTATTGAATCGTGAATTGATCAAAAAAACAGCAGCAATGCCGGTGGCCCTTGATATTCAGCCTCATTTCGTCGCGAGTGATTTTCCTTGGGTTATTGACCGCCTTGGAGAGCAGCGGATGAAAACGGCCTTTGCCTGGAAAACGCTAATCGAGGAAGGCATTTTGTGCGCGGGCGGTTCAGACGCTCCGATTGAGCCTGTTGAGCCGCTTCTCGGCATTCAGTCTGCTGTGCTTCGGACAAGCGGCCGACAAAAGAATGGTCCAAGTTATAATGAAAACGAACGCCTTACTGTGTATCAAGCGATTCAGCTCTATACAACAGGGAGCGCTGCGATCATTCACAAGGAATGTACGCGGGGAAAAATTGAAAAAGGATTTGACGCCGATTTTACGATTCTCAGCGACGATCCGTTTGCAGCGGAACCCGAGCATCTCCACCGCTTAAAGATTGAAAAAACAGTGGTCGGCGGACAGATAGTATATGAAAAAGAGGACAGGCTCTAAGCCTGTCCTCTTTGTGTTTATAAAAAGGAACGTTTTACTTTTTCCCAGAATGAATTATCTTTCAGCTTAACGGTTTTGATTTTCTTTTTTGAAAGAGTGATCTCGATTTTTTTGACATTCATTGTGCTCAGCGCTTCATTGTCCAGCCCGATAATCGGATGCTCATTCCCATCTTGAATAATATTCAGGGTCAGCTTGCGGTCGGAGCTTAGTACGAACGGAGAACCGAGTGTCCGGTACGTGTTATTGTTGAGTGACGCAAGCTCCGTGACCTGCATGCAGGAAAGCAGGGGATCAACGACTGCTCCGGCTACCGATTTATTATAGGCGGTGCTGCCTGTGGGCGTGGAAATGATCATTCCGTCTCCTCTGAACGTTTCAAAATGCAAATCATCAATCAGCACGTCCATAACAAACGTTTTGATAATGCTTGAACGGATTGATACCTCATTCAGACAATGGAAATGGTTCGTGTCATCCACTTTGACATGAATGAGCGGATATTTTCTGACTTCAATTTGTTCAAATTTCGTCGCATCCGTCATTTTTTCAGTCTCATCACTGTTAAAGTCACAATAGAGATGAGCCTTCCCCTTTTTGGCGATGCCGACATATAAACAATCTTCGCGGAAGTTAGTCTTTCTGACAGCCTGCAGGAATGAGCCGTCACCCCCGACGCTTGCGATAATATTGGCATCGGCTGATTGGCTGACGACCGTAAATCCGTTCGATTCGGCCAGTTGCTTCAAGGAGCTGACTTGTTCCTTTGTTTCATTGTCTTGTTTGTGAAAAAAATAAACATTACGGCGATGATCTGTCATAATCATTTCCCCTTTGCTGTCATATTTAAGTTTTTCTGCCATCCAGTATTTGTGTTAAAATACCTTTGGCCATAAGTGTACCATGTTTGAAGCTTATTGGGTAAGCCAAAGCTTTGGAATGAAAATGAAACATTCTCTTACGCCAGTCGTATAATGAAGGGGACATGTTTTATAAAAGGAGGAGAAACAATGAATGCAAAACGATGGATTGCATTGGTGATTGCGCTTGGGATTTTCGGCGTTTCATTAATTGCGAGTCTTACAATCGCTTTCTTTGAAAATTTCAGCGGCAACACGGATATTACGTCGCTGAACGATGAATCACAAGAAGTCACGCTGGAAGACGGAAACCTCTCCAGTAAAATCGCTGTACTCGAAGTCAGCGGAACGATTCAAGACAACGGGGATTCAAGCAGTCTGCTCGGTTCAGACGGCTATAATCACAGAACGTTCTTGAAAAACCTTGAACAGGCCAAAGAAGACAAGACCGTTAAAGGAATTGTTCTGAAAGTGAACTCTCCCGGCGGCGGCGTCTACGAAAGTGCCGAAATACATAAAAAGCTTGAAGAGATTAAAAAAGAAACAAAGAAACCGATCTATGTATCAATGGGTTCAATGGCAGCTTCCGGAGGGTATTATATCTCAGCGGACGCAGATAAGATTTACGCATCACCGGAAACGATCACCGGTTCTCTCGGAGTTATTATGGAAAGTGTTAACTATTCGAAGCTGGCCGATGAGCTCGGCATCAAATTTGAAACAATTAAAAGCGGTGCTCACAAGGACATCATGTCTGCCACTCGTGACATGACAGATGAAGAAAAGAAAATTATGCAATCTATGGTTGATAATTCTTACGAAGGTTTTGTAGATGTCATTTCGAAGGGGCGAAACATGGCTGAAGCGGAAGTGAAAAAAATCGCCGACGGACGTGTTTATGATGGCAAACAAGCGAAGAAATTGAATCTCGTTGATGAGCTTGGCTTTTATGATGATACGATTGCTGCAATGAAAAAAGATCATAAAAATCTGAAAGACGCATCTGTTGTCACCTATGAGGAAAGCTTTGGCTTAGGTTCTCTCTTTTCGATGGGGGCGAACAAAATGTTTAAGAGCGAAATTGATTTTCTGAATATGAAGGAATTAATTTCACAATCCAGCTCGCCGAGAATGATGTATCTCTATGCGAAGTAGGAGGGATAAATAATGGACGCGACATATGATGACTTGAACCGCAATGAAGCGCCCCCTGCGGAAAAGGCGGAACTGTTTGAGCGTGCGTACGCGGGATTTTGGATCCGTTTTTGGGCGTTCTTGCTTGATTGGCTTGTTGTATGGGGGCTGAACCACTTAATCGTTTCACCGCTCTTTAGTGTCATGGGACTGCCGAAAACATCGGGTGTTTTTACGATTTCAGCCTATTCAGTGACAACCCTCATTGTCTTTCTCGCTTATTTTGCGCTGATGACAAAATGTTTCAGTCAAACGCTCGGGAAAATGGTTTTTGGGCTCAAGGTTGTTTCAGTTAAGCCGGATACTTCTCTCACCTGGAGCGCGGTGATCTTCAGGGAGGTCGTCGGCCGGTATATTCTTAAAATCTGGATTCTGTATATCGTTGTCGGAGTAACTCCTAAGAAACAGGGGATACATGATTATTTTGCCGATACGACTGTCGTGCATGAAAAGCTATATCGCAAATGACTAAAATAAACCCGGCCTCGGTCCGGGTTTATTTTTTTTTGAATTGGACGATAATGCTTTCTAAGAGGAAGTGAAGGATATGGTATATCTCTTGTCTGCCGTACTTATTCTCATTCTTTTCGTGCTGGTTATCAGAATGAAAATCCAAATTGCCATTGAGTATCTTCATTCAGATGATGATGACAAACTTACGGTGAAATTCACATCCTTATACGGGCTGATACGGGTCAAAAAAGAATTTCCGGTCATTAAACTGAATCCAGAGGATGCCTCAATCGATGTAAAACAGGATACAGAATCGAAGACCAAAAAAAGCAGCGGAAAGAAAAAATTAACCTATCGTGAACTTAGAGAAAGCATAGACAGAGTTGAAATGCTTATGAAGCAAGTGGTAAGAATGCGAAAGATCGGCGCCGCCTTTCTCGCCAGTTTTCGCGTCACAAAATTAGAGTGGACGACAATCGTCGGAATCAAAGACGCAGCGGCGACAGGGATTTTGACCGGCGGCGTTTGGGCAGTGAAGGGCGGAATAATGGGGATGCTGTATGAACACTTCAGCTTTGCCAATAAACCGGTGTATCAAGTCATCCCTTCATTCCAAATGCCTGTGTCCAAAACCCATTTGCAGTGTATATTCTTTTTTCGCTTTGGGCATGCTATGCTTGCAGCTTTCAAATTTGTAAGATACTGGCGGGGCGGCTTATCTGTATTCAGAAAGAAACCATCAGCCCGATTAACTTCAAAGAATGATTCATCAGTTTAAGGAGGAAGCGCAATGGCAGACCATCCCATTCAAGGTTTAATGAAAACCGCTATGGAAAATTTGAAGGAAATGATTGATGTCAATACAATCATCGGAGATCCGGTTGAAACACCGGATGGCAGTGTCATCTTAACCGTTTCTAAAGTCGGTTTCGGCTTTGCGGCGGGCGGAAGTGAATTTGGCAGCAAGCCAACCGAAAAGAAGTCTGAAGATGATGAACGCAAAGAACAAAAACTTCCGTTCGGAGGCGGGAGCGGAGGCGGTGTGTCTATCACGCCAATCGCGTTTTTGATTGTCGGAACAACCGGTGTCAGAATGCTTCATTTAGACGAAAATACACATTTAATTGATAAGCTTTTGGATTCCGCTCCGCAAACAATTGAACGTATCCAGCAAATGTTTAAAAAAAATGACAAAGGCCAAAACAAAAAAATGAATGATATCGGTCTTTAACTTTTAAAGTTAACTGCAGATTGCAGTTAGCTTTTTTTATGATCTTGGCATAAACTTTGCAGTTTGCATAAAACTCTACTATGATAGAACTATACATATCAAAGGGAGGAAATATAATGGCTTCAATTACATTTAAAGGCGGCCCGGTTACATTAGTCGGACAAGAAGTGAAAGTTGGGGAGCAAGCTCCGGACTTTACAGTGTTAACGAACGGTTTAGAAGAAAAATCGTTAGCGGATTTCAAAGGAAAAGCAACGATTATTTCAGTTATCCCTTCTATCGACACAGGCGTTTGTGATGCGCAAACCCGCCGTTTTAACGAAGAATCCGCAAAGCTTGGAGATGTGAACGTTTTAACTATCAGCGCAGACCTCCCGTTTGCTCAGGCGCGCTGGTGCGGGGCGAACGGAATTGATAAAGTGGAAACTTTATCAGACCACAGAGACATGTCATTTGGGGAAGCTTTCGGCGTTTACATTAAAGAACTTCGGCTGCTGGCCCGTTCCGTATTCGTTCTTGATGAAAACGGAAAAGTTGTCTACGCTGAATATGTGAGCGAAGCAACCAATCACCCGAACTACGAAAAGCCGATTGAGGCTGCAAAGGCATTACTTAAGTAAGCAGGTGAAAAAGAGCTCCAGGTGCTGACGCCGGAGCTCTTTTCATGGCAAGGAGGAAGACAATGCAAAATGATCATGTCGGCGCGGTTTATGAGCTTCTGGATGAAGCCGCGCAAATGATAGCAAAAGAACTGCAAATTTCATATATCGAGGCGCTTGCCGAAGCCGGGGAAATGTATTTCCTTGAAACAACGGACCAGTTTTCAATTCCGGCTGAAAAAGCCGAACCGCTGAAGGCTCTGCTTGCAAAAGCCGAATTTAATAAATATGAGCACGAATGGGTGCGGAAGTCGTTTCAGCTCGCCATTTTAAAAGGCTTAAAAGACAAGTCACACCCGAATAGACAAATGACACCTGATACAATCGGGCTTTTCATCAGCTACTTGGTCAATAAATTTACTGAGGGGAAAAAGGACATGACGATCCTTGATCCCGCAGCCGGGACGGGAAATCTCCTTCTCACGGTTTTAAACCAGCAGTCTGAACAAATAGCAAAAAGCTATGGAATCGAGATTGATGACGTCCTGCTCAAAATCGCGTATTCTCAGGCGAACCTGCAGGAAAAGGAAATTGAACTGTTCCATCAGGACAGCCTTGAACCGGTATTTGTCGACCCGGTTGACATGGTCATCTGCGACCTTCCTGTAGGATTTTATCCGAATGATGAAGGGGCGAAGGCGTACGAATTAAAAGCGGATGAAGGCCATTCTTTCGCCCATCACCTATTTATTGAACAAAGCGTGAAGCACACCAAACCGGGCGGCTACTTATTTTTTATGATTCCGAATCATTTATTTGACAGCGCCCAAAGTGATAAGCTCAAGCGTTTTTTCAGCGAAAAGGTCCACCTGAATGCGCTGCTCCAGCTTCCTCAATCACTATTTAAAGATGAGGCTCATGCCAAAAGCATTCTCGTGCTTCAAAAACAAGGCGATCAAACGAAGCCGCCGAAGCAAATGCTGCTTGCCAATCTCCCGTCATTTGCGAACCAGCCGGCTATGCTCGAAATGATGGCTAAATTGGATACGTGGTTTCAAGAAGAAAAATAGATGAATCAAAACAGTTTAAGGAAACATCTTGCGATGGGTGCTTAAACTGTTTTTTTGCGGCAAACATTGAATGAAACAGGCTATCTTTACAAACGCTAACTCAATAATCGTCTTTCAAAATAACCGAAACAGGTGTTTTACTAATCTGAAAATAACGACTTCTCTATGAAAACGTTACCAATAACGATGTTGACTTGAAATGCTGACATGACAATGTTTAAATGGAAAAGTCAGATATTTTCCGGCGCGATCTGGCGCTTGGGAAACAAGAACGAACAAAAGAAGTTGAATGTTGATACAGAGTAAAAAGGAGCGACAATCATGTCCAAAATTATTGCAATTAACGCAGGAAGCTCGTCTTTAAAATTTCAGCTTTTCGAAATGCCTTCAGAAAAAGTATTAACGAAAGGCTTAGTTGAACGAATCGGTATCGCTGACAGTGTGTTTACCATTTCTGTAAACGGCGAAAAAAATACAGAAGTTACAGATATACCAGATCATGCGGTTGCAGTTAAAATGCTGCTTAACAAATTAACTGAGTTCGGCATTATCAAAGACTTGAATGAAATTGACGGGATCGGCCACCGTGTCGTTCACGGCGGAGAAAAATTCAGTGATTCCGTATTATTAACGGATGAAATGATAAATGAGATCGAAAAAATTTCTGAACTGGCGCCGCTTCATAATCCGGCTAACATTGTCGGAATCAAAGCATTTAAAGAAGTGCTTCCGAATGTACCTGCGGTTGCGGTGTTTGATACAGCGTTCCACCAAACAATGCCTGAGCAGTCTTATCTGTACAGCCTTCCATACGAATACTATGAGAAATTCGGCATTCGTAAGTACGGGTTCCACGGCACATCACATAAATATGTAACTGAACGCGCAGCTGAGCTTCTTGGCCGCCCGCTGGAAGATTTGCGTCTTATTTCCTGCCACCTTGGAAACGGTGCGAGTATCGCAGCCGTTGAAGGCGGAAAATCTATTGATACATCAATGGGCTTCACGCCGCTTGCGGGCGTAGCGATGGGTACGCGTTCCGGAAACATCGACCCGGCCCTTATTCCTTATATTATGGAGAAGACAGGTCAATCAGCAGACGAAGTATTAAATACATTAAACAAAAAAAGCGGACTGCTTGGCATCTCCGGTTTTTCAAGCGACCTTCGTGATATCGTGGAAGCTTCAAAAGAAGGAAATGAGCGTGCGGAAACAGCGCTTGAAGTATTTGCAAGCAGAATCCACAAATACATCGGTTCTTACGCGGCAAGAATGAGCGGCGTTGACGCTATCATCTTTACTGCCGGAATCGGTGAAAACAGTGTCGAAGTGAGAGAGCGCGTCCTTCGCGGCCTCGAATTCATGGGAGTATACTGGGATCCTGCACTTAATAACGTACGCGGCGAGGAAGCTTTCATCAGCTACCCGCATTCTCCGGTTAAAGTCATCATCATCCCGACCGATGAAGAAGTGATGATTGCCCGTGATGTAGTCCGTTTAGCTCAATAGTATGGAGGAAAAGCACATTCAGCCGAATGTGCTTTTTTCGTGTGTATTGAATTTTTTATATAAAGACGATACGATATGGGCGTACATAATCGTAATCAATACGAATAATATCAGCTATATCAATGAGGTGAAAGCATGAGTGTGGAAGAACATAAACAAGAAGCCCCAGGCACTGTTCGATGCATGGTCATTACCGTCAGTGACACAAGAACGGAAGAGAACGACAAAAGCGGCCGGCTGATGATGAAATATTTAGAAGACGCCGGCCACCAAATTGTATCCTATCACATCGTAAAGGATGATAAGGATGCGCTTCAAAAAGCTGTATTATCCGGCTGTATGGATGAATATACAGATGCGGTCCTTCTAAACGGCGGGACTGGCATTGCGCAAAGAGACGTGACAATTGAAGCGGTCACTCCGTTATTTTCGAAAGAGCTGCCCGGTTTCGGAGAGATTTTCAGAATGCTCAGCTATACAGAGGATATCGGTTCAGCCGCAATCCTTTCCAGAGCGGCGGCAGGGGTCATCCTGAATACTGCCGTCTTCTCCACACCCGGTTCAAGCGGTGCGGTAAAGCTTGCGATGGACAAGCTGATTATCCCGGAGCTTGCCCATGTAATCAGAGAAATCAGAAAAGATATGAAATGAATAAATCCTGCGAAACTTCACTCGAAAAAATGGGTGAAGTTTTTTTTATAAAAAGCTTGAAAAAACAGAATTTACTTGTTAAAGTGTATACATACAAAATGTATTTTTATTAAATATAATTTATTTTTATACAAAAAGAGAACACGGTTGAGAGGGGATTTTTAACATGGCAGAACAGAAAAAAGTTGTATTGGCATATTCAGGAGGTCTTGATACTTCTGTAGCGATAAAATGGCTTCAAGAACAAGATTATGATGTCATTGCTTGCTGTTTAGATGTAGGGGAAGGCAAAGATTTGGCATTTGTACAGCAAAAAGCATTGGAAGTGGGAGCGACAAACTCTTACGTCATTGACGCAAAAGAAGAATTTGCACAGGAGTTTGCGCTTGTTTCTCTTCAGGCGCATACACTATACGAAGGAAAATACCCGCTTGTATCCGCATTATCACGTCCATTAATCGCAAAGAAATTAGTCGAGGTGGCGGAAAAGGAAAATGCGGTAGCGGTCGCGCACGGATGCACTGGTAAAGGAAATGACCAGGTTCGTTTTGAGGTTTCTATCAAATCATTAAATCCGGATTTGGAAGTAATCGCTCCTGTCCGTGAATGGCAATGGTCTCGTGAGGAAGAAATTGAATATGCGGCTGACCGCGGGATTCCGATTCCGATCAATCTTGACAGCCCGTACTCAATTGACCAAAACCTTTGGGGACGCGCGAACGAATGCGGCATTTTAGAAGACCCTTGGGCAGCACCGCCGGAAGGCGCATATGATCTGACAGCACCTTTGGAAAAAACGCCAGACACTCCTGAGATCATCGAGATCGCGTTTGAAGGAGGCGTTCCGGTATCAATCGACGGCGTATCGTATTCACTTTCTGAATTGATTCTGAAACTGAATGAGGTTGCCGGCGCACACGGAATCGGAAGAATTGACCATGTGGAAAACCGCCTTGTCGGCATCAAATCACGGGAAGTATATGAGTGCCCGGGTGCTATGACGCTGATTAAAGCGCATAAAGAGCTTGAGGATTTAACACTGGTCAAAGAAGTCGCGCACTTTAAACCGGCAATTGAACAAAAGCTGTCAGAAGTTATTTATAACGGTCTATGGTTTTCACCGTTAAAGGATGCGCTTCTCGGGTTCTTAAAAGAAACACAAAAGCATGTTACCGGCGTTGTCCGCGTTAAGCTCTTTAAAGGACACGCGATTGTGGAAGGACGTAAATCAGAGTTTTCACTTTATGACGAAAAACTTGCAACATATACAAAAGACGATGCGTTTGATCACCACGCAGCTATCGGTTTTATTGAACTTTGGGGGCTGCCGACGAAAGTCAACAGCATCGTGAAAAAGAAGGAGCAGATTAACGCATGAAGAAGCTTTGGGGAGGCCGATTTCAAAAAACACCGGAAAAATGGGTCGATGAGTTTGGGGCGTCCATCACATTTGACCAAAACTTAGTAGCTGAAGATATTACAGGGTCTCTCGCACATGCTGCAATGCTGAAAAAATGCGGTATCCTGACGGAAGAAGAAGAGCTGAAAATTCGTGAGGGGCTGAATACACTTCTGCAAAAAGCTGAAGATAACGCCTTGGAATTCTCAGTCGATTATGAAGATATTCATTTGAACATTGAAAAAATGCTCATTGATGAAATCGGTCCTCTGGGCGGCAAGCTTCATACCGGACGAAGCCGGAATGACCAGGTGGCGACTGATATGCATTTATATTTAAAAAATCACGTCGGCCATATTATCGAGCTGATCGAACAGTTTCAACACGCGCTGATTAAAAAAGCGGAAGCGAATGTGGAAACGATTCTACCCGGGTATACACATCTTCAGCGTGCCCAGCCGATTTCATTTGCCCATCATTTGCTCGCGTATTTCTGGATGCTCGAGCGGGATAAAGAGCGTTTTCAAGATTCGATGAAACGCATTAACAAGTCTCCGCTCGGCTGCGGGGCGTTGGCGGGCACGACCTTCCCGATTGACCGGGATTATTCGGCACAGCTTCTTGGCTTTGATTCCATATACGAAAACAGCCTGGACGGAGTAAGCGACAGAGACTTCATTCTTGAATTTTTAAGCAACAGCAGCATGATGATGATGCACCTTTCCCGTTTTTCGGAAGAAATCATTCTCTGGTGCTCTCAGGAATTCAAATTCATTGAACTTGATGACACTTACGCGACGGGAAGCAGCATGATGCCGCAAAAGAAAAATCCGGACATGGCGGAACTCATTCGGGGAAAAACCGGCCGTGTGTATGGTGATATGATGGGGCTGTTCACGATTATGAAAGGGCTCCCTCTCGCTTATAACAAAGACTTGCAGGAAGATAAAGAAGGCATGTTTGACACGGTGAAGACTGTGGAAGGCAGCCTGCAGATCTTCACAGGAATGATTGAGACCATGACGGTCAATAAAGATGTAATGAAGCAGGCGACGAAGCAAGACTTCTCTAACGCGACAGAGCTTGCTGACTATTTGGCGAAAAAAGGCATGCCGTTCAGAGAAGCTCATGAAATTGTCGGGAAACTGGTCTACACATGCATCGAAAAAGGTATTTATTTAAGCGATATGCCATATAGCGATTTTCTTGAAGCGAGCGATCTTTTTGAAGAAGATATTTACACGGTTCTCGACCCGTATCATGCTGTTGAAAAACGAATGAGCGCGGGAGGAACCGGTTTCAAACAGGTGGAGCAGGCACTCGTAAAAGCTAAGGAAAGCATAAAGGCTTGTAGCTAAATTTTCCTTCATAAATTCCATTCATTATAGCCACCCTACTTATATAATGAATGGGAGGCCAGAGGGATGAAAAGAGAACAAGAACAGTATATATATGATGAAAAAGAGGGGCAGGAGACTATCCGGCAGATTACTGACGTGTATCAAAGCGGTTTTGTTGAGCTGTCAGAAAAGGAACCGCCTGCTTCTGCGGAATAAGCTGTCTAAACAGACGGCTTTTTTCGTTTGTCAAAGTGTAAAAAAGTGATATTGCCGTTCTTTTATAGTAAAGTAGAGGAAGAAATGACTTTATTTGAAGCGGCTACGTTGCTTTGGGAGGGTATACATGTGCGACATGCTTTAATTACAGCCGGTTCGAAGGGATTAGGGCGTAAAGTGACGGAAACCTTACTTGAAAAAGGGTACTCTGTGACGGTCAACTACAGACAGGATGAGGAAGCTGTCAGCCGTCTGAAAGCCGCCTGTCCTCAATTTCTTGACCGGCTGCAGTTTGTAAAGGGAGATGTCACCAAAAAGGAAGACTTGCTGTACATTGCCAATGCCGCGAAAGAGCGGTTTGGGAGAATCGACTTCCTGATTAACAACGCCGGGCCTTACATATTTGAACGGAAAAAGCTTGCCGATTATTCCGATGATGAATGGTACTCTATGCTTGAAGGGAATTTAAGCGCTGTCTTTCATTTATTTAAAGCAGTAATTCCGATCATGAGAACACAGCAATTCGGCCGGATTATAACATATGGTTTCCAAGGTGCGGCGCACGCCCCGGGCTGGCTTCACCGTTCCGCTTTCGGGGCCGCAAAGGTCGGTTTGGCCTCACTGACAAAAACGATAGCGATAGAAGAGGCTGAATCCGGTATAACAGCCAATATGGTGTGCCCGGGTGACATCGTCGGCGATATGAAAGAAGCGTCAATAGAAGAGGCCAGACTGAGAATCGGCAAGGAAAAGACGCCGATAGGAAGATCCGGAACGGGAGAAGATATCGCCAGAATCATTGCTTTTTTGTGCGAGGAAAACTCCGATCTAGTGACGGGAACCGTTATTGAAGCAACCGGCGGGCTTAATGTCATTAACAGGCACCATTCAACCTAGGTTTTTTGGAAGGCTCATAAGGGAAATAAATAAAAAAATTGTGATGAGGTGAAAGATATGAAAGTGACATATCACGGACATTCTGTTATCGCAGTAGAAACAAACGACCACAATATTCTGTTTGACCCGTTTTTGACCGGAAACGATTTAACCGATCTGAAGCCGGAAGATGTAAAAGCGGACGTCATTTTATTGACTCATGGCCATAATGACCATGTAGGCGATACCGAACAAATTGCCAAGCAAAATGACGCACTCGTTGTTGCGCCGAATGAGCTGGCTGTCTATCTCGGCTGGAAGGGCTTGAATGTCCATCCTATGCATATCGGCGGCTCCAGACAGTTTGACTTCGGGAAGGTGAAGCTGACGCAGGCGTTTCACGGTTCGGCCATTACTGATGAAGAAAACAAAACGATCACATATACCGGAATGCCGTCTGGAATTCTCTTAACAGTGGAGGGGAAAACGATTTTCCATGCAGGCGACACGGCTTTATTTTCCGATATGAAATTAATCGGTGAACTGAACCATATTGATCTTGCGTTTTTGCCGATCGGCGACAATTTCACAATGGGTCCGGAAGATGCCAAGCTTGCCGCTGAATGGCTGAGAGCGAAACAGGTTGTACCGGTCCATTACAATACATTCCCGGTCATTCAGCAAGACCCTGAGGCTTTTGCGGACAGCCTCCCGGGCGGAGTCGGAAAAGTCATGGCTGTCGGAGAAACGATCGAGCTTTAAAAACACAGGCCGCGCCTGTGTTTTTTTCTTTTCCATGCTGATCGCCCTTTCATATTTATGCACCCCTTTTCAAAAAACATCACTGCTTCATTGCTATTGATTCCTCACAACCTTTATAATATGACATAGAAGACTGTCGGTTAGAGGTGAAACGCTTGGCAACAAAGCATGAACAAATTTTAATGTATATTGATTCACTGCCTGTGGGAGAAAAAATTTCCGTCAGAAGAATTGCAAAAGAAATGAAAGTAAGTGAAGGAACGGCTTACCGAGCCATAAAAGAGGCGGAGAATAAAGGCTTTGTCAGCACGATCGAACGAGTCGGCACGATTCGGATCGAGCAAAAGAAAAAAGAAAATATTGAAAAACTTACATATGCAGAAGTCGTTAACGTAATCGAGGGACAAGTGCTCGGCGGACGGGCCGGACTCCATAAAACACTCAATAAATTTGTCATCGGAGCCATGGAGCTTGACGCGATGATGCGTTATACCGCCGCGGGGAATCTCTTGATCGTCGGGAACCGCATAAACGCCCACCGGCAGGCGCTTGAAGCTGGCGCCGCTGTCTTGGTGACGGGCGGATTTAATACGGATGACAGTATCGTACAGCTGGCGGACGAGCTTGAACTGCCTATTCTTTCCACAAGCTATGATACGTTTACGGTTGCCGCGATGATTAACCGGGCGATCTATGACCAGTTGATTAAAAAGGAAATCGTGCTTGTAGAAGACATTTTAACCCCGGCCGACCGCACCGTGTACCTCTCTCCAAAGGATAAGCTGGAGAAATGGTATGAGAAAAATTTTGAAACGGGACACGGACGCTTCCCGGTTGTCGATCACCAAATGAAGATTCACGGCATTCTCACATCGAAAGATATCGCGGGCCATGACCGATCGGCGCCGATTGAAAAGGTGATGACAAAAAATCCGGTCACGGTGATAGGAAAAACATCTGTCGCTTCCGCAGCCCAAATGATGGTGTGGGAAGGAATTGAAGTGCTTCCCGTTACAGACAAACATCAAAAATTAATCGGAATGATCAGCCGCCAGGATGTATTAAAGGCCCTTCAAATGATCCAAAAGCAGCCGCAGGTCGGTGAAAAGCTGGACGATATCGTCTCAAGGGGATTTAAAGAAGAGGAAGATGATAAACAAAATCCTGCGGTTTATCAGTATGAAGTAACACCGCAAATGACGAATCAGCTCGGAACGATTTCTTACGGTGTGTTTACCACGATCCTCACTCAGGCGGCCAATCGGTTTTTGCGCTCGCGGAAACGGGGAGAATTGGTCATCGAGAGCATTACCATCTTCTTTCTGAAGCCTGTGCAGATGGAGTCGGTCATTGAAGTCAAGCCGCGTATTCTCGAAGCCGGAAGAAAATTTGGAAAAATGGAAGTTGAAGTCCACAGCCAAGGAAACATTGTCTGCAAAGCGATGCTTATGGTTCAGCTGATGGAAAGAAGCTAAAGGGACGTGCATCTCCCGTCCCTTCCGTGATATTACGCGTGGTCTCTTTCTGCCTCTTTGGCATGAAGGGGGACGTAGTGCTTATAGGCTTTATACCCGGCCCACAAGCTGCCTGCTCCTACGAGGATAAAAATACCGCCGATCACTAACGTTAAAACTGAATGAAATAAGATCATTTGATTAATTCCGTAAAACAGCACCAGCGACCCTAAGGACATGCTTGATTTAGCCGAGAAGAATTCTTTCTCCAACGGCCGCTTCGCTCGGACGCCTTTTACTTTGAAATACACGTAAAAGCAGGCTGAAAGCACAATCAGAAAAACGAAAACCAGCATAAATGAAGTCCTCCATTGTAAGAGTTTACAAACCCATTCTATACATAAATGGGCTTGATTTCTAGGATAAATGTTTTTCTTTTCCGGCGGTAAAGTTTGTGATTAAATGAAAAAAAGACAAAAAAGGAGTACAAGATGAAAACAGAACTCATTACAACCATATCATTATATGACACTATTATCATACATAGACATGTGCGGCCTGACCCAGACGCCTACGGATCCCAGTGCGGCCTTACAGAAATACTGAGAGAAACCTATCCTGAAAAAAATATTTATGCAGTCGGCACCCCCGAACAATCACTTTCGTTTTTGTATTCCCTTGATGAAGTGGATGACAAAACATATGAAGGCGCACTTGTCATCGTATGTGACACTGCAAATCAGGAAAGAATCTGCGACAAACGGTATGGTTTGGGCGATAAGCTCATGAAAATCGACCACCATCCGAATGAGGACCCGTACGGTGATCTTTTATGGGTTGATACGAATGCAAGTTCTGTGAGCGAAATGATTTATGAGCTGTACCTCGAAGGGAAGCAGCACGGCTGGAAATTGAATACGAAAGCGGCTGAATTGATTTATGCCGGTATCGTCGGAGACACAGGCCGGTTCTTATTTCCGAACACAACGAAAAAAACCTTAAAATATGCAGGCGAACTTATTGAATATCCGTTTTCATCTACAGATTTGTTTAATCAATTGTATGAAACCAAATTGAATGTGGTGAAACTGAACGGTTTTATTTATCAAAATGTGTCAGTGTCGGAAAATGGAGCGGCCTCTGTTTTTATCAAAAAGGATATCCTTGAAACATTCGGCACAACGGCTTCTGAGGCATCACAGCTCGTTGGCACGCTTGGAAATATTTCAGGTATTCGCGCATGGGTGTTTTTCGTAGAAGAAGAAGATCAAATCAGAGTCAGATTCCGCTCGAAAGGGCCTGTTATTAATGTTCTTGCCCGCAAATATAATGGAGGGGGCCATCCGCTTGCCGCAGGAGCTTCCATTTACAGCTGGGAAGAAGCGGACACTATTTTGGCTGATTTAGAAACAGTATGTAAAGAACACAAGTAGAGGGGTGACCCTCTTTCTTAGTGTTCATCTGTGACGGGGATGAACCAGCAGCCGAGTTCAGTAAGGTCTTCATAGACTTGGAGATTGTAAGATTGAAGTTCTTTTTTGATGAGGGAAGCGAGTGCGTTTGTTTCTGCATATGCGGAAAAACCTTGTCTGATTCGGGCGGCTTGATCTTTTGCCTGCTGACGGTCGCTATAAACATCCATTTCCCTTTCCTCCCTTCATATTCAACATTTGCCTCATTTATAGTTTATAAAAAAGCGGAGTAAAAAGCGACTGAAGTTTGGAAGATTTTAAAAAATTTCCACATTTATGACGCAAATGATATTTCAATCTCGACAGTCAGTCTCGTATAAATAATTAATTCCTTCACCTCAGCTTCGTATTTTTTTTCATTAATGGTATATATTTTGTTTTCAATCGTTCGTTTTAACAGTTCCTTTGTTTTATAGACACTTTCTATATCCTTTGTGATGACCTCTGAAATGTCATCCTTAATATGTTCTTCGAATTTTGTCTTGTCCGGCTGCGAAATTTTGTATTTTTCGCTGTTCAGCAATTTTACATCGACGCTTTGAATGAGCAGCATCTTTTTGTTGTCCTCATTCAGCTTATGAAGGTCCTCCTGATAGATGGAGATTTGATTGTTCAAATCTTTTACATGCTCCTGCTGCTCTGCAATCAAAGTCACTTGTTCCTCTTGAAAGGTGCCATACGTAAACAGGAAAATCACCCAGCTGATAACGGCGCCGCACATCATACCCGCGAAAAAACGCTGCCATCCCGGTTTTCTATAGAGCTGAGGCACTCTCATGAAGAAATGTGCTCCTGCGTCAGCCAGGAAATAATCAGCCATCCGCTTTGTGCGCCCCCCATGGCCGATATGATGAGAAGGAGCTGCTTGAATATATCTCTTGTATTCCCTTCGAATATACCTCTCTCAAAGCTGTATACCGCATCAAAAGTTCCGCCGATGGCTGCAACAAGCGCCCATATTTTCAATTTGTTGGCAAGTTTTGTAATGGCGGTGAGCGGAGCTTCACCTGACAAGTAAGCGCCGACTCCGCCGATCAGCGCCCCGCCGATCAGCACGCCTAGCGCAATAAAATAACTATTAATGAAATTTGCCATAAAGCTGGCTTCTTGGTCCAATATGATCACCTCACCTCTTATATCATATTGAGCTCTCAGGACAAGTATGATGACAAGTCAAAAAAGAACATTTGTTTCTTATGTAAACCCGTCTTATAATGAAGGAAGAAAAATGATCGTAAACGAGAAAGGGGTGAGGATATGTCTTTTGTTCACCTGCAAGTGCACAGCGGTTACAGCCTTTTGAACAGCGCCGCTGCTGTGGAAGAGCTCGTCAAGGAAGCGGATACGCTCGGGTATACGTCTTTGGCGCTCACAGATGACCACGTTATGTACGGTGCCATACAGTTTTATAAAGCATGCAAGGCGCGGGGAATAAAACCGATTATCGGACTGACTGCTTCTGTATTCACAGATGAAAACGAAGTGGAGGCCTGCCCGCTTGTTCTTTTAGCAAAATCGAATACGGGGTATCAAAACCTCCTGAAAATAAGCAGTGTCCTGCAATCCAAATCAAAAGAAGGCTTGAAACAAAAATGGCTGAAAAGCTACAGCGAGGGGATTATTGCGATTACTCCGGGTGAGAAGGGGTATATTGAAACGCTTCTTGAGGCGGGGCTGTATGACAAAGCGGAACAAAGCGCTTTGGAGCTGCAATCTGTCTTTGGGACAGACGCCTTTTATTTAGGCTATCAGCCGTTTAAAGGGAACCAGGCATTATCCGATCACATTCTCCGCCTGTCTGCCGAAACGGGCATTCCGGTGGCGGCGACAGGAGATGTGCATTATATACGGAAAGAAGACAAGACCGCTTACCGCTGCCTGAAAGCGATCAAGGCCGGAGAAAAACTGGCGGACTTGAACCGCGAAGAGACTCCGGACTTGGACTTAAAATCAATAGAAGAAATGAGAATGTTTTATCAAGAACATCCCGAAGCGTTAAGCGCCTCAGTCCAGATTGCGGAACAATGCCATGTTGATGTCAATCTCGGGCAGACGCGCCTGCCGTCATTCCCTGCACCTGACGGTAAACCTGCTGATGAGTACTTGACTGAACTATGTTTCTCAGGGATGAAGGAGCGCTTCAAGTCGCCTGATGAAAGAGTAATCCGCCGCTTGCAATATGAGCTGGACGTGATTAAACGGATGAAGTTTAGTGATTATTTCCTTATTGTGTGGGATTTTATGAAGTATGCTCACGAAAATGGAATCGTAACAGGTCCTGGGCGGGGATCAGCAGCGGGATCTCTTGTCGCTTATGTGCTTTATATCACAAACGTCGATCCGATCAAGCACAATCTGCTGTTTGAACGATTTTTGAACCCTGAACGGGTCAGCATGCCAGATATTGATATCGACTTTCCAGACACGAGAAGAGACGAGATGATTCAATACGTCAAAAATAAATACGGAGCCATGCACGCAGCCCAGATCATTACCTTCGGGACGCTTGCGGCAAAAGCTGCACTCAGGGATGTCGGAAGAGTGTTTGGCGTCAATCCGAAAGAAGCTGATCAGCTTGCTAAACTGATACCTTCAAAGCCGGGAGTGACGCTTGAAGACGCTAGAAAGATGTCCCCTCAGCTGAATCAGCGGCTCAATGAGTCCAGCCTGCTGAGCCAGGTGTTTTCAATTGCGAAGAAAATCGAAGGGCTGCCGAGACATACATCAACCCACGCGGCCGGAGTTGTTTTAAGTGAAGAGCCTCTCACTGATATTGTCCCTCTTCAGGAAGGGCATGAAGGAGTGTACTTAACCCAGTACGCGATGGATCACCTGGAAGATCTGGGTCTTTTAAAAATGGATTTCTTAGGCTTGCGCAATCTTACATTAATCGAATCAATCAAAACCATGATTGAAAAAGAAGAGAAGATCAAAATAGATTTTTCTAGCATTTCTTATGATGATGAAAAAACCTTCTCCCTTTTGTCCAAAGGAGATACGACAGGCGTTTTTCAGCTTGAATCCTCAGGAATGAGAAGTGTGCTGAGGCGCCTGAAGCCGACGGGTCTGGAAGATATCGTTGCAGTCAATGCTCTGTACCGTCCTGGTCCGATGGAAAATATACCACTATTTATAGACCGGAAACACGGCCGCGTGCCTGTCCATTTTCCGCATAACGATTTAAAGGATATTTTAAAAGATACTTACGGCGTCATTGTTTATCAAGAACAGATCATGGTAATTGCCTCCAAAATGGCAGGATTTACTTTAGGAGAAGCAGACCTCCTCAGACGGGCGGTCAGCAAGAAAAAGAAAGATATTCTTGATCGTGAGCGAAGCCATTTTGTTGAAGGGTGCTTAAAAAAGGAGTATTCTGTAGACACTGCAAATGAGGTCTACGATTTGATCGTTAAATTCGCTAATTACGGTTTTAACAGAAGTCACGCTGTGGCATACAGTATGATCGGCTGCCAGCTTGCTTATCTGAAGGCTCATTATCCTTTATATTTCATGTGCGGACTGCTGACGAGCGTCATTGGCAATGAGGATAAAACAGCGCAATATCTTTACGAAGCTAAGGGGAACGGGATCCGTATTCTTCCTCCGTCAGTGAATAGGAGCAGCTTTCCGTTTACAGTTGAAAACGGAGCCGTCAGATACAGTCTTCGTGCCGTAAAAAATGTAGGCGTCTCGGCAGTAAAAGATATCTATAAGGCAAGAAAAGATAAAAAATTTGAAGATCTATTTGATTTCTGCTTCCGCGTGCCGTCAAAAAGTGTGAACCGAAAAACGATAGAAGCTTTAATATTGTCCGGTGCGATGGATGAGTTCGGTCAAAACCGCGCCACTTTGCTGGCATCCATTGACGTAGCCGCAGAGCATGCTGAATTATTTTCCGCAGACGATGACCAGATGGGATTGTTTTTAGAGGAGTCATTTTCCATCAAGCCGAAATATGTAGAGACGGAAGAGTTTCCGCTTGTAGATTTGCTCCAATTTGAAAAAGAAACGCTTGGCATTTATTTTTCAAGCCACCCGCTTTCCGCCCATCGGGACAGATTGTCAGCCCGCGGGGCGGTGCCGATCCTGAAAGCTCAGCAATCCGAAAAAAAACAAATTCTGCTCGGAGCGCTTGTGACAAAAACGAAAACGATTCGGACAAAAACGGGTCAAAATATGTCATTTTTAACATTAAGTGATGAAACCGGCGAGATCGAAGCCGTCGTATTTCCTGAACAATTCAGACAGCTTTCTCCGGTTTTACAAGAAGGCGCACTGCTCTTTACAGCCGGAAAATGCGAGGTAAGGCAAGACAAAAACCAGTTCATCATGTCTAAGGCGTCTTTGTTGGATAATATGAGCAATGAAACGTCCTCCGTCTATATAAAAATAGAGGGCGGGCAGCACAGTCAGGAGCTGCTGGAAAAAATAAAGCAAATTTTGCTGGAGCATATAAAAGGGGAAAACGACGTTTATCTCTACTATGAAAAGCAAAAACAGACGATCAAGCTGCCTGATTCCTTTAGGATAAATGCTGACCATCAGGTGTTATATCGCTTAAAAGAGCTGTTGGGCCATAAAAACGTCGTTTTAAAATAGTGGTAACAAGGAAACTTTTGTTATACAATTGGAACAATTATGTTACTCTATTTAAATATTCTGTGATTTTAACTCCAGAACATTCAACCAGCCAATGCAGCAGAATACGGATCAAAAAATCCCTTTAAGGAGTGTTTAGTAACATGTCGTTAAGAGAAGAAGCATTACATATGCATAAAGTGAACCAGGGAAAATTGGAATCTAAATCTAAAGTGGAAGTCAAAAACGCGAAAGATTTAAGCCTTGCTTATTCCCCTGGAGTAGCTGAACCGTGTAAGGATATATATGATGACAAAAATAAAGTATACGATTATACAATGAAGGGGAACATGGTAGCTGTCGTGACAGACGGAACTGCGGTCCTCGGTCTTGGAAATATCGGGCCAGAAGCAGCGCTTCCTGTCATGGAAGGGAAAGCGGTTTTATTCAAAAGCTTTGCCGGAGTGGACGCGTTCCCGATCGCTCTCGCCACTAATGACGTGGAAAAAATTATTGAAACTGTAAAATTGCTTGAGCCGACTTTTGGCGGTGTCAATCTGGAAGATATCGCAGCGCCGAACTGCTTTATCATCGAAGAGCGTTTGAAAAAAGAAACGAACATTCCAGTTTTCCATGATGACCAGCACGGAACAGCGATTGTAACGGTAGCAGGCCTTGTGAACGCGCTGAAATTGTCCGGAAAATCCTTGTCTTCTATTAAAGTTGTGGCAAACGGAGCAGGAGCTGCGGGCATTGCGATCATTAAGCTTCTTTACCATTTTGGCGTACGCGATATCGTCATGTGCGATTCAAAAGGGGCGATCTACGAAGGACGTCCTAACGGCATGAACGCAGTGAAAAACGAAGTGGCGAAATTCACAAACCAAGACCGAAAAGACGGCTCTTTGAAAGATGTCATCGCGGATGCAGACGTATTTATCGGGGTGTCAGTCGAAGGAGCATTAACGAAAGAAATGGTACAAAGCATGGCAAAAGATCCTGTCATTTTCGCCATGGCAAATCCTAATCCGGAAATTATGCCGGATGACGCACGCGAAGCTGGTGCAAGCGTAATCGGCACAGGACGTTCCGATTTCCCTAACCAAGTCAACAACGTCTTGGCATTCCCGGGAATTTTCCGTGGTGCGCTTGACGTGCGGGCGACTCACATTAACGAAGAGATGAAAATTGCAGCGGTAGAAGCGATTGCCTCTCTTGTATCGGATGAGGAACTCAGCGCTGACTACGTAATTCCAGCTCCGTTTGATAAACGTGTTGCGCCTGCCGTGGCAAAAGCGGTAGCAAAAGCAGCGATGGAAACAGGAGTAGCAAGAATCAGCGTTGATCCCGAGGAAGTAGCTGAAAAGACAAGAAAGCTGACGATTATCGGTGAATAAAGTGATTGATTGAGAAATGGCAGCGCGTTGACAGAATAACAACGCGCTGTTTCTCAGGTTAACCCGCTGCTGAAATTTTTTTGAGGGGAGGTCTTAAAAAAATTTCAGCAGGGTGTAACTAATTTTTCTGAATGCGCTATCAATCTAGTCTCAGCAACGATTTATATTACATATGCCAAGCCCGTAAACATCCTTCTGCTGATAAAAAGTTGTCGAATTGAGGATGACAGCGTTTGACAAAAAAAGTACAATAGTTTCGGTAAAGTATTAGCAAGTCTATCTAATTGGGTGACATGCGGTGAAGAGAACCCTTCACAAAAGGGAGGTAATCATTTGTTAAAGGATATATTCACTAAAAAGAAAAAATATGCTTCTGTACCATCAGAACAAGCAAAACATGATGTTCCGGAAGGCATTATGACAAAATGCCCTAAGTGTAAAAAAATCATGCTCACAAAAGAGCTGGATAAAAATATGCGTGTTTGTATGAACTGCGGATATCATTTTCCGCTGAATGCAAAACAACGTATTG
Source organism: Bacillus atrophaeus (assembly GCF_039519175.1). NCBI lineage: Bacteria > Bacillati > Bacillota > Bacilli > Caryophanales > Bacillaceae > Bacillus > Bacillus atrophaeus. The sequence continues at coordinate 25,678 of NZ_CP154443.1, read as the reverse complement.
AAAGCCTGATGGATGACGATTCATTTGAAGAGTTCAATCAGGGGATGGCCTCAGAGAATCCTCTCAATTTTCCGGGCTATCTGGAGAAACTGGAAAAGGACCGCGAAAAAACATCCTTGAACGAGGCTGTCGTGACAGGGAAAGGCACAATCAACGGCTCTCCGGTCATCGCTGCGATTATGGATTCTACATTCAGAATGGGCAGCATGGGTTCTGTTGTCGGGGAGAAAATTACACTTGCGGTTGAAAAAGCTAAAGAGGAGAAGGTTCCGTTTATTATTTTCACTGCTTCCGGCGGTGCAAGAATGCAGGAAGGAATCTTGAGTCTTATGCAAATGGCTAAGACAAGCTCTGCTTTAAAACTGTTCAGTGAGGAAAAAGGTCTCATCATTTCTGTCATGACGCATCCGACTACAGGCGGAGTATCTGCAAGTTTCGCCTCTCTCGGCGATTATAATTTTGCCGAGCCGGGCGCGCTGATCGGTTTTGCGGGAAGACGGATCATTGAACAGACAATCGGTGAGAAGCTGCCCGAAGATTTCCAAACGGCTGAGTTTCTGTTGAAACACGGACAGCTGGACGCGGTCATTCATCGCGCCGAGATGAAAGAGACGTTAGGAAGTCTGCTGAATATGCATGAAACAGGAGGTGACATTGAGTGGCTGCAAGATTAGAATTCGAAAAACCGGTGGTAGAACTACAAACAAAAATCGCTGAACTGAAGAAGTTCACCCAAGATTCAGATATGGATCTAAGTGCCGAAATCCAACGGCTCGAGGAGCGTCTGACAAAGCTTCAAGACGATATTTATAAAAACCTGAAGCCTTGGGACAGAGTTCAGATCGCCCGTCTGCCGAATCGCCCGACGACCCTGGATTATATAAAGCATCTGTTTACTGATTTCTTTGAATGCCATGGAGACAGAGCGTACGGAGACGATGAAGCGCTTGTCGGCGGAATTGCCAAGTTTCACGGTCTTCCGGTTACAGTCATCGGCCACCAGCGCGGAAGAGACACAAAAGAAAACCTTGTCCGCAATTTCGGAATGCCTCACCCGGAAGGCTATCGCAAAGCGCTTCGTTTGATGAAGCAGGCTGATAAGTTTAACAGACCAATCATCTGTTTTATTGATACAAAGGGCGCTTATCCGGGAAAAGCCGCTGAAGAAAGAGGACAAAGCGAAGCCATTGCGAGGAATTTGTTTGAAATGGCCGGTCTCAAAGTGCCTGTTATTTGTATCGTCATCGGTGAAGGGGGAAGCGGCGGAGCGCTCGGCCTTGGTGTGGGAAATCATCTGCATATGCTGGAGAACTCCACCTACTCGGTTATTTCACCGGAAGGAGCCGCTGCGCTTTTATGGAAAGACGCAAGCCTTGCCAAAAAAGCCGCTGAAACCATGAAAATCACTGCGCCTGACTTAAAAGAATTAGGTATTATTGATCATATGATAAAAGAAGTAAAAGGCGGAGCGCACCATGATGTGAAGATGCAGGCAGGCTATATTGATGAGACTTTAAAACAATCGTTAAAATCATTGCTTAAGCTGAATGAAGAAGAATTGATTCAGCAGCGTTATGAAAAATATAAGGCGATTGGAAAAGTTTCGGTTGAAGATCAATATATAGGGGTAAACTAAATAAACGTGAAGCCTTTGGCTCACGTTTATTTTTTGTGACATTCCTTAAATTTTATTTAAAAACAGTTTATTTAATTGTATAATAGGTAGGGTTTAGTGGGGAGCTTTAGAGCAGTGCGTGTCCCTTTTCATTGTTTTAGGACAATGAACATGTTATGTTTAATCATATATGGTGCTTGAGGTGAATAAAGGATGAAGCGTATAGGAGTTTTAACGAGTGGCGGGGATTCCCCGGGAATGAACGCAGCAGTGCGCGCGGTTGTCAGAAAAGCAATTTATCATGACGTGGAAGTATACGGCATTTATAATGGCTACTCAGGATTAATCAGCGGAAAAATTGAAAAGCTTGAATTGGGCTCAGTCGGTGATATTATTCATCGAGGCGGAACGAAGCTTTATACGGCAAGATGTCCTGAATTCAAAACAGTTGAGGGCCGTGAAAAAGGAATTGAAAACTTAAAGAAGCTTGGAATTGAAGGGCTTGTTGTCATTGGCGGCGACGGTTCCTACATGGGTGCGAAAAAATTAACGGAACACGGGTTTCCTTGTGTAGGTGTACCGGGTACTATTGATAATGATATCCCGGGAACTGATTTCACAATCGGTTTTGACACGGCCTTAAATACAGTCATTGATGCAATTGATAAGATCCGCGATACCGCGACATCACATGAACGTACATATGTTATAGAAGTGATGGGACGGCATGCAGGCGATATCGCTTTGTGGGCAGGTCTTGCCGGCGGTGCAGAATCCATTTTGATTCCTGAAGCGGATTATGACATGTCTGAGATCCTTGCCAGACTGAAAAGAGGACATGAACGCGGTAAGAAACACAGCATCATCATTGTTGCCGAGGGAGTCGGCAGCGGAGTCGAATTTGGGAAACGCATTGAAGAAGAAACAAATCTTGAAACCAGGGTATCAGTTTTGGGGCATATCCAACGCGGGGGATCGCCGAGCGCATCTGACCGTGTGCTTGCAAGCCGCCTGGGCGCATATGCTGTCGAGCTTCTTCTTGAAGGCAAAGGCGGACGTTGTGTAGGTATACAAAACAATAAGCTTGTAGACCATGATATTATAGAAATATTGGATAAAAAACATACAGTTGAACAAAACATGTATCAACTTTCAAAAGAACTGTCTATCTAATTCGGCAGACGGCTCAAGATTTCAGAAGGAAGTGAACGAATTGAGAAAAACAAAAATAGTTTGTACGATCGGTCCGGCAAGTGAAAGTATTGAAATGCTGACTAACCTAATGGAAGCAGGCATGAACGTAGCACGCCTGAACTTTTCTCACGGAGATTTTGAAGAGCATGGCGCAAGAATCAAAAACATTCGTGAAGCAAGCAAAAAGCTAGGGAAAAATGTCGGGATTCTTCTTGACACAAAAGGTCCGGAAATCCGCACGCGCGAAATGGAAAACGGAGCAATTGAACTAGTTGCGGGAACTGAGCTTACCGTCACAATGGACGAGGTATTGGGCACTCCTGAAAAAATTTCAGTGACTTACGAAGGCCTTGCTGATGATGTTCAAAAAGGATCTACTATTCTTTTGGACGACGGGCTTATCGGTCTTGAAGTTCTTGAAGTGCATGCTGACAAGCGTGAAATTAAAACAAAAGTCCTAAACAGCGGAACGCTGAAAAATAAAAAAGGCGTAAACGTACCGGGTGTCAGTGTCAATCTTCCTGGAATTACGGAAAAAGATGCAAGAGACATCACTTTCGGTATCGAGCAAGGCGTTGATTTTATCGCTGCGTCCTTTGTGCGCCGTTCAACTGACGTGCTCGAAATCCGCGAACTTCTTGAAGAGCACAATGCTGGTGATATTCAAATCATCCCTAAAATCGAAAACCAAGAAGGTGTCGATAACATTGACTCCATTTTGGAAGTCTCTGACGGTTTGATGGTAGCGCGCGGAGATCTCGGCGTTGAAATTCCTGCTGAAGAAGTGCCGCTCGTTCAAAAAGAACTAATCAAAAAATGCAATGCGCTTGGCAAGCCGGTGATCACAGCGACTCAAATGCTTGACAGCATGCAGCGCAATCCTCGTCCGACACGCGCGGAAGCAAGTGACGTGGCAAACGCGATTTTTGACGGAACAGATGCGATTATGCTTTCTGGTGAAACGGCTGCGGGAAGCTATCCTGTCGAAGCAGTTCAAACCATGCACCGCATTGCATCCCGTTCTGAAGAGGCGCTGAATTATAAAGAAATTCTTTCAAAACGCAGAGGGCAAGTGGGTATGACGATTACTGATGCAATCGGGCAATCAGTGGCACATACAGCTATCAACCTTAATGCGGCTGCAATCGTTACGCCGACAGAAAGCGGCCATACTGCGCGGATGATTTCAAAATACCGTCCGCAGGCACCGATTGTCGCGGTGACGGTAAATGAATCAATTTCCAGAAAGCTTGCGCTTGTATTTGGTGTTTTCCCTGAAAGCGGACAAAACGCAACTTCAACTGACCAAATGCTTGATGATGCTGTCCAAAAATCATTGAACAGCGGAATTGTGAAACACGGAGATTTGATTGTCATTACTGCAGGATCTGTCGGTGAATCAGGCACAACCAACTTGATGAAGGTATACACAGTAGGCGATATCATTGCAAAAGGGCAAGGCATCGGACGTAAATCTGCGTATGGTCCTGTTGTTGTTGCGCAAAACGCAAAAGAAGCAGAACAAAAAATGACTGACGGCGCAGTGCTCGTTACAACAAGCACAGACCGTGATATGATTACAGCGCTTGAAAAAGCTTCAGCGCTTATTACAGAAGAAGGCGGCTTGACAAGCCATGCGGCTGTTGTCGGTTTAAGCCTTGGCATTCCGGTTATCGTGGGGCTGGAAAACGCAACTTCTATCTTGGCAGATGGACAGGACATTACGGTTGATGCTGCCCGCGGTGCTGTTTATCAGGGCCGTGCGAGCGTACTCTAAATATGTAAAAGCAGGAGGGGGGTAACTCCCTTCTCTTTTCCTTGTCTGCTGTTTTAAGCGGAATAAATGCGTTTTAAGAGATGTGGGGTGCAGGCGATGAGATTTCTCTTTTTGTTTTTTATTGTGTGTCCGGCAATCGAAATCGGGATTTTTCTGTTTTCCGGTAAGCTGATCGGTATTTTTCCAACTGTTCTGTTGATGATTTTGACGGGGGCCATTGGCGCTATCGTTGCAAAAAAACAGGGAGTTGAGGTGTATTACCGGGTGCAGCGCGAGCTCCAATATGGCAAAATGCCTGGTGAGGCCATTTTAGACGGTCTATGTATTTTCATCGGAGGTTTATTGCTGATGCTTCCGGGCTTTTTGTCAGATCTGGCCGGTGCCTGTCTGCTTATTCCGTTCACCCGCAACTGGTGCAAACCGCTTCTGTTCAAATGGCTGAGAGGAATGTCCAAAAACAAACGGATTATTATTAAATAAACAGCAGCCTGAGTATCCGGGCTGCTGTTTTATTTTTGCCCGGCTGTAATATAGGACCATACCTCTTTTAATGCGCCTGTGGTAAGTAAAGCTTGAATAAAGACGAGGATAGCGGGCCCGGCAATAAGTCCTAAAAATCCAAATAGCTTAAAGCCGGCAAACAAAGCGATTAAGGTTGCCAGAGGATCAATTCCTATGGATTTGCTCAATAACTTCGGTTCAGTCAGCTGCCGCTGTATAAGCACAACAAGATATAAAATCCCAATCCCGATGGCAAGCGGAAGCTGTCCTGTAATAGATAAGTACAAGATCCACGGCACAAACACTGAACCTGTGCCTAAGTACGGCAGAAGATCAACCAGTCCGATTAAAAAAGCGATCGTTGCGGGATGCTCGACTTTTAATATGAAAAGACCGATACATACAATAATCATCGTAAGAAATACAAGGGCTGCCTGTGCCTTAACAAAGCCGGCCATTGCTTTCTTCAGCTCACTTCCGACCGCTTTTCCGTTTGCTGAAATCCGTTCGGGGAGAATCGATAACAGTAATGCTTTCAGCTTGTGCCAATCTTTCGTGATGAAAAAAGTAGCCAAAAGAGAGAAAATAAAAACGGCTGCGGTATTTGGGAGCAATGCGAAGATTTTCGGAATCATTTCAAGGATATGAGACAGAATCAGTCCGGCGTTTTTAGCGGCGGAATCTCCCAGCGCCTGTATCTGAGTCACGATGGAAGCCTGCTGATTTGTTTCCAGCCCGTTAAATAAAACAGTCAGTTCATGATAAAATGGCTGAATATGAGTGGTGAACAGTTTCTCGCAAAACATGATAAAGGTGTTGAGATGAGGAGGGAGCGTCTTTGCGAGATACGCGGTTCCCGACACGATTTCTGCAACAAGCAAAGTCAGCGCCCCGACTGTGATAAGCAGAAAAAAAGCCAGAACAAGAATGACGTTTAATGTTCTAGGCAGACTGGTCAGCCTGTCCAAATATTCTACAAAAGGATGTATGGCTGATGAGAGAATAAGGGCAATCAGGAATGGATAAATTAACGGAAATGAATAATAGACTGCGGCAATAGACCCAGTTGAAATTGTAAAAACAAAAAGAGTCCTGAAGAAAATGGATACATAGGATTGATTCAAAAATGCTCCTCCTCTCGTCAGCACGTCCTATTTTTTATTTTATTCACGATGCATGCGATTATGAATACATTTATCTGCAAAGGAGGAAGCTTAGGCGTGTTTACTCAAGCTAATTTATTCTTAGTATTATTGCTTGCCATTGCACTCATAGCTAAAAATCAATCATTGCTTATTGCTGTATCCGTCCTGATTTTGATCAAAATAGTGGGACTTGACCAAAAATTATTTCCCGCTATTCAATCAAAAGGTATCAATTGGGGGGTAACAGTCATCACTATTGCCGTTCTTGTGCCGATTGCTACAGGAGAGATCGGCTTCAAACAATTGGGAGAGGCAGTACGATCCTATTATGCATGGATTGCCCTTGGAGCGGGAATTGCAGTGGCGCTGATCGCCAAAAACGGTCTTACACTGCTGGAGAATGACCCTCATATTACAACGGCGCTTGTCATCGGGACCATTTTGGCAGTTGCCCTTTTTGGCGGAGTAGCGGTCGGTCCGCTCATCGGAGCAGGCATTGCGTACCTCGCCATGCAAATTGTAAAAATGTTCAGTTCTTAAAAAAAACGGCGGCCTGCCGTTTTTTTTTTGTAGTAAAAGGGAAAAAACAATCAAAAACCCGCAAATAAAGGCACTTTTTGTACGTAAAAACCACGAAAAAGAGAGAAAGAAAAAAAAATTATAGTTAAACATTTAACAAATGTCTGATTATTGTTTATAATAAGAATAGGCTTAAAGTTAATCAAGCTTATAAGATTTAGTTATGGTCTTCCATAAGCAGGGGGTTAATGAATTGTAAACAGTAAAATGTAAGCATTTTCTTTTAGGGAAAAGTGATTACTTTTTACACTTTAAGCAAGCCTCATGTTTCACATTACTCTAAAAGGGGAATTTTTTTGAAAAGGAGAGGTTAATATGACAGCAACACGCGGTCTCGAAGGGGTTGTAGCAACAACATCATCTGTAAGTTCTATTATCGACGATACCCTTACATATGTAGGGTACGATATTGATGACTTAACAGAGAATGCTAGTTTTGAAGAAATTATTTACTTACTTTGGCATTTAAAGCTGCCGAACAAAGAAGAACTCAATGAATTTAAAAAGCAGCTTGCACAGGAAGCTTCCGTTCCGAAAGAAGTTATTGAGCACTTCAAATCTTATTCCCTCGAAAAAGTTCATCCTATGGCTGCTCTCCGGACAGCTGTATCTTTACTCGGTCTGCTCGACGATGAAGCGGATGTTATGAATCCGGATGCCAATTACAGAAAAGCGATACGCCTTCAGGCGAAGGTGCCTGGTTTGGTTGCCGCTTTCTCTAGAATTCGCAAAGGTCTTGAACCGATTGAACCAAAAGAAGATCTGGGGATCGCCGCGAATTTTCTTTACACGTTAAACGGAGAAGATCCTTCGCCGATTGAAGTGGAAGCGTTTAATAAAGCGCTCATTCTCCATGCTGACCATGAACTGAACGCGTCAACGTTCACAGCAAGGGTATGTGTCGCTACGCTATCTGATATTTATTCCGGTATTACGGCAGCAATCGGAGCCTTAAAAGGGCCGCTTCACGGCGGTGCAAATGAAGGCGTTATGAAGATGCTTTCGGAGATCGGAGAAGTGGAAAACGTTGAACCTTACATCCGCGCCAAAATGGAAAAGAAAGAAAAAGTAATGGGATTCGGACACCGTGTATACAAGCATGGAGATCCGCGCGCCAAGCATTTGAAAGAAATGAGCAAGCGATTAACAAACTTAACGGGTGAGAGCAAATGGTATGAGATGTCGATCGCAATTGAAGACATCGTCACATCAGAAAAAAAACTTCCGCCAAATGTTGATTTTTATTCGGCATCGGTTTATCACAGCCTTGGGATTGATCACGATCTCTTCACGCCAATCTTTGCGGTCAGCAGAATGTCCGGATGGCTTGCGCATATTCTTGAGCAATATGACAACAACCGCTTGATCCGTCCGCGCGCAGATTATACGGGCCCTGACAAGCAAAAATTTATTCCGATTAACGAAAGAGCCTAAAGAACCAATGGGGGCTGGCTGGATTTAATGAAGTTAGCCTCTTGTTTGGAACAGTGATCTTGGTTTACAATTTTAATTGAATGTTAAGAAAAATCATTTTGTTTTTTTATATCAGAAAAATAAAATGTTTTCTAAATATGAATTACATACTGGGAGGTAATATTTGTGGCACAAGCTGAAAAAATTACAGTTACTGACGGTGTATTGAATGTACCGAACAATCCGATTATCCCGTTTATCGAAGGTGACGGCATCGGCCCTGATATTTGGAAAGCGGCTTCAAGAGTTCTGGAAGCAGCTGTAGAAAAAGCATATAAAGGCGAAAAGAAAATCACTTGGAAAGAAGTTTATGCAGGTGAAAAAGCATTTAACAAAACGGGTGAATGGCTGCCTAACCAAACGCTTGAAGACATCCGCGAATATTTAATCGCTATTAAAGGCCCGCTTACAACTCCGATCGGCGGCGGAATCCGTTCATTAAACGTAGCGCTCAGACAGGAATTAGACTTGTTTACATGTCTTCGTCCAGTCAGATACTTTAACGGCGTACCTTCGCCTGTTAAGCGCCCTCAAGATACGGATATGGTTATTTTCCGTGAAAATACGGAAGATATCTACGCTGGAATCGAGTACGCAAAAGGCTCTGAAGAAGTGGAAAAATTAATCAACTTCTTAAAAACTGAGCTTGGTGTCAACAAAATCCGTTTCCCTGAAACATCAGGCATCGGTATTAAGCCTGTTTCGGAAGAAGGCACACAGCGTCTTGTAAGAGCGGCCATTCAATATGCAATTGACCAAAACCGCAAATCAGTCACATTGGTCCATAAAGGCAACATCATGAAGTTCACTGAAGGAGCCTTTAAAAACTGGGGCTATGAAGTGGCTGAAAAAGAATTTGGAGATAAAGTCTTTACATGGGCTGAATATGATCGTATTGTAGAACAGGATGGGAAAGATGCAGCAAACAAAGCGCAAAGCGAAGCTGAGGCTGCCGGCAAAATCATTATCAAAGACAGCATTGCTGATATCTTCCTTCAACAAATTTTAACGCGTCCAAGCGAATTTGATGTGGTAGCTACAATGAACTTAAACGGCGACTACATTTCCGATGCACTTGCAGCGCAAGTCGGCGGAATCGGTATCGCACCTGGGGCTAACATCAATTACGAAACAGGACACGCTATTTTCGAAGCAACTCACGGAACGGCGCCTAAATACGCGGGACTTGATAAAGTGAACCCGTCATCTGTTCTTCTTTCAGGCGTGCTTTTACTTGAGCACCTTGGATGGCAGGAAGCTGCTGATCTTGTGGTTCAATCCGTTGAAAAAACAATTGAATCTAAAGTCGTAACTTACGATTTTGCTAGATTAATGGACGGTGCCACAGAAGTGAAGTGCTCGGAATTTGCTGACGAATTAATCAAAAACTTGTCTTAATTCTTAAACTTATAAGTTAAAGGGGAAAAAGCAAATGGCGAACAAGCGTAAAAAAGTATCTGTAATCGGAGCCGGTTTTACCGGTGCAACAACTGCATTTTTGACGGCTCAAAAAGAATTGGCTGATGTTGTATTAGTCGATATTCCGCAATTAGAAAATCCGACTAAAGGAAAAGCGCTTGACATGTTAGAAGCAAGCCCTGTGCAAGGGTTTGATGCAAAAGTTACCGGAACGTCAAACTATGAAGACACTGCCGGATCTGACATTGTAGTCATTACGGCGGGAATTGCCAGAAAACCTGGGATGAGCCGGGATGATCTCGTGTCTACGAATGAGAAAATCATGAGAAGTGTGACGCGTGATATCGTAAAACATTCTCCTGACTGTGTCATTGTCGTTTTGACAAACCCGGTTGATGCAATGACTTACGCCGTGTATAAAGAATCAGGATTCCCGAAAGAACGCGTCATCGGACAATCAGGCGTGCTGGATACTGCAAGATTCAGAACGTTTGTGGCTGAGGAATTGAATCTGTCTGTTAAAGATGTAACGGGATTTGTTCTTGGAGGCCACGGAGATGATATGGTGCCGCTTGTGCGTTATTCTTACGCCGGAGGTATTCCGTTAGAAACACTCATTCCGAAAGATCGGATTGACGCAATCGTAGAACGGACAAGAAAAGGCGGCGGTGAAATCGTCAACCTGCTTGGAAACGGAAGCGCATATTATGCTCCTGCCGCATCACTTGTAGAAATGATTGAAGCAATCTTAAAAGACCAGCGCCGTGTATTGCCGACTATTGCCTATCTCGAAGGAGAATACGGCTATGAAGGCATATACTTAGGTGTTCCGACAATTGTCGGGGGCAACGGCCTTGAACAGATTATTGAATTGGAATTAACAGATTACGAAAAAACACAGTTGAACAAATCTGCTGAATCTGTTAAAAATGTCATGAAAGTTTTATCTTAAGATAATAACAGGGAGGGCTTTGTTACGAAGCCTTCCTGTTTTTATACAAAAATGTAAGCGCTGTCTTTTTTGTGCCATCCTATATGATGTGTTCTTTTCAAAATGATTAAAAAGGCGAATTGTCGAACCGGCTTCCATTCGTTAAAATGAAATCATGAAACGTGTTATGATGACATAAAATAGAGAAATAGGATGTCGGGGAATTTTGATAATGGAGGCACAGCATGAGCAAAAAAATTTTAGTTGTGGATGATGAAGAATCTATCGTTACTCTTTTGCAGTATAATTTGGAGCGGTCGGGCTACGAGGTTGTCACCGCATCAGACGGTGAAGAAGCTTTAAAACAGGCGGAGGCAGAAAAACCTGACTTAATTGTGCTTGATCTCATGCTTCCTAAATTGGATGGGATCGAAGTGTGTAAGCAGTTGAGACAGCAAAAGCTGATGTTTCCTATTTTAATGCTGACGGCTAAAGATGAAGAGTTTGATAAAGTGCTCGGTCTTGAACTTGGCGCTGATGATTATATGACCAAGCCATTCAGCCCGAGAGAAGTAAATGCCAGGGTAAAGGCGATTTTAAGGCGTTCTGAAATAGCTTCTCCCTCATTTGACGGGCAGAATGACGTCAAGGACGGCCAGTTGATCATCGGTGATCTTAAAATTCTCCCGGACCATTACGAAGCTTATTTTAAGTCAAACCAGCTTGAGCTGACACCGAAAGAATTTGAACTGCTTCTCTATCTCGGAAAACATAAGGGCAGAGTTTTAACTAGAGATTTGCTGCTCAGCGCTGTGTGGAATTACGATTTTGCCGGAGATACCCGGATTGTTGATGTGCATATCAGCCACCTTCGCGACAAAATCGAAACAAATACAAAAAAACCCATCTATATCAAAACGATCAGAGGATTGGGGTATAAACTGGAGGAGCCTAAAATGAATGAATAATTACCGTGTGCGTCTTTTTGCTGTACTCGCCGTATTCATTATCTTGGTGTTTAGTGTACTCGGTCTTTTTTTACAACAGCTTTTCGAATCGGCTAATGAAGAAAAAGCAGCTGGCCAAATGGAAAAGGAAGCCAAATACATGGCTTCTCTCCTTAATGCCGGAGATTTGACAGCTAAAGAGAACGAGAAAGTAATTAAAGAAGCAGGCAGCGCGCTTGATGTAAGCGCGGCGGTGGTGAATGAAGAAGGGCGCGTGTTATACAGTTCAGGCAAAAACACGAATGTTTCTTCTGTGATTACCCATCTCCATGCAGACAAAGGAACTTTGGTTAAATCTGACGATGCTTCCAGACTTTATTACGGGCTGCCGCTGACAAACGCCGATAATAAAACGGGTTATGTTTTGCTGTCGTCCCGGGCGGAAAGCAGCTCAGGCATCAGCGGGGAAATGTGGGGCATGCTGGCAGCCAGTCTGTGTACCGCTTTTATTGTTATTGTATTCTTTTATACCAGCATGACCTCCCGTTATAAAAAATCCATTGAAGCAGCGACTGGAATGGCGACAGAGCTGTCTAAGGGAAATTACGATGCCCGCACATTCGGCGGATACATAAGCCGCTCCGATAAGCTCGGACGCGCGATGAACAGCCTCGCGTTCAATCTGATGGAGATGACAAGAACACAAGAAATGCAGCGCGACCGCCTTTTGACTGTCATTGAAAATATCGGATCAGGCTTGATACTGATTGACGGCAGAGGATTTATAAATCTTGTAAACAGGGCGTATGCGAAGCAGTTCCATACCCAGCCAAACCACTTGCTCCGCCGCCTTTACCACGATGCATTTGAACATGAGGAAATCATACAGCTTGTCGAAGAAATCTTCATGACTGAAACAAAAAAATGCAAACTGTTCAGGCTTCCGATCAATATTGAAAGACGTTATTTTGAAGTGGACGGCGTTCCGATCATGGGGCCTGATGATGAATGGAAGGGAATCGTTCTTGTTTTTCATGACATGACGGAGACAAAAAAACTTGAGCAAATGAGAAAAGATTTCGTTGCCAATGTCTCACATGAATTGAAAACGCCGATTACGTCAATCAAAGGCTTTACAGAAACATTATTGGACGGAGCATTGGACGACAGGGAAGCTCTTTTAGAATTCCTCTCTATTATTTTAAAGGAGAGTGAGAGGCTTCAATCATTGGTGCAAGATTTGCTGGATCTGTCCAAAATTGAACAGCAAAACTTCACGCTCAGTGTTGAGACGTTTGATGCGGCGAAAATGCTTGGTGAGATTGAAACGCTCCTTCAGCATAAGGCATCAGAAAAAGATATTCGATTTGAACTGAACATTCCGAAAGATCCTCTCTATGTTCAAGGAGATGTATACAGGCTGAAGCAGGTTTTTCTTAATCTGGCAAACAATGCGCTGACCTACACGCCTGAGCATGGAACGGTCACCATTTCTGCAAAATTGGCAGAAGAGGATATTCAGATAGAAGTCGCAGATACGGGAATCGGGATTGAAAAAGAAGAAATTCCCCGAATCTTCGAGCGCTTTTATCGCGTTGATAAAGACAGAAGCAGGAATTCAGGAGGCACCGGCCTCGGGCTTGCGATCGTCAAGCACTTGATAGAAGCCCATGAAGGCAAAATAGAAGTAAAAAGCGAACAGGGGCAGGGAACGATTTTTATCGTGGTACTGAAACGGGCGCTCAATTAGCTTGGGCAATCTTTACAAAGTGTTAACAATATCTTCATGCACTGTTAAACCTATGCTGTTAGGATGTAGTAGAACCCCTTCATCCAAGGAGCCAATTTGACGGCGGGAACCTATATGTGTTCCCGTCCTTTTTTATGTCTACTCCCCAGGTTCGCTCATTTTCCTTTCAAATTGAACTTTGTTAAAATAAGAGAAGCAAAAGACTATCAAATTGAGATGAAAGGGAGCTTGCGCTTCTTAGGAGGATATATGAATGACGGAACGAAAAAAGTTAGTGCTTGTAGACGGAAACAGCCTTGCATACAGAGCATTTTTTGCCTTGCCGCTGTTAAGTAATGATAAAGGAATTCACACAAATGCGGTATACGGCTTCACGATGATTTTAATGAAAATGCTGGAGGACGAAAAGCCGACACATATGCTTGTAGCCTTTGACGCGGGTAAAACCACGTTCCGCCACAGCACATTTAAGGAATATAAAGGCGGCAGACAAAAGACACCGCCGGAGCTGTCGGAGCAAATGCCGTTTATTCGCGAGCTGCTTGACGCTTATCAAATCAGCCGCTATGAACTTGAGCAGTATGAAGCGGATGATATTATCGGCACGCTTGCTAAGTCTGCTGAAAAAGACGGATTTGAAGTGAAGATATTTTCAGGAGATAAAGATTTGACACAGCTTGCGACAGAGCATACAACCGTCGCTATTACGAGAAAAGGAATTACGGATGTCGAATTTTATACACCTCAGCATGTAGAAGAAAAATACGGGCTTACTCCTGAACAAATCATTGATATGAAAGGCTTGATGGGTGATTCCTCAGATAACATTCCGGGTGTGCCGGGAGTTGGAGAGAAAACAGCCATTAAACTTTTGAAGCAATTCCATTCCGTTGAGAAACTGCTCGAATCCATCGGCGAAGTGAGTGGCAAAAAACTGAAGGAGAAGCTTGAGGAATTTAAAGATCAGGCCGTTATGAGCAAGGAACTGGCGACGATCATGACCGATGCGCCAATTGACATTTCACTTGCTGAACTGGATTATGACGGCTTTAATCGGGAACAGGTCATTTCTATTTTTAAAGATCTTGGTTTTAATACGCTGCTTGAAAGGCTCGGAGAAGAGAGCGGAGAAGCTGAACAGCAGCAGGAGTTTGAAGATGTTGATATTCATAAGGTCGAAGAAGTGACAAGCGGCATGCTCGTTTCACCGTCTGCATTTGTTGTGGAACAAATTGGCGACAATTACCACGAAGCACCGATTCTTGGTTTTTCTCTCGTCAATGAAACGGGACATTATTATATCCCTAAAGAAATTGCCGTGAAGTCAGAGATATTTAAAAAGTGGGCGGAAGACGAATCTCAGAAGAAATGGGTATTTGACAGCAAACGTTCGGTAGTCGCATTGCGCTGGCAGGGCATTGAACTGAAAGGAGCAGAATTTGACGCGCTTCTTGCGGCGTATATCATCAACCCGGCAAATACGTATGATGACGTCGCCAGCGTTGCCAAGGATTATGGCTTACACATTGTATCAAGCGATGAAGCCGTTTACGGAAAAGGGGCAAAACGCGCGGTTCCCGATGAAAATGAGCTTGCCATGCATCTTGTCAGAAAGGCTGCGGCAGTAGACAGCCTTCGTGAAAAGCTTCTCCAGGAGCTTGAAAACAACGATCAGCTTGAGCTGTATGAAGAACTTGAATTGCCGCTTGCATTGATTCTTGGAGAAATGGAGTCAATCGGTGTAAAAGTGGACGTGGGCCGGCTCGAGCGAATGGGAGAAGAACTTGGCGCAAGGCTGAAGGAGTATGAAGAAAAAATCCATGAAATTGCGGGAGAGCCGTTTAATATTAATTCTCCGAAACAGCTTGGCGTCATTTTATTTGAAAAACTCGGGCTTCCGGTTGTGAAAAAAACAAAAACCGGCTATTCAACCTCTGCTGACGTGCTTGAAAAGCTTGCGGACCAGCATGACATCGTGTCCTATATTTTACAGTACAGACAAATCGGAAAGCTCCAATCCACGTACATTGAAGGGCTTTTAAAGGTCATCAGAAAAGACTCGCATAAGGTGCATACACGCTTTAATCAAGCTTTAACGCAAACAGGGCGGCTCAGCTCCACCGATCCGAACCTGCAAAACATTCCGATTCGGCTGGAAGAAGGCCGCAAAATCCGTCAGGCTTTTGTCCCGTCTGAGAAAGACTGGCTGATATTTGCCGCTGATTATTCCCAGATTGAGCTAAGAGTGCTGGCCCACATCTCAAAGGATGAAAATTTAATCGAAGCCTTTACAAATGATATGGATGTCCATACAAAAACGGCGATGGATGTGTTCCACGTGGCCCAAGATGAAGTGACACCCGCAATGAGACGGCAGGCAAAAGCAGTGAACTTCGGCATTGTCTACGGCATCAGTGATTACGGGCTGTCCCAAAATCTCGGCATTACACGCAAAGAGGCCGCGGCATTTATTGAGCGCTATCTGGAAAGCTTTAAAGGCGTAAAAGTATACATGGAGGAATCAGTTCAGGAAGCGAAGCAAAAGGGCTATGTGACGACGCTTATGCAGCGCCGCCGCTACATCCCTGAGCTGACAAGCCGAAATTTCAATCTCAGAAGCTTTGCTGAACGGACGGCGATGAACACGCCGATTCAAGGAAGCGCCGCGGATATTATTAAAAAAGCAATGATTGATATGGCAGCTAAGCTGAAAGAAAAACAGCTGAAGGCAAAGCTCTTGCTTCAAGTGCACGATGAATTGATTTTTGAAGCGCCGAAAGAAGAAATCAAATTGCTTGAAAAGCTTGTGCCGGAAGTGATGGAACATGCTCTTAACTTAGATGTTCCGCTGAAAGTAGACTTCGCATCAGGCCCATCTTGGTACGATGCAAAATAAACAAATAGATAAAGGAAGTGATGGATGTGCCGGAATTACCAGAGGTTGAAACAGTCCGGCGCACTCTGACCGGGCTTGTGAGAGGAAAAACGATCAAATCGGTAGAAATCAGATGGCCGAATATTATTAAAAGGCCTGCCGAACCGGAGGAATTTGCGCGAAACTTAATAGGGGAAACCATCCAATCCATCGGGAGACGAGGAAAGTTTTTACTTTTTCATCTGGATCACTTTGTGATGGTTTCGCATTTGCGAATGGAAGGAAAATACGGGCTGCACCAGGCGGAGGACCCGGACGATAAGCATGTTCATGTTGTATTTACGATGACTGACGGCACCCAGTTGCGCTACCGCGACGTCCGGAAATTCGGAACGATGCATTTATTTCATCCGGGTGAGGAAATGAGAGAGCTGCCGCTTTCTCAGCTTGGCCCTGAACCGGATGACAAAGAATTTACAGACGCGTATTTGAAAGAACGGCTGATGAAAACAAACCGCGCCGTGAAAACCGCGCTGCTTGACCAGAAGGCGGTTGTCGGTCTCGGAAACATTTATGTAGATGAAGCGCTTTTTAGAGCGGGCATTCACCCGGAGACCAAAGCGAACCAATTATCAGCAAAAAAAATCAAAAAGCTCCATGAGGAAATTAAGAACACGCTTCAAGAAGCCATTGATGCGGGAGGAAGCACCGTTCGTTCTTATATAAATTCCCAAGGTGAAATCGGAATGTTTCAGCTCCGCCATTTTGTTTATGGAAAAAAAGACAAACCATGCAAAACGTGCGGTACCATGATATCTAAAATCGTCGTCGGGGGAAGAGGCACACACTTTTGTGCCAAATGCCAGAAACAATAAAGGTTAACTGTTCAAGCTGGCGGTGTGAATGATCAAAGTCTTTTAGGAAAGAAAACTCTTGTTTGTATAACACGAATGTTTCATCTTTCCCATATATATAAAGAGCCCATGTAATAAATGCTGGGGTTTAAAAAAGACTCTGATTATCGCGCACCAACAGAAAGGGAGAAACGGATATGCAAATGGTTTCTTTGCTGCTAGTGGCATTGGCAGTCAGCTTGGACAGTTTTTCGGTCGGATTTACGTACGGTTTGCGAAAAATGAAGATCCCGTTGAAAGCCATTATCGTGATTGCCTGCTGTTCAGGCGCTGTCATGTTTTTGTCTATGTTGATCGGGGGCTTTCTCACAAAGTTTTTCCCCGTGTATGTGACAGAAAAACTCGGCGGACTGATTTTAGTCGGAATCGGCGCATGGGTCTTATACCAATTTTTCAGGCCGACAAAAGAACAGGATTACTTATTGCACGAAAAAACTTTACTTAATCTAGAGGTTAAGTCATTGGGGATTGTGATCCACATTTTAAGGAAACCGACAAGCGCTGATATCGACAGGTCCGGTACCATTAACGGAATAGAAGCGCTCCTGCTCGGCTTTGCCTTGTCGATTGACGCTTTCGGAGCGGGGATCGGCGCTGCAATTCTTGGATTTTCCCCTATCACCTTGAGCTTTGCTGTTGCAATCATGAGCTCGCTGTTTGTATCAATAGGTATATATGCAGGCCATGTGTTATCAAAATGGAGCTGGATTGATAAAATGGCGTTTTTGCCGGGGCTCTTGCTTATCACGATCGGGCTGTGGAAACTGTAAAAAAGGAGTGGCGTTCTTGACCTTAGTCATTGGTTTAACGGGAGGCATCGCAAGCGGCAAAAGTACGGTTGCCAATATGCTGAAGAATAAAGGAATCACTGTTATAGACGCGGATATCATTGCAAAACAAGCGGTTGAAAAAGGGATGCCGGCCTACCGGCAAATCATTGACGCTTTTGGTGAAGACATCCTGCTGGATAATGGTGACATAGACCGAAGAAAGCTTGGGGCCATTATATTTAATAATGAAGAAAAACGCCTTACATTAAACGGAATTGTGCATCCCGCTGTAAGAGCGGAAATGATTAGCAAACGGGATTTGGGAGTATCAAATAACGAGCCGTTCGTCGTATTAGACATTCCCTTGCTGTTTGAAAGCAAGCTGGAGCATTTGGTAGACAAGGTGCTGGTCGTAAGTGTACCAGAAGCGCTTCAGCTCAAAAGGCTGAAAGAGCGAAATCAGCTAACAGAGGAAGAAGCCTTGAGCCGGATTAACTCACAAATGCCGTTAGCAGATAAAATCAAACGTGCCGACAAGATCATTGATAACAGCGGCAGTTTAGAGCAAACAAAACGCCGGCTCGATGACATCATCTCTGGCTGGTCATAAAGAAACACCGTTCATCTTTTCTGAACGGTGTTTCTTTTTTTATATTAGAAATCAAAATTGTCTGGGTCCGGACCGACTCGTTCATTTTGATTCAGCTCATCAATTCGTTTCATATCCTCATTTGTTAATTCAAAATCAAACACGTTTGCGTTTTCTGAAATCCGGTGTGCTTTTGTTGACTTGGGAATGGTGATGACACCGTTTTGCAGATCCCAGCGCAAAATGATTTGTGCAACAGATTTGTTATATTGATGTGCAATTTCTTTCAGCACGGGGTGATCCAGCAATTGGCCCTGCATTAAAGGAGACCATGCTTCAAGCTGAATTCCGTGAGTCAGGCAAAATGCCTGCAGTTCTTTTTGGGTTAACCGCGGATGGTACTCCACCTGGTTGACCATCGGTTTGATTTCAGCATCTTTCATCAATTCTTCCAGATGATGAATTTGGAAATTGCTTACTCCGATCGCTTTAATCCGTCCTTCTTTATAAAGGGTTTCAAGCGCTCTCCATGCATCTTTATATTTCCCTTCTACGGGCCAGTGAATCAAGTATAAATCTAGATAGTCTAATCCGAGTTTTATTAAGCTTTCTTCAAATGCTGAGATGGCTGATTCATATCCTAAATCCGCGTTCCAGATCTTTGATGTGACGAATAAGTCCTCTCTTGAGATCCCGGCTTCTTTGAGCCCTTCACGTATTCCTTTTCCGACGCCTTCTTCATTTCCGTAAATCGCGGCTGTATCAATGCTGCGGTAGCCATGGGAAATGGCTGTTTTGACGGCATTCACTAACTCTGAACCTTCCTCAACTTTAAAAACTCCGATGCCAAACCAAGGCATTTTCACTCCGTTATGAAGTTTTGCTGTATCCTGTAAATGTGTTGCCATTATTGATTTCCTCCTTAATTTGCTACATGTATTTGATAGTTAAAAATAATCCGGTCTAAAAAGAAGCGTATCACCTACTTTCAAAGATAGTTATTGTACTGTTTTTCTTTGGTCGTGTTTTTCGAGAAGGCGGCTGTATCCTGTCAGCCCCACCGCTCCTAAAACCATCAATGATCCGATCCATGCCGTATGAATAAGTCCAATCGAATCTGTGATCACTCCGCCTAAATATGAACCAATCGCAATGCCTGCGTTAAAAGCAGCAATATTAATGGCAGACGCCACATCGACGGCGCTTGGTACGAAACGCTCGGCCAGCATGACTACATATACTTGGAGCCCAGGCACATTCATAAAAGCCAAAAATCCCATAAAGATAATGGTCAGGAGGCCCGCTATTTTAAAAGGAGCCGTAAATGTTAAAACCAAAAGCACAATAGCTTGCACAATAAACATATAAAATAGAGCAGTAATCGGGTTCCGGTTAGACAGTTTTCCGCCAATCATGTTGCCTATTGCAATGGCAATGCCATAAATAAGCAAAATAAAAGCTACAGTGCCTTCCTTAAAGCCAGTTACCTCCTGAAGCAATGGGGATAAATAAGTAAAGACAACAAAGGTTCCTCCATATCCTAATGCTGTAATGATAAATAAAAGCAGCAAGCGTCCATTGGTCACCAGCTTGATTTGGTCGCGAAACGTTGTACGGGTTCCTTTACGCAAATCCGATGGAATAAGGATGCCGTTTGTGACAAGAGCAATAACGCCGACTGCAATAATGACAATAAATGCAAGTCTCCAGCCGAATTGCTGTCCGATAAATGTCCCGAAAGGAACCCCGGTAACGGTTGCAACGGTAAGTCCTGTGAACATAATCGAAATCGCACTCGCTCTTTTATGTGCAGGTACAAGATCCGCTGCGATCGTGGAGCCGATTGACATAAATACACCGTGTGAAAATGCCGAAATCACCCGAGCGGCCAGTAAAACTCCAATACTCGTTGCGCTGGCCGCCATTGTATTGCCGGCAATAAAAATCAACATGATCCAAATTAATAAAGTTTTCCGCGGCATTCTGGATGTCAAGGATGTCAGAATCGGCGCGCCGAATGTGACCCCTAAAGCATAGAGGGAAACGGTCAAACCGGCTGTCGTGACAGGGATGTGTAAATCATCCGCGATCAGCGGCAAAAGGCCAACGCTGATAAATTCTGTTGTTCCGATGGCAAATGCACTCACGGCTAACGCCAAAAGCGCGAGTGTGCTGCGTTTTTTATTTAAAGTCATTTTCCTCTCCTCCTATTAGGTGCTGTATGATTGAAATTCTGCCGAGCAAGCTATATAAATAATGAGAGTTTGTTCAATATCGAGCGGCAAATGTTATTATGAGAGATATACGCATTAAAGAAAAGTACGTACTTAAAAGTGCTATAGGTACTTTTTTGTTCCTATAGAAGAGGAGGATGAATTGAATATGCAGAAAAAAAAATACAATATTTCAGTAGAAGCGACACTGGAAGTGATAGGAGGGAAATGGAAATGTGTAATCCTTTGCCATCTCACACATGGCAAAAAACGAACAAGTGAATTAAAACGACTTATGCCGGATATTACGCAGAAAATGCTGACTCAGCAGCTGCGCGAGTTAGAATCGGACGGAGTGATCAACCGGATCGTATACAATCAAGTTCCTCCTAAAGTCGAATATGAACTGAGTGATTATGGGAGAAGTCTGGAAAGTATTTTAGATTCTCTTTGTGCGTGGGGAGCAAAACATATCACAAAAGTATATGGCGATACCTTTTCTGTTTTAGAAGAGAGCGTATTGAATGATAAATTAAAACAGGAACTTTAAAAAATACCGGAACATCAAAAAAGGAGCAGAATCTTATGTCTGCTCTTTTTTTGATGCCATGTCCGGTCTGATTTTTAAGCGGATTCACAATAAAAATTAATTTAGGATGCAAAAAAGCCCACTGTACATCATAAATTATCATGACAATCGTTGATTTTTATCAAGATGTACTGGCAAAAAAGCTTTAATGTGTTATACTAATTTCAGATAACAACAAATTAGAATGACATAATTGATGAGGGGTGACCTTATGAAGGTGAAAGTAGCAATTAACGGGTTTGGACGCATCGGAAGAATGGTATTCAGAAAAGCAATGTTAGATGATCAAATTCAAGTGGTGGCAATTAATGCGAGTTACTCCGCAGAAACGCTGGCCCATTTAATAAAGTATGACACGACTCACGGACGGTACGAAAAAGAAGTAATAGCTGCGGAAAACAGTCTTATTGTGAATGGCAAAAAAGTGCTTTTATTAAACAGCAGAGACCCGCACAAGCTTCCTTGGAAAGAATATGATATCGATATCGTGGTAGAGGCAACAGGGAAGTTTAATGCAAAAGAAAAGGCGATGAGCCACATAGAAGCCGGCGCAAAAAAAGTCATTTTAACTGCTCCGGGAAAAAATGAAGACGTTACCATTGTGATGGGCGTTAATGAGGATCAATTCGATGCAGAGGAGCATGTCATCATCTCCAATGCCTCATGTACAACGAATTGCCTGGCTCCTGTTGTCAAAGTGCTTGATGACGAGTTCGGCATCGAGAGCGGTTTAATGACAACCGTCCATGCATATACGAATGACCAAAAAAATATTGATAACCCGCATAAGGATTTGCGCCGTGCCAGAGCTTGCGGAGAATCCATCATTCCGACGACCACGGGCGCTGCCAAGGCGCTGTCATTAGTGATGCCGCACCTGAAAGGAAAGCTGCACGGGCTCGCTTTGCGTGTGCCGGTTCCGAATGTGTCATTAGTTGATCTTGTTGTCGATCTAAAAACAGATGTAACGGCTGAAGAAGTGAATGAAGCTTTCAGGCAGGCAGCAAGAAGTTCAATGTACGGTGTGCTTGATTATTCAGATGAACCGCTTGTTTCCTCTGATTATAATACAAATTCACATTCTGCGGTCATTGACGGACTGACGACGATGGTGATGGAGGACCGTAAAGTAAAGGTTCTCGCGTGGTATGATAATGAATGGGGCTATTCCTGCAGGGTTGTCGATCTCATCCGCCATGTTGCCGCGAGAATGAAACACCCTTCAGCTGTATAAAATAAAGTCATGGGCACTCATTAACAAAAACCCTTACCTGCAATTTTGAAAAAACTCGCCTTGCAAAATAGACTTAAACGAAGTATACTATTTTTCGTGAACTTCTTGCTCGAGACTGTTTCGGGATTACTTAAAGGGTTAGGACCTCTCCGGACTAACTTTCCCCCGTGGTAAATAGCCGACCCAGTTGTTGGAATTTCACTTTTTAATTCTTGTTAAGGGGGGTCCATGACTATGGAAACAATGGGGCGTCACGTTATCTCCGAGCTATGGGGATGCGATTTTGATAAGCTGAATGACATGGATTTTATTGAAAAAACGTTTGTAAATGCTGCTTTAAAATCAGGAGCTGAGGTGCGCGAGGTTGCATTTCACAAATTTGCACCGCAGGGCGTAAGCGGAGTCGTTATTATTTCTGAATCACATTTAACGATTCACAGTTTTCCTGAGCACGGATATGCGAGCATTGATGTTTATACTTGTGGAGACTTAGATCCTAATGTCGCTGCTGACTACATTGCAGAGGCATTGCATGCTGATACAAGAGAAAACATTGAAATACCAAGAGGAATGGGACCTGTTCAAATTAAACAGGCTCAAGCCAAAGTATTATAATTTTAAACACGTACACAAAGGGAGCTGGAGTTAAAAAGCCATTACGCGCTTTTTAGCTTACGCTCCTTTTATATTTGTAAAGCAAATAATGGCAGTCAGCTTTTTCTTTTTCCGTTTTTTTTGTAAAATAAGAAAGGGAATAATCATTGATAGCAAGGCGGGTGTCCGAACCAGCCCGCACAAACGGCTCTCCCGACAGATTGGGCAATCGTCATCATCTATTACGACATTTTAGCCGGAAGCTGCCGAACAGACATCATAGCAACGAAATAGATGGGAGCTGATTATATTGAAATGTCCTTCATGCCAGCATAACGGCACGCGCGTTCTTGACTCGCGGCCTGTGGACGATGGAAAATCAATTCGCAGAAGGCGGGAGTGTGAATCTTGCCATTACCGTTTTACAACTTTTGAAAAGGTAGAAGAGATTCCGCTTATCGTCGTGAAAAAAGAGGGCTTACGCGAAGAATTCAGCCGGGAAAAAATGCTGCGCGGTTTAATTAAAGCCTGTGAAAAAAGACCGGTTCCTTTGAAAATCCTTGAAGATATGTGCTTTGATATTGAAAAAGAACTGAGAAACCAAGGCGTCTCTGAAGTGAAAAGCGAACTTGTCGGGGAAATGGTGATGGACAGGCTGGCTAAGGTTGATGAAGTCGCCTATGTCCGATTCGCGTCTGTATACCGCCAGTTTAAAGACATTAATGTATTTATTGATGAATTAAAAGATTTAATAAAGAAAGAGCGCTAAGAGCTAAAAGGAATCTTCTAGCTCTTTTCTCATGAGCAAATTTGGCATTTGATAGATATGAGAAACGGTGTAAAATGAGAAGTAGAAACAATTCGGAAGGTTTGAGAATGTATGGCTGACTATTGGAAAGATGTATTGCCTGTAGACCCTTATATGGTGAAAAGCCGTTCCATGCTGCAGGACATTGACAGACAAATCATTACACAACTGTATCAGCCCTTAATCGGCCCTTTTGCATATTCTCTATATATGACATTGTGGGGAGAGCTTGAACAAAACCGTCTGTGGGGAACCGAATCCACTCACAGGCAGCTGATGGGGATTACGCAGTCGAATTTAAAGAAAATCCATCAAGAGCAAGGGAAACTTGAAGGGATCGGATTATTAAAGGTATACGTAAAAGAGGCTGATCAAGAGCGGATGTTTATATATGAGCTGCTTCCTCCCCTCAGGCCGGATGAGTTTTTTGAAGATGGAATGCTGAACGTTTTTTTATATAACAGAGTCGGCAAAACGACGTATCAGCAATTGAAACAATTTTTCGCTCATCCGTCTGTCCCAGAGGAGGCGAAGGAGATTACACGCCCGTTCAACCATGCGTTTGAAGCCTTGCAGCCGAGTGAATGGAAGCTTTCGGCCGACATGGCGGAAACGATGGAGCTTCCTCAAGGCGAGGAATATACATCTGTCGGACAAGCGCCCTCTTATACCGTAACAGAGGACGTGTTTGATTTTGACCTGTTTTTAGCAGGGCTTTCAGAAACAATGATCCCTCGGAAATCCATCACAAAGCTGGTGCGTGAATCTATTAAGAAGCTGTCATATCTTTATGGAATTGATCCTTTGCAGATGCAAAATGTTGTCATGAGCGCCATTAATGAACAGGATGTCATTACAACCGAAGCCTTGAGAAAAGCGGCGAGCGATTGGTATCAGATTGAGCGGAACGGACAGCTGCCGGACTTGATCGACAAGACACAGCCGGTGCGCCTGCGTGAAGGCGAAAAACAGGCAGAACAGGACTCATTGGACGGCACGCTCATTGCACAGCTTGAAATGATTTCTCCGAGAAAGCTTCTTCAAGATATCGGGGACGGGACAGAGCCGTCTAAAGCTGATTTGAAAATTATTGAAGATATAATGTTCGAACAGAAACTTGAGCCAGGTGTAACAAATGTTTTAATTTATTATGTTATGCTCAAAACTGATATGAAGCTGTCAAAAAATTATATCCAGAAAATCGCTTCACACTGGGCCCGTAAAAAAGTGAAAACAGTTAGAGAAGCGATGAAACTTGCAATAGAAGAGCATCGCCAGTATTTAGAATGGGCAGACGGAAAAGCAAATCAGCCATCTAACAGAAACAAGAAAGTTATACGCGAAGAAAAGCTCCCTGACTGGCTGAAAGACAAAACAGAGAAGCCGAAATCTGCTGATGGACAACAGCAGTTAAGCCAAAATGATCTGGAAGAACAAAAGAAGAAAATGATGGAAGAAATGAAGAAACTCAAAAAATACTCTGCCTATTAGAGACAGAGAAGCGGGGTGAATTGATACATGGAACCAATCAGCCGTTCCCTGCAAGGAGTAACAGGCAGACCGGATTTCCAGAAGCGCCTGGAACAAATGAAAGAAAAAGTAATGAAGGACCAAGACGTACAAGCTTTTTTAAAAGAGCATGGCGATATCAGTCAAAGCATGATTGAACGCAGCTTAAATAAGCTTTATGAATATGCTCAGCAAAGCAAAAATTGCGCTTATTGTTCAGAGGATGAAAATTGCAACAATCTTTTAGAAGGA